>CAWIVE010000001.1:0-316107 GCA_963839545.1 uncultured Actinomycetes bacterium
CCCAGGCCGACCGGCTCGGGTGGCCGCTGCCCGCCCCCAGGTCCTGACGTGCGGGTCCGGCCCCGTCGTCGTCGCCTGTCCGCAAGGCCGTCATCCCCGCCGCCGGTCTGGGCACCCGCTTCCTGCCCGTCACCAAGGCCGTCCCGAAGGAGATGCTGCCGATCGTCGACAAGCCCGCCATCCAGTACGTGATCGAGGAGGCGGTCATGGCCGGGATCTCGGACGTGCTCGTGGTGACCGGGCGCGGCAAGCGGGCCATCGAGGACCACTTCGACCGGGCCCCCGAGCTGGAGGGCGAGCTGGAGCGGACCGGCAAGCTCGACCTGCTCGAGCTCGTCCGCGAGACCGCCTCCCTGGCGAAGATGCACTACGTGCGCCAGGGCGAGGCGCTCGGGCTCGGCCACGCCGTCTCCGTGGCCGAGCCCCACGTGGGCGACGAGCCGTTCGCGGTGCTGCTCGGCGACGACGTGATGATCGACGACGCCGCCCTCCTCAGCGGGATGATCGCCGCCGCGACGGAGAAGTCGGCCTCGGTGGTGGCGCTGCGGGAGGTGCCCCTCGACGAGGTCACGTGCCTACGGCTGCGCCGACGCCGGCGGGGCCACGCCCGGCGACCGACCGCCTCGTGCCCATCCGGGCGATCGTCGAGAAGCCGGCGCCCGAGGACGCGCCGTCCAACCTGGCGGTGATGGGCCGCTACGTGTTCATGCCCGGGATCTTCGAGGCCCTGTCCCGGCACGAAGCCGGGCAAGGGGGGCGAGATCCAGCTGACCGACGCCATCGCGCTGCTCCTGGCCGAGCAGCCGGTGTACGGGTACGTCTTCACCGAGGGCCGCTACGACATCGGCAAGAAGGTGGACTACCTGCGGGCCACCGTCGAGCTGGCGCTGGCCCGGGACGACCTGGGCCCCGAGTTCCGGGCCTACCTGGAGCAGCTCGTGGCCTCGGGGGGCCTGAAGCCCACGCCATGACCTGGTCCCGCTCGAGGAGGCGCGGGCCTTCGTCCTGGCCGCCTGCCCGCCGCTGCCGCCGGAGGAGGTGCCGCTGCGCGGAGGCCCTCGGGTGCGTGGCCGCCGCCGAGGTGCGGTCCGGCGAGCCGGTGCCGCCGTTCGACAACACGGCCATGGACGGCTTCGCCGTGCGGGCCGGCCGACACCGCCGGGGCGCCCGACCGAGCTGCGGGTGGTGGGCACCCAGCTGGCCGGTCCCGCGGCCGGTGGTCGCGTCGGCGCCGGGCGAGGCGGTGCGGATCATGACCGGGGCGCCGATGCCCCGGGCGCCGACGCCGTGGTGATGGTCGAGCGCACGACGCGCCGCGGCCGACGGCACGTCGGTCGTCGTCGAGGTGGCGGTCGAGCCGGGACGGCCGTGCGCCGGGCGGGCGACGACCTGCAGCGCCGGGCGACGTGGTGGTCGCCGCCGGGCACCGTGCTGACGCCCGGCCACCTCGGCGTGCTGGCCAGCGTCGGGGCGTCGTCGGTGGTCGGTGCACCGCCGGCCCCGGGTCGGCGTGCTGTCCACCGGCGACGAGCTGGTCGACGGGCGGCGGGCCGCTCGCGCCCGGGGCAGATCCGCGACTCCAACCGGCCGACCGCTGCTGGCCCTGGTGGCGCGCGGCCGGCTTCGAGCCCGTCGACCTCGGGCCGGGTCCGCGACGACGAGGCGGCCATCACCGCGGCGCGTGCGCGCGGCGGTCGGCGACTGCGACGCGGTGCTCACCAGCGGCGGGGTCAGCATGGGCGACTTCGACTACGTGAAGGTGGTGCTCGACCGCATCGGCGACATGCGCTGGATGCAGATGGCGATCAAGCCGGCCAAGCCGTTCGCCTTCGGGCTCGTCGACGGGCGTGCCCGGTGTTCGGCCTGCCCGGCAACCCGGTGTCGTCGATGGTGAGCTTCGAGCTGTTCGCCCGCCCCGCCCTCCGCCGGATGGCCGGGCTCGGCGACGCGACGCTCGACCGGCCGCGGGTGCGTGGCGGTGGCCGGCGAGGACCTGCGCCGCCGGCCCGACGGCAAGGTCCACTTCGTCCGGGTGGTCGGCGTGCGGCGAGCGACGGCCGGTGCCGCGTGCGCTCCGCCGGCGGCCAGGGGTCGCACCAGCTGGCGGCCATGGCGGCGGCCGACGCGCTCGCCGTCCTGCCCGACGGCGACGGCGTCGGCGGCGGGGGACGAGGTCGAGGTCGCTCCTCCTCTCGTAGCCTGGGCGCCGTGACCGCGGAGCTGACCGACGCCTTCGGCCGGGTCCACCGCGACCTGCGCATCTCGGTCACCGACCGCTGCAACTTCCGCTGCACCTACTGCATGCCCGAGGAGGGGATGCCGTGGGTGCCCGCGGGAGGAGGTGCTCACCTTCGAGGAGATCGAGCGGGTGGCCCGCCTCTGCGTCGAGCGGTTCGGCTTCGACTCGCATCCGGCTCACCGGCGGCGAGCCCACGGTGCGGGCTCACCTGCCGACGCTGGTGCGGACGGCTGGCCGGCGCTCGACGTCGACCTGTCGATGACCACCAACGGCGCGACCCTGCGGGTCGCTGGCGCCGGAGCTGCGGGCCGCCGGGCCTGCGCCGGGTGAACATCTCGCTCGACTCGCTGCGCCGCGAGCGCTTCCTGGCGCTGACCCGGCGCGACGCCCTGCCCGCCGTGCTCGACGGCATCGACGCCGCCCTCGACGGCCGGGTTCTCGCCGGTGAAGGTCAACGTGGTCGTGCATCGAGGGCGTCAACGACGACGAGGTCGTCGACTTCGCCCGCTTCGGGCGGGAGCGGGGCGTCGAGGTGCGCTTCATCGAGTTCATGCCGCTCGACGCCGACCACACGTGGTGACCGGGGGCGGTGGTGCCGGGCGAGCGAGATCGTGGCGGCCATCGACGCCGTCTACCCGCTCGCGGCCCGCTGGCCCGGGGGTCCGAGCCGGCCGAGACGTGGGCCTACGCCGACGGGCGGGGGCGGGTCGGGGTCGTCGCCGTCGGTGACGGCGCCGTTCTGCCGCCGGTGCGACCGGGTCCGGCTGACGGCCGAGGGCAGCTCCGGAGCTGCCTGTTCTCCGTCGAGGAGACCGACCTGCGGGGCGCTGCTGCGGGCGGGGGCGGCGCGACGACGAGCTGGCCGCGCCGCTCGCCGGTGCGTGGCCGCCAAGGGGCGGGCCACGAGATCGGGTCGGTGACGTTCGTGGCGCCGCCCCGGTCGATGTCCCAGATCGGCGGCTAGGACCCGTCCGCTCGGGGCGCTGCTCGGAGGCCGCCTACACTTCGGGCCGTGTCCGACCGCGGGCTGACCCACCTCGACCCGCTGGGCCGGGCCCGGATGGTCGACGTCACGCCCAAGGAGCCGACGCCACCGGCGGGCCATCGCCCGCTGCAAGGTGTACATGGCAGCCGGAGACCACCTCGCTGGTGGCCCGGGGGGCGGTCACCAAGGGCGACGTGCTGGCCGTGGCCCGGGTGGCCGGCATCCAGGCGGCCAAGAGGACGCCCGACCTCATCCCCCTGTGCCACCCGCTGCTGGTCGGGTCGGTGTTCGTGAACTTCACCATCGAGGACGCCTCGGTCGAGGTGGAGGCCCAGGTCGAGACCGTCGACCGCACCGGCGTCGAGATGGAGGCCCTGACCGCGGCCTCGGTGGCGGCGCTCACCATCTACGACATGTGCAAGTCGGCCGACCGGGCGATGACGATCGGCGAGCTGACGCTGTGGGAGAAGACCGGCGGGCGGTCGGGCACCTACCGCCGCCAGGAGGCCGACACCGGCTGACGCCGGGTTCGCGGCGCCCGCGTCTCCGTCGTCGGTGCCGCCAGTTCGGATGTTCCGAGCTCCCGGCGACGAGACGTGCGCTCCGGCGGGGTCACCATCCACCAAGCGCGCGAACCGGCCACGTACCGTCATCGGCGAGAGCCCCAAGACGGAGCGTGTCGCAGGTGGTGCTGCTGATCCTGGCCGTGGTGTGGGCGATCTTCCTCGTCCCCCAGGTGCTGCGGGCCCGGGCCGCCCGCACGGGTGACTCCGTGGGCGCCTTCGCCCAACAGCTCTCGATCCTCGGCCGGACCAGCCCCGCCGGCTCCCCCCACCTGATGAGGCCACTGCCCATGGTGCCTGGACACGACGACGACGACGGCCTCGGGCCGTCCCGGCTCACGCTGGACGAGGCCCGCAAGCGGCGGAAGGACGTGATGCGGGCGCTGCTCATCGCCATGGCGGTGACGTTCGTGCTCGGGCTGCTGCCGCCGCTGCGGAAGCTGCTCATGCTCCACCTGCTGCTCGACGTGGTCTTCGTGGCCTACCTCGGGCTCCTGTACCGGGCCCAGGCCACGAGCGCCGCCCGCCGGGCCACGACCCGGCGGCTCCGGTCGCCGGCCCCGGCGCCCCACCGGGACGACCTGCTGCCGGGCGACGAGCGCACGTACGAGCACGACGACGAGGACGAGGACGACACCGGCGAAGGTGCCATCCGCATCCTCGAGCACAGCAACAGCTGACGCCGGTTCGACCGCCGGCACCCCCGCACCCCGGCCCTAGACTGGCGCCCCCGCGGGGGTGTAGCTCAGTTGGTAGAGCGCTACGTTCGCAACGTAGAAGTCGGCGGTTCGAGTCCGCTCACCTCCACCCCCGAAGGTGCTGGTCAGGCGCTTGTGGCCCGGTACCAGCTCTCATCCGCTGAGCGGTCTGAACCGTGCCGGGTCTCGTGGAGGATGTTCGCTGATCGGTGCCGGGACGTGCACCTGCCGTGAGCACCGACGTGAGCCCACACGCCGCCCATCCCTGAGGCCCGGGGAGGGCAGCACCCCGGTCGGTCGAGGGGGTGCCTCCCTCGCCGCCGCCCGTGCCGCCAGGGATGATCGAGCAGATGGGGCTGGTGCGCCTGCGGGCGTGGTCGGAGCTGCGACGGCGCCCCGCGGCCAGCCTCCTCCTCGTCGTCCTCGTGGGCCTGGCCGGGGCCGCCGTGCTGGTCGGCCTGGCCGGCGCCCGCCGGGGGGAGCAGGCCCTGCCCGGGTTCCTCGACCGCCAAGTGGTGCCCGACGCCGCCGTGTACCTGGGCGGCGAACAGGAGGGGGGCACGGCCACGCCCACGAAGGAGCTGGAGGCGGCCGCCCTTGACCGCCTCCCCTACGTCGAACGGGCCGTCAGGGCGGCGCCGATCGTCGTCACCGGCAGGGACGTCGGCGGGGCCCCCGCCCGTCGCCGGTTGGCCACCCTCGGCCTCGACCCGGGATCGCTCGCCCGCTTCGGCCGTCCCATCGTGCTCGAGGGTCGGTTGCCCGAGGACACCGAGGCCGATGCCACCGCCATCAACGAGGAGCTGGCCGACCGGGCAGGGCTGGCCGTGGGCGACCGCTACCAGGTGACCACCTATGCCCGGTCCCAGCTCGACGACGTGGTCGGCGGCGAGGTTCCGGCGGCGGGCCAGACCGTCGACCTTCGGGTGGTCGGCCTGGTGCGCTACCCGCAGGATCTGATCCCGGTGCGTACCGAGCAGACCAACCTGTACGTGCAGAAGGCCGATCTCTACGTCGGGGCCGCCTTCTGGGAGCGCCACGGCCCAGACCTGGCCACCTACGGCATCGGCATCGCGCTCGACTTGGCCGGCGGCCGGGCCGACGTCGAGCGCCTTGGGGAAGACGTGCGCCGTCTCTTCGGGGACGTGAGCTTCGTCGAGCCCGTCGAACAGGAAGAGGGGCTGGCCCAGGTCCCCCTCGACGGGGTGCGGCGCGCCATCGACCTCGAGACCCGGGCCCTCCAGGCCTTCGCCGCGCTGGCCGCCGTGGCCGGCCTCGTCATCGTGGGTCAGGCAGTGGCCCGCCAGGTGGCCGCCGAGGCGGTCGAGGGGCCCCGGCTCGTGGCCCTGGGCGTCACCCGGCGCCAGCTCGTGGCCGCCGCCACCGTCCGGGCCGCGTTGATGGGAGTCGGGGGCGCGGTGCTGGCCGGGGCCGGGGCCGTCGCCATCTCGCCCCTCACCCCCCTCGGGATCCCCGCCGGGCCCTGACCGACCCGGGGGTGGGCCTCGACACGCTCGTGCTCGGGCTGGGGGTTCCCGCCATCGCGTTCATCGTGGCTGCGTTCGGCGCCGTGGCGGCGTGGCGAGCGTGCCGGTCCCCCGGCGCGACCAACGCCGCCGCACGAGCAAGCGGCCGGCGGGGCATCGCTGGCAATCCTGCGATGCCACGAGTCGTGGCCGGGATGGGCCTGCCCGCGCCGGCGTGGACCGGGGCCGCCCTCGTCCCCAGGCGCGGACCGGCCTCGGTGCCGCTCCACACCGCCCTGGTGACCGCCGTCGTAACGGTCTTGGCCGTCACCGCCGCCGCCTGCTTCCGGGCCAGCCTCGACCACCTCAACGACGATCCCGCCGGCTTCGGCGTCACCTGGGACGTGTCGGTGGGCAACGGGGCCAGCGCCGAGGAGGCGGAGCACGCCGAGCACCTCCTCAAGACCAACGAGGACGTGGCCGACGTCGCCGGCCTCACCTCCGAGGTCGTAGCCGTCGACGGGACGTCTTTGTCCCTGCTCGTGCTCTTCCCGGTCAGGGCGAGGTGCGACCGCGCGTGGTGGCGGGCAGGCCCCCGGCCACTCGAGAGGAGATCGCCTTCGGCGGCAAGACGATGGAGGATCTTGGCGTGGCGGTGGGGGACACCGTCGAGGTGGCCCTCCAGGACTTCCCGCGCCAGCCCTACCGGGTCGTCGGGGAGGTGGTGCTGAACAGTGCCGCCATCGACGACGCCGTCACCGCGGCCGAGGGCGGGCTCGTCCTGGCCGACGGCGCCCGGCGGTTGTCGTTCGTCGCGGGTGCGGAGGGTGCGGTCGGCGAGGGCACCTTCCCGCAGACGTTCCTGGTGGGGCTGGCGCCAGGGACCGACCGGGAAGCGGCCCTGGAAGGACTCGAGCGGGACTTCCCCGGGTTCGTCGTGCCGCCCTACTCCTCCGACGAGATCGACAACCTCGCACGCGGGTGTCGGGGCTGCCCGCCGTCCTGGCTGGCCTCGTGGCCGTGCTCGGCGTGGGCGCCGTCGTCCACGCCCTCGTGACCACTGTGCGGCTCCGGCGACGGGAGCTGGCCGTGCTCAAGGCCCTGGGGTTCGTCCGGCGCGAGGTGTCCGCCACCATCGCCTGGCCCGCGGTCGGCTTCGCTGTCACCGCCCTGCTGCTTGGCCTGCCCCTCGGGGTGGCCGTGGGCCGCTGGGCGTGGCGGCTGGCCGAGGAGTCGCTCGGCGTGGTATCGGGCCCGGTCGTCCCCGGCGGGGTGGTGGCCATCGTGGCGCTCGCTGCCGTGGCGGTGGTCATCCTCGCCGCCGTCGTGCCCGCCGCCGTGGCCGGCCGCCTGTCCCCGGCCGCGACGCTACGCACCGAATAGTGGCTCCAGGTCGAGGCTGCGAGACGCAGTGCACGTCCTCCCTCAGGGGTGAGCCTGAGGGTGCACGGAGTCGGTCCTCCGAGCCTCGACGCCTGCGGGCCGTGCTGATGTGCGGACGTTTGGTCGCGCCGAGCGCGCCGGCGTGGAGGATTGACGCCCGGCTCTCCGTCCAAGAGGTGGCCCACCTGGTTCCGCCATTGCGGGAAGGCGGGCGGCGCTGGCCGGTCTGCCCTGGGACCCCCGGCAGACTCAGATCACCGTCGTGAAAACCGCGATCGCCACGATGACGGCGATCACAAGGGCGATGAGTGCCATGGTGCGAGTGTCCACGAACGTCATCCTTTCCCACAGAGGGCCGCGGACATGCCTCGGCCGGCCGGTCAACGCATGATCGCGACTGACTCGTCAGGGGAATGCAAAGGTGCCGGTCAGGGGCCGGCGTGATGGGCGCGAGGGTCAGCGCCTGTGCGCCACCACGTAGCTCACGCACTGCCCCTGGTTGCGGAAGGCCTGGTCCTGGTCGTTCGCGAGGTTGCGCCAGCCGCCCTTCTTGCAGGCCGCCTTCGAGGTGGGAACGTCGGGGCCGAACCGGATCGGCACGGCGGCGCCGCCCAACTCCGGCAACCCGGCGTCGAGCCCGGCCACGAGGAGGACGCAGTCGTTCCGCACCGTGCAGTCGTAGGCCGGGCCGCCCGAGGATGGCGTGAAGACCTCGTGTACCGGGGCAGTGCCGCTGAGGTTGCCAGCGCTGTCGACGGTCGGGTCCCAGGAGAAGACGATGAAGTTGCAGTTGCCCAGCACCTCTTGATGGTGAAAGCCGTGCGACCGGCGAACTGGGGCGGGCACTGGAGAGGACCGATGGCGAAGAACCCGAGGAACCCCGTGCCGCGGATGGACACCACCTGCCCGTCCACCAGGCCGGTGCTCGGCGTCACGGTGATGGTCGGTCTCGCCTCCGTCTGAGCTGCCGCGGGGGCCACCATCGTCGACAGGGCGAATGCCACGACGGCCAAGACGATGCGAACGAGATGACGCACGGTCCCTCCCTCAGGTCGCTCTCTTCCCCGGTGTGGGTCTACGACCGACCAGTGCTGGCGCTAGGACGCCGTCCAGTCCACGAGCACCTCCGGCGGGGCCTCCTCCGGGGGTGCGGCGAGGTCGAAGCCGGTGGTGTCCTGCACCTGGTCGCGGAACCAGACGTCGAAGGGATCCGTGGACTGCCCGAGCACGGCGAAGCCCTTCTCCACATCGGCCGCCTCGAACCAGACCAGCATCAAGTCACCGTCCGGCGTGGACTGCAGGGCCCACGTCTCCCTCGTGGCGCCGAAGCGGCGCTGGCTCTCCTCGAAGTCCCGACTGCGCTCGCCGTTGATGGCAGCGGCGAAGGCCCGGGCCTGGTCGGTCTTCCCGGGCAGCACCGGGAACGCAGCGTTGAACACTTCCATGGCTTTTCCTCCCCAATTCCGGTGCCCGGCGCCGTGGTGGGCGTCGCACGCATCGGAGGAACGGTGCCGACAGTAGCCAGCGGCCTCCGGCGCTGCTCGCTCGATCTGGACGGCTCCGAACGAGTAGGGAGGAGGCCCGACGTCCTGTTCCCGCGCCACCGGAGGTCCCACCATGTCCACCAACAAGGACACCGTCCTCAGGTACCTCGACGGCTTCAACCGGTCCGACCACGAGCAGATCCTCTCCTGCCTGACCGACGACATCCGCTGGACCGTCTTCGGCGCCTACCACCTCGAGGGCAAGGAGGCCTACGACGCCGAGATCGAGAACCCCGCCTTCACCGGCAGCCCGGTGATCACGGTCAGGGGCATGGTCGAGGAGGGCGACGTGATCATGGCCGAGCTCGCGATCGAGGCGCGGCGGGCGACCGGCGAGACGATGCGGCTCGTCGCCGGCGAGGTGTTCGCGTTCCGCGACGGGAAGATCGCCGAGCGGCGCGCCTACCTCGTCGAGCTCACGGAGAACGACTTCAGGTGACGCCGGCACCGTGCCCGACGCCGCCGTAGGGTGCCGCCATGTTCGGTCGGAAGAAGCGCAAGCGTTCCAAGGCGGAGAAGGAGCTGCAGAAGCTCCTGGACGAGGCGGAGAAGGTGGTGGAGCGGATCAAGGCGCTCGGCGGGGAGATCACCGACAAGGCGCAGGAGCTGCGGGAGCGTCGCAAGGACTAGCTGCCCGGCGGACGGTTCGCGCGGCCGGCTCGACGGGCCGAGGCCGGGCCGTAGCCTGCGGGCGCATGGCGAACCTCCACTACGCGGCGATCTGCTCGCTCGACGGCTACGTCGCCGACGAGCACGGGAACTTCGACTGGGCGGCGCCGGACGAGGAGGTGCACGCCTTCGTCAACGACCTCGTGCGACCGGTGGGCACCTCCCTCTACGGCCGGCGCATGTACGAGGTCCTGGTCGCCTGGGAGACCATGCCCACCGGCCCCGACGAGCCGGCCGTCATCCGGGACTTCGCCGAGCTGTGGCGGGCCGCCGACAAGGTCGTGTACTCGACGACCCTGGAGGCGCCGTCGAGCGCCAGGACCCGCATCGAGCGCACCTTCGACCCCGACGCGGTCCGCTCGCTGAAGGCGTCAGCGGAGGCGGACATCTCCGTGAGCGGTCCCCACCTCGCCGCCCAGGCGCTGCGGGCCGGACTGGTCGACGAGCTCCACCTCTTCCTCACCCCCGTGCTGGTCGGCGGGGGCACCCGGGCCCTGCCGGACGACGTGCGCCTGGACCTCGAGCTCCTCGACGAGCACCGGTTCGACGGCGGCGTGGTGCACCTCCACCACGGCATCCGCAGGTGACCCCGGCCCGGGCCACCTGACCCGAAGGGCGCTACTTCGCCCGGACCGTCGCCGTCGTGCGGCAGTCGACGTCGCAGTCCTCGAACGTGATCTCCCCGGTGGCGACGAAGCTGCCCCGCCCCACGTCGTCGGTGCGCCACAGCAGCGCGTACCCCGGCCCGCCCCCGATGCTCGTGTGGACCTCGGAGCCCGAGGGCTCGTGGTAGTCGAGGAACAGCCTGAGCGAGGCCCGGCACTCGGGGCTTGTGTCCTCGTTGAGGATGATCCGAGCGCTCGCTGACAGCTCCTCGTCGCCCTCGGGGCGGAACACGGTGGCGCTCACGAACCCGCCACAGCCCGTCTCGCGCCCGTCCCGGGTTCGGAAGTTGTGGAAGAAGTTGGTGGAGTCGCCGTAGGTCTCGCCCTCGGCGCCGGCGGGCGGCACGCCGACGGCCAGCGGCAGGGCCAGGGCCGCCAGCGCAGCCAGGGTGGCAGCCCGCCCATTCCGCACAAAGGGAACCTAGGCCTCGACCTCCGCGAGGTCCACCGCCCGGACGGCGGCCCTGACCTCCCGCGCCCACGCCACCTGGCTGACCACCGCGCCGGCGACCACCCAGGGCGTGACCCGCAGCAGCGTGGGCCGGTGGGACGGCGCGGTGCGCCCCACCTTGCGGTACAGCCAGTGGAGGCGTTGCCACACCCGCACGACCGTGGCGGCGAGCAAGGCGACGTCGCCCCGTCGCGCCGGCCGGTCGTCCCACCACTGCCCTCGGCGGCGCCCGCGAGCGGCCTGGTCACGGAGGAGCTCCCGCAGGGACGACGGCGCCGGGTGCCCGTTCGACACGCTCGGATCGAACCAGACGGCCACACCGGCCCGGGCCAGCTTCCGGAGGACGAGCGTGTCCTCGCCGATCCGCACCGCCTCGTCGAAGGGTCCCACCGCCTCCAGCAGCGACCGGCGGAACGAGAGCCCGTGGCCGCCGTCGTCGAAGGGCGGCAGCTCGCCGGCGGCCCGGCCCGGGAGCCGGGAGGTGAACAGGAGGAAGTGGGACGCCCACGCCGCGCTCGTCAGCCGGCCGCTGGGGACGACAGCCGAGCCCACGACGTCGTGACCGCCGCGATGGAGGGCCAGCCGGCCCGAGACCCATCCCGGCGAGGCCGAGCAGTCGGCCGCCAGGAAGGCGACGAACTCCCCTGAGGTGGCCGCCACCCCGGCGTTGCGGGCGCCGCCCGGGAGGAGCCGGGTGGCGGACTCGATCACGGGCAGCTCGGGGAAGGAGCGTCGCACGAGGTCGGCCGACGCGTCGCCGCCCGAGGTGACCACCACGACCTCCACGCGCTCGTCGCCCACCTGCTGGAGGACGGAGCGCACGGCGTCGACGATGGTGTCCTCGTCGCGGTAGCCCATCACCACGACGGAGAGCTCGGCCCCGGTCACCTGAGGTCCTCCACCTCGCGGTAGGGCCGTGCCTGGAGCGAGAACATGCGGGCGTAGTGCCCGTCCTCGGCCATGAGCTCGTCGTGGCTGCCCGACTCCACGACGGCCCCGTGGCGCAGCACGTAGATGCGATCCGCGGAGCGGACGCTCGAGAAGCGGTGGGAGATGAGGAGCACGGCCCGGTCGGTCGTCAGCGCCCGCATGCCCTCGAACAGCTCGAACTCGGCCAGCGGGTCGAGCGCGGCGGTGGGCTCGTCCATGATGAGGAAGGGCGCATCACGGAAGAAGGCGCGGGCCAGCGCCACCCGCTGCCACTGGCCGACCGACAGGTCCTGGCCGCCGGTGAACAGCCGGCTGAGCACCGTCTCGTAGCCCTGCGGGAGGCGGGTGAGGAAGGCGTCGGCCTCGGCGGCGCGGGCGGCCCTGTGGATGCCCTCGACGTCGTCCGCCCGCTCGCGTCGACCGAGCCCGACGTTGTCGTTGGCCGTCAGGTGGAAGCGGGCGAAGTCCTGGAACAGCACGGCGATGCCGTCGCGAAGCGCGGCGGGGTCGACGCCGGTCACGTCCCGGTCGTCCCACAGGATCGACCCGGAGGTCGGCACGTGCAGCCCGGCCAGGAGCTTGGCCAGCGTGGTCTTCCCCGACCCGTTCTCCCCCACGAGGGCCACCACCTCGCCCCGTCGCAGCTCGAGCGAGATGTCGCGCAGGGCCGGCGACCTGGCGCCCGGGTAGGTGAAGTCGACCCCCTCGACGGCCAGGCGGTCGAACGACGGCGGAGCGGGGTCGAACGTCCGGACGGGAGGCTTCAGCTCGAGGAAGGACTCGACGTCGTCGATGAACAGCGCCGCCTCGAACAGGCTGGAGGTGCCGGTGACCATGGCGCTCACCCGGCCGCCGAGGTAGATGAGCCCGACGACGGCGGAGCCCGCGTCGGGCACGCTGAGGCGCCCGTCGATCATCAGTGCGACGAGGAGCACGAGGGCGGCGGACGTGAGCACGGCGCTGGCGACGGCGGCGAGCAGGCTGCGGCGCAGGCGGGTGGCGCTCATGACCTGCATCGACGCCAGCCGCTCGTCCCACAGCGTGGCGTGGCGCGGGAGCAGCGCCGGCGAGAGGTCGAAGGACCGCACGTCCTTGGCCAGGTCCTTGGACGACAGGGCGTTGTGGAGGTAGTTGCGGATCCGGTCACGCGGGATCATCCGCACGGTGAACGCGTGGTAGTCCCTGCTGTTGCGGGTCGAGGCCAGCGCCATCGGCACCGCCCCGAGGACCACGAGGGGCAGGACGAGCGGCACCACCGCGAGCAGGGTGACGAGCACGGCCACGGTGCCGATCAGGGCACTGGCGGCGCCGAGGAGCCCGCGCACGGCGAGGAGGGGGCGGGCGCCGGCGTTGAAGCGGGCCAGCTCGAAGCGGTCGTGGAACTCCGGGTCCTCGAACGCCTCGAGGTCGACGGCCACGGCCACGTCCAGCACCCGCTCGGCGGCCAGCCGCGTCACCCGCTCGCCGAGCCGGAGCGCCATCTCGGTCTGGACCACGTTGGCCACGGCGAGCACGGCGGTCAGGAGGGCGAGCGCCGTGAGCTCGGGGGCCACCTGGTCGATGCCCTCGCCCGGGTCGGCCCCCAGCACGGCGCCGAGGACCTGCCGGGCGACCAGCAGCTGGAGGACGATCCCGAGGCCGGTGGCCAGCTGTGCGACGGCCGAGACGAGCAGGTCCCGGGGCCCTGCCTCCCACAGCAGGCGCACGGTGCCGGCGACGATGGCGGGGAGGGAGCGCAGCCGCCGGCGGCTGGCGGGCGTGCGGATGTGGTCGTAGACGGAGAAGCCCCGGCCCTCCGCCGGGGCCGCCTTCCCCCTCGACCCATCCTCTTCCTGCCCCATCGCCCCAAGTGTGGCCGACGACCGGACGAGTCCTGACCTCGGCCTGCGCTCCCTCCGGCGCGACTGTGGGGCCCGGATCGGGCCCCACAGCGACTTCGTCTCTGGCTTGTCCGACTCAGCGTCGTGGCCCCGCGCACCGCCTACGGTTGGGGGAACACGGCGACGCACCGCTGCGGCGTCCGGCCCCGGGGCGTTCCCAGGTTCTCTCTTCCGAGTCGCCGGAGCTCGACAGCACGTGGTCCGCGCGGTTCCCTCGTACGGCCGACGGGGTCACGAGCCGAGTCGCGGAATGGGCGGTCCCGGGTGGGGCACCGCCCCCGAGCTAGTCGGGCGGAGCGCTCTCCTCGCCGCTTCGTTCCATGGGCGTCTCCTCCCGTCTCGAGGCCGTAGCCGTTCGGTGAGGTTCATTGCGATTGTCGCGCCGAAGGGGCTTTCGTCAACCCCCTCCTCGGCGCCCGCGGTCAGACCGGAGCCGGCTCGCCGATGCCGACGCGGACCTCCGAGGACAGCGCCTCGAAGGCCATGGCCGCCCGGCTGCCCGCGGCGAAGGCGGCCAGCGGCGCCCGCAGGCTGGCCATGCGCTCGACGTCGGCGCTCGAGGGGATCCGGGCCGAGAGGATCCCCGGCCAGCGGCCAGGGAGCCGGTCGACCAGCTCGCGGTGAAGGCGTCGGCGCCCGTCGACCATCGAGAAGAACCCGCGCACCTGCGGTCGGGACGGTCCCTCCTGGACGAGTCGGCTCAGCGTGTCGAAGGCCCGGACCGAGAGGGGGCTCGGGATGAGCGGTGCCAGCACCACGTCGGCGGCGCCGGCCACGGCCTTGCCGAGGACCGACGACGTGGGCGGGCAGTCCAGGAAGACGTCGTCGTAGTCGTCGAGGACGGGCTCGAGGAGGCGGGCCAGGCGCCGGCTCGGCTTCTTGCGGCCGTCGAGCTCGACATCGAAGTGCCGGTAGGAGGGGTCGGCCGGGATGAGGGACACGCCGGCGGCCGTCGTCGGCGAGATCAGCCGCCGCAGGTCCCGCTTCCCCCGCAGCACGTCCTCCAGGGACCCGCGCCGCCCCGGCTGGACGCCGAGGACGAAGCTGGCCGAGCCCTGCACGTCGAGATCCCAGAGGAGCGTCCGCCGCCCCCGCCGTGCCGCCAGGTCGGCGAGGTTGACCGCCGCCGTCGTCTTGCCCACGCCTCCCTTGAGGTTGTAGAGGGCGACGACCGGCATGACCAGGAAGTCCTCGCGTCGGGGAGCCGAAGCCTACGGGGGGTGCCCGCCCGTGTCGCGGACGGGCCCGCGGGTCAGGCCGTGACGGCCGGATCCTCGACGCGCTGCTGGAGCTTCGCCTGGGTCACGTCGGCGAAGGGGCTCCAGAGGAACCAGCGGGGGAGCGACCGCACCAGGCGGGGCGGGCCCTCGACGCGGATGGCGCCGTCGGCGACGGCGGCGGACCACGTGGCGAACCCCTGGAAGACCTCGGCCAGCGCCGGTGTCGTGGTCGTCACGACCACGTCGGGCTCGAAGCCGGGATGCTGCACGCACACCGACGCCTCACCGCGGTCGACCACGATCCAGACGGCCTTCCGCTCGGGGGCGGTGTAGTCGAACTGGACGACCACTCGGTCCTGGGGGAGCTGCTCCTCGTCCATGCGCCGGTGCATCCACCAGGTGAGTTGCACGGGCTCCACCTCGTGCGGGTCCTCGTCCTCGAGGAGCCACTCGACGGCCCAGCGCCCGACGGCGACGACGACGCCCTCGAGGTCCTTGCCCGCGGGGGTGAGGTGGTACTCGTTGCCCTTGCCGGTGGGTGAGGGCCACAGCTCGATGACGCCCTTGCGCTCGAGGTGGCGGAGGCGCTGGACCAGCAGCGACCGGGAGATGCCGGGGAGGCCCCGGGCGATGTCGTTGAAGCGGGTGTTGCCGAGGACGAGCTCCCGCACGATGAGGAGGGTCCA
Source organism: uncultured Actinomycetes bacterium (assembly GCA_963839545.1). Taxonomy (GTDB): domain Bacteria; phylum Actinomycetota; class Acidimicrobiia; order Acidimicrobiales; family CADCSY01; genus CAWIVE01. The sequence continues at coordinate 15,380 of CAWIVE010000001.1, forward strand.
CCGGTCGGCGAGCACCTCGCTGGCCAGCGAGACGGGGCAGAACCGGCCGTAGTCGGGCACACCCCATGCGTCGCGCCGCCCGTGGTGCCGCACCAGTCCCGAATCCGTACCAGCGAGGTCCAGAACCAGGACTGGGCTGGGGGCGTCGTCCCTCGTACCGTGCTCGCATGTCCACCACCACGCTCCCCACCGATGCCGACCTGCTCGAGCGGGCGGCGGCGGTCGGCGCGCAGATCGCCGGGACCACCGCCCGCCACGACATCGAGGGCACCTTCGTCGAGGAGGGGCTCGCAGGCCTTCGCGAGGCCGGCCTGCTGGCGCTCGCCGTGCCCTCCGAGCTGGGTGGCTCGGGGGCCACGATCCGCCAGGTGGCCATGGTCCAGCGCGAGCTGGCCCACCACTGCGGCTCCACCGCGCTGGCCACCTCGATGCACCAGCACGTCACCGCGTTCACGGCGTGGCGCTTCCGCCGCGGCATGCCCGGCGCCGAGGCGACGCTCCGCCGGGTGGCCGACGAGGGCATCGTGCTCGTGTCGACGGGTGGCGGTGACTTCACCCACCCGAAGGGCGAGGCCCGCAAGGTCGACGGCGGCTACCGGGTGTCGGGGCGCAAGCAGTTCGCCAGCCAGTCGGGGTTCGGCGACGTCCTCTCGACGATGTTCGTCTACGAGGACCCCGAGCAGGGACGGCGGGTGCTGAACATGGCCGTGCCGGTCCGGGCCGAGGGCGTCACCGTGCTCGACAACTGGGACACGCTCGGCATGCGGGGCACCGCCAGCAACGACGTCGTCCTCGAGGACGTGTTCGTGCCCGAGGACAAGGTGCTCGCCAACCGGCCCTACGGCGTGGTCGACCCGCCCCTCCAGGTCATCGCCAGCATCGCCATGCCGATCATCTCGGGCGTCTACCTCGGCGTGGCCGAGGCGGCCTACCGAGCGGCGGTCGACGTGGCCATGCGCAAGGCCGAGGACCCGATCGTGCAGCGACAGGTGGGGTTGATGGCGCACCGGCTCCGGGTGGCGTCCTGGGCGCTCGACGGGGCGCTGGACGAGGTCGGCGACGACCCGGATCCGTCGGTGCACCGCTTCTCCGTGGCCATGACCGCCAAGCGGGAGATCGCCCTCGCCGGCATCGAGGTCTGCGACCTGGCCATGGAGGTGGGCGGTGGCCCCGCCTACTTCCGGGGCTCGCCCATCGAGCGGGCCTACCGGGACATCCGGGCGGCCACCTTCCACCCGCTGCGGCCGGAGCAGACGCTTGTCCACGGGGGCCGGCTGGCCCTGGGCCTCCCGGTCGACGAGCTCTGAGGGACCGCGGGCGGCAGCCAGCCGCTCCGAGGGACGTCGAGCGCCCGCCACGGGGGGGAGTGGGTTCCCGAAACGGCTGACTGCGCAACCAGCGCCCCCCTACCCCCGGCGCGGGCCCGCGAACCCGGGCGTCGTCACCAGCGCGGCGGCGCGTTCCCCGGCGGCTCGGGAGGACGCGTCCAGTCGAGGCCGCGGCCCCCGATGGTCCCCGCCGGGCGCACGTAGCGCAGGCGGCCCCAGGCGCTCGGGAGCCCGCTCCTGCAGCGGTCGACCGCGGCTGCGTCCGGCTCGGGGGCGTCGAGGGCGTCGATCCGGCCCAGGTCCTCGAGCCACCACGCGGTGCGGGCCAGCGAGGCCACCACCTGCCAGGTCCCCCCGTCCCGCCGGCGGGCCCGCAGCGCCTGGAGGACGCCCACGGCCAGGAGGTGGGCGGTGGCGTGGTCGAGGAGCTGGAGCGGGAGGGGGACCGGCTGGTCGGCGTCGCCGGCCTCCATGCCGGCCCCGGCGATGCCGCTCGCCATCTGCACCAGGCTGTCGAAGCCCCGCCGCCCGGCCCACGGTCCGTCGGTGCACCACGCCGACAGGGAGGCGGTGACCACCCCCGGGCGCAGTGCCGCCAGCTGCTCGTCGCCGTAGCCCAGTGCCGCCAGGGCGCCGGGGCGGAAGCCGGTCACCACCACGTCGGCCTCCCGGACGAGGGCCTCGAACGCCTCCCGGTCGCCGGGATCCCGCAGGTCGATGGTGGCGGCCCGCTTGCCGAAGCCGGTGTCGACGGTCAGGACCGGGACCTCCGGGAAGCCGGGCGGCTCGAGGCGCAGGACCTCGGCGCCGTGGGCCGCCAGCAGCTTCGTGGCCGTCGGCCCGGCGATCACCCGGGTGAGGTCGAGGACCCGGAACCCCCCGCCGCCCGCGGGGCCGTCCCCGGTGCGGCGCAGGCCGACCAGCGGTTGCTCCCGGGCCGCCCGGCCCTGCGGGGACTCGGCCCACGCACCCGCCGTCCGCAGCCGCGCCGCCGCACCCCCCGCGGCCACCACCGCCTCCTGGAGCTCCTCGGCCGGCCACCCGGCGACGACCTCGGCGACGGCGGCGCGACCACGGACGTCGCCGAGCACCCGGCGGGCGGCGGCCCGGTGGTGCGGGTAGAGCGAGTGGATGCGGATCCATCCGTCGGCGCAGCGGAGGTCGCCGCCCCCGGGATCCGGCATGGGCGGGAGCTGCTCGGCCTCGAGGTGGCGCTCGCTCCGGCACGCCACGACGGCGTGGGTCCGATCGACCTCGACGGCGGGGACCTCGGGCGCCCCCGTGGTCTCGGCTTCGAGGCAGGCGGCAGCCAGGAGGCGCGCCGCCGTCACCCCGGCCGCCGCGGCCGTGACCGGGTAGCGCGAGGGCAGGACCTCCTGCGGCCCGACGAAGCGGACCGCGTCGAGCGCCCCCGGTTCGCCGCCTGATGCGCTCCACACCGAGCGGAGGGCGACGCCGGCGTCGGGCGCGGCCACGAGGTGGCTACCCGTCGCCCTCGACGGCGGCCGGCGGCACGGCGAGGACCACCACGGCGATGTCGTCACGGGGGAAGCCGTCCTGGAAGGCGAGGACGTCCTCCACGATCCCCTCGGCCACCGCTGCGGCGCCGCCCCCCCGGCACTCGCGCAGGCGCTTCGCCAGCCGCTCCTCGCCGTAGAACTCCCGACCGCGGCGACCCTCCGTCACGCCGTCGGTGTAGAAGACAACTGCGTCGCCCGGGCGGAGCTCGACGGTGGTGTCCACGAACTGGGGCCGGTCGAGCACGCCGAGGAGGCTGCCGTGCCGGCCGATGGGCGACACGTCCCCGTCGACCGAGACCCGCAGCGGGAGCGGGTGGCCCCCGGAGGAGACCACCAGCCGGTGCCGCCCCTGCGGGCTCCTCCGCACGCGGGCGAAGACCGCCGTGCAGAAGCGCTCGGTCGGGTCGCGCTCGAGGGTCTGGTGCAACGTCTGGAGCACGAGGCGGGGCTGGCGGGTGCGCATGGCCGCGGCCCGGAGTGTGTGGCGGGCGAGGGTGGCCACGGTGGCCGCCTCGACCCCCTTGCCCCGCACGTCGCCCAGCACGATGGCCCAGCTCCCGCCCGGCGCCTCGAACACGTCGGAGAAGTCGCCGCCCACCTCGGCCCCGGTGCCCGCGGGGCGGTAGGCGGCGGCCACGTCGAGCCCGGGGATGACCGGGGTGGCCGGGGGGCCGAGGCTCTCCTGGAGGGTGGTGGCCAGCAGCCGGGCCCGCGCTTCGGACGCCTCCGCCCGCCGCACCGCCTCGACCAGCTCCCGCTCGTACTGGCGTCGCTCGGTGGCGTCGAAGAGCGCGGTGCGCACGAGCGTCGGCCGCCCCTCGGGATCGGACGTCACCACGGCGTTGACCAGCACGGGCAGGCGGCGGCCGTCGGCGCAGACCACGTCCACGGCGATCTCCCGGGCCCGTCCCTGCATGCGCAGGAGCGGCGCGTAGTGCGTCTCGTGGAAGATGCGGCCCCCGACGGTCAGGAGGTCGGCGAACGTGCGCCGCCCCACGAGGTCCTCGCTGGCGAAGCCGGTCCACCGCAGGAACGTGGCGTTGACCTTGACGATGGTGCCGTCGATGCGGGTGGAGAGGTACCCGCAGGGGGCGTTCTCGTAGAGGTCCTCTGCGTTGTCGTCGACGAGCGCCTCGTAGAAGGCCTCGGTCGCCGCTTCCGGCGCAGCATCGGCCACGGGGGCTCTCAGAGGAACGCCTTCATCGCGGCCACGGTCTCCTCGGGGGCGCTCAGGTTGGGGCAGTGACCGGTCGCCTGGAGCACCACGAGCGAGCTGTCCGGGAGCTCCCGGTCGACGTACTCGCCCACGGCCATGGGTGCGATGGCGTCGGACGAGCACTGGAGGACGAGCGCGGGGATCCGCACCTCGGCCAGGTCGGCGCGGTTGTCCGAGAGGAACGTCACCCGGGCGAACTGGCGGGCGATCGCCGGGTCGGTCCGGCAGAAGCTCTCGGTCAGCTCCGCCCCCAGCTCGGGCCGGTCGGGGTTCCCCATGATCACGGGGGCCATGGCGCTCGACCACCCGAGGTAGTTGCTCTCGAGCGACTCGAGCAGCTCCTCGATGTCGGCGGCCCGGAAGCCCCCGACGTAGCCCTCGTCGTCGAGGTAGCGCGGGGAGGGGGAGACCAGCACGAGCCGGGCGAAGCGCTCGGGCTCCCGCACGGCGGCCAGCACGCCGATCATCCCGCTCACCGAGTGGCCGACGAACACGACGTCCTCGAGCTCGAGCTCGGCGCAGAGCTCGAGCACGTCCTCGGCGTAGCCGTCCAGCGACGAGTACCGCTGCTCGTCGTAGGCGGTCAGGTCCGAGTGGCCCGCACCGACGTGGTCGAACAGGACGACGCGGTACTCGTCCTCGAACGCCGGGGTCACGAACCGCCACATGTTCTGGTCGCAGCCGAAGCCGTGGGCGAAGACCATGGGTTGTCCCGAGCGACGCCCGAGGAGCGTGACGTTGTTCCGGCGCAGCACGCTCATGCGAGGGCGCGAGCGTACCGTTCCGCCCCTCCCGAGGGTTCGGGCGCCCGAGGCGCTACAACGGCACCGTGTCGACGACCGGGCCGGGGAGCGGGCGACCGGACGAGGACGGCGAGCCCCGTCGCACCCGCCCGGAGGTGCTCACGCTGCAGGCCAAGGCCGTGCTCGTCGTGTGGCTCGCCGTGACCCTCGTGCTGCTCGTCGTCTACGCCATCGTCCTGCTCCTGTTCTGACCCGACGGACCCGTTGACAGCCCCGGCGGCGAGGACTACGTTCCCTCCCGAACACACGTTCGATGTCGACGGGGAGGGCGCATGGCGGCGGTGCAGGCGATTCCGGACGGGTACCCGCAGGTGACCCCCTACCTGTGCGTCGACGGCGCGGCCGCGGCCATCGAGTTCTACGGGAAGGTCCTCGGCACCACCGAGCGGATGCGCATGGGTGGGCCCGACGGCAAGGTGGGCCACGCCGAGCTCCAGCTCGGGTCGGGCCTGGTCATGCTGGCCGACGAGTTCCCCGACACGGGGCAGCGGAACCCGCGGTCGCTCGGCGGGAGCCCGGTGACCGTCAGCGTCTACGTGGAGGACGTGGACGCGGTCTTCGCCCGGGCCCTCGAGGCCGGTGCCACGGAGGTGCGGGCGGTGACCGACCAGTTCTACGGGGACCGGGCCGGGCAGTTCCAGGACCCATTCGGCCACCTGTGGAGCGTCGCCACCCACGTGGAGGACGTGTCCCCCGAGGAGATGGCCCGCCGAGCCGAGGCCATGGGCGGCTAGCAGGCGGGCGACGCTCGACGTCCCGGGACGTGGTTCCCACGTCCCGGGACGTCGCCGCTCGCAGCCGGTCGGTCAGCCGCCACACCGGGCCGCGGGCGGGCGCTCGCGCCCCACCGACGACCGGGCCCCGCGCCCGAGCGCGCCGGCCAGGTGACCACGCCGACCACACCAGCCCCATTCCGGAGGATCGACGACCGTATGGGTAGCGGATCCTCCGAAATCAGGTGTGCGCCGGGGCGCTACGTCCGCTCGAGCGTCTGGCGTCCGGCCCGCACCATCGCCGTGAGCGCCTCCGCCGGCTGGGGTCGGGCGAACAGGTAGCCCTGGGCCAGCTCGCACCCGAGCTCCCGGAGCACCGCGAGCTGCTCGGGCGTCTCCACCCCCTCGGCCACGACCGTGAGCCCGAGTGCGCGGGCCAGCTCGACGATGGTGCGCACGATGGCCCGGTCCTCGTCCCCCGAGGTGATGCCGGCGACGAAGGCACGGTCGATCTTCAGGATGTCGAAGGGGAAGTGGCGGAGGTAGGCGAGCGACGAGTAGCCGGTGCCGAAGTCGTCCATCCCCACCCGGATCCCGAGCTCCTTCAGCTCCCGGAGGATCGTGGCCGAGGCCTCGGGCTGCTCCATGACCACGCTCTCGGTCACCTCGAGGCACACCGAGACGCCGCTGGCGTCGATCCCGGCGTCGACCAGCGTCCACGCCACCGTGTCGACGAGGTCGGCGTGGAAGAGCTGGCGGGCCGAGAGGTTCACGGACATCTCGAACGGGATCTCCGGCCCCAGGTCGGCCTGCCACTGCTGCGCCTGCCGGCACGCCTGCCCGAGCACCCACGCTCCGATGGGCACGATGAGGCCGCTGTCCTCGGCCACGGGGATGAAGTGGTCCGGCAGGACGAGGCCCCGCTCGGGGTCCTCCCAGCGGACGAGGGCCTCGGCCCCCACCACCCGACCTCCAGCCACGGTGACGAGCGGCTGGTAGTGGACCCGCAGCCGGTCCTCGGCCAGGGCCGTGCGCAGCCCGTGCTCGACGGACAGGCGCAGCAGCGAGCGGCGCCTCGTCTCCTCGTTGAAGATCTCGTACCCGCCGCGGGCCCGCTCCTTGGCCCGGTACATCGCCGCGTCGGCATCCCGGATCAGGTCCTCGGGCGTCACGGCGCCCCCCACTCCGAGCGCCACGCCGAGGCTGGCCGACACGTGGAAGGTGCGGTCGCCGACGGTCGTCGGCTCCGCGAGGGTGGCGAGCACCCCCTCGCTGATGGCGGTGACGGCCCGCTCGTCGGCGACGTCCTCGCACACGAGGACGAACTCGTCGCCACCGAAGCGGGCCACGGTGTCGGCCGGCCGCATCCCGGCGCGCAGACGCTCGGCCACGGCCACCAGGAGCTCGTCGCCGACGTCGTGCCCGAGCCCGTCGTTGACGTGCTTGAAGCGGTCGAGGTCGAGGAAGACGACGGCCACCGACGCTCCGGTGCGCTCCGACCGCCCCAGCGCCTGCTGGAGCCGGTCCAGGAGCAGGGCCCGATTGGGCAGCCCCGTCAGGTGGTCGTGCAGGGCCTGGTGGGCCAGCTCCTCCTCGGCCCGCTTGCGGTCGGTGATGTCGCTGACCATGGCCAGGACGCCGGACTCTCCGTCGATCTCGAGCAGGGTGGCGGACACCATGACCCACAACGACGAGCCGTCGTGTCGCACCAGCTCGATGTCGCGCGATCCCTCACCCTCGATCCACGGCCGCTCCCCGGTGACGTCGTCGGCGGTGAACCTCGTGACCGGCGAGCCCACGAGGTCGTCCACGGTGTAGCCCAGCAGGTCGGCGAGGCGGGCGTTGGCGAAGGTGATGCGGCCGGCCATGTCGAAGACCACCACGCCCTCGCGGGTGGTCTCCACGATGCCCCGGTAGCGCTCCTCGCTGGCGCCGACCGCATCCTCGGCCCGCTTCCGTTCCGTCATGTCGTGGCACGTGCCGCTCATGCGGCGAGGCCGACCGCCGCCCCACTCGGTCGTGGTGCCCCGGCCGTGGAGCCACATGGGGGACGTGCCGCCGCCGGCAACGCGGAAGTCGAACTCGAAGGGCTCGCCCGTGGCCATCCCCTGCGCCACGGCGGCGGAGACGGCGTCCCGGTCGCGGGGGTCGACGTGGTCGACGAAGCCCTCGAACGACGGCGTGAAGTCCTTCGGGCGGGTGCCGAACAGCGTGTACAGCTCGTCGGACCAGGTGACGACGTTGGCGTCGACGTCCCACGCCCAGCTGCCGAGCCGGGCCACCCGCTGGGCCTCGAGCAGCTCCTGCTCCCCGTCGACGGCGGCCGAGCGGAGGGTCTCGTTCAGGCGCCAGGCGGCGATGCCGGCGCAGCAGATGGCGAGGATGAACGCGCCGTGGATGAGGGCCCACCGCCCGGGGTGGGCCTGCGCGTCGGGGTGGTTGAAGACCGACTCGGGGGCGAGGGTGCCGGCGATGCCGTGGTGGAGCACCACGTAGGCCACGGCGGCCAGGAACGGCGTCCACTCCTGGTAGAGCACGACCACGGCCACCATCACGAAGAAGTGGAAGTGGGCCTCGATGTAGCCCCCCGAGAGGTGCACGAGGATGGCGGAGCTCGTCAGGAGCCCCATGGCCGCCGCCGTGGTGCGCCAGATGCGGCTCATCCACCGCTCCGAGGCCGCCACGGCAAGGGCCGCCACGGGGAGCGACTCGACGAGGCCGTGCAGGGCGCCGTCCCCCATGAGCTGGGCGAACAGCACGATGGCGGGCACGTGGGCCCAGAGGAGCAGGACGATGCCGTGGTGGCGACGGGCCCAGATGTCGTCGCCGAGGCTGCCGCCGCGAGGCAGCTTGCCCAGGGCTCGGGTCACCAGGCCGTCACCCGAGGAGGCGCGGCCCGGTTCCGCGGCGACGGTGGCCATGTCTACCGTTCGGCACCTCGCCCCGGGGCCTGTAGACCCACCCCGGTAGCGTCCCGCCTGGTGGGAGGGGAGCGCTGGTCGCCTCGGTGAGCCTGGACGTCTCCCTGGAGGGACCGCTCGACGTCTCCCGATCGCTCGAGGTCCTGCGCCGGTGGGGCGACGACCTGCTCGACCGCTGGGACGGGGCCGTGCTGCGCCGGGTGCTCCCCACTGCCGGTGGAGCGGTGGCGGTGGCCGTGCGGCCGGCCGGGACCGTGGCCGCGCCGCGACTGGTCGGTGTCGGCGAGCGGGCCGAGGGCGGGCTCGCGCGGGCGCTGTTCGACACCTTCCTGCCGGCGTCGCCGGCGTGGCCCGCGCTGCTGGCCGGCGACCCGGCACTGGCCTCGGCCGAGGCCGCGGCCCCGGGCGTGCGATCGCTGCGCTACCCCGACCCGCTCGTGGCACTGGTCCGGGCGGTGACCGCCCAGCAGGTCAACCTGACCTTCGCCACCACGCTCCGGCGGCGGCTGGCCGAGGCCTACGGCATCGAGCACCGGGTGGGGGACGGCGTGGTCCGGCGCCTCGACGCCGAGCGGCTGGCGGGGGCGCCGGTGGCCGATCTGCGGTCGCTCCAGCTGTCCACCGCCAAGGCGACCGCCATCGTCGGCCTGGCCGCTGCCGCCCTCCGGGGCGAGCTGGCCCTGGACCGCTTCGACGGCAGGTCCGACGCCGAGGTGGTGGCCGACCTCACCGCCCACCGGGGCATCGGGCGGTGGACGGCCGACTGGTTCCTCGTGCGGGTCCTCGCCCGCCCGGCGGTGGTGGCCGGCGACCTCGGCGTGCGCAAGGCGGTGGGCGCCGCCTACTTCGGCGGGCGCATGCCGAGCGAGGCCGAGGTCCGGACGGCCACCGCGCACTGGGGCGACGCCGCAGCGGTTGCGCAGCAGGTCCTCCTCGAGGCCCTCGCCTAGCGACTGCGGGCGGCGACGCCGAGGACGACGAGGGCGATCCCCGCCGCCTCCGCCGCCGTCGGCACCTGGCCCAGGACCACGACGCCCACGGCCGCCGCCGTCGCCGGGAGGAGGCTCAGCAGGAGGGCGAAGGCGGACCGGCCCATCCGGGCCAGCACCACCTGGTCGAGGGCGTACGGCACGACGCTGGACAGCACGCCGACGCCCAGCCCGGCGACGATCACGCCCGGCTGGTCGAGGGCGGGGGCCACGGCAGGGACGCCGAGGGGCAGGAGGGCGAGAGCCCCGAGCGCGCTGCCGGCGGCCAGGCCGTCGACGCCCGCCCCGGTGGCGGCGACCTCGTGGCCGAGAACGATGTAGACGGCCCACAGGGCGGCGGCCAGCAGGGCGAAGCCGACGCCGGCGGGGCTGCCCGCCCAGCGCACGTCGGCCAGCAGGGCGACGCCACCGCCGGCCAGGGCCAGGGCCAGGAGGTCGCGCCGGCTGCGGGTGCCGACGGCGGCCACGGCCACGGGGCCGAGGAACTCGATGGCCACCGCGGTGCCGAGGGGCAGCCGCTCGGCCGCCAGGTAGAAGGAGAGGTTCATCGCGGTGAGGGCCACGCCGAACGCGGCCACGAGCAGGCGGGCGCCGGACACCGCCGCCGAGCGCCACGGCCGCCGCCACGCCGCCAGCACGACGGCGGCGCCGACCGCCCGCAGGGCCGTCGCCCCGAGCGCCCCCACCGTGTCGAAGCTGCGCACCGCCACCGCCGCGCCGACGTACTGGGACACCGCCCCACCGACGAACAGCAGCGGCGCCGGCACCGGGCCCCGGCGCACGGCTCGGCGGACGGCCACGGCCGAATCCTGACCGTTCTTTGGCCGTCCACCGACCGATGCGGTAGGGAGAGAACCAAAGAACGAGAGGAGAGCCGTGCCCGGCGGCGAGGACGTGCGGGTGGACCCGCTGACCGGGGCGGTGGTGGTGGTGGCCGGGGGGCGCCAGGACCGCCCCGACCTGAGCGGCGGCGGCGACGGACCGGGGGGCTGCCCGTTCTGCCCGGGCGGGCTCGAGGCGCCCGAGCCGTACCGCACGCGCTGGTTCCCCAACCGGTGGCCGCCGCTGGCCGACGGCCGGGCCGAGCTGCTGCTGTACACGTCGGAGCACGACGCTGCCCTCTGGTCCCTCGGCGTCGACGGCGTGGCCGCCGTGGTCCGGCTCTGGGCCGGGCGCACCGCCGCGCAGGCAGCCCGTCCCGACGTGGCCTACGTCCTCGTCTTCGAGAACCGGGGGACCGCGGTCGGCGCCACCGTGCCCCATCCCCACGGCCAGCTCTACGCCTTCCCCTTCGTGCCGGAGGCGCCGGCCCGCGAGCTGGACCGCCCCGGCTGCGCCCTGTGCGCCCCGGCCGACGGCGAGCGCACGGTGGCGACGGCCGGTGGCTGGCGGGTCGAGGTGCCGCGAGCCCCGGCCTGGCCGTTCGAGCTGCGGATCGCCCCCGTCGACCACGTGCCGGACCTGCCCGCCATCGACGACCGGGGCACTCGCGACCTCGCCGCCGTGCTCGTCGACGCGCTGGCCAGGCTCGACCAGCTGTTCGACGCCCCGATGCCCTACATGCTCTGGTGGCACCAGCGGCCGACCGACGGCGGGTCCTGGCCGGACGCCCACCTCCACGCCCACGTCGCCCCTCTGCTGCGGGCGCCGGGCACGCCCCGCTTCGTGGCCGCCGGCGAGCTGGGGAGCGGCGTGTACTTCGATCCGGTGGTCCCCGAGGACGCCGCCGCCCGGCTGCGGGCCCTGCCGGGGAGGTCGGCGTGAGGGTGCGCGCCTTCGCCCCCGGGCGGGTCAACCTGATCGGCGACCACACCGACACGACCGGCGGGCTCGTCCTGCCCATGGCCATCCACCTCGGCACCACCGTCGACGTCGAGCGGGGCGGGGACGCGGTGCGGCTGCGGTCCGCCACCGAGGACGAGCCCGCCGAGATCCCGCTCGACGTGGCCGACGCGGCGGCCGCCTCGCCGGCGTGGGCCCGCTACGTGGCCGGCGTGGTGGCCGAGCTCCGACCGCCCGTCGGCGCGGTCGGCACCGTCGCCACCACCCTCCCGGTCGGCGCGGGGCTGTCCTCGAGCGCCGCCCTCGAGGTGGCCGTGGCGCTGGCCCTCGGCTTCGCCGGCCCGCCCGTCGCGCTCGCGCAGGCGTGCCAGCGGGCCGAGCACGCGGCCTCGGGCGTGCCCTCGGGGATCATGGACCAGCTGGCCTCGGTCGCCGGTGTCGCCGGAGCGGCACTGCTCATCGACTGCACGACGCTCGAGCGCACGCCGGTCCCGGTGCCCGCGGGCGTCGAGGTGGTGGTGGTGCACTCCGGCGAGGCGAGGACCCTGGCGGGCTCGGCCTACGCCGAGCGACGGCGCGAGTGCGAGGCCGCCGAGGTCGAGGTCGGACCCCTGCGGTCGGCCCCGCTCGACGCGCTGGACGCCATCGCCGACCCCGTCGTCCGGCGCCGGGCCCGCCACGTCGTGACCGAGAACGCCCGGGTGCGGGAGGCGGCTGCCGCCCTGGCGGCGGGCGACCCCCGCACCGCCGGGCGGGCCATGGCCGCCAGCCACACCAGCCTGCGCGACGACTTCGAGGTCTCCACCCCCGCCCTCGACCGGCTGGTGGGCGAGCTGGCCGCCACCCCGGGCGTGTTCGGCGCCCGCCTCACCGGCGCCGGCTTCGGCGGCTGCGCCGTGGCCCTCACCCGCCCGGGGGCCGTGGACCGGGGCTGGACGGTCCGCGCCGTCGACGGCGCCCGCCTCCTCTGACCCCCCACGGTCGAACTGGCCTGCAGAACGTGGCGGATTCCGCCACGTTCTGCAGGCGAGAACGCCTAGGACTGTCCGAGCCAGGCGTCGATGCGGGCCCGGGCGGCGTCCTCGCCGTCGGCCACGAGGACGTCGAGCAGCCCGCCGTCGAGGAGGGCCTGCCAGTCGAGGTCCTCCGTCGAGCGGCCGGCGGCCTTCACCTGGGACCGGGCCGCACCGAGGAGCCCGGCCAGCACCGCCACCTCGGGGCCGAGCTCGTCCGCCAGGCGGCGGCGGAGCCACGTGGCCAGGGCCGGGCTGTGGCCCCCGGTGGCCACGGCCACCACCACGGGGTCGCGCCGGACGACGGCCGGCAGGGTGAAGGTGCACCGGTCGGGGTCGTCGGCGCTGTTGACCCAGATGCCGGCCGCCTCGGCGTCGTCGAACACCTGCTGGTCCACCGCCGGGTCCCCCGTGGCCGTCACCACGAGCCGGTAGTCCGCCGCCTCGCCCGCCCGGTAGGGCCGTCGCTCGACGGCGACCTCAGCCTGATCCGCCAGCGCCGGCACCACCTCCGGGGCGACGACGGTGACCCGGGCGCCGCACGCCACGAGGTCACCCACCTTGCGGGCCGCCACCCGCCCGCCGCCGACCACGAGCACCGGTCGGCCGGCCACCACGAGACCGACGGGGTAGAGGGGGGCGTCGACCGGCACGGGGCCGGTCTACTCGGCGGCGGCCTTGCGCCCCCGGGCCGGTCGCACGAACGACTCGTTGCCGAACGACTTCCGCAGGGCGGCGACCCCCTCGCGTGCCGTGAAGTCGCCGAGGGACTCGCCCTCCTGGCGGGCCTCGCGGTAGTGCTCGAGCAGCGGCTGGAGCACGGGCCCGAGCTGGTCCCGGGGGACGTTCTCGGCGAACACCTCGTTCATCCGGGTGCCGGCCGGGTCGCCGCCCACGTGGATGTCGTAGCTCGTCTTCCCCCGCCCCACGATCCCGAGCTCGGCCGTGTAGGGCCGGGCGCAGCCGTTGGGGCAGCCGGTCATGCGCACGTGGGGGGCCACGTCGCCCACACCGGCGGCGTCGAGGGCGGCGTGGATCGCACCGAGCACGTCGGGGAGGACCCGCTCGGCCTCGCCGAGGGCCAGGCCGCACGTGGGCAGGGCCGGGCAGGCCAGCGCCGAGCGCTCGAGGTCGGGGACCTCCTCGGCCAGCGGCACACCGGCGTCCCGCAGGATGCCTTCGACCCGGTCCCGCTCGTCGGCGGCGATCCCGGTGAGGAGGACGTCCTGGCGGGCGGTCAACCGCACGTCGGCGCCCAGCTGCTCGACGACCGCCCGCAGGCCGGACCGGTAGCGGGCCCCGTCGGTGTCCCGGATGCGACCGGCGGGGACGTGCACGCCGATGAACCAGGTGCCGTCGCCCGTCTCGTGCCAGCCGAGGTGGTCCTCCTCGGACTCCCACCGCAGCTCCCGCGGCGGGGCCAGGCGCCGGCCGAGGTGGGCCTCCACCTCCTCCCGGAAGCGGTCGAGGCCCCAGGCGTCGAGCAGGTACTTCAGGCGGGCGTGGTCGCGGTCGGCGCGGTTGCCGTTGTCCCGCTGCACGACGACCACCGCCTCGGCCACCTCGGCCAGCTCCTCCGGCGCCACGAAGGCGAAGGGGCTGGCGAGGCGGGGGTACGTCGTGTCGTCGGTGTGGCTCTTGCCGAGGCCCCCGCCGATCAGGACCGTGTAGCCCACCACCGCCCCGTCCTCCAGCTCCGGCACGGCGGCCAGGTCCTGGCTGTAGGCGTCGACGCAGTTGTCGCCGGGCCAGGCGACGCTGATCTTGAACTTCCGGGGCAGGTAGGTGGGCCCGTAGAGCGGGTCGTCCTCGTCGTCCGGCGGGGAGGCCGACACCGCGAGGCTCCCGTCCACCCACAGCTGGTAGTACGCGGACGTCCGCGGCCGGGTGCGCCGGTGCAGCTCCTTGGCCAGCGACTGGACCCCCACCGCCTCGCGGTCGGGGAGCGGCGCCGGGCAGCAGCACACGTTGCGGACCACGTCGCCGCAGGCGCCGAGCGTCGTGACGAGCGAGCCGTTGAGGGCGCCGATGAGCTCGGCCAGCTCACCCTTGTGCACGAAGTGGTACTGGAGGCCCTGGCGGGTCGTCACCCGCAGCGTCCCGTTGGCCAGACGGCCCGCGAGGTCGTCGAGGGCGAGGTACTGCTCGGCGGTCAGGGCGCCGCCGGGGATGCCGGCCCGCACCATGCAGATGTGCTCGACGTCGAGCCGCGCCCGCTTGCGCTCGCTGCGGACGTCGCGGTCGTCCTGGGCGTAGACGCCGTGGAACTTGAGCAGGACCCCGCTGTCGCCGGAGAACGAGGGGGAGTCGTCGGCGAGCTCCTCCGCCAGCGAGCCCCGAAGGCCGTGGCTGTCGGCCTTGATCCCCTCGGCCTTGGAGAGCGAGGTGGACGTGTCGGTCACGCCCCCAGTCTCGCCGTCGCGAGCGTCACAGGTGCAGGCCGCACTCGGTCTTCTCGGTGCCCTTCCACCGCCCGGCGCGGGCATCCTCGCCCGGGGCCACGGCCCGGGTGCACGGCCAGCACCCGACGGAGGAGTAGCCCTGCGAGGCCAGCGGGTGCGCGGGCAGGTCGTGCTCGACCACGTAGCGCTCGACGTCGTCGTCGGACCACGAGACCAGCGGGTTGATCTTGACGAGCCCGCGGCGGTCGTCGGCCCCGATCACCGGGGTGTCGGCCCGGGAGGCGGAGTCGGCCCGGCGCAGGCCGCTCATCCAGGCCGAGCGGCCGGCGAGGGCCCGGTCGAGGGGCTCGATCTTGCGCACCTGGCAGCAGCTGTCGATGTCCCGCCGCCACCGCTCGTCGGGGGCCGAGCGGGGGCGGACGATGCGCAGGTCCATGTCGTAGCGGCGGCGCACCTCGTCCATGTAGGCCAGCGTCTCGGGGAAGTGGTACTGCGTGTCGAGGAAGACGACCTCGAGGGCGGGGGCCACGCCGAGGGCGATGTCGAGCAGCACGCAGTCCTGGAAGGACGAGGCCAGGACCATGCCGGACCCGAACCGGTCCACCGCCCAGGCCACCACGTCCTCGGCCGGCGCCCCCTCGAGGGCGGCGGCAGCCGAGCGCACGTCGGTCGACCGGGGCCGGACCGCCACCGGGGTGTCGAGCAGCGCGGACGCCATGGCGGCCAGCATGCCACGAAACCTGACCTGGCTGATCAAGTTTGTCGTGATTCGACGGTGGTCCTCGGTCACGCCGACGCTGCGTGACATCCTTGACCGACCCTTCGTGGTTGCTTACGCTCCGAACCTCACTCTCCGTCCCCTTGTGGCGAAAAGGAACACCATGCGTCGTATCGCGGTCATCACCGCACTTGCCCTCGCCCTGTTCGCCGGATCGTTGCCCGCCGATGCGCAGGTGGCGGAGCCGAACATCCGGGTCACCGCCCAGCGGCCCGACTCCCGGCTGAAGACCGTCACCAAGCGGGTGATCTTCAGCACCGCCGACAACGAGAGCCGCCCCGACCGCGTGGTGCGGGTGCGCAACATCGGCACCGCCACGCTGGACGTCAGCAGCATGACGATCGTCGGGACGAACGCCTCCCGCTTCGCCGTCGAGGACGCCGACGCCGCCGACGGCTTCTCCCTGACGCCCGGCCAGTTCCGGGACGTGCCCCTCTCCTTCACGCCGGCCCCCGGTGCGTTCGGCCGGTACGCCGCCCAGTTGGAGACCGACAGCAACGACCCGGGCTCGCCCACCACAGTGACGACCCTGAAGGGCCTCCACGCCATCGGGTACGAGGAGGCCAACGAGCCCACGCTCTTCGCCGCCCTCAGCACCCTCGGCTTCGAGCCGGCGGGGCTGCCGCAGACGAACCTGAACCCCAGCATCGTCTACGAGGACGAGGTGCGCACCGCCTTCTTCCGGCCGTCGAAGCCCCACGGGCGGGTGGCGCTCATCCCGATGGCCCGCTACAGCACCGTGATCCCCGGTAGCTGCTGCGCCGCGGGCTGGTACGAGGCCCGCAACCCCCTGAAGACCAAGCACCGCCTCCAGAACTGGAGCGGCGGACCCGAGTCCACGGGCGAGAACCAGAAGCTCATGCCGGTCCCCGGCGTGCCGCCCAGCGTCAACCTGAACGACAACGGCGACAACCGCACCACGTTCGCGCCCGGTCAGGACTTCGGGCTCTACAGCGGCTCCGACCTGAGCGGCAACCCGGCGCTCAGCATGCGCTTCTTCCACGCCCGCCGGGCCGACCGGGACAACTACTACGAGGACGTCTGGATCGTCGTCGAGGACCAGGGCACCGGGGCCAACGGCTCCAGCACGGTGCGCAACTTCGACCACAACGACTTCGTCTGGCTCCTCGTCAACGCCGTCCCCGTGGCCTAGCCAGCGCACGACCGACCGCCGGCCCGTCCGGCGGCGAGGCACCAGTACGGGTGACGCCCGGGGCTCCGGCCCCGGGCGTCGTCGCGTCCGGCGGCGCGTTGTCCCACGCGCAAATCCGTTCCAAACAATCTTTTTCTCAAGTCGGTTTGGTGACGGGTCGTTGTCCTGGCCGAGCCTGCGTTATCGGCGCGGCCGCCAGAGACGAGCAAGGCCGGCGGTCACGAACGGACGTGAGCTCCACCGCCCCGACCCGCGGGCGGCGCGGAGTGGGACGGCCCCGCTTCGAAGAGAGAGCGGAGACCAGACCTGATGCACATCAAGCCCCTCGTTCGACGCGCCCTGTTGCTCCCCCTGTTGGCCTTCCTGGTGATCGGTTGCGTGACTGATGAGAGCGCCTACACCGACCGGGTATCCACCGCCCGCCGAGCGCCTCGGGGCGCTCACGGCGTCGGCGTGTTCCTCGGTGGCTCCAGCCTCAGCGAATACGAGCGCTGGCTCG
The DNA here is from genome assembly GCA_963839545.1 of uncultured Actinomycetes bacterium. Lineage (GTDB taxonomy): Bacteria > Actinomycetota > Acidimicrobiia > Acidimicrobiales > CADCSY01 > CAWIVE01. The sequence continues at coordinate 32,497 of CAWIVE010000001.1, forward strand.
GCCATCCCGTCACCCACGTGGGCGGTTACGCCGCCGGCACCACCTGGGCCAACTTCGAGCGCACGAGCTACCGCCAGTACCGGGGCTCGGGCAAGCAGCTCGTGGTGGGCGTGCCGATCCTCATGAAGCAGCAGCCCGGGAGCCTGGCCGCCGGTGCGGCCGGGGCCTACGACGCGCACTTCCGCCGCTTCGCCCAGAAGCTCGTGGCCGACGGCCAGGGGAACGCCATCCTGCGCCTCGGCTGGGAGATGAACGGCGACTGGTACCCGTGGCGGACCGATCGTGACCCGAAGGCCTTCGCCGCCTACTGGCGCCGGATCGTCAACGTGATGCGGTCGGTGCCGGGCACGTCGCTGCGGTTCAACTGGAACCCGGGCCTCGGCCCAGGCTTCGTCGACGTGAACTCCTACCCGGGCGACGGCTACGTCGACATCATCGGCATGGACCTCTACGACCGGACCTACGGCGACCGCCTCAAGAACCCGGTGACCCGTTGGAACGACTTCCTGAACCGTCCCTACGGGCTCAACTGGCTGCGGAACTTCGCCCTGGCCCACGGCAAGCCCATGTCGTTCCCCGAGTGGGGCGTCACCCGCAACCACGTCCGGGGGGTCACCCACGACAACCCGGTGTTCATCCGGGGGATGGCCGAGTTCATCCGCAACAACAACGTCGAGTTCAGCAACTACTTCGACGTGCGCGGCGCACGACGGTGACTTCCGCCTGCGCCAGTTCCCCCAGTCGGCCTCCGCCTACCGGTCGCTCTTCTGATCGGAGGTCGACAGGTCGTCGCGGAGCACCGCCCTCACGAGACGGATCCGGAGCGTTCGGGGTGCCCGCCCCGCCCGGGTCGAGGGCGTGCTCCGCGGCCCCCCGTTGGTTCCGCCGCCGCCTACCGGCCAGCCTCGTGCTGACCGGTCTGGCGGCGGGCCTCGCGGAGCGCACCCTCACGGGGCGGATCCAGGAGCACACCTGGGTTCAACACCCCGGCCGGGTCGAGGGCGTGCTTCGCGGCGGCCAACGCCACGCCGAAGGGGCCGGGACGCTGGCGGTCGTACCACCGCCGGTGATCCCGCCCCACGGCGTGGTGGTGCGTGATGGTCCCCCCGCCCGCCAGCAGCGCCTCGCCGGCCGCGGCCTTGACCTCGTCCCACTGCGGCACGAGGTCGTCGGGTCGGCCCGGGGCCAGGACGGTGAAGTAGGGGGCGCACCCGTCCGGGTAGACGTGGGTGAGGCGGCACGTCACCGTGCCCCCGCCGCACACCTCGTGCAGGGCGGTGGTCACCGCCTCGGTGACCGATGCATGCAGCGCCTCGAAGCGGTCCCAGGTCACCGCCGTCTCGAAGGTCTCGGAGATGCAGCCCAGCGCCACCAGGGCGTCCCGCAGGTAGGGCGCCTTGAGGAAGGAGCTGCGCCACGCCCCGGCGGCGCCCTCGCTCGACGAGGACCGGATCCCGTCGGGGACGGCGCCCCCGAGGTCGGCGCACAGCTCGACGGCCCGGGCGGCGGGGACGTCCACCGGGGCGTCGGCCGACTCGAAGCCGAGGAGCAGCACGGCCGACCCGTCGGTCACCCCGGCGGCGAGCGCCGCCTCGCCTGGGTCGAGCAGCCGGCAGTTGGTCGGCCACAGCCCGGCCTGGACCACGGCCCGGGCCGCCTCCGCCCCGGCGACGAAGGTGGGGAAGCGGGCGGTGGCCGAGGCCCGGAAGCGGGGCCGGTCCTGCAGGCGCAGCCACGCCTCGGTGATGACGCCCAATGACCCCTCCGAGCCGAGGAGCAGCCGGTCCGGCGAGGGCCCCGCGCCCGAGCCGGGCAGGCGGCGGCTCTCGAGGGAACCGCTGGGCGTGATCGCCCGGAGCGACTCGACGAAGTCGTCGACGTGGGTGAACCGGGTGGCGTAGTGCCCGCCCGAGCGGGTGGCCAGCCACCCGCCCACCGTCGAGAACTCGAACGACTGGGGGAAGTGGCGCAGGGTCAGGCCGTGCGGTCGGAGGGCGTCCTCGAGGTCGGGCCCGAGGGTCCCGGCGAGGACGCGGGCGGCCCGGCTGGCCCGGTCCACCTCCGCCACCCCGGTCAGCCGGCCGAGGTCGAGCGACACGGCGCCGGCGTAGCCGTCGCCCACGTCGCACTCGGTCCCGCCGACCACCGACGAGCCCCCGCCGTAGGGGACGACGGCCACGCCCGCACCGCTGGCCCAGTCGAGCACGGCGGCCACCTCGTCCTCGGTGCCGGGGAAGGCCACGAGGTCGGGCGGGTGGCGCAGGTCGCCGGCCAGGTTGCGGGCGACGTCCCGGAACGACTTCCCGTGGGTGTGGGCCGCCCGGTCGAGGGCCGAGTCGGAGCACAGCGGCGCCAGCGCGTCCGGTGGGCGCACGCGGGGTGGCCGGAGATCGAGCTCCTCCACGGGGGGCGGCCGGCGTACGGCGAGGTCACCCGTTCCCAGGCGCTCGGACACCGCCGCGCCCAACCGGGCGATGGCGGCCGCGTCGAGCGCCTCCTCCTCCACGCCCCAGCCCCACCACAGGCGCCGCCCGGCCATGGCGGCGGAGGTTAGGTGAGGGGCGTTCGGGTGCGTCTCGGCGCGTGCAGGGCGCCGAGACGCACCCGAGTCGCAGGGATCAGGGCGAGGCCACCGCCGCCGCTGCGTCCACGATGCCCCAGCCGAAGGCCGGGTCGTAGATCCCCCGCAGGTTGGTCAGCGGGCGTCGGGCGGTCGTCTCGAGGGCGCGCACGACGGCGGGACCCGACCGGCCCTGGGCCGCCAGCAGCGCGGCGACGCCGGCGACGTGGGGGGTGGCCATCGACGTGCCCGCGAACTCCGCGTACGAGGTGCCCTCGCCGCAGGCGCCGTCCCCGGTGCCCACGGGGACGGAGGACACGACGTCCTCGCCGCACGCAGGGAGCGAGGACCCGCCCGGGGCGGCGACGCCGTGGAGGCCCGGCTTGAAGGCGAACCCGGAGTAGGCGGCCCGCAGCTCCCGCTTGTCGGTGGCGGCCACGCACACGGCGTCGCCGTCGACCGCCGGGGTCGAGCACAGCGGGAAGGACTCGTTGCCGGCGGCGGCCACGACCACGACCCCGCGGGCGGTGGCGTCGGCGATGGCGTCGCGCACGGTGGCCTCCACCCCGGTGAGGGTGAGCACCTGGACCCCCGGCAGGGCGCCGAGGCTGAGGTTGATCACGTCGGCCCCGTGGTCCACCGACCAGCGGATGCCGAGGGCGATGTCCTCGAACGACCCGCCCTCCTCGTCGAGGACCTTGACGGCCAGGACACTGGCGTCGGGCGCCACGCCGGCGATGCCGGTCCCGTTGCCCGTCTCGGCGGCGGCGATGCCGGCCACGTGGGTGCCGTGCTGCGAGGCCGAGGCGGTGGCCCTCGGCGCCGGGCCGCTCTGCCAGTCCCCGTTCCCGCAGCTCGTGGTCCCGCAGCCGAGGAAGGTGGCCCCGCCGACGAGCTTGCCGTCGAGGTCGGGGTGGTCGAGGTCGACCCCGGCGTCGACGACGGCGATCACGGCGCCGGCGCCGCGGGAGGTGCCCCACGCCTGCTCGGCCCGCACCTGCTTCGGGCCCCATTGCGAGGCGTAGAGCGGATCGTTCGGTGGTGCGGCCCCCGCGGGGGCGGCCGCCAGCCCGACGAGGGCGAGGGCGGCGACGAGCAGGGTCAGGGCGCGTCGGGGCATGGGTCCTCCACAGGGGTTCGTAACGAAGCCGTCATGTACCCCGGGACGGGCCGGAACTACCCCGGTTCTGCCACGATGCGCCGATGGCGCATGAGGTGCGAGGGGTGGTGGCGCCCGCCAAGGGGGCGCCGGTCCGGATCGAGACGGTGGTGGTGCCCGACCCCGGCCCGGGCGAGGCGCTCGTCGCCGTGGCCGCCTGCGGGGTGTGCCACACCGACCTGCACTACCGGGACGGCGGCATCAACGACGACTTCCCGTTCCTCCTCGGCCACGAGGCGGCGGGCACGGTCGAGGCCGTGGGGGAGGGGGTCGAGGGGCTGGCCCCCGGCGACTACGTCATCCTCGCCTGGCGGGCGCCCTGCGGGACGTGCCGGTCCTGCCGGCGGGGACGGCCCTGGTACTGCTTCGACAGCCGCAACGCCGCCCAGCCCGTCACGCGGCCCGACGGCACGCCGCTCACCCGCGCCATCGGGATCGGCGCCTTCGCCGAGAAGGCCCTCGTGCACGCCGGCCAGGCGGTGAAGGTCGACCCCGCCATCCGCCCCGAGGCCGCAGGTCTGATCGGCTGCGGGGTCATGGCCGGGTTCGGCGCCGCGGTCAACACCGGCGGGGTGACCCGGGGCGACACGGTGGCCGTCATCGGCTGTGGGGGCGTGGGGGATGCCGCCGTCGCCGGCGCCGTCCTGGCCGGGGCCCGCCGGGTCATCGCCGTCGACGTGGACGCCCGCAAGCTCGAGTGGGCCAAGGGCTTCGGAGCCACCCACGTGGTGGACGCCCGGGAGGACGACCCCGTCGAGGCCATCCAGCGCCTCACCGACGGCGTCGGGGCCGACGTCGTGATCGACGCGGTGGGCCGGCCCGAGACGTGGAAGCAGGCCTTCTTCGCGCGCGACCTGGCCGGCACTGTCGTGCTTGTCGGGGTGCCGACCCCGGACCTGACCCTCGAGATCCCGCTGATCGACGTCTTCGGCCGGGGCGGGGCGCTGAAGTCGTCGTGGTACGGCGACTGCCTTCCCTCCCGCGACTTCCCCATCCTCGTGGACCTCCACCTCCGGGGCCGGCTGGACCTCGACGGGTTCGTGTCGGAGACCATCGCCCTCGACCAGGTCGAGGAGGCCTTCGAGAAGATGGAGCGGGGCGAGGTCCTCCGCAGCGTCGTCGTCCTCTGACCGTTCTGGCCTGCAGATCGCGCTATTGAGCAGCGCGTTCTGCAGGCCAGTTCGAGAACGGTCAGTCCGCGGTGTTGACGCGGCGCTCGCCCCGCAGCGCCCGGTCGAGGTTCACCGCCGCGCTGATGAGGGCGAGGTGGGTGAACGCCTGGGGGAAGTTGCCGAGGGCCTCGCCGGCGGGCCCGATCTCCTCGGCGTAGAGGCCGACGTGGTTGGCGTAGGTGAGCATCTTCTCGAAGGTGAGCCGGCTCTCGGCCAGCCGCCCCGCCCGGGTCAGCGCCTCCACGTACCAGAACGAGCACAGGCTGAACGAGCCCTCGCGGCCGTCCAGGCCGTCCCACCCGTCGGACTCGTAGCGCTGCACGAGGCTGTCCTGGACCAGCTCCTCGCCGATGCGGTCGAGGGTCGACAGGAACCGGGGATCGGTGGGCCCGGTGAACTTGACGAGGGGCAGCACGAGGAGCGCGGCGTCGAGCCGGGAGGAGCCGAATGACTGCACGTAGGCGCCCCGCTGCTCGCTCCAGCCGTGCTCCTGCACCTGCTGGTAGGCCCGGTCCCCGACGTCGCGCCAGCGGATCACCGGCGCCGGCAGCCCCCGCTGGCGGGCCAGGCGCTGCGCCCGCTCGAAGGCCACCCACGTCATCACCGCCGAGTACGTGAACCGCTCCTGGCCGCCCCGCACCTCCCACAGCCCGTCGTCGGGCTCCTCCCAGTGCTCGGCCAGCCACTCGAGCTGGCGGGACAGGGCGGTCCACAGCTCCCACGAGATGGGTGAGCCGTACTTGTTGAAGAGGTAGACCGAGTCCATCAGCTCGCCGTAGATGTCCAGCTGGCGCTGGCCGGCGGCGTCGTTGCCCACCCGGACGGGGCGAGAGCCCCGGTAGCCGTCGAGGTGGTCGAGCACGGTCTCCGGGACCTCGCTGCGCCCGTCGATCCCGTAGAGGACCTGGAGCCCCTGCCCGATCGGCGTGTCCCGGCACCGGGCCTCGAGCCAGTCCATGAAGCCGGCGGCCTCCTCGGTGAAGCCGAGGCTCATGAGGGCGTACAGGGTGAAGGCGGCGTCCCGCACCCAGGTGAAGCGGTAGTCCCAGTTGCGGTTGCCGCCGAGGGTCTCGGGCAACGAGGTCGTCGGGGCCGCCACCAGCGCGCCGGTGGGCTGGTGGACGAGCAGCTTCAGGCACAGGGCCGAGCGCTCGACCATCTCCCGCCACCGCCCCGTGTAGCGGGACGTCCGCAGCCAGGACTGCCAGTAGCGCATGGTGGCGGTGAAGAGGTCCTCCGCCTCGCCGGGGCGCACCGGGCGGACCCGCCCGCCCCAGGTCAGGAGCACCTCGGCCCGCTCGCCCTCGTCGAGGGTGAACGAGGCCACCGCGGCGTCCCCGTCGACCGACACGGGCACCGTGGCCCGCAGCAGCAGTCGGCCGGCCGGCGACTCGAACACGGCGCCCACCCCGTCGACCAGGGTCACGGTGTGCCGCACCCGGGCGTAGTCGAAGGCGGGCTCGCAGCGCATCGAGAAGGCGACCCGGCCCCGCACCGCCTGCACCCGGCGGACGATCACGTGGTCGACCGAGCTCTCGTTCAGCCCGGCGCCGTGCGGGACCATGAAGTCGACCACCTCGCCCACCGACTTCTCGCCGAGGTACCGGGTCATCAGCACGTTGGAGTCGGGAAGGTACAGCTGCCGGTGGCGGACGGCCCCCCGGGCCCGGATGGCCATCGACCCGCCCCGTTGGGCGTCGAGCAGGGAGCCGAACACCGCGGGGGCGTCGAACCGCGGGAGGCAGCACCAGTCGATCGTCCCGTCCACCCCCACCAGGGCCACGGTGTGCAGGTCGCCGATGACCCCGTGCTCCTCGATGGGGAGGTAGCGGTCCACAGCAGCGGGACGGTATGCGAGACTCGTCCCCGGAGCATCGGTGGACCGCAGCCTGGGCACGTATTCGCTGCACGAGCCCCTCGGCCGAGGGGCGTCGGGCGAGGTCTGGCGGGGGACGGCGCGCCTCGACGGGTCGGCCGTGGCCGTGAAGGTGCTCCGCCCCGAGCTGGCCGACGACGCCGACGCGGTGGCCCGCCTCCTCGGGGAGCGCGACGTCCTGACCGGCATCGAGTCGCCCTACGTCGTGGCCGTGCGCGACGTCGTGGTGGAGGGCGACGTCGTGGCCGTGGTCATGGACCTCGCCCCCGGCGTCGACCTCCGGCGGCTGCTCCGGGCCTCGCCCACCCAGCCGCCGGCGCTGGCCTGCGCCGTGGGGGCGCAGGTGGCCGCCGGCCTGGCCGCCGTCCACGCCGCCGGCGTGGTGCACCGGGACGTGAAGCCGGAGAACGTCCTCATCGACCTCTCCACCACCGAGGCGCCGGTGGCCCGGCTCACCGACTTCGGCGTGGCCGGCGTCGTCGCCCAGGCCGGTGCCGCCCGCACCACCGGCGTGGTGGGCACCCCGGAGTACCTGGCTCCCGAGCTGGCCGAGGGGTCGGCCGCCACCCCCGCCGCCGACGTCTACTCCCTCGGGATCCTCCTCTACGAGCTGTGCGCCGGGCGCACGCCCTTCGCCGGCGGCCACCCCGTCGCGGTCCTCCGTCGCCAGCTCGAGGACCCGCCGCTGCGGCCACCCGGGCTGCCGGCGCCGCTGTGGGGCCTGCTGTCGTGGATGCTCGACAAGTCGCCCACCTCCCGCCCCTCGGCGGAAGAGGTGGGCGAGGCCCTCGAGGACCTGGCCGAGGCCCTCGTCGGCCGACCGGCGCTCGACCCCCTGCCGGCGTTCGACGACAACGACGAGGGGACCGACCCCGGCGCCGCCGTGGTGCCGCCCCCGGTGGCCCTCCCGCCGACGGTCGCCCCCCGGCCCTTCCGCGCCGGGGCCCGTCGGCACCGCCCCCCGCCGCCGGTCGGCCCCCGCCGCCGGAGCAACCGGGCCCTGCTGTTCGCCGCCCCGCTGCTCGTGGCCCTCGTGCTGGCCGCCGTGGTGGGCATCCAGCGCCTCGAGCGGTCGCCGGCGGGGCCCTACCGCTTCGCCCCGTTCCTCCTCGACAACGGGCTGGCGGTGGAGCGCACCTGGCGCTTCGGCGACGACGACGGCGCCGTCCTGCTCGGGTCGGCCGAGGTCCACAACCGCTCGTCCCGCCCGTTCACGGGCGCCTTCGACGAGGTCCTGCCCGCCTCGATGGTGCGGGATCCGGCCCGGGTGCAGCGCTCGCCCACCGGCGAGAGCCCGCCCAACGAGGCCGGCGACCCCGTGCTGCGCTTCGCCATCACCGATCTCGACCCCGGCTACTTCTGGCGCATCAGCTACCGGGTGGAGGTGCCGGCCGACGGCACCGGCACCGACCGGCTCGAGGACTGGGCCGCCGACCAGCGGCGGGCCTTCGAGCGGTGGGGCACCTCCCGGGCCGGTCGCGCCCAGGGCGTGCCCAACGTGCTCGTCGACTTCGACGTCGAGGGTCCGGAGCACATCACGCTGCCCGCCGGGTCCCGGTACCAGCTGCCCATGGTGGGCCGCATGGCCGACGGCAGCGCGGCACCCGCCGCCGTCCTCGGCCTGATCCGCTGGGTGAGCGACGACCCGGCGGTGGCCAGCGTCCGCAGCGGCCTGGTGGAGGCGGGCAAGGAGGGATCGACCGACATCCGCGCCGAGACCGACGAGCTCGACGGGTGGTCGGGCACCGTCGAGGTGGTGGGGCGGGGGGAGGCCGACGTGCCCACGTCGGACTTCGAGCTGCCGGCCATGCCCCGCCTGGCCCCTGACGCCCCCATCGTCGACGACCCCGACCGGGGCGGGACCGGCGACACCGGTGACGGTGCCGCGGCGTGCGCCAACGGCCGGGACGACGACGGCGACGGGCTGCGGGACGGCGACGATCCCGGCTGCGCCGACGAGGACGACGACGACGAGGGGGGTGATCCCCCCGCCGCCTGCGCCAACACGATCGACGACGACGGCGACGGGGCCGTGGACCTGGACGACCCCGGGTGCGCCTCGGCCGCCGACGACGACGAGACCAACCGGGCCGCGGCCTGCGCCAACGGCGTCGACGACGACGGCGACGACGCCGTCGACCTCGGCGACCCCGGGTGCGCGGGACCCGACGACGACGACGAGGCGGACCCGCCCGCCGCCTGCGCCAACGGCGCCGACGACGACGGCGACGGGTCCGTCGACCTGGAGGACCCGGGCTGCGAGTCGGCCGCCGACCCCGACGAGTCGAACGTGGTGGCCGCCTGCGCCAACGGCGTGGACGACGACGGTGACGGCGACGTCGACCTGGACGACCCCGGCTGCACGTCGGGCGTGGACCTGGACGAGAGCGGCGGCGTCGGGGGACCGGCCGCCTGCGCCAACGGCGTCGACGACGACGGCGACGGCGACGTCGACCTGGCCGACCTCGGCTGCGAGTCGCCCGAGGACGCCGACGAGACGGACCGCGGCTCGTCGACCACGACCTCGACCCTGCCGGCCTCCCTGCCCCGGGGCCTGGCCGGCACCGCCTCGTCGCTCGTCGGCTGAGGCGCCCCTCAGCCCAGAGAGGTGGTGAGGTCGATGCGGCCGTCGGCGTCGGGCCGACCCGTGGCCGGATCGAGGCGGTCGACCTGTCCCGTCCCGGCGTTGGCCACGTAGACGGCCGAGCCGTCGTCGGCCACGGCCAGGACCTTGCGCCCCGGATCGAGCCGGATGGCGGCCCGGGCCTCGGTGGCGTCGCCGGGCACCCGGCGGACCTCGCCCTCCTCGTCCACCGTCCACGCCACCCCGCCGGCCGCCACCACCTCCACGAGGGCCCGCCGGCTCACCGTCACCGCCGTCACGTCGAGGGAGCTGCGATCGATGCGCAGCAGGCGCCCGTCGGCGGTGGCGGCCCAGGCCCACGGCCCGTCGACCGCGACGTCGATGACGTCGACGCCCCCGCCCACCTCCACCGCCTCCAGCTCGCCGGTGCCGGGCAGGAGCCGGGCCAGGGTGCCGCCGCCGTCGGTGACCCATGCCTCGCCCCCGTCCACGGCCAGGGCCCCCCGCCACCCCTCCTCGTCCTCCCGGGCCGGACCCACCTGCTCCTCGAACACCTCGGGACCGCCGTCGACGTCGAAGCTGCTGAGCACCAGGTCGTCGTCGACCCCCACGTCCAGCACCCACACGCGGTCGCCGTCGACCTCCAGCGCCACCGGCCACCCCTCGCGGGGCTGCACGGGGGCGTCCCCGGCGAGGGCGAGCCGATGGGCGCCGACCTCGTTGAGCACCCAGGTGGAGCCCTCGTCGGCGGCGACGGCCACGAGGCCGGTCGGCGCGTCGGGCGGCTCGTCGAGGGGGCGCCCGTCGGCCAGCCCGAAGGCGGCCACGCGGGCCCCGCCGCCCTCGCCCCCGATCACCCAGAGGCGGTCGGGGGCGACGGCCAGGCCGTCGGGGGGACGGCTACGACCTCGTCGGCCCCCCGCAGGGTGAGGGCGGCCACCGCCACCGCTCCGGAGACGGCGATCACGCCGGCGCCGAGGGCGACGCGGAGCAGCCGTGAACGCCGCCGGGGCCGATGGCCGTCGAGCCGGGCGCCGCCGGCGGGCGGGCGGGGCGGCGGCGGCTCCACCCCCCGCAACGGCAGGGCCCCCGACTCCACGGGGGCCGCCGTCCGCACGGCGCTGCGATCGCCGTCGGCCGCCACCAGGGGGAGCGGGGTCACCGCCTGGCCCATGGCCCGCTGCGCCGCCTGGAGCTCCTCGCCGACGGCGAGGGCCGATGGTGGGCGGTCGCTGGGGCGCTTGGCCAGCCCCCGCTCGAGCACGCGGCACACGGCACCGGGCACCCCCCGGGTGCGGAGGTCCGGTGGCGACTCGCGGGCGATCCGGTCGTAGAGCGGGGGCACCGCCTCGTCCTCGTGGAAGAACGGCGGGCGGCCCCAGATCACGGTCAGCAGGGTGGAGGCCAGCGAGTAGACGTCGGTCGAGGGCCGGGGCCGCCCGCCGGCCAGCACCTCGGGCGGCACGTGGGCCACGCTGGCGCGGATGATGGTGGTGCTCGTCACGAAGCCACCGGTGATCCGGGCGATGCCGAAGTCGCCGAGGAGGGGCTCGCCGTAGTCCGAGAGGAGGACGTTCTCGGGCTTGACGTCCCGGTGCACGACGCCCCGCCGGTGCGCCGTCTCGAGGGCGCCGGCCAGCTTGATCCCCGTGGCCACCGCCTCGGGCCACGGCACCGGGCCCCGGCGGGCCACCCGCTCGACGAGGTTGCCGCGCGGGGCGTACTCGGTGACCAGGAAGGCCTGGCCCGACCGGGTCACCCCGCCGTCGTACACCGTGAGGATGTTGGGGTGGTTGGACATCGACCCGAGGGCACGGCGCTCGCGCTCGAAGCGCTCGAAGGCCACGGGGTCGAGGTCGGCGTCGGTGATGACCTTGACCGCCACGGTGCGCCCGAAGGCCGGCTGCTCGGCCCGGTAGACCACGGCGTGACCGCCCCGCCCGACGATGGCGACGTCGGTGAACCCCCGACGGGTCAGCTCTTCGACGACCTCCGGCTGCCCGTTCTCCATGCTCGGGTCGACCCTATGTCGGCGCTGCCCCGATCGGACCTCGGCGGTGGGCGTCCTCCGGCCCACGGCCGGGCACAGTGGATCGCATGGACCCGACGATGGACGCCGCCGTCGAGGAGCTGCTGACCACCACCCGCACCTGGGCCGTGGTCGGCGCCTCGCCCGACCCGTCCCGGGACAGCCACCGGGTGCTCCGCGCCCTCCTGTCGTGGGGCCTCGACGTCATCCCCGTGAACCCGACCGCCGACGAGGTGGCCGGCGTGCCCTGCGTCCCGTCACTGCACGCCGTGCCCCGGCCGGTCGATGTGGTCGACGTGTTCCGCCGCAGCCGCGAAGCCGGGCGCCACGTCGACGAGGCCGTCGCCATCGGCGCGCGGGGGGTCTGGCTCCAGCTCGGCGTGGTGGACGACGCTGCCGCGGATCGGGCCCGTTCGTCCGGATTGCTCGTCGTGATGGATCGCTGCCCGCTGATTGAACAACCCGAAGTTGTTGCGTGCGGGGCGAATTCCTCACGACTGATGAGTCTTGACCGACGATAACTTCGACAACTGAAGAGGCGTCAACCTCCCCCCAATGGTTCCGTCGTCTCCGGAGCCGGTGGGAACTGGAAGGTGGGCAGATCGTCTGGTCTGGTGCGCTCACCTGCGCCCTTGGCCCGTGCCCCGGCAAACGGGGCACGGGCTCTTCACTTCCCCCGGGCACGATGGTGGCGTGATCGAGCTCGTGGGCGTCGACGGCGACGACACCCTCTGGCACAGCGAAACTCTTTTTTCCGTCACCCACGCGCGGATGAGAACGCTGTTGTCGCCCTACGTCCCCCCGGACGTGCTCGACGAGCGGCTGCTCGCCACCGAGCGGGAGAACCTCCGCTACTTCGGCTACGGCGTCAAGGGGTTCGTGCTCTCCATGATCGAGACCGCCATCGAGGTGTCCGAGGCCCGGGTCTCGGCGGCGGAGGTGGCGGCCATCCTCGACGCCGGCAAGGCGATGCTCGATCACCCCGTGGAGCTGCTGGAGGGGGCGAGGGAGGCGCTCGAGGCCGTGGCCGGGCGGCGGCGACTCGTGCTCGTCACCAAGGGCGACCTGTTCGACCAGGAGAGCAAGCTGGCCCGCTCGGGTCTGGGCGAGCTGTTCGAGCGGGTGGAGGTGGTGGCCGAGAAGGACGAGCGGGCCTACCGCCGGGTGCTCGCCGGTGTGGGCGTGGATCCCGGCGCCTTCGCCATGGTGGGCAACTCGCTGCGCTCCGACGTGCTCCCGGTGCTCGAGCTCGGCGGTCGGGCCGTGCACGTGCCGTACCCGATCACGTGGGCCCTGGAGGACGCCGACCCCGGCGCCGCCGCCGGCCGCTTCGAGGTCCTCGACGACCTCCGCGGCCTCCCCGACGCGCTCGACCGGCTCGACGGCGGCTGACCCCAGCGCCGTTCTGGCCTGCAGAACGTTGCGGAAAGCGCCACGTTCTGCAGGCCAGAACGGAAGAGGCGGATCAGGTCGGCCAGGGGTGGGTGAAGCAGCGGGCGTCGAGGCTCCAGGTCGACCAGCCGCCCCACAGGCCGAGGTAGCCGCGGCGGGTGGCCTCGGTCCACCGGATGGCCTCGGGGGCGGCCACCCGGCGCACCACCTGGCGGATGCCGCCGTCGTGCACCGCGTAGCCGGCCCACGTGCCGGGGTGGTCCTTCGTCGACCCGACCTCGGTGAGCACCAACGGCCCGTGGTGGCGGCGGCGGTGGCGGTGGGTGTGGCCCGCGGTGACGAGGGTGGCCGGGGCGGCGGCGGCCAGCCCGTCGAGGAGGGCGGTGGCGTCGGGGCCCGGCAGCCCCGGGGGCCAGTGGGTGGTGCGGGCCCAGCGCTGGGGCTGCTGGTGCAGGGCCACGAGGACGCCGGCCGGGGCCTCCGCCGCCAGGCCCACGAGCTCGTCGCGCACCGGGGCCGCCCGACCGTGGTGCTCGCCCGGCACGGTGACGTCGGCGGCCAGCACCCGCAGGCCCGGCAGGTCGCGGCAGGCCACGCCGCCCACCGTGTAGCGGACCCCCACCGCGGCGAGCCGCTCCACCGCGGCCGCGTCGTCGTCCCGCCGGTCGTGGTTGCCGGGCACCACCTCCACCGGGATGCCGGCCGCCACCACCGGGCCCAGGAGCGAGGCCGCCTCCGCCCACTCCGTCGGGGGCGCCCTTCTGGGTGAGGTCGCCCTTCACCACGATCAGGTCGGCGCCCCAGGCCCGGGCCTCGTCGAGGGCGGCGGCCAGGCACGTGCCGTGCACTGCGGGACCGGTGGGGTGGCGCAGGCGCGGCAGCTGCCCGAAGCCCTCGCCGCCGAGGTGGCAGTCGCTCACCGTGGCCACCCGGCACCGCACCGGGCCGGGGAGGGCGGGGAGCGTCCGTAGCGAGGACGCCACCACCGGCGGCTGCCCCGGCTCGGTCAGCCGGACCTCCAGCGCCGTGTCCGGCGGGAGCCCGTCGAGCACCGCCGCCCCCGGTCCCTCGTCCTCCACCACCGCCGACGACCCGCCCACCGACAACCGCGAGCCCGCCGGCAGGTCCCGCCAGGTCACCTGGGCGGCGGTGTCCTCGACGGCGAAGACGCGCGACGCCTCCGCTCGTCACGAGGGGCGCAGGCGCTCCAGGGCCTCGGCCACCCGGCCGCCCTCCCGCTGTCGCAGCGCCACGTTCACCCGCTGGCGCTCGAGGTGCTGCTGCACGACCCGGGTCCCCTGCGGGACCGGGTGCTCGGCCAGGAACGCCGCGGTGTCGGCCGCCAGCTCCGGGGTGTTGAGGCCGGTGATGCCGCCGAGCATCCGGGGGATGGCGTTGTGGGGGAGCGCGTCGTCGAGCGGCCCCCACTGCGCCTTGATGTGCTCCCACGCCAGCGGGCCGTGGTCGCGGTTCCCGAGGACGAGCAGGAGCACGAACGGCGCGTTCTGCGTGCGGATGTCGCTCGCCCAGCGTCAGGTCGAGCGTCCGCTGGGCCAGCGCCGGGTCGGGGAAGGCGGCCAGGGCGTAGAGGTAGCGGAGCGACTCCTGGGGCGAGTCCACGGTCCGGAACCGCTCGAGGAACGCGTCGTAGTCCTCCGTCGTCCCCGAGGCGGCCACCACGCCCACCACGGCGGCGGCCACGTTGGGGTCGACGGCGGAGGCATCGGCCAGGTGCTGGTCGTGCAGCTCGCGGGCCCGGGCCTTGACCTCGGCGTCGTCGCCCACCACGCCGAGCAGGGTGACGAGGGTGCCCCGCCGCTGGCGGGTGAGCTCGTCCTCGTCCGGCTTGCGGCGTCCACCCCAGGCGACCGAAGGCGGGGCGGGCGAGGTCCCGCACGAAGGCCCGGAAGCGCTCCCGGGCCTCGCCCTCGACGATGCGGTCGATCTGCCCGAGGGCCATGGCCAGGGTGGTCCAGACCGTGCGGTCGGTCTCCTCGGAGAAGGCGGCGGCCAGCTCGAGGAACGTCGACGCCGGCGTCTCGCCGGCCAGCACCGCCGCCCACGTGTCGTCCACCAGGAGGGCCCGCTCGATGGGGGCGAGGTCGGGCAGGGCCGCCTGGAGCCGCTCGAGCAGCTCGGGGGAGTAGCGCACCCGGTAGAAGCCGTGCCCGCCGGCGTTGACCACGGCCACGCCGCCGTCGAGGGCGAGGTCGGTGGTGCGGGCCGGCTCCTCGAGCAGCACCCGGTCGGTCCCGACGCCGGCGGACACCAGGAGGGGGACGGACCAGGTGGCGGGGGCCACCTCGTCGGCTCCGGCGAACGAGAAGCGCTGCTGCTCGAGGGCGAGCCGCCCTTCGTCGCCGCGGGAGGCGGCCACGATCGGGTAGCCGCCCTGGAAGATCCAGGAGTCCATGATCCGGCGCACCGGCTCGCCGGTGGCCTCCTCGATGGCGTCCCACAGGTCGGTGGTCTCGGCGTTGGCGAACTGGCGGGCCGACAGGTAGCGGCGGATGCCGGCCCGGAAGCCCTCGGTCCCGAGGTACTGCTCGAGCATGCGGAGGACCGACGCGCCCTTCTGGTACGTGAGGACGTCGAACATGCCCTCGGCGTCACCCGGCGAGCGCACCGGGTACTCGATGGGGCGGGTGCTCCCGAGCGAGTCGACGGCGAAGGCGGCGGCGCGCTCGTTGGTGAAGGCCACCCACCGGTGCCACTCGGGCTTGAAGGCGTCGACGGCGGCCAGCTCCATGAAGGTGGCGAAGGCCTCGTTCAGCCAGAGGCCGTTCCACCACTTCATGGTCACGAGGTCGCCGAACCACATGTGGGCGATCTCGTGGGCCACGACGTCGGCCACCCGCTGGAGCTCGAGCTGGGTGACGGCGTCCGGATCGACGAGGAGCACCGCCTCGCGGAACGTGATGGCGCCCAGGTTCTCCATGGCGCCGGCGGCGAAGTCGGGGATGGCGACGAGGTCGAGCTTCCCGCCCGGGTAGGCGATGCCGTAGTAGTCGGCGAACCAGCGGAGGCAGAAGGCCCCGACCTCGAGGGCGTAGCTCGACAGGTGGTCCTTGCCGGGGGCGTGCACCACCCGGAGGGGCACCCCGTCGACGTCGACCGGCGCCGTCGCCTCGAGCGGGCCCACCACGAAGGCCACCAGGTAGGTGCTCATCGGGATCGTGTCGGCGAACCGCACGGCCCGCCGGCCGTCGCCGGTCGCCTCCTCGGACACCTGGGCACCGTTGGAGAGGGCCAGCAGGTCCTCGGCCACCACGAGGGTCACGGCGAAGACGGCCTTCTTGTCGGGCTCGTCCCAGCACGGGAACGCCCGGCGGGCGTCGACCGGCTCCATCTGGGTGGTGGCGATCACCTGCTCGGCGCCGTCGCCGTCCTTGAACGTGCTGCGGTAGAAGCCCCGGAGCTTGTCGTTGAGCACCCCGCGGAAGCGCAGGTGCACCGTCCACGAGCCCGGTGTGGCCTTGCCGGCCAGGGCCAGGGTGAGGCGCTCGCTGCCCTCGTCGAGGCTCGGCGGAGGCGTCCAGCCGGGTGCCGTCCGGGCTCGTGACCCACGCCTCGTCGATCTCGAGCTCGGCGGCGTTGAGGACCACCTCGTCGACGGGCTCGAGCACGTCGACGGTCACCGCCTCGGTCCCGGCGAAGGTGGCCGCGGCGAGGTCCGGCTCCATCGTGAGGTCGTAGCGCCGGGGGACGACCGTGCCCGGCAGGCGGTAGTCGGCCTCCTCGGTGGAGGGGGCCTCGGTCGGCTGGGGCACGGTCACCTCTCGTCGGGTGGGGGTGGTGGGCGCCGTGGCCTTCGCCACCTTCGGCCGGATGGCGATCAGGTACCACATGCCGATGCCGCACCCGATGAGGGGCGGCGCGAGCAGCGCCACGAGCAGGAGGCCGATCCAGACGACCCGGTTCCGGCCGGCGGCGACGAACGCCTCCTTCGGGCGGCGGACGGCGTCGACCAGTCCCCAGAGGACGGGCCCGAGGAAGACCGCGACGACCAGGACCTTGGACAGCATCGGGCGAGGCTACCCTCGCCCGCCCGTGCCCCCCTTCGACGTCGTCGGCATCGGCAACGCCCTGGTCGACGTGATCAGCCACGAGCGCGACGCCTTCCTCGACCAGCACGGGTTGCGCAAGGGCATCCAGGCCCTCGTCGACGCTCCGGCGGCCGAGCGGCTGTACACGGCCATGGGCGCGGCCAGCGAGACCTCGGGCGGTTCGGCGGCCAACACCCTGGCCGGGCTCGCCTCCTTCGGGGGCCGGGGGGCCTTCCTCGGACGGGTGGCCGACGACCAGCTGGGCGGCCTCTACGTCCACGACATCGAGGCGGTGGGCGTGCAGTTCCCGCTGGCGCCGGCCACCGGCGGCTCGCCCACCGGGCGGTGCCTCATCGTGGTCACCCCCGACGCCGAGCGGACCATGAGCACCTTCCTCGGGGCCGCCGCCGAGATCGGCCCGGACGACATCGACGAGGCCGTCGTGGGCGCCGCCGCCATCTGCTACCTCGAGGGCTACCTCTTCGATCCGCCCCAGGCCCGCGAGGCGCTGGCCAAGGCCATCGCCGCGAGCCACGAGGCCGGGGGGCGGGTGGCGCTGAGCATGTCGGACCCCGGCTGCGTCGAGCGCAACGGCCCGGCGATCGCCGAGGCCCTCGACGGGGTGGACGTCCTGTTCGGCAACGAGGACGAGCTGGCCCTGCTGTTCGGCACCGACCCCGAGCGCGCCTTCGAGGAGGCCGCCGGCCGGTGCGAGGTGGTGGCCATGACCCGGGGCCCGGAGGGCTGCGTGGTGGCCCGGGGCGACGAGCGGGTGGCCGTCCCCGCCGTCCCGGTTCCCGCCGTGGTCGACACCACGGGGGCGGGCGACCTGTTCGCCGCCGGGTTCCTGCGGGGCTTCACCACCGGGCGGCCCCTGGCCGAGTGCGCCGGGCTCGGGGCGCTGGCCGCCGCCGAGGTCATCTCCCACGTGGGGGCCCGACCGCTGGTCCCGCTCACGGACCTGGCGCCCGAGGGGAGCTGAGTCAGCCCTCGGGCTCGGGGGGCAGGAACGCGAAGCGGATGTCGCCGAGCCGCACCAGCGTGGAGGCCACCCAGCCCCCCATCCCGCCGAAGTGGTCGTCGAGGACCGAGCCGTCCTTGAGCGTGCCCTCCTCCAGGGGAACGACGCCCTCGTAGGACACCTCGATGGCGAACTCCGAGCCGCCCTCGGACCGGCACACCTCTTCGATGGTCGGTCCGGTCCGCTCCAGGGTCTCGCTCCCGACGGGCGGGCTCACCTCCGGCAGCACGGCCAGGACCCGCTCGACCTCCGGCCGGCTCACGAGCCGCTGGATGCGCAGCGAGACCTCGACCTGGATCTCCGGTGGCTCCTCGAAGGGCTCGTCGTTGTACCAGTTGCGGTACGCCGTCTGCGCCCACGTGGGCCACGTGAGGACGATGTCGGCCTGGACCCGCGGCGGGAACCCCTCGCCGGGCACGCCGTAGCTCGTCTCCCAGGTCATGTCCCCGAGGAGGACGTCGACCTGGAAGCGCTCCTCGAAGGCCTGGCGCTCGAGGAGCGCGTTCTCCAGGGCGTCGCGCAGGGCCCCGATGGCGTCGGTGAAGACGTGGTCGAGCATCAGCGACGCGCCGGAGGGGGCGGGCTCATGAACGCGATGGCGGTCGTGCACCCCGCCGACCGGCGGAGGGTGGCGATGCGCCGGCCGGGTTGGACGGCGTCCTTGGCCTCGCCCAGCCGGTCGCCGAGGGCGGTGGCGGTGGCGTCGAGGTCGGCCACGGTCAGGGCCAGGCCGAAGAACCGGGCGGGCCCGTCCCCCGACGGCTCGGGCGGGCCGACCACCTCGAGCACGGGGTCGCCGAGGCGGAAGAAGACCTGGCGGATCGGTCGGCCGCCGGCATCGGCGTCGCGCACCCGTCGGGCCTCGAGCCCGACCGCCTCCAGGGCGGCCACCGTGCGGTCGAGGTCGGGCGTCATCACCACGACGTGGTCGATGGCGGTGGTCCCGTTGCGGTGGAGGACGGCGGCGTCGGCCGGCTCCTCGGGCGGCAGGTCGATGGCGGGCAGGCCGTCGACCGGCCCGGTGATCCCCTCGACCGTCCAGGCCCGCACCCCCCGTCCCGTCCCGGGGGTGAGCGTCACGGCGACGTCGCCGAGCCAGCAGCGCCCGGCGTCGTCCACGGCGAAGCCCGCCTCCTGCCAGCGCGCCGGCTCGTCGGCCACGGCCAGGGCGGTCAGGCGGGCGCCCATCAGGCGCTGTGCGACTTGAGCACGGTGAGCACGGCGCTCTCGCACTGGCTGAAGCGGGGCTTCGCCTTGGCCTTGCCCCAGGCCTCGGCCAGGGAGCCGTCGAGGTAGGCGTCGTTGATGCGGGGGTGGACGTACGAGGCCCGGGCCACCGAGCGGGTGTTGCCCAGCCGCTCCGCCGCCGCGTCCACGGCGGTCAGGAAGTTGCGCTTGGCCGCCGTCTTGCTGGTCGGCGGACCGATCTCGACGAGGGCCTCGGCCGCCAAGGTCGTGCCGCCCCAGGTCCGGAAGTCCTTGGCCGTGAACGTGGCGTCGGTGATGGCCCGCAGGTACTCGTTCACGTGGGTCGACGTGACGTCGCACACCTCACCGGCGTCGTCCAGGTACTGGAAGAGGTCCTCACCGGGCAGGTCCTGGCAGGCCTGGACGATGCGGGCCAGGCGCCGGTCCTTGAAGTCGACCTGCTGCTCGACGCCCGACTTGGCCCGGAAGTCGAACGTCACCAGCGAGCCCTCGATGGTGGCGTGCTCGTCCTGGAGGGTGGTGAGGCCGAAGGACTCGTTCTGTTCCGCGTACTCCTCGTTGCCGATGCGGACGAGGGTCACGTCCATCAGGTGGAGGACGGCGGCCAGGACCTTGTTCAGGGGCAGCCCCCGGCGGGACAGGTCCTCGTCCAGCCGCTCCCGGATGTCGGGGAGCACGGCGCCGAAGTCGGACAGCCGGTGGTACTTCGTCGAGTCCCGCACCTCCCGCCACCGGGCGTGGTACCGGTACTGCTTGCGGCCCTTGGCGTCCCGGCCGGTGGCCTGGATGTGCCCGTCGGCGATGGGGCTGATCCACACGTCGGTCCAGGCCGGAGGCACGGCGATGGCCGAGATCCGGGCCCGCTCACCCTCGTCCTCGACGGTCGTGCCGTCGGGTCGGTGGTAGGACCAGCCGCGGCCCCGCCGGCGCCGGGTGATGCCGGGCTGCAGGTCGGAGACGTAGTAGAGCCCGGCGTCGTCGGCGGCAGCCAGGGCCTCGGCGGAGAGGGCCACGGCGTCACCGTAGTGAGCGGCGACCGCATCGGCCCCACCACGCGCCGTGCCGGTGCCGGCCGCGCACGGTACGCTTCGCCCCGTCTGGGGTGGGCCCCCGGACGGCGACGAGGGGTGGCAGTGACCGGGTATCGCATCGTGGCGCGCAGCGCAGTGGCAGCCGTGTGCACCCTCGCGGCCCTCGCGCCCCTGGCCGGTGTGGCTGCCGCCCAGGAGGACACGGACGTCCCGCCCGAGGACACCACCACCAGCACCACCGTCGTCGAGGAGGAACCACCCCCCGCCACGACGCCGCCCACCCAGCCGGAGCAGCCGCCGCCCACCGTCGACCCGACGACGCCGCCCACGACGGGCACCCCGCCCACCACCGGCACCCCGACGACGCCGACCACGCAGCGTCCCGGCACGACCACCACCCGGCCGCCGGGCACCACCACGACCCGGCCGCCCGGGACCACCACCACCCGGCCGCCGGGACGGGCCCCCGTCATCGTGTTCCCCACCAAGGACGACGGCGCCGTGTCCTCGTCCACCTCGGCGCCCGGCGCGGCGACCGAGGAGCCCAAGACCGCCGTGAAGACGGTGCCGGGCGCGGCGCCGGGGACGACGACCACCAGCGAGAACCCGGGCGAGGCCCGGGTCGCCGGCCAGACGCAGGAGCGGGGGAACGGCACGGGCGACCTGGCCGCCAGCACCTTCGAGGACAGCTCCTCGTCGTTCCTGCCCTCCAGCACCCTGGGGGCCATGCTCCTGGTGGCCCTCGTGGGCTTCCTGGCCGCCGGCGCCTACTGCGCCTGGCTCCTGGTCTTCGCCCGCCGCTCGCTGTAGCGCCGCCGGGACCGTTCGGGCAGGGAACGACCCGCCCTGCGGGTCATTCGCCGCCCAGATCCACGCCGAGCTGGTCGAAGAGGAAGGCGAGCACGTCGGCCGCCTCGTCCGCCTGCTTGGGCACGGGCTTGCCGGCGCCGTGGCCGGCCCGGGACTCGACCCGCAGCAGCACCGGGTGGTCGTCCCCGCACGACGGTGGCCGCCTGGAGGCGGGCGGCGAACTTCCGGGCGTGGCACGGGTCGACCCGGCTGTCCGAGTCGGCCGTGGTGAGGAGCACGGCCGGGTAGCAGGTGCCGTCGACCACCCGGTGGTACGGCGAGTAGCCGTGCAGCCAGGCGAAGTCCTCGGCCTCGTCGGGATCGCCGTACTCGGGCACCCACAGCCGGGCGATGAGGAACTGCGGGAAGCGCACCATGTCGAGCAGGGGCACGGCGCAGTGCACGGCCCGGGCCACGTCGGGGCGCCGGGTGAGCACGGCCCCCACCAGGAGCCCGCCGTTGCTGCCGCCCCGGAGGGCGAGGCGCTCCCGGGAGGTGAGTCCCTCGTCGACGAGGTGGTCGGCGGCGGCGGCGAAGTCGTCGAACACCTGGGGCTTGTGCTCCCGCATGCCCGCCCGGTGCCAGTCCTCGCCGAGCTCCGTCCCGCCCCGGATGCCGGCCACGGCGAACAGGCCGCCGGCGTCGGCCACCGCCACCCCCACGGGTGACCACGCCGGGGTCTCGGCGATGGCGAAGCCGCCGTACCCCGTCAGGAGCGCGGGCGTGTCGGGCGACGGCCGGGTGCCGGCGCGGCGGAGCAGGAACATCGGGACCTCGGTCCCATCCGTCGAGCGGTAGCGCACCTGCTCGACGGCGTAGGCGTCGGGGTCGACGGGCCCGGCCTCGCCCGCCAGCGGGGCGACCTCGGCGCCGTCCCAGCGCCAGAGGCCGGCGGGGCGGGCGAAGGACTCGTAGGCGAGGACGGCGCGGTCGGTGTCCGGATCGCCGTCGAGACCGCCCACCGAGCCCGGTGCCGGCAGGGCCAGCACCTCCCCGCCGCTCCCGTCCCGCCCGAAGCGGCGGACCCGGCCCACGGCCACCTCGGACTCGGCCACCAGCAGCGACCGGCCGGCCACGACCACGCCCTCGATCACGGCGTCGCCCTCGGGCACGAGGGTGCGCCAGGCGGTCGGGTCGTCCAGCGCCGCCGTCACCACCCGACCGCGGGCGGCGTCGAGCGTCGTGGTGCCGAAGAGGCGGTCGCCCACCACCTCGAAGGAGGACACCGCATCCACGCCCTCGATGACCGTCGTGCGGCGGCCGGCAGGCCGGTCGACCAGGTGGACGTCGGTGCGGCTCCAGCCCACGGAGACGTGGACCAGGAGCCACCGACCGTCCGGGCTGAGCCGCACGTCGCTCCACGCCGTGGGGTCGGGCAGGTCGTCGACGCCCCAGACCAGGTCGTCGCCGGCGGGGTCCCGTCCGAGCACGTGCCACCACACGGCCCGCCCGTACTCGGCTGCCTCCTCGCCGACCTCGGCCGGGTCCGGGTAGCGGGTGTAGGCGAAGGCGGAGCCGTCGGGCAGCCACGCCACGCTCGCCGCCCGGCAGCGGTCGATCACGTCGGGCCGGTGGCCGCCACCGTCGACCTCGAGCACCCGCAGGGTGCTGCGCTCGTCGCCGCCCTCGGAGGTCCCGTAGGCCACCAGCCGGCCGTCGGGCGAGGGGGAGTACCAGTCGATGGCCACGGCGGCGTCCGCAGCGTCGCCGGACGGATCGAGCAGGGTGCGGCTCGGGGCCCCGGGGTCGTCGAAGGGGCGGACGGTCAGGACGGCCTGGTCCCGGAGGCCGCCCCGCTCCAGCGCGAACACGCGGTCGCCGGCCAGCCGGGGGGCGCCGGCGACGGGGGCACGGAGGAGGCGCTCGAGCCGGGCGCGCAGGACGGGCCGAGCGGGCAGCGCGTCGAGGACGGCCCGCGTGCGCCGGTTCTGGGCCTCGGCCCAGGCGCCGACCTCGGGGTCGTCGCCGTCCTCGAGCCAGCGGTAGGGATCGGCCACCGCCACGCCGTGGATGACGTCGACGACGTCCTCCACCCGGGTGGGTGGCGGGGGAGGGGGGCTACCCGCGGCCGGCGTTGGGCTTGCGCCCGTGGTTGGCCTTGTTGCGGCGAGCCTTGATCTTCCGCTTGGCCGTCTTCTTCGACATGGGTGGCGAGGGTACCGGGGTCCCGTCATCACCCTGTTTCCCGAGCGGGCGATCTGCGAGACTGACCAGGAGCTCGCTGGGGAGGGATCGTGGGACCATCCGCGGAGCAGCAGGCGCGGGACACCGGGTCGTCGCCGTCCGACGACCCGGCCGCCCGGGTGGCGTCGGTCGTCAAGGAGGGCCTCGACATCTGGTCGGCGCAGGCCCGCAGCTGGTACGAGCGCTCGGCCCAGCGCCGCACGTGGAGCCCGGAGGACGTCGTGGGGGACTACACGAACCTCATCGAGCACCTCACGCCGCTCGTCGAGCGGACCATCGACCTCACGCTCGAGCTGCTCCGACCACGACCGCCGGGGACGCCCAAGGGCGCGGGCTGATGGAGGAGGACCCGTTCGACCGCGTGACGGCGGCGGTGGCCGACGTCGGTGAGCGGATGGGCGAGTACGCGGCCGTCTGGCGCTCGGCGGTCGATCGGAACAGCCGCGGGGACTACAAGGCCGACGACTACCTCGTGGACCTGCAGGCCCTGTGGGGGATGAGCGTGCGGGACGCCGCCCGGATCGGCTCGGCCCTCGTCGAGGCCATCGGGCCCCTGCTCCCCCGCGACGTGCCCGCCGAGCCCTCCGGCCGCGAGCAGAAGGGGCGCACGGGGAGCGCCGAGAGCGACTGAGCCGGGCCGGGGACGTGGCGGACCTGTCGGGCGTGGAGCGGTTGGCGGGGGCCGTGCTCGCCGCCGCCCAACGGGCCGTGGACCACGGGCAGTGGGACGAGGCCTCGCAGCTGGCCCACCAGGTGCTCGAGGTCATCCCCGACGATCCCGCCGCCCTCGCGCTGCTGGCCGCCGTCGAGGCCCGGGGGCTGGGCGCCCTCGACCAGGGGCGGCGCTACCTCACGGTGCTCTTCGCCGACGTGGTGGGGTCCACGCCGCTGAGCGAGCGCCTCGACCCCGAGGACTACTTCGGGGTGGTGGCGGCGTACCGCGAGGCGGTGCGGGAGATGGTCGCCCGCCACGACGGCCACGTCGACCAGTTCCAGGGCGACGGCGTCGTGGCCTACTTCGGCTTCCCGGTGGCGGCCGAGGACGACCAGGTGCGGGCCGTCGAAGCGGGGCTCGACATCGTGCTGGCGGTGCGGGACGCGGGAAGGCGCATCGGCGTCGACCTCGCCGCGCGCACGTCGGCGTGCACGTCGGCCGGACGGTCATGACCAACTCCGAGCTGGGCGCCCGGGACCGGAGCACGGCCATCGGGTTCGCCACCAACGTCGCCGCCCGCATCCAGGCCCTGGCCGAGCCGGGGACGGTGGTTGTCAGCGAGACGGCGGTCGAGGCCATCTCGCCCTACTTCGAGCTGGAGCCGGTGGGACCCCGCCACCTCCGCGGCGTGTCGCAGGACGTGGAGGTCTTCCGGGTCTACGAGCCCCGGGCCCGGAGCACCATGCGGGACGACCGGCTCGGCGTCCTCCTCGTCGGGCGGGAGGAGGAGCGCCGACGGATCGAGGCCGCGTGGCGGTCGACGGTGGAGGGCGGGGGCGGCTCCCGGGTGGTCGTGGTGACGGGCGAGCCCGGGATCGGCAAGAGCCGCCTCGCCCGCTACGCCATGGACGTGGCCCGCCAGGACGGCGCCGACGTGATCGAGATCAACTGCGGGCACGACTTCCGGCACGTCGGCCTGGGGGCCGTTCGCCGGGGGATCGAGAAGGCCCTGGAGCTCGGCTCGACGCCTCGGCCGGGCCAGACGCGGGCGGCGCTCGAGGCCCGGGCCCGCCTCACCGGCCTGCCGGTCGCCTCCGTGCGGGCGCTGGCCACGCTCATGGGCGACGCCGGCGACGGGAGCCCCACGGCGGAGCTGGCGCCCGACCGCCTCCGTGAGGCGATCATCGGGGCCCTCCAGGAGTGGGTGGCGGCCGAGGCGCTCGTGTCCCCCGTGGTCCTGGTGGTCGAGGACCTCCACTGGGCCGACGACACGGCCGTCGAAGCGCTGCGCCGCCTGACGGCCGGCCCTCCGCCCCCTGGGCTCCTCGTGCTGATGACCGTGCGGACGGGCGAGGCCCCCGGTCCCCTCGAGCACCTGCTCGAGCACGCCATCGAGCTGCGGCCCCTGGCCGGGGCCGACGCCTCCGAGCTGGTCCGCTCCTTCGCCGGCGGCGGGGACGACCTCGACGAGGAGGCGGTCGAAGCCCTCGCCCGCCGGGGGGAGGGCGTCCCCCTCTTCACGGAGCACCTCGTCATGGCCGCCGCCCACCCGGCGCCCGGACACGTGCCGGCGGACGCCCTCCCCGCCACCCTCGAAGGGCTGTTGCAGGTCCGGCTGGCCAGCAGCGGCCCCGGTCGGGCCCTGGCCGAGGTCGCCGCCGTCATCGGGCGGGAGTTCTCCCTCGACCTCGTCGAACGGGTGCTCGCGGAGCTCGGGGACGGCGCGCCGCTGCCGCCGACGGCGGTCGCCAGCGGGCTGCGGGCCCTGCAGCGGGCCGGCCTGGTCGAGCCGTCGGGCGAGGGGACCGTGCGGTTCAGGCACGTGCTCGTGCGCGACGTCGCCTACGAGCTCCAGCTGCGGGCCGAGCGACCGCGCCGCCACCGGGCCGTCGCTCGCGCCATCGTCTCGCTCCACGGCCCCGACGCCTCGCCGGAGGGGCTGGCCCGGCACCTCGAGCAGGCCGGCGACCTGGCGCCGGCGGCGAGCGCCTACCTGCGGGCGGCCGAGGGGGCCGCCGGGCTGGCCGAGTTCGACATCGCCCTGGCGCACCTGCGGGCGGCGGGGTCCCTCATCACGCGGGTCGAGGGGCCGGAGGCGCGCCGACTCGAGCTGGCCCACTGCATGCAGACGGGCTCGGTGTCGGCGGCGTCGTTCAGCTACGCCCGCGAGGAGGGCGAGCGGGCCTACCTGCGGGCCATGGAGCTCTGCGACCTCATCGCCACCGAGGAGGGCCCGGACGTCGGGCTCGACGTGCAGCTCATCGCCGCGCTCGGTGGGCTCTGGTCCAAGGAGGTCGTGGCCGGCGACCTGCGGGCGGCCCGGGCGGTGAGCGATCGGCTCGAGCGCCTGCTGTCTCGGGCCCCGGCCGACCTCGGGCCCGAGATCCGGCGCTTCCTGCTCGCCTGCCGCGGGTTCGAGCAGCTCTTCACGGGCGCCACCGGCGACGCGTTGGCCACCTTGCGGGAGGCCTCGCAGATGCCCTCCGGACCGGTCACGGTCCCGCTCGGCGCGCCGCACGACTACGTCGCTGCCGTCGACGCCCTGCTCGCCGTGGCCCTGGTGCTGGCCGGCGACGATCCCGGCGCCGACGAGGCGCTGGCCCGGGCGCTGCGGCGGACGACGCAGCTCCCCTTCCCGGTCGGCCCCTTCTCCGAGGCGGTGGTGCAGGTCTACGCCGCGTACCTGAACCGCCTCCGCGGCGACGTGGAGGGTGCCCGGGCCGCGGCCCGGGTGGTGAGCGAGATCGGCGACCGCCACGGCTTCCGGGAGCACGCCATGCTCGGCCAGGTCCTCGGGCTCGCCGCCTCGACCATGGAGGGCGACCAGGCGGCCTGCGAGGCACTCGAGAACGTGCTCGGCATCTGGCGGATGACCGGCGGGGGTCTGGCCGTGCCCGTGCTGCTCGCCGAGCTGGCCGACGGCTGCCTGCGGGCCGGTGACCTCGAGCGGGCCCGGAGCGCCCTGGACGACGCCGCCACGATGATGGCGCAGACCGACCAGCGGGGCAGCGAGTCGGAGGTGCTCCGCATCGCGGCGTTGCTCGATCGGGCCGGGGGGGCCGCGCCCGATGGCGTGGTGAAGGGCCTCGTCGCGTCGGCCGAAGCGGCCCTGGCCTGCGGGTCCCTCCGCCTCGCCGCCCGAGCCGTCCACGACGCCCTCGACGTGTTGGACGGTCGACCGGACGACGGGGTGGTCGACATCGCCGGGAGGCTGCAGGACCGCCTGCCGCCCTCGGCCGCCTGGTGGTCCGCAGGCGGGACGGTCAGTGCGACATCGGGGTGAGGCGGAGGACGGGGATGGTCCGATGAGCGGCGCGGCGCTGGTAGCTGGCGAACTTGGGGTAGATGGCGACGAGGCGGTCCCACCAGTGCTCGCGCTCGTCGTCCCCGAGCACCTCGCTGGACACGACCACGGGCTCGGCCCCGGCGGCCTCGACCACCGGCGCCTCGAGGGCCGGCTCGCCACCGGACGCTCGCCCCTCGTAGGCGAGCAGGTTCTCGAACCAGTCCGGGTTGTGCGTCGTCCCGCCCCGCGACCCGACCACGATCCAGGAGGTGCCGTCCTCCAGCGCCAGGAGGGGCTTCGTCCGCCGCACGCCGGTGCGCCGACCGCTCGTGGTGAGGAGGATGACCGGGGCGCCGAAGATGGTCCCGCCCACCCGCCCGTTGGAGAGGCGGAAGAGGGCGATGTTGTTGCTCTCCATCAGCCGCACCATCAGCAAGCCGGTGCGCTCACCGAAGGGCGTCGTCGGGGGTCGCCCGTCGAGGTCCGCCACTGCCGCCAGCGTAGGACGAACCCATGAGCGCCGAGCTGGAGATGGCGCTGGTGTCCCTCTACGCCAACACCGTCGAGCTGGGCTCCGAGCAGCTCGCACAGCTGGGCCCGGACATCGACGGCAGGGTGCGGGAGCTGCCCCCAGAGCGCGCTCTCGACCTCGCCGCCCAGGAGGTGCCGCCGGACGGCAGCGTCGACCAGTTCGCCGCCGCACAGGCGCTCGTGCTCGGCGTCCAGGTGCAACGGGGCGGGTCGGAGCGGATGGCGCCGCTCGACGCCCTCGCCGGCTCCCTCCTCGGTTCCGTCGGCGTCGAGGCGATCGAGCCCGCGTCGGTGGGGCTGGTGGACGTCATCGCCGGCCTGCAGGCCGAGCCGACGGTCACCGAGGCGACCCTCGACGCGCTCCGGACGGCGCTCGGATCCGCGTTGGTGGTCGCCGAGGGGCCGGCCCCGGGGCAGCTGGCCCTCGGCGGGCCGGCGGCCCGGTTGGCGGCCATGCTCATCGAGCTGGCGCTGAGCCTCGTCGTCCCCTGCCGGTCCCGGGAGGAGACCATCGACGTCGACGGCACCCCCCGCAAGGTGACCCTGGTCGAGGTCGATGTCTGCACCGATCTCCCCTTCGACCACCTCAAGGATCGGGTGGACCCCCGCAACTGGCCCCGCTACAACCCCTACTTCGTCAGCGTCACGCCGATCCTCGGTCCCACGCCCAGCGCCGACGGCTGGTCGGGGGTCATCCAGGAGAAGGTGGGCCCGGGCCTCAACGGCTCCGTGTACACCACCGATCTCTCCGTGCGGTGCGTCGAGCAGCCGCAGCTCAGGGCCGTGGCCTTCGACCTGGCCGACCAGAGGAGCGCCGGTGACGACAAGCGGGTCACGGTGGACCGGGGCTTCGTCTCGCTGACCGACGAGGGGGCCCGCCGCCGGACCCGGGTCCTCAAGGTGTACCGGATCGAGGACCTCGACATCGCCCACCACTGGGTGTGCCCGCTGTGGGCCTGGCAGGTCGCCCTCTCGGGGTGGTGGGCCCGATGAGCCCGGCCGAGGACCGGCTGAGCCGGGGCTGGGCGGCGGCCACCGGAGACGTCGTCGCGCTCCTCTGGCGCGCCTGCCGCCTGCTGAAGTGGCCCGGGACCGGACCCGACGAGGGGTGGTATCCCATCACGCTCGGCTCCCGCTGCGACGCGGTCTACTCGGCCCCAGGGGCGGTGCGGGTGGCCGTGCAGGTCCGCAGGGACCCGGTGGGCGTCACCAAACCCGTGCGCGTGCGCCGGGCGGTACCCGGTCGGACACCCCTCCTGGGCCCCTTCGATGCCAGGGCGCCGGACCGGGTGCCCGCGCAGTCCCGTTCCGTCGACGTGTCCATCGATCCCCTGCAGCTGACGATCGGCGTGTACCTGGGTCGGGTCGACGACGTCATGGGCGCCGGCACGCCGTTCCTCATCTACCTCGACGGCCTGCCGTAGCGAGTGGCCGGGAGCAGGAGGCGCATCGCCGTCCTCGGTGGGGGGATGGCCGGCGTCACCGTGGCGTGGGAGCTGAGCAGGCCCGGGTGGCGGGACCGCTTCGAGGCCATCGACGTCTATCAGCGGGGCTGGCTCCTCGGGGGCAAGGGGGCGAGCACCCGCGGCGACGACGGCCGCATCCTCGAGCACGGCCTGCACGTCTGGCCCGGGTACTACGACAACGCCTTCCGCCTGGTGCGAGAGTGCTACGAGGAGCTCGACCGGGCCCGGACCGACCCGGGCTGCCCCATCCGGACGTGGCGGGACGCCTTCGTGCCGGCGCCCGACGTCGGCGTCTTCGAGCACGTCGACGGGACGGTCGAGCCGTGGCTGGCGCGGTTCTCGACCAACCAGCGGGTCCCCGGCGTGCCCGGGCCCGACGACGACCTCACCGCCCTGGTGGAGCGGGGCCTCGGCCTCGC
This sequence comes from uncultured Actinomycetes bacterium, assembly GCA_963839545.1. Lineage (GTDB taxonomy): Bacteria > Actinomycetota > Acidimicrobiia > Acidimicrobiales > CADCSY01 > CAWIVE01. The sequence continues at coordinate 61,966 of CAWIVE010000001.1, forward strand.
CGTCGACATGCTCCGCTCGGGCCGGGGGCGGCGGACGGCGCGGACGGGGACGGCCACCGACCTCCTGGCCACCGTGCTGCGGGGGGTGGCGGCCGACGGCCTGCTCCGGGCGCCGGGCGGGTTCGGCCGGGCCGACGACGAGGACTTCCGCGCCTGGCTGCGCCGCCACGGCGCCGCCCCTGCGACGGTCGACGGCGGCCTGGTGCGGGGGATGTACGACCTCGTCTTCGGCTACGAGGACGGCGACCGCCGCCGCCCCGCCTTCGCGGCCGGGCTCGGCGTCTACCTCGCCATCCGCATGTTCCTCGACTACAAGGGCGCGCTCTTCTGGAAGATGACCGCGGGCATGGGCGACGTCGTCTTCGCCCCGCTCCACCAGGCGCTGGTCCGGCGGGGGGTGGACATCCACTACTTCTCCCGGGTGGAGGCGCTGTGCCCCACCGACGACGGGCGCGGCATCGAGGCCGTCCGCCTCCGGCGCCAGGTGCCCGCGGCCGTGGCGGCGGCGTACGAGCCCCTGTCCCGGGTCCGGGGGATCCCCTGCTTCCCGGCGCGCCCCGCGCTCGACGGCGCGGGCGTCGACGTGGGGGTCACGCCCACCGAGGCGCAGCCCTGCGTCGAGGACGACGAGGCGGTGACGCTGCGGCGGGGCGAGGGGTTCGACACCGTCGTGCTGGCCGTCTCCCTGGGCGCCCTCCCCGACGTGGCCGGCGACATCGTGCGACAGCAGCCGCGGTGGCAGGCCATGATCGGGCACGTGCGCACGGTGGCCACCCGGTCGCTCCAGCTGTGGCTGCGCCCGGACGAGGCCGAGCTCGGCTGGCCTCACCGGGGAGCGACCCTCGCCGGGCTCGACGGCGAGTTCGACACGGTCGCGTCGATGAGCCACCTGATCGACGTGGAGGACTGGCCACCGGCCGACGCGCCTGGCGCGCTCGCGTACCTGTGCAGCGCCCGACGGGATCCCGACGACGACGTGCCGGCCCGGGCCCGTGCCTTCGTCGACGAGTGGGCCCCGGCGCTGTGGCCGGGCGCCCGCGTGCGCCTCGACGGGCCGGAGGTGCGGGCCGCCCACACGGTCGGCACCACCGACGCCTCGGACCGCTACGTGCAGTCCCTCCCCGGCTCCGACCGCCATCGCCTCCGGGTCGACGGCTCCGGCGTGGAGGACCTCGTCCTCGCCGGGGACTGGACCGACTGCGGGCTCAACGCCGGGTGCATCGAGGCCGCCGTGATCTCGGGCGTCCAGGCCGCCGCCGCCGTCGAGGGCCGCCCCCTGTGCGACCGCGTGCTGGGCCCGCTCACCTGGGACTGGCGGGCGGAGGGGTGACGGACGGGGGCGACAGCGGGCGGCGGCGCGGTCCGTTCGGGCCCCTGGAGTCGCTGGACGAGGTGCAGCGCCGCGCCTTCGAGGCGGCGATGCGGGTGGCGGGTGAGCTGTCGGCGCTCGGCGGCGACCTGCCGGGGGCGAGCTGGTTCGCCGACCTCGCCGGCTCGGCCGGCGCGGGCGGTCGGTCGGCAGGGACCGACGGGGCCCGTCCCGTCGACGTGGGCCGGCTGCGGGGCGACGTGGTGCGGGCGGCGGACACGTTCTCGGAGCTGCTCCGGGCCCTGCTCGACGCCGGCTTCGACGCCATGGACGAGCTGGCCCGCCGGCCCTCGACCCGCCCGGCGGCGTCCGTCGCCCCCGGCGAGGTGGCCGCGCTGCGGTGCACCGTCCAGAACAGCGACCGGGAGCCGGCGCGTGCGGTCCGGCCCCACGTCCGCCAGCTCGTGTCCGACGGCGGGGACCTGCTCGACGCCGCCGTCACCGTCCGCCCCGAGTCGCTCGACCTCGAGCCCTACGAGCGGGCCGACCTCGCCGTGGAGGTGGCCGTGCCCCGTGACGCCGCGCCCGGGCGCTACCACGGGTTGCTGCTCGTGGCCGGGCTGCAGGACGTCGCCTCGGCCATCACCGTGGACGTGGCCTCCCCGGCCACATCCGATGACGACGGCCCCGATGACGACGGCTGAGCCGGCGGCGCCGGCGCACCTGCTCGCCCACTACGGGGAGCTGGTGGCCGACGGGGTGCGCCGGGCGGTGCCGCCCGATCGGGCCGACGAGCTCGGCCGGGCCATGGCCAGCTACCCCTCCCGCCCCGGCAAGGGCCTGCGCTCGGCGCTGCTGCTGGCAGCCTGCGAGGCCTTCGGGGGGAGCTCAGGGACGGGCTCCCGGCCGCCGTGTCCCTCGAGCTGATGCACAACGCCTTCCTGGTGCACGACGACGTCGAGGACGGGAGCGGGCGACGGAGGGGCGGCCCGGCCCTCCACGTCGAGTACGGCGTCCCCCTCGCCGTGCACGCCGGCGACGCCCTCGCCGTGCAGGCCCTCGTCCCCCTCCTCGACCAGCCGCGGCTGAGCGCCGGCCTCGTGCAGCGGGTGACCCGGGAGTTCCTCGACACCGCCACCCGCACCCTCGAGGGGCAGAGCATGGAGCTGGCCTGGCGCGCCGACCCGGCCCGGACGGTCGAGCCCGAGGACTACCTCAGGCTCGTCCTCCACAAGAGCTGCTGGTACACGACCATCTACCCGCTGCGCGCCGGCTGCCTGATCGGGGGTCGGGGGGCCCTGCCCCTCGGTGCCCTCACGACCTTCGGCTTCCTCCTCGGCGCCGCCTTCCAGGTGCGCGACGACATCCTCGACCTGGTGGGCGACCCGGAGGCCCACGGCAAGGAGCCGCGCGCCGACCTCCGGGAGGGCAAGCGCACGCTCATGCTCGTCCACCTCCTCGGCGCCGCCGACGGGTCGGAGCGGCGCTGGCTCGAGCACTACCTGACCCTGCCGCCCCGTGAGCGGACGGGCCTCGACGTCGACACCGTCTTCGAGCTGATGCGGCGCCACGGCAGCGTCGAGGTGGCGGCCGCCTGGGCCGACGGGCTGACGGCGGGGGCCCGCGCCGCCTTCCCGGCGGCGTTCGCGTCGGCCGTCAGCCCCTTCCACGCCCACTTCGTCGAGCAGGCCATCGACTTCGTCACCTCCCGGTCGAGCTGACCGGGTCCGCGATCCGGGTCAGGACGCGGGCGGTCCGGCGGGCTCCCGCACGTCGAAGCTGAGGTACCAGTCCTCGTCGGTCTCCCCGTCGACCATCAGGCGCCAGGTGTAGCGGCCCGGGTCCAGGGGCATCGGGCCCGAGTTGATGGCCACGGGGACGTTGAACGGCGTCCCCGCCGGCACCCCCGGCGGCCGGCCCACCTCGAAGTCACCGCCGACCACGATCGGCTCGAACGAGCCCGTCTCGGGGAAGCTGACGGGCTCGCCGTCCTGGGTCTGCAGGTGCAGCTCCCAGCGGTGGCCCCGGTTGGCCTCCGTCCACGGGACCTCGAGCAGCAGGGCGATGCCGAACGGCGACTGGCCCGAGACGTTCCACCCGCCTCCCAGGATGTAGAGCTTCCCGTCGGCTGCCTGCACGGCATCGGCCAGCATCATCCACGCGCGCACGACCCCGAACCTACGACCCGTGGGACGCGGTCCAGGCCAGGAGCTCGTCGGCCGACCCCGTGTTGACGATCCGGTCGAGGGGCACCCCGCAGGCGGCGGCCCGGTCGGCCCCGTAGGGCTGCCACTCCAGCTGGCCCGGTGCGTGGGCGTCGGTGTCGACCGAGAAGCGGCAGCCGGCCTCGACGGCCTGCGTGAGCAGGCTGCGAGGCGGGTCGAGCCGCTCGGGCCGGCAGTTGATCTCCACCGCGGTGTCGAAGCGGGCGCAGGCGTGGAACACGAGCTCGGCGTCGAACGTCGACTGGGGCCGGCCCCGGCCCACGACGATCCGGCCGGTGCAGTGGCCCAGCACGTCGACGTGGGGGTTGGCCACCGCCACGGCCATCCGCCGGGTCATCCCCTCCGACTCCATGCGCAGCTTGGAGTGGACGCTGGCCACCACCAGGTCGAGCCGGCGCAGGAGCTCGGCCTCCTGGTCGAGGGATCCGTCGTCGAGGATGTCCACCTCGATGCCCGTGAGGATCCGGAACGGCGGCTCCCCGGCCTCGGCCTCGGCGGCCAGCTCGTCGTTGGTCTTCGCCACCTCGTCGAGCTGGGTCCGCAGCCGCTCCGGGCTGAGCCCGTTGGCCACGGTCAGCCGGGGTGAGTGGTCGGTGAGGACCACGTACTCGTGCCCGAGGGCCCGGGCCGCCCTGGCCATCGTGCCGATCGGGGCGCCCCCGTCGCTCCACAGCGAGTGGGTGTGGCAGTCGCCCCGGAGGGCGGCCAGGATCTCGGCCCCCTCGCCGACGTCGACGCCCGTGCGCTCCTCCAGGGTGGCGATGTACGCCGGCGTGCCCCCGGCCAGCACCTCGGCCACCACGGCGGCCGTCTTCGGGCCAACGTCCCGCAGCTCGGTCAGGGTCCCGGCCCGGGCCCGCTCGGCCAGCTCCTCCGCCGGCAGCACCCGGATGGCCTCGGCCGCCCGCAGGTAGGCCCGGACCCGGTAGGACGGCTCGCGGGAGCGGTCGAGCAGGTAGGCGATGCGCTCGAGCGCCTCCACCGGTTCCACCGGCGGAGTATGGCCGCGGCGGGCCGGTTCGGCGCCAGGGTCGGCACCCGTAACCTGACCCCGTGGAGCGCTTCGGCTTCGTTGGCCTGCCCAACGCCGGGAAGTCGTCCCTCTTCAACGCCCTCTCCGGTGGCGAGGCCCTGGCCGCGGCCTACCCCTTCGCCACCGTCGACCCCAACGTCGGGGTGGCCCGGGTGCCCGACGAGCGCCTCGAGCGCCTGGCCGAGATGTCGAAGAGCGCCCGCACCGTCCACGCCACCGTCGAGTTCGTCGACATCGGCGGCCTGGTCGAGGGGGCGAGCAAGGGGGAGGGCCTGGGCAACCGCTTCCTGGCCGGGATCCGTGAGGTCGACGCCGTCGTCCTCGTCCTGCGGGCCTTCGCCGACGACGACGTGGTGGGTCCGAACGACCCCCTCGAGCACCTGGCCGTGGTCGAGACCGAGCTGGCCCTTGCCGACCTGGCCGCGCTGGAGGGCAGGGTCGAGCGCCTCCGCAAGCAGTCGAAGCTCGACCGCTCGGTGGTCGGTCAGGTCGAGGCCATGGACGCCGCCCTCGCCGTGCTGTCCGAGGGGACGCCCCTGTACCGCTCGCCCGTCTCGGCCGAGCACCGCGACACCCTGCAGCCCTTCTTCCTCCTCACCAACAAGCCCGTCCTCGTGGTGGTCAACATCGGGGAGGACGACGTGGAGAAGGCCGACGTGATCGCCACCCCGGTGGCGGAGGCCTTCGCCGGCGCGGCCACGCCGGTGGAGGTGCTCCCCGTCTGCGTCCAGGTCGAGGCCGAGGCCGCCCGCCTGGCCGAGGAGGACCGGGCCGAGCTGCTCGAGGCGCTGGGCATCGGCGAGGGCGCCCTGCCCCGGCTCGTCCACGCCGCCTACTCCCTCCTCGGCCGCCGCACCTTCCTGACCACGGGCGACAAGGAGTCCCGGGCCTGGACGTTCCGGGCCGGGGCTCGGGCGCCGGAGTGCGCCGGGGTCATCCACACGGACTTCCAGCGGGGCTTCATCAAGGCCGAGTGCATCCGCTGGGACGAGCTCCTCGGCTTCGGCTCGTGGAACAAGGCCAAGGACGCCGGGAAGATCCGCATCGAGGGGAAGGACTACGAGGTCCTCGACGGCGACGTCCTCGAGTTCCGCTTCAACGTGTGAGGCTGGGATGCCCTGGTTGGTCCGAGACGGCGAGGTCCTGGCGTCGCTGGAGGTCGCCGAGACCCGGCGCGACCGCCGCAAGGGGCTGATGGGGCGCAACGGGATGGAGGGTGCCCTCCTGCTGCGCCCGTGCACGTCGGTCCACACGGCAGGCATGCACTTCGACCTCGACGTGGCCTTCTGCGACGACGACCTGAAGGTGCTCGAGACGGTGCGCATGCGGCGCTGGCGGGTCGGCCGCCCCCGGCCGGGAGCGAGCTGCGTCCTCGAGGCGGAGGCCGGGGCCTTCGAGCGCTGGCGGCTGCGGCCGGGTGACCAGCTCGAGGTGAAGGGCGGTCCCTGATGGCGAGCGGCCGCCTGGTGCTCGTGGCCACCCCCATCGGCAACCTCGAGGACCTGAGCCCCCGGGCCGCCGCGGCGCTGGCCGAGGCCGACCTGGTGGTGTGCGAGGACACTCGCCGCACGGGTCGGCTCCTGGCCGCCGCCGGGATCGGGCACCGCCCCCTCAAGGCGGTGCACGACCACAACGAGGCCCGGTCGGTGGAGACGGTCCTGGCCCGGGTGCGGGCCGGGGAGGTGGTGGCCGTGGTCACCGACGCCGGCCTGCCCGGCATCTCGGACCCGGGCGAGCGCCTGGTCCGGGCGGCAGCGAAGGAAGGGCTCGAGGTGACCGTGGTCCCCGGTCCTTCGGCCGCGGTGGCCGCCCTCGCGATCAGCGGCCTCCCCACCGGCCGCTTCGCCTTCGAGGGGTTCCTGCCCCGCCGGGGCTCGGGTCGGGACGAGCGCCTCGACGAGCTCCGCACCGAGCGCCGGACCATGGTGCTCTTCGAGGCGCCCCACCGGCTGGCCCGCACCCTGGCCGACCTGGCCGCCGCCCTCGGCCCCGACCGCCGCCTCGCGATCGTGCGGGAGCTGACCAAGCTCCACGAGGAGACGTGGCGGGGCACGCTGGCCGAGGCCCTGGCCCGCACCGAGGCGGCCGAGCCCCGCGGGGAGCACGTGCTCGTCGTCGAGGGCGGCGAGGCCCCGGCGGCGGCGGCCGACGACGAGCTGTCCGCCGCGCTGGCCGACCGGGTGGCCGCCGGGCTCTCCACCCGTGACGCGGTGGCCGAGGTGGCGTCCGCCTTCGCCGTCCCGAGGCGCCGGGTGTACGCCATCGCCACCAGTCGCCGCTGACGCCGCCCCCCGTTCTTTGGTTCTCTCCCTACCGCTCCTGTAGGGAGAGAACCAAAGAACGGAGACGGGGACCGCGACGGCCCCTCGGTAGCGTGGCCGGGTGGGCCGGCGCTTCTACCTCACGACCCCGATCTACTACGTCAACGACGCGCCCCACATCGGGCACGCCTACACGACGGTCGCGGCCGACGCCCTGGCCCGCTGGCACCGCCTCGTCGGCGACGACGTCTTCTTCCTCACCGGGACCGACGAGCACGGCCTGAAGGTGGCGCAGTCGGCCGAGGAGCGGGGCAAGACCCCGCAGGAGTGGACCGACGAGATCAGCGAGCGGTTCCGCGACGCCTGGCGCCTGCTCGACATCAGCAACGACGACTTCATCCGCACCAGCGAGCCCCGTCACCACGCGTCGGTGCAGGCCTTCCTCACGACCATCTACGAGAAGGGCGACATCGAGCTCGGCGTCTACGAGGGCCTCTACTGCGTCTCCTGCGAGGACTACTACACCGAGGCCGAGCTGGTCGACGGGCTGTGCCCGATCCACCACCGCCCCGTGCAGGTGATGCAGGAGGAGAACTACTTCTTCAAGCTGAGCCGCTACCAGCAGCGCCTGCTCGACTGGTACGAGGCCAACCCCACGGCGGTGCAGCCCGAGACCCGCCGCAACGAGGCGCTCGGGCTCATCCGCGGCGGGCTGCTCGACATCTCCATCACCCGGACGAGCTTCGACTGGGGCGTGCGGGTGCCGTGGGACGGCGCGCACGTCTTCTACGTCTGGTACGACGCGCTCATCAACTACGTCACCGCCATCGGGTTCGGCGAGGACGAGGAGCGCTTCGCCACGTGGTGGCCGGCCGTGCACCACCTGATCGGCAAGGAGATCGTCCGCTTCCACTGCGTGTGGTGGCCGGCCATGTGCATGGCCGCGGGGATCGAGCCGCCCGCCAGCATCTTCGTCCACGGGTGGCTGCTGGTGGCCGGCGAGAAGATGAGCAAGACCCGGCTCAACCAGATCGCGCCCGACGAGCTGGTCGAGGACTTCGGCGTCGACCCGTACCGCTACCACTTCCTCCGCGACGCGCCCCTGGGGCCCGACGGCGACTTCTCCTACGAGGGGATGGTGGCGCGGTACAACGCCGACCTGGCCAACAACCTCGGCAACCTGCTGAACCGGGTGGCCACGGTCGTGGGCAGCAAGTGCGGCGGCATCGGCCCGGCGCCGTCGGCGGACAGCCCGCTGAAACCGGTGGCGGCCGACGTCGTCCAGGCCACGACCGAGGCGTGGGAGCGGTTCTCGCCGTCCGACGGGCTCGAGGCGACGTGGCGGCTGATCCGCGCCGCCAACGCCGCGCTGGAGGAGGCCGAGCCGTGGAAGGCCGAGCCGGGGCCGGCGGTCGACGCCGTGCTGGGGTCGGCGCTCGAGGTGCTGCGGCTGGTCGCCGTCCTGGCCAGCCCGGCCATGCCGACCGCCTGCGCCGAGGTGTGGCGCCGGATCGGGCTGGCGGGCTCGCCGTCCGACGTCCACCTGCCCGAGGCGGCGGCGTGGGGTGGCTACCCGGGGGGCCTCCCGGTGGAGAAGGGCGCGCCGCTGTTCCCCCGCATCAAGCCCTCCTAGCGCCGTGACCGCAAACCATTGCCGCGTCCCGCCGGCCAGCGACGCCGCTGGCTGCGTTCTCGTCCTCGCCGTAGGGCGCCGGCTATGGCTTCGTCCTGCGGCCTTGCCAGCGACGCCGCTGACTCGGCGCTACGCGGGCAAGCGCTCACGGTCACGGCGCTAGCCGGATGTGGACCGACAGCCACTGCCACGTCCACGACGGGCCGGACGACGAGGCCGACGCCGCCGTGGCCGAGGCGGCCGCCGCCGGGGTGGGGCGGCTGCTGGCGGTGGGGACCGACCTCCGCACCTCGCACCTGGCCGTCGCCCTGGCGGCGCGCCACGACGGGGTCTGGGCCACGGCGGGGGTGCACCCCCACGACGCCGCGGGCGGGACCGACGGCCTGACCGAGGTCCTCGACGGCGGGGCGGTCGTGGCCGTGGGGGAGTGCGGGCTCGACTACCACTACGACCACTCGCCCCGACCGGTGCAGCGGGACGTCTTCGCCGCCCAGGTGGCCGAGGCCCGTGAACGGGACCTGGCCCTCGTGGTCCACAGCCGGGAAGCGTGGGACGACACCTTCGCCATCCTCGGGGCCGACGGCGGCGCGACCGAGCGGACCGTCCTGCACTGCTTCACCGGCGGCCCGACCGAGGCCCGGCGGGCCCTCGACGCCGGCCTGACCATCAGCTTCAGCGGGATCGTCTCGTTCAAGGGCGCGGCCGACGTCCGGGAAGCGGCGGTCCTGTGCCCGCTCGACCGCCTGCTCGTGGAGACCGACTCGCCCTACCTCGCGCCGGTGCCCCACCGCGGGTCGACCAATCGCCCGGCGTGGGTGCCGCTGGTGGGGGTGGCGGTGGCGGAGGCCAAGGGCGTCCCGGTGGAGGACGTCGAGCACACCTCGACCGCCACCGCCGAGCGGGTCTTCCGGCTCGCGTGACCCTGTCGCCCAAGGCGGCGTCGGAGCTGCTCGCTCGCCACGGGCTCCGGCCCCGCAAGGCGCTCGGCCAGCACTTCGTCGTCGACCCCAACACCGTCCGGCGCATCGTCCGCCTCGCCGGCGTCGGCCCGGGCGACCGGGTGGTGGAGATCGGCGCCGGCCTCGGCTCGCTGACCCTCGCCCTCCTGGAGACCGGCGCCGAGGTGATCGCCGTCGAGGTCGACCCCGGGCTCGTGGCCGTGCTCGAGGAGGTCGCCGCGCCCGCCGGGGCCCAGGTGGTGGCCGGCGACGCGCTGCGCGTCGACTGGGCCGAGCTGCTGGGGGACGGCCCGTGGACCCTCGTGGCCAACCTGCCGTACAACGTGGCGTCGCCGCTCGTGGCCGACCTCCTCGACGGCGTGCCGGCGATCACCCGCATGCTGGTGATGGTCCAGCGGGAGGTGGCCGACCGGCTGGTGGCCGGGCCCGGCGACCCCGCCTACGGCGCCCTGTCCGTGAAGGTGGCGTACTGGGCCCGAGCCTCCCTGGCCGGGCGGGTGCCGGCCAGCGTCTTCCTGCCACCGCCGAACGTCGCCTCCGAGCTGGTCGCCATCGACCGCCGCCCCACGCCGGCGGTGGACGTGCCCTCGCACGAGCTGTTCCCCTTGGTGCGGGCCGCGTTCGCGGGCCGCCGGAAGATGCTGCGGCGGTCGCTGGCCGGCCGGGTGGACGCCGACGCCTTCGCCCGCGCCGGGGTGCGGCCCGACGCCCGGGCCGAGGACCTCGACGTGGCCGCGTGGGGGAGGCTGGCGCGGTGCGTGCTCCCGCCAAGCTGACCCTCTCGCTGCGGGTCACCGGCGTCCGGCCCGACGGCTACCACGAGCTCGACGCCGAGATGGTGACCGTCGACCTGGCCGACGAGCTGACCTTCGAGGCCGGCGGGGACGGGCTCGAGGTGACCGGCCCGGCCGCCGCCGGCGTGCCCGTGGACGAGGGGAACCTCGTGCGCCGGGCCCTGGCCGCCGTCGGTCGGCGGGCCCGGGTGCGGCTGCACAAGGTCGTCCCCGCGGGAGCGGGGCTTGGGTGGGGGCTCGGCCGACGCCGCCGCGGTGCTGCGCTGGGCCGGGGTCGACGACCTCGCGCTGGCGGCGGCGCTCGGGGCCGACGTCCCGTTCTGCCTCGTCGGTGGTCGGGCGCGCGTGCGGGGGGTGGGGGAGGTGGTGGAGCCCCTGCCGGACGAGGAGCGGACGTTCACGTTGCTCGTCCCTGCGCTGCACGTGTCGACGCCGGCGGTCTACGCGGCCTGGGACCGCCTGGGGGGGCCGACGGCGACGGGGCCCAACGACCTCGAGCCCGCTGCCCTCGCCGTCGAGCCCCGGTTGGCGGCCGCCCGCGACGAGCTGGCCGAGCGGACGGGGCGGGTGCCGGTGCTGGCGGGGAGCGGGTCGACGTGGTTCGTCGAGGGCGCGTTCCCGGGACCGGGGCTGCGGGTGGTGCGGACGGCCCAGCCGTGACGGCGGGGCGCGGCCCTCTGCTCGCTACTTCTTGGCGCGGCGCTGGAACCGGGTGCGCTTCAGCATCTTCTTGTGCTTCTTCTTGCGCATCCGCTTGCGGCGCTTCTTGATCAGCGAGCCCATGTCCGGACGCAGGGTAGCGAGCCCCCCGCCCTCGGCCAACCGGGGAGGGGTCGGCGGTACCGTGACCGCCGGTCGGGGGTCGTCCAATGGCAGGACATCGGGTTTTGGTCCCGAGAATGGGGGTTCGACTCCTCCCCCCCGAGCGGGCCCCCTGCACGCGGCCCCGGCTGCTCCGGGTGGTAGCAAGTTGGGGTGCCGGTCGCCCCTCTGACCTCGGTGGTGCTGGCGGCGGGTGAGGGCACCCGCATGCGCTCCACCCGACCCAAGCCGCTGCACCTGCTGTGCGGCCGGGCCATGCTCCTCCACATCCTCGACGCGGTGGCCGAGGTGCCCGTCAGCCGGGCCGTGGTGGTGGTGGGCCACGGCGCCGAGCGGGTGACCAAGAAGCTCACCGAGCAGGGTCCTCCCGACCTCGTCATCGACTTCGTCGAGCAGGTCGTCCAGCGGGGCACCGGCGACGCCCTCATGGCCGGGCTCACCGCGTTCCCCGACGAGCCCGACGACGACGAGGGGGGCGGCGACGTCCTCGTCGTCCCCGGGGACACGCCGCTGCTGCTGCCCACCACGCTGGCGGGCCTGGTGGCCGCCCACCGCTCGGCCGAGGCGGCGGCCACGCTGCTCACGGCCCGGGTGCCCGACCCCACGGGCTACGGGCGGGTGATCCGGGGTCGGGACGAGCGGGTCGTCCGGGTGGTCGAGCAGGCCGACGCCACCAACGAGGAGCAGGAGATCGACGAGATCAACACGTCGATCTACTGCTTCCGGCGCTCGGTGCTGGCCCCCGCCCTGCGTCGCCTGAGCCCGCAGAACGCCCTCGGCGAGTACTACCTGACCGACATCGTCGAGGTGCTGTCCGACGCCGGCTACCCCGTGCGGGCGTTCGACGCGGAGGACGCCCGGACGTGCATGGGGGTCAACGACAAGGTCCAGCTGGCCGCCGCCGAGGCCGAGCTGCGGCGGCGCACCAACGAGCGGTGGCTGCGCCTCGGCGTCACCATGCTCGATCCCGAGCGGACGTACCTCGACACCACGGTCCGGCTGGCGCCCGACGTGACCCTGTTCCCCGGCGTCATCCTCCAGGGGGCGACGGTCGTGGGGGAGCGGGCCGAGCTCGGGCCCGACACCCGGCTGGTGGACTGCACGGTGGGGGCCGACGCCGTGGTGTCGTCCACCGCGGGGGTCGACGCCGAGGTGGGGGCCGGGGCGCGGGTCGGCCCGTTCGCCTTCCTCGAGCCGGGCAGCTCGATTGCCCCCGAGGCCGTGACCGGGCCCTTCTACACTTCGACCGACCGGCGCGACTGAGGGGCGGGAACCCATGGAACTGGTGGCCAAGCGCACGCTCCACCTCCTCACCGGGCGCTCCCACGAGGAGCTGGCCGCCGAGATCGGCGAGCACCTGGGGGTCGAGCTGGGCGAGGCCAACCTCGTGGACTTCGCCGACACCGAGCTGCGCTGCCGCTTCGGGCAGTCCCTGCGGGGGACCGACGTGTTCATCGTCCAGCCCCACGTGGCCCACGAGGGTCGCTCCGTGAACGACTCGATCATGGAGCAGCTGATCATGATCGACGCCGCCAAGCGGGCCTCGGCCAAGCGCATCACGGCGGTGTGCCCGCTGTTCGGGTACGCCCGCCAGGACCGCAAGGCCGAGGGGCGGGAGCCCATCACGGCCAAGCTCGTGACCGACCTGCTGTCGGTGGCGGGGGTCGACCGGATCATCACCGTCGACCTCCACTCCGGGCAGATCCAGGGCTTCTTCGACGGCCCGGTCGACCACCTGACGGCGCTGCCCCTGCTGGTCGAGCACGTCCGGGCGTCGATGTCGGAGCGGATGGTCGTGGTGGCGCCGGACGCCGGCCGGGTGAAGGTGGCCGACCGCTTCGCCACCCACCTCGGGGCCGACCTGGCCATCGTGCACAAGCGGCGGCCCAAGGGGACGACGGGCGTGGTCGAGGCCCGGGGCGTGATCGGCGAGGTCGAGGGCCGGGCCTGCGTGCTGGTGGACGACATGATCGCCACCGGCAGCACGATCATGGCCGCCGCCGAGCAGCTGAAGGACAACGGCGCCACCGACGTGTGGGTCACGGCCACCCACGGGCTGTTCTCGGGCCCGGCCATCGACCGGCTGAAGAACTCGGTGATCGACCGGGTCATCGTCACCAACACCGTGCCGCTGCCGCCGGAGAAGGCGATCGACAAGATCGAGGTGGTCTCCATCGCCCCGGTCATCGCCAAGGCCATCGACGCCGTGTTCGAGGACACCTCGGTGTCGGACATCTTCGACGGGGAGAACCAGTCGTAGCTCCAGGTAACCTGGGCGGCCGTCCCATCCGCCCTCCCAGGTAGGAGCGCGTCACCATGCCGTCCGAGGTCCGCCTCACCGCTTCGCCCCGCACCGCGTCGGGCTCACGCGCCGCCGGTCGCCTCCGCCGCGAGGGGCTGGTGCCCGCCGTCGTCTACGGGCACGGCGCCGACCCCAGTCGGTGTCGGTCGTGCGCCGGGAGCTGCGGGCCGCGCTCACCACCGAGGCGGGGTTCAACGCCCTGCTCGACCTCGAGGTCGACGGCGAGGCCGTCCTGGCCCTGGTCAAGGAGATGCAGCGCGACGCCGTGCGCAACGAGGTCACCCACGTCGACTTCATCCGGGTCAGCCGGGACGAGGCGGTCGTGGTCGAGGTGCCCATCCACTTCGAGGGCGAGGCCAGCGAGGTCACCGCGGGCGGGGGCACGCTCGACCAGCAGCTGTTCAACCTCACCGTGCGGGCCAAGCCGGGGGACATCCCCTCGGGCATCACCGTCGACGTGACGGGCATGACCATCGGCGACTCCGTGCGGGTGGGCGATCTGGTCCTGCCGACCGGGGTGACGACGGAGGTCGACCCGGAGGAGCCCGTGGCCGTGGCCCAGGTCAGCCAGGCGGCCCAGGAGGCCGAGGCCCTCGACATGGAGGCGGCTGCGCTGCTGGAGGCCGAGGGGGCCGAGGGGGCCGAGGCGGCCGAGGGCGAGGAGGGCGAGGCGCCTGCCGCTTCGGCCGAGGAGGCCGGCGGGGACGAGGCGTCCGGGTCCGGCGACGGCGGTGCGCCCGAGGGCGACGCGGCCGGCTCCTAGGTGCTGCGCCGGCGCGGCGCGGCCGGCGAGCGCCGGGGCACCCCCGCCGACCTGCTGGTGGTCGGGCTCGGGAACCCGGGGGAGGAGTACGCCGGGACCCGCCACAACTCAGGAGCCGACACGGTCGGCGTCCTGGCGTCGCGCCACGGCGGCCGGCTGAAGCGGGGCAAGGAGCGGGCCCTCTCGGGCGAGGTCAGGGTGGGCGACTCCCTGGTCGCGCTGGCCGTGCCCCTGACCTACTACAACGACTCGGGCCTGGCCGTGGCCGCGCTGGTGCGCCGGCACGGGGTGGAGGACCCCGAGCGGGTGGTGGTCGTCCACGACGAGCTCGACCTGCCCGTGGGCACGGTGCGGGTCAAGGTCGGCGGGGGCCTCGCCGGCAACAACGGGCTCAAGTCGATCAAGCAGCACCTCCACTCGGACGCGTTCTGCCGGGTGCGCATCGGGGTGGGCAAGCCCCCGGGCCGCCAGGAGGGCGCCGACCACGTGCTCCGCCGCCCGGGCAAGGCCGAGCGTACCGAGCTCGACATCGCCGTCCAGGAGGCCGCCGACGCCGTCGAGATCCTCGCCGTCGAGGGCCCCGCCGCCGCCATGAACAAGGTCAACTGACCCGCCCGTCCCGTTCTTTGGTTCTCTCCCTACAGGAGATGTGGCCCAGCGGCCAAAGAACGGATCAGGCGGCCGCCACCGCCCGGAAGGCGCGGTGGATCGAGGCCGACGTGCCGGCCCGCCGCTCCCGCACGTCGGCCCAGCCGAACCGGTAGAGCGACCACCCCGAGGCGGTGATGCTGTTGCCCCGGGCCCGGTCCCGCTCGAAGTCGGCCGTGGTGGCGTGCCACCGCCGGCCGTCGGCCTCGACGGCGACGCCCGCATCGGGCCACGCGAGGTCGAGCCGCACCCGGCGTCCGTCGACGCACCGCAGCTCGTACTGCGGGACGGGCGCCGGCACCGAGCAGCGGAGGACGAGCTCGAACAGCTCCTGCTCCAGCCGGCTCTCCAGGCGTGCGTCGAGGGAGGCCTCCTCGACCACCGCCCGGAGCGCCGCCGTGCCTCGCCGCCCCCGCCGGCCCACCCGTTCGAGCACGCACAGCAGGTCCTCGGGTTGGACCAGCCTCCGGATCACGGCGTCCTGCGTGGCCTGACGCACCACCGGGAGGTCCGTCACCGCTCCGAGGTCGAGCAACGTGCGGGCCACGGTGGTGACGGGGAGCCCGTCGCTCGTGGTGATGTCGATGGCTTCGAGGCGGTCCGTGCGGTGCACGGTGACTCGCGTGGGGCTGCGACGGCTGCGGCCGGCGACGGTGACCTCGGGCCGCCATCGCGGCACGTCCCGCAGCTCCCACAGCCAGGCCGCGCTGCGGTGCGACGCCACGGCCACCGGACCCGCCCCCCAGATCGCGGCCAGCAGCCGCGCCCGGCCATCGAGGGGCACGGCCACGTGCCGGTAGACCCCCGGGTGGACCACCTCGAGGAGGCCCAGGGTCACGAGGTGCTCCAGCTCCCGGTCGCTCACCCGGATCGCTGCGATGTCCCGGCGGCGCACGAGGCCCAACTGCCTCGCGGCCACCTCCGCCAACCTCAGATCAGCCCGTCGCATGGCACCCGAGTCAACTCAGGGGGTGTGACACCAACGTCCGCCGCCCGTTCTTTGGCCGCTGGGCCACACCTCCTGTAGGGAGAGAACCAAAGAACGGCAGGGGGAACGGCAGGGGAACGGCAGGGCACGGCGGGGGACCGGGACGGCGACGGGCGCCGGTAGCCTCGGCCGTCGTGACCCCCCGCACCCGGCTGGGTGGGGCGTGCCGGCGCGTCCGCACCCAGGGAGCAGCATGAGCCTGCGGTCGCTGCCGCCCCTGCTGCGGGACGAGCCGGCGCTGGCGGGGGTCCTCGGCACCACGCAGCGCCCTCCTCGCCGTGCCCGAGCCGGCCCGGGCCCTGACCGTCGCCGGGCTGACCACCCTGAGCAGCCGCCGCCCGGTCGTCGTGGCCGTCCCCACCAGCGGCGAGGCCGAGCGCCTGACCGCCGACCTGGGCGCCTACCTGGGGCCCGAGCAGGTCGAGCTGGTCCCCGCCTGGGAGACCCTCCCCTTCGAGCGGGTCAGCCCCTCCGTCGAGACCATGGGCCGGCGCCTCCGGGCCATGTGGCGCCTCCGCCGCAACGACCCCCCCGCCGTCGTGGTGGCCCCGGTCCGGGCCCTCGTCCAGCGCCTCGGGCCCCACGTGGAGGACGTCGAACCGATCACCGTCCGCCCGGGCGACACCCTCGACCCCGAGGACCTCCTCCGCCGCCTCGTCCTCGCCGGGTACCGGCGCGAGTACCAGGTCGAGGCCCGGGGCGAGGTGGCCGTCCGGGGTTCCATCGTCGACGTCTACCCGAGCACCGCCGACGCCCCCGTGCGCATCGACCTCTGGGGCGACGAGGTGGACCGCCTCACCGGGTTCTCCGTCAGCGACCAGCGCTCCCGGGACGACCGGGACTGCGCCGAGATCTTCCCCTGCCGCGAGCTCCTCCCCACCGAGGCCGTCCGCGAGCGGGCGACCAACCTGACCCGCTCCCAGCCCTGGGGCCGGGAGCAGTGGGAGCGCCTCGCCGAGGGACAGCTCTTCGACGGCATGGAGTCGTGGCTCCCGTGGCTGGCCCCCGAGGAGCACGTCCTCCTCGACCTCGTCCCCGCCGACGCCCAGGTCCTCCTCGTCGAGCCCCGCCGCCTCCGCGACCGGGCCGCCGACCTCCTGGCCGAGGAGGCCGACCTCGCCGCCGTCCTGGCCCGCACCTGGGACGTGGCCGCCGACCACGAGCTCCCCCGCCTCCACCTCCCCTTCGACCGCCTCCTCCGCCACACCGACGCCCCGGCCTGGACCATCACCAACGCGCCCGAGGGGCCCGACACCCCCGCCGTCACCGCCTCCGGCTTCGACCCGGTGGTGGGGGACGGCGCCCGCCTGGCCACCCAGCTCCGGCGTCTCCTGGCCGACGGCGCCCGCGTCGTCGTGGCCGCCGACACCCCCGCCTCCGCCGCCCGCATGGCCGCCGCCCTGGCCGAGGAGGGCGTGCAGCTCACCGTCCACGCCGAGGACCCCGAGCCCGACCTCACCCGGCCCGGGGGCCACGTCGTCGTCGCCCCCCTCGAGCGGGGGTGCGTGCTGCCCGGCGCCCGGCTCGCCGTCCTGGCCGAGGGCGACGTCACCGGCCGGCGCCGCGCCCACCGGCGGGCGCGACCGCGGCGCAGGGACGCCGCCGGCTTCTTCGCCGACCTCCAGCCCGGTGGCTACGTCGTGCACGTCCAGCACGGCGTGGGCCGCTACGCCGGCATGGTCACCCGGGCCATCGGCGGCGTCGAGCGGGACTACCTCCTCCTCGAGTACCGGGGCGGCGACAAGCTCTACGTCCCCTCCGACCAGATCGACGCCGTCCGCCACTACACCGGGGGCGAGACGCCCACCCTCCACCGCCTCGGGGGCGCCGACTTCGCCAAGGCCAAGGGCCGGGTCCGCTCGGCCGCCCGCCAGATCGCCCAGGAGCTGGTGGTCCTCTACCAGCAGCGCATCTCCACCCCGGGCCACGCCTTCCCCCCCGACACCCCGTGGCAGCGCGAGCTCGAGGAGGCCTTCCCCTACCGGGAGACCCCCGACCAGGAGCGGGCCATCGCCGACGTCAAGGCCGACATGGAGACGCCTCGCCCGATGGACCGCCTCGTGTGCGGCGACGTCGGCTTCGGCAAGACCGAGGTCGCCGTGCGCGCCGCGTTCAAGGCCGTGCAGGACGGGATGCAGGTGGCCGTCCTCGTCCCCACCACCCTCCTCGCCCAGCAGCACGGCCTGACCTTCGGCGAGCGCTTCGCCGGCTACCCCGTCAGGGTCGAGGTCCTCAGCCGCTTCCTCACCCCGGGCCAGGCCAAGAAGGTGGTCGACGGGGTGAAGGACGGCACGGTCGACGTCGTCATCGGGACCCACCGACTCCTCAGCGAGGACGTCCGCTTCAAGCGCCTCGGCCTGCTCGTGGTCGACGAGGAGCAGCGCTTCGGCGTGACCCACAAGGAGCTCATCAAGCGCCTCAAGGCCGACGTCGACGTCCTCACCCTCACCGCCACGCCCATCCCCCGCACCCTCGAGATGAGCCTGACGGGGATCCGTGACCTCAGCCTCCTCAACACGCCGCCGGTCGACCGCCAGCCGATCCTCACCTACGTCGGCGAGGACGACGAGCGGGCCATCGCCGAGGCCATCCGCCGCGAGCTGCTCCGCGAGGGTCAGGTCTTCTTCGTGCACAACCGCGTGCAGGACATCGACCAGGTGGCGACCGAGGTGCGCGAGCTCGTCCCCGAGGCCCGGGTGGCGGTGGCCCACGGCCAGATGGACGAGGGCAGCCTCGAGAAGGTGGTCCTCGACTTCTGGGAGGGCCAGTACGACGTGCTCGTGTGCACCACCATCATCGAGTCGGGCATCGACATGCCCACCGTCAACACGATGGTCGTGGACCGGGCCGACCGCCTCGGGCTCGGTCAGCTCCACCAGCTCCGTGGCCGGGTGGGCCGGGCGGGCAGCCGGGCCTACGCCTACCTCTTCCACCCCCGCGACCACGCCCTCAGCGAGGAGGCGTACGAGCGCCTCAAGACCATCGGTGAGGCCACCGAGCTGGGCTCGGGCTTCAAGATCGCCATGCGTGACCTCGAGATCCGTGGCGCCGGCAACCTCCTCGGGGAGAACCAGTCCGGCCACATCGCCGCGGTGGGCTACGACCTCTACATGCAGCTGGTCAGCGAGGCCGTCGCCGAGCTCAAGGGCGAGACGCCCCGCGAGCCGGCCGAGGTCAAGCTCGACCTCCCGGTCGACGCCTCGCTGCCGCGCGACTACGTGGGCAAGGAGGAGCTGCGCCTCGAGGCCTACCGGCGCCTGGCCACCGTCACCACGCAGGCCGAGGTCGACGACATCCGGGCCGAGTGGGAGGACCGCTACGGCCCGCCCCCGCCTCCTGCCGCCGCCCTCCTCCGCGTGGCCGCCCTGCGGGCCGAGTGCGTGCGCACCGGCGTCAAGGAGGTGGCCGTCACCGCCAACCGCACCGGGCCCGGCTCGGTGGCCCGCGTGTCCCCGCTGTCCCTCCGCACCAGCGCCACCCTCCGCCTGCGCCGCCTGGCCCGGGACGCCCTCTACAAGGAGGAGCTGCGCCAGCTCGTCGTCCCCCTGCCCCGGGGGGCGGACGTGGCCACCGTGCTGCGCGAGCTGCTGGCCGAGCTCGTCCCCGTCGAAGAAGGAGCCCTCGCATCGTGACCGCCACCGGAACCCTCCGCCGCCTGCTCGTGGTGACCGCCCTGGCGGCGCTGCTCGCCGGCTGCGGCATCTTCGAGGACGGCCCCGCCGCCACCGTGAACGGCACGGACATCACCGACGACGAGCTGCACGACGAGCTCGACGCCGTGCAGACCAACGAGGGCTACCGCACGCTCCTCGAGCAGCAGCTCGGCCAGGACGCCGTCGGCGAGGGCAAGGGCACCTTCGCCACCCCGTTCGTCTCGAGCCTGCTCTCGGAGAAGGTGTACTTCACCCTCATCGAGCAGGAGCTCGCGGACGACGGCGTGGACCTCGGGGACGGGCGCCAGGACGACGCCCGGGCCCAGCTCGAGGAGCGGGGCGGGCAGGACTTCGCCGACCTGCCCCGGGCGCAGCAGGACGACCTGGTCCGCCGGGTGGCCCTGCTGGCGGCACTCGACGAGGAGGCCGGGCCCCGCTACTTCGAGGACCACAAGGCCGACTTCGACACGCTGTGCCTGAGCCACGTCCTCGTCAGCACCGAGGAGCGCGGGGACGCCGAGGCCCGGGCCCGGGCCGAGGAGCTGGCGCAGCGCATCGAGGACGGCACGGCCTTCCGCACGGTGGCCACCGACGACTCGGACGACACGGCGGCGGCGGCCGAGGGCGGCGACCTCGGCTGCGGGAGCCGCGGCCGCTACCCCCCGAGTTCGAGGACGCCGCCTACGACCTCGAGGTGAACGAGGTCAGCGACCCCGTGCGCACGCAGTTCGGCTACCACCTGATCCAGGTGCGGGAGCGCAACGGGTCGGGCTACGAGGAGGTGGCGGAATCGGTGCGCCAGCGCCTGCTCGCCCGCCTCGCCAGCGACGCCGAGGTCACCGTCGACCCCCGCTACGGGGCCTGGCAGGAGGCCGAGGAGACCCCCGGCCGCTTCTCGATCGTGCCGCCCTCCGAGGTCTGACCTCGTGGCGCCCCGGGTGGTGGTCGTCGGCCTCGGCCCCGGCGGCCCCGACCTGCTGACCACCGCCGCCCTCGACGCCATCGCCGACGTGCCGGTGCGCTTCCTGCGCACCACCCGCCATCCGGCGGCCACGGCCGTGCCGGACGCGTCGTCGTTCGACGCCGAGTACGACGCCGCCGACCGCCAGGAGGACGTCTACCCCGCCATCGTCGAGCAGCTGGTGGCCGCCGCCACCGAGCACGGGCGGGCGCTCTACGCCGTGCCCGGGTCGCCGGCGGTGGCCGAGCGGAGCGTGGCGCTGCTCCGCGACGACGGCCGGGTCGAGGTGGAGGTGGTGCCCGGGCTCTCGTTCCTCGACCTGGCCTGGGTGCGCCTCGGCGTCGACCCGTTGGACGACGGGGTGCGGGTGGTCGACGGCGCGCGCTTCGCCGTCGACGCCGCCGGCGAGCGGGGGCCGCTGCTGGTGTCCCACTGCGACCGTCGCTCGGTCCTGTCCGAGGTGAAGCTGGCGGTGGACGACCCGCCGACCGAGCCGGTGACCGTGCTCCAGCGCCTCGGCCTGCCCGACGAGCGGGTCACCCGGGTGGCGTGGGCCGACCTGGACCGGGCCGTCGAGCCCGACCACCTGACCTCGCTCTGGATCCCGCGGCTGGCGGCGCCCGTGGCCGGGGAGCTGGTCCGCTTCGACGAGCTGGTGCGCCGCCTGCGGGCCGACTGCCCGTGGGACCGCCAGCAGACCCACCGCTCGCTCACCCGCCACCTGCTGGAGGAGGCCTACGAGGTGCTGGAGGCCATCGAGGCCCTCGACCCCGACGCCCCCACGCCGCGAGCAGGACGAGCACCTCGAGGAGGAGCTCGGCGACCTCCTGTTCCAGGTGGCCTTCCACGCCCGGCTGGCCGCCGAGCGGGGCGCCTTCACCCTGGCCGACGTGGCCCGCACCGTCCACGACAAGCTCGTCCACCGCCACCCCCACGTCTTCGCCGACGTGGCCGTGGACGGCGCCGACGACGTGGTGCGCAACTGGGAGCAGATCAAGAAGGAGGAGAAGGGCCGGTCCAGCGTCTTCGACGGGATCCCGGGGACCCTGCCCTCGCTCCTCTACGCGGCCAAGGTGCAGCGCAAGGCCGCCTCCCTCGGCGTCGACCCGGCGCCGCCGGCCAGCGTCGACGTCGGTGGGCTGGCCGGCGACGAGGCCGTCGGCGACGCCCTCTACGCGGTCGTGGCCGCCGCCCGCCGGGCCGGGGTCGACCCGGAGGCGGCGCTGCGGGGGGCCACCGCCCGGGCCCGGGACACCGCCGCCGCCACCGAGGCGGACGCCGCTACCTGACGGCCAGCGCGTTGGGCGGTGACGCCGCCCCCGCCCGCAGGTGCAGCGGCGCCGAGGTCAGCATCGCCTCGTAGCGGCCGTCGGCGGCGCAGTCCTCGGCCAGGGCGTCGAGGTCCCACAGCTCGCCGATGGGCAGGCCGAGCAGCCCCAGCAGGGCGGTGTGGACGAACACCTCGGGGCTGTTCTCCGGGTCCTCCCGCATCCGCTTCCGCCAGCCGCCGTCGACGAGGCCGGCCGGCGGCCACATCTCGAACGACGGGTTGTCGGCGGCCACGGCGGCGATGTGGAGGTCCCAGAGCATCCGGGCGGTGGCCCGCCCGGGGCGGAGGCCGGGGATGACGAGGTGCTCGGCCAGCCCGGCCCGCCCGGCCGCGTCGAGCGAGCGGTACCAGGTGAGCCAGCCGGTGCGCACGAGGAGGACGTCGCCCGTCTCCACGGCCACCCCCGCGTCGGCCAGGCAGCCGGTGACGTCCTCCGGCTCGATGGCGTCGGGGGCGTCGTAGCGGAGGGGCCGCCCGGCGGCCTCCCGCCACCGCCCGACGTCGGCCACCACCGCCCGCCCGACGATGCCCCGCTCGGCCCAGTGGTGGATGCCGTGGTCCTCGTCGGCCACGCCGCCGTAGTGCCCGTGCACGGGATGGGCGACGTGGCGGAACCCGTCCCACTGGGTCGAGGTCTGGGTGTTGAGCTCGACCAGGTCGTCGTGGCCGCCGCCACCGGGGGGACCGAGCACCTCGTGGCGCAGCCTGGGCCGGCCGAAGAGGGGCGGGTCGGGGACGGCCAGGTCCAGGTCGAGTGGGAAGGCCCGGCCGGTGCGCACGAGCCCCGCGGCCCGCACCGCCCGCTCGGGGGTCAGCAGGTTGAGGCAGCCGAGGACGTCGGCGTCGCCCCACACCCCCCAGGACGAACCGGCCGGCGCGCCCTCCCGCACGGGGAGGTCGTCGTAGGCCGGGAGGCCCGTCACCGCTCCGGCGTGGGGTCCGGGTCCGGGGAGGGGTCGGGCACGATCGGGGTCACCGGCTCGGCCGGCCCGCCGGGCTGGGGGACGGGCTCGGGCGCCGGCTGGGGGCCACCGGGGTCGTGCACGGTCATGGGCGGACCGTACCCTCCGCTCGCCGGTGAACCCCGGGCTGCCGGGGTGCCGGAGGCTAGGTTCGTCACAATCGTCACACGGGTCACAGGAGCAACAGCAGCCCCATGAGCGCCATCACGCTGGTCGTCGCCCGCGAGGTCCTGGACTCCGCGCGGCAACCCCACCGTCGAGGTCGAGATCGGCCTCGAGTCGGGGGCGACGGGCCTGGCCATCGTGCCCTCGGGGGCCTCGACCGGGCAGTTCGAGGCCGTCGAGCTGCGCGACGGCGGCGACCGCTACGGCGGCAAGGGCGTGCTCCAGGCGGTGACCAACGTCGAGGGCGACGTCGCCGACGCCATCCTCGGGTTCGAGGCGGTGGACCAGCGCGACGTCGACCGCATCCTGATCGACCTCGACGGGACGGACGACAAGTCCCGCCTCGGGGCCAACGCCCTCCTCGGCGTGTCGCTGGCGGTGGCCCGGGCGGCGGCCGACGAGCTCGACCTCCCCCTCTACCGCTACGTCGGCGGGGTCGACGCCTCGCTGCTGCCGGTGCCCCTCATGAACGTCCTCAACGGCGGCGTGCACACGTCGAACAACGTGGACCTCCAGGAGTTCATGATCCTCCCGGTGGGCGCCGCCTCCTACGCGGAGGGGCTGCGGTGGGGGACGGAGACGTACCACGCCCTCAAGGGGCTCCTGTCCGACCGGGGCCTGTCCACGCTGGTCGGCGACGAGGGCGGCTTCGCCCCCGACCTCGCGACCAACGAGGACGCCGTGCGGATGCTGGTCGAGGCCATCGAAGCGGCCGGCTACACGCCCGGTGGCGAGCTCGCCATCGGCCTCGATCCGGCGACGAGCGAGCTGTGGCGCGACGGCGCCTACCGCCTCGAGGGCGAGGGGAGGACGCTGTCGTCCGACGACATGGTCGGCTACTGGGTCGACCTGTGCGACCGGTACCCCATCGTGTCCATCGAGGACGGCATGGCCGAGGAGGACTGGGACGGCTGGGCGGCGCTGACGGCCGCGATCGGCGACCGGGTGCAGCTCGTGGGCGACGACCTCTTCGTCACCAACGTCGAGCGCCTCGAGCGGGGCCTCGCCGCCGGGGTGGCCAACTCGATCCTGATCAAGGTCAACCAGATCGGCACCCTCACCGAGACGCTGGCCGCCGTGGGCCTGGCCATGCGCTCCGGCTACACCGCCGTGATGTCGCACCGGTCGGGCGAGACGGAGGACACGACCATCGCCGACCTCGCAGTGGCGACGGGCTGCGGGCAGATCAAGGCCGGGGCCCCGGCCCGGTCGGACCGGGTGGCCAAGTACAACCGGCTGCTCCGCATCGAGGAGGAGCTGGACGAGGCGGCCGAGTTCCGGGGTGGCGCCGGCCTGGCCCGCGGGCGTCGGTGACGGTCGCCAAGCGGGCGCTCGGGCCCGCCCTCGTCGTGCTCGTGCTCGTCGGCATTCTCTTCGTCGCCGTGCTGCCCACCCGCACGCTGCTCCAGCAGCGGCGCGACACCGCGGCGGCGACGGCCGAGCTGCGCGAGCTCCGGGAGCGGAACGAGCGCGCTCGAGGATCGGGCGGCGCGGCTGCGCGACCCGAGGGAGATCGAGCAGCTCGCCCGGGAGCAGTACGGGCTCGTGCGCCCCGGCGAGGAGCCCTACGTCGTGCTGCCCGCCCCGCCCCCGCCCGAGGAGAAGGACGACGACGAGGGCCGCAACGTCCTCGAGCGGGTCTGGGACGCGGTCACCGGCATCCTCTGACCCGTTCTTTGGTTCTCGGCCGACCGCATCGGTCGGTGAGCGGCCAAAGAACGGGGAGGGCCTAGCGGGGGAGGGCGGCGGCCAGGGCCTCGACGCAGCGGTCGACCTGCTCGTCGGTGGCCACCAGGGGCGGGCAGAAGGCGAGCGTGTTGGTCCCGATGGGGCGGGGGATGACGCCCTCGACGAGCATCCGCTCGCGCACCTCGAGCGCGTCGTCGCCGTGGAGCCCGGCCGCCCACACGGCCCCGTCGCCCCGCACCTCGGCGATGCGGCCCTCGTCGAGCAGCTCCCGCAGGCCGGCCGACAGGCGGGCCCCGATCTTGGGGGCGCGGTCGATCAGGCCCTCCCGCTCGATGATGGACAGGTTGGTGAGGCCGGCCACGCAGCCGGTGGGGTGGCCGCTGTACGTGTGGCCGTGGCGGAGGGTCAGCGCCGGGTCGGACTCGAGCACGTCGAGCACCCGCCGCGACAGCAGCACGCCGCCGACGGGGAAGTAGCCCGACGTGACCCCCTTGGCGAAGGTCACGAGATCCGGCACCACGCCGAAGCGCTCGGCCCCGAACCAGGTGCCCAGCCGCCCGAAGGCGCAGATCACCTCGTCGAACACGAGGAGGGCCCCGGCCTCGTCGCACAGCCGCCGGATGCCCTCCAGCTCGCCGGGGTCGGGCGGGTGCACGCCCCCGGCGCCGACGACGGGCTCGGCCACCACCGCCGCCACCCGCCCCTCGTGGGCGGCCAGTGCGGCGGCCAGAGCGTCGAGGTCGTGGATCGGCACCTGCACCACGTCGCCGAGGAGGGGGCCGTAGCCCTCCTGGTTCAGGGGCAGCCCGGTGAGGGCCATGGCCCCGGTCGTCACCCCGTGGTAGCTCGGCGTCCGGCTGATGATGACGGACCGCTCCCGGTCGCCCGCCACCCAGTGGGTCAGCCGAGCCAGCTTCACCGCCGACTCGACGGCCTCCGAGCCGCTGCTCGTGTAGAAGGCCCGGGCGCCGGGGAAGGGCGCCCGCTCCCGCAGGACCTCCGACAGCTGCTCGACCGGCTCGTTGGTGAAGCGGTCGAACGTGTGGAACGCCCCGAGCCGGCGCTGCTGGTCGGCCACGGCGTCGGCGATCTCGTCCCGGCCGTGGCCCACGTTGCAGTACCAGAGGCTGGCCAGGGCGTCGACGTACTCCTTGCCGGCGTCGTCCCACACCAGCGCGCCCTCGCCCCGGACGATGGTGATGAACGACTCGGCCGCCGGCCGGGCGAACGGGTGGAGGAAGGCGGAGGGCATCGCCTCACGGTAGGCCGCCGCCCGGGACTGCGTCCGAGGACCGGAGCTACCGTGTCCGGGGAGGTGCGCCGATGAGTGAGCCGTTCGGGGAGGGGCCCGGCCGCCCGGCCGTCCGCGTCACGGACGCCGAGCGGGAGGCGATGGTGGCCCGCCTCCAACGCGCCTGCGGCGAGGGGCGCCTCACCCTCGACGAGTTCTCCGAGCGGGTGGGCGACGCCCTGGAGGCCCGCACCGCCGGGGACCTCGAGCGGTTGACCGTCGACCTGCCCGCCCTGGAGGCGCCGCCACCACCGCCGAACACGCCGCCTGTCCCCCGGCGGACCACGTCGTGGGTCGTCGGGATCCTGAGCGGGTCCGACCACCGCGGCCGCTGGCACCCGGCGCCGGTGACCAACGCCATCGCCTTCATGGGGGGCTGCACGCTCGATCTGCGCCAGGCCGAGGTCGAGGGGCCGGAGCTGGTGATCAACGCCGTGGCCATCATGGGCGGCATCGAGGTCGTGGTCCCCGAGGGCATCCAGGTCGAGATGACCGGCATCGCCCTCCTCGGTGGCAAGGACTGCCGCGTCCCCGACGTCCGGCCCGTGCCCGGGAGCCCGGTCATCCGGGTGCGGGTCTTCGCGCTGATGGGTGGCGTGACGGTGCGCACCGGCAAGCGGAGGGGTTCCCGCCCCGACGACCAGAACGAGCGCCAGCAGCGGCACAACGAGCGCCAGAACGAGCGCCACCAGCGCCACGACGAGCGCCGGGACGAGCACCAGCGCCGCCACCGACCAGCCACCACGGAGGAGCGGTCGGACCGCTTCGCCGCCTCGGCCGACCGGGCCGTGTCGGAGATCCGGTCGCTGCCGGTCGACGGCACGGTGACGGTGCTGTTCACCGACGTCGAGGACTTCACGGGGCTGAGCGAGCGCCTCGGCGACATCGAGGCCTCGCAGCGGCTGCGGGCCCACCAGGCGCTCGTGCGCCGGGAGGTCGCCGCCCACGGCGGGGTCGAGGTCAGCTGCCAGGGCGACGGGTTCATGCTGGCCTTCGACGGCGCCCGGCGGGCCCTGCGGACGGCCGTGGCCATCCAGCGTGCGCTCGAGGCGGACGAGGCCCAGTTCGACGCGCCCATGCGGGTGCGCATGGGGCTCCACACCGGCGAGGCCATCCGGGAGGACGAGGACCTGTTCGGTCGCACCGTCATCGTGGCCGCCCGCATCGCCGCCGCCGCCCGGGGCGGGGAGGTCCTGGTGTCGTCCATGCTGCGCCAGCTCAGCGACGGGTCGGGGGAGTTCGTCTTCGGGCCGCCGCGGGAGGAGGCCCTGAAGGGCCTGCCCGGCGTCCACGACCTGTACCCCGTGGCCTGGCGGCCCGTCGTCGGGTAGCCGCCGGCACGGCGGTACCGTGCGCGTCCCGTGCACGACGTCGAGGCCGAGGTGGCCGACCTCCTGGGGCGCCCGCCCCGCAGCGGCTTCGAGGTCGTCGTGCGGGACGGTGCCGGCCACCCCGTCGTGATCCGCAACCCGCCCGTGCTCGACGACGGCACACCGATGCCCACGCGCTACTGGCTGGTCGGCCGGGAGGAGCGCAGGGCGGTGGGTCGCCTCGAGTCGACCGGCGGGAACGCCGCCGCCGCCGTCGCCGTGGGCGCCGATGCGGTGGCCGAGGCCCACCGCCGCTACGCGGCCGAGCGGGACGCCGCCCTGCCCGACGGGCACACCGGGCCGCGGCC
This sequence comes from uncultured Actinomycetes bacterium, assembly GCA_963839545.1. Taxonomy (GTDB): domain Bacteria; phylum Actinomycetota; class Acidimicrobiia; order Acidimicrobiales; family CADCSY01; genus CAWIVE01. The sequence goes on from CAWIVE010000001.1 coordinate 89,432, forward strand.
GACCGGCGGCGTGGGCGGGACCCGCGTCGGGGTCAAGTGCCTCCACGCCCACTACGCCTGGTTCCTGGCCGGCGGCGACGACCCGGTGGGGCGCTGGGTGGCCGACCAGCTCCGACCGCACCGATGAGCGCCCCCGTCGCCGCCATCGACTGCGGCACCAACTCGACCCGCCTGCTGGTGGCCCGGGACGGGTCCGACGGGTCGCTCGACGAGCTCGACCGGCGCATGGTCATCACCCGGCTCGGCGCCGGGGTCGACGCCCGGCACGCGCTCGATCCGGCCGCCGTCGATCGGACCCTCGAGGTCCTCCGGGGCTACCGGCGGGCCATGGACGAGCACGGCGTCGAGCGGGTGCGGGCCACCGGCACCTCGGCCGTCCGGGACGCCGCCAACGGCGACGCCTTCCTCGACGCCGCCGCGGAGGTGCTCGGTGCCCCCGTCGAGCTGTTGTCGGGGGACGAGGAGGGCCGCCTCGCCTTCGCCGGCGCCACCGCCGACCTCGATCCCGCGGACGGGCCGTTCCTCATCGTGGACATCGGCGGTGGCTCCACCGAGTTCATCGTCGGCACGACCGAGCCGGAGGGTCTCGTCTCGGTCGACGTGGGGTGCGTCCGGCTCACCGAGCGCTTCCTCCACACCGACCCGCCGCGGCCCGAGGAGCTGAGCGCTGCCATCTCGGTCACGCAGGCCCACCTCGAGGACGTGGTCCGGGAGCTGCCCGCCACCCGGGAGGCCCGCCGCCTGGTGGGGGTGGCGGGCACCGTGACGACGGTCGCCGCCGTCGAGCTGGGGCTGCCCGAGTACGACCGCGGGCGCACCCACCACTTCCGGCTCACGCGGGCGGCCGCCGAGGACGTCTTCCGCACGCTGGCCACCGAGGCCCGCGCCGACCGGATCCACAACCCGGGGCTCGAGGAGGCCCGGGCCGACGTGATCGTCGGCGGGTGCTGCGTGCTCGTCGCCGTGCTGCGGTTCTTCGAGGCCGCCGAGCTGCTGGTGTCGGAGACGGATCTGCTGGACGGCCTGGCCCGCTCGCTGCGTTCCGTAGCCTACGATCGCCGCGTGGGGGGCACGCCGCTGCTGCATGGGCGGCGGGTGACGTTGCGGCCGCTGACGCCGGCCGACTTCGCCGCATGGCGGGAGGTGCGCACCCGCAGCCGCGACTGGTTGCTGAAGTGGGAGCCGCAGCGCCCGCCCGGCGTGCCCGACGCCACCGAGAGCCGGTCCTCCTTCGTGGCCCGCTGCCGCGCCAGGGACCGGGAGCGGCACCTGGGTACCGGGCCACGGCTTCGGGATCTTCGTCGACGACGTGCTGCGGGGTGAGATCAACGTCAGCGGGGTGCAGCGGGGCCCGTTCCAGAGCGCCTACGTCGGGTACTGGGTCGACCAGGCCGCCGCCGGCCGCGGCTTCGTGCCCGAGGCCGTCGTGGTGGTGGCCCGCCACGCGTTCGAGGAGCTGGACCTCCACCGCCTCCAGGTGGCGATCATCCCCCGCAACACGGCGAGCCGGCGCGTGGCCGAGAAGCTCGGCCTCCGGGACGAGGGCACGGCCCTGCGCTACCTCGAGATCGCCGGCGTCTGGGAGGACCACGTCCGCTACGCCATCACCGCCGAGGAGTGGCAGGAGCGGCGCGACGCGCTGCTGAAGGAATGGGTGCTCTAGCGGAGGTCGGCATCCGCCCCGAGCGCCCGGAGGACCACGAGGCGGTCGCCTCGGTCGTGGCCGACGCCTTCCGCTCGGAGGCGCACGCCGCGCTCGTCGCCGCCATCCGGGCATCGGACGGCTTCGTCCCGGAGCTCTCGCTGGTGGCCGAGGACGACGGGCGCGTCGTCGGGCACGTGATGATCAGCGTCGTCGCGCTGGAGGACGGCGAGGGCGGGCGGCGTCCGATCCCGAGCCTCTCCCCACTGGCCGTGGCGCCCGCCGAGCAGGGCCGGGGGATCGGCTCGGCGCTCGTGCGGGCGGTCACCGCCGCGGCCGACCGGCGCGGTGAGGAGCTCGTCGTCCTGGAGGGCGATCCGAGGTACTACGGCCGCTTCGGCTTCGAGGCGGCCGGGGCGCACGGCATCGAGATCGACCTCCCGTCGTGGGCGCCGCCCGAGGCGGCGCAGGTCCTCGTGCTGCGCCGCGACCGGGCCCTCCCGCAGGGCCGCGTCGTGTACCCGCCGGCGTTCGACCTCGTCGCCGAGGGCTGACTGCCGAGCCCAACCCACCTCTGTGCGCAGAAGGGTCCAGGGGGTGAGCCCGAAGCGCGCGAGGAACCCCGCCCCGGGGCCGGTCGCCGGACGGCCCAGCGCCCTCCGGTGGCGCCCGGGTCGGCACCCGTCAGGTCAGGTCACTTCGCGCTCGTGCTCCAACGCAGCGCGCGAGTAGGCGGAGCCCGCTGGGGGGTTGTCGCAGCGGAAGCGCACCTCGTGCGCCACGTCGATGTGGCCTGTCGGGCCCGGCACCGAGAAGCTGGCGAGAGCACCGAAGTCGCCGGGAGCAGAACCTGTGGCGGCCGCACCCTGGGCGCTGAAGCGCACGTGCTCGCCGCTGTCCGGCGCAGTCTCGTAGGTGCCGGACAGCGAGGCCTGGTAGACGGCGTCGAGGCAGCCCGGGTCGTCGTGCACGATGGTGAGCGCGCTGATGCCCGACCGACCGGTGTCCTCGGAGTACCCGTAGTCCAGCCTCCCGCGGAGCAGACAGCTGACGTTCTGCCCGTTGCGGACGAACGTGATCGTCACGTCCTCGACGTCTTCCTCCTGGTAGGCGGCGGCGGCGGGGGCGGCCAACGCCACCGGCAGCGCCACCACTGCGCCGCCCACCGCGAGTTTGGCTGCCCACCGCGTCGAACCCGCCATGGCTCCCCCCTCCCTCCAGGCCATCGTGGGCGCGGGCCCACCCCGTCCGCAACAGGCTCGGCCCGGACGCCGACCGCACCTGGCCTCGCCCTACGGTGGCGCCGTGGACCAGCCGGGCCAGCGCGCCAGACGCAGCCGCTGGCGCGTGCCCCTCGGCCACATCGCGGGCGTGCCCGTCGGCGTCTCGCCCGGCCTGCTGGTCGTGACCGTGGCGGGGCTGGGCGCCGCCGCCCTGGCCGGGGGCCCGTGGGGCGGCCTCGTCCTGGTGCTGGCCGTGGTCGCCGGCTCGCTCCTTGCCCACGAGCTGGCCCACGCCGTCGTCGCCCGCCTGTCCGGCTACCGGGTGGACGGCGTGACCCTGTCCCTCCTGGGCGGGGTCACCGCCTGGTCGGGCCCGGCGCCCCCGCCCCACGTGGCCGTGCGCATCGCCGCCGCCGGCCCCGCCACCAGCGCGGTCCTCGCCTGCGCCTTCGTCGGCCTCGGCGCGCTGTCCGGCGGCCTCACCGGGATCCTCTGGCTGGGCGCGGCCGTCAACCTGTTCGACGCCCTCCTGAACCTGCTGCCCCTCCCGACGTCGGACGGACGGGCGATCGCCCGGGCCCTGCGCCGGCCCGAGCGGGCTACGACCGCCGGCTGACCCGCGACCGCAGGGCGGCCAGGCGCTCGGCGAACCACGGCTGGCGGGTCGACCACAGCTGCGGCCCGAGCTCCCGCTCGACGGCGTCCTCGCGGGTGGTGACCCCGGCCATGGCCGCCAGCGTCGACTTGATCTCCGCCGCCAGCTCCTTCGGGCCGGAGGCGGCCCGGGCGGCGACGGCCACGGCCTCGTCGAGCAGCGCCTCGTCGCCGACGCACCGCCACGCCAGCCCCACCCGCTCGGCCTCGGCCCCGTCGAGGACCTGGCCGAACACGACCATGGCGGCGGCCGCCGAGGGGCCCACCGCGTTCCGCAGCATCCAGGTGTGCCCGCCCCCGGGGTGCAGCCCGAGGTCGAGGAACCTGGTGTCGAACTTGGCCCGCCGGGCGGCGATGCGGAGGTCGCAGGCGAGGGCCAGGTTCATCCCCGCGCCCACCGCCGCCCCGTTGACGGCCGCCACCGTGGGCAGGCTCGAGCGCCCGATGCGGAGGAACCCCTCGTAGATCCGCAGGAGGCCCTCCCGCCCGGCCGATCCGAGGTCACCGAGGTCGGCCCCGGCGCAGAAGGCGGGCGGCGCGCCGGTCACCACGAGCGCCCCCACGCCGTCGTCGGCCTCCAACCGGTCGACGGCGGCCACCAGCTCCTCGACGACGGCGGCGTTCAGCGCGTTGCGACGGTCGGGGTCGTCGAGGGTCAGGACCCCCACCCGCTCCTCGGCCCGGACGTCGACCTGCAGCAGCGACGTCACACGTCCTCGCTCTCCCGCACCACGGCGGGGGAGTGGCGGAAGAAGTTCTCCACGTCGCGCTCGAACACGAAGCCAGGCTCGGACTCCCCGACGGTCCGGCGCAGGCGCACCGACTGCCAGAAGCGCTCCACCGTCCCGGCCGACGTGTGCAGGTACCGGAACCCGGCCGCCTTGAGCCGGCGGTTGTCGGCCCCCCGCCCGAAGCGCAGCAGCTCGAGCAGCTCGAGGGGCAGGTCGAGGAGGCCGAGGCGCCGGAACGGGGCGATGGCCACCGGCGTGAAGTACGGCGGCAGCGGCAGCAGGGGCTTGCCGCCGCAGATGGCCGCCACCTCGCTCCAGGGCAGGAGGCCGTCGCCGGCCACGTTGTAGATCCCCGGTACGGCGTTGCGCATCACGAAGAGGATCGAGCTGATGACGTCCCCCTCCTCGACGAACTGGAAGCGGGGGTCGAAGCCGAGGATGTGGGGCACGACCGGCATCTCGAGGGCCCGGGACAGCGCCGTGGTGATGTGCGGCCCGAGCACGTTGGAGAAGCGCAGCAGCGTGACCACCACGTGCGGGTTGTCGACGGCGAAGTCGCGCAGGTAGCCCTCGACCTCGAGCAGCGACTTCTCCACCCGCGTGGCCGGCGGCCGGGAGCGGGGCGTCTCCTCCGAGAACCACACCGGGTCCTCCGGCGCCGAGCCGTAGACCAGGGTCGAGGACTTGACCACCACGCTGCGCACCGTCGAGCCGGCGGCCCCGGCGGCGGCCAGGAGGTTCATGGTCCCGATGACGTTGGTCTCGTGCAGGTGGCGGGCGCTCATGGCGGTCGAGTCGACGACCAGGAAGGTGTGGAGGATGGTGTCGATCCGGGCCGCCTGCACGATGCGGGCGAGGATCGAGTAGCTCTCGTCGGCCCGCACGAACTCGGTCCGCTCGAGCGGGACCCTGGGCTCGTCGCGGTCGAGGCCGACGATGACGTCGACCTCGGGGTCGTCCTCGAGTGCCTGTGCCACCCGCCCGCCCCAGAACGTGCCGAGGCCGGTGACCAGGACGCGGCGCCCCACTAGCCGAACCAGACGGACTGGCGCGAGCGGAGCATGTCGTAGAGGGACTCCTGGATCTGCTGGCGGATGGCCTCCGCCTCGTCCATGATCCGGCTCTTCGAGTAGCGGGGCCGGTCGGGCGGCACGTCGAAGTGCACGGGCGGCAGGACGCGGAGCTTGAACTTGGCCGGCAGGTAGGTCACCAGGCCGAGCACCGGTCCGAGCAGGAGCTGGTTGAGGGTGACGGGCACGTACGGCGTGCCGAGCACGCGGGCCAGCCCGGGGACGTTGAACAGCGTGGGCATCGACTCCTCGGCGCCCACCACGGCGATGGGGATCACGGGCACGCCCGCCCGCATGGCGATCTGCACGAAGCCGCCCCGGCCGAAGCGGCGCAGCCGGTAGCGCTCGCTGTAGTGCTTGGCCGGGCCCTTGTTCCCCTCGGGGAAGACGAGCAGCAGCTGGTCCTGCTCCCGCAGCAGGCGGTAGGCGTTGTCGGGGTGGGCCACCACTCCGCCGAGGCGCGACCACAGCGTTCCCACCACCGGCACCTGCTTGAACATGTGGTCGCCGAGGCCGTACACGGGGCGCTCGAGCTCCTCCTCGATCCCGTGCATGATCACCGGGGCGTCCGAGGGCAGGGCCGCCGCGTGGTTGGCCACCAGCAGGGCGCCGCCCTCGCGGGGGACGTGCTCGAGGCCCTCCCACTCGGCCCGGAACCAGTCCCGGTAGAGCGGCCCGTAGATGCGGCGGGCCACGGCCCGCATGTGCTCGGAGCGGCCCCACTCGTCGACGTCGCCGCGACGGGGGTCGTGGGTCTCCTCCGGCGGCGACAGCTCGGGCAGGTGCACCAGGGCGCCCGGCTGCTCGGTCGTCGAGACCGCCGGTCGCTGCTCCGCCACCGCCAGATGCTATGCCCCGTGCGGCGGCCGTCCACCCGGGCCGTTCGGCCCAGGACGCGATCGCGCCACGTCAGGACGCGAGGCGGACCTCCTCCCAGCGGACGGCGCCCTCGCAGGTCGTCCTCGCCGGGCACCACCGGCACGCGGGGTTGGGCGTCACCGCCGGCGAGCGGAGCCCGAGGCGCAGCTCCAGCACGGCGCGGGCGCCCTGCACGGTGCGACGGACGGCGGCCTCGAGGACGTCCTCGTCCACCTCCTCCACCGCCAGGTCGCCCGTCTCGAGGTAGGAGGTCGCCAGCCGCAGGGGCGGCACGCCGCACCGCAGCGTCTCGAGCAGGGCGTAGAAGCGGAGGTCGTGGAGGTGGCCCGCAGTCGTGGCCCCCGTCTTCAGGTCGACGAGGACCCGCCCGGCCTGGTCGCCGTCGGGGGCGCCCAGGCTGAGGTCGACCCGCCCGCTGAGCACCACCTTGCCGCCGCACAGCTCGGCGCGAACCGCCGTCTCGGTCCGGGGCACCCAGTGGCGGGACAGCGGCGGCCACAGCTCGGCGAAGGCGCTGACCACCTCCGAGGCGGCGCCCCGCAGGTCGGCCCGCGCGGCCTCGGGCAGGCCCAGCAGGTAGTCGGCGACGGTGGCGTCGGGGTCGGCGGCGAGGCGGTCGAGGGCGTCGTCGACCAGCTCCAGCGGGGGCGGCGAGTCCCGGCGGAACACCCCGAGCTGGACGGCCCGGTGCACGACGATCCCCCGGGCCAGCGCCACGTTCCACTCGAACGGCGCCCCCGCCTCGGCGACGTGGTGGGCCTCGCACGCCAGCACCTCGCCGAGCGCCCGCTTCGAGACGAAGGCGGGGCCGTCGAGCAGCGCGGCGAGGGGCGCCAGCTCCGCGTCCAGGTGCCGCCGTACCTCGTCCCGCAGCCCCGGGTCGTAGCGGGGGCGGGGCCGTCCCGGCGCCCGCAGCGCGTCGAGCACCGCCTGCTGCGCCGGGTTCAGGTCGGGCACGAGGCGAGGGTAGGTCCGCGCCGGGGCCGGGTGGTCCACCTCCAGTGTCACACCCCCTCGTCATCATGGGAGCCGTGTCCGCCCTGGAGTTCGCCGTGCTGGCCCGGCGCCTGGCCGACGAGGCCCGCCGCCTCGGCCTGGTGCCCCCGGCCTTCCGCAGCCCGCCGGGGGTGGACGGGCCGCGCCGGGCGGTCCGGCGCCACCGGGGGCGCGGGGCCACCGTGGTGGTGCGCCGCCGGGGCCGGCTGGCCGCGTCGGTGGCGGCCGACATGGTCGAGGGCGTCGTGGTCGCCAACCGCCTCTCCGGTCCCCGGGCGCGGGCCTGCCGGGCGGCGCTGACGGCGGTGGCCGGGCCCGGCGGCGACGAGCGCCTCGGGGTGGCGGGGTGATGGTGCGGGGCGCCCCTAGGGGGACGACGAGCTACTCGACGTCGGCAACTCGGCTCTGTCGTCGCCGGACATGGTCAGCCACTTCGGAGTGCGAGCCGCTTGTCGATCCCGAGTTGGCGGCGTCGAGTTCGAGGAAGGCCCCCTAGCGTGGTCGGCGACGTCCGCGCCGGCGTGGTGGAACGGGTAGACACGGTTGCCTTAAAAGCGACTGCTCCTCGGAGCGTGCGGGTTCGAGTCCCGCCGCCGGTACCGGGTGGACGGTCGTGAGGCGCCTGCGCCAGGTCGTCCTGGTCCTCCTCGTCGTCCTGCTCTTCGCCGGCATCGGCGGGTGGGCGTGGACGGCCGGGGACGGCTCGGACACCGCCGCCGCCGACCGCGACGAGACCACGGCGACGACGTCCCGACGCCGGGCCACGACCACCACGGTCCCGCCCGCGCCGACGACCACCGCCCCGCCCGCGCCCGCGCCCAGCGGCGACCTGGGCCGCGGCAGCGCCGGCCCGGCCGTCGAGGCCGTCCAGCGCCGGCTGCACGAGCTCCGCCTCGACCCCGGTCCCGTCGACGGCCGGTTCGGCGGCGGCACCCTCTACGCCGTCCAGGGGTTCCAGAAGCTGGCCGGGATCGAGCCCACCGGCGTCATCGGACCGGAGACGCAGGCCGCCCTCGACGCGCCGCCGGCCATCGCGCCGTTGGTGCAAGGGGCCGAGGCCGACCGGGTCGAGGTCGACCTCGGCCGCCAGCTGCTCCTCCTGTGGCAGGGCGGGGAGCTCCGCCTGGTGACCCACGTCTCCACCGGCTCCGGTGAGCGCTACTGCGAGGGGGGCCGGTGCGGGACCGCCGTGACCCCGACGGGGGCGTTCCGCTTCTCCTGGCGCTGGCCGGGCTGGCGGGAGTCCCGCCTCGGCCGCCTCTACAACCCCGTCTACTTCACCTCCAGCGGCATCGCCGTGCACGGCTCCACCTCCGTGCCGACGTACCCGGCGTCCCACGGCTGCGTCCGCATCCCGATGCACATCGCCGAGTACTTCCCCGACCTCGTCGACGAGGGTGACGCCGTGTACGTCGTCGACGGGCCCGGCAGCGTGGCCGCCGCCCCGGTCGCCCCCACGGGACCGCCACCGGCCGATCCTCCGGCGCCGCCCGAGCCGACGCCGCCGGAGCCGGCGGCCCCGCCGCCACCGCCGGCATCGACGGTCCCGCCGCCCGCCTCGACGACGACCACCACCACGGTCCCACCGCCCGCACCCGCACCGGCGCCGGCCCCGCCCGCTCCTCCGCCGCCCGAGCCGGAGCCGCCGCCTCCGTCCCCCTGACCGCGGCGGACGCCCGGCCCCGTCCCGGTACCGTCCGCGAGTGACAACCCTGCCGCCGCCGCCCCTCGGGGAGGAGCCCCCGCCGCCGCCCCGGTCGCGGGACCGGTCGCTGCTGGTGGCGGCCGTGGCGGTCGTGGTCGCCATCGCCCTCGTGGCCGGGATCGTGGTGCTGGCCACCCGGGACGACGGCGGCGACGAGGCAGCGTCGACGACGACCGAGGCCACCGATCCCGAACCCGACCCCTCGTCGACCACCACCGAGCCAGCCGACGAGCTCGAGGCGGCGGTGCGTGAGCTCAGCGCCTTCGTCGAGGAGCAGCGGGGGCGGCCCTTCCGCCAGCCGGTGGACGTCGAGCTGCTCGACGACGACGCCTTCGTCGACCGCCTCCGGGCCCTGGGCGACGAGGACGAGGAGGCGGTGGCCGAGTCGGGCCGCCTGCTCCGGGCCGTGGGCCTCCTCGACGCCGACGACGACCTGGTCGACGCCGTCGACCGCGTCGTGGCCGAGGGCGTCCTCGGCTTCTACGACCCCGAGGGCGACGCCCTCGTCGTCCGCGGCACGGACCTCTCGTCGGGGGTGCGCTCGACCCTCGTCCACGAGCTGACCCACGCCTGGGACGACCAGTACTTCGAGCTCCATCGGCCCGCGCTGGACGATGCCGACGACGAGTCCGCCTTCGGCTTCTCGGCCCTGCTCGAGGGGAACGCCGTCCGGGTGGAGGAGGCGTGGGGAGAGACCCTGTCGGACGAGGAGCGGGACGAGCTCGACGCCGACGAGGGCGACGCCTCGGCCCGGCTGGAGTCGGCCGACCTGCCGCCGATCGTCGAGCAGCTGCTGTCCCTGCCCTACGCGGCGGGGAGCATGCTCGTCGACGAGCTGGTGCGGGCCGGCGGGGAGGCGCGGGTGGACGCGGCCTTCGCTGCGCCGCCCACGACGAGCGAGCAGGTGCTGGACCCGAGCACCTACGTCGAGGGCGCCGAGCCCGCGGTCCCCGTGGCCGAGCCCCCTGCGGACGGCCCGGTGACCGACCGGGGGGTCTTCGGCGCTGCCGGCGTGCTCCTCACCCTGGTCGACGACATCCGGGTGGACGACGCGCGGGCCGCCGCCGGCGGGTGGGGCGGCGACCGCTACGTCACCTGGGCGGCGGGCGAGCGCACCTGCGTCCGGCTCGCCCTCGTCGGTGACGGGCCGACCGACCTGCGCGAGCTGGAGTCGGCGTGGTCGGCGTGGGCCGACGAGCAGGACGAGGCCGACGTCCGCGAGGGCGACGGCCGGGTGGTGGTCACCAGCTGCGGCTGACGGTCAGGGACGGCGGCCGGCGAGGGCGAGGGCCCGATCGACCGCCTCCTCGGCGGTGCCCACCTGCTCCACGCCGTGGTCGGGCTCACCGGCCCGGGCCAGCTCCCAGGTCCCGAGGCCGACCACCGGGGTCCCGGTCCGCAGGGCCAGGCCGATCTCGGAGAGCGTGCCGTAGCCGCCGCCCACGGCCACCAGGACGTCTGCCGCCCGCACCACCAGGGCGTTGCGGGCCTCGCCCAGGCCGGTGGGCAGGGCCACGGTGACCCACGGGTTGGCGTCGTGGCGCGACGAGCCCGGCAGGATGCCCACGGTGGTCCCGCCGGCGGCCGCCGCGCCCCGGCAGGCGGCGGCCATCACGCCACCCAGCCCGCCGCACACGACGACGGCGCCGGCCTCGGCCAGCCCCCGGCCCACGGCCTCGGCCGCCACCGCCTCCGGGCTGCCGTCGACGGCGTCGCCGGTGCCGACGACGGCGACGTACCGCGTCACCCCACCCGGGCCATGACGTCCTCGGCGAAGGACCCGAGGCCGCGCCGCAGGCCCTCGACGTCGAAGGCCAGGGGCGGGATGGTGACGCGGTGCACGCCGAGGTCGGCGAGGCGCTTGATGCCGTCGGCGTCGAGCGGGCCGCCGGTGGTCACCTCGATGGCGTCGGGGTCCCGGCCCGCCTCCTCGGCCGTCCGGCGCATCACCCGGAGGGCGGAGGCCAGCTCGTCGAGGTCGGCGGTGCCGGGGAAGAACCCGTCGCCCAGGCGCCCGGCCCGGCGGGCCGCCGCGTCGGTGTGGCCGCCGATGTGGATGGGGACCCGGCCGGCTTCGGGGCGGGGCGACATCGTGCAGGGCCCGAAGCGGACCAGCTCGCCCTCGTAGGACGCCTGCTCGCCCGCCCACAGCGCCCGCATGGCCCCGATGTGCTCGTCCAGCCGCCGGCCCCGGCGCTCGAACGGGACGCCCAGGGCCTCGAACTCCTCCTTGAGCCATCCCGCCCCCACGCCGAGCAGCACCCGGCCGCCGGACAGCCGGTCGAGGGTGGCCACCTCCTTGGCGGCGATGAGCGGGTTGCGCTGCGGGAGGATGGCGATGCCCGTGCCGAGCTTGATGCGGGAGGTGGCCGCGGCCACGAAGGCCAGCCAGACGAAGGGGTCCGGCAGGGGCGTGTCGTCGGGCGCCGGCATCTTCCCGGACGGGTCGTAGGGGTAGGTCGACTGGTAGCCGGCCGGCACCACGACGTGCTCGACCGTCCAGAGCGACTCGAACCCCGCGTCCTCGGCGATGGTGGCGATGGCCCGGGCGGCGTCGGGCTCCGCGAAGGTGAAGACGTTGGCGAAGGCGACGCCGAAGTGCATGATCCCCCCAGGGTTCGTGGCCGGGCCGAGGGTAGGGCGGCCGTGCGAGGGAGGGTGCCGTGGGGTTCCTGGAGCAGCTGCGCCAGTCCGCCGACGAGCTGGCCCAGCGGGCGGCCGAGGCGGGACGCGTGGGCGCCGCCCGCCTGGAGGAGCTGGCCGCCCGCCGCAAGGTGGACTCGTTCCTGCGTGACCTCGGGGCGGTGACCTACGCCGAGCAGACCGGCCGGGGCACGCCCGAGTCGGCGGCCGAGGTGGCCCGACTGGTGGCCGCCGTGCGGGCGGAGGAGGCCAAGGTCGAGACCGCCGCACGGGCCGCCGAGGAGGCGATGCGCACGGCGGCGTCCACGACCCCCCGCCCCAACCAGCGCCCGCCCGTCCCCCCGGACGACGACTCGCCGCTGCCCTAGCCCGAGCCCACGCCGTTTGGGCACGCAGATCGCGGTTCTGCCGTGATCTGCGTGCCCAAAGGGTGGGGTCAGACCCGGATGAGGGCCCGGGCCGCCAGCGAGAGGCCGCCGAGCAGCAGGCCGCCGGCGGTCACCAGGGGCAGGGCCCGCACGGCGGCGCCGACGGGCCCGCCGGTCCGGGACCACGAGTCGAGCCGGGGACGGGCCCGGACCAGGAGGGCCCCGGCCGCCACCAGGGCGGCGGCCATGCCGAGGCCGTAGGCCCCCACCAGCAGGACGCCGAACCACACCCGACCGAGGGCGGTCGCCCCCAGCAGGACCACCAGGGCCGACGGGCTCGGCACCATCCCGCCGGCGAAGCCCATGCCCACCACCCGCCACGACCCGGCCCGGGGCAGGCGGACGGGCCCGTGGTCGTGCCCGTGGTGGTGGTCGTGCCCGTGCCCGTGGTCGTGCCCGTGGGGATGGGTGTGCCCGTGCTGGCGCTCGGGACCGCGGCGCAGGCGACGCAGCAGGAGCCCGCCGCCGACGGCCGCCAGCAGGATGCCGCTGGCCACGCTGGTCCCCGTCAGCACCGCTTCCGGGGCGACGGCGGTCGAGGCGGACACGACCAGTCCGAGGACGAGCACGCCGGCGGTGTGGGTGGCGGCCACGGTCAGGCCGAGGCCGGTCAGCTGGCGCACCCGGCTGTCCTCGCCGAGCACGTAGGCGGCCATGAGCGTCTTGCCGTGCCCGGGGGCCAGGGCGTGCAGGCACCCGAGCCCGATCGCCAGCAGCGCCGCCAGGACGCCGAACCCCGGCGTCACCGAGCGGTCGCCCACCAGCGAGGTGAACGCCTCGGTGAAGCGGTCCCCACCGCGGTCGGCCACCTCCGACGTGTCCTCTCCTCCCGAGGTCCCGGCCAGCCGCGGTCCGCCGGGACGGACGGACAGCGACGCCTCCCGCTGGTCGAGCGGCGCCTGCGACGGGTACTCGGTCAGCCGGGCGCTGACGCTCTCGTCCGGCACGTCGCTCTCGAGCAGCGTCGCCCCGTCGCCGACGGCGGTGACCTCGTGCCAGCCCACGCGACCGGTCAGGTTGCCGTCGTGGAGCCGCACGTCGGCCGAGCCCACCGCCACCCGGGCCTCGAGCTGGCACTCCAACCGGAGCGTGTCGAGCCCGCCCTGCCCGGGTGGGAACGTCAGGTCCGTCGTGGCCACGCGGAGCGGCGCCGCCCTGCCGTCGACCGTCACGTCGAGGCCCCCGAGCATCGCCGCGCACGTCCGCTCCCCGTAGCCGCGGGCCTCGTCCGGAGCGACCTCGCCGTCGCCGTTGACGTCGAGGTCGCCCCGAGCCTGGACGGTGGGCACCTCGGCCAGGTCCACCACGTAGTCGACCGCCACCCCGCCCGACCGGACGACGAGCCCGGCGTAGGTGTTGGTGGTGAAGTTGCCGAGGGGGTGGGCCCCCGCCGGCGCCGCGCCGAGCACCGACAGGGCGGTGAGCGCCGCACCCGCCACGGCCACGGCGGCGAGGACCCGCCTCACCCGACGCTCCAGAGGCTGGGCGGCACCACGCCGAGGCGGGCGGCCAGCGCGCCGGCGGCGGCGCGATGGAGCGGGGGCAGGGGCCCGCCGGTGGCGGCCGCGGCCTCGAGCTCGGCGCGGGCCCGGTCGACCTGGCCGGCGTCGGCGAACGTGGTGGCGGCGTGGAAGCGCAGGGTGGCGTCCTCCGTGCCCAGCCGCAGCGCCTCGTCGGCGAAGGGCACCGCCTCGGCCGGCCGACCGGCCCGGGTCAGCGCCCACGACAGCGCGTCGGCGGTGTAGATCGTCTGGCGGGCGTCGTGCGCCGCGGTGGCGAGCTCGACGGCCCGAGCCGGGTCGCCGTGGTCGGCCTCGAACACGGCCTGCTCGAGGTCGACGACCCCTCCGGCGGAGACCACCGAGCCGTACGCGGCCCGGACCACGTCGAAGGTGAGGTCGGCGTCGGCGGCCCGGCCGTCCAGCGACTGGAGCTCGCCGAGGAGGGTGAGGGCGGCGGGGAGGGGCATCCGTCCGGTGAGCCGTTCGAGGGCGTCGATGGCATCGGGGCGCCGGCCCTGGAGCTCGAGGACGTGGGCCCGGCCCAGCTCGGCCAGCACCAGGCCGGGCGAGCGGTCGAGCGCGCTCCGGTAGGCGGCGTCGGCCCGATCGAGATCGCCCTGCCCGAGGCGCAGGTCGCCGAGGAAGGTGCTGACGGTGGCCGCTGCCGCGGGGGACGACTCGCCCGCCTCGCGGGCCTGCTGCATCGTGAGCACGGCCGCCGCCGTCTGGCCGTTGAGCTGCTGGACGTACGAGAGGCGGGAGAGGGCGGCGAGCCCGGGCCTGCGGTCGAGGAGGCGGGTCAACGAGGCCTCGGCCTCGTCGTAGCGCCCGAGCTCCACCTGGGCGTCGATCAGGACGACGAGGGCGTCGGGGCTGTCGGGGGCCGCCGCCGTGGCCGTGGTCCCGAGGGCGAGGGCGTCGGCGAACTGGTGGCGGGCCAGGGCCAGGGCGCCGCGGCGGACCGTGGTCTCCTGCTGGCCCGGCGCCAGCTCCTCGGCGTGGCCGAGGGCGCGGTCGGTGAGGTCGTAGTACGAGGGATCACCCGTCTCGGCCGCCCGTGACAGGTAGGCGGCGGCCAGGTCCTGCCAGCCCCTGAGGCTCTCCGGGTCGGCCTCCACCCGGTCCTCGAGGGTCGACACCTGCTCGGCGGCCGAGGCGGCGGCGCGGGGCGGCGGCGCCGCGTCGCCGGCGGTGTCGGCGGTGGCGAAGCGGGCCAGCGCCAGGCCGGCGACGACCAGCGCGCCGATCGCACCGAAGGTGATGCGCCGGCGGGCGGGTGGCCGGGGTCCGGTCACCCGCCCGCCGACCGACGGCCCCCGCTGATCGCCCGAGGGCGAAGATCGGGGACCAGCGGGAGCCGTCGTGGCGCTCATCGCGTCCGCTTCTCCTAGTCCGTGCCGGCGGTCGGCAGACCGACGTAGGGGAAGTGGTCGAGGAACGGGCGGTCGTTGGCGTCGACGCCGTCACCCAGCTGGTTGTTGGGTGCGGTGTCGGCCTTCGGCCCGAGGGCCGAGGCCGCCGCGAGCGCTCGCAGCTCGATGTCGATCACGTCGTCGGTCAGCGTCCTCCCGTTGGGGAAGCCGGAGTCCATCGACGTGTTGATGCGGAGCATCTCCGACGGGACCACGTTCGCCGGCTGGTTGATGCCGGCGATGCCCGTGAGGAAGATGGTCGCGATGTCCTCACGACCACCGAGGTCCACGCCGTCCACCGGGACGTCGCTCGGGACCTCGACCCCCGGGTAGAGCTGGGGGATCAGGCGTCCGAGCTCCGGGTCGAGGACGGGCCCGATGAACTGGGCGTCGTCCCGCGGCCGCGAGGCGTTGAACGTGTCCTTGGCCCCGAGGGGGACCACCACCTCGTTGACGAGGGGCTGACCCAGCCTGCCCACCTCCACCAGCCGACCGTCGTTCCGGACGGTGCCGGAGCGGTCGGAGGGGATGGTGCGCGAGCTCGAGCGCAGCGTGGTGGCGTACACCCCGATCACCGGGTCGTCCTCGACCAGTTGGTCGATGGGGACCTGGAGGGCGATGGTGTGGACGTTGAACCCGGCGAGGTAGTCCTCACCGGGAGCGGTGGGCTTCGGGATGGCGTGGGCCTCGTTGAACGGCCCCAGACCACCGAGGTCGAAGATCTTCCCCAGGTCGGCGTAGAACGGATCGTCCCGCGGCCCGGCGAACACCTTCATGCCCGTGTCACCCAGGTCCCGCACGGCGGGGTCGGCGAGCTCGGCCTCGTAGTTCGGGGTCGAGCGCTCACCCACGTTGGCCGGTGCCACCTGGAGATCCCGGCCCAGCTCCGTGCGCTGCCCGTCACGCCACTCGCTGACGCTGTAGGTCTGCACACGGTTGAGGTCCGGGTCGTCGAGTGACGTGACCTGGCTGGTGTTGTAGAGGAACGTGTCCGGGTTCCGGATCTCCGACTGGAAGTCGAACTCGTACCTGATGTCGGGGACGGCGTCACCGTCGTTGTCGATGTTCAGCCGATAGCGGACGTCGTCGCCGAACTTGTCGAAGTTCGGTCCCCCAGCCGGGTTCTCGAACGGGTTCACGTTGGCGACCAACGTGAGCGTGTCCGGGGCATCCGGGCTGCGGAACGCGTAGACGTCCGTCAGGTCGGCGGCGGGGTCCTGGGAGATGAGCGGTGCTTCCCGGTGGCTGCTGGCGCCTGAAGGCGCGAGCAGACCGGCCAGGACGGCGCCGCTCAACCCGATCACGGGGAGGCCCCGTGCCAGGCGTTTGGCGGTTGATCTCATGTCGTGTTGTTCTCCTGTCTGGGTCGTGCGGCGTGTCCGTCCGGTCACACCGCAGGACGGGCCCCGTCTCGACCGGTCCTGCGCTGGGGCCGGCCGTCGGGCCGGCGGGCTAGCCCCGGCGCCCCCCGGGGGGGCTGGTTCCGATCACCACCCAGCGGTCCCCGAGCGGGGCGGCCACCGCGTCGAGGGCCACGGGGGCCTCGACCGGCACGACGCGGGCCCAGTCGCCCGCCATCTGGCCGAAGTCGTCGAGGTAGGCGCCGGCGTCCTCCAGCGCGTCGAGGGTGTCGACCCGGCCGAGGCGGACGTCGCCGTCGGTGCCGCAGAGCGACTCGCCCAGGTACGGGGAATCGAGCAGGCCGCGGTCCCACTGGGCCGAGGTGTCGCACCGGGTGCGGGCCTCGGCCCACGCCTGCACGGCCTCGGCGGCGCCGGCCTCGTCGGGGTAGGCGGGCTCGTAGCTGCTGTCGGCGAAGGCCACCCGCCAGGCCCCGTCCTCCTGCACGAGGGGGAGCGTGAGCCGGGCCCGGGACGGCACGAGGCCCACGAACTCGTCGATCTGCGGCTCCAGCTCCACGTCGACGCTGGCCGTGGCCAGGCCCTCGCCCTCCTCGGTGACGTCGGCGAGGCGGAAGGCGGTGGGGGTCCAGACGTCGGCGTGGGTCTCGAGCCAGCCGGCGGGTGTGCCCTGCTCGGCCCGGTCGTCAGCGGAGAGGTAGGTGAACGACGTGTCCACGTTCCCGGCCACCTCGGCGTCCAAGAAGGCGGTGGCCACCTCGGCCGCCGATCCCGGCGGGGCCGGGACCGGTTCCTCGTCGGTGGCGGCGAACGGGTCGCCGTCCGAGCGGCCCACGGGTGCCGGTAGCGGCACCCCCGTGGTGCTGCTGTCTCCATCGTCGCCTCGCCGGAGGACGAGCGCGCCGATGACGAGAGCCAGCACGACGAACGCCCCTCCGGCGATGGCCCAGCGCTTGCGCTCCATGACCACCTCCGCCCCGATCTTCGGAGCGGCGCCCCGGTGCGGATGACGGGAGTACGGTGCGCGTCGATGCGCGTGCCGTTGACGGTGGGGGACTTCCTCGAGCGAGCCGAGCTGGTGCACGGGGACCGCGTCGGGGTCTTCGACGAGCCCGACGCGCCGGGAGGGAGCCTCGGTGCGGTGACCTACCGGCGCATCGGTGAGCTGGCCCGGGCCCAGGCCGCCGGCCTGGACGCCCTCGGCGTCGGCGTGGGCGAACGGGTGGCGGTGGTGAGCCCCAACGCGGCGCGCCTGCTCGTGTCGTTCTTCGGCGTCTGCGCCTCCGGCCGCGTGCTGGTGCCGATCAACTTCCGTCTCACCGCCGACGAGGTGGGCTACATCGTCGAGCACTCGGGCGCATCGGTCCTCCTCGTCGATCCCGAGCTCGACGGCTCACTGTCAGGTGTGTCGGCGAAGCACCGCTTCGTGCTCGGCACGGAGACCGACGGGGAGCTGTTCCCCGAGCGCGCCACGCCCGAGGCGTGGGAGCCCGACGAGGACGCCACCGCCACCATCAACTACACGAGCGGCACGACGGCCCGCCCCAAGGGGGTGCAGATGACGCACCGCTCCCTGTGGCTGAACGCCGCCACCTTCGGGTGGCACGCGGGCGTCGGCATCCGCGACGTCTACCTCCACACCCTCCCGATGTTCCACTGCAACGGCTGGGGGATGCCGTTCGCCACCGCCGGCATGGGGGTGCCCCAGGTGGTGCTGCGCAAGGTGGACGGCACCGAGATCCTCCGGCGGGTCGACGAGCACGGCGTGACGCTGCTGTGCGGTGCGCCGGCGGTGGTGGCGGCCGTGCTCGAGGCGGCGTCGACGTGGGACGGGCCGATCCCCGGCGCCGGCCGCACCCGGATGGTGGTGGCCGGCGCGCCACCCCCGACGCGCACCATCGAGCGCATGGAGACCGAGCTCGGCTGGGAGTTCATCCAGATCTACGGCCTCACCGAGACGGCCCCGCTGCTGACCATGAACCGCGGCCGGCAGGAGTACGACGAGCTGCCGTCGGGGGAGCGGGCGGCGAAGCTGAGCCGGGCCGGCGCCCCTGCGGTCGGCGTACGCCTCGGCGTGGACGACGAGGGTGAGGTGCTGGCCCGCAGCAACGTCGTGCTCGAGGGCTACTGGGACCAGCCCGAGGCCACCGCCGAGGCCATCCGCGACGGCTGGTTCCACACGGGCGACGGCGGCACCCTCGACGAGGAGGGCCACCTCACGATCCTGGACCGCAAGAAGGACGTGATCATCTCCGGGGGCGAGAACGTGTCCTCCATCGAGGTGGAGGACGCGCTGTTCTCCCACCCGGCGGTGGCGGAGGTGTGCGTCATCGGCGTGCCCGACGAGAAGTGGGGCGAGACGGTCAAGGCCCTCGTGGTCCTCGCCCCCGGGGCCACGGCCGACGAGGCCGAGCTCATCGCCTTCTGCCGCGAGCGCCTGGCCCACTACAAGTGCCCGACGTCGGTCGAGGTCCGCGACGAGCTGGCCCGCACCGCCACCGGCAAGCTCCAGAAGTTCAAGCTGCGGGCGCCGTTCTGGGAGGGTCGGGAGCGCCAGGTCAACTGACCTGCTGACCCCAGGTGGACCGGATCCCGGATTTTGCCTGCCAGAGTCTTGGGGTGGCCGTGGCACCCGACGTCGATGGCTCCGGGACTCCGGACCCCGACCGGGTCCGGAGGCTGTGCCGGTTCCTGCCCGCCGTGGCCCTGGCCGTCGCCCTGCTGCCCTTCGTCGTCTCGGCCGTCGCCCTGCTGGTCGACGTGGGCGACGACTACCACCCGCTCTCGGACCACGCCCTCACCGAGATGCAGATCCGGGACGTCGGGCACCACGAGGTCCTGACCGGCCTCTTCTCCCGTGACGGCTGGCGCCACCCCGGTCCGCTGTTCTTCTACCTGGTGGCGCCCATCTACTGGCTCACCGGTCAGGCCTCGATCGCCATGAACCTCGGCGCCCTGCTCGTCAACGCGGCCGCGGTGACCGGGATGGCCCTGGTGGCGCGCCGCCGCGGCGGTACGCCGCTGCTCGTCGTCACCCTGCTCGCCTGCACGCTCCTCGTGCGCACCCTCGGGCCGGAGTTCGTCCACGACCCGTGGAACAACTACGTCACGGTGCTGCCCTTCGCCCTGATGGTCTTCCTCGCGTGGGCCATGACGGCGGGGGAGACCTGGGCCCTCCCCGTCGGAGCCGGGGTGGCCTCGTTCCTCGGGCAGACCCACATCGGGTTCCTGGTGCTCGCGCTGCCGTTGCTGGGCTGGGGGGCGGCGTGGCTCGTGGTGGGGGCGCTGCGCTCGGGGGATCGGGATCGTCGCCGCCGACTCCGACGGCCGGTCGCCGTCACCGCGGCCGTGCTCGGCGTGCTGTGGCTGCCGCCGCTGCTCGATCTCGTGGTCAACGAGCCCAACAACGCGGGCCTGACCCTGCGGTACTTCCAGTCGACCGACGAGCTCACCCACAGCGCGCTCGAGGGGTGGCGGATCGTCTCGGCGCAGTTCGCGGCCGTCCCCGAGTGGCTCACCCGCCACCAGGACCCCTCCTCCTTCACCGGCGAGCCACCCAGCCTGACCGGCTCCCCGGTGCCCGTGCTGTTCGCCGCGGTCGTGGTGGCCGCCGTCGTCTTCCGGCGCCGTCGGGTCGGCGACGGCTGGCGCCTGGTCCTCACCCTGGCGGTCAGCCTCGGGCTGGGCGTCCTGGCCGTCACCCGCACCGTCGGTCTCGCCTACGACTACCGGCTGTGGTGGCGCTGGGTGCCCGGCATGGTGGGGTTCGTCGTCGTGCTCTGGGCGGCCTGGCTGCTCGTCCGCCGGTGGTCACCGACCATCGCCGGGCGGTGGCTCCTCCCCCTGGGCGTCGTCGGGCTGCTCGCCGCCAGCTCCGTGAACGTCGCCACGGCCGCCGTCAGCGGCACCCCGCAACAGGGCGACAGCGAGGTGGTGGCCGAGCTGGTGCCGCCGATCCTCGACGCCGTCAGCCGGATCGACGGCGAGGTGCTCTTCACCGGCACCGACCTGGCGGCCTGGTACACGCGGGGGCTGGTCCTCCAGGCCGAGCGTCACGGCGTCGACGCCCGGGTGCCCCTGGACCAGGTGGCCCTGTACGGCGAGCACCGGGTGCAGAGCTCGGAGCTGGTGGGTGCCCACCTGGACGTGGTGGTGCAGCGCGAGATCCCGATCGCCCGGGAGCGGCCCGACCGGCGCCTCGTCGCCGAGTGGTCCCTGCTCCCGCCGGCCGGGCAGGCCCAGGTCGAACGGGCGCTCTCGGGCCTGGCCGAGGACCTGGACGCCGGCCGCCTGACCCTCGAGGCCTACGACGAGCGGGTGACCCGGCTCGAGCGGCAGATCCGGTCGGGGCCGGTGCAGCCCGGCCAGCCGCTGTACTACGCCGTCGCCGTCTTCCTCGTCCAGGACGCCTGACGGTCGCAGAGGCGACGCGGTTCGCCCGAGGCCGAGCCGCCTCGGTACCGTCCGAGGCATGGCAGGCAAGGACGGCGAGTACCGGGTCGAGAAGGACACGATGGGCGAGGTCCGGGTGCCCGCCGACGCCCGGTGGGCGGCCCAGACGCAGCGGGCGGTGGAGAACTTCCCCATCTCGGGGCTGCGCATCGAGCGGCGCCTCATCAGCGCCCTGGCGATGATCAAGGGCGCCGCAGCGCTGGAGAACGCCCGGCTGAAGATCCTCCCCAAGGACGTCGCCACGGCCATCCACGACGTGGCCGTCGAGGTGGTCGAGGGGGCGTGGGACGACCACTTCCCGGTCGACGTCTACGGCACCGGGTCCGGCACCTCGTCGAACATGAACGTCAACGAGGTGCTGGCCAGCCTCGCCTCCGAGCGCCTGGGCAGCCGAGGGGCGGTCCACCCGAACGACCACGTCAACGCCAGCCAGTCGTCCAACGACGTGTACCCGTCGGCCATCCACGTGGCCGCCGCCGAGGGGATCACCACCGAGCTGATCCCGGCGTTGGAGCACCTGGCCGAGGTGCTCCGCAAGAAGTCCCGGCAGTTCAAGAACGTGGTGAAGTCGGGTCGCACCCACCTGATGGACGCCACCCCGGTGACCCTGGGCCAGGAGTTCGGCGGCTACGCCACCGCCGTCACCATCGGCGTCGAGCGGCTGCAGGGCGTCCTGCCCCGGGTGGGGGAGCTCCCCCTCGGGGGGACGGCGGTGGGCACCGGCATCAACGCCCCCAAGGGCTTCGCCAAGCGCGTCATCGCCCGGCTGGCCGAGCAGCTCGAGCTGCCGCTCACCGAGGCTCGGGACCACTTCGAGGCCCACGGTGCCCGGGACGCCCTGGTCGAGGCGTCGGGCGTGCTGCGCACCATCGCCGTGTCGCTCTACAAGATGAGCAACGACCTGCGCTGGATGGGGAGCGGTCCCCGAACCGGCCTGGCCGAGATCCGCATCCCCGACCTCCAGCCGGGCAGCTCGATCATGCCGGGCAAGGTGAACCCGGTGGTGCCCGAGGCGACGTGCCAGGTGGTGGCCCAGGTCATCGGCAACGACGCCGCCGTCGCCTTCGGCGGGACCGCCGGCAACTTCGAGCTCAACGTGATGCTCCCGGTCATCGCCCGCAACCTGCTCGAGTCGATCCGGCTGCTGGCCTCGGTCAGCACGGCGCTGGCCGACTCCACGGTGGCCGGCATCGAGGCCAACGAGGAGCGGTGCCGGGCCTACGCCGAGTCGTCGCCGTCCATCGGGACGTCGCTGGCGCCGCAGCTCGGCTACGAGAAGGCGGCGGAGGTCATCAAGGAGTCCACCAAGACGGGGCGCTCCATCCGCGAGCTGGTGCTCGAGCGGGGCTGGATGACCGACGCCGAGCTCGACCGTGCCCTCGACGTCCTCGCCCTGACCAAGGGCGGCCTCACCAAGTAGGGGCTCTCAGTCGGCGACGGAACCCGGGGCGGCGTCGCTCGGCGGGGTGTCGGGGTCGGGCCACTCGCCGCCGCCCCGCATGTTGTCCTTGCCCACGTTCTCCTGCTGGAGGACGACGTCGTCGCCCTCGTCGAGATCCAGCGGGGTGGTCTCGACGGCCTTGTCCTCGTCCTCGGGTCGGTCGTGCACACACCCGCCTTGCCCCGCCGCCCTAACGTCCATGCATGGACGTCGGGCTCAACAGCGGCATCTACAAGTTCGTCCTGCTCCTCCACCTCGTCACCGTGGTGGTGGGCTTCGGCGGCGTCATGCTCAACGGCGTCTACGCCGCCCGGGCCAAGCGGGCCGGCGGGCGTGAGGGCGTCGCCATCGCCGAGGCGAACACGTTCGTCAGCGACCGGGTGGCCGAGCTGTTCATCTACGCCGTGCCGATCCTCGGGATCCTGCTCATCGTCCTGAGCGACGACGTCTGGAAGTTCGACCAGAAGTGGATCAGCTTCTCGTTCCTGCTCTACCTCGTCGGGATCGGCCTGAGCCACGGCCTCCTGCGCCCGACCGTGAAGCGGCTGAACGCCCTGACCGCCCAGCTCGCCGCCGCCGGACCGATGCCGTCGGCCGGCGGCCCCCCGCCCGAGGTGGCCGAGGTCGAGGCGCTCGGCAAGCGGGCCGGTGCCGTGGGCGCGGTGCTGAACGTGCTCGTCGTCGTGATCCTCGCCCTGATGGTCTGGAAGCCCTTCTGACCGCTCGCCGGGCGCTCGCCGCGCCCGCGGCCTAGCCGAGGGCGGGCGAGCCCTCGAAGGGTGCCGGGTCCCGGGGGCCGGGGATGACCGGGTGGCTCCAGCTCATGGCCTCGGACAGGACCTCGGTGACCGTGCGCCACTCCTCGGGGTGCCACCCCTGGGCCAGCCCGGCCACGCTGCGGTCCTGGCGGAGGTGGACGAGGGCGGGGAGCCGGTCGACGTCGAGGGCCTTGACGACCTGGCGGTCGGGGTCCACGAAGGTGAGGAACTCGTTGGCGTACGGGCCGAGGAACGCACGGGCGTCGTCGGCGTCGCAGGTCATGAGCAGGCCCACGCGGCAATCGGCCTCGTCGTAGACCCGCAGGATGCGGGTGGCTGTCGGCAGCAGCCAGGCGCTCTCGTGGGTGTAGGGGTCGAGGACCACCAGCACGAGGTGGAACGTCGTGAGCCACTGGTCCAACGAGGCCTCTGGCCCGCGCAGCGTCTGCAGGGGCAGGTCGCCCGGGGCCTCCGTCACCATTGCGCCGGGAAGGGTAACGCGGGGCGCGCGGCCGTCCGGAGACGCCAGGAGGCCGCCGGCCACGCAACCTTCGTGCAGCGGCGATACTCCCTGACGGTGCACCCCATCGAGCGGCTCCGCTACGTGGCCCGGGCGGGGAGCGTCGACGCCGGCGAGCTCGTGCGGGAGGCGGCGGGCGCCCTCGGGGGCATGGGGTCCGATCCGACGGGGCTCGTGCTGTCGTGCAAGCGCCTGGTCGACCGCCAGCCCACCGCCGGCCCGATCTGGTGGCTGTGCGCCCGCCTCCTGGCCGCCGCCGACCCTCGGGCCGAGGCGTGGCGCTGCGTCGGCGAGCTCGACGAGGACCCGACCGCCCGGCGGCTGGCCGACGAGCTGCCCGACGAGGCCCGGGTCACCGTCCTCGGCTGGCCCGAGCTGGTGGGCGAGGCCCTGCCCCGGCGGGGCGACCTGGAGGTGCTGGTGGTGGACGCCGGTGGCGAGGGCAGCGCCTTCGCCCGGCGGCTCCGGGGGACCGACGTCGACGCCGAGGAGGTGCCCGAGCAGGTCACCGGCGCCGCCGCCGTCGCCAGCGACGTGGTGGTGCTGGAGGCGACGGCCATGGGAGCGGGCCGGTTGCTCGCGCCCGGCGGGTTCGCTCGCCGCCGCCGCGGTGGCCCGCTACGCCGGCGTGCCCGTGTGGGCCGTGGCCGGGGCGGGCCGGGCCCTGCCGGCACCGTTGTGGGAGGCGCTGGTCGCCCGGCTCGACCTCGCCACGCCGTGGGAGGCCGACGTCGAGCTGGTGCCGCTGGACCTGGTCGACGTCGTGCTCGGGCCCGGTGGTCGCACGACGGCCGAGCGGGCCGCCACCCGGGCCGACTGCGGCGTCGCCGCCGAACTGCTGGAACGAGAGGGGTAGGGACCTTGCCGTCACGCCGTGAGCTGATCCGCATGACCGACGAGGAGGTCGAGGCCTACCTCGACGGCCGTCACACGATGAACGTGGCCACCATCGGCCCCGGCGGCCGGATCCACCTGGTGGCCATGTGGTACGGGTTCCTGGAGGGCGCGCCCGCCTTCTGGACCTTCGCCAAGAGCCAGAAGATCCTCAACCTCCGCCGCGACCCCCGGATCACCGCCCTGGTGGAGACCGGCGAGCAGTACGAGGAGCTGCGGGGGGTCGAGCTCGTGGGCACCGGGACCATCGTCGAGGAGCGGGACCGGATCATGGCCCTCGGCCGCAGCGTGTTCGAGCGCTACACCGGCCCCTACACCGACGAGATGGCGCCCGTGCTCGAGGCCACCGGGGCCAAGCGCCTCGTGGTCAAGCTGGAGATCGAGTCGGTGGTCTCGTGGGACCACGGCAAGCTCGGCGGCCGGTACTAGGTAGGTTCCCGGACATGGGTGAGATCGTCGAGTTCCCCAGCAACGGGCACACCGGCAGCGGCTACCTGGCGCGGTCGGTCGAGGGCGCCGGTCCCGGCGTGGTGGTCATCCAGGAGTGGTGGGGCCTCGTGCCCCACATCGAGGACGTGTGCGACCGCTTCGCCGCCGAGGGCTTCACCGCCCTGGCCCCCGACCTCTACCGCGGCAAGACCACGACCGAGCCGGACGAGGCCGGGAAGCTCATGATGGCCATGAACCTCGAGCAGGCCGCCCGGGACATGGGCGGGGCCGTCGACTTCCTCGAGTCCAGCGACGCGGTGCGGGGCGAGGGCGTCGGCGTCGTCGGCTTCTGCATGGGGGGCGGGCTCGCCCTGCATGCTCGCCGTCCAGCGCCCCGACGACGTCAAGGCGGTCGTGCCCTTCTACGGCCTCATCCCGTGGGAGGGGGCGCAGCCCGACTGGACGCCGGCTGTCCGCGCCGGTGCAGGGCCACTACGCCGAGGAGGACGGGTTCTTCACCCCCGACGCTGGCGGCGCAGCTCGAGGGCGAGCTGAAGCAGCTCGGCAAGACCGTGGAGTTCCACCAGTACGACGCCGACCACGCCTTCTTCAACGACACCCGTCCCGAGGTCCACGACGCGGAGGCGTCCCACGTCGCCTGGGAGCGCACGGTCGAGTTCTTCCGGAGCCATCTCGGTTGAGGCCGACCACCACCGAACTCGCCTGCAGTTCGTGGCGGAACCCACCACGATCTGCAGGCGAGAACGATGACTGAGCCCGACCTCGTCACCCGGTACCTCTCGCTGGGGCTGGCGCTGGGGCGGCACGTCGACGGGCTCGTCGACGCCTACTACGGGCCGCCGGAGCTGGCCCGCCGCGGCGGCGGAGGGGCCGCCGCGGCCGCCGGCGGCGCTGGCCGACGAGGCCCGCGCGCCTGCTGGCCGACCTCGAAGCCGACCGGGAGCTCGACCCCGCCCGCCGGCACTGGATCGCCGCCCAGGCCCGGGGCCTGCGCACCACCGCCCGCAAGCTGGCCGGCGAGCCCATCGGCTACGCCGACGAGGTCGAGGCCTGCTACGGCGTGCGCCCGGCCATGGCCCCCGAGGACGAGCTGGCCGAGGCCCACCGCCGCCTCGACGCCGTCCTCCCGGGCGGCGGCCCCCTGGCCGAGCGCTACTCGGCCTGGCGGGAGGCGTCCGGCCGTGCCCGTCGAGTCGCTGCGGGCCGCCGTCGACTCGCTGGCCGAGGACCTCGGGCCCGCACCGACGAGGCCTTCGGGCTGCCCGAGGGCGAGACACGTCGACTTCGAGCTCGTCGACGGCCAGCCGTGGGCCGGCTTCAACTACTACCTCGGCGATCTGCGCAGCCGGGTGGCCATCAACGTCGACCTCCCCGTGCTCGGCCCCACGCTGCCGCACCTCGTCGCCCACGAGGCCTATCCCGGCCACCACACCGAGCACTCCCGCAAGGAGGTCGGGCTGGTCCGCCGCCGCGACCTGCTGGAGGAGACCATCTTCCTCGTCGGCACCCCCCAGTGCCTGCTGGCCGAGGGCCTGGCCGACCTCGGCCTCGAGGTGGTCGTGCCCGGAGGCGCCGCCGCCCGGGCCGCGGTGGCGGCCGAGCACCTGCGGCCGCTCGGCGTGCCCTTCGACCCCGAGGTGGTGGCCACGGTGGGGGAGGCGGCCGACGGCCTCGGCCGGGCCCGGGGCAACGTGGCCCTGCTCCTCCACGAGCAGGGGGCCGACGAGGACGAGGTCGTGGCCTACGCCGAGCGCTGGCTCCTGCAGTCGCGGCCCCGGGCGCAGAAGCTGGTCTCGTTCCTGACCGACCCCACGTGGCGGGCGTACATGACCTGCTACGTCGAGGGCCTGCCCCTGTGCCGGCGCTTCGTGGCCGGCGACCCGGCCCGCTTCGAGCGGCTGATCACCGAGCAGCTCACCCCGGACCAGCTGGCGGCCTGACCGGCGCCCGGTTTCGCCGTCCGGAGGCGCCGCCGTACAGTTTCCCCACATGTCGGAACGCACGAGGAACCTCCCGCGCCGGTCCTGCCTCTCCATCCCGGGCTCGAGCGAGAAGATGCTCGGCAAGGGTCCCGGCATCCCCGCCGACATGGTCTTCCTCGACCTCGAGGACTCCGTGGCGCCCCTCGAGAAGGAGGCGGCCCGGGCCAAGGTGGTCGACGCCGTCAAGAACCAGGACTGGGGCGAGAAGGTCCTCTGCGTCCGGATCAACGCCTGGGACACCGAGTGGACGGCCTACGACGTCATCGAGGTCGTGGGCCGGGCCGGGTCCCGCCTCGAGGAGGTCATGCTGCCCAAGGTGCAGACGGCCGCCGAGGTCGTCGCCCTCGACCTCCTGCTGAACCAGGTCGAGACCGCCGCCGGCCTGCCCGCCGGCCACATCGGGATCGAGGCCCAGATCGAGACCGCCCGGGGCCTCATCAACGTCGAGGAGATCTGCGCCGCCTCCCCCCGCCTCGAGACGATCATCTTCGGGCCCGCCGACTTCGCCGCCTCGATGGAGATGCCGGTCCTCACCGGCGGCGTGCAGATCCCCGAGTACCCGGGCGACCACTTCCACTACGTGTTCAACAAGATCCTCATGGCGGGTCGGGCCAACGGCCTCCAGGTCATCGACGGGCCCTTCCTGAAGATCCGGGAGCCCGACGCCTTCCGCGACTACTGCAACCGCACCAAGGTCCTCGGCTACGACGGCAAGTGGGCCCTCCACCCCGACCAGGTGACGATCCTCAACGAGGTGTTCTCCCCGACGCAGGAGCAGTTCGACCGGGCCCTCGCCATCCTCGAGGCCTACCAGGAGGCCACCGAGGGCAGCGGCGAGCGCAAGGGCGCCGTGATGTTCGGCGACGAGATGATCGACGAGGCCTCCCGCAAGATGGCGTTGAAGTTCGTCGCCCGCGGGGAGCGGGCGGGTCTCACCCGCAGCGACGGGTAGAAGACCCCGGTGCCGCCGGTCGTCGACGTCGTCGTGCCGGCGCGCGACGAGTCCCCCACCGTGGCGGACAACGTCGCTGCCGCCCTCGCGTGCCGGTACGTGCGCGAGGTGATCGTGGTGGACGACGGCTCGACCGACGACACGGGGGAGCGCGCCGCCGCCGCCGGGGCCAAGGTGCTCCGCCGGGACGTGCCGGGCGGGATCGGCTCCAAGGCCCAGGCCATGGCCATGGGCGTCTCGGCCAGCGACGCCGACGCCATCCTCTTCGTCGACGCCGACTGCACCGGGCTGCGGTCGACCCACCTCGACGAGATCTGCGAGCCCTTCGTCGACGGCCGCGCCGACATGTCGATCGGCGCCTTCGACTACGGGCCGTTCTGGAACCCGCAGGTGCGCCGCTGGCCCCCGTTGAGCGGCGAGCGCATCGTCGGTCGGGAGCTGTTCGAGGCCATCCCCTCGGACAAGCTCGACGGCTACACCATCGAGGTCCGCCTCAACGAGGTGGTGGCCGAGCGGCGGCTGCGCACCTCGGTGCGGACCATGCGGGGGGTGTCCCACCGCACCAAGCGGGACAAGCTCGGCCGGGTCGAGGGGTTCCGCCAGACCTGGCGCATGTACCGCTCGCTGCTGGCCCTCCCGCTCACCGGCGGCGTCCGCAAGCGGACCTACCTCTTCTACCTCCGGGGCCTCACCGTCGAGCGCTCCGGCGCACCCCGCCGTCCGGCCCCGCAGGTCCGCGCCCTCCGCTGACCCGGTCCCCCGGCGCTTTGGGCAGGGAACGTCCCGCCCTCCGGGTCATTCCCTGCCCAAACGTTCGGGCCCGTCCTCCGAAGCTGCGGTCGACCACCTGCCCGTCGTCGACGGTGACAGGCTGGTCGGCATCTGCAGCCGCACCGACGTCCTGCGGGCCCGGCGGGCCTCCTTCGAGCACGAGCGGCGGGAGGCCGGGTGGTCCCCGGCGCCGGTGGGCGGGAGGTGACCGTGGCCCGGCGCTCGAAGCGGGACCCCGCACCGCTGGGGGACGACGACTACCGCCAGCTGCTCGAGCTCCGCGACGGCCTCCGGAGGTTCCTGCACTGGAGCGAGGAGCAGGCCCGGGCCGCCGGGCTCACGCCGGCGCAGCACCAGCTGCTGCTGGCCGTCCGGGGCCACGGCTCGCCGCCCACCATCGGGGAGATCGCCGACCACCTGCTGCTCCGCCACCACAGCGCCGTCGAGCTCGTCGACCGCGCCGCGCAGGGGGGCATGGTCAGCCGGCGACCGGACGCCGCTGACCACCGGGTGGTGCGGGTCGAGCTGACGCCCGAGGGCAGGCGGCGGCTGGCGTCGGTGGCCGCTCTCCACCGGGAGGAGCTGCGGCGACTGGCCGACGAGCTGCGGCCCGTGTGGGAGGGCCTCTAGTCCTTCCCCGCCCGCTCGACCAGGCGGCGGCCGATGACCTTCAGGCAGAGGGTCTCGTCGGCGCCCTCGAAGATGGACAGCACCCGGGCGTCGACGAAGTAGCGGCTCACCGGGAACTCCTCGGCGTAGCCCATGCCGCCGTGGATCTGCATGGCCTCCCGGGTCACCCACTCGGCCGCCTTGCACACGTAGGCCTTGACCATCGACGCCTCGAGGGTGCCCTCGCCCTTGGCCATCATCCGGGCCACGGCGTAGGCGAACTGGCGGGCGCCCTGGATCGACACCGCCATGCGGGCCAGCTTCACCTGGGTCAGCTGGTAGTCGGCGACCGGTGACCCGAACACGACCCGGTCGGCGGCGTAGTCGCGTGCCGCCTCGTAGGCCGCCTGCATGACGCCGATGGCCCGGGCCGCCGTCTGGAGCCGCCCGTTCTCGAACCCCTCCATCTGGTAGTAGAAGCCGCGCCCGAGGCCGCCCTCGCCGCCGATCAGGCAGTCGTCGGGCACCACCCAGCCGTCGAAGGCGATCTCGTAGGAGTGCATGCCGCGGTAGCCGATGGTGTCGATGGGCCGGCCCTCCATGCGGCCCCCGCCGGGCTGGGTGAGCTCGAAGCCGTGGCCGTCGCCCCGCTGCTTGGGGACGACGAAGAGGGAGAGGCCGCGGTGGGTCTTCGACCGGTCGGGGTCGGTGCGGGCCAGCAGCATGAGCACGTCGGCCCGGGCCCCGAACGTGCACCACGTCTTCACGCCGTTGATGGACCAGCCGTCGTCCGCCTTGGTGGCGGTGACCTTGACGCCGGCGACGTCGGACCCGAAGTCCGGCTCGGTCACGGCCACCGCCGCCATGACCGCGCCGTCGGCCAGCTTCGGCAGCCAGTGGGCCTTCTGCTCCTCGGTGCCGCCCCGCACCAGCGCCCGGGTGAGGATCTCGGGCCGGGTGATGAGCGAGCCCCCGATCCCGAGCGAGCCGCGGCTCAGCTCCTCGGTGGCGACGACCATGCCCATGTAGTCGGACTCGCCGCCGCCGGCGAAGCCGCCGTACTCCTCGGGGACGGACAGCCCGAAGGCGCCGAGCTCGGCCAGCCCGGAGATGACCGACTCGGGGACGTCGCCGTTGGTGCGGTGGACGTGCTCGGCCTCGGGGCGGATGCGGTCCTCGGCGAAGCGCCGGAAGGTGTCGTCCACCATCTCGAAGTCGTCGTCGAGGTGGCGGGGCCCGGGCTCGCCCGCCAGCGACGCCAGCCCGGCGGGGTCGCGGTGCTGGCGGACGAAGTCGAGCGCCCCGTCGAGGCCGCCCGGCTCGACGCCCCACTGCTGCCTCCCGCCCCAGCAGCTTGGTGGCCAGGTCGTGCACGGCGTCGGCCACGAAGGCGCACGCCAGCCGGGCCTCGACGTCGCCCTTGGCGCCGTAGTCGAGCATCGTGCGGGCGCTCTCGACGGCCGAGGCGGCGTGGGCGAGGTCGTAGGCGACGGCCTGGTTCTCGTCGAGGGCCTTCGGCCCGGCGGCGGCCAGGTGGCCGATGGCGCGCTCGAGGACGGCCGAGGCGGCCTCGACGGCGGAGGCGGCGGCGCTGAGGTCGGCGGACATGGGGCCGAGGGTACGAGAGGTTCATCGGTACCGGCACCCGTCGTCCGCCGGAAAGGCGGGCTGGCACATGGAGGGCTCGCCTGCGGCTCGCCCTCGGAGGTTGCCCCACTGTCCGAAGCCGGGCGGCTGCCATGCTGTCGGCGATGGAGCGGACCGACCCCGAGGTGGCCGACGAGATCGTCGCCACCGTGCGGCGGTTCGTCGAGCGTGAGGTGCTCCCGGTGGCCACCGCGCTGGAGCACGCCGACGAGTACCCCACGAAGCTCGTCGAGGGCCTCCGGGACCTGGGGCTGTTCGGCGCCACCGTCCCCGTCGAGCACGGCGGCCTCGGCCTCGACGTCCCCACCTACGCCAGGGTGGTGGAGGAGCTGTCGGCCGGCTGGATGTCCCTGTCCGGCGTCATCAACACCCACCTCATCGCCGCCGGCCTGATCGCCCGCCAGGGCACCGACGCCCAGAAGGCGCGGTGGCTCCCGGCCATGGCCGCCGGGGACCTCCGGGGGTGCCTGTCGCTGTCCGAGCCCGACGCCGGGAGCGACACCCGGGCGCTCCGGTGCAAGGCCGCACCGGACGGCGAGGAGTACGTCATCGACGGGACGAAGGCGTGGGTGACCAACGGCGAGCGGGCCGGCATCGTGGCCCTGGCCGCCCGGACGCCCGAGGGCATCACCTGCTTCATGGTGGAGAAGGAGCCCGGGCCCGGCTCGGGCGGGATCCGGGTGACGCGCCGGGTGGAGAAGCTGGGCTACAAGGGCGTCGAGACGGTGGAGATGGCCTACGACGGCCACCGGGTGCCGGCCGACGCCGTGCTGGGCGGGCCCGCCGGCCTCGGGCGGGGCCTCCCCGCCATCCTCGGCGGGCTCGAGCTCGGGCGCATCAACATCGCCGCCCGGGCCTGCGGCGTCGGGCGGGCGGCGTTCGAGGCGGCCATGGCCTACGCCCAGGAGCGCACCACGTTCGGCAAGCCCATCGCCGAGCACCAGGCCATCGCCTTCAAGCTGGCCGACATGGCCACGAAGCTGCGGGCGGCCCGGCTGCTCACCCAGGACGCGGCCGAGCGCTACGCCTCGGGCCAGCGGACGGACGTCGAGGCGGGCATGGCCAAGCTGTTCGCCAGCGAGATGGCCCTCGAGGTGGCCACCGAGGCCATGCGCATCCACGGCGGGATGGGCTACGCCGCCGAGCTGCCCGTCGAGCGCTACTACCGGGATGCGCCGCTCATGGTCATCGGCGAGGGCACCAACGAGATCCAGCACCTCGTCATCGCCCGCGGCCTGCTCCAGCGGTGGCGCGAGGAGCGGGGCGGCTAGCCGAGCTTCAGCTGGACGGTCTCGGTCTCGGCCAGGGGCCGGAAGCCGAGGGCGACGTTGATGTTCAGCATGGGCTCGTTCGACCCGGCGTTCTCCGTGTCGACCACCCGCGCCTCGGGGCGCTCGTCGAGCAGGCGGAGCAGGTTGACGGCCTTGAGCCAGCGGCCGAGGCCCCTGTCGCGGTGGGCCGGGACCACACCGGTGTCGCCCTGCTGGGCCTGCCAGGGGCGGTGCTTCGGGAAGAAGAGGGTGGTGTACCCGGCGAAGTCGCCGCTGGCGTCGTGGCGGGCGGCCACCGTCCAGAGGCGGGTCCCCTTGGCTGCCATCGACGCCTCGAACTCCTGCATGAGCGCCGGGGTGAAGACCTCGTCCTCCATGTCCATGTCGCCGCGCGGCGCCGTGTTCATGACCGCCATGAGCGAGGCGAACGGCTCGAGCAGGTCCTCGGGGGTGGGGCTCTCGAAGGACACCAGGGAGTAGCCGGCCGCCCGTTCCGGAGCCCGCGCCACCCACGACTCGAGCAGCGAGCGGTCGAGCTCGGCGGTGCGGAGGCGGCTGATCCGGTTGACGAGGGCCACCTCGGCCCCGAGGGCCCGGGCGGCGGCGGCACCCTCCGTGTCCACCACGGTCATGCCCATGAGGGTGGTGCGGCCCTCGCGGCGGGCCCGCTCGGTGGCGGCGTCGAGGAGGCGCCGGCCGATGCCCCGGCGGCGCTCCTCGGGCCGCACCACGATCCACAGCTCGGCCAGGTGCCGGTTCTCCTCCCGGTCCTCGATCCAGAGGCTGGCGCGGCCGAGCAGGCGGCCGTCCGGCCCCCGGGCCACCCAGAGGTGCACCTCCTCGAAGGCAGGGAGGAGGCGGAGGTCGTCGGTCTCCTCGTCCACGGTGACCGGGGGGTCGTTCGGGGCCAGGTCCCGCTGCTCGATGGTCGTGAGCTCGGCCAGCTCGGCCAGGGTGGCGTCGTCCGCCGACGCCGGGTCCAGCTCCTCGATCGTCACCACGGCCATCCCCCCCGTCTACGACCATGGGGCTCCCGTGTCACCTGCTTTATCGTCGAGCCGTGACCACCTACGACCGGCCGTTCGGCCGCTACCTCGAGGACTTCGTGCCGGGCGACGTCTACAAGCACTGGCCGGGCAAGACGATCACCGAGTACGACGACCACCTGTTCTGCATGATCACGATGAACCACCACCCGCTCCACACCAACGCCTGGTTCGCCGAGCACGAGACGGTGCAGGGCAAGAACGTGGTGGTGGGCAACCTCGTGTACTCGCTGGTGCTGGGCATGAGCGTCCCCGACGTCAGCGGGTCCTGCATCGCCAACCTGGAGGTCGAGACCCTGAGCCACAAGAAGCCCACGTTCCACGGCGACACCATCTACGCCGAGACCCGCGTCCTCGACGCCACGCCCTCGTCGTCCAAGCCGGACCGCGGCATCGTCACGGTGGAGACGAAGGGGCTGAACCAGCGGGGCGAGGAGGTCTGCTACTTCCGTCGCAAGCTCATGGTCTGGACCCGCGACGCGGGACCGGCGCGCCAGCGGCCCTACGGCGACGACATCTGGAGCGACTGACGCCGATGGCCGTCCATCCCGTCGCCGCGTCCGGGTTCGACTCGGGGGCCGCCGCCTACGAGCGGGGCCGGCCGTCGTACCCGTCGTCCGCCGTCGACCTGGTGGTCGAGGAGCTGGGGATCGGGCCGGGGGTCCGGGTGGTCGACCTCGGCGCCGGGACGGGCAAGTGGGCGCGGCTGCTGGTCGAGCGGGGGGCCCGGGTGATCGCCGTCGAGCCGGTGGCGGGGATGCGGGCCGAGCTCGAGGCGGCGGTGCCCGAGGCGGAGCCGATCGACGCGTCGGCGGAGTCGGTGCCCCTGCCCGACGGGTCCGCGGACGCGGTGACGGCAGCGCAGGCCTTCCACTGGTTCGACGCGCCGGTGGCGCTGGCCGAGTGCGCCCGGCTGCTGCGGGTCGGCGGGGGGCTCGCCATGGTGTGGAACGAGCGGGACGGGTCGGTGCCCTGGGTGGCCGAGCTCAACGCCATCATGCGGGGGCCCCGGGGCGGCGTGCCCGCCTACGAGGAGCACGTGGACTGGGCCGCCGTGGTGGCCGCCGACGGGCGCTTCTCGCCCCTGGAGCACCGGGCCGTGGGCTCGGCGCAGGACATGGACGAGGCGATGCTGCTCGACCGGGTCTCGTCGACCAGCTACATCGCCGCCCTGTCCGACGAGCGCCGGGCCGGGGTGCTCGACTCGGTCCGGGAGCTGGTGGCCGGGTTCCCGGCGCGGTTCTCGCTGCCCCACCGAACGGACGTGTTCTGGTGCCACCGGCGGTCCACCCCGTAGCGGGGCTCGGCTTCGGCAGCGCCGCCGAGTCCTACGAGCGGGGACGCCCCTCGTGGGCCCCCGAGGCGGTGGGCCTGCTGGAGTCCGAGCTCGGGCTCGGCCCGGGGCGGGCGGTGGCCGACGTGGCCGCCGGCACGGGCAAGCTCACCCGGCTGCTGGTCCCGTCCGGGGCCGCGGTGGTGGCGGTCGAGCCCATCCCGGAGATGGCGGGCGTGCTGCGCCGGGCCGTGCCGGGGGTCCCGGTGGCGCAGGGCATGGCCGAGGGCCTGCCCCTGCGGGACGGGTCCGTCGACGCCGTGGTGGTGGCCGAGGCCTTCCACTGGTTCGACCCGGGGGCGGCGCTGGCCGAGGTGCGCCGGGTGCTGCGCCCTGGGGGCGGGCTCGCCATGCTCTGGAACCGGGCCGGTGCCGACCCCACGCCGTGGCAGGTGGAGCTGGGCGTCCTGCTGGCGGGGCTGCGGGACCCGTCGCTGCCGTTCGCCGGGTCGCACAGCACGCGGGACTGGGGCGCCGAGGTGGCGGCCGCCGGCCGCTTCACCCCGGTGGTGCGCAGCACCTTCCCCCACGAGCAGGTGGCCGAGCCCGAGGAGGTCGTGGCCGGCGCCCTGTCGACCAGTTGGGTGGCGGCCCGCCCGGAGGCCGAGCGGCGGGGGTTCGCCGAGGACGTGCGGGGGATGCTGGCCGGCCACGGCTCGCCGCTGGTGGTGCCGTGGCGCAGCGAGGTGCACTGGTGCCACCTGGCCTGACCCCGTTGCAGGAGGGGTTGATCGGGTGGTGGGCGGCCTCGGGGCGGGACCTCCCGTGGCGGGCGACCCGCGATCCGTGGGCGGTGCTGGTCAGCGAGCTCATGCTCCAGCAGACGCAGGTGCCGCGGGTGGTGGAGCGGTGGCCCCGGTTCCTGGACGAGTTCCCGACGCCGGCGGCCTGTGCCAGTGCGCCCGTGGGCGACGTCGTGCGGGCGTGGGCCGGGCTCGGCTACAACCGCCGGGCGGTCAACCTGCACCGGGCGGCGACGGTCGTGGTCGAGCGCCACGACGGGGCGTTGCCCGACGACCTGGCCGCGCTGTTGGCCCTCCCCGGGGTGGGGCCCTACACCGCACGAGCCGTGCTGGTGTTCGCCTTCGAGCGTGACATCGGGTTGGTGGACACCAACGCCGGGCGGTTCGTCGCCCGGGCCGGCGCCGGCCGCGCCGTGGCGGCGGGCGAGGCGCAGGCCGTGGCCGACGGCCTCGTGCCCGAGGGCATGGGCTGGGTGTGGGGGTCGGCGGTGTTCGACCTGGGGGCGTCGGTGTGCCGGCGCCGGGCCCCGGCCTGCTCGACCTGCCCCGTCGTGGGCGCGTGCGCCTGGGCCCGGGCCGGCTGGCCCGAGCCCGACCCGGTGACCGGCTCGGCCGGCATCAGCGGCGGCCAGGCCCCCTTCGCCGGGTCCGACCGCCAGGGCCGGGGCCGCCTCGTCGACGCCCTCCGGGCCGGCCCCGTCCCCGCCGCCGCCCTCCCCACCGCCACCGGATGGCCCGACGACCCCTCCCGCGCCACCCGCGTGGCCGCCACCCTCGTCGCCGACGGCCTCGCCACCTGGTCGGACGACGGCACCGCCCTCGAGCTCCCCTAGGCCGCCAGCGCCAGTCCGACCGCCGACGCGGTGCCGTCCGGGTCGTGGACCACCTCGTCCCACGTGAACCGGAGGGGCCGCCACCCGAGGGCCACGACCGCGGTCTGGCGGCGCATGTCGCGCCGGCGCGCCTCCCACCCGTCGTGCGATCCCGCTCCGTCGAGCTCGGCGAACACGTGCTGCTCCGGCCACGCGGCGTCGAGCCGGACGATGCCACCCGAACGGAGGCGCACCTCGTGCTGGCGCTCCGGCTCCGGGATGCCGTGCTCACGGAGGCACTGGAGGAACCTCGTCTCGAGCTCGCTCCCCGTGGGCGCGGCGCCGGCCGGTCGTCGGTCCAGCAGACGGAGGAGGAGCCCGGGCCCCGACCGCCCGGGGCGGGTCAGCTGCTCGGCCCGCCACCGGAGCCGGGACACCTTGGTGAGCCCCTGCCGGAGTGCGCTCTCGAGGGCGCGCTCGACCGCGTGCTCGCCCTCCACGGCGCCGAGGTCGCACAGGGTCCGGGTGGCGTTGGTGCAGCGCAGGCCCTGGACCTCTTCCACGTCGAACGGCTGGAGGTCGGAGCAGCGGTGGAACATCGCCCACCGGACGTCCCGGGGACTGCTCGGGAGGCAGACCTCGGGGAAGGCATCCGTGACGCCGTCCAGGCCGTGGAGGAACGCTGCCGCCCGGTGCGACAGCACGGCTGTCGGGCACGCCGCCAGCACGGCGGCGAAGTAGGAGAGGCCGTCGGCGACCTCGGGGACGAGGTAGGTGCGGGGCGCCACCCGAACGAGCCGCTCGGTCCGGCACCAGTCCGTGATGGTGGCGCGGGAGAGCCCGCACCCGGCGAGGTCCTCGTTCGTGAGGACGCCGTGGTTCTCCATGGCGAGCTCGTGGGTGTCCCGCCGGGGGCCGGGTCGCGGTCGGACCATGTGCCGATCATGCCGAGGGGGTGTGACAGTCACCGTCTCGTCCTCGTCAGTTCGAGGAATCCGAACTGACGGGGACGAGACGTCCCTCAGGGGGCGGGGGCCGGGGCCAGAAACCGCCAGGTCCACGCCGAGTCGGGGAACCCGTGCAGGCAGAGGGCCAGGGGCCCGTCCTCGGGGCCCGCCCCCAGGTAGGCGAGCTCGACGTCGTCAACCGTGACCCGACCCTCCGACAGCTCCACGGGCCGGACCCTATGAGGCAGCGGAGCCTCAAGAGCCACCGAAGTCCGGTCGATGGTCCCTCGTGGCCCACGCCCGCCTCGACGGCTTCCTGCGCGCCCTGGCGGAGACCGACGGCTCGGACCTGCACGTCAAGGTCGGGTCGCCGCCCCGCATCCGCGTGCACGGCGTCCTCCGCAAGGTCGGGGGCGAGCCCGTCCTCACGCCGGCCGACACCGACGAGATGGCCACCGCGATCATGCGCCCCGATGTCTTCGAGCGCTTCGACCGGGGCCACGACGCGGACTTCGCGTACTCGGTCCCCGGCATCGGGCGCTTCCGGGCCAACGCCTTCCGGCAGCGGGGCTCCGTGGCCCTCGTCTTCCGCCGGGTGCGCACGTCGGCCGCCAGCTTCGGGGACCTCGGCCTGCCCGAGGTGGTCGGCCGCCTCGCCCTCGAGCACCGCGGCCTCGTCCTCGTGACGGGTCCCACCGGGTCGGGGAAGACCACCACGCTCGCCGCCATGATCGACCACATCAACAGCACCCGCGAGTGCCACGTCATCACCATCGAGGACCCCATCGAGGTGCTGCACGCCGACAAGCTCGCGGCCATCAACCAGCGGGAGATCGGGGTCGACGCCGACAGCTTCGCCCAGGCCATGCGGGCCTCCATGCGCCAGGACCCCGACGTCATCCTCGTGGGCGAGATGCGGGACGAGGAGACGGTGGCCGCCGCGCTGTCCGCCGCCGAGACCGGCCACCTCGTGCTCTCGACGCTGCACACCATCGACGCCACCGAGACGGTGAACCGGATCGTCGACTTCTTCCCGCCTCACCAGCAGCAGCAGATCCGCACCGCCCTGGCCGGCTCGGTCAAGGGGACGGTCTGTCAGCGCCTGGTGCCCACCGCCGACGGCACGGGCCGGGTCCCCGCCCTCGAGGTCATGGTGGCCAACGGCCGGATCCAGCAGTGCATCCTCGACCCGATGCTCACGGGCGACATGCACGAGATCATCGCCGACGGCGAGTACTACGGCATGCAGACCTTCGACCAGGCCCTGGTCAAGCTCATCGCCGCCGGGCGCATCGACCTGCGAGCCGCCCTGGTGGCCGCGTCCAAGCCCCACGACCTCAAGGTGATGCTCCAGCAGAAGGGGCTCGTCGGTCCGGCTCGCGCGCCGGCGCCGGCCCCTGCCTGACCCCCGCCAGGCACGAGAGGTTGACGCCTCAGCTACCCTCCAGATCGGTGGCGCGGGGATGGCCACCGGGCGTCATCGAGGATGAGGGGGGTTGCGGCTTGAGGGTCACCTTCTACGGCGTCCGGGGCTCCACCCCCTGCCCGTGCGACACGAACCAGCGCTACGGCGGCAACACCGCCTGCGTGGCCCTCGAGGTGCCGGGCGAGGACCCGATCATCCTCGACCTGGGCACGGGCCTGCGGTTCTTCGGCCTGACGCAGCCCACGGACGGCACGTTCCGGGGCACCGCCCTCATCACCCACCTGCACTGGGACCACGTGCAGGGCCTGCCGTTCTTCACCCCCGTCGACCGCCCGGGGGCCCGGCTCGACGTCATCGGGCCCCGCCAGGACGGGCTCGACCTGGCCGCCGCCTTCGAGGAGTTCATGCGGCCGCCCTACTTCCCGGTCCGGGCCCAGGACCTCCGGGGCGAGATCCGCTTCCACGACCTGGCCGAGGCCGACCTGGCCGTCGGCAACGCCAAGGTCCGGGTCCGGCCCGTGCCCCACGTGGGGGCCACCAACGGCTACCGCATCGACTGGGGCGGCGCGTCCGTGGCCTACATCAGCGACCACCAGGCCCCGCTCGACCGCAGCGAGCGGGTGTCCGACGCCGTGCTCGAGCTGTGCGACGGCGTCGACCTCCTCATCCACGACGCGCAGTACACGCCGGAGGAGTGGGAGGAGAAGGCCCACTGGGGCCACTGCAGCGTGGACTTCGCCGTCAAGGTGGCCCGGGAGTCGGGCGCCCGGCGGCTGGCCCTCTTCCACCACGACCCGAGCCACGGGGACGAGTTCGTCGACGGGCTCCTCGAGCACGCTCGCAGGTCGGCGCAGGGCTGCGGGATCGAGGAGGTGTTGGCGGCGGCCGAGGGCATGCGCTTCGATCTCGTCCGTGCCTGATCCCAGCGAGGACGCCTCGGGCGGCATCGACGCCGCCCACTTCCGCACCGTGCTCGGCCACTTCCCCACGGGGGTGACCGTCATCACCGCCATGGGCGACGACGGCCCCGCGGGCATGGCCGTGGGCTCCTTCTTCTCGGTCTCCCTCGACCCACCGCTCGTCGGGTTCTGCCCGGGCAAGGCGTCGTCGAGCTGGCCCGCCATCCGGGACAAGGGCGTCTTCTGCGTCAACGTCCTGGCCGAGGACCAGGAGGACCTCTGCCGGGTGTTCGCCGCCAAGGGGGGCGACAAGTTCGCCGGCGTCGGGTACCACCCGACGTCGTCGGGGTGCCCCCGGCTCCACGACGTCCTCGCCTGGATCGACTGCGAGATCGAGAGCATCTCCGACGCCGGTGACCACGAGGTGTGCATCGGCCGGGTGAAGGAGCTCGACGTCGAGCGACGCGAGGGGCCCCTCGTGTTCTTCCGCGGCGGCTACGGCCGCTTCGAGCTCTAGCCCGTGGCCCGCATCGAGCCGTCCGCCGTCATCGCCGGCGTCGGCCTCGCCCACCTGGACGTCCACGGCGACGAGCGGGGCCACTTCGTCGAGACCTACCGGCGGGAGTGGTTCCCCGGCGGCCGGGAGATGATCCAGGGCAACCGGGCCGACCGGGTGGCCGGCTCGATCGTCGGCCTCCACTTCCACCTGAAGCAGTCGGACTACTGGTACGTGCCCCGGGGCTCGGCCCGGGTGGTGCTGCACGACCTCCGCGCGGGCTCGCCCACCGACGGGGCCACCCTGGCCCTCGACCTCGACGGCGACACGCCCCGGGGCGTCTACATCCCGCCCGGCGTGGCCCACGGCTTCGGCGCCCTGACCGACCTCACCATCACCTACATGGTGGACGGCTACTACGACCCCGCCGACGAGCTGGGGGTGGCCTGGGACGACCCCGAGGTGGCGGCCGACTGGGGGCTCGCCGATCCCGTGCTGTCGGGCCGGGACCAGGGGAACCCCCGCCGGGCCGACCTCCCCGAGGGCCAGCGGCCCCGCTGGAGCAGCTGACCGCGGGTCGTCGCGGCGTCGTCAATCTTGACGATTCACGCGGCGGGGCCCGTTCGCTACGGTGAGCGCTCCTCTTCCCCACGGAGCGTGATCGATGCCCGAGCCCAGCTCCCTCGCTGGCCTCCAGTCCGCCGGCGTCCTCGGCGGCACCCTCGCCGACATCGCCACCGCCCGGGAGGCGGCGCGCCGTCGCCGCCTGCGCCGGACGGCGCTCGTCCTCGGGGTGCCCGCCGCCTGGCTGTGGATCCGGCTGCTGGCCGGCAACCCGGTCGGGTGGGGCATGCCCCAGCTCTCGTCGGACGCGATGTCCTACCTCCCGGCCGTCGCCCTGATGGTGGTGCTGCTCGCCGCCGTGCTGGCGCCCATGCTCGGCGCCGGCCGCTCGCCCCACGTGCTCTACCGCTCGAGCGAGATCGACACGTCGCTCGACGACGTGAAGGGCGCCGGGCGTGGTGAAGGACGAGGTGGTGCGCACGCTCAACCTCTTCCTCGCCTACAAGACCTTCAAGGAGCGCATGGGCGGCACGCCCCGCCGGGCCATCCTCTTCGAGGGGCCGCCGGGGACGGGCAAGACCTACATGGCCAAGGCCATGGCCCGCGAGGCCGGCGTGCCCTTCCTCTTCGTGTCCTCGTCGGCGTTCCAGTCGATGTACTACGGCCAGACCAACCGCAAGATCCGCAGCTACTTCAAGGCCCTGCGCGCCGCCGCCCGGAAGGAGGGCGGGGCCATCGGCTTCATCGAGGAGATCGACGCCATCGGCGCCGCCCGCTCCGGCATGGGCAGCTCGACCTGCGCGTGAGGGGATCTCCGGCGTGGTCAACGAGCTGCTCGTCCAGCTCCAGAGCTTCGACGAGCCGCCCCGGGGCATGCGCGTGCGCGGGCTGCGTTCATCGACGTGGTCAACCGGTTCCTGCCGAGCCGGCCGGGCAGCTGCGCAAGCCCAAGGCCACGACCGGCCAACGTGCTCGTCATCGGCGCCACCAACCGGGCCGCCGACCTCGACCCCGCGCTGCTGCGCCCGGGCGCTTCGACCGCACCATCCACTTCGGCCTGCCCGGCCGGCGGGACCGGCGCGAGATCATCGACTACTACCTCGACAAGAAGGCCCACGCCCCCGAGCTCGACGAGCCCGAGCGGCGGGAGACGCTGGCGGCCATGACCATGGGCTACTCGCCGGTGATGATCGAGCACCTCTTCGACGAGGCCCTGGTGTGGGCCCTGCGCCGGGGCGACGAGCGCCTCGACTGGCACGACGTGCAGCAGGCCAAGATGACCGAGGAGATCGGGCTCAAGCAGCCCGTCGAGTACACCGACGCCGAGCGGCGCTGCATCGCCACCCACGAGGCCGGCCACGCCACCGTCGCCCACCTCGTGGGCAAGGACCGCAAGCTCGAGGTCCTCTCCATCATCAAGCGCAAGGACGCCCTCGGCCTGCTGGCCCACTCCGAGCTGGAGGAGCGGTTCACCAAGACCCGCTCGGAGATCCTGGCGCTGATCCAGATCGCCATGGGCGGCATGGTGCGCCGAGGAGCTGTGCTTCGGCGAGGCCGGCACCGGGCCGGGCGGCGACCTCCAGGCCGCCACCACGGCGGCGGCCCAGATGGTCGGGTCGCTCGGCATGGGCGGGTCGCTGATCTGCTACGACGCGGTGGCCACCCCGGGCGGGCGCCAACATCGTGGCCAAGGTGCTGGCCGCCGATGCCGGCCGGGAGGCGGTGGAGCGCATCCTCGACGACGCCAAGGCCACCGCCCGCCGGCCTGCTGGAGACCAACCGCCACCTGGTGGAGGCCCTCCGCGACGCCCTGCTCGACCGCGAGGAGCTGGTCGGCGACGAGATCCTCGACGTCCTGCGCGACGCCGAGGACGCCGCCACGGTGATCGACCTGCGGGGCACCGCCGTCACCGACTTCATCCCCGAGGGCCGCTGACCCCCAGGGCGTGACCCCCGCCGGGAACTCCGGGGCCTGGTCGGACACAGGTGGGTGTGAGCGGAGTACGAGGCCGATGACGCCGGGCGCGCCCTCGGACGGTGCGCTGTGGGACCGCGCCGTCAACGGGAACCCGGAGAGCTTCGGCGAGCTGTTCGAACGCCATGCCCGCAGCGTCTACAACCACTGCTTCCGGCGGACGGCCAGTTGGGCGGACGCCGAGGAGCTCACGTCCGCCGTGTTCGTGGAGGCGTGGCGGCGGCGGCACGACGTCCGGCCGATCGGCGAGTCGGCCCGGCCGTGGTTGCTGGGGGTGGCCAACAACCTCCTGCGCAACCACCGCCGCTCGCTCCGTCGGCACCGGGCGGCGCTGGCCCGCCTCCCGGGCCCGCCTCCCGAGCCCGATCCGGCCGACGACGTCACCGGGCGCCTCGCCGACGAGCGGCAGATGCGCCGCGTGCTGGCGCTCGTCGCACTGCTCCCCGATCGGGACCAGGAGGTGCTCGCGCTCTGCGCCTGGTCGGAGCTGACCTACCAGGAGGCGGCCACGGTGCTCGACGTCCCCGTGGGCACCGTCCGGTCGCGGCTCGCCCGCGCCCGTGCCCGGCTGGCGGAGCTGGAGGGGAACCCCCCGTCACGCACGGACACAAGTGGTGTGACGCCCGATCGGGCGTCCCGGAACGTGGAGGAGGAGGCGTGACAGAGCAGTCCATCCCCCCGGAGCGCGACCTCCCGGCGGGCCGGCTCACCGAGCTGAAGGAAGAGCTGATGGCCCACATCGAACGTGACATCGAGAGGGAGTCGAGGGCGGCGGCGCTCGCGGACACCCGCCGCCGGCGCCGCATCGGCCTGACCGCCGCCGCGCTCGTCGCCGGGGCCGTCCTCGCCACCTCACTCGTGGTCGGCGGGCCCGAACGCGCCAGCGCGAACACCGCCGTGCGCGACGCCGAGGGAGCGATCGTCATCACCATCCGCGAGGGCCGGCACCCCGAAGACCTGGAGCGGCGCCTCGACGACCTGGGAGTGCCGGCTGACGTCGAGTTCCTCGAGAGCGGTCACACCTGCGACCCCGCCCGGTCGACCGGATGGGTGCAGGAGCCTCCGGGCGAGGAGCTCTTCACCTGGGCCCCCTCGTCCGGGGACAGCGATCCGCAGCTCGTCCTGCACCCGGATCAGCTCCGACCCGGCGAGACCGCGGTGTTCGAGTTCCAGATCGACGAGGACGACGACGAGCTCGCGGCGAGCGTGAAGCTGCGCCTCTCGACGAGTCGGGTCGGACCGTGCGTGGCGGTGCCCGACGGCTCGACCGTCGACGCCGAGGCCGGCACCGCCGGCGGCTAGACCCCCAGGGTGTCGAGCACGAAGGCGTAGACGAAGGCCTCGTCCTTCCATGCGTCGTAGCGCCCGGACGGGCCCATGTGCCCGGCCCCCATCTCGGTCTTGAGCACGAGCCGGCTGCCGCCCGTCGCGGTGGCCCGCATCCGGGCCACCCACTTGGCCGGCTCCCAGTAGGAGACGCGGGGGTCGTTCAGCCCGGCGGTGACGAGGAGGGGCGGGTAGGCCCTGGCCTCGACGTTCTCGTACGGCGCGTACGAGCGCATGTAGCGGTACACCTCGGCCGACTCGACGGGGTTGCCCCACTCCTCCCACTCCATGACGGTGAGGGGCAGGGAGGGGTCGAGGATCGTGTTGAGGGCGTCGACGAAGGGCACCTCGGCCACCGCCGCCCCGAACGCCTCCGGCGCCTCGTTGACCACCGCCCCCACGAGCAGCCCACCGGCGCTGCCCCCGCGGATGGCGAGCTGCGCCGGCGAGGTCCAGCCCTCGTCGACGAGGTGGCGGGCGGCGGCGATGAAGTCGGTGAAGGTGTTCCGCTTCGCCAGGAGCTTGCCGCCCCGGTACCAGGCCCGGCCCAGCTCACCCCCGCCCCGGATGTGGGCGATGGCGAACACGAAGCCCCGGTCGAGGAGGCTGAGCCGCAGCGACGAGAACCC
The DNA here is from genome assembly GCA_963839545.1 of uncultured Actinomycetes bacterium. GTDB lineage: Bacteria > Actinomycetota > Acidimicrobiia > Acidimicrobiales > CADCSY01 > CAWIVE01. Next base: position 133,621 of record CAWIVE010000001.1, read on the forward strand.
CGGGTCCATGCTCGCCTCGTACGACCCGTAGCCGTAGAGGAGGGCGGGGGCCGAGCCGTCCCGGGGGCGGTCCCGCCGGTACACGAGCGAGATGGGCACGCGGGCGCCGTCGTCGGCGGGAGCCCACACCCGCTCGGTGGCGTAGTCGTCGGGGTCGTAGCCGCCGAGCACGGGCTGCTGCTTCTTGAGGGTGCGCTCCCGCGTCCGGAGGTCGTAGTCGTACACCGAGCTCGGGGTGACCATCGAGGTGTAGCCGTAGCGCAGGACCCCCGAGTCGAACTCCGGGTTGGCGCCGCCCGATGCGGTCGACACCTCCTCGGGCTGCTCGATGACGTGCTCCTCGCCGGACGACTGGTCCCGCACCCGGATCCGGCGCAGCCCCTCGGCCCGCTCGAAGAGGACGAGGTGGTCGGCGAACACGTCGATGCCGGTGAGGGTGGTGCCCGGCCGGGACGGCACGACGTCACGCCACGAGGCCCGGCCCGGCGCCGAGTCCGGCGCCTCGACGAGCTTGAAGTCCTCGGCGCCGTCCACGTTGGTGACGATGTAGAAGCGGTCCCGCCAGTGCTCCAGGGAGTACTCGACGTCCTGCTGGCGGGGCTCGACCACGGTGAAGTCGCCGGTGGGGTCCCCGGCGGCGAGGACGTGGACCTCGTCGGTCACCTTGGAGCCGAGGTGGAGGACGACGTAGCGCTCGTCCTTCGTGGTGCCGACCGAGAGGAAGAACCGCTCGTCGGGCTCCTCGAACACGAGGACGTCGGCGTCGGCCGCCGTGCCGAGCTCGTGGCGCCAGAGCTGGTACGGGCGCATGGCCGCGTCGGGCCGGACGTAGAAGAAGGTGGTGCTGTCCGCCGCCCACGCCGTCCCGTAGTAGGTGCCGGGCAGCTCGTCGGGGAGGTCCGCGCCGCTGTCGAGGTCCCGGAACCGCATCACGTAGAGCTCGGACCCGGCGAAGTCCGTCGAGTAGGCCAGCAGCCGGGCGTCGGGGGTCACGTCGAAGGCGCCCACGGCCAGGAACTCGGCCTCGCCGGCCACGGCGTTCTGGTCGAGCATGACCACCTCGCCGTCGCCCGCCTCGGACCGGCTGCGGCAGTGGATCGGGTACTGGCGGCCCTCCTCGGTGCGCGTGTAGTACCACCAGTCGCCCTTGCGCACCGGGACGGAGAGGTCGGTCTCCTGGATGCGCGACCGGATCTCCGTGAAGAGCTCCTCCTGGAGGGCCGCGGTGGGGGCCATGACCTCCGCGGTGTAGGCGTTCTCCGCCTCCAGGTAGGCCAACGTGTCCGGGTCGTCGCGGTCCCGCAGCCAGGCGTACTCGTCGACCACGGTCTCGCCGTGGCGGGTGCGCTCGGTGGGGACCCGCTTGGCCACGGGAGGCGATGTCACGACCGGCCACCCTAGGGAATCCGCCGGGGCCTTCCAGCAGGTGAACGGTAGGTTGCAGCAGGTGTCCGATCCCCCCGTCGCGCCTCCGTCCGGGTGGCGCCTGCTGCTGGCCTCGGCCCGCGAGTCGTGGCGGGGCCTGGCCATCGGCGTCATGGTCGGCCTCATCTGGACGGCGGCCAAGGTCAGCGTGCCCCGGCTGGCGCAGTACGGGATCGACGCCGGCATCCGCCAGGACGACGAGCACGCCCTGGCCCAGGCCGGCATGCTCATCCTCGCCGCCGGCCTGGTGGCGGGGACGTGCAGCGGCTTCCGCCGGTGGAACGCCTTCCGGGTGTCGCGCTGGGTGGAGACCGACCTGCGCCGCCGCCTGTTCGAGCACCTGACCCGGCTGCACTTCGGCTACCACGACAAGACCCCCACCGGCCAGCTGATGAGCCGGGCCAACACCGACCTCCAGCAGATCCAGTTCTTCTTCGTGATGATCCCGCTCACGCTGTCGAACGCGGTGACCGTCCTGGCCGTCACCGTGATCCTCTTCAACAGCGACCCCGACCTCGCCCTGCTCTCCCTCTGCGCCCTGCCCCTGGTCAACGTCCTGGCCAAGAAGTTCTCCACCCGCCTCCACCCCGAGGTGATGGGCCTCCAGCAGGAGCTGGCCGAGCTGGCCGAGGTGGTGGAGGAGACGGTCTCGGGCATCCGGGTGGTGAAGGGTCACGGGGCCGAGCGCACCCAGGCCCGCCGGCTGCAGTCCGAGGCCGACGACGTGCTCGACCGCTCGGTGGCCACCGCCCGGGTCCGGGCCACCTACCTCCCCGCCCTCGAGCTGCTCCCCACCCTCGGCCTCGTGGCCGTCCTCTGGTACGGCGGGCACCAGGTCCTGCGGGGCGACATGGAGATCGGCCAGCTCGTGGCCTTCAACGCCTACCTGCTCATGCTCGTGTGGCCGCTGCGCTCGACCGGGATGATCGTGGCCCTGGCCCAGCGGGCGGCGGCCGCCGGGTCCCGGGTGGGCGAGGTGCTGGCCACCGAGCCGAAGATCGCCTCCCCGCCGGACGCCGTGGCCCTCCCCGCCGGCGGCGGCGAGCTGCGCTTCGAGGGCGTGCGCTTCGTCTACGCCCCCGGGGCGCCGGTCCTCGAGGACCTCGACCTGGTGGTGCCCGCCGGGACGTCGCTCGCCCTGGTGGGCCCCACCGCCGCCGGGAAGAGCACCGTCGCCCGGCTGATCCCCCGCTTCTACGACGTGACCGGTGGGCGGGTCCTCCTCGACGGGATGGACGTCCGCGACCTCCGCCTGCCCGACCTGCGGCGGGCGGTGGCCACGGTCTTCGAGGAGACCTTCCTCTTCAGCGACACCATCCGGTCCAACATCGCCTTCGCCAACCCCGACGCCACGGACGCCGACGTGGAGCGGGCGGCCCGGCTGGCCGGCGTGGCCGAGACCGTCGCCGCCCTGCCCGAGGGCTACGACTCCGTGGTCGGCGAGCGTGGCTACTCGCTGTCGGGCGGGCAGCGCCAGCGCATCGCCATCGCCCGCGCCGTCCTGGCCGACCCCCGGCTCCTGATCCTCGACGACGCCACGTCGGCGGTGGACCCGACCAAGGAGCACGAGATCCGGGACGCCCTGGCCGAGGTCATGGCCGGGCGCACCACGCTCGTCATCGCCCACCGTCCCGCCACCATCGCCCTGGCCGACCGGGTGGCGCTGCTCGACTCGCCGAGCGGCCGGCCCGGCGAGGGGTCGCGCATCGTGGCCATGGGCACCCACGACGAGCTGCTGGCCACGAGCGAGCGCTACCGCCAGGTGCTGGCCTCGGCCAACCTGGCCGACGCCACCGCGGGGGCGCCCGACCCGGCGGGAGCGGGCCCGTGAGGGGCGGGGGCGGCTTCGGCGGCGGCGGTGTCACCGAGGAGGACAAGCTCGACATCGAGACCGCCAAGAAGGTCCTCCGCAGGACCTGGCGGATGCTCCAGAACGAGCGCCGCTCGCTGCTGCTGGGCTCGGCCCTGGTGGCGCTCTGGACGTCCACCGTGGTGGCCGGGCCCGCCCTCGTGCGCTACGGCATCGACAAGGGCCTCGGTCAGGACGACGCCGGTGCCCTGAACCTCGCCGTCGCCGCGTACGTGGTGGTGGCCGCGCTGGCCTACGTCTCCTACCGGGCGCTGATCGTCGTCATCAACCTCGTGGGCGAGCGCTTCCTGCGGGACCTGCGGACCCGTGTCTTCTCCCACCTCCAGTCGCTGTCCATGGCCTTCTTCGACCGGGAGAAGGCGGGCGTGCTCGTGTCCCGCATGACGGCCGACATCGAGTCGCTGTCCGAGCTGGTCCAGGTCGGCCTCATCCTGTTCCTGAGCAACGGGCTGCTGCTCATCGTCACGCTCGTGGTGCTGCTGGTCATGTCGTGGCAGCTCGCGCTGATCGCGCTGGTGGCCCTGCCGGTGGTGGTGATGGCCAGCGTGCGCTTCCAGCGGCTCTCCAACAAGGCGTACCTGGTCGTGCGCGACCGGATCGGCTCGATGCTGTCGAGCCTCCAGGAGGGGCTGTCGGGACTGCGGGTCATCCAGTCCTTCGCCCGGGAGGAGAGCGAGGCCCGTCGCTTCAAGGCCCGCAACGACGACCTGTTCGACGCCCACATGTACTCGGTGAAGATCTCCGTCTGGTACTTCCCGATCGTCGAGGGCGCCGGGATCATCGGCACCGCCGCCGTCGTCTACTTCGGTGGCCGCCTGGTGGACGACGGCACGGTGACCCTCGGGACCGTGGCCGCCTTCGTGCTGTACCTGGCCACCCTGTTCGAGCCCGTCCAGCAGCTGAGCCAGCTGTTCAACACCCTCCAGTCGGCGGGCGCCGCCCTGCGGAAGCTGTACGACCTCCTCGACACCCCGGTCGAGGTGGCCGAGCACCCCGGCGCCGTCGACCTGCCCCGGCGGGGGGCCATCGAGGTCGACGACGTGTCGTTCGCCTATGCGGACGGCCCCCGGGTGCTGTCCGACGTGAGCCTGTCCGTGTCGCCGGGCGAGCGGCTGGCCCTGGTCGGGCCGACGGGAGCGGGGAAGTCGACGCTGGCCAAGCTGGTGGCCCGCCTGTACGACCCCACCGAGGGCAGCGTCTCCCTCGGTGGGGTGGACCTGCGCCGGGCCACCCTGCGCTCCCTCCGCGACCGCATCGTCGTGGTCCCCCAGGAGGGCTTCCTGTTCAACGGCAGCATCCGCGACAACGTGCGCATCGCCCGCGAGGGCGCCACCGACGACGAGGTCGACGACGCCATGCGGGCCCTCGGGAGCTACGAGCGCTTCGCCGCCCTGCCGGAGGGGCTGGCCACCCACGTGGCGGCCCGGGGGTCCCGCCTGTCGGCGGGGGAGCGCCAGCTCGTGTCCCTGGGCCGGGCCGCCCTGGCCGACCCCGACGTGCTGGTCCTCGACGAGGCCACCTCGAGCCTCGACCCCGGCACCGAGGTGGAGGTCGAGGAGGCGCTCGAGCGCCTGATGCGGGGCCGCACCGTGGTGGTCATCGCCCACCGGCTGAGCACGGCCGAGCGGGCCGACCGGGTGGCGGTGGTCACCGGGGGCCGCCTGGTCGAGCTGGGCACGCACGAGGAGCTCGTCGAGGGCGACGGCCCCTACGCCGCGCTGCACGCCGCCTGGCGGGGCGGGCTGGCCGCCGCGTCCTAGGGGGCCCCCATTGCCCGATTCGTCCCCTCGCCATAGGCTTCCCGGGCGAGGGGGATGCGGGGGCTGCGGCGATGGGTCCTCGGCGCGGTGGCCGCCGCGCTGGGCAGTGCCGCGCTCGGGCCGCTGCCCGTGCCGGTGGCCGAGGCGGCGCCCTCCGGCTTCCGCGACGAGGTCGTCTTCAGCGGTCTCACCGAGCCGACCGCCGTCGAGTTCTCCCCCGACGGGCGGGTCTTCGTCGCCGAGAAGGCGGGGGTCATCAAGGTGTTCGACGGCCTGGCCGACACCTCGGCCACCGTCTTCGCCGACCTGCGGGTCGACGTCCTCAACCAGTGGGACCGGGGCCTGCTCGACATCGCCCTGCCCCCGGACTTCCCGGCCAACCCCTGGGTCTACCTGACGTACACCTACGACGCGCTGCCCGGCGGGACGGCGCCCAAGTGGGGGACCACCACCAGCACCTACGACGAGTGCCCCACGCCGCCGGGTGAGACCGACGACGGGTGCGTGGCCCAGGCCCGGCTCGTGCGGCTCCAGGCGGCGGGCAACGTGCGGACCGGCGCCGAGCAGGTGCTCCTCCAGGGCTGGTGCCAGCAGTACCCCAGCCACTCGGTCGGCAGCCTGGCCTTCGGCCCCGACGGCGCCCTCTACCTGTCGGCGGGCGAGGGGGCCAGCTTCCGGTTCGTGGACTACGGCCAGGACGGCAGCCCGAAGAACCCGTGCGGCGACCCGCCGTCGGGTGTCGGCGGCAACCAGACGCCCCCGACGGCCGAGGGCGGCGCCCTCCGGTCGCAGGACCTGCGGACGAGCGGCGACCCGGTCGGGCTCAGCGGCTCGGTGCTGCGGCTGGACCCCGTCACCGGGGTGGCGGCCTCCGGGAACCCCCTCGCCTCGTCCTCGGACCCGAACGCCCGCCGGATCATCGCCACCGGGCTGCGCAACCCGTTCCGGATGGCCTTCCGGCCGGGGACGAACGAGATCTGGGTCGGCGACGTGGGCTGGAACAACTGGGAGGAGATCAACCGGATCGTCGGACCGCTTCGGGGCCGTCGAGAACTTCGGGTGGCCGTGCTACGAGGGCTCGGCCCGGCAGGCGGGCTACGACGCCGCCAACCTGAACCTCTGCGAGAACCTGTACTCGTCGGGTGGGGTCACCGCGCCGTACCACGCCTACAACGACGCCGCCGATCCCCCCGGGGCGGCGTGCGGCTCGGGACGGACCGTCTCCGGGCTGGCCTTCTACTCGGGCACCTCGTACCCGACCGCCTACCGGGGGGCGCTGTTCTTCTCGGACTTCACCCGCGATTGCATCTTCATGGTCCCGCCGGGGTCGACGGGTCTGCCGAACACGGGGGCCATCTCGGCCTTCACCACGGCGTCGCAGCCGGTGCAGCTCACGGCCGGCCCCGGCGGCGACCTCTTCTACGTGAGCATCGGCGGGACGATCCACCGCATCAGCTACTCGACCAACACCGCCCCCCAGGCCGTCGTCCGGGCCACTCCGGCGGCCGGGGCGGCGCCGCTGGCGGTCAGCTTCGACGGGCGGTCGTCGAACGACCCCGACGGCGACGCCATCACCTACGCGTGGGACCTCGACGACGACGGCACCTACGACGACGGGTCCGGGTCCACGGCGGCGTGGACGTACGCGTCGGAAGGGGACCACACCGCCCGGCTGCGGGTGACGGACAGCCGCGGCCTGTCGGGCACGGCGTCGGTCCAGGTCATCGCCGGCGGGGAGCCCACGGCGGTGATCGACGCACCGGCGGCCGGCAGCACCCGGGCGGTGGGGGACCGGGTCACCTTCTCGGCCACGGGACCGACCCCGAGGATGGGGCGCTGCCGGCGTCGGCGCTGGTCTGGGCCCTCGTGCTCCACCACTGCGCCACGGCCACCACGTGCCACGAGCACGGCATCGGCACCTGGTCGGGGACCAGCGGCGCCACGTTCACCGTCCCGGACCACGAGCCGCCCTCGTACCTCGAGGCTCATCCTCACCGCGACTGACCGGGCGGGCGTGAAGGACACCGCCGCCGTGCGCCTGGACATCCGCACGGTGGCCATCACGGTCGCCTCGGACCCGTCGGGCGTGTCCATCGCCGTCGGCTCCGGGACGGTCGAGACGCCGGCCACCCTGACGGTGTTCGTCGGCTCGCGGATCAGCCTCGGCGCCCCCGGCGGGGCCACGGTCGGCGGCCGGAGCTACGTGTTCGACCGCTGGTCCGACGGTGGGGCCGCCGGCCACGACGTGACCGCCCCCGCCACCGCCACCACCTTCCGCGCCTTCTACTCGCCGAAGTAGGGCGGCCGCTCCTCAGACCTCGAGGTCGACGGCCACGGCCAGGCCCGAGGCGGCCCAGCCGCTGAGGGGCCGGCCCTCCTCCCAGCCCTGGTAGCGGGCGGCGAGCAGGCGGCGGCCCACGGCGGCGTTCCCGGCGTCGCCCGGCTCGGTGCGGGCCCGGCCGGGGAAGGTGCGCCCGCCGATCCGGACGGTGACGGCCGGGTCGGCGAGGAGGTTGGCCACCCAGTCCGAGGCCTCGCCGCCGCCGGCGATCATCCAGACCGACGTGCCCACGGGGGCGAACCAGATCTCGATGGTGTGGGGGCGGCCCGAGCGGCGCCCCCGGGTGGTCAGGTAGGCGTACTCCTCGCCCCTGAGGTCCTGGGGAAGCCCCATCGGCCCAGGATGCCGGCCCCGGAGGACCGGGCGCCCCGAGTTGTTACGATGACGGTAGGGAAAACCCCGAACCGGAAGGACCGCCGCATGGCCGTCACGGACCTCGACCTGGGTCGCTACAAGCTGGGCTGGAGCGATGTCGAGGAGTACGTCTTCAAGCCGAAGCGTGGCCTGAACACCGACATCGTGCAGGAGATGTCGTGGATGAAGGGTGAGCCCGACTGGATGCGGGACATGCGCCTCAAGTCCCTCCAGCGCTTCGAGCGCCGTCCCATGCCCCACTGGGGCGGGGACCTGTCGGGCATCGACCTCGACAACATCTACTACTACATCAAGCCGACGGACCACCAGGTCGACGCCTGGGACGAGCTCCCCGACTCGGTGAAGCAGACCTACGAGAAGCTGGGCATCCCCGAGGCCGAGCGCAAGTACCTCGCCGGGGTCACCGCCCAGTACGAGTCCGAGGTCGTGTACCACAAGAACCGGGAGGACCTGGAGGCCCAGGGCGTCCTGTTCATGGACATGGACAGCGCCCTCCGGGAGCACCCGGACATCGTCAAGCAGTACTTCGGCACCATCATCCCGCCCGGGGACAACAAGTTCGCCTCCCTCAACTCGGCCGTGTGGTCGGGCGGCTCGTTCATCTACGTGCCCCCGGGCGTCGAGGTGGAGATGCCGCTCCAGGCCTACTTCCGCATCAACGCGGAGAACATGGGCCAGTTCGAGCGGACGCTGATCATCGCCGACGAGGGCTCGAAGGTGCACTACATCGAGGGCTGCTCGGCTCCCGTGTACACCACCGACTCGCTCCACTCGGCCGTGGTCGAGATCGTGGTCAAGCCCTCGGCCCGGGTGACCTACACGACCATCCAGAACTGGTCGAACAACGTCTTCAACCTGGTCACCAAGCGGGCCCGGGTCGAGGCCGAGGGTCGCATGGAGTGGATCGACGGCAACATCGGCAGCCAGCTGACGATGAAGTACCCGGCCGTCGTCATGGTCGGCCCGAAGGCCTCGGGCGAGGTCCTGAGCGTCGCCTACGCCGGCCCCGGCCAGCACCAGGACGCCGGGGCCAAGATGACGCACGCCGCCCCGGAGACCACCAGCCGGATCATCTCCAAGTCCATCTCCAAGGACGGCGGCCGCACCAGCTACCGCGGCCTGGTCCGGGTGGAGGAGGGGGCCTACGGCTGCAAGAGCCACGTCCAGTGCGACGCGCTGATCCTCGACGAGGACAGCGCCTCGGACACCTACCCGTACATGGAGATCGGCGAGCGTGACGCCGTCGTCGGCCACGAGGCCACCGTGTCGAAGGTGGGCGACGAGCAGCTCTTCTACCTCATGAGCCGCGGCCTCTCCCAGGAGCAGGCCATGGGCATGATCGTCAACGGCTTCATCGAGCCGGTGACCCGGACCCTCCCCATGGAGTACGCGGTGGAGTGGAGCCGTCTCATCGAGCTCCAGATGGAAGGGTCCGTCGGCTAGCCATGCCCATGCGGGTGGAGTGCAAGCACTACGAGAGCCGCACCTACGCCAACGGCGAGACCGTGCGGAAGTGCGATCTCGACCTCGCCCCCGAGGCGCCCTGGCGGTGCCCGGACGACTGCCCCAAGTACGAGCGCAGGCTGGCCGACGTGGCGTGGAGCTACGGCTCCGTGGTGCCGCCGCCGACCCCCGACGAGCCGGCCAGCGTGGGGCAGGGCGAGGACGTGGCCGCCCTCCTCGACGCGGCCGAGGACATCCTCAACGAGGCCGGCCCGCAGATCATGGCCGAGGTCGCCGCCGAGAAGCAGCGCAAGGGCCGCTGGAAGCGCAAGGGCCGGAAGCGACGCTGACCGCGCCGCTCGCCCCGCCCGGATGACCGCCTTCACCTCCGACGCCTCCGTCGCGCTCGGCGGCCCCGACTGGCTGCGCTCCCGGCGGGCCGCGGCCCTGGACCGCTTCGGGGGCACGCCGCTGCCGTCCCCCGAGCAGGAGCTGTGGCGCTACAGCCGGGTGGCCGAGCTCGACCTCGACCGGTACGCACCGGCCGTCTCGGCGCCGTTGGACGGGCCGCTCCCCGCCGACGTCGAAGCCGTCCTGGCTGCGGTGGGCCCCCGGTCGGCCCTCGTCGTGCTGCGCAACGGCCACCTCGTCCGCGTCGAGGGCGGGGCCCGGGGGCTCGAGGTCGGTTCCCTCGCCGAGCTGGACCCCTCCGGCGCATCGCTCGGCGACGTGGCCGGGGACGCGTCCGACGCCTTCGCCTCGCTCCACGACGCGTTCGTGCCCGATCCCGTGCTGGTCCGGGTGGCCCGCAACACGGTCGTGTCGGAGCCCGTGGTGGTGGTGTCGCTCGTCGACGGCGAGGGCACGGCCGCCTTCCCCCGCCTCGTCGTCTCGACCGGGGAGAACAGCGAGCTGACCGTCTACGGCCACGCCGCCTCGACCGACGTCGACGCCCTCGTGGTGCCCCTGGTGGAGCTCGACGCCGGCCCCGCCTCCCGCCTGCGCTACCTCGACGCCCAGCTCCTCGGGCAGTCGGTGTGGCAGCTGGCCCACCAGATCAGCCGCGTCGGCCGGGACGCGGACTTCGTCACCACCATGGTGGCGCTGGGTGGCGACTACGCCCGCCTGCGGATCGACTCCGCCCTCGACGGCCGGGGCGCGTCCGGGGAGATGCAGGCCGTCTACTTCGGCGAGGGCACGCAGATGCACGACATGCGCACGCTGCAGGACCACGTCGCCCCCCGCACCACGAGCAACCTGCTCTTCAAGGGGGCGGTGCAGGGCACGTCCCACGCCGTCTACAGCGGGCTGATCCACATCGGCAAGGAGGCGGCCGGGGTCAACGCCTTCCAGACCAACCGCAACGTGAAGCTCTCCGATGGTGCCTGGGCCGAGTCGGTCCCCAACCTCGAGATCGAGAACAACGACGTGAAGTGCAGCCACGCCTCGGCGGTGGGGCCGGTCGACGAGGACTCGCTCTTCTACCTGGAGAGCCGGGGCGTCCCCCCGGCGGCGGCCGAGCGGCTGATCGTGCTCGGCTTCTTCGAGGAGGTCCTCGAGAAGCTGCCGGTGCCCGGCGCCGTCGGGCCCCTGCGGGCCGAGATCACCCGCAAGCTCGACCGGCGGGAGGTGTCGTGAAGGAGCGGCTGTGCGCGGTCGGCGACGTGACCGACGGGCTGCCCATGCGCTTCGATGTCGGCCGCCACCGCATCTGCCTGGTGCGCCTGGGGAACGACTTCTACGCCATCGGCGACACGTGCAGCCACGCCGACGTGTCGCTGAGCGAGGGTGAGGTCGACGCCGATACCCGGCACATCGAGTGCTGGAAGCACGGCAGCTGCTTCTCCCTCGAGACCGGGATCCCCGACGTCCTGCCCGCCACCCGCCCCGTGCCCGTCTACCGGGTGGCCGTGGAGGGCGACGACGTGTTCGTCGAGGTGGACCGGTGAGCCAGCTCCTGGTGGAGGGGCTGCGGGCACGGCGTGGGGGGCAAGGACGATCCTCCGGGGCGTCGACCTCGAGGTCGTCGAGCGGCAAGGTCCACGCCGTCATGGGCCCCAACGGGTCCGGCAAGTCGACGCTGGCCCACGTCCTCATGGGCCGCCCCGGCTACGAGGTCACGGGGGGCCGGGTCACCCTGGACGGGACCGACCTGCTCGGCCTGGCGCCGTACGAGCGGGCGGCGGCCGGGCTGTTCCTCGTCCTCCAGTACCCGACCGAGGTCCCCGGGGTGACCGTCGAGGCCATGCTGGCCGAGGCCCTGCCCGCCGTCGGCGCCGACGCGGACGACGTGGGCGGGCGCCTGCGGGAGGAGGCCCGTCGCATCGGGGTCGACGAGCGGTTCCTCGGTCGGGGTCTCAACGTCGACCTGTCGGGCGGGGAGAAGAAGCGCAACGAGATCCTCCAGCTCGGCATGCTGCGGCCGCGCATCGCCGTGCTCGACGAGGTCGACTCCGGCCTCGACGTGGACGCGCTGCGGGCCGTGTCCCGACGGGTGGAGGAGGAGACCGAGGAGCGGGGCCTCGGCGTGCTCGCCATCACCCACTACCGGCGGCTGCTCTCGGTCCTGCGGGCCGACGTCGTGCACGTCCTGGTCAAGGGCCGGGTGGTGGCCACGGGCGGGCCGGAGCTGGCCGACGAGCTGGAGCGCACGGGCTACGGCGCCTACGGCGGCGAGGACGAGGAGCCGACGGCCGACCACCTCGAGGAGGCGATCGACGCCGGCCTCGACGCCGGCGGGGAGGAGCGGGTCGTGCTGGAGGAGGGGGAACGATGAGCGAGTCGTGGGACGAGGTCGACGGGAAGCTCCACCGGGAGCTCACCTTCGCCGACTTCGCAGAGGCCTTCGCGTTCATGCAGCGGGTGGCGGCGGTGGCCGAGGAGCTCGACCACCACCCCGACTGGTCCAACAGCTGGAACCGGGTGACCATCGACCTCGTCAGCCACTCGGCCGGCGGCATCACCGACAAGGACCGGGAGCTCGCCCGCCGCATCGACGAGCTGCTCTGACCGTTCTTTGGTTCTCTCCCTACCGCTGGTGTCGGTAGAGAACCAAAGAACGGGGTGACACCCGGGGCGCGACGAGGGGCGGGGCCCCGGTCGGACCCCGCCCCTCGCCTCAGTGGCGCTGGTCTGGTGCGCTACTCCTGGTGGGCCCGCTGCTGGGCCTCCTGGGCCTTCGCCTCGGCCCGGGCCTTCTCGGCCTCGGCCTCCTTGGCGGCGACCTCGCGCTGCGAGTCGGCCTTGGCCTGCTGGGCCTCGCCCTCGCGCTCGAGGTCCTCGTTGCCGGTGAGGTTGCCGATGGCGTCCTTGGCCTTGCCCTTCAGGTCCTCGACGATGCCCTTGGCACCGGCTTCGGGGCCGCTGTCTCCAGCCATGTGACGTGCTCCTTGGTTCGGCGGACCCTTCCCGTACCCGACGGTCACTCCTCCAAACGCCCGCGCCGGAAGGCACCTGCCCCCTCCACCGGCGCTCCGAGGGCTGTCACCCGGGCGGCCAGGCCCCGGTCGGAGGTCACCACCACCCGGCTGGCCGGGTCCGGATCGGCCGCCACGGCGGCCACCACGGTGTCGTCGGCGGCGTCGCGACCGCGCCGATCGGCCCACCGCACCGCCACCCCGCCGTGGTCACCCGCCTCGAGGCCCGGCGCCGGACGGCCGTCGAACACCACGGTCACCTCGTCCCCGGCGGCGGCCAGCGGGCCGAGCGCCTCGACGAGCCGGCGGAAGGCCGCCGGCCGGTCCCGCCACCACCCATCGGGCCGGCTGCCGACGACGTTCGTCCCGTCGACCAGCCAGCGCACGACGGCACTAGGAGGCCTTGGCCTCCACCTCGTCGAGCCCGTTGGTCAAGGTGTTCCACGAGAGGGTGGCGCACTTGATGCGCACCGGGAACCGCACCACGCCCTGGAGCGCCTCGAGATCGCCGAGGGCGACGTCGGGGTCGGGCACCGGCGTGTCGGTCCCGCTGCCGTCGCCGTCCTCCCGGCCCAGGCGGGACTCGTGGATGGTCATGAGCGCCTTGAAGGCCTTCACCAGGGCCCGGGCCTCGTCCACGCTGCGGCCCTTGATCGCCGAGGACATCATCGAGGCCGACGACTGGCTGATCGAGCACCCCTGGCCGGCCACCTTGACGTCGCTGATGCACCCGCCGTCGACCTCGAAGGTCAGCACGATCTCGTCGCCGCACAGCGGGTTGAACCCCTCGGCCCGCACCGCCGGGGGTGACTCCAGCTCGCCACGGTTCCGCGGGTTGCGGTAGTGGTCGAGGATGATCTCCCGATACAGGTCTTCGAGACCACTCACGAACAGCTCTCCTCGTCGCTACGCGAACAGCCGGCGGACGGCCTCGATGGCGTCCGCCAGGGCGTCGACGTCGGACTCGTCGTTGTACACGTAGAACGATGCCCGAGTGGTGGCCCCGACACCCAACCGGCGCATCAGCGGCTTGGCGCAGTGGTGCCCGGCCCGCACGCAGACGCCCTCGGCGTCGAGCACCTGGGCCATGTCGTGGGGGTGGACGTCGAGGAAGGCGAACGACAGCACCCCGCCCCGGGCGCAGGGGTCGGACGGGCCGTGGAGCACCAGGTCGTCGCCGAACCGCTCGGGCAGCGTGCGCAGGGCGTAGCCCGTGACCGCCACCTCGTGGGCCCGCACCGCCCGCATGTCGTAGCGCTCGAGCACCCGCACGGCGGCGTCGAGCCCCACCGCCTCGGCGATGGGCGGTGTGCCCGCCTCGAACTTCCACGGCAGCTCGTTGGACGTGAAGCCGTCGAGGCGGACGTCGCGGATCATGCTGCCCCCGCCGAGGAAGGGCGGGGTGGCGTCGAGCATCGCCTCCCGGCCCCACAGCACGCCGATGCCCGTGGGGCCCAGCATCTTGTGGCCGGTGAAGCCCACGAAGTCGGCCCCGAGGTCGGTCACGTCGGTGGCCAGGTGGGGCACGTACTGGGCGGCGTCGACCACCACGATCGCCCCGGCGGCGTGGGCGGCGTCGGCGATCCGGCGCACGGGTGGCAGGGTCCCGAGCACGTTCGACATGGCCGTCAGGGCCACCACCTTGGCCCCGTCGAGCTTGGCGTCGAGGTCGCTCAGGTCGAGGAGGCCGTCGTCGCCGACGCCCAGGTAGCGCAGCTCGAGGCCCTTCGCCTCGGCCAGCATCAGCCAGGGCACCAGGTTGGAGTGGTGCTCCATCTCGGTCAGGAGGACGGCGTCGCCTGTCCGGAGGTGGGCCCCGCCCCAGCGCGGCCGCCACCAGGTTCAGCGACTCGGTGACGTTCTTGGTGAAGATCACCTCACGGCTGCTCGGCGCGCCGATGAAGCGGGCCACCGTCTCGCGGGCGCCCTCGTAGCGGGCGGTGGCCTCCTCGGCCATGGCGTAGACGCCCCGGTGCACGTTGGCGTGGGTGGTGGCGTAGTAGTCGTCCATCGCCTCGAGCACCGCCCGGGGCTTCTGCGACGAGGATGCGGAGTCCAGGAACACGAAGGGCGCGCCGGCGTGGCTCTCGTAGATCGGGAAGTCGCGCCGGATGGCGGCGACGTCGAGGACGCTCGTCCCTAGCGCCACGTCTCGTAGCCCTCCTCGTCGAGGCGGGTCGCCAGCTCGGGGCCGCCGCTCGCCACCACCCGTCCGTCGAAGAGGATGTGCACCACGTCGGGCTGGAGGTGCTCGAGGATCCGCGAGTAGTGGGTGATGAGCAGGACGCCGAGCTGCGGGCGGTCCTGCCGCACCTCCTGGACGCCCCGGGCCACCACCCGCAGGGCGTCGATGTCGAGGCCCGAGTCGGTCTCGTCGAGGATGGCCAGATCCGGCTCCAGCATGGCCATCTGGAGGATCTCGTTGCGCTTCTTCTCCCCGCCCGAGAAGCCCTCGTTGAGGTAGCGGTCGGCGAAGGACGGGTCCATCTCGAGCCGGTCCATCCACGACATGATCGCCAGGCGGGTCTCGAGGGCGGACAGGTCCTCGATGCCCTTGCGAGCGGCCAGCGCCTGCTGGAGGAACGAGCGCACGGGGACGCCGGAGATCTCCTGCGGGTACTGGAAGGCCAGGAACATGCCGGCCTTGGCCCGGACGTCGGTGTCCCAGTCGGTGACGTCCTCGCCCTTGTAGCGCAGCCGGCCGGCGGTGATGACGTACTCCGGGCTGCCGAGCAGGGCCGAGGCCAGGGTCGACTTCCCCGAGCCGTTGGGGCCCATCAGGGCGTGCACCTCGCCGGCGCCGACGGTCAGGTCGACGCCCTTCAGGATCTCCGTGCGCTCGCCGCTGGCGGGGTCGACAGCGGCGACGTGGAGCCCCTCGACGGCGAACAGCGGCGGGACCACCGGGTCCAACCCTAGCGCCGGCCCTGGGGTTCTCCCTACCGCCGTAGTGGGAAAGCCGTCGCCGAATCGCAACGTCCACAGCGTTTCCACCTGCTCGTCCACATGGTTAGCGTGCGGCGGATGCCCTCCCCCCGGGTCCTCCGGACCCTGCCAGTCGTCCTCGTCGCGGGGCTGGTGTCGGCGTGCGGCGGCTCGGGCTCCACCACGGCCGGCACCGGGCCGGTGGCGCTCGACGACGGCGGCGAGGGCTCGGGGCAGGCGTCGGCCGTGGGCGACGGCGCATCGACCCGCCTCACCGCGGAGCTCACCGGGGCGGCCGAGGTGCCCGACCACGGCGACCCCGACGGCGGCGGGCGGGCCACCGTGCTGGTGGAGCCCGAGCCGCAGCCAGCTCTGCTACCGCATCGAGGTCGAGGGGGTGGACGAGGTCGACGGGACCTCGGTCCACGAGGGGGCCGCCGGCGAGAACGGTGGGGTGGTGCTCGGGCTCGACCCGCCCACGGGCGGCTCGTCCGAGGGCTGCGTGACGGCCGAGCGCGACCTGCTCGACCGGGTGGAGCGCACGCCGGACGACTACTACCTCAACATCCGCAGCGCCGAGCACCCCGACGGTGCGGTGCGGGGGCAGCTGGCGCCGCAGTAGTCGGCTGGCGCCTTCGCGGCACCCCCGGCAGGATGCCGGGGCATGGCCGCCACCGAGCTCGCCCCGCCCTCCGGCGCCGAGGGCGTCACCTGGGACCTGTCCGACCTCCTCGACGGGCGCACCGACGAGGCCGCCGTCGACGAGCTGCTCGACCGGGCCGACGGGCTGGCGGCGACGCTGGCCGAGGCCCGGGGCGGGGTGGCCGGCTTCGACGCCGCCGCGCTGGCCGACTTCATGGCGCGGCTCGCCGAGCTGCACGAGGTCCTCGGCCGGGCCGGCTCGTTCGCCTCGCTGCGCTTCGCCGCCGACGTCACCGACCCCACCCGCGGCGCGCTGGTCCAGCGGGTGCAGGAGCGGGCCACGGCCATCGGCACCACGATCCTCTTCTTCGACCTCGAGTGGGCCGGCCTCGACGACGACGCCGTCGAGGCCCTCCTCGCCGACGACCGCCTCGGGCCCTTCCGCCACCACCTCGCCGCCGAGCGCCGCTACCGGCCCTACCTCCTGAGCGAGCCCGAGGAGCGCATCCTCACCGAGAAGGCGGTCACGGGCCGATCGGCCTGGAGCCGCCTCTTCAGCGAGCTCACCTCCACGCTCGACGTCCGCCTGGACGGGCGACAGGCCACCCTCGAGGAGGCGCTGGCCCGTCTGGCCGCCTCCGACCGCGAGGTGCGGCGGGCCACGGCCGAGGCCGTCACCGAGGCGCTGGCGCCGGGCCTGCGGACCCGGGCCTACCTCTACAACACGCTGCTCCACGACAAGGCGGTCGACGACCGCCTCCGGGGCTACCCGACGTGGGCCACCAGCCGCAACCTGTCGAACGAGGCCAGCGACGAGTCGGTGGCCGCGCTCGTGGAGGCGGTGCGCCGCCGCTACGACATCCCCCACCGGTGGTACGCGCTCAAGGCGCGGCTCCTCGGCCTCGACCGGCTGGCCGACTACGACCGCGCCGCCACGCCTCGCCGCCTCCGACGCCACCATCGGCTGGGACGAGGGTCGCGGAGCTGGTGCTCGACTGCTACGCCTCGTTCTCGCCCGAGCTGGCCGACGCCGGTCGCCGCTTCTTCGACGGCAACTGGGTCGACGCCGCCCCCCGCCCCGGCAAGCGCCCGGGCGCCTTCTGCTCGTACACCGTGCCGTCGGTGCACCCCTACCTCTTCCTCAACTACACGGCCCGGCGTCGCGACGTGCTCACGCTGGCCCACGAGCTGGGCCACGGCCTGCACGCCTACCTGGCCCGGCCCCAGGGCGTGTTCCACCAGGGGACGCCGCTGACGCTGGCCGAGACCGCGTCGGTGTTCGGGGAGACGGTCGTCTTCGGCCGCCTGCTCGACACGGTCGACGACCCCGGCGAGCGGCTGGCCCTGCTGGCCGAGCACGTCGAGGGGCACATCGCCACGGTCTTCCGCCAGACGGCGATGTTCACCTTCGAGGACCGGGCCCACACCGCCCGGCGCAGCGAGGGGGAGCTGTCGGTGGACCGCATCGGGGAGCTCTGGGCCGAGACCCAGGTGGAGGTGCTGGGCGACGCCGTGGAGGTGACCGAGGGCTACCGCAGCTGGTGGTCCTACGTGCCCCACTTCATCGGCACCCCCGGCTACGTGTACGCCTACGCCTACGGGCAGCTGCTGGCCCTGTCGGTGTACCGGCGCTACACGGAGGAGGGCCCGGGCTTCGTGCCGCGGTACCTGGAGCTGCTCGCCGCCGGCGGCTCGAGGTCGCCCGAGGAGCTGGGGCGCATCGTCGGCGTGCGACCTGGCCGACCCCGCCTTCTGGGACGGCGGGCTGGCCCTCGTCGAGGAGGCCCTCGTCGCCGCGGAGGAGGCGGCCGAGGCCGCGGGCCGGGTGCCCTCCTGAGTCCCCTGACGGCGGTCGTCGTCCACCGGCGCCGGCCGGGGCGTGCGTGCGCACCGGCCACCTGCTCGAGGGCCAGGGGGTCGACCGGCTGCTGGTGGTCGACAACGGCTCGCCGCCGGAGGACGTGGCCGCGGTGCGGGCGGGGCTGCCCGATGCCGAGGTGGTCGAGCTGGGGAGCAACACCGGCTTCGGGCCGGCGGCCAACGCCGGGCTGGCCCGGTGGCTGGCCGACGGCCCCGGGGCGGGGGAGTGGGTGGTGGTGTGCCCCCACGACGCCCTGCCCGAGCCGGGCTGCCTGGAGGCGCTCGTGGTGGCCGCCACCGCGCGGCCCCGCGCCGGCCTGGCCAGCGCCGAGTACGGGGACGACGACCGGCTGGCCCGGCCCGTCGTCGACCGGTACTTCGGCGGGATCCTGGGGCCGACCGACCGCCACCCGGGGTGGGAGGCGGCCGGGCACCCCCACGGCACGATGCTGCTGGCCCGTCGCGCCTGCCTCGAGGAGGTGGGGCTGTTCGACGAGCGCTACTTCGCCTACTGCGAGGAGGCCGACCTCGGCGAGCGGGCCCGCCGGGCCGGCTGGGAGGTGGGCATCGTGTGGGGGGCGGTGGTGCGCAACCCGGGGATGTCCTCCGAGGTGGGTGTCCCGGAGTACCTCATGCTGCGCAACAGCCTCCTGCTGGTGCGCTCGCACTTCGGCCGCTACCCGGCCTTCATCCGCTTCACCATGGCCGCCTGGGGGACGGTGCGGGGGGTGCTGTGGGCCGACCGCCGCCCGCCGTTCTGGCACCTGCCCGCCCGCCGCCTCGCCATGCGCGACTTCCTCCACGGCCGCTACGGCCCGCCCCCGGAGGAGCTCTCGGCGTTTGGGCAGCTGGATCGCCGGAATCCGGTGATCCAGCTGCCCGAACGTCAGTGACCGAGCAGGTCCTGCTTCCAGGTGCGGAAGCGGGCGTGCGACTCGCCGCTCGGGCCGGTGCCCTCGCCCGACCCGTCGGGGAACAGCCGGAAGGTGTGGCGGACGGCCAGGTCGTCGGCCCGCACCGCCATGTAGCGGGCGTCGCCCTTCGAGGCCGGCCCCGCCCGCCAGAGGAGCCACGGCCCGATGCGGCGCTTGTAGGCCACCAGGTGGTGGCCGAGGTCCTCGCCCAGGCGGCGCAGCTCGTCCGGCGCCTCCACCCACGCCGAGGCCGGGATGTTCCGGTCGCGCGTGGGGGTGGGCGGGAGGTCGGCGGTGTGGACGGGCGAGTCGTCGACCGGCCGGTCGTCGGCGGCTACCAGCCCCGCTCCACCCACTCGTCGAAGTGCGGCTTCTCGGTGCCGATGGTGGTGTCGTCGCCGTGGCCGGGCAGGACCTGCACGTCGTCACCCAGCGGGAAGAGGCGCTCGTCGATCGACCGGATGATGGTGGCGAAGCGCTCCGGGTCCCGCTCGGTGTTCCCCGGGCCGCCCGGGAACAGCGTGTCGCCGCTGAACAGGAGGGGCCGGCCCTCGAGGCGGAAGCACATCGACCCGGGGGTGTGTCCGGGGGTGAGGATGGTGCGCAGCCGCAGCTGCCCCACCGCCACCTCGGTGTCGTCCTCCAGGACGTCGTCGTAGGCGGGGAGCATCTCGGCGTCGGCGGCGCTGACCGCCACCCGGTAGCCCGCCTCCCGCACCTGGGGAACGGCCTGGATGTGGTCCCAGTGGCCGTGGGTGGTGAGCACCTGGCCCACGCCCAGGTCCTTGGCCATGCCGAGGAGGCGCTCGGCCTCGTTGGCGGCGTCCACCAGCACCGCGGCGCCCGTCCCGGTGCAGCGGAGCACGAACACGTTGTTGTCCATGGGGCCCACCACCACCTTGTGGACCTCGGCCCCGTCGCCCTCCCAGTGCAGCGCAGCAGCCACTGCGGCCTCCTCTCCGCGGCTCCCCGCGGCTCGACGCTTGACCGCCCGGTCTAGTAGACAGAGCCCCCTTCCGCCGTCCGCACCCCTGGGGGCCTCGAACGTGAACTTCGCCTTCTCCGAGGAGCAGGAAGAGCTCCGCCGCACCGTCCGCTCGTTCCTCGAGCAGAAGTCGCCGGAGTCCGAGGTCCGGCGCCTGATGGAGACCGACGAGGGCTACGACCCCGCGGTGTGGGAGCAGATGGGCAGCCAGCTCGGGCTCCAGGGCCTCCACGTGCCGGAGGAGTTCGGTGGCTCGGGCTACTCCTACGTCGAGCTCATCGTCGTGCTCGAGGAGATGGGTCGGGCCCTGCTGGCGGCGCCGTACTTCTCCACGGTCGTGCTGGCCGCCAACGCCCTGATCCACAGCGGCGACGACGCCGCCAAGAAGGAGCTCCTCCCCGGCATCGCCAGCGGCGAGACCATCGCCACGGTGGCCTTCACCGAGGAGAACGGCCGGTGGGACGAGGCCGGCATCACCATGACGGCCAAGAAGGACGGCGACGGCTACGTCCTCGACGGCACGAAGATGTTCGTCCTCGACGGGCACACCGCCAACGTGATCCTGGTCGCGGCCCGGAGCGACGCCGGCGTGAGCCTCTTCTCGGTGGCCGGTGACGCCTCGGGCCTCACCCGCACGGCGCTGTCGACGATGGACCAGACCCGCAAGCAGGCCCGGCTCGAGTTCTCGGGCACGCCGGCCAAGCTCGTCGGCACCGACGGCGAGGGGTGGGCCACCCTCGAGCGGGTGCTCGACCTCGCCGCCGTGGGCCTCGCCGCCGAGCAGGTGGGCGGGGCGCAGTACTGCCTGGAGATGGCCGTGCAGTACGCCAAGGACCGGGTGCAGTTCGGCCGGCCCATCGGCTCGTTCCAGGCCATCAAGCACAAGTGCGCCGACATGCTGCTCGAGGTCGAGTCGGCCAAGTCCGCCGCCTACTACGCGGGCTGGTGCGCGGCCGAGATGAACGACGAGCTGCCGAGCGTGGCCTCGCTGGCCAAGGCCTACTGCTCGGAGGCGTACTTCCACGTCACCGCCGAGAACATCCAGATCCACGGCGGCATCGGCTTCACCTGGGAGCACCCGGCCCACCTGTACTTCAAGCGGGCCAAGTCCTCCGAGCTGCTCCTCGGCGACCCCACCTACCACCGCGAGCTGCTCGCCCAGCGCATCGGCATCTAGCCGGCCGACGCGCTCGTAGGCTCGGGCCCCGGTGGGGCTCGTGTGGATCATCCTGTCGCTGGCGGTCGTGCTGCTCATCGCCGCCGTGGTGGTGGGCCGCGAGACCGACCGGCTGGCGGGGTCGCCGCCCCGACCGGTCTTCGACCTCGACGAGGCCGTGGCCTGGGTGGCTCGCCACCTGCCCTTCGAGGTGTCGGCCCAGCTGAGCCACGACGACGTGCGCCAGATCCTGCGCTGGAACCTGGACTACTTCCGGTCGAAGGGCGTGAGCGGCAACGGGTCGAGCGCCAGTGCCCCGGCCACCGACGTGGTGGTGGGCGGCGGGGAGACCGTGGACAACGTCCTGGCCCGGGCCCGCAGCGCCGGGCTCGACTACACCGCCCCCCAGGTCCACGCCGTCCTGGACGCCCAGATGGCCTACCTGGAGGCCATCGGCGCCCTCGGCCCGGCCCCGCCCCGGGACGACCCGCCGAGCGGCTGAACGGTCGTGCGCCCGCCGCGCGGTGGGGGATACGCTGACGCCACCAGAGAAAGGAGGTGGTCCAGCTGAGCGAACCAAGTAGGACCCTGGAGGTGGTTGGCCGCTAGGCGGCCGCTGGACCACCCGGCGAATCCTCGCCAACCACCCCCGAGCGGGAACACGGTCAGGCCCGGTCCTCCTGGCGATCACGCGTGCTCGGGTCGAACCAGTGATCGACGGGGAGGGGCGCCTGCGGGCGCCCCTCCTTCGCGTCCGGGGACCGGCCCGGGTACCGTCTCCGGCCGATGGCCAGACCCGCCCGTGCCGCCGATCACCAGTGGTTCGGCGACAAGCGCTCGCAGGTGGTGCACGACCTCGACCGCACGACCGACGCCTGCGCCCTGGACGACCTGCTGGCGGCCGAGACGTACCTCGTCTTCGCCCCCGACACCCTCGTCGAGGCCCGCAACCGCTGCTACCACCCGTGCCGCCACTGCGCGGCGGACGGGGACGGCGCTCCCTAGCAGGTCGGACGGCCCGTCCGAGAAGTCGACCTCGTCCCGGTTCGTCATCCCGGTACCCTCGCGCGTCGTGGGGGAGGGGTCCTCGGGGTTCGAGTCGTCAGGGCTGCGCCTGTACGCCCACCTGGCCCGGCCGCAGCCGGGTCGGGAGGCGCCGGGGCGCCCGGGCCTGGTGGTGTGCCACGGCTTCCCCTCGACCGCGGCCAGCGCCGCCGCCGGGGTCGAGACCTACCCCGCCCTCGCCGACCGGGTGGCGGCCGAGGCGGGCTGGACGGTCCTGACCTTCAGCTTCCGGGGCGTGGGCCGCTCGGAGGGCGACTTCTCGCTGTGCGGGTGGCAGGACGACCTGAGGGTGGCCGTCGACTACATGGTCGACGTGGCCGGCGTGGAGGGCGTCTGGTTGGCCGGGGCCAGCACCGGCGGGTCGTTGGCCATCTGCGTGGCCGGGGACGACCCCCGGGTGCGGGGCGTCGCCGCGCTGTCGGCCCGGGCCGACTTCGCCGACTGGGCGGCCCAGCCCCGGCGCTTCCTCCAGCACGCCCGGGACGTGGGCGTGATCCGCGACGCCGCCTTCCCCCAGGACCTCGAGTCGTGGGCCCTCGAGCTGAAGTCGGTGCGCCCGCTCACCACCGTGGCGTCGCTGGCCCCCCGTCCCCTCCTGCTCGTGCAGGGGGACGACGACGACGTGGTCCCCGCCGTCGACGCCCGGGCCCTGGCCGACGCCCACGGCTCGGCCGACCTGCGGATGCTCTCCGGCGCCGGCCACGCCCTCCGCCACGACCCCCGCGCCGTGGCCCTCCTCCTCGGCTGGCTCGAACGCCAGGCCGGCGGCGCCCCCGCCCCCGCCTGAGCGAGCCTGACCCTGGGCGGACCCAGGTGCACTCTGTGCGCAGAAGGGTCCGGGGGGTGAGCCCCAACTGCGCAAAGAAGGGGGCGGGCCGGCTCGGCCGGAGCTTCTCTGCGCAGGAGGGCTCAGGGGGTGAACCCCACGTGCACGAGGAAGCTCCGCCGGGACTCGCTGCACACTGTGCGCACGGAGTCCCGACAGGTGGGACTGAGCGTGCAGAGAACGCTCGGCTGAGGCAGTAGAACCGCGGCGTGGCCGAGGCCCCCAGCCGCCTGGCCCGGCGCCTCGGCGTGGGCGACGCCGTGGTGGTGGGCCTCGGCTCGATGCTCGGGGCCGGCGTCTTCACCGCCTTCGGGCCTGCGGCCCGGGCGGCGGGGGCGGGGATCGGGCTCGCCCTGGCCCTGGCCGGCCTGGTGGCGTGGTGCAACGCCACCTCCTCGGCGGCGCTGGCCGCCGTGCACCCGGAGTCCGGCGGCACCTACGCCTACGCCCGGCGCCGCCTCGGGCCCGCGTGGGGCGTCCTCGCCGGGGCCGCCTTCGTCACCGGCAAGGTGGCCAGCTGCGCCGCCATGGCGCTGACCGCCGGCACCTACGCCGCCCCCGACGCCGCCCGCCCGGTGGCGCTCGCCGTCGTGGTCGTCCTCACCGCCGTGAACCTGGCCGGCGTGACCCGTACCGCCCGCGTGACCCGGGTCCTCCTCGCCGTCGTCCTCCTCGTGCTGGCCGCCGTGGTGGTCGCCTGCCTGGCCGGCGGCGAGGCCGACGTGGACCGGCTCGACCTCGGCCTCGGCGGCGAGGGGGTCCTCGGCCTCCTCGAAGCCGCCGGGATCCTGTTCTTCGCCTTCGCCGGCTACGCCCGGGTGGCCACGCTGGGGGAGGAGGTGGTCGACCCCGCCCGCACCATCCCCCGGGCCATCCCCCTCGCCCTCGGCGCCGCCCTGGCCGTGTACGCCGTCGTGCTGGCCGCCACCATGGCCGTGCTGGGGCCCACCGGGCTGGCCGCGACCGACGCCCCCCTCGCCGCCGCCGTCGACGCCGGGCGCCTCGACGGCCTGGTGCCCGTGGTCCGCGCGGGCGCCGCCGTCGCCTCGATCGGTGTCCTGGTCGCCCTGCTCGCCGGCGTGGCCCGCACCGTGTTCGCCATGGCCGCCGACGGCGTCCTGCCCCGTCGCCTGGCGGCGGTGTCGTCCCGCACCGCCGTCCCGGCCACGGCCGTCGTCGCCGTCGGGCTCGCCGTCCTCGCGCTGGTGGCGGTGGCCGACCTGTCGGGCGCCCTCCGGGCCAGCTCGGCCCTCGTGCTCCTCTACTACGCGCTGACCAACGTCTCCGCCCTCCGCCTGCGGCCCGACGAGCGGCGCTGGCCCCGGGGCTGGGCCGTCCTCGGCCTGGCCGGCTGCGCCGCCCTCTCCGTCAGCCTGGTGCTGGGATCCGGCTGATCGCCCCGTCGACGGCGGCTCGCAGCGCCCGGGCCGCCCCCTCCGGGTCGGTCGCCTCCGTCAGCCAGCGGACCACCACGAACCGGCGGGCCCCGGCCTCGACCAGCGGGCCGACGGTCTCGGGCGTGGCCCCGCCGGTCACGAACCACGGCACGCGGGCGGCGCCGGCGGCGTAGCGCACGTACCCGGGACCGGTCCCCGGTCGGCCCGGCTTGGTCGGCGTGGGCACGACCGGCCCGACCGACACGTAGTCGACGGGCTCGGCGGCGGCGCCGTCGAGCTCCGCAGGGGCGTGGGTGGACAGGCCCACGACCGCCTCGTCGCCGAGCAGCCGGCGGGCCAGCGCCGGCGGGGCGTCGTCCTGCCCCACGTGGACGCCGTCGGCCCCCACCTCGAGGGCGAGGTCGGGGCGGTCGTTGAGGATGAAGGGCACACCGAGGCCCCGGCACACCCGCAGCGCCAGCCGGGCCCGGGCCAGCACGGCCCTGGCCTCCAGCTCCTTGTCCCGCAGCTGGACGAGGTCGACGCCGCCGCGGATGCAGGCGGCGAGGAACGGCTCCAGGTCGGGCCGGTCGGGCGTGCACAGGTAGAGCCGCCGGTCGTCGAGCCCGGGGAAGCTCACCCCCCGGCCACGGCCCGCACCAGCTCGAGCCGGTCGCCGTGGGCCAGCACCGTGCGGTCGAGCAGCCGGCGCTCGACGGGCTCGCCGTTGCGCTCGACCAGCACCCACTTGCCCCCGAGCTGGAGGGCGGTCAGCAGGTCGGTCACCGTGGCCCCCTCGGGCAGCTCCACCGGCCGCCCGTTGCTCACCACGGTGATCACGTCAGTCGGCCTTCCCCTTGCCCGCCGCCTTGCGCTCCCGCTTGAAGGCGCGCACCTCCTCGAGGGCCTCGGGCGACGTGGCGTCGGCCACCGACCGCCGCCGCTCGTCGGAGAAGGGGGCGGCCGCCTCCTCCCACCCCGGCGGGCGCACCTCGAGGCGCTTGCCGAGCACGGCGAGGAAGATGCGGGCCTTCTCGTCGCCGAACCCCGGCAGCGCCTTCAGCCGCCGCAGCAGCTCGGCCCCGCTCGGCGCGCCCTCCCACACCGCCTCGGCCCGGCCGCCGTAGCCGGCGACCAGCGCCTGGCAGAGGGCCTGGGTGCGCTTGCCCATCGACCCGGGGAAGCGGTGCAGCGCGGGCGGGCCCTTGAACGCGGCCAGCAGCTCGTCCGGGTCCATGGCGGCGATGGCGGTGGCGTCCAGGGTGCCGCCGAGGCGCTCCTTCAGGCGGGCGGGGGCCCCGAAGGCCCACTCCATCGGCACCTGCTGGTCGAGGAGCATCCCGATGAGCAGGGCCAGCGGATCCGACCCGAGGAGGCCGTCGGCCTCGGGGTCCCCGGTCATGTAGAAGGTCGACGCACCCACGACGACGAACCTACCGCCAGGGGCGACTAGGCCAGCCGGGGATCGAGCGTCTCGGGGTCGACGCGGTACTTGGCGATCGCCTTGGTCACCGCCGAGGCCTTGACCTGCCCCTCGGCGGCCAAGGCGTGCAGGGTGGCGACGACGACGTGGCCGGCGTCGACCTCGAAGTGGCGGCGCAGCGCCTCGCGGGTGTCGCTGCGGCCGAAGCCGTCGGTGCCGAGGACCTCGAACGTGCCGGGCACCCAGCGGCCGATCATGGTCGGGCACCGCCTTCATGTAGTCGGTGACGGCGACGAACGGCCCCTCGGCCTCGGAGAGCCGCTCGGTGACCCACGGGGTCCGGGCCGACTGCGACGGGTGCAGGCGGTTCCACCGCTCGGCGGACAGGGCCTCCTCCCGCAGCGCCTTGTAGGACGTGGCCGACCACAGCTCGGCGCCCACGTCGTAGTGCTCGGCCAGCTCGTCCCTGGCCTCGACGGCGGCGCGCCACGCCGGGCCGGAGAAGAGGATGGTGGCCCGCTTCGACGGCTCGCCCGGCGCCGCCTCGAAGCGGTACAGACCCCGCAGCAGGTCGGCCTCGACGCCCTTCGGGCATGGCCGGCATGGCGTAGTTCTCGTTGTAGAGGGTGAGGTAGTAGAGGACGTCCTCGCTCGTCGCACGTGCATGCGCCGGCAGCCGTCCTCGATGATCGCCGCCATCTCGTAGGCGAAGGCGGGGTCGTAGGCGGCGCAGTTGGGCACCGACGGACATGAGCAGGTGGCTGTGCCCGTCCTGGTGCTGGAGGCCCTCGCCGTTGAGCGTCGTGCGCCCGGCGGTGGCGCCGAGCAGGAAGCCCCGCGCCCCGGCGTCGGCCGGCGGCCCAGATCAGGTCGCCCATCCGCTGGAAGCCGAACATCGAATAGAAGATGTAGAAGGGCAGCATCGGCACGCCGTGGGTGGCGTAGCTCGTGCCGGCGGCGGTGAAGCTGGCCATCGAGCCGGCCTCGGTGATGCCCTCCTCGAGGATCTGGCCCGTGCTGTGCCTCGCGGTAGGTGAGGAGCAGGTCGGCGTCGACCGGCTCGTAGAGCTGGCCCGACGGCGGCGTAGATCCCGATCTCCCGGAACAGCGCGTCGAGGCCGAAGGTGCGGGCCTCGTCGGGGATGATCGGCACGACCCGCTCGCCCACCTTCTCGTCCCGCACCAGGTTCCGCAGCAGGCGGGCGAAGGCCATGGTGGTCGACGCCGCCTGGCCGCCCGAGCCCTCCCGGAACTCGTTGAACGCCTCGGCGTCGGGCCGCTCCAGCCGCCGCCGGCGCTGCACGACCGCGCCTGGGCAGCGACCCGTCGAGGGCCTGCCGCCGCTCCATGCATGTACTCGTGCTCGGGCGAGTCCTCGCGGCGGCCGGTAGTAGGGCGGCGTCGGCGCCGGCGTCGAGGACCTCGTCGGGGATCTCGTCCTGCATGTACAGCCGGTCGCGGAAGACCTTGATGTCCGGCGCCCTGCATCTTCTTGATCTGGTGGGTGGCGTTGCGGCCCTCGACGTCGGGCCCGAGCGTCCAGCCCTTGATGGTCTTGGCCAGGATCACCGTCGGGCGTGCCCTCGTGCTCGACGGCCGCCTTGTAGGCGGCGTAGAGCTTCCGGTAGTCGTGGCCGCCGCGGGGCAGGTTGCGCAGCTCGTCGTCGGAGAGGTGCTCGACCATCTTGCGCAGGCGGGGGTCGGGTCCGAAGAAGTGCTCGCGGATGTAGGCGCCCGACTCGACCGAGTACTTCTGGAACTGGCCGTCGACGGTGGTGTTCATCTTGTTGAGGAGCACGCCGTCCGTGTCGCTGGGCCAGCAGCTCGTCCCACTTCGAGCCCCAGATGACCTTGATGACGTTCCAGCCGGCGCCCCGGAACACCGCCTCGAGCTCCTGGATGATCTTGCCGTTGCCCCGCACCGGCCCGTCGAGGCGCTGCAGGTTGCAGTTGACGACGAAGATCAGGTTGTCGAGCCGCTCCCGGGCGGCGATCGACAGGGCGCCGAGCGACTCGGGCTCGTCGCACTCGCCGTCGCCGAGGAAGCACCACACCTTCGAGCTCGCTCGGTGTCGGCGATGCGGCGGTTCGAGCAGGTAGCGGTTGAACCGGGCCTGGTAGATGGCGTTGATCGGGCCGAGGCCCATCGACACCGTCGGGAACTCCCAGAAGTCCGGCATGAGCCGGGGGTGGGGGTAGCTCGACAGGCCGTTGCCGCCGACCTCCTGGCGGAAGTTGTCGAGCTGCTCCTCGTCGAGGCGGCCCTCGAGGAAGGCCCGGGCGTAGATGCCGGGCGCGGCGTGGCCCTGGAAGTAGACCTGGTCGCCGGCGAGGCCGTCGTCCTTGCCCCGGAAGAAGTGGTTGAAGCCGACCTCGTAGAGCGAGGCCGACGAGGCGAAGGTGGCGAGGTGGCCGCCGATGCCCTCGGCGTGCTTGTTGGCCCGCACCACCATCACCGCCGCGTTCCAGCGGATGAAGGCGCGGATGCGGCGCTCGATGTGCTCGTCGCCGGGGAACCAGGCCTGCTGCTCGACGCGGGATGGTGTTGACGTACGGCGTCGACACCGATGGCGGGCAGGCCGACCTGCAGCTCGCGGGCCCGCTCGAGGAGCGTGGCGAGCAGGTAGCGGGCCCGGGTCCGGCCGTGGGCGTCGACCACGGCGTCGAGGCTGTCGAGCCACTCGCGCGTCTCCGGCCGGGTCGATGTCGGGCAGCTGGTGGACGAACCCGTCGAAGATCATGCGCCATGCTCGCGCGATCGCTCGCAGCCGCCCGGTACGGTCGCCGCACCCGATGACCACCGACCGCCTACACCGACGGCGCCTGCTCTGGGGAACCCCGGGCCCGGCGGCTGGGCGTGGGCGGTGCCGCGACGGGCCCTTCGCCAGCGGCGCCGGCGGACCACACGACCAACCAGCGCATGGAGATCCAGGCCGCGCTCGAGGCGGTGCGGGCCCTCGACCGGGCCGGCTCGAGATGCGTCAGCGACTCCACCTACGTCGTGAACTGCTTCCGCGACCGGTGGTGGGAGGGCTGGCTGGCGCGGGGCTGGCTGAACAAGGCGCAAGAAGCCGGTGGCCAACCGGGACCTGTGGGAGCCGCTCGATCGAGCTGGTACAGGCAGCGGGGCGACGTCACCTTCCGCTGGGTCAAGGGCCACAGCGGCGACGCGATGAACGACCTCGTCGACCGGCTGGCGGTGGAGGCGGCCGCCACCCAGGAGGGCCGCTCGGGCGACGGGCACGCCGGACGGACCTGGGCCCGGCCGACGCGCCCGCGCGCCGGCGCCGCAGCGTCGACCGCGGGGGCCGGCGCCTGCCCGGACGGCCACCTGGTGCTGGTGGCCGGGCTACCGGCCGCCCGAGCTCGGCGGCTACGACGCCAACCCGGTGGCCGACGGGGTCCGTCGCCGGCTGGCCGAGATCCTCGCGGGCCAAGGCCGCCGCTGCACCCCGACCTCGTCGTGGTCACCGGCCTGGGCCTCGGGGCCGAGCAGCTGGGCGCCGAGGCGGCGGTCGAGGCCGGGCATGCCCTACGTCGCCGTCCTGCCCTACCCCGACCCCGACGCGGTGTGGCCCGAGCTCACCCGGGCCCGCTTCCGGCTGCTCCTGGACGGGGCCGTCGCCGCGGTCACCCTCCAGCGAGGCGCCCGACGAGCAGGCAGCAGGCCGGCGGCGGCGATCGCCGGCGCGACGCCTGGCTGGCCCGCTCGGTGGCGGAGGCGGTCGTCGTGTGGGACGGGGAGGACGAGCGGGTCGGCAGGCTGGTGCGGTCCCTCGTCGTGCAGCTCGGCGAGGAGGAGGTCTGGGTGGTCGAGCCCGGGTGACGGAGGAGCTGCGGGTCGGCGCCGACACGGGGGGCACCTTCACCGACCTGGTGGCCCCGGACGGCCGCGTCGCCAAGGTCCTCTCGACGCCGGCCGACCCGGGGCAGGCCGTGCGCGAGGGCCTGGAGGCGCTGGGCGGCGGCCGACCGTCGCTGCTGGCCCACGGGACCACGGTGGCCACCAACGCGCTCCTCGAGCACCGCGGGGCGCGGGTGGCGCTGGTCGCCACGCCCGGGTTCGCCGACGTCATCGAGATCGCCCGCCAGGACCGGCCCTCCCTCTACGACGGGTCGGTCGACCGCCCGCCCCCGCTCGTGCCCCGGGCGTGGCGCTACGAGGTGGGCGGGCGGCTGGCGGCCGACGGGTCGGAGCTGGAGCCCGTCGACGTGGCGTCGGTCCCCGAGCTCGACCCCGACCTCGAGGCGGTGGCCGTCTGCCTCCTGCACAGCGACCTCGACCCCTCCCACGAGCGGGCCGTGGCCGACGTGCTCGAGGCCCGGGGCATCGACGTGTCGTGCTCGAGCGAGGTGTCGCCGGAGTTCCGGGAGTACGAGCGCACGGTGACCACGGTCCTGAACGCCTACCTGCGTCCCCGCTGCCGGGCCTACCTGCGCGGCCTCGCGGGCGTCGCCGACGAGGTGCTGGTGATGACCTCCGCCGGCGGCTTGCTGCCGGCCGGGTCGGCGGCCGACCTGCCCGCCGCCCTGCTGCTGTCCGGGCCGGCCGGCGGGGTGCGGGCCGGCGCCGCGGTGGCCGCCGCCTGCGGCTTCGCCGACGCCGTGACCTTCGACATGGGGGGCACGAGCACGGACGTGTGCCTCGTCCTCGGCGGGATGCCCGAGCCCGCCGCCGGGCGGACGGCGGCGGGGTACCCGGTGCGGCTGCCGTCGCTCGACGTGCACACCATCGGCGCCGGCGGTGGCTCCATCGCCCGGATCGACCCCGGCGGCGCGCTGGTGGTGGGGCCGGCGTCGGCCGGGGCCGACCCGGGGCCCGCCTGCTACGGCCGGGGCGGGACCGAGCCCACGGTCACCGACGCCGACCTGGTCCTCGGGCGCATCGCGCCCGACGCCGCCCTCCCCGGGCTCGGGCGGCTCGACCGGGCGGCGGCCGAGGCCGCGCTGGAGCGGGCGGGCGTCGACGCCGGGGGCGTCGTCGCCGTGGTCGACGCCGCCATGGAGCGGGCGGTGCGCACCGTGACGGTCGAGCGGGGCGTCGACCCACGGGGTCTGGCCCTGGTGGCCTTCGGCGGCGCCGGGCCGCTCCACGCCTGCGCGCTGGCGGACGCCCTCGGGATGGCCGCCGTGGTGGTGCCGCCGAGGGCCGGCGTGCTGTCGGCCGTCGGGCTGCTGTGCTCGCCGATCCAGCGGGACCTCGTGCGCTCCTGGCCGACGCCGGGCGACCTCACGCTGGGTGGACGCGGCCCTGGCCGAGCTGGCCGCCGCCGCCGGGCCCGGCGCCGTGGAGACGTCGGTCGACTGCCGGTACGCCGGCCAGAGCCACGAGCTCACCGTGCCGACGGTGGACGCCTTCCCCGAGGAGCACCGCCGCCGGAACGGCTACGTGCGGGAGGCGCCGGTCGAGGTGGTCGCCCTCCGGGCCCGGGCCACCACCCCGCCGCCCCTCGACGTGGCCGACCTGCCGGCGCCCTCGGCGCGACGGGCCGTCGTCGGGCCGGCGGTGGTGGCCGAGGACGACTGCACCATCTGGGTGCCCGACGGCTGGCGGGCCGAGCCGGGCCCCCTCGGCGCGCTGGTGCTCCGCCGGTGACCGCCCACCCCTTCCGTTCTCGCCTGCAGAACGTGGCGGAATCCGCCACGTTCTGCAGGCGAGAAGGTGGTGGTGGGTCGTGAGCGTCGATCCCGGCCTTCCTCCAGGTCCTCGTGTCCCGGCTGACCGGGGTGGCCGAGGAGATGGGGGCCGTGCTGCGGCGGGGGGCGTCGAGCCCCAACATCAAGGAGCGGGCCGACTGCTCGGCGGCCCTGTTCACGCCCACGGGCGAGCTCCTCGTCCAGGCCGAGCACATCCCGGTGCACCTCGGCTCGATGCCGGCCTCCGTGGCCGCCGCCCTGGCCGCCTTCCCCGACGGCGTGCCCGACGGCGCCCACGTGGCCGTCAACGACCCCTTCGCCGGCGGCACCCACCTGAACGACCTGACGCTGGTGGCGCCCTGCCGGGTGGCCGGCCGGCTGCTGGGGTGGGCGGCCAACCGGGCCCACCACGCCGACGTGGGTGGCATGGCCCCCGGCTCCATCCCGCCCGAGGCGACCGAGGTGTTCCAGGAGGGGCTGCGCCTGCCGCCGGTGCTGCTGACGGACGAGGTGGTGGCCATCCTCCTGGCCAACTCACGGACGCCCGACGAGCGGCGGGGCGACCTCGACGCGCAGGTGGGGGCCAACCGCGTCGGCGTCGAGCGGCTGGCGGCGGTGGGGGCCGGCGCGCCGCTCGACGAGGTGACCGCCTACGGCGAGCGCCGCATGCGGGCCGCACTGGCCGCCGTGCCCGACGGCCGCTGGTCGTTCGAGGACGTGCTCGACTCGTCGGGCCCCCTCCCCGAGCAGCAGCGCCCGGCCCGGGTGGCGGTCACCATCACCGTCGCGGGCGAGACGGTGACCGTCGACTTCACGGGCACCGACGAGCAGCGGCTCGGCAACGTCAACGCCGTCGAGGCGGTGACGGTCAGCGCCGTGTCCTTCGCGCTGCGGTCGGCGCTCGACCCGACCATCCCGGCCAACGGCGGGGCCATGCGCCCGGTCACCGTGATCGCGCCATCGGGGACGGTGGTGGCGGCCCGGCTGCCGGCGGCGGTGGGGGCGGGCAACGTGGAGGTGAGCCAGCGGGTGGCCGACGTGTGCCTGGGGGCGCTCGCACAGGCGCTGCCCGAGCGGGTGGGAGCGGCGGGTCAGGGCACCATGAACAACGTGCTCGTCGGCGGCGCCGAACCAAGCCCGTGGGTGTACTACGAGACGGTGGCCGGCGGGCAGGGCGGCCGCCCGAGCGGACCGGGGATGAGCGGGGTGCACACGGCCATGACCAACACGAGGAACACGCCCGTCGAGGCGCTCGAGCGGGCCTACCCGATGCGGGTCCTGCGCTACGGCCTGCGGCGGGGGAGCGGGGGCGCCGGCGAGCACCCGGGCGGCGAGGGCATCGAGCGGGACCTGCTGGTGCTGGCCGACTGCACCGCGTCGCTCATCACCGAGCGGCGCACGTCCCCGCCGTGGGGCCTGGCCGGCGGCGAGCCCGGCGGGTGCGGCGAGGACTGGCTGCTCCCGGGCGGCGACGAGGCCCGGGCCGAGCGCCTGCCCGACAAGTGCACCGTCCGCCTCCGGGCCGGCGACGTGCTCCGCCTCCGCACGCCTGGCGGCGGCGGCTGGGGGAAGGTGGGGCCGAGGTGATCCGGTTGCCCCGCCCGCCGCTGCCCCGCCTGCCCACGCCCGGGGTGCCTGCGTCCGAACCGCCCCGCTCGGAGGGCGTCGTGCGGGTGGGCCGGCGCCGCGTGCTCGGGTACGCCGAGTACGGCGACCCGGAGGGACGCCTCGTCATCTGGCACCACGGCACCCCGGGGGCCCGGCGGCAGATCCCCGTGGTCGGCCGGCGAGCGGCCGAGCGGCTGGGGCTCCGCCTCGTGTGCGTCGAGCGCCCGGGCGTCGGGCGACTCGACCGACCACCGGTACCGCTGCTTCGGGGAGTGGGCGGACGACGTGGAGGTGGTGGCCGACACCCTCGGCCACGAGCGCTTCGCCGTCGTGGGCCTGTCGGGAGGGGGCCCCTACGCGCTGGCCTGCGCCGCCGGGCTGCAGGACCGGGTCACCGCGGTGGGGCTGCTCGGCAGCGTGTGCCCGCTCCTCGGCCCCGACGCGGCACCGCCCGAGGGGGTCCTGAAGCTGGCGGCGCAGTTCCGGGGGCCCATCGGCGCCTTCCGCTCGCTGCTCGGGGCCGGGCTCTGGGTCGCCCTGCAGCCGCTCATGCCCCTCGCCCACCCCGCCTACCACCTCTACGCCGGCCACATGCCCGAGGGTGACCAGCGGGTGTTCGCCGATCCCGAGATCGAGGCGATGTTCGTCGACGACATCCTGACCGCCAGCCGCCGGCGCTTCGGCGCCGTGGTCCACGACATCGCGCTCTTCGGCCAGCCGTGGGGCTTCGACCTGGCGGACATCGACGCGCCGGTGTTCTGGTGGCACGGCGACAGCGACAACATCGTGCCCCTGGCCCACGCGGAGCACGCCGTCGGCCTGCTGCGCAGCTGCCAGCTCGCGGTGCGCCCGACCGAGAGCCACCTCGGCGCCTTCGCCGCGGCCGACCTCGTGCTCGCCGCGCTCGACGAGGCGTGGGCCGAGGGCTGACGACCCCGAGCCGTCAGACGGCGGGCGCCGTCGGTGCCGTTCGGCGCACGTCCTCCCGGGCCGGGAGGAGCAGGTAGGCGCCGGCGAGGAAGCACACGGCTCCGAGGAACGTGCACGAGTTGACGATCGTCGTGTTGAGCGTCTCGCCCGTCGTGCGCAGCGTGAACGACGCGATGGCCGAGAGCATGAAGAAGATCGAGCCGAGGTAGTTGAGGGCCGCCGTCCACCAGTCGACGTCGTCCCGCCGCACGCACCAGACCCGGTGGCACACCGCCAGCCACGCCAGGTGGCTGGCCACCAGGAACGCCGCCGAGCCGAACATGTCGGGCCCCCACACGAGGCGGTTCGTCTGCTCCGTGTCGAGGCTCCGGAGCATGGCGTCGACGGTGTTGACGTTGAACAGGATCGTCCCGGCGAGCTGCACCGCCGCCGCCCACAGCAGGAGCCGGTGGTCGCCGTCCCCGGACGCAGCGGGGCGACGCGCCTGGAGCAGCTGGCCGACGGCGGCGCTGGTGAAGAACACCGAGCCGACGACGAAGGTGACCCCCACCGCCCTCGGGTCCACGGTCTGCGCGTAGAGCGGGAAGGAGCCGAGCGCGAAGAGGGACGACCCGACCATGAACAGCACGGCCACCCGCCAGCCCTGGCGCCCCGGCTCCCACCGGAGCACCCGCCGCCACTGCACGCCGTGCCGGGGCTCCGCGCTCAGGTGTGGCTGAAGGTCGGGGGCGGTGGCGGGTGCTCCGGTGGGAAGGCCTCCAGGTGGTCGACCGCCTTGCTGGAGCTCGTCGAGCAGCGAGTCGGCCAGGTCCAGGCTGAACCCCTCGCGCACCACGATCCGCAGCACGGCGACGTCGGTGGCGTCGGGCGGCATCGTGTACGCCGGCACCTGCCAGCCGCTCGTCCGTAGCTGCTCCGAGACGTGGAACACGGTGTAGCGACGACGGATCGGTCATCGTGAAGGCGATCACGGGGATGGCGGTCCCGTCGCTGATCACCTCGAACGCGTCCATCTTCGCGATCGCGCTCGACAGGTGGACGGCGATGTTGCGCAGCGCCCTCCATCACCCGCGTGTAGCCCTCGCGGCCGAGGCGCACGAAGTTGTAGTACTGGCCGACGATCTGGTTGCCCGGCCGCGAGAAGTTCAGCGTGAACGTCGGCATGTCGCCGCCCAGGTAGTTCACGTGGAAGACGAGGTCCTCCGGCAGGTCCTCCTCGGCCCGCCAGACGACGAACCCGATGCCGGGGTAGGTCAGGCCGTACTTGTGGCCGGACACGTTGATCGACTTCACCTGGGGGAGGCGGAAGTCCCACTCGAGGTCGGGGTGGAGGAACGGCGCCACGAACCCGCCGCTGGCGGCGTCGACGTGGATCGGCACGTCGAGGTCGTTGGCGGCGTTGAACGCGACGACGCGGTCGTGGACCTCGCGGATCGGCTCGAACTCACCGGTGAACGTGGTGCCGAGGATCGGGATCACACCGATCGTGTCGGCGTCGACGCGGGCCATGACGTCGTCGGGATCGACGACGTAGCGGTCGTGCGTCACCGGCACGTAGCGGGGCTCGACGTCCCAGTACCTGCAGAACTTCTCCCACACGACCTGGACGTTGGAGCCGAGGACCATGTTCGGCGTGTCGGTGGACCGCCCCGCCGCCTCCTGGCGGGCCCGCCACCGCCACTTCATGGCCAGGCCGGCGAGCATCACCGCCTCGCTCGAGCCGATCGTCGACACCCCCACGGCGTCGCCCTCCTCGGGCGCGTTGAACAGCCGGGCGACGATGTTCACGCACCGCCGCTCGATCTCGGCGGTCTGCGGGTACTCGTCCTTGTCGATCATGTTCTTGTCGAACGTCTCGGCCATGAGCCGGTCGGCCTCGGGTTCCATCCAGGTCGTGACGAACGTCGCCATGTTCAGGCGGGAGCTCCCGTCGAGGAGCAGCTCGTCGTGGATCATCCGGTAGACGGCCGAGGGGGTCGCCTCGCCGTCGGGCATGCGGTTCTTGGGGATCGGGGACATCGAGAGGCGCCCGGCGTAGGCCGGCGTCACGACGTCGGTGTCCGGGGCGGATCGGTGGACCATGGCTGACCTGCGCTTCCCTCGCGAGGTTGGTCCGTCGACCGTACGACCGCCTCCGGGGCCCGTTCCTCACCCGGCCGGGATGATTCAGCGCATGGTGGGGCGGGCCTGGAGGAAGGTCCAGCGGTGTCCCTCCGGGTCCTCGGCGACGTAGAGCGACGACCCGGGGAGGGGGTGGAGCTCCTCGACGATGGTGGCCCCCTTGCCCTTGGCCCGGTCGAAGTGCGCCTCCAGGTCCTCCACGTAGACCCACGGCACGTGGGTGGGGGCTCCGGCAGGAGGCTCCCCGTCGAGGGTGAAGACGATGAGCGCGGCGTTCCCGATGCGCAGCTCCATCCACGGTGGGCCGTACTCGCCGTGGGGGAGGGGGTCGGGTCCCGCCGGCAGGTCGTCGACCGGCTCGAAGCCGAACACGTCGACCAACCAGTGGGCGGCGGCCGCCGGCCGGGCGTAGGAGACGGCGAGGGACAGGCGGGCGAGGTCGATCTGCTCGTGGGGCACGCGGTCCCGCCTCGCCACCCAGGCGCCGAACCACCCCGGCACGACCCGGCTCCAGGCGGTGCCCCCCTTGTCCTGCCCGCCGGCCGGGATGGTGTGCTCCACCGTGACCCGCGTGCCCCGGCGGCCACGGGGGCGAAGCGCACCTCGGTGTCCACGTCGTCGAGCGAGCTCGTCCAGCCCAGCCGCGCCGGCGGCTCCCACAGGGTGATGCGGGCCCGCTCGAGGACCTCCCCGGCGGTGGGGTCGTCGAGGACCTCCATGATGCGACCGCCGACGCCCGACTCGCAGCGGACCTCCACCACCCGGCCGCCGTCGGACCAGAAGTTGATGGGGCCCCGCACCCACCAGAGATCCATCTCCTCCGTGAAGGCGGTGAAGGCCGTCGCCGGCTCGACGCCGACCTCCACCTCGGACGAGACCGTGCGCGCCTCCGTCATCACTCCCCCTCGACGTGCCGTTTGAAGGACTGGAGCTGCTCGTCCCACCGGGCCTGCAGCTGGTCGAGCCACGCCCGCAGCCCGACCACGGACTCCGGCCGGAGCCGGAACACCCGCACCCGGGCGTCGTGCGGTGACCGCTCGTCGTCGACGATGCCGGCGTGGAGGAGCACCCGCAGGTGCTTGCTCATCGCCGGGGCCGAGAGCCCGGAGGCCTCGGCCAGCTCGCCCGCCCGGCGGGGCCCGGCGCTCAGCCGTTCGACGACGGCCAGCCGGGTCGGGTCGGCCAGGGCCTGCAGCGTGGTGGTGAGGTGCTGCGCCGACCTGGTCCGCATGGGGAAACAGTTAACTCGAACGGAAACCAGTGTCAAGGGGTTCGGTTGCGCGGAGGCCGGCCCATCGGGTAGCGGTGGCGTCCGTGAGCGGGACGTGGGACGGGCGCGCCTACGCCGGGGCGGCGTCCCACCACCGCGCCCAGGACGAGTGGTTCCTCGGTCGGCACCGCCCCGCCCCCGATGCCCGCGTCGTCGACCTCGGCTGCGGCTCCGGCGAGTTCACCGCCCGGCTGGCCGAGCTCGTGCCTTCGGGATCGGTCGTCGGCGTCGACCCGGATCCGTCGATGGTCGAGGCGGCCGGGCGCCACGCGGCGCCGAACCTGACCTTCGTGACCGCCCGCGCCCAGGACCTCGACGAGGTCCTGCCGGCCGGCTCGGCCGACCTGGTGGTGAGCCGGGCCGCCCTCCACTGGATCCCGCAGCGCGACCACCGGCGTTGCTACGAGGCGGTCCGCACCGTGCTCACGCCCGGCGGCGTGTTCCACGCCGAGTCGGGCGGCGCCGGCAACGTGGAGCGCTTCGTCGCCGTGCTGGACGCCGTGGCCGCGGGGCTCGGGCTGCCCCCGTCGTCAACGACCTTCCTCACCGCGGGGAGCGCCTTCGAGCTCCTGGAGCAGGCGGGGTTCGCTCCCGGGCCGGAGGACGTCCGCACGGTGGCCCAGCGCCGGCCGTTCACGAGGGAGGCGCTGCTGGCGATGGTGCGAACCCAGGCGGTGCAGGCCTACGCCCTGGACGACGACGAGGTACGGGAGCGGTTCGTCGCCGAGGTCGAACGGCGGCTTCCCGAGGTACGCCGGGCCGACGGCTCCTGGGACCAGACCTTCGTCCGCCTCGAGGTGCTCGTCCGCCGGTAGGAGGTCGCGCCGGGGCGCCGCGGGGGCGGTTCTGAGCCAGCTCGTCGGCCGACGGGCGCTCGCTCCCGCTAGCCCACCGCAGCGGGCACCACACCGAGGTCGGGGGCGGCGGCGGCGAGCCGGGCGGCCGCGCCGGCGTCGGGAGCCACGGCCACGATCGACCCCCCGGAGCCGGCCGAGGTGGCGGCCAGCCCCACCGCCGCGGCGGTGGCCACCAACGCCTCCTGGGCGGGCGCCACCGCGCCCAGGCCCGATCGCAGGCGCCACGTCTCGCCGACCAGGTGGGCCAGGCCACCGGCGTCGCCGCGCTCCACGGCCGCGGCCGCCTCGTGCGCCAGCGCCGCCAGCTGCCCCATCGCCTCGACGACCGTGGGCTCGCCCTCGTCGAACCGCCGGCGGAGGTCGGCGTGGTAGCGCTGCGACGGGCCGGCCGCGGCCGGGTCCCAGGCCACCACCAGGGGGACGGGCGCCGGCGCCGTGACGACGCGGAACCCGTTGCCGGCCACGAGGACCGTGGCCCCTGACGCCTGGACGGCCCGGTCCTGGAGGCCGGCGGCGATGCCGAGCTCGTCCCGCTCCGCCTCCAGGGCCAGTCGGGCGACCTCCTCCGGGGCCAGGGCCACGCCCCACCGCTCGGCCACGGCCCGCAGCGTGGCCACCACGAGCGCGCTCGACCCGGCCAGGCCGACCGAGCGGGGGATGGTGGTGGTCCACCGCACCACGAAGGGCCGGTCGTCGACGTCACCCGCGGCCCGTGCCAGCCGGGCCACCGCGGCGGTGACGAGTCGCGTGCCCCCCTCGTGGCCGTACCGGTCCACGTGCCCGACGAGGGCGGCCACCCCTGACCAGCTCGACTCGTCGGGAGGGCCCTCCACCGACAGCCGGTCGGCGTCGGCCACCACCACCTCGGCCACCAGCGCCGGCACCGGGGCGGCCAGCACCGCCCCGCCGTACCCGTCCGACGGGTTGCCCACGAGCCCGGCCACGCGCGCTGGCCGAGGCCCGCACCACCACGCCCGCCAGCTTGCTTGACTGTGCCGCCGTGCACGGAGCCGAGGCGGTCGACGGACTGCGGGCCACCGTCGACGACGACGGGACCGTGCGGGTGGCGTGGCGCGGGCACGACGACTGGTTCGGCCCGGTCACCCCCCCGGAGCACGACGGGATCCGGGCCTCGGTGCGGGCCGACGACGCCGGCCGCCCGCTCCTCGTCTTCCGCCTCGAGGCGACCACCGACCTGACCGGGTTGGCGTCCGGCACCTTCGCCGAGCCGAACCTGTCGTGGCCCCACTTCCGCCCGGCCGATCGAGCCGACGGCGGGGTGCCCGAGGGCACCACCGCCTTCGGCCACCAGTACGCCGAGTTCGCCTTCCCCACGTCGACCGACGCCGGGCTGGCCCGCTGGCTGCTCCTGCCCCACCGGCCGCCGGTGGTCTGGCCACTCTGGCTCCGGGCCCCGGACGGCGCCACGCTGCTCCTGGCCCCGCTCGACAGCTTCCACGAGCAGGTGGTGGGCGTGCCCACCGAGCGGGGCGGCACGACGGGCCTGCGCTGCGGCTGGCACGGCGACCTCGACGAGGTGCCGGCCGGGTTCGCCACCGAGCTCGCGGTCTGGGCCGGCCCCGGCCCCCGGGCCTGCCTGGAGGCGTGGGGCGCCGAGCTCCAGCGCCGGGCCGGCACCGTGCGCCCGGGGCGCTACGCCGACGAGCTGGCCCGCCGGCCGTCGTACTGGACCGACAACGGGGCCGCCTACTGGTACCGGACCGAGCCGGGGTCGACCGTGCCGGAGACCCTGACCGCCGCGGTGGACGACCTGCGGGCCCGAGGCGTGCCGTTCGGGACCGTCCAGCTCGACTCGTGGTGGTACCCGCACGAGGTCGTGCGCCCGTTCGACACCGACGCGTGGGAGGTGCCGCCGACGGGGCTCGTCCGGTGGGAGGCCAGGGACGACATCCTCCCCGAGGGGATCGACGGCCTGGCCGACGCGCTCGGCCGGCCACCGCTCGCGGCCCACTGCCGCCACCTGTCGTCGTCGTCGCCGTACGTGGAGGAGGTGGCGTGCTGGGTGGACGGCGACCGGGCCCACCCCACCGGATCCGAGCTGTACGAGCGGTGGCTGGACTCGGCCGTGGGCTGGGGGGTCGAGACGTTCGAGCACGACTGGCTGGTCGAGTCGTTCCTCGGCGTGCGCCAGCTGCGGGCCGTTCCCGGCCGGGCCCGGGCGTGGCAGGAGGGCATCGACCGCGCCGCCGGCGAGCGGGGCCTGACCCTCCAGTGGTGCATGGCCAGCCCGGCCGACTTCTGCCAGACGACCACCCTCCGCAACGTCACCTCCATCCGCACCTCCGGCGACCACGGCTACATCGCCACCCCGGGGATCCTCTGGGCCTGGTTCCTCTACGGCAACGTGCTGGCCCGTGCCCTCGGTCTGCTGCCGTACAAGGACGTCTTCCACGCCAGCACCGACCCGTCCCTGCACGGCGAGGTCGAGGCGCTGCTGTCCGCGCTGTCGGCCGGGCCGGTGGGCATCGGCGACCGGGTCGGCGTGGCCGACCCCGCCCTCGTCCGGCGCACGTGCCGGGCCGACGGCATCCTGGTCAAGCCCGACCTGCCGGTGGCCGCCCTCGACCGCTCCCTCGACCTGGTGGTCGTGTTCAGCCGCAAGCTCCTCGTCGGCGCCACGTCGACGACCCACCGGGCCGGCACCTGGCACTACGCCGTGTCCGCCAACGTGCGCGACGACGGCGACGCCGCGGCCGAGGCGGTGTCCCTGGCCGAGCTCGGCGTGGACGGCCCCGCGGTGGTGTGGGACTGGCGCCGGCGCACCGCCGAGCTCGTCGAGGCCGGTGGCGGCTGGGAGGTCGAGCTCGGCCCCCACGAGTGGGACTACCGCGTGGTGGTCCCCGTCCTCGCCGGCGGGATCGCCGTGGTCGGCGACCCCGACCTCTTCGTCCCCGCGGGCGACCGTCGCCTGGCCGACGTCGCTCCCGACGGGACGGTGGTGGTCACCGGCGCCCCCGGCGAGGTCGTCCGGCTCGTGGCGTGGGACGGCGGCGCGCCGGTCGAGCGCGAGGTGACCGTGCCCGACCGGGGCTGGGAGCGCCTGCGGCCGTTCTGACCGGGAGCGCAGTCACGGGGCCCGGCGGGAGGGGCCGGTGGGCGGCACTAGGTTGCCCGGCGTGGACATCAACGGAGCAGGAGCGATCGTCTCCGGCGGCGCCTCGGGCCTCGGTGAGGCGACCGTCCGGGCCCTGGCCGGCGCCGGCGCCACGGTCACCGTCGCCGACCTCAACGCCGATCGGGGCAAGGCCCTGGCCGACGAGCTGGGCGGCACCTTCGTGGGGACCGACGTTTCGGACGAGGCCTCCGTGCAGGCCGCCGTCGACGCCGCCGTGGCCAACGGCCCGCCGCTCCGCATCGGCGTCAGCTGCGCCGGCATCGGCTGGGCCTCCCGGATCATCGGTCGCGACGGGACCCCTCACGACCTCGGCGCCTACAAGAAGGTGATCGAGGTCAACCTGATCGGCACCTTCAACCTGATGCGCATCGCGGCGTCGGCCATCTCGAAGTCCGAGCCGATGGAGGACGGCGAGCGGGGCGTGCTGATCAACACCGCTTCGGTGGCCGCGTACGACGGGCAGATCGGGCAGATCTCGTACTCGGCCTCGAAGGGCGGCGTCGTGGGCATGACCCTGCCGGCGGCCCGGGACCTGGCGCCCGTGGGCATCCGGGTGTGCACCATCGCCCCCGGGCTCTTCGACACCCCGCTGCTCGGCCAGCTCCCCGAGGACCAGCGCCAGGCCCTGGCCAAGGACGTGGTCTTCCCCCGCCGGCTCGGACGGGCGGACGAGTACGCGGGCCTGGCCCGCCACATCGTGGAGAACAGCTACTTCAACGGCGAGGTCTTCCGTCTCGACGGCGGCCTGCGGATGCCGCCGAAGTGACGGGGTGAGCGAGCACGCGAGCGGGGCGTCGGGGCTGGACGAGCTCCTGGCCGCGTTCTCGGCCGACGGGTTCACCTGCTCGATGACGCCGCTGGCCGGCGGGACCGTGCGTTGCGGCGAGTGCGGGCAGGCGCCGGCCGCGGGCGACTTCGCCGTGGAAGCGCTCCGCCGCACCGAGGGTGCCTCGGACCCGGGCGACATGTCGGCCGTCGTGGCGCTCACCTGCCCCAGCTGCGGGACCAAGGGCACGGTGGTGCTCCGCTTCGGGCCCGAGGCGGGGGAGGCCGACGAGGACGTGCTCGGCGCCCTCGACCGGCCGGGGGGCACGAGCCCCTGAGGACCCGGCGCAGAACAACCTGGAGGATTCCTTTGGTCCACCCCGTACCTGAAGCCCCAGAACGACCCAGGTTGTTCTGCGTCGGGCCCTGACCGCCGCCGTCTGCCTCGCCTGCGGCGTGCAGGTGGCCGACGGGCCAGTCCCGGCGACCTGCGCCGTCTGCGCCGACGAGCGCCAGTTCGTCGGGGTCGGCGGCCACGGCGGCCAGCAGTGGGCGACGATGGACGAGCTGGCCGTCGACCACCGCACCGAGGTGGCCGAGGAGGAGCCCGGGCTCGTCGGCCTGGTGAACCGCCCCCGCCTCGGCATCGGCCAGCGGGCCCTGCTCGTGCGCACCCCGGCCGGCAACCTCCTCTGGGACTGCCTCGCCCTGGTCGACGACGCCACCGTCGACGTGCTGGAGGAGCTCGGCGGCGTGGCCGCCATCGCCCTGTCCCACCCCCACTTCTACGGCGCCTGCATCGAGTGGAGCGCACGCCTCGGGGGCGCCCCCGTCTACGTCCACGCCGACGACGCCGGATGGGCGCAGCGCCCGGGCGACGCCTACCGCTTCTGGACGGGCGACGAGGTGGAGCCCTTCCCCGGCGTGCGCCTGCTGCGCCTCGGCGGGCACTTCCCCGGCTCGAGCGCCGTCCACTGGCCCGCCGGCGCCGGGGGCCGCGGCGTGCTCCTCACGAGCGACACCATCCAGGTGGTGCCCGACCGTCGCTTCGTCAGCGTCATGTGGAGCTACCCGAACCAGGTCCCGGTGGACCTCGCCACCCTCGACGCCATGGCCGCCCGCCTCGACGACCTGGCCTACGACCGCATCTACGGCGCCTTCCCCGGCACGGTCGTGCGCAGCGGCGGCAAGGAGGCGGTGGCCCGGTCCTTCGCCCGATACGCCCGCCACCTGCAGGGTTAGCCTCGCCGCCCGTGGCGGACCCGATGCCGATCGCCGAGGTGCACGCCCTGCTGACGGCCCCGGGCTCGCCCTTCGAGCTGGACGAGGCCGTGGTGGGGGGTGTCCCCCTGCGGGTCTGGAAGGCGGCGCCGCCGTCGCTGCGGACCGTGCTCGAGTCGAGCCGGGAGCGGGGCGACGAGCTGTTCCTCGTCTACGAGGACGAGCGCATCTCGTTCGGCCTCCACTTCGCCCAGGTGGCCACCTTGGCCCGGCGCATGATCGACGACCTCGGCGTGCGGAAGGGCGACCGGGTGGCCATCGCCATGCGCAACTTCCCGGAATGGTCGTTGGCCTTCTGGGCGGCGACCGCGGCCGGCGGCGTGGCCGTGCCCCTCAACGCGTGGTGGACGGCGGGGGAGCTCGAGTACGGCTTGGAGGACTCCGGCTCCCGGGTGCTCTTCTGCGACGCCGAGCGCCACGACCGGCTCGCGCCCGTGCTCGGCTCGCTCGACCTGCGCGCCGTGGTGGTGGCCAAGCCCGACGGCGCGCTGGCGACCGGGGCCCGCGCCTTCGAGGAGGTGCTCGGTGACGTCGACCCTGCCGCCGAGCTGCCGGACGTGGCCCTCGAGCCCGACGACGACGCCACCATCTTCTACACGTCGGGCACCACCGGCTTCCCGAAGGGCGCGCTCGGCACGCACCGCAACATCTGCACGAACCTGATGAGCCTCGCCTTCGGCCAGGCCCGCGGCGCGTTGCGCTCGGGGGCCGACCCGGCGGCCTCGACGGGCGGCGGGGGGCAGAACGCCTACCTGCTCTCGGTCCCGTTCTTCCACGCCACCGGGTGCCACTCGATCCTCGTGGCCAACCTCGCCTTCGGCGGGAAGATCGTGATCATGTACAAGTGGGACCCCGAACGGGCCCTCGAGCTCATCGAGCGCGAGCGGGTCACCACCTTCGGCGGCGTGCCCTCCATGGTGTGGGAGGTGCTGGAGTCGCCCAGCCTGGCGTCGCGGGACATCTCGAGCGTGCGCTCCATCGGGTACGGCGGCGCCCCGGCACCGCCCGAGCTGGTGCGGCGCATCGAGGCCATGTTCCCGGGGCGCACGCCGAGCAACGGCTACGGGCTGACCGAGACGTCGTCGGTCACCACCCTCAACTCGGGCGCCGACTACCAGCGCCACCCCGACAGCGTCGGGATCCCCGTGCCCATCTGCGACGTGCAGGTGGTGGACGACCTGGGTGAGCCGCAGCCGGTGGGGGCCATCGGTGAGCTGTGGATCCGGGGACCCAACGTCGTGAAGGGCTACTGGGGCAAGCCGGAGGCGACGGCGGAGAGCTTCACCGAGGGCGGCTGGTTCCACTCCGGCGACGTGGCCCGGGTGGACGAGGAGGGCTTCGTCTTCATCGTCGACCGGGCCAAGGACATGGTCATCCGGGGCGGCGAGAACGTCTACTGCAGCGAGGTCGAGGCCGCCCTGTTCGAGCACCCGGCGGTGACCGACGCCGCCGTCCTCGGGGTGCCCCACCAGGTCCTCGGGGAGGAGGTGGGGGCCGTGGTCCGGCTCCGACCGGGCGCCTCGGCCACCGTCGAGG
Source organism: uncultured Actinomycetes bacterium (assembly GCA_963839545.1). GTDB lineage: Bacteria > Actinomycetota > Acidimicrobiia > Acidimicrobiales > CADCSY01 > CAWIVE01. Next base: position 178,564 of record CAWIVE010000001.1, read on the forward strand.
AGCTGCAGGCCCACGTGCGGGAGCGCCTCGCCGCCTTCAAGGTCCCGGCCCACGTCTGGATCCGGGACGAGGAGCTGCCCCGCAACCCGGCCGGCAAGGTCCTCAAGCGGGCCCTCCGCGACGAGCTGGTCGGCGCCCCGTAGCGGTTCTTTGCGCGATTGGGGCTCACCCCCCGAGCCCTTCTGCGCACAGAGTGGACTGGGGGCTCAGGCGGTCGGGCGGTCAGGCGGCGGCGGGGCGGTCGAGGATCGAGCGGAGGGCGCCTTCGAGCTCGGGGTGGGCGAAGGCGTAGCCGCTGGCCCGCAGGCGCTCCGGCACCATGCGGGCGCTCGAGAACAGCAGCTCGTCGGCCAGCTCCCGCCCGAGCAGCAGGCGGGGGCCGAAGCGGGGCACGGTCAGGAAGGTGGGCCGGCCGAGGACCCGGCCGAGCACCTCGGTGAAGGTGGCGTTGGTGACGGGCTCGGGGGCGGCCAGGTTGACCGGCCCCTCCACGTCGGCGGTGAGCAGGTGGACGATGGCGCCGACCTCGTCCTCGAGGGCGATCCACGGCAGCCACTGCGTCCCCGGCCCGAGGCGGCCGCCGACCCCGAAGCGGAACAGCGGCAGCTGCTTGGCCAGCGCCCCGCCGTCGGCCGAGAGCACGATCCCCGTGCGGAAGCAGGCGGTGCGGATGCCGGCGGCCGACGCGCCCCGGGTCGCCCCCTCCCACGCCTGCACCAGGTCGGCCAGGAACCCCGTGCCCGCGCCGCTCGCCTCGGTCAGCTCCTCGTCGCCCCGGTCGCCGTAGAACCCGACGGCCGAGGCGTTCAGGAGCACCGTCGGCCGGGGGTCGAGCCGGGCCATGGCCTCGGCCAGCACCGTGGTCCCCGTCACCCGGCTGTCGCGGATCCTCCGCTTCTGCGCGTCCGTCCACCGGCGGTCGCCGATGCCCTCGCCCGCCAGGTTCACCACCGCGTCGACGCCGGCCAGCGCCGACGAGTCGATCGTCCCCACCATGGGGTCCCACCGGACCTCGTCCGCGCCGCTCCCGCCGGAGCGGACCACCCGGCGCACCTGGTGGCCCTCCTCCCGCAGCCGGTCCACCAGCGCGCGGCCGATCAGCCCCCCGGACCCGGTGACGGCGACATCCACGGAGTGAGTCTGCTCCCCGGCGGAGCACAATGACCACGTGGCCGCTCCGCTCCTCCCCCTGCTGGCCGAGCGCGTGCGGGCGGCGGTGGCCGAGGCCTTCGGCCCCGGGGTCTCCGCGCCCGAGCCCCTCGTGCTCCCCGCCCGGGACCCCCGCCACGGCGACTACGCCACCAGCGTCGCCATGGCCCTGGCCCGCCAGCTGAAGGAGCCGCCCCCGGCCCTGGCCGGTCGGCTGGTGGCCGCCCTCGACGTGGCCGATCTCTGCGAGCCGCCCACCGTGGCCGGTGGCTTCGTCAACCTCCGCCTCCGCCCGGAGTGGCTGGCCGGGCGGGTGGCGGACCTGCTGGGCGACGACCGCGCCGGGCTCGAGCCCGATCCCCATCCGGTGCGGGCGGTGGTCGACTACTCCGGGCCGAACGTGGCCAAGGAGATGCACGTCGGCCACCTGCGCTCGACGATCATCGGCGACTGCCTCGCCAACGTGCTGGAGCTGCGGGGCCACGACGTGCGCCGCGTCAACCACGTCGGCGACTGGGGCACCCAGTTCGGGATCCTCATCGCCCACGTCGAGGAGGTCCGCCCCGAGGGCGACCTGGCCATGGGGGAGCTGCTCGACCTGTACCGGGAGGCCAACCGGCGGGCCGACGAGGACGAGGCGTTCCGGGCCCGGGCCCGCGCCCGGGTCGTCGACCTCCAGTCCGGGGAGGTCGGGGCCCGCGCCCGGTGGACCGCCATGGTCGCCGCCTCCCGCACCGCCAACGAGATCGTCTACGAGCTGCTCGGCGTGCACGGGCTCGAGGAGCGGGGTGAGTCGTCCTACGCGGGCGACCTCGCGTCGGTGGTGGAGGAGCTGGAGGCGAAGGGCCTCGTGGTGGTCGACGACGGGGCGAAGTGCGTCTACGTCCCCGGCTTCACCAACAAGGAGGGCGACCCCCTGCCCCTCATCGTCCAGAAGGCGGACGGGGGCTACAACTACGCCACCAGCGACCTCGCCGCCCTGCGGCGGCGGGTGCTCGACGAGGCCGCCCGGGTCGTCCTCTACGTCGTCGACCAGTCGCAGTCCCAGCACCTCGAGATGGTCTTCGCCGTGGCCCGCGAGGCGGGGTGGGTGCCGGACGACGTGGCCGTGCGCCACGTGCCGTTCGGCCTGGTGCTGGGCGAGGACGGCAAGCGGTTGCGCACCCGCTCGGGCGAGAACGTGCGCCTGCTCGACCTCCTGCTGGAGGCCGTCGACCGCGCCCGGGCGTTCGTGGTGGCCCGGGCCGAGGAGCGGGGGGAGCCCGTCCCCGACGACCTCGACGACGTGGCCCGGGCCATCGGCATCGGCGCGCTGAAGTACGCCGACCTGAGCTCGTCGCGCACGAGCAACTACGTCTTCTCCTTCGACCGGATGCTGAGCCTGAAGGGCAACACCGCGCCCTACCTCCAGTACGCCCACACCCGGATGCGGTCGATCCTCCGCGAGGGCGGCGTGCCCCCGCCCGGGACGGCCGTCGAGCTGACCGAGGAGCCCGAGCGGGACCTGGCCAGGCGCCTCCTCTCCCTCGGCGACGCCGTGGACCGGGTGGTGGCCGACGACGCGCCCAACCACCTCTGCGCCGCCCTGCACGACATCGCCTCGTCGTTCAACGCCTTCTACGAGCGCTGCCCGGTGCTGCGGGCGCCCGAGCCCGTGCGCACCTCGCGCCTGGCGCTGTGCGCCGCCACCGCCCGGGCGCTGGACGTCGGCCTCGACCTCCTCGGCATCGAGGCGCCCGAGCGGTTGTAGCCGGGACGCGCCCGGGGTAGGGCGGCGGCATGGCACAGACGAACACGGTGGCCCGCGCCCTCCACGACGTCGGGCTGGCCGCCTGGTTCGGCGGTTCCCTCATGGGCGCGGTCGGCGTCAACGGGGCCGCCGCCGAGGCGGAGTCGCCCTCCGAGCGGTCGAAGGTGGCCAACGCCGGCTGGGCCCGGTGGACGCCGGTGAACCTGGCCGCCATCGCCGCCCACCTGGCCGGCGGGGCGATGCTGACGGGAGGCAACCGGAAGCGGCTGGCCGCCCAGGCCGGGGTCGGTCAGGCGAGCACGGTGAAGACGGCCCTCACCGGAGCGGCCCTGGTGGCCACCGGCTGGAGCCGGGTCCTCGGGCAGAAGGTGATGAACGCCGGCACGCCCCCGGTCGAGGGGGCCACCGAGCCGGGCCCGGCCACGCCCGACGACGTGGCCGCCGCCCAGCGCCAGCTCAAGGCCCTCCAGTGGGTCATCCCCGCCCTCACGGGCGCCCTGCTGGTGGTCAACGCCCGCATGGGCGAGCAGCAGCGGCCGCGGTCCGTCGTGGCCGGCGTGCTCCACCGGCTGAACCCGGCGGCGTGACTACTGGTTGACGAGTAGCGCGGTGACCTCGGCCTCGGAGTCGGGGGTGACCAGGGCGACCACCTCGTCGCCGGCGTAGACGACGGTGTCGCCCCGGGGCACGATCACGTGGTCCTTCCGGATCACGGCCACCACGGTGGCGTCCCGGGGGATGCCGAGCTCGACGATGGGCTTCCCGTCGGCCGGGGAGTCGCCGGCCAACGTGACCTCGACCAGCCGGGCCTCGCCCCCCTGGAGCTGGAGCAGCCGCACCAGCGAGCCCACCGACACCGCCTCCTCCACCAGGGCCGTGAGCAGGTGGGGGGTCGACACCGACACGTCCACCCCCCAGCTCTCGTTGAACAGCCACTGGTTCTTGGGGTGGTTGATGCGGGCGACCACCCGGGGCACGGCGAACTCCTGCTTGGCCAGGAGCGAGATCACGAGGTTGTCCTCGTCGTCGCCCGTGGCCGCCACCATGACGTCGACCCGGTCGAGGCCGGCCCGCTGGAGGGAGGCCACCTCGCAGGCGTCGGCCGGCACCCACTCGACGTCGATGGTGTCGCGCAGCTTGCGCACGAGGTCCACGTTCTTCTCGAGGAGGAGGACCTCGTGGCCCGCCTCCCGGAGGTCCCCGGCGATGTAGGTGCCGACGTTGCCGGCACCGGCGATGGCCACCCGCATCAGTGCGCGCCTCCGGTCGGGGTCAGGCGGTCCCACAGCTCGGACAGGGCGTCGCGGTGGGCGGCGATGTAGACGACGTCGCCGTCCTGGGCCACCAGCTCGGGGGTGACCAGCTGGGCCCGCCCGCCCCGGGCCACCGCCACGATGCGCAGGCGCTCGCGCTCCTCCAGCTCGGCCAGCCGGCGCCCGGCCCACTTGTCGGGGAGGCTCCGCTCGATCAGCGAGACGGTGCCGGTGGCGTCGATCCACTCGGGCTCGAGCTGCTCGGGCACGAGCCGGCGCAGCACCTGGTCGGCCGTCCACGCCACGGTGGCCACGGTGGGGATCCCGAGGCGGGCGTAGATCACGGCCCGGCGGGGGTCGTAGATCCGGGCCACCACCGTGTCGATGCCGTAGTGCTCCCGGGCGATGCGGGCGCACAGGATGTTCGAGTTGTCGCCGCTCGTGACCGCCGCCAGCGCCCCCGCCTCCTCGATGCCGGCGGCCTGGAGGTCGTCCCGGTCGTGCCCGAGCCCGGCCACGACCTTGCCCGAGAACCCCTCCGGCAGGCGGCGGAACTGGGCCGGGTTCTTGTCGATGATGGCCACGGAGTGGCCCATCGGCTCCAGGGCGGCGGCGAGGCCGGACCCGACCCGGCCGCAGCCGACGACGATGACGTGCACCGCCCCATTGCACTCGGCCCCGGCACGCCGCACAAGCCGAGGTCCAGCTCGCGGGGCGCCGGGCAATACCCTCGTTGCGTGCTCACCCAGGGCGCTCCGCCGCAGCCGCTGCCCCCCGCCGTCGAGTCCGACGTCCCCGAGGGCCGCCTCTTCCGCCTGAAGAGCACCCTGCTCGGCAAGCCCCTGCACACCGACCAGCTGATCCACGAGCGGCTCGGGAAGCCCACGGCCCTCGCCGTGTTCGCCTCCGACAACCTGTCGTCGTCGGCCTACGCCACGGAGGAGATCCTCCGGGTCCTGCTGCCCGTCGTGGGCATCGCCGCCTTCACCCTGGTGATGCCCATCACCCTCGCCATGTTGGTGGTGCTCGCCTTCCTGATCCTGTCCTACCGCCAGACGATCAAGGCCTACCCGTTCGCCAGCGGCGCCTACAACGTCACCAGCGCCAACTTCGGACCGCCCGTCCCCCAGGTGGCGGGGGCCGCCCTCCTCATCGACTACGTGCTGACGGTGGCGGTGTCGACCGCCGCCGGCACCGCGGCCCTCACCTCCGCCTTCTCCGCGCTGCGCCCCTTCCGCATCGAGATCGCCATCGGCTTCGTCCTCCTCATCGCCTACGGCAACCTCCGGGGACTGAAGGAGTCCGGGCGCATCTTCGCCGTGCCCACGTACTTCTTCATGGTGAACATGGTCCTGCTGCTCGGGGTGGGGCTGGTGCGCTGGCTCATGGGCGACCTCCCCACGGAGGTGCTGGAGGGCGAGGGCCTGGTCGAGGTGGGCACTGCCGGGGCCGGGATCCTCCAGGGCGCGAGCCTCTTCGTCGTCCTGCACACGTTCGCGTCGGGTGGTGCCGCAGTCACCGGGGTGGAGGCCATCTCCGACGGCGTGCCGGCGTTCCGCAAGCCGGAGTGGAAGAACGCCCGGACGACGCTCGTGGTCATGGGCGTGAGCCTCGGGGTGATGTTCCTCGGGCTGTCGTTCCTGGCCTCCAAGACCCACGTCGGCGTGTTCGAAGACGGGGTTCCCACGGTCCTGTCCCAGATCGGTGAGCTCGTCTACGGGCACGGCGCCGTCGGCGACGTCCTGTACTACGCCCTCCAGGCCGGCACCATGCTCATCCTGGTCCTGGCGGCCAACACGTCGTTCGCCGACTTCCCCCGGCTGGCCTCGTTCCAGGCAGGCGACTCGTTCCTGCCGAAGCAGCTCACCAAGCGGGGCCACCGCCTGGTGTTCTCCAACGGGATCATCGCCCTGGCCGGCGCCGCGATCATCGTGCTGCTCCTGACCAACGCGCGGGTCGAGGCGCTGATCCCGCTCTACGCGGTGGGCGTGTTCCTCTCCTTCACCCTGTCCCAGTCGGCCATGACCAAGCACCACTACCGGGAGAAGGCTCAGGGGTGGCAGACGGGGCTGGCCATCAACGGGTTCGGCGCCTTCCTGTCGGGGCTGGTGTGCCTGATCGTCGCCATCACCAAGTTCCTCGACGGCGCCTGGATCGTCCTCCTGCTCCTGCCGGCCGCGGTGCTCCTGCTGCTGCGCCTCAACCGGCAGTACACGCAGGAGGACACCGAGCTCGAGTACGAGGCCGAGCTGGCCGCCACCGCGCCCATCCTCCGGCGCCACGTGGTGCTCGTGCTGATCGACCGCCTCGACCGGTCCACCGCTCGCGCCATCCAGTACGCCCGCACGCTGACCCCGGACGAGCTGCGGGCCGTCCACATCGCCTCCGACGAGCTCAAGGCCGGGAAGCTGGCCGACGAGTGGCGCCGGCTCGGGCTGTCGCGCGTGAGCCTCGAGCTCGTCGACTGCCCCGACCGGCGCATCACCCGGTGCACGGTGAACCTGGTCGACTCCCTGCTGGCCGACGGGCAGACCGAGGTGTCGGTGCTCATCCCCCGGCGCATCTACCGCCGGGCGTGGCACCGCCTGCTGCACGACCGCACGGCCGACGCCATCGCCGAGGCGCTGGCCCCGCTGCCTCACGCCAACGTGACCATCGTCCCGTACCACCTCGGCGGCACCCGGGAGCCGGTGGTGCCCGCCCGGGTGCGTCCGGGCGCGGCGGCTGTGCCGGGGACCGGTGGCAACGGGCACGCGGATGGGGACGGGGATCGACCATGAGCCCGCTGTTCAAGCGCGGTCACAAGGGCGAGGCGGCGCCCGACGCCGACGGCGACGGTGGGGTGACGCCCATCTGCTCGGTGGCGTGGCGCCAGCGGACGAAGGTGCGAGGCCGGGTGCGCTCGGTGCGGGTCCAGCCCCTGGCCGGGGTGCCCACCCTCGAGTGCACCCTCTACGACGAGACCGGCGGCCTGGCCGTGGTGTTCCTGGGCCGGCGGGAGATCCCCGGCATCGGCCCCGGCGCCAAGCTGACGGCCGAAGGCATGGTCAGCGACCACCAGGGGCGCCTGGCCATCCTCAACCCCGACTACGAGCTGGAGTCCCCCGGGGAGCACTGAGGGGGCTCAGGTGCGCTGCCAGTCCTTCCAGACCGGGTCGTAGCCGGCGGCCCGCACCGCGGCGGCCACCGCTGCCGGGCTGCGCTCGTCGCTGACGGCGAACTGGGGCTCGGCCTCGCTCGGGGCGGCGTAGCCCCCGGGCTCGGTGTGGGAGCCGGCCGACATGGTGGTGACCCCGAGGCGGAGGAGCCCGTCGCGCAGGGCGGGCGGCTCGCGGGTGGAGAGGCTGATGCCCACGTCGGGGAGCGTGAGGCGCAGAGCGCACAGGAGCTGCACCAGCTCGGCGTCGCCCACCGGGTCGGCCGGCTCGTAGCCGCCGGCCGCCGGCCGCAGGCGGGGGAGGGCGACGCCCACCTCGCAGCGCCACCACCGCCGCACGAGGGCGCCGGCGTGGGCCCCGAGGGCCAGGGCCTCGGACCGCCAGTCGGGCGCGAGGCCGAGCAGCGCGCCGACCCCGAGCCGCCGCATGCCGGCCGCCGCCCCGCGGTCGGGGGCGCCCAGGCGCCAGGCGGCGTTGCGCTTCTTCCCCTTCAGGTGGACGGCCGCGTAGGTCGCCGGGTCGTAGGTCTCCTGGTACACGATCAGGCCGTCGCAGCCGGCCTCCACGAGCCGGCGGTAGGTCCCCTCGTCCCACACCTGGACCTCGATCGACAGCTCGGGCACGACGGGGGCCAGCGCCGCCACGCAGTCCACGAGGTAGTCCTTGCTCACGATGCGGGCGTGCTCGCCGGCGACGAGGAGGACGTGGCGGAAGCCGCGCTCCACGAGCGCCCGCCCCTCCTCGGCCACCTCCTCGGGGGAGAGCGTCCGGCGGGCGATGTCGTTGCCCGCCGAGAAGCCGCAGTAGGTGCACGTCGACACGCACTCGTTCGACACGTAGAGCGGGGCGAAGAGGCGCACGGCCCGGCCGAAGCGCTGGACGGTGAGGCGGTGGGCGGCGGCCGCCAGGTCCTCCAGCCGGTCGGCGGCGGGGGCCGAGAGGAGGACGGCCAGGTCGTCGAGACCTCGGCGGTCCCGGCGGAGGGCCCGCTCGACGTCGGCCGCGGTGGCCCGGTCGATCCGCGCCCGCAGGGCGGCCACGTCGGTGGCCAGCAGGTCGGCCGCCGCCGTCCCGGGCGGCACGCCGTCGGGCCGGGACTCGAGGGCCACCGGGGTGGCCGCCCCCGTCACGGTGCGGTGGGCGCCAGGAACCCGGTGAGGGGCGACGAGGCGGCAGCCGCCCCCGAGGCGGCGGGCAGCCCGGCCAGGTAGCCGCCCCGCCCGGCGACCACCGCCTGGCGGAAGGCGGCGGCCATGGCCACCGGGTCGCCGGCGGTGCCGATGGCGGTGTTCACGAGGACGGCGTCGGCGCCGAGCTCCATGGCCTCGGCCGCCTGCGAGGGCGCGCCGATGCCGGCGTCGACCACGACGGGGACGAGGGCCTGCTCGACGATGATCTCCAGGGCGCCCCGGGTGCGCAGGCCCTGGTTCGAGCCGATCCACGACCCGAGGGGCATGACGGTGGCGCAGCCCACCTCCTCGAGGCGCTTGCACAGCACGGGATCGGCGGGGCAGTAGGGGAGGACCACGAACCCGTCGGCGCACAGGACCTCGGCGGCGGCCAGCGTCTCCACCGGGTCGGGGAGGAGGTAGCGGGGGTCGGGGGTGACCTCGAGCTTGACCCACGGCGGGAACCCGGCGGCCCGGGCCAGGCGGGCCAGGCGCACGGCTTCGTCGGCGTCGGTCGCCCCCGACGTGTTGACCAGCCGCAGCACGTGCTCGGGCAGCGCGTCGAGGATGTCCTCGTCGGCGGTGGGGTCGACCCGGCGCAGCGCCACGGTCACGAGCTCGGTGCCCGAGGCGGCGATGGCACCGGCCAGCGACGCGTTGGAGGGGAACTTCCCCGTGCCGAGGAACAGCCGGGAGGAGAAGGCCCGGCCCCCGACGGTCAGCGGGTCGGTGGCGGCGGGATCGTCGATCGTCATCGGTCACCTCCTCGAGCCGCATGACCGGCCCGGTCTCGAGGGTCGCCGCCTGCGTGGCGGCCTCTCAGCCCGGCGCACCGGGCTCCCCTGGTGGTCACGCGCCAGGCTACCCGCCGCCGCCCCGCCGGTACCGTGGGCCGGTCGAGCACGCGCCGGCTGATCGCCACCGCCCTCGTCTGCGGCCTGGCCATCCTCGTGGCCTTCACCGTGCAGGTCGTCGTCGCGCGCTGAGCGAGCATCACGACCACGCGCGGTGGGTACACCTCGGGGCATGCACCGCACCCTGAAGCGCACCGTGGCCGCCGGCGGACTCGCCGGCCTGTTGCTGCTCGGAGCCCCCGCCTGCTCGGACGAGGACGGCGACGGCAACACCGCTGACGAAGAGGGCGAGGAGCTCGAGGACCGCGCCGCGACGCCGGCGACGAGATCGAGGATCAGGTCGACGAGGGCGCCGAAGAGGGCCAGGAGGGCAACGGCTAGCGCACCGAGGACCGACGCCGTGGGCGCCCCGTGACGGCCGCCACGGCCCGGACTTCGCACGCGGCGTCACGGGTAGCCTGCGACGCGTGGCGGAATCGCACGACGTCGTCATCATCGGCGGTGGACCTGGCGGCTATGCCGCCGCGCTGTACGGCGCCGCCGCCGGCCTGTCGATCGGCATGGTCGAGCGGGACACGGTCGGTGGCACCTGCCTCCACCGCGGCTGCATCCCGGCCAAGGAGCTGCTCGAGACGGCCCACGTCTACCGGACGGTGGGCAACGCCGGCACCTTCGGCATCAGCTCGAGCGAGCCCACGATCGACTTCGCCGCCGCACAGGCTCGCAAGCAGAAGGTCGTCGACAACGTCACCAAGGGCCTGACGGGCGTCATCAAGGCCCGCAAGGTCGTCACCTACTCCGGCACCGGCACCTACAAGGGCAAGGGCACCGTGCACGTAGAGGGGAACGACGGGTCGACGACCGAGCTGCAACGCCGACGCCGTGATCCTGGCCAGCGGCTCGGTGGTCCGCACGCTCCCGGGCTTCGACATCGACGGGAGGTGGGTGCTCGCCTCCGACGAGGTGTTGGCCATGGAGGATCTGCCGGCGCAGCGCCGCCGTCATCGGGGGCGGGGCCATCGGCTGCGAGTTCGCCTCGATGCTCGCCGACCTCGGCGTGCAGGTCACCGTGCTCGAGTTCCTGCCCAAGCTCCTGCCGGGCCTCGATGCCGACGTGGCCAACGCTGTACAGCGCAGCTTCCGGAAGCGGGACATCGACGTGCGCACCGGCGTCAAGGTCACCGGCCACACCCCCGGCCGCAAGACGACCAAGGTCCACGTGGAGGGGGGCGACGACGTCGAGGTCGAGCGCATCGTCGTCTCCGTGGGCCGTAGCCCACTCTCGGGCAGCCTCGGCCTCGACGGCACCGGTGTGGAGGTGGACGAGCGTGGCTTCGTGAAGGTCGACGCCACCTGCCGCACCACGGTGGAGGGCGTGTGGGCCGTCGGCGATCTCATCGCCACGCCGCAGCTGGCCCACGTCGGCTACGCCGAGGCCATCGTGGCCATCAAGGACATCCTCGGCGAAGATCCCGTCCCGGTGCAGTACGACCGGGTGCCCTGGTGCATCTACTGCCGTCCGGAGGTCGCCTTCGCCGGCCACTCCGAGGAGTCGGCTCGGGAGGCGGGCTACGACGTGGTCGTGTCCACCCACCACTTCCGGGGCAACAGCCGGGCCCAGATCATCGACGACATGGAGGGCCTCGTGAAGGTCATCGCCGCCAAGGACCCGAACGGCGAGCCCGGCCAGATCCTCGGCGTCCACATGGTCGGCCCCTGGGTCACCGAGCAGCTCGGCGCCGGCTACCTGGCCGTCAACTGGGAGGCCTCGGTCGACGAGGTCGCCGCAGTTCATCCAACCGCACCCCACGCTGTCGGAGCTGTTCGGAGAGAGCGTCCTGTCGCTCACCGGGAGAGGACTGTACGGCTGATGCCCGACGTCACGATGCCCCAGCTGGGGGAGACGGTCACCGAGGGGACCATCACCAAGTGGTTCAAGGAGGTGGGTGACACCGTCGCCGAGGACGAGGTCCTCTTCGAGGTGTCGACCGACAAGGTCGACTCCGAGGTGCCCTCGCCCGTCGCCGGCGTCCTCCAGGAGATCAAGGTGCCCGAGGGGGAGACCGTCGACGTGGGCACCGTCATCGCGGTGGTGGGCGACGGCGCCGCGGCGCCGGCCACCGACGAGGCGCCGGCCGAGGCCGAGCCGGAGGCCGAGGCGCCGGTCGAGCCCGACGAGTCGGGCAGCGGCGAGGGCGGCGAGCCCGAGGCGGAGGAGGCACCGGCGGCCGCCGAGCAGGTGGCGTCGCCGCCGGAGGAGCCCGAGGTGACCTCCGAGCCGGCCGGGGGCGACGACCCCACGGCGGCCACGGAGACCGCTGGTGGCGCGCCGACCGCGGCGCCCGCCGACGAGAGCCCGGCGCCGGCCGGCGATTCGGGCGACGGGGCACGGGGTCGTCCGGCCGCCTGCTGTCGCCCGTCGTGCGGCGCCTCATCGCCGAGCACGACCTCGATCCCGCCAGCATCAAGGGCACGGGCGCCGGCGGGCGCATCACCCGCTCGGACGTGCTCGCCGTCATCGAGGGCGGGGCCGGCCGTCGACCGGCCGAGGCCGAGGCGCGAGGCGGCCGGAGAAGACGAAGGAGCTGGCCTCGGAGGAGGCGCCGGCGGCGCGCGGCGAACCGGCGAGGCCCGAGGCCCCGGCGCCCGCTGCGGCCGCGCCGACCCGACCGGCGCCGGCGCCGGCACCGGCCCCGACGGGGCGGGTGGAGAAGGTGCCGTTCACCAACATCCGCCGCCGGACGGCCGAGCACATGGTGCGGTCCAAGGCCACGTCGGCCCACACCCTCATGGTCATCGAGGTCGACTACGTCGGCGTCGACCGGGCCCGCCAGCCGGCGCAGCGCCTCGTTCAAGGAGGAGGAGGGCGTGTCGCTCAACTACCTGCCCTTCGTGAGCCGCGCCGTCATCGACGCCATCCGGGAGTACCCCCGGGTCAACGCCTCGGTGGGCGAGGACGAGCTGCTGGTCCACCACGACGTCAACCTGGCCATCGCCGTCGACCTCGACCTCGAGGGCCTGGTGGCCCCCGTCGTCCACGGCGCCGACGGCAAGCGCCTGCGGGCACTGGCCCGCGAGATCGCCGACCTGGCCAGCCGGGCGCGCGATCGGCGCCTCGGCCCCGACGACATCGCCGGGGGCACCTTCACCATCACCAACCCCGGTCCGTTCGGGACGCTGCTGACGGGGGCGATCATCAACCAGCCCCAGGTGGCCATCCTCTCCACGGACGGGGTGAAGAAGCGGCCGGTGGCGGTCGCGCTGCCGGACGGCAGCGACGGCATCGCCGTGCACCCGACCGGGCTGCTGGCCCTCAACTTCGACCACCGGGCCATCGACGGCGCCTACGCCGCCGCCTTCCTGGCCAAGGTCAAGGAGATCCTCGAGACGCGGGACTGGGAGGCGGAGATCGGGTGACGCCCCTCCGGGTGCGGTGGCTGGGGCGGGTCCGGTACGCCGACGCGCTCGCGTTCCAGACGGCGCTGTGGTCGGGGACCGACGACCACCTGCTGCTGCTCGAGCACCCGTCCGTCTACACGCTCGGGGTGCGGGCCGACCCCACCCACGTGCTGGTCGACCCGGCCACGGTGGGGGCCGAGCTCGTGTCGGCCAACCGGGGGGGCGACGTCACCTACCACGGCCCCGGCCAGCTCGTGGGCTACCCGGTGCTGTCGGTGCCGGGCCGCCGTGGCGGCGGGATGGCCGACACCGTCGCCTTCGTCCGCTCGGTCGAGCAGGTGGTGATCGACGCGCTGGCCGACCTCGGCCTGCCCGGCGCCACCCGGGAGGACCGCTACCCGGGGGTCTGGCTCGGCGAGCGCAAGGTGGCCGCCGTCGGCGTGCGCCTGTCCCGGGGTCGGTCGATGCACGGCTTCGCCCTCAACGTCGACCCCGACCTGTCCATGTTCGACCACATCGTCCCCTGCGGGATCCGTGACCGGGGGGTGACCTCGCTGGCCGCCGAGGGCCTGCGGGTCGACATGCGGGCGGTGGTCGACGCCGTGGCCGCCCGGGCCGCCGAGCGGTGGGGCGGCGGCGGGGTCGAGCGCCAGGACGTGGCGTGGCGGGTGGCGCCGGAGGACCTTGCCCCCTTCTCCCGGGGGGAGGTCGGCGGGTCCACGCCGGTGCGGCTCACCCGTCGCCTGGCCGAGGCCGGCGTGGCCGACGGCCTGACCATCGGCGAGCGCAAGCCCCCATGGCTGCGGGCGTCGGCCCGCATGGGGCCGGAGTACCTGTCGCTCAAGCGGACGATGCGCGATCTCTCCCTCGTCACCGTGTGCGAGGAGGCCGGCTGCCCGAACATCTTCGAGTGCTGGGCCGAGGGCACCGCCACGTTCATGATCAACGGCGAGCGCTGCACGCGGGCCTGCGGGTTCTGCCTGGTCGACACCCGCCACCCGGAGCCCCTGGCCGCCGACGAGCCCGAGCGGGTGGCCGACGCGGTCGAGCGCATGGGCCTGGCCCACGCCGTCGTGACGGCCGTGGCCCGCGACGACCTGGCCGACGGCGGCGCCGGCGCCTTCGCCGCCACCATCGAGGCCGTGCGCCGGCGGGTCCCGGGATGCGCCGTCGAGGTGCTCATCTCCGACTGCAAGGGCGACCCGGCGTCGCTCCAGGCGGTGTTCGCCGCCGCCCCGGACGTCCTCAACCACAACCTCGAGACGGTGGCCCGCCTCCAGCGGGCGGTGCGCCCGTCAGCGGGCTACGCGCGGTCGCTGGCCGTGCTGGCCCGGGCGAAGGCGGCCGGGCTGGTCACCAAGTCGGGCCTCATCCTCGGCATGGGGGAGACGGACGACGAGGTGCGGGGGGCGCTGGCCGACCTGGCCGCGGTGGGCGTGGACATCGTGACCATGGGCCAGTACCTGCGGCCCACGGCCGACCACCTGCCGGTGGCCCGGTGGGTGGCCCCGGAGACGTTCGACGCGCTGCGCCGGGCCGGCGAGGCCCTCGGCATCGGCCACGTCGAGGCCTCGCCCCTGACCCGGTCGAGCTACCACGCCCGGGCGGCGGCCGAGGCGGTTCAGCCGGAGGCGTCCGCCCGGCGCCGCCCGTTGGTCGCCCCGTAGGCGCCCGGCGCCAGGCCGGCCACGCGGGCCACCTCGGCCTCGTCGAGGGTGGGCGTGCGGTCGCGCAGGAGGGGCACGAGGGCCCGGGTGGCGTCGACCACGTGGACCCCGTCGTTGACGAGGTGGCGCCCCGGGACGGGGGCGGTGTGGACGGCGACCACCGGCTCGACGGGCGTGTCGAGGACGGCGGCCACGGCGGTGGCCGCCCGCTTGGCCTCCACCAGGACGTCGGACACGGGGTACCACCCGGTCCACAGCCCGCCCCGGTGCCCGAGGCTGAGCGGGTAGGGGAAGTCCCGGGCACCGACCAGCCAGACGCCCGACGGCCCCACCACCAGGTGGTCGTCGAGCTGCACCACCGCGAACCCGGCCGGCTCGAGGGCCTCCAGGAGGCGTCCGGTGGCCCGCTCGCTGCGGGCGCCGGCCGGCCAGTGCCGGGGTCCGGTCGAGGCCCGGACCAGGCGGGTCCTGAGGTCGTCGATGCCACGCGCCGCCACCGGTCCCCAACGGCAGCGCCGGCGGCGGTCTGAGCTTCCGGCCTGCAGAACGTGGTGGATCCGGCCCCGACCTGCAGGCCGGAACGGCGGGGGCGGGCGGTCGGTCGGGTGGCCCCGGGTCAGCGGCGGGAGGTCACCAACCCGGGGCCGCTCTGATCCTGCCCCGAGTTGACCCGAAAGGTGTGATTCGACGATCTGACGCCTCGTTTCATCCCGTCGCCTTCCGGGGGAGATACGGGTCGCCGGGGGGGAGGGGTCGTGCGCGGGAGGCGGGTCCTTCCCTCCGGAGCCCGGGAACCGGCCGTCCGGGGCCCCTCTCGGCACCCTCGGACGACGTCTCGACGCCGAGTCGAAAGATCCGTACACACGCAGTCGAGACGTGCCGATCGGTCGAGTCCCGGGTCCCGGGGAGCTCGGCTCAGCCTCCGAGGGCCCGCTCCCAGGCCCGCACCGCGGCGGCGCCGCGGAGGACGAAGCGGACCTCGTCGACGGCGGCCCCGGAGTCCCGCACGGCGGCCACCGCCACCGGGGCGGCCTCGTCGAGCGGGTAGCCGTAGACGCCGCAGGAGATGGCCGGGAAGGCCACGGTGGCGGCGCCGAGCCCGTCGGCCACCCGGAGGGACTCGACGTGGCAGGACGCCAGCAGGGCGGCGGGATCGTCCTCGGCGGCGTAGACCGGGCCCACTGTGTGGATCACCCAGCGCGCCGGCATCCGGCCCGCGGTGGTGGCGACGGCGCGGCCGGTGGGCAGACCGTCGGGGAGGTCGCCGGCCCGCAGCGAGCGGCACGCCTCCAGGATCTCGGGGCCACCGGCGCGGTGGATGGCGCCGTCCACGCCACCGCCCCCGAGCAGCGACGAGTTGGCGGCGTTGACGATGGCGTCGACCGACTCGGTGGTCAGGTCGCCGTCGACGACGGTGATGCGGGGCACGGCGCCCGTCCTACCATCGCAGCGTGCTGGCCGAACGCGTCGACCGCGTCCGGCGGCGCATGGCGGAGGAGGGCGTCGACGTCCTCCTGGTCAGCCTCGGGGCCGACCTCCCCTACCTGACCGGCTACGAGGCCATGCCCCTCGAGCGGCTGACCATGCTCGTCCTGCCCGCCGACGGCGACGCCACCCTGGTGGTCCCCCGGCTCGAGGCGCCCCGGGTGGTGGAGCGCCCGGAGGTCTTCGCGCTGCGCCCCTGGGAGGAGACCGAGGACCCGGTGGCCGTCGTGGCCGGGCTGGCCGGCCGGGCTCGCGTCGCCGGCGTCAGCGATCGCACCTGGGCCCGCTTCGTCCTCGACCTCCAACGGGCGCTGCCGGGGACGGCGTGGCGGCGGGCCAGCGAGATCACCGGGCCGCTGCGGGCGGTCAAGGGCCCCGACGAGGTGGCGGCCCTCCGCCGCGCCGCCGAGGCCGCCGACCGGGTGGCGGCCGCCCTCCAGGCCGGCGAGATCCCCCTGGTGGGTCGCACCGAGGCCGAGGTCTCGGCCGAGCTCGGGCGCCGGCTCGTGGCGGAGGGCCACGCCCGGGTCAACTTCGCCATCGTCGGCTCCGGCCCCAACGCCGCCAGCCCCCACCACGAGCCCGGGGACCGGGTCATCGAGGCGGGCGAGGTCGTCCTCTGCGACTTCGGGGGGACCACGTCCGACGGCTACTGCTCGGACATCACCCGGTGCGTGCACGTGGGCCCGCCGCCGGCCGAGGTCGTCGAGCTGTACGCCGTGCTCCAGGAGGCCCAGGCCGCCGGGGTGGCCGCCGCCACCGTGGGCACGCCGTGCGAGGCGGTCGACGCCGCCGCCCGCCGACGCATCGCCGACGCCGGCCTCGGCGACCGCTTCGTCCACCGGACGGGCCACGGGATCGGCCTCGAAGAGCACGAGGACCCCTACCTCGTCGAGGGCAACGGCGAGCTGCTGGTGGCCGGCCACGCCTTCTCGGTCGAGCCGGGCATCTACCTCCCCGGGCGGACGGGCGTCCGCCTGGAGGACATCGTGGTGGCCACCGACACCGGCCCCGAGCCCCTCAACCGGGCGAACCACGACCTCGTGGTGGTCGACGCGTGACGAGCGGGAGGCGCTGATGGACCTCGGGCTGCAGGACCGGGTGGCCGTGGTGACGGCCGCCTCCAAGGGGCTCGGCCGGGCCAGCGCCGAGGCGCTCGCCGCCGAGGGGGCCAAGGTGGTGATCTGCGCCCGGGGCGGGGACGCACTGGAGCAGACCGCTGTGGCCATCCGTGCCGCCGGCGGTGAGGCGCGGGCCGTCGTCGCCGACATCACGGAGCCCGAGAACCCGGCCGCCCTCGTCCGGCTCGCGGTCGAGACCTACGGGCGCCTCGACATCGTGGTGGGGAACGCCGGCGGGCCGCCGCCCGGTCGGGCCCTCGAGGTGGGCGACGACGTCCTCGAGGCGGCGGTCCAGGCCAACCTGCTGACGTCGATCCGCCTGGTGCGGGAGGCGGTGCCCCACATGCGGGCGCAGCGGTGGGGGCGGATCTGCCTCATCACCTCGGTCACCGTGCGCCAGCCCTCGCCGGTGCTGGCCGCGTCCAACACGGCCCGGGCCGGGCTGTGGGCGTGGGCCAAGACCGCCGCCGCCGACCTCTTCGAGGAGGGCATCACCGTCAACCTGGCCTGCCCCGGCACCCACGACACCGACCGCGTGCGCCAGCTGGGTCACGGCGGGGGACGGCTCGGGGACCCCGCCGACTTCGGCAAGGTGGTCGCCTTCCTCTGCTCCGAGCCGGCCGGCTTCGTCAGCGGGATCGCCATGGGCGTCGACGGCGCGACGGTGGCCGGGCTCCTCTAGACCCGGCGTCCGAACCGACGGGGGAGCGGGCTACAGGTCGGCGATGCAGTCGGCGCTGCGGGACGTGCCGACCGCCTCCCCGGCCGTGGGGGCGTTGGTCCACGGCCCGCCGGCGAGGCACAGCTTGTCGATGCGGTGGTTGCGGGTCTCGGCGTCGAGGCCGGCGGCGCCCCGGTCGGGCTGCTGGGCCCGGACGGTGGCCGGGTCGTAGACCCGGGGCCCGTCGAGGGCGGCGCTGGACCGGGACGTGGTGGACGAGTAGGCGTGGTAGGCGAACCACCAGTGGCCCCGGCCCCGGAAGGCCTCCTGGCCGCCTGGTCCGTAGGCGCCGCCGGCGCTGCGCACCCACGGCCCCCGGGCCGCGGAGGCCGGTCGGCTGCAGCCGGCGGGCACGCCCCCGTAGTTGGCGCACAGGGCGTAGCCCATGGCGTAGGACGGCGAGTCGTAGGGCCCGGCCGAGTAGAAGAGGACGAACCGGTCGTGCCCCTCCTCGTAGACCACCGACGGGCCCTCGATCTGCCCGCCGCCGAAGGCGCGCTCCCACGGGAAGTCTCCCGGGCGGGCGGTGAGCAGGACCCGGTTCGGCCCGGTGAACGAGCGCCCGTCGGGTCCCAGCGGTCGGGCCCACAGCGAGGCCGGCGCCCCGTTCTGGAGGGCGATCTCGTCGCTCTTCCAGAGCAGGAAGCTGGGGCGGTTCGGGCCCGTCGTGCCCGGGACGGGGGCCACGCTGGCGTCGATCGAGCCGCCGTGGTGGAACTGGCACACCAGCGGCTTCTGGTGGTCGTCGTCGAAGGGCCCGAGGGGGTTGGCGGAGATGGCGGTGCCGATGCACTGGCGGGTGTGGCCGTCGCGGGTGACGGGCGCCGTGTAGTAGAGGACGTAGTAGGGGGTCCCGGCCGGCGCCGTCCGGGCCAGCACCGCCGGCGCCCAGATGCGGCCCCGCACCCGTGAGCGGTCGACCCAGCCGCCGAGGCCGGCGTCCGGGAGGGCGTCCACGGGGGCCCGCTCCCACGACGCGAGGTCCGGCGAGGTCAGCACCGGCACGTTGACCGGGCGCCCGTCGACCACGATGTTCGTGCCGTAGGCGAAGAAGCTCCGCTCCACCCGCAGGACGAAGGGGTCGGCGAACGAGCCCCGGTACACCGGGTTCCGGTAGCCGTTGGCCACCGGGAAGCAGCCGGCCAGGGCCACCACGGCCAGGAGCAGGGCGGCCGCCAGGGAGGCGGAGCGGGGACGGGAGGTGGCGCGCGCGTCGATGTCCCCTCATCGGCGCGACGGGGGCCGCGCATGAGCCGAACGACCTACGAGATCTCCGGCGTTCGGGCAGGTTTCGCCCCACCATCCGGGTCGAAACCCGCCCAAACGCCGGGGACGGCGGCTACGAGGACGGTTCGGCCCCGAGGAAGGCGTCGTCGTCGCCCACGGGGAAGGGCAGGTCGAGGGCGCCGGCCGGCGGCGGCCCGACCCGGTAGCTCGTCAGCTCGTAGCGCACCGAGGGGTTGTCGACGAGGCCGAACACACCCTCCGCCGTGGTGCAGGAGGTGGCGGGCAGGGACGAGCCCACCGGCACGGCGATGCAGTCCAGCGGCACGCCGGCGACCGTCCGGGTGGACGTCACGGGCGGGCCGTCGTCGGTGCGGCCCACCACCGTGCGCAGCGCGTCGGCCGGGCCCGTCGACCAGAAGCGGGAGAAGATCCCGTACTCGGCGAGCTGCTCCTCCCGCACCTCGCCCACGCAGGCCCGGGCCGAGGGCCGGCAGGTGGCCGGGTGCTCGCCCACGAGCACCACCAGGTCGTCCACGCTGATGCGGGCCCCGTCGGGACCGCCCACGACGGTCACGGTCGAGCGCACGCCGCCCAGCTTGCGCAGGACGTCGTACGACGCCTCGAACGCCGTGCCCTCACTGCCGGCGGCCCGCTCGAGGAAGGCGTCGACCTCCGGGGGGAGGTCCTCGGCCGGCGCCGACGTCGTCGTGGTCCGCTCGGCCGAGGTCGACGGCCGGTCGCCGCCGGAGCAGCCCGCGGACACGAGTCCCGCCACGAGCGCGACCACGAGGAGGGGCCGGACCACGGGGCGACGGTACCGTCGCCGCCGTGCCACCCCTCGGGCCACGATCGTGAGACTGGACGCGGCGACCGTCCTGCTCCAGTGGGCCGTCGGGGGCCTCCTGTTCCTGTGGGTCACCACCCGCCGGCGGGAGGTGGGCATCGGCTACGGGTGGCTGCTGCGGTCCGTGTACCTCGTCATGGCCGCGGGCGCCGTGGCCGCCGGGCGGGCCCTCGACCCGGTGCCCGTGCGGGACGCGGCCGCCGCCGGGGTGGTGGTGGCTGCGGGCGTCGCCCTCGCCGTCTCGGTGGTGCGCCGCCGGGCCGGGGTGGCGGGCGAGCGCGAGCGCCAGGAGCGCCGTTCGGCCCGGGTGACGGCCATGACCGGGATCGACCGCCAGGTGGCCGTGGTCGACCGGGACGTGCCCGAGTTCCCCCCGTGGCTCGACCTGGTGGCTCCGGTGGTGGGGGTGGTGGGGCTGGTCGCCGCCGGTCTCGACGCCGGCGGCCCCGACGCCCTGGCCGTGCTGCGCACCCTCGTGGGGGCCGCCTTCCTCGGCGCCGTGAGCGACGCGATGCTCCTCGGCCACTGGTACCTGGTGCAGCCGGGCCTGGCCCGGGGCCCGCTGCTCGAGCTCGTCCGCTGGGTCACGCTGCTCTGGCCGGTCGAGGTCGTCGCCCTGCTCCTCCCCACCGGCATGCCGGCCGTCCTCTCGGGCTCCGTCGACGACGGGTACGGCGGGCTCCTCGGGTGGTTCTGGGTGGCGTGTGCCGCCACCACGCTGGTCCTGTGCCTGCTCACCCGGGCCGCCCTGCGGGAGCGCTACTACTCGGCCGTGATGGCCGCCACGGGCCTGCTCTACCTCGCCATCCTCACCGCCTTCGGCACCGACCTGGTGGCCCGGGCCGTCCTGGCCGGCTGAGGGCCCGGCGGAGGGCCCGACGCAGAACAACCGGGTCGTTCTGGGCTCCGGGCAGGGTGGATCAAGGAATCCTCCAGGTTGTTCTGCGCCGGGTCCTGACCGGCGGGGCCCGGCGGCCCGCTGCGGAACCGTCGGGGGCCGCTGGTACGTTCGCCCCGTGGTCACCCCCCGATGACCTCGGTCACCCCGGACGCGCCTCCGCGCCGGCGACCCCCGGTCACCGCCTTCCTCGAGCTGCTGGCCCTCACCGGGTTCGCCGTGGCCCAGCCGCTCCTCGATGTCTTCGGCCGCAGCCCGGAGCAGTTCGCCTTCCGGGACGCCTCCCGCCCCGTCATCATCGCCTTCGGCGTGCTCGTGGCCCTCGGCCCCGCCGTCGTCCTGTTCGCCATCGAGCTTCTCGTGGGGCTGATCGCCGGCGCCCGGGTCCGGACGGGCGTCCACCTCGTCTTCGTGGCCGTGCTCGCCGCCCTGGCGGTGGTGCAGGTGGCCAAGCACGCCGTCTCGCTGCGGGGGGCCGGCCTCGTGGCCGTGGCGATCGCGCTCGGCGCCGGCTTCGTGGTCCTCTTCTGGCGGGCCGCGTCCGTCCGGTCGTGGGTGCGGGTGGCGGCGCTGGCCCCGGTCCTGTTCCTCGTGCTCTTCCTGGTCACGTCCCCCGTGGGCGAGGAGCTGCGGGCCGGGAAGGTCGAGGCGGCCGGCTCGGTCGAGGTCCGCGAGCCGGCGCCGGTGGTGATGCTCCTCCTCGACGAGCTGCCCCTGGCGTCGCTGATCGGTCCCGACGGCCGCATCGACGCCGAGCGGTACCCGGGGTTCGCCGAGCTGGCCGAGGCCAGCAACTGGTACCGCAACACCACGGCCGTCACCAGCTCGACCTGGCATGCGGTGCCGGCCATCCTCACCGGGCGCTACCCCCACGAGTCGGCACCGGTCGCCTCCGATCACCCCGACAACCTGTTCACGCTCCTCGGGGGCAACTACTCGCTCGACGTGGACGAGTCGATCACCCGCCTCTGCCCCCCGACGCTGTGCCGGGACACCGAGGCCGAGGCGACGCGGAGCCTGCGGGACCTCGGCGCCGACGCCCGCAACGTGTGGCGCCAGCAGGTGTCGCCCGACAGCAGCGCCGACGACCCCGTGGCCGGCTTCGTCGAGGAGTCGGGGGTGCAGGAGGACGAGAACGGGTTCGAGGACTTCGCGCTGAACCAGCCCTCCCGCTACCAGGACTTCCTCGCCGGCCTGGAGCCGTCGGACGACCCCACCCTCCACTACCTCCACGTCCTGCTGCCCCACGTCCCGTGGCGCTACCTCCCGTCGGGCCGCCAGTACCCCCACCCCGAGGTCGACCCGGGGAAGGTCGACGAGGACTTCTGGTCCGAGGAGCCGTGGCCGGCCGAGCTGGGTCGTGAGCGCCACCTCCTCCAGCTCCAGTACGTCGACGGCCTCGTCCAGGCGCTACTCGACCGGCTGCACGAGACCGGGTTGTTCGACGAGGCCCTGCTCGTCGTGACGGCCGACCACGGCGTGGCCTTCCAGCCGGGGGAGCCGGTGCGGGGCCTGACGGTCGAGGAGTTCGCCGAGGAGGCCGCCCCCGAGCTGATGTGGGTGCCGTTCTTCGTCAAGGCGCCGGACCAGGCGGAGGGCGAGGTGAGCGACGCCGGCGTCGAGACGGTGGACGTCCTGCCCACCATCGCCGACGTCCTGGGCGTCGACCTCCCGTGGCGGATCGACGGCGCGTCGGCCCGGGGCCGGGGCCGGCCGGACGGCGCCCCCAAGGCGTTCTTCCAGAGCCAGGTGGTGACCTTCGGGGTGACGCCGGGGCAGCGGGCCGAGGTCGACCCCGCCGAGGGGTGGGCCGAGGTCCTGCGGCGGTCCCTCCCCGAGGCCCTGCGGGGCGGCGGCGAGCTCGACCCCTACCGGGTGGGACCCCGTCCGGAGTGGGTGGGGCGGGACGTCGGCGAGCTCCAGGTCGGACCCACCTCCGACGTGACGGCGGTGGTCGACGACGCCGACCGGCTGGCCGACATCGACCTCGAGTCGAACCGGGTCCCGAGCCTCGTGACCGGGCACCTCGAGGGCGCGCCCGACGGGTCGGTCGTGGTCCTGGCCGTCGGCGGGCGCGTGGCGGCAGTCGTGCCCACCTTCCGGGAGGGCGACCAGCCGGCCGCCTTCGCCGCCGTCCTGCCCGAGCCCCTGCTCCCGGCGGGCGACGCCGACCTCCAGGTGTCGCTCCTCGGGCCGGGCGACTCGGTGCGCCCGACCGTCAGGGGCTAGGCACCAGGCGCTCGAGCTGGGGCGCCAGCCACTGCCAGACGACCCGGCCGCCCTCGTCGGTGAAGTGGACGCCGTCGTAGCGGAGTCGCACGCCGTCCCGCTCCTCCTGCAACCGGCCGCCCGGGCACAGGAAGCCGGGGAGGTCGACCAGGGTGACGGTGCCGGCGTGGGCGGCGGCCGCCTCCTCGAAGACGCCGTTGACCCACGTCGTCCGCTCGCCGTCGGCCCGCACGTCGCCGACCCGGGGGTCGACGGCGGTGGCCGATCGGCCGTAGCAGGGGACGCCCAGCAGGGCGAGGGGGTGCCGGCCGCCCACGGTGAGGATGTCGATGCCCTCGTCGAGGCGGTCCAAGAGGTAGCGGCGGTACTCGTCGGTCCCCACCCGCAGCCGCCGCCCGTCCACCTCGTGGTCGAGCACCTCCCACGCGCCGAGCACGGCCACCGACACCTGGGGGTCGAAGTCGGCCACCTCCTGACGCCAGGCGTCGAACACCCCGGGGCACTGCGGGTCCGTCCCCAACCCCTGGCTGCCGGAGAAGGGCCGCCCGAGCACCACCCCGCAGCCGAGCACCCCGTGGGCCTCGAGGGTGAAGCTCGTCCGCATCTCGTCGTGGGGGAAGGTGTTGGCCAGGGTGAAGGCGGCCGAGTCGCCCACCACCAGCACCCGGGTGGCGTCGGGGTCGGGCGGCTCGGCGAAGAGCCGGACCGGCCCGGCGCTGGCCTCCGCCGGCGGCCGGGCCACGGTGCCCACGACCGCGACGGACACGGCGACCGCCACCGCCGCGGTGGCGACGGCCCACCGGGCCCGCCCGCCGTGCAGCGCACCCCGCCGGACCGGCAGCTCCACCAGGAAGTAGGAGGCCAGGGACACGGCCACGGTGGCGGCCAGGCGCACGACGACGAGGAGCGGTCCGGAGATCCCCAGGCGACCCCCGGTGAGCACCAGGTAGACGGGCCAGTGCCACAGGTAGAGCCCGTAGGAGATGCGGCCGATGGCAGGCAGCGGCGGCCTCGACAGGGCCCAGGCCACCGGCCCACCGTCGGGGGCCACAGCCGCCGCCACCACCGCCGCCGTCGAGGCGGCGAGCAGGAGGAAGCCCCCCGAGTACATCCAGAGGTCGAAGTCGTCGACCGTGCCGAGGAGGGCGAGGCAGACCACCCCACCGACGACGCCCGCGGCCTGGAGCAGGGGACCGCCGGCCGGCCGGAGGCGGAGGACCAGGGCCAGGGCGGCACCGACGAGGAGCGACTCGGCCCGGGTGTCCGTGCCGTAGTAGGCGCGGGAGAGGTCCTCGCCGGGCCCCGAGAGGGCGGCCATCAGGACGGCCGAGGCGGCGGCGCCGGCCAGGACCACGCCCACCACGACAGCGGGCCGGCGACGCCACAGCAGGAGCAGGGCGCCGAGCACGAGCGGCCACAGGAGGTACCACTGCTCCTCGATGGCCAGCGACCACGTGTGCCGGAACGGCGACGGCTCGCCGAACTGCTCGAAGTAGGACTGGCCGCTCACGATCAGCCGCCAGTTGGCCACGTAGAAGAGGGTGGCCAACCCGTCGCCGCGGAGGCGGTCGAACTGGAGCCGGGAGAGGACGAGGGGGGCGACGGCGGCGACGGCGGCGACCATGAGGAACAGGGCGGGGAGGAGGCGCCGGGCCCGCCGGGCCCAGAAGGCGGGGAGGTCGATGCGCCCGGTGCCCTCGTGCTCGAGCAGCAGCAGGGTCGTGATGAGGTAGCCGCTGAGGACGAGGAACAGGTCGACGCCGAGGAAGCCGCCCCCGGCCCAGCCCTCGCCGGCGTGGTACAGCAGCACGGCCCCGACCGCGACGGCGCGCAGCCCGTCGAGGGCCGGCAGGTAGGGCAGTCGAGGTCGCAGGGGGCCGGCCATGGGCCCGGTCACGGTACGCGCCCTTCGCGCCGATCCTTCCGGCGCCCCCCGCCCGGGTCCTGGTGCTCAGGCGGCGGGGGTGGGGGACGCCTTGACCAGCGCCCGCAGGGCGAGGAGGGCGACGAGGTACACGGCGAGGGCCAGCCCGAGCACCACCCGGAAGCCGAAGGTCATGGCCAACATCGTGGTGAGCACGGCCCCGATCACCGAAGCGAACCCGTTCACCGCCCAGCCCCAGGCCCGGTACTCCTGGCCGTGGTCGGTCAGGCTGGACACCGCCCGCAGGCCGACCGGCATGAAGCTGCCCAGGCACAGCCCGAGCGGGGCCAGCACGGCGAAGGCCAGCAGGACGCGGGCCGCGAGGGGCCACTCGAGCACCGCGTCCGTGATCGGTGGCAGGCCCCACAGGTAGAACGCGGTGAGGACCACGAGCGCGGCCAGCAGCACCGGCACCACGGTCCGGGGGCGCCCCGCCCAGCGGTCGCTGAGGAGGGCGCCGATCCCGGTGAACACCAGGATCGACGCGAGGGTCACCGTCAGCGAGTAGGTCGGGTAGCCGAGGAACAGCGTCAGGCGTTGGATGAGCGTGATCTCGAAGAACATGAAGCCGAGGCCCAGGGCGGCGAAGTAGAGCGCCGAGGTGCCCTTGCGGGGCAGCGAGCCCCACGTGCGGCGGATGGCCAGGAAGGGCACGAGCAGGAACACGGCGGCGAAGAGGGTGGCCACCCCGAGGAGGAGCAGCAGCACCCGCTCGCCGATGGCGTCCTCGAGGTCGGTGCGGTCGACCGGGTCGCCGATGTCGGCGAGGACCTCGGGGAGCGGCTTGAAGTTCCAGAAGAACGGGCCGTCGTCGGTGATGGCGCTGACGTCGTAGGGGTAGTCGTCGAGGAAGGCGTCGAGCTCGCCGTCCGGCAGGGTCACGATGTCGCTCACCGTGTTGTCGAGGTCCTGCGAGGCGGGGGAGTACTGGAGGCTCGTGTCGTCGACCTCCTCCAGCTGGTCGGTGAAGCGGTTGATCTCGTCCGGCGTGAACGGGGTGCGCTTCACCAGGATCGTGGACAGCACGGCGGTGTCGTTGGTCGCCCCGCTCCCGCCTGACGTGGCCACCAGGATGTGTCCGGTCGGGTCGTCGATGCCGGCTTCCGCGAGGGCGTGGCGGGCCGTGCTCACGTAGCGGCTGGTGCGGTTGGGCTTGGCCGCGTAGTCGTACTCCGCCGTACTGGGTGGCGATGATCCCGTCGTCGCCCAGGTGCTCGAGGCTCTCCTCGATGGTGTCGCTCGTGTAGAGGTAGCTCTCGGAGAGCACGAAGGCGCCCGCCGTCGCCGCGTTCGTCGCCGAGTAGCTGTCGGGCGCCGGGAACCAGATCAGGTCGTAGGTCTTGTCGCTGCGGGCGAGGAACGAGCGCCCGTCACCGGTGACGTAGTTGACGGCCGGGTTCTCGTCGAGGTGGCCGGCGTAGTCCGCGTACTCGTCGGTGACGAGGTCGTGGGTGACGGGGTTGAGCTCGACGGCGTCGATGTGCTCGGCATCGAAGTAGAGCGAGGCGAGGATCTCGTGGCCGCCGGCGGCCCCGATGATCATGGTGTTGCCGGGCGAGCGGCCGAGCAGCGAGAAGGGCAGCGAGCGCGGATCCGTGTCGAACCGGTCGAGCTTCGAGGCGTCGCCGTCGAACTGGAAGATCACCGATCCGAGCAGGGCGTCGTGGAAGAGCACCCGGCGGTCCCCGAAGTCGCTCACGTCGACGCGGAAGATCGGGCTCCACTTGGAGAAGATGGTGTTCGCGTCGGTCAGCTCGGCCTTCACCGGGTCCTCGAGCTGCCGGGGGAGCTCGTCGGGAGCCACCAGGCCGACCCCCAGCACCAGGACGAGGGCGACGCTGGCGGCGGCGAACGCCGGCCGGCGGTAGCTCAGGCGCAGCCCGGCGAGGGCCAGGACCACCCCGGCGAGGAACACGGTGGCCACCGGTCCGATGGACCCGATGAGGGTCACCACCACGGCGCAGGCCAGGCCCGCCCCCAGCAGGTCGGCGAAGTAGAGGCGGCCGACCCGCTCGGCCCGCCCGAGGAGGACGGCGACCATCACCCCGATGGCGAGGAAGGAGGAGAACATCGCCAGGCAGATCAGGACGAGGCGCCCGAGCTCGAGGACCGAGGTCCTGGTCCCGTACTCCCACACCTCCAGGGTCGCCACCCGGGTGCGGGCCACGACGAGGTAGCCGAGCCCGACGGTGGCGGCGGCGAGCAGCGTCCCCCAGCGGAGGATGGCGTCCGTCGAGGCCCGGCGCAGGCGGCCCGACACGGCCACGAGCACGCCGCCGCTCCCGACCCCGAGCAGGGCCAGTCCGATGATCAGGTACGTCCAGTAGTAGAAGAGCTTGAACGAGATGATCCGCGTGTAGGCGATCTCCAGCAGCAGCCCGGCGAAGCTGATGAGCAGGATCTCGAGGCCGTAGCTGCGCGTGCGGCCGGCGGGCGTCGCCCCGGCCGTCGCCGACGGCTTCGTTTCGAGCGCTTGCGCCAACGGGCCCCCCCTCCGGCGCCGCAGACTAGGGCGACGGGCCCCGGGGTCGGCTAGCGGGCGACGAAGTACTTGGCCCGGGGGTGGGAGGCGACGAGGGCGGAGGTGGTCTGCTCGGGCTGGTACTGGTAGCCGGTCTCCTCCGACACCTCCACGCCGATGCGGCCGCCCTCGAGCAGCTCCCACACCGTGCGGTTGTCCTCGAGGTCGGGGCAGGCCGGGTAGCCCCACGAGTAGCGCCCGCCCCGGTACTGCTGCTTGAACAGCCCGGTCAGGGTGGGCCCGTCCTCGTCGGCGAAGCCCCACTCCTCGCGGATGCGTCGGTGCCAGAGCTCGGCCAGCGACTCCGCCATCTCGACCCCCAGGCCGTGGAGGTGGAGGTACTCGGAGTAGCGGTCGGCGGCGAACAGCTCGGCCGCCCGCTCCGAGACGGCCGATCCCATGGTGACGATCGAGAAGGCGGCGTAGTCGGCCTCGCCTGACTCGAGGGGCCGGAAGAAGTCGGCGATGCAGAGGAACGGCTCCGTCGACTGGCGGGGGAAGGGGAACCGGCCCCACTCGGTCGAGCGGTCGTCGTCGGTCCAGACGACGAGGTCGTTGCCGTCGCCGTTGACGGGGAAGAAGCCGTAGACCACGGCGGGCACCAGGATCCCGGCGGCGGTGGCGTCGGCCAGCTCGGCGCGGAGCCGGGGCCGCAGCCGGGCCTTGAAGTCGGCGTCGGACTCGCCCTTCTCCGGTCGGTACTGCCACTGGTTGCGGAACAGCGCCGTCTCGTTGAGGTAGCCGGCGATGGTGTCGAGGGCGATGCCCTTGACCACCCGGGAGCCGAGGAACGGCGGCTTGAACACCTCGACGTCGGTGGCCACCTCCGGCGAGCGCGCCGGCACCTCGACGGCGACCTTCTCCCGCCCCGAGCGCCGGGGCAGGTTCCGCCCGCCCGGGGTGCGGCCGAGCTCAGGGTCGTCGACGCCGGAGCGCTTCATGTCGACCAGCTGGTCGAGGGTGTGGAGGCCCTCGAAGGCGTCGCGGCCGTAGAAGAGCCGGCCGTCGTAGACCTCCCGGAGGTCGCGCTCGACGTAGGTGCGGGTGAGGGCCGCCCCGCCGAGCAGCACGGGGATGCGCGACAGCTCGCGGCGGTTCAGCTCCTCCAGGTTCTCGCGCATGATGAGCGTGCTCTTGACCAGCAGCCCGCTCATCCCGATGGCGTCGGCGTCGACCTCGAGCGCCTTCTCGACCATCTCCGTCACCGCCACCTTGATGCCGAGGTTGAAGACCTCGTAGCCGTTGTTGGTGAGGATGATGTCGACGAGGTTCTTGCCGATGTCGTGGACGTCGCCCTTGACCGTGGCCAGCACGATCCGGCCCTTGCCGCCGGCGTCGGCCTTCTCCATGTGGGGCTCGAGGTAGGCGACCGAGGCCTTCATCGTCTCGGCCGACTGGAGCACGAAGGGCAGCTGCATCTGGCCGCTGCCGAAGAGGTCGCCCACGACCTTCATGCCGGCCAGCAGCGTGTCGTTGACGATGGCCAGGGCGGGGGTGCCGGCGTTCAGCGCCTCGTCGAGGTCGGCCTCCAGGCCGTCGCGGTCGCCGTCGATGATGCGCCGCTCGAGGCGCTGCTCGACCGGCCAGCCGGTGCGGTCCTCCTTCTCCACCGTCGAGGCGGTGACCCCCTCGAACTCGGCCATCAGCGCCTGGAGGGGGTCGTAGTCGGGGGTGCGCCGGTCGTAGATCAGGTCGCGGCAGATCGCCTGCTGGTGCTCGGGGATGCGGCTGAGCGGCAGGATGCGGGCGGCGTGGACGATGGCGGCGTCGAGCCCGGCGTCGACGCACTCGGCCAGCACCACCGAGTTGAGGACGTGGCGGGCCGCCGGTGTGAGCCCGAAGCTCACGTTGGAGAGCCCGAGGATGGTCGAGACACCGGGCAGCTCGGCCTTGATCCGGCGGATGCCCTCGATCATCTCGATGCCGTCGCGCCGGCTCTCCTCCATGCCCGTCGAGAGGGGCAGGGCCAGCGGGTCGAAGATGAGGTCGCTCGGCTCCAGGCCGTAGCGCTCGACGGCGATGTCGTGGATGGCCTTGGCCGCCCGCACCTTCCAGTCGGCGGTGCGGGCCTGGCCCTCCTGGTCGATGCAGGTGCACACGACGGCGGCGCCGTACTCGCGGGCCAGGCTCAGGAACCGGTCGAGGCGGGTGCCGGGGTCGTCGCCGTCCTCGAGGTTGACCGAGTTGAGGACCGCCTTGCCGCCGATCCATTGGAGGCCGGCCTCGATGACCGCCGGCTCGGTGGAGTCGAGCATGAGCGGCAGGCTCGACTGCGTGGCGAAGCGGCTGGCCACCTCGGTCATGTCCGAGACGCCGTCCTCGCCGGTGTAGTCGACGCACACGTCGAGGACGTGGGCCCCCTCCTTCACCTGCTCCTTGGCCATGGCCACGCAGGTGTCCCAGTCGTCGGCCAGCATCGCCTCGCGGAACTTCTTCGAGCCGTTGGCGTTGGTGCGCTCGCCCACGACCAGGAAGCTCGTGTCCTGCTCGAACGGCACGGCGGTGTAGATGGAGGCCACGCCGGGCTCGTGCTCGGGCGTGCGGGCGGCCGGCGTCAGGTCCGCGCAGCGCTCGACCACGGCGGCGAGGTGCTCGGGGGTGGTGCCGCAGCAGCCGCCGACGACCGACACGCCGAGCTCGGTGACGAAGCGCTCGTGGAAGTCGGCCAGCTGCGGGGGGGTGAGGTCGTAGTGCATCTGCCCCTCGACCACGGAGGGCAGCCCGGCGTTGGGCAGGCACGACACCGGCATGCGGGCGTGCGCGGTGAGGTGGCGGAGGTGCTCGGACATCTCCGAGGGGCCGGTGGCGCAGTTGAGGCCGACGACGTCGGGGCGCATGGCGTCGAGGGCGGTGAGGGCGGCGCCGATCTCGGTGCCCGGCAGCATGCGGCCGGTGAGCTCGATGGTGACCTGGACCTGGATCGGCACCGTCCGGCCGGTGGCGGCCATGGCCCGGCGTGACCCGATGATGGCGGCCTTGGCCTGGAGGAGGTCGAAGACGGTCTCGACGAGCAGCAGGTCGACGCCGCCGCTCAGGAGGCCGCGGGCCTGCACCTCGTAGGCGTCGCGGAGCTCGGCGAAGCCGACGGTGCCGAGCGACGGGAACCGGGTGCCGGGACCGATCGAGCCGGCCACCCAGCGGGGGCGGTCGGGGGTCGAGTGGGCGTCGGCCACCTCGCGGGCCAGGCGGGCGCCCTGCTCGTTGAGCTCCTCGGTCCGCTCGGCGATGCCGTACTCGGCCAGCGTGAAGGCCATGGACCCGAAGGTGGCCGTCTCGATGGCGTCCACCCCGATGCGCAGGAACGCGTCGTGCATGGACCGGATGACGTCGGGCCGGGTGGCCACGAGCAGCTCGTTGCAGCCCTCCAGGGCGGGCCCGCCGAAGTCGTCGGCCGTCAGGTCGCACTGCTGCACGTACGTGCCGAAGGCGCCGTCGTAGATGACGACTCGCTCGCGCACCGCGTCCAGGTAGTTCGTGCCCATCGGGCAAAGGGTACCGAGGGTGTGGCTGCGCCCCCGGTTGGGTTAGCCGGGGGCCTTGGCGGGGTCGCCCCCGACGACCTCCTCGTCGCCGTTCGAACGCAGCTCCAGGTACACGGCCTTGGCGGCACCGAGGAGGGGCACGGCCAGCATCGCCCCGACCACGCCGCCGGCCGAGACGCCGACCAGGGCGGCGGTCATGGTGGCCGGCGGCGAGAGGTCCACCGAGCGGCCGACCACGAGGGGGCTGAGGACGTGGTTCTCGAACTGGAGGTAGAGGAGGAAGAAGATGAGCGCAGACCACGCCCGTGCCGGGTCCGGCGGTGAAGGCGAGGACGACGAACGGGATGCCGCCCACCGCACCGCCGATCTGGGGCACGAGGTCGAACACCGCCACCCAGGCGCCGGCCAGCGGGGCCAGCGGGACGCCGAGGACGAGGCCGACGGCGGTCACCACGATCCCGGCGATGGCCGCCACCAGGACCGAGCCGGCGAAGTACTGGCCGACCACGCGGTAGCCGAGCCGGCCCATCCGGTCGGCCCGGGCGCGGTGGCGCGGCGGCACCAGGGCCCGCAGGCGGCCGATGAGGCGCTCGCCGTCGAGGAGGAGGGTCACCGTGGCGAGGATGGTGGCGGCCGCGGCGAGGGCGCCGCCGACGACCGAGCGACCGGCGTCCTCCACCGGCGTGGTGTCGCCGGCCAGCCGCTCGGGCAGCTCGTCGAGGAAGCGCTCGACGCGGTCGGACACGTCGGCGTCCCGTAGCTGCGGCCCGATCAGCGGCAGCTCCCCGAGGTCGTCCACCACCCCGGGCAGGTCCTCGCCCAGGTCCCGCGCCTGGCGGGCGGCGGCCGGGCCGAACACGGCGGCGAGGGCGGCGACGGCGGCCAGGAAGGAGAAGAGGACGACGGCCACCGCCGCCCACCGCTGGCCACCGAGCCTCGTCTTGAGCCGGGAGACGAGCGGATCGAGGGCCAGGGCCAACAGGGTGCCGAGGACGAGCCAGGTGAAGGCCCGGCTGGCGCCCCGGACGAGGCCGGTCAGGGCCAGGAGCGCCACGAAGGAGCCGAGCACCCACAGCACCGAGCGCCAGTCGAGGTCGACCACGAGGTCGTCCCGGGCCTCGGCAGCGACGACGGGTCCTGCGGCGGGGGCGGGGCGGGGGCCGTCCCCGGCGTCCTCCGACACGGTCGGTAGCGTACGACCCGGTGGCCTCCGCCCCGCGCCTCCCGCGGTTGCGGCTGAGTGCCCGGTCCGCCGTTCTCGCCGTCGCCCTCCTCGGCGCCACCCTCGCGGTGCTGCGTCTGGTCGCCGCCTCGGGCCGGGTGCTCGGCTGGATCGTGGCCGCCATGCTGGTGGCCGGGCTGCTCCACCCCGCGGTGGCGCTGCTCCAACGGCGCGTGCACCGCGGCGCCGCCCTCTTCCTGGTCGTGTTCGGCACCGTGGCCGTGGTCGGCCTCATCGTGTGGGCCGTGGTGGACGACGTTGTCGACGAGGTCGAGGACCTCCAGCAGGCGGTGCCGCGGGCGGCGCAGGACATCGAGGAGTCCGAGCGCTTCGGGCGGACGGCCCGGGACATCGACCTGGCCGACCGGGCCGAGGAGTTCGTCGACGAGCTGCCGGAGCGCCTGCGGGGCGGCAACGTGGAGGACGCGATCCGCAGCGCCGCCACCCGGGGCGTGGCCTTCCTGGCCACCTTCGTGCTGACCATCTTCTTCCTGATCCACGGGCCGCGGCTGCTCCGGGGGGCGGTGGCGCAGCTGGAGGAGGGGCGGCGGGAGGAGGTGGGTCGGCTGGGGTTGGCGGCCTACCAGCGGGCGTGGCGGTACCTGGCCGGGTCGCTCGGCGATGAGCGTGATGGCGGGGGTGCTGACGTACGTGATCGCCCAGCTGGCGGACCTCCCAGGCCCGGCGCCGCTGGCGCTGTGGGTGGCGGTGTTCGACCTCGTGCCGCTGGTCGGCTTCGTGGTGGGTGGGCTCCCGGTGGTGCTGCTGGCGCTGGCCGTCTCACCGACTCGTGCCGCGGTCGTGCTGGTCGTCTTCGTGGCCTGGCAGCTGGTGGAGGCCATCGTCCTGCAGCGGCGGCTGGAGCGGCGCTCGCTGCACGTCGGGCCGTTCGTGACGGTGGCCGTGGCCATGGTCGGCCTCGAGCTGTACGGCTTCGGCGGCGCGCTGGCGGCGGCGGCCCTCGCCGTGGTGCTGGCGGCGCTGGCCGACGAGCTGCTGCCCACCGACGCGGTGGACCCGACGGGGGGCGAGTCGGTCGTCGGTACCGTCGTCGAGTGAGCTTCTACACGCGCAAGGGGGACGACGGGACCACCGGGCTCCTCTACGGCGGGCGGGTGCGCAAGGACGACCCGGCCCCGGTGGCCTACGGCGCGGTCGGACGAGGCCCAGGCGGCGTTCGGCATGGCCCGGGCCGAGGCCGAGCCGGGCAGCGAGCTCGACTCGATCCTCCTGGGGGTGGAGCGCGACCTCTACGTGCTGATGGCCGAGCTGGCCACGGCGCCGGCCAACCGGTCGAAGCTGGTGGCCGGGCGCACCCTGGTGACGCCCGACATGGTGGCCGAGGTCGAGCGGCTCACCGACGACGTGGCCGGCCGGTTCGCCATGCCAACCGACTTCGTGCTGCCCGGGGCCAGCCGGGTGTCCGCCGCGCTGGAGCTGGCCCGCACCGTGGTGCGCCGGGCCGAGCGGGAGGCGTTGTCGGTGGCCGTCGAGGGCTCGTCCGTCCTGCCCTACCTCAACCGCCTGTCGTCGTTGGCGTGGGCCCTGGCCCGCTGGCAGGAGGAGGACCACCCCCTCGCCAAGGACCGCTGACCGCTGCCGTGGCGGAGCCGAGGTACCGGTCCGCACCGGTGCGACTCGAGGCGTACGACCCCCGGTGGCCCGAGCGGTACGCCGCCGAGGTGCGGGTACTGCGCACGGCGCTCGGCGCCGACCTGCGGGCGACCGAGCACGTCGGCAGCACGGCCATCCCGGGGATGCCGGCCAAGCCGGTCATCGACATCCTCGCCGACGTCGACGACCGAGGGGAGTTCCGCGGGGTCGTCCGGCGCCTGCGGGGGATCGGCTACGTCTACGACCCTGCGGCCGAGGCCGATGACCCGGCCCGACGGGTGTTCCGGAAGGGCCCGGACGACATGGACCGGCTGCGGACGCACCACCTCCACGTCACCGAGGCCGGCGGCCACTACTGGCGCCGCCTCGTCGCCTTCCGGGACCACCTGCGGCACCACCCCGACGCCGCTGAGGCCTACCGCTCGTTGAAGCAGCAGCTCGTCGCTCGGCTGGCCCACGACTCCCGCGCCTACACCGCGGCCAAGCACGAGTTCGTCACCGCCATCGAGCGCCAGGCCGGCGTCGGTGAGTGAGGGGCCGGTCGGTCCGGTCTTTGTCGAGTTCGCTACCTCTGAGGTAGTTAACGCGACAACGAGCGAGCCGCGCCGCTCCGCTCCGTCAGGCCGCTGTCGGGCCGTCGTCGTCCGAGTCGTCCCTCGAGGCGGCCAGCGCGGTGGCGTGGTGCTCCCAGGCCCAGCGGGTGGCCTCGCGGGCGAGGACGGGGTGGAAGCGCCACCGCTGGAGCTGGCGCTCGGTGGCCTCCACGTCCTCGCCGAGCTCGAGGAGCGACAGGGCGAGGCGGCGGGCCCGGCGGGAGAGGGCCTCGGCGGCGGGGACGCCGGCCTCGGCGTCCTGCCAGCGCTGGTGCTCGGCCTGCACGGCGGCGGGGAGGCGGGCGACCTGGCGCCGACTGAGCGGCGGCAACCGCCGGCGCACGGCCAGCTCGCCGGGCCCCGGGACCATGGCCAGCTCGAACTGGCACGACCGGGCCAGGGCCCGGACGAAGGGGGAGTGGCGCCCCTCGCCGCCGAGCCCGAGGGCGCGCGCGGTGTCGGGGAGCGAGATCGAGAAGCCGGCAGGCTCGGCCTCCAGCCCGGCGGCGAGCCGCCGCAGCAACCAGGTCGTGCTCGGGCCGAGGATGCCGAGCCAGAACCGCTCGACGTAGGCCGAGCGGGGATCGACGCCGACGGCGTCGATCACCGGGTCGGGCCAGGGGCGGACGTGCAGGTCGTCGGTGGGCAGCTCGAGGGTGGCGCGCATGGGTTCCTCCGGAGCGCGGCGGTGCGGGGGAGGGGGAAGTGCGAGCCGGCTCTCGTGCTACCTCATGTCATCCGGCACCGGCAGCGTGCCAGCTCGCAGCTCGGCCCGTCAAGCCCCTGCCGCTAGAGGGATGCCGCCAGGTCCCGCAGGGCGGTGGCGGCGTCCTGCTCGAGCGGGTCGCCATGGCCGAAGAGGATGCGCTGCACGTCGAGGTCGGCCAGCTTGCGCACCGACTCCTCCGCGGCAGCCGGGTCGGCCGTGAACGACGGGTTGGACCCGGTCAGCCCGTCCGTGTTGGCCAGCGCGTCGCCGGCCACGAGCAGGCCGCTGTCGGGGTCGAACACGGCGATGTGCCCGGCCGTGTGCCCGGGGGTGGTGACGATGCGGAGCCCGAAGACCTCGGCCCCGTCGTCGACCGCCGCCAGGCTGCGGGGGACCGACACCGAGGAGAGGATCGACGGCACGTCGGCGGCGCCGGCCCAGGTCAGGGCGTCGGCCGCCGCCTCCATCACCTCCACCAGGCTGCCGGCGTGGTCCGGGTGGTTGTGCGTGAGGATGACGTGCCGCACCTCGTCCCACGAGCTCCCAGCCGCCTGGAGCCCCGCTTCGATCTGCGGAACGCTCCCGGCCACGCCGGTGTCGACCACGGCCGCCTCCCGGCCCCGCACCAGCACGTAGGCGGAGACGAAGCCGAACGACACCCGCTCGTCGACCAGCGCCTCGCCGCCGGCCGTCGTCTCCGTGCTCCTGACGCCGACGTCGACGACGACCCCGCGGTGTCAGCGTCATCCGAAGAGTCGGAGTCGTCGCTGCACGCCGCCCACCCGAGCACGGCCACCGCCAGCGCCCCCCGCCCGAGGTCGGCCAGGAGCGTCCGCCGGTCGACCCGGTAGAGGCCGGTCACGCCCCCCGCGGTCACGCTGCCCGCCCCCGGTGGGCCGGCCGCCGGCCACGACGACGTACTGGCGGTCGGGGTCGTCCTGGGGCTCGGGCCGGCCCTCCTCGCCCCGGAGGGCCACGGCGCCGTCCGGCGCGTACTGGAGGATGTAGGCCTTGCGCACCGACCCGGTCGTGTTGGGGCCGGTGCGGTGGGGGGTGAGCGACGAGAAGACCACGACGTCGCCCGCCTTGGCCTCCACCGGGACGGCGCCCTCGGGATCGGTGACGCACTGGAAGCCGACCGGCGTCCACCAGTGGCGGAGGGTCCCCATGCGGTGGAGCCCGGGGACCACCCAGGGGCAGCCGTTGCGGACCGTCGCGTCGACCAGCGGGACCCAGCACGTCAGGTACTGCTGCGGCTCGACGTAGGCGTAGCCGTTGTCCTGGTGCCAGGGGAACTCGCGCTCCGGCTCGGGCTTCTTGTAGACGGCCTGGTCCCAGTACAGGCGCACCTCGGGACCGATCAGGTCGGCGCCGAGGTCGGCGAACACGGGCGCGGCGGCGAACGCACGGGCGACGTCGGACCGGGTGACGAGGTGGGTGGTGAAGGTGATGGCCTCGGCGTCGGCGATGAGGGCGGAGCCGCCCTGGTCCCGCAGCCACGCCGTCGTCCCCTCCTCGAAGGGGTCGATGGCGGCCTGCACCCGCTCGAGCTCGGCCGCGTCGAGGGCGCCCTCGAGGAGGAAGTAGCCGTCGTCGTCCCACTGCTTGGCGTGGGCGTCGGTCACCACCCGGTTCGCCCCCGTGGCCCCGCGCCACGAGAACGAGGTGTTGCGCTCGTGCCTGGTCGGGGCGTCGGGAGCCACCGCCCCCAGCGTGTCAGCCGGCGACGGATGCGTGCCAGCGCCGGTGCTCCGGCGTCGAGGCCGCTCCCAGCCCGCCCACCCGCACCGGGAGCATGGGCAGGGCCACGTCGCCGTCGAGCTCGTACCCGTAGCGGTCGGCCTCGTCGGCGCACTCGCGCACGAGGCGGCGGCGCTGGGCCGGCGTCCAGCGCGACCAGTCGGGGATCTCCGGCGTCCGCTTGCCGGCGTTGATGCGCCGCTCGGCCAGCCGCGAGAGGGTGGCGTCGTCGGCCTCGAACCCGGCCAGCCCGCACAGCGCCCGCAGCGTCGGCCCCGACCGCACCGGGTCGAAGAGATCCTCGTAGCGCACCACCGAGAACCGGGACGACCCCGAGCCCTGCTCCCGCATGGACCGGTTCATCGTCGCCCACGCCCAGCACAGCCGCTCGAACTGCCCCTCGCCGGCCCAGTCCAGGCGCCGCCGCACCGACCGGGGACGGAACTGCGTCGGCGCCAGCCGGCGGAAGGGCACCACGTTGAGGGGCCGCCCCCCGACCCGGTACGCGCCCCAGCCCATGGCCGACCGGACGTAGGTGCGGGGGTCGCGCACGACCTGGACGACGTGGGCCTCGGGGAAGCTGGCCAGCAGCGGGTCGACGAGCCCGTAGACGAGGCAGCTGGACTCGACCCACGGCGCCGCGCCGGGCTGGTCGACCTCGG
Source organism: uncultured Actinomycetes bacterium (assembly GCA_963839545.1). Classification (GTDB taxonomy): domain Bacteria; phylum Actinomycetota; class Acidimicrobiia; order Acidimicrobiales; family CADCSY01; genus CAWIVE01. The sequence goes on from CAWIVE010000001.1 coordinate 215,955, forward strand.
CCCGGCGCACCCGGGCCACCAGTCGGGCGGCGCGCTCGGAGCTCAGCCGCCCGGCCACGTGGGCGTTCGACACCAACCGCAGCCACCGGGGGCCCGGCTCGTGCGAGGCGCGGGCGCCGAGGCGGCCGAACAGGTCGGCCAGGAACTGGGTTCCCGTGCGCCCGGTCGACACGACGAACAGGGCCGTCACTGCGATCGACCCTATCGGCGGCCTCCTCCGGCGACGGGGACCGACGCCCACCAGCCGTAGGCTCGATCCGTGGACGAGGAGACCCTGGCGCGGGCCCGGCGCTGGGTGGACGACGCCCGGGCCATCGTCGTCCTCACCGGCGCCGGGATCTCCACCGACTCGGGCATCCCCGACTTCCGGGGGCCCCAGGGCATCTGGACGAAGAACCCGAAGGCGGAGCTGATGTCCCAGCTCTCGTACTACGTCTCCGACCCGGAGGTGCGCCGCCTGTCCTGGCAGCACCGCATGGCCTCCCCGGCGTGGACGGCCGAGCCCAACGCCGGCCACCGGGCCCTGGTCGAGCTGCAGCGCCGGGGCACCCTCCACACCCTCCTGACGCAGAACATCGACGAGCTCCACCAGCAGGCCGGCATCGACCCGGCCCGGGTGGTCGAGCTCCACGGGACCATGCGCCGCTACGCCTGCCTCGACTGCGGGGTCGGCGGCCCCATGGAGCAGGCCCTCGAGCGGGTGCGGGCCGGCGACGAGGACCCGTCCTGCGTCGACTGCGGCGGCATCCTGAAGTCGGCCACCATCTCCTTCGGGCAGGCCCTGGTGCCCGAGGACATCGCCCGGGCGGAGCAGGCGGCGGCCGAGGCCGACCTGCTCCTCGCCGTGGGCTCGACGCTCACCGTCTACCCGGCCGCCGGCGTGGTCCCGCTGGCCAAGGCCGCGGGCGCCCGGCTCGTCATCGTCAACGGCGAGCCCACCGCCTTCGACGACATGGCCGACGCCGTGCTCCGGGGGCCGATCGGCGAGCTCCTGCCCGCCCTGGTGACGGGCTCGGAATCCCGACCTGCCGGGTAGCATTTACCCATGGCCACCTTCCGCGAGCTCCTCGCCGCCACCAAGGCCGCGATCCGCGAGACGGACCCCGCCGACGCCGAGGCCGCCGTCCGCGACCGGGGCGCCGTCGTCCTCGACGTCCGCGAGCCCGACGAGCACTCCCAGGGGGCGATCCCCGGCGCCATCCACATCCCGCGGGGCAACCTCGAGTCGAACATCGAGAACCGCGTGCCCGACCACGACACCCCGATCGTCGTGCACTGCGCGAGCGGGGTGCGCTCGGCCTTCGCGGCCAAGACGCTGTCCGAGCTGGGCTACACCGACGTCGTCTCCCTGAAGGGCGGCTTCAACCGCTGGAAGGACGAGGGCCGGCCCTGGTCGGTGCCCCAGACCCTCACGGCAGAGCAGCGCAACCGCTACCAGCGCCACCTGTTGCTGCCCGAGGTGGGCGACGAGGGCCAGCTGAAGCTGCTGGGCAGCAAGGTCCTGCTCCTCGGGGCCGGCGGCCTGGGCTCGCCGGCGGCCATGTACCTGGCGGCGGCCGGTGTGGGCACGCTCGGCATCATCGACATGGACGTCGTCGACGCCTCCAACCTCCAGCGCCAGATCCTCCACAACGTCGACCGGATCGGGGAGCGCAAGGTCGACTCGGCCAAGAAGACGCTCGTGGCCCTCAACCCGGACGTGGACGTCGTGACCTACGACGTCCGCCTCGGGGCCGACAACGTGGTCGGCATCTTCGAGGAGTTCGACGTGGTGGTCGACGGGACCGACAACTTCCCCACCCGCTACCTCGTCAACGACGCGTCGCTCAAGACGCGGACCCCGGTGGTCCACGGCTCGATCTTCCGCTTCGAGGGCCAGGTCAGCGCCTACCTGCCCTACGACGGGCCCTGCTACCGCTGCCAGGTGCCGGAGCCGCCGCCCGCCGAGCTGGCCCCCTCGTGCGCCGAGGCCGGCGTGCTCGGCGTGCTGCCCGGGATCATCGGGTCGCTCCAGGCCATGGAGGCCATCAAGCTCCTGCTCGACATCGGCGAGCCGCTCAAGGGGCGGCTGCTGGCCTACGACGCGCTCGAGGAGTCGTTCCGCACCTTCAAGGTGCTGCGCGACCCGGAGTGCCCGGCCTGCTCCCACCCGCCGGAGGAGCTGACGATCGCAGAGTACGACGAGCTCTGCATGCCCCACCCCCTTCAGGCGCCGGCCGGGGCCACCGCATAGCGCAACCTCCGCTCGGCTCGCCCGTCGGGGCGGGCCCCGATGCGCTGCTCGAGGGGGCGGTCGAGGGCGTCGACCACGAGCACCGGGTCGGCCGGGAGGTCGGCCTCCGGGCCGATGACGAAGAGCCGTCGCCCGTCGTCCGCCCATGCCGCGGCCAGCTCGTCCACCCGCTCGGCCCCCACCGCCGGTCCCGCCGTCGCCACGGGGACGCCGCACCACGCCCGCAGCGCGGGCGGGAGCACGAGCTCGAGGCCCCCGCCCTCCCGGAGCAGCACGGCGCCGTCGTCGCCCACGGCGTCGCAGGTGTCCCGCACCGCCTCCAGGTACGGCCGCTGGCCCTCCACCCCGGCCACCGGCACGAGGGCCACGACGGGCACGGCCACCAGGGTGACGAGCACGCCGGCGCCGACGGCCCGCACCGCCAGGGGGAACCGCCGGGCCAGGAGCCGGTCGGCCACCTCGGCCCCGAGGAGCACGAGCCCGGGCAGGGTGGCCACCACGAAGCGGCGGGTGACCCACAGGTGGTCGGGGGTGGCGCTCGGCCGCCAGAGGTAGACCGCGGTGGCGAACAGGACGCCGAGCACCAGGGGCAGCCGCTCCCGATCGCGCCCGAGCACGAGGTCGCGCACCCGCCAGGCCAGGCCGACGATCCCGGCCACCACCACCGGCACCCCCAGGTACCAGGTGAGCCACACGAGCGAGTCCTCCGACCAGCGCCGGGTGCCGTCGACGGGCAGCCCCTGCTCGATCTGGAGGGCCTCGATGAAGGGCTGGCGGAAGTCGCGCACCGTCTCCAGCCAGGGCCGGACCAGCCCGGCGAAGGCGGCCGCCACCAGGATCCCGCCGCCGGCCACGGCCGCCAGCACCCGGCGGTGGGGTCGCAGGCGGTCCACCACCGCGCCGCCGAGCGGGGTGACGAGCGCGATAGCGACGGCGCACGACAGCGCCAGCGCCCCGCCGGAGGCGACCACCTCCCCCTTGATGTTCTGCAGGTAGGCGGGGGCCACCAGCCCGGCGTCGAGGGCGGTCAGGGCGCCGCCGACCGCCAGCCCCGCGGCCACCGCCAGGACGTACCGGGCCGGGCGGCCCGCCCGCCGCTCGAGGGCCAGGAACACGGGAACGGGCGCCAGGAACAGCGCGGCGTCCACCCGCAGGCACAGGGCCGTGCCCAGCACCAGGCCGGCCACGAGCCCCCGGCGGGGGCGCCCCGAGGCGCCCGCCTCCAGCAGCGCCCACCACCCGCCGAGGACGGCGGCGGCGGTGGCGAACTCGCTGTAGGCGTCCCGGGCCAGCAGCGCCCACGGCAGCGTGAGGGCGAGGGCCACGGTGGCGGCCACCGCCACCGCCGGTGACAGCCACCGCCGGGCCAGCAGGGCGAAGGCGAGCAGGGCGAGGCCGGCGGTGATGGCGGGGACGGCGAACAGCAGCGCGTCGCCCCCGAGCGCGGACCCCAGGGCCAGCAGGACGGGCCATCCGTGGAAGAACTGCGGCCGCAGCCGCCCCTCGGCGTCCTCGTCCGACCAGCCCTGCGACGTGACGGCCACGTCGTCGGCGCCGGCGAACGGGCCGGGGCGGGCCTCGACCACCAGGTCGCCGGTGCGGGCCAGCGAGCGCCCCGTCGTGGCGTAGACGCCCGGGTCGCGCTCGGTCAGGACGTGGTTCGCGGCAAAGGAGGCGGCCACGACCACCGAGCCCGCCACCACGACCACGACGGCGGCGGTGGGGAGCCACCCGCCGCCCCGCGGCCCGCCGCCGTCCGCCCACGGCGCCCACAACCAGACGAGGCCGCCGGTGGCCACCAGACCGAGCACCGCGGCGACGGGCCCCGACCACCACCCGGCGACGGCCAGCACCAGCCCGGTGAGGACGAAGCCCACCAGGGCGCAGAGGCCGACGGCGAGGACCGGGTCCAGGGGGTCGCGCCCGTCGGCGGGGGCGGCACCGTCCCCGGAGGCGGCGGGACCGCTCCGATAGCCTGCGTGCTCGCCTCTGCGCGCTGCCGACGCCGTCCTCACCGAACCGTCCCCGTCTGCGAAAGGGGCGCCGAGCGCCGACCTGAGGCCCCGGCGAGCCGGACCATCATGACCCAACCTCCCGCCCACACCGAGGTCCCTCCGCCGGGCCCCACCGACCCCCGCCCGGCGGCGGCGGAGCCGGCGTCCGCGGACGGGCTGCTCGGCCGGCTGCTGCGGTACCGGTCGGCGCTGGCCGGGGTGGGGGAGCGGCGGCTGCTGCTCGTCGCCGTGGTGCTGTTCCTGGTCGCCTCGGCCGTGGGGGCGGCCAACCTGCCGCCGGTCGAGACCTCCGTCCACTGGCCCGTCCTGCTCCTCCTGCCGCTCCTCGGCGTCCCCGCCACGGTGGCCGTCAACGCCTGGGAGTACCGGGTCACCGCCGGGCTGCTCGGATACCGGATCCCGGCGGTCGACGCCGCCCGGGTCTCGGTGCTCTCCACCGCGGCCAACCTCCTGCCCATCCCCGGCGCCGTCCTGGTCCGCTCCCGGGCCCTGCACCAGCGGGGGACGGGGATCGGGGCCGCCCTCTCGATCACGACGGCCATCGGGATCGCCTGGGTGGGGGTGAACGCCCTGCTGGCGGGCGCCCTCCAGCTCGTGGTCGGCGAGGGGCTCCTCGGCACCGGCCTGCTGCTCGCCGGGCTGGCGGTGTGCGGCCTGGCCGGTCTCCTCGCCTCCCGCACCCGGGGGGTGGTGCTCCACCGGTCCGACGTGGGCACCGTCCTGCTGGTGGAGGTGGTGGCCGTCGTGGTCGCCGCCGCCCGCCTCCAGGTGGCGCTGTGGGGCCTCGGCTTCTCGCCCGACGTGGCCCAGTCGCTGGCCCTCAGCCTGGCCGGCTCGCTGGGGTCCGCGGTCGGCTTCCTCCCCGCCGGCCTCGGCGTGCGCGAGGTGCTGGCCGCCGGCATCGGGCCCATCGTGGGGCTGCCCGCCGCCGTGAGCCTCGTGGCCACCGCGGTGGACCGGGTGCTGGGCCTGGTCGTCCTCGCCGGGATCGCCGGCGTCCTCGTCGCCACCGGCGCCGGGATCCCGGACGTCGAGGAGGAGCCGGCATGACGGCGACCGAGGGGCGGCGGGCCATCGAGGCCTACTACGACGACTACGCCACCTGGTACGAGGCCGAGCGCCGCGAGGGCTACTACGGCGTCGTCAACGACCTCGAGTTCGGGGCGGTGGCCGAGGCGGTGGCCGGCCGGGACGCCCTCGAGATCGGGTGCGGCACGGGCCTGATCCTCGAGCGCACCGACGCGGTGGCCCGGCGGGCCACGGGGATCGACCTCTCGGCGGGCATGGCCCGGTTCAGCGCCACCCGGAAGGGCCTGACCGTGGCCCAGGCCTCGGCCACGGACCTCCCCTTCGCCGACCACAGCTTCGACGTCGTCTACTCGTTCAAGGTGCTGCCCCACGTGCCGGACCTGGGCGCCGCGCTGGCCGAGATCCGGCGCGTGGTGCGCCCCGGGGGGCGCGCCTTCGTCGAGGTCTACAACCCGTGGAGCCTCAAGCGGCTGGCCAACGGCGTGTCCCGCGCCCTGGGCAAGGGCAAGCCCGTGTACGTCCGCCACGACAGCCTCCGGCAGGTGCGCCGGGTGCTCCCCGTCGGCTGGGAGGTGAAGGCGGTGCGGGGCGTGCGCATCTTCGCCCCCTCCAAGCACGCCTACACCCTCCCGGGCCTCGCCCGGGTGGTGCCCCGCCTCGAGCAACGGGCGTGCGACGGGCCCCTCGGCCGCTTCGGCGGCTACCTCGTCCTGGAGGTGGGGCCCCGTGGGTGAGCGTCGCCGGCTGGTCGTGGTCGTCAAGTACGCGGCGCCGACCACGCGCATCTCCGGCATCGTCGAGTTCCTGCGGGTCCTCCTGCGGGAGTTGAACGAGCGCTGGGACGTGCACGTCGTGTCCTACGACGCCGAGGGCACGGGCCGGGGCCCGATCGACCTCGACGGCTACAGCGTCCACCGCGTCGGCTTCCCGTTCCCCGTGACCGCCGGGCGGCGGGCGGCGGCGCTGCGGCCGGACGTCACCCTGGTGGTGTCCGGCATCAACGACCTGCGCCTGGCCGTGCCCTACTTCGGGGTGCTGGCCGCCAGCCTCGGTCGGGGCACCGAGGCCGCCTTCTTCCAGGCCACCAACGTGCGGGCGGCACCGTCCCGGGCCTTCGCCGCCGTGCTCCGGCGCTTCTCGCCCATCCTCTGCGGCGGCCCCCGCATCCACGCCGACTTCGCCCGGCGCTTCGGGGACCGGGCGCTGCCCCTCCCGCCGGCCGTCGACGTCGAGGCCCTCGACGCCGTGCCCGAGGCGCCGAAGTCACGGCCGCTGCGCTTCGGCTTCGTCAACCACTTCACCACCGTGAAGGGCGCCGACCTCGCCCTCGAGGCCTTCGCGGCGCTGGCCGAGGAGCACGACGACATCGAGTTCCTGGCCGCCGGCACCGGGCCGCTGGCCGAGTCGCTGCGCTCCCGGTACCGGACGATGCCCCGCCTCCAGTTCCGCGGCTACCTGCACGAGGCCGAGCGGCTGTCCCTCATGCGCTCATGCGACGTGATGGTGCTGCCGTTCCGCACCGACGTCTCGGTGCTGGGCCTGTCGCAGACGGTGCTGGAGTGCCTGGCCCTCGGCGTGGTCGTGGTCGGCTCGGACACGCCGGCCATCGCCCCCGCGCTGCGTCCCGGCGTGGACAGCTTCCTCGTCGACGAGGCGGGTCTGCTGCCCGCCCTCCGCCGCCTGCACGACGAGCCCGAGCTGCGGGCGGCCATGGCCGTCGCCGCCCGGGAGCGGGCCGACGACTTCGACGTCGCCGGCTGCGCCCGCACCCTCGAGAAGTGGCTGGAGCGCTGACCCCCGGTCGACGGGGTCGGGTCCTCTGCGTCACCTCGAACCTGCCCCGCTGGGCCGGCGACAGCACCACCCCGTTCGTCCTCCACCTCGCCGCCGACCTGCGGGCCCTCGGCTGGGACGTCGAGTGCCTGGCCCCCCACGCCGAGGGGGCGGCGCGCCGCGAGGAGCTGGACGGGGTGCCCGTCGAGCGCTTCCGGTACCTCTGGCCGCCGTCGGCCCAGACCATCTGCTACTCGGGCGGCGCCCTGGTGAACCTGCGCCGGTCGCGGGTCAACCAGGCCAAGCTGCCGGCCCTGGTGGCGGCCGAGTGGGCGGCGGTGGCCCGGCGGGTGGCCCGGGGTCGCTACGACCTCGTGCACGCCCACTGGCTGCTGCCCCAGGGCCTGGTGGCCACGGCGCCGCCCCGGCGCACGCCGGTCGTGGCCACGGCCCACGGGGGCGACGTCTTCGGCCTTCCGGGCAAGGCGCTGGCCCGGGCCAAGCGGCTGGCCCTCGAGCGGGCCGACGCGGTCACGGCCAACAGCTCGTTCACCGAGGCCGCCCTCCGCCGCCTCGCCCCCGGGCTCGGCGCGGTGGTCCGCATCCCGATGGGGGTGGACACCGCGGCGCCCGATCCGGACGAGGTGGCTGCGCTACGGGCCCTGCACCGCACGGGTGGCGGCCCGCTCGTCGCCTACGCCGGCCGCCTCGTCGAGGAGAAGGGGGTGGACGACCTCCTGCGGGCGCTGGCCGCCCTGGCGTACCGCCTTCCCGACACCACCGCCCTCGTGCTCGGCGAGGGCCAGGACCGGGCCGCGCTCGAGGCGCTGGCCGCCGAGCTCGGGGTCGCCGGTCGGGTGACCTTCGCCGGGTGGGCGGCGCCGTCCACCGTGGCCGCCGCCCTGGCCGCCGCCGACGTGGTGGCCGCCCCGTCACGGCAGGGCCCCGACGGCTGGGTCGAGGCGCAGGGCCTCACCGTCGTCGAGGCCATGGCCGCCGGGACCCCCGTCGTCGCCACCCGCTCGGGGGGCGTGGGCGACGCCGTGGTGGACGGCGAGACCGGGCTCCTCGTCGACGAGCGGTCGCCGGACCAGCTGGCCGCGGCGATCGAGCGCCTGGCCACCGACTCGGCGCTTTCGGCCCGCTGCGTGGCCCAGGGCCGCCGGGTGGCCGAGGAGCGCTTCTCCCGCAGCCGCTCCGCCGACGCGTTCTCGTCGCTCTTCGACGAGGTGCTCGCCCGCCGGCGCCGCCCCGCCTGAGCCTCCTTCTGGGCAGTTGACCCGCTCTGCGAGGGTGAAGTGTCCAGAACGGCGGCGCCGTGGTCGGGCGGCGGCCTAGAGGGAGGCGGGTTCGACTTCCTCGCGGGGCTTGGTCACCCGCACCACCAGGTCGGCCAGCAGGCCGATGGCGATCACCTGGAAGGCGGCGAACAGGAGGAGCGAGGTGTTGCTGCCGACGCGCCAGTCCTTGTCCACGAGGTCGAAGCCGAGCTTGGCCGCGCCCACCGCCAGCAGCAGCAGGCCGAGGGGCAGGAACACCTTCAGCGGGTTGTAGGACAGCACCAGGCGGACCACCTGGAGCAGGTAGCGCCGGGTGTCGGCCCACCAGTGGAACTTCGACTCGCCGGCCCGGGGTGAGTACTCGATGGGGATGTACTTCACCGAGTAGCCGTTGGCCAGGAACGCCATGGTGATGGTGGTGACGCACGAGAACCCGGCGGGCAGCAGGTGGAGGTACTGCACGGCCACCGACCGGCGGAAGGCCCGGAGGCCGGAGTTGAGGTCCGGGATCTTCACCCCGGCGAGGTACTGCGCCAGCATGCGGATGATCCACTTGGCCGGGACCCGCAGGGCCTTGGCCGTGCCCTGCTCGGAGGTGCGGGCGCCGACCACCTGGTCCTGCCCCTCGAGCTCCTTCACCAGCTCGGGGATGCGGTCGTTCGGGTAGGTCATGTCGGCGTCGGTCCACACCACGGCCCGCCCCCGGGCGGCGAAGGTGCCCGCCTTGCGGGCCGAGCCCGAGCCCCGGTTGCGGGGGAACGAGATGACCCGGATGCCTTCCACCGAGCGGAGCCGGTCGCCGGACCCGTCGGTCGAGCCGTCGTCCACCACGATGATCTCGTAGGTGTAGGACGAGCTCTCGAGCGCCTTGCGGATGCGGTCGATCTCGGCCAGCAGGTGGCCCTTCTCGTTGAACACGGGCAGCACGACGCTCACGTCGACGACACCCGGGTCGGTGGTGTGGTCCGACCGCACGAGACCGAGGCTAACCAGGGGCCACGTCGATCCCGGGTGATGGTGGGCGACGGGCGGATGCCCCGGTTCCCGGGAGGTCCGCCGGTAGCGTGACCGGCCTCGCTCCCCGAAAGGCCCGGCCATGCAGGTGCAGGAAGCGCCGCCCCCCACGCCGGAGGCCGAGCTCCTGCACGTGGAGCCGCCGCCGGACCCGTCCCGGTCGGCCGACGGTGCCGGGCTGGCCGCCGGGTGCGCGCTCCTGTCGGGGGCCGGGCTGCTCCTGGCGGCCGTCGGCCGGGCCCGCTGGGGCCTGGGTGGCGACGGGGTCGGGGCGCTGGCCACGGTCGGCGCCACGCTCACCGTCGTCGGGCTCGTCGTCGCGGTGCTGGCCTGGACCGGGACCCGGCCCCGATCGCTGCGGGCCTCGCTCCTCGCGCCCTGGACCCGCCCGAACGGCTGGGCGGTGTTCGTCCTCGGCGTCGCCATCGGCCTGCCGTTCCTGGCCACCTCCGGGTCCGTCGTGTGGGACGCCGACTCGTCCCGCCTCCTGGCCTCGTTCACCCACGTCCTCGACCACGGGCCCGGCTTCATCGTCGACACCCAGGACGTCGTCCTCCCGTACCTGCTGCTCGGCGTGCCCGTGTCGCTCGGCGGCATCGCCGCCGCCCGCGTGGCGACGCTGTGCTTCCTGGCCGCGCTGGCCGGGACCGTGGCCTTCCTCGGTTGGCGGCTCAACCGGTCGCTGCTGTCCGCCGTGGCGGCGCCGCTCGCCCTCGTCGCGACCTACGTCATCCCGTTCCAGGGCAACCGCCTGCCCATGTACCTCCCGATGCTGGCCCTCGGCTACCTCGGGGTGTGGCTGGCCCTGCGCACCATCGACACCCCGGGCCGGCGGGGGTGGTGGCTGGCGACCGGCGCGGCCGTGGCCGTGGTCCTGTCGGCGGAGGCGCAGGCCGTCGGCCAGCTGTTCCTCGGCGTCCCCCTGCTGCTGCTCGTGGTCCGCCCGTGGCGGGTGGCGTGGCGGGGCCTGTTCCGGGTCCTGGTGATGACGGCCGTGGTGCTGGTCCCCCGCCTGCTGATCAACGTGTCCGACGGCGGCCTGAGCCGCATCCGCAGCAACCGCACCGACTACTGGGTGGAGAAGGGCTACCTCGCCGTCATCAACTCGGAGTTCTGGCAGCACCCGACGACGCAGCCGCTCGAGTACCTGCGCGACCTCCCCGACTCGTTCCGCACGGCGGTGGGTCCCCCGGGGGCGGTGGTCGTCGTGCTCGCCGTCGCCGCCTTCCTGCTGGCCCGGGGTCGGGCCCGGTGGCTGGCGGTCGTGGCCGGCACGTTGATGGTCGCCTCGCTCATGGTGCGCACGCCGCCGCCGTTCCCCCGCTACTTCGCGCCGCTGCTGCCGGGTCTGGCCCTGTGCGCCGCCGCCGTCCCCGCCCTGCTCCGCCGTCGCCTCGGCGTGTGGCTCGGCCGCGTGTCGGCCCTGATCGTCGTGGTGGCGCTGGCCGTCGCCGCCACGTCGTCCTGGATCACCACCATCGAGCGGGCCGCCGTGGCCGAACGGGGCGTGCGCGACGGGCCGCTGCCGGAGCTGGCCGCCCGCATCGACGACGACAAGGGCGTCATCGGCGCCCGCGTCGGGCGCCTGCTGTTCGTGGACGGCGACCAGCCCATCTGGGGGACCATCTTCCTGTCGGAGGAGGAGTTCGTCACCTACCTCACGTGGCCGTCGGACTCGGCGGTCATCGACGTGCTGCGGGAGCACGACATCGGCTGGGCGCTGGTCGGCGAGGACCGGCGCCTCGAGGTGGACTACCACGACGCCTGGCTGCGGTCCGCCTACGGCGAGTCGCCCCAGCAGGTCGAGCGCCTGGCCATCAGCCCGAACTTCTGCCTCGTCGAGCAGGTCCCCGGCTACCAGCTGTACCGGCTGGGTCCCTGTCGCCCGGGCGACGCGGAGACCGGTCCGTGACAGCCGTCGCCCCCGCGCCCCGGCCGACGCGCGTCACCCTGCCGCCCCCGCCGACGACGGTGGTGGCGCCGGGCAGCCGCCTCACCCGGCTGGCCCGGAGCCGCCGGCTCCCGTGGTGGGCGCTCCTCGCCACCGCTGCCCTCGTGGCTGTGGGCCTGTACCTGAGCGCCCCCCGCACCTGGGGCGAGCGCCCGGTGGCCAACTCGCCCCTGCAGAACGTCACCTACGAGCTGGCCCAGCGCTGGGCCCACTCGGGCAAGCCGACGGTCCCGCTCGAGGCGTACGACCGGCTGCCCGCCGACGTGGCGCCCGCCCTGACGCCCCGGGACGCCGGGCTGCGGGGCGGCGAGGTGGTGCCCGGCGACCACCCGCTGCCGGTGGCGGTGCTGGCGGTGGCCGCCCGGGCGGGCACGTGGGCCGTGCCCCTCGTGGTGCCGATCGCCGGCGGGATCGCCGTCGTGCTGCTCGCGCTCGTGACCTTCGAGCTGACCCGGTCGCGGCTGGCGGCCGCCGCCTCGGTGGTGGCCCTGGTCCCCACCGCCGGCTTCTGGCTGAGCGCCTCCAACACGGCCTCGTCGGACACCATCGGGCTCGTCGCCCTCCTGGGCGCGCTGCTCGTGCTGTTGCGGGCGCCGCCGACGCCGCGGGCGATGCTCGGCGCGGGCGCCCTGGCCGCACTCGCGGTGTCCGCCCGCTACACCAACGTGGTCGCCGTCGGCGCGCTGCTGGTCGCCGTGGCCGTGCTCCGGCCCGAGGTGCGCCGGCGGGGCGCCTGGCTGCTCGCCCCCCTGGCCGCCGGGGCCGTGCTCCTGGCCGGCTACCACACCTGGGTCTACGGCGCGCCGTGGCGGACGGGCTACGGCATCGGGCTCGCGCTCGCGGCCCGCACCGCCAACCCCGACAAGGCCGGTCTGTTCAGCTACCGCGTCGACGCCCTGTCCAGCCACGTCCGCCTCTACCTGCTGCGCCCGGAGACGCTGGCCCTCCTCGCCCTCGGCGCCGTGGGGTTCGTCCGGGCGGTGCGGGGCCGTCGGACCGGACCGAAGGTGGTGGCCGCCGTGCTCGTCGCGGGGGCGGTGGTCGTCCTCGGCTACTACGGCGGTCGCAACACGTGGGGTGTCGGCCGCTTCGAGGCCAACGCCTCGTTCCTCCGGTACCTGCTGCCGGTGCTCGCCATGGTGGCGGTGCTCGTCGGCGTGGCCGTGGCGGGGTTGCGGGGGCGGGCCCGGGTGGCCGCCGGCGCCGTGCTCGTCGTGGTGGCCGTCGTCGCCGCCGGGACGACGCTGCGGGGCTCGGGCGGGCTGGAGGTGCGGCGGGACGCCGTGCAGTCGAACGGCCGCCTGCGGGACGCCGTCCTCGCCGCCACCGGTCCCGACGGCCTCGTCATCGTGAACCGGTCGGACAAGATCCTGTGGCCCGAGCGCGCCACCCTGGTGGCCTCCTACCTGGTGCGCAACCGGGTGGCCCAGGCCCGGGGCCTGACGAGCATGTTCGAGCTGACGCCGAACGGCGCCCGCCTGGCCGACGTGATCGGGCGCCTGTGCGCCTCGGGCGAGGAGGTCCACCTCCTCGATGACGGCGACTGGCTGACCCCCGAGTTCGCGGCCGACCTCGACCTCCGCCTGGCCGCCGAGGGCGTCGAGATGACCACGGCACCGGCCGCCGGCGTGGACCTGTCCTCCTTCGCCTGCTGAGTCAGCCCGCCCGGAGGGCGTCCTCGACCACGGTGGCGGAGAAGCCCGCCGCCAGCAGCCACTCCCGCTGGCCGTCGGCGTCGACGGTGGAGGTGCTCCGGCCCTCCTCGGACCAGACGGTGAGCTGCCGCCCGACGAGGAACTGGACCGAGCCGTCGAGGTGGCGCAGCGCGTGGGGCACCTCGTTGAAGACGCTGGCCGTGCGCGTGCGCTCGTGCCGTTCCCGGTACTCGTCGGCGGCGCGCGGACCCGGGTGCAGCCGGCACGGGAGGTCCCCCCGAGGTGAGTCGGTGACCATCATCCAGGTGTCGCCGTCAGGCTCGAGCCGGGAGCGGTAGCTCCCGCACGCCGTCTGCGATCCCTCCGGGTCGAAGCGGTGCGGCATCCCGAGGAGCATCGACGAGTCGACCAGCCAGGCCTGCCCGTCGACCTCGACGACGACGGAGCCGTGGTTCGGCTCGGGGAGGTCGAGCATCGACCCCACGACGAGGGCGGTGGTGAAGCCGAGGTGGGCGGCCAGCGCCCCGAGCGCACCGCTGCTGGCCCAGCAGGTCCCCCCGGTGCCGTGCTCGAGCCAGGCCCGGAAGAAGTCGTCGGGGGTGTCGCCCGGCAGCGGCGTGGGGCCCGCCCGCAGGGCGGGCAGCTTGCGGAGGTTGTCGAACGGGACGGACCGGCACCAGGCGGCGTAGAAGGCGGCGACCCCGTCGCCGTCGGGTGCGAGTCCGGTCAGGCCGAGACGGTCGACCACCTCGTCGGCCAGCCGGGGGTCGACGGGGGCCGGTCCGGTCACGACCCCTCCGGTCGGGCGGCGTCGAGCAGCTCCTGGGCGGCGGCCGGCGGGGACACGTCGCCGGCGATCACCTTGGCCTCGAGGGCCGGGGCCAGGGCCCGCACCGCGGGATCGGCCCGCAGGCCGGCGAGCAACCGCTCCCGCACCTCCGACCACAGCCAGGCCCGGGCCTGCTCGGCCCGCAGGTGGGGGAGCGCCCCGGTCGTCTCCAGGGTCCGGCGGTGGGCGAGGACGGCGGCCCACACCTCGTCGATGCCGGTCCCGGCGTGGGCCGAGCACGCCAGCACCGGCGGGCGCCAGCCCTCGAACCGCGGGCGCAGGAGGCCGAGGGCGTGGCGGTGGTCCGCCTCGGCCTGGCGGGCGGCGCCGGCCAGCTCGCCGTCGGCCTTCGTGACCACGACGAGGTCGGCCAGCTCCATGACGCCGCGCTTGATGCCCTGGAGCTCGTCGCCGCCGCCGGGCGAGACCAGGAGGGCGAAGGTGTCGACCATCTCGGCCACGGCGGTGTCCGACTGGCCAACGCCGACGGTCTCGACGAGGACCACGCCGTAGCCGGCGGCCTCGCACAGGAGCAGCGCCTCGCGCGTGCGTCGGGCCACCCCGCCCACCGTGGTGCCGGACGGCGACGGCCGCACGAAGGCGCCCGGGTCCCGGGTGAGGCGCTCCATGCGGGTCTTGTCGCCGAGGATCGAGCCGCCCGAGCGGGCGCTCGACGGGTCCACGGCGAGCACGGCCAGGCGGGTGCCGGCTGCGGTCAGCGAGGCGCCGAGGGCCTCGATGAACGTGGACTTGCCCACGCCCGGCGGCCCGCTGATGCCCACCCGCACGGCGCCGCCCGTGTCGGGCAGCACGGCGGCGAGGACCTCGGCGGCCTCGGCGGCGTGGTCGTCGCGGGTGGACTCGACCAGGGTGATGGCCCGGGCCAACGCCCGCCGGTCGCCGGCCCGGACCCCGGCGACCAGCTCGTCGAGATCCGTCAAGCTGCGTTGGGCCGGTGGCGCAGGAGGTCGAGCACCCGCTCGGCCGCGTCCGGGATGTTGGTGCCGGGCCCGAACACCGCCGACACCCCGACGCCCTTGAGCATGTCGTGGTCCTGCGGGGGCACCACCCCGCCCACGACCACGAGGACGTCGTCGGCGCCGGCGTCGGCCAGCTCGGTCATGAGCTGCGGCACCAGGGTCTTGTGGGCGGCGGCCTGGCTGGAGACGCCGATGACGTGGACGTCGTTCTCCACCGCGTCCTTGGCCGCCTCGGCCGGCGTCTGGAACAGCGGGCCGACGTCGACGTCGAAGCCGAGGTCGGCGAAGGCGGTGGCGATCACGTGGGCGCCCCGGTCGTGCCCGTCCTGCCCCAGCTTGACCACGAGCATCCGGGGCCGGCGGCCCTCGGCCTCGGCGAAGGCCTCGACCTGCGCCTGCACCTCCCCGTAGCGCTCGTCGCCCTCGAAGGCGGCGCCGTAGACGCCGGAGATGCTGCGCACCTCGGCCCGGTGCCGGGAGAAGACGGACTCCATGGCGTCGGACATCTCGCCCACCGTGGCCCGGGCCCGGGCCGCCTGCACGCAGAGGTCGAGGAGGTTGGCGTTCCCGGCCGCCCCCTCCCGCAGGCGGCGCAGCGACTCCTCGCAGGCGTCGGCGTCGCGCTCGGCCCGCACCTTCTCCAGGCGGGCCACCTGGCTGGTGCGCACCTTGGTGTTGTCGATGTCGAGCACGTCCACCAGCTCGGGGTCGGCCACCCGGTACTTGTTGACGCCGACCACCACCTCCTCGCCCCGGTCGACGCGGGCCTGGCGCCGGGCGGCGCTCTCCTCGATGCGCAGCTTCGGCAGGCCCGACGTGACCGCCTTGGTCATGCCGCCGAGCTCCTCGACCTCCTCGATGAGCTCCCACGCCTTGTCGGCCAGCGCCGCGGTGAGCGACTCGACGTAGTAGCTGCCGCCCAGCGGGTCGACCACCTTCGGGACGCCGGTCTCCTCGGAGAGGATCAGCTGGGTGTTGCGGGCGATGCGGGCGGAGAAGTCGGTGGGCAGGCCGAGGGCCTCGTCGAAGGCGTTGGTGTGCAGGCTCTGGGTCCCGCCCAGCACGGCGGCCAGCGCCTCGTAGGCGGTGCGCACGATGTTGTTGTAGGGGTCGGCCTCGGTGAGCGACACCCCCGAGGTCTGGCAGTGCGTGCGCAGCATGAGCGACGCCGGCTTCTTGGGGTCGAACTGGCGCATGACCCGGGACCAGAGGAGGCGGGCGGCCCGCAGCTTGGCCACCTCCATGAAGAGGTTCATGCCGATGGCGAAGAAGAAGCTGAGCCGGGGGGCGAAGGCGTCGACGTCGAGGCCCCGGGAGCTCGCGGCGCGGACGTACTCCAGGCCGTCGGCGATGGTGTAGGCCAGCTCCTGCTCGGCCGTCGCCCCCGCCTCCTGCATGTGGTAGCCGGAGATGGAGATGGAGTTGAAGCGGGGCATCCGCTCGGCCGTGTAGCCGATGATGTCGGCCACGATCCGCATGCTCGGCTCGGGCGGGTAGATGTAGGTGTTGCGGACCATGAACTCCTTGAGGATGTCGTTCTGGATGGTCCCGCTGAGCTGCTCCTCGGCCACCCCCTGCTCCTCGGCGGCCACGATGAAGCTGGCCAGCACCGGCAGGACGGCGCCGTTCATGGTCATCGACACGCTCATGCGGTCGAGGGGGATGCCGTCGAAGAGGATCTTCATGTCCTCGACCGAGTCGATGGCCACGCCCGCCTTGCCCACGTCGCCCAGCACCCGGGGGTGGTCGCTGTCGTAGCCCCGGTGGGTGGCCAGGTCGAAGGCCACCGAGAGGCCGGTCTGGCCGGCGGCCAGGTTGCGCCGGTAGAAGGCGTTGGACTCCTCGGCCGTCGAGAACCCGGCGTACTGGCGCAGGGTCCACGGGCGGTTCGCGTACATCGTCGCCCGGACGCCGCGGAGGAACGGCTCCACGCCCGGGAGGGAGTCCACCTGCTCGAGGCCCTCGAGGTCCTCGCCGGTGTAGAGCGGCGAGACGTCGATGCCCTCCGGCGTGTGCCAGATCAGGTCGTCGGGGTCGGCGCCCTTCAGCTCCTTGGCGGCCAGCTCCTGCCACTGCGCCCGTCGGTCGTTCCCTGCTCCGCCGGTCTGGTCGCTCGCCTGCGGCTCGCTCATGGACCCCGAGGTTACGGCCCGGCGGCCGTCGGTACCCTGGCGTGGTGGCGGTGCGCTTCGTGATCATCGGCGGCGGACCCGGTGGCAACACGGCCGCCACCTACGCCGCCCGCTTCGGCGCCGAGGTCACCCTGGTGGAGAAGGACGTGATGGGCGGCGCCGCCCACCTCTGGGACTGCATCCCGTCCAAGGCCATGATCGCCAGCGGCGGGGCCATGTCCTTCGCCCGGCGCATCCCCGGCATGGGGATCGACCGGATCGAGCCGAAGGCCGACCTCGAGGTGCTCCGGGCCCGCAACCTCGAGATCGAGCACCACCTGGAGCACTCGGTGCGGGACCTCCTCGTGAGCCAGGGCGTCCGCCTGCTGCACGGGACGGCCCGGATGAAGGGCACCCACGAGGTCGTGGTCGAGACGGCCGAGGGGATCACCGAGCTCACCGCCGACGCCGTGCTGCTCTCCACCGGGAGCCGGCCCCGCATCCCCGAGTGGGCCGAGCCGGACGGCCAGCGGGTGCTGACCACCCGCGACGCCTACCCGCCGCCCGAGCTGCCCGAGCACCTGGTGGTGGTCGGCTCCGGCGTCACCGGGGTCGAGTTCGTGCACCTGTTCTCGGCCTTCGGGTCGAAGGTGTCGCTCATCGTCAGCCGCCAGCAGGTGCTGCCCACCAAGGACCCGGAGGTGGCCGCCGCCCTGGAGGAGGACTTCCTCGGGCGGGGGGTCAACCTGCTCAAGGGGGCGCGGGCCGAGGGCATCGACCTCCCCGACGGCAGCGGCGCGGTCGTGCGCTGCGACGACGGCCGGCGGGTGGAGGGCAGCCACGCCCTGCTGTGCATCGGGTCGATCCCCAACTCCGACGGGCTCGGGCTCGACGCCGCCGGGGTGGAGGTGGACCAGGGCGGCTACGTGCCCATCAACCACCACTGCCAGTCCAACGTCGGGCACATCTACGCCGCCGGCGACCTGTCGGGGAAGCTGCCGCTCTCGTCGGTGGCGGCCATGCAGGGGCGCAAGGTGGCCGAGCACGTCATGGACTTCCACACCCGGGCCCACCGGCACCTGGACTACGAGAAGGCGGCGTCCGCCATCTTCACCGAGCCGGAGATCGCCGACGTGGGGCTGGCCGAGGCCGACGCCTTCGCCGAGGGCCGCAAGATCCGGGTCACCAAGATGCCGTTCTCGGCGTCGGCCAAGGCCCTCATCAACGACGACCCCCGGGGCTTCGTGAAGATCGTCTCCGACCCCGCCACCGGTGTGGTCCTGGGCGGGTCCATCGTGGGCCGCCACGCCGCCGAGCTGATCGCCGTGATCGCCCTCGCGGTCACCGCCGGCCTCAAGGTCAACGACATCGTCGAGAGCCTGCTCGTCCACCCGTCGCTGTCGGAGGCCCTGGCCGAAGCGGCCGAGTAGGGCCCCGCTCGGCGCCCTCCACCTCGTTCTGGCCTGCAGAACGTGGCGCTTTCCGCACCGTTCTGCAGGCCAGAACGGAGGCAGGGCAGGGTCAGGGCGAGGTGCCGCCGTGGGCCCAGGCGGCGAGGTCGGGCGGGGCGAGGGCGGCCACCCGGCGGCGGTAGCGCTCGAGGCCGGCGTCGTCGAGCAGGGCCCGCCACTGGCCGCTGGTGCCGCGGTGGAAGAACTGCTCGTCGTCGCGCCACATGCTCCGCCCGTCGGTCGTGGGGGCGACGATGCCAGCCCGGCTCCGCATCGAAGCGAACGTGGCGGCCGCGACGAGGTCGGGCCACAGGGCGTCGGGGACGTCGAGGTCGAGCCGGGTGGCGAGCCGTCGCATCTGGCCCTCGAGATCCGCCTGCAGCTCGTCGTAGTGCAGGAACACGATGTTCGGCTCGGCCCGCTGCTCCCAGAAGGTGCGGAGGTGCGACAAGGTCCGTGCCAGCGAGGACGACGACTCCTGGGGCGGCGTCTCGTCGTCGACCCACAGCCAGAACCGCTCCCGGTCGCCGTCCGGCCGGGCCGGCGGGGGCGTCGGGTCCTCGAGCTCGACACCGTCGATGCGGGCTGACTCGGCCCGGGCCGTCAGGACGCGCTCCATGTCCATGTTGTCGCGATGGGCGTCCATGGAGAGCGCCACGTCGCGGGGATCGCGGCCCACGCAGATGTAGGTGACGCTGCGGTCGAAGGGGATCCCGTCGAGTGGGGTGTGGGTCTTGATGAAGCGGCGGTGGGTCTGCGCCTCCAGGGCGGCGACGACGTCGGTCCGGGCTCGGGTCACCATGTCCAGCCACGGGGAGAGCGTCGACAGCGGTGCACCGAGCTCCGCCCGCTGGAAGATCAACAGGGCGCAGATCATCTGCGTCCACGTCGTGCCGCACTTGGGGGGCGTGCTGATCACGATGTCGTCCGGCCGGAACCGGAACCCCTGCCAGCGGGCGCTGTCGTAGACCAGGCCCCGGTAGCGGATCAGCTGTCGTCCCCCCATCTCCCCCACCCCTCGGTCAGCCGGCGGCGGCCACCTCCGCCCGGGCCACCAGCCGGTCGCGCTGCGTCCCGTCCTCGGCCAGGTCGATGCAGGTCCAGGCCATGGCCAGGGCGCCCTCGAGCGCGGCGCGGTCGGCCACCGGTGTGGCGCAGTAGGCCGTGAACTCGGGCTGGTGGTTGACCGCCGGCAGCGAGTCGAGCCCGAGCATCGGGTGGATCGCCGGCAGGGCGAGCGACACGTTGGCCATGTCGGTCGACCCGGCGGTGCGCAGCTCGAGCTCCGGGGGGAGGTCGACGAAGCGCCGACCCAGGGCCTCGGCGTTGCGCCGGTAGAGGGCGACCATCTCGGTGTCGTGGTCGAACTCGGAGTACGGCCGGCTGGCCTCCTCCACGGTCAGCTCGCACCCGGTGGCCAGCGCGCCGGCCTCGAAGACGCGGTGCACCTTGGGCAGCAGCTCCGACAGCTCGGCCAGGGTCCGGCTGCGGACGTACCACGCGCCCCCCGTCCGCTCCGGGACGATGTTCGGCGCGTCGCCCCCGTCGGTGACGATGCCGTGGATGCGGTCGGTCGGCTTGATGTGCTGGCGCAGCAGCCCGACGCCGACCTGGGCCACCGTCAGGGCGTCGGCCGCGTTGATCCCGACCTCCGGCCAGGCCGAGGCGTGGGCCGACTTCCCCCGGTAGCCGATCTCCAGGTGGGCCACGGCCAGGCACCCCATCCGGTCGCGCTCGACGGGGGAGGGGTGCACCATCATCGCCGCGTGGACGCCGTCGAAGGCGCCCCGCTCGAGCATCAGGCACTTGCCCCCGCCGCGCTCCTCGGCCGGCGTGCCCAGCACCTTCAGGGTGATGCCGAGGTCGTCGGCCAGCGGGGCCAGGGCCAGCCCCGCCCCCACGGCGGCGGCGGCGATCACGTTGTGGCCGCAGGCGTGGCCCACCCCCGGCAGGGCGTCGTACTCCGCGCAGATGGCGAGGGTCAACGGCCCCGACCCGGCGGTGGCCACCAGGGCGGTGGGCAGGTCGCAGATGCCGGCTTCCACGTCGAGGCCGCCCTCGGCCAGGGCCTCGCCCACCCAGGCCGCGGCCCGCTCCTCCTGGAACGCCAGCTCGGGGTGGCCGTGGATGCGGTGGCTCAGGTCGACCAGGCGCTCCTCGGCCTCGACCACCTGCGCTCGAGCCACCTGGCGGGGTCCCGGTCCTCCCATCAGGCCTCCTCGGGTTCGCGCTCTTTGCGGCGCACCAGGAACAGTGCCACGGCGAGGACGAGCAGGAGGCCCGACAGGACCCCGATCTCGATGGCGGCCTCGTCGAAGGCCTCGCCGGTCTTGTCCCGGGCCTCGTTGCCGGTGACCACCAGCTCCTTGATGGTGGCGATCACCCCGACGAGCAGGAAGGGCTCGGCCAGCAGCTGGTGCTCGCGGATGGTCGTCCGGACGGCGCTCAGCAGCTCGACGAACACGAAGACGAGCAGCAGCGAGTCGAGGACCCCCGAGGCGATGTCGGTGACGCCCTCGTCCCCGAGGCCCGTGGCCAGGTCATAGCCGGCCTTGACCAGGAGGCTGACCGCGCCGGCCAGGAGCAGCACGCAGGCGAGGAGGTAGAGGACCTCCTCGGCCAGTCGCAGCGCCCGGTCGGCGAGGGAGGTGAGGCCCTCAGTCGGCGGAGATGACGAGGACGACGTCACCGGCTCCCACCGCCGATCCCGGCTCGACGCGGATCTCCGACACCGTCCCGGCGATGGCCGCCTCGATGTTGTTCTCCATCTTCATGGCTTCGAGCACGCAGAGGGCCTGTCCCACCTCCACTGCATCGCCCACCTTGACGAGGACCTTGACGATCGTCCCCTGCATGGGCACGGCCACCTGCCCGGCACCGGCGGCCCCGCCCTTGGCCGACGCGGCCGCCGCCTTGGGTCGCGGGTCGCCCGCCGCCCCCGGCACCGGCCACCATCACGGGGCCCACGTCCGGCACCCACAGCGCCACCGAGTAGCGGCGGCCGTTGACCTCCACGTCGACGTCCCGGCGCACCCGGGGCGCCTCGCCCTCGCCGTCCTCGGACGGGGCCACCGCCGCCGGCGTGGCCGCCACGCCCGACAGGTCGAGCGTCTCCTCGACCCACTTGGTGGAATGGGTGGCGGCGGCGAAGTCGGGGTGGCCGAGGATGGCCTTGTGGGCCGGCACGGTGGTGGCGATGCCCTCCACCTCGAGCTCGTCGAGGGCCCGGAGCATCCGCTTCCGGGCCTCCTCGCGGTCCCGTCCCCAGACGATGAGCTTGGCGACGAGGTTGTCGTAGAACTGCGAGACCTCGTCGCCGCTGGCGTACCCGGCGTCGAACCGCGTGAACGGCCCGTCCGGCGCGACCAGCTTCGTGATGCGGCCCGGTGACGGGAGGAAGCGGCCGCCGGCAGGGTCCTCGGCGTTGATGCGGCACTCGATGGCGTGGCCGCGGCGCTCGACGTCGTCCTGGGTGAACGACAGGGGCTCCCCGGCGGCCACCCGCAGCTGCTCGGCCACGAGGTCCATGCCGGTGATGGCCTCGGTGACCGGGTGCTCGACCTGGAGGCGGGTGTTCATCTCGAGGAAGAAGAAGTCGCCGTCCTGGTACAGGAACTCGACGGTGCCGGCGTTGACGTACCCGCACGCCCGGGCCACCTTGACCGCGGCCTCGCCCATGGCCGTCCGGATCTCGTCGGGCAGGGCCGGGGCCGGCGCCTCCTCCACCAGCTTCTGGTGGCGCCGCTGCGCCGAGCAGTCGCGCTCGCCGAGCCACACCGCCCCGCCGTGGGTGTCGGCGAACACCTGCATCTCGACGTGGCGGGGCCACGTCAGGTAGCGCTCGGGGTAGACCTCGTCGCGCCCGAACGAGCTCTTGGCCTCCCGTTGGGCCGACTCCATCGCGGCGGCGGCCTCGGCCGCGCCGCCCACCACCTTCATGCCCCGCCCGCCACCGCCGTAGGCGGCCTTGACCGCCACCGGCCAGCCCACCTCCTCGCCGAAGGCGATGAGCTCGTCGGGGCTCGTGAGCGGCTCGGACCGGCCGGGGACACCGGCCACGCCGCCGCGCTCGGCCGCCAGGCGGGCGCTGATCTTGTCGCCCATCACCTCGATGGCCTCGGGCGGTGGGCCCACGAAGGCCACGCCCTCCGCGGTGATGGACCGGGCGAAGTCGGCGTTCTCGGAGAAGAAGCCGTAGCCCGGGTGGACCGCCTCGGCCCCGCTCGACCGGATGGCATCGAGGATGGCCTCGGTGTTCAGGTAGCTCTCCGCTGCCGTCGAGCCGCCCAGGGCCCAGGCCTCGTCGGCCAGGCGGACGTGGAGCGCGTCCCGGTCGAGCTCGGAGTAGACGGCCACGGTGGCGATGCCGAGCTCGCGACAGGTGCGCAGCACCCGGACGGCGATCTCCCCGCGGTTGGCGATGAGGACCTTGCGGAACATGGTGGGCCGTATCGTTCCAGACTTGCGGTTCGACGACGTGCGGTGGCTGGAGGAGACCGACTCGACCAACACCCGGCTGCTCGAGGACGCCCGGGCCGGGGTCGCCGAGGGTCGTGTGCTCGTGGCCGATCACCAGTCGGCCGGCCGCGGCCGCCTCGGCCGCCGGTGGGAGGCGCCCCCGGGCTCGGCCCTGCTGGTGTCCGTGCTGCTCCGACCGGACGTGCAGTTGGGCCGCGCCCACCTGGTCACCATGGCCGCCGGCGTCGCCGCCTCCGACGCCTGCGACGCGGTGGCCGGGGTCCGGCCGGGCCTGAAGTGGCCCAACGACCTCGTCGTCGACGACGCCAAGCTGGCCGGCCTCCTGGCCGAGTCCGTGGTGGAGGGCGACGCCCTGCGGGCCCTCGTGGTGGGCATGGGGCTGAACGTGACGGCGGCCCCGGCCGAGGGGGCGACGGCGCTGGCCGACCACGCCGATGGGCCGGTCGACCGGCGCACCCTGCTGGACGCCTGGTTGACCCGGCTCGACGCCCGCCTCGACGACCTCGACGGGGTCCTCGCCGACTACCGCCCCCGGTGCGCGACCCTCGGCCGCGACGTCCGGGTCGAGCGCCCCGACGGCGCCGTGACCGGCCGGGCCGTGGACGTCACCGACGCCGGCCACCTCGTGGTGGACACGGGGGCGGAGCGGGTCGATCTCGCGGTGGGCGACGTGGTCCACGTGCGCCCCGCCTGACGCCGGGGCTCCCGGTGGGCCGGGGGAACCCGCTGGTAGCCTCGCCACGTGGCCGTCGCCTCTGGAGGCGCGCGCCTGCGTCGCAGCTGGCCGCAGCGTCTCCTCATCGGGTTCAACGTGGTGCTGATCGTCGCCTGCCTCTCGGGGGCGGGCGGCCTCGCCTACCTCTACAACCGCTTCGGCGACCTGCCCCGCATCGACTTCGGCGACGGCGTGCTGGAGAAGCCGCCGGAGGACCCGGGTGAGCCGCAGAACTTCCTGCTGGTGGGGAGCGACGACCGGGCCAACCTGGACGACGCCGAGGCCTTCGGCACCGCGACCGAGACGGGCGAGGCCAAGTCCGACACGATCATGCTCGTCCGGGTCGATCCCCAGGAGGAGACGGCGGCGATGCTGTCGTTCCCCCGCGACCTCATGGTGGAGATCGCCGGCACCGGAGAGCGCGACCGCATCAACAAGGCCTTCACCGCCGGCGGGCGGGAGGGGGCCCGCCGGCTGATCGACACGATCAAGCTGAACTTCAACATCCCCGTCCACCACTACGCCGAGGTCGACTTCGAGGGCTTCAGCCGGGTGGTCGACGCCGTCGGCGGCATCAAGGTCTTCCTGCCCAACCCGGTGCGGGACCGGGACACCGAGACCGGCCGGAACATGAGCGGCCTCGACATCCAGCAGACCGGCTGCATCGAGCTGGACGGCCAGCAGGCGCTGTCCTACGTGCGCAGCCGCCACTTCCAGGAGTACCGCGAGGGGCGCTGGCGGTCCGACCCCACGGGTGACCTCGGGCGCACGCAGCGCCAGCAGGACTTCGTGCGCCGGGCGCTGCACAAGGCCCTGTCCGAGGACCTGCTCAACCCCGTCCGCCTCAACCGCCTCGTCGACGTGGCCATCGACACCGTCGTGGTCGACCGGGGGCTCGGCGTGGACGACATCGTCGACCTCGGCGAGCGCTTCCGCTCGCTCGCCCCCGAGGCGCTCCAGCAGTTCACCCTCAACGAGCACGTCGAGAACGCCCGGACGTCGGCCGGGGCCGCCGTCCTCGAGCTCGAGGACGGCCCCGAGGTCCAGGCCATCTTCGACGTCTTCCGGGGCAACCCGGCCGACAGCGACACGCCGGTGGCGACGTCCAGCGTCTCGGTGCAGGTGTTGAACGGCAGCAGCCGCCCGGGCGAGGCCGGCACCACGTCGACGAGCCTCGAGACGGCCGGCTTCCAGATGCGGCCCCCGGGCAACCAGGACTTCGACACGCCGACGACGACGATCCTCTACGCCAGCGGGCAGGAGGCCAAGGCGGCGCTGCTGAGCCGCTACCTCGAGACCGAGAGCCCGATCCTGCGCGAGTCCTCCGACCTGGAGGCGGCCGACGTGGTCCTGGTGACCGGGAACGACTTCACCGGCATCCGGGACGAGCCCCGTCCGCCCGACGCCACGACGACGACCAGCACGGCGCCGAGCACGACCACGACCACCGCGGCGCCGGAGCTCTCGGACGACGAGCTCTACGCCGCCTTCCTCCAAGCGGCGGCGCGGAACCTGTGCCAGTAGGGACGGGGGGGACGCCGTGAAGGCCCTCGTCCCCTGCGGGGGCGCCGGCACCCGCCTGCGGCCCATCACCCACACGAGCGCGAAGCAGCTCGTGCCCGTGGCCAACAAGCCGATCCTCTTCTACGCGCTCGAGTCGCTGGCCGCGGCGCGGATCGTCGAGGTGGGGATCGTCGTGGGTGACACCCGCGAGGAGGTCATGGCCGCGGTGGGCGACGGCTCGGCCTGGGGCCTCAAGGTGACGTACCTCCCGCAGGACGAGCCGCTCGGGCTGGCCCACTGCGTGCTGCTCGGGCGGGAGTTCCTCGGCGACGACGACTTCGTGATGTTCCTGGGCGACAACCTGCTGCGCCAGGGGATCACCACGTTCGTGGACGCCTTCGAGGAGGAGCGGGCCCGGTCGGTCGAGCCGCCGGCCGCGTCGATCCTCCTCGCCAGGGTCCCCGACCCCCACCGCTTCGGCGTGGCCGAGCTGGACGGCGACGGCCGGCTCGTCGGCCTCGTGGAGAAGCCCGCCGACCCGCCGTCCGACCTCGCGCTCGTCGGCGTCTACCTGTTCGACGCCCGCATCCACGACGAGGTGGCCGCCCTCACGCCGTCGTGGCGGGGCGAGCTCGAGATCACCGACGCGATCCAGGGCCTCCTCGAACGGGGCCTGCGCGTGCGCACGGACGTGGTCGAGGGCTACTGGAAGGACCTCGGCGAGCTCGACGCGCTGCTGGAGGGCAACCGCCTCGTGCTCGAGGCGATCGAGCCCCGCGTCGAGGGGACGGTCGACGCCGCCTCCCGCATGGAGGGCCGCGTGGTCATCGAGGCCGGGGCCGAGATCGTCCGCTCGACCGTGCGCGGGCCCGCCATCGTCGGGCCCCGGCACCCGCATCGTGGACAGCTTCGTCGGGCCCCTTCACCTCCATCGCCGCCGACTGCGAGGTGCTGGGGTCGGAGATCGAGCACTCGGTGGTGCTCGAGTCGAGCCGCATCGAGGGGATCCCCCGGATCGTCGACTCGCTGGTCGGCAAGTCGGCCACCGTGGTGCGCTCGGCCACGAGGCCCCGGGCCACCCGGCTCATGGTCGGCGACCACTCGCGTGGACCTGGGAGTGGACGACGAGCTACTCGACGTCGTTAACTCGGCTCCGGCCTCGGTCGGACACGTTCAGCTGCTCCGGCTTGCGAAGCAGGGTGCCGATCCGAGTTAGCGGCGTCGAGTTCGAGGAAGGCCCGCTACTCGCGAAGGGCGGCCCGCTGTCGGGCGCGGGGCCACTACCCTGCGTGACGTGCGGCTCCTCGTCACCGGCGGCGCCGGGTTCATCGGCGCCAACTTCGTCCGCCACTGGGCCGCCGGCCACCCGGACGACGAGCTGGTCGTCCTGGACGCCCTGACCTACGCCGGCAACCGGGCCACGGTGGACGAGGTCGAGGCGCCGGTCGAACTGGTCGAAGGGGACATCGGGGACCTTCCGCTCGTCGAGGGGCTCCTGCGGGACGCGCCCGTCGACGTGGTGGTCAACTTCGCCGCCGAGTCGCACAACAGCCTGGCCGTCGCTCGACCCGCTCCGCTTCTACCGCACCAACGTCCTGGGCACGGCCACGCTGCTCGAGGCCTGCCGCCGGGTGGGGGTCGGGCGCTTCCACCACGTGTCCACCTGCGAGGTCTACGGCGACCTCGATCTCGACGCCGGGCCGGAGGACGCCTTCACCGAGGCCTCGCCCTACCGGCCCCGCACGCCCTACAACGCCTCCAAGGCGGGCGGCGACCACGCCGTGCGCGCCGCCTTCGAGACCTACGGGGTGCCGGTCACGCATCACGAACTGCTGCCAACAACTACGGGCCGTACCAGTTCCCGGAGAAGGTGATCCCCCTCTTCACCACCCTGGCCCTCGACGACCGCCCCCTGCCGCTGTACGCCTCGGTCGGGCACCAGCGGGAGTGGCTCCACGTCGAGGACCACTGCCGGGCCATCGCCGCCGTCATCGAGCGCGGCCGGGTGGGGGAGACGTACCACGTGGGCAGTGGCGAGGAGGCCACCATCGAGGAGGTGGCCGACGGCGTGCTGGCGGCGCTCGGCAAGCCCGCCTCGCTGAAGGAGGTGGTCCCCGACCGCCCCGGTCACGACCGTCGCTACCTGCTGGACAGCAGCCGCATCGCGCGACGAGCTGGGGTGGACGCCGATGACCTCCTGGGAGCAGGGCCTGGGCGACACGGTGGCCTGGTACGCGGAGCGGCGGGACTGGTGGGAGCCCCTGGTGGGGCGGGCCCCGGTGGCCGAGACGGCCTGGGGCTCAGGCACGGACGATCCTGACCGATGGCTTGGCGGTCGGTCGCCGAGCTCGGGGACCGGCGGCGGGCGCGCCCCCGACCAGGACGAGATGGAGCACTCAGCGACATGAGCACGATCGCCGTCATCGGTACGGGGTACGTGGGCCTCACCACGGGTGCCTACCTGGCCCACCTCGGGCACTCCGTGGTGTGCGCCGACGTGGTGCCGGACAAGGTCGAACGGCTCAACCGGGGCGACGTGCCCATCTTCGAGGCCGGCCTCGACGAGCTCGTGCGGGAGGGCCTCGACAGCGGGCGCCTGGCGTTCGTCCTCGGCGCCGAGCACGCCATCGAGGAGGCCGAGTTCGTCTTCCTGTGCGTCCAGACGCCGCAGGGCGACGACGGCTCGGCCGATCTGACCTACGTGCGCCAGGCGGCGGCCGACATCGGCGCGCACCTGAAGCCCGAGAGCGTGGTCATCAACAAGTCGACCGTCCCGGTGGGCTCCACCCGGGTGGTCGAGCAGGCCCTCGGCCGGGACGACGTGTTCGTGGTCTCGAACCCCGAGTTCCTGCGCGAGGGCTCCGCCGTCTACGACTGCCTCCACCCCGACCGCATCGTCATCGGGAGCGACGACCAGGCCGCCGCCATGCGCGTGCGCGAGCTGTTCGAGTCGCTGCGCGCCCCCGTCGTGATCACCGACCCGGCGTCGGCCGAGACGATCAAGTACGCCTCCAACGCCTTCCTGGCCACCAAGGTCAGCTTCGTCAACGCGCTGGCCAACGTGTGCGAGGCGGTCGGCGCCGACGTGCGCGAGGTCGTGCTCGGCATGGGCTACGACAAGCGCATCGGCTTCGAGTTCCTCAAGCCCGGCCCCGGCTGGGGCGGCTCGTGCTTCCCCAAGGACACCCGGGCCATGCTCCGCATCGCCGAGGACGGCGGCTACGACTTCGGCATGCTCAAGGGCGTCATCGCCGTCAACGACGAGCAGTACGACCGGATGGCCAGCAAGGTCGAGCGGGCGGCGGGCGGCTCGCTGGAGGGCAAGCTGATCGCCGCCTGGGGCCTCACCTTCAAGGCCCGCACCGACGACCTGCGGGACTCGCCCGCCATCGAGGTCATCCGCCGGCTCGAGTCGCGTGGGGCCAAGGTCCGGGCCTACGACCCGGCCATCAAGCCGGGCGCCAGCGCCGGGCCCCTCGAGGGCATCGACGTGTGCGCCGACCCCTACTCCCCGTGCGAAGGGGCCGACGTCCTGACCGTCCTCACCGAGTGGGACGAGTTCCGCTGGCTCGAGTTCGCCACCGTGGCGGGGCTGATGCGGTCGCCGGTGATCGTCGACACCCGCAACCTGCTGGAGCCCGCCGCCGTCCGCCGGCGCGGGTTCAGCTACACCGGCCTGGGACGCGAGCAGTTGCCCGGCACGAGTGGACGGCGGGTCGTCGTCACCGGCGGCGCCGGGTTCCTGGGCTCGCACCTGTGCGACTCGCTGCTCGCCCGTGGTGACGAGGTCGTGGCCATCGACAACCTGGTCTCCGGGCGACTCGAG
Organism: uncultured Actinomycetes bacterium; assembly: GCA_963839545.1. Classification (GTDB taxonomy): domain Bacteria; phylum Actinomycetota; class Acidimicrobiia; order Acidimicrobiales; family CADCSY01; genus CAWIVE01. Next base: position 244,799 of record CAWIVE010000001.1, read on the forward strand.
AACATCGAGCACCTCTTCGGCCGCGACGGCTTCACCTACGCTCGCCACGACGTCAGCGGTTACGTGTGGGTGCCAGGACCGGTCGACGCCGTCCTCCACTTCGCCAGCCCGGCCTCGCCGAAGGACTACCTCGAGTTCCCGATCCAGACCCTGAAGGTGGGCAGCCTCGGCACCCACAACTGCCTGGGGCTGGCCAAGGACAAGGGGGCCCGCTTCCTGCTGGCGTCGACCAGCGAGGTGTACGGCGACCCCCAGGTCCACCCCCAGCCGGAGTCCTACTGGGGCAACGTGAACCCGGTCGGCCCGCGGGGCGTCTACGACGAGGCCAAGCGCTTCGCCGAGGCGATGGCGATGGCCTACCAGCGGCACCACGGCATGGACGTGCGCATCGTGCGCATCTTCAACGTGTACGGCCCGCGGATGCGACCCGACCGACGGCCGGGCGGTCTCCAACTTCCTGGTGCAGGCCCTCCACGGCAAGCCCATCACGATCTACGGCGACGGGTCGCAGACCCGGAGCTTCTGCTACGTCGAGGACGAGATCCGGGGCTTCCTCGCCCTGCTCGACTCCGACCTGATCGGGCCGGTGAACATCGGCAACCCGGCGGAGTTCACCATCCTCGAGCTGGCCGAGCTGGTCATCGCCGTGACCAACTCGTCGTCCGAGATCGTCCACGAGCCGCTGCCCGTCGACGACCCCACCCAGCGCCGGCCGGACCTCACCCGCGCCCGCACCGAGCTGGGGTGGGAGCCGCGCGATCCAGCTCCGGGAGGGCCTGACCCGCACGGCCGAATGGCTGGCGCGCGCCACCACGGCGTGAGCGAGCTTGCGAGCGAACCGACAAGCACAGCGCCCTTGCCGGAGCGCCAGCGACGGCCGCTGATTGGTGCCCACGTCGATGGGACGGTCCGAGGAGTGCACGGCCTGAGGGCAGTGCACCAATGACCGAGCCTGCGAGCGTCGACGTCCCCGCCGTCATCGTCAGCTACAACGTCCGGGACCTCCTGCTCCGCTGCGTGGGGAGCCTGCGGAAGGACGGCGTGCAGCGCATCGTGGTCGTCGACAACGCCTCGGCCGACGGCACGCCGGCGGCGGTGGCGGCCGAGCCGGACATCGACCTCGTCGCCCTCGAGCGCAACGTGGGCTTCGCCGGGGCGGCCAACCGGGGCGTGGCCCGCACCGACAGCCCCTACGTGGCCCTGGTCAACCCCGACGAGGTGGTCGAGCCGGGGTGCACGGCCACCCTGGTGGAGGCCCTCGAGCGCGATCCCGGGCTGGCGCTGGTCGGCCCCCGCATCTGACACCCCCGACGGGCGGCGTCTACCCCTCGGCCCGGACCTTCCCGGACCTGGTCGGTGGCCGGCGGCCACGCCTTCCTCTACCTGGTGTGGCCGGGCAACCCGTTCAGCCGCCGCTACCGGATGGTCGACTGGGACCACGCCTCGGCCCGGGAGGTCGACTGGGTGGCGACCACCCACGTCGTGGTGCGGCGCCGGGCATGGGACGAGGTGGGCGGCTTCGACGACGGCTACTTCATGTACATGGAGGACGTCGACCTGTGCTGGCGGCTGCGCCGGGCCGGGTGGAGGATCGGGTACGAGCCGGCGGCCGGTGTGGTGCACGAGATCGGGGGGTCGACGGACCAGACCCCCTACCGCATGATCGTCGCCCACCACCGCTCGGTGTGGCGCTACGCCGTGCGCACCAGCACGGGCTGGCGCCGGCCCTGCTGCCCCTGATCGCCCCCGCCCTGGTGGTGCGGACGGGCCTGGCGTGGATCCACCGGGCCACCCGGCGTCGACCGCACGCCGCCCCCTAGCCCGTAGCCTGGGCGACCGATGGGTCGGGCTTCTTCATCCAAGAAGGTGGCGCGCGCCGCCAGGGCGGCCGGGAAGCCGGGGACCGGGCGCAACTGGCTCTGGCCGGCCGCCGTCGTGGCCCTCGTGGCCCTCGGGATCAGCCTCGTCTGGGTCTCCCGGGGCACGGACGAGGCCTCGGCCGAGGCCCCCACCTTCGGCGACCACTGGCACGCGGCGTTCGGCGTCTACACCTGCGACGAGTTCACCGAGCAGGTGAGCGACAGGAACGGCGACGCCAACGGCATCCACACCCACCCCGACGGGCTCATCCACATCCACCCGACCAGCAGCTCGGCCACGGGGGACAAGGCCACCATCGGCGTGTTCACCGACGAGGTGGGGCTCGACCTCGACGACGACGGGTTCTCGCTGGCGGACGGCCCCTCCCTGAAGGAGGGGGAGGACGAGTGCGACGGCGAGCCGGGTGTCGTCCAGCTGGCGGTCTGGGACGACCTCTCGCGACGAGTCGCCGGAGATCGTCACGGTGGACGTCGCGGACCAGAAGCTGGCCGAGAACGCCGTGTACACCCTGGCCTTCGCCCCCGAGGGGGCCGACATCCCCAAGCCGCCGAGCGCCGAGAACCTGGCCACCCCCGAGGACCTCCCCGGCGGCTCGACGGTGCCCGGCGTCGACCCCTCCACGGGCAGCAGCCTCCCCGTGCCGGTGCCTGACGGCAGCACGAGCTCCACCGCCCCCGCGGACGGCGGCAGCACCACGACGGCTCCGCCGGGCGACGGCACCACCACCTCCGCCCCGTGACGCCCCTGCGGGCCGTCGTCCTGGTCGGCGGCTTCGGGACCCGGTTGCGGCCCCTCACCTTCGAGACGCCCAAGCAGCTGCTGCCGGTGGCCGGGGTGCCGCTGATCGAGCGGGTCCTCGGCCACCTGCACGAGCACGGCGTCGGCGAGGCCGTCCTGTCGCTCGGGTACCGCCCGGACATGTTCCTCGAGCGCTACCCCGACCGGGTGTGCGCCGGCGTGCACCTCGAGTTCGCCGTCGAAGCCGAGCCCCTGGACACCGCCGGGGCCATCCGCTTCGCGGCGACGCGAGGCGGGCATCGCCGAGCGCTTCCTGGTGGTCAACGGCGACGTCCTCACCGACTTCGACCTGACGGCGTTCGTGGCCTTCCACGCCGACCGCCACTCGGACTCGGGGGCCGAGGGCACCATCGCCCTGACCCGGGTGGAGGACCCCTCGTCCTTCGGGGTGGTCCCCACCGACGACGACGGGCGGGTCCTCGCCTTCGTCGAGAAGCCGCCGCGCGGACGAGGCCCCCACCGACCTGATCAACGCCGGCTTCTACGTGCTGGAGCCATCGGTCCTCGACCGCATCCCCGGGGGGCGCCGGGTCAACGTGGAGCGGGAGACCTTCCCGGCCATGGTGGCCGACGGGACGTTGTACGCCCGGGCCGACGACGCCCCGTGGATCGACGTGGGCACGCCCGAGCGCTACCTGGCGGCGTCGCTGGCCCTGCTGCCGGTGACGGGCCGCGAAGGGGCGGTGGACGGCGGCGTGGTGGCGCCCGTCCTCATGGAGGCGGGGAGCAGCGTCAAGCCGGGGGCGGTGGTGCACAGTGCCGTGCTCGGCGAGGGCGTCACCGTGGCCGACGGCGCGCGGGTGGAGGGCTCGGTGGTGCTGGCCGGGGCCCGGGTGGAGGAGCGGGCCGTCGTCGCCAACTCGATCGTCGGCCGCGACGCCGTCATCGGCGAAGGAGCGTGTGTGCAGGACCTGACCGTGATCGGCGACGGGGTCACCGTGCCGCCCGGGGCCCGCCTCAGCGGCGCCCGGGTGCCGGAGGGCTGATGCGGGCTCTCGTCACCGGCGGCGCCGGCTTCATCGGTTCCACCCTCGTCGACCGGCTGCTGGCCGAGGGCCACGAGGTCGACGTGGTCGACGACCTGTCCACCGGCTCGGGGGCCAACCTCGACGCCGCCCGGGAGGCCGGAGGTCGCCGCCTGTCGGTGCACCCGCTCGACATCCGCTCGCCGGACGTGGTGGACCACGTGGCCCGCCAGGAGCCCGAGGTGATCTTCCACCTGGCCGCCCAGGCGGCGGTGCCGGTATCGGTGACCCGACCCGTCTACGACGCCGAGGTGAACGTGGTGGGCACCGTCCACGTCCTCGAGGGGGCGCGGGCGGCAGGCACCCGCAAGGTGGTCTACGCCGCCAGCGGCGGGACGCTCTACGGCGACCCCGACCCCGCCCGGCTCCCGCTCGACGAGGGCAACGGGCGGGCCCCGCTGTCGCCCTACGGGATCACCAAGGCCGTGGCCCTCGACTACCTCGCCGCCTACCGGGCGCTCCACGGCCTCGAGTGGGCGGCCCTGGCCCTGGCCAACATCTACGGGCCCCGCCAGGACCCCCACGGCGAGGCCGGCGTGGTGGCCATCTTCGCCCGGCGCCTGCTGGCGGGGGAGCGGTGCAAGCTGTTCGACGCCGGTCGCAACACCCGCGACTACACGTACGTCGACGACGTGGTCGACGGCTTCGTGCGGGCCGCCGGGGCGGGCGACGGCGTGATCAACATCGGCACCGGGGTGGAGACGACCACCGCCGACCTCTACGACGTCGTGGCCTCGGCGGCCGGCTCGCCTGCGGCCGAGCCCGAGCTGGCCCCGCCCCGCCCGGGCGACCTGGTCCGCTCCGCCCTCGACCCCAGCCGGGCCCGCGTCGTGCTCGGCTGGGAGCCCAGGGTCACCCTCGACGAGGGCGTGGCCGGCACCGTCGACTGGTTCCGCTCCCGGGCCTAGCTCTCCGGCCCCTCCCTCGTTCTGGCCTGCAGAACGTGGTGGATTCCGCCACGTTCTGCAGGCCGAGAACGGCTTCAGCGGAAGAGGTCCTCGGCCGGGGGGCGGACGATCTCGCCCCGGACGGAGCCCTCCCGGAGCCAGGTGGGCTCGAGGCCGCGGACCACGGCCACGGGGATGCCCCGGGCCTTGCCCATCACCAGCTCGGCGGCGCCCGCGAGCTCGTCGGCGATGGCCATCTCGGTGGCGTGCAGCTCCCGGCCGAGGGCGTCCTCCGTGCCCCGCAGGTCGACCACGGCGGCCACCCCGGCGCAGCCGATCGCCACGTCGGTCAGCCCCTGCCGCCACGTCCGACCCACCGTGTCCGTGATCACGATCCCCACCGAGACCCCGAGGCGGGCCCGCAGGCCGTCCCGGAGCTTGCGGGCCGAGCGGTCCGAGTCGACCGGCAGGAGCGCGGCCTGCCCCCGCTCGACGTTCGACAGGTCCACGCCGCTGTTGGCGCACACGAAGCCGTGGCGGGTCTCGGTGATGAGAAGGTCGCCGCGGCGTCGGAGGACCCGGACCGCCTCCTCCTCGACGAGGGCCTTGGCCGCCGCCGGGTCCTCGGGGTCGACGGGCACCAGGCGCCCCTCCGCCTTCGAGACGATCTTCGAGGTGACCACCAGCACGTCGCCGTCGGCCAGGTCCGGCACGGTGGTGGCCACCAGGTCGGCCAGGACCGTGCCGGGGACGACCTCCGGGAACCCCTCGACCGGGGTCACCGTCAGCGTGCTCATGCCAGCGTCACCCGGGCCAGGGCCGCCGACTCGGCCGGGCCGGACATGATCGTGGGCGCCACCACGCAGCGCACCCCCTCCGCTTCCACGGCCGCGGCCCGGTCGCCGTCGGCCTCGTCGACGACCAGCGTGCCCACGAACGGGGCGTAACGGCGAGCCACGCCGACCACCGAGGACTCCTCGCCGAGCTCGTCCAGCAAGCGGTCGGCCGGGCCCTTCAGGGCGGCCCCGGCGATGATGGGCGACACGGCGACGACCTCGTCCCGTCGGGCCTCGAGCCGCTCCCGCACGCCGGGGACGGCCACCACCGGGCCGATGGAGACGACGGGGTTGGACGGCGCCACCACGACGCGGTCGGCGGTGGCCAGCGCGTCGAGGACGCCAGGTCCGGGGCGGGCCAGCTCGACGCCGGCGAAGCGGACGGCGGTGACGGCCACGTCGTGACGGCGCTGCACGAAGTACTCCTGGAAGGTGATCTCGTCCCCGCCCGGCAGGGTGAAGCGGGTGGCCACGGGGTCCTCGGTCATGGGCAGGAGGCGCACGCCGACGCCCCACCCGGCGGCCACCTCGGCGGTGACCTCGGCCAGGCCCGCCCCCTCGTGCAGCCGCCCGGTGCGGAAGAGGTGGGTGGCCAGGTCCCGGTCGCCCAGGCGGAACCACGTGGCGCCGTGGTAGCGGTCGAGCGCGTCCATGGCCGCCCACGTCTCGCCGGCCAGGCCCCAGCCCCGCTCGGGGTCGATGCCGTCGCCGAGGGTGTAGGTGATCGTGTCGAGGTCGGGACAGATGCGGAGGCCGTGCAGGGTCAGGTCGTCGGCGGTGTTGACGACGGCGGTGACGTCGGCCGGATCGACGACCTGCACGAGGCCCCGGAGGTAGCGGGCGGCGCCCACGCCCCCGCACAGCACGGCGATCATGCTGAGGTGACAGCGCCGGCGGAGCCGGCACCGCCTCCATCGATCAGACCCGTGACGCCCGAGCGGAGCGACGTTGGCAGCGCAGGAGCGAGCACGGGCGTCACGGGGCGCCCACCGCCTCCTGGTAGGCCTTCAGGTGCCCGGCCGCGCTGGCCTCCCACGTGTAGGGGGCGGCGGTGCGGGGCCCGGCCGCCCGGCGCCGCTCGACGTCGGGTCCGCCGGCCAGCACGGCCTCGACGGCCCCGGCCGAGCGCGTCCTCGTCGCCCGGGGGCACGAGCACGGCGGCATCCCCCGCCACCTCCTCCATGGCCGAGCCCGTGGTGGTGACGACGGGGGCGCCGACGGCCAGCGCCTCCAGCACCGGGAGCCCGAACCCCTCCGCCATCGACGGGTAGGCCACCACCGCCGCCCCCCGCAGCAGTGCCGTGCGGGTGGGGTCGTCGACGTAGCCCGGGCGCACCACCCGGCCCGCCAACGCCGGCGTGGCGGCCACCGCCGCCTCCACCTCGTCGGCCCCCCAGCCGGGCAGGCCGGCCAGCACCAGCTGGAGGTGCGGGTGGCTGGGGGCCAGGCGCCCCACCGCCCGCACCAGGGTGGGCACCCCCTTCCGCGGCTCCAGCGTCCCGACGAACGCGACGAACGGCGCCCGCACGCCGAGGGCGGCGAGGCGGTCGGCGTCCCCGGGATCGGGCTCCGGCGAGAAGCGCTCGTGGTCCACGCCGTGGGGCACCACCGTCACGGGGGCCGCGGGTCGCAGCAGGGCGGTGAGCCGCTCGGCCGTGTGGTGGCTGACGCACACGAGGCCGGCGGCCCGCGAGGCGCTGGCCCGGATCATGGCCCGGAAGTAGGGCACCTTGGCCCGCTCGTGCCATTCCGGGTGGTCGAAGAAGGTGAGGTCGTGGATCGTCACCACGGCCGGGCGCACCCGCAACGGCATCGTGTAGTGGGGTCCGTGCCAGACGTCGGACCCGAGCCGCCTCGCCAGCCGCGGCCCGGCGGCCTGCTCCCACCCGAGGCGCACCGGCCGGCGGGGCGGCGCCACGGCGTGGACCCGGGCCCCGCGGGCCAGCGTGGCCCAGCGCACGCCGTCGTCCCGGCGGGCCACGAGGTCGAGGTCGGCCTCGTCGCCGGCGGCCAGCGCCTCGACGAGCCGCAGCACGTACACCCCTGCGCCCACGGGCCGGGCCGGCACCGCCGACACGTCGATGGCCACCCTCACCGAGCGGTCCTCCGCCGTTTGGGCACCTGGATCAGCGGATTCCGGCGATCTGCGTGCCCAAACGTGTCCTGTGCTGCCCGGTAGGCGCGGGCGTGGGCCTCGGCGCTGGCCGCCCAGGTGAACGCGGCGGCCCGGGCCCGGCCGGCGGCGACGAGGCGATCCCGCCGGGCGTCGTCGTCGAGCACGCCGCCGAGGGCGTCCGCCAGCGCGGCCACGTCGCCCACGGGGACGAGCTCGGCCGCCCCGCCGGCCACCTCGGGGAGGCAGGCGGCGTCGCTGCACACCACCGGGCAGCCCCGGGCCATCGCCTCGACCACGGGGAGGCCGAAGCCCTCGTAGCGGGAGGGCAGGGCGAGGACGGCGGCCGTGCGGTAGAGGGCGTCGAGGTCGTCGTCGGCGAGGGACCCGGGCGTGACCACCCCGGGCCCGTCCAGGTCCGGCAGCTCGCCCCACCCGCGGGCCCCGGCCAGCACCACCTGGAGCTCGGGCCACCGGGCCCGCAGCCGCCGGTGCGGCGGCCAGCAGGTCGGCCACCCCCTTGCGGGGCTCGAGGGTGCCCACGAAGAGCACGAACGGCCGGCGCACGCCCAGGCGGTCGAGCGTGGCCGTCGACCGCCTCCGACGCCGGCGCCGGCCCCACCTCCACGCCGTGGGGGGCCACGTGCACGACGGTCGGGTCGACGCCCTCGGCGGCCAGGTCCTCCCGCCCCCAGGCCGTGGGCACGACGAGGGTGGCCCGCAGGCGCCGGGCCCGCTCCAGGCCGGCGCGGTGGAAGGCCACCCCCCGGCGGGTGAGCAGCTCGGGGGCCCGCAGGACCACGAGGTCGTGCACGGTCACCGCCAGCGGGCGGTCACCGGGCGGGGGCACGGCCAGGCTGGTGGCGTGCACCACGTCGGCGTCCGACCCCCAGGCGGGGCCGGCCCAGCCGGTGCCACGCCTCGTAGCGCAGCGGGCCCCGGGGCCAGCCGAGGTCGACGTAGGGCAGACCGTCGAGCCCCTCGGGCCGGGGCCCGGCGGCGAACGCCACCGGTTCGACGCCGGCCGCCGGGAGGCAGGGCAGGAGGGCACGGACGTAGCGGCCGATCCCGCCGGGCACGGGCTGGAGGAGCTGGCCGACGTGGACCGCGACGGTCAAGGGGGGCATCCGGGCGCCACCGTAGACTTCACCGTCGTGCGCCTCCGGCCCCCCGCCCCTCCCTCGTGAGGGCGCTCGTCACCGGCGCCCGCGGCTTCGTGGGCCCCTACCTCACCGCCCACCTCGAGTCGGCGGGGGACGAGGTGGTGGGCCTCGGCCCCGAGGTCGACATCACCGACGGCGAGGCCATCCGGGACGCCGTGGCCGCCGCCCGGCCCGACGCCGTCTACCACCTGGCCGCCGCCAGCCACGTGGGCAGCTCGTGGTCGGCGCCGGTCGAGGTGCTGCGGACCAACGCCGAGGGCACGCTCAACCTCCTGCTGGCGGCCGAGGCCGCCGGCGCGGAACGGGTCCTCGTCATCGGCAGCGCCGAGGAGTACGGGATCGTGGAGCCGGCCGCCCTCCCGCTGGCGGAGACCGCGCCCCTCCGCCCGGTCACCCCGTACGGCGCCAGCAAGGTGGCGGCCGAGGTGGTGGGGCTCCAGGCCTTCCTGGGGCGGGGCCTCCCCGTCGTGCTGGCCCGGCCCTTCAACCACCTCGGACCCGGGCCAGTCCGACCGCCTGGTGGCCTCGACGCTGGCCCACCAGGTGGCCCGCAACGAGCGGGACGGGACCGACGTCGTCCTGGCCGGCGACCTCACGCCCCGCCGGGACTTCACCGACGTGCGCGACGTCGTGCGGGCCTACCGCCTGCTCGTGACCGAGGGGCAGCCGGGCGAGGCCTACAACGTGTGCAGCGGGGTGGACGTCCCCGTGTCAGAGGTCGCCGACGCCCTCATCGCCCAGGCCCGCCGCCCGATGCGCGTGGAGCTCGACCCGTCCCGGCTGCGACCGGTCGAGCTGCCCGGCGCTCCGGGGCGACCCGAGCAAGCTGCGGGCCGCCACCGGGTGGGCGCCCGAGATCCCCCTCGAGCAGACGCTGTCGGACCTGCTCGGCTGGTGGCGCCAGCGGGTGGCCGAGGAGGCCCCGACCCCTAGCCGCTGATCGAGTCGAGCCTGCCGGTCAGGAGCTCCATGTCGGCGTCGACCATCATGCGCACGAGGCCCTCGAACTTCGTCTTCGGCTCCCAGCCGAGGGCGGCCCTGGCCCTCGACGGGTCGCCGACCAGCAGGTCGACCTCGGCCGGCCGGAAGAAGCGCTCGTCGGTCACCACGTGGTCCTCGTAGTCGAGGCCGACGTGGGCGAAGGCGAGCTCGCAGAACTCCCGCACCGAGTGGGTCTCGCCGGTGGCCACCACGTAGTCGCCGGGGTCGTCCTGCTGGAGCATGAGCCACATGGCCTCGACGTAGTCGCCGGCGAAGCCCCAGTCCCGCTGCCCCTCGAGGTTGCCGAGGCGGAGCTCCGTGGCGTGGCCGAGCTTGATCTGCGCCACCCCGTGGCTGATCTTGCGGGTCACGAACTCGAGCCCCCGGCGGGGCCCCTCGTGGTTGAAGAGGATCCCGGACGAGGCGTGGAGGTCGTAGGACTCCCGGTAGTTCACGGTGATCCAGTGGCCGTAGAGCTTGGCCACGCCGTAGGGGCTGCGGGGGTAGAACGGCGTGTCCTCGGTCTGGGGCACGGCCTGGACCTTGCCGAACATCTCGCTCGAGCTGGCCTGGTAGAAGCGGATGTCGGGGTCGACGATGCGGATGGCGTCGAGCACCCGGGTCACGCCGAGGCCGGTGGTCTCCCCGGTGAGGACCGGCTGGCCGAACGACGTCTGCACGAAGGACTGGGCGGCCAGGTTGTAGACCTCGGAGGGCCGGTGCTCCTGGAGGATGTGGATCATCGAGATCTGGTCGAGCAGGTCCCCGGGCACGAAGGTGATGCGGTCCTGGATGTGGGCGATGCGCTCGTAGTTCACCGTGCTGCTGCGCCGCACCATGCCGATGACCTCGTAGCCTCGGTCGAGGAGCAGCTCGGCCAGGTAGGAGCCGTCCTGGCCGGTGATCCCGGTGATGAGCGCGCGTCGAGCCATGCCCCTCTTCTAACCTGTCCCGAAACCCCCGTCTGCTAAGTGGGTTGGCAATTGCCCGAATCCCTGGGCCGGCGTGTCGCCGCCCTCCGCTCGAAGCTCGGTTGGACCCAGCAGGAGCTGGCCGACCGCCTGGCCGTGTCGCGCGTCGCCGTCTCCCACCTGGAGGCGGGCATGACCGACCCGGGCGAGCGAACGGTGGCCCTGCTCGCCGGCCTGTTCAAGGTGGAGCCCCACGAGCTGGTGGCGGACACCAGCTACCCGGCGGCCAAGGCCGAGCGCCTCCCCGTGGTGGTGCCCCGCTACACCGAGGTCGAGCACCGGCTCGAGCTGCTCGCCAACGACCTCGCCTGGCTCGAGGGCCCGGGCGGGGCCGAGTCCGAGCCGCTCGTGGTCGAGCAGTGGGACGTGCGGCTGGCGGCGCTGGCCGAGGCGGCGCTCGACCGATCGGAGCGCAAGGCCGTCGAAGAGGCCCGCCGGCGGCTGCGGGCCCGGCCGCGGCGGCCCCGCCCGTGACCGTCAACCCCGTCGCCTTCGAGGCCACCGCCCCGCCCTCACCCCTGCGTCGCGCCAAGGAGGTCTGGCGCTACCGCGAGCTCCTCGGCAACCTCGTCCGCAAGGAGCTGAAGGTCAAGTACAAGAACAGCGCCCTCGGCTTCGTGTGGTCGCTGCTCAACCCGGCGCTGTACCTGGTCGTGTTCTACGTGGTCTTCCAGCTCGTGCTGAAGGCCGGGATCCCCAACTTCGCCATCTTCCTGTTGGCCGGGCTGCTGCCGTGGAACCTCTTCTCCACGTCTCTCGGGTCGGCGTGCCAGTCGATCGTGGGCAACGCCTCGTTGGTGGGCAAGGTGTGGTTCCCCGCGAGATCCTGCCGCTGGCCGCCGTGGGCGCCGCCCTCGTGCACTTCTTCCTCCAGGCCAGCGTGCTGGTCGCCGCCCTGGTGGTGTTCCGCTACGCGCCCGATCCCGCCTACGTCCCCGTCGCGCTGCTGGCCCTCCTCGTCCTCGTGGTGCTGGCCTCCGCCCTCGGCATCGGGCTCTCCGCCCTGAACGTGCCCATGCGGGACACGTCCCACCTGCTCGAGCTGGCCTTGCTGGCGTGGTTCTGGGTGACCCCGATCGTGTACCAGTACCAGGCCCTGGGCGACCGGCTGGGGGAGTGGGCGCTGCTCAACCCGATGACGCCGATCGTGCTCGCGTTCCAGCGCGCCATCTACGGCGAGCACGAGATCGAGGTGAGCGGGTCGAGCCGCCTCGGCACCACGACGCAGGACATCCTCCCCGACGAGTCCGTCCTCTGGTACTTCCGCAACGTGGCCGTGCTCGGCGTCGTGTCCGTGCTCCTGCTGCTCGTTGCCCTCTGGATCTTCGGCCGCCTCGAGGGTGACTTCGCGGAGGAGCTCTAGTGGGACGACGAGCTACTCGACGTCGGCAACTCGGCTCTGGCCTCGTCGTGAATGACCGACGACTTCGGCCTGCGAAGCCACTTGCCGATCCCGAGTTGGCGGCGTCGAGTTCGAGGAAGGCCCTCTAGGTGGCCGGCGCCGTCGAGGTCGAGTCCGTCTCCAAGCGGTTCCGGCTGCACAAGGAGTCGACGTCGTCGCTGAAGGAGCGGGTGCTGCGCATCGGCCGCAACCCGGCCGTCGACTTCTGGGCCCTGAAGGACGTCAGCTTCGACGTGGCCGTGGGCGAGACCGTCGGCCTGCTCGGCCACAACGGCTCGGGCAAGTCGACCCTCTTGAAGTGCATCGCCGGCATCCTTCGACCCACCGGTGGCCGCCTGCGCACCGTGGGGCGCATGGCGGCGCTGCTCGAGCTCGGCGCCGGGTTCCACCCCGAGCTGACGGGGCGCGAGAACGTCTACCTCAACGGCTCGATCCTCGGGCTGTCCCGCATCGAGGTGGGCAAGCGCTTCGACGACATCGTCGCCTTCGCCGAGCTGGAGTCGTTCATCGACGAGCAGGTCAAGCACTACTCGTCCGGCATGTACGCCCGGCTCGGCTTCGCCGTGGCCGTGAACGTCGAGCCGGACATCCTCCTGGTCGACGAGGTGCTGTCCGTGGGCGACGAGTCGTTCCAGCGCAAGTGCATCGACAAGGTGAAGTCGTTCCAGCGGGAGGGCCGCACCATCCTCGTGGTGACCCACGCCGCCGACCTCGTGCGCCAGGTGTGCGACCGGGCGGTGGTGCTCGACCACGGCGAGGTGGTCACGGTCGGTCTGCCGGGCGAGTCGGTGCGGGCGTTCCGCGAGACGCTCGTGCGCCGGGGGATCGACCCCGGGGCGGACCGTCCGGACCTCCGTCGCGACTACGGCCTGCGCATCACCGGCGTCGAGGTGGCCTACCCGGAGGAGGGGCGCACTGCGCTGCTCCCCGGCGAGCCCCTGACGGTCACGTTGCTGCTCGACGCCGCCGAGCCGCTCGACGACGTGGTCGCCGCCCTCGAGGTGTACGACCCGCAGGGGAACCGCCTCCTCGGGACCAACACCGACCTCATCGGCGTCGACCTGGGCCTGGTGTCAGGGCCGAAGCGGATCGCCTTCGAGTTCGGCTCCGTGCCGCTGCTCGACGGGACCTACGACATCGCCCTCGGGGTGCACACCCACGACGGGGGCCTCGAGTACGACCACCGCGAGGGCGTCGACACCTTCTCGGTGATGAACCCCGGGCGCACCCAGGGGATGGTCCACTTCGGCGTCCAGGTCGAGGTCGACTAACCGACCCGCAGGGGGACGGTCACCGTCTCCGCCCCGTTCACCTCGAACCAGCACACGCCCTCGGCCACGAGGTCGAAGCCGAGCTGCCACCGGCCGGGACCGGGCGCGGGGACGGCCAGCTCGACGGACACCTCCTCGCCGGGCATCAGCACGCCGTCGCCCGGCAGATCGGCCCGGGCGAAGTCGCGGTCGACCAGGAGCCCGCCGTCGTCGTACAGGTGCACGCCGAGCTTCACCCCGCCGTACGGGGTGGCGGAGGGCAGCCAGACGCTGGTCCCCGTGTTGCGCACAGTGGCCGTGCCCCGCACGGTGCCGCCGGCGTCGACCTCGTCGCGCCCGAGGCGCACGGTCAGGTCGGCGAGCAGGCCACGACGGTCACGGCTGTCCGACGTGGTGGCCTCGCCCTTGGAGAGGAAGAAGATGCGCCGCTCGCGGGCGAAGCGGCGGACGTGCTCGGTGAAGGCGGCCGTCGTGCCACCGCCGCCGAGGTAGTCCTCGTAGTCGGGCACGTCGAGGAGGAACGGCTCGCTGCTGAACACCGCCAGCTGCAGGCGGGTGAAGCCGGCGGCCGAGGCCTCCCGCCACACGTCGCCCATGAGCATGTCGTTCTCGACCACGGTGTAGTTGCGCATCTCGAACTGGGACTGGGCGGTGCGGGAGTGGTCGGGACCCGGCTCGGTGAACGCGGCCATCCCGCCGGGCTTGAGGATCCGGCCCAGCTCGGCCAGCACCACCCCCGGGTTGGGCACGTGGTGGAGGGCGTCGAGGCACACGACGCGGTCGGCGCTCTCGTCGGGGAGGTCGATGCGGCGGCCGTCGAAGCGGAGGAACTCCGGCGCCGGGCGGTCGCCCACCACGGGCATGCGCTCGAACAGCTGGCGCCCGACGTCGAGCGCCGCCTGCGACACGTCGACGGCCACGGTGCTGCACCCGAGCTGGGTCAGCCAACGCGTCGACCAGCACGTGCCGGCGCCGAAGTCCACCACCCGCATGCCGGGCAGCGGCCGCAGCACGCCGAGCACCTGGGCGAAGCAGGCCAGCAGGTCGGGGGCCTCGTCGATGCTCCCCAGGGGCTTGGCGAAGTAGTAGTCGGCGTTGGCGAGGTTCTTGACGTAGTAGTCGTCGGCCGCCTCGGACAGCTCGTCGAGCGACAGGGTGGTCAGCAGGGTGCGGACGTCGACGGCGTCGTCGGCCAGGTCGAGCACGTGGGTGTCGATGGCCGCGGGCGGGGCGGTCAGGCGGTCGCGGAACTCGGCCGACTGCACCAGCTGGGTGCAGAGGTCGTGGTCGGCGAGGGCACCCCGGCGGAGCTGGTCGGCGTAGCGCTCGCGGGCCTCGGGGTCGGCGGGGCGCCCGAGGACGAGGTTGTACGCCCGGTCGACCCGCTGCTCGAAGGACCGGTCGTCCTCGCCGCCGGCGCCGGGGGAGGTGGCGGCGCTGACCCGGGCGGCCACCCGGGACACCTTGCCGGCCAGCCGACTCACCCCGCGGGCGGCCCGATCGCGTGATGCCACAGCCACCCGCCGAGCCTAGGGGCGCCCCCTCGGGCCGTCGACGGACCCCTCCGGTCTCGCCCCACCAGCAACATTCCGGAGGATCGAGTACCGCAGCGGTAGCCGATCCTCCGAAATGGGGCTGGTGTGGTGGCCGCTACGGCGCGGGAGCGCCGGGGACGAGCTCGAAGTAGCCCTTGCTGTAGAAGACGACGAGGAGGGGCATGAGGGCGGCGGCCGTCCCGAGCACGACGGCGTAGGCCACGCCCCGCAGTCGGATGGCGGCGGCGATCGCCAGCGGGAAGGCGGTGAACACGAAGCGGGGCCGGGCCCCGAGGGTGGCCGAGCCGACGGCCAGGAAGAGGATGCCCGCCGTGTAGACGTACAGCGTCCGTGGCAGGTCGGTGGTGACGAGCAGGACGATCCCGGCCACGGCCACGGCCAGGCCGAGGACGACCACGGTGACGACCGGGTCGTCGAACGGGTGGCGGGCGAAGTCGAAGACGCGGTCGACCATGGCGTCGCCCCAGTCGATGCGCTCGCGCCACACCTCCCGCTGGGTGCGGAACCAGATGGTGGCCGACCCGGTGTGGGCCCACAGGTAGCCGAGGTAGGCCACTGCGCCGAGGGGGGCGACGAGCGGGGCCACGAAGGCCCGAAGGCCACCGTCCCGCCGCCACGCCTCCCACGCCGCCCAGGCGCAGCAGGCGGCCAGCACGATCCCGCTCGGCCGGGCGGCGCTGCCGCACGGCGGCGGCCACCCCGGCGGCCAGCCACCGGCGCTGGTGGAGCAGCAGCAGGCACGCCGCGGCGGCCACGAGGAAGACGCCCTCGGCGTAGGCCATCGAGAGGATGAAGGCGCCCGGCGAGAAGGCGAACAGGGCGGCCGCCCGCACGGCGGCGGCGGACCCGGCCAGGCGCCGGGTCAGGAGCGCCACCAGCACGGTGGCGGCGGCACCGGCGACGACCGAGACGGCCAGCGCCGCCGCCGCGTCCCCGCCGGGCAGGACCCGGTCGGCGGCCCGCGCCAGCACCGGGTAGACGGGGAAGAAGGCGATGGGGTTGGGGAGGAGCTGGCCGGCCCGCTCGGCCGGCTCGGCCGGGTAGCCGGAGCGGACGATGTCGAGGTACCAGGCGCCGTCCCACGAGACGAGCACGTCGACCACCCGGGTCCCGGTGCGCAGGTAGGCCACCGTCGCCGCCCCGGCGGCGACCACCAGCCGCGACGCTGCATAGACCGCCAACGAGGCCGCCACCAGCGTCCAGTCGCGCTCCCGGCGGGCGCGGTGAGCCGGGCGACGGTCGACGGCAGGGGCGTCGTCGGGGCCCGGCTCCTCGACCGGCGGCCGCTGCCGGAGGTCCGGGCGCCGCATCCCGGCGACGCTACCGAGCGGCATCGCGGTACAACGCGACGAGCCCGTCGACGGTGCGGTCCCAGTCGAAGTCGGCCACCCGTGCCCGGCCCCGCCGGCGGAGCCCGTCGGCCCGCTCGTCGTCGAGGAGGACGTCGCGCAGGGCCTCGGCCAGGCCGTCGGCGTCCCCCGGGGCCACGAGCACGGCGGCGTCGCCCACCACCTCGGGCACGGCGCCCGCCGCGGTGGCTACCACCGGCACCCCGGCGGCCATCGCCTCGAGCGGGGGCAGGCCGAAGCCCTCGTAGCGGGAGGGGTAGGCGAGCACGGCGGCGCCGGCCAGGAGGTCGGCCCGGGCGGCGTCGTCGACCCACCCGAGCCGGGTCACCCGGTCGGCCGCCGGGGAGCGGGCCAGGGCCGCCGCCAACGCCTCGGTGCCCCAGCCGTCGGGGCCGGCCAGCACCAGGCGCACGTCGCCCAGCGGGCCGGCGAGGGCGTCGGAGGCGAACGCCCGCACGAGCGTGGGGTGGTCCTTGCGGGGCTCGACCGTGGCCAGGGTGAGCACGTAGCGCTCGGCCCCGGCCCGGGCCCGGCCGGCCGCCGCGTCCCCAGGCGGCCCGGGTTCGGGGCCGCCGTTGGGCACGGCCCGCACCCGCTCGGGCGGCGCCCCCAGCTCGGCCACCACCTCGGCGGCCACGAAGTCCGACACGGCGTGCACCCACGCGCCCCGGTCGAGGGCCCGGCGCAGCAGGTCGGGGTACCGGCGCACGTCCGGCGTGCACAGCTCGGGGAAGTGCACGGCGGTGAGGTCGTGCACCGTCACCACCGCAGCGGCCTGCCGGGTGGGGGGGACCACGAAGTTGGTCCCGTGGACCACGTCGACGGCGCCCGTCCACCACTCGATCGCCGGCCGGCCGAGCGCGCCCCAGGCGGCCCGGAGGGGCCGGGCGGGCATCGGCCGGTCGACGGCGACCACCCCCTCGGGGAGGAGCGGGCCGAGCGTCCCCCGCCCCCGCCAGGTGGCGGCGAAGGCGCGGGGGCGATGTCCGGCCTCGACCCGAGCCCGGTCAGGATGGCCGCGGTGAAGCGGCCGATGCCGGTGCGGGCGCCGAGCAGCGGGGTGGCGTCGACGGCCACGCGCAGTGGCGAGGTCGGTCCTCCGGTCACGATGGGCGCGGGCTCTCCACGGGTGCTCAGTGTCGCCGGGCGCCTGCCGACGGGCGGAGGATGGTGACGTCGACTCGCCCCGCCCGACGGGTCATCGCCCGTCTCCTCAGCGGCACCGCCCTGGCCACCGTGGTCGCCACCGGGCTCCCCGCTCCGGCGTCGGTCCCGGCGCCCCCCGAGGTGCAGACCGAGTCCGTCGACCTGGCTGCCCTGGGCGGCGTGGGCGGACCCGACGCCGTGGCCGGGCAGCGGTCGGCGGCGGCCGCCGACGCCCCCGTCGCCGAGGGGTGGTCGACGAAGGTGAAGCCGTCGTTCGCGGCGCAGCTCGTGGGCTTCACGTGGGACGGCGCGCCCGACGGCGCCGTCGAGGTGCGCCGGCGGACCGACGACACCTGGAGCGAGTGGTACGACGTGCACGCCGACGCCGACGAGGGCCCGGACGCCACGTCGCCGGAGGCCCGCCCCCGCACCTCCGCCGGCCCGGTGTGGCTCGGCAACGGGACCGACGAGGTCGAGGTGCGGGTCGAGCACGGTCGCCTCGACGGGTTGCGGATGGAGGCCATCCGCTCGATCGAGCACGAGGCCGCGTCGGGCGGCATCGCCGGCGCCGGCGCCCTCCCCGGTCCTCCGGGCATCGTCTCGCGGGCGGCCTGGGGCGCCGCCGGGTGGGCCACGGGCAACAGCGGCTGCGGCGACGGCCCGGCCTACGCCCCGCCCCGCTTCGGCGTCCTGCACCACACCGTCAACGGGAACGGGTACGGCCCCGACCAGTCCGACGACCTCATGCGGGGCATCCAGGCCTTCCACCAGCGGACGAACGGCTGGTGCGACATCGCCTACAACTTCATCGTCGACCGCTTCGGGAGGGTGTTCGAGGCCCGCGGCGGAGGGGTCGACGCCGGCGTCATGGGCGGCCACACCAAGGGCTTCAACGAGGGGGCCATCGGCGTGGCGCTGCTCGGCGACCACACGCAGGGCGGCGTCTCGGCCGCCGCGGTGGGCGCGGTGCGGGCGCTCTTCACGTGGAAGTTCGCCATCCACGGCATCGACGCCGGCGACAGCACCATCGAGGTGAGCGGCGGCTCCACCAAGTACCCCGACGGCCAGGTGGTGGGTCTGCCCCGCCTGTTCGGGCACCGCGACGTGTCCCTCACCTCGTGCCCCGGCGGCTTCGCCTACCCGCTCCTGGCCGGGCTCCGGCGGGACGTGCAGACGGCCGTCGTGGTCTCCCGGCCCGACCCCCTCCCCCGGTGGCGACCGGCGTCGAGCGGGCCGGCCGTGCGCGTGCTCGATGCGTTCGGTGGCGTGAACCCGGCCGGCTCGGCTGGCGCGGTCAGCCACGCCGCCCACTGGTCCGGCTTCCCCATCGCCCGCGGCGTGGCCGCCGGCACCCGGGGTCGCGGCTACGTGGTCGACGGCTTCGGTGGTGTCCACCCCTACGGCGGCGCCGGCGCGCCCCGCACCACCTCCTACTGGCCGGGCCAGGACCTGGCCCGCGGCATCGCCCGGTCCGGGTCGGGTCGCGGCTGGGTGCTCGACGCCTTCGGCGGCCTGCACCCCTTCGGCGGCGCGCCCGCCCCCCGCACCTCGTTCTACGCCGCCGGGTGGGACATCGCCCGCGGCATCGCCGCCCGGCCGGGGGGCGGTGGCTACGTCGTCGACGGCTTCGGTGGCGTCCACCCCTTCGGCGGCGCCCCTGCGGTCCGGGCCAACGCCTACTGGCCGGGCTGGGACATCGTCCGCGGCATCGTCACCCGGCCGGACGGGCGGGGCGGCTACGTCCTCGACGGCCTGGGTGGCGTCCACCCCTTCGGCGGCGCCCCCCGACTGCGCACCTCGTACCGCAGCAGCGGCGACACGGCCCGGGGCATCGCCCTCTACGGCTCGGGGTCGTCCGGCTTCGTGGTCAACGCCGACGGGAAGCTGTACCCCATCGGGACCGCGCCGCTGGTGACGACCTCCCGCACGTGGGTCGGGCGGGGCCTGACCCGCGGCGTGGCGGTCGGTTAGGAAGCTGGCGGGGTGCGGGCCACCACGGCGTACTCCTGGGGCCCGAACAGCACGTCGTTGAGGCGGTCCACCGCGTCGTTGACCGGTCCGGCCCACTCGGCCCCCGGCGGGACGTCCAGCCGGGGCAGGTGGTAGGCCTCGGCCGGCGCGTGGAAGCGGAGCTCGACGTCGCGGAAGCCGGCCCGCTCGCACAGGAAGGTGAGCAGCGACGGGTGCAACGGCCACACGTGGGTGGGGTCGAGGATGTAGGAGTTGCCGAGCACGACCAGTGACGCCGGGTTGGGGGTCTCGGCCACGAGCAGCCCGCCGGGGCGCAACCGGGAGGCGGCCAGCTCGAGCAGGTCGATGAGGGCGGGGAGCGGCAGGTGCTCGGCCACGTGGACGGCGATGATCGAGCCGAGCGAGGCCTCGGGCAGCGAGCGCAGGTGGGCCACGGCGTCGCCCTCGGCCACGTCGAGCCCGGCCGCCCGGGCCTCGGCCACCATCCCGGCGTCGAGGTCGACGCCCGAGCACGCCACGCCCCGTTCGGCCAGCGCCGACAGCAGCTCGCCCCGGCCGCAGCCGACGTCGAGCACGGGGGCCGAGCCCGCCAGCAGGTCGAGGTAGCGCTCGGACAGGGTGCGCAGCACGTCCTCCGGGTCACCGCGGAAGCGGCGCTCGAAGCCCACGTAGTCGAAGCGGTCGGCCGGAGGCGCCGCCGGCGCGACCTCGGTGGCCGTCGCCGGGGCGGCCGCGGCGGACGGGGGACCGGCCACCTCGACGTGGCGCAGTCGCCGGTCGAGGGCGTTGACCCGGTCCCGCAGCTCGGCGAAGCGCCCCGGCACGCCCGGCAGCCCGGCGGCGGGGGCGATGGCCTGGCCCAGCTCGCCGAGGGCGGCGTCGAGGGCGCGCACGTCGCCCTTCAGCAGCTCGAGGTTGGTGGCCACCCCTTCGAGGCGGCTGAGCGGGCTGGCCGAGCCCGGCGCCGTGGGCCCTGCGTCGCCCAGCGCGACGAAGGCCTGGAGGGCCCGCAGCTCGCCCTTGAGCAGCTCGAGCCCGACGGTGGCCCGCTCGACGTCGGCCACGAGGGTGGGCTGGGCCTTGGCCCGCGCGTCGACCCGGTCGGCCAGCACGTCGAGGGCCCGTCCCACGTACGGGCGGGCCGGGCGCAGGGCCCGGCGGGCGACGCCGACGGCGTATCGCCGGACCGTCGCCGTGGGCCCCCCGTCGGCGGCCGGGGCCGGCGTCGGGGGCGCCGGCTCCGCGGTCGTGGCCGCCTCCCCGGCTCCGGCCCCGGCAAGGGCCTCCCGCAGGCGCTCGACCGCGGCTCCGTCCAGCGTGGGGAGGCTCATCGGCCCCCGATCTTGGTCCACCGGGGACGTCAGGGCGTGGTTGGCGCCTCGATCCGCCCGAGGGCGGCGAGGGCCTCGGCGGCGCGGGCCGCGGGGCGGGCGCCGGAGGGGGTGCCCAGCTCGGCCAGGGCGGCGTCGACGGCGGCGAACGGGCCCCGGCGGGCGGTGTCCAGCCCGAGCCGGCCGGCCAGCGTCGCCGCCGCCGGGGCGAGGTCGAAGCGGCGCTCGACGAGGCGGCGGGCCCGCCGGGACAGCGACGCCGCCCGCACGGGGTCGGTGGCCACCACCGCGGCCACCGCCATGGCGTCGGCCGGGGGCACCACCAGGAGGTCGGTCCCGGCCTCCGCCCCCACCCGGGCGGCCGAGTGGGCATCGGTGACGACGGGGGTGCCGAGGGCCAGGGCGGTCACCAGTTCGGGTCCGACCACCACGGCGGCGGCGGCCACCGCCAGAGCGGTGGGCACGGCGCCGTCGGGCAGGGGGGTGGCGCCGGGGACGCCGATGGCCACCACCCACGACGGGTCGAGCCCGGCCCGCCGCCTCCAGCGCTCGCGGACGAAGGGCGGCACGGGGGCCACGGCGTCGGCCTCGACGGCGGGGTCGGGCAGGAGCACCGCCCGGTCGCCGGCGGCGGCGGCCACCGAGGCCGAGGAGGTGACCACCACGTCGGCGTCGCCGGCCACCGCCCGTCCTGCCGCCAGCTCCCGCTCGTCCTCGACCCAGACCGCCACCGGACCCGGGCGTTCGGCCAGGACGCGGGCCAGTCCGGGGACCGCCGGTCCCGTCGCCAGCACGGCGTCGACCGGAGGGGTGGAGGCGTCGAGCGCCCGGGGCTCGCACCACCGGCTCAGCCGTCGCACCAGCGCGGCGGCGCGGTCGCTGGTGCCCGGGGCCACCAGGAGCCCCAGCAACGGGCGGCTCACGACGTGAGCCGGGCCACCACCGCGTCCCACCCGAGGGCGGCCGCCCGCTCCCGCCCGGCCGCACCGAGCTTGCGGGCCAGCTCCCGGTCGTCGGCCAGCCGGTCGATGGCGGCGGCCACCGCCCCCGGCGTGCCGTCGGTGACGAGCCCGGTGACCTCGTGCTCGACCCACTCGAGGACGCCGCCGGCGTCGGAGGCGGTGATGACCGGCACCCCGGCCAGGAACGCTTGGAGGGTCACCAGCCCGTAGTCCTCGTCGACGGGGGCGTAGACGACTGCGAGGGCGTTCCGCAGGCGGCGGACGAGCTCGTCGTCGTCGACGAAGCCGAGCAGGGACACGCGGTCGCCGAGCCCGAGGCGGGCGACCGTGGCGGCCAGCTCCTCGGCGGCGCTCCCCCTCCCGGCCACCGCCGCCCGGACGGGGCTGCGCACCTCGGCCATGGCCTCGACGAGCAGGCCGGGCCGCTTGTTCTGCTCGAGCCGGGTGACGGTGAAGACCTCGTTGCCCGGCTCCCCCGGCGCCAGCCGGTCGTGCAGCGGGGGCGGGGGGTAGAGCGGCTCGGCCACGAGGCCGTTGAACCGGGCCAGCCGGTCGGCCACCACGCCGGAGAGGGCGAAGAGGCGCGACGCCTCCTCGAGCGCCTTTGTGTCCCAGGTGGCCAGGAGCCGCTGCGTCTCGAGGGAGGCGTCGTCGAGGCCGAGGTCGGACCAGGCGGCATCGGCGGCGTCGTAGGCGCCGCGGTGCTGATGGAACAGCCACACCACCTTGCGAGGGTGGCGGATGAAGTAGGCCGGGAAGTTGGTGGCGATCACCAGGTCGGCGTCGACGGGCAGGAGCCGCCAGGCCAGGGCGGCGTCGAAGATCCGCCCCGCGTCCCAGGCGGTGGGCAGCCGCACCAGCTCGGCCCGGTGGCCGGCCCGCCCGAGGGCGTCGACGAGCCCCTCCATGGCCTGCTCGGCCCCGCCCCGCATGAACGGGACCTGGGCGCCGCACACCCAGATGTCCACGGCCCTACCGTGCCCCGCAGGTGCCGCCGCCGAGGTGGACCCGCAGCGTCTTCGTGCGGGACACGACCGGGCCGACGCCGTCGCCGTTCGGGCCCACGACCGTGAGGATGGGCGTTCCCGGGGGCACGTCCCGCACCGCGTCGTCGCCGAACATCACCCGCCACCGGGGGTTGACCAGGACGTCGCGGCCCTGCTTCTCGAGGGCCAGCACCACCCCCGCGCCCCACGCCCACCCGGCGTCCCCCGACCAGCGCACGAGGACCGGGCAGTCGCCCTGCGGCACCACCTCGTCGAGGGGGGCGACGAGCTTGGCCACCACGGCCGAGCGATCGGCCTCCGGGACCTTGGTGTCCGAGGCGGCGCCGGCCCCGCCGAAGGAGATGCCCCAGACCAGGACAGCCCCCGCCAGCAGGGCGGTGACCCGTCCCCGCCCCCGTCGCCACGGCACGAGCGCGGCGGCGACGGCCAACCACACGGCCAGGCCCCCGACGGTCACCCACGTGACGAGGTAGGCGTAGCGGTCCCCGTCGATGTTCGAGGCGGCCAGCACTGCGGCGGCGCCGAAGAGCAGGACGAGGGGCACCAGCCGGAGCACGTCCGGCAGGCGCCGGCGCCACGCCACCACCGCGGCCACCGCCAGCGCTCCGGCGCTCAACGCGGTCGGCCAGCCGGGCCCGCCCGTGGCCAGGCCGGCGTCCTCGCCGAGCTCCAGGCCCACCACCGACGCCGGCAGCCGCCCGAGCTGGGCGCTGGCCATCTCGGCCCCGGCCTCGAGGCCCGGCGTCTCCCGCTCCTCCTCCAGGTAGGTGCGGAGGGTGGAGACGTTCCCGGGGTCGTTCGACAGCTCCTCGAGCACCGCCGGCGCCCAGAGCACGGCCGCCACCGCGGCGGTGACCAGCAGGGGGCGCAGGAGGCCGCGGCGGCGCCGGGTCAGCAGCAGGAGGAACGACCCCCCGAGGAGGGCGCCCACCACGGGGCCGAACCCGAGGTGGGTCTGCACGATGGCCGAGCCCACCCCGACGGCGACGGGCAGCAGCCACCGCGACCCGCACGCCACCGACCACGTCAGGAGGACGAGGAGGGCGAGGGGCAGGATCGCCAGGTGGGGGTTCCAGGGGTCGCGCAGGACCTCGGGCCCGAGCAGCCGCAGGAGGAGGGCGACGAGCACCAGGGCCCACGCCAGCAGCGGGGCCCCGCCCCGTCGCCAGGCGAGGACGGCGATGCCCACCACCGACAGGGCGTTGACCAGCAGGGCGCCGAGCCCGAGCCCCAGGCCGTCGCCGCCGGTCACCCAGTAGAGCGGGGCGAGGACGACGAAGGGCGCGGGCCCGAGGTGGTTCCAGCCGAAGCGGGAGTAGGGGCCGAGGAGCAGCGGGTCCGACCCCAGCCGGCGGACGCCGAGCTCGAGCAGGGCGGTGTCGCCCATGGTCCGATGGCCCTCGTCGAGGGCCTGGAGCAGCGGGTAGGAGGCAGCGGCGAGGGGGAGCAGCACGACCAGGACGAGGGCCACGCTCCCGATCCGCTCGGCTCGTGTCGTCCAGCGCAGGAGCTTCCGCTCCCGGGACCGCTCGGGCCGCGACGGCGAGCCGGGGACGACGACGGGGTCGTCGGTCTCGGGGCGCGCCACCTTCGCCGCCACAGCCGCCACCAGGCGACGCTAGTGGGACGACGAGCTACTCGACGTCGGCAACTCGGTTCTGGCCTCGGTGCACGAGTTCAGCTCCTTCGGCTGACGGACCCGCCGGTCGATCCCGAGTTGGCGGCGTCGAGTTCGAGGAAGGCCCGCTCGCCCCGGGTCCCGTCCGGACGGTCCGATCGGGAGCGCACGTCCCCCCGGTACGGTGTGCCGTCCGTGGCCAGCACCGCCCGCTCGGGGCGTCTCGGGGTGGTGCCTCCCCGCTTCGGGCCCTCGGTGGTCGGCGGAGCGGAGATCGTCCTGGCCGAGCTGGCCCGGGGGCTGGCGGGCCGGGGCTGGGAGGTCGAGGTGCTCACGACCGGCGCCCGTGACCACTTCACCTGGGAGAACGTGGACCCGCCGGGGGTCACCCGGGACGGCGACCTGACCGTGCGCCGGTTCCCCGCCGTGGTCTCGACCCCCCGGGCCGAGCGCGCCGCGCTGGAGGCGCGCCTGCTGGCCGGTGAGCGCCTCTCCCTGGTGGAGCAGCAGCGCTGGATGAACGACGACCTCCGGGTGCCGGAGCTGTTCTCCCACCTCCTCGTGCACGCCGAGGAGTACCGGGCGCTGGTGTTCGCGCCCTACCTGTTCTGGACCACGTTCGCCTGCGGCCAGGTGGCGCCCGAGCGGACGATCCTCATGCCCTGCCTGCACGACGAGCCGCAGGCCGCGCTCGAGCTGTTCCGGCCGCTGTTCACCGGCGCCGCCGGCGCCTGGTTCCTCTCGGAGCCCGAGCACGCCCTCGCCCACGACCTCGGCCTCGCCCCGGGACACCACCGGATGACGGGCTCCGGCATCGACCCGCCGGCCAGCTACGACCCCGAGGGCTTCCGCCGGCGGCGGGGGATCGAGGGCCGGTTCGTCTACTTCGGCGGCCGGCGGGAGGGGGCAAGGGCTGGGAGCGCCTGCTCGACGCCTTCGCCCGGGCGGTGACCGCCGCCGACCTCCCCTTCAGCCTCGTGACCACGGGGACGGGGGCGGTGTCGCCGCCCCCCGAGCTGGCCGGGCGGGTGATCGACCTCGGCTTCGTGAGCGACGAGGAGCGCAACGACGTCATGGCCGCGGCCGACGCCTACGTCCAGCCCTCCCGCTACGAGAGCTTCTCCCGCACGATCATGGAGGCCTGGCTGGCCGGCACGCCGGTCATCGCCAACGCCGCCAGCGACGTCGTGCGCTGGCACTGCGAGCGCTCCGGGGCCGGGTTGCTCTTCGACGACGACGCCGAGCTGGAGCAGTGCCTCCGCTTCGTGGCCGAGGAGCCCGACGCGGCCGCGGCCCTGGCCAAGCCGGGCCGGGAGTACGTGCTCGACAACTACCGCTGGTCCGACGTGCTCGACCGGGTCGAGGAGGACCTGGAGGCGTGGCGATGAGCGAGCCCTCGGGCGAGCGGACGGGACGAGCAGCCGAGCGTCCCCAGCGCATCCTGATGGTGGCGCCCTACCCGCCCCACCGGGACGGGATCGCCGCCTACGCCGTGCAGGAGGCCCGCCGGCTCCTCCTCGAGGGCCACCACGTCGAGGTCCTGTCGCCGGGGCCGTCGGCGGCCCACCACCACCTCGACCTGCACGGGCCCCGCGGCGGCCTGGCCCTGGCGAAGCGGGTGCGGGGCTACGACCGCGTGCTCGTCCAGTTCCACCCGGACCTCTTCTACGAGGTGCCGAGCAGCGCCGGTGCCCACGCCGCCACCAGTGCCGCCCTCGGCCTCGCCTTCCGCCTGGCCCGGGCGACGGAGGTGCGGGTCCACGAGGTGGACTACACGCTCGGCCGCGCCCCGGCCCCGGTCGGCCCCGCGATGCGGGCCATGTGGCGCGGCGTCGACCGCCTGGTCCTGCACACCGAGGTCGAGCGCCAGGCCTTCCTCGACGCCTTCGGGGTCGATCCCGCCACGGTCGACGTGGCCGAGCACGGCGGCTCGTTCGTGCGGCGCACCCGCCTCGACCGGGCCGGCGCCCGGGCCCGGCTCGGTCTCCCGTCCGACGCCTTCGTCTTCCTCAGCATCGGCTTCATCCAGCCCCACAAGGGCTTCGACCGGGCCGTCGACGCCTTCGCCGCCCTCTCGGCGGCCGGGCTCGGCGCGCCGCGGGCCCGCCTCGAGGTCGTCGGCTCGGTGCGGGTCGAGGAGCCCGACTACCTGGCCCACCTCGACCGCCTCCAGGAGCGGGCCGCCGCCACGCCGGGCGTGACCATCCACCCGGGCTACGTGAGCGACGAGCAGTTCGACGTGTGGCTGGTGGCCGCCGACCTGGTGGTGCTGCCCTACCGGCGCATCTGGTCCTCCGGCGTGCTCGAGCGGGCGGCCCTCTACGACCGCCCGGTGGTGGCCACCCGCGTCGGCGGCCTGGCCGACCAGGCGCCCCCCGGCACCGTCCTGGTCGACGACGACGACGGCCTGGTGGCGGCGCTGCGAGCGGCCGTCGACCCCGAGGCGGCGGGTCCGGCCGTGGCCGCCGGGCGTCCCTGGCCGTCCGGCCCCCTCGACCGCGACCGGGTCCAGGCCGAGATCCGGGCCCGGGGGGCGGCCTCCCGGCGGGGGATCCCCCGGCGCGACCCCGGGCCGGCCACCGCCCGGTCCGTGGCCTCGGCGGTGGAGGTGAGCGCACCGGTGCGCCGACTCGCCCCCCTCGTCCCGCCACCCCCCGTGTCGGCCCGGCCGGGTGTCAGCGCCCTGAAGCGCGTGGTGCATCGCCTCACTGCGTGGCAGCTGGACCCGATCGTGGCCCACGTCAACGCCCTCCAGCGGGCGGTGGTGGCGATGGCTGACAGCCTCGCCGCCGATCCCGCCATTCAGCGCGGTCACCCTGCCGCCGATGGTGACGGACAGGACGGAGCGGCCCCCTGACCACATAGGGTGGGAACCCTCCGACGGAGGGAGCTGCACCACGGTGGACGGATCGGGGACCCTGCCGCGTCGGGCGGCCCGTGCGACCACTGCCGTGCTGCTGCTCACGCTGGTGATCAGTGGGCTCCCCGCCGGGCCGCCGCCGGCGGCCGCCGCCGGCGAGGCCGTCGAGGTCGCCGGCCACGGGTACGGCCACGGTCGGGGCATGGGCCAGTGGGGGGCCCTCGGCTACGCGGTCGACGCCGGCTGGTCCGCGGCGCAGATCCTCGACCACTACTACGGCGGCACGGTGGCCGGGAGCGTCGGCGACCCGCTCGTCTCCGTCGAGCTCCGGGCCCACACCGGCACGGCGGTGTCCGTGGCCGCCGAGCGGGGCCTGCGCACGAGCGCCGACGACGGCCTCCCCGGCGGGCGGGTGCCCCACCCCGCGCTGCGGGTGGCCCGGGTGGGGCCCGGGCGCTGGCAGGTGTTCGACGGCCCCGGCTGCGCCGGCCCCTGGACGCCGCGGCCCGTGGAGACCCTGGCCCCCGACGTCTCCGTCCTCCCGCCGTCGTCGACGAGCGACGACCACCGCGACATGCTCCAGGTCTGCGAGCCCGGTCGGAGCCGCTGGGTGCGGGGGTCGCTGCGCCTGGTCGACGCCGATGGCACGTCGCACCTGGTGAACCGCCTGCGCATGCAGGGCTACCTCCGCGGGGTGGTGCCGCGGGAGTCGCCGGCCTCGTGGGCCGACCTCGGGGGCGGGCGCGGCCTCCAGGCCCTCGCCGCCCAGGCGGTGGCCGCCCGCTCGTACGCCGCCGCCGAGGCCCGGGCGCCGTGGGCCGGCACCTGCGACACCATCTCCTGCCAGGTCTACGGCGGGCACGCCATCCAGGACGGGAACGGCTTCCGGGTCCTCGAGGACCGCCGCTCCGACCAGGCCGTGGCCATCACCGCCGGCACGGTGCGCACGCGGGGTGGGGCCGTGGCCCGCACCGAGTTCTCGTCGTCGACGGGCGGCTGGACGGCGGGCGGCACCTTCCCGGCCGTGCCCGACGCCGGCGACGCCTACGCCGGCAACCCGTACCACACGTGGCGCACGACCATCCCGGCGTCGACCGTCGAGGCCGCCTACGGGCGCGGCGCCCTGCTCGGCATCGACGTGACCGAGCGCAACGGCCTGGGGGCGGACGGCGGCCGGGTCGCTGTCGATGCGGGTGCGGCTCACCGGGGGGACGGTCGCCACCACCGGTGACGCCTTCCGGCAGGCCTTCGGGCTGCGGTCGAACTGGTTCACGGTCCGGGAGGCCGGTCCCCGCGACAGCAAGGTCGACCCCATCGGCGGCTACCGCCTCGGCCCCGACGGCGACCTCAGCGCGTTCGGCGCCACCGCCCCGGCGACGGGGGACACCGGCACCGCCGCGGGCCGGGCCCGGGCGGTGGCCCTCGGCGGTCGGGCCAACCGGGTGGGGTACGTGCTCGACGGCTTCGGGGGGCTCCACCCGTTCAACGGGGCCCCGGCCGCCGCCGGGCCGACCTGGCCCGGCTGGGACATCGCCCGGGACCTCGTCGTGCGGGCCGACGGACGGTCGGGCTACGTGCTCGACGGCCTCGGCGGCGTGCACCCCTTCGGCGGCGCCCCCGGCGTGGCCAGCCCCGGCTTCGATCCGGGCGCCGACGCCGCCCGCCGCCTCGTCCTCCGGCGCGACGGCGCCTCCGGCTACGTGGTCCGCTCCGACGGACGGGTGTCCCCCTTCGGCCCGGCGCCGGCCGTCGTCGCCTCGCCCCTCCCCGCCGGCCGCGCCGCGGTGGGCATCGTCCTCGGGGCCGACGGCACCAGCGGCCAGGTGGTCGACGACGCCGGGGGGTTCCACCCGTTCGGCGCCGGCGCCCTCCCCACGGCGCTGAGTGCCCCCCTCGCCGGCACCGTGGCCGCCGAAGGCCGGCCCGACGGCCGCAGCGCCTACCTGGTCTCCGGCACCGGGGCCATCGCCGTGGCCGGGAGCGCCCGCCTGCCCTCGACCGCCGCCACGGGGCCCACGCGCGACCTGGCCCTGCTGCACGAGCCGTCGGGCTACGTGCTCGACGGCTACGGGGGGCTGGCCCCCTTCGGCGGCGCCCCGTGGGCCCGCCCGAGCGCCTACTGGTCGGGCAACGACGTGGCCCGGCGGGTGGCCCTGCGCCCCGACGGGGCGGGCTACGTGATGGACGCCTTCGGCGGGCTCCACCCCTTCGGGACCGAGGCCGCCCCGAGGCCCCCACGACCCGGCGGCGGGCCGTACTGGCCGGGTCTCGCCGTGGCCCGGGACCTCGTGCTCCTCCCCGGCGACGGCGGTGCCGGCTACGTGCTCGACGCCTACGGGGGCGTGCACGCCTTCGGCGGCGCCCCGCCGGCCCGCACCAACGGCTACTGGCCGGGGCAGGACGTGGCCCGCCGGCTCGTCCTCGCCCCCGGCGGGGCCGGCGGCTACGTGCTCGACCGCACCGGCGGGCTCAAGCGCTTCGCCGTCGGCGACGCCACGATGCCGCCGAGGTTGCAGGGCGGGCCCTCGTGGGCAGGGCAGGACCGTGCCCGGGACGTGGTGCTCACGGGACCCACGACGGGCTACGTGATCGACGACCGCGGCGGCGTCTACGGGATCGGCGGGGCCACCGGTCGCGGCTCCTGGCAGTCCGGCGGCCGGCCCGCGGTGGTGGGCGCCGGCCTCGGCATCCGCGGCTGGGTGGTCTACGCCGACGACGAGGGGGGCCTCCACACCGCCCCCGAGGCGGCACCGGCCACGTCGCCGTCGGCCCGCTGGCCGGGCTGGTCCATCGCCCGCGACGTCGCCGTGGTCCGGTGACCGCCGCGTCCCTCCCGCCGTAGCCACGGCGGCCCCGGAGCCGCCCCTTCAGCCCGCCCGTCCCCCGACCGATGCACCTCCCGGCCGGCCATCCCCCGCCCTCCCAGATCCCTCAAGGAACCTCTCCCCGTGTGCCGTCGCCTCGTCGTCCTCGTCCTCGCCGCCAGCGCCCTCCTCGTCCCCGTCAGCCCCGCAGCCGCCGCCGACACCGGCGCCCAGGAGCGGCAGTTCCTCGTGCTCCTGAACAAGCAGCGGGCCAGCGCCGGCCTGGGTCCGCTCGTGCTCGACCCCGCCCTCAGCGGCGTGGCCCGGCGCTGGTCGGCGCAGCTGGCGGCGCAGCCGCTCGCCCACAACCCGGCGATCCGCCAGTCGGTCGAGGCGTCGGTGACCCGCTCGTGGTCGCGCATCGGCGAGAACGTGGGCGTCGGCGCCGATGTGGCCAGCCTCCACCGCTCCTTCTGGGCGTCCGACGGCCACCGGCGCAACCTGCTCGGCGACTACAACCGCGTGGGCATCGGGGTGGTCACGGGGGGCGACGGCCTCGTCCGCGTGACCTTCGACTTCCTCGACGGCCCCCCGCTGGCCGGCGCCACCGGCATCGGCGACTGCCGGTCGGCCGGCTACGTGCTCGACGCGTACGGCGCGGTCCACCCCGCCGGCGGCGCCGGCCGCCTCCGGCAGACCGCCTACTGGCCGGGCTGGGACGTGGCCCGTGACCTCGCGCTGCCCCGTGGCGGCGACCGGGGCCAGGTGCTCGACGCCTTCGGCGGCCTCCACCCGGTCCAGGGCGCGGCCCGCCTCCGGCAGACCGCCTACTGGCCGGGCTGGGACGTGGCCCGGGCCGTGACCGTGCAACCGGGCGGCGCCGGCGCCTACGTGCTCGACGCCTTCGGCGGCCTGCACACGGCTGGCGCGGCGGCGCCCGTGGGGGCCAACGGCTACTGGCCGGGCCGCGACGTCGCCCGGGACCTCCAGTTGCGCCCTGGTCGTGCCGATGCCGGCTACGTGCTCGACAGTCAGGGTGGCCTCAAGCGGTTCGGGGCGGGGATCCCGGCACCCCGCCTCTCGTGGCGCGGCGCGCCCGGGGCGGCCCGCAGCTTCAGCTTCCTGCCCGACGGGCGCGGCGGCTACGTGACCGACTCCCGTGGCGACCTGCACCCCTTCGCCGTCGGGACGGCGTCGATGCCGCCCGAGCTGACCTCACCCATCCCGCTCGCCAGCGAGGCCCTCGGCGCCCTCAGCGCCGGTCCGGGCGCGGTGACGGTGACGGCCGGGGGCGCGGAGATCGGGGTGCGGGCCGGCTGCGCCTCACCGGCACCGTGGGGCGTGCGCACCCTCGTCAGGGCCGTCGCGGCTCGCTAGCCCATGGCCCGGATCCGCTCGCTCGTCGCCCTGCTGGCCGCCGCCCTGGTGGCCGCCACCCTGGGCACCGGGGCCGCCCCGCCGGCGGCGGCGGCCACCCTCACCGAGGTGGCCCGCTGGACCACGCCGTACACCTCGTTCGACCCCACCGTGAGCGAGGCGTTCTCGACGCCCGCCGTCGGCGACGTCAACGGCGACGGCCACCCGGACATCGTCGTCGGGGGCAACGACGGCGTCGTGTCCGCGTACTCGACCGGCCCCGGCCGGCCCCGGTTCCTGGCCTTCGACACCGGTTCGGGGGCGATCATGGCCAGCCCCACCCTGGTGGACCTCAACGGCAACGGGACGCTCGACATCCTCACCGCCAACCTGTCCGGCCGGGTGGTGGGGCTGACCGGCTCGGGCACGGTGCTCTTCGACCGCGCCGACGGCGCCGGGCCGGGGCGCCCCCGCGGCGTCTTCGCCACCCCGGTGGCGGGCGACATCGACGGCAACGGCGACCTGGAGATCGTGGCCGCCAGCTGGGACACCTTCGTCTACGCCTGGAACCTCGACGGCAGCCTGGTACCCGGCTTCCCGGTGTGGGTCTTCGACACGGTGTGGTCGAGCCCGGCGCTCGCCGACCTCGACCGCGACGGCAAGAAGGAGATCGTCTTCGGCGGGGACATGGACGCCTACCCGGGCGCGCCGTACCCGGCCGGCGGCCTGGTGTGGGCCCTGCGCTCGGACGGCTCGCGCCAGCCCGGCTTCCCCCGGTCGCTGCCCGGCCAGGTCATCTGGTCCTCGCCGGCGGTGACCGACCTCACCGGCGACGGCCGGCTCGACATCGTGGTCGGCACCGGCCTCCACTTCCCCGATCGCACCGCCGGCCGCCAGCTCTTCGCCCTCGACGCGTCGGGTCGGGACCTGCCCGGCTGGCCCCGGCCCACGCCGGGCAAGGTCATGGCGTCACCGGCGGTGGGGGACCTCACCGGCGACGGGCGGCCCGAGGTGGCGGCCCTCACCGAGGGCGGGTGGGTGGTGGTGCACGCCGCCGACGGGACCCGGCTGTGGCGCACGTGCAACACCACCGCGGGCGGCAGCAACTGCCCGGACAGCTACCCGACCCACGGCGCCGTGAGCATCGCCGACGTGGACAACGACGGGCAGCAGGAGGTGGTGGGCGCCGCCGAGCACGTGCTGCGGGTCCTCAACGGGGCCACCGGGGCGGTCGAGGCGGCGAAGGTCATCGACAACCGCACGTGGGCACCGCCGGCGCCGCCGACCATCGCCACGGTGGGCGGGCAGGCGTGGATCGTCCAGCACGTCACCCTCGACACCAACGCCGGCGGTGGCCGGACGGTGGGGGACTCGAGCGGCGTCATCGCCTTCACCCTGGGCAGCGCCCTCGGCCGGGCCGACTGGCCCACCTTCCGCCAGAACAACCGCCGCACGGGGGCGGTGGTGGACGAGACGGGGCCGACGACCACCATCGGCGCCCTGCCGAGCGTCTCCTCGTCCACGCGGGTCCCGGTGACCGTGTCGGCCACGGACGCGTCGGGGGTCTCGAAGTTCTTCGTGGAGGTGCGCGAAGGCGCGGGTCCGTGGGTGAAGTGGGTCCACGACCGCAAGGCGCCCGCCACCGGCCCGGCCACGTTCACGCAGGGGCTCCACGGCGCGCTCGGCGCCTCGTACACCGTCCGGGCCCGTTCCACCGACCGGTTCGGCAACACGGGGGCGTGGGCCACGGCCACCACCTCGATCGATCCGAGCGCCACGCGGGCGGCCCCGTTCTTCGCCGCCTATGCGGTGGCGACCAGCGGCACGATGGCCGCGGTGTCGAGCCCGCCCCGGCTGGGGCCGGTGCTGTCGCCCAAGTTCGGTCGGGACGTCGCCGTGCGGTCCGACAGCAGTGGCTGGGTGCTGAGCGGCGACGGGTCGCTGACGCCGTTCGGCGGGGCGCCGGCGGCGGCCATCCGGGCGTCGTGGCCGGGCCGGGACGTGGCCCGGGCCGTGGCGCTGAACCCCGACGGCAGCTCGGGCTACGTGCTCGAGTCGAACGGCACCCTGCGGCCCTTCGGCGGTGCGGAGAAGGTGAGCAGCCCGACGTGGCCCGGGTGGGACATCGCCCGCGACGTGGTGCTGACGCCCGTCGTCGACGGCGGCCGATCCCGCGGGGTACGTGCTCGACGGCCTCGGCGGGGTCCACGGCTTCGGGGCCGCCCCGCCGCTGCGCAACCGGACGTCCTACGACGCCGATCTGGCCCGGGGCCTCACCCTCGACCCGAGCGGGCTGAGCGGCTACTCGGTCGACGCCTACGGCGGGCTCCACCCGCTCGGCACGGCGAGCCGGCCCACGTCGGGTCCCTACTGGTCGGGGTCGGACCGGGCCCGGGCGGTGGCCTCGCTGTCGCCCGGCCAGGGCTACGTCCTCGACTACAACGGCCGCGTCCACCCCTACGGGGGAGCGCCGGCGGTCGAGTCCCCCCTCACCTGGGGGGCGCCGATGGCCCGCGGCCTGGCCCTCGCCCGCTACTAGCTCCCCCCGGACCCGACCCCGGACGCGAAACGAGGGGGAGGGCCCCAGGGGGGGATGGGCCCTCCCCCTCGAACGTACGAGGGGTGCTGCGTCGGCCGAGCTGCCGTAGCTAGGCGGCGCGCCCCTCGCGGTTCACGAGCTCGCGGAGCGTGCCGGAGGCCTCCTTGGCCGCCGAGCGGGCGTTGTGCAGGAGCTCGCGAGCCTGCTCGGGCATGCGGGCCTCGACCTCGTCGAGCACCTTCTCGACCCGCTCCTCGAGGGTCTCGTAGGCGGTCTCGAGCTGGTCGGAGAGCCCCTCGAGGCGCTCCTCGAGGACCTTCAGGCGCTCGTCGACGCTGCCGCTCAGGCGCTCCACGTTGGTGCGGGCGTCGCCCAGCTGGGTGTCGAGCGCCTTGCGGACGTCCTGGCGGGCGGCCTGGGCCTTGTTGAAGGCCAGCAGGCCGAAGCCGACGCTGACGTAGAACGAGTCCTTGGCGAGGCGGGGGAGGTCCATGGGGGGTCTCAGCTCCTGAGGGTCTGGCGGTGGGGGTTCGCTTGCTGCAACAGCATACCCGTTAAACAGTTGCAAGCAACCCCGAAGTGAGGGCGGGCCGGGCACCATGGCGGGGTGGAGCGCCCGCTCATCGCCGTCGCCGTGGTGGTCGTGGCCCTCGTCGCCGCCTGGCTGATCCAGCGGCGCCGGCCCGAGGCCCCGACCGGCGGGCGCTGGAGCGTGCCGGGCCAGCTCGACCGGGCCGACTTCCCGGGGGCGGGGGCGCCGTGGCTGGTGGCGGTGTTCACGTCGGCCACCTGCGACGCCTGCGCCGCCACGGTGACCAAGGCGCAGGCGCTGGCCAGCCCCTCGGTGGTGGTGGCCGAGCTCGAGCTCGACGCCGAGCCCGAGCTGCACCGCCGCTACGCCATCGACGCCGTGCCCCTGCTGGTCCTGGCCGACGCCGAGGGCGTCGTCCGGGCCTCGTTCGTCGGCCCCCCGTCGGCCACCGACCTCTGGGCCGCCGTGGCCGACATCCGCGACGGCGCCCCGCCCGCCGACCACTCGGACTGAGCTCCCGGTCTTTGTCGAGTTGGCTACCTCAGGGGTGCACAAGTCGACAAAGAGCGGCCGAGCCGCTCGGGCCGGCTAGTCCCGGAGGGCCTCGACGGGGGGCGGGCTGTAGAGCTGGTCGCGGCCGTCGGTGGCCGCCGCCTGGTTGATGAGGCGGCGCACCTCGTTGGCGTCGATGGTCTCGTGCTCGAGCAGCGAGCGGGCGACCAGGTCGAGGCCGGCCCGGTGGGCCCGCAGGGTCTCGCGGCAGCGCTCCTCCTGCTCCCGCAGGATGCGCTCGACCTCCTCGTCGATGACCCGGGCGGTGTCGTCGCTGTACTCCCGGGCCGTCGACATGAGGTCCTCGCCCAGGAACACGGTGTTGTGCGAGCCCCAGGCCATGGGACCGACCCGGGAGCTCATGCCCCACTCCCGCACCATCTTGCGGCTGAGCTCGGTGGCGCCCTGGAGGTCGTTGTTGGCCCCGGTGGACAGCACGCCGAACACCAGCTCCTCGGCGATGCGCCCGCCCAGGCGGACCACCAGCGAGTCCTCGATGTAGTCCTGCCGGTAGAGGTGGCGCTCCTCGGGCAGCTGCTGGGTCACGCCGAGGGCCATGCCCGTGGGGAGGATCGACACCTTGTGGAGCGGGTCGGCGTGGGGGAGGACGGCGGCGCACACGGCGTGGCCGCCCTCGTGGTAGGCGACGATCTCCTTCTCCTCGTCGGAGAGCGCCATCGAGTCCCGCCGCAGGCCCATGAGCACCCGGTCCCGGGCCGCCTCGAAGTCCTGCATGTGGACCTTGTCGTCGCCCCGGCGGACGGCGAAGAGCGCCGCCTCGTTGACGAGGTTGGCCAGGTCGGCGCCGCTCATGCCGGGGGTGCCCCGGGCCACGGTGCGCAGGTCCACGTCCGAGGCGATCTTCTTGTCCTTGCAGTGGACGTTGAGGATGGCCAGCCGCTCCTCGGCCTCGGGCAGCGGCACGACCACCTGGCGGTCGAAGCGCCCGGGGCGCAGCAGGGCGGGGTCGAGGATGTCCGGCCGGTTGGTGGCGGCCATCATCACGATGCCCTCGGTGGCCTCGAAGCCGTCCATCTCCGAGAGCATCTGGTTGAGCGTCTGCTCCCGCTCGTCGTGGCCACCGCCGAGCCCGGCGCCCCGCTTGCGGCCGATCGAGTCGATCTCGTCCACGAAGATGATGGCCCGGCCCATCTTGCGGGCCGACTGGAAGAGGTCGCGCACGCGGCTGGCGCCGACGCCCACGAACATCTCCATGAAGTCCGAGCCCGTCACCGACAGGAAGGGCACGCCCGCCTCGCCGGCCACGGCCCGGGCGATGAGCGTCTTGCCCGTCCCCGGAGGGCCGACCAGCAGCACGCCCTTGGGGATGCGGGCGCCGATCTGGGCGAAGCGCCCGGGCGACTTGAGGAAGTCGACCACCTCGGTGATCTCCCGCTTCACGCCCTCGTAGCCGGCGACGTCGGCGAAGGTGGTGCCCGGCCGCTCGGTGGAGTACGTCTTGGCCCGGGAGCGGCCGATCTGCATGATGCTGCCCATCTGGCCCGAGGCCCGACGCTGCATCCAGATGAAGAAGCCGATCAGGAGCGCCACCGGCAGCAGGAACGGGATCAGCGCCGTGAAGAAGTTGGGCTGCGGGGTGTCGAAGTCGTAGTCGACGTCGTTTTCGCGGAGCAGCGCGGTGTCGGCGTCGTTCAGCTCGGTCGGCCCGCTGACCCGGAACTCGTCGCCCGACACCGTCGTGCCGGTGATGACGTGGCTCTCGGTGTTGATGGTGACCTCGCGGACCTGCTTGTCCTCCACCCGCTGCTGGAACTCGCTGTAGGTCAGCGACTCGCCGCTGTCGCCACCCAGCAGCTGCGGCACGAGGAAGAGGGCGAGGAGCAGGGCGAGACCGGCCCACACCGCCCAGCGCGGCCAACCACCCTCGGGGCGGCCGGGTCGCCGCCCACCGCTCTTGGGGTCCCTCGGCGTGGGAGGGGGGGTGGGCGCGGGCATGGCCCCCATGCTACGGGCGCGCCCAATGCTCCGGGCACCGACCCCGGGCGCGGGCGCTACCTTGCCTGGGTGCGCTGGGCGGGGTCGAGCACCGGAGGTCGCGAGCCGTTCGACGGCCGCCGCTGCGTCCGCCCCGGCTGCGGTGCCACCGCCGGCGCCACCATGACCTACGACTACGGCGGCCGGACCGCCTGGGTCGACGACCTGGCCGAGATCCCGTCGCCCGCCGGCTACGACCTCTGCACCCCCCACGCCGGGTCGTTCTCGGTGCCCCAGGGCTGGACGCGCAGCGAACGCCGCGCGCTCGCCGGCGCTGCGGCGGCGGATGACGACGCCCCGGTGGCAACCGTTTCCTAGGCATGTCGGGACACCCGGCGCCGGCCGCCGGGGAACCAGCCGTCCCTCCCGACGACGCCTCGGTCCGCTGGGGGATGGGCGACGCCGTCCTCGGCCTGGTCCTCTCCCTCGTCGTCCCCACGGTCGTGGTCGTCGTCGTCCTCGGCCTCACGGGCCGCGACGACCTCGACGACATCGCCCTGTGGGCCACGGCGCTGCTCCAGGTGCCCCTCTGGGCCGGCCTCCTCGGTGCGCCCCTGTGGGCCACGTACCTGAAGGGCCGGCGCAGCCTGGCGGCCGACTTCGGCCTGCGCATGAAGCCGGGGGACATCCCGCTCGGCCTCGCCGCCGGCTTCGTCGGCCAGATCGTGCTGCTGCTGCTCCTGAGCGTCGTGTACCACCTGCTCGGGGTCGACCTCGACAAGGTGGGCGAGACGGCCGAGGAGCTGACCGAGGGCGCCACCGACGCCGTCGGGGTCGTCCTGCTCATCCTGATCGTGGGACTGGCCGCCCCGATCTTCGAGGAGCTCTTCTACCGGGGGCTCTGGCTGCGGGCCATCGAGCGGCGGGCGGGGACGGTGGTCGCCGTGATCGGCTCGTCGGTCCTGTTCGGGCTCGTCCACTTCGAGCCCTACGACCTCCCCGCCCTCATCGGGTTCGGGGCCATCGCCGCCCTCCTGACGGTGCGCACGGGACGCCTCGGGCCGGCCATCTGGGCCCACGTGGCGTTCAACATCACGGCCGTCGTGGGCCTTCTGGCCCAAAACTGACGGTCTGCCTCAACCCTCCGGGGCCCCCGTCCGATCCCGGAGGGGTGCCGAAGCCGGGCGCGCGCTGCGCCACCTGCGACTCTCCGCTCGTCGAGATCACCATCGACGTCGACGGCGCGCCCCTGACGATGTCGTCGTGCAGCGGGTGCGACGTCCGCTCGTGGCGCCAGGAGGACGACGCCCTCGACCTCCCGGCCGTGCTCGACCGCGTCGCCCCTCCGAAGTCCCGCCGCTAGTTCCCATCGAGCTGCGCGTCGGTTCGGCGCGCGCCTCGGGCAACATGGCGCCCATGGCCGAGGTCGTGCCCGGAGCGCGCGCTCGCCCGTCGAGGTGGCGACGGCCCAGTCCCGAAGCGGTGGCCACCTTCGTCGTGGTCGTGGCCGGGCTGGCCCTGACCCTCAGCGCCCTCCACCCCGACCTGCTGGTGGCGGACACCACGCCGGCCGGGGGCGACATGGGGGCCCACGTGTGGGGGCCGGCCTTCCTCCGCGACCACCTGCTGCCCGAGGGCCGACTCAGCGGCTGGGCCCCGGACTGGTACGCCGGCTTCCCCGCCTACCAGTTCTACATGGTGGTCCCGAGCCTGGCGATCGTCGCCCTCGGCGTGGCCCTGCCCTACGGCGTGGCCTTCAAGCTCGTCTCCGTGTCGGGCGTGCTGGCCCTGCCGGTCGCCGCCTGGGCCTTCGGCCGCCTGGCCCGGGCGCCGTTCCCGGCGCCGGCGCTGCTCGCCGTGGGCGCCGTCGGGTTCCTCTTCGAGCGCTCGTTCACCATCTACGGCGGCAACGTGGCGTCGACCCTGGCGGGGGAGTTCGCCTTCTCCATCAGCCTCTCCCTGGCCGTCGTCTTCCTCGGGCTCGTGCTCCGGGGGCTCGAGACCGGTCGGCTCCGGGCGGTGGCGGCGGTGGCCCTCGGGCTGTGCGCCCTGTGCCACGTGATCCCCCTGCTCTTCGCCCTCGTCGGTGCCGGCGTGGCGTTGGCCATGCGCCCGGGACGGGCCCGGTTGCGCTGGCTGGCCCCGGTGCTCCTGGCCGGCGGTGCGCTGAGCGGCTTCTGGATCATCCCCTTCGTCCTGCGCCGGGCCTACCTCAACGACATGGGGTGGGAGAAGATCACCACCTACGTCGAGCCCCTGCTGCCCGGCCGCCTGGGGGAGGCGGCCTCCCGCCTGCTCGGGGGGGCGGCGGACTACGGCGGGGGCACCCGTCCCGCCGGCGACCTCACCGTGGTGGCGGTGCTGGCGCTCATGGGGGCCATCGCCTCGGTGCTGCTGCGCCGGCGGCTCGGGCTCTTCCTCGTCGTCACCGGCCTGGTGTTCGCCGTGGCCTTCGTCCTGGCGCCGCAGGGACGGCTCTGGAACGCCCGCCTCCTGCCCTTCTGGTACCTGTGCCTCTACCTGCTGGCCGCGCTGGCCGTGGCCGAGCTCGTCGAGGCCCTGGCCACGCTGGCGGCCAAGGCACCGGAGGCGCGCTCCCGGGGCGTCGCCATCGGCGGCGCCGTGGTGGCCGCCCTCATCGGCCTGGGCGCCGTGGCCCTGCCCCTGCGGCTGCTGCCCCTCGGCCAGGTCAGCTCCGACGGCAGCCGCTACACGTGGCTCGGCCTCACCACCACCGACCGCAGCTTCGTGCCGGACTGGGCCCGCTGGAACTACACGGGCTACGAGCGCAAGGACGCCTGGCCCGAGTACCGCGAGCTGATGGCGACGATGTCCGGCGTGGGGCGCACCGCGGGGTGCGGCCGGGCCATGTGGGAGTACGAGCCCGAGCTCGACCGCTACGGCACACCGATGGCGCTGATGCTGCTGCCGTACTGGACCGACGGCTGCATCGGCTCGATGGAGGGCCTCTACTTCGAGGCGTCGGCCACCACGCCGTTCCACTTCATCAACCAGACCGAGCTGTCGGCCGAGCCCTCGCAGGCCCAGCGGGACCTGCCCTACGGCTCCCTCGACATCTCCCGCGGCGTCGACCACCTCCAGCTCTTCGGCGTCCGCTACTACCTCGCCTTCTCGCGGACGGCGGTGGCGGCCGCCGATGCCGAGCCGCGGCTCCGGTCGGTCGCCCGGTCGGGCCCGTGGCACGTCTACGAGGTGGCCGACGCCGAGCTCGTGCAGCCGCTCGACAACCTGCCCGCCGTGCTCGAGGACGCGCCCGCGGGCGGCAAGGCGTGGACCGACGCGGTGATGCCCTGGTACCGCTCGCCGGAGCGCTGGGACGTGTTCCTGGCCGACGACGGCCCGTCCTCCTGGCCCCGGGTGGCCGAGGGCGAGGACCCGGACGAGCGGTCCACCCGCCCGGTGGAGGTGTCGGACGTGGCCACGGACACCGACCGCATCTCGTTCACGGTCGATCGCCCCGGCACCCCCGTTCTGGTGAAGACCTCCTACTTCCCGAACTGGGAGGCGTCGGGGGCCGACGGGCCGTGGCGGGTGGCCCCCAACCTGATGGTGGTCGTGCCCACCGACACCCACGTGGAGCTGACCTACGGGACCACCGCCGTCGACCTCGGCGGGTGGCTGGTGACCGCCCTCGGCGTGCTCGGTGTGATCGCGCTGGCGCTGCTGGCCCCGGTGCGCATGCCCGCGCCGCGCCCCGGCCGAGCCCGCCGGCCGATGACGACGACGGGGACGAGGAGGCGGGCGACGGGGCGGACGAGGACGAGCCGGCGCCGCCACCGCCGCCCCGGGAGCCGGCGCCCACCGGATGACGCCGGGGGCGGTCGCACCGGCCGGCGGGGTCAGCCGGCGGCTGCGGCGCCTGGCCACGGGGACGTTGGTGGCCACGGCGGTCGACGGCGTCCTCCTGGTCGGCCTGGCCCGGGGCGCCCGACTGCCGGTGGGCGTGGCCGACGCCCTGTCCGTGGCCGGCGCCTCGGCCACCTCCTACGGGGTCCACCGGGCCGGCACGTTCGCCGACGACCCCTATGTGCGCTGGGTGCACCAGCCCGGGGCGTTCGTGGTGGCGGCGGCGGCGAGCGGGGCGGTCGACGTGGCCGTCGTCAGGGCGCTGTCCCCCGCACCCTGCGGGGGCTCCTCGGGGCCAAGGGGCTGGCGCTCCTGGCTGCGGGCACCCTGCGCTTCAGCTCCTACCGCTACGTGCTGTGGACCAGGACCCGCTCGGCGCTGGGCGCCACGGGTGCCCCGCCCGGCGCCGCCGGGCGACCTGCGCCTCACCGTCGTGGTGCCGGCCTACGGCGAGGCCGGACGGGTGGGCACCACCGTGGCCAGGCTGCGCGCCGTCCTGGCGCCACTGGGCGACGACGCCGAGGTCCTCGTCGTCGACGACGGCTCGCAGGACGCCACTGCCGAGGAGGCGGCCGCCGCCGGCGCACGCGTCGTGCGGCTCCCGGTGAACCGGGGGAAGGGGGCGGCGGTGCGGGAGGGCGTCCTGGCCGCCCGGGGCCGCTCGGTGGTGTT
Organism: uncultured Actinomycetes bacterium; assembly: GCA_963839545.1. Taxonomy (GTDB): domain Bacteria; phylum Actinomycetota; class Acidimicrobiia; order Acidimicrobiales; family CADCSY01; genus CAWIVE01. The sequence goes on from CAWIVE010000001.1 coordinate 286,184, forward strand.
CACCGACGCCGACCTGGCCTACCCGCCGGAGCAGGTGGTCGCCGTGCTGCGCGAGCTCGAGGACGGGTGGGACGTGGTCGTCGGGAGCCGCCGTCACCCGTCGTCGGCCGACGCCGCCGGCGCCTCGCCGCTGCGGGTGGCCAGCGGCCGCCTGTTCAACCTCCTGACGGCGACGGTCCTCCTGGGCCAGTACCGCGACACCCAGTGCGGGCTGAAGGGCTTCCGCGCCGACGTCGGCCGGCTCCTCTTCTCCCACACCCGCCTCGACCGCTTCGCCTTCGACGTCGAGGTCCTCCACCTGGTCGAGCGCTACCGCCTGTCCCTCACCGAGGTCCCGGTTGTGCTCGTGCGGGCCCCCGGCTCCACCGTCCGGGTGGGCCTCGACGCGGCCCGGATGGTCCGTGACCTGTTCCGGGTCCGGCACTGGGCCGGCCTGGGCCGCTACGACCTCGGGGACGGCGACGCGGTGCCGGTGGCCGCCTCCGGGCACCGGTAGGGTCCGCCGCACATGGGCCCGCTCGACGCCATCTTCAAGGCCTACGACGTCCGCGGCGTCGTGCCCGACCAGCTGGACGAGGGCGTGGCCGGCAGGGTGGGCGCCGCCTTCGCCCGCTTCGCCGCCGACGACGGGGCCCGACGCGTGCTCGTGGCCCGTGACATGCGGCCGAGCGGCGTGGCGCTGTCCCGCGCCTTCGCCGAGGGCGTGACCGGCCAGGGGCTCGACGTCGTCGAGCTGGGCCTGGCCTCGACCGACCTCATCTACTTCGCCGCCGGCAAGCTCGACGCGCCGGGGGCGATGTTCACGGCGTCGCACAACCCGGCGCAGTACAACGGGATCAAGCTGTGCCTGGGCGGCGCCCGCCCGGTGGGGCAGGACACGGGCCTCGCCCGCATCAAGGCCGACACCGAGGCCGGCCTGCCCCCGGCGGACACCACGGGCTCCACGTCGTCGCAGGACCTCCTCGGCGCCTACGCCGACCACGTCCGCTCCTTCGCCGACCCGGCCGTGCTGCGGCCGTTGCGGATCGTGGCCGACACCGCCAACGGCATGGGCGGACTCGTGGCGCCCGCGGTGTTCGAGGGCCTTCCCTTCGAGGTCGACTACCTCTACCCGGAGCTCGACGGCACCTTCCCCAACCACCCGGCCGACCCCATCCAGGCGGAGAACCTGCGGGACCTCCAGGCCCGTGTGGTCGAGCTGGGCGCCGACGTCGGCCTCGCCTTCGACGGCGACGCCGACCGGGTGTTCCTCGTCGACGAGCGCGCCCAACCGGTGTCGGGCTCGCTCACCACCGCACTGGTCGCCAGCGGCGTGCTGGACAAGCACCCCGGCGCCACCATCCTCCACAACCTCATCTGCTCGAAGGCCGTGCCCGAGATCGTCCGCGAGAAGGGCGGCACGCCGATCCGCACCAAGGTGGGGCACAGCTTCATCAAGCAGGTCATGCTCGAGACCGGCGCGATCTTCGGCGGCGAGCACTCGGGCCACTACTACTTCCGTGAGAACTACCGGGCCGACTCCGGTCTCGTCGCCACCATGGTCGTGCTCGAGCAGCTCTGCGCCGCCGCCGTCCCGCTGTCGGAGCTCCTGGAGCCGCTCGACCGCTACGCCGACTCCGGCGAGATCAACTCGACGGTGAACGACCCGACCGCGGTGATCGATCGGATCTCGGAGGCGTACGCCGATGCCGAGCAGGACCGGCTCGACGGGTTGACCGTCGACTACGGCCCCTGGTGGTTCAACCTCCGCCCGTCCAACACCGAGCCGCTGCTCCGCCTCAACCTCGAGGCTCCCACCCGCGAGGAGTGCGAGGCCCGCACGGCGGAGGTCCTGAACCTGATCCGTGAGGAGCCGGAGTATCGGCGACCCGAAGACAAGGAGGCCTGACCATGGCCCTCGACCCCCAGCTCCTGGAGATCCTCGCGTGCCCCGAGGACAAGGGGCCCCTCTACTACCTGGCCGACGAGGACGCGCTCTACAACCCGCGCCTCCACCGCCGCTACGACGTCCGCGACGACATCCCCGTCATGCTCATCGACGAGGCCTCGGCCGTCGACGACGCCGAGCACGGGCGGATCATGGCCAAGGTCGAAGCCGAGGGCATCGCGCCGACCTTCTCGCCGTGACCCTGCTCGGCACCGACGTCCTGGACAGCCAGGGCATGGCCGCGGCGACGGCCAGCCTCCCCGAGCAGGTCTTCGACGCCGCCAACCGGGCCCGGGGGCTCGACGGGCTGCCCCGCCAGGACGCGGTGGAGAACATCGTCGTGCTGGGCATGGGCGGCAGCGGGATCGCCGGCGACCTCCTGATCGCCGCCGCCGGCCAGTTCCTGGCCGTCCCCGTGGTCGTGGTGAAGGGCTACGAGTCCCCGAACTTCGTCGGCGACGGGACGCTGGTCTTCGCCATCTCGTTCTCGGGCGACACCGAGGAGACGGTGGAGGCCGCGTCGGAGGCGGCGGTGGCGGGCGCCCGCATCGTGGCCGTGACCCGGGGCGGCGAGCTCGGCCGGCTGGCCGCCAGCTGGGGCGCCCCCGTGGTGCCCGTTCCCGACGACATCCCCCAGCCCCGGGCCGGCATCGGCGCCCTCGCCATCCCGCCGCTCGTGGTGCTGGAGGAGATCGGGCTCTTCCCGCTGGCGTCGCGCTGGATCGACCTCGCCGTCGACCAGCTCACCCGCCGCCGGGACGCGCTGCTGGCCGACGGCGAGCCGGCCGCGGGCCTGGCCCGGCACATCGGCCGGACCGTGCCGCTGATCCAGGGCGGGGGCGCCATCGGGGCCACGGCCGCCTCCCGGTGGAAGACCCAGATCAACGAGAACGCCAACGCGCCGGCCTTCGCCAGCGCCTCGCCGGAGCTCTGCCACAACGAGATCCAGGGCTGGGGCCAGCACGGCGACGTGACCCGCCAGCTCTTCACCGTGGTGCAGCTGAGCCACGAGTTCGAGCACCCCCAGGTGGCCCGGCGCACCGCCATCGTGCGCGAGCTGATGCAGGAGGTGGTGGCCGACGTGGTCGAGGTGCGGGCCGAGGGCGAGGGCCAGCTGGCCCAGGTCCTGGACCTGATCCTCGTGGGCGACGCCACCTCGCTCCACCTGGCCGCGCAGGAGGGCCTCGACCCCGGGCCGGTGCCCGCCCTCGACCGGATGAAGGCGGCGCTCAAGGAGTAGCGCCGGCCGTTCCCGCCTGCCGGACGTGGCGGTTTCCGCCCCGACCTGCAGGCCGGTTCGGCGATCCTCCGCCAGAATGGGAACCATGAGCCCCCTTCTCGACGGCGACTTCCAGGTCGCCGACCTCGGCCTCGCCCCCTTCGGCCGCAAGGAGGTGAGCCTCGCCGAGCACGAGATGCCCGGCCTCATGGCCCTCCGCCGTCAGTACGGCGAATCCAAGCCCCTCCAGGGCGCCCGGGTCTCCGGCTCGCTGCACATGACCGTGCAGACGGCCGTCCTCATCGAGACCCTCGTGGCCCTCGGCGCCGAGGTGCGCTGGGCCTCGTGCAACATCTTCTCCACCCAGGACCACGCCGCCGCCGCCGTGGTGGTGGGCCCCGAGGGGACGCCCGACGCGCCGGCGGGGGTGCCGGTCTACGCCTGGAAGGGCGAGACCCTCGAGGAGTACTGGGCCTGCACCGAGAAGATGCTCACCTGGCCCGACGGCCACGGCCCCAACCTGCTCCTCGACGACGGCGGCGACGCCACCCTCGTGGTGCACAAGGGCGTCGAGTTCGAGAAGGACGGCAAGGTGCCCGACCCCTCCTCGGCCGAGAACGAGGAGGAGGCCATCGTCCTGCGCCTGCTCCAGAACGGGCTGAACGAGGACGACACCCGCTGGACCCGCGTGTCGGGCGGCATCCGGGGCGTCTCGGAGGAGACCACCACCGGTGTCCACCGGCTGTACCAGCGCCAGGAGGCGGGCACCCTCCAGTTCCCCGCCATCAACGTCAACGACTCGGTCACCAAGTCGAAGTTCGACAACCTCTACGGCTGTCGGCACTCGCTCATCGACGGCATCTTCCGGGCCACCGACGTGATGATCGGCGGCAAGCTGGCCGTGATCTGCGGCTACGGCGACGTGGGCAAGGGCTGCGCCGCCTCGTTGGCCGGCCAGGGGGCCCGCGTCGTCGTGACCGAGGTCGACCCCATCTGCGCCCTCCAGGCGGCCATGGCCGGCTTCGAGGTGACCACGATGGAGGACGTCGTCGAGACGGCGGACATCTTCATCAGCGCCACCGGCAACAAGGACATCATCACCGCCGAGCACATGGCCCGGATGAAGCACCAGGCCATCGTCGGGAACATCGGCCACTTCGACAACGAGGTCGACATGGCCGGGCTGGCCCGCTGGCCCGGCGTGAAGCGGGAGACCATCAAGCCCCAGGTCGACGAGTTCGTGTTCGAGGACGGGCACTCCGTGATCGTCCTGGCCGAGGGCCGGCTGCTGAACCTGGGGTGCGCCACCGGCCACCCGAGCTTCGTGATGTCGTTCAGCTTCACGAACCAGGTGCTGGCCCAGATGGAGCTCTTCGCCAACGCCGACTCGTACGACAACGCGGTCTACGTCCTGCCCAAGCGGTTGGACGAGCAGGTGGCCCGTCTCCACCTCGACCACCTCGGGGTGAAGCTGACGTCGCTGACCGACGACCAGGCCGCGTACCTCGGCGTCCCCCTCGAGGGGCCGTTCAAGGCGGAGCAGTACCGGTACTGACGCTCCCTCGGATGGTGGGCCGGGCGCTGCTGCTGCGGTGCCCGGTGTGCGGGTCGGGCCACCTGTTCTCGCGGTGGACCCGGATGGTCGCGGTGTGCCCGCGGTGCGGGCTGCGCTTCGAGCGCACCGAAGGGCACTGGCTCGGGTACCTCGGGCTGAACACGATCGTCTCCTTCAGCCTGCTGTTCGTGGTGCTGGTGGTCGGCTTCGTCCTGAGCTACCCGGAGTTCGAGATCGTCCCGCTGCTGGTGGCCGGCGTGCTGGTGGCCGTGGTGTTCCCGGTGGTGTTCCTGCCGTGGTCCCGCACCCTGTGGACGGCGATCGACCTGCGCATGCGGCCGCTCGAGCCCGGGGAGGCGCCCGGGGTCGGCGCCGCCGGGCCGTGAGCGAGCTTGCGAGCGAACCGACGAGCACAGCGACTGTGCCGGAGCGCCAGCGACGGCCGGTCATTGGTGCCCACGTCGATGGGACGGTCCGAGAAGTGCACGACCTGAGGGTGCACCAATGAGCGAGGTTGCCGGCCTGCTGCTCGCCCCCGGGGCGGGCGCCACCCGGGAGTCGCCGGCGCTCGTGGCCGTCGAGGCGGCGGTGGCGCCGCTGCCCGTGGTGCGCATGGACTTCCCCTACCGGAAGGCGGGGCGGAAGTCCCCCGACCGTGCCCCCGTGCTCGTGCGGGCGGTGGTGGAGGAGGCCGAGGCTCTGGCGGCGTCCCTCGGCGTGGGGACCGGGTCGTTGGTCCTCGGCGGTCGCTCGATGGGCGGGCGTGTGTGTTCGATGGCGGTGGCCGAGGGGCTTCCCGCCGCCGGGCTCGTGCTGCTCGCCTACCCGCTCCACCCGCCGGGCCGGCCCGAGAAGCTCCGGATCGAGCACCTCCCCGACGTGCGGGTGCCCTGCCTCTTCGTCTCGGGCACGAGGGACCCGTTCGGCACCCCGGACGAGCTGGCCGCCGCCACCGCCCTCGTCGGTGGGCCGGTGACGACCCACCTCGTCGAGGGTGGCGGGCACGACCTGAAGCGGGCCGACGCCGGCGTGGCCCAGGTGGTGGCCGACTGGGTGACCGCCCGCTAGCGAGCGGGCTCGCCGACCGGGACCCGCGCCGGGAGGCCCAGTCGCTCGAGCGAGAGCTGGACGAGGGGACCGATGGCCAGGGCCAGCACGACGGTGCCCACGCCCACGGTGCCGCCGAGGAGCCAGCCGAGGACCAGCACCGTGACCTCGAGGGCGGTGCGCACCGAGCGCACGGTGTGGCCCCGGGCGGCGACGCCGGTCATGAGGCCGTCCCGGGGACCGGGGCCGAGCCCGGCGCCGATGTAGAGCCCGGAGCCGACGCCCATCAGGACGACGCCGCCGAGCATGGCCGCCGTGCGCACGGCCAGGGGGCCGAGGTCCGGGAGCAGGGCCAGGGTGAGGTCGACCACGGCGCCGATGACGAGGACGTTCAGCACCGTGCCGATGCCGGGGCGCTGCCGCAGGGGCACCCAGAGCAGGAGCACCACGGCCCCGACGGCGATGTTGAGCACGCCCAGGGTCAGCCCGGTGTGCACGGACAGGCCCTGGTGGAGGACGTCCCAGGGACCGAGGCCGAGGTCGGCGTCGGCCATCAGGGCGATGCCGATGCCCATGGCCACGAGGCCGGTCAGGAGTCGTCGGAGGCGGCGGGGGAGATCGGCCGCCCGGGGGCGGCGGGCCACCGGGTCAGTCGTCGGGTCCGGGGGACCACGAGGTGGCCGTGCGCCCGTCGATGCTCTGGCCGGTGTTGCTGGTGCTGAAGGCCATGGTCAGCAGCAGGGCTGCGGCCAGACCGCCGAGCACCAGCACCGTGATCCAGGCCGCCATCGCCGGGTTGGTCGTCGGGCGGTCGTCGGTCGCCTCGTCGGCTGCCGCGTCGTCCTTCGCCGCCTCGATCGCCTGGGCCACGGCCCGCACAGTACCGGCGCCCCGTCGCCCACCCCGAAACCGTTCTTTGGTTCTCTCCCGACAGCAGCGGTGGGTAGACGGCCAAAGAACGTGGGGGCGGCCGTTCGTGTCACCCCCCGGGCGTACCGTCCGGCGGGTGCTGCTGAGCGCCGGCTGCCCGGGGTGCGGCGGGCCGGGGCCCGCCCTGTGCACCGGCTGCGCGGCCGCCCTGACCCCGGCGCCGGGGCTGCCGCCGCCGGCAGGGGTGGACGCCTGCGTGGCCCTGCTGGCCTACGAGGGACCGGGCCGCCGGCTCCTGGCCCGGCTGAAGTACGCCAACGAGCGGGCCGCCCTCCGGAGCCTGGCGGCGGCGCTGGCGGCCGCCGCCCCGCCCGGCGCCGACGTCGTCACCTGGGTGCCCACCACCGCCGCCCGGCGCCGGGAGCGGGGCTTCGACCAGGCCGAGCTGCTGGCCCGGGCGGTGGCCCGCCGCCTCCGCCTCCCGTGCCGCCGCGTGCTGGGGCGCCGGCCGGGCCCGGCCCAGACCGGCCGCTCCCGGGCCGAGCGCCGCACGGCGCCACCCGCCTTCGCCGCCGCCGCCGCGCTCCCGGCGCCGGGCCCCAGGCCCCACCGTCCTCCTGGTCGACGACGTGGTGACCACCGGTGCCACCGCCTCGGCCGCCGCCGCCGCCCTGCGCCGCGCCGGCGCGACGCGGGTCCTCCTCCTGGCCGCCGCCCGCACGCCGCCGCCCTGGTCCGTTCGACCCCCCTGGACGGCGGGGGCGCCATCCGTACACTGAGGGCACGTTGCGCACGGGTCTGTGGTTGCGAGTCGAAGCCAGTCGCAGGCGAAACGACCCACGTAAGGCGACCCGTGGTCGCCGAGCATGGTGCGGCTTAGAAGTAAGCCCTGCCGCTTGCGGGACCCGATCAGCGGGCCCGGGGCGAGAAGGAGCCAAGCGCACGCCAACCGGTGCTGCCGGGTCCCCCTCGGGGGGCTGCCGGCGCCGGGGTGCGTCACCTCCTCGGCAGGCGGGTGTGGGGTCAAAGACCAGGTCAGCCGTGCGCAACGCTTCGAGCGGTCCCGACCAGGAGGTTCGCCAGTGGAGGTGCAGGTCAGTGCGCGGAAGGTGCAGCTGAGCCCAGCGCTGCGAGCGGCGGTGGAGACCAAGCTGAGCCGTCTCGACCGGTTCCTCCGGGGCGAGCACCGCGCCGAGGTCCACTTCCTGGAGGAGCGCAACGGGCGCATCGCCGACAAGCGCGATGTCTGCGAGATCCTCATCGACGGCGCCGGCCACCACCTCAGGGCCCGGGTGGCGGCCCCCGACCCCTTCGCCGCCATGGACGCCGCCGTGACCAAGCTCGAGCACCAGCTCCAGAAGGTCAAGACCAGGTCAGCGGCCGCGCGGCGTCCCGGCGCCGGCCCGCTCCGGAGGTCCCAGAGGACTGACCCATCGTCCGAGCGGTCCCGGACCCGGCCGGTAGGCTCGTTCCCCCATGGGGATGTTCGACCGCGTGCTGCGCGCCGGTGAGGGGCGCAAGGTGCGGGCCATCCAGGCCCTCGTGCCGGAGATCAACGCGCTCGAGCCGGAGCTCGAGAAGCTTCCGGACGAAGCGCTGCGGGCCCGCACCACGGACTTCCGCACCCGCTCCGACAACGGCGAGCCCGTCGACGACCTCCTGATCGAGGCCTTCGCCACGGTCCGCGAGGCGGCCCGGCGCACGATCGGCCAGCGCCACTACGACGTCCAGCTCATGGGCGGCGCCGCCCTCCACTTCGGGTGGATCGCCGAGATGAAGACCGGCGAGGGCAAGACCCTCGTCTCGACCCTGCCCGTCTACCTCAACGGCCTGACGGGCAAGGGCGTCCACGTCATCACCGTCAACGACTACCTGGCCAAGCGCGACGCCGACTGGATGGGCGAGGTCCACCGCTGGCTCGGGCTCGAGGTCGGCCTCGTCATCCCCGAGATCCGGTCCTCGGCGGAGAAGCGCGCCGCCTACGGCTGCGACATCACCTACGGCGTCAACAACGAGTTCGGCTTCGACTACCTGCGGGACAACATGGCCCTGTCGACGAACGACAAGGTGCAGCGGGGCCACGCCTTCGGGATCGTCGACGAGGTCGACTCGATCCTCATCGACGAGGCCCGCACCCCGCTCATCATCAGCGGCCGGGTGGCCGACGCCGCCAAGCTCTACTACCGCTTCGCCAGCATCGTGCGCGGGCTCCAGCGTGACGTCGACTACGACGTCGACGAGGAGAAGCGCCACGTCGCCCCCACCGACGACGGCGTCGAGAAGGTCGAGGCCGCCCTCGGCGTCGAGAACCTCTACGACGAGCTCAGCTCCAACCTCGTCCACCAGCTCCAGGCCGCCCTGCGGGCCAAGGAGCTCTACAAGCGGGACAAGGACTACATCGTCGCCGGCGGCGAGGTGAAGATCGTCGACGAGTTCACCGGCCGCATCCTCGAAGGGCGGCGCTGGTCCGAGGGCCTCCACCAGGCGGTCGAGGCCAAGGAGGGGGTGCGGATCAAGGAGGAGAACCAGACCCTCGCCACCATCACCCTCCAGAACTACTTCCGCCTCTACGAGAAGCTCGCCGGCATGACCGGTACCGCCATCACCGAGGCAGCCGAGTTCGCCGGCACCTACGAGCTGGCCGTGGTGCCCATCCCCACCAACAAGCCGATGATCCGCGCCGACGAGGGCGACCTCATCTACAAGACCGAGGACGCCAAGTTCGAGGCCGTGGTGGAGGACCTCGTCGAGCGCCACGAGAAGGGCCAGCCCGTCCTCGTGGGCACCGTGTCGGTGGCGAAGTCCGAGCTCCTCTCGAGCCTGCTGACCAAGCGGGGCGTGCCCCACGAGGTGCTGAACGCCAAGCAGCACAGCCGGGAGGCCGAGATCGTCGCCCAGGCCGGGAGCCTGTCGTCGGTCACGGTGGCCACCAACATGGCCGGCCGCGGCGTCGACATCATCCTCGGCGGCAACCCGGAGGGACTGGCCCGCCGCCAGGCGCGGGGCGAGGGCCTCGAGCCGGACACCGAGGAGTTCGAGGCCCGCTTCGCCGAGCTGGTCCAGTCCTACGAGGACGAGTGCCGGGCCGAGGGCGACAAGGTGCGCGACCTGGGCGGCCTCTACGTGCTCGGCACCGAGCGCCACGAGAGCCGCCGCATCGACAACCAGCTGCGAGGCCGGTCGGGCCGCCAGGGCGATCCCGGTGAGAGCCGGTTCTACCTGTCCCTCGAGGACGAGCTCATGCGCCTGTTCGCCACCGGGGCCATGAGCTGGGTCATGGGCAAGGCGCTGCCCGACGACGTGCCCATCGAGGCCCGCATGGTGACCAAGGCCATCGAGCGGGCCCAGAACACGGTCGAGGCCCGCAACGCCGAGATCCGCAAGAACGTCCTCAAGTACGACGAGGTGATGAACGAGCAGCGCAAGGTCATCTACCGGCGCCGCAACCAGATCCTCGAGGGCCACGACCTGCGCGACGAGGCGGTCGAGACCCTCCACGACGCCCTCGAGGGCGTCATCCGCTCGCACTGCGTGTCCGACGTGCCCGAGGAGTGGGACCTCGAGGGCCTGGTGGCCGAGGTCAGCGAGTTCTACCCGAGCCGCTTCACCGTCGAGGACCTGGCCGACAGCGAGGTGGTCGACGAGATCGTCGACGCCGTCGTGGCCGAGGCCACGGAGCACTACGAGGAGCGCGAGGCCGAGTTCGGCCTCGACGCCATGCGCGACATCGAGCGCCAGGTGATGCTCCGGGTCATCGACACCCGCTGGCGCGAGCACCTCTACGAGATGGACTACCTCCAGGAGGGCATCCACCTCCGGGCCATGGGCCAGAAGGACCCGCTCGTCGAGTGGCAGCGCGAGGGCTACGCCATGTTCGAGACCCTCGTCGACAACGTGGCCGCCGACTTCGTCAAGTACGTCATGCACCTCCAGGTCGTGCGCCAGGAGCCGGAGCCGGCGACCGAGGTCCGCGACGTCAGCTACTCCGCCCCGGAGGAGCCGGTGGGCGGCTCCGACTCGATGAAGGCGGCGGCCGTGGCCGAAGCGGCGGCTGCCGGCGAGGAGGCCCCGCCCGAGGTCGTCGAGCCCGAGGCCAACACGCCGCTCGTCAAGAGCGCCGAGCAGAAGGTGGGCCGCAACGAGCCGTGCTGGTGCGGCAGCGGCAAGAAGTACAAGCTCTGCCACGGCCGCTAGGCCGGGCCCGTGCACGACTTCTCCGACGACCTCGGCGCCCTGCACCGCCGCCTCGACGAGGCCGCTCGCTACCTCCGCCTCGACGAGGCCCGGGAGCGCCTGGTCACCCTCGAGGAGGAGGTGAGCCGCCCGGACCTGTGGGACGACGCCGACGTGGCCCGCAAGGTGACCACCGAGATGGCCGGCGTGCGGGCCGACGTGACCCTGTTCGACGAGCTGGCCGCCGCGCTGGAGGACGTCGAGACCCTCGACCAGTTGGCCCGCGAGGAGGGCGACGAGTCACAGGAGGCGGAGATCGCCGAGGCGGTGGCCGGTCTCGACCGGCGCCTGGGCGAGCTGGAGCTGCGGTCGCTGTTCTCGGGCGAGCACGACGAGCGCGACGCCGTGTGCGAGGTCCACGCCGGCGAGGGGGGGACCGACGCCCAGGACTGGGCCGAGATGCTCCTGCGCATGTACCTCCGGTGGGCCGAGCGACGGGGCCTCGCCACCGAGGTCGACGAGGCCTCGGAGGGCCGGGAGGCGGGGCTGCTGTCGGCCACCTTCCTCATCCGGGGGCGCCACGCCTACGGCCTGCTCCGGGGCGAGCAGGGGGTCCACCGCCTGGTGCGCATGTCGCCCTTCGACGCCGCCAGCCGGCGGCAGACGAGCTTCGCCTCCATCGACGTCACGCCCTTCCTCGAGGACGAGGCCGAGGTGGAGGTGGACGAGAAGGACCTCCGCATCGACACCTACCGGTCGTCGGGGGCGGGGGGCCAGCACGTCAACGTCACCGATTCGGCGGTGCGCATCACCCACCTGCCCACCGGCATCGTCGTCTCCTGCCAGAACGAGCGCAGCCAGCACCAGAACAAGGACCGGGCGCTGCAGATCCTCCGGGCCAAGCTGGCCGAGCGCCAGCGGGAGGACCGCCGGGCCGAGCTGGAGGGGATCTCCGGGCGGGCGGACAAGGCGTCGATGGGCAACCAGATCCGCTCGTACGTCCAGGCGCCCTACCAGCAGGTGAAGGACCTGCGCACCGGCCACGAGACCGGGAACGTCGAGGCCGTCCTCGACGGCGACATCGACGGGTTCGTCGAGGCCTTCCTCCGCTGGGAGCGGGCCGGCAGCCCGCCGCTCAGGTAGTCGCGGCCCGCGTCATCGAACGGGGCCCACCGGGGGTTGGACCAGCATGCGGGACGAGGGCTTCGAGGACGCCTTCCGAGGGCTGTTCGTGCTCGCCCACCGCGTGGCCCGACGCATCCTGGCGGACCCCGACCGGGCCGAGGACATCGCCGCCGAGGCCCTGAGCCGGGCCTACGCCCACTGGGCCTCCATCGGCCACCAGCCCTACCGGGAGGCGTGGGTGGTGCGGGTGACGATGAACCTGGCCCTCAACGACGTCCGCCGGCGGCCCCCGCCGCTGCCGCGCGAGGTCGTGCTGTCCCAGGAGGACGCCGCGGTCAACCACCTCCTGCTCGTCGACGCCCTGGCCACCGTCAGCGCCCGCCAGCGCGAGGTGCTGGTCCTGCGCCACCTGGCCGGGCTCAGCGAGCCGGAGATCGCCGAGCACCTGGGCCTCGGGCTGGGCACGGTCAAGACCCACCTCCGGCGGGGCCGGGAGGCGATGCAGGCCCAGCTCGGGCCGGGGCCGCTGGAGCTGTCGTCCGATGGCTGAGCCCGACGAGGTCGACGGCTACCCGCTCCGGCGGTCCTGGGGGGAGCTCCACGACCGACGCGGTGGCCCGGGGCCGGCGCCTCCGCCGGCGGCGTCGGGCGGCGCGTGCCCTGCCGGTGGCGGTCGTCGTCGTGGTGGCCGCCGGCCTCGTGGCTGCCGGAGCACTGCGCGACGAGCCCCACCGCGTCACGACGGGACCGGCGGCCGACGACGAGCTCGACCGACTGCCGCCGCTGGCCTTCGCCCGTGAATACGACGGCAGTGCCGGTGGCTCCGCCATCTTCGTCGTCCGACCGGACGGGACGGGGCTCCGCCGGCTCACCGAGGACCCGGCCTGGGGCGAGGGGGCGCCGGCGTGGTCGCCCGACGGCCGGTCGATCGCGTTCTCCAGCCAGCGCGACAACGCGCTGCTGGCCGCCGGGAGGACCATCCAGGACGTGTACGTGATGCGCCCGGACGGGACCGGTGTCCGCCGGGTCACCGCCACGAACGACCCCGGCGCCGGCCACGGCAGCAGCCACCCGACCTGGTCCCCCGACGGCGACCGGCTCGCCGTCCAGAGCGAGGACACCTCCCAGGTCAGTCGCATCGTCGTGCTCCGTCCGGACGGCTCGGGGGCCACGCCGATCACGGAGGGCAGCGGCGACATCTTCCCGGCGTGGTCACCGGACGGGCGGTGGATCGCCTTCCTCCGGCTCGGCAACGAGGTGTGGGTCGTCCGGCCCGACGGCAGCGACGCCCGACGGCTGGCGACCTCGACGCACCCCACCTTCCTGTCGTGGACGCCGGACGGGCGAGCGGTCACCTTCGCCGACGGCCCCCGAGTCGTCTCCGTCCCGCTCGAGGGGGCCGGCCGGAGCGTGCTGTCCGCCGGGCCCGGGGCCTTCGACACCGACGCCACCTGGGCCGCCGCAGGAGCCGTGCTCGCCTACTCGTCGGACCCCGACGGGCCCTATCGGGTCGACGTCGAGCCCGACGGCCGGACCACCCGCACGGGCGGGCCGGAGTCCGCGAGCGTGGTCGTCGCCGAGCCCGGCGGCCCCGTCCTGCGCCGGGTCACCCGGCCGCCGCCGGGCGCGAGCGACCTGAACCCCGCCTTCGCGCCTCGGTAGACCTTCGCGTCATCCAACGCTCCGTCCGAGCTGTTGAAACGGGCGTGACCACGCTGGCCCTCGCCGCCGGTCCGCCGGCCGCCGGCCGGTCGAGGGGGAGGGCGACATGAGGATGCCGAGGACGTTCCGACGGGCGGCGGTCGCCGCCGCCGCGCTCGGCGGGCTGCTGGCCGCGGGGTGCACCCCGGCGCCGGCCACGCCGAACGCCGACTACCAGTTCAAGGACTTCGACAGCAGCGGCCGTCACCTCGCCTGTGCGAACGCGGCCGGGCCGGCGCTCAGCCCGCTCGGCCAGCAGTTGATCGGGGGGACCGAGGTCGTCGACGGCGTCCGGGAGGAGATGGCGGCGTTCGTCCGGGGTGGCGGGTACCGGCTCTCCCCGACGACCGGCGAGGCCGGCAACACCACCTACAGCGTGGCCGTGCTGTTCCGCTTCTCCGACATCGGGGTCTTCCGCCGGGTCCTCGACTTCAAGCACGGCACCGCGGACTCCGGGCTCTACCTGGCCGCCGGCCGGCTGCGGTTGTACCCGTACGCCCCGTCGGGGGCGAAGGTGGTGGCCGCGGACGAGTGGATCCAGGTGGTGCTCACCCGCGCCGCCGACGGGACCACGACCGGCTACGTCGACGGCGTGCAGCAGTGGCAGCTCGCCGACACCTCCGGTGTCGCCGTCATCGACGGCGAGAACACCTTGCGCTTCTTCCGTGACAACGAGAGCGGCGGCACCACCACCGAGCACGCCCCCGGGGCCGTGGCCCGCATCCGGGTCTTCGACCGGGCGCTGTCCGCCACCGAGGTGCAGAACCTCGGCCAGACCCCGGCGAGCCCGTGCGCCACATGAGCCGGGCCCTCGCCCTCGCCCTGTCCCTGGGGCTGGCCGTACTCGTTGCCGGCTGCGGTGGTGGCGGGGATGACGACGGCGACGAGCCCGCCGCCGAGGCGTCCGGGGAGCCCTCCGAGACCACGGCCGGCGACGGCGGGTCGGCGGCGGCCGAGTGCGCCCTCACGGCGGAGGACGTCACCGCCGCCCTCGGCGAGGAGATGGTCCAGGTGGACACCGCCCCGTGCACCTTCGAGCCGGTCGAGTTCCCGGACACCGGGCCCTTCATCGACTACCGGGCCAGCGTCCCGGGGGTCATCCAGCAGTTCGGCGCCGGGGGCTCCGAGCCGGTCGACGGCCTGGGCGACGAGGCCTACTTCGAGGAGGGGTCGGGGAACCTGGCGGTCCTGAGTGGGGACACGGCCTTCCAGATCCAGTTGAACGAGTACGACGGCGATGCCCGAGCCGCGGTCGTCGGGCTGGCCGAGGGGGTGCTGGCCGCCGGCTGACCTGGGGTGGTCCGCGATCCGGGCGCAGCAGCCTCCTAGCGTTCCATCCCGGAGCGGACGTGCCGACAGGAACGGCGCGCCCGAGCGTCGACGCCCCCCCCGCACCAGGAGTTCCCCCACCCCCGTGATCCGGCTCGAGAAGGTCAGCAAGCACTACCGCGGGGGCGTCACCGCCCTGCGGCAGGCCGACGTCTTCATCGAGCGCGGCGAGTTCGTCTTCCTCGTGGGCCCCTCGGGCTCCGGCAAGTCGACCTTCCTGCGGCTGCTCAACAAGGAGGAGACGCCGGACGAGGGCCGCATCTCGGTGTCGGGCAAGGACATCGGCGCCCTCAGCTCGTGGAAGGTGCCCTACCTGCGGCGGAACATCGGGTGCGTCTTCCAGGACTTCAAGCTCCTGCCCTCCCGCAACGTCTACGAGAACGTGGCCTTCGCCCTCGAGGTGATCGGCCGCCCCCGCCACGTGATCGCCACCCAGGTCCCCGCCATCCTCGACCTGGTGGGCCTGGCCAAGAAGCGGGACAACCTGCCCCACGAGCTGTCCGGCGGCGAGCAGCAGCGGGTGTCCATCGCCCGGGCCTTCGTCAACCGGCCGCTGATCCTGCTGGCCGACGAGCCCACGGGGAACCTCGACCCCACCACGTCGGTCGGGATCATGCGCCTGCTCGACCGGATCAACCGGACCGGGACCACGGTGATCATGGCCACCCACGACGCCACGGTGGTCGACAACATGCGTCGCCGGGTCATCGAGCTCGACCGCGGCGCCGTGGTGCGCGACGAGGCCCAGGCGATGTACGTATGAGCCTGGCCACGCACCTCCGCCTCCGGTACGCCCTCCGCGAGACCGGGTCGAACCTCCGGCGCAACCTGCTGCTGACCAGCGCGTCGATCCTGACGGTGGCCGTGTCGCTGTCGCTGACCGGCGCCGCCTTCCTGCTGCGCTACGGCGTGGACAACGCCACCGCGCGGTGGCAGGAGGGCATCGAGTTCGAGGTCTTCCTCGACACCGACGCCACGCCGCAGCAGAGCGATCGCATCGCCGACGAGCTCAACGACAGCGAGCAGGTCGATCGGATCGAGTTCGTGTCGCAGGACGAGCAGTACGACCTCTTCAAGGTCCTGTTCGCCGACCGGCCGGAGTACGTGGAGCACGTGTCCGCCGAGGACCTGCCCCCCTCGTACCGGGTCGAGCCCAAGGACGTCGACGCCGACGTGATCCGCCGCCTCGGCGACCGCTTCGAGGGCCAGCCGGGCGTGCGGGAGGTGGCCTTCGCCGAGGAGACGGTGCGGGACCTGCTGCGGGTGTCGAGCGTGACCCAGAGCGTGATCTTCGGCGTGGCCGCGGTGCTGTCGCTGGCCGCCGCCCTGCTGATCTTCAACACCATCCGCATGGCCATCTTCGCCCGCCGGCGGGAGATCGAGGTCATGAAGCTGGTGGGCGCCACCAACTGGTTCATCCGCATCCCGTTCATGCTCGAGGGCCTGGTGCAGGGCCTCGTCGGTGCGGGCGTGGCCTTCGCCACCGTGTACTTCCTGCGGGGGGCGGCCGAGGAGGGCGTGCGCCGCATCGACCTCTTCAAGGGCTTCGTGGTGCTCGGCTCCCAGGTGGCCACCACCGGGACGTTCACCCTGCTGCTCGGCGCCCTCATCGGCGCCATCGGCGCCGGCGTCGCCGTCACCCGCTTCCTCGACGTCTAGGCGTCTGGGCACGCAGGTCGCGCCTCTACCGCGACCTGCGTGCCCAAACGTCAGTCCGGCTGGTCCTCGTCCGCCTCGCCGCTCGGCAACGGGCACAGGCGGACCCGCTTGATGGCCCGCCTCTCGACGTCGAGCACCTCCAGGCGCCAGCCGTCGGCCTCGACCTGCTCGTGCCCCTCGGGGATGTGCCCCAGGCGGGCCAGGGCGTAGCCGGCCACCGTGGCGTAGGGCCCCTCGGGCAGCGACACCCCGAGGTCGGGCAGGTCGTGCACCGGGTAGTCGCCGGGGAGGACCACGGCGCCGCCCTCCTCCCGCTCCACCGTCCCGAGGTCCGGGTCGAACTCGTCGTAGAGCTCGCCCACGATCTCCTCGAGGAGGTCCTCGACGGTCACGATGCCCTCGGTGGCGCCGTGCTCGTTGACCACCACGGCCATCTGCTGGCGATCGGTCCGGAGCCGGCGCAGGGCGTCGAGCACGCTGACCTGCTCGGGCAGCACCGTCGCTGGGCGAACGTGCGCGGAGACGGGGCCCTCGGCGTCGAGCAGGTCGATGAGGTGGACCACGCCGCGGACGTCGTCGAGGTCCCCGGCGTAGACGGGGGCCCGGGTGTGCCCGGAGCCCACCAGCTCGGCGCGGGCCTCGGCCGCGGGCGCGTCGATGGGCAGGGCCAGCACCTGGCTCCGGGGCACGACGATCTCCCGCAGGGTGCGCTCGGCCGCCTCGAAGGCGCCGGAGAGGATCGTGCGTTGGTCCTCGCTCTCCACCGACGTGGCGATGATGTCGCGCACCTCCTCCTCGGTGACGTCCTCGGACCTGGCCGACGGGTTGCCGCCGAGGACCTTCACCACGACGTCGACCGACTTGGCCACGAGCCACACCACCGGCCGGGCCAGCGCGTCGAGGGCGGCGATGGGCCGGGCGGCGATGAGGCCCCAGCTCTCGGCCCGCTGCATGGCCAGGCGCTTGGGGGCGAGCTCGCCGAGGACCATCGTCAGGTAGGTGAGCGCCAGCAGGACGATGCCGAAGGCCACCGGCCCGGCCGCCGCGCCGAGGAACCCGAGGTGCGTGTCCAGGCGGTCGGCCAGCTCCTGGGCCACCGACGCCGAGGCCAGGAACCCGGCCAGGTTGATGCCGAGCTGGATCGTCGTCAGGAAGCGGGTCGGGTCACGGGCCAGGGTGGCCAGCACCCGCCCGCGGTCGCCCTTCTGCTCGATGCGGGTGAGCTGCGTGTCCCGCAGCGAGACGAAGGCGATCTCGCTCCCGGCCAGCAGCGCGTTCACCAGCAGGCAGCCGGCGACGATGGCCAGGTCGAGACCCATGGGGCCTAGCCTGCCCGGCCGGACGGCCGGGCAGGCGGTCCATGTGCCCTAGCCCGCCGGGCGGAGGGTGACGAGGGCGCCGCCTTCGCCCGTGTCGGCGTTGCCGTACTCGAGCACGTAGATGTTCCCGTACTGGTGGCTCACGAAGAGGTCGAGCGGGTTGTTGAAGCCACCGATCAACCGCTTCACGGAGGCCACGCCACCCGACGAGTTCAGCGCGATGTCGAGGATGTCGTCGCCGTTCGAGAACTCGGCGACGAGCATGTGGTCGTACAGGCCGCTGTTGAAGGCGCGGTGGTGGTAGACGTCGATGCCGTTGGCCGAGCGGTGGACGCCGAGGTCGGCGACGGGCCGCTGCCACCCGGGCTCGGGCTGCACGCCGACGGGGTACTGCGGCTGCTCCCACGGGTCGACCCCGGAGGTGGGGTTGCCGCCGTTGAGCACGTAGCGGCCGATCGACGGGTTCGGGTGCCCGTAGTAGCCGCCGCCGGCTCGGGGGACACGGGCGAGGAAGTCCTTGCCCGCCGGGAGGTTGGTGATGGCCGGGTTGTTCGGTCCGGCCGGCGCGTTGCCGTCGGCCGACTCGTTCACGGGGACGTAGAGGTTCCCGTTCGGGTGCCACACCATGTCGTAGGCGTTGCGGACGCCAGTGACGAAGCGCTTGAGCTTGGCGCCGGAGGCGTTGGGGTTGTAGCCGGAGGCGGGCGTCACGGTGAAGGTCGGCGTGAAGACGTCGACGTCGGCCGCCAGGATGGCCGCGCTCAGCGGGTCCTCCTGCCGGTTGCCCCAGCCCGGGGTGGGCGCGCCGTAGCTGGTGTTGGCGCCCTGGGAGATGTAGAGCCGCCCGTCCGGTCCCCAGCGGATCGAGTTGGTGAAGTGGTCCTTCACCGACCGGGGGAGCCCGGTGATCACGTCACGGGCGGCCAGGTTGGCCCCGGTGAGGACCGACACCTTGCCCGTGTAGTTCGGCATGTTCTGGTAGCCGAGCGTGTTGTGGGCGATCCAGAGGACGATGTTGTCGGCGGTGGCCGCCCGGTCGAAGACCATCCCGATGATGGTCCGGCTCGCCGACCGGCTTCAGGACCTGGGGCGACCCGGTGGGCACGCCGTTGCTGCCGAGCGTGTAGCGGCGGATCTCGCCGAGCGCGGTGGCCACGTACAGCTTCCCGTCCGGCCCCCGGGTGACCGACGTCGGCGCCGTCAGCCCCCCGACGCTCGACCGGGAGAAGGAGAAGCCCGAGCTGGGCGTACCGCCGGTGCCGGTGGTGAACGTCGAGCGGAGGCTCTCGAAGGTGGCGCCGCTCTCGGACTTGAGGTTGGTGTTGGTCCGGACCTCGTACTTGGTGTTGATCGCGAGCGGCGCCGTCGGCGTCATGCTCACGAGGCTGCCGGCGGCGTCGGTGTTGTAGTTCGCCGGCACCACGGTCCCGTCCGGCCTCAGGATGCGGGCCGAGTTCGAGTTCACCGTGGCCGGGTCGACCGGCTCGGACAGCTGCAGCACCACCGAGGTGGTGGTGGACACGTTCGTGGCGCCGTTGGCCGGCTCCACGCTGCGCACCGTGGGCTGGGGCGCGCAGGCGGCCAGCCCGATCGCCACGAAGGCCGCGAGCAGGAGCGCGCGCACCCAAGAGGAGGA
This sequence comes from uncultured Actinomycetes bacterium, assembly GCA_963839545.1. GTDB lineage: Bacteria > Actinomycetota > Acidimicrobiia > Acidimicrobiales > CADCSY01 > CAWIVE01. Next base: position 305,744 of record CAWIVE010000001.1, read on the forward strand.
AAGCATCTTCACCGACACCGCCCTAGAACCGTCGCCCGACTGTGGTCACCCCAACGGGCGGTAATGCTACAGAGGGTGCTCAGGAACTGCCAAGTGTGAACTTCATGACGATTTCGCCCACGCCTGGTGGTCGGAGCTCCTCACGGCCCGTGCAGGGAGGTGCGCCAGGTGACCAGGATGGCACGGGGAGGGAGGGTCAATCGCGCTGGCGCCGGTCGGCGCCCCGGGCCCGCTGCAGGAAGCGGGCCACCTCCCGCCACTCCGGGAGCCGGCGCTCGGGCCGGGCCGGCACGCCGCCCAGGGTGCCGATGCGCTGGCGGGCGGTGATCAGGCGCCGGCGGCTCACGGGCAGGGCCTTCTGGGACCGCTCGAGGTCGAGGGAGTCGGCGCCCAGGTTCGCCTCGGCCCAGCGCACGGCGTCGTTCACCGGCGTCTCCGCCGGCGGCGGGACCGGTGCGGGCGCCGATCGCGCGGACTCGATGGCGACCAGCAGGTCGTCAACGGTGCGGACGTCGGCGTGGGGGTGGAGCACGTCCGCTCCCGCCTCGGCCATGCGGATGCGGAGGAGGTCGTTGGCCGCGTGCCCGGTGAGGACGAGCACCCGGAGCTGCGCCTGCGACCGCGAGCGGCGGACCTGCTCGACCACCCGGACGCCGACGAACTGGTCGAACTCCGCCTGCGGGTCGTGGGCGTCGACCACCAGGACGTCCACGTCCTCCCACCCCTCCCGGGCCAGCGCCGTGGCGTGGTCGCCGACGAAGGTCACCCGGACCCGGCCCGTGCCGCCGAGGGCGGCCGCCCGCCCGGTCCGCACCCAGGGATCGTCGTCGACGACGGCCACCTGGAGCACGGCCGGACGATAGAGCCCGGGACCGCCCGGGGTGCCGGCAGCCCGGCGCGTACCCTGCCGGCCCGTGTCCCCGCCCGGAGTGCCGCTGGCCTCTGGATGGGTGCGCCACGGCCGGGCCCGCCTCAACGTCGCCATGCGACTGGCGACTCGGGCCTACCAGGTGCTGTCCATCGGCGGGGCCGGGCGGGGGCCGGTGCGGGGCACGCTGGCCGTCGCCTCGGCGGCGTCCGATGTGGCCCTGGCCCGGCGCCTGGCCCGCTCCGACCGGCCCGACCTCCTCCGCCACTGGCTGGTCGACGCCGCCGACCTCGCCGTGTGGACCGCGGCCGGCGACCGCCCCGGTCCCGCGCAGCCGAGCGCCGCGCTCACCCCCGGCCACCCCCTCGCCATCGAGGCGGGCGCCCGCCACGCCGGCTACGCGCTCGTGGTCCCCCTCGTCAACGCCGCGGTCATGAGCGCCGTCCAGCGCCTCCGGGGCCGCCGCCCGGTCCCGGGCGTGGTGGCGTGGCAGGTGGCCGCCGCGGTCGGCGGTGCCGGTCTCGCCCGCTACGCCAGGGGCCTGCGGGCCCGCCGCCTGTTCGGACGGGAGACCCGTCTCGCCGCCGAGCTGACCCGGGCCGAGCTCGCCGCGCAGAACGACCTCGCCCTCCGGCTCGACAACGTGGTCGACGAGGTGCAGCGCGCCGCCGTCCTCCTCCACCTCGGCGGGGCCGCCGACGGCGCGGGAACGGCCGGCCCGTGGAAGGCCGACCTGGCCGAGCGCACCCGCCGGTCCCACCGCTACCTCGTCGACGCCCTCCTGGCGTGGCAGCGGCGCCACAACGACACGCCGCGGTTGGCGGACGTGGTCGACCTCGTCCCGGAGCCCGCCCTCGCGCCGGTGGTCCTCACCGCCGAGGCCGCCGGTCGCCTGGCCGTCGCGCTCGACGCGCTCGCCCTGCGGGGGCGGGTCCCCGTCGCGCTGGGCGGCTCCGCGGCCGAGGCGGGGAGTCGCGTCGTCCTCGCCGTCGGGCCCCACCTGGTCGAGCTGGACACCGGTGTCACCCCGGTGCGCATGACCTTCGATCCCGTGCCGGGCGGCTTCGCCTGGATGGCGCTGTGGCTGGCGGTGGCCCTGCCCCAGTGCGCGGTGCCCCCGGCCGCCGCCCTGGGACCGGCGGCGGGGGCCCTGGGCCTCATGGCGTGGGCCCACCGCACCGGCCGCGGCGCCACCCCCGCCTCCCGCGACGCCCTGATCCTCGCCTCGACCGCCCTCGCCGTCGGGGCCGCCGCGATCCAGACCCGCACGATGCGGGCCCCCCACGACGACCTCGGCATCCCGCCCATCGCCGTGGGCCTCGGCCTGCGGGGCCACGCCTTCGTCACCGCCCTGGCCCGGCCCGGGCTCTCGACCCCGGCGCTGGCGGTGGCGTGGGTCGGGGGGGCGGCGGCCGCCGGCGTGGCGTGGGCGCTGACACCGAGGCCGCGGCCGTTGCGGGAGCTGGCCGCCGAGCTGGTGTGGGTGGGCATGGCGGCGACCATGGCCCGGGCCTTCACGGAGGGCATCGAGCGGGACAGCGCCGAGCTCGAGGCCGCGTTCGCCGACGAGGACGCCCGGCGGCTGGCGGCCAGCGCCGAGGACGGCCGCCGGCGGGCCGAGGCGGCCGTGCGCGTCGCCCTGGCCGAAGCCGAGGCCACGTTCGCCCGGGGGTCGGGTCGCCTGGCCCCTGAGCTGCGCACCGAGACCCGTCGCCGGTTGGATCTCGTCAACGCCCAGTTGACGAGCGGCGGTGCGTCAACGTAACGTTGACGGGATGACGCCGCCGCTGCCGGTCCGCCTCGACGACCTGCTGGAGGTCGTGCGATCCACCACTGCGGGCGACGACCCGCTGGACCACCTCACCGAGGCCGTGCTGCTGGCGGACGGGTTGGGGGAGCTGGCCGACCACCTCGTCGGCCACTTCGTGGACCAGGCCCGGCGGTCGGGGGCCTCGTGGACCGACATCGGACGGAGCCTCGGGGTCAGCAAGCAGGCGGCCCAGCAGCGCTTCGTGGCCCGCACGGCGGTCGACGCCGACGCCTTCACCGATGGGCGGTTCTCCCGCTTCACCCCCCGGGTGCGGGATGCCATGGTCAGGTCGGCCCAGCACGCCAGCGACGCCGGCGCCGCCTCCGTCGCCCCCGAGCACGTGCTGCTGGGGCTGCTCGACGACCCCGGCTCGCTGGCCGTCAAGGCCCTCGAGGCGGCCGGCGCGCCGGCGGCGGCGCTGCGGGAGCGGGTGGCCGCCGCCCCGGGAGCGTCCGGCGGCGGCGTGGACGACCTGCCGTTCACCGCCACGGCGAAGCTGCTCCTCGACCGGACCCTCCGCGAGTCGCTGCGGCTGGGCCACAACTACGTGGGCACCGAGCACGTGCTGCTCGCGCTCCTCGATGACGAGGGACCGGCCGGCACCGCCCTGCGCGAGGCCGGGGTGGGGAAGTCGGCCACCGAGGCTTGGATCGTCAAGGAGCTGGTGGCCCTGACCCGACCCGCCGGGCCGGGCTGACGGAGCCGCGACATCTGCACCGACGCGACGAGGGCGGGGCCGGAGCCCCGCCCTCGTTCGCGGTGTCGTGGAGGTGGCGGGAATCGAACCCGCGTCCTCGAGTGTCTCGACGAGCCTTCTCCGAGCGCAGCTGGCGTTGGATTGCCGGGCGGTCGCTCAGCGCCAGCGCTGCACGACCACCGTGGTCAGCTGAGGTGTCCCCGCCGGGCCAGCTGACACGCCCCGGCGGGTGAGCCCTGCTTGATGACGCCCCGGCCCACCCCGCAGGGCGGAGGGTGGAGGGACGTCGCTGCTAGTTAGGCAGCGAGTGCGACGTTGTCGTCGGCAGTTGTGTTTGGTACCGGCTCTTTTGCGTGGATCCGGTGACCACGGCTCGCTTCTCTCGTCTCAAGCACCAGAGTCGAAACCGATCACCCCCTTGGTGGCCTCCCAGGCTACCGGCGCCGGCCACCCCCGCTGCGGCCGCCTCCACTGCGTCGATGGCCACCACCGCTGCGCCCGCCGCCGAACCCCCCGCTGCGGCGGCCGCTGCTCACGCCCCCGGCGATCCCGCCGCCAAAGCCTCCGCCGAACCCGCCGAAGCCCCCGCCCCAGCCGGCCCGCCGGCGGTACCCGTAGCCGCCCATGCCCCCGAACCCGCCGCCGAAGAGGCCGCCCCGTCGGTAGCCCGGGCCGTAGTAGCCGCCCCACCGCTGGTCCATCCAGCCGCCGCCGGTGAACACGGAGAAGACGTCGAGCACGCCCATGCCCCCGCCCCCGTACGAGCGGGGGGCCGAGGCCGCCGGGATCTCCTGGCCGCCGACCACGATGGTCCGGGGGGACGGCGCCTCACCCTTGGCCAGCTGGTCGGCGCACACCCGGCACACGAGGACCGAGCGGGTGGTGGTCCCCAGCCGCAGCTCGGTCCGCTCGACCCCTGCCCCGTGGGTGGGGTCGAAGAAGCAGGAGGTGGGGCCGTCCACCGGCTCCGGTGGGAGGGGCCGGCCGTCGAGGACCGCCTTCGTGGCCTCCACGTGCCACCGGGCCCGGTCCAGGCGGTCGGCTGCCGCCTCGAGCTCCGGGGCGGTGTCCAGCCCGGGCAGCTCCTGGGACACGGCCAGGTAGGTCTGGTTGGCCTCGGCGAAGCGGGCGGCAGCGTCGTCGTTGTCGCTCACCTGCACCCGGTCCGACAGCTCGAGGATGGCGTCGGCCATGCCCGCCACCTGCCGCTCCAGCTCGCCCCGGGCCTCGGCCACGGCAGCCGCCGCCTGCTCGGGCGTGGGCGGCCGGGGCTTGCGGCTGCGGGACAGGAAGGTGAGCAGCAGGGGGATCCCGATGACGAAGAGAGCGACGAGGAGCAGCGTGCCCCCGAAGCCCCCGCCCCCGCCCCCGCCGCTGGTGCCACCGTCGCCGTCCTCGAGCTCCTCGGCGAAGGCGGCGACGACGTCGACGTCGTTCCCCTCGTCGGCGGCGGCCTCGTCGGCGGCGTCGAGCGCGTCGTCGCTGTAGACGGTGCTCCGGTAGCCGATGAAGCCCGGCGACAGCACGAGCGCGGTCCCGGTGCCGGCGACGTCGAGCACCCGGTCGGCCACGGTCACGGCGCCGCCCGGCGGGTCCTCGGCGAGGATCACGGCGATGAAGCGGGACCCGGCCCCGCTGGCGTCGGCCACCACGTCGTCGAGGCGGTCGGCGTCGACGTCCGCTCCGGGTTGGACGTAGCTGCCGTTCTCGACCGCCTCCCGCGCGATCTCGTCGGTGGACTGCGCGCCTGCCGGTCCGGTCCCGGCGGCGAGGGCCAGCAGGACCAGCAGCGTCGCCGCCGCCAGGCGTCTCATCCGCCGCTCCCCAGCTCGCGCCGGATGCCCTCGAGGGCGGCCTCGGCCCGCTCGTCGCCCGCGGCGGGGGCGGTCGGATCGACGGGCGCCTCCAGGGCGTCGAGCTCGGCCTTGGCCTGGGCCCGCGCCACCCGGCCCTGGACGTCCTCGGCCACCCGGTCGAGGCGGGCGTGGGCGGGACCGAGGTCCTGCTCGGCGGCGGCCACCCCGGCGAGGTCGCCCAGGAGCTCGCGGCGGCGTCCCTCCAGGGCGGCCAGCCCACGGGCGGCCTCGGCCTCCGCGGCGCGGGCGCGGTCGACGGCGGCGGCGCTGGCCTCGTAGGTCGCCTGGAGGGCGGCCAGGCGGTCCTCGGCCGACACCAGCCGGCCCGCCACCCCCCGGGCCGTCCGCTCCCAGCGCCCGGCCTCGGCCTCGTCGCCCGCGGCGCGGGACGCCTCGGCCTTGCGCAGGGCGTCGGCGGCGAGGGCCCGGGACTGCCCCACCTCGTCGGCGGCGGCGTCGAGGTCGCGATCGAGCATGGTCAGCTCGGCCACCGCCCGGGCGGTGTCGTTGCGCACCCGGCGGTGGGCCCCCCGCGCCTCCTCGAGGGCGGCGTCGAGCTCGACCCGGGGATCGGGGGGCGGCGGGAGCGGCGCGGCCCGGCGGTCGCGTCCGAAGAGCCGTCGCAGGAGGCCCAGAGCGGTCGCCCCCTACCGCTCGTCCCGGCGGGACATGGCCCGCTCGGCTTCGCGCGTGGCGTCCCGCTCGGCCAGGGCGTGGCGCTTGTCGTGCCGCCGCCGCCCCTTGGCCACCGCCAGCTCGACCTTGGCCCGGCCGTCCCGGAAGTGGACGTCGAGGGGGACGAGGGTGAGGCCGTCGCGCTCGATCCGCATGCGCAGGCGGTCGATCTGGTGGCGGTGGAGGAGGAGCTTGCGCTCCCGCTCGGGGTCGTGGCCGTCGAGCCCGTTGGCGTGCCCGTAGGGCGCGATGTGGACGCCCTTCAGCCACACCTCGCCGTCCTTCACGTAGGCGTAGCTGTCCTTCAGCTGCACCGAGGCGGTGCGCAGGGCCTTGACCTCGCTGCCCTGGAGGGCGATGCCCGCCTCGACGGTGTCGAGCACGTCGTAGTCGTGCCGCGCCCGCCGGTTGCTGGCGACGACGGACCCGTTGCTCCGACCGGACGCCATGGGACCGACGGTAGCGTCCGCCCCGTGCTGCGGCTCTCCCGTCGGACGTGGCTCGAGCTCGTCGGCCACTGCCTCGACGGGCTGCCGCTGGAGGCGTGCGGGCTGTTCGGCGGGCACCCCGACGGGCGGGTCGAGGTCTTCTACCCGTGCCGCAACGCGGCGGCTTCGGCCCGGGTGTACGAGGTCGACCCCCGGGACCACCTCAGGGCCGATCGGGACGCCGAGGACAGGGGCCTCGAGATCATCGGGGTTGCCCACTCCCACACCCACACCGACGCCTACCCGTCGCCCACGGACATCGCCCAGGCGCCCGATCCGGGGTGGCACTACGTGCTGGTGTCGCTCCGGGACGAGCCCGTCGGCCGCTCGTACCGGATCCTCGACGGGAATCCCGTCGAGGAGCCGTTGGTTGTCGACGGGTAGAATCCCGACCAGTTCCGTCAACTACTGGAAGGTCCCGCCGTGGCCCGGGTGCGCCTGCCCACCATCCTCCGCAGCTACGCCGCCGGCCAGTCGACGGTCGACGCCGACGGGTCCACCGTCGGCGAGGTCGTCGACGACCTCGTCGGCAAGTACCCGGGGATGGCCGGCCACCTCAAGGCCCCCGACGGGGGACTCCACCGCTTCGTCAACGTGTACGTGAACGACGAGGACGTCCGCTACCAGGGAGGCCTCGAGGCGAAGGTGGGGGAGCGGGACGAGGTCTCGATCCTGCCCGCCGTCGCCGGCGGCTCGGGCTGATGGCGGTCTACGAGTCGATCCTCGACCTCATCGGCGACACGCCGATGGTCGACCTCTCGGCCCTCAGCCCCAACCCCCGGGTCCGCATCCTCGGCAAGCTCGAGGGCCAGAACCCGGGCGGCTCCGTGAAGGACCGGGCGGCCAAGGCGATGATCGAGGAGGCCGAGAAGGAGGGGCGCCTGACGCCCGGCTCGGGCCAGGTGGTGCTCGAGTCGTCGTCGGGCAACACGGGGATCGCCCTGGCCATGATCTGCCGGCTCCGGGGCTACCGATTCAAGGTGGTGCTGCCCGAGAACGTGTCGGTCGAGCGCACGCAGCTGCTCCAGGTGTGGGGGGCCGAGATCATCTGGTCGCCGGGCTCGGAGGGATCCAACGGGGCGATGCGCCGGGCCCAGGTCATGGCCGGCGAGCACCCGGACTGGTTCTTCCCCTACCAGTACGGCAACCCGGCCAACCCGAAGGCCCACTACGAGGGCACGGGTCCGGAGATCTGGCGGGACTGCCCGGAGATCACCCACTTCGTCGCCGGCCTCGGCACGGCGGGGACGCTGATGGGCGTCGGGCGCTTCCTCAAGGAGCGCAACCCGGCGGTCGAGGTGTGGGCCGTCGAGCCGCCCGCCGGCGAGCTGGTCGACGGGCTGAAGAACATCGACGAGGGCTTCATCCCGCCGGTGTTCACCGACAACGACGGGTTCGAGCTGCTGGACAACAAGCTGATCGTCCGGCCCCGCGAGTCCATCGAGTGGACCCGGCGCATGACCGAGGTGGGCGTGTTCGCCGGCATCTCGTCGGGGGCGATCATGGCCGCCGCGGTGAAGTGCGCCGCCCGCATCGACGAGGGCGTGATCGTCATGATCGTGTGCGACGGCGGGTGGAAGTACCTCTCCACCGGGGCGTGGACCGACGACCTCGACGTCGTCGAAGACCGCGCCAAGCGGGTCATCTACTTCTAGCTTCGGGGGTCGTGCCCGATCCCCGTCCCATCGGGATGTTCGACAGCGGGGTGGGGGGCCTGACGGTGGCCCGGGCCGTGCTCGACCTGCTCCCCGACGAGGACCTGGTCTACCTCGGCGACACCGGGCGCTACCCGTACGGGCCGCGGCCGCTGGACGAGGTGCGGGACTTCGCCCACCAGGTGGCCGGCCACCTGGTGGAGCGGTTCGACGTGAAGCTCCTCGTGGTGGCCTGCAACACGGCGGCCGCGGCGGCGCTGGAGGAGCTGGCCGCGGAGCTCCCGGTGCCGGTGGTGGGTGTCATCGAGCCGGGGGCGCGGTCGCTGGTGGAGGCCACCCGCACGGGCCACGTCGGGGTCATCGGCACGGTGGGGACCATCGCCTCGGGTGCCTACCAGCGGGCGGTGGCGGCCACGGGTGCGCCCGTGGAGCTGACGTGCGCGGCGTGCCCCGGGTTCGTCGAGTTCGTGGAGCGGGCCGAGGTGGCGAGCGAGCAGGTCCACGTCCTGGCCGAGCGGCTCCTGGCCCCGGTGCGCGCCGCCCGCGTCGACGCCCTGCTGCTCGGCTGCACCCACTACCCGTTCCTCGCCCGTACCATCACCGACGTGGTCGGCCGGGAGGTGTTCCTCGTGTCGTCCGCCGACGAGACGGCGTTCGAGGTGCGAGCCCTGCTGGCCGGGTCCGACCGGGCCCGGGACCCGGCGTCCGGCCCGGCGTCGGCCCGCTTCCTCTCCTCCGGCGACCCGTGCTGGTTCGCCACGCTGGGGCGCCGCCTGCTCGGCATGGAGCTGGGCGAGGTGGCCGCCGTCCGCTGGCCGGCACCCGCGTGAAGGTCACCGTCCTCGGGGCGTCGGGCTCGTACCCGTCGCCGGGCGGGGCGTGCAGCGGCTACCTCGTCGAGGGCGCGGGCACGACGGTGTGGCTCGACGCCGGGTCGGGGACCTTCGCCAACCTCCAGCGCCACATCGACGTGGCGTCGCTCGACGGCCTCATCCTGAGCCACGCCCACCCCGACCACTGGGCCGACGTCTTCGGGTACCAGGTCGTGCTGCGGTACATCCATCCCCGCGAGGGGGTGGCCGCCTTCGGTCCGCCCGACCTCCACCACCTGCTCGAGGGCGTGCACGGCCCGGTCGGCGCCCCAGCTCGACTGGACGTCGGTGCGCGACGGCATGACGGCGCGCCTGGGCGGGATGCAGCTGACGTTCTCCCGCACGGACCACCAGGGCGAGACCTACGCGGTGCGCATCGACGCCGACGGCGGCTCCCTCGGGTACACGGCCGACACCGGTCCGCGGTGGGCGCTGTCGGCGCTCGGCCCCGGGCTCGACCTCGCGCTGTGCGAGGCCACCCTCGAACCGGGGAAGGAGGGCACCATCCCGCACCTCACCGCCGCGCAGGCCGGGGCCACCGCGCGGGAGGCCGGCGTGCGACGGTTGGTGCTGACCCACTTCCAGCCGGGGCTGGACATCGAGCGGGCCAGGGCACTGGGGACCGAGGCCTTCGGTGCACCGGTGGAGATCGCAACCGAGGGAGCGTGCTTCGAGGTGACGTCATGAGCGATGTTCGGGTGGACGGGCGGAAGGCCGACGAGCTGCGGCCGGTCTCGTTCGAGCGGGACTTCACCACCTTCGCCGCCGGCTCGGTGCTGGTGGCCTTCGGGCGCACCCGCGTGCTGTGCACGGCGTCGATCGACGAGGACGTCCCGCGGTGGCTGCGGGGGAGCGGCCGGGGCTGGGTCACGGCCGAGTACTCCATGCTGCCGGGGTCGTCGGCCGAGCGGGTGGGCCGGGAGGCGGCCCGGGGCCGGCAGTCCGGGCGGACGCAGGAGATCCAACGCCTCATCGGCCGGGCCCTCCGGTCGGTCACGGACCTGGTGGCCATGCCCGACGTGCAGATCACAGTCGACTGCGACGTCCTCCAGGCCGACGGCGGGACGAGGACGGCGTCCATCTGCGGTGGCTACGTCGCCCTGCACGACTCGCTCAGCCGGCTCGTCTCGCTGGGGCGGCTGCCGGCGCACCCGCTGCGGGAGCCGTGCGCCGCCATCTCGGTCGGCCTGGTCGACGACGCGCCGCTGCTCGACCTCGCCTACACGGAGGACTCGCGGGCCGAGGTCGACATGAACGTGGTGATGACCGGCAGCGGGTCGCTGGTGGAGGTGCAGGGGACGGCCGAGGGTCGGCCCTTCGCCCGGGCCGAGCTGGACGCGCTGGTGGACCTCGCCACTGGAGGGATCCGCGACATCGTGGCCGTGCAGGAGGCGGTGCTGGCCGAGCCGCCGCCGGCCCGGTAGCTCGAGCCGTGCGGCTCGT
>CAWIVE010000002.1:0-642856 GCA_963839545.1 uncultured Actinomycetes bacterium
CGACGGCCGCCTGGCGACATCGGACGCCGTGGTGATCGGCAAGGCCCGGACATCTTCGAAGGCGTGATGATGCCCGAGCTTTATCTGGCCGACGCGCTCGGCGCGGTGGGAAAGCCGATGATGCGGGTGCACACCGCTGGGAGCGTGGGGGGCTCGACCGCATCGTGGCCACTCAGCCTCGTCTCAGGGCGGCGATCCGGAGCGCGTGCTGACCGGCGGCGTTCGAGAAGCAGTCGGAAAGCGACGCCATGTGGGCGTGTCCGCGCCCGATTCCGTTCCAGCCCACGTGGCCGGCGCCGGGGGGTTCTTCGCGCCCATCGTGCGGGGCTACATGCGGCGGTCGTCGGCACCGACCACATCGGGCTCATGGTGGCCGTAAAGACCGGCAGAACGCCCTCAAGAAGCCGTATGCGCACCTCCACATGGAGAATCAGCCTCGATAAGGTGCTCGAGTCGACGATGTCTGGGACCCCATTCGGTACCTGGAGACGTGCCTCGTCGGACGGGCGTGCGCCATGGTGGTGGCCAGCGAGTCGGCCGCCGCTCTCGCCCGGCAACCGGCTGGGTCCGCGGGACGGCGATGCGCAGTGAGCCGACGATGTTCGCCGGGCCGCGAACAGGTCAACCCCAGGCGGGCGAGGACTGCGCCGGCGACGTGTACCGCGAGGCCGGCATCACCGATCCGCGCGGGACGAAATCACGTGGCCGAGATCTACGTGCCCTTCAGCTGGTTCGAGCCGATGTGGCTGGAGAACCTCGGCTTCGCCGCCGAGGGCGAGGGCTGGAAGATCGCCGAGGAGGGCGCCACCGCGTCGACGGCGACCTGCCCATCAACCCATCGGGGGCGTGCTCTCGACCAACCCCATCGGCGCCTCGGGGATGATCCGCTTCGCCGAGGCGGCCCTCCAGGTGCGGGGCAGGCGGCGAGCATCAGGTCGACGGCGCGCGCAGCGCCGTCGGTTCTACGGCGATGCGTCGGCAGTTCTTTGCCATGTGGGTCGTGGGCGGCGACAAGCCGGGCTGAGCGGGGGAGGGCGGCCTGAGCCGGTGATCCCGTCAGTCCTATCTGGTGCTCTAGGAGCTCCGAGCGAGAGGTTACGGCGGTCCGGGGTCCGGTTCTCGTCGTTGGGCATGAAGTGGCCTAAAAAAAAAAAACCTTGGTCGACGTGTGGCCGAGGTTGACCTGCGTGGCCCTGATGGATCCCCTGCGGGACAGGAGAACCGACGCGTAGTGGTGGCGCAGGTCAAAAAAGCGGACGCCGGTCAGCCCGGCGCCCGTGACGCCAGGTCGACGCCGAGGAGAACTGAGGGGGGGGACACCGGCTCCGGGGCGAGGTGCGCGCGGGTGCCGTCGTCCGTCCGCCGTCGTGTTGACTGAACCTGACGGCGACTCTCGTCACCCACTCCTGCCGACGGTGGGGGGAGCAGGACCGGAACCGCAGTCGACATCCGCGTGCTCGGACAGGTCACAGTCGCGGGCGCTGACCGGGAGCCGATCAACATTGGCGGGAGCCGCTCGCGCTCGACTGCCCTCTGGCGGCTGGCGCTCGGGCGAGGTCGCTCGGTCAGCACGAATACGCTCCTCGAGGACGTCGGGGGCGTGCAGGCTGCAGCCACGGTCGTGAAGACCAGGGTCGCCCTGGGTCGCGCGACCCATCGACGGCGGCCGGATCCGGCCCGGTGATCATCAGCAGGTCCCCCACCTTGCCCCGCAGGGGTGTCGACGCGGTCACTCTGGCGCTAAAAAGGCACTCGCCGGCGAGGCGCAGGCGGCCCTTCGCCGCAGCGACGCGCCGCTGGCGGCGGAACGCCTCGCCGAGGCGTTGCCCCTCCGTCGCCGGCGAACCCTTCTGGGGGTGTGACGCTTCTTGCCTCCGATCGGAGGCGGCCCGCATCCGTGGGCTCCACCTCAGCGCCACGGAGGAGTGGTGCGGCCTTCCAGCCCATCGTCGCGACCCCGGCGAGGACCCTCGCCGGCCTGGTGGCTGACCACCCCCTCCGTGAGCGGCTCGTCGGCCAGTACATGACTGCGCTCTACCTCGCCGGACGCCATGGCGAGGCCGTGCAGGCCTTCCAGGACCACGGTCGTCGCCGCTTTGAGGGAGCTGGGGGCGGCCCAAGGCCCGGGCCCCGGCTCTCTGGCGGCTCTGAGCACGCCATCCTCACCCACGCCGCCGACGTGGAGACATCGTCCGACGGAACGCCACGGCGGAACAGGCTCCTGCATCCCGGCGGGCACCCTTTGTCGTATGGTGTCACGAGCTGGCCAGGCTCCTGTCGTTGGTCGGTTCAGCCGAGTGTGGCGGAGGACCGCTGGTCGCCGTCGCGGGCGGGCAAGGCCCGGGGTTGGGGTCCCACCTGGCTGGTGGCAGGGGCAGCCCGTCCTCGCGTGGCCGGTGGCCTTGCCACCAGCCGGGTGCGACCCGACCCGGGCCGTCCCACCACGACGGCGACCAGCGGTCCTCCGCCACACTCGGCTGAACCGACCAACGACAGGAGCCTGGCCAGCTCGTGACGCCGTCCGACGAAGGGTGCCCGCCGGGATGCAGGAGCCTGTTCCGCCGTGGCGTTCCCGTCGGACGATGTCTCCACGTCGGCGGCATGGGTGAGGATGGCGTGCTCGAGCCGCACGAGAGCGGGCCCGGGCTCGAGGCCCCACTCCTCACGGAGGCGACGACCGTGGTCCTGGAAGGCCTGCACGGCCTCGCCATGGCGTCCGGCGAGGTAGAGCGCAGTCATGTACTGGCCGACGAGCCGCTCACGGAGGGGGTGGTCAGCCACCAGGCCGGCGAGGGTCGCGACGACGCCGGGGTCACGACGCCCAAGCTGGAGCTCGCACCACTCCTCCATGGCGCTGAGGTGGAGCTCGCGGATGCGGCCGCCTCCGGTCGGAGGAACAGCACGTCACGCCCCCGAAGGGTTCGCCGGCGACGAGGGCAACGCCTCGGCGAGGCGTTCCGCCGCCAGCAGCACGTCGCTGCGGCGAAGGGCCGCCTGCGCCTCGCCCACAAGTGCCTCGAAGCGCCAGAGGTCCACGTCGACACCCTGCGGGGCAAGGTGGTAGCCGGCGGACGTGCTGATGATCACCGGGCCGGATCCGGCCGCCGTCAATCGGTCGCGAACTGGGCGACCGTGGTCTTCACGACCGTGGCTGCGGCCTCCGCGCCCCAGACGTCCTCGAGGAGCGTATCCGTGCTGACAGAGCGACCTCGCCCGAGCGCCAGCCGCACGAGGAGGTGGCGCGCGGCTCCCGCCGATGTTGATCGGCTCTCCGTCGGGCCCCACGACTGTCACCTGTCCGAGCACGCGGATGTCAGACTGCGCTCGGTCCTGCTCCCCCCACCGTCGGCGGATGGTAGCGAGTCGCCGTCAGGTTCAGTCAACACGACGGCCGACGACGACGGCACCGCGCGCACCTCGCCCAGGAGCCGGTGTCCGGGATTGCACGCTGCGGGAGGCAGCCCTCGGCGTCGACCTGGCGTCACGGGCGCCGGGCTGACCGGCGTCCGCTTCCACGACCTGCGCCACCACTACGCATCAGTGCTCCTGTCCGCAGGGGTGTCCATCAGGGCCACGCAGGTCAACCTCGGCCACGCGTCGGCCAAGGTCATACTCGACGTGTGGCCACTTCATGCCCGACGACGAGAACCGGACCCGGACCGCCGTAACCTCTCGCTCGGAGCTCCTCGAGCACCAGATAGGACTGACGGGATCACCGGCTCACCGCCCTCCCCCGCTCAGCCCGGCTTGTCGGCGCCCACCACCCACATCGCGAAGAACTGGGAGCCGCCGCCGTAGGCGTGGCCGAGGGCCTTGCGGGCGCCGTCGACCTGGTGCTCGCCGGCCGTGCCGCGCACCTGCATGGCGGCCTCGGCGAAGCGGAGCATCCCGAGGCGCCGATCGGGTTGGTCGACAGGACGCCGCCCGACGGGTTGACCGGCAGGTCGCCGTCGAGCTCGGTCACGCCCTCCTCGACGAGCTTCCAGCCCTCGCCCTCGGCGGCGAACCCGAGGTTCTCGAGCCACATCGGCTCGAACCAGCTGAACGGCACGTAGATCTCGGCGCAGTCGATCTCGCGCGCGGGGTCGTGATGCCGGCCTCGGCGTAGACCGCCTCGGCGCAGTCCTGGCCGGCCTGCGGGTTGACCCGGTCGCGCCCGGCGAACATCGTCGGCTCGCTGCGCATGGCGGTGCCGTGGATCCACGCCGGCGGGCCGGCGCGCGGCTCGGCGGCCGACTCGCTGGCCGATGACCATCGCCACCGCGCCGTCCGACGACGGGCACGTCTCGGGGTAGCGGATCGGGTCCCACAGCATCGGCGACTCGACGACCTTCTCGAAGCTGATGTCGTGCTGGTGCAGGTGCGCGTACGGGTTCTTCAGCGCGTTCAGCCGGTCCTTGACCGCCACCATCGATGCCGGTGTGGTCGGGGCGCCGGACCGGCGGATGTAGGCGCGCACGTGGGGCGCGAAGTAGCCGCCGGCACCGGCGACGAGTCGGCGGCGCGAACGGGATCGGGCAGCGACAGCGCCCACATGGCGTCGCTCTCCGACTGCTTCTCGAACGCGACCGTCAGCACCCGCTCGTGGATGCCGGCCTGCGACGAGGTGCGAGGCGACGATCGCGGTCGAGCCGCCGACGCTGCCCGGCGGTGTGCACGCGCAGCATCGGCTTGCCGACCGCGCCGAGCGCGTCGGCGAGGTAGAGCTCGGGCATCATCACGCCCTCGAAGATGTCGGGCGCCTTGCCGATCACGACGGCGTCGATGTCGCCCCAGTCGAGCCCGGCGTCCTCGAGCGCCCGCACCGCCGCCTCGCGCACGAGCCCGGCGATCGACACGTCCTCGCGGTGGCCCTGCCCGGACCACGGGCATGAGCATCTCCACCTCGTTGCGGTCCTCGACGCCCGCACGTGGTCCGACTGGGCGAACGAGACGATGGCGACGTCGCGCATCAGACGTTGTCCGCGTAGTCCTCGAAGGGCGGCGTCGGGCTCGCCCGTGGGGCGGAACGCAGCGGATGCTCTCCAGCGTGGGACCGAGCTCGTCGTCGGGCACCCACACCGCCTCGACCCGCATGCCCATGTGGACGTCCCCGGCCTCGACCTCCTGGAGCAGGTGCATGATCGGGATGTCGCTGTCGTCGAGCAGGATCAGCGTGCTCACGTACGGACCTGCATGGCCTGCCCGTAGAACTGCACGTTCACCACGCAGAAGGTGGTCACCGTCCCGGTGTGGGGCAGCTCCACCTCGTCCGTCGTCGGCACGCCGTCGGTCGGGCAGGCGCCACGGGGCGGGACGTAGACCTTGCCGCACACCGGGCAGCGCTGGCCCACGAGCCGCTTCTGCGCCAGGGCCCGCAGGAACCGGGACGAGGCCGCTCCGGGCGTGTAGCTGTAGTCGCAGGCGCATGGGCGTGCGCACGCTGCGGACGGGCTCGACGCCCTGCAGGGCCGGAAGCGCTCACGACGTCCCCTCGCGGCTCGAAGCACTCGATGTCGCGGATGTGGCCCTCCCGCTCGGCCCGCCAGCGCACCCGCACCCGCATGCCGGTGGCGACGGCGGCCTCGGAGCGGCACGTCGAGGGCGTGCAGGAGGTCCGTTCGGCGCCGTCGAGGCGCACGAGCGCCCACGCGAACGGGTGGTCGAGGGGGTGCTTCTCCCGGGGCTCGGCCACCCAGGCCCACGTGCGGACCACGCCGGCCGTGCCCACCTCGACCAGCTCGGACAGGGCCTCGCCCGTGGTCGCGGGTCGTACTCGGTGGGCGGGACGAGCACGCGGCCGTCCGGCGTGCGCACACCGCACACCACGCCCTCGCGCAGGCCCGTCAGGAACCCGCCGACCACGGGGCCCGTGGTGCGGGTGTAGGGGTACTCGATGACCAGCGGCGCCCGCAGGACGTCGGCAGCCGCCCTCGCCGGGGTCAGGACGCCTGCCTGGCCTGCGGTGCGCCCTCCGCCGCGTGCTCGAACTGGACCACCTGGCGGATCATCTCGCCCCGCCGCATGGCGACGAAGGCCTCGTTGATCTCGCTGATGTCCATGCGGCGGCTGATCATGCCCTCGAGATCGAGCTTGCCCGCCCGCCACAGCCGCAGGATGCGGTGGAAGTCGCTGCGCACGTCGGCCGATCCGTAGTACGAGCCGAGGAGGCGCTTCTCGCTGTAGAAGAGCTCGAAGGCGCTGAACGACACCATGGCGTCGGCCTTGCCCACGCCGATGATCACGGCGGTGCCGCCGCGGCGCACGGCGTCGTAGGCGGCCCGCATGGTCACGGGGTTGCCGATGGCCTCGAAGGCGTAGTCGAAGCCGTCGCCGCCGGTGAGCTCGTTCGACAGCGAGGGCAGCCCGTCCGGCGTGGTGCCGTGGGTCGCGCCCAGGCGCTTGGCGTCGTCGAGCTTGGACTCGAGGAGGTCGACGGCCACGATCTCGGCGGCACCGGCGATGCGGGCGCCCTGGATGGCCGAGATGCCGACGCCGCCGCAGCCGAACACGACGACGGTCGAGCCGGGCACGACCTTGGCGGTGTTGATGGCGGCGCCCACGCCGGTCATGACGCCGCAGCCGATGAGCGAGGCGATCTCGAGCGGCACCGAGGCGTCGATCGGCACCACCGCCTGCTGCGGGAGGACGATCTCCTCGGCGAAGGTCCCGGTGCCGGCGAACCCGAAGATCGGCTCGCCGTCGATGCGGAAGTGGGGCGTCATGATCGAGTTGATCTGGACGGCCGAGCACAGGTGCGGCGGAGTTCCGGTCGACGCAGAAGGCGCACAGCCCGCAGGGCGGGCTCCAGGCGACGATGACGTGGTCGCCGACCTTGACGTTGGTGACGCCCTCGCCCACCTCGGCGATCACGCCTGCGCCCTCGTGGCCGAGCACCGCCGGCGCCGGCTGCGGGATGGTCCCGGTCATCCCCGAGAGGTCCGAGTGGCACACGCCGGTGGCGGCGATCGTGACCTTCACCTCACCGGCGCTCGGCTCGACGACCTCGACGTCGTCGCGGATCTCGAGCTCCTCGTCACCTGTCTGTCGCAGCACCGCTGCTCGCACGCGGGTCCCTCCCCAGGTTCGTCGATCAGGCGGAGCGTAGCCCGGCGGCAACGTGTTCTACTTCGGCCCGATGGAGTTCAACCTCGCCGACCTGTTCGAGGTGGTCGTCGACGCCGTGCCCGACCGGGCGGCGGTGGTGGCCGGCGACACCCGCCTGACCTACGCCGACCCTCGACGAGCGGGCCAACCGGCTCGCGAACCACCTGGCGACGGCCGGGGTCGGGCCCGGTGACCACGTGGGCGTCTACAGCTACGACCGGGCCGAGTGGCTCGAGGCCATGTTCGCCGCGTTCAAGGTCCGGGCCGTCCCCATCAACGTCAACTACCGCTACGTCGAGGACGAGCTCGCCTACCTCTTCGACAACGCCGACCTGGTGGCCCTGGTGTTCGAGGCCGGCTTCACCCCCCGGGTCGCGGCCGTGCGGGGCGGCCTCCCCGACCTGACCACCCTCGTCGTCCTCGACGACGGCTCGGGGGTGGACGCCACCGCCGAGGGTGCCGTCCCCTACGAGGAGGCGCTGGCCGCCGCGGCGCCGACCCGCCCGCCGGGCGCCCGCTCGGCCGACGACCACTACGTCCTCTACACGGGCGGGACCACCGGTCTCCCCAAGGGCACCATCTGGCGCCACGAGGACATCTTCTTCGCCGCCCTCCAGGGGGGGAACCCGGGTGGGGAGCCGGTGTCCCGCCCCGAGCAGGTGGCGGCCGCCGCCGACAGGGCGCCCGGGGTCTACCTGGTGTGCCCGCCCCTCATGCACGGGGGCGGCCAGTGGGCGGCGCTGATCAGCCTGCTGAGCGGGGGCACGGTCGTGCTCGACGTCAACCGCCCCTTCGACGCCGAGGCCGCCTGGCGGCAGGTCGAGCAGGAGCGGGTCAACTCCATGATGGTGGTGGGCGACGCCATGGCCCGACCCCTGGCCGAGGCCCTGGCCGCGCCGGGCGCGTCCTACGACACGTCGTCGCTGGTGGCCGTGGGGTCGGGTGGGGCCATCCTGTCCCCGGCAGTGAAGGACGAGCTGCGGCGACGGCTCCCCGGCGTGTTCGTCATCGACAGCTTCGGGGCCTCGGAGACCGGCCACAACGGCAGCGTCCTCGATCTCGACGGGCCGGCCGCCGGCCCCCGCTTCCAGGTGGGCGAGAGCACCGCCGTCCTCGGCGACGACGGCCGCCCGGTGGCCCCGGGCTCGGGGGTGGTGGGCCGCCTGGCCCGGCGGGGCCACATCCCCCTCGGCTACCACAAGGACCCCGAGAAGACGGCGGCCACCTTCCTCGAGGTGGACGGCGTGCGCTGGGTCGTGCCCGGCGATGCCGCCGTGGTCGAGGAGGACGGGACGGTGCTCGTGCTCGGCCGCGGGTCGATGTGCATCAACACCGGTGGCGAGAAGGTCTATCCCGAGGAGGTGGAGGCCGCCCTGAAGTCCCACCCCGACGTCTTCGACGCCCTGGTGGTCGGGGTGCCCGACGAGCGCTTCACCGAGCGGGTCGCCGCCGTCGTGCGCCCCCGGCAGGGGCGGACCCCGACGCTCGAGGAGCTGGCGGACCACTGCCGGCGCTCGCTGGCCGGCTACAAGGTGCCCCGCTCGCTCGTCCTCCGGGACGAGGTGGTGCGCACGCCCGTCGGCAAGCCCGACTACCGCTGGGCCAGGGACGTGGCCACGACCGGCAGCTGAAGCCGGGCCTCAGCCCTCGAGGGCGAGGGCCTGCTTCGGGCAGCGGCGCACGGCCTCCTCGACCTTCGCCCGGAGCTCCTCGGGCGGCTCCTCCTGGAGCAGGTTGAGGTTGTCGTCGTCATCCACCTCGAACACCTCGGGGGCCACCGCCATGCAGATGGCATTGCTCTCGCACAGGTCATAGTCGACCACGACGCGCATGGGCGGCACGCTACCTTCGCCGGCCGTGGGGGACCGACCGTTCGCCGGCCGCAGCGTGCTGGTGACCGGCGGGTGCCGGGGCGTCGGCCGGGGCATCGCCACCCGCTTCCTGGCCGCCGGCGCCGACGTGGCCGTGTGCTGCCGCCACCGGCCCGACCAGCTCCCGGCGGCCGACGGGCGGGAGGCGGTCTTCCTGGAGGGCGACGTCCGCGACCCCGACCAGGTGGCCGCCCTGGTGGCCGAGGTGGTCGAGCGGTTCGGCCGCCTCGACGTCGTGGTCAACAACGCCGGGGGGTCGCCGCCGGCCGCTGCCGCCACCGCCTCCCCCCGCTTCTCGACCTCGATCGTGGCCCTCAACCTGCTGGCCCCCCTCCACGTGGCCCAGGCGGCCAACGCGGTCATGCAGGAGCAGGACGACGGCGGCGCCATCGTCAACATCGGCAGCGTGAGCGGGTTGCGCCCCTCCCCCGGCACCGCCGCCTACGGCGCGGCCAAGGCCGGCCTCGTCAACCTCACGGCCACGCTGGCGATGGAGTGGGCGCCCAAGGTGCGGGTGAACTGCGTGTCCGCAGGCATGGTGCGCACCGAGGCGTCCGACCTGCACTACGGCGACGACGCCGGCGTGGCTGCGGCGGCCGCCACCGTGCCCCTGGGGCGGCTGGCGGAGCCCGACGACGTGGCCGAGGCCTGCCTGTTCCTCGCCTCGCCGGCGTCGGCCTACGTGAGCGGCGCCAACCTCGTGCTCCACGGCGGCGGGGAGCGGCCCCCCTTCCTCGACGCCGTCGAGGGGCAGCGGCCGTGAGCGAGCGCTTGCGCGAGCGAACCGAACAAGCAGAGCGCCCGGCTCAGGGCGGCACCGTCCGCAGGACGGTGCAGTCGTGAGTCCCGTTCCCTCCGCTCGGGACGAGGAGGAGACCCGCCAGCGGCTCCAGGCGTGGCTCGCCCCCCGCCTCGGGAACGACGTGGTGGTCTCCGACCTGACCGTGCCCGACGGCAGCGGGTACTCCAACGAGACGCTGCTGTTCTCCGCCGCCTGGACGGCCGGCGGCGAGCGGCGGACGGCCGACTACGCGGCCCGGGTCCGCCCCATCGGCTACGCCGTCTTCGCCGAGTACGACCTCTCCCTCCAGTACCGGTGCCTCGAGGCGGTCGCCGCCAAGAGCACCGTGCCCGTCCCGACGGTCCGGTGGTTCGAGCCGGAGGAGACCGCGCTCGGCGCCCCCTTCTTCGTCATGGACCGCGTCACGGGCCTGGTGCCGCCCGACAGCCCGCCCTACACGGCCGGGGGCTGGCTGGCCGAGGCCTCGCCGGAGGACCAGTCCCGACTCCACCGGAACGCCCTCGGCGTGCTCGCCGACCTGCACCGCCTCGACTGGGAGGACGGCTTCGGGTTCCTCCAGCACCACGACCTCGGGCCGCCGGGCATGGCCACCCAGCTCGTGGCCGGGCGGGCCTACCTCGAGTGGGCGGCCGAGGGCGGCTCGCTCCCCCTCCACGAGGCGGCCCTGCGGTGGCTGGAGGCCAACCGGCCGGACGAGCCGCCGACGGGCGTCAACTGGGGCGACGCCCGCATCGGCAACATGATGTTCCGCGACTTCGAGCCGGTGGCGGTGTTCGACTGGGAGATGGCCACGCTCGGGCCGGCGGAGGTCGACTTCGCGTGGTGGCTCCTGCTCGACCGCTATTCGGCCGAGGGCAACGGGCAGCCCCCGCTGCCCGGCTTCCCCGATCGGCAGGAGGCCATCGCCGGCTACGAGGAGCTGCTCGGCCGGCCGGTGCGGGACCTCGAGTACTACGAGGTCTGGGCTGCCCTGCGCTTCGCCATCGTGCTGGTCCGGGTCATCCGCATGATGACCGCCCACGGGGTGATCCCGCCCGGCAGCGGCTTCGATCTCGACAACTTCGCCACCGCCGAGCTCCGTCGCCTGATCGGACCCGAGCTCGGCGCGTAGCCTCCCGGTCGTCCGTTCCGCCGGACGGAGGGGGGATCATGAGACGGCTCGCCTTGGTGGCAGCGGTGCTGGGGGTGGTGTGCCTCGTCGCCGCCGCGGTGATTGGGCTGCTGGGGGTGGAGATCACCGTGGCCGGGGAGACCTACGACTGCGGGTCGTCCATCGGACGGCTCGGCGGCAACGACGCCGAGGACAAATGGGCGGAGGACAGCTTCCTCCTCAACGCGGACACCGGTGACATCCCGCCGGACGAGCTGCCGCAGGTCGCGTGCAAGCAGGAGACCGACGACCAGCTGACCCTCGTGTACGTCCTGGGGGGACTCGGCGGGGTGCTTCTGGTGGCCGCCCTCGTGCTGTTCCTGCTCGGTCGGCGCCAGCGGGTGGCACCGGCCCCGGTGCCGCCGCCCGAACCCGTCTAGGCGACGGCGCCGCTGCGGCGCAGCCGGTCGACCTCGTCGGGCGAGAGGCCGAGGTCGGCCAGGACGTCGTCGGTGTCCCGACCGGCGACGACGGGTGGGCCCGGGAGCGGCAGGGCCCCGCCCACGCGCGGGGCCGGCGCGGGCTGGGGCACGCCGCCCGCCTCGACCACGGTGCCGCGGGCCTCGAGGTGGGGGTGGCGGGCCGCCTCCTCCATCGTCAGGACGGGGGCCACGCAGGCGTCCGTGCCGGCGAACGCGGCGACCCAGTCGTCGCGGGTGCGGGCGCGGAACAGGCCGGCCAGGCGCTCCTTCATGGCCGGCCACGCGTCCCGGTCCATCTGGTCGGGCAGGTCGTCGGCGCCGGCCAGGGCCAGGCCCTCCAGCAGCGCGGCGTGGAACTGCGGCTCGATGGCGCCGACGGCGACGTACCGCCCGTCGGCGCACTCGTAGGCGTCGTAGAAGTAGGCGCCGGAGTCGAGCATGTTGGTGCCGCGCTCGTCGCGCCAGAAGCCACTGGCCCGGGCGGCGAAGAAGGGGGCCATCAGCAGGGCGGCGCCGTCGACCATGGCGGCGTCGACGACGGCGCCCTTCCCGGTGCGGCCGGCGTCGAACAGGGCGGCGAGCACCCCCACCACGAGCAGGTTGGCGCCCCCGCCGAAATCGGCCACGAGGTTGATGGGTGGCGTCGGCGGGGCCCCGGCCCGGCCGATGTGGCCCAGCACCCCGGCCACCGCCAGGTAGGTGATGTCGTGGCCGGCGTCCGCCGCCAACGGGCCCTCCTGGCCCCACCCCGTCATGCGGCCGTAGACCAGCCTCGGGTTGGCGGCGAGGCACTGCTCGGGCCCCACGCCGAGCCGCTCGGTGACGCCGGGGCGGAAGCCCTCGACCAGCACGTCGGCGCCGGCCACGAGGCGGAGCACGGTGGCGACCCCGTCGGGGTGCTTCAGGTCGACGCCGACCGACCGCTTGCCCCGGGCCATGGGGTCCTGCGACGGCCGGGCGGGGTCGGCGGCCGCCACCGTCGCCGGCCGGTCCACCCGCACCACGTCCGCCCCGAGGTCGGCCAGCAGCATCCCGGCGAACGGCACCGGCCCGATCCCGGCCAGCTCCACCACCCGCACCCCGTCGAGGGGCCTCGCCCGCACGGCCGGCGACGGTAGCGGCCGGACGCCGTGCCCGAGCAGCCCGCTTCCGCACCGAACGCAGTCGCGGCCCTCCGACGGGTCGTCACGGGTCCACTAGGGTCGCCCGGCGTGGCCGATCTCGGTTTCTGGCGCCTCGCCGGGCAGGATCCCGACCGCCTCGCGGTCGTGGATCCCGACGGGCGGGAGGTCTCCGCCGGCGAGCTGCTCGCCGCTTCCAACCGGCTGGTGCACGGCCTCCGGGCGCTCGGGTTGCAGCGGGGCGACGTCCTCGCCACCGTGCTCCCCAACGGGTCGGCGATGCTCGAGCTCTTCCTCGCCGCCACCCAGGCCGGTTGGTACATCACGCCGATCAACCACCACCTGGCCGGGCCCGAGATCGCCTACATCGTCGACGACTGCGAGGCCAAGGCCCTCATCGGCCACGAGCGCTTCGCCGGGGAGCTGAGCCGGGCGGCCAAGGAGATCGGCCTCGGTCCCGAGGGTCGCTTCTCCATCGGCGAGGTCGAGGGCTTCCGCCCCTACGTGGAGCTCTCGAACGGGCAACCGGACTCCACCCCCCCGGACCGGACCGTCGGCGCCCCCATGCAGTACACCTCGGGCACCACCGGGCGGCCGAAGGGCGTGCGTCGCCCCCTGGTGGAGGCCGACCCCGACGAGATGGGCGGCCTCTACACCGGCTTCCTCCAGATGTTCGGCATCACCCCCCACGACGACAACGTCCACCTGGTGGTGTCGCCGCTCTACCACACCGCCGTCCTCGTCTTCACGGCCTCGTCGATGCACCTCGGCCACACCGTCGTGCTCATGGACAAGTGGACGCCGGAGGGCACGCTCGAGCGCATCGAGCGCCGCCGGGTCACAACGAGCCACATGGTGCCGACGCAGTTCCACCGCCTCCTCGCCCTCCCCGAGGAGGTGCGCGAGCGCTACGACGTGTCGTCGCTGCGCCACATGATCCACGCTGCCGCCCCCTGCCCCCCGGAGATCAAGCGCCGGATGCTCGACTGGTGGGGACCGGTCATCGACGAGTACTACGCGGCCACCGAGGGGGGTGGCACGCTCGTCCGCCCCCACGAGTGGCTCGAGCGCCCCGGCACGGTGGGCAAGGCGTGGCCGACGTCGGAGATCCGCATCTTCGACGACCAGGGAAACGACCTCCCGCCCGGCGAGATCGGCACCGTCTACATGCGGATGTCGACGGGCGAGTTCGAGTACTACAAGGACAAGGAGAAGACCGAGGCCAACCGCCTCAACGGCTTCTTCACCGTGGGCGACATCGGCCTTCTCGACGAGGACGGCTGGCTGTTCCTGCGGGACCGCAAGTCCGACATGATCATCTCCGGCGGCGTGAACATCTACCCGGCCGAGATCGAGGGCGAGCTCCTCACGCATCCGAAGGTGGGCGACGCCGCCGTGTTCGGCATCCCCCACGACGACTGGGGCGAGGAGGTCAAGGCCGTGGTCGAGCCGGCCGACGGCGTGGAGCCCGGGCCGGAGCTCGAGGAGGAGCTGCGGGCCCACCTGCGCGACCGGGTCGCCGGCTACAAGGTCCCCCGCTCCATCGACTTCCTCCCCGACGTTGCCGCGCGATCCCAACGGCAAGCTCTACAAGCGGCGCCTGCGCGACCCCTACTGGGCCGACCGCGAGCGCGCCATTTGAGCGCCGCCTCCCTCCCCGAGGACGCACGCGACGTCTGGCTCGTCGCCGACCCGCCGGAGGAGGGCGGGCGGGCGGCCAAGCACGAGCTGGCCGAGGCCACCCGCCGGCTCGTGGAGGCGGTGGCCCTGCTCGACGTGACCGAGGTCGACGTCGACGACGTGGACCGCCTGCTCGCCGACGTGCGGGACCTGACCTCCCGGGTCGGCGCCGCCCCGTCGTTGCTCCGGCACGGCGGCGCCGCGGTGTCGCCGTACCCCGACGGGGCCCTGACCGAGCGCAGCGGCGTCAGCGGCCGCTCCAACCCGTTGGCGCCCCCGTTGCGGCTGCGCCTCGACGGCGACCGCACCGTCGGCGCCGCCATCTACGGCGACGCCTACGAGGGGCCCCCGGGCTGCCTCCACGGCGGGTTCGTGGCCGCCGCCTTCGACGATCTGCTCGGGTGCGCCCAGATGGCGTCGGGCTCGGCCGGCTTCACCGGCACGCTGACCGTCAAGATGCGCAAGCCCACCCCGCTGAACACGAGGATCGACTACGAGGCCGGGGTCACGAAGGTGTCGGGCCGCCGCATCGTGTGCTGGGGGCGCTCGTCGGCCGAGGGCCAGCTGCTGGCCGAGGCCGAGGGGATCTTCGTCACCCCGCCGGACGGCATGCCCCGGCCACCGAAGTAGAACGGGTTCCAACCGGGAAGGCAGACTGTCGCCGTGGAGTACAACCTCGCCGACCTCTTCGAGCACAGCGTCGACCACTTCGGCGACCGCGAGTACCTCGTCGCCGAGGGCCAGCGCCGCACCTACGCCCAGATGGAGGAACGGGCCAACCGCCTCGCCCACCACCTGGCCGAGGCCGGGGTGAAGGCGGGCGAGCACGTCGGCATCTACGCCCTGAACAGCGTCGAGTGGGTCGAGACCCTGTGGGCCGTCTTCAAGCTGCGGGCGGTGTGGGTCAACATCAACTACCGCTACGTCGAGGACGAGCTGCGGTACCTCATCGGCAACGCCGACCTCGTGGCCCTGGTCCACCAGCGCTGCTTCGGCGACCGGCTGACCGCCATCCCCGACGCCCTCGGCGGCATCCGCCACCGCGTGGTGATCGAGGACGGCACCGACGCCGAGGGGCCCCCGGGGGGCGTCGACTACGAGGAGGCGATCGCCGGCGGGTCGCCCGAGCGCGACTTCGGGCCCCGATCGGCCGACGACCACTACATCCTCTACACCGGCGGCACCACGGGCATGCCGAAGGGCGTGGTGTGGCGCCACGAGGACGTGCTGTTCGCGCTCGGCGGCGGCCTCAGCCCCGTGACGGGCGAGCGCATCACGCACCCGGGCGGGTTGGTGGAGCGGGGCCTCCAGGCCGGCCAGACGACGAGCCTCCCCATCGCCCCCCTGATGCACGGGGCCACGCAGTGGAGCGTCATGGGGGGCAGCTTCACGGGCAACAAGGCCGTCCTCGTGGCCCGCTTCGAGCCGGACCGGGTCTGGGAGCTCGTGGGCGAGGAGAAGGTCAACCTCATCATGATCACCGGCGACGCCATGGGGCGGCCGCTGATCGAGGCGTTGGAGCGGTCCGGGGACAGGTTCGACCTCTCGTCGCTCTTCGCCCTGTCGAGCACGGCCGCCGTCTTCTCGCCCAGCGTGAAGGACCAGTTCCTCGCCCACCTGCCCGACCTGGTCCTGACCGACTCGGTCGGGTCGTCGGAGAGCGGCGCCACCGGCTACTCGGTCATCGCCAAGGGGAAGACGGCCATGAAGGGCGGTCCCACAGTGACGCCCGTCGGCGAGACGGTGGTGTTCGACGACCAGCTGCGGCGGGTGGAGCCGGGGTCGGGCGTGGTCGGGAAGATGGCCCGGGCCGGGTTCCTGCCCCTCGAGTACTACAAGGACGAGGTCAAGAGCCGGGAGACGTTCGTCGAGGTCGACGGCGTCCGCTACGCCATCCCGGGCGACCTCGCCATGGTCGAGGAGGACGGCAGCATCACCCTGCTCGGGCGGGGCTCGGTGTCGATCAACACGGGCGGCGAGAAGGTCTTCCCCGAGGAGGTCGAGTCGGCCATCAAGTCCCACCCCGACGCCTACGACGCCGTGGTGGTGGGGGTGCCCGACGACCGCTGGGGCGAGCGGGTGGCCGCCGTGGTCGAGGCCCGGCCGGGGGCCGCCCCCTCGCTCGAGTCGCTCCAGGCCCACTGCCGCACGAAGCTGGCGGGCTACAAGGTGCCCCGCGAGCTCCACCTGGTCGACAAGGTGCAGCGCTCCCCCAGCGGCAAGCCCGACTACCCGTGGGCCAAGGTGGTCGCCACCGAGGGCGTCCCGACGACCTGAGTCCTCGTTCTGGCCTGCAGAACGTGGCGGAAACCGCCCCGTTCTGCAGGCCAGAACGGCGAGGGGTCGGCTAGATCCGCTCGATGATGGTGCCGGTGGCGAGGGCGCCGCCGCAGCACATGGCCACGAGGGCCGTGCGTCTTGTCCGAACGCTCCAGCTCGTGGAGGGCGGTGGTGATGAGCCGGCTGCCCGTGGCCCCGACCGGGTGGCCGAGGGCGATGGCGCCGCCGTTGACGTTGACCTTGTCCAGGTCGGGCTCGTGGACCCGGGCCCACGACAGCACCACGGAGGCGAACGCCTCGTTGACCTCGAAGAGGTCGATGTCCTTCATGCTCATGCCCGACTTCTGGAGCACCTTGCGGGTGGAGTCGACCGGCCCGTCGAGGTGGTAGTAGGGGTCCGACCCGACGAGGCACTGGGCGATGATGCGGGCCCGGGGCTTGTAGCCGAGCGCCTTGGCCTTGTCCTCGCTCATCCAGAGCACGGCGGCGGCGCCGTCGGAGATCTGGCTGCTGGTGCCGGCGGTGTGGATCCCGTCGGGCATGACCGGCTTGAGCTTGGCCAGCCCCTCGAGCGTCGTGTCCCGCGGCCCCTGGTCCTTGTCGACCACCCGGCGCTCGCCCTCGCCGCCGTCGGGGTCGGGCACGGTCACCTCGAGCGGGGCGATCTCCCGCTCGAACCGGCCCTCGGCCACGGCCCGGGCCGCCTTCTGCTGCGAGGCCAGGCCCCAGGCGTCGATGTCCTCCCGGGTGATGCCCCGGCGCTCGGCGATGCGCTCGGCCGCGCCGAACTGGTCGGGCATGTCCCACGGGAAGTGCGGCGGCCGGGAGGTGCCGGGGCCGTTGTAGACGTTCATGCCGAGGCCGACCCGGCTCATGGCCTCGATGCCGCAGGCGATGCCCACGTCCACCGCGCCGGCGGCGACCAGGCCGGCGACGAAGTGGTTGGCCTGCTGCGACGAGCCGCACTGGCAGTCGACGGTCGTGCACGCCACCTCGTAGGGCAGGCCCGACGAGAGCCAGGCGTTGCGGGTGATGTTCGACCCCTGCTCCCCCGCCTGCGTGACGCAGCCGCCCACGACCTGCTCGACCTCGAGCGGGTCGATGCCGGCCCGCTTGACCAGCTCGACCTGCGCCGCGGCCAGCAGCTCGGCGGCGTGGAGACCGGAGAGCCACCCGTTGCGCTTCCCGATCGGTGTGCGGACGGCTTCGACGATGACAGGCATGGCCATGGGGCCGAGTCTAGAACGAGTTCTCGCCGCGACGGGCCGGGCCGGGTGGCGGCCCGGCGGGGCGCCGCGTCACACTTCGTGTCCCCCGGGGGAGGTGGGTCATGCAACGGCTGGCCGGTAGCGACGCGCAGCACCTCTACGGCGAGACGCGGGCCCAGCACGGGCACACCTGCAAGATCTCCGTCGTCGACGTGGCCCACGACCCCGACGGCTACACCTTCGACCGGGTGAAGGAGGCCCTGGCCGATCGGGCCCACGTGCTGCCGCCGTTCCGGTGGCGGCTGGTGCCCGTCCCGGGCTCGGTGTTCCACCCGCTGTGGGCCGACGTGGGGGACCTCCCCCTCGACGAGCAGGTGCGGTCGGCCCGGGTGGCGGCGCCGGGCGGCCGGCGGGAGCTGTGCGAGGTGGTGTCCCGCATCGCCAGCGAGCCGCTCGACCGCTCCAAGCCCCTCTGGGAGCTCTGGGTCATCGAGGGCATGGCCGACGGCAAGGTCGGCTTCGTGGCCAAGATGCACCACGCCATCGCCGACGGCGTGGCCAGCGCCCAGCTCCTCCTCGACGCCATGCAGGAGCATCCCGAGGAGGAGGTGGAGCCCGCCACCGAGGCGATGGAGGCCGACCCGATCCCGACGAAGGGCGGGCTGCTCCGCGACGCGCTCGTCGACCTCGGGCGCCTGCTCCCCCGCTTCCCCGACCTCCTGCGGCGCACCGCCGCCTCGGCCGCCGTGGCCACCCGCCGGCGGACGCAGCCCCCGCCCCGGCCGGTGCGGCCGTTCACCGGGCCGATGATGCGCTTCAACCGGCCGCTCACCCCGAACCGCATCTACGCCTGCACCACCCTCCCGCTGGCCGACGTGCGGGCGGTCAAGGACGAGCTGGGCTGCACCCTCAACGACGTCGTGCTTGCCATGGCCGGCGGCGCCCTGCGGTCGTGGCTCACCTCCACCGGGGAGCTCCGGAAGCAGTCCCTCACCGCCGCCGTCCCCGTCTCCGTGCGGCGGGAGGACGAGCAGCGGGTCTGGGGCAACCGGGTGCGCAACATGTTCACCACGCTGGCCACCGACGCGGCCGATCCCCTCGAACGGGTGCGGCGCATCCACGACGCCACCACCGCGGCCAAGGCCGTGCACGCCGACACCGACCCGCGGCTGCAGTACGACTGGTGGGAGTTCTATCCCCTCTGGCGGGCGTACGTGTCGTGGACCCGGGGCCTCGTCAAGAAGCTGACCGGGCGGCCCAGCTACAACCTGATCATCTCCAACGTGCGCGGGCCCGGCGCCCCGCTGTTCGTGGAGGGCTTCCCCCTCGAGGAGCTCCACTCGATGGGCCCGCTGGCCAACGAGCTCGGGCTCAACATCACGATGTGGAGCTACTGCGACACGCTGAGCTTCGGCGCCGTGGCCTGCCCCGAGCACGTCCCCGACCTCTGGGACCTGGTCGACCGCCTGCCCGAGGCCCTGGCCGAGCTGCGCACCGCCGTCGGCCTCGACACCTCGACGGCCCGGTCGGAGGCCGGCGAGGCCACCCCCGCCGCCTCCGCATGACCCCCACTGCACTCTGTGCGCAGAAGGGCTCGACAGGTGAGCCCCACGTCTTCACAGCGTGCAGCCGGCCCACCGAACTGGAACGTGTTCCAGTTCTGAGCTAGGCTCCGTCGGTGGAGTTCGGACTCTTCAACGCGCTCTACCTGCCGCACGAGCAGGCCTCCGACCCCGTCGCCGAGCACCGCAGGCTGCTCGACGAGGTCACGTCGATCCAGGCCGGCGACCGCAGCGGGTTCAAGTACACGTGGGCCAGCGAGCACCACTTCCTCACGGAGTACTCGCACCTCTCGGCCAACGAGTCGTTCCTCGCCTTCGTGGCGGCCAAGACGGAGCGGATCCACGTGGGCACCGGCATCTTCAACATCACGCCGCCGGTCAACCACCCGGCCCGGGTGGCCGAGCGGGTGGCCATGATCGACCACCTCAGCGAGGGCCGGTTCGAGTTCGGCATGGGCCGGGGCTCCTCGTCCACCGAGCAGGGCGGGTTCGGCATCACCGATCCCGACCTGACGAAGGACATGTTCGACGAGGTCGTGCCCGAGTTCGCCCGCATGTGGCGCGACGAGCCCTACGCCTTCGACGGCCGCTTCTTCTCCATGCCCGAGCGGAACGTGCTGCCGAAGCCCTACACCAAGCCCCACCCGCCCATGTGGGTGGCGGCCGGCAACCCCGGCACCTTCGAGAAGGCGGCCCGCATGGGCCTCGGCGTCCTGTGCTTCACGTCCGGCTCGCCGAGCCAGCTGGCCCCCCTGATCGAGGTCTACAAGAAGACCATCCAGAAGGCCGAGCCGGTCGGCGACTACGTCAACGACAACGTCATGATCACGACCCAGATGCTGTGCCTCGAGGACGGCCAGAAGGCGCGCCAGGTCGCCTGCAACATGGCGTCCAGCTACCACCAGAGCCTCGTCTTCCGCTACCTCGACACCTTCCCCAAGCCCCCGTTCATCCCGACGTGGCCCGAGGTGCTCCCCGAGCCGACGCCCGAGGAGATGGACGTCCGCATCGCCAAGGGCCTGGTCGCCGTCGGCACCCCCGACGAGTGCATCAAGAACGTCCAGCGCTACGCCGACATCGGCGCCGACCAGCTCACCTTCGGCATGCTCTCCTCCACCATGCCGATCGAGACCTGCGTCGAGGCCATCGAGACGTTCGGGCGCCACGTCCTCCCGACCTTCGACACGGACCCCGTGCACCGCACCACCCGCCACCGCGAGGCCGCCCTCGCCGTGGCGGTCAGCTAGCCGTGGGGGCCGTCGACGGGAAGGTCGCCGCCGTCACCGGTGCGGGCGCCGGGCTCGGCCGGGCCCACGCCCTCCTCCTCGCCGAGGAGGGGGCCAAGGTGGTGGTCAACGACATCGGCGACGGGGCCCAGTCCGTCGTCGACGAGATCACGAAGGCGGGGGGCGAGGCCGTGGCCCACGTGGGCAGCGCCTCCGACTGGGACGCGTCGGCCGCGCTGATCCGGACCGCCGTCGACGCCTTCGGCGACCTGGACGTGCTCGTCAACAACGCCGGGTTCACCCGGGACAAGATGAGCTTCAACATGGACGAGGCGGAGTTCGACGCCGTCGTCGACGTCCACCTCAAGGGCCACTTCTGCCCGAGCCGCCACGCCGGCGTCTACTGGCGGGAGCAGTCCAAGGCGGGCAGCACCAAACCCCGCCGCATCGTCAACACCACGAGCGAGGCGGGGCTGTTCGGCAGCACCGGCCAGGCCAACTACTCCTCGGCCAAGGCCGGCATCGTGGCCCTCACGTGGGTCTTCGCCCGCGAGCTCGAGCGCTACGGCGTCAGCGCCAACGCCATCGCCCCCCGGGCCCGCACGGCCATGACCGCGTCGATGAGCATGTTCGACGCCCCCGAGGAGGGCTTCGACCGCTTCGACCCGGGCAACATCTCCCCCACCGTCGTGTGGCTGGCCTCCGACGCGGCGGCCGACGTGAGCGGCCAGGTGTTCATCGTCATCGGTGGCGACGTGCACCTCGTCCGGGGCTTCGACGTGGTGGGCAGCGTGCGCACCGAGGGCCGCTGGACGCCGGGTGATCTGGCCGCCCGGGCCGACGACCTGTTCGGCGGGCACAGCCGGGGCCTCCCCGGCAACAGCGGCCTGGCCTAGCGAGCTAGCCCGCGGCGGCGGGCGCGCCGAGGTAGTGCGACGAGAGCTCCTGGTCGAGCTCCTGAGGCGTGCCGAAGCGGCGCACGCGGCCCTGGAGCATGAGGGCGGCGTAGTCGGCGACGGCCAGCACGGTGCGGGCGAACTGCTCGACCACCAGCACGGAGATCCCCCGCTCGGCGATGCGGGCGACGTGGCCGTACAGCTCCTCGACGATGATCGGCGCCAGCCCCATCGACAGCTCGTCGAGCAGGAGCACGGCCGGGTTGGACGCGAGGCCCCGGGCCATGGCCAGCATCTGCTGCTCGCCCCCGGACATGGTCCCCGCCAGCTGCGAGCGGCGCTCCTTCAGCCGGGGGAACTGCTCGAAGGAGTGCTCGAGCACGTCGGACATGGACGTCCCCGCGTAGGTGACCATGCGCAGGTTCTCGGTCACGGTGAGGTTGGGGAAGATGCCCCGGCCCTCGGGGATGGTGCACACCCCGATGCGGGCCAGCGCGTCGGGGGCCACGCCGTTGACGCGACGGCCGACCACGGACACGTCGCCCCGGCTCGGCACCAGCTGCCCGCTGGCCACCTTCAGCGTGGTGGTCTTGCCCGCGCCGTTGGGCCCGAGCAGCGCCACCACCGTGCCGGCGGGCACGGTCAGGTCCACGCCGTGGAGGACCTCGATGCGGCCGTACCCGACGCGCACGTCCCGCAGCTCGAGGACGGGCTCGCGCCCGTCGGTGCCGGGCGCGCCGTCGGCGCCGTCGGTCTCCTCAGGCGGCACCGGCCGCCTTCCCGAGGTAGGCCTCCTGCACCCGCTCGTTCGCCTGGATCTCCTGCGGCGTCCCCTCGGCGATGATCTGGCCGAAGTCGAGCACGAAGATGCGGTGGCACACCCGCATGACGAGCTCGACGTCGTGCTCCACGAGCAGGATCCCGAGGCCGTCGCCGGCCAGCTCCTGCAGGAGGTCGCCGAACGCCTCGGACTCGCCGGGATCGAGGCCCGACGACGGCTCGTCGAGCAGCAGCAGGCGGGGGCCGATGGCGAGCGCCCGGGCCAGCTCCACGAGGCGGGCCAGGCCGGTGGGCAGGCTCTCCACCCGCTCGTCGGCCACGCCGGTGAGGCCGATGCGCTCGAGCAGCTCCTCCACCGCCGTCGACGCCTCGTCGCGACGCTCCCCCAGCTCGGCCGCCACGAGGACGTTCTCCCGCACCGTGAGCGAGCCGAAGACCTCGAGGCGCTGGAAGGTGCGGGCCAACCCGCGTCGGGCCCGCTTGAAGGGCTTGAGCTTGCTGACGTCGTCCCCGTCGACGAGCACCTTGCCGCCGGTGGGCTCCTGCAGCCCGGAGATGACGTTGAACAGGGTGGTCTTGCCGGCGCCGTTCGGCCCGATGAGACCCGTCACCTGACCCGGCTGGAGGTCCAGCTGGACACCGTCCAGCGCGCTCGAGACCGCCGAAGCGGACGGTCACGTCGCGGACCTCGAGCAGCGACGCCATCAGCTCGCCCGGTCCGCCAGCAGGGTCTCGATCCGGCGCAGGGCGGCCACCAGCTCCTCGGACTGCTGCTCCTGCTCCGTGGTGAGGCGGGCCAGCCAGTAGCGCTCGCGTGCGAGCCAGTACCGGATGTAGAGGCAGCTCCCGGTGATGACGAGGGCCAGGCCCAGCAGGCCGCCGGAGATCAGGTAGGAGATCTGCTCGTCCACGAACACCGTGTCGGAGGCCCCGAACCACGCCAGGAAGATCAGCACGAGGCCGATCGGGATGAGCAGCGCGCCCCCGATCTTGATCTGCTGCTCGGTACGAGCCGAGCCGCCGCGGATGCGCAGCTTGGCCACGTCCTCCTTCAGCTCGCCGAGTCGCGAATCACCCGACCCGGTCTCCGTCACGACGGACATGTGCCCTCTCCCTCCCGGCCTCGCGACCGCTCGTGTGCGTTC
Source organism: uncultured Actinomycetes bacterium (assembly GCA_963839545.1). Lineage (GTDB taxonomy): Bacteria > Actinomycetota > Acidimicrobiia > Acidimicrobiales > CADCSY01 > CAWIVE01. The sequence continues at coordinate 23,230 of CAWIVE010000002.1, forward strand.
ACGACCATTCGCCCCCGGTGGGGACGAGCGTCTCGTCGACCACGCCCGGCGCCGCCACGGTGGCCTCCGCCGCGACCACCTCCACCGGGTCGCTCGCCGTCCTGCACGGCGGTGCCGCGCGCCTCGGCCACGAGCGCGGGCAGCGGTGGTGGCGCCTCGTCCTCCTGCGGCGCCCGGTCCGCCTGGAAGCGGTCGAGCACGGGTCGCATGCGGCGGGCGACCGCGACGGTGATCCCGTGCGGGTTGCGCCCGATGGTGACCCCGGCCAGGCCGGTGCCGATGAACACCAGATCGGTCAGCGACGGGTAGGCGTCGTTGATGGCGGCGAACAGCGCAGAGAGGATCAGGCCGCCGAGCAGCGCGCCGGTGACGGTGCTGATGCCCCCGATGACCGCGAGCAGGAGGATGGGCAGGCTCTGGAGGACGTTGAAGTCCGTGCCGCCGGCCGACTCCCGCAGCCCGCCGAACAGCGCGCCGCCCACGCCGGCGATCCCCGCCGAGAGGAAGAAGACGCCGACCTTCAGCCGGGTGAGGTTGATCCCGAGGGTGGCCGCGGCGGCAGGGCTGTCCCGCATGGCCGCCAGCTGCCTCCCGATCTTCCCTCGCCGCAGCGCGAGCACGATCACCGACAGCAGCCCGAACACGGCCGACAGGAACACCACGTAGGCGCGGTCGTCCTGGAGGTCGAGCCCGGGGATGTCGAGGCGGGGGATGGTGGCCGTCCCGAACGAGCCGAAGACGCGGCTGTCCGAGAAGAACACGCTGTCCATGAAGAGCCCGAAGGCCAGCGTGCCCAGTGCCAGGTACAGGCCCTGGAGGCGCAGGGCGGGCAGGGCCACCAGCACGCCGACGACACCAGCGAGCGCGAAGGCGGCCAGCAGGGCGAGCGGCGCCCCGTCGGCGCCGACCTTCACGATGGTGAACGCCCCGAGCCCGGCGAAGGTCATCGAGCACAGCGACACCTGGCCGGCGTAGCCCAGGAGGGGCACCAGCGAGAGCATGACGATGCCGAGGGCGAGCGCCTCGCCGAGGCGGGGCAGCTGGGCCTGGTCGTAGAGGCCGGTGACGAACCAGGCGCCGGCCACCAGGGCGGCGGCACCGAGCAACGACGTCCGGAGCGACGGGTTGCGGGTGCCAGCCGACGCGATCAGGCCGCCGGCCCGCAGGCGCTGCTCCGGCAGTATCAACAGGACGGCGAACAGGAAGAGGGTGGGGATGGCCGGCTTCAGGTTGCTGAACACCCCGTCGTTCGGCAGGTAGCGGACGGCGAACGACTCGGCCAGACCGAGGGCCAGGGCGCCGGCGAACGTGAGGGGCAGGCTCTTCAGCCGGCCGACCATGGCGGCGGCGTAGGCGTTGATGACGAGCAGCGTGAGGACGAGGACGTTGAGCTGGAGGATCGGCGCCAGCAGGACGCCGGCCACCGCCGCGAGCGACGAGCCCAGGGCCCAGCTGAGCATGCTGACGCGGCTGGGGCGGCTGCCGGTGAGGGCGGCCAGGTTGCGGTCGTCCACCTGGGCCCGCATGGCCACGCCGAGACGGGTGCGGTACAGCAGCAGCCGCAGCGCGACGGCCACGAGGGCGGCCACCGCGATGGTGGTGATCTGGTGCCAGTTGATGACCACGCCGGAGACCTCGAAGGCCTTCTTGCCCCCGAAGAACTCCTGGAGCTGGCGGTCACGCGGCTTCCAGATGGTGTTGGCCAGACCGATGAGGCCGAGCATGAGGCCGATCGTGACCACCATCGAGGTGGCCTGCGAGACCCCCTCGAGGCCGCGCATGAGGACGCGCTCGATGAGCGCGCCGAAGAGTGGGGCCAGGACGAAGATGACGACGATCAGCGCCGATCGGGGCGGGCCAGTCGCGGTTGACCCGGAGCTCCCAGTAGGTGAAGGCGGCCATCATGCCCATGGCCCCGTGGGCGAAGTTGAAGATGCCCGACGTCGTGTAGGTGACCACGAGACCGCTGGCGGCGACGGCGTAGATGGCGCCTGTCGTGATCCCGAGGATCGTGAAGGTGACGAGGTCGCGCACGGCCTACAACCCCTCGCCGATGTCGGGGACCTCGTAGAGGTCGGAGTCGCAGTCGAAGCCCTCGGCGGGGTGGACCCGCTCGAACCGGCCGTCGCGCACCTGGACCATGACGAAGCAGTTGGCGGGGATCCCGGCACCGGGGTCGGTCGGGGCGTGGAGCCCGTTGCCGTCCCACTGGTGGATGTCCTCGAGGGCCTGGAGCACGGCCTCGCGGTCCGCCTCGCCCGCCTGCTCGAGGGCCCGCACGAACAGCAGGCCGGCCGACCACGAGTAGATGCCGAAGATGTCGGGGGCGGCCCCGGGCACCGTCCGCTCGAGCCACTCCAGGTACTTCTCCATCTCGGCGTTGCCCTCGGACTCCTCGAGGAGGGCGACGTTCAGCGGGATGAGGACCCCCTCGGCCGCCTCGCCGGCCTGGCGCAGGAAGCCCTGGTTGTAGGCGACGGCGTCGAACTGCACGACCTCCGGCCGGAAGTTCTGCTGCTCGAGGGCCTCCATGAGGCGCACCAGGTTCTGGGACTCCCCCGACCACGTCAGGTACTCGACCCCCCGGTTGCGCATGTCCACGACGTAGGGGGCGAAGTTGGACTCGACCGCCGGCGACTTCTCGACGTAGCCGTAGTCGTAGCCCAGCTCCGTGCCGGTCTTCACCAGGCGCTCGCCGTTGAGGATGGTGATGGGGTTGTCGATGGCGATGATCCCGGCGTGCTCCACGGCCTCGGGGTACTCGTCCTGGATCCACCGCACCGGACCCTCCGGCCAGAGGTTGGGCTGGACGGGCACGGGGGCGAAGGTGCCCTCGGCCGTCGCCGCCTGGGGCGACGTGGCGGTGTCGATGATGTTCGGGATCCCGCACTCCTCGCCCACGGTGGCGCCGCCGTTGTCGCCCACCGAGAAGGACCCGACGATGGCGAAGGCCTCGTTGCACGCCTGGTTCGTGGCGATGCGGTGCTCGGTGGCGTTGGTGTTGGTGTCGAACGTCTCCAGCTCGAGCTGGCGGCCGAGGACCCCGCCCTGGCTGTTGACGTAGGCCACGAACGCCTTCATGCCGTCCTGGGCGGCCTTGAACAGGCCGGGCACCGGGCCGGTGAGGTCGGCCAGGTTGGCGATCTTGATGGTGTCGGCCGTGACCCCGTCCTCCGCCGCGGCGGCGGCGTAGTTGGCCCCGAACGTGTCGAGGGTGCGCTCGTCAGCCTGGTCCCCGATGCCGTGCGAGCCGCAGGCGGAGGCCACGAGCGCCAACGCCACGACGAGCAACGCGCTTCGCTTCCGCAACTGGCCTCTTCCCCCCCGGAGGACGGCTGCGGACCTTACAGTCCGTCAGAATCGGCTACAACAGCGGCGCGCGGCATCCCGCCGCGGGCATCGGGGGGAGCAGCCATGGCCATGGGGCGCATGCGTTCACTGGTTGTCGTCGGGGGCCTGACGGCCCTCGTCGCCGTCACCGGTTGTGGGAGCAGGGCCGACCGGTCGGAGCTGGCCGCGGCCGCCGAGGAGCAGGGCGGCGATGCCGGCGGCGGTGGCGAGGGCGGCGGTGGTGAGGAGACGACCACGACGCTCGACCCGGCCGAGGTCGAGCAGCAGGTGACCGAGGTGATCGAGGGCGGCATCAACGGCCAGAACCTGGCCAACATCGAGGAGAACCTGGACAAGGTCGAGAACAGCGACGACCCGAAGGTCCGGGCCACGCTCGAGGGGGTCGCGTCCAACCCGACGTTCAGCACCGTGACCGCCACGGTCAAGGGCGTCGAGGTGCTGGACGACGCCGGCTGCGAGGGGGCCGGCGTCGAGCCGCCCTGCGCGCAGGCCACCTTCGACATCCTCCTGAACGGCGCGGTGGCCCTGCCGGACTACCGCGGGTACACCGTGCAGCAGGACGGCACGTGGCGGCTCTCGCAGACCTCCCTGTGCGACCTGGTGGCGCTGGATCCCACGATCCCCCAGTGCGCCTGACGGACCGACTCGACCCCACCTGACCGTTCTGGCCTGCAGAACGTGGCGGAAAGCGCCCCGTTCTGCAGGCCAGAACGACGGGGGCGCCTAGGCGCGGGTGGCGGGGAGCACGAGGACGGCCTCCTCGACGCCGTGGAAGCGGCGCCGCCGGGCGCGCCCGAAGCGGACGCCGCGGAGGTCGCCGACCTCGTCCCGCACGTCGCCGGTGACGAGCACCTGGCCGCCCTTGGCCGACTCGGTGACCCGGGCGGCCACGTTGACGACGTGGCCCACGACGTCGTCGCGGCGGACGACCACGTCGCCCGTGTGCACCCCGGCCCGCAGCCGGAGGGGGCTGGCCGCGTCGACCAGCTCGATGCACGCCAGCACCGCCGCCTCGGCCGCGGGGAAGGTGAGGAGCAACCCGTCGCCGAGCCGCTTCACCAGCCGGCCGCCGCGGCCGCGCACCACCGGGCCGGCCGCCTGGAGGTGCTCGGTCAGCAGCCGGCTGGCCGCCTCGTCGCCGTTGGCGGCGGTGAAGGCGGTGAAGCCCTCCAGGTCGGTGAAGACGACGGTGATCCGGGCCGTCTGCCCGTCCTCGCCCTCCTCGCCCCGCCACGACAGCACCTGCACGGCGTTGAGCCCGAGGGTGGTCAGCACCGAGGGCTTCTGCTCGACGGACCGCTCCAGCCAGCGCTCCATCACCTCGACCGGCGTCGCCTCCGACACGGGGCCCTCGCCCGGGCGCTCGAGCCATTCGCGGGACACGAGCCCGGTCTCCACCGCCTGCGAGAGCCGATCCGGGTCCTTGCGCAGCACGTCGGCGATGCCCGAGGCGAGCGCCCGCTTGATCGCCTTCATGGCGCCCTGGCCCCGGCGCCGGGCCTCCGCCGCAGCCGAGGACTCGCTCGCGGAGCTCGCTCACGATGCCCGGCGGTCCACCCGTCGGCAGGCGGCCACCACGGGCGGGGCGAACTCGGGCCGGGCGCAGATGGTGTGGCCACCGTCGATGGTGTGGACCGTGGCGCTCGGGATGCTGGCGGCGAAGCGCCGCTGGTCCTTGGCCGGTAGGGCCCGGTCGTGCTCGGTCACGAGCACGTCGGTGGGCACGTCGATGCGCTTCACCCAGCGGCGGCTGTCGAAGGTCCCGAGGGCGTGGCCCGCCTCGAGCACCTGGCGCCAGTCGTGCCGGCGCATCTCGGCCGTCGCCCACGCCCGCATGGTGCGGGCCCGCTCACCGTTGCCGGCCGGCATCATCCGCCGCGTGATGCGGGTGGGCAGGTGCGCCACCAGCCCGGCGGCCCCGCTCACGCCGGCGGCCGCGGACATGAACGTGGTGAAGATGATCCGCTCCCGGGCGGCGGGCACGAAGCTGGGGCCGCTGGCGCAGATCACGAGGCCCCGCACCCGGTGCGGGTGGCGCTTCCACAGCAGCTGGGCCACGGGGCCGCCCATGGAGTAGCCGACGGCGATCACGGGGTCGACCTCGCCGATCTCCTCGAGGAGGGCGGCCACGTCGTCGGCGCAGTCGGCCAGCCGGAACCGCCGGCGGGAGCGGATGCCCCGCCCGTGCCCCCGCAGGTCCGGCGCCACCACCCGGAAGTGCTCGCTCAGGGGCTGGAACACCTGGAACCAGTTGAGGCCGCCGCTGGCGAACCACCCGTGCAAGAGCAGCACCGTCGGCGCTCCCGGTGGTCCCGGCACCTCACGCACGAACGTCGTGCCCCGCCCCGGCAGCGGGACCCGCCGGCCGACGGGCACCGGGAGTCCCGGGACCTCGGGGGGCAGGCCGGGGACCTCGGGGGGATCTCCTCGGCGCCCACCGCGGGGACCAGCGCGTCCCAGGTCTCCGGCTCGATGATGCCGGCCAGCTTCAGGCGCGCCCCCTGAGGGTCCGTCAGGACCCACGGAGCTCCGGCAGCACCCTGCGGGCCACGAGGTCCAGGCCCTCCTCCGCCACCGACGGGGGGATGCCGCCGGCCAGGGGGTGGAGGGTGATGGTCCCGCCCCGCCCCAGCTCCCCGGCCAGGGCCACCACCTCCTCCGGGGTCAGCACCTGGTACACGCCGCCGGCCCGCAGCTCGTCCACCGTGGCCGCCTCGGCCTTGACCTGCGACCGCTGGCCCCGGCCCTGCCAGCTGGCGTACGTGGCGGCGTCGTACAGCAGGTGCTCGCCGATGGTCGCCCACGTCCGCTCGGGGTCCTCGGTCACGAACACGGCCCCCGGACCCCGGGGGAGCAGCACCGTCCCCTCGGGCTGCCCGAGGCGGCGGCACTCGTCCCGGTAGGCCTCGGCCAGGGCCCGGTCGCCGATGGACGGGAAGAACCCGAGCCCGAGCCGCGCCGCCCGCCGGGCGGCCGCCTCGACCGAGCCGCCGAGGAACAGGGGCGGGTGGGGGTCCTGGGCGGGACGGGGCGTGACCCGCACGGTGCGGCCCTGGTACTCGAAGGGCTCCCCGGTCCACGCCGACCGCAGCACCCCGACCTTCTCCTCGAACTCGGTCGTGCGGGTGGCCCAGTCCTTGTCGAACAAGGCGTACTCCTCCCGGCGGTACCCGATGCCGGCCACCAGCGACAGCCGCCCGCCCGACGCGAGGTCCAGCACGGCGATGTCCTCCGCCAGCCGCAGCGGGTCGTGCAGCGGCACCAGCAGGGCGGCCACGCTGATGCCGATGCGCCGGGTGCGCCCGGCCACGGCGCCGCCGAAGACGAGCGGTGACGGCAGGTACCCGTCGTCGATGCCGTGGTGCTCGGACAGCACGACGAGGTCGAGGCCCTGCTCGTCGGCCCACGCCGAGTGGTCGAGCGCGGCGGCGTACAGCTCGGGCGTCCGCACCGGCCCCCACGGGGGCGTGCGCAGGTCGAAGCGGATGACGACGAGGGGCATCAGGGAGCTCCGTAGCGGTCGCGGAGCACGGTCTTGACCACCTTGCCGCTGGCGTTGCGGGGCAGGGCGTCGACCAGCTCCAGCTGCTCGGGGAACTTCTGGCGCATGAGCCCGGTGCCGTCGAGGTACGCCACCAGCTCGTCGAGGCGCAGCGGATCACCGGCATCCCGGCAGGCCACCACCGCGCAGCACCGCTCGCCGAGGGCGGGGTCGGGCAGCCCGACCACGGCCACGTCGGCCACCTTGGGGTGCCCGTACACCAGGTCCTCGACCTCCTTGGCGCTGATGTTCTCGCCCTTGCGGATGATCACGTCCTTCAGGCGACCGGTGACGACCAGGCCGCCGGGCTCCAGCCGGCCGAGGTCGCCGGTGCGGAACCAGCCCCCGTCGTCGAAGGCGTCGGCGTCGAGCGACGCGTCGACGTAGCCGACCATGACCTGGGGCGCCTTGGCCCGCACCTCGCCCTCCTCCCCCGCGGCCGCCACCCGCCCGTCCGCCGTGACCACCCGCAGCTCGACGCCCTTCATCGGCCGCCCCTCGGTGCGGGCCAGCGCGTCGTCGGGATCGTCCACGCTGCCCATGGTCAGCAGCGGTGCCTCGGTCAGCCCGTAGCCGGAGACCACACCCACCCCGCCGAGCTCGGCCTTGACGTCGTGGTGGAGCTGGGGCGGCTTGGGCGCGCCGCCACCGGGGAAGGCCCGGACGGACGGGAAGAGCGGGGTGTCCGGCGCCGCCCGCTGCGCGGCCAGGTAGGCGAGGTGGAACGGCGTGCCCGAGCCGGCGAGGGTGACGTCCTCGCGCTGGAGGAGGGCAGGGGTGGCGACGGGGTCGAAGGCCTCGGTGATGACGTTGCCCGACCCCACCAGCAGGCTGGCGAACAGCCAGGTGATGCCCCCGATGTGGGTGAAGGGGAAGACGAGGCCGTGGCGGTCGTCGGGTCGCAGGGCGAGGCGCTCGGCCATGCCGGCCGCCGCCGCCCGGATGCCGGCGTCGGTGTGGCGCGCCCCCTTCGGGTCGGCGGTCGTCCCCGAGGTGTAGAAGAGCCAGCGCACCTCGCCAGGCGGCGGGGCGGGCGGGAGGTCGGCGGGGTCGCCGTCGGGCAGCACCCGGTCGGCCAGCAGGACCACGAGGCCCTCCGTGGTGGCGGCCAGGTCCGACGCCATGGCGGCGTAGTCGAAGCCCCGCCACACCGACGGCACGACCAGCAGGCGGGTGCCGGCCTGGCGGACGGCGAAGCCCACCTCCCGGGAGCGGTAGATGGGGAGGATGGGGTTCTGCACGGCACCGAGCCGGGCCAGCGCCGCCACGAGCACGAACGACGAGCACCACGTCGGCAGCTGCCAGGACACGACCGTGCCCGCGCCGACGTCGAGGGCGGCCAGGCCGGCGGCGACCCGCTCGGCGTCGTCGCGCAGCTCGCCGAAGGTCAGGACCTCCCCGGCATCGTCGACCGTGAGCGGAGCGTCAGGGGTGCGCGCCGCCCGCTGCTCGACCAGCTCCCACAGGCCCACCCCGTCCAACACGGCCGGGACCCTAGTGCTGGCTGACAGGCCGTCAGGTCTGCGGCGGACGGGACCCGGTCACGTCGAAGTACACCGTGCGGGCCATGCTCAGGCGCAGGTCGGCGGTGCGGATGCCCCACGCCTCGAAGCCGTACCGGTGGGCCGCCACGTGGGCCAGCATCGAGACGAGCACGCTGGCGGTGGCGAAGGCGTCGACGTCGGGCGGGTGGCGCCCGCTGTCCTTGAACGACTGGATCACGCCCCGCAGGGCGGCGGTCACGTCGTGGAGCAGGTGCACCCGGGCGCCCCGGAAGCGGGGATCACCCTCCTCGGTCATCAGCTCCACCACCCGGAGCAGGGCCCGGTGCTCCTCCCAGAACTCCATGAAGCCCTCGACCAGGCCCACCGCAGCGTCCCACCCGGCCCGACCGCGCCAGTTGGGGCCCTGGATGAGCGTGGTGAGCCGCGGGCCCTGGGCCGCCATCTGCTCGGCCAGGACGAGGACGGCCGACTCCACGTCGGGGAAGTACTGGTAGAAGGTGGCCGGCGAGGTGCCCGCCACGCGGCGCGATGTCGATGACCTTGAGCACCCGGTACGGCGTGCGCCGCAGCAGGTCGTCGGTGCACTCGAGGAGGCGGGTGCGGGTGGCCTGGCCCCGGCGCCCCGGGAGGCGGCCGTCGGCGGCCCGGGACACGAGGTCCGGATCGCCGCTGTCGAGCGCCTCGGGCAGGACCATGGCCGGCGATGCTACCGAGGGGTCGTCGGGACTACTTGACGGCGACGGGGTTGACGGGCGAGCCGACGGCGTTGGTGAACGGCTGGGGCGAGGCCTCGAGCAGGAACTCGTACACCCCGTCGTCGGCGCAGTCGGCGGCCAGCTCGTCGAGGACGAAGTTCTGCCCCTGGGTCAGGCCCATGTCCACCAGGTGCAGCATGTGCACGGGGAGGAACACGTCGTCCCGCTCACCCGGGAACACCTCGAAGGTCAGCGTGTCGGTGGCCACCGCGGCCACGTCCCGCTGCCGCAGCCACGGCACGCTCTGCATGGACAGCCCGGGCGAGGGCGCCGGGTACTTGCGCTTGCCGCCCCGCTCCCCCAGGACCGCCATCTGCCCGGTGCGCACCAGCACGACGTCACCCGGCTCGACCTGCACGCGCGCCAGCTCCTCGGCGGCGTCGAGGTCCTCACCGGTGATCACGTGGCCGCCCTCGAGCCGCTCCACCCCGCGGGCCCGGGCCACGTCCAGGAGCACGCCCCGGCTCACGAGCGTGCGGATGCGGTGGATGCCGCAGCGGGTGGCGCCGGCCGCGGTGACGGAGTCGGCCGGGTAGCCGTTCCAGATGTGCCCGCCGTAGCTGACGTGGGCCAGCCCGTCCCAGTGGGTGGCGCACTGGAGCCCCATCACCACGAGGTCGTCGCTCGTGCGCACCTGGTCGGAGCCGAGGATCGGGGTGTTGATCTGGGCCATGGTCCGCACCGGGTTGATGCGCCCGGGCAGCAGGCCGGTCTGGATGCCCTCGGACTCGCTGAGGGGCAGCGCCAGCGAGAGCGCACGCCCGGAGCGCACGCAGGCGGCGGCCCGGCGCCGCACCTCGGGGGTGACGAGGTTGATCGTGCCCAGCTCGTCGTCCGGGCCCCAGCGGCCCCAGTTGCGCACGGCGTCGGCCAGGTCGGTGAACTCCGGCGGCAGGCCCATGGGCGAGGCAGGCTAGGCCGGTGGGGACCGGGGCCACGGTGGCCGACCTGCTCGAGGCCCGGGCCGAGGACGACGCCGTCGCCCTCCGGTTCGAGGACCGCTCGTGGACGTGGCGGGAGTTCGTGGCCGACTGCCGGCGGGTCGCCTCGGTGGCCTCGTCGCTGCGCCGCGGTCCGGGCTCCTTCCACGTCGGGGTCCTCCTCGACAACACCCCGGAGTTCCTCCAGTGGATCGGCGGGGCGGCGCTGGCGGGGGCGGCGGTGGTGGGCATCAACTCGACCCGCCGGGGGGCGGAGCTGGCCGCGGACATCCGGCACACCGACTGCCGGCTGCTGGTGACCGACCGGGACCACCTCGATCTGCTGCAGGGCCTCGACATCGACCGGGACGTGCCGGTGCTGCTCGTGGACGACCCCTCGTACGCCGAGCAGCTGGCCGCCGCCGATCCCGGCTTCGCACCCGTGGGCGGGGACCACGTGCTGCTGCTGCTCTTCACCTCCGGCTCGACCGGCGCCCCCAAGGCGGTGGTGTGCAGCTCCAGCCGGCTGGCCGCCGCCGGCGTGACCGCCGCCGAGCGCTTCGGCCTCCGCGGCGACGACGTCCTCTACGAGGCCATGCCCCTGTTCCACGGCAACGCCCTCATGGCCAACTGGGCGCCGGCCCTGGCCCTCGGTGCCACCGTGGCGATGCGCCGGCGCTTCTCCGCATCGGGCTTCCTCACCGACGTCCGCCGGTTCGGGGCCACCTACTGCAACTACGTGGGGCGGGCGCTGGCCTACGTCCTGGCCACGCCCGAGGCGCCCGACGACGCCGACAACACGCTGCGGCTGGCCTTCGGCACCGAGGCCCCGGAGGGCGACCGGGAGCGCTTCGCCACCCGCTTCGGCTGCCGGGTGGTGGAGAGCTACGGGTCGAGCGAGGGCGTCATCAGCATCCTCGCCGCGCCGGACATGCCGCCGGGGGCGCTGGGGCTCCCGCCGGAAGGCACCGACGTGGCCGTCGTCGACCCCGCCACCGGCCAGGAGTGCGCCGCCGCCCGCTTCGACGAGGGCGGCCGACTGGTGAACGTCGCCGAGGCCGTCGGGGAGATCGTGCGGCGGGACCGAGGCGGGCGCTTCGAGGGCTACTACCGGAACCCCGAGGCCGACGAGGAGCGGCGGCGCGACGGCTGGTACTGGAGCGGCGACCTCGGCTACCGGGACGCCGACGGCTGGTTCTACTTCGCCGGCCGGGGGGCCGACCGCCTGCGGGTGGACAGCGAGAACCTGGCCGCCGCCCCCATCGAGCGGATCCTCGGGCGGCTGCCCGGGGTGGTGGTGGCGGCCGTCTACCCGGTGCCCGACCCCCGGACCGGCGACCAGGTGATGGCCGCGCTCGAGCTGGTACCCGACGCGGTGTTCGATCCCGGCGCGTTCGCCGCCGGGCTGGCCGCCGCCCCCGACCTCGGCACCAAGGAGTCGCCCCGCTTCGTGCGGGTGGTGGCGGCCATGCCCCTCACCGGCAGCAACAAGGTGGACAAGGGCCCCCTGCGGGCGGCGGCGTGGCGCACCGACGACCCGGTGTGGTGGCAGCCCGAGCGGGGGGCGCCCTACCGGCGGCTCACCCCCGCCGACGTCGACGCCCTGGAGGCCGAGCTGGCCGCCAACGGCCGGGCGTCGCTGCTGGCGCCCTGACCGCCCACGACCGTTCTCTGGTACTCGGGCGACCGCATCCGTCGGTGGATCGCCAGAGAACGGATCAGAGGTCGGGCAGGCCGAGGCCGAGGTTGGGGAACTCGATGCCCCCGTCGACCTCGAGCACCTTGCCGGTCACGAAGCTGCCCGCCGGCGAGGCCAGGTACAGCGCGGCGATGCCGATGTCCTCGGGTTCGCCCAGCCGCTTGAGCGGGGTGCGGTCCACCATCTCCGTGTGGAGCTCCTCGCTCTGCAGGACGATGTCGAGGGCCGACGTCGCCACCGAGCCGACGGCGATGCCGTTGACCCGCACCCGGGGCGCCAGGTCGGCGGCCAGCAGCCGGGTCAGGTGCGACAGCGCGCCCTTGGCCGTCCCGTAGGCGGCGTAGCCGCGGTCCGTCAGGCGGCCCATGGCCGAGGAGATGTTGACGACGGCGCCCTGGCCGCTCTCGAGCAGCGCCGGGGTGGCCAGCTGGGTGAGGGTGTACGCGGTCACCACGTTGAACTTGAAGGCCGCCACCATGGCCTTCGGCGGGGTGTCGAGGAAGGGCCCCGGCATCGAGCCGCCCGCGTTGTTGACGACGACGTCGAGCCTCCCGAGCTCGCCGGTGGCGGCGTCGACCAGCGACCGCAGGTGGGCCTCGTCGTTCACGTCACCCGGGACCACCACCGCCCGGCGCCCGAGGTCGGCCACCTTCCCGGCGATCTCGTCGAGCTGGTCCTTGGTGCGGGCCGTGAGCACCACGTCGGCCCCGGCCTCGGCGAAGGCGAGGGCGATGGCGGCCCCGATGCCCCGGCCGCTGCCGGTGATGACGGCGACCCGGTCGGTCAACGAGAAGCGCTCGAGCACCATGGCCGGGGACCGTAGTTCCCCGTTCTCGCCTGCAGAACGGTGCGCTTTCCGCCACGACCTGCAGGCGGGATCGGCAGGCTTGGCTACCGTCCGGCGGTGCCGCTCGACCTCTCGGAGCTGCTGGCCCCCGCCTCCACCGCCGTGCTCACGATGGAGCTCCAGCGGGGCGTGGTCGGCGACCGGGCCTCGATCCCCGACCTGGCCGACGTGGTCGCCGCCCGTGGGGTCCTGGCCGCGGCCGGGCGCCTGGCCGCCGCCGCCCGGGACGCCGGCGTGCCGGTGGTCCACTGCACCGCCGAGTTCCGCCCCGACCGGGCCGGCTCGGCGACCAACGCCCCGCTGCTGGCGGTCATGGCCAGGCGGCCGAACCACCTCCTCGTGGGCTCGCCCGAGGCCGAGGTGGTGCCCGAGCTCGGGCCCGATCCCCGCGACCTCGTCGTGCCCCGCCGCTCGGGGGTCTCCCCCTTCGCCGGCACCGCCCTCGACGTGACGCTGCGCAACCTCGGCGTCTCGACCGTGGTGGCCACCGGCGTGTCGGTGAACCTGGCCCTCCTCGGCCTGGCCATCGAGGCGGTGAACCTCGGCTACCGGGTGGTGGTGGCCACCGACGCGGTGGCGGGGACCCCGGCCGATTACGCCGACGCGGTGCTCGACGGCACCATGGCCCTGCTCGCCACCCGCCTGACGGTCGACGCCATCGCCGACGTCTGGGGCCGCTGAGCGTCTGGGCACGCAGATCGCGGTGCTGCCGTGATCCACGTGCCCAAAGGTGATGTCAGGCCCTAGACGGCGCCGACGAACTCGGTGTGGCGGTCGATGGCCGCCAGGACGACGTCCTCCGGGCCGGAGGGGAGCTGGAGCACGACCTCGGTGATGCCCAGGCTGGCGTAGTGCTCGAGCTTCCCCTGCGACGGCACGGTGCCGAAGGGGATCACCCGGAGCTCCTTCGGGTCGCGCCCCGCCTCCTCGGCCGCCCGGTGGAGCAGCGGCAGGGCGTCCCGCACGCCTCGCCCGCCGATGGGCAGCCAGCCGTCGGCGTACTCGGCGATGTGGCGGAACAGGAGCGGCCCGCCCGCCCCGCCGATGACGACCGGCAGGTGCGGCTGCTGGACGGGCTTGGGCCAGGCCCAGGAGCGCCCGATGCGGACGTGCTCGCCGGCGAACTCGGCCTCGTCGTCCTCCCACAGCCGGCGCATGGCCAGCACCCGCTCCCGGCCCACCTCCCGCCGCTCCTTGAAGTCGACCCCGTGGTCGGCGAGCTCCTCGACGTTCCACCCGAAGCCGATGCCGAAGGTGAAGCGCCCGCCCGACAGGTGGTCGAGGGTGGCCACCTCCTTGGCGGTGATGACCGGGTCGCGCTGGGCCACCAGGCAGATGCCCGTGCCGAAGCGGAGCCGCTCGGTCACGGCCGCCATGGCGCCCATGGACACGAACGGGTCGACCGTGCGGCGGTACTCCTCGGGCAGCGGCTCGCCCATGGGCGCCGGGGTCGCCCTGCTCACCGGGATGTGCGTGTGCTCCGGCAGCCACACCGACGAGAAGCCCCGCTCCTCGGCCACCCGGGCCAACGCCGTCGGCGTGATCGAGCGGTCGGTCAGGAAGCAGGTCAGGCCCAGGTCCATGTCCCGCAGGCTATGGCCTGACGGTCCGTCAGGTCGACGCCGGAGGGACAGGTGACACGATGGCCCCGTGGTCGGGGGGCTCGAGGGACGGGTGGCGCTGGTGACCGGCGGCGGGCGGGGCATCGGCCGCGCCATCTCGCTGGGACTGGCCCACGACGGCGCCGACGTGGCGGTGAACTACCGGCGCGACGAGGACGCCGCTCGGGCGACCGTCGAGGAGATCCGCGGCACGGGGCGCCGGGCCGAGGCCTACCAGGCCTCCGTCGACTCGTGGGACGACGACGTGCGCATGGTCGACCAGGTGGTCGGCGACTTCGGGTTCGTCGACATCCTGGTGCACAACGGGGGCATCGCCAGTCGGGGCAAGACGGTGGCCGACACCGACCCGGCCGAGTTGGAGCGGGTGGTGCGCACCCACGCCATCGGCCCCCACTTCCTGACGAAGCTCGTCCTGCCGTCCATGCGGGAGCGGCCTCGCGGGGACGTGGTGATGATCTCCAGCGTGGCCACCTCGAACATGGCCGCCGGGGGCGCGCCCTACACCATGGGCAAGGCCGCCCTCGAGGCGCTCGCCTTCACCGTGGCCAAGGAGGAGCGGCGCTCCGGCATCCACGTCAACGTGGTGGCGCCCGGGCTCGTGGTGACCGAGATGGGCCACCGCCTGGCCCGGGCCGTGGCCGGCGTGCAGGACGCCACGGAGCTCGACGCCTCGAGCCCGTTCGGACGGGTGTGCCGGCCCGAGGACGTGGCCGACGTCGTGCGCTTCCTCGTGTCCGACGCGGCCGGCTACCTCAGCGGCCAGCGCATCACCGTCGACGGCGGGGGCTGATCCCGGGCGCTCGACGACCGCAGGGGTACTCGCGCGCCCGGAACCCGACTAGGAGCGCTTCTTCGCCGCCTTGCGGGGCCGGCTCGTGGTCTTCCGTGCCGCGCCCTTGGTCGCCCGAGTCGCCTTCTTGGTGGTGCGCTTGGTCGTGCCGGTCGCCTTGCGGGCGGTGCGCTTGGTCGCGCCGGTCGCCTTGCGGGCGGTGCTCCGCGCCGCTCCCGTGGCCTTCTTGGTGGTGCGCTTCGTCGTGCGCTTGGCCGGGCGCTTCGTCGCGCCGGTGGCCTTGCGGGCGGTGCGCCTCGCCGCCCCCGTGGCCTTCTTGGTCGTGCGCTTCGTCGTGCGCTTCGCCGCCCCCGTGGCCTTCTTCGTGGTGCGCTTCGTCGTGCCGGTGGCCTTGCGGGCGGTGCTCCTGGCGGCGCCGGTCGCCTTCTTCGTCGTCTTCGCCGTCCGCTTGGTGGTGCGCTTCGTGGCGCCGGCCGCCTTGCGGGCCGTCGCCTTGGTGGTGCGGGTCGCCTTCTTGGCCGAGCGGGTGGCCTTCTTGGCCGTCGCCCGCGCCTTCTTGGCCGTGCCGCGCGCCTTCTTCGCCGTGCTGCCCGCCGCCCGCGCCGCCGTCCCCGCCGCCGCCTTCTTCGCCGTGGTCTTCTTGGCGGTGGACTTGCGGGCCGTGCGCTTGGTCGAGGCAGTCGGGCTCGTGGCTGTTGCCGCCGCCCGGCGGGCGACGTCGCCGACCCCCTCGATGAGGTCCTGCCCGGCCTCGCGGGCACGGTCGAGGGCCGACACCACCACGCCGCCCACGATGTTCCCAGGGGGCGTGTCAGGCGTCCGCGGATGCGGACGCGTGGGTGCGACGGCCTTCGCCTGCTGCAGGGCGACGCCCATGTCGGCCAACGCCTTGCGGCTCATGGCCCTGCGCACCTGCGGGAAGAGCTCGTCCTCCTCCTCCTTCACGTGGTGGCGCACGTTCTCGATGAGGACCATGACCTTGGCCTCGAAGCGCTCGTGGTCGGGCGCCATGCCGTCGACCTCCGACAAGAGCCACTTCGCGACGTGGTGCTCCTCGAGCGCCTCGAGGACCTCGTCCTCCGTCCGCGGCACCGCTTCGCGCACCGCCGGGTAGAAGACCGTCTCTTCGATCTCGGCGTGGACCGACAGCTCCTTGACGATGCTGTCGACGATCCGACGGCGCTCGGCCTTCGCACCCGAGCCCGATCGCTCGAAGCGCTTGAAGAGCTGTTCGACGGCGCGGTGGTCGTCCTTCAGGAGCGAGATGGCATCCATGGCAAGGCAGTCTGCCCCACGAGAGGCATCGGCATGCACGATCAGCGCGGCGGCGACCTCGTCGCGCAGCTGCCGCTTGAGGATCTTGCCCGACGCGTTGCGCGGCAGTTGGCGATCGAGCACCACGACGCGGCTCGGCACCTTGAACGACGCGAGCCGCTCCCCCACGTGGCGCCGGAGCTCGTCCGCGTCGAGCGTCATGCCCGCCCGCGGGAACACCGCCGCGGCCACTTCTTCGCCGAGGCGCTCGTGAGGCACGCCGAACACCGCCGCCTCGTACACCGCCGGGTGCTCGTAGATGGCGGCCTCCACCTCCGCGCAGTAGACGTTCTCGCCGCCGCGCAGGACCATGTCCTTGGCCCGGTCCTCGACGTACACGAAGCCCTCGTCGTCCACCCGTCCGATGTCGCCGGAGCGCAGCCAGCCGTCGACGATGGCCTCCGCCGTCGCGTCGGGCCGGTTCCAGAAGCCGCGGATGAGGTGGGGCCCCTTGAACCAGATCTCGCCGCGCGACCCCGTCGGGAGCGGGGAGCCGTCGTCGTCGCGCACCGAGATCTCGAGGATGGGCGTGGCCCGCCCGGTGCTCGTGGGGTGGGTGACGTAGTCGGAGCCGGCGTTCTGCGGCCCGTAGGCGTTGGTCTCGGTCATGCCGTAGCCGATCGCGGGCCGGCCCTGCCGGAAGCTCGACGCCACCCGCTTGACGAGCTCGGGCGGGGCCGGCGCGCCACCACCGCCGACGCTCACGAGCGACGAGGTGTCGGTCTCGGCGAAGCGGGGCGACTCGAGCAGGTCCCAGCTCTGGGTGGGCACGCCGACGAAGTTGGTCACCCGCTCGCGCTCGATGAGCTCGAGGGCCCGGTCGGCGTCCCATCGGTACATCATCACGAGCTTCAGCCCGTTGCCCACGCAGCTCAGGAGCACCGGCACGAAGCCGGTGACGTGGAACAGGGGCACCACGAGGATGAACACGGGCGGGCCCGGCGTCCGCGGCGCCTCGTCGGGGTGGAGCACCCGGCCCACCGCGGTGCGGCACCCGAACCCGGCGAGGGCCTGGAGCACCGCCCGGTGGGTCGACACCGCCCCTTTGGGCCGGCCCGTGGTGCCGGACGTGTAGAGGATGGTGGCGTCGTCGTCGGGGTCGACGTCGACGTCGGGCAGGGCGGCGCCCGGCTGCACCACGTCCTCCCAGCGGTCGACGCCGGCGGGCACCTCGCCCTCGCCGAGGCGGACGCCGATGGTGCGGACCCCCCGCCGGGCGCAGGCCTCGTGCGTCCGCTCGACCCGCTCGCGGTCGGCGATCAGGACCGTCGGCGTGGCGTCGCCGAGGGCGTAGTCGAGCTCGTCCTCCGTCCACCACGCGTTGAGCGACACGGTGACGGCCCCGATCGAGGCGGCGGCGCCACTGGCCACCACCCACTCGGGGTAGTTGCGCATGCCGATGGCGACGCGGTCGCCGGGCCGTACGCCGTAGCGGTCGACCAGCGCGGCGCCGAGGCCGTCCATGCGCTCGACGAAGTCGGTGAAGCTCCAGCGCTCGTCCTCGTAGACGAGGAACGTCCCCTCCCGCGGCCCGGAGCGTGCCGTACAGCTCCCGCAGCGACCGGGGGACGTTCGTGAAGGTGGTCAGCTCGACGCCGTCGACGACGACCCGCTCCGTCGCCCAGCGCTGCCCGGGCGCGGTGACGGCCGCGACCGCCTCGTCGTAGTTCACGGGCGGCGCAGCGTAGGGGTCAGCCGGCGATGCCGAGGGTGGCGTCCCGCTTGCCCAGGGCGCGGTCCTCGGCGATCTGCTCGAGCCACTGCTTGGCCTCGGCGTTGCCGCTGGCGTCGACCATGCGACGGGGGATGGCCGGGAAGCAGTAGTCGTCGGGCATCAGGCCCTCGGGCTCCACGCGACGGGCCAGCGCCGCCTCGACCACCGGGGCCAGGCGCTTCGCCTTGGCCGCGGTGGCGGCCTCGTCCCGCTCCTTGAACTCGGGCAGGACCTCGCGCCCGAAGAGCTCGAGCGCCTCGCAGATGTGCTCGTGGCGGTTCTTGCCCGCCTGCATCACGAAGATCAGCTGGTCGACCCCGGCCTCCTCGTAGCGGCGGAGGTAGTCCCGCACCTGGTCGGGCGTGCCCACCGCGCCCCGGAGGCCGGTGGCGTCCTCGGAGGCGAGCTTGGCCCCGAGGCGCTCCTCCTCGACGGCCTTGGCCGCCGCCTCGGGCGAGAAGCCCTTCTCGTCCCGGCGCTCGACGTACTCGGCCCAGACGTCGGTTCGCCCGGGCTGGTGCTCGCCGAAGACGTAGTAGTGGGCCAGCGAGTACCCGAAGAAGTTCCCGCCCTCGACGCCGCGTGCGATCGCCTCCTCCTCGGTGCCGGCGCACATCATCGGCGTCACGCAGGCCACGTTGGGGTTGACGGCCTTGCCCACGGGCACGCACGTCTCGGCCAGCGTCCGCTCGTAGTCACCGATCCACTGCTGCGCCTCCTCGGGGTCGATGAAGGCGAAGGTCAGCGCGCCGATCCCCTTCTCGGCCGCCAGCAGGATGGTGTCCCGGCGGGAGCAGGCCACCCACAGCGGCGGATGGGGCTGCTGCACCGGCTTGGGCACGACGTTGCGGGGCGGCATCGACACGTACTTCCCGTCGACGCCGGTGAACGGGTTCTCGGTCATGCAGCGCACGGCCACCTCGAGGCCCTCCAGCCACATCTCCCGCTTGAGGGCCGGATCGATCAGGAAGCCGCCGAGCTCGGCCTCGGACGACGACTCGCCGGAGCCGAACTCGACGCGGCCGTTGGAGACCAGGTCGAGCATGGCCAGGCGCTCGGCCGTGCGGGCCGGGTGGTTGTAGGCGGGCGCCGTCTGGATGATCCCGTGGCCGAGGCGGATGTCCTTGGTGCGCTGGCTGGCGGCGGCCAGGAACACCTCGGGAGCGCTCGAGTGGCTGTACTCCTCGAGGAAGTGGTGCTCCACCTCCCACACCACGTCGAAGCCGAGGCGGTCGGCCAGCTCGACCTGCTCGAGGGCGTCCTGGATGAGCTGGCGCTCGCTGTCGGCGTCCCAGGGGCGGGGCAGCTGGTGCTCGTAGAAGAGGCCGAACTTCACGCTGCGACCCCGGGCGTGGCCAGGAAGGAGAACTCGGCCAGGAGGTCGCGCTGGCGGGGGTGGCCGTCGAGGGCGTGCTCGACCTCGCCGAGGGCGAGCTTGAGGTTGGCCTCCCGGCGGGCGCCGAGGGAGTCGGCCACGGCCCGGTCCCAGATGCGATCCATCATCTCGGTGCCGGCGTAGCGCGTGCCCGACGACCCGACGAAGGTGCGGTCCCGCATCTCGGAGAGGGTGGTCTTGAGGTACGAGACGTGGGGCGTCTCGTCGGAGCGGATGTACGAGACGAGGCGGGCCGCCTCGCCGTCCCCGGCCACGAGGTCGTTGTCGCTCAGGACCTCCTCGGCCCAGGCGAAGGCATGGAAGGCGGAGATCTCGATGAGCAGCAGGCGGGCCATGAACTCGATGACGCCCTCGAGGTCGGCGTCGACGTCGTCCGGCAGGACCCGCGGCGGCGGGGCGGGGGCGTTGCCGCTGCCGGGACGGTTGAAGCCCATGCGCTGGAGCATCTCCATGACCTGGTCGTCGTCGACCGGGTGCTCGAAGGCGACGTCGCGGGCGGCGAACCACATGTCCTTGTGGCCGCCCTCGTCCTCGAAGCCGGCCTCGTCGCGGGCGTGGGCCTCGTAGAGCCCGCGCTCGAGGTGGGCCATGGCCGTGCCCCGGACGTCCTCGTCGAAGCAGCGGGACAGGTCCGGGAGGGGCAGCGTGCGGATGAACCCGCCGAAGCCCTCCACGGTGCCGATGCGGGTCAGCGTGCTGATGATCGGCCCCGGGACGCCGTTGGCGATGAGGAACTTGGCCTGGGCCACGTTCGGCACGTGGGGCGGCCACCGATCCAGGGGGATGTCGAGCTGCGGGGTGCCGAAGGCCTCGGCCCGAGCCTCCTCCCACGACTCGATGGCGGGGACGCGGTGCGCGGTGCGGGGCGACACGTACCGGCCGTCGTCGTCGAAGCCCCCGTGGCACCGGATCCCCCCGGCGTACAGCGGCTCGGCGTAGGGGTGGCTCTCGAGCAGCTCGTGCTCGGAGTAGTCCGTCTGCGACGAGGTCACGACAGGAGTCTACTCCTGAGTATACACTTGGCAAGTGGTGCCGCCCTCGCCGTCCGCCGCCCCCCGGGTGCTCCTCCCCCGCGCCGACCGGGCCGCCTCCATCCTGCGGGGCGCCGCCACGGCGTTCGCCCGGACCGGCTTCGCCGCCACCTCGATGGAGGACGTGGCCGCCGCCTCCGGGATCACCAAGCTGATCGTCTACCGGCACTTCGAGTCGAAGGAGGAGCTCTACCGGGCCGTCCTGACCCGGGTGTCGGACCGGCTGGCGGAGAACTTCGCCGGGGCGCTGGAGTCGGAGCGGCCGGGAGGCGTCGGGGCCCGGTCCATGCTGGCCACCGCCCGGGAGGACCCCGACGGGTTCGTGCTCCTGTGGCGCCACGCCGCCCGGGAACCCCAGTTCGCCGACTACGCCGCCGCCCAACGGGCCCAGGCCGTGGCCGTGGCCCGTTCGCTGCGGGGCGACGACGGCGACGAGGTGTTCGAGCGGTGGGCGGCCGAGGCCATCGTGTCGTGGCTGGTCGAGTCGGTCCTCTCCTGGATCGCCGTCGGCGACCCCACCCGCGACGAGGAGTTCCTCACCCGCGTGGCCGACGGCCTCCGGGCCATGCGCGGCGCCTGGACGGGCGGCTGATCTCCCTTTGGGCAGCCAGACCGACGGATTCCGTCGATCCGGCTGCCCAAACGGTCAGAGCAGCGACTCGGGGATGTCGACCACGCAGGCGCGGAGGGCCTCGCCGAGGCTCTTGGCCTGGGGGTCGGGCCGGGTCGAGGCGGCCACGCCCTCCCCCAGCAGGCCCACGATCACGAAGTTGAGGGCGAGAAGGTTGGGCAGCTCGTAGCGCCGCACCTCGAGGGGCGCCGCTTCGGGGAGCAGCTCCTTCACCTTGTCGACGGTGAGGAACTCGTCCAGCCAGGAGAAGGCCGGCGCCGTCTCCACCCAGAGCCCGACGTTGGCGTTGCCGCCCTTGTCGCCGGATCGGGCCCCCGCCACGGTGCCGAGCGGCACCGCCCGGGTGGGCCCGCCGACGCCCACACCCTCCACCAACACACGCCGGGGCTCGGCCGGACCCGTCGGCGACGGGGGGATGACCACCCGGGTGCCGTCGGGCCGCACCACGGCGTGCTCGACCAGCTCGGCGGGGACGAGCGCCGGCCAGTAGACGCCGTAGGAGGACTCCCGTCCCGGCGGCGCCGTCGTGTGCATGCCGGGGTAGTTGGCCAGCACCAGCTCCACCGCCGCTCCCGAGAAGGCCCGTCCCACCTTCTCCGGGTCCGGGTCCCGCACCGTCACCGTGAGCAGGGCGCCGTCCGCGGTCGCCGTGCGCCGCACGTCGACGGCCTCGAAGGCGTCGCGCCCCCCGAGCCGGTCGAACAGCGCCCCGGTCACCCACTCCGCCTTGGCGTCGAGGTCGAGCCCGACCAGCGCGAAGGTGACCGAGTTCCGGTAGCCCCCGACGTAGTTCAGGCACACCTTCAGGTCCGGCGGCGCCGGATCGCCCCGCACCCCCGACACCCGCACCCGGTCCGGGCCGTCGTCGTCCAGGCGGATGGTGTCGAACCGGGTCACCACGTCCGGGCCGGCGTAGGCGGGACCGGCGATCTCGTACAGCAGCTGGGCCGTCACCGTGCCCACCGACACCCGCCCGCCGGTCCCCTCGTGCTTCGTCACCACGAAGCTGCCGTCCTCGGCCACCTCGGCCACGGGGAAGCCGGGCGGCCGCCGGTCGGGCAGCTCCCGGGCGAAGAAGGCGTAGTTGCCGCCCGTCGTCTGGGCGCCGCACTCGAGCACGTGACCGGCCACCACGGCGCCGGCCAGCCGGTCCCAGTCGTCCCGGGCCCACCCGTGGTGCCACGCCGCCGGGCCGACCACCAGCGAGGCGTCCGTCACCCGGGGGCACACCACCACGTCGGCCCCCGCCCGCAGCCCCTCGACGATGCCCCACGCCCCGAGGTAGGCGTTGGCCGTCACCGGCGTGACGCCGGCCTCGGCCAGGGGCACACCGGTGTCGAGGTGGGTCAGCGGGTGGCCGGCGGCCTGGAGCCCGTCCAGGCGGCCGAGGAGGTCGTCGCCCTCGACCACCGCCACCGCCGGCGACAGCCCGAGGCGCTCGGCCAGGCCGGCGAGATCGTCGGCCAGCCGCTGCGGGGCGAGGCCGCCGGCGTTGGTCACCACCTTGATGCCCCGGTCGAGGCAGGTGCCGAGCACCTCCTCCATCTGCCGGAGGAACGTGGTCGCGTAGCCGCCCGAGCCGCCGCGACTCGCCGTCTTCCAGAGGATGAGCATGGTCAGCTCGGCCAGGTAGTCCCCGGTGAGCACGTCGATGGGGCCGCCCTCCACCACCTCGCGGGCGGCCGACAGGCGGTCCCCGTAGAACCCGGAGCAGTTGGCCACCCGCAGCGGTTCCGTCATCGGCCGCAGGGTACGAGGCCGCTCAGGGGTGCGACACGTGGCGGTAGACGATCTGCCAGTTCCCCTCGACGAGCTTCAGCACGTCGGTCACGTGCCCGGTCGCAGGACCGTCGGCCCCCGGGTGCTCGACGCCGTACGAGCACACGGCCTCCCACCGACCCGTCCCGATGAGCCAGTGGACCCCGCGAACGGTGCGGGGGCGGAGGTCCTCGACCATCTCGGCCTTCGTCCCGGCGTCCCTTCCCGGGAGCCACAGGACGGCACCGTCGTCGATGAGGCGCGACAGCGCCGCGCCGTCACCGGCGTCGACGGCGGTCTGGTACGCGAGGAGGAAGGTCGCGAGCTCGTGGTCGGTCTCCTCGGTCTCGTCGATCGTGATGGCCTCGTCCGGCTCGATGGGGCGCAGCGCGACGTCGCACTGCCGCTCGAAGTCCGGCGACGTGTTCGGGGTGGCCGAGTGGTTCACGTAGCGGGCCGGCGCCGGGTACAGGTAGCGCTCGCCCCAGTACGAGTGCACGAAGAGCCGCTCGGTGCTCGGGAGCGCCCGGAACTCCTCCCGGCTCAGGCGTCGGAGGTGGTACGGCACGACCACCTCGCCCGCGGCGAAGGGGCGTCCGGCGTACACGCCCCGTCCCGCCAAGGCGCCCTCCCCCACGTAGACGTCAGCCACGGGCCCTCACGACCACACGGGCCGCAGCTCCTCGGTGACCGTCCCGTCGCGGGCGAAGACGAGGAAGCGGTCGAACGAGCGGGCGAACCAGCGGTCGTGGGTCACCGCCAGCACCGTGCCGGTGAAGGTGTCGAGGGCCGCCTCCAGCGCCTCGGCCGAGGCCACGTCGAGGTTGTCCGTGGGCTCGTCGAGGAGGAGCAGGGTGGCGCCGCCGAGCTCGAGCTGGAGGATCTGCAGGCGCGCCTGCTGGCCCCCCGACAGCGTCTCGAACGGCTGGGTGGCGGCCTCCTGGAGCTCGTAGCGGCGCAGCGCGGCCATGGCCTGGCCGCGGGCGAGGCCGGCCGACCTGGAGCACGTCGAGCAGGGGGCGACCCTGCAGCTCCGGGTGCTCGTGCGTCTGCGAGAAGTGCCCGGGGACCACGCGGGCGCCGAGCGACCACCGCCCCTCGGCCACCACGTCCCCGCCGGCCAGCAGGCGGAGGAAGTGGCTCTTGCCGGAGCCGTTGGGGCCCAGCACGCCGACCCGCTCCCCGAAGAGCACCTCGGTGCTGAACGGCGAGACCAGGCCGGGCAGGGCCAGGTCCTCGATGGTGACGGCCCGCTTGCCCGTCCGACCTCCCTGGAGGCGGACGTCCACGGACTGCTGCCGCGGCCGCTCGGTGGGCACGGCCGCCTCGTGGCGGCGCACCTTGGTCTGCGTGGCGCGGAGGCGGCTGGCGAAGCTGTCGGTGATCTGGAGGCGACGGCGGAGCTCACGGACCTGGGCCTCCAGCCGCTTGCGCTCCTCCTGCCACCGGCGGTGCTCGTCGTCGAGCCGGGCGAGGCGCGCCTCCCGGGCCTCGTGCCACGTGGCGAACGACCCGCCGTGGGTCCACGCCCCCCGCCCCTCGAGCGTCACCACCTTGGTGGCCGTGCGCCGCAGCAGCTCCCGGTCGTGGCTGACGAAGAGCACCGTCTTCGGCGTGGCCCGGAGGGCCTCCTCCAGCCACTCCTTGCCGGGCACGTCGAGGTAGTTGTCGGGCTCGTCGAGCAGCAGCACGTCGTCGTCCCCCCGCAAGAGGGCCTCCAGGGCCAGCCGCTTCTGCTCGCCGCCGGACAGCGTCCCCACCGGGCGGCCGGCCACGTCCGCCAGCCGACGCCGGAGGGCGACGGTGGTGTGGGCGTCCCACGCCAGCTCGGCCTCGTACCCGCCGGCGTCGCCCCACGCCGCCCAGGCGTCGGCCACCGCCAGGCCCGCCTCCGCCGTGGCCTCGTGGTCGAGCGCCGCCTCGGCCGTGGCGAGGCGGCTCGCCGCGTCCCGGAGGGCCGGCGGCGAGAGCGAGACGAGCAGATCCCGCACCGTGGTCCCGTCGGAGAGCGAGCCCACGAACTGGCGGAGGACGCCCAGGCGCCCGTCGACGGCCACGGTCCCGGTGGCCCCGACCTCGTCGCCGGACGAGGATGCGGAGCAGCGTGGTCTTGCCGGCGCCGTTGGCCCCCACCAACGCCGCCCGCTCGCCGGCACCGACGCGGAAGCTGACGTCGACGAGCAGCTCCCGTCCGCCGGGGAAGCGGAAGCCCAGGCGCGAGATCTCGATGGCGCCCACCGCCGGACCGTACCGAGCGGCCCGTCGCCGGCGGTCAGCCTTTCGGCGCCCGTCCCGGTCCGGCGGGACCGGCGAAGGCCTGGGCCAGCCGCAGCCACTCGGCGGCCACCGGCCCCTCGGCGACCAACGCGGTGTCGTCGACGTGGCGCCGCTGGGTGGCCACCAGGCAGAAGTCGAGCGCCGGTCCCCGGACCACGTCGGTCGGCACCGTCGTCGCCCCACACCCACGCCTCGCCGGACGGCGACGTGAGCTCCACCCGGACCGGCACCTCCGGCACGGGCAGGTCCCGCACCCGGTAGCTGTTGGGGAAGGCCCGCACCCCGAGGAAGGCGATGTGGCGCAGGCGGTCCGTGGGGATCCGCTCCACGTCGAGGGCGTCGGCCACGTCCTGGCCGTGGGCCCACGTCTCCATCAGCCGGGCGGTGGTGAACGACGCTGCGCTCATGGGGGGCCCGTACCAGGGCACCCTCGTCGCCGGGTCGAGCCCGGCCAGCGCCTCCAACAGCTCGGCCCGGGCGGCCCGCCACCACGCCAGGAGGTCCGCCCCCGACAGGGCCCGGCCCTCGACCACGGCCCGTTCGGTGAAGGCCTCGTCGGCCAGGGCATCGGGCAGCGTGGCGGTGAAGCCCTCGGGGTCGAGCGCCGCCCGGACCGCCTCCCGGTCGAACCACGCCAGGTGGCTCACCTGATCCCGGACGACCCAGCCCTCGGCGGGCGTGGGCGTGTCGAACCCGGCCTCGTCGAGCCCGGACACGAGCCGGTCCAGGTCGGCGTGCTCGGCCGCGAGATCGGCGGTCAGCTCGTCCAACGAAGGCACCGGCGCATCCTCTCAGGAAGCCAGTCGGGCCCGCACCCACTCGGGCAGGCGCTCCCGCAGCAGGTCGCCCGCCTCCCGCAGGAGGTGACCGGCGCCGGGGACGAGCACCACCTCGCCGTCGCCGGCCAGCCCCCGGACCACGAGGCTGCACTCCGGCGGGAGGATCTCGTCGGCCTCGCCGTGGACGAGGAGGAGCGGTCGGCCGGCCAGGCCGCCGGCCACCTCGCACCCGGCCGACTGGGTGGCCAGGCCCACCACCCCGGTGACGATGTCGGGCAGGGCGGCACCTACCCGCACCGCCACCGCACCGCCGAAGGAGTGCCCCATCGTGACGGCCCGCACCGCGCCGTTCCGCTCGGCCAGCTGGATGGCGGCGGCCAGGTCCAGGCTGCACATGGCCAGCTCACCCGGCGAGCGGTAGCCCACCCGCAGGGTGCCGATGTCGGTCCCCGCCAGGTCGTGGCCCAGGTCCTGGTACAGGCCGTCGGCAGGACCGAGGAGCCCGCCCATGGCACCGCCGCAGGCGACCAACACGGACTCGGCGTCCGGGGGGCCGTGCCACAGGATGGTGAGGAGCCCGCCGGTGGTGAACAGCTCGTGGTGCTCCAGGCCCGGCTCGATGCGGACCGACTGGCGGGCGAGCACCCCGAGGTCGGCCACGAGGTCCCGACCGCCACTGGGCACGCCGGGACGGTAGCCAGCGGCGTGGGCGCCGGTGGAGTAGGACGGAGGTCGTGGCGGGGAGCCCCTTCCGCCGACCGCGTGGACGCCGGCCGGCAGCTGGCCCGGGCCCTGGAGCACCACCGCGGCACGGGGGCGCTGGTGCTCGGCCTGCCCCGGGGCGGGGTCCCCGTGGCCGCCGAGGTCGCCGCCGCCCTCGCCGCCGAGCTCGACGTGCTGGTGGTGCGCAAGCTCGGCGTCCCCGGACACGAGGAGCTGGCCATGGGCGCGGTGGCCGGTGGCGGCCTGCGGGTCCTCAACCACGACGTGCTGGGCCGCCTCACCCTGCCCGCGGGCGTGGTCGAGGCGGTCACGGCCCGGGCGGTGGCGGTGGTGGCCGAACGGGAACGGGACTACCGGGGCGACCGCCCACCGCCCGACCTCCGGGGCCGCCCGGTGATCGTCGTCGACGACGGCCTCGCCACGGGGGCGACCATGCGGGTGGCGGTGCAGGCGGTCTCCGGCGCCGGCGCGTCCCCCGTGGTGGCGGCCGTCCCCGTGGCCCCGCCGTCGGCCGCCGTCGCCCTGCGCAGCCTCGCCGACGAGGTGGTGTGCCTGCGCACCCCCGCGTCGTTCGTCGCCGTGGGCGCCTGGTACGACGACTTCTCGGAGACCTCCGACGACGAGGTGCGGACCCTGCTCAGTCGCCGAGGCCCACGGCGGTGAGGAACACGAGGGCCACGGTCACAACAGCCAGGAGCCCGTGCAGGCCCACCACGATCGCCGGGAAGCGCTGCTCGGGCGGCAGCTCGGCCGCGGGGGCCCGCTCGTCGCCTTGGCGGATGCGGTCCTCCCGCCACCGCCGCACCATGAGGACCCCGAGGGTGCCGACCACGAGCAGGAGTGCCACCACCAGCGGCGGCAGGGCGCCGATGCCCGTGCCCTCCTCGCCCTCGTGGACGACGTAGTAGATCCACAGCGCCAGGCCGAGCGCCGCCAGCGACGCGTGGGTCCCGATCATCCACACCGGCAGCCGGCTCCCGCGTCGAGCGGAGATCGAGCTCGTCACGTCGGTGGCCTTCGCCACGTCGGGGTACGACAGCTCGAGCACCTCGTCCTGCTGCTTCAGCCCGCCCCGGGCCAGCCAGATGCTGGCCAGCGTCAGGCCCCCTCCCGCCGTGAGCAGCCAGACGACCAGCGCCGCGTTCTCCATCTCCGCCCCCTCGTCCACGACGACCGCACCATCGTCGCCGACAGCCGCCCGCCGGTGGGGCAGGATGCCGCCGATGGACGCCCTGCGCCGGGCCCGCATCGGCCTGGCCGCCCTCGCGCTCATCACCGCGGTGGGGACGCTCGGCTACCTGCTGCTCGGCTTCTCGCCGATGAACGCGCTGTACCAGACCGTCACCACCATCTCGACGGTCGGGTACGGCGAGATCGAGCCGATGTCCACCCGGGAGCGCCTCTTCACGATCGGGCTCATCCTCGGTGGCGTGGGGACGGCGCTGTACATCTTGGGCGGTCTGGTGGAGGCCGTCGTCGACGGCGACCTGATGGAGCTCGTGGGGAGGCGGAGGATGGAACGGCGGATCGCCGGCTGGTCCGGGCACGTGATCATCTGCGGCTACGGCCGGGTGGGGCGGAGCATCGCCAGCCTCGTGGCCACCGGCGGGACGGACGTGGTCGTGGTCGACCGCGACGCCGAGCGCCTGGCCAACCTCCCGGTGGCCACGCTCCAGGGCGACGCCACCGACGAGGAGGTGCTGCGGGCGGCGGGCATCGACACGGCGCGGCGTCCTCGTCGCCGCCCTCACCACCGACGCCGACAACCTGTTCCTCACCGTCACGGCGCGGGCGCTGCGGCCCGACCTCTTCATCGTCGCCCGGGCCCGTCAGGAGTCGTCCGAGGGGAAGCTGGCCAGCGCCGGGGCCGACCGCGTGGTGAACCCGCAGCGCATCGGCGGCCAGCGGATGGCCGCCTTCGTGGTCCAGCCCCACGTAGCCGAGTTCCTCGACGTCGTCATGCACGACGGGAGCCTCGAGTTCCGCCTCGAGGAGGTGCCGGTGGCCAGGACCTCGGGCCTCGGCGGGCGCAGCCTGCGCGACGCCCACATCCGCGATCAGACCGGGGCGCTGATCCTGGCCGTCCGCGACGGGGACGGCGCGTTCACCACCAACCCGTCGCCCGAGACCGTCATCCAGCCCGGGCACGTCCTCATCGCCATCGGCACCGAGGCCC
This sequence comes from uncultured Actinomycetes bacterium, assembly GCA_963839545.1. Taxonomy (GTDB): domain Bacteria; phylum Actinomycetota; class Acidimicrobiia; order Acidimicrobiales; family CADCSY01; genus CAWIVE01. The sequence goes on from CAWIVE010000002.1 coordinate 52,059, forward strand.
AGCTGGCCGCCCTCGGCGTGGCCGCGGCGGGGGCCTGACCTAGGTCTCGAGCTCGGCGGCGCCCGCCGCCACCAGCAGGTCGCGCAGGTCGGCGGCGTTGCGCACGCCGTAGTCCTCGTAGCAGTTGTTCATGAGGACGTGGACCTGCTCGGCCTCGTCCGCCAGGCGCTCCACCGCGGGCACCCACCCCTCCAGCTCCTCGCGGCTGTAGAGGTAGCGGAAGCGCTCGGCGGCGCTGATGCCCTTCTTGTTCCAGGTGTCGTCGTTGCGGCCGTGGAAGCGCACGACGGCGAGGGGCGCGGTGGCGGCCACGACGGTGGGGAGGCCGCTGACCGGCGGGGCGTCGACCACGACGGTGGTCAGCCCTGCGTCGCGCAGCACGCCGAGCGTGCGGTCCTGCTCGTCCTCGGCCCACCACCGGTTCGACCGCAGCTCGACGGACACGGGGAGGTCCGGCCACCGCTCCCGGATGCGCGCCAGCTCCTCGCGGTTGGCCCGCTTCGGCGTGAACCACTCGGGATACTGCAGGAGCACGGCGCCGAGCCGGTCGGCCCGCCGCAGCGGCTCGAGGGCCTCGGCGAAGCGGCGCCACGCCTCGTCCACGGCGTCGTCGGGCAGGTGGCTGGCGTAGACGTTGCGCTTCTCGGCCGACTCCGGGTCGAGCTCCTCCCGCAGGTCCTCCCAGACCGACTCGCGCTTGGTGGGGTGGCCCGTGAGGAGCGACCACCCCTTGACGTCCATGGTGAAGCCGGGGGGCGTGCGCTCGGCCCAGCCCTCGGCGAGGGCGTGGCTGGGCGGGTGGTAGTAGGTGCTGTCGACCTCGACCACCGGGAAGCGGGCGGCGTAGAAGGCCAGCCGCTCGGCCGCCGGCATCGAGCGCTTCGGGTACCAGTCGGTCCCCTTCACGAGGGTGGGGTCGGTCCACGAGCACGTCCCGGCCCGCACGAGGGCGTCCCCGATGCGGAGGACGGGTGCCAGCGTCGTCTCGACCACCGCCGCCATCATGTCCCGGCCAGGCGGGCGACGACGGGGGCGAGCGGCCTCGTCCCGCACCGTGAGGTAGGAGATGCCCCACCGCTCGCGGGCGGCCTGGAGCTGCTCGACCATGGCGTCGACGGTCCCCACCAGCAGGTACGGCGTGCCCTCGAGGTCGTCGAGGGACAGCTCGGGGAGGTGGCGCTGGAGGCGTTCCAGCGCCGCCCGGCGGTCGTCGGTCACGTGCACCACCTGGACGAGGGCGTGGAGCTCGGGCGTCGGGCGCCCGGCGGCGGCCGCCTCGGCCCGGACGTGGGCCACCTGCGCGTCGACGGCGGCGGGAGCGAAGCCGGTGGGGACGTGGTTCCGGCCGTCGGCCCGCGTGGGGCCGGTGCCCGTCAGCCCGACGACGTCGGCGGCGCGCGCGGCCAGGGCCAGGACCTTGCGGCCCCCGCCGCCGACGAGGAGGGGCGGGCGGGGGCGCTGCACCGGCCGGGGGAAGACCCGGGCGCCCGTGACGGTGTAGTGGGTGCCGGCGAGGGAGACCTCGTCGCCGGCCAGCAGCCCGTCGAGGAGGGCGAGCGACTCGGCCAACCGCTCGATGCGGACACCGGGCGGATCGAACGGCAGCCCGGCCGAGCGGTACTCGGGCTCGCTGTGGCCGGCGCCGAGGCCGAGCTCGAGGCGGCCGTCGCTCAACAGGTCGACGGCGGCCGCCTCCCGGGCCAGCACGACGGGGTGGCGGAGGTCGTTGTTGAGCACGAGCGTCCCGACCCGGAGCGAGGTGGTGGCCTCGGCCACGGTGGCCAGGGTGACGAGCGGCGGGAGGATCTCGTCGAGGTGGTCGGCCGTCTGGAGGATGGCGAAGCCGAGGTCCTCGGCCCGACGGGCCCGCTCCACGAGGGCGGCCCGGGAGTCGGCGGTGACCACCTGGAGGCCGAAGCGGAACGGCGGCATCGTCCATACCGTAGATGAGATATCGTCGGTGGTGTGGAGGCGCCGCGCCGGTCCGTGTTCCCCGGGTTCGCCGAGATGGCCGACGGGCGCCGTCGGCTGGTCGACGAGCTGGTGACCCGGCGCCGGGCCCAGGGCCTGTCGCAGACCGAGGTGGCCGCCCGGATGGGCACCTCGCAATCGGCCGTGGCCCGGCTGGAGGCGTCGGCGGTGGACCTGAAGGTGTCGACCCTCGAGCGGTACGCCGCCGCGGTCGGCTCCCCCATCGCCTGGGGCCTGGCGGAGGGGCCGTGAACGGCGGCGGCGACCTGGCCGACGAGACCGCCCGGCGCCTGTTCGAGCGGCGCACGGTCATGCTCACCGGAGCGCTCGAGGGGGAGGCGGCCACCGCCCTGGCGGCGTCGCTGATGGCCCTCGACGCCGACGACGACGGTCCCGTGGCGCTGCTCGTCAACAGCCCCGGCGGCCCGCTGGACGCCGGCATCGCCGTGGTCGACGTGCTGGACCTGCTGCAGGCCCCGGTCGAGGCCACCTGCATCGGGCAGGCGGTGGGCACGGCGGCGGCGGTCGTCGCCTGCGCCACACCGGGCCGGCGCCGGGCGGCCCCCAACGCCCGGCTGTCGCTGCGCCTGGCGGAGGACCGCCTGGAGGGCCCGGCCCGCCGGCTCGAGCGGGAGGCGTCCGAGCTGCTCGCCGCCCGGGACCGCCTCGTGGACCGGTTGGTGACCGCCACCGGGCGCCCCCGTTCCGAGGTGGCCGACGCCACCGAGCGGGGCCCCCTCCTCGCCGCCCAGGAGGCCGTGGCCGCCGGCCTCGTCGACGAGGTCGCCGCCCGCCGCTGAGCCCCGCCTGATCCGTTCTTTGGCCGTCTACCGACACCTGCGGTAGGGAGAGAACCAAAGAACGGGAGGGGTCACTCCGACTTGAGGAGGACCTCGGCCTCGGTGGCGGGGTCGGACGGGGGTCGGGGGCCGACCTCGACGGTGACCGAGTGGAGGGTGCCCGTCCAGGCGAAGGGCACCTCGTAGTCGTCGCAGACGGGGAAGCCGGTGTCCGAGCCGATGGACAGCGGCGCACCACCGATCTGCCAGCGCACGGGGAGGTCGAGCGCCACCCGGCCCTCCCCCACCACCACGTCGTCGAGGCGCAGGACCACCGGCCCCCCGCCCGCCGCCTCCCGGTCGTACTCCGCCCGCAGGCGCACCCGTCCCGGCACCACGTCGGCGTCGGCCCTGATCACCACCGGCTCGCCGTAGGCGTTCACCACCCACGTGAGCCGGCCGTCGCGCACGTAGAAGGCCCAGCCGTTCGTCCAGTCGCCCTGGGCGCAGAGGATGCCCTCGGCCCCGCGTCGGGCACCTCCACGTCGGCGGTGATGCGGAACCCGCCGCTCAGGCTCGGGCCCACGTCCTCGGCGACCGGCGACCCGCCCGGGCGGTAGGTGTAGGCCGCCCGGGGCGGCGGCCCCGGCTCCATGGCGATGAAGCGCCCGGTGAGCGAGTCCTCGAGGGGCAGCACCTGGTTGCGCCCGGCCTCGAACCACCACCGGTCGGCCAGCTGCCGCACCCGCTCGGGCTCGGCCTCGGCCAGGTCGTGGGCCTCGGAGAAGTCCTCGTCGAGGTGGTAGAGCGCCCAGTGGTCGGCGGCCAGGTCCTTGCTGCCCTCGAGCAGCTCCTCCTCGGCCAGCACCCCCTTCGACACGTGGTCGGTGGTGGCCTTCCACCCGTCGAGGTAGATCGAGCGTGAGGCGATGATCTCGAAGTACTGGCTCGACCGCGGGCTCGGCGCCTCGCCGTCGGCGAACGTCCCCAGCAACGAGGCGCCGTCGAGCGGCTGCTGCTGCACGCCGTCGACCACCTCGGGCGTCGGGCAGCCCGGCCGCCTCGAGGACGGTGGGCACCACGTCCACGGCGTGGCAGAACTGCGGCCGCACGTCGCCCCGGGCGGCCACGCCGCGCGGCCAGTGGACGATGAGCGGCGTGCGGGTCCCGCCCAGCCAGGCGTAGCGCTTCCACAGCTTGAGCGGCGCGTTGCCGGCCCACGCCCAGCCCCACGGGTAGTGGTTGTACGAGCGGTGGCCGCCGAGCTCGTCGATGTGGGCCAGGTCGTCGGCCAGGTCCTCCGGCACGCCGAAGGCGAACCGGTGCTCGTTGCGGGACCCGGTGGGGCCGCCCTCGGCGGACGTCCCGTTGTCGGAGATGGCGAGGATCAAGGTGTCGTCGAGCACGCCCTCGGCCTCGAGGAACGACACCAGCCGCCCGATGTGGTGGTCGGTGTGGCTGAGGAAGCCGGCGAACACCTCCTGCATCCGGGAGAAGAGGCGCCGCTCGTCGGCGGGCAGGTCGTCCCACGGGCGCACCCAGCTCGGCCGCTCGGTCAGCGTCGTCGCCGCCGGCACCACGCCCGACTCCTGCTGGCGGGCGAAGGCGCGCTCCCGCCAGCGCTCCCAGCCGTCGTCGAACTGCCCGGCGTAGCGGTCGATCCACTCGCGGGGCGCCTGGTGGGGCGCGTGCATGGCGCCGGTGGCCAGGTAGAGGAAGAAGGGTCGGTGCGGGGCGGCGTTGCGCTGGTCGGCCACGTTGCGGATGGCCCGGTCGACCAGGTCCTCGGTCAGGTGGTAGCCCTCGGCCGGGGTGCGGGGCGGGTCGACGAAGGCGTTGTCCTGCACGAGGCCGGGAGCCCACTGGTTGGTGTCGCCCCCCATGAAGCCGTAGTAGTGCTCGAAGCCGAGCCCGAGCGGCCAGCGGTCGAACGGTCCCGCCGCGCTCAGCTCCCACCGCGGGGCGAGGTGCCACTTGCCGACGGCCATCGTGTTGTAGCCCGCGTCCTTCAGCACCCGGGGCAGCGGCGCCGCCGACCTCGGGATGCGGGCGTTGTAGCCGGGGAAGCCGATCGGGATGTCGGCCACGAAGCCCATGCCCACCTTGTGGGCGTTGCGACCGGTGAGCAGGGCGCCCCGGGTGGGCGAGCACATGCCGGTGACGTGGAAGCGGTTGTACCGGAGGCCCCCGGCGGCCAGGCGGTCGAACGTCGGCGTGGCGATGTCGGACCCGAAGCAGCCGAGCTGGGCGAACCCCAGGTCGTCGACGACGATCACCACCACGTTGGGGGCGCCGGTCGGCGGGCGGGGCGGCGCCGGGAAGCGGGGGGTCGACTCGGCGATGGTGCGCCCGATGCGGGCGGGTCCGTCCATGGGGCGGGGACGGTACGGGATCAGACGAGGACGAGGGCGGGCGACCGGCGGTGCTCGAGCTGGTCGAGGGCGTAGGCCAGCGCGTCGCCGAGGGCGTCCCGGGCGTCGCGGACGGCCCGGACGCCGACGGAGCCGGCCCACGCCGCCCCCCCGGCGCCGGCGACCGTCAGCAGGGCGTCGGCCATCAGTCCCCCGTGGGGCCCGAGCACCGCCACGGCGGCCACCCCGGTCCCCGCAGCCACGCCGGTCCCGACCCCCGCCCGGGTGCGGAGCGGCAGGAGCCGGCGGGCGGGAAGCGGCTCGGCCCGCAGCTCCACCCGCACCACGTCGGGGGCGCCCGGCACGACGCCGAGCGTGGCCGTCAGCCGCCCGATGCTGGCCAGGGGCCGGGCCCGCCGGCCGGGAACGGCCCGCACGCAGGCGGCGGGCAGCCCGGTGCGACGCTCCCACACCGTGGTCGGCCACCGGCGGCGGCGCACGGCCAGGACGTTCCGCCGGGCCAGGGCGTCGAGGGCCTGCGCCACCTCCCCGGGCGGTCCGGGGACGGCCCGGGTGAGGACCAGCGAGCGCCGGCCCGGAGGGCCCTCGGGCGCCGGCTCGGGCACCGCCATGGCGCCGGCCCGCAGCTCCGCCAGCGCGGTGCGGATGGACGACGGCGCCAGGCCGGCCTCGGCCCCGGCGGCCTCCAGGGTGCGCTCGTCGAGCAGCGCCTCCGGCCCACCGAACGACACCGCCTCCAGCTCGGCGGCGCGGCGGAACACCCACGCCGCCTCCTCGGTGGTGACCAGGTCGCCCTCCGCCACCCCCTGATGCTGCCACGACCCTCCACCCGTGGCGAACGGTGCCCTCGGTACGCTCGCCCGTCGTGCCGCGGTCGGGGAGATCGACTCGGACGGCGGTGGTCCGGGCCCTGCTCGTGGCCCTCGCCGCCGTGCTGGCCGTGCTCGTCCTGCGGGCCCTCGCGGCCGACGAGGCCTCCGGCGCGCCGGCGGGCACCCCGTCGCACCCGGGACCGACCGACGCCCCGGCGCCGCCGCCCGGTGGCGTCCAGCCCGCCCGAGTCCGCATCCCCGCCATCGGCGTCGACGCCGCCGTCGTCGACCTCGGCCTCAACCCGGACCGCACCCTCGAGGTACCTGCCCTGGCGGCCGCCGCGTGGCTCAGCCGGCGCCGCTCCGCACCCGCAGGCTGAACGCCGGTCCGGCGGGGAGGGCCACGGGCAGCTCGACGCTCGTCCCTCCCCGCACCGGCTCCCACCGCAGCGGGCCGCCGTGGCCGAGCAGCTCGACCATGGCGCCGCTGTCCAGCTCGATCCCCGGCAGGTCGAGCCGGTCCCCCGCCGGCGTCCCCAGCACGAGCACGTACCTGGCGTCGTCGGTCACCGTCTGCACGACGGTGATGCCCTCGGCCGTCGTCGACGCCGGCGGGCCCGCCCGCGTCCCGTAGACCGCCGGACCGTTCTCCCGGAGCCACCAGCCGAGGGCCAGCAGGCGCGTCACCTGGTGCCACGGGACGGTGCCGTCAGCCGCCGGGCCGACGTTGAGCAGCAGGTTGCCGCCCCCCGCGACGACCTCGGCCAGCAGGCGGACCGCGTCGTCGGCGCCGAGGAGGTCCTCCTCCTTCTCCTCCCGGTTGAAGCCGAACGAGGTGCCGATGCCCCGGGTCGACTCCCACTTGCCCTCCCCGTGGTGGGTCGTCGAGTACTCGGGGGTGGTGAAGTCGGCGTGGGCCGTCCCGCCGTGCACGCCGAGGAAGTCGAAGCGGTCGTTGACCACGCCGTGCGGGACCCGGTCGTAGTAGTCCCCGAAGAGCCGGTCGAGGTCGGCCGCCGCCGGGTAGCCGATGTCGTTCCAGAGCACGTCCGGCTCGTAGCGGTCGATCAGCTCCCGCCAGTGCGCATCGGCGTAGGCCAGGTACTCCTCGGTCTGCGGGATGGCGGCCATCGACGACGCGAGGTCGTGCATCGGCAGCCCGCCGAAGGTCCAGTCGAGGCCGCCGGAGTAGTAGAGGCCGAAGCGCAGGCCCCGGGCCCGCACCGCCGCCGCCAGCTCCCCCACCACGTCCCGGTGCGCCTGCCACGCCTCCTTGTGCGGGTTCGTCGTGCGGCTCGGCCACAGCAGGAACCCGTCGTGGTGCTTGGTCACGAGGACGACGTAGCGGGCGCCGGCCGCGGCGAAGAGGTCGGCCCACGGCTCCGGGTCCCAGCGCTCGAGCAGGTCGGCGAAGCGGCGCACGAAGGCGTCGTAGGGGAGGTCGCCGTAGGTCGCCTGGTGGTGCTCGGCCACCGGGCTGCCCGGGATCGAGAGGGAGTTCTGGTACCACTCGACGTAGGGCGAGCGGGCCATGGCCGCCTCCCACCCCTCGGTGGCGGCGAGGTCGAACGGTGAGGGCCCGACCGGGGCGAAGGCGGGGACGGTGGCCGCCGTCCAGTGCACGAAGATGCCGAACTTGGCGTCGTCGAACCAGGCCGGCAGCGGGCGGCCCAGGTGGCGGCTGGGCGTCGGCGTCGACATGTCCGGGAACCTAGAGGCGTCGCCACAGGCGCACGGCGGTGGCGACGAGCCAGCGCGTCGACCAGCGTCAGCCCGAGCCGCTGGAGGAGGCCGTTGGGTCCCGCGGTCGCGGTGCTGGCCAGGAGGCAGGCGCCGGCCACGATCGGCGACGACCGCCGCCATGACGGCGGCACCCCGATGGTCCCGGGCGAGGGCGGGGACGGCGGTGGCGGGCACCGCCACCAGGGCGGCGTACCCGGCTCCGGCGAGCACGCCGTGGAGGCCGTCGTGCCCGCCGTCGAGGGGCACGGCGGCGACGCCCACGGTGCAGATGCCCGCCGCCAGCGCCGCCAGCCACACCGGCCCCGTGAAGGACGACCGGAGCGCGATCGAGAACACGGCCATCCCGGCCCCGAAGACCAGGAAGCCGGCGGTCATGAGGGGCCGGGTCGTGGCCCCGACGGCGGCGAGCCGGCTGATCGCGTCGTCCACCGGCGAGTACCCGTCGGCCAGCGCACCGCCGACGGCCCACGCCGCCACGAAGGCCACCGGTCCCACGACACCGCCGAGCACGGCGAGGCGGCGGCCGGGCATGGGCCGGCGACCCTAGAGCGACCCCTCGCCGTTCTTTGGTTCTCTCCCTACAGGACGTGTGGGTGAGCGGCCAAAGAACGGGCTGACCGGCGGTCCGGAGCGCGGCCGGACGGGGTAGGCAGGGCGCCGTGCGCACCGACCTCCCCCTCCGCCCGTTCGGCTCCACCGGTCTCGAGCTCACCACCGTCGGCTTCGGCGCCTGGGCCATCGGCGGCGCCGGCTGGTCGTTCGCCTGGGGCCCCCAGGACGACGACGAGTCGGTGGCCGCCATCCGCCGAGCGGTGGACGCCGGGGTCAACTGGATCGACACCGCCGCCGTCTACGGCCTCGGGCACAGCGAGGAGGTGGTGGCCCGCGCCCTCGGCGGCCTGGCGGACGACGAGCGGCCGTACGTCTTCACCAAGTGCGGGCTGGTGTGGGACGAGTCCCGGCAGCAGCGGCGGGTGGCCAACCCGGGCACCGTCCGGCGCGAGGCCGACGCCAGCCTGCGCCGACTGGGGGTCGAGCGCCTCGACCTCCTCCAGATCCACTGGCCCAGCGAGGACGGCACCCCGGTGGAGGACAGCTGGGCGGCGATGCTCGAGCTCAAGGCTGCGGGCAAGGTGCGCTTCGTCGGCGTGTCGAACTACGACGTGGCCCTGCTCGAGGCGTGCGAGGCGGTCGGCCACGTGGACTCGCTGCAACCGCCGTTCTCTGCGGTGGCCCGCGACGCCGCCGCCGATCTGCTCCCCTGGTGCGAGGCACACGGCACCGGCGTCATCGTCTACAGCCCCATGCAGTCGGGCCTGCTGACCGGCGCCTTCGACGAGGAGCGGGCCGGGTCCCTGCCGGAGGACGACTGGCGCTCTCGCAGCGCCGACTTCCAGGGCGAGGGGCTCCGCCGCAACCTGGCCGTGGCCCGGGCGCTGGCCGAGGTGGCGGAGGGGCGGGGGGTGCCCACGCCGGCGGCGGCGGTGGCGTGGACGCTGGCCTGGCCCGGCGTGTCGGCCGCCATCGTGGGCGCCCGCCGCCCGGAGCAGGTGGAGGGCTGGATCCCCGCCGCCGGGCTGGAGCTCACCGCCGAGGAGCTCGATCGCGTGGCCGCCGCCATCGACGGGTCGGGCGCCGGCTCCGGCCCCGCCCGCCCTCCAGGCTGAGCGGGCCCCCACCGTTCTTTGGTTCTCTCCCTACAGGACGTGTCGGGAGAGAACCAAAGAACCGGCGAGGCAGGCGGCGGCTAGGCCAGCTCGGTCCGGAGCCAGGCCACGGGCTCGCCGGCACGGACCCGCCAGCCCACCTGGGCCAGCATCCCCATGAAGTGGCCGGTGAAGAGGGTGCGCACGGGCAGCGAGGCGCCGGCGGTGCGCACCTCGCCCACCACCTCGCCGGGGTGCACCTGGCCCTCGTCCATCGCCACCATGCAGGCGGGCAGCGGTCGGAAGATGCCCTCTGCGGGCGCCACCACCAATCGCTCCAGCACGTCCAGGTGCTCGCCGGCGGGGTGGTCGTCGCTGCGGGGGAGCTGGGCATCGCCGATCCGACCGCACCCGGGCGGCCGCCGTTACACCCGTGCCATGCTCCGCGGGTGGCGCTCCCGGTCGACGTCCTCCTCATGGCGCCGCCGGCCGAGGTGGCCGACCGGGCCCGGGCGCTGGCGGCCACCGGGGTCGCCGGGCTGTTCACCTTCGAGGGCCCCCACGACGTGTTCCTCCCCCTGGCCCTGGCCGCCGGCGTGGCCCCCGTGGACCTGATGACCAACGTGGCCATCGCCTTCCCCCGCAGCCCCGTGCACCTGGCCCACGCCGCCTGGGACCTCCAGGCCCTGTCCGGCGGGCGGTTCCGCCTCGGGCTCGGCTCCCAGGTGCGGGCCCACGTCGAGCGGCGCTACGGGGCGACCTGGTCGCACCCCGCCGCCCGCATGCGGGAGGTGGTCCTGGCGGTCAAGGCGGTGCTGGCCGCGTGGGAGGGCGGGGCCCCGCTCGACTTCCGGGGTCGCTTCACCACCCACACCCTGATGACGCCCGCCTTCGACCCGGGGCCCAACCCGTTCGGGCCACCGCCCGTCCTCCTCGGCGCCCTCGGCCCCCGCATGACGGAGGTGGCGGCCGAGGTGGCCGACGGCCTGCTGGTGATGCCGTTCAACAGCCGTCGCCACCTCTGCGAGCGCACGCTCCCGGCCATCGAGCGGGGGCTGGCCGCGGCCGGGCGGCGCCGCGAGGACCTCGAGGTGGTGGGTGAGGTCATCGTGGCCACGGGCCGGACCGCGGAGGAGCAGCGGGCCGCCGTCGACGGCGTGCGCTGGCTCCTCGCCTTCTACGCCTCGACCCCCGCCTACCGCCCCGTCCTCGAGGTCGAGGGGTGGGTCGACCGCCAGCCCGAGCTGAACGCCATGTCGAAGCGGGGCGAGTGGGCGGCCATGGCCGAGCGGGTCGACGCCGCCATGGTCGACACGCTCGCCGTCCACGGGACCCCGGAGGAGTGCGCCGACCAGATCGCCCGGCGCTTCGAGGGGGTGGCCGATCGCGTCTGCTGCTACTTCCCCGGCTACGACATCACCGACGAGCGCATCGGCGAGCTCGTGACCGCCCTCGGCGCCTCGTGACCGGGGGGCCGGAGGTGCGGGTCGAGGTGGCCGACGGGGTGGCCGTGCTCACCCTGCACCGGCCCGAGGTGCGCAACGCCTTCAGCGCCCGCATGGCCCGCGAGCTGGGCGAGGCCTACCGGTCGTGCGACGCCGACGACGACGTGCGGGCGGTGGTCCTCACGGGGACCCCGCCGGCCTTCTGCGCCGGGGCCGACATGGGTACCGGAGGGGCCACCTTCGACCGACGGGACGAGGAGTCGTTCAGCGCCGCCGGGGTCACGCCGCCGGCGTGGGAGGTGCGCAAGCCGGTGATCGCCGCCGTCAACGGCCACGCCGTGGGCATCGGGCTGACCCTGGCCCTCCAGTGCGACCTCCGCTTCGTGGCCGCCGACGCCAAGTACGGGGTGGTGCAGGTGCGCCGCGGTGTCCTCCCCGACGCCTACTCGCACTGGACGCTGCCCCGCATCGCGGGCCTGGCGGCGGCGGCCGACGTGCTCCTCACCGGCCGTCTCTTCGACGGTCGCGAGGCGAAGGAGCTGGGCCTGGCCAGCCGGTGCCTGCCCAACGACGACGTCCTCCCCGAGGCGCTGGCGACGGCCCGTTCGATCGCCGAGGACGCCGCACCGCTGTCGGTGGCCCTCAGCAAGCGGCTGCTGTGGGAGTCGCTCGGGCGCACCCCGGCGGAGGTGGGTGCGCTGGAGACGGCGCTCCACCACCACGTCATGGGCCGCGAGGACGCCCGGGAGGGCGTGGAGGCGTTCCTCGAGCGCCGCCCGCCGCAGTGGCGGCTGCGGGTGGGCCGGGACTGGCCCGAGGGCTTCTAGGCCGAGCGCCCGGACCACCCGCCCCACCAGCCCCATTTCAACGGCGGCGCCGGACCGGGCCGACGAGCCGGAGGACGGCCTCGGTCATCGCGTCCTCGTACTCCTCCCGGCTCCACCCGGCGTCCACGACGAGGCGGAGCCAGACGTCCGGGCCGAGCAGGGCCCACACCACGTCGACGACGAGGGGGTCGGGGGCGGTGCCGACGACCTCCTCGAGGGTGCCCGCCACCCCGGCCCGGCGGCGCCGCTCGAGCGCGACCCGCCAGCCCTCCACCTCCCCGTCGCCCGACGCCGCCTCCAGCAGCGCCCGCCACACGCCCGCACCTCGCTCGTGGGCGTCGGCCACCGCCGCGATGGCGGCGCGCAGGCGCTGCTCCCTGGTGGTCCGGGCAGCCTGGCCCTCCGGCTCCGCCTCCACCGGCACCGACCCGTCGAGCACCCCCCGCAGGACCTGCTTCTTCGAGCCGAGCCCGGCGTAGACGGTCTCCACCGCCACGCCGGCCCGGGAGGCCAGCGCCGTCACCGTGGTGCCCGACCACCCGGCCGTGGCGAACAGGTCGGCGGCGGCGTCGAGGACGTCCTGTCGGGTCTGGGCCGCCTGCATCGCCCGGCGCCTCGACGAGTACGGCACCCTCGAACCCTAGAACCGCAGTGGGTTGACTACAGGGATGTTCCAGTCAACCGAACGGCCGTTCCAGCGAGCTCGGGCGTCAGTCCGTGAGGACGTTGGGCCTCGGGAGGCCCGCCGCCTCGCACAGGGCGTAGTAGGCGGCCAGGGTGCCGGGGCCGTCGAAGATGCTCTCCACGTTGCCCTCGGCGTCGAGGTTGAGGTTGGCCCCGTACATCTGGAACCACACGACGGTGTCGTCCTCGATGCACTCGAGCGTGTGGACCGAACCCGCCGGCTCGTAGAGGAACGACCCGGCCCGGTTGACGTAGTCGTACTCCTTGTAGTGCCAGGCCCCCGAGATCGTGTAGCCCCACACCGGTCCGGTGTGCTTGTGGGTGGGCACCGTGTAGCCCGCCTGGAAGACGTTCTGCACGATCCAGAGGCCCTCGTCGGACCGGACCTGGAGCACCTTCATCTTGCTGCCGTCGCCGATGTCGACCCACGGCAGGTCGTCGGCGCCGATGTGGACGGCCTCGGGCCTCTCGCTGGTGAGCGTCATGACGCCACGGTAGGCGCGCCTTCCGACCAGATGCTCTTCAGGTCCGGCGGCGGCGCGTTGAACGTCGGGTGCTTCGGCTTCGCCGACTCCCGGTAGCGCGTCGTGCTGTGCACCGGGTCCCGGTCGAACTCGGGGATGACCCGCTTGCCGAAGGTCTCGAGGATCTCGAGCGTCTCCTCGTGGCTGGCGGAGCCGCCCGGCACCCCGAACACGAGCTGGTCGACGCCCACGGTCTGGTGACCACGGGCGATCTGCTCGGACACCTCCTCCGGTGTCCCGCACAACAGGTAGCCGGCCTCGATGGCCCAGTCGATCGTCTCGGGACCGAGCTGGCTCGGGGGCTCCGGCCACACCGGCGCCCCGGCCGGCACGGGGATCGTGTCGTGGTACAGGCACACCAGCGAGTACAGGTAGCCCCGCCCGTAGCGGGTCACGATCTCCCGAGCCCGGTCGCGGTCCTCCATGCACACCACCGCGTTGGTGATCATCACGTTGTCGTTGAGGAACTCGCCGATCGGCTCCTCGCACCCGGCGATCCCCTCCTTGTACGACTCGATCAGCGGCTGCATGGCGAAGACGGGTGAGAAGTTGAAGCCGAGCGCCCCGATGCCGAGCCGCCCCGCCTTGGCGAACGTCGACGGGCTGCCGCACGCGACCCAGATGGCGGGGTGGCCCGTGCCGTAGGGCTTCGGCAGGACGTTGTGGGGCGTGGTCGAGCGCGAAGTGCTTGCCGGCGAACGTGTAGTCCTCCTGCTCCCACATGCGGACGATCTCGCGGGATGACCTCGTCCCACTCGGAGCGGGTCGAGTCCGAGTCGTGGATGTTGAACGTGCCGATCTCGTGGGAGCCGGCACCCCGGCCGGTGCCGAACTCGAAGCGGCCCGATGTCAGGTGGTCGAGCATGGCCACCCGCTCGGCGTTGCGCACGGGGTGGTTGACCCGGGGGCTGAGGTTGAAGATGCCCGACGACAGGTGGATGCGCTCGGTGCGAGCGGGCCAGGTAGCCCATGAACACGTCGCTGGCCGACATGTGGCTGTACTCGGTGAGCGCGTGGTGCTCGCTGATCCACACGTACTTCCAGCCGTGGCGGTCGGCGCACTCCACCAGGTCGGCCTCGTTCAGCAGCGCCCGGTGCTCCGCTTCGGAGTCGTGGGCCTGCGGACCGGGGACCCAGCCCTGGATGAAGATGCCGAACTCCATGTGCGATCCCTTTCCGACGGTCCGTCAGATTCCAGTCTGCCCGACCTGCGGCAGCTAGCCGGCCCGCTCGTCGACCAGGGCGCGGTAGTGGGCCGAGCGGAGGTCGTCGACCAGCCGGGTGAGCAGGCCCGGCCAACGTCGCCCGGTCGTCGGCCGACCAGGTGGCCAGCACGCCCTCCATGTGCGACCCGACCACCTCGCCGATCCGCCGGCGGGCCTCCCGCCCCGCGGGCGTCACCCGCACCACCGTCACCCGGCCGTCCTCGGCGCTCGGCCCGCGGTGCACGAACCCGTCGTCCTCGAGCTGGCGGATCTGGCGACCGGTGGCGGCCGGGTCCATCTCGGTGCGCCGGGCCAGCTCGCCGAGGGACAGCGGCCCGTCCTCCTGGATGCGCCGGAGCAGCGTCAGGCCCGGCGGTGAGATGCGCACGCCGGCGGCGGCCACCTGGCGGGCGTGGACCTTGCGGCTGGCGTTGAGGCGGAGCAGCTGCTCGAGCGCCCGCTCGATGGCGTCGTCGTCGCCTCCGGCCGGCACCGCCGCCACGGTACGGCGCGATACTGGATCCAGTCAACGATCCGACGGGGGACCCAGCGTGACCGACTTCGACCCGACCGAGCTGCACCGGACCGCCCACATCCCGGACCTCCTCGTGGCCGCCCTCGACCGCAACCCGGACAAGCCGGCGGTGTACCTCGGCGACCAGGTGCTGACCGCACGCGCAGGTCCGGGACCAGATCAGCTGCTACGCCCAGGCCTTCGCCGACCGCGGGCTCGGGCGGGGCAGCACGGTGGCCATGCTCTCGGCCAACCGCCCCGAGGTGCTCTTCACCATGGGGGCCAACATGGTGACCGGCTGCCGCACCACGGCGCTGCACCCGATGGGCTCGATCGACGACCACGCCTACGTCCTCGAGGACGCCGGCGTCGAGACCCTCGTGTTCGACCCGACGGCCTTCGGCGAGCGGGCCGCCGCCCTGCAGGAGCGGGTGCCGGGGCTCAAGCACCTCCTGGCCCTCGGCCCCACCGAGGTGGGCGAGGACCTGCTGGCCGCCGCCGCCGGCTTCACGGCCGGGCCGCTCCGGGCCCCCGCGGATCGACTCCGAGGAGGTGGCCGGCCTGGCCTACACGGGCGGCACCACCGGCAAACCCAAGGGGGTGATGGGCACCTATCGCAGCGGCGCGGCCATGACCATGATCCAGATGGCCGAGTGGCAGTGGCCGGAGGAGACCCGCTTCCTCATCTGCACGCCGCTCAGCCACGCCGGCGCCGCCTTCTTCATCCCCACCCTGCTGCGGGGCGGCTCGATCGTCGTCCTGCCCGGCTTCGACCCCGGCGCGGTGCTCGAGGCCATCGAGAAGCACCGGATCACGGCCACGATGCTCGTGCCCACGATGCTCTACGTCCTCCTCGACCACCCGAAGTTCGCGGAGACCGACCTCTCGAGCCTCGAGACCGTCTACTACGGGGCGGCGGCCATGTCCCCCACCCGGCTGAAGGAGGCCATCGACCGCCTCGGGCCGATCTTCTTCCAGTTCTACGGGCAGGCCGAGTGCCCCATGACCATCACCGTGCTGCGCAAGGAGGACCACGACACCAGCCGCCCGGATCGCCTCGCCACGTGCGGGCGGCCGGTGCCGTGGCTGCGGGTGGCCCTGCTGGACGACGACGGCAACGAGGTGCCGCACGGCGAACCGGGCGAGATCTGCGTCCAGGGCCCACTCGTGATGAAGGGCTACTGGAACAAGCCGGAGCAGACCGAGGAGGCGCTGAAGGGCGGCTGGCTGCACACCGGCGACGTGGCCCGGGCCGACGACGAGGGGTTCCTGACCATCGTCGACCGCAAGAAGGACATGATCGTCTCGGGCGGCTTCAACGTCTTCCCCCGCGAGGTGGAGGACGTGCTGTCGTCCCACCCGGCGGTCGGCGCGGTGGCCGTCATCGGCGTGCCCGACGACAAGTGGGGCGAGGCGGTCAAGGCCGTCGTCGTGCTCCGGCCCGGGGCCGAGGTCACGGCGGACGAGCTGGCCGCGCTGGTGAAGGAGCGCAAGGGCGCCATCCACGCGCCCAAGACGGTGGACGTCGTCGACGCCATCCCGCTGAGCCCTCTCGGGAAGCCCGACAAGAAGGCGCTGCGGGCCCGCTACTGGGGCGAGGCCGCCCGCCAGGTGCACTGATCAGTCGACTTCGGCCCCAAGTAGGTCAGTCGAGCGCTTCGTGGACGGGGGCCCTGCGGGGCCCCCGTTCCGCGCCCGTCAGCAGGCCGGCGGCGGCGAGGAGCACGGCCGATCCCAGGAGGGCGACGGTGAGGCTCGTGGCCCGGGCCAGCCCGGCCAGCAGCAACCCGAAGGCGATCTCCCCGAGGTGCTCGCCCTGGGAGAGCACCGAGTGCACCGTGGCGCGGACGTCGCCCGTGGTGCGCCGGTTGACCCAGATCTCGGCGACGGCGCGGACGACGGCACCGGGATGGGCGCTGCCGCTGACGAGGAAGGTGGCCGCCACCGCCCACCGCGGGTCCGGGGCACCGGCGAAGAGCACCAGGCCGACGACACCGGCGGCGCAGCAGGCGGTGAACGTGCGGCGGGCCACGTCGGCGCCGCCGATGCGTGCCTCCAGCGACGCGGAGGGCCGCGGCGCTGACCGCGAGGGTGGCGAGGCCGAGGGCCGTGAACCACAGGATCGGCGAGGCGGTGCCCCCGAACCCGAGGCCGACCAGTCGTCGCTCCACGAGGCGGCCGTAGCCCTCCGCCGGCGCCGTTCACGAGCACCCACGCGGCGACCACGAGGAGGATCTCCCGATCGCGTCGCACCAGCCGGACGCCGCGGCGGAGGATGGCGACGCCGGCCCGCCACCGCTGCGAGGCGACGGCCGGCCGGAACCGGTGCTCGGGGAACCGCAGGGCGACCAGGACGCCGAGCCCGACCATCGCCAGGCCCGACACCACGACCGCGCCTCCCAGGCCGGCGGCCCAGGCGAGCGCACCGAAGCCGACGAGCCCTGCGGCGGCGCCCGTGAGCTCCCAGCGGGCACGGGCGGCGAGCACCCGGTCGATGAGGTCCGGGCGGTCGAGCTCGTCGGTGATCCACGCCACGTCGGCGCCGCTGGCGAACGCCCACCCCAGCCCCCACAGCATCTGCGAGAGCGCCAGCGCCGGGAACGAGGTGACGAGACCGGCCAGGGCCATGCCGGTGCCGGTGACGACGTGGGCCAGCACGAGCGACCACTTCCGGCTCACGGTGTCGGCCAGGACGCCGGCCGGCACCTCGGCGAGCACGACCACGAGGGCCTGCCCCGTCCCGAGGAGCACCAGCTCGGACGGCGAGAGGTCCGCCACCACGACGAGGTAGAGGCTGGCCACCAGCCAGTAGCCGCGGGAGCACAGGCCACGGGCGAAGCTCCATCGCAGGAACATCGTGGCCAGGTCGGGCAGGGGGCGCGCCGGACGGCGGGGCGCGGCAGGGGTCATCGCTGGTCATCACCTCGGGACGAGTGCGGGCGCGGGCGGGCAACGGCCCGGCCCTACGGGGCGGGCGGCTGCGGTCCTCGTGGTCCCTGGACGGGACTCAGGCTGTGGGGTCAGCCCGCATGCGCACCTCCGGCGGTGTCAGCGAACCCGGTGACCGTACGCCCTCGCCCCTGCGGGCGCCGGCGGGTTTCGGCGGCCGGCCCACACCGCCCGCGTGCGCCGGAGCGCACGCGGGCGGGTGGGGGGCCGAGGCCTCCTAGGGGGCGACCGTGGACCAGTCGGTGAAGCCCGACGGGTCGTGGCGCCCGAAGGTGGCGTGCTCGAAGATCCCCCAGCCCTCGGCCCCCTCGCAGGTGGCCCGGGCGGCGTGGTCGACCACCGAGAAGGCGGCCTTGCTCACCATGGCGGGATCGGTGAGGTCGTAGGTGACGCCCTCGACCCAGCCCCGGCCCATCCACTGCCCGTGGGTCCAGGACGGGTCGGGGCCGTAGCCGGCCCCGATGTTGAGGGCCATGCCCAACCGGGGCTCGATCTCGACCTCGAGGGGCTTGCCCCGCTGTGACAGGTGGATGGTGGCCCCCACCGGGATGCGGGTGCCCGACGTGTAGCGGATGTCGACCTCGGGCCATCCCAGCTGCTCGGGCGGCCGACCCGACGACTCGGGGAACACCCGCACCGCCTCGTTGAGGATGCGGAAGCCGTCGGGCCGCTCCTGGGCGATGACCATGAGCATGTAGTCGTCGAAGCGCAGGGGCGCCCAGATCCACCAGAAGCCCTCGAACGGCTTCTCGGCGGCGAAGCGGGCCGCCGGCTCGGCCTCGCCCGACGGCCGGATGCCCCACGACCGGTCCCGGGTGCCGACCCAACGGTCGTCGGTCACCTCGTAGTCGTCGCCCTCGACCTGGAGCACGCCGCTCCACGAGCCGGCCTGCACGAAGCGGCAGCCCTCGAGCATGAGCTTGTCGCCGGACCGCTGGATGTGCTGCGGCTCGTCGACGGCGGGGAACGACGAGCGCCAGGTCAGGTCGAACGACAGCCCGTGCTCGGCCCCCTCGCACACCACCCGCAGCTGGCGCAGGGGCTCGACCACCTCCACCCGCAACGGCCCCACGGACTGGTCCATGCCGGTCCTCGGACAGGGCGTCGGACGCCCGCACCACCACCTGGCGGTCACCCCGGCGCACCGAGGCGTAGGCGTCGATGACGCCGAGGTTGGGGTAGACGCCGAGCCCGGTGATGAGCAGCACGTCGCCGGTGCGGTCGTGGGCCTGGAAGATGCAGCGGTCGTAGGCGTTGCGGTCGCCCGTCGCCACGTACCGCATGGACAGCGGGACCTGGTGGATCGGGTACTCGTCGAGCGGCGCGGGCACGGTCGTCTCCTCCCTCAGCGTGCCGGCGTGGCCAGCTCGCGGAACGGCACGTCCTTGTCGGGCCGGACGTCACGGGGTAGGCCGAGGACCCGCTCGGCGATGACGTTGCCCTGGATCTGATCGGTGCCCCCGCCGATGCGGGAGCTCCACTGGACCAGGAACTGCTGGCGCCACGCCTCGTCCACGCCCTCGCCGCCGAGGAGCGTCCCCGCCGCCCCGGTGATCGACATGGCCAGGTCGGCGGTGGTCGCCGTGTGGCGGGAGTAGGCCAGCTTCAGGACGGAGCTCTCGGCCCCGGGCATGCGGTGCTGGCTCAGGGCGGTCTGGACGCGGTACCCGAGGAAGCGCAGCAGCTCGTAGCGGGTGAAGGCGGCGGCGATCTCCTGGCGCCGCAGCGGGTCGGCGGTCGCCCCGTGGGCCCGGGCCAGCTCGAGCAGCGACGGGAAGGCGGTCCCGCCGGCGCCGCCGCCGATCAACGAGCGCTCGCTGCCGAGGGTGGTGAGGGCCACGCCCCACCCGCCGTCGACCTCCCCGACCACGTTCTCCACCGGGATGCGCACGCCACTGAGGAAGACCTCGTTGAAGTGGCTGGCGCCGTTGATCTGGCGCAGCGGCCGCACGTCGATGCCGGGCGAGGCCATGTCGAGGACGAAGTAGGTGATGCCCCGGTGCTTCGGCTTCCCGGCGTCCGTCCGGGCCAGGAGGATGCCGAGCTGGCTGTGGTGCGCACCGGAGGTCCACACCTTCTGGCCGTCGACCACGAACTCGTCGCCGTCGCGGCACGGCCCGGGTGGAGAGGCCGGCCAGGTCGGACCCCGCGCCGGGCTCGCTGAACAGCTGGCACCACACCTCGTCGCCTCGGAGCAGCGGGTCGAGGTAGCGGGCCTTCTGCTCCTCGGTGCCGTGGGCGATGAGCGTCGGCCCGACCATGCCGATGCCCACGGCGAAGACCCCGATGGAGACGCCGAAGCGGGCCTGCTCCTGGGCGAAGATGCTCTGCTCGAGCGACGTCCCGCCGCGACCCCCGTACTCCTTCGGCCAGGTGACGCCCGCCCACCCGCCGTCGTAGAGGGCCCGCTGCCAGGCCTTGCACCGCTGCACCCACTCCTCGGCGCCGGCGGCCCGGGCCCGGGCGGCGCCGGGTGCGACGTGGGCCGGAGCGTGGTCCTCGAGCCAGGCCCGCGCCTCGGCGCGGAAGGCCGCCTCCTCGGGGGTGTCGTCGAAGTCCACCGCTACGCGACGGAGGGGACGAACCGACCGGGCACGGCCGCACCCTACGGAGGTTGCTTGATCGTGTCCAGCAAACGGTGAGGGCCCGTCAGGTGTCGACCGACACCACCGCCCGGGCCGGGAGCTCCCCCGCCCCGAAGCGCTCGTAGGCCTCGGGCGCCCGGTCGAAGGGGAAGACCTCGACGTCCATGCGCAGCGCCCCCGAGCGGGCCAGGGCCACCACCTCGTGGAGGTCGGCGATGGTGGCCCCCATCGGGACGAACACGTCGCACTCGAGCGGCACCCGACCCCACCCGACGGCGGCCGCTCCCCCGCCGGCACCCACGAGCGCCACCGAGCCCATGGCCCGGGCGCAGCCGAGGGCGGTGCGGGCCGTGGCGTCCGTGCCGACGAAGTCGAGCACCACCTCGGCCCCGGCACCGTCGGTCAGCGCCCGCACCGCCGCCGCCGTGCCCCGGTCGGACGGGAGCACGTCGTCGGCGCCGAGGGAGCGGGCCGTGTCGAGTCGCCGGGGGTCCACGTCCACGGCCACGACGCGTGCGGGCGAGAGCAGCCGCAGGTGCTGGACGGCGTAGCCGCCGAGGCCACCGACGCCGATCACCACGGCGGTGGCGCCCGGCACGAGCTTGGGCCGCACCTTGCGGACCACGTGGTACGAGGTGGCGCCGGCGTCGGTCAGGGGGGCCGCCGCGCAGACGTCGAGGTCGCCCAGCGGCACCAGCTCCCGCCGCGGTGCCACCAGGAAGGTGGCCAGTCCCCCGTCGTCGCCGTACCCCCGGCCCCGCCACCCCTGCGGGCAGTAGTTGTCGGCCCCCCGCAGGCACGTCGTGCAGCGGCCGCAGGAGTGCACGCCGGCCACCGCCACCGCCTCGCCCGGGGTCAGGTCGTCCACGCCGACGCCGGCCTCCTCCACCCGGCCCACGTTCTCGTGGCCCAGCGTGAAGGGCAGGTCGTACGGGAAGGCGCCGGGCGCCGCCTCGAGGAAGTGGAGGTCGGTGTGGCACAGCCCGACGGCGGCCATGCGCAGCAGCACCTCACCGGGCCCGGGCCGGGGCACCGGCACCTCGGCGAAGCGGGGGGCCTCGCCCCACGCCTCCAGGCGGAGGGCGGTCATCGTGGGCACGGAGGGTCAGGCCGTCCCCGCGTGCACGGCCTCGGCCCGCGCCTTGAGGGCGGCGGCGTGGCGCTCGAAGCCGTCCTGCACCCGGCCGATCGGTGCGGCCACGGCCAGCAACCCGTGGAGGCGCTCGCTCGTCCGGTAGCGGGTCGAACCCGACACCTCGTCCAGCTGCTGCTGCCGGCGGCCCCGGACCATCCCGAGGGTGGCGAGGGGTCCGCCGAACTCGTACTCCAGCGTGGCCTCGCGCCCGGCCCCCGGAGGGTCGAGGCGGGTGATGCGCTCACGGGTGGTCACGCCCCGACCGCTGGCCCACCGGACGTGCAGCACCAGCTCGTCGCCCACCGCCGCCGGCCGCCCGGCGGGGCCGTCGACCCGCACGACGAAGGGGTTCCACGCCGGGTAGGCGTCGAGGTCGAGCATCACCGCCCACACCACGTCGAGCGGCGCCTCGATGGTGGCCGACGCCTCCGCGTGCGCGCGCCATCACGAGCGGGGCAGGACGTGCATGTAGCTCTTCTCCTCGACCCGCTCGGCGATGCGCCACCCCTCCGGCGTGCGCACGAAGCGGTCGACGTACCACAGGCCGCAGAACATGAGCTGCGTGCCCTTCTCGCCCTCGGACAGGACCATCGGGTTGTGGCAGATGGTGCGGCCGACGGCCGAGTCGCCGTCCACCGTGACCTTGCTGGTGGCCACCATGTGCTGGAAGCTCGGGAAGTCCACGAGGGCGGTGGCCAGGAACTGCTTCGTGGTGGCCAGGTCACCGCTGCTCCCGCCGAAGGCGCTGTAGTCGATGAAGGCGTCCGGCGTGAAGATCCGGTCGAGGGCGTCCCAGTCGCGCGTGTCGATGGCGTGGCTGTAGTCGACGAGGAGGTCCTGGATCTCCAGGCGGTCGGAGAGCTCCTGCGGCGACAGCGTCATGGGACCGAGCGTACGCTCGCCCCGGATGCGGGTCATGGTGACCGGAGCCACCGGCTTCGTCGGCGCCCACAGCACCAAGGCCCTGCTCGACGCCGGCCACGAGGTGCGCCTGCTCGTGCGCGACCCGGCCCGCATCGACGCCGCGCTCCGCCCGCTCGGCGTCGAGGACCGACCGGCCTTCGTGGTGGGCGACATGCTCGACGAGGGCGCCGTGCGGGAGGCGGTGGCGGGCTGCTCGGCCGTTCTCCACTGCGCCGCGGTGGTGGCCCTCGACCGCCGACGGGCGGCGACCGTCCTCGACGCCAACCCCCGCGGGGTGCGCACGGTCGTCGAGGCCGCCCTCGAGGCCGGCGTCGACCCGGTCGTCCACGTGTCGAGCACGAGCGCCCTGTTCCGGCCCGGGCTCGACCGGCTGCACGTCGACCTGCCGCCCGCGGAGGTCACGAGCGCCTACGGCCGCTCGAAGGCGGCGGCCGAGACGTGGGTCCGCGAGCGCCAGGCCGAGGGGGCGCCGATCACCGTCACCTACCCGGCCGGCGTCGTCGGGCCGCCGGCGGGCCCCGCCTTCGGCGAGTGGGCCGAGGGCATCGTCGACCCACCTGCGCCTCGGGCTGTCACCGGTGCGGGGCGCCGCCGTCTCGATCATCGACGTCCGCGACCTCGGCCTCGTCCACGCCGCCGTGCTGGCACCCGGCGCGGGGCCCGTCGCTACCTCTGCGGCGGGCACTTCCTCACCATGACCCAGCTCGGCGAGCTGTACCGGGACCTGACGGGGCGGCGGTTCCCGGTGGTCCCCGTCCCCGGCGGGCTGCTGCGGACCACGGGCCGGGTGGTGGACGCGGTCATGCGGGTGGTGCCCGTCGACTCGGTGCTCACGGCCGAGGCCATGGGCGTGCTGACCCAGTGGGTGCCGACCGACGACCGGGGCCTGACCGAGCTGGGGATCGACCTCCGCCCGGTGGAGGTGACCCTGGCCGACGCCATCCGGGGGCTGCACGCCGCCGGCCGCCTCACCGATCGTCAGGTCGGGCAGCTCGCCCATCATTGCGCCTGACGGCCCGCTGGGTTAAGAAGACGCAACAAGCGTAAAAGGATCGAAAAGAGCGGGAGGGGCCACATGCAGGGTTGGAAGAAGGTCGCAGGCGCGGGGTGCGTCGGGGCGGTGGCGCTGGGCGGGAGCGTCGGCACGGCGTCGGCCGAGGTCGAGGTCCACCGGGTCAACGAGGACCTCCTCAAGTCGGGGTTCCCGGCGCCGGGCCACGACCCGGAGAACGACGACTCCTGGTTCACGGAGGACACGAACTCCGACGGGACGGTCACGCTCACCGACGAGTTCGGCGCGCCGACCGGCTGGGGCACCAGTGCCCTCAAGCTGACCACGGCCAACGACGTGGGCAAGGCCAGGCGCTCACGCCCCACGACGTCTTCAACCGGCCGCTCCTCGGCGTCGACCACGTCAGCTACTACACGTACTCGGACAGCTCGTCGGAGTTCAACCAGATCAACGCCGCCGATCCAGCTCCAGATCGACACGAACGGCCTCGACACGGCCGGGGGCTTCACCACCCTGGTGTACGAGCCGTACAACAACCCGCTCGACAACCCCGTCCTCCAGGACCAGTGGCAGCTCTTCAACGCCACCAACGGGAACTGGTGGAGCACCCGGGCGATCAGCTGCAACCTCGGCCTCTACACCCTCGCTCCCGGCGCGGGTGGACCGCCCTTCGCGACGCCCAACCAGGTGGCCCTCGGCTGCCCGGGCGCCGTGGTGCTCCAGATCGGCGTGAGCATCGGGAGCAACTCCGGCGCCAACGTCGTGGCCACGGACGGGCTGCGCATCAACATCCAGGGCTACGACGACTCGAGCACGAACTTCGAGTCCGGCCCGAAGTAGCGCGACGTAGGGCTCAGGTCGAGCGGCATCCGGTCGAATCCGGGCGCCGCTCGACCAGCCGCACGAGCGGGATCCGCCGCTCGGTGCGGGTCTGGTAGCCGGCGTAGTAGGGCCGGTCCTCCACGAGGCCGGCCCAGGTCCGCTCGTGGTCGTCGCCGTCGAGCACGACCGCCTCGGCCCAGTAGCGCCGCCCCTGGACCCGCACGAGGACCTCGGGGTTGGCCGAACGGTCGCTCAGGTTCAGGTACCAGGCCGGGTGCTGGGCGCGCCGGCGAACGAGGCCGCCACCACGGGGTTCCCGTCGGGGTCGCGCCAGTAGGGCAGCGCCACCTTGTGCTCGTTGCCCGACCGGCGGCCGACGGTGCGCAGCACCACGTGGGGCATGCCGGCCAGCACCCAGACGGCGTCGTCGTCGGAGGCCTCCATGGCGGCCACGTGGGACCGGCTGATGCCCGGGATGTCGTCCCGGGGCGGCTCCCGGAAGGCCTCGTTGCGCTGCGATCCGCCCACCGCGCCCGATGGTAGGTACGGTCACCCGCCGTGGGCGAGGTCGACGACGGCGGGGCGACGGAGGAGGTCCCGGACGGCTCGCGGCCCCGCACCTCGACACGGGACCCCGACGACCTCCAGCGGCGGCTCGAGGCGTGGCTGGTGACCCGGCTGCCCGACGGAGCGGAGCCCACCGTGCCCACGCTGTCGGTGCCCGAGGCGAACGGGATGTCCAGTGAGACGCTGCTGTTCGACGCCGAGTGGCGCAACGGCGCCGGGCCCCACCGGCGGGCCCTCGTGGCCCGGCTGGCCCCCGAGCCCTCGGCCATGCCCGTGTTCCCCCGCTACGACCTGGATCGCCAGTTCCGGGTGATGCGGGAGGTGGCCGAGCGCACGGCCGTGCCCGTGCCGACGGTCCTCTGGTCGGAGCCGGACCCGGCGCCGGTGGGCGCGCCCTTCTTCGTCATGGAGAGGATCGAGGGCAACGTGCCCCCTGACGTCCTGCCCTACAACTTCGGGGACAGCTGGCTGTTCGACGCGACGGCCACGGAGCAGCGCCGCCTCCAGGAGGCGTCGGTGGAGGTCCTGGCCCAGCTCCACGCCGTGCCCGACGCAGCGGACGTGTTCGGGTTCCTGGCCGAGGGCGGCTCCGCGGCCGATGAGGCGCTGCGGCGCCACGTCGACGAGCAGTGGGCCTACTACCGCTGGGCCATGGGCGACCTGCGGCTCCCGCTGCTCGAGCGGACCTTCACCTGGTTGGAGGACCACTGGCCCGCCGACCCCGGCCCGGCGGTGCTCAGCTGGGGCGACTCCCGCATCGGCAACGTCATGTACCGGGACTTCTCCCCCGTCGCCGTCCTCGACTGGGAGATGGCGGCGCTCGGGCCCCGCGAGCTGGACCTCGCGTGGATGGTGTTCCTGCACTGCTTCTTCGAGGACCTCGCCGTCCGCTACGGCCTGCCCGGGATGCCCTCCTTCCTGCGGCGCGACGACGTGGCCGCCAGCTACGAGGCCCTCACGGGGCACGCTCCCCGGCACCTCGACTGGCACTTCGTGTACGCCGCCCTGCGCCACGGCGTGATCATGGCCCGGGTCCAGCGCCGGTCGATCCACTTCGGCGAGACCGCCATGCCGGACGATCCCGACGACCTCGTGATGCACCGCGCCCCGCTCGAGGCGCTGCTCGAAGGCACGTACTGGGGCGAGCGCGGCTGAGGGACGGCGTCACCGCGCCGCGCGTCGGCCGTGCGCCTCGATCACCGTCGCCGCCAGCTCGGCCGGGGTGGCCGTCGAGGTGTCGACCGCGAGCTCGTCAGCGCGCGAACCGGTGGACGAACCGGGCCTGGGAGCGGGCCTGGCCGGGAAGCCGGTCCCCCCGGGCCCGCTCACGCTGCTCGCAGACCTCCGCCGGGCAGTCGACCCGGACCCAGAACGCGTCCAGGCCGCTGAGCCCCTCGGCCCACTGGGACCACGCCGCCTCGTCGAGCACGACCTCGTCGACGATCACGTCCATCCCGGCGTGCACGACGGCGACCACCGCGTCGCGGTAGCCGGCCAGGAGGGCCCGGCCCACGGGACCGACGTGGAGCACCACCTCGCCACCGACCCGCTCGAAGCGGAGGCCCTCCTCGGCGTGGGCGCCGTCCTCGAAGTAGCCGGTCCACGCGGCCGGCAGCTTGCCGATGAAGTCGTCGATCCCGAGGACGATCCAGCAGCGGCCTCGGGCCCCGAGCTGGGCCTGCATCTCGGCGGCCAGGGTGGTCTTGCCGGCGCTGGTGACGCCGTTCAGCACGATCACGTGGCCGGCCACGGTCTCCCTATGGGTGATCGGGCAGGTTGGTCCACCCGCGGCCGTCGGCCCGGCGGTACCAGCCGCTGGCCGCCCGGGTCCCGCCGTCCACCGGGATGACGTGGCCGGTGACGAACCGGGACAGGTCGCTGGCGAGGAAGACCACCACGTCGGCGTAGTCCCGGGCGCGCCGAAGCGGCCGAGCGGCACCCACGACCGCAGGAGGGCCGGGTCCCGGTCCCGCAGCATGGCGGCGGCCGGCGTCTGGAGGGTGTCGGCCAGGTCGGGGGCGATGGCGTTGACCCGCACGCCGTCGCCGCCCAGCTCGACGGCGAGGCTGCGGGTGAACGCCTCCACCGCGGCGTTGTAGGCGGAGTACACGGCGTTGGCGGGGATGCCTCGGGACGCCTCGACGGTGGAGACGTTGACGATGCTGCCCCCGCCCTGGTCGACCATGGCCGGGGCGACCGCCCTGGTGCAGCGCAGGACGTGCTCGAAGTTCAGGGCGTGGAGCTCGGCCCAGTCCTCCTCGGTGGTGCGCAGGAAGCGACCGTTGGGCCGGTAGTCCCCGACGTTGTTGACCAGCACGTCGATCCGGCCGTCGGCCTGCGCGTGGGCGGCGTCGGCCAGGGTGGCCACGGTGGAGCTCAGACGGATGTCGCCGGGCACGGGAACGGCCGAACCGCCAGCGTCCAGGACGTCGGACACGGTGGCCGACAGGCGGGCCTCGTCGACGTCGTTGATCACGACGGTCGCCCCCTCCTCGGCCAGCCGGCAGGTGGTCGCACCGCCGATTCCCCCGGCGCCGCCGGTCACCACCGCCACCCTGCCCGCAAGCAGCCCGTCCCCCATCGCCCTATCTTCGCCCGGTGGCGCCCACGCTGACGGTTTCGCTCCCGAGCTTCGGGCCGGCGCCCGCCGGCGGCTGGCGGTCGCTGCTCGACCTGGCCCGCACGGCCGAGGACGCCGGGGTGGACCGCCTGGTGGTCACCGACCACGTCGTGATGGGCCGCAACACCGACGCCTACGTGTGGGGGCGGTTCCCCGTGGCCCCGGAGGCACCCTGGCTCGAGCCGCTCACGGTGCTGACGGCCCTGGCCTCCGCCACCGAGCGGGTGCGGCTGGCGACGGGCATCCTCATCGCCCCGTTGCGACCGGCGGCGCTGCTGGCCAAGCAGGTCGCCACCCTCGACCAGCTGTCCGGTGGTCGGGTCGACCTCGGCGTGGGCGTGGGGTGGCAGCGGGAGGAGTACGAGGCCGAGGGCCTCGACTTCGAGCGCCGGGGACAGCGCCTGACCGACACGGTGGCGGCGTGCCGGGCGCTGTGGGGGGCGATGCCGGCCACCTTCTCGTCGTCATCGGTGTCGTTCACCGACGTGTTCTGCTCGCCCACACCCGCGCAGTCCCGCCTCCCGGTGTGGTTCGGCGGCACGCTGAACGAGCGGATGCTGCGCCGGGTGGTGGACCTGGGCGACGGGTGGATCCCGATCATGGGATCGACGGTCGACGACATCGGCGACGGCGCCACCCGCCTGCGCAAGGCGTTCGCCGGGGCCGGGCGCGACCCGGCCAGCCTCTCGGTGCAGGCCCCGATGCCGGTCGTCCGGGGCGAGGACAAGCGGGTCGACCTGACCGCCAGCGCGGCCGGGGTGCCGGCGCTGGTGGCGGCCGGGGCCACCGATGTCATCGTCCACCTCGGCGCCGTGTGCCGGGACCTCGCCGACGCCGGACCGGTGCTGCGCACCCTGGCCGATCGCGTCGCCGCCGAGTGCGCCCGATGAGCGAGGTGGAGGTGCGGGACCTGCTCGACCGCGACGCCCTCCGCCGGGTCGTGGAGGCCTACGCCACCGCCGTCGACCACCGGGAGCTGGTGGCGGCGGCGGGCTGCTTCCTGCCGGAGGGGCGCCTCACCGTCGGCGATGGAGCGCCGCTGGAGGGTCGGGACGCCATCGTCGCCGCCCTCGGGCGGCTCGAGCGCTACGAGGTGACGGCCCACCTGTTGGGGCACTCGAACCACGTCGTCGAGGGCGACCGCGCCCGCGGCGAGTCGTGGTGCCGGGCCCACCACGTCTACGAGGAGGCCGGCGTGCGGCGGGACTGGGTGATGGCCATCCGCTACCTGGACCGCTACGTCCGGGGCGGCGACGGGTGGCAGATCGAGGACCGCCATCTGGTGGTGGACTGGCTCGAGGACCGACCGCTGGAGGTGCGGTGATGCGACGCCTGGGAGCGGCGGCGGATGTGGGCGACACCCCCGAGGAGGCCGCCTTCCGGGCCGAGGTGCGGTCGTTCCTGGCCGGGCGGCTGGCGCCGCGGCCCCCCGAGCGGCGGGTGGTGGTGCTGGGATCGGGCAACGACGACCTGGAGCCGGGCCGGCGCTTCCTCGCCACCCTGGCCGAGCGGGGCCTGGCCGTGCCCCGGTGGCCCGAGCGCTTCGGCGGGATCGGGGCCACACCGGCACAGGCCGCCATCGTCGCCGCCGAGCTGGGCTCGTTCGAGGCGCCGGACCTCTACCCGTTCGCCGTGGGCACCGCCCTGGTGGGGCCCACCGTCCTCGACCACGGGACCGAGGAGCAGCAGGAGCGGTGGCTCCCGCCCATCCGCAGCGGCGAGGAGATCTGGTGCCAGCTGTTCTCCGAGCCCGATGCCGGGTCCGACCTGGCCGGGCTGACGTGCCGGGCCGTGCGGGACGGCGACGGGTGGCGCGTCAGCGGGTCGAAGGTGTGGAGCAGCCGGGCCGCCTATGCCCAGTGGGGGCTCCTCCTGGCCCGGAGCGACCCGTCGGTGCCGAAGCACGCCGGCATCACCGCCTTCGGGATCGACATGCGGGGCGCCGGCGTGGAGGTCCGGCCGCTCGTGCAGATGAACGGCGACAGCCACTTCTCGCAGGTGTTCCTCGACGGGGCCTTCGTGCCCGACGGCGACCGCATCGGCGACGAGGGGGCCGGGTGGTCGGTGGCCACCACCACGCTCATGCACGAGCGGGCGTCCATCGGGGGTTGGGGAGGCGTGAGCCCGGCCGACCTGGTGGAGCGGGCCCGGCGGTTCGGGGGAGCCGAGGAGGGGGCGAGGCGGGCCCGCCTGGCGGGGGTGGTGGCGGACATGGAGGTGTCCCACCTCGCCGGCCTGCGGGCCCGGGCCGCGGCCCGGTCGGGCAAGCCGCCGGGGCCCGAGGGATCGGGGGCGAAGCTGCGGTCGAGCCTGGTGCTCCGGGAGCTGGCCGAGCTGGCGCTCGACGTGGCCGGCCCGGCGGGCGTGGCCGAGCCCGACGACTGGTCGACCCTCTTCCTCACCGCCCCCTCGTTCGGCATCCGCGGCGGCACCGACGAGATCCAGCGCAACATCCTGGCCGAGCGCGTCCTCGGCCTCCCGAGGGAGCCCAAGCCCCCGTCCTGAGCCGGAGCAAGCCCCGTCTTTGTCGACTTGTGCACGTCAGGCGTGCACAAGTCGACAAAGACCGAGGGTGGCTAGCGGCGGGTGGCGAGGGCCACGAGGTTGCCGGCGGGGTCGCGGAAGAAGGCCATCCACTCCTCCTCGCCGGCCGGGCCGAACGTGCCGTCGTCGTCCCGGTGCACGAGGGCGGGCCCCTGCTCGAGCTCGACGCCGGCCGCCGCCAGGTCGGCGACGGCGGCGTCCAGGTCGTCCACGTGCAGGTACAGCAGGGCCGGCGGGGCGCCGGCCTCCAGCAGCAGGCGCACCCCGTCGAGGTCGAAGAAGGCCAGCCCCGGCGGGTCGAACCGGGCCACCAACGGCAGCCCGAGGACGTCGCGGTAGAAGGCGACCGACGCGTCGAGGTCGTCCGCCTTCTGCGCCACCTGCCGGAGCCCGTCGATGTGCACGGGCCCGCCGCTAGACGATCGTCTTGAACTCGACGTACTCGTCGATGCCCTCGGGCCCGAACTCCCGGCCCACGCCGCTCGACTTGAACCCACCGAACGGGGCGTTGAAGTCCATGGCGTACTTGTTGACGCCGTAGGTGCCGGTGCGGACCCGCTTGGCGACCTCCCGGCCGGCGGCCTCGTCGGCCGTCCACACCGAGCCGGCCAGGCCGTACTCGGAGTCGTTGGCGATGCGTACGGCCTCGTCCACGCCGTCGTACGGGATCACCGCCAGCACCGGCCCGAAGATCTCCTCCTGGGCGATGCGCATGCGGTTGTCCACCTCGGCGAACACGGTGGGTCGCACGTACCAGCCCTTCTCCGTGCCCTCGGGCCGGCCGCTGCCGCCGGCGACCACCTTGGCCCCCTCCTCCTGGCCCAGGGCGATGTACTTCTCCACCCGCTCCTGCTGGCGCTCGGCCACGAGCGGGCCCACCTCGGTGGTCATCTCCAGCGGGTCGCCCACGGTCAGGCCGCTGACCATCTCGCCGATGGCGTCGACCACCTCGCCGTACCGCGAGCGCGGCGCCACGATGCGGGTCTGGGCCACACAGGCCTGGCCGTTGTTCATGAGCGACGCCATCTTCAGCGTCTCGACCGTGTGGGCGAGGTCGGCGTCGTCGAGGATGATGGCCGCCGACTTGCCGCCCAGCTCCAGGCTGCAGCGCTTCAGCTGCTCGCCGCAGATCGAGGCGATGAGCTTGCCCGCCGCCGTCGAGCCGGTGAAGGCGATCTTGTCGATCCCCGGGTGGCGCACCAGGTGCTCGCCCACCTCGCGCCCGCCGGGGATGATGCTCACCACGCCCTTGGGGATGCCGGCCTCCTCGAGGAGCTCGGCCATGAGCATCCCGTCGAGCGGGGTCTCCGGCGAGGGCTTGATGACGATGGTGCACCCCGTCAGCAGCGCCGGCGCCAGCTTCGACATGGTGGTGAACTGCGGGACGTTCCAGGGGACGATGGCCCCGACGACGCCCACGGGCTCGCGCCGCACGAGCACCTCCGGCGTCAGCACGCCGGCGCGGGTCTCCTCCCACGGGTGCTTCTCGGCGTTCTTGATGAAGGCGTCGAGCATCATCCACGGCACCGGCACCTGGGCCAGCTGCGAGAAGAGCAGCGGGGAGCCCATCTCCGTCGTGATGAGGGTGGCCATCTCGTCGAACTTGGTGGCGTAGAGGTCGGCGAACCGGCGGACCGCCTGCTGGCGCTCGGCCGGGCTCAGCCGGGGCCAGTCACCCTCGTCGAAGGCGGTGCGGGCCGCAGCCACGGCCCGGTCCACGTCGGCGTTGGTGGCGTCGGGCACCCGCCCCACCCGCTCCTCGCTGTGGGGGGAGATGACGTCGATGACGCCCGTCCCGGCGGGCTCGACCCACTCCCCCCCGATGAACAGCTTGTCGTAGTCGTGCACGTCGGCTCCTCTCGACCTTCCCTAGTCTCTCACCCGTCCCGCCCGAGGATGAGCCCACTGGTGGGCACCCCCGTTCCGGCGGTGACGAGCACGTGCTCCACGTCGTCGACCTGGTTGACCGACGTGCCCCGCACCTGGCGCACCCCCTCGGCGATGCCGTTCATCCCGTGGATGTAGGCCTCGCCGAGCTGGCCGCCGTTGGTGTTGATGGGCAGGCCGCCCCCGATCTCGATGTTGCCGTCCTTGACGAAGTCCTTGGCCTCGCCCCGGCCGCAGAAGCCGAACTCCTCGAGCTGGGTCAGCACGAACGGCGTGAAGTGGTCGTAGATGACCGCCGTCTGGACGTCGGCCGGACCGATGCCGGCCGTGGCCCACAGCTGCCGGGCCACGAGGCCCATCTCCGGCAGGCCGGTGATGTCCTCCCGGTAGTAGCTGGTCATCGACTCCTGGTCCCGCCCGGCGCCCTGGGCCGCGGCCCGCACCACCGCCGGGCGGCTGGCGCAGGTCCCGCGCCCGCTCGACGCTCGTGAGCACGAGGGCCTGGCCGCCGTCGCTCTCCTGGCAGCAGTCGAGCAGGTGCAGCGGCTCGACGATCCAGCGGCTGTTCTGGTGGTCCTCGAGGGTGATGGGCTTCCCGTAGAACCACGCCTTCGGGTTGGTGGCGGCGTGCTTGCGGTCGGCCACCGCCACCCGGCCGAAGTCCTCGCTCGTCGCCCCGTACTCGTGCATGTAGCGCCGGGCGTGCATGGCCACCCACGAGGCGGGGGTGACCAGCCCGAACGGGGCTGTACCAGCCGAAGTGGCCGTTCTCGGTGGTGGGTGCCGGCGGGCGGTCCGCCACCCCCGAGCCGAACCGGTGCCCCGACCGCTCGTTGAAGGCCCGGTAGCAGACGACCACGTCGGCCACGCCGGTGGCGATGGCCATGGCCGCCTGCTGGATCGTGCCGCCGCCGGCGCCGCCGCCGTAGTGGATGCGGCTGAAGAAGCTGAGGTCCCCGATGCCCACGCTGCGGGCCACCTCGATCTCCGGGTTGGTCTCCATGGTGAAGGTGACCATGCCGTCGACGTCGCCCGGGGCCAGGCCGGCGTCGTCGAGCGCGGCGGCGACGCCTCGGCCGCCAGCTGCAGCTCGCTGCGGCCCGAGTCCTTGGAGAACTCGGTGGCGCCGATGCCGGCGATGGCCGACCGGTCCTTGAGCGCGTTGGCGTCGGCCATCAGGGCAGCGCCACCTTGACGGTGCCCGGTCACGTGGTCGCCCAGGCTGTTGGCGCCCCGCACGGCGACGTCGACGCACGCCGTCCCCCTTGGCCGTGACCGAGCCGGTCATCGTCATGGTGTCGCCCGGGTAGTTCGGCGCGCCGAGGCGGATGGCCACCTTCTTGATGGTGGCGTCGGGGCCGGCCCAGTCGGTGATGAAGCGGCCGACGAAGCCGTTGGTGCTGAGGATGTTCATGAAGATGTCGGGCGACCCGCGCTCGCGCGCCAGCGTCGGGTCGTGGTGCACGTCCTGGTAGTCGCGGGAGGCGATGGCGGTGGCCACGATGAGGGTGCGGGTCAGCGGGATCGCCAGCGGCGGCAGCTCCTGCCCCACCTCCACGTCGCCGTACCGCAGGCTCGTCCTCGTGCTCATCGGTGCGCCTCCGCCAGCCGGGCCCCGATCCGGGCCAGCCAGGCGCTGGCCCCGCCGAGGGTGACATCGAGCTGCTTGCCCCACAGGAAGTAGCGGTGGATCGGGTAGTCGACGTCGGCGCCCATCCCGCCGTGCAGGTGCTGGGTGGTGTGGACCACCCGCTGAGCCGCCCTCGGACGCCCACCACTTGGCCACCTCGACCTCGGCCGCCGCCTCGCCGTCCCGGTCCAGTCGCCACGCCGCCAGCCAGAGCGTGGCCCGCATGGCCTCCACGTCGATGTAGGCGTCGGCCGCCCGCAGGGCCACGCCCTGGTTCGTCGACAGGGGCCGGCCGAACTGCTCCCGGCCGGACGTGTACTCGGCGGTGATCCGCAGCGCCTCCTCGGCCACGCCGAGCTGGAGGGCGCACACGCCGAGCAGCGCCCGGGCCACCAGCCAGTCGAGCACCTCGCGCCCGCCGAGGGCCTCGCCGGCGGCGCCGGTCGATGACGAGCTCGGACACGATCTCCTTGGTGGTGGCCTCGCCCCGGACGAGGTCCACCCCCGGCTGGCCGAGGTCGACCAGGAGGACCAGCACGTCGCCGTCGTCGGTGGCGGCCGGAACGAGGGCCCCGGCGGCGACGTGGGCGGCGGGCACGACCGGCTTGCCGCCGTCGAGGCGCCAGCGATCGCCGTCGCGGGTGGCCCGCACCGACGTGCGCCGGGGGTCGGCGTCGCCCCACTCGGCGAGGGCGACGGTGAGCATGCCGTCGGGCGCGCGGACCCGAGCCGAAGGTGGCCAGCGCGCCGGCGGCCAGGGCGTGGGGCAGCAGCGGCACCGGGGCCACCCGGCGGCCCTGCTGCTCGAGCAGCAGGCACAGCTCGAAGGCGCCGAGCCCGGCGCCGCCGGCCTCCTCGGGCACGACCACGCCCGAGCAGGCCGGCGCCGGCCAGCTCGGCCCACAGCTCCCGGTCGACCCGGTCGGTCCCGCTCTCGACCTGGCGCACCCGCTCGACCGTGGCCCGGTCGCCGAAGATGCGCTCGGCCAGGTCCCGCACCGCCTCCTGCTCCTCGGTCAGCGAGAAGTCCACGGCTACGCCTCGCTGCCCGGCCGGAACAGCGGGAGCGTGAGCTCGTCGTCCACGACGTCGAACGACGACCTCCACGGGCATGCCCACGTGGACGTCGGCCGGGTCGACGTCGACCACGTTGGACACCAGCCGGGTGCCCTCCTCCAGCTCGACCAGCGCGATCACGAGCGGGTAGTCGAAGGCGGGGACCTGCGGGTGGTGGTTGACGACGAAGCTGTAGACGGTGCCGCGGCCGCTGGCCTCGACCGTGTCCCACTCGAGCGACTGGCACGTCGGGCACATGGGGCCGGGCGGGTGGCGGAGCGTGCCGCAGCCGGCGCAGCGCTGGATGAGCAGCTTCTCCGCCTTGACGCCCTCCCACCAGAAGGCGGTGTCCCGGGTGATGGCCGGGTGGGGCCGGGGCGGCTTCGCCGTCGATCCCGCCTTGGCGTTGGCCGTGGCCGGCGTGTACTTCAGGATCCGGAAGAGCATGGTGGCCACGACCGTCGCCGGACTCGTCCGTGTAGGTCTGCCGGGTGGTGACGAAGTGGCCGGCGCCGAGGGCGGTCGTCTTCTCGGCCGAGACCGACTCGATGGTGCTCGTGACCGACAGGTGGTCGCCGGGGCGGAGGTCGCGGAGGTACTCCTGCTCGCAGTTGGTGGCCACGACCGACGTGAAGCCGGCCGAGTCGAGGAGGCCCATCAGCTCGTCCTGGGCCGAGCCGCTCCGGCGCTTCCGTCGCAGGCCCTGCATGGTCCAGGCCTGGAGCATGGTGGGCGGGGCGATGACCTCGCCGTGGACCGAGGCGGCTGCCGCGTCGGGGTCGATGTACACGGGGTTCTCGTCGCCGACGGCCTCGACCCAGTGGCGGATCATGGCCGTGTTGACGGGCTCGGGCGCCCGGCTGGCGGGCCCGACCTGGCGACCCTCGAAGGCCTGGAGCCGTTCGAGGAACGTCGCCTCCCCCTCCACGACGTCCGTCATCGCGCCCGCCTGGCCATGCCGAGGCCGGCGGCAGCGACGATCTCGCGCTGCACCTCGTTCACGCCACCCCCGAAGGTGTTGATCTGCGCGGCCCGACCGGCGCGCTCGAGCTCGCCCCGCAGCAGCGCACCCGGCGAGCCCGCCCGCAGCGTGCCCGCGGGACCGAGGACGCCGAGCAGCGCGCGGTAGATGTCGACCACCGCCTCGGTCCCGTAGACCTTGACCGCCGAGGCGTCGGCCGCCTTGAGCGTGCCCGCGCCCACGTCGGCCACCATGCGCCAGTTGAGGACCTTCATGGCCTCGAGCCTGGCGTAGGTGCGGGCCAGGTCGGCCTGGACCCACGGCAGGTCGAGCATCGTCCCGCCGCTCGCCGGACGGCGTGGCCGCCGCCCACGAGGCGACCTCGTCCCACAGGCGGAAGGCCTTGGCCCCGAAGGCGGCCAGGCCCACCCGCTCGTGGTTGAGCTGCGTGGTGATGAGGCGCCAGCCGGCGTCCTCCTCGCCGACCCGGTTGGCCACGGGCACCCGCACGTCGTCGTAGAAGGTGGCGGTCGTGCGCAGGTCGCCCACGGTCGTGATGGGCGTGACCTTGAAGCCCGGCGCGGCGGTGGGCACGAGGAGGATGGAGATGCCCTTGTGCTTCGGCGCCTCGGGGTCGGTGCGGACGGCGAGGAAGACGTAGTCGGCGTCGTCGGCGCCGCTGGTGAAGATCTTGCTGCCGTTGACGACGTACTCGTCGCCGTCGCGCACGGCCCGGGTGCGGAGCGAGGCGAGGTCGGTGCCCGCCTCGGGCTCGGTGTAGCCGATGGCGAAGATGAGCTCGCCGGCGAGGATGCCCGGGAGGAAGCGCGCCTTCTGCTCGTCGGAGCCGAAGGCGATGAGCGTGGGCCCGACGGTGTTGAGGGTCACGAACGGCACGGGGGCGCCGGCCCGCATGGCCTCGTCGAAGAAGAGGAACTGGTCCATGGCCGACCGGCCCTGGCCGCCGTACTCCTTCGGCCAGCCGATGCCGAGCCAGCCGTCGGCGCCCGATCTGCTGGACGACCGAGCGGTAGAGGGCGCCGCCCTCGGCGCCGCCCAGGCCGGGCCCGCGTGTCGTCGGTCATGAGCCCGGCGAAGTAGGCCCGCAGCTCGTCCCGCAGGGCGGCCTCGTCGGCGGTCAGGTCGAGGTGCACGACGACTACGACGCCGTAGACGGGGACGGGGGGGTCGGCCTTGCCCAGCAGGTCGGCCACCGCCGACGCCGACCTCGGCCGGGCTCCCAGCGGGCGCCCTTGTCGACGCTCGGCCCGCGGCGCCAGCCCGTCGGCCACGGTGAGCACGCCGCCCTCGACCTCGAACACCCGCCCGGTGACGTCGGCGGACGCCTCGCTGCCGAGCCACACCACGAGGGGGGCCACGTTGTCGGGCGCCATGCGGTCGAAGCCCTCGTCGGGCTTGGCCATCATCTCGGCGAACGTCGTCTCGGTCATGCGGGTGCGGGCGCTCGGGGCGATGGCGTTGACGGTGGCGCCGTAGCGGCCGAGCTCGGCCGCCGCCACCACGGTGAAGGTGGCGATGCCGGCCTTGGCCGCCGAGTAGTTGGCCTGGCCCACGCTGCCGAAGAGCCCGGCGCCGGAGCTGGTGTTGATGACCCGGCCGCGTCGGTGCGTCGCCCGCCTTCGACCGCTCCCGCCAGTGGAGGGCGGCGAAGTGGGTGGTGGCGAACGTGCCCTTGAGGTGGACCCGCATCACCGCGTCCCACTCGTCCTCGCCCATGGTGACCACCATGCGGTCGCGGACGATGCCGGCGTTGTTGACGACGACGTCGAGGCGGCCGTAGGCGTCGACGGCGGCTGGCACGAGGCGCTCGGCGCCGGCCCAGTCGGCCACGTCGTCGCCGTTGGCGATGGCCTCGCCACCGGCGGCTGCGGATCAGCTCGACGACCTCGCCGGCGGGCCCCGTCGAGCCGCCCGCACCGTCGAGCTCGGCGCCCGAGGTCGTTGACGACGACCTTGGCTCCCTGGCGGGCGAACTCGAGGGCGTGGCCCCGGCCGATGCCCCGCCCGGCGCCGGTGACGACGACGACGCGTCCCTCGCAGATCCCCTCGGGCACCCGAGGAAGTAGAACACGTTTCGGTTCCTCGGACAAGCTCACCGCACGTCCCGGAGGACCAGCCGACCGGCCACTTCGAGCTCCTCGATGACGTGGTCGACGTCGGTCCAGCCGTGGACCCAGGACAGCAGCGCGGAGAACCAGACGTGGTTCAGGACCCGCACCACGTCGGCCTTGGTGGCCTCGTCGAGGTCGCCCATGGAGGCGGAGAGGATGCGCTGCATGGCGGCGCTCGACTCCCGGTGGAGGGCGACGACGTCGGGGTCGGGGGCGGCCACGGCGGTGACGAGCGCCGCGGTGAGGCGGGGGTTGCGGCCGAGGGTGCGGTTGGCCCGGCGGACCACGTCGACCACCCGCTCGGCAGCGGTGTCGCCCCGCGGCGGGCGCTGGGCCACCTCCCGCTCGAGCTGTCCGAGCCACTCCACCATGGCGGCGGCCAGGAGCTGGTCCTTGGAGGTGAAGTAGCGGTAGATGGTGCCGAGGGCCACGCTGGCGCCGGCGGCGACGTCGCGCATCTGCACGGCGTCGTAGCCGCCTTCGGCGGCGAGGGCCATGGCCGCCTCGATGACGCGACCCCGGCGGGCCGCCTGGTTCCGGGGAAGGGTCGTCTCGGGCACCACGGTGGTGGAACACGTTATCGTTCTGCCGCGGCATGGCCGTTCTCAGCTGGGACGACGTCGAGGCTCGGCTGGGCGCGCTGGCCGAGCGGCCGGTGCGGCGGTTGCCTCCGGACGGTCCCGCCGCCGAGTTCGGCCGGTCGGCGGTGCTGCTGCTGGTGGCGCCCGACCCCTCGGGCCTGCCGTCGCTCGTGCTGACCCGGCGGGGCGCCGGGCTGCGCCAGGACGGTGGGTTGATCGCGCTGCCCGGTGGCCACGTCGACCCGGGCGAGTCGGTCGAGGCGGCGGCGCTGCGGGAGGCCGAGGAGGAGCTCGGCATCGACCCCTCGGCGGTGCGGCTGGCGGGCCGGCTCGACGACGCCTGGAGCAAGTACGGGACGGTGGTGGCTCCCGTGGTCGGCTCGTGCGCGGTGCTGCCCGAGCTGCGGCCCGCGCCGGGAGAGGTGGACGAGGCCATCGTCGTGTCGGTCGAGGAGCTGCGCCGGCCGCCCCGCCGCATGGAGCGC
The DNA here is from genome assembly GCA_963839545.1 of uncultured Actinomycetes bacterium. Classification (GTDB taxonomy): domain Bacteria; phylum Actinomycetota; class Acidimicrobiia; order Acidimicrobiales; family CADCSY01; genus CAWIVE01. Next base: position 90,471 of record CAWIVE010000002.1, read on the forward strand.
GAGGTCGACGGCTTCCGCTTCGTGGACGAGGTGCTCGACCTGGCGTCCTGCCGGGTCATCGGCCTGACCGCCGACCTCGTGCTCCACCTCGTCGACTGGCTCGACGACCGCCCCGAGGACCGCTTCGCCCGCCGCCTCGCCCTGCTCGACACGGTCCACGGCCGCCGCCACCGCGGGTCCTGACCGTTTGGGCGGATCTGTCCCGGAGGGCGGGTCAATCGCTGCCCAGACGGCGGAGGGCGAGGAGGGTGGCGCCCCCTCCGGCCAGGAAGACCGGCACGCCCACGAACCCGTTGCCTTGGCGGATCTCGGTGCACTCGCCGCCGCCACTGGGGCACACGAGCACGTTGGTGTCGATGCTCGTTGCGTGAGCCGCCGCCCGGGCCAGGACGAGGCTGAGGAAGAGGCCGAGCGCCCCGACGGCCACCTGGAGCAGGAACCGTCGCACGCCGGTCCGACGACCGTTCCAGGCGCCCAGTTCCCCAACCGTTTGGGCACCCAGATCGCTGCTTACCGGCGATCTGGCGTGCCCAAAGCGGCTAGAGGGTCGCGGCCAGGGCCTCGCTGTGGTGCTCGGTGCTGCCGAACTGGGTGGCGAGGACCCAGGCCCGCTTGAGGTGGAGGTGGGCGTCCACCTCCCAGGTGAAGCCCATGCCGCCGTGGACCTGGACGGCGGCCTTGCCGTTGGCCAGGGCCGCCTCGTCGGCCAGGACCTTGGCCGACGAGGACGCCCGGGCGGGGTCGCCGACGTCGGGTTGGTCGATGGTCGCCCCGGCCGCCCACACCGCCGCCCGGGCCACCTCCACCCGCACGAGCATGTCGGCGAGGATGTGCTTGATCGCCTGGAAGGTCCCGATGGGACGGTCGAACTGGGTGCGCTCCTTGGCGTAGGCCACGGCGGCGTCGAGCGTGGCCTCGGCGCTCCCGAGCTGCAGGGCCGCCGTCAGGGCCGCACCCTCCACCCGCCAGCGGGCCACGTCCTCCGGTCCCCCCAGCCGCTCCCCCTGCGGCAGCGACGCCACCCGGTGCAGCGGGGTCAGCGGGTCCAGCGGCCGGGCCACCGCCTCGCCGTCCAGCGACGACGGGTCCACCGCCCACAGCCCCTCGTCGTCGCGCACCACCAGCGCGTCGAGCGACCCCGGCCACTCCACGACGAGCCCGTCGCGCTCGATCGACCCCACGACCTCGCCGTCCACCAGGCCCGCGGCCAGCGACGACGCCACCAGCGGCCCGGGCACCAGGGCCCGGCCGAGCTCCTCGAAGACGAGCACGCCCTCCCGGGCGCCGAGGCCCACGCCCCCGTCCGCCTCCGGCAGCCGCAGCGAGAAGACCCCGGCGTCGCCGAGCTCCTTCCACCGCCCCCGGTCCACCCCACCGGACGGCTCGAGCGAGCGCACGAACTCCATGGGGAAGCGCCCCTCGCAGAGCTTGCGCACCCCCTCCTGGAGGTCGCGCTCGTCGCTCGTCAGCTCGAGGTCCACGACCGCTCCTTCGGGAGGCCGAGGATGCGCTCGGCCACGATGTTGCGCTGGATCTGCGAGGTCCCGGCGGCGATGCCCAGCGACAGCGCGTGCAGCCGCCCCCGCACGTGCTCCCCGTTGGCCACGCCGTCGAGGTCGTCGAGCGACAGCGACGCCCGGTCGAGCACCCGCATGGCCAGGTCGCCCAGCCGGTTGCGGGTCTCCGAGTAGTGGAGCTTGAACACCGACCCGCCGACGCCGGGCACGCCCGTCCGCGCCGCCTGCGACACGTTGCGCTTGGTCAGCGCCCACAGCGCGTCGAGGTCGGCCCGCAGCCGCCCCAGCTCACGGCGGGCCGACGCATCGGAGGCCGGCACCAGCTCCCCCAGGTCCCGCAGCAGCTCCATCGTCTGGAGCATCTCGCTGACGAACGCCGTGCCCCGCTCGAAGCTGAACGTGACCATGGCCACCCGCCAGCCGTCGTCCTCGGGCCCGACCCGGTTGTCGACCGGCACCCGCACCTCGTCGAGGAACACCTCGCTGAACTCCGTCGAGCCGGCGATGGTGCGCAGCGGGCGGATCTCGATGCCGGGGCTGTCCATGGGGAGGATCAGCCACGTGATGCCCCGGTGCTTCGGCGCGTCCGGGCTGGTGCGCACCAGCAGCTCGCAGTAGTCGGCCACCTGGGCGAACGAGGTCCAGATCTTCTGGCCGCTGATGACGTAGTCGTCGCCGTCCCGCACCGCCTTGGTCCGGAGCGACGCCAGGTCCGAGCCCGCCCCGGGCTCCGAGAAGCCCTGGCACCACACCTCCTCGCCCCGGAGGATGGCCGGCAGGTGCCGCGACCGCTGCTCGGGCGACGCCTCGGCGATGAGGGTCGGCCCGGCGTGCAGCAGGCCCACGAAGTTGACCCCCACGTAGGGGGCGTGGGCCTTCTCCGTCTCCTCCAGGAAGATCAGCTGCTCGGTGGGCGACGCCCCCCGACCGCCGACCTCGGAGGGCCAGTTGATCCCGGCGTAGCCGGCGTCGTGGAGGCGGCGTTGCCAGTCGGTGTCCCACCGGCGGCGGCCCTCCCAGTCGTCCCGGGCCGGCTCCGGCGGCACGCCCGGCAGCACCTCGGCCAGCCACGACCGCAGCTCGCCCCGGAAGGCCTCCTCCTCCTCGGTGTAGCGCAGGTCCACGAGGGCTACGCCGTGATCCCGCCGTCGAGCGGCACGATCGACCCGGTCATGTTGCGGGCCTCGTCGGAGGCGATGTAGGCGAACAGCCCGGCGATCTCCTCGGGTGTGCAGGGGCCGCGCGCCGGGATGATGCTGAACACCTTCTTGAAGTCGCCGCCCTCCGGTATGGGGAAGTCGTTGATGATCCGCGTGTCCGTCATCCCGGGGGCGATGGCGTTCACCCGCAACCCGGTGTGGTCGTACTCGACGGCCAGGGCCTTGGTCAGCAGCACCACGCCGCCCTTCGAGGCGCAGTAGGCGAGGGTGTAGGGCTGGCCCACGAGGCCAGCCGACGAGGCCGTGTTGACGATGACCCCCCGCCTCTCGATGAGGGTGGGCAGGGCGGCCCGGCACATCAACATCGTGCCGGTCAGGTTGACCCCGATCATGAGGTCCCAGTCGGCCTTGGACAGCTCGTGGCTGTGGCCCGACCGCCCGACCCCGGCGATGTTGCACAAGATGTCGAGGCCACCCGATGCGTCGATCACCTCGGGGACCACGGCGTCCACCGATGCCTCGTCGCTGACGTCGCACGACCACGCCCGGGCGGCGCCGCCGTCGGCGGTGAGCTTGGACGCCGTCTCCTCTGCCGCGTCGCCGTTCAGGTCGAGGCAGGCCACCGTGGCGCCCTCGCTGGCGAGGCGGGTGGCGGTGGCCCGGCCGATGCCGGAGCCGGCGCCGGTCACGATCGCCACCTTGTCGGTGAAGCGGGTCATGCGGTTCCCTTCGCGTACTCGTCGCGGAGCTGGTGCTTGAGGATCTTGCCGGTGGGGTTGCGGGGCACGGTGTCCACGATCTCCAGCTGCTCGGGGATCTTCTGCACCATGAGGCCGGCCTCCCGGAGGAAGTCGGCCATCTCCTCGAAGCCGAGCGGGTCGGCGGCGTCGGCCAGGGCGATCACCGCGCAGCACCGCTCCCCCCGCTCCGGGTCGGGCAGGCCGATGACGGCCACGTCGGCCACCTTCGGGTGGGTGTACAGGAGGTCCTCGACCTCCTTGGCGCTGATGTTCTCGCCCTTGCGGATGATGATGTCCTTCACCCGACCGGTGATGGTCACGTAGCCGTCGGCGTCGACCTTCCCGAGATCGCCGGTCTTGAGGAACCCCCGCTCGTCGAGGGCCTCGCCGTCGAGCGACGAGTCGACGTAGCCCTTGAACAGCTGGGGCCCGACCACCCGGATCTCGCCCTCCTCGCCGGGGCCCACCTCCCGCCCCTCGAGGTCGACCAGCCGGATGGTCACGCCCGCAGTGACGCGGCCCTCGGTCTCGGCCAGCTTCTCGTCCGGGTCGTGCACCGTGTTCATGGTGAGGATGGGGCACTCGGTCAGGCCGTAGCCCGACACGATGCCGACGCCCCCCACCTCCTTCTTGAGGTCGTAGTGCAGCTGCGGAGGCTTGGGGGCGCCGCCCCCGTTGAAGGCCCGCACCTTGGGGAACAGCGGCGTGTCGGGCTGCGCCCGCTGCGCCGCCAGGTAGGCCATGTGCATGGGGGTGACCGAGCCGGCCAGCGTCACGTCCTCCTGCGCCAGCCACGGGATCGTCGTGGGTGGGTCGAAGGCCTCCACCGCCAGCAGGGCCCCGCCCCGCTCCATGCTGCTGATGAGGAAGATGGCCCCGGCGATGTGGGTGCAGGGGAAGACGAGGGCGGCGCGGTCCTCCGGCCCCATGTCGAGCACGTCGGCCATGGCCCGGGCGGCGGCGGCCACGGTGGCGTCGGTGTGCTGGATGCCCTTCGGGTCGGCTGTGGTGCCCGAGCTGTAGTAGCGCCAGCGGATGGGCAGCTCGTCGGGCTCCACCGCCGCCGGCGGCGGGGGCAGGGTCGACGGGTCCCCCTCCGGCAGCGACTTGTCGATCACGAGCACCTCGAGGCCGTCGACCTCGCCGGCCACCGCCTCGGCCATGGCGCCGTAGTCGAAGCCCTTCCACACGGGGGGCACGACCAGCAGACGGGCGCCGGTCTGGCGGGTCATGAAGGTGACCTCGCGCTGGCGGTAGATGTGGAGCATCGGGTTCTGGATGGCGCCGAGGCGGGACAGGGCGCCGGCCAGGACCAGCGCCTCGAGCCAGTTGGGCAGCTCCCACGACACGGGCGTGCCCTCCCCCACCCCCATCCCGGCCAGGCCGGCGGCGGCCCGCTCGGCCGCCTCCCGGTAGCCGGCGAACGTGAGCGTGCGGCCCGCCTCGTCCTTGGCGAACAGGGCGTCCGGCGTCTCCGTCGCCCGGCGCTCGACGAGCTCCCACAGCGTGCGTCCCTGGACCATCGCGATGTCCCCCTCGCTCACCAGAGCTGGTCGGTGTAGATGTCGGTGCCCGGCACCGTCGGCCGGAACGGTGCCGCCCACGTCAGCGTGCCGCGCCCCGACGCCGCCAGGCGGTCGCCGTGCCCGGCGAAGCCCTCGGCCCACGCCTCGGCCGGGTCGGCGTCGAGGAACCAGAGCAGGAGCAGCCGCTCGGCGTCGGCGTCCTGGCGGCCCACGTCTCCCGGCGCGTCGTCGAGGAGCGGCAGCGGCGTGAAGGCCAGGACCTGGTCGACGGGCAGGCCGGGAACCACCTCCGGCAGCAGCTCGTCCCGGTACCAGTCGCCGGCGCCGCCCTCCACGAGCATGGCCACCAGCCCCCGGTAGCGGTGATCCAGCGCCAGCTCCGGCGGGACGCCGTCGGGATCCCGGCCGTGCGACCAGGCGAAGTCGTACAGCGCGGTGTGCACGTGGTCCCGCTCGGCGAACATGCGGCCCTCGGCGTGCAGCGTGTTGACCGTGTCGACGCCCCAGCGGTTCCACTCGTCGTGGTGGCCGGCCTCGATCCAGTAGAGGCCGAGGTACGACCCCGGCATGTCCGCGGGCCGGCGCAGCTCCTTGTCCGCCCGGGTGGCCACCCAGCGCTGGCCCGCCAGCGTGTGGGGACCGACCAGCACGCCGGCGTAGAAGTGGTCCCGCTCGTACCAGCGGTTGTAGGCCACCTCGAAGCCCCGGTGGGGCTCGACGAGCGTGAACAGGATCGACCCCAGCTTCACGGGCGAGTCCGTCACGACACGCCCACCAGGTCGGCGAGGGCCCGCTTGTCCACCTTCAGCATGGAGGTGAGGGGCAGGTCGTCGACCACCCGGACGTGGTCCGGCGCCTTGTAGTCGGCCAGCCGGGAGCGACACCACGCCTTCAGCTCGTCGGGGTCGACGGTCGTCCCGGGCACGGGCACCACGAAGGCCCACCCGACGTCCCCGAGCACGGGGGCGGGGAGACCAACCACGGCGGCCTTGTCGACGGCGGGGTGCTCGCCCAGCACCGCCTCCACCTCCGCCGGGTAGACGTTGTAGCCCCCGCGCACGTACATCTCGGTGCGGCGGCCCACGAGGCGGAGGTTGCCGTCGGCGCCGAGGCGCCCGAGGTCGCCGGTCGACACCCAGCCGTCGGGGTCGAGCACCTCGGCGGTGCGCTCCGGGTCCTCCCAGTAGCCCCGCATGGCCGCGCCCGAGCGGCACTGCACCAGGCCCACCTCGTCGGTCGCCACCGGCTTGCCGTCCTCGCCGATCAGCCGCAGCTCGACGCCGCCCGACGGCCGGCCCACGGTGTCGGCCACCACCTCGTCGGGGTCGCCCAACCGCGTGCCGGTGATGAGCGACGCCTCGGTGCTGGCGTAGCGCACCACCACGGGACAGCCCAGCCGCTCCCGCATCTCCCGCACCAGCTCGGCCGGCACCCGCGCCGCGCCCGTGCTGGCCAGCCGCAGGGACGACACGTCGGTCGCCTCGAACGTGGGGTCGGCCAGCATCAGCGCCCACTGCGTGGGCACGCCCTGGGCCACGGTCACCCCCTCCTCCTCGATGAGGCGGAGGGCCCCAGCCGCCTTCCAGGGCGTGGGCGTGATGATCGTGGTGATGCGAGAGGCCAGCTCGTCCCACATGCGGGTCATGTAGCCCACGTGGGCGAAGGGCAGGGGCGAGAGCCGGCGGTCGCCGTCGGCGCTCAGCGCCCCGGCGCCGGGCGCCATGGCGGCCAGGTTGGCGTGGTCGAACACCGCCCCCTTGGGCACGCCGGTGGTGCCGCTGGTCCACACGATGGCCACCGGGTCCGACGGGTCGAGGCGGGGGAACGAGGACGGGGGGTCGAGCTCGGAGAGCGCGGCGAGCTCGCTGCGGCCCACCACGGCGGCATCCCCCGGCGGCGGTTCGATGCCGTCCTCGACCACCACCACCGTCGGCCGGGTGCGGGTGACGATGCTCGCCACCTCGGCCGGGCCGAGGCGCAGGTTGATCCCCGTGGTGACCGCCCCCAGGCGCATGGCGGCGGCGTAGCTGACGGCGTAGTCGGCCGACGACGGCAGCAGCAGGGCCACCACGTCGCCCTTGCCCACGCCCCGGTCGGCGAGGGCGGCGGCCAGGCCGTCGGCCGCCCGGTCCCAGCCGCCGAAGGTGAGGCGGGTGGTGCCGTCGACGAACGCCTCCCCGTCGGGCAGGGCCTGCGCGGTGTCCCGCAGCAGGGCGACGGTGGTGCCCTCGATCACTCGCTGACGGTGAGCACGCCCCGGGCCAGCTTCCCGGCGTGGAGGTCCTCGACCACCGTCTCGAACTGGTCCAGCGGGTACTGCTCGGACACCAGCTCGTCGAGCAGGAGGCGACCCGAGCGGTACATGTCGACGAGCATCGGGACGTCGGACCGCGGCCGCGACGAGCCGTACCGGCAGCCGAGGATCCCCCGGTCGATGTAGTTGAGGTTGGTGATGTTGAACGACGCCTCGGCGGTGGGCGGGGGCATGCCGATGATGACGGCGTTGCCGCCCCAGTCGAGGACGTCGACGGCGTTGCGCAGGACGGCGGGGTGGCCCACGCAGTCGAAGGACCACATGACGCCGCTGCGGGTCAGGTCCTTCACCGCCTGCACCACGTCCATGTCGCCACTGGCGTCGATGAAATCGGTGGCGCCGAACTGCCGGGCGTGGGGCTCCTTGGCGGCGATGGTGTCGATGGCGATGATGCGGCCGGCGCCGGCGATGCGGCAGCCCTGGATGGCGTTGAGGCCGACGCCGCCCACGCCGAAGACGGCCACGGGCTCGCCCTGCTGGATCCTGGCCCGGTTGAGGGCGGCGCCGGCGCCGGTGAGGACGCCGCAGCCGATGAGGCAGGCCGAGCTGAGGGGCACGTCGTCGGGGATGCGGACGGCCTGCACCTCCTTCACCACCGTGTACTCCGCGAAGTACGAGGAGCCGGCGAAGTTCCAGGCCGGCTCGCCGTCGACGGTGAACGGCTGGCTCATGTTGCCCAGCGACTTGCGGCACCAGGTGGGGTGGCCGGTGTTGCAGGCCTTGCAGATCCCGCAGTTGGCGAGGGTGGTGAGCACGACGTGCTGCCCGGGCTTGACCGAGGAGACGTCGGGGCCCACCTCGGCCACGATGCCGGCGCCCTCGTGACCCAGGACGGAGGGAGCGGGCCACGGGATGGTGCCGTCGAGCACGCTGACGTCGCTGTGGCAGAGGCCGGCGTTGGTCACCTGGACCTTGACCTCGCCGGGACCGGGGTCCCGCACCTCGACGCCCTCGGTCACCTGGGCCTTGGCGCCGTCGAACACGATGCCCCTCATCGGGTGCGAGCCTCACTGGTCACGGAGCTGATGCTACGTCAGAGATCCGAACCACGATGAGCCGCGTTCTGGCCTGCAGAACGCGCTGCTCAACGGCGCGATCTGCAGGCCAGAACCCACGCGTGGTCTACTCCCCCGCCGTGCGGATCGTCCCCGAGGGCTCGCTCGTCTACGGGCTCCAGCTGCCCATCCAGTCCCAGAGCGAGCTGTACGTGGCCGACTGGGAGCGCACCTGCGGGGCGGCCGAGCTGGCCGCCATCGCCCAGGCCGCCGACCGTTCCGGCTTCCACTACGTGGCCGTGTGCGACCACGTGGCCATCCCCCGCGACCTGGCCGGCGCCATGGGCACCACCTGGTACGACCCCATCGCCACCCTCGGGTTCCTGGCCGGCCTGACGGAGCGGGTGCGCCTGCTGTCGCACGTGTACGTCGCCCCCCTGCGCCCACCCCTCCAGTCGGCCAAGCACTTCGCCACCCTCGACCACCTCTCCGGTGGGCGGGTCATCGTGGGCGTGGGCACGGGCCACGTGCGGGCCGAGTTCGAGGCGCTCGGCGTCGACTTCACCCGGCGGGGCCGGCTCCTCGACGAGGCCATCGACGGCCTGGCCGCCTCGCTGGCCGAGGAGTTCGTCGACGACCTCGGGCTCCGGCCCCGGCCGCTCCAGTCGCCCCGCCCGCCCATCTGGGTCGGCGGGTCGTCGCCGGCGGCGCTGCAGCGGGTGGCGGAGCGGGGGGACGGCTGGCTGCCCCAGGGCACGCTCCGGGCGGACATGCCGGGGCAGATCGAAGCCATCCGCCAGCACCAGGAGCGCCTCGGCCGGGACGAGCCCCTCGACCTCGGCGCCATCACCGAGCCGATCTACGTCGGCGAGGCGGACTGGCACATCGGGCGGCGCACCCTGACGGGCGGCGGCGACGCCATCGCCGAGTCGCTGCGGGAGTTCGGGGCCATGGGCGTCTCCCACCTCCAGGTCCGCTTCCGCGCCCGCTCCCTCGAGGAGCAGCTCGACCAGATGGAGCGCTTCGGCGCCGAGGTCGGGCCGCTGCTCTAGCCGTTTGGGCAGCCAGATCGACGGATACCGACGATCTGCGTGCCCAAACGCCGGAGGGAGGGGGAGGGCTACGGCCGGATGCCCGTCGAGGCCACCGGCTCGACCGGGCCGGTGAGGCGGGCCGAGGCCAGGCGCAGGGCGGCGAGCAGCGCGTTGCGGAGCTCGGCGGGGTCGACCACGTCGTCGTAGCCCATGGTGTCGGCCGTCCGGTAGACGGGGGGCGGCCCTCCGGTCGACGCCGGCATGGCGGCCAGCTCGGCGCCGGGCAGGGCCAGGGTGACGGTCTGGGCGTCGAACGGGTTCATGGCCATCACCGAGCTGCCGAAGCCGTAGGCCTTGCGCAGCGTGACGTGGAGCTTCGGGGCCCGCACCCGGGCCTGGGCGGCGTAGAGCCGGGCCGCCGCCCGCAGCGCCCCCGACCGCTCCGCCGCCGTCCCGGCCAGCACGCCCGGGTTGTCGGCCAGGAAGAGGACCGGCAGGTGGTAGGCGGCGGCCACGTCGAGGAAGTGGGCGGCCTTGCCGGCGGCGTCCACGTCGACCGCCCCCGCCCGCACCGCCGGCTGGTTGGCCACCACCGCCACCGACCGGCCCCCGAGGCGGGCGAAGGCCGTCACCATCGAGGCGCCGAACCGGGCCGACAGCTCGAGCACCGACCCGGCGTCGACCACCGCCTCCACCACCGGGCGCACGTCGTAGGGCCGGCGGTTGTCCGTCGGCACGAGGTCGTACAGGGCCTCGACCCGCCGGGGGTCGACGTCACCCCCCGACACGACCGGGGGCCGCTGCCAGGCGTTCGACGGCAGGTACGACAGCCAGGCCCGCACCCGGTCCAACGCCGCCCCGTCGTCGGGCACCGCGTCGTGGGCCACGCCGCTGACCTCGGCGTGCACCGCCACCCCGCCCAGCTGCTCGGGCGTCACCTGCTCGCCCGTGGCCCGGGCCACCAGCGGGGGGCCGGCCGAGAACAGCGACGCCCCCTCGACCATCACCACGTGGTCCATGAGCGGCGCGCTCAGGGCGCCGTGCCCGGCGGACGGGCCCAGCACCGCCGCCACCGTGGGCACCAGGCCCGAGACGGCCACGAGGGCCTGGAGGTCGTTGGGGGCCCGGGGGTAGCGCTGCGTGGCGTTGGACGCCCGCTCGCCGGCGCCGTCGAGGAGCAGGACCAGCGGCACCCGCTCCTGCCCGGCCAGCGACGCCAGCCGGTGGCGCTTGGCGTGGGTGCCGATCCCGATGGACCCGCCCTGCACGGTGAAGTCCTCGGCCCCCACCAGCACGGGTCGTCCGTCGACGAGGCCGTGCCCCGCCACCAGCCCGTCGGCCGGCACCGCCGGGTCGCTCGCGCCCCCGACCAGCGCGCCCAGCTCGACGAACGTCGCCGGGTCGCACAGCCGCGCCACCCGGGTCCGGGCGTCGAGCCGGCCTCCGGCCCGCTGGCGGGCCAGGCGCTCCTCCCCGCCCATGGCCGACGCCGCCCCCTGTCGCGCGGCCAGGTCCTCCACCCGCGCCGGCCACCCCTCCACGCCGGCGGAGCGTAGGGGCGCGCCGGCCGACGGTACGGTGCCGCCCGTGCCGGAGCCCGAGCCCCCGCTGGACGAGCAGGTCCGCCACCGAGTCGAGGACGGGGTCGCCTGGATCACGCTCAACCGGCCGGAGGCCGGCAACGCGCTCACCCCCGATGCCCGCAACCGGGTCATCGACCTGCTCGACGCCGCCGGCGGCGACCTGGCCGTCCGCGCCGTGGTGCTGACCGCCACCGGCGACCGGGCCTTCTGCACCGGGGCCGACCTCCGGGCCCGGCGGGACGAGGCCCCGAAGCCGGAGGGTGCGCCCGACCGCCCGGTCGGCACGGTGGCCCGCATGATCCGCACGGGGGCCCAGCGGCTGGTGGCCGCGGTGCAGGACTGCGAGAAGCCGGTGGTGGCCGCCGTCAACGGGACCGCCGCCGGCCTCGGCGCCCACCTGGCCTTCGCCTGTGACCTCGTGCTCGCCGCCGAGGGCGCCCGGTTCATCGAGGTCTTCGTGCGCCGGGGCATCACCCCGGACGGCGGCGGTGCCTACCTGCTCCCCCGCCTCGTCGGCCTGCAGAAGGCCAAGGAGCTCGTCTTCTTCGGCGACGACTGCCCTGCGGCCGAGGCCGAGCGCATCGGGCTCGTGAACCGCGTCGTCCCCGGGAACGAGCTGGAGGCGACCGCCGCCGAGTGGGCCGGTCGCCTGGCCGCCGGTCCCACCCCTGCGCTGTCGCTGGCCAAGGCCCTCCTCAACCGGTCGCTCGACGTGGATCGGACCACCGCCTTCGCCGAGGAGGCGGCCGCCCAGGAGATCGCCATGACCTCCGAGGACGCCGCCGAGGGCGTGCGCAGCTTCGTCGAACGACGGCCGCCGCGGTTCCGGGGCTGGTGAGGACCTGACGGAGCCTCAGGTACCCTTCGGATCGACCGGAGGAGGAGCGATGGACCTGGCCGAGATCGACCTCTGCGACCGGGACGCCTACGTGACCGGGGTTCCCCACGAGGCCTTCGCGCGGCTGCGGGCCGAGGCCCCCGTGCACTGGCACGACGAGCCCGACGGCCCGGGCTTCTGGTCCGTCCACCGCTACGCCGACGTGGTCAAGGTCAACCGCGACAACACCACCTTCTCGTCGGCCAGGGGCGGCGCGCTGATCCACGAGCTCGACCCGGCCGCGCTCGAGCAGCAGCGGCTGATGATGCTCAACATGGACCCGCCCATGCACACCCGCTACCGCAAGCTGGTGAACCGGGGCTTCACCCCCCGGATGCTCGGCGCCCTCGAGGAGCGCATCCGGGGTCAGGCCCGGTCCATCGTCGAGGGCGTGGCCGACAAGGGCGGGTGCGACTTCGTCACCGAGGTGGCGGCCGAGCTGCCCCTCCAGGTCATCGCCGAGATCATGGGCGTACCCCACGAGGACCGCCACAAGGTCTTCGACTGGAGCAACCGCATGATCGGGGCGGAGGACCCCGAGTACCAGGAGAAGGAGCGGGAGGCCGCCTTCGCCGCCTCCATGGAGCTCTACGCCTACGCCAACAGCCTGGCCGCCGAGCGGCGGGCCAACCCGGGCGACGACATCATCTCCGTGCTGCTCCGCTCCGAGGTCGACGGCGAGCAGCTGTCGGAGCTCGAGTTCGACCTGTTCTTCCTCCTGCTGGCCGTGGCCGGCAACGAGACCACCCGCAACCTGATCTCCCACGCCATGCTCGCCCTCATCGAGAACCCCGATCAGCGGCAGCTGCTGCTCGACGATCCGTCGCTGATCCCCGGTGCGGTGGAGGAGATGCTCCGCTGGGGCACGCCCGTCATGCACTTCCGGCGCACGGCCACCACGGACGCCGAGGTGGGCGGTCAGCCCGTGGCCGAGGGCGACAAGGTCGTGATCTGGTACATGTCGGCCAACCGCGACGAGGCGGTGTTCGACGACCCGTACCGCTTCGACGTGCGCCGCACCCCGAACGACCACGTGGCCTTCGGCGGTGGTGGCCCCCACTTCTGCCTCGGGGCCAACCTGGCCCGCATGGAGATCCGCATCATGTTCGAGGAGCTGCTCCCCCGCCTCCCCGACATGGAGCTGGCCGGGCCGGTGGAGCGGCTGCGCTCGAACTTCATCAACGGCATCAAGCACATGCCGGTGGCGTACTCGGCCGGCTAGCTCAGGGCCAGGAACACCACCCCGGCCACCACCGACGCCGCGGCGAGGACCCGCAGGGTGGCGTCGGCCTCCTTGAGGAGCCGGCCGCCGAGCAGGACCCCGATGACGATGCTCAGCTCCCGGGCGGGGGCGACGGCACTGACCGGCGCCTGGGTGAGCGCGATGAGCACGAGCAGGTAGGCCAGGGGCGCCAGGACGGAGACGGCCAGCACCTCGCGGTGGAACTCGCGCCACGCGGCGCCGACCGCCGCCGGCGCGCGCAACGCCACGGGCGCGAGCAGGGCGGTCTCCCCGATGGCCGTGGCCCACCCGTAGAGCAACGGTGAGATGTCGACGTCGGCCACCGCGTTGGCGTCCCACAGCGTGTAGGCGGCGATGAACACCCCGGTGAGCACGCCCGCACCCACGCCCGATGCCGCACCGGTGGCGGCCGCGCTGCGGGCGCCGCTCCGGGCCAGGACCAGGACCCCGCCCGCCACGAGGACGACGCCGAGGACGCCCAGCGGGCCCGGGCGCTCGCCGAGGAGCACGACGCCGCCGAGGGTGGCGAGGAGGGGGCCGACGCCGCGGGCCAGGGGGTAGACGGTGGAGAGGTCGCCCAGCCGGTAGCCGAGCTGGAGGAACAGGAAGTAGCCCATGTGCAGCGCGGCGCTGCCCGCCGCCAGCCAGAGGCCGGCGACGCCGAACGTCGGTGACCCCACGGCGATGGCGACGACGGCCACCGGGGTCCAGATGGCGGCCGACCCGATGTCGACCAGCCACACGAAGGGCGCGCCGGCGCCGGCGGTGCGCTTGGCCAGGAAGTTCCACGAGGCGTGGAGGACGGCGGCCGTCAGCACGAGGGCGAGGGCGGTGGCGGGCACCCCTCAGGTCGCGATGCTGGCGGTGAGCTCGATCTCCACGGCGATGCCGAACGGCAGCTCGGCGAGTCCGACGGCGGTGCGGGTGTGGCGACCCGCCTCGCCGAAGACGTCCACCAGGAGGTCCGAGCACCCGTCGATGACCTGGGGCATCCGCTCGAAGCCCGGTGCGGCGTTGACCATCCCGAAGACCTTGATGATCCGGCGGATCCGGTCGAGGTCCCCGAGCTCGGCCTCCAGGGTGGCCAGGATCGACAGGGCGGTCATGCGCGCGGCCCGGCGGCCGTCGTCCAGGGTGAGGTCGCCGCCCACCTTCCCGATCACGACGTCGTTCCCGTCGATCGGGCCGTGCCCGCCGACGTGGACCAGGCTCCCGTCGACGACGCAGCCGACGTAGTTGGCCGCCGGGGGGAACACCGGCGGCAGCCGCAGCCCCAGCTCGGCGAGGCGCTGGCGGACGGACATCGAGGGGACGCTACGCCTCAGTCGTCGATGCGGAGCAGCCGGGAGTGCACGTTGACGACGCCGGCGGCGTCGGTGGCGCCCCCCACCGTCAGCCCGTCGAACTCCTCCTCGACGACGCCTCGGCGGCGGACGAGGAGGCGGAAGGTGCCGCCCGATCCGGTCGACGCCCGGCCCACCTCCACGTCCACGTCCTCGGCCAGGCACCGGAAGGCGAGCTCCGGCACCGCGTCCGCCGCCGCGCCGCCGCCGATGCCCCGGCGCCAGACGGTGACGACCGACCCGCCCTCCCGCACGGCGCCCCGCAGCGGCGGGAAGTGCTCCTCGAGCCCCGGCGCGCACACCTGGAAGAGGGTCCACGGGTCGGGGATGTCACGCAGCCGGTACGCCCCCAGGTCGTTGAAGCTGATGTCGGGACCGGCCCGCTCGACGCCGTCGGCCACCGCCGAGGAGCAGACGACCTGGCCGCCGTGGGCCGCCGTGCAGATGCGGGCCACCTCGTGGACGGTCAGGCCCACGTACTCCCCGCCGGAGACGGTGGCCGCCCCGCAGTGGAGGCCCATGCGCACCCGCAGGCGGATGCCCTCCGGCCAGTCGTAGCGCTCGAGCTTCTGCTGGGCGGTGACGGCGGCGGCGACGGCGTCGTCGGCGCTCCGGAACACGAAGAACTCGGCGTCCCCCTCGTTGCCCATCTCGCGTCCGGCCCGCTCCGAGCAGCAGGTCTGGAGGATGCGGCGGTGGATGCGGATGAGCAGGCCGTACGTGGTGCCGAGGTCGCGCAGGAGCCTGGTCGAGCCCTCCACGTCGGTGAAGAGGAAGGTGAGCCCCGCTTCCCGCTCAGCCATGCGGACCCAGTGCTACTACCCGAGCGCGGACCCCACCACCGAGACGAACGACACCAGCTCGCCCGGGTACCCGCCGAGGTTGTGGGTCAGCGCGAGGCCACGGTCGGCGGTGGCGATGCGGCGCTCCTCGGGAGCCTCGCCGCGGAGCTGGAGCCAGGCCTCGAACAGCATGCGCAGCCCGCTCGCCCCCACCGGGTGGCCGAAGCTCTTGAGCCCGCCGTCGGGGTTGATCGGCAGGTCGCCGTCGAGGTCGAAGGCCCCGGCCAGGACCTCCTTCCAGGCGGTCCCCCGCTCGGCGAAGCCCAGGTCCTCCATGAGCACGAGCTCGGTGGGGGTGAAGCAGTCGTGCACCTCGGCCATGGCCAGCTGGCGCCGCGGGTCCGTGATGCCGGCCTGGCGGTAGGCGTCCCGGGCACAGGCCACGATCTCGGGGAAGGTCGTGTAGTCGTACGCAGGGTCGGTGAGCCCGCTGCCGTTGCCGGCCACGAACGAGAGGGCCTTCACGTAGAGCGGCCGGTCGGTGTAGCGCATCGCGTCCTCGGCCCGCACCACGATGGCGGCGGCGGCGCCGTCGGCCACACCGGCGCAGTCGAACACCCCGAGCTCGCCCGCCACGCGCGGCCCGGCCAGGATCTGCTCCTCGGTGACCTCGCGCCGGAACTGGGCCCGGAGGTTGCGGGCGCCGTTGTGGTGGTTCTTGGACGCCACGTGGGCCAGCGCCTGCTTCAGCTCCGCCAGGTCGACCCCGTAGCGCTCGGCGTAGGCGGGCACGACCATGGAGAACATGGCCGCCGCCGTCAGCGTCCGGGCGGTGCCGTCGCCGGGGATGGGGAAGGCGTTGAGCCCCTGGTACCCGCTGTCCTTCACCTTCTCGACGCCGACGGCCATGGCCACGTCGTAGGCCCCGCTGGTCACCGCGTAGCAGGCCTGGCGCAGGGCCTCCGAGCCGGTGGCGCACATGTTCTCGACGCGGGTCACGGGCTTGCCCTCGAGGCCCAGCGGCTTGGCCAGCGTCATGCCGCTCATGCCCGACTGGGCCGTGCCGAGCCAGTAGGCGTCGACGTCCTGGCGGTCGACGCCGGCCGAGGCGAACGTCTCCTCGCTGGCGGCGATGAGGAGGTCGTCCGTGCCGCGGTCGAAGGCCTCGGCGAAGGGGGTGCACCCCATGCCGACGATGGCCACCCGGTCCTTGATCCCGTGCGATCCCACGCTCGTCCTCCTACGCCCGTGCCGGGCGGGCCTTCCAGAAGTAGTTGTGGATGCCGTCGGCGGTCGAGAGCCGCCGGAAGGTCATCTCCACCCGGCTGCCCACGGCCACGTCGGCCACGTCGACATCGGTCAGCTCGAGCGGCAGCCGGCGGCCGCCGTCGAAGTCGACCACGGCGAAGACCACCGGCGGGCTCGGCGAGTAGGCCAGGCGGTCGACCGTGAAGGTGGTGACCGTCCCGGTGGCGTCGGCCAGCGAGGCGGCCTCGTCCCCGTCGGCCCCCGATTCCGCCAGGCCGTACTTCCAGTCCCGCGACCGGGCCGCGGCCGAGGACGACACGCGGGCCGGCTCGGGGCGCCGGGGCGGCTCGACCGGCAGCA
The DNA here is from genome assembly GCA_963839545.1 of uncultured Actinomycetes bacterium. Lineage (GTDB taxonomy): Bacteria > Actinomycetota > Acidimicrobiia > Acidimicrobiales > CADCSY01 > CAWIVE01. Next base: position 107,193 of record CAWIVE010000002.1, read on the forward strand.
CGCCCCGCCAGGCCAGGAACCGCCCGTACGGCAGGTCCCGCCCGGCCTCCAGCTGGTCGGCCACCGTTCGGGCGGGGTGCAGCTCCGCCAGGGCGGGCGTGGTGCGGAAGAGGAGGACATCGGCGCCGTCGGCCAGGACCACCAGCGCCACGAGCGCGCCGGGGGCGACCGACTCCAGCGTCGAGGTCAGCAGCAGCCCCGGGGCGGCGCTGCCGGGGTTGCCCACCCGGGACGACAGGTCGTCGACGAGGGCATCGGGCCGGATGCCGAGCTTGCGCCCCGCCCCCCGGACGGCGCGGGCATGGGTGCCGGTGACGATCACGCGATCGACGGCGTCGGCCTCGACGCCGGCGCCCCGCAGGGCGTCCTTCCACGCCGCGGTGACGAGGGGGAGGTACTGGGACTCGCCGAAGCGCTCCTCCCACAGCTTCGAGCGGACGTCGCCCGGCGTGCGCCACCGGTCGAGGAACTCGGCCGTGGCCGAGGCGCCGCCGAGGAACTCGGCCAGGACTGCTCCGTCCTCGTCGCTCCCCACCAGCACGGCGGCGGCGGCGTCGCCCCCCTCCGCCTCGTCCGGGCTCCCGGGGAGGCCGGTGCGCACGTCCGCGGTGAGGACCAGGGCGGGCTCGCCGCCCTGGAGGGCCAGCCGCAAGGCGGCCACGCCCGAGCGCACCGCGCCGCCGAGGTCGGCGGCCACCACGTCGTCGGGGAGGCGGAGGGCGGCGTGGACGGCGGTGGCGTTGGTCTTGTCCAGGTAGGGCGGCGCCGTGGTCGACAGGTACACGGCGCGGGGCAGCACGCCGGGGGCGGACTTCAGGGCCAGGCGGGCGGCCTCGACGGCCATCGTCGTGGCGTCCTCGTCGTACGACGCCACGCAACGGGTGCCCTTGCCGCCCCCGCCGCCGGCCACCGCGGCGATGGTCGTGCGGTCGAGGCGTTGGGCCGGCAGGTAGGCGCCGAGACCCACGATGCCGCGCACCGGACCAGCCTACGCTGACGATCCGTCAGCGGAGGCGCTAGGCGGGCTCGAGGTCGGAGAGCGTCACGTACCCGTTGTTGAAGGCCTCGACGTCGTCGGCGGGGTCCGTGAGGGTCGAGGCGCACTCGACGTCGGGGGCGTCGCGCACCTCGTCCCCGCTCTCGGTGGCGACGGGGACCTCGATCTGCTCGCGGACGCTGCCGTCGGGGCAGGTGGGCACATTGAGGTTGCTGGCCGTGTCCTCGGCCTCGCCGGCCGCCAGCTCGTCCCGGTGCTCCTCGAGCCACGACAGGGCCTGGGCGGTGGCCGTCGAGTAGTCGGGCGAGCCGGCCGAGTTCACGCCGGCGCTCACGGCCAGGGCGGGGACCCCTGCGGCGGCGGCGGCCCGGGCGGCGCCCACGGTGCCCGAGACGTCGGTGAGGACCCCGAGGTTCTGACCTTCGTTGATCCCGGAGATCACCAGGTCGGGCTCGAGGTCGAGGTCCTCCAGGGCCGCCCGCACGGTGTCGGCCGGGAACCCCGCGACGGCGACCGCCTCGTAGCCGCTGGCCGTCGTCACCTCCGTGGTGGTGAGGGGGCCGGGCGTGGTCTGGCCCCCGGTGCCGGTGCGGTCGTCGGCCGGGGCCACCACCACCACCTCCGTGCCGGGAAGGGCCCGCAGGCCCTCCACGATGGCGTCGATGCCCGGCGCTGCGTAGCCGTCGTCGTTGGTGACGAGCACGGAGATGCCCTCGGCGGGGACGTCGGACGCCTCCGGCCGGGTGGTCTCGGTCGACGACGACGTCGACTCGTCCGGGGCGGCGTCGTCGCCGTCGTCCCCGTCGTCCCCTCCACAGGAGACCAGGGCCAGCACGCCCACGAGCAGGGCGGCCGCTAGGCGACGAGTGCGCACGGCGCTAGGACGGCACCGGGGTGGGCAGCACCCCTGGTGCCGCCGCCCGCTCGGTGTCGAGCACGTCGGCCGCCACCAGCTCCTCGAGCCGGCGGGTGTCGCACCACGAGATCTGGAGCTGCTTGGCCCGGCGGAAGTACAGCTGGATGTCGCACTCCACGGTGAAGCCCATGCCGCCGTAGATCTGCTGGCAGGTGGCGGTGACGTCCCGGAACGTCGTGGAGGCGAACAGCTTGGCCATGGGGGCGAGGCGGCTGACGGGGCGACCGGCGGTGCGGGCCCAGGCCGCCTCCCACACGAGCGCCTCCGCGCCGTCGACCGCGGTGGCGGCGTCGGCCATGTAGTGGGAGAGGGCCTGGAAGGCCCCGAGCGGCTTGTCGAACTGGCGCCGGTCCTTCGAGTACTGCACCGTCATCTCCAAGGCCCGACTGGCGCCGCCGGCGGCCCAGGCCGCCAGCAGGATGAGCCCGTCCTGGAGGACCTCCGACCAGGCGGTCCAGCCCTGGCCCACCTCGCCGACCACGTCGTCGGCGCCCACCGGGGCCCCGTCGAGGTCGAGCCGGTGCTGGGTGTCCGACGCCATCGTGCGCTGCTGCGTGAGCGAGACGCCCTCGGCCGGCGGGGTCGACCAGGAACAGGGTGATCCCCTCGTCGGTCCTCGCCAGGGTGAGCAGCCGCTCGGCGGAGGCGGCGAAGGGGACGTGCTGCTTGGCCCCGGTGAGGCGCCAGCCGCCGCCGTCCCGCTCGGCCCGGAGGCGCACCCCGTCGGGGCCGAAGCCGCGGCCGGGCTCGACCCAGGCGGTGGAGAGGATGGCCTCGCCGCTGGCCACGCGCGGCAGCCACGCCGACCGCTGCTCGTCCGTACCGGCCAGGGCGAGGACGCCGCCGGCCATGACCGAGCTGACGAAGTGGGGCGACGGCGCCAGGGAGCGACCGAGCTCGTCGTAGACCACCATCGCGTCGATCATCGACATCTCCGAGCCGCCCCAGCGCTCGGGGAGGGTGAGCCCGATGAGCCCGAGCTCGCCGAGCTGGCGCCAGAGCTCGGCGGGGTAGCCGACGGGGTCGTCCTCCATCGCCCGCACCACGTCGGGCCCGGCGTGACGGGCGCACACGCCGCGCACGGTCTCGCGCAGCAGCTCCTGCTCCGGGGAGAAGTCGAGGTCCATGGCTCCTCTGTCGCCTAGGGACGCCAGCGCTCGGCGCGCCGGGTCCAGGGGTTGTCGTCGGGGGTGGTGGGCAGCGCCACGCGTGCCGCGCACTCGGTGGCGCGTGCGGTCCTCGACCGCGAGGGTGATGTCGACCTCGGCCCAGCCGCAGCCGGTGTCGTCGGTGTCGACGGCGGTGACCACGCCGCGGAACACCATCGTGTCGCCGGGGAAGACGGAGCCCTTCATGCGGAAGCGCATGCGCCCGATGCGCCCCCTCGGGCCGGTCCAGTCGGTGAGGTAGCGCTCGAACCACGCCGCCTGGTTCGGGGTGTTGAGGAAGATGTCCTTCGTGCCGTTGCGGTGGACGGCGAAGTCGTGGTCGTGGTGCATCGGCCGCCAGTCGCGGGTGGCCAGGGCCCCGAGCACGACGGTGGTGGCGGTCACGTCGTAGGAGAGCGTCGGCAGCTGGAGCCCGGCCTCGACGGCGTCCAGCATCAGGTCCGTCGTCGTCGTGCTCATGCCGCGCTCCTGCGGTAGCCGAACCCGGTGTAGGACTCGACGCCCACCAGCGCGCCGTCCTGGTTGCGGTACTCCACGTCGATCACCCAGAAGCGGCCGGTGCCGAGCTTCGTCGTCTTCTCCTCGCTCACCGAGCGGAGGATCTGCGAGGTGCGCAGGCGGTCGCCGGGCCGCACCGGCTCGTGGAACACGATGGTGTTGTCGGTCATGACCGCCTCGGGGAGGTCGAGCCGGTCCTTCAGGTCGAAGTGGACCTGGAGGGGCAGGGCCTGCTCGGTGCGCCCCGGCGCCCAGTGGTGGGGCCGGAACCAGACCGAGAGCATCGTGGGCGGGGCGATGGGGCCGCCGGTGAGCGCCTCGGCCACCTCGTCGTCCCAGAAGAGCGGGTTGCCGTTCTCCACCGAGGCGCAGCTGGTCCACACGTAGCCGCGCTCGACGGGGAACTCGCCCTCCTCCTCGTACTGGACCTCCCCGATCCAGCCGGTGACCTCGTCCGGCACCTCGCTGGTCGTCGTCTCGCTCATGCGACCACCCCTGCCGCCCGCAGCTCGGCGCAGCGCTCGGGCCCGACGCCGGCGGCGGCGAGCAGCTCGTCGGTGTCGGTGGCGGTGGCCTCGGGCACGTCGACGGCGCCCTCGGGACGGAGGGTGCCGGCCAGCGTCGGGGCCACCTGGCCGGAAGCGACCCTCGGTGGGGTGGACGGCCTCGGCGAACGCCCCCCGGGCGACGAACTGCGGGTCGTCCACCACCTCGGCGACGGAGAGGACGGGGGCGACGCAGGTGTCGGCCGGGGCCAGCTCGGCCACCCACTCGTCGCGGGAGCGGGTGGCGAAGGCGGCCTGCACGTCGGCCCGCACCTCGTCCTGGACGGCGTCGTCCAGCTGGGCGTCGACCCAGCGCTCGAGCCCGAGGGCCCGGCAGAGGTTGGCCCAGAACTTGGGCTCGATGGCGGCCACCGCCAGCCACCGGCCGTCCGCCGCCCGGTAGGTGTCGTAGCAGGCGTACCGGCCGGTGAGCAGGCTCGACCCGGGCCCGGCTCGCTCCCGGTGGCGAGGTGCTCGTCGACCTGGAGGGCCATGAGGGCGAGGACGCCGTCGGCCACCGAGACGTCGAGGAAGGCGCCCTCGCCCGTGGCGCTGCGACGCACGAGCGCGGCGAGGATGGCGATCGACCGCGTGCATGCCGCCGCCGGCGCTGTCGGCCACGGTGGCGCCGGGGAGCGGCGGCTTGCCGTCGGGCCCCCGGCCGCCGCAGTGGAGGTACCCGCCGACGGCGAGGTAGTCGAGGTCGTGCCCGGCCCACTGGCCGTGGGGCCCGTCCTGGCCGTAGCCGCTGGTGGAGCAGTAGACGGCCCGGGGGTTGCGGGCCCGCACGGCCTCGCCTCCCACGCCGAGGCGGTCGGCCACGCCGGGCCGGAAGCTCTCGATGACCACGTCGGCCCCCTCGGCCAGGCGCAGGAACGCCTCCCGGCCGTCGGGGGCCTTGAGGTCGAGCAGGACCCGCTTGGTCCCCCGGCCGGCGCTGTAGGCGTAGAAGGGCGGCGTGATCTGCACGCCCCCCTGGGCCGGCACCGGCCCCACCTTCACCACCTCGGCCCCGTAGTCGGCCAGCCACCGCGACGCCCGCGCCGCCGGCCCCACCGACGCCAGGTCGAGCACGGTGATCCCGTCGAGCATCCCGGCCGTCACGGGCGCGCCCCTCCCGTTCTTTGGCCGTTCAGCGACCGCTCCTGTAGGGAGAGAACCAAAGAACGCATCTAGAAGTTCTTGGGCAGGCCGAGCTTGCGCCTGGCGATGATGTTCTTCTGGATCTCGGAGGCGCCGCCGCCGATCGTGTCGAGGACGGTGTAGCGGTAGGTCGACTCCGTGCGGCCGTCCATGGGGGCCTCCTCGGTGCCGACCCGGAGCTGGCCCTCGTGGCCGACGATGTCCATGGCGGCGTTGGCCAGCCGCTTCGACAGCTCGGTGGCGTACAGCTTGTACTCCGACGACTCGGTGGTGGGCGGGGCGCCGCCCTTCATCGAGGCGGCCACCACCCGCAGGCCGAGCACCCGGGCCACCTCGGCCTGGGTCACCAGCTGGGCGATCCTCGAGCGCACCACCGGGTCGTCCTTCAGGGGCTTGTCGTCCAGCGTGGCCGTGCTCACGTACTCGCACAGGAGCTCGAGCCGCTGCTGGATGGGCGAGAACGTGAACATCGTGAAGCGCTCGAGGTCGAGCGCCTCGGAGATGTACTGGAAGCCCTTGTTGAGCTCGCCGACCACGTAGTCGTCGGGCACGAACACGTCGTCGAAGAAGACGTCGTTGGTGCGCTCGTCGCCCATCGTCCAGATGGCCCGCACGGTGATGCCGGGGTGGTCGAGGGGGACGAGGAACAGCGTGATGCCGAAGTGCTTGGCCACGTCCGGGTCGGTGCGGGCGCCGACCCAGATCCACTCGGCGAAGTGGGCCGACGTGGTCCACGTCTTCTGCCCGTTGAGGCGCCAGCCGTCGCCGTCGCGGATGGCCCGGAGCTTCATCGACGCCGCGTCCGACCCGGCGTCGGGCTCGCTGTAGCCGACCGCGAACTCGACCTCGTTGCGGAGGATCTTCGGCAGGAACTCCTTCCGCAGGCGGTCGTTCCCGTGGGCCAGGATCGTCTTGCCGATGATCCCGACGCCCTTGCCGATCTGGGGGCCGCCCCGCCGGGCCAGGGCCTCGTTGAGGAGGTACTCGTAGACGCCCTCGCCGTCCGAGCCGCCCCACTCCTTCGGCCAGGTCATGCCCAGCCAGCCCCGCTCCCCCATCTTCGCCATGAAGGCGCGCCGGGGCGGCGTGTCGACGATCTGGGCCATGTTCTCGCGGGTGAGGTCGAAGACCTCCGGGTCCTCGTTCTCGTCGAGGAACTGCTCGACCTCCTTGGCGAAGGCCCGCTGCTCGGGGGAGAAGTCGAAGTCCACGTCGCTCCTCTCAGAGGGGTTGGGGGGCGTCCACGACGGCGAGGGCCACGCGCTCGCGGTGCAGGGCGGTGTCGCCCCACGCCGCCGCCAGGGCCCACGTCCGCTTCAGCCACAGGTGGAGGTCGTGCTCGAAGGAGTAGCCGATGGCGCCGTGGCACTGGAGGGCGGCCCGCCCGGCGCGGGCGGCGGCGCGCTCCGCCAGCACCTTGGCCATCGACACGTCACGGGAGCGCTCCGGGCGCCGGGAGGCGACGGAGTCGGCCGCCCGCAGGACCGCCGGGCGGGCGTGCTCGAGGCCGATGAGGGCGTCGGCCAGGTGGTGCTTCACCGCCTGGAACGAGCCGATGGGCGCCCCGAACTGGCGGCGCTCCTTGGCGTAGTCCACGGTGAGGTCGAGCATCGCCGCGCCGAGCCCGACGAGCTGGGCCGCGGCTGCGAGGGCGCCCCGGTCGAAGGCCAAGGCGGCGTCGGCCCCTGGGAGCGGTGTCCCCTCCGACCACGTGACGTCGGAGGCGCGGCGGGAGCGGTCGACCGAGGGCCGGGTTCGAGCCTCGATCGAGGCGGGGTCGACGGCGTGCAGCGTCCCGTGCCGCTCGAGCAGCGCCACGTCGGCGCCCTCCAGCCACGCCGCCGTGCCGCCGAACCCGACGGCGACGACCGCGTCCCCCAGCGCGGCCCGGGCGGCGTCCTCGTCGCGCCCGGCCTCGACCAGCGCCGGGACGGCCACCATGGCCTGCTCGGCCAGCGGCCCGGGCAGGGCGGCCCGGCCGGCCTCCTCGAGGACGAGCACGAGATCGACCTCGTCCACGCCGAGACCGCCGACCTGCTCCGGCGCGAGGGCACCGAGGACCCCCATCTCCGAGAGGCGGCCCCACAGCTCGGCCGGCACCGCCGGGGCGCCCGGCTCCCAGGCGGCCCGCACCACCTCGGGCGGGCACTCCTTGGCGAGGAGGTCCCGCACGGTCGAGGCGAAGAGGAGGGCGTCGTCGCCCGGCGCGAAGCGCACGGCTACCTCGGCAGGCCGAGGAGGCGCTCGGCGATGACGTTGCGCTGGATCTCGTTGGTCCCGGCGTAGATGGGGCCGGCCAGGGCGAACTGGTAGCCCCGCATCCACCCGCCGTCGAGGTCGGCGTCCCCCTCGAGCAGGCGCAGCGCCGTCTCGTGGAGGTGGATGTCCATCTCCGACCAGTAGATCTTGTTGAGGCTCGACTCCGGGCCCATGCGGGCGCCGTCCACCAGCCGGGTGACGGTCATGTCCGTGGCCAGGCGGTAGGCCTCGGCCTCCATCCAGCAGTCGGCCACCTCGAGGCGGAGCGAGGGGTCGGCCACGCCGCCGTCGGCCGCCCTGGTGCGGTAGAGGTCGACCAGCCGCGACACCACCGCGGCGAAGCGGCCGGGGCTGCGCAGGGTCAGGCCCCGCTCGGAGCCGGTGGTGGCCATGGCCACGGCCCAGCCCTTCCCCACCTCGCCCAGCACGTCGGTGTCGGGCACGAACACGTCGTCGAGGAAGACCTCGGCGAAGCCGGCGTCGCCGTCGAGCTTGTCGACGGGCCGCACCGTGACGCCCTCGGCCGCGAGGTCGACGAGGAAGTAGGTGAGGCCGCGGTGGCGCTCGGCGGCCGGGTCGCTGCGGAACAGGCCGAAGAGGTGGGTGCAGAAGGCCCCCCGGGTGGTCCACGTCTTCTGGCCGTTGAGCCGCCAGCCGCCGGCGCTCTCGTCGCGCTCGGCCCGGCTGCTGATCCCGGCGAGGTCGCTGCCGGCGTTCGGCTCGGACCACCCCTGGCACCACAGGTCCTCCACCGCCGCCATGCGCGGCAGGAGCCGGTCCTGCTGCTCCGACGTCCCGAACTCGAACAGCGACGGGGCCAGCAGGAAGATGCCGTTCTGGGCCACCCGCTGCGGCAGGCCGGCCCGGTAGTACTCCTCCTCGAAGATGAGCCACTGCCACAACGAGGCGTCGCGGCCGCCGTAGGCCTCCGGCCACGAGACCACCGCCCACCCGCCATCGAAGAGCTCGCGCTCCCACGCCCGGTGCACGGGGAAGCCCTCGGCCGAGTCGCCCGGGGGCATGGGCAGGTCGGGCTTGTGCGCCTCCAACCAGGTCCTGGCCTCGTCGCGGAAGGCCTCGTCCGCGGCGCTGTGGGTCAGGTCCATGGCCGCGGAACGATACCTGACGGAGCGTTAGGATGGCACCGTGACAACCCGGACGAGGGTGCCCGCGGTCGAGGGCTGGTTCACCCTGGACGACGGCGATCCCGCCCTCCTCGGCACCCGTTGTGGCACCTGCGGCACGGTGTTCTTCCCCCGGGAGGAGCGCTCCTGCCGCAACCCGGAGTGCGACGGCACGGACCTGTCCGAGGTGCGCCTGTCGACCCGCGGTCGGGTGTGGTCGTACACCAACGCGTGCTACCAGCCGCCCCCGCCCTACGTGCCCCGCAGCGACCCGTTCGAGCCCTTCACGCTGGCGGCGGTGGAGCTCCCCGCGGAGCAGCTGGTGGTGCTCGGCCAGGTGGTCGACGGCGTCGGCGTCGAGGACCTGTCGGTGGGCGCCGAGGTCGAGCTCGTGCTCGACACGCTCTTCACCGACGACGAGGCCGGGACCGAGACCGTGGTCTACAAGTGGAAGCCGGTGCAGGCATGACCGTCGGTGAGGTGGCCGTCCTCGGGGTGGGCATGCACCCGTGGGGCAAGTGGGGCCGCAACTTCGTGGAGTACGGCGTGCACGCCGCCCAGGCGGCGCTGGCCGACGCCGGCCTGCGGTGGACCGACGTGCAGCTCGTGTCCGGGGCCGACACCATCCGCAACGGGTACCCCGGGTTCATCGCCGGCGCCTCCATCGCCTCGGCCCTCGGCTTCTCCGGGGCCCGGGTGTCGAGCTGCTACGCCGCCTGCGCCTCGGGGGCAGCGGCCATGGACGTGGCCCGGGCCCAGATCCTGGCCGGCATCGTCGACGTCGCCCTCGTCGTGGGGGCCGACACCACGCCCAAGGGCTTCTTCGCCCCGGTCGGCGGCGACCGCCCCGACGACCCGGACTGGCTGCGCTTCCGGGTCCTCGGCGCCACCAACCCCGCCTACTTCGCCCTGTACGCCCGCCGGCGCATGGACGTGTACGGCGCCACCGACGCCGACTTCGCCAAGGTCAAGGTCAAGAACGCGAAGCACGGGCTGGCCAACCCCAACGCCCGGTACCGCAAGGAGGTGACCGAGGAGGAGGTCCTCGGCTCCCCCATGGTGGCCGACCCGCTGCGCCTGCTCGAGATCTGCGCCACGAGCGACGGTGGCGCCGCGGTGGTCCTGTCGAGCATGGACTTCGCCCGACGCCACGGGGCCGCCGATCCGGTGCGGGTGGCCGCCATCTCGACGGTGACGCCGCGGTTCCCCAACCCGGTGATCGAGATGCCGAACTTCGCCACCGACTCGGCCGTGGCCGCCGCCGCGCCCCCGATCGCCTTCCGCGACTCCATCACCGCCGCCGCCTACGAGGAGGCGGGCGTCGGGCCCGAGGACGTCGACGTGGCCGAGGTCTACGACCTGTCCTCGGCCCTCGAGCTCGACTGGTACGAGAACATCGGGCTGTGCAAGGAGGGTGAGGCCGAGCGCCTGCTGCACGACGGCGACACCACCCTCGGCGGTCGTGTGCCGGTCAACCCGAGCGGCGGGCTCTCGTGCTTCGGCGAGGCCATCCCCGCGCAGGCCATCGCCCAGGTGTGCGAGCTGGCCTGGCAGCTCCGGGGCCGGGCCGAGGGTCGTCAGGTCGAGGGCGCCCGGCTGGGCGTCACCGCCAACCAGGGCCTGTTCGGGCACGGGTCCTCCGTGATCCTCAAGAAGTAGGGAGACCAGCCGTGAGCGAGCTTGCGAGCGAACCGACAAGTACAGCGCCCTTGCCGGAGCGCCAGCGACGGCCGCTCATTGGTGCCCACGTCGATGGGACGGTCCGAGGTGTCCACGACCTGAGGGTGCACCAATGAGCGACGCCTTCATCGTCGATGCCGTCCGCACGCCGGTGGGGCGGCGGGGTGGCGGCCTCTCGCAGGTCCACCCCGCCGACCTCGGCGCCACCGTGCTGCGGGAGCTCGTCGACCGCTCGGGCATCGACCCGTCGGCGGTGGAGGACGTGGTCTTCGGCTCCGTCGACACCATCGGCCCCCAGGCCGGCGACATCGCCCGCACCTGCTGGTTGGCCGCCGGGCTGCCCGAGGAGGTGCCCGGCACCACCGTCGACCGGCAGTGCGGATCGGGCCAGCAGGCCGTGCACTTCGCCGCCCAGGCGGTGATGTCCGGCACCGCCGACGTGGTGGTGGCCGGTGGCGTCCAGAGCATGTCGCAGATCCCGATCTCGGCGGCGATGCTGGCCGGGCAGGCCTACGGCTTCGAGGACCCGTTCCGGGGATCGAAGGGCTGGGTGGAGCGCTACGGCACCCAGGAGGTCTCGCAGTTCCGGTCGGCCGAGATGATCGCCGAGAAGTGGGCCATCACCCGTGACGAGATGGAGGCCTTCGCCGTCGAGTCCCACGAGCGGGCCATCCGGGCCCGGGCCGAGGGACGGTTCGAGCGGGAGATCGTGGCGGTCGGCGAGGCCACGGCCGACGAGGGGCCCCGCGAGCCCAACTGGGAGAAGATCCGCTCGCTGAAGCCGCTGACCGAGGGCGGGCGGGTGACCGCGGCGATGGCGTCGCAGATCTCGGACGCGGCCGCCGCCCTGCTCGTCTGCTCGGAGGCGGCGCTGGAGCAGCACGGGCTGACGCCGCGGGCACGGGTGCACCACCTGTCCGTGCGGGGGGCGGACCCGATCTACATGCTCACCGCCCCCATCCCCGCCACCGAGCACGCCCTGCGCAGGACCGGCATGACGCTCGACCAGATCGACCTCGTCGAGATCAACGAGGCCTTCGCCTCGGTGGTGCTGGCCTGGCAGCGGGAGACCGGCGCCGACCTGGCCAAGGTCAACGTCAACGGCGGCGCCATCTCCCTGGGCCACCCCCTCGGTGCCACCGGCGCCCGCCTCATGACCACGCTGCTCAACGAGCTCGAGCGCACCGGCGGCCGCTACGGCCTCCAGACGATGTGCGAGGGCGGCGGCCAGGCCAACGTCACCATCCTCGAGCGCCTGTAGTTCCGACCGCCCTCAGGGCGTGTTGAGGTGCAGAGCGCTGGCGTAGGCGGCCGTGCCGTAGGCCAGCATCATGTCGTCCGACGAGTCGCCGTCGACGACGACCTTCACCACGAGGGTGCGGCCCGGGGGGATCGTCGCACCGAGCACGCCGAAGTCGATCGTGATCGGCTGGAAGGCGCCGGGGGGGTCGTCCTGGACCACGCGCGCGTCGCCCATGGCCAGCTGGGTGCACGAGAGACCCGACGAGTTGCAGCTCGAGAGCGAGGCGATCACCGACCCCTCCTCGTGGTCGTCGAAGCCCGCCATGGCCGCCCAGAGATCCAGGGTGGCGGGACCGGCCAGCACCAGGCCGGTGTCGACGCGAACCTGGCCATGGGTCGAGTGGCGGCTTAGTGTCCTCCGCCCGTGAGCGACGTGTCGCAGGGACCCGGGTGGTGGCAGGCGTCCGACGGGAAGTGGTACCCGCCGCAACCGGCGGCGGCACCGCCGCCCGGACCGCCGCCGGGACCGCCCCCGGCCCCCCAGTGGGGTGGGCCCCCGGTGGCCCAGAAGTCGAACAGGGGCTGCCTCATCGCCCTGGCGGTGGTCGGCGTCCTCGTCGTGCTGGGGATCATCGGCACCGTGGTCGTCCTGGCGGTGGTCGGCAACGAGGTCGAGGACCGGGTGGACGACGCCACCGATGAGGGCGGGATCCCCACGTTCTCCGACAACGACGAGAACCCGCCGGGCGACGACGTCAGCGTGGGCGAGTGCGGCCCCGCCGCGGGCACCGACTTCATGCGGGCCACCGTCGACGTGCGGAACCACTCGTCCGAGCCGAGCAACTACATCATCACCGTGGCCTTCGAGAGCGAGGACGGCGGTCGGCAGCTGGCGACCAGCACCGCCCTGGTCAACGGCCTGGGGCCGGACCAGACCACCACCAGCGAGGCCAACAGCTTCCAGGAGGCCCCCGGCGGCCAGGACTTCTCCTGCCGCATCAGCCAGGCGCAGCGCTTCGCCGCCTGAGTCCTGCGTTCTGGCCTGCAGAACGTGGCGGCTTCCGCCCCGTTCTGCAGGCCGGAACGGGAGGGCGTCAGGACGAGAGGCGCTTCAGGACGTCCTCGGCCTGGGCCACGATCCGGTCGATGACCTCGGCCACCGGGGGCAGGTCGTCGAGCACGCCGACCACCTGGCCGCTGGCCATGACGCCGAGGTCGACCCGGCCGTCGACCATCGCCGCCCGGAGGAGCATGGGCGTGTTGGCGGCCATGACCACCTGGGTCCACGACAGGTCCTGCGACCGGCGCATGGCGAGGCCCTCGCGCACCATCCCCCGCCACGACGTGCCCGGCACCGTGCGCTTGAAGGCCACGGCGTTGCCCGCGGCCCGGACCAGCGACGCCACCCGCCCGCTGCCCTCGAGCCGGTCGACCAGGTCGGTGCGCAGGACGCGGTGGGGCACCCCGTCCACCTGGCGGGTCACCACCGTGTCGGTCACCGACCGCTCGAGGTAGAAGCGCTTGACCTCGTCCCCCACCGGGCTCTCCCTGGTCAGGAGGAAGCGGGTGCCCATGGCGATGCCGCTGGCGCCGTAGGCCAGCGCCGCCACCAGCCCCCGGCCGTCGAAGAAGCCGCCGGCGGCGATCACCGGCAGGTCGACGGCGTCGACGACCTGGGGCAGCAGCAGCGTGGTGGGCACCTGGCCGGTGTGGCCGCCGCCCTCGCCGCCCTGCACGAGGACGGCGTCGACCCCCCAGGCCGCCACCTTCTCGGCGTGCCGGCGGGCGCCGATGGACGGGATCACCACCAGGCCACGGTCCTTGGCCCGGGCGATCAGCTCCTTCGTCGGCGCCTGGGCGAACGACGCCACCCGCACGCCCTCCCGCCCCATGAGGTCGATGCGGTCGGTGGCGTCGGGTGCGTCGGCCCTGAGGTTGACCCCGAACGGGCGGTCCGTGCGCTCCTTCACCGCGGCCACCGAGGACCGCAGCTCGGCCATGTCCATGGTGGCGGAGGCCAGGATGCCGAGGCCGCCGGCGGCCGAGGTGGCCGCCACCAGGGGCGGGTAGGCCACCCACCCCATCCCGGTCTGGACGATCGGGTGCTCGATGCCGACCAGCTCGCACAGCCGGGTGCGCAGGGCCGGCATGGCCGCCATCAGGCCTTGACCTCCCGGTGGCGTAGGCCCTGGGGATCCAGCCGGTCCAGCAGCTCCAGCTCGGCGTCCGTGGGTGGCCGGCTCTCGTCGACGTCGTCGGCCACGGCCAGCTCGAAGCCCGTGGCCTCGAGCACCTCGTCGAGGGCGACGCCGGGGTGGACCGAGCGCACGCGCATGGCGTGGTCGGGGGTCTCGAAGTCGAGCACCGCCTTGTTGGTCACCACCCGGCGGATCTCGTGATGGGCGGCCACCCACGGCCCCGCCTCGGCCGCCCGCCGGTAGCCGAGGCCCGACACCACGTCGACCTCCTCCACGAACACCCGGGTCGAGTGGTTCGGCACCCAGTAGCTGGTCGTGTGGTTGGCCGTGTTGCCGGGCGCACCGCGCATGCCGAGGAGCTGCGCCTTGGGTCGCTCCCAGGGACCGATGTTGGCGATGTTCTGGTTGCCGTACCGGTCGAGCTGCGTGGCGCCCATCATGACGTGGCGCCGTCCCCCCCACAGGGTGTCGAAGACCGAACGGAACGGGATCCAGCCCTCGATGACCTTGTCCTCCGGCGGCGCGCCGAGGGGGAGATCGTTGGCGATGAAGTAGGCCTCGGCATCGGACACCAGGAGGTCGGGCTCGAAGCTGCCCCGCGCCAGTCGCGACGCGAGGATGGGGACGTTCCCCATGCCGCTGGCGAAGATCTCGCCGTCGCCCCGGAAGGCCTCGGCCGCGGCGATCACGCAGATGTCGGCCAGCGCCGCGTCAGCCACGGGTCCGCACCGCCTCCTGGTAGTCGGCCTCCGAGCCGCTGAGGTAGCGGCCCGACCACTCCGCCCACCGCTCGGGATCGCCGGCGGCGGCCACGTAGTCCCGCTGGAAGGCCTCGTCCCGCCCGTAGTCCGGCTCGCAGGTGGTGAAGTGGGCCCCGCCCGGCGCCTCGATCACGCCGTCGACCGTCGAGCGCTGGATGCGCAGCGTGTGCGCCGGGCCCTCGGCCAGCAGCTCCTCGGTGGCCACCACGCGCTCGCACGAGAGGTAGCGCCGGCCCGGCGCGGCCGCCCCCAGGAAGAGGTCGTCGAAGTAGAGGTCCGGCCCGAGGAACTGGCCGCTCCCCCGCTGGTCCGACCGGTTCAGGTGGACGAGCGCGGCGTCGAGGGTCAGGGCGGGGACCGCCACCAGCTCCTCCCCGTCGTCGTACGGGGAGCGCACGGTGCGCAGCGACGGGTTGACGGTCATCACGTCGGACCCGAGCCCGGCCCGGGTGGGGAGGAAGGGCAGGCGCAGGGCAGCGGCGTACAGGCCCCACTGGAGCATCCCCTCGTCCAGCTCCACCAGCTCGGGGATGGTGCCACCCTGGCGGGCGGCCCGGAAGTGGGGCTCGAGGGGGATGGAGTCGAGGGACACGAAGCCGTAGACCAGCTTGCGCACCTTGCCGGCGGCGCAGAGCAGGCCGACGTCGGGCCCCCCGTAGGACACCACCGTGAGGTCGCGCAGGTCGCTGCGGAGGAGCGCTCGCACCAGCGACATCGGCTTGCGTCGGCTCCCCCACCCGCCGATGCCGATGGTCATGCCGTCGGCCAGCTCGGCCACGGCCTCGTCCTCGGTCAGGCGCTTGTCGCGGCTCACGGCGACTTGGTCTCGCGCTTCTCCACGAAGGCGTCGCGGTGCTCGTCGGCCACGCCCGCGAGGTTGAGCTCGAAGGTGAAGCCCTGCTCGAAGCGGTACGAGCGCTTGACGTCGACCGGGTCGATGCCGTTGAGCGACGCCTTGGCCGCCCGCATGACGGTCGGGCTCTTCGCGGCGATCTTCCCGGCCAGCTCGAGCGCGGCACTGCGCAGCTCGTCCTTGGGAACGACGCGCAACACCGAGCCGAAGGCGTGCAGCTCGGCCGCCGTGGCCACCTCGGCCGTGTAGACCATCGCCCGCATCTTGTGCTGCGGCACGAGCCGGTTGAGGTGGGTGGCCGCGCCGAGCGCGCCCCGGTCGACCTCGGGCAGGCCGAAGGTGGCGTCCTCGGAGGCGACGATGACGTCGGCGTTGCCCACCAGCCCGACGCCCCCGCCGAGGCAGTACCCGTGGACGGAGGCGATCACCGGCACCTCGCACTCGTACACGGCGGCGAACGCGGCGTAGCAGCCCTTGTTGGCGCCGATGAGCGCGTCGAACCCCTCGGTGGCCTGCATCTCCTTGATGTCGACGCCGGCGTTGAACCCCCGCCCCTCGGCCCGCAGCACCACCACCCGGACGGCGGGGTCGGCGCCCAGGCGGCGGAGGATGTCGGCCAGCTCGAACCACCCGGCCACCGTGAGGGCGTTGACCGGCGGGTGGTCCATGACCACCTCGGCGATGCCGGCGTCGTCGACCGAGACGGTGGTGCCCACGACCTGATTCTGCATCAGATGCCGACCGACGGCGTTTGGGCAGCTGGATGCCCGCCGAGCGGTCGTTTCGCTGCCCAAACGCCGATCAGGGGTGCTGCGAGCTGACCGACACGACCTCCCCGGTCATGTAGGTCGAGTAGTCGCTGGCCAGGAAGACGATCACCGTCGCCACCTCCCAGGGCTCGGCCGAGCGGCCGAATGCCTCCCGCGTCGTGAGCTCGGCCAGCTCCTCGTCGGAGATGGCCCGGTTGAGGAACGGGTGCATGGCCAGGCTCGGCGCCACGGCGTTGACCCGGACGCCGACCTCGGCCGCCTCCAGCGCCGCGCAGCGGGTGAGGGCCATGACGCCGGCCTTGGCCGCGGCGTAGTGCGCCTGCCCGGCCTGGGCCCGCCAGCCGAGGACGCTGGCGTTGTTGACGATGACGCCCCGGCCCCGCTCGCCCATGTGGCGGAGGGCGGCCCGGGTGCAGCGGAAGGTGCCGTTGAGGGTCACGTCGAGGACCACCGACCACTGCTCGTCGGTCATGTCCGTGAGCCGGGCCGTGCCGCCCAGACCCGCGTTGTTCACCAGCACGTCGATGCCGCCCGTGGGCGACGCGTCCACGGCGGCGGCGAACAGCCGCTGCACGTCGTCCTCGACCGTGACGTCACACGGCACGCCGAGGACGCCCAGCTCCTCGGCGGTCTCGGCCAGCCGCCGCTCGTGCTTGTCGGCGATGACGAGGGTGGCCCCCTCGTCGAGGCAGCGCCGGGCGGTGGCGTTGCCGATCCCCGTCCCCGCCGCGGCCGTCACCAGCACGTGCCGCCCCTCCAGCAGCCCCCGCCCCGGCGGCGGCGTCGGCGTCGTCGCGCTCATCGCCCCTCCCCCGGTCGTTCTGGCCTGCAGAACGGTGCACAAAGCGCCACGTTTTGCAGGCCAGAACGGAAGGACGGCGGCGTGGGCGTAGTCACCGGGGCAGCCCCAGGGAGCGTTCGGCGATGACGTTGCGCTGCACCTCGTCTGACCCCCCGTAGATGGTGTCGGCCCGGGTGAAGAGGAAGAGGGCCTCGGCCCCGGCGTCGCCGCCGGCCACGCCGGCGGGGCCCTGCACGTCGACGGCCAGCTCGCCCAGCGCCCGGTGCCACGACGCCCACGCCAGCTTGGCGACGCTGGCCTCCGGCCCCGGCTCGCCGTCACCGGCCAGCGTGCGCAGGGCGTTGAACCGGAGCAGCCGCAGGCCGATCCAGGCGTCGACCAGCCGGTCCCGCAGGACCGGGTCCTCGCCGCGCCCCGAGGCCCGGGCTGCGGCCAGCACGCCGGCCAGCTCCCGCTCGAAGCCGATCTGCTGGGCCAGCGTGGCCACGCCCCGCTCGAAGGACAGGGTCCCCATGGCCACCCGCCAGCCGCCGTCGACCTCCCCCACCACGTTTCCCGCCGCCGTGCGGGCGCCGTCGAAGAACACCTCGTTGAACTCCGACGTGCCCGTCAGCTGGACGATGGGCCGGATGTCGATGCCGGGCGACGACATGGGCACCAGCAGGTACGACAGGCCCTTGTGCCGGGGCTTGTCGGCACCACCGGTGCGGGCGACGACGAAGCACCAGTCGGCCCAGTGGGCCAGCGACGTCCACACCTTCTGCCCGGTGACCACCCACTCCTCGCCGTCGAGCACGGCGCGGGTCTGCACGTTGGCCAGGTCTGACCCCGCGTTCGGCTCGGAGTAGCCCTGGCACCACAGCTCCTCGCCCCGCACGATGGGAGGCAGGAACCGTGCCTGCTGCTCCTCGGTGCCGAAGGCGATCAGCGTGGGGGCGAGCAGGTGCTCGCCGATGTGGTTCACCCGGGCGGGCGCCTCGGCCCGGCTGTACTCCTCGGCGAAGATCACCTGCTGCATCAGCGTGGCGCCCCGGCCGCCGTGCTCCTTGGGCCAGCCGAGGCCGATCCAGCCCGCCTCGCCCAGCACGCGCTCCCAGGCCCGGCGCACGTCGAACCCCTCGTGCTCGCGCCCGGGCCCACCCAGGCCCCGCCCCTCGGCGAACTCGCCGACGAGGTGGTCGTCGAGCCAGCCCCGCACCTCGGCCCGGAAGGCCTCGTCCTCGGCCGAGAAGCGGAGATCCACCGAGGCGTCAGCCGTTGGGCTTGTCGCCCGAGGCCGCCGCCTGGCGCAGCGCCTCGAGCTGATCGATCAGCCGCATGCGCTCCTGGCCCACGGTGCCGTCGAGGCGGGCCTCGATCTCCTCGGGCGTCCACCGCCCGTCGGTGTACATCGCCCGCACCTCGACGGGCTGGTTCCACACCGCGATCTTGCTCCCGACCGCCGTGTACACCTGCCCGGTCACGTGCCGCGCCTTGTCCGACAGCAGGTAGACGACGAGGGGGGCGACGTCCTCCGGGTCGCCCATCTCCGCCAGCTCCTGCGGCACGTTGGCCGACATGCGGGTGCGGGCCACCGGGGCCACGGCGTTGGCCGTGACGCCGTAGCGGTGCAGCCCGGCGGCGGCGCTGCGCACCAGCGACACCACGCCACCCTTGGCGGCGGCGTAGTTGGCCTGCGACACGCTCCCCTGGAAGGCACCGCTGGTGAAGCCCACGAGCGACCCGCCGCCCTCCTGCTTGCGCATGACCGCGGCAGCAGCCTTGAAGACGGTGAAGTGGCCCTTGAGGTGGGTGGCCACCACCGGGTCCCACTCCTCCTCGGCCATGTTGAACAGCATCCGCTCGCGCAGGATGCCGGCGATGCACACGACGCCGTCGATCCGTCCCCAGCTGTCGAGGGACGCCTGCACCACGGCGGCCCCGCCCTCCATGGTCGACACGTCGCCCGCCACCGCCACCGCGGTGCCCCCGAGGTCGGCGATCTCCTTGACGACGGCGTCGGCCACGTCGCTCGACGGGTCACGGCCGTCCAGGCTCACGCCGTAGTCGGCCACCACCACGTTGGCGCCGGCCGTGGCACAGGCCAGGGCCACCGCCCGGCCGATGCCCCCACCGGCGCCCGTGACGGCCACCGACTTGCCCTCCAGGTACCCGGCCACACGCGCTCCTCGCCTCGACGACCTGACGACGGGTCAGAAAGCGTACCGGAACAGCCCGCGGGCCACGAGAGCCGGCTTCGTGCCGCCTTCGACCTCGACGGCCAGGTCGACGGCCACCTGGACCCCACCCGCGACGGGGGTCACCTCCGCCAGGTCGGCGCCCAGGCGCACCCGCGCGCCGACGGGCACCGGTGCCGGGAACCGAAGCCGCTCGAGGCCGTAGTTGACGCCCATGGCGAAGCCCTCCACCTGCCACACCCGGGGCAGGAAGTACGACA
This sequence comes from uncultured Actinomycetes bacterium, assembly GCA_963839545.1. Taxonomy (GTDB): domain Bacteria; phylum Actinomycetota; class Acidimicrobiia; order Acidimicrobiales; family CADCSY01; genus CAWIVE01. The sequence continues at coordinate 126,587 of CAWIVE010000002.1, forward strand.
CGAGCGACAGCGTGAGGTAGCCGTGGGCGATGGGTCCGCCGAACGGCCCCGCCCGGGCCCGCTCCGGGTCGACGTGGATCCACTGGTGGTCGCCCGTGGCATCCGCGAACCCCTGCACCCGGTCCTGGGTGATCTCCAGCCAGTCGCTGTCCCCGACGTGGCGGCCGACCAGCGCCTCGAGGCCCTCGACGCCCTCCACCACCACCGGCCCGGCCACGGGCCGGGACCCTAGAGCAGCGCCCGGAGGGCCTCGACCGCCGACGTGGGGTCGGGGCCGACGTGGATGGCCCGGAGGCCGGCGGCCCGGGCCCCCTCGAGGTTCGACTCGATGTCGTCGAGCAGCACGGCCCGCTCAGGGGCCACGCCGAGGCGCTCGACGGCGAGGTGGTAGATGGCGGGGTTGGGCTTGCGGAGGCCGACCTCGCAGGAGTCGACGACGGTGTCGAACAGCTCGTCGAGCGGCAGCACCGGGCGCCAGGTGTGCGTCAGCTCCCGCACGTTGTTGGTCACCACCGCCGTCCGCCCCCCGGCGGCCCGCACCGCCCGCACCGCCTCGACCACCGGCTCGTTGGGCGTGAACAGCACCGAGCTGGAGCTGGTCGGGATCACCACCTCGATCCCGGCCTCGGCCAGCGCCGCCACCGTGAGGGCGTACCACTCGGCCATGTCGAGCTCGCCCCGCTCGACGCGGTGCCAAGGGTGGTCGTCGTCCTCGTGGTACGCGCCGATGGCGTGGTGCAGGACCAGGGCGGGGTCGGCGTGCGGGGCGATGCGGGCGAAGTCGTTGACCGATCCCTCCCGAACCAGCACGCCGCCGAAGTCGAACAGGGCGGCGTCGATCTCCACGCGGCCCCACGATACGTTGTGACGAACCGTCAGAAGGAGCGCCGCGCATGACCAGCCCGCCCCTGGCCGGCGTCCGCATCATCGAGAGCTCGATGCTGGGGCCGGCCGCCATCACCACCCACCTGGCCGACCTCGGCGCCGACGTCATCAAGGTGGAGTCCCCCTCCGGTGACTACATCCGGGAGATGACCTGGCCCATCGTCGAGGGCGTCTCGCTGATGCACCTCCACATCAGCCGGGGCAAGCGCAGCCTCGTGCTCGACCTGCGCACCGACGAGGGCGTGGCCACCTACCTCGACCTCGTCCGGGGGGCCGACGCCGTCGTCGAGGCCATGCGCCCCGGCGGCCTCGAGCGGCGGGGCCTCGGCTACGACCGCCTGCGCGAGGTCAACCCCCGCATCGTCTTCTGCACCATCTCCGGCTACGGCATGACCGGCCCGTACACGGACCTCCCGAGCCACGGCGTGGCCTACGACACCTGGGCCGGGATCATCAAGCCCGAGGTCGACGAGGACGGCTTCACCTACCTCCCCGAGCACGCCTCCATCGGCATCCACGCCGGCCCCCTGTTCGGGGCCCTCGGCATCCTGGCCGGCATCGTGCGGGCCCGGGAGACGGGCGAGGGCTGCCGCATGGAGGTGGCCCAGAGCGACGCCGCGGCGGCGATGGACTGGCTGCGGTCCGAGACGTGGCGCGCCTACGAGCGCCCCGAGGACGAGGTGACGGGCAACAAGTCGGACGGCTACGCCCGGCGGGCCCCGGGCACGGCGGGCATGAAGGACGGGGTCCGCTACCAGCTCTACGAGACGGCGGACGGCCACGTGCTGTTCATGGCCTCGGAGCGCGAGTTCTGGGAGAACTTCTGCGACGCCGTCGGCCGGCGCGACCTGTTCGAGTCCCACCCCGGGTCGAAGTACGCCGACCACGCCGTCGGGGACACCGAGCTGCGGGCCGAGCTCAAGGAGATCTTCCGCTCCCGCACGTCGGCGGAGTGGCTGGAGCTCGGCAAGAAGGCCAACACCGCCATCGCCCCGGTCAACTCGCCGAAGACCATCGCCGACGACCCCCAGTTCGAGGACCGCCTCCCCTGGCTGCCGGCCGATCGCCTCGGCGCCGACCAGCTGCCGTTCCCGGTGAAGCTCCTCGGCGAGGAGCTGCCGGTCCCCACCAAGGCGCCCACCGTCGGCGAGCACAGCGAGGACGTCCTGCGCTCGGTCCTCGGCTACGACGACGCCCGCATCGCCGCCCTCCGCGAGGCCGGCGCGCTGGGGACGCCTAGCTGAAGATCTCGCCGCCGTTGACGTTGAGGGCCTGGCCGGTGATGACCCGGGACAGGTCGGAGGCGAAGAACACGGCGGCGTTGGCGACGTCGTCGTCGGGCGGGATGAGCCCGAGGGCCATCTCCGACGCCATCTCGTCGTACTCCTCCTGCTCCGTGGTCCCGTGCTCCTCGGCCCGCATCTTGAGCCAGACCTCGACGTTGGGCCCCCACATGGCCCCGGGCAGGATCGAGTTGACCCGGATCTTGGAGGGGCCGAGCTCCTTGGCCAGCACCTGGGCGGCGCTCAGCAGCGCCGCCTTGGAGATCGTGTAGCCGCCCTGGTTCGGGAGCACCTTGCGCACGATCATCGAGTTGACGAAGACCACGGATCCGCCGCCCTGCGCCTTCATCGGGTCCACCACCTCGCGGGTCAGCTGGAGCGAGCCGAACAGGTTGACGTCGATGATCTTGCGCCAGGTGGCCAGGTCGACCTCCTCGAAGGGCTGCATGGTGTCCATGCGGAAGGCGTTGTTGACCAGGCAGTCCACCCGGCCGAGCTCGCCCATCGCCGCCGCCACGAGGCGGGCGCACTGGGCCGGCTCGACGATGTTCGTGGGCACGGCCAGGGCGGTGCCGCCGGCGCCGATGATCTCATCGGCCACGTCGCGGATGACGCCGGCGCTGCGGGCCCCGAGGACGACGCACGCGCCCTCGCGGGCGAAGGCCAGCGCCAGCTCCCGGCCGAGACCGGGTCCCACCCCCGACACGATGGCGACCTTGTCCGCCAACAGCATGAGTCTTCCCCCCTCGTCGGCGCCGGGACGTTACTCAGCGGTTCCCTAGTCCCGGTAGACGGGCGGTCGCCGCTCCTTGCGGGCCCGGATGGCCTCTTCGAAGTTCTCGGTGGTGAGGCGGACGTAGAGCTGGGCGTGCCCCTCGTGGTCCATGTGGGCGGCCAGGCTGCTGGCGTCGAGGCTCGACCACAGCAGCCGCTTCGTGACCTCGACCCCCACCCGGCTGAAGCCGATCATCCGCTCGGCCAGCTCGTAGCAGGTGTCGAGGAGGTCCCCGGGAGCGACGGTCCGCGACACCAGGCCGATGCGTTCGGCCTCCTCGGCGTCCACGTCCCGACCGGACAGCATGATGTCGAAGGCGCGGGAGGCGCCGATGGCCCGGGGCAGCAGGTAGCTGATGCCGAGCTCGCTGGCGGTGAGGCCGTTGCTGATGCCGGCGGCCCGGAAGACGGCCCGGGACGAGGCGATGCGCACGTCGGTGGCCATGGCCAGGCAGAAGCCGCCCCCGATGGCGGGGCCGTTCACGGCGGCGAGCACGGGCTGGTGCATGCGGCGCAGGGCGAGGACGACGTCGTCGAGCAGCTCGAGCGCCCGCCGGGCGATGCTCGTGCGGGTCAGCCCCTCGATGCGGGGCAGCCTCCCCGGGTCCTCGAGGTCGGCCCCCGAGCAGAAGCCGTCGCCGGCGCCGGTGACGACCACGACCCGGACGTCGTTGTCGTGGCTCACCTCCTCCAGCGCCTCCTTGAACGGGATCATGACGTCGAAGGCCATGGCGTTCATGCGCTCGGGTCGGTTGAGGGTGACCAGGGCGACGCCCGGGCGCGGGTGCTCGATGCGGACGAACGACATGCGCCGCACCGTAGGCCGGTGCCGGCGGGCGACGGGCGGCCACGGCGCCCGTTCGGCGCTACGCGGGCAGGAGGTCGGCGAGCACCGGGATCCCGGCGCGGTTGCGCTTCGCCTCGTACATGGCGGCGTCGGCCCGGGCCACGACCGCGTCCGCGGTGGTGCCCGCCGGCGCGCAGGCGACGCCCAGGCTGACCCGGACGTCGAGCATGGTGTCCCCGAGGCGCACCGGGCCCGAGACGGAGGACCGCACCCGGTCGGCCACGGCCATCGCCTCACCCGGACCGCCGACGTCCGGGCAGACCACCAGGAACTCGTCGCCGCCGAGCCGCCCCACCACGTCGCGGTCCCGCACCGCCCGCTGGAGCCGGGTCGCCACCACCCGGAGCAGCTCGTCCCCTGCGGTGTGACCGAAGCGGTCGTTCACCGGCTTGAAGCGGTCCACGTCGACGAAGATCACCGCCGTCGTGGTCCTCGCCTGGCCGAGGGCGCCCTCGAGGGTGGCCATGGTCGAGCCCCGGTTGTGGACGCGGGTGAGCACGTCGAACGTGGCCCGGTCCTCCAGCTGGTCGCGCAGGCGCACGCTCTCGGTGACGTCCTCCAGGCACACGATGGCCCCCGTCACCGCACCCGCCTCGTCGGTGAGCGACCGCAGCCGCGCCCGGCAGTGCCGGAGATCGCCGTCCGGCGGGCACAGGCGCACCTCGATCTCGGCGTCGCGGCCCTCGAGCACGTCGTCGAGCGCCGTCGCGAGCACCGGCCGGTCCTCCGTCGTCACGGTGGCGAGCTGGTCCTCGACCGCCGTGCACGAGCTCACGCCGACGATGTCGGTGAGCCGCTCGTTCGTGTAGACGACCCGGCGCTCGCGGTCGACCTGGAGGAGCCCGATCGGCACGGCCTCGGCCAGGCGGTGCAGCAGCTGCTCGCGGGCCCGCAGCGCCTCCTGGGCCGCCATCTCGTCGGAGATGTCGACCATCTCGGCCAGCACGTAGCCGTGGTCGGGGTCGTCCAGCAGGTTGTGGTTCGTCACCTCCAGCCACTGCCACGAACCGTCGTGGCAGCCGTGGCGGAGGCGCACCCGCACGCCCTGGCCGGGCCGCGTGAGCATCTCCATCCAGTTCTCGATGGCCCGCTCCTGGTCATCGACGTGGACGAAGTCGAGCGAGCGCCGGCCGACCATCTCGTCGGACTGCCACCCGAGCATGCGGGTGGTGGCCTCGTCGATGGCGGACAGCACGGCCAGCTCGTTCTTGCGGGTCCGGGCGATCCGGGGCGCGGCGAGCGGCAGCGAGCGCAGCTGCTGGAGGTCGGCCATCCCCTCCTCCGCCACCAGGACGGCGACGAAGACGCCGTGGCGGGCGGTGGCGTCGATCAGGTGGAGCGTGGCGGCGCCGGCCTCGCCGGCCCCCACGAGCCGCACCGGGGTGCGGGCCGCCCCGGTGCGTCGGGCCCGCTCCCAGGTGGTGATGACCACGACCCGGTCGGGCGGCGTGACCACGTCGAGCGCCGATCGCCCGGCCAGCACCGGTTGACCGCGCAACGGCACGGAGGGCGGCATGGGGACGAACAGGCCGTCCTCGTCCACGGCCGCGACCAGGGACTCGTGGTGCGCATCGAGCAACGCCCGCAGGGCCACGTCGAGGGCGTCGTGGTCCCGGTCGCGCGCATCCTCCACGTTGCAGGTTGTCGTCATCTCGGAGGCGGGTCTTGAACCCGTCCCCGTCCCCGGCGGGAGCTCAGGCGGGCACGCCGTGGGAGATGCCCACGCCACCCCGGGTCTCGGCGCCGTAGCGCCGCTTCTCCCGCTCCAGGTCGAGGGCGCCGATGCGGGTCCTGGCGTCCCGGGCCTCGTCGTCCAGCTGGTCGGCGGGAACGATCCACGCCACCTCGAACTCGAGGCCGTCGGGGTCCTGGGCGTAGAGGCTCTTGGTGGTCCCGTGGTCGCTGGACCCCACCAGGGCACCGGCCGCCGACAGGGTGCCGGCCAGGCGCTCCAGCTCGGCCAGGGTGTCCACCTCCCAGGCCAGGTGGTAGAGCCCCACGGTGGCCTTGCCGGCGGCCGAGGGCCCGGCGGCGGCGCCGATCTGGAAGAGGCCGAGGTCGTGGTCGTTGGTCGACCCGGGGGCCTGGAGGAAGGCGGCGCCGCGGAAGCCGTCGGGGGTCATGTCGACCCGGCGGAACCCGAGGACGTCGGTGTAGAAGACGACGCTGCGATCGACGTCGCGCACGTAGAGGACGGCGTGGTTCAAGCGGGTGACGGGCACGGTGGTGCTCCTCTCGTCCAGGCGGTTGAATGCTCAACCACTTGTCACACCCTATCGGCTGTTCGTTGATAGTTCAACTACTTGCTAGCGTGACGGCATGGCCTCCAGCGTGCCGTGGCTGAGCGACGAGGAACAGCGCACCTGGCGATCGTTCGTCGGGGCCACCCGGCTCCTGTTCGACCAGCTGGACCGGGAGCTCCAGCGGGACGCGGGGATGACCCACGCCGACTACGAGATCCTGGTGCGCCTGTCCGAGGCGCCGGGGACCTCGCTGCGCATGGGCGAGCTGGCGGAGCAGACCGGGTCGTCACGCAGCCGGCTCTCGCACGCCGTGGCCCGGCTGGAGGGCGACGGTTGGGTGCGCCGGGAGCCCTGCCCCACCGACGGGCGGGGCGCCGTGGCCGTGCTCACCGGGAAGGGCGCCGCCGCTCTGCGGGACGCGGCGCCGGGCCACGTGCGCGGGGTGCGCCGCCACCTGTTCGACCAGCTCGGTGCCACCCAGCAGCGGGCGCTCCGGACCGTCAGCGACACGGTGCTCGGCCACCTCGAGGAGGAGCGGGCCGCCGGCTGACCGCCACCCGACGAGCTCGCGGTCGGCGATCAGGCGCCGCCGTGCGCCTCCAGGTGCTCGCGGACCAGGGCGGTCACCTGCTCGGGCTCGACCTCGGGCAACCAGTGGGGCGCGTCGAGCTCCTCGAACCGGTACGGACCGGTGACGTGGGCGGCCGTGGCGGTCGCCGCCGCCCGGCCGAGCGCCGTGTCCCGGTTGCCCCACACGTAGAGCGTGGGCCGGTCGACCGGCCCGAACCGCCGCAGGGCGAACGGTGAGGCGGCGCGGTACCAGTTGAGCGCCGCCGTGAGGACCCCCGGCTCGCGCATGGCGTCGACGTACGCCGCCGACCGCCCGGCATCGAGACCGCTGCGGCGCAGGGCCCGGTCGAGGAGTCGCCCGCCCCGGGCCAGGAGCACCCGCTCGGGCACGGCCGGCAGGCGGAAGAAGGGGATGTAGAGGGACCGCAGGGCCTGCGTCGAGCGCAGGGCGACGTGGGCCATCGCCGCCGGGTGGGGCGTGGCCAGGGAGGTCACGGTGACCACCCGCTCGGGGGCGGTGGCGCCCAGCCACCACGCCACGGCGCCACCCCAGTCGTGGCCGACGACCGAGAACCTCGGTGCGCCGACGTGGTCGGCCACGGCCAGCGCATCGGCGGCCAAGGCCCCGATCCCGTACTCGCGGGCCTCGAGGGGCCGGGCACGGGGCGAGTAGCCCCGCTGGGTCGGGGCGACGACGTGGAGGCCGGCCGCCGCCAGCCGGGGCAGCACCTCGTCCCATGACGCCGACGTCTGGGGGAAGCCGTGGAGGAGCAGGACCAGGGGCCCGTCCGCCGGGCCCGCCTCCTCGGCGTCGAGGGTGCCGGCCGCGACCGGGACCTCGATCCGCCGAGGGCGAGCCACCACGGGTCGGTCAGCCGGTGCGACGCGCCTGGCGACGGGCCTTCGTGGCCTCGGCCTGCGCCTTCAGCTGGCGGGACCCGGCCCGGGCCTTGACCGCCTGCTCCTGCTTCGTGAGGACCTTGTCCTCCACGTCGAGGCGCTTGGCCTTCGCGGCCCGCTCGGTCGCCCGCACGGCGCGGTCCCGCTTCTCGGCCGCCTCCCGCTGCGCGGCCTCCTTGGCGGCCAGCCGCTCGGCGGCCTTGCGCTCGGTCTCCTGGCGCTCACGCTCGAGGCGGGCCTTCCGCTGCGCGGCCTCGCGCTCGGCCCGCTGCCGCTGCTCGGCGGCGGCCTGCTGCTCGGCCTGGAAGCGCTGGTCGGCCTCGGCCGCCTTCTCGGCGGCCTCCTCCTGCTTCTCCAGGGCACGGCGGCGCTGTGCCACCTCGGCCCGCTGGAGCTGGGCCTGCTGGAGCAGGCGCTCGTCGCGGAGGAACCGGCCGGCGTGCTCGCGCACCGCGGCCTCGAAGCCCTCGAAGGCCACCGACGGCGGCCACTGGGCGTCACCGTCGCGGTGGACGACGGCCTCGACGCCCGTCAGCGGCAGGCGCACGGCCCGCAGCCAGAGGTCGACGCCGGTCCGGGGAAGGGTCAGTGCATCCATCGTTCGTCGCTCCGTCTTCGTCGTGGTGGGCATCAGGACCGGTCGTCCTGCGCTGCGTCCAGGGCGTCGGCCACGGCCTCGGACCGCTCGGCGGCCTGCGTGGTCTCGGCCACCTCGCCGGCGGCGTCGACGCGGTCGCGCACGGCGGCCTCCTTCCGGCGCTCGGCGGCGGCCTCCTGGGCCTCCTGTGAGCGCTCGACGGCCTCCTCGCGCTGGTCGAACTCCGACTCGACGCGGGCCTCGGTCCGCTCCCGCTCGGCCTCGAGCTGGGCCTCCTTGCGGTCGGCGTCGGCCTCGGCGGCCAGGCGCTGGCGCTCGGCGGCGTTCTCGCGGCGGGTGGCCTCGACCTCGGCCTCGGCCCGGCGCTGCTCGGCCTCCTTCTCGGCCCGGCGGGCCGCGGCCTCGGCGTCAGCCGACGCCTCCTCGAGCTTGCCCTCCTTCTGGAGGTCGCGGTCGCCCATGACCGAGCCGGCCGCCTGCTTCACCTTGCCCTTGACCTTGTCGAACAGTCCGCCAGATCGTTCCTGCTGGGGCATGGCCCCTCCTCGCGTCGTACGTCGATCGCACCTCACCGGACCCGGGAGGCTGCTCGCGAGCGTTTACCCGACGGTTCGCTCCAGCAAACGACGAGGGCTTACGGGCGCGGCTCGACGGCGAGGGCATCGCCGAGGAGGAGGAGGTCGACGAGGCGGCGGAGCACGGGCGGCGGCGAGACGATCCGGAGGCCCCCGCCCTCGCCGCGGAGCCGGCGCCCGATCGACGCCAGCCGGCTCACGACGGTGGCGTCCACGAAGGTCAGCTGTCGCGCGTCGAGCACGACGGAGCGGCCCCCGGCGGCCACGGCCTCGAGCACCGCCGACTCGAGGTGGGGCCACGAGAAGCGGTCGACGGCGCCGACCACGACGACGAGGGCCTCGTCCTCCACGACCACGGTGGCGGCGACGGGGCGGGGCGGCGTGCGGGGACCGCGGTCGGCCCGCCCGCAGATCCAGTCGCTGACCGTCCGCCCGCCGACGTCCTCCACGACACACCTTTCGTCGCACGGGGGCTCGGATGCCCGGGGCGACCAGACCGTCGGCCCGCTGCTCGACCGGCGGGCCGACGCTAGCTCCGGCCCGTCCGCTATGCGTGGGTGGTCGCCCCCTTCGCCACGGCGCTCGTGCAGCCGAACAGCAACGTGTTCTAGTGTCCGCCCGTGCCCGAGCTCCAAGACGTCTCGATGACCCTGGAGTTCCCGTACACCCGCACCACCGGTCCCGTGCTCGGCCCGTTCCTGACGGGCCTGCGGGACGGCAAGATCCTGGGCGGGCGCTGCGGGGACCGGGTCCTCTGCCCGCCCCTCGAGTACGACCCCGAGACGGCGGCGGCCATCGACCCCGACTTCGTCGAGGTCGGCCCCGGCGGCACCGTCCGGTCCTGGACGTGGGTGGCGGAACCGACGCCGAAGCACCCCTTCGACCACCCCTTCGCCTTCGCCCTGATCCAGCTCGACGGCGCCGACACGCCGTTCGTCCACGCCGTCGACGCCGGCTCGATCGACGCCATGGCGACGGGCATGCGGGTGGCCGCGCAGTACCGCGACGAGCGCACCGGCGCCATCACCGACGTCTACTTCGTGCCCGAGGCCGATCGGCGACGCCGCAGGAGATCGCGCCCGGCGAGGAGCCGGTGACCATCACCAGCACCTCATCGCCCTGACCATCAGCGAGCCCCTCTACCCCGCACCGGGTCCGCTTCGCCGCCGGGCTGCTCGAGGGGCGCATCATCGGCCAGCGCTCGCCCGTGAGCGGCAAGGTGTACGTGCCCGAGCAGCGGCTACGACAACATGACGCGGGCCGAGATGACCGAGGCCGACGACGTCGAGGTCGCCGATCGCGGCTCGGTCAGCTCGTTCACCGTCATCACGCCGATCCAGTACTACGGCCAGAAGGAGACCGAGCCCTACATCCGGGCCTCGATCCTCCTCGACGGCGCCGACTCGCCGCATCATCGGCGTCGACGTCCGCGACATCCCCATCGAGGAGTTCCGGGTGGGCCTGCGCATGCAGGCCGTGTGGAAGCCGCCCGGCGAGCGCGACGTCAGCGACCTCGGCAACCGCTTCGGCGGCGCCTGGGAGGGCGTGATCGAGCGCTGGGAGCCGACCGGCGAGCCCGACGCCGACCCCCGCCCGCTCCAGGAGTTCGCGTTTTGAGCACCGTGCCCCGCGACGTGGCCATCGTGGCCACCTCGCAGACGCCCAGCTACCGGCTCTTCAACGACTCCGAGCCGAAGCTCATCATGCGCTGCGTCAACGACCTCCTCGACGCGCACCGGCATGGACCGCGGCGACGCTCCAGTTCACGATCGCCGGCAGCTGCGACTACCTGTCGGGCATGCCGTTCGCCTTCGTGTCGAACATCGACGGCGTCGGGGCGTGGCCGCCCGTCTACGAGAGCCACGTCGAGATGGACGGCGCGTGGGCGCTGAACGAGGCCTGGCTCCGGCTCCAGCTCGGCGACATCGACGTGGCGCTCGTGATCGGGTCGGGCAAGTCGTCGCCCGGCCGGCCTCGCGAGGTGTTCCCGCTCCAGACCGACCCCTACGTGATGGCCCCGCTCGGGCTCGACCCGGTGTCGCTGGCCGGCATCCAGGCCCGGGCCCTGCTCGACGCCGGGCTGGCGACCGAGCGGGACTTCGCCGAGGTGGTGTCCCGCAGCCGGCGCGACGCCCTCGACAACCCCAACGCGCAGGTGGCCGTGGACGTGCCGGTGGACGAGCTGCTGGAGCGAGCCCTACTTCTCGGCCCCGCTGCGGCGCCACGACCTGCCGCCCATCTCCGACGGCGCCGCCGCCGTGGTCCTGGCCGCCGGTGACCGGGCCCGCGAGATCACCGACCGGCCGGTCTGGATCCGGGGGATCGACCACCGCATCGAGTCCCACCACCCGGGGCTGCGGGACCTCACCGCGTCGCCGTCCACCGCCATGGCGGCGGCCGCCGCCGGCGTGTCCGCCGGTCCCGTCGACGTGGCCGAGCTCATGGTCACCTACAGCCCGGAGGAGATCGTGCTGCGCCGAGGCCCTCGGCCTCGACGAGTCCACCCGGCGTCAACCCCTCGGGCGGGCCGCTGGCCGGCCACCCGGTCATGGCCACCGGCCTGGTCCGGGTCATCGAGGTGGCCAACCGGATCTCGGCCGGCGAGGCGCAGCCGGGGCGTGGCCCACGCCTCGAGCGGGCCGTGCCTGCAACAGAACCTCGTCTGCGTCCTGGAAGGAGAGCGGCTGATGGCCCGACCCGTGCGCGGTCGTCGGCATCGGCCAGACCAAGTACCGGCGCCAGCTCGACGTCTCCCTCGAGGGGCTCGTGCGCGAGGCCGCGCTGCGGGCGCTCGAGGACGCCGACATGACCTTCGCCGACATCGACGCCATCGTCATCGGCAAGGCCCCCGACGCCCTCGAGGCGTGATGATGCCCGAGCTGTCGCTGGCCGACGCGCTGGGCGCGGTGGGCAAGCCCATCCACCGGGTGCACACCGCCGGCTCGGTGGGCGCGTCGACCGCCATCACGGGCGCGACCATGGTCGAGTCCGGTCGCTACGACCGGGTGCTGGTGGTCTGCTACGAGAAGCAGTCCGAGGGCAACGCCACGTGGGCGCTGTCGGGCGGCCGCTCCGGCGGTCAGGGCGCGGGCGGCACGTTCGCCCCGTGGATCCGCAGCTACATCTCCGCGATCGAGCGCGCCCGAGCACATCGGTTGGATGGTGGCGGTCAAGGACCGGCAGAACGCCCTCAAGAACCCGTACGCCCACCTGCGCATCGAGGACATCTCGATCGAGAAGGTGAAGGAGTCCCCGATGCTGTGGGAGCCGCTGCACTTCCTCGAGTCGTGCCCGTCGTCCGACGGCGCCGCGGCCATCGTGCTCGGCAGCGAGGACGTCGGCCGAAGCGGTGCCCGCAGCAGCCGGCCTGGGTCATCGCCCACGCCAAGCGCACCGAGTTCAGCTCGTTCCCGGGGCGCGACACCGTCAAGCCGCAGGCCGGGCGTCGACTGCTCCGCCGCGCTCTACGCGCAAGGCCGGCATCACCGAACCCGCTCGAGCAGATCGACTGCGCCGAGCTGTACGTGCCGTTCTCGTGGTACGAGCCCATGTGGCTCGAGGGCCACGACATCACGCCCGAGGGCGAGGGGTGGAAGCTGACCGACGTCGGGCGACACCGAGATCGGCGGGCGCTTCCCGGTCAACCCGTCGGGCGGCGTGCTGTCGTCGAACCCGATCGGGGCGTCGGGCCTGATCCGCTGCCTCGAGGCGGCCAACCAGGTGCGGGGCACGGCGGGCGAGTACCAGGTCGACGGGGCCAAGGTGGCGCTCGGCCACGCCTACGGCGGGGCGGCCCAGTACTTCGCCATGTGGATCGTCAGCTCGGAGCTCCAACCTTCCTTCGCCTAGGGGCGCCACAGTGGTGTGGTGGCCGAGCCCGATGACCTCGTCGTCAGCCGCTCGCTGACGGTCCCGGCCTCGGAGCTGCGGTGGCGGTTCTCCCGCAGCGGCGGGCCCGGCGGCCAGCACGCCAACACGGCCGACACCCGGGCCGAGGTGCGCTTCGACGTCGCCGGCTCGCCCTCGCTCGGGCCCCGGCAGCGGGCCCGCCTGCTCGAGCGGCTCGGCCCCGAGGTGCGGGCGGTGGCCGACGACGAGCGCTCGCAGTCCCGCAACCGGGCGCTCGCCCGGGAGCGCCTCGGCGGTCGCCTGGCCGCCGCCCTCCGGGTCGAGGCCCCCCGCCGCCCCACCCGTCCGACCCGGGCGTCGCGCGTGCGGCGCCTGGAGGGCAAGCGCCGCCAGTCGGAGCGCAAGCGCCTCCGCCGCCCGCCCGACGGGGACTAGCAGCAGCGTCTGGGCACCCAGATCACCGGTAGGCGGTGATCTGGGTGCCCAAACCGGTGAGGGCCAGTCGTGCCCGGGTCGTCGAGGACAGCCCCCGCACCACCAGGGGCAGGCGGTCGGCCAGGAGGCGGAGGGTGCGGAGCCCGGCGGCATCGACGGCGACCACGTGGCGGAGGTCCACCGTGACCCGTCGGTGGCTGGCGGCGGCGGCCCGGACCCGAGCGGCGAAGGCGGGGGCGGTGGCGGCGTCGAGGACCCGTGGGCCCGCGACCAGGGCGGGCCGTCGACGGCGACGGCGGCGCGTGCACCTCGCATCCACGGGGCCCACCTGACACGCCCGGCCTGCGGGAGCGCCCCGAGCCTGCTGTGAGGTCGCCGGGAGCTTCTTCGCGCGTTCGGGGCTCACCCCCTGAGCCCAACTGCGCACTGAGTACGTGGGGGTCGCGTTCACAGCAAGTTCCCAGGTGGTTCCGGGGGCGCTCTCCGGGACCGGCGGCAGGGTCGAGCCATGCCCGAGGCCCCGCCGACCACCACCTGGCCGGGGCCGGCCGGTCCCCCGCCGGCCAGCCCGCCGCCGCTGCCCCCGTTCCCGACCGCCGGCGGCCCGGCGCCGCCCGCGCCGCCGACCGCCGGCCCCTTCCCGCCCCTCGGGGCGCCGGCCCCGCCCCCGCCCCCCGCACGGTCGCCCCACCGCACCCGGCGGGCCCTGGCCGGCGCCGGTCTGGCGAGCCTGGCCGTCCTCGGCGGCGTGGGCGGCGGCTGGCTGGCCGGCCGCGAGGACACCCCGGCCACGACCAACGCCACCGTCCCGCTCGACCGGGCCAGCGTGCACCTCGACGGCTCGCCCCTCGACGTGGCCACCGTGCTCGACCACATGGCCAGCTCCGTGGTGGCCGTCGAGACCACCGTCCAGACCCGCCGGGGCCCGTTCGTGGCCGAGGGCGAGGGTGCCGGCACCGGGATCGTGCTCGACGACGCCGGCCACGTCCTCACCAACGCCCACGTCGTCAACGGCGCCACCCGCGTCGGCGTGACCCTGGCCGGCGACACCACCGCCCGCTCGGCCGAGGTCGTGGGGACCGACCCCGACAACGACATCGCCGTGCTGCTGGTGGACGACACCGAGGGCCTCCAGCCCGCGACCTTCTCCGAGAAGGGCGTCCAGGTGGGCGACCAGGTGGTCGCCATCGGCAACGCCCTCGCCCTCGAGGGCGGGCCCACCGTGACCGAGGGGATCGTCTCCGCCCTCGACCGCTCCATCTCGACGGAGAGCGGGACCCTCACCGGCCTGATCCAGACCGACGCGGCGATCAGCTCCGGCAACTCCGGGGGCCCGCTGGTCGACGCCTACGGAGAGGTCGTCGGCGTGAACACCGCCGTGGCCGCCAGCGGCGGCGGGGTCGAGGCCTCGAACATCGGGTTCGTCATCTCGATCGACCGGGCCCTGGACGTCGCCCGGCGGCTGATCGAGCAGGGCTGAGCGGGGTGACGTTCCTCGCCCCGAGCCGCCTCTGGCTCCTGGTCCTGGTCGGGGCGGCGGTCGCCGGCTACCTCGTCCTCGAGGTCCGCCGGCGGCGGGACGCCGCCCGCTTCGCCACCCCCGCGCTGCTCCCCCTCGTCGCCCCCTCCCGGCCCGGCTGGCGCCGCCACGTGGCCGCCGTCCTCAGCGGCCTCGCCCTGGTCGTCCTCGTCCTCGGCCTGGCCCGGCCCGCGCACGCCGAGGAGGTGCCCCGCCGCGAGGGCGCCGTCGTGCTCGTGCTCGACGTGTCGTCCTCGATGGAGGCCACCGACGTGAGCCCCTCCCGCCTGGCGGCCGCCGTCGACGCCGCCGACGACTTCGTCGCCGACCTGCCGGACGGGCTCCAGGTCGGCCTGGTGGCCTACGACCGCACCCCCCGGGTCCTCGCCACCCCCACCACGGACCACGCCCTCGTCCGCTCGTCGCTCCAGCAGCTCACCACCCGCCGGGGGACGGACACCGCCGCCGCCCTCCAGGCCGCGCTCGATGCGCTCCCCGAGGAGTCCGACGGCGATGCCTCCATCGTCCTGCTCTCCGACGGCGACACCAACGAGGACGCGGCCGAGGCCGTGGCCGGCGACGCCGCCGACCGCGACATCCCCGTGACCACCATCGCCTACGGGACCGACGCCGGGACCGTCACCGTCGACGGCGAGGAGGTGGCCGTGCCCGCCAACCCCGAGGCCATGCGGCGCCTGGCCGACCTGACCGGTGGCACCTCCTTCGAGGCGGCCAGCGCCGACGAGCTCCGCTCGGTCTACGAGGACATCTCCGGCGACGTCAGCTTCGTGACCGAGCAGCAGGAGCTGATCGGCCCGTTCCTGGCCGCCGCCGTCGTCGCCCTGAGCGCGGCCTTCGGCGCCTCCCTGCTCTGGACCGCCCGCTTCCTGTGACCGCCCCGACCACAACCCGATCCGAGGAGCCCTCCGTGCCCGACCCCGAGCCCCAGACGTCCGTCGCCCCCCAGCAGATCCTCGAGCGGGCCCTGTTCGAGGCCAAGCGGGTGGTCGTGGGCCAGGACCACATGATCGAGCGCCTGTTCGTGTGCTGGCTGGCCCGCGGCCACTGCCTGCTCGAGGGCGCCCCGGGCCTGGCCAAGACCCTGGCCGCCGAGACCGTGGCCCGCATCCTCGGCGGGAGCTTCAACCGCCTCCAGTTCACGCCCGACCTCGTGCCCGCCGACCTCGTCGGCACCCGCATCTACCGGCCGTCGCAGGAGGCCTTCGACGTCGAGCTCGGGCCCGTGTTCGCCAACGTGGTCCTGGCCGACGAGATCAACCGGGCCCCGGCCAAGGTCCAGTCCGCCCTGCTCGAGGTCATGGCCGAGCGGCACGTCTCCATCGCCGGCGTCACCCACCCCGTCCCGGCCCCCTTCCTGGTGCTCGCCACCCAGAACCCGATCGAGAGCGAGGGCGTCTACCCCCTGCCCGAGGCGCAGCGGGACCGCTTCCTCCTGAAGGTGCTCGTCGGGCACCCGTCGGCCCGGGAGGAGGCCGAGATCGTGCGCCGCATGGGCGTGCGGCCGCCCCGGGCCGGCCGGGTCCTCGACCCGGGCATCCTGCTCGAGCTCCAGGCCGCGGCCGACGCCGTGTTCGTGCACGACGCGGTCGTCGACTACGCCGTGCGCCTCGTCCTGGCCACGCGGGAGCCGGCCGCCGCCGGCCTGGCCGACCTCGACCCCCTGATCGCCCACGGCGCCAGCCCTCGGGCCACGCTCGGCCTGGTGGCCGCCAGCCGCGCCCTCGCCCTGCTGCGGGGCCGCAGCTACGCCCTGCCCCAGGACGTCTACGACGTCGCCCGGGACGTCCTGCGCCACCGCGTGCTGCTCTCCTACGAGGCCCTGGCCGACGGCGTCGACGCCGACGCCGTGGTCGAGCGGGTGGTGCGCACCGTCGGCGCCCCGCGGGTCACCCCCACCCAGGACGGCCCGCTCGTGGCCCTCGCGTCGTGACCACCGCGGTCGATGCCGGGAGCGAGGAATCCCTCCGGCGCCTCGAGCTCCTGGTCACCCGCAAGCTGGACGGGCTGCTGCACGGCGACCACCAGGGCATCGTCCCCGGGGGCGGCACCGAGGCGGGTGAGGGCCGCCTCTACCAGCCGGGCGACGACGTGCGCCGCATCGACTGGAACCTCACCGCCCGCTCCACCGTCACCTCGGTGCGGGACACGGTGGCCGACCGCGAGCTGGAGACGTGGCTCGTGGTGGACGGCTCGGCCAGCCTCGACTTCGGCACGGCCGACTGCTCGAAGCGCGACCTGGCCCAGGCCGCCGCCGCCGCCTTCGGCTTCCTCACCTGCCGCTCCGGCAACCGCCTGGGCGCCGTGGTCTACGGGCCCGAGGGCACCACCGTGCTCCCGCCCCGCACCGGGCGGGACGGGGTCCTCCGCCTCCTGCGCCGGCTCGGGCGCCGACCGCCCGCCCCGGAGGCGCCGGCCTCGCTCGGCGACGCCCTCCGCCGGGCCCGCATGCTGGCCCGGCGGCGCGGCCTGGTGGTGGTGATCTCCGACCTGCTCGACGAGGACGACTGGCCCGGCCAGCTCCGGGGCCTCGCCGCCCGCCACGAGGTCGTCGTGGTCCAGGTGGGCGATCCCCGGGAGGCCGAGCTGCCCCCCGTCGGCCTGCTCACCGTCGTCGACCCCGAGACGGGCGAGCGCCACGAGGTCCAGACCGCGAGCCGCCGGCTGCGGGAGCGGTTCGCCGCAGCCGCCGCCGAGCAACGGGCCACCGCCGCCCGGGCGGTCAAGGCCGCCGGCGCCGCCCACCTCGAGCTGGCCACGGACCGGGACTGGTTGCTCGACGTCGTGCGCTTCACGGCGGCCCGGAGGCGGCGGCGGTGACCTTCCTCGCGCCCGATCGCCTGGTCCTCCTGCTCCTGCCCCTGGCCCTGGCCGCGGCCTACGTGGTCCTGTCCCGCCGGCGGCGGCTCCACGCCGTGCGCCTGCCCACCACCCGCGTCCTGGCCGCCGTCTCGCCCCGCCGCCCGGCGTGGCGGCGCCACGCCCCTGCCGCCGTCGCCCTCCTGACGCTCGTCCTGCTGGTGGTGGCCCTGGCCCGCCCCGCCCGCGACGAGCTGGTGCCCCGGGAGGCGGCCATGGTGGTGCTCGCCGTCGACGTGTCGGCCTCCATGACGGCCACCGACGTGGCCCCGAGCCGCATCGACGCCGCCGTGGCCGCCGCCAGTGACTTCGTGGACGAAGTGCCCGACCGGTTCCAGCTCGGGCTGGTGGCCTTCGACGGCACCGCCCGGGTGCTGGCCTCGCCCACGGAGGACCACGGCGCGGTGAAGGCCGCCCTCCAGCGCCTCACGCCGGGCGAGGGGACCGCCGCCGGCGAGGGCATCGACGCCGCCCTCGACGCCATCACCGCCAGCGTGGAGGCCACGGGCGCGAGCAGCGAGGACCTCCCCGCCACCATCGTGCTGCTCTCCGACGGCGCCACCACGGTGGGCCGCCCGGTGGAGGAGGCGGCCCGGGAGGCGGCCGACCGCGAGGTGCCCGTGAGCACCATCGCCTTCGGCACCGACCGGGGCGCCGTGGTGGTGGGCGGCGAGGTGGTCCCCGTGCCCGCCGACCGCGACGCCATGGCGGCCGTGGCCGACATCACCGGCGGCACGGCGTCCGAGGCCGAGACCGCCGACCAGCTGCACGACGTCTACGACGACATCGGGACGACGGTGGGTTCGGTGGTCGAGCAGCGGGAGGTGGCCCGGGCCTTCCTCGGCGTCGGCCCTGGTGGCGCTGCTGGCGGCGGTGGCCGGCTCGTTCGTGTGGGCCGCCCGGCTCCCCTGAGCCCGGGGGGCCGCCGGCGGCCACCGGCATCGACTGGGACCCCTGCTAGGCGGAGGTGATCAGCGCCAGTCCGAGCGGAAGCCGCGGAGGCGCAGGCTGTTCGAGACGACGAACACGCTCGAGAAGGCCATGGCCGCGCCGGCGAGGAGCGGGTTGAGGCGGCCGGTGGCGGCCAGGGGCAGGGCGGCCACGTTGTAGGCGAAGGCCCAGAACAGGTTGCCCTTGATGGTGCGCAGCGTGCGGCGGGCCAGGCGGATGGCGTCGGCCGCCCCCCTGAGGTCGCCGCCCACCAGGGTGAGGTCGCTGGCCTCGATGGCCACGTCGGTCCCGGTGCCCATGGCGATGCCGAGGTCGGCCGTGGCCAGGGCACCGGCGTCGTTGACCCCGTCGCCGACCATGGCCACCACCCGTCCCTCGTCCTGGAGGCGACGGACGACGGCCACCTTGTCGGCAGGCAGCACCTCGGCCACCACGTCGTCGATGCCCACCTGGTCGGCCACGCTGCGGGCGGCGGCGGCACCGTCGCCGGTCAGGAGGACGGGGTGCAGGCCGAGGGCCCGCAGCCGGCGCACGGCCTCGGCGCTGGTCGGCTTGGCCGCGTCGGCCACGGCGAGGACGGCCCGGGCGGCACCGTCCCAGCCGGCGAGCACGACGGTGGCGCCGGCGGCCGCGGCGGCGCCCTCGGCGCCGGCCAGCGCGGCGGGCACCGCGAGGCCGCGCTCCTCGAGGAGGCTGCGGCGTCCGACCACCACCTCGACCCCGTCGACCACGCCCTCCACGCCCAGGCCGGCCCGGCTGGCGAAGCGGTCGACCGGCGGAAGATCCCCGACGCGGGCGCGGGCGGCGTCGACGAGGGCGGCCGCCACGGGGTGCTCGGACCCGGTCTCGAGGGCGCCCACGCGGCGGAGGACGTCGTCGGCCGTCGTGGTCCCGTCGACGGTCACGTCGGCCAGCGCCATGGCCCCGGTGGTGACGGTGCCGGTCTTGTCGAGCACCACCGTGTCGACCCGCCGGGTGGACTCGAGCACCTCGGGGCCCTTGATGATGATGCCGAGCTGGGCGCCCCGGCCGGTACCCACCAGGAGCGCGGTGGGCGTGGCCAGGCCGAGCGCGCACGGGCAGGCGATGATGAGCACGGCCACGGCGGCCCGGAAGGCCGGGGCCCCACCGTCGCCGGCGGCCGTCCACCACGCCAGGGTCCCGAGGGACAGGGCGATGACCGCGGGCACGAAGACGCCCGAGATCCGGTCGGCCAGGCGCTGCACCGGGGCCTTGCCCTGCTGCGCCTCGGTCACCAGCCGGGCCATGGAGGCGACGGCGGTGTCCGCCCCCACCCGGGTGGCCCGCACGACGAGGCGGCCGCCGACGTTGACGGTGGCCCCCACCACGGCGTCGCCGGGTCCCACCTCCACCGGGACGCTCTCGCCGGTGAGGAGCGAGGCGTCGATGGCCGAGGAGCCCTGCTCGACCTCGCCGTCGGTGGCCACCTTCTCCCCCGGTCGGACCACGAAGCGGTCGCCGACGGCCAGCTGGCCGAGGGGCACCCGGCGCTCGACCCCGTCCACGAGCACGGCCACGTCCTTGACCCCGAGCTCGAGGAGGGCCCGGAGGGCCAGGCCGGCCCGCCGCTTGGCCCGGGCCTCGAACAGCCGGCCGGCGAGGATCAGCACGGTGACCACGGCGGCCACCTCGAGGTACAGCGGATCGCCGTCGGTGCGCTCGACGGTGAGCGAGAGGGGCATGCGCATCCCGGGCATCCCGGCGTCGCCGAGGAACAGCGCCCACACCGACCACCCGAAGGCGGCCAGGGTGCCCACCGAGACCAGCGTGTCCATGGTGGCGGCGCCGTGGCGGAGGTTGGCCCAGGCGGCGCGGTGGAACGGCCAGCCAGCCCACACGACCACCGGCGCGGCGAGGGTCAGCGAGAGCCACTGCCAGTCGTCGAACTGGAGGGCGGGGACCATGGCGAGCAGCAGCACGGGCAGGGCCAGGGCGGCGCTGACCAGCACCCGCTGGCGCAGCGGGGCGGTGGAGTCCCCGGTCGCCGGGTCGCCGTCGACGGGGCCGTCCGCCGGGGCCGGCGGCTGGGGCAGGGCGGCGGCGTAGCCCGCGGCCTCCACGGCGGCCACCAGGGCGGCGGGCGGCGTGCGGTCGGGGTCGTGCTCGACGGTGGCCCGCTCGGTGGCGTAGTTGACCGACGCCCGCACCCCGTCGAGGCGGTTGAGCCGCCGTTCGATACGG
Source organism: uncultured Actinomycetes bacterium (assembly GCA_963839545.1). Taxonomy (GTDB): domain Bacteria; phylum Actinomycetota; class Acidimicrobiia; order Acidimicrobiales; family CADCSY01; genus CAWIVE01. The sequence goes on from CAWIVE010000002.1 coordinate 147,095, forward strand.
CTGGCGCACGCCGCACAGGTCATGCCGGCGATGGCCAGCTCGGTCCGTCCGCCGGCCGGCGGGGGCACCACGGTCACGGCAGCACGTCGTAGCCGGCCTCGTCGATGGCGGCGACCACGTCGTCGCGGGCCGGCTCCCCGGTGACCCGGACCTCCTTGGTGGCCAGGTCGACGGCCACGTCGGTCACGCCTGGGACCCGGCGGACCTCGGCATCGACCGCGGCCACGCAGTGCCCACAGGTCATCCCCGGCACCGAGTAGGTCGTCGTGGCCACGGGTCCAGGATACCCATCCCGGGTATCAGCGACGCTACCGTCGCCGTCGTGCCCCACGAACCGGACGCCCCCCTCCCGCCCGAGGAGCCCTTCTCGGGCGAGGAGGCCTCCGACGAGGTGATCGACCCCGTGGCCCACTTCCGCCACACCGGCGTCGGGGTCGAGGACACCGACATCGTGGGCGACGTCGGCCCCACGGACGTGCCCCCGGGGACCGACGGCGACGGCGGCCTCCTGGCCGACGAGCCCGAGGACTAGCGGTTCGAGCTGGTCAGGCAGCGGTGACGAGCACGTCGTCGACGGCCCAGGTGGCGGTCGTCTTGCCGTCGTCGCCGACCTGGACCTGGCCCACGGCGGTGGTGCCGTTGTTGGCCGTCCACGTCAGCACCGAGGCGCCGTCGAGGCGCACCTGCCAGGTGCCGGCCGTGCCGACCGTCCCGCACACCTGCACCGTGTGCCACTCGCCGAGCGGCAGTCGCGTGGTCGAGATCTTCTGCGTCCCGCTGACGTCCGACCGCACCGCGAGCTCGCGGGTGGCCGTCAGGTAGAGCCGGCCCACACCCACCCCGGCAGCGGTGCGGAACCGGGCCAGGACGACGGGTGCCGACAGCGACGTGACCCGCACCGCCTCCTGCTGGCACAGCTGCGTCTGGGCGGTCGGCAGCCCCTCCCGCAGGATGGCCGTGCCGTTGGACACGCTGGCCCGGGCGCTCGGCGCCGACGCTCCACCCGTGGTGGCGTCCACGGTGAACCCGACGGCGCGGTCGCAGCCCGCCAGCCCGCCGGAGAAGTCCGACGTCACGAGGCCGGCCGGGGGCGGGGGCGGTGGCGGCGGGGGCGGGGGCGGAGCCGCCGTGCCCCCGTAGAGCGGGTCGGTGGCCAGCTCGGAGAAGGCGGCGTCCGACGAGGTGCTGGTGTCGGTGAACCACCGGCAGTTCGGGAAGGTGTCGGTCACCGCGTTGAAGTAGAGGATGGCGGTGAACTGCTCCCACCGGGCTGGCGAAGAGGGCGGCGGCGTCACGGAACCACTGGGCCTTGCGGCCGGGTGGCCGGGTCCTCGTAGCTGCCGAACTCGGGGAGCAGGAGCTCCTTGTCGGGGTGGGCCTGGCCGAACTGGCGGAACGGCTCGATGATCTGCTGGAGGGACTTCCAGCTGTTCACGACGCCGGCCCGGCAGTCGTACCAGTTGTAGGCATCGGCCCCCAGGGCGTCGACGTAGGCGTCGCCCGGGTACCAGAGCGACGCCTCGCGCCGGTCCTTCACCCAGAAGCTGTAGTCCGTCATGATCCAGTTGAACCTGGCGTTGGTGACGCCCCGCTCCCGGAAGACGGTGACCACCTTGCGCCAGGCGTCCTTGAAGTCCGTGGCCGTGCCGTGCTTGGTGTTCGAGGCGGCCTCGGGCTCGTGGTGGAACGTGAAGTACATCGGCACCCCGTAGGAGGCGACCTTGTCGGCCCACCCGGTGATCTCGCCGTAGACGGTGGAGCCGGGGACGGCGTCGGCGATGCTCCGCCACGAGACGACGGTGCCGTTGGTGCGCTTGGGCTTGACCGACAGCAGCAGGGTGCGCCCGGCGTCGCGGTGGGCCCGGCTGGTGCTGTCGGGGAAGGGCGTGTTCCAGAGGTCGAAGACCCGCACCGCCCCGAGGCCGCGACCGATCGACGACTCGAGGGCCGTGGTCGCCGTGAGGTCGGTCTGGCCGTTGCGGGGCATGGGGTAGGCGCCGAAGCGGAGCGGCGGGCGGGGCGCGTCGGCGGCACCGGCGACGGCCGGGGTACCGAGGGCGCCGGCCAGCCCGAGCAGGGCGACCAGGGTGACGACCCGACGACGGACGCGAGCGGTGGCAAGAAGACCCATGACAACCACGGAGAGCAAGGACGGACGTCGCCACGTCGACCCTCGGGCGTGATGTTCCCGTTGCAGAACCCCGTTCCCGCTCACGCGCGGGGGGTGGCGGTCGACCTGGCGGCCTCCTGCGTGGGCCGAACGGCCCAGCCTCCTCGTCTAGTGGTCGACGAGCCGGACGTCGTCCGGTGAGAACACCGCGGGCAGGACCGAGCCGTCGGACAGGCGGCGGACGCGGTACGCGTCGGGCGCCGTCTGCTCCGCGATCTCGAACCCACGGTTCCATCCACCGTCGTAGCGGCTGCGGACTTCGACCGGGACCCCTGAGTGCATGGTCTCCGCCCTTCAGGTGTCGAACGCTGTCGTGGCCATGTTCGCCATCGGCGCGCTCGCGGTCAACGGTGACGATCGCGAGCGCGATCGGGCGAGGAGATCCCGGGTCAGGGCGTCGCCGGCGTCGCGCCCCGCCGGGCGCGCGAGCAGGCCTTAGCGGACGGACCAGGGGGTGACCGGCCGTTCGCGACGGACACCGTCGAGCACCACGTCCACCCGCTCGTCGAAGAAGGCGACCAGGCCGGCGATCTCGACGGCGTCGGGGAGCGGGTGCTCGTAGCTCCAGGCCACGTCGAGCGGCCGGCGGCCCTCTCGCTCGACCGCCCAGTACGACGAGGTGGCGCCCTTGTAGGCGCACGCGGTCCGGGTGGCGCTCGGCACGAGGCGGTCCAACCGCACGTCCTCGCGCGGCAGGTAGGTCCGGACCGGGAGGTTGGTCTCGAACAGCAGGCGGGGCCGCGAGCTCTCGGCCAGGACCGTGCCGTCGTGCTCCACCACCACCGAGCGGCTGCTCTCCCTGACGTCGATCCGGTGGAAGGGGTCGCGGGGGTGGGACAGGATGGGCTCGTCCTCCTCCAGCCACTGGTCGAAGGCGTCGAAGTCGAGCACGACGTACCCGTCGAGGTCGGGGTCCGCGAGGCGGAAGGCGGCGGCCTCGCGTTCGCCAGCCGGGGCCCGGACGGTGAGCTCGGCGCCCTCCGTGGTGTGGGTGCGGAAGTGGCCGGGGCTGAGGATGCGCACCGTCCCGTCCCTCGACCCCGTGGCCAGCGAGTCCATCGGCGCCTGCTCGCCGTTGCCCGACGCCGCCGGCACGAGCTCGGCGGTGACGTCGTCGACCGGCACGGCGTACTGCGGCACGATGCGACGCGGCTCCCAGAGCAGCACCGCTCGCGTCGTGTCGACGACCGCCTCCCCGCCCACCGTGGCCCGGATGCGCTTGGCCGTGGGCTGGTAGCGCAGGCCGCCGAGCTGCTCCCGCAGGACGACGCCCAGCTCGACGGCCACGGTCCGGGCCGCGCTCAGCCGGTCCGGAAGGCGTCGGCCCGCGCCCACATCTGCAGGTAGACCTCGGCCCCGTTGGCCATGTCGGTGACGATCTGGTTGCCGGCCTGCTTGCGCAGGTCCTCCACGTAGTCCGGGAACAGGCCGTACTGCGCCACCCCGTCGGTGTTGATGTCCCAGACCCGGGTCCCCGAGCGCTGCCGGTCCATCGTCGTGCCGCCGTCGAAGGTCCGGTACGGGTAGGTCACTTGGTTGGCCGATGCTCCCCGGGGCTCGGCCTGGTGGGCGAGGCCGTTCATGTCCGACCCGAACCCGACGCCGAACGGGACCCCCGCGGGCTGCATGTTGCGGGCCATCTGCCACGAGGCGATGAAGTCCGGCGAGTCCTTGGCCGCGGGGGCCACGAAGCCGCCCAGGTTCTGGATCCGCTGCTGGGAGGCCATGCCGCCCCAGCTGTGGCTGCTGACGACCCCGCCGGGGTAGTCCCGAGCGTCGAGGATGTCGAGCGCCGCGGCCCGGGCCCGAGCGCTCATGTGGTCGGTCTCGACGATCATCCCCCGGTCGATCATGGCGTTGATGAGGTAGGCGCCGAGCGACGTCAGGCCCCGCACGTTGCACAGCGGGCCGGCGCCGTAGGCGGGCACGTCGCTGAACGCCGGGGCGATGCCCGTGCCGAAGATGGCCTGCAGCGCGGCCCGGTCGCCCGACGTGATGTTGTCCGGCGTCTTGTCCGTCTCCGAACCCGCCGGGCAGGGGCCGGCCTGCCACCACCTGCCGGTGGCGTACTTGTTGCCGAGGTTGACGAGGATCCCCAGGGTGCCGCCGTCCATGGCGGTGCCGCCGAAGGCGTTGTCGAACTTGTGGATCGGGAACACCGAGCGGACGCCGATGGCGTGGAGCTCGTCCAGGCCGGCGTCGATGTCCTGCGTGGTGCACTGGGGGACGTCGTTCTGGAGCCCGCAGTCGAGCACCTCGGACACCTCGGTCCCGAGGACCACGGCCAGCTTCCCGTCGTTGATCACCCGCCGGGCCTCGGCCGGCGAGCGCACGATGCGGAGGAAGCCCTTGCCCGGCCCGCGGTACTGGGCGTCGATGTAGTCCTGGAGGGCGACCATCTCGCGGGCCTGGATCCGGATGCTCTCCATGTCGTTGCAGGCGCTGTTCTTCAGCGGGTAGATCTCGCAGAGGGCCCGGTTCTGGACCAGCAGGTTCACGATGAGCCGCTGCCCGCCGCGCCACGCCCGCTCGAGCCACTTCCAGTAGGTGCCCTCGTGCGAGAGGGACTCGGGCCGGGGCCAGCCGTCGAACGCCGGCCACCCCTGCGTGCTGTGGGTGCCGACCGGGGTGCCGGTGGTGAAGAAGTTCTCGGCCACCGCGCCGGCGCCGTTGGGCTGGTGGTCCTGGCAGTCGCTGAGGGCGACCGTGACGCCGTAGGGGCTCCAGGGCCGGCCGCAGTGGAACTGCCCGCCGAGGAACTGGAACGCAGAGATGTGGCCGTGGGCGTCGACGAAGCCCCGGACGGGCGAGGTCGGGCTGGCCCCGCGCAGCGGGGTGCCCGAGGCGTTGACCTGGACCTCGGGGAAGGCGGTGCAGCCGGTCGCCGCCACCAGCGACCACCGGGCCTCGACCACGGACGAGTGGCCCGAGGCGGCCGGCGGAGGTGACGGTCAGGCCCCGGTTGTTCGAGAAGCTCTTGAAGCTGAGGCGGCGCTCCCGCGTGGCGACGGTCCAGTCGGCCGTCGGCCCCGGTGTGGTCGTGCTGGTGACGACGTCGACCGGGCCGACGGCGGGCATGGCGCCGCCGGCGCCGAAGAGGAGGTAGCGACCGAGGGCGGAGGCCTGGAGGGTGAAGGGCGTGGCCCGGGACTGGGGGGACGTGGCCGTCCAGCCGAGGGTGTCGCGGGAGACGAAGCGGCCCGACGGTCTCGTCCTTCAGCACGTAGCAGCGACCGGCGAAGGCGTAGATGTCGACCTCCGGCGGGGGCTGGCAGGCGGCCAACGTGGCCGCCGTCAACGTCAGTGCCAGCACCGCCGGGAGCACCACGTACAGCCCCCGACGCCGGTTCCCCCCGCCGAGCGTCATGTGCCCATCTTGCCCCTGCCTGTCCCCCTGCGCACGGAGGGGGTGCTCGGAGGGCCCGACGGCTCGTCGGCCGCCACCTGGCGGCGGTCCTCCAGGTTGAGGTCGGCGCGGGCCTCCAGCTCGTCGTCGGGGGCCTCCTCGACGGCGATGAGCGAGTCGTCGGCACGGGGCTGGGACCGCAGGAGCTCGTCGAGCTTCCGCTGCGTCGCCGACTGCTGGCGGGTCTGGGTGTGCTGGATGGCGAAGACCATGACCAGCGTGGCCGAGGAGCTGGTGGCGTAGAGCACCGTCTCCCACCAGTCGGGGAACCCGGTGGCCACGCCCACGACGAGCCAGGCGAGGACGGCGGCCGCCGCCACCAGGCCGGCCACGGCGTGGGCGCTCAGCTGGCCCAGGCGGTGGAGCGCGCGACTGCTCCACGGGCGCTCCTCCCACCCCTCCCCGTGGACGGGGAGCGTGGCGGTGGGCGACGCGTCGATCAGGCCCTCGCGCCACTCGGCGTCGTGTCCCCCGGTGCGGACCTGCCGCCGTCGGTGGGCGATGTCGTCGTCGGAGGCGTCGGGGGGGCCGGTCATGCCGCGGGTCCTACCCGCCGGGGTCCGATCCCGGACGCGAGCAGAGGGCGACCCGGAGGCCGCCCTCTGCCGCTCTCTCTCCGCCGACAGCTAGCTCCAGACGCTGTCCGACCAGCTGCGGCCGCTCCAGCTCCGACCGGACCAGAGGGCGTCGCTCCAGCTCCGACCGCTCCAGCTGCGGCCGCTCCAGGAGCGCCCGCTCCACATGGCGTCGCTCCACGAGCGCCCGGACCAGCTGCGGCCGCTCCAGGACGACCCGCTCCAGCTGCGGCCGCTCCACGAGGAGCCGCTCCACGAGGAACCGCTCCAGCTGGAGCCGTTCCAGGTGCCGCCTGACCAGCTGCGACCCTCCCAGGCCGCCTCGGACCAGCTGCGCCCGTCCCACGCCTGCCCGAAGATGTCCTGCTCGCCGACGAGCTCGACGCCGGTCTCGGGGTCGGCCACGTGGCTGCCGCCACGAGCCGCCTCGAGCGAGCCGGTGCCCGTCGAGACCGGGTGCCGCTGCGCCACGAAGAAGGGCCACGGGGTCGGGGCCCGCACGGCGTTCCGGGGGTCGATCAGGCCGGCGCCCTGCAGGCGGCGGTCGGTGTCGCCGATGCGATCGGCCGTCGAGGTCAGGATGGCCTTGACCTGGTCCGGGTTGAGCTCCGGACGCTCCTGCAGCAGCAGGGCCACCACGCCCGAGACGAAGGCGGCCGACTGGGAGGTGCCGCTGCCCCGGAAGTAGCGGGGCTCGGAGCCGTCGGTCGTCGCCACCCGGCCGGTCGGGTACGCCTCGTCGATGTACGAGCCGGGGTTGCGCAGGCTCTGGATCGACCGGCCCGGCGCCACCAGGTCGGGCGTGCGCTCGACGCTGCCCCGGTTGGAGAAGTCGGTCACGACGTCGTCGTCGCGCCGGTCCGTCCCCAGGTCGTCGCTGGCCCCCACGGCCAGGACGTAGGGGTCCATGGCGGGGTCGGTCAGGCGGTCGGTGGCGTTGCCGTTGTTGCCGGCGGAGACCACGACCACGATCCCGCGGCGCCAGGCCACCTCGGCGGCGTGGGCCAGGGGGTCGAGCACGTAGGGCTGGGTGCTCTCGGTCCCGAAGGACAGGTTGATCACCCGGACGTTCATGCCGTCGTCGTTCCGGTGCTGCACCACCCAGTCGAGGGCGGCGATGACCTGGGAGACGTCGGTGGCACCGTCGGCGGCGGCCACCTTCAGGCTCAGCAGGCGGGCATCGGGGGCCACACCGGTGAAGTCGCTGTCCTTGCCGGCGATGATGCCGGCCATGTGGGTCCCGTGCCCGAAGGTGTCGAGGTAGCGGGTCTCGTCGGACTGCGACTCGAAGGAGAGGTCCGGGCCGTTGACGACCTTGCCGGCGTCGTCGAGGCCGTCGACGGGCACCACGCCCGAGTCGATGAGGGCCACGGTCACGCCCGAGCCGCTGAGCTGGTCGCCGTCGGCGTCACGCCGGGTGTGGACCCGGTCCACGTCGGCGTTGCGGAGCATGCGGGCGAACGAGCCGCGATCGCGGTCGCGGTCCGGGCGCCAGCGGGAGCCCTGGAGGTGGACCGAGCCGTCGGGGGTGACCTCGGCCACGCCCGGGGCGGCGCGGAGCCCGGCCACGGCGTCGGCCGGGACCTCGGCGGTGAAGGAGTCGATGAGGTCGAGGTCACGGCCGACGTCGCCGCCGACGAGCTCGACCGAGCGCTCGGCCTGGGCCTCGGCGCCCGCCCGGTGGCGGACGATGACCGAGGTCTCGGCCCCGAGCGGTGCGGCACCGGCGGCCGCGGCGCCCACCAGGGGCACGCCGAGGAGGCCGGTGAGGAGCGACACGCCGACCATGCGGCCGCGCTCGCCCCACGAGACACCCCGGGCCGGCTCGGCGCCGGAGTGAAGGGACTGGGTCATAGCTGGGTCCTCCCGCCAAGAAGTGCAAACGATCACTGACAGTGCAGGTGATCGTCACGCTCCGTGGGCATTCCAGCGATGACACCGAGCCGTCGTCGGACCGTCACGGGTTCGCGCAGAGAACCCCTCGAGCCGCCTCCAGCGGTCACCGCCGGGCGGGCTCACCTCTTCCTTCGGCACCGGCCGGCGCCGGACTTGAGCAGAACGTTCGGCGAGATCGGTGGCGGTCAGTCGCCGGGCGGGGGGACGGCCGGGGGCCGGAGGTCGAGGCGCCGCAGGAGCTGGGCGTTGAGGGCCACGACGATGGTCGACAGGCTCATCAGCACGGCGCCGACCGCCGGGGACAGGTCCACGCCGGCGAAGGCCAGCACCCCGGCGGCGAGGGGGATGGCGAACAGGTTGTAGCCGGCGCCCCAGACCAGGTTCTGGACCATCTTCGCCCAGCTGGCCCGGGAGAGGCGGATGACGCCGACGACCCCACGGGGGTCCGACGAGGCCAGGACCACCCCCGCGGACTCGATGGCGACGTCCGTGCCGGCGCCGATGGCGATGCCGACGTCCGCCCGGGCCAGCGCCGGGGCGTCGTTGACGCCGTCGCCGACCATGGCGACGGTCGCCCTCCGCTCCTGGAGCGACCGCACGGCGGCGTCCTTGTCCTCCGGCAGGACCTCGGCGAAGACCTCGTCGATGCCGAGCTCCCGGCCGACGGCCTCGGCCACCTGCCGGGCATCGCCGGTGATCATCGCCACCCGGACCCCCAGGCGGTGGAGGTCGTCGACGGCGTGGTGCGACTCGGGCCGGATCTCGTCCTCGAGAGCCAGCGCTCCCACGACCACCTGACCCCGGAGGACGTAGAGGACGGCCGCGCCCCGCTCGCGCCAGGCGTCCAGCCGGGGGCGCAGGGCGGGCGGCTCCTCGACACCGCGCTGGCGCAGCAGGGCGGGACCCCCGACGGCGGCCGGCTGGCCGTCCACCACCGCTTCGACGCCGCGACCGGTGAGGGCCGTGAACCCGGTCGCCCGCGGCACCTCCCCGGAGGCCCGCGCCGCGGTGACGATGGCCCGGGCGAGCGGGTGCTCGGAATCGGCCTCCACCGCCGCGGCCAGGCGCAGCAGCTCCTCGGTCGTCCCTTCGGCCGCCACCGCATCGGTGACGACGTGCTCGCCCCGGGTCAGGGTGCCGGTCTTGTCGAAGAGCACGACGCCCACCGAGCGCATGCGCTCGAGGGCGAGCCGGTCCTTCACCAGGATGCCGGCCGAGGCGGCGATGGCCGTCGACAGCGAGATCACCAGGGGGATGGCCAGGCCCAGGGCGTGGGGGCAGGCGATGACGAGCACCGTGACCGTGCGCTCGATGGCGTCGTCGGTCTGACCGAGCAGCGACCACACCAGCATCGTGGCGCCGCCCGCCACCACGGCGACGTAGAAGAGGAGGGCGGCGGCCCGGTCGGCCAGGGCCTGGGCCCGGCTGCGGGAGGCCTGGGCGTCGGCCACCAGCCGCTGGATGCCGGCGAGGGCCGTGTCCTCCCCCACCGCGTCGACCCGGACCCGGATCGAGGAGTCGGTCGACACGGTGCCGGCCACCACCCGGGCGCCGGCGCCCTTGGGCACCGGCCGGGACTCACCGGTCACCATGGACTCGTCGAGCTCGGCCTCGCCGTCGACGATCACGCCGTCGGCCGGCACGCGCCCTCCGGGCCGCACCAGGACCACGTCGCCGACCCGCAGGTGGGCCAGGCGGACCACCTCGGTCCCCCCGGACGTCACCCGCTCGGCCTCGTCGGGCAGCAGCTCGGCCAGGGCGGCGAGCGCCCCCTGGGCCTGGCCGATGGCCTTCATCTCCTGCCAGTGGCCCAGGAGCATGATCGTGACCAGCGTGGCCAGCTCGGCCCACAGCTCGACGTCGATCAGGTCGAGCTGGCTGGCCACGGACGAACCGAAGGCCACCAGCAAGCCCATGGAGATCAGCAGCATCATCCCCGGCCGGCGGCTCCGGAGCTCGCTCCAGCCGCCGGCCAGGAACACGGGGCCGCCGTAGAGGAACACGAGGGTGCCGAGCACCGGGGCCACCCAGTGGTCGCCGGCGAACGAGGGCGGGTCGAGCCCCGTCCGCTCCCACATGTCGCTGTAGAGGACGACGGGGACGGTCAGGACCAGGCTCCGCCAGAACCGCCGCCGGAACAGCGCGGCGTGGTCGCCGTGCCCGCCGGAGGCGTCGTGGCCGCCCGGGGCCTCGGAGGCCGCGTGGCCCCCGTGCACCGTGCTCTCCGCGACCATGTCGACCACCCTATACCCCTAGGGGGTACAGGACAACCGCCCGCTCCGCTAGGGTCCGCCCAGGTCAGAGGGGGGACGGCAATGAGGCGTGGCATGAAGCTCGTGACGGCGGCAGCAGCCGCGACCGTGGCGGCGGCGCCGCTGGCGTGGGCCGGGACCGCCGCCGGCGCGGCCGAGGCGCAGAACCACCGTGAGGAGGCGAGCTACGAGTTCACGCTGCCCAACTCGCAGGTGAGCTGCACCGTCCGGGTCTTCACCGACCTCTGGGACGACGGGGGCGACGGCGGCCTCGGCTACACGTCGACCCGCATCCACGAGCCGCAGGGGCCGAACGACCCCTGCGTGGGCGACGTGAGCATGACGGTGGACTACATCGAGGAGGGGGGCGGCGCCGAGCACCTCTTCGTTCGGGGCGGATCCGCGGCGTCCGTCGAGGTGAACGACGTGGCCGAGCCCTACCCGTCCCGGTCCTTCCGGGTCGAGCACACTGCCTACTTCGGGTCCTGCGACTGCCAGGTCACCTACATCACCAACCCCAAGTAGGCCGTCGGGGCGGCCGGCACGGCGAGCGCCTACCATCCGCGGCGCCGGGCCCGGGGGGGTCGGCGGAGGGGGGAAGGCCGTGCGTCGAAGGGCCCGATACCTAGCGGTGGTGCTCGTGCTCGGAGCCGCGCTCCTGGCCTCGTGCACCAGTGACGACGGGGACGGCGACGACGAGTCGGCGGGCGGGGCCGAGCAGGGCGGCGCCGCCGAGCAGCCCACCGAGGTCGACCGTTCGAGCCGGTTCGCCAAGGAGGACACCTTCTGCGAGCCCGGCGAGGACCCGGAGAGCCCGCCCGAGGCCGTCGGCCCGGGCATCACCGAGGACGCCATCAACATCACCCACATCCGGGTGACCCTCGAGGACCTCGCCGGGCTGGGCTTCGCCGTCGACGTGGGCGACCAGAACGACATCACCCAGACGTACGTCGACCTCATCAACGAGCGCTGCGGCGGCATCAACGGGCGGCGCCTGGAGCTCTCGACCGTCGAGGTGCCGGCCATCCCCTCGGGCGGCCAGGACACGAGCTCGGTCGCCCAGGCCGCCTGCATCCAGGCGGCCGAGGACCAGGAGGCGGTCTTCGCCTGGTCGACGAGCGGCTTCGGCAACGTGGGCATCCCCTGCCTGACGCAGGCCCACGACGTGATCTTCACCACGTCCTACACCGTCAGCAGCGAGGACCTGGCCAACGGCGGGAGCCGCCTCTACTCCACCGGCCTCTCCGGCGAGCAGCAGCTCACGTACATGGCCCGCGACCTCTACAACTCGGGCGACCTCGAGGGGAAGACGATCGGCGTCGTCCGCCCCGACCTCGTGCCGGACGCCGACATCGTCCAGCGGGGGCTCGTGGACGTCCTCAGGGACGAGCTCGGGCTCGACGTGGCCCGGGTGGACACCATCGGCTGCGGCGGCACCAACTCGTGCACGGACGGCGTGATCCCGTCGGTGCAGGGGATGATCGCCGACGGCGTCGACGTCCTCTTCCCCACCCTCAACGTGCTGTCCCTGCCCGTCTACCTCCAGGAGATGGTCACCCAGGGCGTCGAGCCGGGCGCCGTCACCATCTACAACTCCGACTACGCAGCCCAGTCGGGTGACCTCATCTCCGGCAAGGTCGTCGAGTTCGGGGGGGAGGCCGCCGGCCGCCTGTACGACGGCACCACGATCATCTCGGCCGCGGCGACGGGCTCGTACCGGCTGCCGGACTTCGAGACCCAGCCCTTCGCCGAGATGTGCAACCGGGAGTACCAGGAGAACGGCAACCCGGACGTGCCCTACCGGCCGGACGAGGAGGCCACGGCCACCCGGTACGGCGCCGTGGCCGGCGTGTGCTCGGTCGTGCGCACGATCGCCCGGGCCGTCGAGGCCGCCGGCCCCGACCCGACACGCGAGGACCTGGCGGCGGCCATGGAGGGCCTCGGTGCCATCGACCAGTACGCCCGGGTGCCGGGCAGCTACGGCGAGGACAAGCACACCGCGCCCAACGCCCTGTACACGCTGAAGTACCACTTCCCGTGCCCCGACGAGGAGTCCGCCGAGCCGTCCTGCGTCATCGTCGAGGGTGAGGGGCGGGACCAGCCGGTCGAGCCCATCCGGCGCTGACCGGACCGGGGGCGCAGGTGCCGGCCCCGGACCGGACCATCGACGACCCGGCGGCGCTGGCCGGGGCCGTCCTCGACGAGGAGGCCAAGCGCCAGGCCGAGCAGGCCGCCCGCTCGGAGGTGACCGTCCTCCCCGACGACCTCCTGCCCGGGGTGGGCGAGGCGTCGATGCCCCTGCGGGAGACGCTGCGGGTGGGGGGCACGGCCATGATCACCGTGCTCGCCCTGCTGGCGATGTTCGAGCAGTTCGAGCGGGTGGCCCTCGGGGTGCTGGCCCCGGACATCCAGGAGACGCTGAACGTCAGCGACACCACCCTCATCGGCATCGCCGCCTTCGGGGGGATCTCGCTCGTGCTCGGGGCCATCCCGCTGGCCTGGCTGGCCGACCGGATGTCCCGGGTGCGCATCGTGTGGGTCGCCTCGCTCGGGTGGGCGGCGGCCACCGTGCTCAACGGCCTCGTCGTCAACCCGTTCCAGATGTTCTGCACGCGGGTCATGGTCGGCTTCGGCCAGTCGTACTCGTTGCCCGTCTTCGCCTCGCTGCTGACCGACACCTACCCGATCCAGGGCCGGTCCCGGATCTTCGGCGCCTACTTCGTGGCCCAGCCCCTCGGGACGCTCATCGGGCCCTTCGCCGCCGGCGCCATCGCCGAGGCCGCCGGTGGGCCGGAGGGGTGGCGGTGGGTCTTCTTCTGCTTCGCCATCCCGCCGGCCATCCTCGGCGTGATCTCCGCCTTCGTCCTGCGCGACCCGCCGCGGGGCCACTTCGAGCAGGAGCTCGTCCTCGGCGGCCAGCTCGAGCGACCGGACACCGGGCCCGAGCTGCCGGTGTCGATGTCGGCCGCCTACCAGCGGATGAAGAAGATCAAGACCTTCTACTTCATCTGCGTGGGCATCGGCGTCCTCGGCTTCGCCCTCGTGGCGGTGCCGGTCCAGCTCGGGCTCCTGCTCGAGGAGGACTACGGCTACGGCGCCTTCACCCGGGGGTGGATGACGTCGTTGATCGGCGTCGGCTCCCTGGCCTCCATCCCCGTGGCCGGCTTCCTCTACGACCGGCTCTTCCGGCGCAACCCTGCGCTGGTCGTGCGCCTGGCCGGGGGCCTCGTGGCCGCCTACGGGCTGTTCGTGCTGCTGGCCACCCGCATGCACGAGCCGGCGCTGCTCATCGCCTGCTTCAGCCTGGCCAGCGCCTGCACCAGCGCCGCCTTCGTGAGCGCCGGCCCGATCGTCGGGCGCGGTGGCCCCGTACCGGATCCGCACGCAGGCCTTCGCCCTCGTCCCCGTCTTCCTCTTCCTCATGGGCGGGTTCTTCGGCGGGCTCATCGCCGGGGCCATCTCCGACGCCCACGGCGAGCGCACCGCGCTGGCCGTCGTGGCCCCGATCGCCGGCCTGATCGGGGGCGCGCTCTTCTCCTACGGCTCCCGCTTCATCAAGCGCGACATCTCCCTCGCCGTGGAGGAGCTGCTCGAGGAGCAGGAGGAGACGCGGCGCATGAGCGCCTCCCCCGAGGACATCCCGCAGCTCCAGGTGCGCAACCTCGACTACAGCTACGGGCCGGTCCAGGTCCTCTTCGACGTGGGCCTCGAGGTGCACAAGGGCGAGGTGCTGGCCCTGCTCGGCACCAACGGCGCCGGCAAGTCGACGCTGCTGCGAGCGCTGAGCGGCCTCGGCATCCCCGACCGGGGCGTCGTGCGACTGAAGGGTCGCACCCTCACCTACGTCGATGCCGAGGTCCGCTTCCGCCAGGGGATCGTGCAGCTGCGGGGCGGCCACGGGGTCTTCCCGGAGCTGACCGTGGAGGAGAACCTCCGGGCCGCGCTCCTCGGGACCCCGCGGGGCACGGCCGACGGCGCCGGCCGCACCGACTCCGTCCTCGAGCTCTTCCCCGCCCTCGCCGCGCAGCGGCGGCTGGCCGCCCGGGACCTCTCCGGCGGCCAGCAGCAGATGCTCTCCTTGGCCATGGCCCTGCTGCACGACCCCGAGCTGCTGCTCATCGACGAGCTCTCGCTGGGCCTGGCGCCGGTGGTGGTCCAGGAGCTGCTGACCGTCGTCGAGCGCCTGAAGGGCGACGGCCTGACCATGGTCGTGGTCGAGCAGTCGGTCAACGTGGCGCTGGCCGTCGCCGACCGGGCCGTCTTCATGGAGAAGGGGCGCATCCGCTTCGAGGGCCCGGCCGAGGAGCTGGCCCGACCGCGACGACCTGGTGCGGGCCGTCTTCCTCGGGGGTGAGGAGGGGTGACCCCCGTGCTCGCCATCGAGGTGACGCAGCAGACGCTGTTCCAGGGCGTCGTCTTCGGGCTCGTCTACGCCGTGCTGGCCGCCGGGTTCGTCCTGGTCTACCGCTCGACCGGCGTCCTCAACTTCGCCCAGGGCGAGATCGGCGCCTTCGGCGTCGCCCTCTTCGCGCTGTTCACGGTGGGCTACGGCATCCCCTACTGGTTGGCGCTGGTGCTGGCCGTGGCCGCCAGCGCGGTGATCGGGGCGGTCATCGAGCTGACCGTCGTGCGCCGGCTGTTCGAGTCGCCGCGGCTCGTGCTCCTCATCGCCACCCTCGGCGTGGCCCAGCTGCTCCTCTACTTCCGCTTCGAGCTGCCCGACATCGGCAGCAGCGGCAACTTCCCCCTCCCCTTCGAGGGCCGGTGGGAGGTGGGCGACATCGTGATCCTCCCCCGCGAGCTGCTCGTGCTCGTCGTGGCCCCGCTGGCCATCGCCGCCCTGGCCCTGTTCATGACCCGCACCCGCTTCGGCCTGGCCGTGCGGGCCTCGGCGTCCAACCCCGACACCGCCCGGGTCTACGGCATCAGCGTCAAGCGCACCTCGACCATCGTCTGGGTGATCGCCGCCGCCTTCGCCGCGCTCACGGCCATCCTCGTGGCGCCGCTGCTCGGGCGTGACGCCGGGGAGCATCGTGCGGGCGGGCGAGGCGGCCATCGGGCCCGCGCTGCTCGTCCGCGCCCTCGTGGTCAGCCTCATCGCCCGGATGCGGTCCCTCCCGGCCACCATCGCCGGGGGCATCGCCGTCGGTGTCTGCGAGGCGGTGATCCGGGCCAACGTCGACAGCGCCGACCAGTCGATCGTCGACCTCTACCTGTTCGGAGCCACGCTCGTCCTCGTCCTGTTCGTCGTGCGCAGCGGGCGGGACGAGGAGGGGTGGTCGCTCTCGGCCCGGGTCAAGCCCATCCCGGAGCGCCTGCGCCACCTCTGGTACGTCCGGTGGCTCCCCCGCATCGGCTTCGCCGCCCTGTTCACCTTCCTCGGGGTGCTGCCCTTCTTCCTCGACGAGCGCTCGCAGCAGTTCCTCTGGACCGACATCCTCATCGTGGCCATGGCCGCGCTCCCGATCTCGATGCTGACGGGGTGGGCCGGCCAGCTCTCGCTCGGGCAGTTCGCCTTCGTGGGGCTCGGGGCGCTCACGATGGGCGTGGTCAGCAACGGCCTCGAGGTGCCCCTGCCGTTCACCGACTCGTACCTCCAGTGGGAGCTGCCCTGGATCCTCGCTGCGCTGGTGGCCACCGCGGTGGGGACGGCGGCCGCCCTGATCGTGGGGCTGCCCGCCCTGCGGGTGCGGGGGCTGTTCCTGGCGGTGTGCACCATCTCGTTCGCCGTCGCCTGCTCGAACTGGCTGTTCCGCCAGCCCGTGTTCGTCGGGTCGGAGTTCAGCACGGTGACGCCGATCCAGCAGCCGCCCGAGCTCCTCGGGATCGACTTCAGCGACCGGCGGAACTTCTACTGGCTGTGCTTCGCGCGTGCTGTTGGCCATGGCCCTCGCCGTGGCCCGGTTGCGGCGCACCGGCGTGGGCCGATCGATGATCGCGGTGCGGGACAACGAGGCCATGGCCGCCACCTCGACGGTGTGCCCCGAGCGGATGAAGCTGATCGCCTTCACGCTGGCCGGGGCCATGGGCGCCTTCGCCGGCTGCCTGTTCATGACCCTGCGCACGCAGGTCAACCCGTCCCAGGTCTTCAGCCCCGACGACTCCATCCGCCTGGTGGCCACCGTCATCATCGGCGGTCTGGGCTCGGTGGCGGGGCCGATCATCGGGGCCCTCTGGGTGCGGGGCCTCCCCGTGCTGTTCGGTGACCTGCCCCAGGTGCAGCTGCTGACGAGCAGCCTCGGCCTCCTCGTCCTGCTCATGTACTTCCCGGGCGGCTTCATGCAGATCTTCTACGCCCTGCGCGACGGGGTCCTCGGCTGGGCCGACCGTCGGCGGGAGGAGGAGGCGCCGGCGGCGGCGCCCGTCCCGGCGGCGGCCCGGCGGGTGCCCGTGCCCGTGGGGGGCGACGGTCGGGCGGCGCCGCCCGACGGTGGGCCGTGGCTGTCGCTGCGGGACGTGTCCGTGCGCTTCGGCGGGAACCAGGCGGTCGACGGCGTGAGCCTCGACGTGGCCGGCGGCGAGCTGGTCGGGCTCATCGGCACCAACGGGGCCGGGAAGTCGACGCTGATGAACGCGGTGAGCGGTCTGTGCCCGTCCAGTGGCCGGGTCGAGGTGCTCGGACACGACGTCAGCCGGCGGCCCGCGTACCGGCGCCACCGGCTCGGGCTCGGCCGCGGGTTCCAGGCGGCCCGCCTCTACCCGGATCTCACCGTGCGGGAGACGATCATGGTGGCCCTCGAGGCCCGCCAACGGTCGCTGCTGCTCCCCTCGCTGGTGGCGCTGCCGCCGTCGCCGGCGGCCGAGCGGCGCAAGGCCCGGGAGGCGGCCGAGCTGATCGACTTCCTCGGTCTCGGCCGCTACGCCGACGACTTCATCGCCAACCTCTCGACGGGCACCCGCCGCATCGTGGAGCTGGCCTGCCTGTTCGCCCTCGATGCCCGGATCCTCCTGCTCGACGAGCCCACCGCCGGGGTGGCCCAGCGGGAGACGGAGGCCTTCGGGCCCCTGCTGCTGCGGGTCCAGCGGGAGCTCGGGCGCCGCCATGGTCGTGATCGAGCACGACATGCCGCTGATCATGGGCATCGCCTCGCGGGTGTACTGCCTGGAGGCGGGGGCGGTCATCGCCGACGGCCCGCCCGCCGCCGTGCGGGCCGACCCCAAGGTCATCGCCTCCTACCTGGGCACCGACGAGCGGGCCGTGGCCCGGTCGGGCGCCGCGGCAGAAACCAGGTAGCGCGCTACTCGGGACAGGTCGTCCCGCTGGGGTCACACTCGAGCGATGCGCACGCTCGGATCCCGGATCGCAGGACGGACGGTGGTCGTGGCCGCCGTCCTCGGTGTCGCAGGAGGGCTGACGGCCTGCACCCCGCCCGTGGACTGCAACCAGATCAAGTCGCAGTACGCCGACGCCCCGGCATCGACCATCTCCGTGGACAACGCCGAGAAGGCGGTCGTGTGCCTCACCAACGACGAGCGGAGGGCACGGGGGCTCCCGGTGTACACGCTGAGCTCGCAGCTCGGAACGGCGGCGAGGGGCCACGCCAACGCCGCCGTCGCCCAGAAGTGGTGGGTCAACGGGGCCGATCCGCACGTCAACCCCCAGGGCAACACGACCCCGGCCAGCCGGGCGCGGGCCGCCGGCTACTGCACCTCCGGGAGCTCACGGGTCCACGAGAACGTGTTCTGGGGCTGGGGCACGCCGACGGGGCCGACGCCTCGCGACGCAGTGCGGTGGTGGATGGGCAGCCCGGGCCACATGGCCAACATCCTCCACGCCGACCTCCGGGAGATCGGCGTCGGGGTGGCCAAGGGGGCTCCCGAGCCCGGCTCCCGCCCGAACGCCGCGGTGTTCGTCCAGAACTTCGGCGCCTGCACCTGACGCCGGCCCTGGTCAGGCGAAGCCGCTCCGAGCTCGCGCCCCTTCTCTGCACGCTGAGTCCCACCTGTCGGGACTGAGCGTGCACAGAGTGCTCCCCGGTCAGGTGCCGACGTAGGAGCGCGGCCGAGCGTTGACGC
Source organism: uncultured Actinomycetes bacterium (assembly GCA_963839545.1). Classification (GTDB taxonomy): domain Bacteria; phylum Actinomycetota; class Acidimicrobiia; order Acidimicrobiales; family CADCSY01; genus CAWIVE01. Next base: position 165,410 of record CAWIVE010000002.1, read on the forward strand.
CAGCGGGCACGAGGGCGAGACTCGACCCCTTCGACGGAAGTGAGGCACATCGTGCCCTTCCCGCTCCGGACCGCCGGCGTGGGCCTCCTGCTCCTCGGCGGGACGCTGACCATGACCGGCTGCCACCCCCCGCCGCGTGCGGTGATCGACGACGTGACCGGCGGCGAGCACCCCATGCAGGAGTTCTCGAAGGTCCGCTTCCAGGTCCGCCTCGTCCCTGGCGCCGCGGGCGCCTCACCGACGGCCCACAACGCCGTCGAGGTCTACTGCACGACCACCGGCGGCACGGCCACCGCGGGCGTGGACTACGTCAGCCTGACCGGCGGGCGCTGCGCCACGATCGCCACGGGCGCGCAGGGCGCGTTCTTCAACGTGCGGGTCATCGACGACCTCTTCTACGAGGAGGTCGAGACCTTCACGGTGACGCTGCGCGTGGTCGGCGTCGGCGTGCAGGACGGCACCGCAGTCGGGTCCATCGGCTCGAACGACGCCCCACCCCCGTAGACACGCCGCCGGCGACGTCAGGCGCCGACGTAGGCCGCGAGGTGCTCGCCGGTGAGGGTGGAGCGGGCGGCGACGAGGTCGGCGGGCGTGCCCTCGAAGACGATCCGGCCGCCGTCGTGGCCGGCGCCGGGGCCGAGGTCGATGATCCAGTCGGCGTGCGCCATGACCGCTTGGTGGTGCTCGATGACGAGGACCGACTTCCCGGAGTCGACGAGCCGGTCGAGCAGACCGAGCAGCTGCTCGACGTCGGCGAGGTGCAGGCCGGTGGTGGGCTCGTCGAGGACGTACACGCCGCCCTTCTCCCCGATGTGGGTGGCCAGCTTGAGCCGCTGCCGCTCGCCGCCGGACAGGGTGGTGAGCGGCTGACCGAGGCTGAGGTAGCCGAGCCCGACGTCGGCGAGCCGGCCGAGGATGGTGTGCGCCGCCGGCGTGCGGGCCTCGCCGGCGCCGAAGAACTCCTCGGCCTCGGTCACCGACATGGCGAGCACCTCGCTGATGTCGCGGCCGCCGAGGTGGAAGTCCAGCACCGACGCCTGGAACCGCTTCCCCTCGCAGTCCTCGCAGGTGGTGGCCACGCCGGCCATCATCGCCAGGTCGGTGTAGATGACGCCGGCGCCGTTGCAGGTGGGGCAGGCGCCCTCGGAGTTGGCGCTGAACAGCGCCGGCTTCACGCCGTTGGCCTTCGCGAACGCCTTGCGGATCGGCTCGAGCAGTCCGGTGTACGTCGCCGGGTTGCTCCGCCTCGAGCCGCGGATCGCGCCCTGGTCGATCGAGATCACGCCCTCGCCGGCCGCCCCTGGCTGCTGGGGCAGCGACCCGTGCACGAGCGAGCTCTTGCCGGAGCCCGCCACCCCGGTCACCACGCAGAGCACCCCGAGCGGGATGTCGACGTCGACGTCCTGCAGGTTGTGGGCGGTGGCGCCGCGGACCTCCAGCGCGCCGGTGGGCGTCCGCACCGGCTCCTTGAGCGACGCCCGGTCGTCGAGGTGCCGGCCGGTGGTGGTGCCGCTGGCCCGCAGGCCGTCCACGGTCCCCTCGTAGCAGACGGCGCCGCCCGCCGAGCCGGCGCCGGGACCGAGGTCGACGACGTGGTCGGCGATCGCGATCGCGTCCGGCTCGTGCTCGACGACGAGCACCGTGTTCCCCTTGTCCCGCAGCCGCAGCAGCAGGTCGTTCATCCGCTGGACGTCATGGGGGTGCAGGCCTGTGGTGGGCTCGTCGAAGACGTAGGTGACGTCGGTGAGCGAGGAGCCGAGGTGGCGGATCATCTTGGTGCGCTGCCCCTCGCCGCCGGACAGCGTGCCCGACGGCCGGTCGAGCGAGAGGTAGCCGAGCCCGATCTCCACGAACGAGGCGAGGGTGTCCTGCAGCGCGGCGAGGAGCGGCGCCACCGACGGCTCGTCGAGGCTCCGGACCCAACCGACCAGGTCGCTGATCTGCATCGCGCACGCCTCGGCGATGGTGATCCCGGCGATCCGGGACGACCGGGCCCCTTCGCTGAGCCGGGTGCCGCCGCAGTCGGGACAGGCGGTGAAGGTGACCGCCCGCTCCACGAAGGCCCGGATGTGCGGCTGCAGCGCGTCGGGGTCCTTGGAGAGGAACGACTTCTGGATCTTCGGGATCAGCCCCTCGTAGGTGAGGTTGACGCCGTCGACCTTCACCTTGACCGGCTCCTTGTAGAGGAAGTCGTGGAGCTCCCTCTTCGTGTACTTGCGGATGGGCTTGTCCGGGTCGACGAAGCCCGACTCGGCGTAGACCCGCACCGTCCAGAAGCTGTCCGACTTCCAACCGGGGATGGTGAAGGCGCCATCGGCGAGCGACTTGGAGTCGTCGTAGAGCTGGGTGAGGTCGAGATCGGACACCGTGCCCCGGCCCTCGCAGCGCGGGCACATGCCACCGGTGCGGGTGAAGGTCTGTCGCACCGCCTTCGCCTTGCCCTCGCCGCGCTCGACGGTGATCGAACCGCTCGCCCGGACCGAGGGGACGTTGAAGGCGAACGCGCTCGGCGGGCCGATGTGCGGCTGCCCGAGCCGGCTGAAGAGGATGCGCAGCATCGCGTTGGCATCGGTGGCGGTGCCGACGGTCGAGCGGGGGTCGCCACCCATCCGCTGCTGGTCGACCACGATCGCCGTCGTCAGGCCGTCGAGCACGTCGACCTCGGGCCGGGCCAGCGTGGGCATGAAGCCCTGCACGAAGGCGCTGTAGGTCTCGTTGATCAGCCGCTGCGACTCCGCCGCGATCGTGCCGAACACGAGCGAGCTCTTGCCCGAGCCGGAGACGCCGGTGAACACGGTCAGCCGGCGCTTCGGGAGCGCGATGCTGATGTCCTTGAGGTTGTTCACGCGGGCGCCGTGCACGCGGATCAGATCGTGGCTGTCGGCCGCGTGCAGCGCCGGCGCCGGGGTGGCCTTCCTCGTCGTCTCCCTCGTGGCCTTGCTCACGGTGTCTCCATCTGCGAGGCGGGACCGCCGGCGCCATTGTGCGCCACGCCGGGGACGCCGACGGTCAGGCCTGGGCGATGCGGACGAAGTTGCCCGAGGGGTCACGGAACGCGCAGTCGCGCGCGCGCCAGGGCTGGGACACCGGCTCCTGGAGCACCTCGGCACCCGACGCCCGGACCTTCTCGAACGTGGTGTCGAGGTCGTCGGAGCGGAAGATCGCCGCCTGCAGCGATCCCTGGGTCACGAGCGCCAGCAGGGCGTCGCCCTCGGCCTGGGAACGACCCCCGTGCGGCTGGGACAGGACGACGTCGACGTCCTGTCCCTGGGCGCCGACGGTCACCCAGCGGAAGCCGCCGGACGAGACGTCGTTGCGGACCTCGAGGCCGAGTGCGTCGCGGTAGAAGCCGAGCGCGGCCTCGGGGTCGTGGACGGGGATGAACATCGCGGAGACGGTGAGTGCCATGCGACGACGGTACGAGCGCCGACCGGCCGCACGCTTCTCCGATCCTGCTCGGTGTCGCTCAGGCCGTGACCGGGGTGCGTCGCGGTCGCGTCACGACCATGCTCACGCACGGGGGGACGACCTCGAGGTCGCGATGGTCGCGGGCGCGGTACTGCGACGGCGTCTCGCCGACGATCTCGGTGAAGCGCGAGCTGAACGAGCCGACGCGACGTGCACCCGACGGAGACGCAGGTGTCGGTGACCGACATCCCCTGGCGTAGGAGGGCCTTCGCCCGCTCGATGCGCCGGGTCATGAGGTAGGCGTAGGGCGTCTCGCCGTACGCGGCACGGAACGTGCGCGAGAAGTGCGCAGGCGACATGAGCGCGGTCCGCGCCATGGCCGGGACGTCGAGGGGCTGCACGTACGTCGCGGTCCATGAGGTCGCGCGCCCGGCGCAGGTGGGCGAGATCGGCGAGCTCCTCCGGCCTCATGCCGACGACGTTGCGCGACCGGTCGCTCGTGGCGGGGAGCAGGATCGGCTCATCGACGTGTGAAGGTCAGGTGGGTGACGCCGCTCGGTGACGAAACGGCCTCGATGTCGTAGCGCTCCTCGACGCCCTCGACGCCGTCCCACAGGCGAACGCCGCGGCCGAGCAGGATCGGCACCTGCACGACGTGGAGCGTGTCGATGAGGTCGGCGACGAGGAAGTCGCGGACGACCGTCGGGCCGCCGCCGATGCGCACGTCGAGGTCGCCGGCTGCCTCCCGGGCTTGGTCGAGCGCCTCCTGCGGCTTGGCGTCGACGAAGTGGAACACGGTGCCGCCCTCCATCTCGATCGACGGGCGCGGGTGGTGCGTGAGCACGAACACCGGCGTGTGGAACGGCGGGTTCGGCCCCCACCAGCCGCGCCACTCGTCGTCGGTGCCGACATCGGTCCACGGGCCCGTCTGCACGCCGAACTTGCCCCGGCCCATGATCTCGGCACCGATGCCGGGGCCATGGCGGTCGGCGAACGAGTGGTCGACACCGACGGTGCCCCCGGCCTCGCCGACCATCGACCGCCAGAACCGGGTGGCGAACATCCACTCGTGCAGGCGTTCCCCGGCGTGACCGAACGGGGCGTCCAACGTGATGCCGTCGCCGGTCCCGAACCCGTCCAGCGAGATCGAGAAGTTGTGGACACGGACCTGGGACATGGCGGCCTCCCCGAGCGGTCGGGGGGCGATGCTACGAGACGGCGCTCGGGCACGATGGCGACGTGCCCAACTGGCAGGAGCTCGGGGGACCGCCGGTGAAACCGGGGTCCTGGCAGGAGCAATCAGGAACTCCACTACGGGCGGGCGGCCAGGTCCGCCCGCCCGTAGTCAGTCAACGATCGTCGTGCATCGTGCCCTAGTGATGAGCAGCGACGACGTGCTGCAAGCCCTCCTTCGCGATGCAAGCGCGACCATCACGCGTGGATCAACGGGAACGGATCGGCCCCGCGCTGCCGGAAGACGGAACCATCATGGGTGCGGTCGGCGGGTACAGCCGCGGCGGAGCAGTTGCCGCTGACCGGCAGGCCGCCGTAGCCCGCCAGTGCGGTCTGGGGACGGCGATGTCGAACTGAAGGTCGGACCATCCGGAGATGGTCTGGTACGTGCATGGAGAGCCAGCCGTCGTCCACCGACTCTCGGTGACTACTTCGGGAGAGAGAAGGTCTCGCTGGTGCAGTTACAGAACTGGATGAGAGTTACGCGGTACTGCACCTTGAGGTCTGATTCGACGTTGTGCGCCTGGGCGCCGATGAAGCCGCCATCGGCGGCCGCGTCGAACGTCACCGGTGTACCGGTGGTGTCGATGTAGGACACGGTCATGGCGACGTGGGCTCGCCCGCACTCGCCCCCACCGCTACTGAAGACACTGAGACCACCATCCCCATCCTCGAAGAGGATGTTGAAGCCATCGATCTGGCACGTCAGGGTGGCACCGGAACTACTCCGGAAGGTGTAGAAGTCCTGTTTCGACAGATTGTGTGGCTCAGCCGCCGCTGCGGGGCTTCCGGACATGAGTGTCGTTGTGCTCACGGCACCGACGACGGCGGCTCCCAGCCTCTTCCACATGCGACACCTCCCCTTTGGTGCGGTCACGCTAGACCCGCAACTGTGGCGAGGCGTTCCCCGCCGCCGCAAGGCGCCGCTGACCTTCGCTGACGAGCCGACCGGGGCTCGACGAGTGGCTCGCCGACCTCTTCAGCATGCGCCCTCATCGCCGAGGCGGCCGCCCGAGGCAAACGTGACGATCATGGAGTCGAGGCGGCGAGACAGGCCATCCGGGCCTCAGATCGGCGCATCCAGAACTACCGCCGGCTGCGAGAGGACGGGGTCGATGCCCACCTGGTGGCAGGCTGGATCAAGGAGGCGACTGCGAGCAAGTCCATCGCCGAGGAGCGTCTACGCCAACACGGACGTGCGGGGGTCCGGTTGACCCAGTCGGAGGTCGCCGAAGTCGTCCTGCGGCTTGGTGGCATCCAGGGGCTGCTGTCCACAGCGTCACCCGAGCAAAGAGCACGGCTCTACCGCTCTCTTGGGATCGTGCTTCGGTACGACAGCCACGAGCGGACGGTCCAGGGCACCACGGACGCCACTCAGTGGTGGGGTCATGGACGTGTCGGAGGACCGAGTTGTCCGGTTACCCCACCGCTTCGGCTGGAGCGGTCGTGGCGTCTGGCCCAGCCCATTTGACCGTGCGGCTGATCACGGCGGAAGCGCTGGTTGCCCGGCCGATGGGACGCGGCCTTGCAGCGTGAGAGCACGGCAGGACCGCCCGATGCGATCACCTGGCCGAGCCCCGGTCGAACTACCCCGCGGCGGCGAGCTTCTCGAGTCTCGCGAGTCCCGGTTCGAGGTTGGTGAGGTAGCGCCCCAGCGCGGACTGCATCTCCGGTTCGCCGAGGTGGTCGTTCATCGCCGACGCCGCGTTGAGCCGGGCCCCGGCGAGCCACGTCACCAGGTCGGTTTCGTCGTTCCATACCGCCTGTGCGGACAACGAGATGTGCGTGCCGCCGATCCAGTCACGCGCCGCAGTCGGATACACGTTGGGGGGGCACAAGCGGTTGCGCTCGGCATCATCGCGATCCGACGCTTCGATGTGCCCGACCAGGGCGGCGTTGAACGTGGGCTGACAGATGCGCACCTGCTGCAGCGTGATGCGATCCTCCTCGAAGATCGGGCGTCCCGGGCTCACTCGCAGACCGGCCGCGGTGCAGTCGACGTGGACCTGTGCGGCATCCGTGGGAATGGTCCCTGCCTCGAGCACGACCTCTTCGGTCCCGATGGCGCGCACCCGGCCCTTCCGCACGACGTTCTCGATCGACCGGAGCTGTTCGAGCTCGCTCGTGCTCACGGTCGCACACCGGTACATGGTCGGTTCGACACGCTCGTCGAGCCGAATGAGGTGACCGTTGGCTTCGAGCCGGACGAACAGGTCGCCGACGCTTTCGGCTTCTGCGGCCGCCTCCAGCTGGGCCGCGACGTCCTCGATGATCGCCGTCACGAGATCGAGCGGTTGTGCGTGGGCGCGGTCGAGCATCCACGCGTCGCGCGGCCGGATCCAACGGATCGCATCGGGCTCGACGCCGTTGTCGAGCAACCAGCTGCACACGTCCATCGCGGTCTTGCCCGCGCCGATCACCGTGTAGCCGCGGGCGGGCTCGGACATCGTGACGAGATCGTTGACGGGTATGAAGCGCGCGTCGGGATCGATGTCGAACGACGGGACGTGCGTCGCCGGGATCGGGGTTTCGAGATACGTCGCGTCGACGAGCCGCCGTCGTACCCGCACGCGGGTCTCGTCACCGGTCAGCCGCGACACGAACAGGTGCTCGCCACGCTTCTCCCCTACGTAGTCGCACATGCCGAAGAACCGCACCCGGTCCGACGGCAACAAGGTCTCCTCGAGGACACGCCCGAAGTAGTCGCAGATCTCCCCCGCGCTCGAGCGCGGGTACCAACCCGCGTTCGGACCCGTCGTATCGATGACATCGGTACCGAGTCGGCGCGAGTTGACGCCGTAGAACGGCGCGGGCTGATGGAGGCGCACGAACGGGTACGCGTCGTTCCAGTGGCCGCCCGGGCGATGGCGCCGATCGACCAGCACCACGTCCGCTCCGGAGCCTGCGATCAGTTCGTCGGTGAACGCCATGCCGGCTGCGCCGGCCCCGATCACCAGGTAGTCCGTATCGAGAGTCGTCATGCGGAGATCCTGGGCTCGGTCTGTTGCACTCAGCACGTCAGCATCGCGCGACCCGAATCGCGATCGAGCCATCCAGGATGAGCTCGGCGCAAGCTCGGGGTTCGCGTCGGCAGGATGCCCTCTCGCGTGTCGGAGGGGGGACTTGAACTCCCATGCCGCCGGTCCTATCGAGTAGTACCCAGTCCCGTTTACGCAGGTCAGTGGCTCAGAGACGAGCGAGATGGGGCATCGGAATCCGCCCGGATCCGGCCCGATCCGACGGCGTCTGTGACCACGTTGTGACCAGCGGTGGGTTGCGACGCGGCCGCCGTAGGCTGTGCCGTTCATCGCACCTGGGAAGCGGCGGCCTAGGAACTACCCGACGAGGTCGCGAGCGAGCACAAGAGTGCCCGGCACCTGGCGGCTCTTCACAGCCGGCTCACCTGTGGGTTTGGATAGCCTCTCGGCCACTAGGCGGCATGCAGACGAAGGGGGGATGCATGCGGGAGAGCACCAAGGACCTGCCGGTCGCGATGGAGGCCCCGGGGATGACAGTGCGCAACGTGATCTGGGGTGAGACCGCCATCGGGTGCCTGGAGCTGCCCGCTGGCACCGACTTCACGCCGATGTTCAAGGGGCTGCCCGATGACGCATGCCAGTGCCCGCACTGGGGCTATGTCATCAAGGGCGCGGTGCACCTCAAGTACACCGACGGATCGCAGGAGGTCGCAGCCGTCGGCGACGTCTTCTACTGGCCGGCTGGGCACACTGCGTGGGTCGAGGAGGACACGACCTTCTTGGACTTCAGCCCCGAGCAGGAGTTCAAGAAGGTCTCCGAGCACGTCGCGCGCGTGAGTGAGCAATCGAGCTAACCACTCTCAACGGAGCTCCGTAGCTGGTCAGCGCCGAAGGTATGCGGAGGTGCGGCGGCTCGTTCGTGCGGCCGAGCTCCTCTTTCCTCCCCGCCTTCCCTCCGGTGACGAGAGGGCGGCGCCGCGATCGGTGGCGCTGGCGGCGGTGGGACCACGCTGACTGAGGCGCGTTTCGCCGAGTCGGCGATGGTGCCGATGCCCTGGGCCGCCCAGCGACGGGCGTCGCCCTCTTCGGCCTCGAAGGTGTCCGTACCGCTTGACCGTGCCGGCCAGGAACTCGGCGTCGCAGAGTCGGTCCAGTTCGACGCTGACCTCCGTGGGATCGAGGTGCGTTCGACGCGCCAGCTCGCACACGCTCAGGGTGTGATCGTCTCCCTCGGCGTCGGCGACCGCTTCCAGTAGCGGGATGTCCACCCGGGTCCACCGGTCTTCCGCCACGCGCTCCCTCCCGTTGTGACCAACTTGTACCACGGTGCTCCCGCAGTTGTTTTCCGCGAGATGGTTACGACGGCACGCCGGCTCCGTACGCCGACGGTGACGAGTTCATGGCCGACGTTTCTTCCGTTGCCCGCCCGTTCTCCATAGGCGTAGCGTCGTTCCGGGCGGCGAGTTGGGCATGCGAACGGGGAGGCCTGGCTGCTCGGCGGGCCCAGCGGGCCCGGCACTGACCGACGGCGACCGACCGCTGGGCGGACGCCTCGCCAAGGAGGAGCCATGCTCCGCAAGCTTCGACCCCGCTCCGTCTACGACGTGATGTCCGGTCTCGCCTTCGTCATCGCCCTGGCGGGAGGCACGGCGTACGCCGCCAACACGATCCGCACCGGCGACATCGTCGACAACGAGGTGTTCACCACGGATGTCCGCGACGACACCCTGGGCTTCGGGGGGCTGCAGGCACAGGACCTCGGGCCAGGCTCGGTGCGACAGTCCGAGATCGCCGACGGGCAGGTCTTCGGCGCCGAAGTGGCGAACGGCGCCCTCACCGACCAGGACATCAGCCAAGCGGGTGGTGCCATCCGCAACTTCACGGGGAACATCGGCACGGTGTACCCGCACACGTGCGTCTACCGGGCCGTCACGGGCGTCAACGGCACGCGAGACCATGTTCTGCTGACGCCGAACTACATCACTGCCAGCGACCTCCTGGTCTACACAGTCGAGTACGAGGACACCAATGAGCGGGTGCAGATCAAGGTCTGCAACCCGACCGCAAGCACCATCAACGACGGCACGACGCGCTTCAACATGCTCATCATCAATGGCGTGGCGAACACGTAGGGGTCAGGGACTGCCTGAGTGGGCGATGCTGGCTTCGAACCAGTGACCGCTGCAGTGTGGGAGGCAGGATCACGGCCGGAACCACTACCGGTGCCGGCACCGGGATGACAACGCGCCCAGCGCCTGCCCACCCTCGCATGCGTACGTCGTCGAAGGGGCACGTCAGGCGATCCTCAAGAGCAACGCCAAGATCGGGTCCTACCGGGAGCTCCTGACGCCGGAACCGACCCGCAGCTTGTGGCTCTTGGGTGACGCTGCACGACGACGCCACGCACCGCGTGGTCTCCGGCACGACAGTGGTGGGAGCTTGAGCGTGTCGGAGGGGGGACTTGAACCCCCACGCCCTTGCGGGCACCAGCCCCTCAAGCTGGCGCGTCTGCCTATTCCGCCACTCCGACGAGGCGGGCGAGCCTACCGCTCGTCGACAGCCAGCCACACCCGGGTGGCGTCGAACGTGCCCCCCGGTCGCATCGCCAGGTCGCGGACGTGGTCGGCCACCGCCACGTGGGTCACGAACTGCCCGAGGGGCAGGACGGCGTGATGGCCGAGGGCGGCCCGCTCGGCGTCCGCCACCAGCTTGGCCCGGGCCTGGGCGTCCACCTCGGTGGCCGCCTCGTCGAGGGGCCCGTCGACGGCCGGGTCGGACACGCCCACGACGTTGTCCGGCGAACCCGTGGCGAACAGCGGCCGCAGGAACGCCTCGGGGCTGGCGTAGGCGCCGACCCACCCCAGGCGCACGACCTCCCGGCCCTTGCCGGCGGAGGCGAAGGTGCTGAACTCGGGGAGCGGGTGGGGCCGCTCGACGGCGGGGATGCCGACGTCGCGCAGGGCCGCCACGATGGCGGTGGCCACCTCCAGCTGGGTCTCGCCGTCGTCGACCTCGACCGACACCTCGGGCACGTTGCCCGCGGGGTAGGCCTCCTTCACCAGCGCCTCGGCCTTGGCGGGGTCGAAGTCACAGCCGCCGTCGCAGGGGTCCGTGCCACCGCCGGCGGCCTCGGGGACGATCCCGGTGCCGGGCTCGAACGACTCGCCGTAGACATCGCGGGCGATGGCCTCCCGGTCGACCGCTCGCACGATGGCCTCCCGCAACCGGGCGTCGGCCAGGTCGGGGTTGGTCAGGTCGAGCCCGTAGAAGAGGGTGGCGGGCAGCGGGACCCGCTCGGCCCGGCCGGGGCCGCCACCGTCGTCCAGCGCCTCGTCGGGCAGCAGGCTCCACTCGGCGTGCCCACCGTTGAACGACTCGGCGGCATCGGCGACGTCGTCGTGCAGCTGGAGCTCGACCCCGGCCAGCAGGGCGCGCCCGCCCTGGGACCGGACCAACCGCACGCGGTCGTCGTCGCCGCCGGAGAGCTCCTCGCCCTCGGCGAGGGCGAACGGCCCGCTGCCGGTGGGGGCCTGGTCGAACATGGTGTCCTCGCCCACCGGCCCGGTGGCCGAGGGGACGACGCCGAAGGCGGGGGCCGACAGCAGCGCCGGGAGCGCCGCCACCGGCTCGTCCAGGTCGATGCGTACGACGTCGGTCTCCGGGGCGGACACCCCCACGAGCTCCTCGGCGGAGCCGTCGACGGCCACCGCCCGGTAGCCCTGGATGGGTGCCAGCAGGGTCGAGACAGGCGAGCCCGAGTCCTTCTTGGCGATGCGGTTCAGCGTGGCCACCACGTCCGCGCCCGTGACCTCCTCGCCGTCGGCGAAGCGGGCGCCGGGGCGCAGGAAGAACTGCCACGAGCGCCGGTCGTCGGAGGCCCGCCACGACTCGGCCAGCGCCGGCTCGGCCTCGCCCGGCTCCTCGCCGGGGGCGGTCAGGCCGTCGAACACGAGATCGGCGACCACGGACTCCGACACCGGGACGGTCCGGGCCAGCGCCGGGTCGAGGTGCTTGGGCCGCTCGACGGCGACCCGCAGGACACCGCCCTGCTCCGGCTGCTCCGGCGCCGAGGCGGCCCCGTCGTCCGGCACCTCGGTCCCGACCCGCCATCCGGCCACCAGGGCCAACGCGACGATCAGCCCGGCTGCACCCACTCGCCCTCGCACGTGGGCCTATCGGCACATGCCCCCGGCTCCCAAGCGAGTCTGGCGCTCAGGATTCTTTGCGCAGTTGGGTCCACCCCTCGGACCCTTCTGCGCACAGAGTGGAGTTGGGGGTTCGGGTCCCGGTCAGACGACCTCGAGGACCTCCGCGAAGTGGCAGGCCACGGGGTGGCCCTGGCCCCGGTCGACCAGGGCGGGCTCCTCCTGGGCGCAGATGTCCTGGGCCTTGGGGCAGCGGGTCCGGAACCGGCAGCCGGAGGGGGGGTCGACGGGGCTCGGGACGTCCCCGGTGAGCACGATGCGGCGCCGGATGCGCTCCCGGGTGGGGTCGGGCACCGGCACGGCCGAGAGCAGCGCCTGGGTGTACGGGTGCGACGGCCGCTCGTAGATGTCGTCCCGGGTCCCGACCTCGACGATCTTGCCCAGGTACATCACCGCCACCCGGTCCGAGATGTGGCGCACCACGGACAGGTCGTGGGCGATGAAGACGTAGGCCAGCCCGAGCTCGTCCTGGAGCCGCGTGAGGAGGTTGACCACCCCGGCCTGGATGCTCACGTCGAGGGCCGACACCGGCTCGTCGAGCACCACCACCGTCGGATCGAGGGCCAGGGCCCGGGCGATGCCCACTCGCTGGCGCTGGCCGCCGCTGAACTCGTGGGGGTACCGGCTGGCGTGCTCGGGCGACAGGCCCACCAGCTCGAGCAGGGCCTGCACCTCCTTCGTCCCGTGCGGTCGACCATGGATCCGCAGGGGCTCGGCCAGCGCCGCCTGCACCGTCATGCGGGGGTTGAGCGAGGCGTAGGGGTCCTGGAAGACGATCTGGAGCGACTCCCGGACCTTGCGCAGCTCCTTGCCCTTGAGGCTGGTGATCTCCCGGCCCTCGAAGCGCACGCACCCCGAGGTGGGGTGGAGGAGGTTGAGCAGCAGCCGGCCGGTCGTCGACTTCCCGCAGCCCGACTCCCCCACCAGCCCGAGGGTCTCGCCCCGACCCACCGAGAAGCTCACGTCGGAGACGGCCTGCACCTTCGCCACCACCCGCTGGAGGAACCCGCCCCGCACGGCGAAGTCCTTGACCAGGTTGACCGCCTCCAGCACCGTCTCGCTCGGCTGCGCCGGCTGGGGTGCGGCGCCCCCTTCGGCCATCTCGCTGAGGCTCACGCCGGTGCCTCCTCGGCTTCCTCGGCCCGCAGCTCGGTCACACCCACCTGCTCGAGCTCCTCGGCGTAGTGGCAGGCCGAGCGGTGGTCGATGCCGTCGACCACGCGGAAGGCGGGGATCTCCTCGACGCACAACTCCCGGGCGAAGGGGCAGCGCGGGTGGAAGGGGCACCCCGACGGACGGTTGAGCAATGACGGCGGATGGCCCTTGATGGGCAGCAGCTTCTCCTCGCCGGTGTCGTCGAGGCGGGGCAGCGAGGCCAGCAGTCCGAGGGTGTACGGGTGCCGCGTCCGCCCGAAGATCTCGTCCGCCGTGCCCAGCTCGGCCTGGCGCCCGGCGTACATGACCATGACCCGGTCGGCCGTGCCCGCCACCACCCCGAGGTCGTGGGTGATCAGCAGGATGGCCGAGTCGATCTTGTCCTTGATGTCGAGGAGGACGTCGAGCACCTGCGCCTGGACGGTCACGTCGAGCGCCGTCGTCGGCTCGTCGGCGATGAGCAGGTCGGGGTCGCAGGTGATGGCCATGGCGATCATCACCCGTTGGCGCATGCCGCCCGAGAACTCGTGGGGGTGGTCGTCGACCCGCCGTGCCGGCTGTGGGATGCCCACGAGCCCCAGCATCTCGATGGCCTTCTGGCGGGCCGCCTTGCGCCCGAGCCCGTCGTGGACCCTGGCCATCTCGGCGATCTGCTTGCCCACCGTGTGGACCGGGTTCAGCGCGGTGAGCGGGTCCTGGAAGATGATGGCGATCTCGGCGCCGCGGATGTGGCGCATGGTGGCCTCGTTGGCCCCGATGAGGTCGCGGCCCTTCCACAGGATCCCCTCGGCCTCGATGTGGGCCGACGGCAGCAGCCCGAGGATGCTCATGGCCGTCACCGACTTGCCCGATCCCGACTCCCCCACCACGGCGAACACCTCGCCGCGGTGCACGTCGAACGACACCCCGTCGACGGCCCGCACGTCGCCGTCCTCGGTCTTGAAGGTCGTGTGCAGGTCGCGCACCGAGAGGAGGACCCGCGGCTCCGGGAGGAAGTACTCGTCCCGCGGCTCGACGGCTTCGCTCATCGCAGCCTCGGATCGAGCGCATCACGCAGGCCGTCGCCCACGAACTGGAACGCGAGGACGGTGAGGAAGATGGCGCCCCCCGGGAAGTAGAGGAGGTGCGGGGCGTTCACGAGGTCGCCTCGGCCCTCGTCGACCATGAGGCCCCAGGCCGGCGTCGGCGGGATGGCGCCGACGCCGAGGAAGGACAGCGCGGCCTCGGCCAGGATGGCGCTGCCCACGGCGATGGTGCCGTACACGATGATCGGCTGGAGGGCGTTGGGCAGGATGTGCCGGAACATGATCCGGAGCCGCCCGGCGCCGAGCGCGGTCGCCGCTTCCACGTATTCGAGCTGGCGGAGCGAGAGGAAGCTCGACCGGACGATCCGGCAGATGGCCAGCCACCCCGTGAGCCCCAGCACCACGATGATCGTGTTCTCCCCGCGACCCAGCACGGTGGCGATGGCCACGGCCAGGATGATGTAGGGGATGGCCAGGAAGATGTCGGTCACGCGCATGACCACGGTCTCGGTGATGCCGCCGAGGAACCCGGCGGCGGCGCCGGCGGCCACCCCGATGATCAGCGACACGATGGTGGCCAGGATCCCGACCTTGAGCGAGACCCGGGCGCCGAAGACGACCCGGGAGAACACGTCCCGGCCGATGCGGTCGGTCCCGAAGAGGTGGTCGGCGGAGGGGGGCTGCCGGAGCTCCCCGGTGCGCTCGGTGATCGAGTAGGGGGCGACCAGCGGCGCGAAGATCGCCACCAGGATGAGCAGCACGATGAACGCGATTCCGGCCACGGCCAGCTTGTTGCGCCGGAAGCGCCGCCAGACGTCGGCCCGCAGCGGCCGGGCGGCCTGGATGTCGGCGGTCGGGGTCTCGGCCGCGGTCCCCATGCTCCCCGCGGTCGGCCCGACCGAATCACCACCCGCGAGATCGCTCATCGCTCGGACTCCCCGAGGCGGATGCGGGGGTCGAACCACGCGTAGGAGAGGTCCACGAGCAGGTTGATGAGCGTGTAGGCGACCACGACGACGAGGCTCAGCCCGAGGACCACGGGGGCATCCCTTGCGCCAACCGCGTTGGCGATCGCCGAGCCCAGGCCCGGCCAGTTGAAGACGGTCTCCGTGAGGATGGCTGACCCGATCACCGTGCCGAAGTCGATGCCGATGAGGGTCACCACCGGGATGAGGGCGTTGCGCAGCCCGTGGCGCAGCACCACCGACCGGTTCCGCAACCCCTTGGCCCGGGCCGTCCGCATGTAGTCGGCCCGCAGGACCTCGAGCATCGAGCCCCGCATCATGCGCGTGGCGAGCGCGGTGGAGACGCACGCCAGCGTCACCGCCGGCAACACGAGGTACCGCCACTGCTCGCCGGTGGGGATGAAGAAGAGCGTCCACGTGTTGGGCCCGATGCCCTGCACCTTCAAGCGGGCCCACTCGGGCCAGCCCTGCTTGAACGGCTGGACGGCGAAGATCTGCTGCAGCACGAAGCCCAGGACGAACACGGGGATGGCGGCGGCCGCCGCCGTCACCACGGTGGTCACCTTGTCGGAGATCGAGTACCGGCGCATGGCGGAGAGCAACCCCACGCCAACACCCACCACGACTTCGATGAGGACGGCCCAGATGCCGAGGCGCACGCTGGCGACCGCCCGCTCACCGAGGATCTCGTTCACCGACCGCCCGTTGAGGAACGATTCCCCGAGGTCCCACTGGACGGTGCGGGTCCAGTAGTCCTTGAACTGGACGGCGATGGGGTCGTCGAGGCCGTAGCGCTCGTTGATGCGCTCGACCACACCCTCGTCAGGGGTGCGGTTCCCGCCGCCAGCCAGGAGCTTGGCCGGGTCGCCGGGGAGCAGGAAGAACAGCAGGAAGAGGAACGACAGCGCGAGGAAGACCGTCGGCACCAGCAGTGCGAGCCGTCGCAGGACGTAGCCGATCACCGCTCACCCCCCTCCCTGCCAGAAGGAGGGCGCCGGAGCGCCCTCCTTCGGCACGGGCCCGATCACCGTGTCCGCTAGTCGGAGACGGTGACCGTCTCGTAGGCGATGATGCCGTCGGGACGTTGGGTGAAGTCCGGCACGCGGTCCGGGTTGAACACGTAGTCGCCGTTCTGGTAGTTGAGCGGCACGACGCCGACGTCGTCGTTGAGGAGCACCCGCTCGGCCTCTTGGAACAGCGTGTTGGCCTCATCCGCGTCCGTCTTCGTCTTGGCCTCGTCGACCAGGCGATCGAACTCGGCGTTGCTGTACTGGCCGTGGTTGTTGCCGCTCCCCGTGTAGAAGAGGTCGTTGAGGAAGTTGTCGTACGTCGGGTAGTCGGAGATCCACCCCGAGAGACAGAACTGGCAGGCGCCGTCGGCGAGCTGGTCGTTGTAGGTCTCGCTGTCCAGCGGCTCGGCCTCGGCCTCGATGCCCACCGCGTCGAGGTTGTCGACCATGATCTGGACGATGTCGGCTTGCAGCTGGATGCCGCTCTCGTGCTGGATGCGGATCGGGCCGGTCAGTGAGTTGTCCTCGCCCTCCCACTGCTCGAAGGCGTCGCGCGCCCCTCGACGTCGGTCTCGCAGTAGTCGCACTGCCCTTCGGGCGTATAGCCGGGGATGCCGGGCGGGGCGATGCCCGTGGCGTCCTTCCGGGTGCCGGCGTAGGCGGCCTCGTTGATCTCGTTCCGATCGATGGCCAGCGAGATGGCCTGGCGGAGCAGCTTGTTCTCCGGCCCTCCGATGACCGGGTCCTCCCAGTTGATCTCGAAGTAGTTGGTCGCCAGCAGCGTGAGGTCGGAGGTCGTGTCGTAGGTGTCCTCGAGCTCCGGTGCCCGGCCCGAAGGGATGGTGGCGTTGTCGCCGTCGCCGCCCTCGAAGGAGTTGAACGCCGAGTCGACGTCCTGCGAGATCTGGAAGGTGATCCGGTCGAGGGTCGCGGAGTCGTTCCCGAAGATGTCGCCGCCCCACTCGTCGTTGCGCTCGACGACGATCTGCTGGTCGCTCCGGGGCTCGACCAGCTTGTACGGGCCGTTGCCGATCATCAGCCCGTTCTCCCACTCGGTCTGGTCCTCGAGGTCGTCGACCGCCGACGGCATCGGGAAGAAGAGCTGGAAGCCGGCCACCGCGGCGAAGTTCCCGTAGGGGGCGGACAGGCGGACGGTCAGGGTCATGGCCTCGTCGTCGGCCGTGACGCCGGAGATGGTCTCCGCCTCGCCGTCGAGCTTCTCCTGTCCCCCTTCGATGAACGAGAACAGGTAGCTGTAGTTGCCGGCGAAGTCCGGGTCGCTGGCCCGCTCCCATCCCCG
Source organism: uncultured Actinomycetes bacterium (assembly GCA_963839545.1). Classification (GTDB taxonomy): domain Bacteria; phylum Actinomycetota; class Acidimicrobiia; order Acidimicrobiales; family CADCSY01; genus CAWIVE01. The sequence goes on from CAWIVE010000002.1 coordinate 182,689, forward strand.
CACGAACGAGCTGGGGAGGACCTCCTCACCGTCGGAGAAGGTGAGGCCGTCACGGATGGTGAAGGTCCACTCCGTGGCGTCCTCGTTCGGCTCGAACGACTCGGCGACCAGGCCCTTCAGCTCGGGGTTCTCCGGGTCAGTGAAGTCGAAGTCGGTGAGCCCGTCGTAGAGCGCGCTGACGACCTGGTAGCTGTCGAGCTCGACGTTGAGGGCAGGGTCGATGTGCTGCGGAGCCGCCGACGAGAAGGTGCCGAGGTCGACGAACTCGCCACCGGCCTCCCCGCTCCCCCCATCTTCGTCACCGGCGGCGGTGTCGTCGCCGCCGTCGTCGTCGTCCCCGCACGCGGCGGCCACGAGGACCATGGCCATCAGCACGGCGATCAACTTGGCGATGGTGCTGCGCTCTCGCACGGAAGAGCTCTCCTTGGGTGGGGACGCGCCCGGCGTGCTACTGCAGCCGCAGGGCCAGGATGACCGTGGTGAAGGCGAAGATCACGGCGATGGCGACGGTGATGCGGTCGAGGTTCCGCTCCATGACCGTGGAACCCGCTGCGGCGCTCCCGACGCTCCCGCCGAACATGTCCGAGAGGCCCCCACCCTTCCCGCTGTGCAGGAGCACGAGCAGGACGAGCAGCAACGAAACGGTCACGTGGACGACGACGACGGCGGTGGTCAGCACGGCAGGGGGTTCGTTCGCCTCATACGGCGGTTGATGACGGTACCAGACGTTGCGGTTGCAGATGTTTCAAGGGCGTGACGCCGCCGCCCGCACGACGCGGGCGAAGTCGTCGGCCTCGAGGGAGGCGCCGCCCACGAGGGCACCGTCGACGTCCGGCGCAGCCAGCAGCTCGGCCGCGTTGGATGGCTTGACCGACCCCCCGTACTGGATGCGCACGGCGGCGGCCGCGTCGGCCCCGGCCAGCTCGCCCACGAGGCCGCGGAGCACCCCGCACACGGTCGAGGCGTCCTCGGCGGTGGCGTTGCGACCGGTCCCGATGGCCCACACCGGCTCGTAGGCGAGGACGAGGGCGCCGACCTGCTCGGCGGTCATGCCCTCCAGGGCGGCCCGGGCCTGGGTCGTCACCCGCTCCTCGGTCCGGCCCGCCTCCCGCTCCTCCAGCGTCTCGCCCACGCACACGAGCGGCACCATCTCGGCGGCCTGGATGGCCCGGGCGGTGCGGGCCACGTCCTCGTCGGTCTGTCCGAAGAGCGCCCGACGCTCGGAGTGCCCCACGATGACGTAGCGGACGTCGAGCTTGGCCAGCATCGGGGGGCTGACCTCGCCCGTGAACGCGCCCGAGGCCTCCCAGTGGCAGTGCTGGGCGCCGAGGGCGATGGGGATGTCGTCGGCGTCGAGCACCGTCTGCACCGAGCGCAGCGCCGTGAAGGGTGGGTGCACCGCGACCTCGACGGCGGCGTAGTCGTCCTTCGTCAGGGCGTAGGAGAGCTGCTGCACCAGGCGGATGGCGTCGAAGTGCGTGAGGTGCATCTTCCAGTTGCCCGAGACGAGGGGGGTGCGGGCCGTGCTCATGAGCTGGTGCCTTCCGTCGCGTTGGGCGCGCCTCGGAGTGCCTCGAGGCCGGGCAGGTCGCCGTGCTCGAGGAGCTCGAGCGAGGCGCCGCCGCCGGTGGAGACGTGGTCGACGTCGTCGGCGAGGCCGAAGCGGGCCAGGGCGGCGGCGCTGTCGCCCCCGCCCACGACGGTGAAGCCGCGGCAGCGGGCCACCGCGTCGGCCACGGCCCTCGTGCCCGCGGCGAAGCGGGGGTCCTCGAACACGCCCATGGGCCCGTTCCAGAACACGGTGCGGGCGCCCTCGACCACGTCGCTGAACTCGGCCGCCGTGCCCGGCCCGACGTCGAGGCCGCGCCACCCGTCGGGCAGGTCGGCGCGGGTCCCGAAGGTGCGGAGCGACGAGCCGCCCGGGCCCAGGGCCACCACGTCGCTCGGCAGCACCAGCTTCCCCGACGACCACAGCTGGAGGGCGGCGTCGATCTGGTCGGGCTCGACCAGCGAGTCGCCCACGGCCTTGCCCTGCGCGGCGAGGAACGTGAAGCACATGGCCCCGCCGATCAGGAGGGTGTCGACCACGTCGAGCAGCGCCGAGATCACGCCGAGCTTGTCGCTCACCTTGGCGCCACCGAGGATGCCGACGAAGGGCCGGGCCGGGTCGTCGCGGAGCCGGGACAGCACCTCCACCTCCTTCGCCAGGAGGCGGCCGGCGGCGCTGGGCAGGGTGCGGGGTGGTCCGACGATGGAGGCGTGGGCGCGGTGGGCGGCGCCGAAGGCGTCGTCGACGTAGGCGTCCTGGCCGGCCACGAGCCGCTCGACGAAGGCGGGGTCGCACGCTTCCTCGCCGGGGTCGAAGCGGAGGTTCTCGAGGAGCGTCACACCGGGGGCCAGCTCGGCCAGCCGGGCCCGCACCGGGTCCATCGACCACCGCGGGTCCGGCGTGCCCTTGGGGCGGCCGAGGTGCGAGCAGGCCGTCACCGTCGCGCCCGCCTGCTGGAGCCACTCCAGGGTGGGCAGCGCGGCGCGGATGCGGAGGTCGTCGGTGATGCGGCCGCCCTCGAGGGGGACGTTGAAGTCCGTGCGGACGAGGACGGCCTTCCCCGAGAGGTCGCCCAGGTCCTCCAGCTGGGGGAGGTCCACGTGGTGGTGCTACGCGCGGCCGACGATGACGCTGAGGTCCACCAGGCGGTTGGAGTAGCCCCACTCGTTGTCGTACCAGCCGAGCACCTTGACCATGGTGCCCATCGACATCGTGAGCTTGCTGTCGAAGGTGCACGACGCCGGGGAGCCGACGATGTCCGAGCTGACGATCGGCCGCTCCTCGTACACGACCACCTTGCTCAGGGGGCCGGAGGTGGCGGCGGCGCGGAAGGCCTCGTTGACCTCGTCGACCGAGGCCTCCCGGCCGAGGATGCCGACGAAGTCCGTGATGGAGCCGTCCTGCACGGGCACCCGCAGGGCGGTCCCGTCGAGCTTCCCCTTCATCGACTCGAGCACGAGGCTCGTGGCCTTGGCCGCGCCCGTGGACGCCGGGACGATGTTGACCGCCGCCGCCCGGCTGCGGCGCAGGTCCTTGTGGGCCAGATCGAGGAGGTTCTGGTCGTTCGTGTAGGCGTGGACGGTGGTCATGAGGCCCTTCTCCACGCCGAAGGCGTCGTCGAGGACCTTGATCATGGGGACGAAGCAGTTGGTGGTGCACGAGGCGTTGGACACGACCTTGTGCGACGCCGGGTCGAACGTGTCGTCGTTGACGCCGACGACGAAGGTGGCGTCGACGTTGGTGGCGGGCGCGGAGATGATCACCCGCTTGGCCCCTCCCTCGATGTGGGCCGCCGCCTTCTGGCCGTCCGTGAAGATGCCCGTGGACTCGATGACGACGTCGATGCCGAGGTCGTCCCAGGGCAGCGCCTTCGGGTCGCGCTCGGCGAACACCTTGAAGGAGTCGTCGCCCACCGAGATGCCGTCGTCGGTGGCCCGTACGTCGACGTCGAGGCGGCCGAGGGTGGAGTCGAACTGGAGGAGGTGGGCGTTCGTCTCGGGCGGGACCAGGTCGTTCACCGCCACGACGTCGACGTCGGCGCCGGCCTTGCGGACCGCCCGGTAGAAGTTGCGACCGATCCGGCCGAAGCCGTTGATGCCCACACGTACCGTCATGGCTCCGACGCTACCCGAGCACGCAGAACCCCTTCGGGCGGCCTCGCTGCTAGCGCTCGACGTCCCGGTGGTGGACGCGGGGCTCGAACCCCCTCCGTCGCAGGGCCTTCGCCACCTCCTCGGAGATGACGACCGAGCGGTGGCGGCCGCCGGTGCACCCGAGGGCGACCGTCAGGTAGGCCTTGCCCTCCTCCACGTAGGCGGGGAGGAGGAGGTCGAGGAGGTGGTCGAGGCGCTCGAGGAAGACCCCCGTCTGCGGGAAGCCGAGGACGTAGTCCCGCACCTCGGGGTCGTGGCCGGTCCGGGGCCGCAGCTCCTCCACCCAGTTGGGGTTGGGCAGGAAGCGGCAGTCGAGGACGAGGTCGACGTCCAGGGGGAGCCCGAACTTGTAGCCGAACGACAGCACCGTGGTCTGCATGCCGCCGCTGGGGTGGCCGGCGCCGAACAGGTCGACGACGCGGTCACGCAGCTCGTGCACGTTCAGGTCACCGGTGTCGACGATGACGTCGGCCTCGGCCCGGAGCGGCCCCAGGGACCGGCGCTCCCGCTCGATCGTCTCGGCCACCCCCACCCCGCCGGAGAGCGGGTGGCGGCGGCGGGTGGCCTCGTAGCGGCGGACGAGGACCTCGTCGGCCGCCTCCAGGAACAGGACCCGCACCCGGTCGGCCGTGGCCCGCAGCGACGCCAGCACCGACATCAGCTCGTCGTGGTCGGCCCTCGGCCGCACCACCAGCGCCACCCGGTCGGTGGCCGACCCGGGGGCCTGGGCCAGCTCGGCCACCTTGCCGATGAGCGACGTGGGCAGGTTGTCGATGACGAACCAGCCGAGGTCCTCGAGGGCGTTGGCGGCCGTGCTCCCGCCGGCACCCGACAACCCGGTGATGAGGAGGAACTCGCTCATGCTCGGGCTTCACGTTCGGCCACCAGGAGCATCAGGCGGGGGATGGTCGCCGCGTCCTGGTACTCGGGGGCACGGGCCAGGAACCCCGGCGGCGGCGGCGGTTCCTCCATGTGCCGGAGCACGAGGCCGTTGGCGGCCATGGCGTTGACGTACCGGCTGAGCGGCCGGTGGACGAAGGGCAGGAACAGCCCCTTGTCCACCTGCTCGAGCGTCGTGTCCTCGACCAGGTACGGCCCGATGCGCCAGTACTGCTCGGGCGGGTCGAGGATCTGGTCGTCGATCCACCCGCTCCCCGGCACCTGGAGCAGCGGGTGGTTCAGGAAGAAGAGGAAGCGCCCGCCGTCGGCCAGCACCCGGCCCACCTCGGCCAGGGCGCCGTCGGCGTCCTCGATGTGCTCGAAGACGAGGCAGGCCACGGCCGCCTGGAAGGTGGCGTCGGGGAAGGGCAGCGCCGGCGCCGAGGCCCGGGCGTAGGCCGGTCCCCCACCCCGGGTGCGGGCGGCCTCGAGCTGGCCGACGGTGGGGTCGACCCCCACCACCCGGCGGGCCCCGCCGGCCACCGCCCGACGGGCGATCTGCCCCTCCCCCGTCCCCACGTCGAGCACCGAGGCGGCCCCGGCCAGGTGCTCGGCCGCCAGCGGCAGGATCTGCTCGTCGTACTCGGCGTCGGCCCCCTCGGTGAAGGCGCGCTGCCACCAGCCCGCCGAGGCCTCCCAGAGGTCCTCAGCCACGGCCCCTCCCCGTTCTTTGGTTCTCTCCCGACCGCACCTGTAGGGAGAGAACCAAAGAACGAGCTGTCACGTCGGGTTGGCGCCGGTCTCGGCGCCGGTGAAGGGGACGGGCTGGAGGCTGCGCCGGGTCGGGCCCACGGCGTGGACCTTGGCGTAGACGGCCTCGGCCACCGCATCGGGCAGCCACGGCAGGGCCTTCAGCTCCTCGACCGAGGCCTTGCGCACGCCGGCCACCCCGCCGAGCTCCTTGCGCAGGCGCTTCTGGCGGACGGGACCGAGGCCGGGGATGCCGTCGAGGACGCTCGTGGTCATGCGCTTGTCCCGCAGCGAGCGGTGGTAGGTGATGGCGAAGCGGTGGGCCTCGTCCCGCACCCGCTGCAGGAGGTACAGGGCCTCCGATTGCCGGGGGATGCGCACGGGGTCCTGCCGGCCGGGGAGGAAGACCTCCTCGAAGCGCTTGGCCAGGGCGGCCACGGGGATCTCCTCGTCGAGCCCGAGCTCCTCCACCACCTCCCGGGCCACCGCCAGCTGGCCCTTGCCGCCGTCGACCAGGAGGAGCTGCGGCGGGTAGGAGAAGCGGCCCGACCGGTCGGCCACCGGCTTCTCCCGGTCCTCGAGGTAGGCACCCAGCCGGCGGGTGAGCACCTCCCGCATGGCGGCGAAGTCGTCGTTCCCCGGGACGTCCCGCACCTTGAACCGGCGGTACTGGCTCTTCTTGGGGAGGGCGTCCTCCATCACCACCATGGACCCGACGTAGTCGGTCCCCTGGATGTGGCTCATGTCGTAGCACTCGATGCGCAGCGGTGCCTCGGGCAGGTCCAGTGCCTCCTGGAGCTCGCGGAGGGCCCGGGCCCGGCTGTTGTGGTCCGAGGCCCGGCGCAGCCGGTGGCGGGCGAACTCCTCCCGGGCGTTGCGGGTCACCGTCTCCTGGAGCGACCGCTTGTCGCCCCGCTGGGGCACCCGGACGCCGACCCGGCTCCCCCGCTGCTGCGTGAGCCACGACTCGTAGAGGTCGCGGTCCTCGGGCTCGTCGGGGACCAGGACGCTCTTGGGCACCCCCAGGGTGGGCTCGACGTACAGGCCCTCGATGACGCGGCCCACGAGCTGGGGTCGGGTGAGGTCCTCGACCTTGTCGACCACGAAGCCCTTGCGCCCCACCACGCGGCCCCGCCGGACGAAGAAGACCTGGACCGACGCCTCCAGGTCGTCGTCGGCGATGCCCACGACGTCGAGGTCCTCGTCGCGGTCACCGACCATCTGCTGCTTCTCGATGGCCTTGCGGACGCTGGTCAGCCGGTCCCGCAGGCGGGCGGCCCGCTCGTACTCGAGGGCGTCGGCCGCGGTCCGCATGTCCTCCTCGAGGCGCTTCACCACCGGCTCGGTGTGTCCGTCGAGGAAGTCCACGAGATCGTCGACGAGGGCGTCGTACTCGAGCCGTTCCACCGCGCCCACGCACGGGCCCGTGCACTTCTCGATGTGGTACAGCAGGCAGGGTCGTCCGAGGCGGGCGTGGCGCTCGAACTTGTTGTCCGAGCAGGTCCGGATGGGGAACGTCCGCAGCAGCAGGTCGAGCGTCTCCCGGATGGCGTAGGCGTGGCCGTAGGGGCCGAAGTAGCGGGTGCCCTTCTGGCGGGCCCCCCGCATGACCCGGGCCCGGGGCCACTCGTCCGACAGGGTCACCGCCAGGAACGGGTAGCTCTTGTCGTCCCGCAGCCGCACGTTGAACCGGGGCTTGTGCTGCTTGATGAGGCTGTACTCGAGCATGAGGGCCTCGACCTCGTTGCGCACCTCGATCCACTCGACGGTCTCGGCCACGGCCACCATCTGGGCCGTCCGGGGGGGCATCGTCCGGGGGTCCCCGAAGTAGCTGTTCAGGCGGGACCGGAGGGACTTGGCCTTGCCCACGTAGACCACGCGGCCCTCGGCGTCCCGGAACTGGTACGAACCGGGGCAGTCAGGGATGGTGCCCGCCGGCGGACGCTGGACCACCCGTCGAGTCTGCCTGCCGCCGGCGCCCCTCAGGTGGGTGTGTCATCCGTCACACGAAGCGCTGGTGCGCCCCGCTCCGGCCTACTGTTGGCGGAGGCCGCCCTGGTACTGCGGCCACATATCCGCTCCGAGGCCGACAACCCCGTGCTGGGCGACCAGGCTGTCCGCACCGGCCGTCAATCGGAGCGTCACTCCCCGCCCGACCAGTGGGCGGGTCACAGGAGGCCTACAACCATGCTGCGGCTCCAGGCACCGCTCCCCGACGGCTACGCCGTCGCCACCCCCGACGAGCTCGCGTCCCGGATCGCCGCCGCCAAGGCGACGCTGGGCGACCGCCTCCTGGTGCTCGGGCACCACTACCAGCGCGACGAGGTCATGCGCTGGGCCGACGCCCGCGGTGACTCCTTCCGGCTGTCCGTGCTGGCCGCCTCGACCCCCACCGCCGAGTTCGTGGTCTTCTGCGGCGTCCACTTCATGGCCGAGTCGGCCGACGTCCTCACCGGCGACCACCAGTCCGTGCTCCTGCCCGACCTCAACGCCGGCTGCTCCATGGCGGACATGGCCGACCTCGACTCGGTGGAGGAGGCGTGGGAGGCGCTCGAGGGCGTCATCGACGTCGACCGGCTGGTGCCCATCACGTACATGAACTCCTCGGCCGCCCTCAAGGCGTTCGTCGGGCGCAAGGGCGGGGCGGTGTGCACGTCCACCAACGCCGGCGCCGTGCTCCGGTGGGCCCTCGACCGGGGCGACAAGGTCCTCTTCTTCCCCGACCAGCACCTCGGGCGCAACACCGGGCTGGCCATGGGCTACGGCCACGGCGACATGCGGGTGTGGGATCCCCGCCAGGAGCTGGGCGGGCTGGACGAGCTCGACTGCAAGGAGGCCACCTTCCTCCTCTGGAAGGGGCACTGCTCGGTGCACCAGCGCTTCCGGCCCGAGCACATCGCCGCCTTCCGGGCCGAGCACCCCGGCGGCGTGGTCGTGGCCCACCCCGAGTGCGCCTACGAGGTGTGCGAGCTGGCCGACTCGGTGGGCTCGACCGACGCCATCATCAGGGCGGTCGAGGCGGCGCCCCCGGGCACCGCGCTGGGCGTGGCCACGGAGATCCACCTCGTGCAGCGGCTGGCGGCCGAGCACCCGGACAAGACCGTCGTGTCCCTCGACCCCATCGTCTGCCCCTGCTCCACCATGTTCCGCATCGACGCCGCCCACCTGGCCTGGGTGCTCGAGGAACTGGTGGCCGGCCGGGTGGTCAACCGGATCACCGTCGACCCCGAGACGGCGGCCGACGCCAAGGTGGCCCTCGAGCGGATGCTCGCCATCACCTGAGGGGCGCCGTTCCTTCTGGCCTGCAGCACGCGCCGTTCAACGGCGCGTTCTGCAGGCCAGAACGGCGTCAGACCCCGTTCGGCGGGCCGTCGCCGCGGCGGATCGCCTGCACGAGGGTCTCGACCACCCACCCGACGACGGGTCCCGACTCCACGCCGGGCACCCCGAACTCCTCCCGCATGCGCAGCCACGCCTGCGCCGAGAGCAGGCATCGGAGCACGGCCGTGAGCCGGAGCTGCTGCCCGGCATCGAGCTCCGGGAACGAGCGGGCGACCATGGCCCGGAACTCCTCGCTGTTCTCGCGGGTGGCGGGGCCGAAGCGGCGGGGATCGGCGTTGAACAGCGCCTCGGCCCGAGCCACCACATGGTGCTCGTCGAGCCCGGTCATGAGCTCGACGGCCAGGCGCGGGAGGTCGTCGGCCGACGCCGTGAGGTCGGGCGGCCCGCTCCCGGTCTGCGCGACGAGGCGTTCCGTCAACCCCCCGAGCAGCGCGTCCCGGTCGGGGAAGTGGCGGTACACCGTGCGCTCGGAGACCCCCGCGGCCCCGGCCAGCGCCCGGGTCGTGATCTCGTCGACCCGGGAGGTCTCGAGCAGCTCGGTCAGCGCGTCGAGGATCAGGTCCCGCGTCTGCTGCGCCTGCCGTTCCCGGAGGGGCGAGGAGTAGGAGCGGCCCGCCATGTCCGTCATGGTAACGCATTGACAGCAGGGTTCTGCCGTCAATAAGGTGCGACTGTGACGGACGCCCGGACGACCCCGACGGCGGTGACCTTCGACCCGCCTCGCGCCGGGTGCTGGGAGCTCGAGACCACCCACCACGGGCTGCGGCCACTCAGCCCGTTGCTGCGGGAGGCCTACCGGCGTTCCTTCGAGGACGGGACGAAGGAGCTCGTCGAGCGGTACGGCCTGCCCCTCGACGGCGTCGACGCCGAACTGGTCCACGGCTGCTTCTACGTCCGGCCGCGGGGACTCGGGGAAGGCGAGAAGCCGTCGCCCACGCCGCCCAGGCTCGTCATGAAGGTGCTGGCCCGACTCCACCCGGGGCTGCGTCGGCGCAACCGCGCTGCGGCCGAGGCGTGGCGGACCAGGCGCTGGCGGGCAGAGGTCGACGAGTGGTTCGTCGACCGCGCGGAGGTGGTCGAGCAGAACCTGCGGCTGCAGGCCGTCGACCTCACGGCGTTGGACGATGGCGCGCTGGTCGATGCCATGACGACGGTGCTCGCCCACTTCGAGTCCCTCGCCCGGCGCAACCTGGCCGGTCACGGCGGGGATCTCATGCCCGTCGGCGATCTGCTCGCGCACTGCGACCGGTGGGGCATCGCCGCAAGCGAGGCGGCCTCGCTCCTCCACGGGAGCTCCCCGGCGACGCTCGAGACGGCCGAGCTGCTCCGCCCCGTGGCCGGCGCCCTTGCCACGTCCGGCGCAACGCCCGGGGCCGTCGACGACCTCCGGGCGCTGGGCGACGACGTCCGGGACGCGATCGACACCTGGCGGCGCCTGCACGCCTGGCGCCTCCTCACCAGTGACGATGTCGACCGCGCCACCCTCGCCGAGCTGCCGTCGCTGGAGCTGGCCACGCTCCTGGCCGCGGTCGACGTCCGGTCCCAGGACCCGCCCGTCGATCCGGGGACGCTGCGGGACCGGCTCCCGCCCACCGAGCGCGCGCTGTTCGACGAGCTGCTCGAAGAGGCTCGCTATGGCATGCGCCAGCGCGAGGACATCCGCGGCATCTGCTGGAACTGGCCGGGCGGCCTGGTCCGCCGCGCCATGCTCGAGGTGGGCCGGCGGCTGGCCGACCGCCGGCAGGTGGACCGGCCCGAGCACGCCGCCGAGCTGTTCCCCGAGGAGCTGGCGGCCGTCATCCAGCAGGGATCGGGCCCGGACCGCCGGGAGCTGGCCGAGCGGGCGGCGCAGCGCGACCGCATCGAGCTCATGCCTCCCCCGCGCCAGCTGGGTGAGGCCGAGGCCCCGCCGCCCATCGACGCGCTCCCGGCGCCGATGGCCCGCGCCACCGCGGCCATGATGGCGAACCTGGCCTCCGACGCCACCTCGCTCGACCGCGGGGAGCTGCGCGGCGTCGGCATCGGCGACGAGGTCTACCGGGGACGGGCCTGCCTGGTGCGCGGCGCCGACGACGCCCTCGAGCGACTCCGGCCCGGCGACGTGATGGTGGCCCGCTTCACGGGTCCCTCCTTCAACTCCGTCCTGCCGTTGCTCGGCGGGCTGGTCGTCGAGGAGGGCGGGGCGCTGTGCCACGCCGCCATCGTCGCCCGCGAGTTCGGGGTCCCCGCGGTGATCGGTGCGCAGGGAGCGACCACCCGCATCACCGACGGGGCCGTCGTCGAGATCGATCCCCTCCGCGGCGTGGTCCGACCGCAGTAGCGGCCTGAACCGGCCTGCAGAACGGGGCGGATTCCGCCACGTTCTGCAGGCCAGAACGGTTCAGACCCCGAGGAGCGGGGCGAGGAACTGGCCGGTGTAGCTGCTGTCGGTCTTGGCCACCAGCTCGGGCGGCCCCTCGACCACCACGGAGCCGCCCCCGTCGCCGCCCTCGGGGCCGAGGTCCACCACCCAGTCGGCCGTCTTGACCACGTCGAGGTTGTGCTCGATGACGAGCACGGTGTTGCCCTGGTCGACCAGGCGCCCGAGCACGGTCAGGAGCTTGCGGATGTCCTCGAAGTGGAGGCCCGTCGTGGGCTCGTCGAGCACGTAGATGGTGTGGCCCGTGGACCGCTTGGCCAGCTCGGACGCCAGCTTCACCCGCTGGGCCTCGCCGCCCGACAGGGTCGGCGCCGGCTGCCCCAGCCGCACGTAGCCGAGGCCCACGTCGACGATGGTCGACAGGTGGCGGGCGATGTTCGGCTGGTTGGCGAAGAACTCGAGCCCCTCCTCGCACGGCATGTCGAGGACCTCGGCGATGTTCTTCCCCTTGAAGGTGATGTCGAGGGTGTCGCGGTTGTAGCGGGCCCCCTTGCACACCTCGCACGGCACGTAGACGTCCGGCAGGAAGTGCATCTCGATCTTGATGGTCCCGTCTCCGGCGCAGGCCTCGCACCGGCCGCCCTTGACGTTGAACGAGAACCGCCCCGGCTGGTAGCCCCGCACCTTGGCCTCGGTGGTGGCCGTGAACAGCCGCCGGATGTGGTCGAACACCCCCGTGTAGGTGGCCGGGTTGGACCGTGGGGTGCGGCCGATGGGCGACTGGTCGATGGCGATGACCTTGTCGAGGTGCTCGGCCCCGTCCACCCCCTTGTGCAGCCCCGGCGCGGTGCGGGACCGGTAGATGCGCTGCATCAGCGCCCGCAGCAGGATGTCGTTGACGAGCGTGGACTTGCCCGAGCCGGACACCCCGGTCACGGCGATGAGGCACCCGAGGGGGAGCTCGACGTCGATGTCCTTGAGGTTGTGCTCCCGGGCCCCCCGGATGGTGAGCCACTCCTCCCCCGGCTTGCGCCGCATGGCCGGCACCGGGATCTCCCGCTTGCCGGCCAGGTACTGGCCGGTGATCGACCGCCGGGCCTTGACCAGGCCCTTGACCGGCCCCGAGTAGATGATCTCGCCGCCGTGCTCCCCCGCCCCCGGCCCGATGTCGACCACGTGGTCGGCCACCCGGATCGTCTCCTCGTCGTGCTCGACCACGAGGACCGTGTTGCCGAGGTCCCGCAGCCGGCGCAGGGTCTCGATCAGGCGCCGGTTGTCGCGCTGGTGGAGGCCGATCGACGGCTCGTCGAGCACGTAGAGGACGCCGACGAGGGCCGAGCCGATCTGCGAGGCGAGGCGGATGCGCTGGGCCTCGCCGCCGGCCAGGGTGCCGGCCGAGCGGTTGAGGTCGAGGTAGCCGAGGCCCACGTCGAGCAGGAACCCCATGCGGGCGTTGACCTCCTTCACCACCCGCTCGGCGATCATCCGGTCCCGCTCCGACAGCTCGAGCCCGTTCAGCGTGGCCGCCGAGTCGCGGATCGGCAGGGCGCACAGCTCGTGGATGCCGAGGCCGTCGATGGTGACGGCCAGCGAGGCGGGCTTGAGCCGGGCGCCCCCGCACTCCGGGCACGGCACCTCGCGCATGTAGGACTCGACCTGCTCTCGGCTCCAGTCGCTCTCGGCGTCGACGTGGCGACGGGTGAGGTACGGGACGATGCCCTCGTAGGTGGTGGCGTACGACCGGGTGCGCCCGTAGCGGTTCCGGTACTCGACGGTGACCTTCTTGTCGCCGAGGCCGTGGAGCAGGGCCTTGCGCTGGTTCGCCTTGAGCTTCGACCACGGCGTCTTGAGCTTGGCGCCCACGGTGGCGGCCACCGCCTCCACCACCCGCTCGAAGTAGGCCGACCGGGCGTTGGCCCACGGGGCGATCGCCCCCTCGGCCAGCGACAGGTCCGGGTCGGGGACCACCAGCTCGGGGTCGACCTCGTACCTGGTGCCGAGGCCGTCGCAGTGGGGGCAGGCGCCGTAGGGCGAGTTGAACGAGAAGTTGCGGGGCGCCAGCTCCTCGAACGAGGTCCCGTCGTTGGGGCAGGCCAGGTGCTGGCTGAAGGTCAGGATCTCGCTCTCGCCCTCGTCGTCCCGGGGGACGAGCTCGACCTCGGCCACCCCCTCGGCCAGGCGCAGGGCCGTCTCGAGCGAGTCGGTGAGCCGCCGGGCGATGCCCTTGCGGCTGACCAGCCGGTCGACCACCACCTCGATGGTGTGCTGCTCGTAGCGCTCGAGGTGGATCTCCTCCGACAGCTCGCGCAGCTCGCCGTCGACCCGGGCCCGGGCGTAGCCCTCGGACGCCAGCTCGGCCAGGAGGTTCTCGTACTCGCCCTTGCGCCCCCGGACGACGGGGGCCAGCACCTGGAACCGGGTCCCCTCGGGCAGCTCGAGCACCCGGTCGACGATCTGCTGGGGCGTCTGGCGGGTGACCACGGCCCCGCACTTCGGGCAGTGGGGCACGCCGATGCGGGCGTAGAGGAGCCGCAGGTAGTCGTAGACCTCGGTGATGGTCCCGACCGTCGAGCGGGGGTTGCGGGAGGCCGTCTTCTGGTCGATCGAGATGGCCGGCGACAGGCCCTCGATGAAGTCGACGTCGGGCTTGTCCATCTGCCCGAGGAACTGGCGGGCGTAGGACGAGAGCGACTCGACGTACCGGCGCTGGCCCTCGGCGTAGATGGTGTCGAAGGCGAGGCTCGACTTGCCCGAACCGGACAGCCCGGTGAGCACGATCAGGCGATCGCGGGGCAGCTCGAGGCTCAGGTCCTTGAGGTTGTGCTCCCGGGCGCCACGGATGACGATCCTGTCGGCCACTGCGGCCCGAGCCTACCGGGATCGCGGCCGGACGAACGAGTGTTCTGTCGGGACCGTCAGGACCGCTGCGTGTCGAGCAGTGCGGTCGCCTTCTCGAGGGCCTCGCCGGCCGAGGTGGCCACGTGCACGAGCGGGCTGGCCCCCGTCCAGCCCTGCACGAAGGCGTGCACCTTGCCGTCCTCGTTGTCGAGCACCACCTGGGGCCGCCGGAGCAGGAAGGCGAGGATGTGGCCGTGGACCCGGTCCGTGACCACGACCTCGGCCCGCTCGAGCTGGGCCACCCCCCGGGCCAGGTGACCACGGGCCAGCTCCACGCCGGCCACGCCGGTCAGGGCGTGGCCGACGGCCGGGACGCCCGGCGGCCGGGCGGCGAGGCCGTCCCCGGCGAGCGTGGTGCCCAGCCGCCGCGCCAGCGCCCAGGCGAAGGGTCGGCCGTGCCCGGCGGCCCAGTCCCAGCGGCGCACCCGGGCCGGCAGGGCGCCCTCCGGGGGGTGCCGGGACTCGTGGTCGCCCCGGGCCAGCCACAGGATGCCCTCCGGGGTGGCGTCGCCCGCGGGCAGGGGCGGCATGCCGAAGGCCATGTCGGGGCTGGCCACGGTCCGGGGCCCGAAGCAGTCGCGGGCCACGGCGTAGCTGACCGGATCCCGGAGCAACAGGGTGAAGTCGGCGTGGGCGGCGAAGACCTTCTGGGCCCGCTCGAGGTTCTCGTCGCGGCCGAAGTACATCGACTGCGGCAGCTGCACGATCCTGGCCCCCGGGAAGTCCTCGAGGACCTGCTCCCGGAAGCGCTGCTCGTGGGGCCAGAGATCACCCAGGTTCCCGCCGCCGGCGAGGAGGATCGTCCCCGACCGGCCGATCCGGGCGGCCAGCTCGTGGCGGCCGTACCCCGTGCGGTCGCACACGTAGACGGGCCGGATCCGCCGGCGCCGGAGGTGCTCGGCGGTGCCGAGCCACATCAGGTACTCGCCGATGTTGCGGCCCCGGGGGTAGCCCACCACGGCGTAGGGGCCCGGTGGGGCGAGGTACGGGTCGAGCACCCGGTCGAGCTCGGCGCGCACGGCGGCGACCACGTCGGCGTGGTCGGCGGGGCCCGCCACCTCCACCATGTCGTCGTTCGCCGCCCGCGACGGCGGTCCCGTGCCTGTTCCCTGCACCTCGGGCTCCTGCTCGACCGGCGTCGGAGGGTACCAACCACGATCACCACGGGGCGGTCGGATCGGCGCAAAGGGTGCAGGTACCGTTGCGGATCCGGCCATCGGGTGAGGAGCAGTTCGTCGTGGGAGGAGCACTGCAGGCGTCACCGCGCGAGCGACGGATCGCCCTGACCGCGGCCGGCCCACCGGCGGACATCCGCTTCCGGCGGCACATCCGCCCGGTGCGGGCCCTCATGGACCTGTGGGCCGTGCGCGAGGTGGTCCGCTCGCTGGCGGAGCGGGAGTTCCGGGTCCGCTACAAGCAGGCCGTGCTCGGGGTGGCGTGGGCGCTGCTCACGCCCCTGGCCCTGATGGTGATCTTCAGCCTGCTGTTCTCCCGGGTGGCCCGGGTCGACACCGGTGACGTCCCCTACGCCGTGTTCACCTACATCGCGCTGGTCCCCTGGACCTTCTTCTCCGTGGCCGTGCTCCAGGCCGGCATGAGCCTGCTCGTCAACGCCCCGCTCATCCAGAAGGTGTCGTTCCCCCGGGAGGTGTTCCCGGTCGGCAGCGTGGTGGTGGCCGGGATCGACACGATGATCGCCCTCATCCCGCTGGCCATGCTCATGGCGGTCACCGGGACGGTGCCCCAGCCGACGTCGGTGTGGGTGCCCGTGCTGATGCCGATCCAGCTCGCCTTCGTCCTCGGCGTCTCGTTCGCCCTCTCGGCCACCATCGTGTTCTTCCGGGACCTGCGCCACGGGTTGCCGATCATCCTCCAGCTCGGTCTCTTCGCCACCCCGGTGGCCTACGGGATCGAGGCCGTGCCCGAGCGCTACCGGCTGCTGTACGCCGCCCTCAACCCGATGGGGCCGGTCATCGACGGCTACCGCCGCACGGTGCTCTACGGCCTCCAGCCGTCGTGGGGGCAGACCGGGGTAGCGGCCATCTCGGCGTCACTCTTCTTCGCCGGGGGCTACCTCCTGTTCAAGCGGCTCGAGGGGACGTTGGCCGATGCCGTCTGACGGCTCGATCGAGGCCACCGCCCTCTGGAAGCGGTTCCGCTCCGACCGGGGCGGATGATGCTGCGCGACTCGGTCGAGCGGATGCGGCACCGGCTGGGCGGCGGCACGGAGGCGGACTGGCGCTGGGTGCTGCTCGACGTGGACGTGTCCATCGGGCCCGGCGAGGCGGTGGCGCTGCTCGGCATCAACGGCTCGGGCAAGTCGACCCTGCTCAAGATGATCAACGGGGTGATGTACCCCTACGCCGGCTCGGTCGACGTCCGGGGCCGGGTGGGCGCCCTCATCGACGTGCGGGGCGGGATCCACCCGGACCTCACCGGCCGGGAGAACGTCTACCTCTACGGGTCCCTGGTCGGGCTGACCCGGCGCCAGGTGGCCGAGCGCTTCGACGAGATCGTCGCCTTCGCCGAGCTGGAGCACGCCGTCGACCGGCAGGTGAAGTTCTACTCGACCGGCATGCAGATGCGGCTGGGCTTCGCCGTCGCCTCCCACGTGGATCCCGACATCCTCCTCGTCGACGAGGTCCTGGCCGTGGGCGACGCCACCTTCCAGCAGAAGTGCCTCGACCGGATCGGCCTGATGCTCCGGCGGGGCACCACGCTGGTGTTCGTCTCCCACGACCTGGCGGCGGTCGAGGCCACGTGCGACCGCGGGGTGTGGCTCGACGAGGGCGTGGTGGCGGCGGACGCTCCCGTGCGGGAGGCGCTCGGCGCCTACCGGACCCACGTGGAGAGCGAGGTCCAGATCGTCGCCGCCGAGGGGCCCATCCAGCTCCGGAAGGCCGCCGTCACGGGGGCGGGGGACGTGCCCACGACGGACGCCCCCCTCGACGTCACCCTGGCGTTCGAGGCCGACGTGGCCACGACGTGCCGCCTGTCGCTCGGTCTGACGGAGGGCGGCGCCACCCCGATCTTCGTGGTGAGCGACGAGGTGCGGCTCGAGGCGGGGGCGACGACGGTGCGGTGCCGGCTCCCCCACCTCCCCGTGCCCCGGGGCCGGTACTTCTGCTGGCTGGCGGTGCTGCAGTCGGGGCGGGAGGTCATCACGTGGCAGCCCGTGGCCTCGGTGGACGTCGGGGGGCCCGACCTCGACCCCGCGCCCCGGGCGGTCGTGCGCCTGTCGCCGGTCCACGTGCCCTCGACCTGGGAGGTCGAGCCCGGCTGACCGCTAGACCCAGGCGTCGTCGTGGCGGCGGACGTCGAGGATGAGGTCGGCGCGGCGGTAGGCCTGCACGGTGCGCCACTCGCCGAGCACGATGCGGCGGCCGTCGGCGGTGCGGACCCACCCCGGCCGGGTGGCCCGTCCCGGGTCGTAGCCCATCACCGAGTAGCGGACCCCCGCCGGCAGGTGGCGGCGGAGGGTCATCACGGCGCGGCGGGAGTGGTGCCACTTGGCCACGACCAGCACCGAGCGGGGCCCGCCGTCCGGGAAGCGCTCGGCCACCAGCGGCAGGGAGAAGACGACGTTCTCCGTGGTGGTCGTCGAGGCCTCCTCGAGCACCACCCGGTCCGTGGGGAGGCCCTCGGCCTCGATGAGCCCGAGGTTGCGCCTGGCCTCCTCCACGCCGGTGGTGCGGCTGCGCCCGCCGGTCAGGAGCAGCCAGTCGGCCTGACCCGTCCGCACGATGTCGGCGGCCATGAGGGCGGGCTGGAGCGACTCGCTGCCGAACACCACGGCCAGGTCCACGCGGTCGGGGGTCACGCCCGTGTCGGCATCGAGGTAGCGGGTGAGCGCCGCCGCGGTGGCGGGCGAGACCCGGGGCGGGCGCACGCTCTGGACGGCGGTGCGGGCCCGACGGGCGCTCACCAGCGCGCCCTTGGCCCTGGCGAGGACCGGCGGGGGGAGGCGGGAGGAGATGGCCAGGCCCACCTGCGCCGTCCGGGCGGTCGCCGGGGCGGTCCCGGCGTCGGCGAGCGCCCGGCTGGCCGTCTCCCACGCCGGGCGGCGGGCGGCCGAGCTGGTCGCCAGGAACGTCCGGGCGGCGTGGCGGGCGGCCAACGGCGGGAAGGTGGTGAACCGTTCGAGGTCACCCACCGCGGCCACGGCCAGCATGGTGCGGAGGCACTTCTCGCAGTGCCCGCAGTTGTAGGCCCCGCCGGCGTTCGTCCAGCACACCCGGAGGCTGCGCCGGGCCGCCTCCGAGCCGGCCAGGAGCCGGACCTTGTCGATGCGCTCGGCCTCGAACCCGTCGTGGATCAGCTCCACCTCGTCGCTGCTCCAGAGGGGGTCGAGCTCGGGGTGCGTGCCGAGCGGGCGCAGGCGTCCGGCGGTGAGCGTGGCCGGCACGTAGACCGTGCCGAACCACGGCGAGAGCAGGTGGGCCACCGAGGCGAGGAGGGCGCCGTTGTAGGCGGTCCAGCCGATGATCTGGTCGGAGAGGCGGCGGACGTCGGTCTCCACCTCGAGGAGGGGCTTGCCCAGCTCGTCGGCGGCCCGGCGGATGCCCCGGACCACGCGGGCCCGCAGCCCCCGCTTCTCCAGGGCCACGTCCAGGCCGTGGACGTAGACGAGGGCGTCGATCTCGTCGAGGTTCCGGAGGACGGTGTAGAAGGAGTCGACGCCGGCGGTGAAGAAGGCGGCCGTCCCCGGCGCCCGGGGGGCGGGCGCCCGCACCTCGGCGTGGATGCGGGCCCGGCGCTGGGGCGGCGTCCGGATGGTGCGGCGGCGGCGGACGTCGGCGTCCCAGCCGAGGACGAGGTCCTGCACCGCCTCGGTGCCGGCCAGGAGCCTCGGGGAAACGGTGCCGTCCAGGCGCACGTCCTCGCCCCGGCGCATGGCCAGCAGCAGCAGCGTGGGCACGAGGGGGTCGGCCGAGAGCCGGGGAGGCGACTCCGGGAGGCGCCAGCGCAGCACGTGGTCACCGTGGACGGGGGGCCGCCCCTCGACGACGGGCCGGGCCGACAGGCGGACCCCGGCCGAGACCACGGACCCGGCGACCCGCAGGGGACCGCCGGACATCACGGCGGCGTCGTGCCCGGCCCCGGTCGGTCGCGCCACGGCATCCGTCGTGGTCGTGGCCACTACCCGCGCCTCCCTCCCGGTCCCGTTCGTCCCGCCGGCCTGCTGTCCCGTGGGGGCGGGACGGTACCAACCCCCACGAACGGTGCGGCCTCGGGTCAGGGCGCCGGCGAGGGCGTCAGCGGCGGCGGCCCGCCGTCGTCACGACGCGTCCCGCAGCTCCCGCCGCAGGTCCTTGATCTCGTCCCGGAGGCGGGCGGCGTACTCGAAGCGCAGCCCGGCCGCCGCCTCGTGCATCTCCTCCTCCAGGGTCTGCACCAGGCGGGTCAGCTCGGTCGACGGCAGGTCGGCGAGGTCGGCGTGGAGCCGGTCACGGGAGCGGCTGCGGCGGTCGCTGCCCGGCACCCGGGCCCGCAGCTCGGCCTCGTCGGGCCGGAGCACGGCCAGGATGTCGGTCACCGCCTTGCGGATGGTCTGCGGGTCGATCCCGTGCTCGGCGTTGTAGGCCTGCTGGAGGCCCCGCCGCCGCTGGGTCTCCGAGATGGCCCGCTGCATCGAGTCGGTGACCGTGTCGGCGTACATGACCACGCGCCCGTCGACGTTGCGGGCGGCGCGGCCCATGGTCTGGATGAGGGACGTCTCGCTGCGGAGGAACCCCTCCTTGTCGGCGTCGAGGATGGCCACCAGCGACACCTCGGGGAGGTCGAGGCCCTCCCGCAGGAGGTTGATGCCCACCAGGACGTCGAACTCCCCGAGGCGCAGGTCCCGCAGGATCTCGATGCGCTGGATGGTGTCGACGTTGGAGTGGAGGTAGCGGACCCGCAGGCCCTGCTCGAGCAGGTACTCGGTGAGGTCCTCGGCCATCTTCTTGGTGAGGGTGGTGACGAGGGCGCGGTCGCCCCGCTCGACGGTCTCGCCGATGGCCTCGATGAGGTCGTCGATCTGGCCCTTGGTCGGCTTGACCACCACCTCGGGGTCGATCAGGCCGGTCGGCCGCACGATCTGCTCGACCACGGTGCTCGAGTGGTTCAGCTCCCACGGACCCGGGGTGGCCGAGAGGAAGGCCACCTGCTTGACCCGCTGGAGGAACTCCTCGAAGCGCAGGGGGCGGTTGTCGGCCGCCGACGGCAGGCGGAAGCCGTGCTCGATCAGCGTCGCCTTGCGGGAGCGGTCGCCCTCGTACTGGCCGTGGAGCTGGGGGACGGCCACGTGGCTCTCGTCGAGCACCACCAGGAAGTCGTCGGGGAAGTAGTCGATCAGGGTGTAGGGCGCCACCCCCGGCCCCCGGCCGTCGAGGGGGGCCGAGTAGTTCTCGATGCCGTTGCACACCCCGACCTCCCGCAGCATCTCGAGGTCGTACTGCGTCCGCATCCGCAGGCGCTGGGCCTCGAGCAGCTTGCCCTCGGCCTCGAACCTCGCCAGCTGGTCCCGCAGCTCGTCCTCGATGCGGGCGATGGCCTCCTTGAGGCGCTCCTTGTCGGTGACGTAGTGGGTGGCGGGGAAGAGGGTGAAGTCGTCGATCTCGCCGAGGTGCTCGCCGGTGACCAGGTCCACCTTGGCGATGCGGTCGATGTCGTCGCCGAACATCTCGATCCGGACGCCGAACTCCTCGTAGGCCGGGTGCACCTCGATGGTGTCGCCCCGGACCCGGAACTTGCCGCGGCTGAGGACGGCGTCGTTCCGCTCGTACTGCATGTCGACGAGCTTGCTGAGGATGTAGCGCTGGTCGTGGGTGGAGCCCCGGACCAGGCGGAGGATCTGCTCGCCGTACTGCTCGGGGGAGCCGAGGCCGTAGATGCAGGAGACGGAGGCCACCACGATCACGTCCTTGCGGGCGAGGAGGGCGGCGGTGGCCGAGTGGCGCAGGCGCTCGATCTCGTCGTTGATCGAGCTGTCCTTCTCGATGTACGTGTCGCTCGACGGGATGTAGGCCTCGGGCTGGTAGTAGTCGTAGTAGCTGACGAAGTACTCCACCCGGTTGTGGGGGAAGAACTCCTTGAACTCGTTGGCCAGCTGGGCCGCCAGCGACTTGTTGGGGGCGATGACCAGCGTGGGCTTCTGGACCCGCTCGATGGTCCAGGCGATGGTGGCGCTCTTGCCGCTGCCGGTGATGCCGAGGAGGGTGGCGAACCGCTCCCCGGAGTTGATGGCGTCGGCCAGCCCCTCGATGGCCCGCGGCTGGTCCCCGGCGGGGTCGTACGGCGATTCGACCTTGAACGGCGGCATCGCCCCGATCGTACCGAGGGGGTGTGACAGCTTCCCGGGCCGCGGGGGCCGGCGACTCCCGACCGTTCTTTGGCCGCTCACCTACCGCTCCTGTAGGGAGAGAACCAAAGAACGGCGGCGAACCCGGGTCAGGCCTCCGGCGGGGGGTCGTGCGGGAGGGACCCGATCCAGGCCCAGGCCCGGTCGACGGCCTCGTCCAGGGCCTCGGGGGGCCCGCTGTTGTCGAGCACCAGGTCGGCCTTGGCCAGGCGCTCCTCCCGGGAGGCCTGGCGGGCCATGCGGGCCCGGGCCTCCTCCTCGGTCATCCCCCGGTCCCGGGCCAGGCGGGCCACCGCCACCTCGGGGGGCACGTCGACCACGATGACCCCCGCCGCCTGGTACCGGCCCGACTCGACCAGCAGGGGCACGTCGAGGACCACCACCCGGTCGGTCCCCTCGTGCTCGGCCACCCGGCGCAGGATCTCCGCCCCCACGGCCGGGTGGACCAGCCCGTTCAGCTCGGAGAGGGCCTCCGGGTCGCCGAAGACGACGGCTGCCAGGGCGGGCCGGTCGAGCTCGCCGTCGGGGCCGACCACGCCGGGGCCGAAGCGCTGGACGATGGCGTCGAACACGGGCGTCCCCGCCGCCTGGAGCTCCTTCACCACGGCGTCGGCGTCCACGACGACCGCCCCCCGGGCCGCCAGCAGGGCCGACACCGTCGACTTGCCGGCACCGATGCCCCCGGTCAGGCCCACCACCTTCACGGGCGGCGCACCGTAGTTGCCCACCGCTCAGGACCCCGCAGCTCGCGCCGATGGTCACCCATGGCGGAGGACACCACCCCCCACGGGCACCGCACCGACGTCCAGCTCCCGTTCGGGACCCCGGGCCGGCGCCGCTCCGACGAGCTGTCCCCGCGCGAGGAGGAGGTCCTCCAGCTGATCGCCGACGGCCTCGCCCCCAACGAGGTGGCCGAGCGGCTGTACATCAGCCCCCGGACGGTCAAGAACCACCTGGCCTCGGCCTATTCGAAGCTCGGCGCCCGGGACCGCACCGACGCCGTGCTGCGGGCCGTCCGCCGGGGCATCGTCCGCCTCTAGTGCTGCCACGGCACTAGCCCGAACGGACTAGGACGGGCTGGGGTCCTCCGGGACCGGCTCGACCGCCGCCTCGGGCACGGGCTCCGCCGCCGCCTCGGGCAGGGGCTCCGCCGCCGCCTCGCCGCCCTCCGCCTGGAAGGGCTCGGCCACCGCCTCCGGGGCCGCCTCGACGCCCTCGGGCTGGGTGACGCCCTGCTCCCGGGCCTCCGGGTACTGCTCGTAGTACTCGGCCCACGCCTGCTCGGCCTCGGTGGTGCCCTCGGCCGGCGCCTGGGGCCCGATGTAGTTGCCCTCTTCGTCGTAGGCCTGGGCCCCGAAGTGCTGCTGGTACTCGGCCGCCACCTCGCCACCCTCGGCCGCCTGCTTGATGGACAGGCTGATGCGCCGGCGCTGGAGGTCGAGGTCGATGATCTTGACCCACAGCTCCTCGGCGGGCTGGACCACCTGCTCGGGCAGGTCGACGTGGTGGGCGCTCATCTCCGAGATGTGCACCAGGCCCTCGATGCCCTCCCCCACCTGGATGAAGGCGCCGAAGGGGACCAGCTTGGTGACCCGGCCGTAGACCAGCTCGCCCACGCGGTGGGTGCTGGCGAACTCCTGCCACGGGTCCTGCTGGGTGGCCTTGAGCGAGAGGCTGATGCGCTCCTTGTCGAGGTCCACGTCGAGGACCTGGACGTCGATCTCGTCGCCCACCGTCACCACCGAGCCGGGGTGATCCACGTGCTTCCACGACAGCTCGGACACGTGGACCAGGCCGTCCATCCCGCCCAGGTCGACGAAGGCACCGAAGTTGACCACCGACGACACCGTCCCCCGCCGCACCTCGCCGGGCTTGAGATCGGTGAGGAAGGCCTCGCGCTGCTCCTTCTGGGTCTCCTCCAACCAGGCCCGCCGGGACAGCACGACGTTGTTCCGGTTCTTGTCGAGCTCGATGATCTTGGCCTCGAGCACCCGGCCGACGTAGGGCTGGAGGTCCCGCACCCGCCGCAGCTCGACGAGGGACGCGGGCAGGAAGCCCCGCAGGCCGATGTCGAGGATCAGGCCACCCTTGACGACCTCGATGACCGGGCCCCGCACCACGCCCTCGTTGGCCTTGATGCGCTCGATGTCGCCCCAGGCCCGCTCGTACTGCGCCCGCTTCTTGGAGAGGACGAGGCGCCCCTCCTTGTCCTCCTTCTGGAGGACGAGCGCCTCGATCTCGTCGCCCAGGGACACGATCTCGCCGGGGTCGACGTCGTTGCGGATGGACAGCTCCCGGGCGGGGATGACGCCCTCCGACTTGAAGCCGATGTCGAGGAGGACCTCGTCCTTGTCGACCTTGACGACCTCGCCCTTCACGATGTCGCCGTCGTCGAACTCGACGATGGTCCCGGCGATGGCCTCGTCGAAGCTCATGCCCCCGAGGTCGTCGCTGACGATCTCCCGAGGGGTGTACTCCTCCAGTCCGGCGTCGTCGCCGTTGGTGGAGTTGGCTTCGGGGAGGGTCTGCTCGGACATTCGGGAGGAGAACTTTCGGTCGGGTGGCGAAGGGGGACTCAGTCTACCCGTGGCTTCTCGGCCACGAGCAGGAACTCGGGCGTGTCCAGCGATGGGCGGTCAGCACGGTACGCGCCCGGGGTGACCGACCAGACCGCCCGCGGCGTGAGGCCGGCGGCGGCCGCCAGCAGGCGCAGCTCGCGCGGGGTGAAGCAGGTGGTCCAGAGGTCGAACTCGGCCTCGTTCCCCTCGGCGTCGCGCAGCGTCGAACGCTCGTGGTTGACCCCGGAATCGGCGTCGAAGCCGTCGCCCTCCTCGAGCCAGCGCACCTGGAAGTAGGCGGAGAAGGCGCTGACGGCCAGGACCCCGCCGGGGCGCAGCGCCCGGGCCATCCCGGCCAGCACGGTCCCCTCGCCCTCGCCGCCGAGGAGCCCGAAGCCGCCCTGGCACAGCGAGACCGCGGCGTCGAACTCCTCCGCGAACGGGAGGGCGCGGGCGTCGAGCCGCTCGAAGGTGGCGCCCGGCGGCGCCGCCGACGTGGCCAGGTCGACGAAGCGGGCCGACACGTCGACGCCGTGGGCCTCGATCCCCCGACGGGCGAGGGCGGTGGCGTGGCGCCCGGGCCCGCAGCCCACATCGAGGACGCGCATCCCGGGGCGGAGGGCCAGCTCCTCGACGAGGAACTCGACCTCCTGCTCGGTCCCCTTCGTGAACGAGTACCGGAGGTAGGCCGGCCCCAGGTGGTCGGCCATGGCCTCGAACCAGTGGTACGACTCGGCGTCGTGACCCTCGGGGGGACCGCCGCCTACCACGGCCTGACCGATCTGCCGCCGCTCGTGGCCGCCGCCGCCGACCTGGCCGGGCGCACCGGGTTCGACCTCTCGTGCCTGCCCGCCCACGGCCGGCTCCTGTCGGTGCTGGCCGCCGGCCGGCCCGGGGGACGCATCGGCGAGACGGGCACCGGGTGCGGGGTGGGGCTGGCCTGGCTGGCCTCGGGCGCCGACCCCTCGACCCGGCTGGTCAGCATCGAGCTCGACGCCGAGCGGGCCGCCGCCGCCCGCGACCTGTTCGCCGGCGTCCCCCACGTGACCGTGGTGACCGGCGACTGGTCCGAGCTGGAGGCGCACGGGCCGTTCGACCTGCTGGCGCTGGACGGCGGAGGCGGCGGCAAGTCCGGTGACGAGCCGATCGGGCCCCGGCGCTGGCTGGCCCCCGGCGGCACCGTCGTCCTCGACGACTTCACGCCCCGCACGGCGTGGCCCCCGCCCCACCCCGACGGGGACGTCGACCGGATCCGCCTCCACTGGCTGGAGCACCCCGACCTCCTCGCCACGGAGGTCGTCACCGGTCCCACGAGCTGCACCCTCGTCGCGACGCTCAGGTAGCGACCACCTCTTTACTTGGCCTCTTCCCACGAGTGGCCCGTGGAGAGGTTCACCTCCATCGGCACCGACAGGTCGCAGGCCGACGCCATGGTCGTGCGCACCAGCTCGGCCACGTCGTCGAGCTCGTCGGGCGGGACCTCGAGGATGACCTCGTCGTGGACCTGGAGGATGAGGCGGCTGCGGGTGGCCCGCTCCTCGAGGGCCCGGTCGAGCTCGACCAGCGCCACCTTGAAGATGTCGGCCGCCAGCCCCTGGATGCCGGCGTTCATGGCCTGTCGCTCCCCCGCCTGGCGGATGCGGAAGTTGGGCGAGGAGAGCTCGGGGATGGGCCGGCGCCGGCCCATGAGGGTCTCCGTGTAGCCCTTCGACCGGGCCTCGGCCACGGTGCGCTCCATGTACGCCTTCACGTTGGGGAAGGCGACGAAGTAGGCGTCGAGGATCTCCGTCGCCTCGGGCACGCCGATGCTCAGCCGCTGCGCCAGCCCGTAGGCCTCCATCCCGTAGGCGAGGCCGTACGAGACCATCTTGGAGCGGGCCCGCTGGACCGGGGTGACGTCCTCCGGGGCCACGCCGAAGACCCGGGAGGCGGTGGCGTTGTGGATGTCCTCGCCGGCGGTGAAGGCGGCGATGAGGCCCGGGTCCTGGGCCAGGTGGGCGATGACCCGCAGCTCGATCTGGTTGTAGTCGGCCACCAGCAGCTCGAAGCCGTCGCCGGCGATGAACGCCCGCCGGAAGCGCCGCCCCTCCTCGGTGCGCACGGGGATGTTGTGGAGGTTGGGCTGGTCCGAGCTGAGCCGGCCGGTGCGGGCCACGGTCTGGTTGAAGGTGGCGTGGATGCGCCCGTCGGGCCCGACCTCGGTGATGAGGCCGTCGCCGTAGGTGGAGCGGAGCTTCTCCACCTCCCGGTAGCGCAGGAGCAGCTCGATCACCGGGTGCTGGCCCCGCAGCTTCTCGAGCGAGGCGGCGTCGGTGGAGAAGCCGGTCTTGGTGCGCTTCGAAGGCGCCAGGCCGAGCGTGTCGAACAGCACGGTCCGCAGCTGGGGCGTGGAGTTGACCTTGAACTCGACACCGGCCTCGTCCTGGATCCGCTGCTCGAGCTCCAGGGCCTCCCCCGCCAGCCGCTCGTTCAGCGCCTTGAGGTAGGGCACGTCGACGGCCACGCCCACCGCCTCCATCCGGGCCAGCACCCGGACCAGCGGCCGCTCGACCGAGTCGTACAGGTCGCGGAGGCCCTGGGCGGCGAGCGCATCGGTGACCACGGGGGCGAGCCGGGCCACGGCCACGGCGAAGCGACCCGTCTCCTCGGGCAGCGCGGTGGCCGACCCGTCGAGGTCGAGCCGGCCCTCGGCCGCCGCCGCGGCCCCCGCCGCCGACAGCTCGAGGCCGACGTAGCGCAGCAGCAGCTCCTGGAGGAGGTAGGCCGACTCGGCCGGGTCGAGGAGGTAGCAGGCGACCTCGGTGTCGATGTCGAGCGTGCCGATGTCGATCCCGAGGCCGTACAGCCCCCGGTCGAGGGCCTTGGCCCCGTGGGTGTCGAGCGGGCGACCACCGGGCGCCACCAGTGCCGCCAGCGCGGCCCGCACGCCGTCGTCGTCGAGGAGCTCGCCCGGCACCCACGCCGCCTCGCCGGGGTCGACGGAGGTGACGAAGGCGAGGCCGGCCAGCGGGGAGCGGCCGGGTGAGCCCTCCCAGGCCGGGGCCAGCGCCAGGGAGGTGCCCTCGTCGGCCGCCAGCCGACGGAGGAGCGCGACGGCGGCGGCGGCGTCGCCGACGACGGAGACGCCGCACTCGAGGGTGCCGATGGCGTCGACGGCCGGCAGCTCCTGGTCGTCCACCGCCTCGACGAGGCGCTCGTAGAGCGTGCGGAACTCGAGGAACCCGAACAGCGACCGCACCGTGTCGACGTCGAAGGGCTGGCGCTCGAGGTCGTCGACGTCGAGCTCGAGGGGGATGTCCCGCACCAGCGACATGACCTTGGCGTTGCGCCGGACGTCCTCCTCGGCGGCGGCGAGGTTGGTGCGCAGCTTGGGGGTCAGCCCGTCGAGGGAGGCGAAGACGCCGTCGAGGCCGCCGCCCTCCCGGATGAGCTTCGCCGCGGTCTTCTCCCCCACCCCGGGCACACCGGGGAGGTTGTCGGAGGGGTCGCCCCGCAGCGCCGCGTACTCGCGGTACTGCGCCGGCGTCACGCCGGTGCGCTCGAGGATGCCGGCCTCGTCGTAGAGGACGTAGTCGCTGACGCCCCGCCGGTTGTAGAGCACCTTGACGAGCGGGTCCTCGACGAGCTGGTAGGCGTCCCGGTCCCCCGTCACGACGATGACCTCGTCGCCCCGGTCCCTCGCCATCGTGGCGAGCGTGGCGATGACGTCGTCCGCCTCGTGGGCCGGGTAGTCGACCATGGGGATGCGCAGGGCCTCGAGGACCTGGCGCACCAGGCCGAGCTGCTGGCGGAGGATGTCGGGCGCCTCCTCCCGCTGGGCCTTGTAGGTGGGGACCTCCTCGTGGCGGAAGGTCGGCTCCGGGCGGTCCCAGGCCACGACCAGGTGCGTCGGCCGGTGGTCCCGCAGCAGGTTGATGAGCATCGAGGTGAACCCGAAGACGGCGTTGGTGACCTGGCCCGACGCCGTGGCCATGTCCGTGGGCAGGGCGAAGAAGGCGCGATAGGTGAGCGAGTTGCCGTCGAGCAGCATCAGCTTCGCCACGGTCCCCACCCTAGGGTCGCCGCCGAACCTCAAGAGCTGGGGGGTATCTGCCGTTGGCCCCTCGTGCATCGACGACCGCGACGCTGGCCGGCCACCCTGGTGGCCCTCCTGCTCGGCGCCCTCCTGGCGCCCGGAGCGGCCACGTCGGGCACCCCGGTCGCGGCCCAGCAGGCGGCGCCGTCCGTCGCCGGCGACCTCCCTGCGGCGCGGACGTCGCCAGGCCCCCAGGTGGTGCCCGGCTCCGTCCTGATCACCCGGACCCCTGGCGTGGCCGCCGCCTCGCTGACGTGGACCCTGGCCGCCCGCGGCCTGCGCCTGCGCTCGGCCGTCGACCCGGCCGGGGTGGCCGTGGTGGACACCGGCGGCCAGCCCGTCGAGGAGGTGGTGGCCGAGCTCGAGGGCGACCCGTCGGTCACCTCGGTCTCCCCCAACTACGTCCGGTCCGCCTCGGCGGCCCCCAACGACCCGATGTACACGCCGTACCAGCGCGACTACGCGGGACGGTCCGGCTGCCCGCGACGTGGGACCGCACCACCGGCTCCCGCTCGGTGATCATCGCCGTGCTCGACACCGGCATCGACCTCGACCACCCCGACCTGGTGGGCACCCCCACGCTCCCCAAGCAGGTCCCCGGGTGGGACGCCGTGCACAACGACCCCGTCCCGGCCGACGACAACGGCCACGGCACCTTCGTCGCGGGGATCGCCGCCGCCGACACCGGCAACGGCCAGGGCACGGCGGGCGTCTCCTGGCGCTCGCGCATCATGCCGGTGAAGGTCCTCGCCGCCAACGGGAGCGGCAACGACGGCGACGT
The DNA here is from genome assembly GCA_963839545.1 of uncultured Actinomycetes bacterium. Lineage (GTDB taxonomy): Bacteria > Actinomycetota > Acidimicrobiia > Acidimicrobiales > CADCSY01 > CAWIVE01. The sequence continues at coordinate 211,375 of CAWIVE010000002.1, forward strand.
CGTCGAGGGCATCCGCTGGGCCGTCGACCACGGCGCCGACGTGATCAACATGTCGCTCGGGGGCGAAGGCCGCAGCACGGCCATCGACCAGTGGGTGGACTACGCGCTCGACCACAACGTGGCCGTCGTGGCCGCCGCCGGCAACGACGGCGTGGACATCCCGAACTACCCGGCGGCATCGCCCGGGGTGGTCAGCGTCGGGGCCACCGACCACAGCGGGCAGCTGGGCCACTTCTCGAACTGGGGTGACACCGTCGACCTCGTGGCCCCGGGCATGGACATCGCCTCCACCGCCAACGGCGGCGGCTACGCCACCGGCGACGGCACCTCCTTCGCCGCGCCCCTGACCGCAGGCGTGGTGGCGCTGCTCCGCGCCGTCGAGCCCGGGCTCCTGGCGCGGGACGTGGGCAACCGGGTCATCAACTCCGCCAAGGACGTCGCCGGGCAGGGCCGGGACCCCCAGACCGGCCGGGGGCTGCTCGACGCCGCCGCCGCCGTGGGGGCCAAGCCCCGCCAGGGCGTGGCGACGCCGGCGCGCGACGCGCGCGAGCCCGACGGCACCCCGGACCGGGCCACGCCGGTCACCACGCCGGTGAGCGCCTCCATCGCCCCCGAGGGCGACGTCGACTGGTTCTCGGTCCAGGTGGCCGTCCCCGGGACGCTGACCTTCACCGTGACGCCGCCGTCGGCGAGCAACGGGAGCCGGGCCCGGGAGCTCGACCCCGTCCTCGCCGCCTACGGCCCCTCGCTCGAGGAGCGGGGCGAGGCCGACGCCACCCGGGCGGGCCAGACCGAGGTGCTGACGGTCAACGCCCCGGTCGCCGGCCGGTACTGGCTCTCGGTGCGCAACTGGTTCGCCACCGCCGGCCCCGGCCCGTACACGGTCACCGTCGTCCCCGGCGCCGGCGTCCCCGGCCCGCAACCGGGCCCCGAGCCGCCGACCCCCGACGTCTGGGTCCGCGACACCGGCCCCGCCGACTTCTCCGTCGGGGTGGCCCCCGCCGCCCCGATCACCGTGACCCTCAGTCGGGCCCTCGACCCGGCCACGGTGGAGATCGGCCAGACCGTCCGCCTCGTGGGGGGCATCACCGGCAACGAGGTGGCGGCCACCGCCACCTACGACGTCGACACGAGGACCATCCAGGTGGTGCCGGCGGCGCCGCTGCGGGCGGGGCTGCCCTACGTCCTCCGGCTCCGCAACGTGGAGGCGCTCGACGGCACCCCGCTCGACGAGCTCCAGCGCTTCCGCTTCACCATCGCTCCCTGACCGGCTAGGGGCGCAGGCTCCCGTCGATCACCTGCGAGGCGACCGCCCGCATGGTGACCCGCTGGCGCATGGCGTTGCGCTGGATGAACGAGAAGGCGGCGGCCTCGGCCTGGCCGTGCTCGTCCATGAGGATGCCCTTGGCCCGGTCGACGAGGCGGCGGGTCTCGAGCTGCTCCTCGAGCCCCCGGACCTCCGCCTCCAGCGCCTTGACCTCCTTGAAGCGCCCGAGCGCCACCTCAACGGCGGGGATGAGCTCGCTGCGCTGGAACGGCTTCACCAGGTAGGCGAGGGCCCCGGCGTCCCGGGCCCGCTCGACGAGGTGGCGCTGCGAGAAGGCGGTGAGGATGAGGACGGCGGCCCGTCGCTCGGCGGTGATCTCCTTGGCTGCGGTGAGCCCGTCGAGCCCCGGCATCTTGATGTCGAGGATGGCCAGGTCGGGGCCCAGCTCCTTGACCAGGGCGACCGCCTCGTCGCCGCGGCCCGTCTCGCCCACGACCTCGTAGCCCTCGTCCTCGAGGGTCTCCTTCAGGTCCAGGCGGATGATCGCCTCGTCCTCGGCCAGCACCACCCGGGCACCCATCAGCCGGCGGCGGCTTCGGCGGCGAGGCGGTCGAGGAGCTCGTCCTCGGCGCGATCGAGGGCGGCGAGGTCGGCGGTCAGCACCGAACGGTGCCGGGCCATGGCCTCGGCCGAACGGGACGCATCCCGGTGCTCGGCGTCGGCCTGGGGCGTCTCGCTGACGAGCGCCCGCAGCCGTGCATCGCCGGCCGCCTCGGCCAGGGCCGCCAGCTGCTCGTCGACGACGGCGAGCTCGTCTCGGAGGGTCCGCCGGCGCGCCACGAGCGCGTCCAATCTCCGCTCAAGGACCGCCCGGGACATGGCCGAAGTGTAGAGCGAGCCCTTCGGCGGACCCGCCTGAGGGCGCTCGAGCCCTCCGCTCGCGCGAACCCGTGACGGTCGCGCGACAGCCCGGCGTCATCGCTGGAATGCCCACGGAGCGTGACGATCACGTGCACTGTCAGTGATCTGAATGCTTCTTGGCGGAGGACCGAACGATGACCCAGCTCTCTCCCCCTACGGGCACCGGTGCGCCGGTGACTCGAGGGGTCTCCTGGGGCGAGCGCGGCCGCAGGGCCGGCGTCTCGCTCCTCACCGGCCTGCTGGGCGTGCCCCTGGTCGGCGCCGCCGCGGCTGGCGCAGCCCCGGCCAGCGCCGACGCCTCGGTGATCGTCCGCCACCGGGCCGGTGCCGAGGCGGTGGCCGAGCGCTCGGTGGAGCGCCTCGGCGGCGAGGTCGGGCGGGACCTCGACCTGATCGACTCCTTCACCGCCGAGCTGCCGGCCGACGCCGTGGCCCGGCTCCGGGCCGCCCCCGGCGTGGCCGAGGTCACGCCCGACGGCTCCGTCCACCTCCAGGGCCGCCGCTGGCGGGCCGACCGCGACCGGGACCGTTCGCTGGCCGAGACCATGGACGCCGCCGGCGTGGACGAGGTCCAGGACCTCGGCGACCGCGACTCGCTCACCGGCCAGGGCGTCACCGTCGCCCTCATCGACTCCGGCGTGGTCCCCGTCGAGGGCCTCACCACCCCGGGCAAGGTCGTCAACGGCCCGGACCTCTCCTTCGAGTCGCAGGAGGACGGCACCCGTCACCTCGACACCTTCGGGCACGGGACCCACATGGCCGGCATCATCGCCGGACGGGACGCGACGTCGGAGCGTGACCTGGAGCGGGGCCGGGGCTTCCACGGCGTCGCCCCCGACGCCCGCCTCCTGAGCGTCAAGGTGGCCACCGCCGACGGCGCCACCGACGTCTCGCAGGTCATCGCCGCGCTCGACTGGGTGGTCCAGCACCGCCACGACGACGGCATGGACGTGCGGGTGGTCAACCTCTCCTTCGGCACCGACAGCACCCAGAGCTACCTGCTCGACCCCCTGGCCCACGCCGCCGAGGTGGCCTGGCGCTCGGGCATCGTGGTCGTGGTCTCCGCCGGCAACAACGGCAACGCCACCGAGCAGCTCACCGACCCGGCCATGGACCCCTACGTCCTCGCCGTGGGGGCGAGCGACGACCTCGGCACCGACCGGGAGGGCGACGACGTGGTCGCCGACTTCTCGAGCCGGGGCAGCGAGGAGCGCACCCCCGACCTGGTGGCGCCCGGTCGGTCGATCGAGAGCCTGCGGGCCCCCGGCTCGTTCGTCGACGAGGCCTACCCGACGGCCCGGGTCGACGCCCGGCACGGCCAGGAGCCCCGCTTCTTCCGGGGCAGCGGCACCTCGCAGTCCGCCGCCTTCGTGTCCGGGGTGGTCGCCCTGCTCCTCGAGCAGCGGCCGGAGCTGACCCCCGACCAGGTGAAGACCCTCCTGACGTCGACGGCCGACCCCATCCGGGACACGGACCGCCGCCTCCAGGGCGCCGGCATCATCGACGTCCGGGACGCGGCCCGGGCCCGGACCCCCGTGGCGGCGCAGGCCTTCCCGGTCTCGACCGGCCTCGGCTCGCTCGAGGCGGCCCGCGGCGGCAGCCACGTGGCCGATCCCGAGACGGGCCAGGAGCTCGTGGGCGAGATCGACATCTTCGGCCAGGCCTGGGACGGCCGCAGCTGGTCCGAGGCGGCGTGGCTCGGCCGGAGCTGGTCCGGCGGGACCTGGAACGGCTCGAGCTGGTCCGGCGACGACTGGAGCGGCTCCTCCTGGAGCGGCCGCAGCTGGTCGGGCCGGTCCTGGAGCGGCTCCTCGTGGAGCGGCCGGAGCTGGAGCGGCCGGTCGTGGAGCGGGGACGTCTGGGACGGCCACAGCTGGTCCGGGCGCTCGTGGAGCGGTCGGTCGTGGAGCGGCCGGAGCTGGAGCGGCCGGAGCTGGTCGGACAGCGCCTGGGCGTAGTCCCTGGCAGCAGGCGGGAACGGAGCGAGGGGGCGGCTGCGGCCGCCCCCTTTCTCGCGTCGAACCGGGCATCGGGCCAGGTCAAGAGGCCCGGGGGTGGTGCCGATAAGGAAAGAGCCGATGGGAGACGCCGTGCCGACCTCCGCGACGGGCCCCCAGCGGCGGCCCCGCCTCTCGGGCTCCGCCCGGGTCTGGCTCCTGGCTGCTTTCCTGGCCGCCGGCGCCGCCGTGGTCTTCGTGGTCGGGGTCGTCCCCCTGTCCTTCCCTCCCGGCGACCTGCGGCTCTCCTGGTGGATCCTGACCCCGCTGTTCGCCGGGGCCGAGGTCTACGTCGTCCACCTCCAGTTCCGCCGTGACGCCCACTCGTTCTCGTTGAGCGAGATCCCCCTCGTGCTCGGCCTGGCCAGTGCGCTCCCGTGGGTCTTCGTGGCGTCCCGCCTCCTCGGGGCCGGGGCCGCGCTCGTCCTGCACCGGCGTCAGCGGGGCATGAAGCTGGCCTTCAACCTCGCCACGTTCGCCCTCGAGACGTCCCTCGCCGTCGTCGTCTACCGCCTGGTCCTGGGCGACGCCCTCCCGTCCGAGCCCCGGGGGTGGGCCGCCGCCTTCGCCGCCATGCTGATGAGCGACCTGCTGGGCGCCCTCGCCATCACGCTCGCGATGGCCCTCTACGAGGGGGCCCTCGACCGGCGCATGCTCCACGAGGTGGTCGTCGCCGGGGCGGTGGCCATGGGCACCAACACCAGCCTCGGACTGGTGGCCGTCATCGTGCTCGACAGCGACGTGCGGGCCGCCGGCCTCCTCGTCGTCCTCGCCGCCATCCTCTTCCTCGCCTACCGCGCCTACGCGTCGCTGACCCAGGGCTACGCCCGCCTCGAGCTGCTCTACGGGTTCACCCGCGCCGTCGGCCGGTCGGTCCAGCCCGAGGCGGTGCTGCGCACCGTGCTGCTCCAGGCCCGGGACCTGCTGCGGGCCGACACCGCCGAGATCCGCCTGACGGGTGCGGGGTGGGACCCCTTCCGGGTGGGGCTCGGCCCCGACGGCGACATCGAGAGCACCACCGAGCCGGCCGGGTTCACCGTGCCGTGGTGGGCGCCGGCGCTCGGGGGCGAGGCCGTCGCTCGTCGGCCGGGGCGACCGCCACGACGCCGGCCGCCAGGTCTCCGCCGCCGGGCACAAGGACGCCATGGCCGTCCCCCTCAGGGGCGAGGACGGCGTCATCGGCGTGGTCACCGTGACGGACCGCCTGGGCGACGTCAGCACCTTCGACGCCGAGGACCTCAAGCTGTTCGAGACCCTGGCCAACCACGCCAGCGTCTCGCTGGAGAACGGGCGGCTGGTCGACCGGCTGCGCGACGAGGCGGTGGAGAAGGAGCACCAGGCGCTCCACGACGCCCTGACCGCGCTGCCCAACCGCCGGCTGTTCGGTCGCTGCGTCGACGAGGCCCTGGCCAAGTCGTGGTCCACCGACCGCCAGGTGGCGGTCCTCCTCATGGACCTCGACCACTTCAAGGAGATCAACGACACGCTCGGCCACCACACCGGCGACCAGCTCCTGTGCGAGGTCGGGAGCCGGCTGCGCGACGTCGTCGGCGAGCGGGGCGACGATCGCCCGGCTCGGCGGCGACGAGTTCGCCGTCCTCCTGGCCGACGTGCCCGACGACAGCTCGGCCCGGGCGGTGGCCGGCGAGGTGCTCCAGGCCCTCGAGCAGCCCTTCGTGGTCGGCGACCTGTCCCTGGTGGTGGGGGCCAGCATCGGCATCGCCGTGGCCCCGGCCCACGGTCGCGACACCGCCACCCTCCTCCAGCGGGCCGACGTGGCGATGTACTCGGCCAAGGCCGCCCACATGGGGATCGACGCCTACGCCCCCGAGCGGGACCAGTACAGCCCCCGCCGGCTGCGCCTGGCCACGGACCTGCGCTGCGCCCTCGAGGAGGGCGGGCTGGTCGTCCACTACCAGCCCAAGGCCGAGCTGGCCACGGGGCGCGTCACCGGCGTGGAGTGCCTGCTGCGCTGGCCCCACCCCGACCTGCGGGGCCATCGGTCCCGACGAGTTCGTGCCCGTGGCCGAGCACACCGGCCTCATCCGCCCGCTCACCCTCCACGTGCTCGACGTGGCCCTCGAGCACTGCGCGGCGTGGCGGCGCCAGGGCCTCGACGTCCCCGTGGCCGTCAACCTGTCGGTGCGGAGCCTGCTCGACCCCGAGCTGGCCGAGGACGTGGCCCGCCTGCTCGCGGGCCGCCGAGGTGCCCGCCCGGGCCCTCACCCTCGAGATCACCGAGACCAGCATCATGGGCGACCCTGGCCGGACGCTGAGCGTCCTCGACCGGCTGGCCGGCCTCGGCCTCGTGCTCGCCATCGACGACTTCGGCACCGGCTACTCGTCGCTGGCCTACCTCAAGCGGCTGCCGGTCGACGAGGTGAAGATCGACAAGTCCTTCGTGCTCGACATGAAGACCGATCCCGACGACGAGGCCATCGTCCGCTCGACCGTCGACCTCGGGCACAACCTCGGCCTGCGGGTCGTGGCCGAGGGCGTCGAGGACGAGGACACGTGGCAGCGCCTGGCCGAGCTCGGCTGCGACCGGGCCCAGGGCTACCACCTCGGCCACCCGATGCCGGCCGACGTGTTCGAGGCGTGGTTGGCCGAGCGCCGGGCCGGCGGCCCGGGCCGGGCCGCCGTCGACGCCACCGCCGTGATTTCGGAGGATCCGGTACCCCTGCGGTAGTCGATCCTCCGGAACGGGGCGGCTGTGGCCGGTGTGGGGGCGGGCGGAGGTCCGCTGACAGACTCGCCTGGGTGCGCCGACTGGTCCTGCTCGCCGGGATCTGGGGCTGGTCGTTCCTCTTCATCAAGGTGGCGGTCGAGGGGATGCCCCCGCGTCGCGGTCGCCGGCGGCCGGATCACCCTGGGCGCCGCCGTCCTCCTCGGCGTGTGCGCGGCGTCCGGCCTGCGCCTGCCCCGCGACGTCGCCACGTGGCGCCACCTGGCCGTCGCCGCCCTCCTCGGCAACGTGGTGCCCTTCACCCTCCTGGCCTGGGGCGAGCAGCGGGTGACGTCGGCCCTGACCGCCGTGCTCAACGCGTCCACGCCGCTGTTCACCGCCCTGGCCGGCGCCGCCCTGCTGGGCGAGCGGTTGCGACGGCTCCAGGTGGTGGGACTCGGGATCGGCCTGGTGGGCGTGGCCGTGGCCGCCGGGGTGGGAGGGCAGGACCTGGCCGACTCGTCGCTCACCGGCGCCCTCGCCGCCGTCGGCGCCGGGGCCTGCTACGGACTGGCCTTCACCTACATGAGCCGCCACCTCATGGGCCTCCCCGCCGTGGTGGGGGCGGCCGGCCAGCTGGTGGCCGGCACCGTCCTGCTGGCGCCGCTGGCGGCGGTGGTCACGGCCCGCACCGGGGTCGACCTCACGCCCACCCGGGTCCTGTCGCTCGTGCTGCTCGGCGTGCTCGGGACGGGCGTGGCCTACGTCCTCTACTACCGCCTGGTGGCCGACGTGGGACCGACCCGGGCCTCGCTCGTGACCTACCTCGTGCCCCTGGTGGCCGTGACGGTCGGGGTGGTGGTGCTGGACGAGCCCTTCCACCTCCGGGTCCTGGCCGGTGGCGTGCTCATCGTCGGCGGGATCGGCCTGGTGTCGGCGCGGCGGCCGTCGCCGGCGTCGACGGAGGCCCCGCCGCTCGCCGGTCGGCGCCCGTGAGCGGGCCCGGCGCGTGGGGCATCGACCCGGGCTACGCCGACGTGGCCGGCGTGGGGCGCAACGTGGCCGAGGGGACCACCAGGGCGCTGCTCGACGCCATGGGTGCCGACGGCCCGGCCCCGCCGCTCCCGCCACCGCTGCGCTTCGTGCGACCCGGCCAGGCGACGGCCCTCGACGGGCCGGCCGACGTCGTGCTCGAGGACGGGACGGTGCTGGCCGGCGTGCGGTCGCTGCCCCCCGACCTCCCCCTCGGCTACCACGACGTCCTGCCGGCCGAGGGCGGCGAGGCGACCCGTCTCGTGGTCACCCCCGGGCGCTGCCACCTGCCGTCGGGCCTGCGGTCGTGGGGTTGGGTGGTGCAGCTGGCCGCCACCCGCTCCCGGGCCAGCTGGGGCATCGGCGACCTGGCCGACCTGCGCCACCTGGCCGGCTGGGCGGCGGGGCGGGGCACCGGCTTCCTGGCCCTGTCGCCGCTCGCACGCGCCCGGGCCGGCCCTCCCCCAGCAACCGAGCCCCTACTACGCCTCGTCCCGCCGGTTCCGCAACCCGCTCCACCTCCGCGTCGAGGAGGTCGACGGGGCGGCGGAGGCGGGTGCCGTCGTGGCTCGGGCCGCGGAGGCGGGCCGGGCGCTGCTCGACCGGCGCCGCATCGACCGCGACGCGGTGTGGACCCTCAAGCGGGACGCGCTCGAAGCGTGCTTCGCCGCCGCCGGCGCCGATCCGGCCTTCGACGCGTGGCGAGCGGCGGCGGGACCGCCCCTCGAGGGGTGGGCGCGGTGGTGCAGCCTGGCCGACCGCCACGGCGGCGACTGGCGGGCCTGGCCCGCCGCGCTCCGCCACCCCGACGGCCGCGAGGTGGCGGAGGCGGCAGCGGCACTGGCCGACCGCGTCGCGCTTCCACGCCTGGCTGCAGTGGCAGCTGGAGCGCCAGCTCGACGCCGTTCCGCTGCCCGTCGTGCACGACCTGGCGGTCGGCTTCGACCCGGGCGGCGCCGACGCGTGGGTGTGGCAGGACCTCGTCGCCCTCGACGCCCGCATCGGCGCGCCGCCCGACGAGTTCAACCGCGCCGGGCAGGACTGGGGCCTGCCCCCCTTCATCCCCTGGCGCCTGCGGGCGGCCCGCTACGAGCCGTTCGTCGAGACCCTGCGTGCGGTCCTGCGCGGGGCCGGCGGCCTGCGGGTCGACCACGTGATGGGGCTCTTCCGCCTGTTCTGGGTGCCGCCCGGAGCCGGTCCGGCCGACGGGGCCTACGTCCGCTACCCGGCGGGCGACCTGCTCGACCTGCTGGCCCTCGAGAGCGCCCGCGCCGGCGCCGTGGTCGTGGGTGAGGACCTCGGCACCGTCGAGCCCGGGGTCCGCACCGAGCTGGCCGAGCGGGCCGTCCTCTCCATGAAGCTGCTGTGGTTCGAGGACGACCCGCCCGAGGCGTGGCCGGAGCGGTCGCTGGCCCTCGTCACCACCCACGACCTCCCCACCATCGCCGGGGTCTGGACCGGGTCGGACCTCGGCGACCAGCGCACGGCCGGCGTCCCCGCGGTGGAGGAGGGCATGGCCGACCTGCACCGCCGGCTGGAGAGGCGGAGCGGGGCGTCCGACGACGCGCCCGTGGCGGACGTGGTGGTGGCCGCCCACCGGGCGCTGGCGGCGGCGCCGTCGGCCCTCGTGGCCGCCACCCTGGAGGACGCGCTCGGCGTCCCCGAGCGGCCCAACATGCCGGGCACGGTCGACACGTGGCCCAACTGGTCGCTGGCCCTGCCGGTGCCGCTCGAGGAGGTGGAGGCCGACCCCACGGTGGCCGCCGTCGCCGACGTCCTCGCCCCCGGGAGGGGGCCGGTACCGTGACCGGCGTGGGGTTGCTGCTCGAGCCGCTGTCGCTGTGGCTGGCCGCCACCAACGCCTGGATCGTGGCCCCTGACGGGCCGGGGGGCGAGTGCGTCCTCGTCGACGCCCCGCCCGAGCCAGGCCCCCTGCTCGAGCGCCTGGCCGAGCTCGAGCTGCGCCTCGTGGCCCTGATCAGCACCCACGGCCACGTCGACCACGTGGGCGGGATCGGCTCGGTCGTGCGGGACCCACGGGGCGGCGGCCCGGACGGGAAGCTGCCGGTCCACATCCACGACGCCGACCGGCACATGCTCGTCGACCTCGTGGCCGCGGGCGGGCAGCTGGCCGCCTACCTCGACGGGGTCGACACCCGCCCGCCCGAGGTGATCGAGGGCCTCGACGACGGCACCGTCGTGCGGGGCGCGGGCATGGAGTTCCGGGCGCTGCACACACCGGGCCACACCCAGGGCTCGGTGTGCCTGCGACTCGACGTCGAGGGCGCCCCACCCCTGCTGTTCAGCGGGGACCACCTGTTCGCCGGCTCCATCGGGCGCACCGACCTGCCGGGCGGCTCCTTCGACCAGCTGATGGCCTCCATGGCGGAGAAGATCCTCCCCCTCGACGACGACGTCGCCGTCCTCCCCGGCCACGGCCCGGCCACCACCATCGGCCACGAGCGCCGCACCAACCCCTTCGTGCTGGAGCTCCTCCAGGGCTAGCGGGGCGGCCTGGTCGATCGTTGTCGAGTTGTGCACCCTGGACGTGCACAACTCGACAAAGATCGACCCACCACTCGCCCGAGTGGAGGAACGGCAGACTCGGTCCCCTCAAAAGGGATTGCTCGAAAGGGCGTGCGGGTTCGAATCCCGCCTCGGGCACCGGCCGCCGTACGCTGCCCCCATGGCCCGCCGCCGTCGTCGCGCTCGCCGCCGCCTGCTCCTCGTGGGCCTGCTCGCAGGGGTGGCCGTCTTCCGCAAGCGGCGCCTCGACGCCGCCGACGAGGCGTTCCCGTCCGCCACCTCCGGCGGGCCGGGGTAACGGCCCGACGGTCGACGGGGTCCGACCACGGTGCTGGCGCTCACCTTCCCCGGGCAGGGGTCCCAGCGGCCGGGCATGGGCTCGGCGTGGACGGACACGCCGTCGTGGGCCATCGTCGACCGGGCCTCCGAGGTGGTGGGCCGGGACATCGGCGCCCTCCTGCTCGACGCCGACGCCGACGAGCTGCGGGCCACCCGCAACGCGCAGCTGACCACCTTCGTGGCCAGCCTCGTCGCCCTCGACGCCCTCCGCCGAGCGGGGCTCCCCCAGCCGGATGCGGTCGCCGGCCACAGCCTCGGCGAGTACACGGCCCTCACCGCCGCCGGAGCACTGGCCGCCGAGGACGGCGTCCGCCTGGTGGCGGCCAGGGGCGAGGCCATGCAGGCCGCCGCCGACGCCCGGCCGGGCACCATGGCGGCCGTGCTCGGCCTCGACGTCGCCGAGGTGGAGGCCGCCTGCGAGAGCGTCGACGAGGCGTGGGTGGCCAACGACAACGCCCCGGGCCAGGTGGTGGTGGCGGGGACCGCCGCGGGGGTGGAGGCGGCCGGGTCGGCGGCCAAGGAGCGGGGGGCCCGCAAGGTGATGCCCCTCCCGGTCGGCGGCGCCTTCCACACGCCGCTCATGGCACCGGCGGCCGAGGGGCTGCGGGCCGCCCTCGCCGCGGTCACCTTCGCCGAGCCGCGGCCCGCAGTCGTGGCCAACGTCGACGCCACCCCCCACGCCGGCGCCGACGAGTGGCGCGACCTGCTGGCCGAGCAGCTCTGCCGCCCCGTGCGCTGGCGCCCCTCGCTCGAGCAGCTCGGCGCCGGGGTGGTCGTGGAGGTGGGGCCGGGCGGCGTGCTGACCGGCATGACCAAGCGCACCCTGCCGGAGGCCCGAGCCCTCTCGGTGTCCGAGCCGGACCACGTCGACGCCACCCTGGCGGCGCTGGCGTAGTGCACGGCGCCACCATCACCGGCTGGGGCACCGCGCTGCCCGGCACCGTGCTGGGCAACGACGAGCTGGCCGAGCGCTTCGGCACCACGCCGGCGTGGATCGAGGAGCGCACCGGCATCCGGGAGCGCCGGGTGGGGGGGACCACCGCCGACCTCGCCACCGAGGCGGGGGCGGCCGCCCTGAGCCGGGCCGGTGTCGACCCGGCCGGCGTCGACCTCCTGCTGCTGGCCACCACCACGCCTGATCAGGCCATGCCCGCCACCGCCTCCGTCGTCCAGGCCAAGCTCGGTCTGGCCGGCGGCGCGGTCGACCTCAACGCCGCCTGCGCCGGCTTCGTGTACGCGCTCGTGGCCGGCTTCGGCCACGTCGCCGTCGGCGCCCGCCGGGTGCTCGTCATCGGGTCGGACGTGATGACCCGCCTCGTCGACCCGGACGACCGCGGCACCGCCGTGCTGTTCGGGGACGGCGCCGGGGCGGTCCTCCTCGACGCCGTGCCGGGACCGGGCGGCCTCCTGGCGTGGGACCTCGGGTCGGACGGCGACGCCGCCTCGCTCCTCTACGCCGACCACGGCGGGACGACGGTGATGGACGGCGGCGAGATCTTCCGCCGCGCCGTGCGCACGCTGGTCGCCTCGTCCGCCGCCACCCTCGAGCGGGCCGGCCGCACCGCCGACGACGTGGCCCTGTTCGTCCCCCACCAGGCCAACGCCCGCATCGTCGAGGCCGCCACCAGCCGCCTCGGCATCCCGCCGGGGCGCACCGCCCTCTCGATGGCCCACACGGGCAACACCTCGGCCGCCTCGGTGCCCCTGGCCCTCGCCGCCGCCGCCGACGACGGGCGCCTGGCCGACGGCGACCTCGTGCTCCTCAGTGGGTACGGAGCGGGCATGACCTGGGCGAGCGCCCTCGTACGATGGTCGCGGTGACCGGCTCCCGGGTGGTGCTCGTGACCGGTGGCGCCCGGGGCATCGGCCTCGCGTGCGCGCGAGCCTTCGTCGCCGCCGGCGACCGGGTGGCCGTCACCTACCGCACCAAGCCGCCGGAGGACGACGACCTCGTGGCGGTGGCCTGTGACGTCACCTCCACGGCCGAGGTCGACGCCGCCGTCGACGAGGTCGAGGAGCGTCTCGGCAAGGTCGAGGTGGTGGTGGCCAACGCCGGGGCCAACCGGGACGGGCTCGTGCTGAAGATGTCCGACGACGCCTTCGACGAGATCGTCGACACCAACCTGGCCGGCGCCTTCCGGGTGGCGCGACGGGCGGCCCGCTCGATGGTGCGGGCCCGGACCGGGCGGCTCATCTTCATCTCCTCGGTGGTCGGCCTCACCGGCTCGGCCGGGCAGGTCAACTACGCCGCCTCGAAGGCCGGCCTGGTGGGGCTGGCACGGTCGCTGGCCCGCGAGCTGGCACCCCGGGGCGTGACCGCCAACGTCGTCGCCCCCGGGCCCGTCGCCACCGACATGACCGACGCCCTCCCCGAGGCCCGGCGGGCCGAGCTGGCCGCCGCCGTGCCCCTCGGGCGCTTCGCCACCGCCGACGAGGTGGCGGCCGCCGTCACGTTCCTGGCCTCCCCCGAGGCCGCCGCCATCACCGGCGCCGTGCTGCCCGTCGACGGCGGGCTCGGCATGGGCCACTAGTCCCCTATGAGCAAGGAGCCCTGAACACCAATGGCAGACGATCCCTTCGAGACCTTCAAGAAGTGCGCCGTCGAGGTCCTCCAGGTCGACCCCGAGCAGGTCACCAAGGAGGCCCGCTTCGGTGACGACCTCGACGCCGACAGCCTCGACCTCGTCGAGCTGGTGATGGCCCTCGAGGAGGCCTTCGACATCGAGGTCCCCGAGGAGGACCTGGAGGGCGTCGAGACGGTCGGTCAGGCCTACGAGCTCGTCCAGTCCAAGCTGACGTCGTGAACGGCCGGCGGGTCGCCGTGACCGGCATCGGCGTCGTGGCCCCCTGCGGGTCCGGCGCCGAGGCCTTCTGGCAGGGCCTCCTCGGCGAGCCGGCCCCCGGCACCCGCCGCATCGACGACTGGGACCCGGCGCCCTGGTTCGGCCCCAAGGACGCCCGGCGGACCGACCGCTTCACCCAGTTCGCCGTGGCGGCGGCGACCATGGCCCTCGACGACGCCGGGCCCGTGGCCGCCGATCCCGACCGCTCGGGCGTCCTCGTCGCCACCGGCGTCGGGGGCCTCGCCACCGTCGAGGAGCAGGTCGTCGTCAACCACGAGAAGGGCGCCAAGCGGGTCTCCCCGTTCATCGTGCCGATGATGATGGGCAACGCCGCCGCCGCCGCCGTCTCCATGCGCTTCGGGTGGCGGGGGCCGTGCGAGGCCATCGTCACCGCCTGCGCCGCCAGCACCCACGCCATCGGCTACGCCGCACGGCTGGTGGCGAGCGGGGTGTGCGACGCCGCCATGGCCGGGGGCTCGGAGGCGGCCATCACCCCGACGGGGGTGGCCGGCTTCACCAACATGACGGCGCTGTCGTCCTCGGGCATCTCGCGCCCGTTCGACGTCGCCCGCGACGGCTTCGTGATGTCGGAGGGCTCCGGCGTGCTCGTCCTCGAGGAGCTGGAGGGCGCTCGCGCCCGCGGCGCGCACATCTACGGCGAGGTGGTGGGGACGGCGAGCACGGCCGACGCCCACCACATCACCGCCCCCGCCCCCGACGGGTCCGGGGCGGTGCGGTGCATGGAGCTGGCGCTGGCCGAGGCCGGGCTCGAGCCGGGCGCCATCGCCCACATCAACGCCCACGGCACCTCGACGCCGCTGAACGACGCGGCCGAGGCCGAGGCCATCCGCAAGGTGTTCGGCGAGCCCGGGCCGGCGGTCACCTCCACCAAGGGGGTCACCGGCCACGCGCTCGGCGCCGCCGGGGCGCTGGAGGCGGCGGCCGTCCTGCTGGCCTTCGAGCACCGCCTCATCCCGCCCACCGCAGGGCTGACCGACCTCGACCCGGTGGTCGGCCTCGACGTGGTGCAGGGCGAGGCCCGCCCGTGGGAGCCGGGCCCGTCGCTCTCCAACAGCTTCGGCTTCGGCGGCCACAACGGCTGCCTGGTCCTGACCCCGCCCTCCCCCTAGCCGTTTGGGCACCCAGATCCCGGCAGAGCCGTGACCTGCGTGCCCAAACGTCCGGAGGGGCTCAGACGAGGACGAACAGGAGCTCGCCCGAGGCGGCGAGCTCGCCGCCCACGGAGGCCCGGCCGGAGCCCTTGCCCGCCCGCGACGACAGCCGGCCCAGCTCGACCTCGAGGTCGACCACGTCGCCGGGGACGACCTGGCGCCGGAAGCGGGCCCCGTCGATGCCGCCGAAGAGGGGCAGACGCCCGGCGAAGCGCTCGTCGGCCAGGACGGCGCAGGCCCCCAGCTGGGCCAGCGCCTCGACCAGGAGGACGCCGGGGACGGTCGGGCGCCCGGGGAAGTGGCCGGCGAAGAAGGCCTCCTCCCCCGTGAGCCGCCAGACCCCCCGGGCCCCCTGGCCGGGGGTGAGGTCGACCACCTCGTCGAGGAGGAGGAACGGCGGGCGGTGCGGGAGGAGGGTCGTCGGGTCGATGCCCATCAGACCCCGAGCGCCGCCTTCAGCTTGGCCGGCGTGTCGGCCGGCGAGATCTTGGACCAGGCCTGCTCGATCCGCCCCTCCTCGTCCACCAGGAAGGCCGAGCGGATGATGCCCATGTAGGTGCGCCCGTAGTTCTTCTTCTCGCCCCACGTCCCGTAGGCCTCGGCCACGGCGTGGTCCGGGTCCGACAGCAGCGGGAAGCCCAGCCCGTACTTGGCGTCGAAGCGGGTCAACGCCGCCGGCTTGTCCGGGCTGATGCCGACGACCACGGCGTCCCCGAGATCGGGCAGGGCGTCGCGCAGGCCGCACGCCTGCTTGGTGCAGCCCGGCGTGTCGGCCTTCGGGTAGAAGTACACGAGCACCTTGCGCCCGCGGAACCCGGCCAGCGAGACGTCCTCGCCGCTCGCGTCGAGCAGCGTGAAGTCGGGGGCGGGGTCACCGGGCGAGAGCGGCATGAAATCGACGATAGGTCGCACGCGATGCGTCGTCAGACGAGGGCGGCGGCGAACTCGTCGTGGAGCTCGGCCCACCAGCGGCGCCGGCGGTCGTAGCGCTCGCTGCCACCGGTCCGGTTCCACATCTCGACGGCGTTCGGGTTCCCGGCGTCGACGCTGCGCCGGACGGCTGCCTCGACGCGGGCCATGGCGTCGTCCATGGCCGTGAGCAGCTCCGCCCGTCCGTCCCGGTCCAGTCCGTACACGTCGGCCACGAGCCGCAGGCGGGCCGGCCGGTCGGCGGGCCGCCAGCCCATCCGGCCCTGATCGATGTCGTCGTCGATCGGCACGAAGAGGCGGGCGAGGTGGGCCAGGTCGTAGACGGGGCGGCCAGGCGCAGCGAACTCGAAGTCGAGCAGCGCGACGGCGACGCCGTTCCGGAACACGACGTTCGAGAGCTCCACGTCGTTGTGGCACACGATCGTCCCGCCCGCAGGGTCGGCCAGGGCGTCGTTCCAGGTGAGCCCGCCCGGGTCGAACCCGCGGGCGGCGTCGTGCAGCCCGCGCACCAGCCTGACGACGGACGCCAGCGCCGTGTCGCTCTGGCTCCACGCGGGATAGGGGGCCACCGGGACCTCGCCGTCGACGAACACGAGGCGCTCGCGTCCGTCCTCGTCGATGCCGACCGGGAACGAGGCACCCTCGAACCCGGCCTGCCGCACCGCCCGCAGGAAGGCGTGGATCGAGCCCGAGTGCGGCGTCGAGGGGCGGAGGACGTGGGGGCCGACGCGGACGACCAGGCCTGCGTTCGCGATCCCGCCGTGGAGCACCTCCCCAGTCGGGCCGGCCACGGTCAGCCCCAGCCGGTCCAGGGCCTCGCCGCCACGCAGAACTCGTTGCCCTCCGGGTCCTGGAGGACGGTCCACCGGTGGGCGCCGCCCGGCAGCTCGTGCTCGTCGACCACGGTGGCGCCGAGGCGAACGAGGTCCTCGACGGCCGACGGGCTCGGGTCGAAGAGGTCGAGGTGGACCCGGTTCTTCGCCGACTTGGGCTCCGGCACCCGGGGGAAGTACCACGCCGGCTCGGCCCGCTCGGGGTCGGTGGTGCCGATGGAGGCGAAGTGCTCGCCGCTCCGCGGGTCGAGCGGACGCCCGAGCGCCGCCGACCAGAAGCGGGCCACCTTCAGCACGTCGACGCAGTCGACGGTGATGTTGCCGGGTCGCAGCGGCACGGCCGGACCGTACCGGCTGCGAGGATGAGGTGTGGCGGTGCCCGATCCCCTGGAACCGGAGCTCCTCCTCAGCCGACGTAGGGCGCGAACCGTCGAGCGATGGGGTGCTCCTGCACCCACGCGTCGACCTCGTCCTCGTCGCCCTCCACCAGCATGACCCAGCGGTGGTTCTCGTCGGCAACGGCGAACTCCGGATCCTCAGTGGACGACGATGGCGATCGCCACGTCCGTGGGTGGCACGCCCTCCGGATAGACGTCGGGCACTGCGGCGATCTCCGGTGGCACGGCGAGCCCCCACACGACCCACAGCCGCTCCTCATCGAGCCGATCGTCGGCGGCCACGACACCGCTCCACGGCCGAACGCCGTGCGCCTCGGCCCGCCGCGTCATCAGGCCCCGCGTAGTACTCGCCGAGCTCCTGCCGGTACACGTCCTGGTCGCGGCGGACCTCGTCGAGATCGGGCGCCTGCTTGATCTGCTCCTTCGTGAGGCCGAGGCGGACCTCCCGGGCGTCGAGGTCGATGGACTCGATGGCGCCGGCAGGGACCATGCGCTTCTTGCCGAAGATCCAGAAGCCGGTGTCGACGACGATCCACCCGCTTCCGGCCTCGTACGTCGCCTGGTCCACCTTGCCGAGCTTGTGACCGTCCGACGACAGCACCTCGAACCCGGCGATGTCGGGCATCGTCGACTCGTCGTCGGGGACCTCGAGCACCTCCACACGGTACACCCACACCTCACTCATCAGCCGCTGCTCTCCTCGGGACGGCTCCTACCCGGCATCGCAGCGCCCGACCAACACGGTCGCGTGGTCTTGACCGCCGAGCCTCCCCGTCAGCTCCAGCCGGAGGGGGGGGGTGCGGTACCGGGCTGCGAGGATGAGGCGTGGCGGTCCTCCTCGGCGTCCTCGTCGCGCTCAGCTACGGCGCCGGCGACTTCCTCGGCGGTCTGGCCACGCGGGCGCAGGCGGTGACCACGGTGGTGGCCGCCTCCCAGGCGTCCGCCCTGGTGCTTGTCGTCGTGGTCGTGCCCCTCGAGGGGGCGTCGCTGGGGTGGGACGACGTGGGCCTGGGCGCGCTGTCCGGGGCCGTCGGCGTGGTGGGGGTCCTGCTCCTCTACCAGGGCCTCGCCAGCGGGGCCATGGGGGTCGTGGCGCCGATCACCGCCGTGGGCGCCGCCGTCGTGCCCCTGGTGGTGGGACTGGCCACGGGCGAGCGCCCGGCCGTGCTCGCCCTCGTCGGGGCGGCGGTGGCCCTGGGGGCGGTGGCGCTGGTGGCCGGGGGCGGCGACACCTCCGGGTCAGCGGGCGTCGGGCGTCTCGACACCCGCAACCCCCTGCTGCTGGCCGTCGCCGCGGGGGTGGCCTTCGGCCTCGTCTTCGTGCTGCTCGGCGCCACCGACGACGACGCCGGCTTCTGGCCCCTCCTCGGCGGGCGCACGGTGTCGGTGGCCCTGCTCGTGGCCTGGCTGGCGCGCTCCGGCACCCCGTTCGTTCCCCGCCAGG
Source organism: uncultured Actinomycetes bacterium (assembly GCA_963839545.1). Classification (GTDB taxonomy): domain Bacteria; phylum Actinomycetota; class Acidimicrobiia; order Acidimicrobiales; family CADCSY01; genus CAWIVE01. The sequence goes on from CAWIVE010000002.1 coordinate 229,742, forward strand.
GCACCCGCCTCGTCGTCGTCGGCGCCGGGCTGCTCGACGTGACCGCGAACGGGCTGTACCTGCTCGCGGTGCGGGAGGGCCTGCTGTCGCTCGTCGCCGTGCTCTCGTCCCTCTACCCGGCCGCCACCGTGGTCCTGGCCCGGGTGGTCCTCGGCGAGCGCCTCCGGCCCGCCCAGCTGGCCGGCCTCGGCCTCGGCCTGGCCGGCGTCACCCTGATCGCCGCCGCCTGACGGCAGCCAGCCCGGGACGCTCTTTGTCGCGTTAGCTACCGCAGGGGTAGCCAACTCGACAAAGACCGGGGACGGGGCGCTCAGCCCTCGAGGTAGAGGAAGCCGAAGGCCTCGTCCCGGTAGGCGATGCCGGCCGCCGCCAGGGCCGGGCCCCAGTCGCCCCGCACCGACGGGTTCGTCTCCTCCATGCCGTGGTCGGCCACGAGGAAGAAGGCGGTCTCGTCCCACGCCCCGCTGCGCTCGACCTCGTCGAGCACCGCCCCGAGCCGGGCGTCGGTGTCCCGGACGGAGGCGGCGGCCATCTCCGAGTGGGGCCCGCCCTCGTGGAAGGCGGCGTCGGTCAGCGTGAAGTTGACCCAGCAGAAGGCCGGCCGGTCCCACTCGACGCCCCGGTGGCGCCCCGACCAGATGCCGGCGAACTGGTCCACGGCGGTGTGGTCGGTGCGCGACGACCAGCGGTAGTCCTTGCTCGGCCGGACGAACCGGCCCGTGGCGTGGGGCAGGTCGTCCGGCCCGGGCGGCCGGTCGAGGGGCTCGCCGCGGCGGATCAGCTCGAAGGTCGAGTAGTCGGCGTAGCTGTCGCACGGCTCGTTGATCGAGACCGACACCGAGCCGGGGCGGGCCCGCTTCACGGCCCGGTGGATGGTGTCCACAGCGGGGTCGAGGCGGCGCATCGACGTGGGCCACGTCGTCGGGGAGTTGGTGATGACCTGCTCGGCGCCGGCCCGGTCCCACCAGGCGTTCCCGAGGATCCCGTGGTGGCCGGGGAAGCACCCGGTCAGCACGCCGGTGTGGTTGGCCAGCGTGACGGTGGGCAGCGAGGCCACCGCCCCGTGCTCGAAGGCGGTGCCCGCCGCCAGCAGCCGGGCCACGTTCGGGGCCTCGCCCCGGGCGGCCATGTCGTAGAGGACGTTGGGGTTGGCGCCGTCGAACAGGAAGCCGATCACCGTCCGGGGCGGGTCGGCCCCGGGCTCGAGCAGGTCGAGCAGCGGCTCGCCGTCCTGGCGGGCGAGGTAGGCGTCGTCCCTCGGCGCACCGTTGCGGCCGATCCCCCGGCCGGGCTCGGCGCCGAGCAGCGCGAGGACGGTGGGGGCCACGTCGACCAGCCGGCACGCCCGGGGCACGACGCCCAGGTGGCGGACGCCGGCACCGGCGATCACGAACGGGGCCCGGGCCTGGACGGCGTCGAGGGAGCCGTGCTCGCCCCGGTGACCCCCGGCGTCCTCCCAGTTGTGGGCGGCGGTGTGCACCACGCACAGGTCGGGCGCCGACGGCGCGTCGAAGAACTGCGCCACCTGGTCGTAGGCGAAGGGGTAGGCGTTGGCCGTCCTGTCGGGGTGGAGCGCGCCCCGCTCGGTGTCGACGCCCACGAAGCGGTCGGTGGCCTGGTCCCCCACCGGGTTGCGCCCGTCCACCGCCTCCACCTCGAAGCGCCACCCGGTGCCGTCGAGCTCGCGGCGGAAGCGCACCCGGCCGTCCACCGCCTGCGCCTCGTAGGTGTCCGGCGCCGGGGCGCTGAGCACCACCTCCACGATGGGGGCCAGCTCCTCCGAGCACAGCACGTCGAGGGCCCGCTCCCGCACCGACGGCGAGGCGGGCGAGGTCGGCGTGGCGAACGGCATGCCCGGAGGCTACGTGGACGGTCGCGCCCAGGTTCCGCCGAACCGGCGGGCCCACCAGTTGGGGTCACGGGCGTGGGCGTGGAAGTGGTCGGGGATCTGGCGCATCACCCGGTCCACCGAGTAGCCGCCCTCGCCGAACCTTGCGGTGGCCACCCGGTCGAGCTGGGCCAGCAGGTGGTCGAGCACGTCGGGCGGCGGCTCCTTGGCGTGGGACTTCCACACGACCATGGGCACGTCGCAGATCTCGCAGTCGGCCACCCAGCAGTGCTCGTCCTCGTGGTGCCACGGGGTGATCTGCGCGGCCTCGCACAGGTCGCAGGCCGCCACGCCGGCAGCGTACGGCCGTTTGCCCACGTCACCGACGGGGGAGGCTCCGCCGTGCTCCGAGGTAGAGGGGAAGAACCATGAGGACTATCGAGCGGGCACGGGATCGCAAGGCCCTGGTGGCCGCGGCCGGACTGCCCACCACGTCGTGGCTCAGCATCCTGGCCGGCACGCTCACCGCCATCGGCGCGGTGGCGCTGCTCCTGGCGGCGCTGGCCGGCATCGGCGAGCTGTTCGACTTCAGCACCAGCGACCTCAACGGCGACAACTGGAACGACATCGGCATCGCCGGCGCAGTGGCCTTCGCCGCCGTGACGCTGCTCGGCTACCTGTTCGGCGGCTACGTGGCCGGCCGCATGGCCCGCCGGGCCGGCGTCCGCCACGGCGTGCTCGTCTTCCTCCTGGGGCTGCTGCTCACCCTCGGTGCCGCCGGCATCGCCGAGGCGGTGGGCGACCGCGACGCCGCCGTCGACGAGCTGCGGGACCAGGGCGTGCCCACCAGCTCCGACGACTGGAGCGGCGTGGGCCTCGGGGCCGGCATCGCCGTGGTGGGTGCCATGCTCGTGGGCTCCGTGCTCGGTGCCTCCCGGGGTGAGCGCTGGCACGGCCGGCTCGTCACCCGGGCGGCCGACCCGAACGTGCGCTCCCGCGACGAGCAGAAGGCCGACGAGGCCGAGGCCCGGGCGGCCGAGGAGCGTCAGACCGTGGAGGCCCGCTACGCCGACCAGCGCCACGCCGACGAGCCCCAGCCGGAGGGGGTCACGACCACCACCACGACGGCCGACCCGCCCCCGGCCGACGAGCCGGCCACCGGCTGGCAGCCCGTCGGCTCCACCACCACCGACGACCGGGTCTACGACACCCGGGGCCGCCACCGCTCGTAGGTCCCCCGCTTCTGGCCTGCAGAACGTGGCGGATTCCGCCACGTTCTGCAGGCCAGTTCGCCTCAGTCGGGGACTAACCCGTGTCGAGGGCCTGGCGGAGGGAGCCGACGAAGGCGGCCGCCTCGTCGGGGCCGCCGCCGTCGAGCAGGCGGCGGATGAGGGCCGACGCCACCACCACGCCGTCGGCCTCCTGGCACGCCTCCACCGCCTGCTCGGGCGTGGAGATGCCGAAGCCGAGGATCACCGGCCGGTCGGTGATCGCCTTGAGGCGGCGGGCCAGCACCGCGGCGCTGGCTGCCAGCTGCTCTCGGGCGCCGGTGATCCCCATGAGGCTCACGGCGTAGACGAAGCCGCGCGACCGCTCGGCCAGGTGCCGCAGGCGGTCGTCCGGGGTGACCGGGGCGGCGAGCAGCACGGCGTCGACGCCGGCGGCGGCCGCCTCCCGCTCCCAGCCGGCCGACTCCTCGAGCGGCAGGTCGGGGACGATGGCCCCGGTGACGCCGGCCTCGGCCAGCGACCGGGCGAAGCGCAGCTCGCCGGCCCGGAACACGAGGTTGTAGTAGGTCATGGCCACCAGCGGCACCCCGGCGTCGACCTCGCCGAGCTCGCCGAGGATGCCGGCCGGCGTGGTCCCCCTCGCCAGCGCCCGCACCGACGCCTCCTCGATGGTGGGGCCGTCCATGGCCGGGTCGGAGAAGGGGATGCCCACCTCCACCGCGTCGGCGCCGGCGTCGGCCACCGCCCGCAGGACGTCGGTCCACCGGTCGTCGAGGCCGCCGGTGACGTACGGCAGGAGCAGCTTGCGCCCCCGGTCCCGGCTCGTTCGCAGGGCGGCCTCGAGGGGGCCGGCCCCGCCGCCCGTCACCAGGTCACCAGCCGGAGGCCTCCTCGGCCGGGCCCTCGACGCCGCGCTTGAGCATCTCGGCCACCTGGGCGACGTCCTTGTCCCCGCGCCCGCACAGGTTCAGCAGCACCGTCGACCCCGAGGGCAGCGAGCGGCCCGCCTCCTGCACGACCCAGGCGAGCGCGTGGGCCGGCTCGAGGGCGGGGATGATCCCCTCGGTGCGGCTGAGGAGGGAGAAGGCGTCGAGCACGGCCTGGTCGGGCACGGTCGCGTACTCGGCCCGGCCGACCTCGGCCAGGTAGGCGTGCTCGGGACCCACACCGGGGTAGTCGAGCCCAGCCGACACCGAGCTGGCCTCGGTCACCTGCCCCTCCTCGTCCTGGAGGAGCATGCTCTTCGACCCGTGCACCACGCCGGGGACGCCGAAGCCGATGGCGGCGCCGCCCTCGGGCTGCACGCCGACGAGGCGGGCGGGCGAGTCGGTGAAGCCGGCGAAGATCCCGGCGGCGTTGGAGCCGCCGCCCACGCAGGCCACGACCGCGTCGGGCGCGGCGCCGTCGAGGACGGCCGCGCACTGGGCCCGGGCCTCCTCGCCGATCACCCGCTGGAGCTCGCGGACCATCCACGGGTACGGGTGCGGGCCCATCACGGAGCCGATGCAGTAGTGGGTGGTCTCCACCGAGGCCACCCAGTCCCGCAGGGTCTGGTTGATGGCGTCCTTGAGGGTCCGGCTGCCCGAGGCGACGGGCCGGACCTCGGCCCCCAGCAGCTCCATGCGGAAGACGTTCAGCTCCTGGCGCTTGACGTCCTTCTCGCCCATGTAGACGACGCACTCGAGGCCGAGGCGGGTGGCGGCCGTGGCCGTGGCCACGCCGTGCTGGCCGGCGCCGGTCTCGGCGATGATCCGGGGCTTGCCCATCCGCCGGGTGAGGAGGGCCTGGCCGAGGACGTTGTTGATCTTGTGCGAGCCGGTGTGGTTCAGCTCGTCGCGCTTCAGCAGCACCCGCACGCCGAGCCGCTCGGAGAGGCGGGGGGCCTCGGTCAGCGGCGAGGGTCGCCCGGCGTAGTCCCGCAGGAGGTCGTCGAGCTCGGTCCGGAACGACGGGTCGGCCCAGGCCTCGGCGAACGCGGCCTCCAGCTCGAGGCAGGCCGGGATGAGCGCCTCGGGCACGTAGCGCCCGCCGAAGTCGCCGAACCGGCCCCCCTCGGCGGCGGGACCGGCCATGAACGGGCCGGCCGTCACCGGTCGCGGCCCGAGAGGAGCTCGGTCTCCCAGTCGTAGGGGCGGTCCTCGCTGCCCTGGTGCTCGGGGGCCGCCGCCTGGCGGGCGGCGGCCACGAAGGCCCGGAGCCGCCGGGGGTCCTTCCGCCCGGGCGCCGCCTCGACCCCGGTGAGGACGTCGACCCCCCACGGGTTGATGCGGGAGATGGCGTCACCCACGTTCTCCGGGGTGAGCCCGCCGGCCACGACCAGCCGCAGGTTCACGGGGGCGTCCTCGGTCAGGGTCCAGTCGAACACCCGTCCCGAGCCCGGCCGCGCCGCGTCGAGGAGGATGGCGTCGGCGCCGTGCTCGGCCGCGGTGCGCACGGCGGGGTCGCCGGCGGCGAAGGCCTTGAACACGATGGGGACCCGCTCGTGCACGTACTGCGTGTCCTCCGGCCGCTCGTGGCCGTGGAGCTGGGCCGACTTGAGCCGCCCGCGGTGGACGGCCTCCACCACCTGCTCGGGGGCGGCGTCGCGGAACACGCCCACGGTCAGGACGTCCGGTGGCAGCCGGGCCACGATGTCCCGCACCCGCTCGATCGCCACCTGGCGGGGCGACGGCGCCAGCACGAAGCCCACGGCGTCGGCCCCCACGGCCACGGCCAGGAGGGCGTCCTCCTCGGAGGTGGTCCCGCAGACCTTGACGAACACGGCTACGCCCGGGCCGTGGCGGCCGCGGCGCGGAGCCGGCCGACGGCGGCACCCGGGTCCGGGCTCGTCACGAGGGTCTCGCCCACGAGGATCGCGGTGTAGCCGGCGGCGGCCATGCGGGCGGCATCGGCCTCGTCGCGGATGCCGGACTCGGCCACCGCCACCACGTCCTCCGGCAGGCCGGGGGCGAGCCGCTCGGGCAGGTCGAGGTCGACCTCGAAGGTGGTGAGGTCCCGGCAGTTGACCCCGACGAGCTTGGCCCCGACGGCGAGGGCCCGCCCCAGCTCGCCCTCGTCGTGGACCTCGACCAGGGCGTCGAGGTCGAGGTCGGCGGCCAGCGCCACGCACCGCCCCAACAGCCCGTCGTCGAGGGCGGCGGCGATGAGCAGCACGGCGTCGGCCCCCATGAGCCGGGCGTCGGCCACGTCCCGCTCGTCGACCGTGAAGTCCTTGCGGAGCACGGGCAGGGCGCAGGCCGCCCGGGCGGCGGCGAGATCGGCCGGCGTGCCGCCGAAGAAGGCCTCGTCGGTCAGCACCGAGAGGCAGGCGGCGCCGCCCGCCTCGTACGCCCCCGCCAGCGCGGCGGGGTCGAGGTCGGGAGCGAGGTCCCCCTTCGACGGGGACCGGCGCTTGACCTCGGCGACGACCGCCGGCGCACCCCCGTCGGCCACCAGCCGGGCGGCGAAGCCCCGGGTCGGCGGCCGCTCGGCGGCCTCGGCCACCAGCGGGCCCAGCGTGCGGGCGTCGTCGGCGGCGGCGGCCCGGTGGGCGGCCAGGATCCCGTCGAGGTAGGTGGCCCGGGGCACGGCCCCCCACGATAGGGGCCGACCCTGGCCCCTCCGGGGTTGTTACCGGCCGACCCCCGCCGTTCTCTGGCCGCCTACCGACCGCTCCTGTCGGGAGAGAACCAGAGAACGGTCAGCGGGCCGAGACCCGCAGCCAGTCGAACGTCGCCGTGAAGCTCGGGCTCGTGGTGACGCCCTGGCCGATCTGGCTCGAGGCGAAGATCCCGCCCTGGGCCTGCACCGAGAACCAGCGCATGCTGTCGCTCGGGGCGTAGGCCGCCCCGAAGTTCGTCAGCGTGCCGCCGTCGATCCTGTAGGCGGGCTGGATGGTCCGCAGGTCGGGGTCGCCGAGCAGGTGGAGCTCGACGGTGGCCCCCGGCGGGATCACCGGCCCGGTGATGTCGGCGAAGGCGAACACCCCGTTCTTCTCGGCGTAGCTCACGAGGCGGGCGACGCCGTCGCGGTACTCGACCTCGAGCTTCACGTAGTTGCCGTTGTCGGGCCCGAAGAACACGGCCTGGTGCTGGAGCTGGGTGCCCATCACCGCCGCCGGGTCGAGCACCCGGGCGGCCACGTCCCACCGGCGGTAGCTGGCGTCGAACGACTTCTGGAGGGCGTTGGCCTGGGTGTCGTTGCCGCCGGCGTTCGAGCCGTTGGTGGTGGTGAGGCGCAGGACGCCGGTGGCGGTGTCGAGGTCGACGAGCGACGGCTGGTACTGCGAGCCGGCGTCGTTGGCCTGCACCGTGCCGAAGCCGGTGCCCTCGCCGTCCTTGTCGGCCACGGTCCCGTCCAGGGCGCTGGTGAACTCGCCGCCCGACAGGTTCGGCCGCGGCGCCGGGGCCAGCTCGGGGGCGGCGTTGACGAGCAGGAAGACGTAGTCCTGGTAGTCGTAGTTCTTCTTGAACCCGGGCCGGGGGTCGACGCCGATGTCGACGCCGACGATCCAGGCGTTCGGGATGGTGCCGCCACTGGCGTTGCGGGCCGGGTAGAAGCGGAAGTTGTGGGTCTGGCTCTCGACGATGGTGCCGGTCTCGTCCGCGAACTTGTGCTGCCCGTCGTCGCTGAACGAGCGGCCGTTGTCGGCGAAGAGCCCGAACAGGCCGGTCGGCGAGAACGTGGTCACCCCGGTCGTGGTGGCCGGCAGCAGCTTCTGGTTCTCGCCACCGCTGCCCACCGTCGGGTCGACGCAGTTGCAGCCGGCGAAGGCGTACAGCTGGCGGCGGTTGCCCGCCGAGTTGGGATCGGTGCCCTTCGGGTACCAACCGGCGCCACCGGTGGTCCCGATGGTGCGGGCGGCGTAGCGGGCCAGGGGGACGAGCTCGACCGGCGCGCCGGCGTCGGCCCGGCGCCAATACGGGGAGATCACCTCGGTGCTCCCGGCGATGGGCCACCGGGCCGGCTGGACCGTGTTGATGAGGTCGGCCCCGCTGTAGCCGACGGCGTTGCCGATGAGCCGGAGGGTGGGCTCGCCCACGTCCTCGTAGGCGATGGAGTCGAGGCCCTTCAGCGTCACCTGGACGGACGGGGTCTCGGCGTCGTTGCTCTCGACGGTCAGCGTGCCGGAGTGGGCCGTGTTCGTGGTGACCACCGGCGGGGTGTAGCGCACGGCCACCGGGGCGCTGGCGCCCGGTGCCACCGTGAAGGTCGTCGGCTGGCCGGCGTCGAGGGCGAACGGCCCGCTGACGGTGAGCCCGGTGACCTGGAGGTCGGCCCCCCCGGGGTTGCTCACGGTCACGGCGCGCGCCGGGCGCGCCTCCTCGGCGACGGTGCTGAAGACGAGCCGCGTCGACAGGCGCAGGCCGTCGTCGGGCGACGACACGGCGATGTCGGGGGTGGTCGGTCCGCAGGAGGCGAGGACGGCACCCAGCACGAGGGGCAGGGCGAGGGCGATGCCGCGGCGCATGGGTGGGAGGACCTCCGGAGGACAGGGAAGGGAGTCGGACGGTGCGCGCGCGGAGAGTAGCGACGCTTCGGCAGATTTGAACGCTCTCTGTAGTTACAGGTGCGCGACGGGAACGCAACAGGGGACGCACCCCGGACCCCCCGCCCGGGCTGCGCCCCCCGATCTCGCCGCCGGGCTACGCCGGGACGGCGTTGCTCAGCACGTACATGAAGTCCTGGTAGTCCCAGTTCTTGGTCGGGTTGGTGAGGTTGTCGAGCCCGAGGTCGACACCGACGATCCAGGCGTTCGGCACGATGGCGCCGCCCATGTCCCGCATCGGCCAGAAGCGGAAGTTGTGGGTGTTGCTGTTCGTCCCCGGGGCGTCGTTCCTGGCGTCGTCGCTGTACATGGTCTCGCCGCTGGCGAAGAGGGCGATGCCGAAGGCGCCGGAGGGCGAGAAGCCGGTGTTGCTGTTGGTCGGCACCGGGAGCAGCTTCTGGTTCTCGCCACCGTCCTCGGTCGGAGCGGTCGGGTCGCTGCAGCCGCAGCCGGCGAAGGCGTAGAGCTGGTTCAGCGACGACGAGCCGAAGTTGTGCCAGTAGCTGTTGCCCGTGGTGCCGATGGTCCGGCTGCTGTAGCGGGCCAACGGGAAGAGCTGGACCGGCTGACCGGAGTTGGCCCGGCGCCAGTACCCGGCCCGCCGCTCCTCACCGGCGTTGACGTCGTCCTTCGGCAGGCCGGTGCCGACGTTGGTCTTGTAGCCGACGGCGTCGACCAGCTGGGAGCGGTTGGGCTCCATGCTGTTCTCGTAGTCACGGGCGTTGTAGCCCCGCAGGAACATCTCGTCCCGCGGCTGCGACCCGTCGCTGCTGTGCACGAACAGGCTGGCGGTGTGCTTGCCGAGCGTGGTCCCGGGCCGGAAGATCACCGACACGCCGCGCTGGGCGCCGGGGGCGAGGGTGAACGACCGGGCCTGGCCACTGACCAGGCGGAAGGCGCTCGAGCCGGAGATGGTGATGTCCGTGACCCGCAGGTCCTGGTTCCCGGCGTTCTTGACGATGAACGACCGGGCCGGCGTGTCGATCCCCTTGGCCGTGCTGAACACGAAGAGGTCGCGGACCACCAGCTTGGCGTCGGGGGTGAACATGTTGATCGTGCCGCCGCTCGGGTTGCAGGCGGTCGCCAACAGCCCGAGCGCAACGAGCGCGATGACGACGATTCGGCGCATCTGTGCTTTCCTCCAACGCGGGACAGCCGCCCGCCCGGACGGCTCCGCCACCCTAGCATCGCCGCTGCGGAGCGTGAGATCCTGACCGTGCTTCGCAACGCGTGGCGGTCGCCGGCCGCGGTGGGTGCTCAACCCTCGTCGCGACGGGCGGCGGTGAGCGCGAGCAGTGGCAGGACGACGAACCCGGCGCAGGACGCCAGGAACAGGGCGATGGCCAGGCCCACCAGCCCACCCGAGCCCAGCACGGCGGCGAGGGCCAGGACGCCCACCGAGGCGCCGAAGAGGACACCGGGGGCCAACCGGACGGCCCGGGCCCGCCCCGAGGGCGGCGGCGCCGGCCGGTAGGGCACGTCGGGGGCGTCGGCCGGGTCGGGGTCGGGACCGGGATCGAAGGGCCGGAAGCCGGGGTCGGGGTCGGGATCGGTCGCGGCCGGGGTGCGTCCGGCGTCGAAGGCGGCCCGGCGGGCGGGGTCGCCGAGCACGGCCCAGGCGGCGGTGACCTCCTGCATGCGGCGCTCGGCGGCGGCCCGGGCGGCGGCCCCGCCCTGGGCGTGGGCATCCGGGTGGTGGCGCCGGGCGAGTGCGAGGTAGGCGCGCCGGACCTCCGCTGCGGACGCGTCGGGACGCACCCCGAGCACCTCGTAGGGATCGCCGACGCCACTCACGCCAGGGGCAGGGCCCGGGCCTCGGCCGCCGCCTCGCCCCCGTCCCACCGGACCACCACCGTGGCGGGGACCTCGACGGCCCGGCCCACGTAGGCCAGGGCCACCGGTCCGGTCGCGGGTGACCGGGCGGCGCTGGTGACCCGGCCCACGTCCTTGTCCCCCACCACCACGGCAGCGCCGGCCGGCGGCACCTCGTCGCCCTCGACCACCAGGCCCCGGAGGTGCCGGGGCACGTTGCCCCCGCGGCTGTCGATGCGGGCCACCAGCTCCTGCCCGACGAAGCAGCCCTTGGTGAAGCTGACCGCCCGCTCGACCACACCCGCCTCGGCCGGGATGGTGCGCTCGTCGAGCTCGGCCCCCATGCGGGGCACCCCCGCCTCGATGCGGGCGACCTCGTAGTCCTCGACGGTGGCCCACGGGACCCCCTCGGGCTCGGGCGGGGGGTCGCCGAGGACGTCGACGCCCGGCCAGCCCGGCCAGTCCGCGGCCAGCGGGAGGGTGCCGGTGTCGACCTCGTGGGCCCGGGGGCCCCGGAGGGCGAGGCACCGCCAGGGCAGGGGCTCGATCGTCACGTCCATGCGGAGGAGGAAGCGCTGGAGCCGGGTCCGCACGGCCTCGCCCCAGCCGGCGTCGACGTCGAGCAGGTAGGCGCCGTCGGTCCAGCGCGTCAGCCGCACCAGGGCGTCGACCTTGCCGGCGGGCTGGAGCAGCAGGGCGTCGACGCTGGATCCGATGCGGGTCGACAGGGCGTCCAGGTCCTGCGAGAGCTGGCCCTGGAGGAAGGCGGCGGCGTCGGTGCCCTGCACCCGGAGGACGTCGCGGGGCAGCGCCACGACGGCCACGTCCTCCCGGAGCGCCCGGTAGCCGTCGGTCATGCCCGCTTCTCCCGCATGCGGCGGGCGGCGGGGACGGCGGCCAGCAGGGCGGCGGCCTTGTTGCGGCACTCGAGGTCCTCGTCGAGAGCGTCGCTGTCGGCCACGATGCCGGCCCCCGCCTGGACCGAGGCCCGGCCGCCCCCCACCACCATCGTGCGGATGGTGATGGCCACGTCGACGTTGCCGGAGAAGTCGAGGTAGCCGACCACGCCGGCGTACGGCCCCCGCTTGGTCGGCTCGAGCTCGTCGATGATCTCCATGGCCCGGACCTTGGGCGCGCCCGACACGGTGCCCGCCGGCAGCGTGGCCCGCAGCACGTCCACCGGCGTCCGCCCCTCGGCCAAGGTCCCCGACACCTGCGAGGTCAGGTGCATGACGTGGCTGTAGCGCTCCAGCTCCATCAGCTGGTCGACGGTGACCGAGCCGAAGTCGGCGACCCGCCCGACGTCGTTGCGGGCCAGATCCACGAGCATCACGTGCTCGGCCCGCTCCTTGGGGTGCTCGGTCAGCTCGGCGGCGAGGTGGCGGTCGTGCTCGTCGGTGCGGCCCCGCTTGCGGGTCCCGGCGATGGGGCGGGACACCACCCGCCCGTCGAGCAGCTGCACCAGGGGCTCGGGCGACGACCCGACGAGGGTGACGTCCGGCGTGCGCAGGAAGTACATGTACGGGCTGGGGTTCACCTGGCGCAGGACCCGGTAGACGTCGAAGGGGTCGGCGTCGAGGTCGAGGTCGAACCGCTGCGACAGCACCACCTGGAAGATGTCGCCGGCGAAGATGTGCTCACGGGCCACCTCGACGGCCTGGCAGTAGGTGTCGGTGCCCATGGTCGAGCGCACGTCGGGCAGCGGGTCGTCCTCGTCCGGCGGGTCGACCACCGGCTCGTCGAGGGCCCGGGCGCCGTCGGCCGCCAGCCGTTCGATGCCGGCCACCGCCCGGTCGAAGGCGGCGTCGAGGTCGTCGTCGGTGGCGCCCTCGGGCACCACCACGTTGTCGACCAGGGTGACCCGCTGGCGCCAGTGGTCGAACACCGCGAGCTGGCCGATCACGCTCAGCACGGCGTCCGGCAGGCCGAGGTCGTCCGGGGGCACGTCGGGCAGGCGCTCGACCTCCCGCACCACGTCGTACCCGAGGTACCCGACGAGGCCGCCGTGCATCGGGGGCAGCTCCGGGAGGCGGGGTGAGCGGTAGGCGGCCAGGATCCCCTCGACGGCGGCCAGCACGCCGCGGTCCCTCGGCACCGAGGCCGGCAGCGTGCCCTCGACCTCGAGGCGGCCGCCCCGGGCGACGATGGTGGCCGACGGGTTGCGGCCGAGGAACGAGAAGCGGCTCCAGCGCTCGCCGTGCTCCACCGACTCGAGGAGGAAGCCGGGGGCCTCCCCCACCAGGCGGCCGAAGGCGGCCACCGGGGTCACGAGGTCGGCCAGCACCTCCCGCCAGACCGGGACCACGTTGTGGTCCCGGGCCAGGGCCCGGAAGGCGTCCCTACTCGGCTGGAGCACCGAGGGGGCGACCGGAGAAGCAGGTGGGGGTTCCCGTGTGGCAGGCGCCCGACCCCTCCTGCTCGACGACGAAGAGCAGGACGTCGCCGTCGCAGTCGTGGTACGCCTCGCGCACCCACTGGCGGTTGCCACTGGTGTCGCCCTTGGCCCACTCCTCCTGGCGCGACCGGCTCCAGAAGACGGTGCGGCCCTCGGCCAGGGTGCGACGAAGGGTCTGCTCGTTCATCCAGGACACCTGGAGGACGGCCCCGGAGCCGGCCTCCTGCACGATGGCGGGCACGAGGCCCCGCTCGTCGTAGCGCACGGTGGCGAGGGCCGATTCGTCCGCCCGGAGGGGCGTCACCGTGGGAGCCATCGCCTCGATGCTACGGCTCGCCCCGCGGGGCTCCCCTACAGATAGAGGCCGGTGGCCCCGTCCTCGTCGAGGCGGGGGGCGGCCACGGCGTGGATGTCCCGCTCGCGCAGGATGAGGTACTCCTCGCCCTGGACCTCGACCTCGTAGCGGTCCTCGGGGTTGAACAGCACGGCGTCGCCGGGCTGGATCGTGCGGACGTGGGGGCCGGTGCCCACCACGTCGGCCCACGCCAGGCGCTTGCCCACCTGGGCCGTGGCCGGGATGAGGATCCCCGAGCGGGACCGGCGCTCCCCCTCGGCCTGCGGCAGCTGCACCAGCACGCGGTCGTTCATCATGCGGATGGGCTGCTTGGCGCCGTTGCTCGCCATCACCCGACGCTACCGGTGGCTAGGCGGGGCGGACCACCACGCCGGCGGCGGTGAGGGCCTCCTTGGCCTCGGCCACCGTGTGCTCCCCGTAGTGGAAGATCGACGCCGCCAGCACGGCGTCGGCGCCGCCCTCGACCACCCCCTCGACGAGGTGCTGGAGGGTGCCCACCCCCCCGCTGGCGATCACCGGCACGGGGACGGCGTCGACGACGGCCCGCGTCAGCTCGAGGTCGAAGCCGGCCCGGGTGCCATCGCGGTCCATCGACGTGAGGAGGATCTCGCCCGCGCCCCGGCCGGCGACCTCGGCGGCCCAGGCCACGGCGTCGAGGTCGGTGGGGTGGCGCCCCCCGTGGGTGAAGACGGTGAACCGCCCGTCGTCGGTGCGGCGGGCGTCGATGGCCACCACGACGCACTGGGCCCCGAAGGTGGCCGACAGCTCGGACACGAGGTCGGGGCGCTCGATGGCGGCGGTGTTGACGCTCACCTTGTCGGCCCCGGCCCGGAGGAGGCGGCGGGCGTCGTCCACCGACCGCACGCCACCCCCCACCGTGAGCGGGATGAACACCTGCTCGGCGGTGCGGGCGACGACGTCGACCATGGTGTCCCGCGCCGTCGAGGAGGCGGTGATGTCGAGGAACACCACCTCGTCGGCGCCCATGGCGTCGTAGCGGGCGGCCAGCTCGACGGGGTCGCCGGCGTCGGTGAGGTCGACGAAGTTGACCCCCTTCACGACCCGCCCCCCGTCCACGTCGAGGCAGGGGATGACCCGGGCCACGGTCGTCACGCCAGGGCCACCAGGTCGAGCACGTCGTCGCTCCACGCGTCGACGTCGCCGTCGGGCATGAGCAGCACGCGGTCGGGGCGCAGGGCCTGGACGAACTCGGGGTCGTGGCTGACGAGGACCATGGCGCCGCCCCACCCGGCGAGGGCCTCGGCGGCGGCGGCGCGCGAGGGCGGATCGAGGTTGTTGGTCGGCTCGTCGAGGAGCAGGAGGTTGTGGCGCCCGGCCACGAGGACGGCCAGGGCCAGGCGGGTCTTCTCGCCGCCGGAGAGGGTGCCGGCGTCCTGGTCGGCCTTGTCGCCGGTGAGCCCGAACATGCCGAGCAGCGCCCGCTGCTCGCGCACGGCCCGCTCGGGGGGACCCGCTTCGGCCACGTGGGACAGGACGTCCCGCCCCGCCAGCACGCCCTCGTGCTCCTGGGCGTAGTACCCGACGGACACCCCGAGGCCCTCCCGCACGATGCCGGCGTCGGCCGTCGACGTGCCGGCCAGGATGCGCAGGAGCGAGGTCTTGCCGGCGCCGTTCAGCCCGAGGACGAGCAGGCGCTCGCCCCGGCCCACGTCGAAGGTGACGTCCTCGAACACCGGCGGTCCGCCGTACCCCTTGGCCAAGCGGTCGACCTCGAGCACCACGCGGCCGGCGTGGGGCGGCGGCGGGAGGCGGAGCCGGAGCGTGCGCTCCCGGGTCGGGCCGGTGGTGGCCGATGCCCGCAACCGGGACACCCGGGTGTCGAGGGACTTGGCTTGCCGCGCCCGCGTGGCCGTCGAGCCCCGCATGCGGTCGGCCAACGTCGAGAGGCGGGTGATCTCGGCGGCGTCGGCGGTCGCCTGCTTGGCCTGGCGGGCCTCGTCCTTGGCCCGGGCGGCGCGGTACGCGGAGTACGTGCCCCGGTACTCGACGAGGTGGCCCTCGTCGAGGTGGAGGATCCGGGTGATGGCCTCGTCGAGCAGCTCGAGGTCGTGGCTCACCACCAGCAGGGCGCCGCGGTACGAGCGCAGGAAGCCGAGGAGCCACGTCTTGGCGTCGCTGTCGAGGTGGTTGGTGGGCTCGTCGAGGAGCAGGACGTCGCTGCCGGCGAAGAGGATGCGGGACAGCTCCACCCGCCGCCGCTCGCCGCCGGAGAGGACGCCGAGGGGGAGGTCGAGGCGGCCCTCGGCCAGGCCCAGACCGGCGGCGATGCGCCGGGCCTCGGCCTCGCCGGCCCACCCCCCGACGTGCTCGAAGGCGTCGACGGCGCGGGCGTGGCGGTCGACCGCCGTCCCGGTGGGGTCCTCCTCCAGGCGCAAGCGGAGCTTCTCCATGCGCACGACGAGCTCGTCGAGGCCGCGGCCCGACAGCACGTGGTCGAGCGCCCGGCGGGCGGCCAGCTCGGGACCGGTACGGGGGTCCTGGGGCAGGTAGCCGAGGCCGCCGCTGCGCACGACCGTCCCCGCCGCCGCCGGCGCCTCGCCCCCGAGCACCCGCAGGAGGCTCGTCTTCCCGGCGCCGTTGCGACCCACGAGACCCGCCGTGTCGCCGGCGCGCACGGTGAAGGCCGCCTCCTCGAGCGTGAGGCGGCCTCCGACCTCGACCGAGAGACCGCGGGCCTGGAGCACCGGACCAGGCTAGGAGCGCGTGGCCGCGATGCCGGGGGGCCTTTCGCGCACGGGGGTGAACCGGCGACGGGCGACACACGTACCGTCCGGGCATGGAAGTGGAGATCGACGAGATCCTCGGCCTTCCCGCCCACCCGCTCATCGTCCACGCCGTGATCGCGCTGGTGCCGGCCGCCGCCGCCCTGACGGTGCTCGCCGCCCTGTGGCCCGCCGCCCGGCGGCGCATCGGCTGGCTCGGCGTGGTGCTCGCCGTGGCCGCGCTCGTCAGCGTGTGGGTGGCCGAGGGCTCCGGCGAGAAGCTCGAGGACCGCATCGAGGAGACGGAGCTCGTCGAGGACCACACCGCCATCGGCGACCAGCTGCTCCTCCCGGCCATCGCCCTGGTGGCCGGAGCCGTGCTCGTCACCGCCGTGGGCCGCCAGCGCACCCGTCCGGCCGGCGCCGCGGTCAGCGCCCTGGTGGCCGTGGTGGCCCTGGCCACGTCCGGCGTGGCGGTGGTCCAGACCTTCCGGGCCGGCCACTCGGGGGCCAAGGCGGTGTGGGACGACACCCCCGACGACGACGGCGGCGGGGCCGATGACAGCGGACGGGGCCGGGGCGGCGACGACGACACGGGGGCCCTCGGCCTGATTTCGGAGGATCGACTACCGCAGGGGTAGCGGATCCTCCGGAATGTGGCTGGTGTGGTTGCCGGGGGTGGAGCTAGCGGGCAGCCAGCGCGGCGAGGGCCTCGCTGACGGTGAAGCGGCCGTCGTGGATGGCCGTGCCCACGATGGCGCCGACCAGGCGCCGCCCCCGCTCCTCGAGGGCGGCCAGGGCCCGCAGGTCGTCGAGCGCGCCCACGCCGCCGCTCGCCACCACGGGCACGTCGGTGGCGGCGAGCACGGCGGCCAGGCCCCGGACGTCGGGACCGGCGAGGGTCCCGTCCCGTCCGATGTCGGTGACCACGAAGGCGCCCACCCCGTCGCCGGCGAAGCGGGCCACGAGGTCGAGGACGGTCGTGCCGGATCCCTCGGTCCACCCCCGCACCGCCACGTCGCCGTCCCTGGCGTCGAGCCCCACCGCCACGCCGCCGGGGTGGCGGGCGGCCAGGCGACCCACCAGCGACGGATCGGCCACCGCCGCCGTGCCGAGGACCACCCGGGCCACGCCCGCGTCGAGCAGCGCCTCCGCCGCGGCCTCGTCCCGCACGCCCCCGCTGGCCTCGACGCGGGCGCCGCCGGCGGCGGCCACGATCGCCTCGACCGCCCCCCGGTTGACGGGCTCGCCGGTGCGGGCGGCGTCGAGGTCGACCACGTGCACCCAGCGGGCCCCCTGCTCGACGAACGAGGTCGCCACCCCCGCCGGGTCCCCGCCGTAGTCGGTGGCCCGGTCGTAGTCCCCCTGGCGCAGCTGGACGACGCGCCCGCCGAGCAGGTCGATGGCCGGGTACAGGTCCACTGCTCGGCTCAGAGCGACCGGACGAAGTTCCCCAGCACGCCCAGGCCGGCAGGTCCCGACTTCTCCGGGTGGAACTGGGCCGCCCACAGCCGGCCCCGCTCGACGGCGGCCACCACCGGGCCGCCGTAGTCGCACGTGGCCACCACGCCAGGACCGGGCTCCGGGGCGTAGGAGTGGACGAAGTAGACCCACAGCGGTCGCTCGAGCCCGGCGAAGGGCGCGGGGTCGCCGACGACCGACAGCGAGTTCCACTGCATCTGCGGCCGCTTGACCCCGTCGGGCAGCCGCCGGACCGTGCCGGGCAGGACGCCCAGGCCCTCCTCCCCGGGATCCTCCTCCGACGCCTCGTAGAGCAGCTGCATGCCGATGCAGATCCCGAGGAACGGGACGTCGGCCTCGGCCGCCTTGCGGGCCAGCACGTCGAGCCCGGCGTCGCGCAGCGCCCGGGCGCAGGCCCCGAACGCCCCCACCCCGGGGAGGACCACGCCGTCGGCCCGGCCGATCACGTCGGGGTCGGCCGTCAGCCGGGCGTCGGCGCCCACCCGCTGGAGGGCCTTCTGGGCCGAGCGCAGGTTGCCGATGCCGTAGTCCAGGACGGCCACGAGCGGCGCGGCCTCGCTCACAGGACGCCCTTGGTCGAGGGGACGTCGCCCCCCTCGACCCGCACGGCGTCACGCAGCGACCGGGCCACGCCCTTGAAGGCGGCTTCCACGAGGTGGTGGGGGTGCACGCCGCGGCGGGCGGTCACGTGGAGCGTGATCCCGGCGGCGGTCGTGAACGAGCCCCAGAAGTGCTCGGCCAGGCGGGGGTCGAACGGAGGCTCGCCGAGACCGACCTCGCCGGCGTCGACCGCCCACACCAGGTACGGGCGCCCGGACAGGTCGAGGGCGACCTCGACGAGGGCCTCGTCCAGGGGGTAGAGCCCGCTGGCGAAGCGGCGCACGCCGGCCTTGTCGCCGAGGGCGTCGGCGAAGGCCTGCCCCACGGCGATGCCCGTGTCCTCCACCGTGTGGTGGGCGTCGACCGCGAGGTCGCCCTCGGCCCGGACGACGAGGTCGAAGCCGCCGTGGCGCCCGAGCTGGTCGAGCATGTGGTCGAAGAAGGGCAGCCCGCTCGACACCTCGGCCGTCCCCGACCCGTCGAGGTCGAGGCGCACCTCGATGCTCGTCTCCTTCGTGCGGCGTGACCGCTCCCCCACCCTCACGACAGCACCTCCGACAGGGCGGCCAGGAAGGCGTCGTCCTCGGCCGGGGTGCCGACGGTCACCCGCAGGCAGCCGTCGAGCCCGGGCCACGTGGTGCAGTCCCGCACGAGGACCGACCGCTCGAGCAACCCCTGCCACACCGCGCCCCCGTCCGCCGCCGTGGGGCGGAACAGCACGAAGTTGGCGCCCGAGGGCCACTGCTCGACGGGCAGCCGGGCCAGGGCGGCCACCAGCCGCTCCCGCTCGGCCACCAGGCCGGCCACCCGCTCCCGCATCTCGGGCTCGAAGCGGAGGGCCAGCCGGCCGGCCACCTGCTTGGCCGTGTCCAGGTGGTACGGCAGCACCACCTTGTCGAGCTCGGCCACGAGCCACGACGGGCCCACGAGGTAGCCGAGGCGGGCGGCGGCCATCGACCACGTCTTGGAGTAGGTCCGGGTGACGACGACGGGGCGGGACTCGTCCACCAGCTCGAGGGCGCTGCGATCGGCGAACTGGCCGTAGGCCTCGTCGACCACCACGAGCCCGGGGGCGACGTCGGCCACCTCCCGCACCGCCTCCGGTGGATCGACCATGCCGGTGGGGTTGTTGGGCGAGCACAGGAACGTGAGCGCCGGCGCGGCGGCTTCGAGCACCCGGCGCACCTCGTCGAGGTCGAGCGCGAGGTCGGGACCGCGGCCGCCGACGGCCACCGCGGTGCCCGTGATGGAGGCGATCTGGCTGTGCATGCGGTAGGTGGGCTCGAACACCGCCGCCGTCCGGCCCGGACCGCCGTAGGCGAGGCACAGCAGCTGGATGACCTCGTTGGAGCCGTTGGCCGCCAGCACCTGCGCCGGGTCGACGCCGTGCAGCTCGGCGATGGCGGTCCGCAGGGCGGTAGCCGAGCGGTCGGGGTAGCGGTGCCACTCGACGCGGGACAGCTCGGCCGCCAGCGCGTCGCGCCAGGCCGCCGGCGGGGGGACGGGCGACTCGTTGGTGTTGAGCCGCACGGCCACGTCGACCTGGGGCGAGTGGTAGCCCTCCAGGGCGACGAGGTCGGGGCGGACGGCGGGACGGGCCATGGCGGCGGGCACCATCAACCGACCCGGAGGCGGACCGAGAGGGCGTGGGCGGCCAGCCCCTCGGCCTCGGCCAGGGCGGTGACGTGGGGCCCGACGCGTGCGAGGGCGTCCCGGTCGAGGTCGACGACGTGGACGTGCTTGACGAAGTCGTCGACCCGCAGCGCGCTGGCGAAGCGGGCCGACCCGAAGGTGGGCAGCACGTGGCTCGGCCCGGCGACGTAGTCGCCCACCGAGGCCGGGGCCCACGGTCCCAGGAACACCGCGCCTGCGGAGCGGACGAGGGGCAGCAAGACCTCGGGGTCGTCGGTGATGAGCTCGAGGTGCTCGGGGGCGATGGCGTTGGCCACGGCCAGCGCCTGCTCGGCGTCGTCGCACACCACGGCGTAGCCGCCGTCGCGGAGCGTGGACTCGATCTCCGCCCGCCGGGGCGACTCGGCCACCAGTCGCGCCACCGCCGCCGACACCGCGTCGGCCACCGCCTCGTCCCACGTGACGAGCCAGGCCAGGCCGTCAGGGCCGTGCTCGGCCTGCACCACGACGTCCACCGCGGCGGCCTCGACGGGGGCGGTGGCGTCGGCCACCACGACGACCTCCGAGGGGCCGGCGAACGCGGACGGCACCCCCACGAGGCCGGCCACCTCGCGCTTGGCCACCGACACGTAGACGTTGCCGGGACCGACGATGACGTCGACCGGGCGGATGGACTCGGTGCCGAACGCCATCGCCCCCACCGCCTGGGCGCCACCCACCCGCCAGACCTCGTCCACGCCGGCCAGCGCGGCGGCGGCCAGCACCTCGTCCGGCACCCGGCCGGACCGGTCGGGGGGCACGCAGAGGGCGAGCTCGGGCACGCCCGCCACCCGGGCGGGGACGGCGGTCATGAGCACGGTCGAGGGGTACGAGGCGCGGCCGCCGGGGACGTAGAGGCCGGCCCGGTCCACGGGACGGCGCAGCTCGCGGACGCGGATGCCGTCGTGGCGGTGGACGACCTCGGGCGGGACGGTGGCCCGGTGGTAGGCCGCGATGCGGTCGGCAGCGGCCTCGAGCGCGGCCCGGAGGCGGCCGGGGATCGCGGTGAGGGCGGCCTCGACCTCGGCCGGCTCTACGCGGAGGTCGTCGAGGCGGACGCCGTCGAAGCGCTCGGTGCAGTCGCGAAGGGCGGCATCGCCACCGGCCCTGACCTCCTCGAGGATGGCCCGCACCGCGGCCACGGGCTCGTCCCCCGCCACCTGCGGGCGGGGCAGCACGCCGGCCAGGTCCCCCCGGACACCTCGGAGGTCGAGCCGCTGGAGCATGAGCGGGCGAGCGTACCGGTGGGCTTCGGGTAGACCGGTTGGTAATGACTGCCGCGCCGGAGCTCTCGTCGGTGGCCACGGCGCTGAGCGAGCTGACGACGCGCGTGGCGGAGCTGGCCGAGGGCCTGTCGACCGACTCGCGTGACGACCTCGCCACCACCCTGTACGAGGTCGAGCGCTCACTCGGTGCCGCCGCCCGCCGGCTCGAGGCGATGGTCGACGAGCTGCGCTAGCCCGAGCAGGGCCGAACGCGGCGACGGCGCCCGGCGGACGGGCGCCGTCGCAGGGAGCGAACCCGCTGGCGGGTGCGGGCGCTCCGGACCAGGTGGCGGGTCCTGGTCGTGAAAGGACGCTAACGCCCGTTCCTGCCTGTTCGTGCCTCTCCTTGCGCGCGGAACGCCGACGGGCAGATGTCGTTCAGGTTGCAATCTGCGCACCGGGGCCGGCGGGCCACGCACACCGTCCGCCCGTGGAGGATGAGCAGGAGGCTGAACCGGCCCCGGGCGGCGGCAGGGACCAGCGCGTTCAGCTCGGCCTCGGCCTTGACCGGGTCCTCCTGGGCGGTGAGGCGCAGGCGCCGGGCCACCCGGCCGACGTGGGTGTCGACGGGCAGGCCGGGCAGGCCCATGCCCACGCTGCGCACCACGTTGGCCGTCTTGCGCCCGACGCCGGGGAGCGCGGTCAGCTCCGCCATCCCCGTCGGCACCTCGCCCCCGTGGCGCTCGACGACGGCCTCGGCCAGGCCGCGGACGCTGCGCGCCTTCGCCCGGTAGAAGCCGGTCGGCCGCAGCACGGCCTCCAGCTCCTCGGGGTCGGAGGCGGCCAGGTCCTCGGGCGTGGGCCAGCGGGCGAAGAGCACGGGGGTGACCTTGTTGACGCCGACGTCGGTGGTCTGGGCCGAGAGGACGGTGGCCACGAGGAGCTCGAAGGGCGTGTGGAAGTCGAGGGTGGCCAGGTCGGCGGCCGAGCCCGGCCGGGCGGCACCGAGTCGGGCCAGCACCTCACGGGCCCGGCCACGGGGGCTCCTCGGTCGCGCCACGGCGCCCCTTCTACCCTGCCGCCGTGCGTCGGCTGGAGATCAAGCACCACCTGGCGCCCCACGACGTCGCCGCGGTGAGCGAGCTGCTGGAGGTGGCCGAGCGGGCTGACGGGCACAAGGCCCTCGACGACCACCGGTGGCTGGACATGGCCCAGGGCGGCCGGGAGAGCTTCGCCGGGCTCGTGGCGTGGGAGACCGGCCACCACCACCCCGTGGGCTACGCCCAGGTCAGCCGGGGCCCGACCAGCTGGGCGCTCGACCTCGTGGTCGACCCCCACCACCGCTACGACGCCCTGTCCATCGGCCCCGAGATGCTCCGGGCGGCGCTCGACCTCGTGGCCCGGGAGGGCGGGGGCCACGTCCACCTCTGGGTCCACCAGCCCACCGCCGCCCACGACGCCATCGCCGCGGCCGTGGACCTCCGGCGGGGTCGCGACCTCCTCCAGCTGCGCCGGCCCCTCCCCGTCGACCACGAGCCGCTCGACCTGCCCCTGCGGGCCTTCCGCCCGGGCGAGGACGAGGAGGCGTGGCTGGAGGTGAACAACCGGGCCTTCGAGTGGCACCCCGAGCAGGGCGGCTGGGACCTGGCGACGCTGCGGGCCCGCGAGGCCGAGCCCTGGTTCGACCCCGCCGGGTTCCTCCTCTCCGAGCGCGACGGCCGCCTCGAGGGCTTCTGCTGGACCAAGGTCCACGCCGACCACGACCCGCCGCTCGGTGAGATCTACGTCATCGCCGTCGACCCGTCGGCCGGCCGGCGCGGGCTGGGCAAGGCGCTCGTGCTGGCCGGCCTCGACTGGCTGGCCGACCGGGGCCTGCCGGTGGGGATGCTCTACGTCGACGCCGACAACGCGCCGGCGGTGCAGCTCTACGAGGCGCTCGGGTTCACCCTCGACCACGTGGACCGGGCCTACGTGGGCGACGTCGCCGCCTACGCCACCCCGGAGACGCCGAGGGCCGAGCCCACCGCGTAGGTGATCGCCGCCGGCACGAGGGTGAAGAGCAGCTGGCGGAGGACCACGCGGGGGACGGGGCGCTCGGCGGTGGAGGCGATGATCCAGCCGACGACGACGGCGGCCACCAGGGCGAGCACGAGCGACGCCACGATGGCGGCGTCGCCCTCCCCCAC
Source organism: uncultured Actinomycetes bacterium (assembly GCA_963839545.1). GTDB lineage: Bacteria > Actinomycetota > Acidimicrobiia > Acidimicrobiales > CADCSY01 > CAWIVE01. Next base: position 252,755 of record CAWIVE010000002.1, read on the forward strand.
GAACCACGGCGCGAGCGGCACGAGGGCGCCGATGGCGAAGCTGACGAACGACGAGCTGGCCGCGCCGATCGGCGAGCCGAGGGAGCCGGGCGACATGCCCAGCTCCTCCTTGGCGTGGACCTCGAGGGCCAGATCGGGGTCCGACATCATCGCCGCCGCCAGCTCCCTCGCCTGCGGGCCGTCGACGCCGCGGGCCTCGTAGACCTCGGCCAGCTCCTCGGTCTCCCCCTCGGGGTTGCGGCGCAGCTCGATGCGCTCGAGCTCGAGCTCGCGCTCGAAGAGCTCGTTCTGCACCCGCACCGAGTTGTACTCCCCGGCGGCCATGGACACGGCGCCCGACACCAGGCCGGCCAGGCCCGCCACCCGCACCACCGCCGGCGCCGGATCGGCCCCGGCCACGCCGAGCATGAGCCCGAGGTTGGACACCAGGCCGTCGCTCACCCCGAACACCGCGGCCCGGATCGAGCCCCCGGAGACGTCCCGGTGGTGGTGCTCGTCGGGCCGCATCGCCATGCATCGACGGTACCCGTGGCTCCTACCCTGGGGCCCGATGCCGAGCCGGTACGACGCCCGTCCGGAGGACGTGGCCGAGGTGCTGGCCGGCGAGCCCGCCTACCGGACCCGCCAGGTGTGGGACGGCCTGCACCGGCGGGGCCTCGACCCCGAGGACATCACCGAGCTGCCGGTGGCGCTGCGGGCCCGGGTGGCGGCGGCCCTGCCGTCCGCGCTCGAGCCGGCGGCCGAGTCGGTGGCCGACCGGGGCGAGACCGTGAAGTGGCTCTGGCGCCTGGAGGACGGCGCCCTGGTGGAGACCGTGCTGATGGCCTACGGGTCGCGGTCGACGGCGTGCATCTCCTCACAGGCGGGGTGCGCCATGGGCTGCGGCTTCTGCGCCACCGGCCAGGCCGGCTTCGAGCGGAACCTCAGCGAGGGCGAGATCGTCGAGCAGGTGGTGCGGGCCCGGCGGCGGGCCGGTCCCCGGCGACTGTCCAACGTCGTCTTCATGGGCATGGGCGAGCCGCTGGCCAACTACGACCGCGTGGTCGCCGCGGTGCGCCGGCTGACCGGGGACCTCGGGCTGTCGGCCCGCGGCATCACGGTGTCCACCGTCGGCGTCGTACCCGGCATCCGCCGCCTGGCCGGGGAGGGCCTGCCGGTGACCCTGGCCGTGTCCCTGCACGCCGCCCACGACGCCCTGCGGGACGAGCTCGTGCCGTTGAACCGCCGCTACCCCCTCGACGTGCTCATGGCCGCGTGCGCCGAGCACCGGACCGCCACCGGCCGGCGGCTGTCGTTCGAGTGGGCGCTGATGGACGGGATCAACGACCGGCCGTCCGACGCCGCCGAGCTGGCCGACCGGGCCCGTCCCCTCGGCGCCCACGTCAACCTCATCCCCCTCAACCCGACCCCGGGGTGGCCCATGCCGGGCACGCCCGCGGCCGGGGTGCGGGCCTTCCGGGACCGGCTCCGCGCCCTCGGGGTCAACGTCACCGTGCGCCGCACCCGGGGCACGGACATCGACGCCGCCTGCGGCCAGCTGCGCGCCGGCCACGACGTCACCGCGGTGGCGGCGCCGACGCGCCGCTCGTCGTCGCGTTAGCTACCGCCACGGTTGCCAACGCGACAACGAGCGTCGCTGCGCCGACGCGACTCAGCGCACGAGGACGGTGAGCCAGTCCCCCACCCGGACGGCGTCGACCAGGTGCTCACCCCGGCGGACGACGCCGCCCGGCCACACCACCGAGCGCTCGACGGTCCCCGCCACCTCGGCACCCGCCCCCACCACGGAGCGGCCGCCCGACGCGGCCAGGTTGGCGTCCAGGTAGTCCAAGGGTCGCCCGCAGTCGACGAAGGGACGGGGACCGCCCACCTGCTCCAGCCGTCCGGCAGCGGCAGCGGGGCCCCAGCACACGGCGGTGAGCCCCGACACCCCGTCGGGGAGGGCGGCCACGTCGGCCGGCGGCAGGAGCGACCCGAGGACCCGGGTGTGCGGCCCCAGGGGGAGCGACGGGTCGGAGGCGACCAGGACCCGCACCCGCTCGCCGTCCCACCCCGCCACCAGCGGGCCCAGGTCGCCGGGGGCCCAGGCGTCGCCGTTCACGGCCAGGACGGGGCGCCCGTCGAGCCACGGTCGCAGGGCGGCGACGGCCCCCGCGGTGCCGAGGGCCACCGGCTCCTCCACCGACAGGTGGGCCCGGCCGGCGACGTGGGCCGCGAGCTGCGAGCGGTGGGCGTGGGCGTTCACCGCCACCCGGTCGGGCCCGGCACCCACGACCGCCTCGACCCGCTCCAGGGCGTGGTCGACCAGCGGCCGGTCCCCCACCGGGCACAGGGCCTTCGGCCGCACCGAGGTCAGCGGGGAAAGGCGGGTCCCGGCGCCGGCAGCGAGCACGACGGCTGCCAGACTGTCAGCCATGGCGATGCGGCAATGGACGAACCCCTCCCAGCCTCAGACGCTCCAGATCGCTGTCTTCCTGCTCTACATGAACGCGGTCTTCGCCTTGCTCTTCGGCGGCCTCGGCAGCATCTACGGCCTCATGATCATCGCCGGGGGCGTGGCCGGCGGCCTGGGCATCGCCCAGGAGAAGCGCTGGGGCTACGGCGTGGCCCTGGCGGTGGCCCTCCTCCCGTTCGTCCTCATCATCGCCGGCAAGGCCCTCGTCACGGGGATCATCGGCCTGATGTTCGACGTCGCGCTGATCGCGCTGCTGCTGCACCCCCAGAGCCGGGAGTACCAGCGCATCTGGTTCTCCTAGCGCGTCTCCTAGGTTCTGCGCCCATGACGACGACCATCCAGGGGATCGACGGGCTCAAGGCCAAGGTCGGCGAGCACCTCGGCTACAGCGACTACCTCGAGATCTCGCAGGACCAGGTGAACCGCTTCGCCGACGCCACCGGCGACCACCAGTGGATCCACGTGGACGTCGAACGGGCCACCAAGGAGAGCCCCTTCGGCGGCCCCATCGCCCACGGCTACCTCACCCTCTCGCTGGCCCCCACGCTGCTACCGCAGGTCATGCGGGTGGAGGGCGTCACCATGGGCGTCAACTACGGCGCCAACAAGGTCCGCTTCCCGAGCCCGGTGCCCGTCGGCTCCAAGCTGCGGGCCGGTGCCGCCGTGGCCTCGGTCGAGGACGTCGGCGGCGGCGGGGCCCAGGTCACCCTCGACGTCACCTTCGAGGTGGAGGGCGCCCCCAAGCCGGCCTGCGTGGCCCAGGTGGTCTTCCGCTACTACGCCTGAGCGACGACCCGGCGGCAGACTGGCTGCGTGGGCACCCTGCTCCGCGACAGCCTCGAGGTCCTCATGGTCGTGGCGGTGGGCGGGATGCTCTGGGCGGCGGTGGGCCGCCTGCGCCGGGGCGAGATCCGGGTGTACCGCTGCATCGCCTGCGGCCGCCCCACCTCCCGGGGCTACCCCCGGTGCCGGCACTGCGACGTGGAGCAACCCGATGCCATCTGAGGGCGGTGCCCCGCTGATGCCCGACCAGGAGCTGCCCACGGGCGAGGCCAAGGTCCGGGCCGTGCGGGGCATGTTCGACGCCATCGCCCCCCGCTACGACCTGGTCAACCGGGTCATGACCTTCGGCCTCGACCGGGGGTGGCGGCGCAAGGCGGTGCGGGCCCTCGACCTCCCGCCCGGCTCCGTCGTGCTCGACCTGGCCGCCGGCACCGGCGACCTGTGCCGCGACCTCCAGGCCGCCGGGCACCGCCCCGTGGGCGTCGACCTGTCGTGGGGGATGCTGGCCGCCGCCCGCACCACCGCCCCGCTCGTCCAGGCCGATGTCACCCGGCTGCCCGTGCCCGACGGCCGCGTCGAGGGCGCCACCTGCGGCTTCGCCCTGCGCAACCTGGCCGACCTCGACGCCTTCCTCGCCGAGCTGGCCCGGGTCGTCCGGCCGGGTGGACGGGTGGCCCTGCTCGAGGTGGCCGAGCCCTCCTCGGCGGTCCTGCGGTGGGGTCACGGCGTGTACTTCGGCCGGGTCGTGCCCCGCATCGGGGGCCTGCTGTCCGACCGCTCGGCCTACCGCTACCTCCCCCGGTCGGTGGCCTACCTGCCCCCGCCCGAGGAGCTCCTGCGCCGCTTCGCCGCCGCCGGCTTCACGGCCGCGACCAGGCGGGCCCTCGGCGGGGGCGCCGCCCAGCTCCTGGTGGCGACCCGTGGCTGAGGTCGCACCCGACCTCGGCGGCCTCGTGGCCCGCACCACCCGGCTCGACGCCGACGTCGACCTGCTGCTGCCCGGCGGCGTGCTCTTCGAGGGCCCCGACCTCGGGCTGGCGGGCGCGTCCGACGTCCTCCGGCTGGCGCTGCCCACCGGTCGGGGCCGGGTGTCGGACGCCGCCGGCGTCGTGGCCGACGCGCTCGCGGCGATCGAGGTCGACGACGAGGTCGCCCGGCCCGGCACGGGGCCGGTGGCCTTCTGCGCCCTGCCCTTCGACGATGCGGCGCCGGCCGCGGCGCTGATCCCCACCACCGTCGTCGGCCGGTCCGCCGACGGGTCGCGGTGGTTGACGACCATCGGACGGTCACGGGAGCGGCCGGAGGTGGTCCCCCTGGTGGCCACCGCGTGGCCGACGGGGCCGTCGTCGTTCACCGTGCGCCCGACCCGCTCGCCGGCATCGTGGTGCGCAGCCGTGGCCGAGGCCCGGGACCTCGTGCGGGCCGGCGCCCTGGAGAAGGTCGTGCTCGCCCGCGAGGTGGTGGTCGAGGGCGACGCCCCGTTCCCCGTGCACGAGCTGCTGGCCCGGCTACGGGCGTCGTACCCGGCCGCCTTCCGCTTCGCCGTCGACGGCCTGGTCGGCGCCAGCCCCGAGCTGCTCGTCGCCCGCACCGGTGACCGGGTGCGCTCCCACCCCATGGCCGGCACCGCCCCCCGCAGCGCCGACCCCAGCACCGACGCCCGCCTGGCCGCCTCGCTCCTGGCGTCGACCAAGGACCGGGTGGAGCACCAGGTGACCATCGACTTCGTGCTCGACGCCCTGCTGCCGTACTGCTCGTACGTCGACGCCGAGGCCGAGCCGTCGGTGGTGGCGATGGCCAACGTGCAGCACCTCGCCACCCTCGTGCAGGGGCGGCTCTCGTCCCCACCGGCCTCGGCGCTCGCCCTGGCCGGCGCCCTCCACCCCACGCCGGCGGTGTGCGGCTCGCCCCGGGAGGACGCCCGCGCCGCCATCGCCCGCCTGGAGGGGCTCGACCGGGGCCGCTACGCCGGGCCCGTGGGCTGGGTCGACGCCCGCGGCGACGGCGCCTTCGCCGTGGCCATCCGCAGCGCGGAGCTGGACGGCGCCCGGGCCCGGTTGCTCGCCGGCGTCGGTGTGGTCGCCGACTCGGACCCGGACGCCGAGCTGGCGGAGACCCGGGCCAAGCTCGCCGCGCTGCTGGGAGCCCTGGTTTCCCCCTAGCCCTCCGGGGCAGGTTGGGCCCATGTCCGACGGCTACAGCATCCCCGGCATGAGCACCCAGGACGGCAGGAAGGTGCGAGACAGGCTCCAGCAACGCCTGGTCGCCCTGATCGACCTCGAGCTGACGCTCAAGCACGTCCACTGGAACGTCGTGGGCCCCACCTTCATCGGCGTCCACGAGATGCTCGACCCCCAGGTCGCCTCCGTGCGGGAGATGGTCGACGAGCTGGCCGAGCGCATCGCCACCCTCGGCGGATCCCCGGTGGGGACCCCCGGCTACGTGGCCACGCACCGCTCGTGGGACGACTACTCGATCCTGCGGGCCACCACCCTCGAGCACCTCGGCGCCCTCGACCTCGTCTACGCCGGCGTGGTCGCCGACCACCGCTCGGCGATGGAGGACGTGGGCGACCTCGACCCGGTGAGCGAGGACATCCTCATCACCCAGAGCGGCCAGCTCGAGCAGTACCAGTGGTTCGTCCGGGCCCACCTCGAGGACAGCAGCGGGACCCTGGCCACCGCCGGTGCCACCACGCTGGCCGACGCCGCCTCTCAGGCGTCGGAGCCCCGGCCCGCCAAGAAGGCCGTCCCGGCCAAGAAGGCGGCGCCGGCCAAGAAGGCGGCCAAGGCCGCCAAGAAGGCCGTCCGCTAGGACGAGCGGGTCGCCACCGCCGCCGCCACGGCGGCGTGCAGCTCGTCGTGCACGCCGACGTTGGCGGTGCGGTCGGTCGGAGCCACCACCACCAGGGGCCCCGGCGTGGTCACGGCGACGGTGAGGGCGGGCGCCAGCCCGTCGGCGTCGTGCACCCGCAGCGCGGCCAGCCCGTGGGCCGCCACGAGGCTCGGGAGGTCGACGTCGTGGGGGGTGGCGAACAGCCGCTCGAAGCGCTCGCCCGGCAGTTCGACGGCCTGGGGCAGGAACGAGAAGATCCCCCCGCCGCGGTTGTCCACCACGACCACCGCGAGGTCGACACCCCGGTCGGCCAGCCCGAGCAGCCCGCCGGCGTCGTGGAGCAGGGCGAGGTCGCCGATGAGCAGCGCCGTGGGGCCGCCGGTGGCGAGGGCCACGCCGACGGCGGTGGACAGCACCCCGTCGATGCCGTTGACGCCCCGGTTGGCGAGCACGTCCACGCCCTCGCGGGCGCGGCCGTACCACTCGAGGTCGCGCACGGGCATCGACGAGGAGACCACGAGGGTGGCGCCGTCCGGCAGAGAGGCCAGCAGCGCCCGGGCCACCGCCGGCTCGGTCAGGTCGTCGTGGGTGGCGAGGGTGCGGTCGATCGCCTCCTGCGCGGCAGCGTCGGCCGCGGTCCACGAGGCACCCCATGCGGGGTCGGCGATGCCTTCGAGGCGGCGGGCGAGGTCGGCGAGGACGGCGGGACCGCCGGGGATCACGTCGGCCGCCACCCGGTCCGGGTCGAGGAACGTCCCGCTCGGCTCCACCAGCACGGTGCGGGCCCCGCATGCGGCCAGCCACTGGCCGAGCACCTTCGACGCCGGCGCCGCCCCCACCTGCACGACCACGTCCGGGCGGTGGGCCTCCGCGAAGGACGGCACCCGGAGGAGGGCGTCGAAGGCGGCCACGGTGCCCGGTGCCCGGCACCCGGACAGCGGATCGGCCAGCACCGGCCACCCGGTCTTCTCGGCCAGGTAGCCGACCTCCTTCGGGTCGGCGCCGGCGCCGGCGACGACCAGGCCGCGGGGGGACCGGAGCGTCGGGGCCACGGCCTCGGCGGCGCGGAACGCTGGCGCCACCGCCGGCCACGCGCGGTGCCACGGCGCGCCGTCCTCCCGTCCGGGGGGCAGTGGGCCGGACTCCCCCACCAGCGGGTCGCGGAAGGAGAGGTTCAGGTGCACCGGGCCGGGGCGGGCGCCGGTGGCCTCGGCCACCGCCCGGGACGCGAGCGACCGCCACGTCCCCACCGTGGCCGGGTCGGGCACACCCGGCTCGGCCGCCCACCGCACGGCGCGGCCGTAGAGCCCGACCTGGTCGACGGTCTGCGGCGCACCCACCCCCTGGAGTTCCGGCGGCCGGTCGGCGGTGCACACCAGCAGCGGCACCCGCCCGTGGGACGCCTCCAGCACGGCGGCGTGGCACTCCGCCGCCGCCGTCCCGCTGGTGGTGGTCACCACCGCTGGGATGCCCGAGGCCCGCCCGATCCCGACGGCGCAGAACGCAGCCGAGCGCTCGTCGAGGAACACGTGCACGGCCACCCGGTCGTCGGCGTCGAGGGCCACGGCCAGCGGGGTCGAACGGGAGCCGGGCGACACCACGGCGTGGCGCACGCCGGCCCGGGCCCACTCGTCGACGAGGGTGGCGGCGAAGGTGGCCTGCGCCTCCCCCGTCGTCACGGTGCCAGCATCGGCCGGTGACCCGTCTCGTGCTGCTGCACGGCTTCACCCAGACCGGGGCGTGCTGGGGCCCGGCCGGCGAGGGGCTGACCGCCGCGGGGCACGAGGTCGTCGCCCTCGACCTGCCCGGCCACGGGCGTCGGTCGGCCGAGGCGCTGGACCTGCCCACCGGCGCCCCCCTGCTGGCGGACGCGGGCGGACCGGGCACGTGGGTGGGCTACTCCCTGGGGGCCCGCTGGGCCCTGGCCGTGGCCCTGGCCCGGCCCGACGTGGTGCGGTCGCTGGTGCTGATCGGCGGCACCGCCGGGGTCGAGGACCCCGCCGAGCGGGCGCGCCGCCGGGCCGAGGACGAGGACCGCGCTGCCCACCTGGAGGCGGTCGGCGTCGACGCCTTCGTCGACGAGTGGGTGGCCCTCCCCCTCTTCGCCGGCATCCCCCTTGAGCACCGCTGCGACGACGCCCGCCGGTCCAACACCGTCGGCGGCCTCGCGTCCAGCCTGCGGCTGGCCGGGCAGGGGGCGGTGGCGCCGATGTGGGACCGCCTGCCCGAGATCCGGGTGCCGGTGCTCGTGGTGGCCGGCGCCCGCGACGAGCGCTACACCGCCCTCGGCCGGCGCCTGCAGGCGGGGCTGCCCGACGCCACCCTGGCGCTGGTGCCGGACGCCGGCCACGCCGCCCACCTCGAGCAGCCCGCCGCCTTCCTCGACGTCGTGGTGCCCTGGCTGGCCTGACCGGCTCATCGGCGGAACCTCAGGCCGTGCACTCCTCGGCCCGTCCCATCGACGTGGGCGCCGATGAGCGGCCGTCGCTGGCGCTCCGGCCAGGGCGCTGTCCTTGTCGGTCCGCTCGCGAGCTCGCTCACGCCGACAGGGCCAGCCCGGCCGCCAGCAGCACCCCGAAGCCGAGCGACAGCCGCCCGGTGTCGGCCAGCGCCGGCAGCAGGGCCCGCCCGGCGGCCTGGCTCGACACGAGCCGGAGGGGGCGGGCCACCAGCGGCACCGCCAGCAGGGCGAGGAGGGCCAGGGGCCGGCGCAGGGCCAGCACGGGCACGACCAGGAACGCCCCCACCACCAGCCCGCCGTAGAGGGCGCGGGTGGCCGGCTCCCCCAGGCGCACGGCCAGGGTGCGCTTGCCCACGGCGCCGTCGGTGCGGATGTCCCGGAGGTTGTTGACCACCAGCAGGGCCGTGGCGAGGAAGCCGACGGGCACGGAGGCGGCCAGGGCCAGCAGCGTCACCTCCTCGAGCTGCACGTACGACGAGCCGGTGGTGGCCACCACGCCGAAGAACAGGAAGACGAACACCTCGCCCAGCCCGGCGTAGCCGTAGGGCCTCGGCCCGCCGGTGTAGAGGTAGCCGGCGGCGAGCGAGGCGGCGCCGATCACCACGACCTCGGGGCCCACGGCCGGCACCAGGGTCAGTCCCGCCACCGCGGCCACGGCGCCGGCCAGCAGGGCGGCCCGCTTGACCTCGGCCGGCGTGGCCAGGCGCGACGCCACCAGGCGCACCGGTCCGACCCGGACGTCGTCCGTCCCCCGCACGCCGTCGGCGTAGTCGTTGGCGTAGTTGGTGGCGACCTGGATGGCGACGGCCACGACCATGGCCACGAGCGCCCGCCACCAGTGGATGCCCCCGCCGGCGGCGACCGCCGTGCCCACGAGCACCGGCACGACCGCGGCCGGGAGGGTGCGGGGCCGGGCGCCGAGGACCCAGCGGTTCATGGGCGGCGGGGGAACTTCGAGAAGTCGGGCGGCCGCTTCTCGACGTAGGCGTTGCGGCCCTCCTGGCCCTCCTCGCTCATGTAGAAGAGCAGGTTGGCGTCGTGGGCCAGCTGCTGGATGCCGGCCAGGCCGTCCTCGCTGGCGTTGAAGCTGGCCTTCAGCAGGCGCAGGGCCATGGGCGACAGGGCCAGCATCTCCCGGCACCACCCGACGGTCTCCTCCTCGAGCCGGTCGAGGGGGACAACGGTGTTGACGAGGCCCATCTCCAACGCCTGCTGCGCGTCGTACTGGCGGCACAGGAACCAGATCTCCCGTGCCTTCTTGGCTCCGATCTGGTTGGCCAGCAGGCCGGCGCCGTAGCCGCCGTCGAACGAGCCGACCTTGGGGCCGGTCTGGCCGAAGCGGGCGTTGTCGGCGGCGATGGTCAGGTCGCACACGATGTGGAGGACGTGGCCGCCACCGACGGCGTACCCCGCCACCATGGCCACCACCGGCTTGGGGCAGCGCCGGATCTGGAGGTGGAGCGCGGTCACGTCGAAGCGGCCCGGGCCCGACCGCCCCATCTCCTCGTCGTCGACGTAGCCCTCGGCCCCCCGGACCTTCTGGTCGCCGCCGGAGCAGAAGGCATGGGGACCCTCGCCGGTGAGGATGATCACGCCCACCTCGGGGTCGTCCTGGGCGAGCGAGAAGGCCTTGGACAGCTCGACGACCGTGCGGGGCCGGAAGGCGTTGCGCACCTCGGGCCGGTCGATGGTGACCTTGGCGATGCCCTCGGCCAGCTCGTAGCGGATGTCCCGCCACTCGCCGACGGACCGCCAATCGGGCACGGCGGCCGACGGTACCCGGGCGCCGCTCCGACAGGCCATTCCTTGGAGGCTGCTGGGCGAGGCAGCGCACACCTCGCCGGCTGTCCGCACGCCGATCGCCCAGCACCCTCCGTAGGTTGGGGCGGTGCCCCGGCTGGTGGTGGTCCCCGCCGAGGGCGACCCCGCCTTCGTGGAGGCGCTGCAGCGGGCGTGGGACCACGGCGACGCCGTGCTCCCGCTCGACCCCCGCCTCCCGCCGCCCGCCGCGGAGGCGGTGCTCGACGTGGCCAGGGTCGACGAGCCCGTCGAGCCCGGCGACGCGCTGGTGGTGGCCACGAGCGGGACGGGGGGAGTCCCCAAGGCGGCCGTGCTCACCCACGAGGCGGTGGCCGCCTCGGCCCGGGCCACGAGCGACCGCCTGGCCGTGGACCCCGCCGTCGACCGGTGGCTGGCCTGCCTCCCGCTGGCCCACGTCGGCGGCCTCGGCGTGGTGACCCGCGCCCTCCACGCCGGGACCGCCCTCACCGTGCTGCCCCGGCCCGAGCCGGACGCCCTCCGCGAGGTGGCCGGGCTCGGGCCGACGCTCGTCTCCCTCGTCGCCACCGCCCTCGACCGGGTCGACCCGGCATGGTTCAAGGCGGTGGTCCTCGGGGGCGCCGCCGACCCGGGGCCGCGGCCGGCCAACGTGGTCCGCACCTACGGCGCGACCGAGACCGGGGGCGGCGTCGTCTACGACGGGCGGCCCCTGGACGGCGTCGAGGTGCGGGCGGTCGACGGGGAGGTGCACGTCCGGGGCCCGATGCTGCTGCGGGGCTACCGCGACGGGACCGACCCGAAGGGCGCAGGGGGGTGGCTCCCCACCGGCGACAGCGGCGCCATCGACGCCGACGGCCGGCTGGTGGTGGCCGGGCGCCTGGCCGACGTCGTCGTGACGGGGGGCGAGAAGGTGTGGCCCGACGACCTGGAGGTGGTGCTCGCCGCCCACCCCGGCGTCCGCGAGGTAGCGGTGGTGGGACGACCCGATCCGGAGTGGGGAGCGGTGGTGGTCGCCGTGGTCGTCCCCGCCGATCCGGCCGACCCGCCGAGCCTCGCGTCCCTCCGGGAGCTGGCCAAGCGGTCCCGCCCGGCCTACGCCGCCCCCCGCCACCTCGAGCTCGTCGACGCCCTGCCCCGCACCGCACTGGGCAAGGTCCGCCGGGCCGCGCTGCGCGAGCTGTAGCGCCAACCCGTCATGTCAGGTGACGACCCGGGCCAGCTCCTCGACGGTCGTGAACCCGGCGGCGACCTTCTTCAGGCCGTCCTCCCACAGGGGGACCATGCCCTCCTCGATGGCCACCTTCCGCAGCTGGTCGGCGCCCGCCTTCTCGAGCACGAGCCGGCGCAGGGCCTCGGACATGAGGAGCACCTCGTGCACGGCCATGCGGCCGCGGTACCCGGTGGCCGAGCACGCCGAACAGCCCACGGCGCGGTGGAACTCGGGCGTGGGCCAGCCGGACGGCCAGCGGGCCTCGCTCAGCTCGACGTCGTTCGGCTCGTAGGGCGCCTTGCACCGGTCGCACAGCTTGCGGGCCAGGCGCTGGGCCAGCACGGCCTGCACCGCCGAGGTGACGAGGAACGGGGCCACCCCGATCTCGGTCAGCCGCAGCGGGGCCGACGCGGCGTCGTTGGTGTGGAGCGACGACAGGACGAGGTGGCCGGTGAGGCTCGCCTCGGCGGCGATGACCGCCGTCTCGTGGTCGCGGATCTCGCCCACGAGCATGACGTCGGGGTCGGCCCGGAGGAACGAGCGCAGCGCCGAGGCGAAGGTCAGCCCGGCGGCGACGTTCACCTGGACCTGCTTGACGCCGGAGAGCATGTACTCGACGGGGTCCTCGATGGTCATGAGGTTGCGGGTCTCGTCGTTGAGCGCGCTGAGGGTGGCGTGCAAGGTGGTCGTCTTCCCCGAGCCGGTGGGACCGGTGCAGAGCACGGCGCCCCACGGCCGCTTGTAGGCCGAGGCCCAGCGGGCCAGCACGTCCGGGTCCATGGACAGGTCGTCCAGCGAGTGCCCGGTCTCCCTGGTGTCGAGGAGCCGGAGGACGGCGGCCTCGCCGAAGACGGTGGGCACGGTGGCCACGCGCATGTCGATGGTGCGGCCGCCGGTGCGGACGCGGGTGCGGCCGTCCTGGGGCAGGCGCCGCTCGGAGATGTCGAGGTCGGCCATGACCTTGATCCGGCTGACGATGCCGGCCCGCAGCGAGGACGGTGCCCGCATGGCGTCGTGGAGCACGCCGTCGATGCGCAGGCGCACCCGCAGCCCCTTCTCGTCGGGCTCGACGTGGACGTCCGAGGCCCGGCCGGCCACGGCCCGGGCGATCACCGCCTGGACGAAGCGGACGATGGGCGCCTCGGCCACCGAGTCGTCGAGGATGTCCTGGGGCCCGGCGACGTCGTCGGCCTCCTCGGCGGCGGCCTGGAGGGCGTCGGCCACCTCGGCCTCCGAGCTGGCCGCCCGGTCGAGGGCGGCGTGGAGCTGGCCGGGGTCGACGAGGGCGACGACCACCTCGCGCCGGAGGAGCGTGCGCAGGTCGTCGAGGGCGAGCACGTCGGCCGGGTTGGCCATGGCGACGACGACGCGCTCCTCCTCGTAGGCGATGGGCAGGGCGCGGTGCCGACGGGCCATGGCCAGCGGGATCGACTGGGCCACGGACCAGTCCACCGGGAAGTCGTCGAGGTCGACGAACCGCACCCCGGCCTGGCGGGCCAGGGCGCGCAGCAGGTCGGTGGGGCGGATCAGGCCCTTGTCCAGGAGGATCTTCCCGAGCCGCTCGCTGACCTCCTTCTGGAGGGTCAGCGCGGCCTCGAGGTCCGCGTTGGTGATCTGGGTCGTCTCGAGCAGGATGTCGCCGAGTCGTTCACGGGGCGCCACGAGGGGTCCCGTCGGCGCCGATCGGGGCGCCGTGAGGCCCGATCGGGACTAGACGCCGCCCCCGAGGAGGGCCCCGCCGTCCACCACCAGCGCCTGGCCCGTGATCCACGAGGCGGCGTCGCTGGCCAGGAAGAGGGCGGCGGCGGCGATGTCCTCGGGCTCGCCCAGGCGGCGAAGGGGGGTGTGGCGGGCGATGGCGTCCTCGTTCGGCTCCCACAGGGCCCGGGCCATGTCGGTCTTGACCAGGCCCGGGGCGATGGCGTTGACCCGGACGTCGGGGGCCAGCTCGGCCGCCATCTGGCGGGTCAGGTGGAGCACGGCCGCCTTCGTCACGTTGTAGTAGGCGATGGTCGACTCGACCGACAGGCCCCCCACCGAGGCGATGTTGATCACCGCCCCGCCGCCCTCGGCCAGGCCGGCCTTGAAGGCCTCCTGGGTCCACACCAGGACACCCTGCTGGTTGACCCGCACCGTCTTCTCGGCCCGGGGGACGTCGATGCCCATGAGGGGGCCCATGTAGGGGTTGGTGGCGGCGTTGTTGACGAGCACGTCGATGCCGCCGAAGCGCTCGACGCAGAAGGCCACGCAGGCCGCGGCCTGGTCGGGCTCACCGGCGTTGGCGGCGAACACCGCCACCTCGCCCGCCATCCCCGCTGCCGCCTCCTCGAGGGCGTCCTGCTTGCGGGAGGAGATGAGCACCCTGGCCCCCGCCTCGCTGTAGGCCGCGGCGATGGCCCGCCCGATGCCCCGGGAGGCCCCCGTCACGAGGGCCACCTTGCCGTCCAGTCGCAGGTCCACGGCGGCGGACCGTAGCGTGGCGCCGCTCGGGCCGAGCCGGCCGCGTCTCGTCGGCGTGAGTACGGATTTTCCGAACTCCCGCCGCTCAGACGTCGGGAGCCGACCCGGAACCCCGAGGCTGCGCTCCGCGTGGTCACGGCCGTAGCGTGGGCCGGTGAACCGCCTCGCCGGGGAGACGAGCCCCTACCTGCGCCAGCACCGGGACAACCCGGTCGACTGGTACCCGTGGGGCGACGAGGCGTTCGCCCGGGCCCGGGACGAGGACAAGCCGGTGCTGCTGTCCGTCGGCTACTCGGCCTGCCACTGGTGCCACGTCATGGCCCACGAGTCGTTCGAGGACCCGGCGGTGGCGGAGGTGATGAACGAGCTGTTCGTCAGCGTCAAGGTCGACCGGGAGGAGCGGCCCGACGTCGACGCCGTCTACATGGAGGCGGTCCAGACGATGACCGGCCAGGGGGGCTGGCCCATGACCGTGTTCATGACGCCCGACGGCCGCCCGTTCTTCGGCGGGACCTACTTCCCGCCCGCGTCCCGGGGCGGGATGCCGGGGTTCGTCGACCTGTGCCGGGCGGTGGACGACGCCTGGCGGAACCGGCGGGCCGAGCTGCTCGAGCAGGCGGGGAAGCTGACCGAGGCCATCCAGCGCACGGTCTCGCTGGGGGGCGGCGCCGATCGCCCCGGACGGGCCGTGCTCGACCGGGCCGCCTCCGAGCTGCAGGGCGCGTTCGACGGCGAGTGGGGCGGGTTCGGGCGGGCCCCCAAGTTCCCCCAGTCGATGGCCCTCGACCTGCTCCTGCGGGTGCACGACCGCACCGGCGACGGGGCCCTGCTCGACGTGGTCACCACCTCCCTCGACGCCATGGCCTCCGGCGGCATGTACGACCACCTCGGCGGCGGGTTCCACCGCTACTCGGTGGACGCGTTCTGGATGGTCCCCCACTTCGAGAAGATGCTCTACGACCAGGCCCTCCTGGCCCGGGCGCTGCTGCACGCGTGGCAGGTGACCGGGGAGGCCCGCTACCGCCTGCTGCTGGACGAGACGGTGGGCTACGTGCTGCGGGACCTGCGCCAGCCGGGCGGGGGACTGGCCTCGGCCGAGGACGCCGACTCCGAGGGCGAGGAGGGCCGCTTCTACGTGTGGCGCGCCGACGAGATCCGAGAGGTCCTCGCCGACGACACCGAGGCGGCCGAGGCGGCCATCGAGTGGTACGGGGTCACACCGGCGGGCAACTTCGAGGGTGCCAACATCCTCCACCGGCCGGTGCGGGGCGACCTGGTCCGGCCGCCGGCGGTGGAGCGGGCCCGCGCCGCCCTGTTCGCCGCCCGCGAGGGGCGGGTGCGGCCCGGACTCGACGACAAGGTCCTCACCGAGTGGAACGCCCTCTTCCTGGCCACCCTGGCCGAGGCGGCCGCCGCCACGGGCGACGAGGGCTGGCGGACAGCGGCGGTCGGGATCGGCGAGTTCCTGCTCTCGTCGCTGCGCCGCGAGGACGGGCGCTGGCTGCGGTCGTGGCAGGCCGACGGCGGTGCCCGCCACCTGGCCTACGCCGCCGACCACGCCGCCCTGGTCGACGCCTTCACCCGGCTGGCCGAGCTGACCGGGACGGCCCGGTGGGTGGCCGAGGCCCGGACCGCCGCCGACGCGCTGCTCGAGCTCTTCGAGGACCCCGCCGGCGGGCTGTTCACGACCGGCCACGACGCCGAGGCGCTGGTGGCCCGCCAGAAGGACCTGTTCGACAACGCCACCCCGTCGGCCAACAGCGCCGGGGCCCTGGCCCTGGCCCGGCTGGCGGCGCTGACGGGCGAGGCCCGGTACGCCGAGGCCGCCGACCGCATGACCCGCCTCGTGGGCGAGTCGGCGGGGAGCCACCCCACCGCCTTCGCGCACCTGCTGGCCGCCCTCGACGTGCTGCTCGGGCCCGCTGCGGAGGTGGCGGTGGTGGGCGATCGCCCCGACCTGGTGGCCGCCGTCCAGCACCGGTTCCTCCCCCGGGCGGTGCTGGCCTGGGGCGAGCCCTACCCCTCGCCGCTGTGGGAGGGGCGGACGGAGGGTCGGGCCTACGTCTGCGAGGGCTTCACCTGCCAGGCCCCGGTCGACTCGGCCGAGGCCCTGGACGCGCAGCTCGCCGCCCTCTGACCCGTCTTTGTCGAGTTGTGCACGCCTGAGGTGCGCAACTCGACAAAGAACGACGGGAGGCGGCTCGGGTCAGCCGCCCCGGAACCCGCCGTCGGAGTCGATCACCGCGCCGGTGACCCAGGCGCCCTCGTCGGACACGAGCCACGCCACCAGCCGGGCCACGTCGTCCGGCGTGCCCCACCGGCCGAAGGGCATCCGCCGCACCACCTCGGCCCGCAGCGCCTCGTCGGCGTAGCCCGTGTCGGTCGGGCCCGGGTTCACGCAGTTCACGGTGATGCCCCGGTCCCCCACCCCGGCGGCGAGGCTGGCGGTGAGCTGGTGCAGGGCGCCCTTGGAGGCGACGTACGGCAGCTCGGACGGCATCGGGCCCCGGTGCTGTCCCGAGGTGAAGAGCACCACCCGTCCGCCCGGGCGGCCGTCGTGCTGGGCGGCCCACGCCTGGACGAGCAGGAGCGTGCCCCGGACGTTGGCGGCCAGGGTGCGGTCGATCTCCTCGGCGGTGAGCGAGGGCAGGTCCTGGTGGCTGCTGCGGGCGTGGTTGGCCACGAGGACGTCCACGTGACCGAAGGCGGCCTGCGCCGCCGCCACGAGGGCGGCGGGGGCGGTCGGGTCCTCGAGGTCGGCGGGCAGGTGCTCCACGCGGCGGCCGGAGGCCCGCAGGTCGGCGGCCAGCGCCTCGGGCCCGTCGGGGTCGGCGCCCCACGGCATCTCCTCGTCGTGGGGCGCCCACGACGAGACGACGAGGTCGGCACCGTCGGCCGCCAGCCGGCGGGCCACCCCGAAGCCGATGCCCACCCGCCGGCTGACGCCGGTGACGAGGGCGACCCGCCCGTCCAGCGGACCGCTCGCGAGCTCGCTCACCAGGCCCCCCGGTGGACCACGTCGTCGAGGGGGCGGCGGGGGCGTGCGGCCGAGGCCCCGGGCTCGTCCGGCGCCGGGTGGCCGAGGGCGATCACCCCGAGGCCCCGGCGGTCGACGGGCACCCCGAGGGCGTCGAGCACCGGTCGCTCCCGGTCGAACAGCCCGAAGAACAGCGCGCCGAGGCCGGCGTCGACGGCGGCCAGGAGCATGGCGTGGGCCGCCATCCCCCCGTCGACCAGCCAGTAGGGCACCGGCCACGCCTCGACCGCCCCGAGGCCGGTGGCCGCCTTGTCGGCCTCGGCGTAGCGGGCGGCATAGGCCCCGGGGTCCACCACGGGGACGACGAGCACGGGGGCGGCCAGCAGGCCCTGCCACCGGAAGCGGTCCCGCGCCGGGCCGGCGGGCAGGGCCACGTCCCAGTAGCGGGCCGTCTCCCCGGGACCGTCGAGGACCACCAGGTCGAGGCCCTGGCTGTTGCCCGCCGACGGCGCCCGCCGGGCGGCGTCGAGCACCCCCGCCAGCACGTCCGGGTCGACCGGCCGGGCGTCGTAGGCCCGCACCATGCGCCGCCGGCGCAGGACCTCGCGCAGTTCCACCCCGCCCCCCTGACGTTCTGGCCTGCAGAACGTGGCGGAAACCGCCCCGTTCTGCAGGCCAGAACGGAGAAGCAGCCGCCTCAGGCCAGGGAGGCCAGGTCCTCGGCCATGGCCCAGCCGAAGGCGATGAGGGAGTCGCCCCGGGAGGTGTCCACGGCGCCGAACAGGGCCCGCACGTCGGGCGAGACCGAGTCGGGCTTCAGCGTCTCGTGGTCGAGCACGCAGGGCACGCCGCCGTCGCCCTGGGCGATGAAGGCCCGGTCGTCGTAGTCGTGGTCCACGCCGAAGCGCTTGGCCAGGCGCCGGCCCCAGGCCCGCTCCTCGCCGGTGGCCTTGTGCCCGGGCCGGGGCACCACGTCCTGGAGGACCCGGGACAGGGCGAAGGCCTCGAACCCGGCGGGGTCGACGAAGCGGGTGCCGATGAGCACGTCCTCGTCGGGGAAGGCGAGCACGGCCCGCCGGTACTGGTCGGCCATCAGGGCCTTGAGCACCTCGGTGCGCTTGCTCGTGCGCTTGACCGAGGCCAGGCCGATCAGCACGCACGGCGTCCCGCCGATGCGCTCGAGGGTGCAGAACGAGAACCCCTGGAGGGCGTTCCCCGACTTCGCCGTCGTGATGAGGACCCACTCCTCGCGCTGCTTGGACAGCAGCCCGATGTCGAACTGCGCGGGTCCGTCGGCGCAGATGTCACCCAGCGTGGTCAGCTCGGCATCACCGAGGGCGGTGGTGTCCTTGGTGTCGACGTCGATGGCCATCCGTTCCGTTCCCCCGTTCCGCGCCGCGTCCCGACCCACTAGTCCACAGGCTCGGGGCAGGGTCGCGCGAAACGCGAGCGGGTTTCGGAGCGGGTCAGCCGAGGATGCAGCCGGGTCCGAGGAGCACCCGGAGCTCCCCGAGGAGCCCGTTGGTGGTGTCCACGTTGAAGGTGGGCGGCAGGCGCAGCTCGGTGGCCCCGAGCTTCAGGAGCACCGGCGAGTCGCCGGGGTGCTCGACCAGCACCCGCTTGAGCTCGTCCACGCAGCGCTCGTCGAGCCGGTGCGGCGGGACGGCCAGGCGGAGGGGGACGGCCCCGTCGGCGGCCAGCTCGACGCAGGTCACCTCCAGGCACACGAGCTTGGGGGCGTCCTCCCGGGTGTCGAGGCGGCCCTTCACGCACACCACGGCGTCCTCGATGAGCTTGGCCCCGTGCTCGAGCATGGTCTTGGGGAAGACCATCACCTCGACGGCGGCCTCGAGGTCCTCGAGGACGAACACGGCCATGAGGTCGCCCCGCTTGGTGGTCTTGCGGGCCAGGTTGGTCACCACCCCGGCGACGGTGCGGACCTCGCCCACGCCCCCGGCGGCGCCGCCGGCCTCCCGCAGCTCGGCCAGCGTGCAGTCGGTCAACGAGCGCAGCCGGTGCTCCGAGCCGATCAGGGGGTGGTCGCTGACGTAGAGGCCCAGCATCTCCTTCTCGTAGGCGAGGCGCTGGGCCTTGTCGAACTTCAGGTCGGGGATGGCGATGCGCTCCTCGGTCCCACCGCCGGCGTCGCCCCCGCCCGAGGAGAACAGGTCGAACTGGCCCTCGGCCTCCCGCCGCCGCCGGGACAGGGTGCGCTCGACGATGGTCTCGAAGACGGCGAGCAGGCCCCGCCGCTCGTGGCCGAGGGCGTCGAAGGCCCCGGCCTTGATGAGCGACTCCATGGCCCGCTTGTTGAGCACCGCCGGGTCGACCCGGTTGCAGAAGTCCCAGAAGTCGGCGAAGGGCCCGCCCCGCTCCCGCTCGGCCACGATGAGCGCCACCAGGCCCTCGCCCACGTTGCGCACGGCCGAGAGGCCGAAGGGGATGACCCCGGTCCCGTCGGGCTCCCGCCGGGCGGTGAAGTCCGAGGCCGACAGGTTGACGTCGGGCACGAGCACCTTGATGCCGAGGGCCCGGCACTCGTTGAGGTAGACGGCGGAGCGGTCCTGGTTGTCCTTGACCGAGGTGAGGAGGGCGGCCAGGTACTCGACCGGGTGGTGGGCCTTCAGGTAGGCGGTCTGGAAGGCGACGTAGCCGTAGCCGTAGGCGTGCGACTTGGGGAAGGCGTAGTCGGCGAAGGGCTCGATGACGTCGAACAGGGCCGTGCCCAGCGCGCTGCCGTAGCCCGTGCGCTCGCAGCCCTCGACGAACTTCTGGCGCTGGAGGGCGATGAGGTCACGCTTCTTCTTGGCGCACGCCTTGCGGAGGTCGTCGGCTTCGGGCAGCGAGTAGCCGGCGACGCGCTGCGCCACCCGCATCACCGACTCCTGGTAGATCATCAGCCCGTAGGTGTCGGCCAGCATCTCCTCGAGGTCGGGGTGCAGGCAGGTGACGGGCTTGCGGCCGTTCTTCCGGTCGGCGTAGTCGAGGTGCATGTTGGCCGCCATGGGCCCCGGCCGGTACAGGGCCACGAGGGCGGCCACGTCGTCGAAGCTGGTCGGGGCCAGCGCCCGCATGAGCGAGCGCATCGGCCCGCCCTCCAGCTGGAACACGCCGATGGAGTCGCCCTTGCACAGCATGGCCAGGGTGGCCTCGTCGTCGAGGGGGACGGCGTCGATGTCGAGCTCGATCCCGTTCTGCCGCAGCAGGTCGAGCGTGGTCTCCATCACCGAGAGGTTCCGGAGGCCGAGGAAGTCCATCTTCAGCAGGCCGAGGGACTCGACCCCGTGCATCTCGTACTGGGTGACGAGGGGCGCCTGCTCCGGCGACTGGCCGGGCCCGGGCTTGCGCTGGACGGGGAGGTGCTCGGTCAGGGGCTTGTCGGTGATGACCACCGCGGCGGCGTGGATGCCGTCCTGGCGGCGCAGGCCCTCGAGCCCCCGGGCCACGTCCAGGACCTTCGCGGCCTCGGGGTCGGTCTGGTACATGTCCCGCAGCTCGCGGGCGGCCCGGAAGCCGTCGACGTGCTTGGGGTCCTCCTCGAAGCAGGCCTCGAGCGGGGTGTCGCGGCCCATCACCAGCGGGGGCATGGCCTTGGCGATGCGGTCGCCCACGGCGTACGGGTAGCCCAGCACCCGTGACGCGTCCCGCACCGCGGCCCGGGCCTTGATGGTGCTGAAGGTCACGATCTGGGCCACGTGGTCGCGCCCGTAGCGCTCGGCCGCGTAGCGGATCATCTCGTCCCGGAAGCGGTCGTCGAAGTCCATGTCGATGTCCGGCATGGACCGGCGGCCGGGGTTGAGGAAGCGCTCGAACAGGAGGTCGTACCGCAGCGGGTCGATGTCGGTGATGCGCAGGCAGTAGGAGACCAGGCTCCCCGCCGCGCTCCCCCGCCCGGGGCCGACCCGGATGCCCGAGCGGCGGGCGTGGGCGATCAGGTCCCAGGTGATCAGGAAGTAGGCCGAGAAGCCCATGCTCTCGATGACGCCGAGCTCGTAGTCGAGCCGGCTCTGGACGTCGCTCGGCAGCGGCGCCCCGTAGCGCTCGCGGGCCCCCTGCTCGGCCAGCGACCGGAGGTAGGAGGCGTCGTCGGCCTCCCCGGGCGGGAGGGGGAAGGCGGGGAGCTGGGGCTTGCCGAACTCGATGGTGACGTCGGCCCGCTCGGCGATCAGCAGGGTGTTGTCGCACGCCTCGGGCACCTCGCCGAACTGCCGCCGCATCTCGGCCGCCGTCTTGAGGTAGTGCTCCTCGCCCTCCAGCTGGAAGCGGTCGGGGTCGTCCATGGTGCTGCCCGTCTGGACGCACAGCAGCGCGTCGTGGGCGGCGGCGTCGGCCCGGGTCGTGTAGTGGCTGTCGTTGGTGGCCAGCAGCGGGGCCCCGATGCGCCGGGCCAGCTCGATCAGCTGGGGGTTGGTCCGCCGTTGCTCTTCGAGCCCCTGGTCCTGGAGCTCGACGAAGAGGTTGTCCGTGCCGAAGATGTCCTGGAGGCGGCCGGCCTTGGCGGTGGCCCCCTCCACGTCCCCCCGCAGCAGCGACTGGTTCACCACGCCGCCCAGGCACCCGGTGGTGGCCACGAGGCCCTCGCGAGTGCTGGGCCAGCAGCTCCCAGTCGAGCCGGGGCTTGTAGAAGTAGCCCTCCAGGTACGCCTTGCTGGAGAGCTTCATCAGGTTGGCGTAGCCCACGTCGGACATCGCCAGCAGGATCAGGTGGTAGTAGAGCTTCTCGCCCCCGTCGGCGTCGCCGCCGGTGTCGTCCAGCCGGCCCCGCCGGCGGGGCCGCTCGTGGCGGCTCTCGCCCGCCATGTACGCCTCGGTGCCGATGACCGGGTTGACCCCGGCGTCCCGACAGGCGGCGTAGAAGTCGAGGACGCCGTACATGTTCCCGTGGTCGGTGATGCCGAGCGCCTGCTGGCCGTCGGCCACGGCGGCGGCGACGAGGTCACCCACCCGGCTGGCGCCGTCGAGCATCGAGAACTCGGTGTGGGTGTGCAGGTGGGTGAACGAACGCCCCACGAACGGTGCCTTTCCTCTCTCCGCCCCCTCCACAGCCGGTGGATGGCCCTGTGGAGGAGTTACACGCTTGGGATTCGCACCCTAGGCGCGCCGGGCGGCGCCCTCAAGGGCTCTCCGTTCGGGCAGCCAGATCGCCGGAAATCGGCGATCCTGCTGCCCAGACGCCCCTACAGGTAGGTCCCGGGACGGGCGCCCGGCTCCCCCTCGGGGACGCCGGGGACGCCCGGGGGCAGGCCCCGTTGGCGGATGTCCTCGAGCTGGGCCCGGGCGGCCATCTGCTGGGCGAAGAGGGTGGCCTGGATGCCGTGGAACAGGCCCTCCAGCCACCCCACCAGGGACGCCTGCGCCACCCGCAGCTCCGACTCGCTCGGGGTGCCGTCGGCGAAGGGCAGGGCCAGGCGGGCCAGCTCCTCCTGGAGGTCGGGCGACAGGCCGGACGACAGCTCCCGCACGGACTCCTCGTAGATCTCCCGCAGCCGCCCTCGCGACGCCTCGTCGAGCGGGGCCTGCCGGACCTCCTCGAGCAGCTGCTTGATCATCGAGCCGATCCGCATGACCTTGGCCGGCTGCTCGACCGACTCGCCGTTGCGGGCCGGTGGCCCGGCCGGCACGACCTCGGCCTGCTCGGGGGCGGGCGCGTCGGCGGGGGGGTCGCTCTGCATGCCCCCAGCCTGCCCGTCCCCGGCCCCGGGCGACACCCCGGCGGTCACGCCGACAGCCCGACCAGGGGTACCCGCATCTCGGCCGGGGTCAGCGACCCGTGGCGGCACTGGAGGCGGTAGGGGCCCGTGTCGGCCGGGTCCTCGAAGGCCACCGGGTCGATGGCGGCCAGCACCACGTCGCCGAAGCGGGCCGCCGCCGGCTCGCTCACCTTCGGACCGAACCACTGGTCGGCGATGACCTCCTCGCGGGTGCGCACCCAGGCCCGGTCCCCGTGCCACTCCCGGGCGGCGGCGGCCAGGTCGTCGAGCGCCCCCGGCTTGGCGTGGAGCCACCGGAACCGCCCCTCCCCCGACAGCAGCTCGACCGAGGCCATGACGTCCTCATGGATGGGGACGATGGCCTCCCCGACGTGGACCTGCCCGTGGTCGGAGGTGACCACCAGGGCCGCCCCCGGGGGCAGGGCGGCGGCCACGTCGGCGACGAGGCGGTCGACCGAGGCCAGCTCGGCCTCGTAGTGCTCGCCCAGCCCGTACTCGTGGGCCACCTTGTCGACGCCGTCGTAGTAGGCGTAGACGAACGGCTCGCCGCCCCGCAGGTGGCGGCGCACCTCGGTGACGAGGGTCGACGTCACCCGCCAGCCCGCGAAGCGCACGCCGTTCAGGTGGGCGGCGGTGAAGCCGGTGCCGGCGAACTCGGCCCGGGTCACCACCGGCGGCTGCCGGCCGAGGAACGGGGCCCGGGCCTGGACCTCGCCGGGCGGGATGACCGAGCGGGCGTCGCCGGCCGGGGTCTGCCACCGCAGGACGTTGAGCACGTCGCCCCGCACGTTGATCCGGTACCCGACCACGCCGTGCTCCCCCGGCGGGCACCCGAGGGCCAGCGAGCTGAGGGCAGTGGCCGTGGTCGACGGGGCCACGGTGGTGATCGGCCCGCCCTCCATGGCCGCCAGCGTCGGGGTGAGGTGCCGGCGGGCCTGGAGCTGGTCCCAGCCCAACCCGTCCAGCGCCAGCAGCACCACCTGCGGCGCCCCCACCGCCGGCCTCGGCAGCCAGGGCGGGGGGTCCCCCTCGCCGGCGAGGATGGCGGGGGCCACGTTGCTGAGGCAGGCGCCGGCGTAGTCGGGGATCAGCGGGTCCACCGGTCAGAGGGAGCGCCGGCAGGCGCGAGCTCCAGAGGGCACAGCCCGCATTCTCGGCGGCGCAGCCGACGAGGACAACAGACCGCCGCGAAACGGGCTCACCGCCGGGGCACCTTGCGAGGCCGTACCATCTCGGGGGTGAAGGTGTCCACCCGGGGTGACTACGCCTCTCGGGCCCTGCTGTCCCTGGCGCTGCACGGCGAGGGGGCGCCCACCTCGGTGCGCGACATCGCCGAGCGCACCGGCCTGCCCCAGCCGTACCTGGAGCAGATCCTCCTCGCCCTGAAGGGCGCCGGCCTCGTCCGGTCCAAGCGGGGGGTGGGCGGCGGCTACGTCCTGGCCAGGAACCCGGCCGACATCACCCTCGGCGAGGTGGTCAGCGCCGTCGACGGCCCCATCGTGGTCGGCGACTTCGGCCGCCCCCACGAGGGCGGGGCCTGCGACCACGAGGGCCAGTGCGTCCTGCTCAGCATGTGGAGCGACGTGGGCGAGCACATGCGCCGCCACCTCGACTCGTTCACCCTGGCCGACTGCGTGGCCAAGGCCCGCGGCTTCACCGCCACCACGACGACCGGTTAGCGCACCCCCCGCCCTCACGACAGGCCGGCCAGCACAGCGGCCAGGTCGGCCGGCAGCGGGGACTCGAAGGCCATGGCCTCGCCCGTGACCGGGTGGCGGAAGCCGAGGCGGGCGGCGTGGAGGCACGGGCGGGGAGCCGGGAGCGTGGGGCGATCCCCGCCGTAGCGGGCGTCGCCCACCACGGGGTGGCCGATGGCGGCGAGGTGGACACGCACCTGGTGGGTGCGCCCCGACTCGAGCCGGCAGCGCAGGGCGGCGGCGGCCACCGGGACCTCGTAGGCCTCGACCACACGGTAGTGGGTACGGGCCGGCCGCCCCGTGGTCGACACGGTCATGCGGGTCGGGTCCCGCGTCGACCGCCCGATGGGGGCGTCGACCACGCCGGCCCGGGGCTCGGGCACGCCGAGCACGACGGCCGCGTAGCGGCGCTCCACGGTGCGAGCGGCCAGCTGGGCCACCAGGTCGGCGTGGGCCTCGGGGGTGCGGGCCACCACCAGCAGGCCGGAGGTCCCCCGGTCGAGGCGGTGGACGAGCCCGGGGCGGGACGGGTCACCGACCCCGGCCAGCTCGGGGAAGCGGGCCAGCAGACCCCCCACGAGGGTCCCGTCCCGGTGGCCGGCGCCGGGGTGGACCACCAGGCCGGCGGGCTTGTCCACCACGATCACGGCGTCGTCGACGTGGACCACGGGCACGTCGACCGAGGGATCGGGACCGACGAGGGCGCCGGCCGGGTCCTCGTCGGGCACGTCCACCTCGACGGTCGACCCCGCGGTCACCCGGGCGGCCCGGGCCGAGGCCGGACGCCCGTCCAGGCGCACCTTGCCGGCGGCCACCAGCTCGGTGGCCCGGGTCCGGGGCAGCCCGGTGATGAGGGCCACCACCCGGTCCAGCCGCTCCCCCTCGACGGCGGGCGGCACCACCTCCCGGCGGTGCACTAGGCGTCGGCCGGTTCGCTGCCGTCCCGGGCGGCGGTGAGGACGAGGAGCACCGCCCCCACGCACACGGCGGCGTCGGCCACGTTGAAGACGGGCCACCACTGGAGGTCGACGAAGTCGACCACGGCCCCGCCCAGGAACCCGGTGCCCTCCCGGAACAGCCGGTCCGCCAGGTTGCCGAAGGCGCCCCC
Source organism: uncultured Actinomycetes bacterium (assembly GCA_963839545.1). Lineage (GTDB taxonomy): Bacteria > Actinomycetota > Acidimicrobiia > Acidimicrobiales > CADCSY01 > CAWIVE01. The sequence continues at coordinate 278,231 of CAWIVE010000002.1, forward strand.
CAGCACCAGACCGACGCCGATGCGGGGCCAGCGGGCGTCCAGCCCCCGGGTGGTCCCGAGGACGACGACCACCACGGTCACCGCGGCCAGGGCGATGAGCGGCGCGTACTTCGACCCGAGGCCGAACGCCGCCCCCCGGTTCATGACCAGGTTCAGGCGCAGCGTCCACGGGAGGTCGATCGTGCGGGTGTCGAGCGTCTCCATGGCCCACCACTTGGTGAGCTGGTCGAGCACCACCACGACGACGGCCACGGCGCCGATCAGCAACCAGCGGCCCCCGACGACGGAGCGCCGCGGGGCGACGTCAGGGGGTGCGGCCATCCCCGCAGTCTGGTCGGCCCGGGTCTCGTCCATCAGCCGCCGCCCGTCAGCGGCGGGTGGTGAGGCCCCCGGACTTGCAGGCCACGCAGAGGGCGGCGTACGGGAGCGCCCGCAGCCGCTCCTTGGGGATGGCCTGGCCGCACCGCTCGCAGATCCCGTAGGTGCCGTCGTCGATCTTGGCCAGCGCCTTGTCGATGTCCTCGACGGCGGCCATCGCCTGGGCCGAGAGGGCGAGGTCGCGCTCCCGCTCGACGTTCATGCTGTCGCCCTGACCCGACTCCTCGTCGAACTGGACGTCGCCCGGCTCGCGGTCGGCGGCCAGCTGCTCGGCCTCTGCCCGCCGCTCGCTGGCGTGGCGGGTGTAGGTCTCCCGCTCCTCGAGGAGGGCCTGGTGCTGGGCCTCGAGGAACTTGTCGGCGGGCCGCCCCTTGGCCGGCCTCGTCGCCTTGGCCGTCGCCGTCGCCGGCGCCGCCTTGGCGGTCTTCGTCGCCTTGGTTGCCTTGGTCGTCTTGGTCGCCTTGGCTGCCTTCGTCGCCTTGGCCGCCTTGGTGGCCTTGGCCGGCGCCCGCTTGGTCGGCGGCGCGGCCTTGGCCTTGGCCTTGGTGGTCCCGGAGGCTGCCGCCTTGCTCGCGCGAGCGGGGGCCGCCTTGGCGGCGGCCTTCTTCTTGGTGGCCTTCTCGGGACCGGCGGATCGTGACGAACGGGGCATCTCGCACCTTGAGGGGCCGGCGATTGGAGGGGCGTCAGGCTAGCGGGCCCCCGTACGCTCAACGCATGTCCTTCGGCCCCGTGCCGCCCTTCGACCTCGTGGCGCTCGAGGAGCGCCGCCTGGAGCGCTGGCGCGCCACGAGCCTGGCCGAGGAGGCCCGTCGCCTGCGGGTGGGCCGGCCGCAGTGGACCTTCTACGAGGGCCCGCCCACGGCCAACGGCCGCCCCGGGCTCCACCACGTGTGGCCCCGCGTGTTCAAGGACCTCTACCCCCGCTTCCACACCATGCGGGGGCGGTTCGTGCCCCGCAAGGGCGGCTGGGACTGCCACGGCCTGCCGGTCGAGCTCGAGGTGGAGAAGGAGCTGGGCCTGCGGTCCAAGGCGGCCATCGAGTCCTACGGGATCGACCGCTTCAACGAGCGCTGCCGGGAGTCGGTCACCCGCTACGTCCAGGACTTCATCGAGCTGACCGAGCGCTCCGGCGTGTGGATCGACACCGACGACGCCTACTGGACCCTCTCCAACGACTACATCGAGTCCGTCTGGTGGCTGCTGCGCCGGATGTGGGACGAGGGGCTCCTCTACGAGGGCCACCGGGTCTCGCCCTACTGCCCCCGCTGCGGCACGGCCCTGTCCAGCCACGAGATGGGCCAGCCCGGCGTCTACCGGGACGTGACCGATCCCTCGGTCTACGTCCGCTTCCCCCTGCGGGTGGACGACGGCGACGCCCTCGCCGGGGCGGATCTGGTGGTGTGGACGACCACGCCGTGGACCCTCGTGTCCAACGTGGCCGCCGCCGTGGGCGTCGACATCCCCTACGTGCGCGTCCACGAGCCCGACGGGCGCGACCTCGTGCTGGCCGAGGCGGCGGCCGAGGGCCTCTTCGGCGCCGACAGCCCCTACGACGTCGTCTGGCGGGGCACCGGAGCCGACCTGGTGGGCCGGCGCTACGACCGTCCCTTCGACTTCGTCGCGTGGCGGGACGGGCAGGCCGAGCGGGCCGAGCGGGTCGTGGCCGGCGACTTCGTCAGCACCGACGAGGGCAGCGGCATCGTCCACCTGGCGCCCGCCTTCGGCGAGGAGGACGCCGCCGTGGGCCGGGCCGAGGGCCTCCCCGTGCTCAACCCGGTGGGACCCGATGGCTCCTTCACCGACGACCCGGCGCTCGGCCCGGTGGCCGGGCTCTGGGTCAAGGCGGCCGACCCCGTGCTCGTCCGGGAGCTGGAGGCATCGGGGCGCCTCCTGCGGGAGGAGCCCTACCTCCACAGCTACCCCCACTGCTGGCGGTGCGGGACGCCCCTCATCTACTGGGCCAAGACCTCGTGGTTCGCCCGCACCTCTGACCGTCGCGACGACCTGCTGGCCCAGAACGAGCGCATCACCTGGCAACCGCCCACCATCAAGGCGGGCCGGTTCGGCAACTGGCTCGAGAACAACGTCGACTGGGCGCTGTCCCGCGACCGCTACTGGGGCACGCCGCTGCCGGTCTGGCGCTGCGACGCCGGGCACGACACCTGCGTGGGCTCTGTGGCCGAGCTGGCCGACCTCGCCGGCCGCGATCTCAGCACGCTGGACCTCCACCGCCCCGCGGTGGACGACGTCGAGCTCCGGTGCCCCACCGACGGCTGCGGCCGGGTCGCCCGGCGCCTCCCCCCCGTGATCGACACCTGGTTCGACTCGGGCTCGATGCCGTCGGCCCAGCACCACTTCCCGTTCGAGGGGAAGGAGGACTTCGAGGCCGGGTTCCCCGCCGACTTCATCTGCGAGGCCATCGACCAGACCCGCGGCTGGTTCTACACGCTGCTCGCCGTCAACACGCTGGCCCTCGGCTCCACGCCCTACACCGCGGTGGTGTGCCTCGGCCTCCTCGTGGACGGCGAGGGCCAGAAGATGTCCAAGTCCCGCGGCAACGTGGTCGATCCCTGGCACGTCTTCGCCACCTTCGGGGCCGACGCCCTGCGCTGGAACTTCTTCTCGGTGGGCCAGCCGTGGGGCCCCCGGCGGGTGTCGCTCGACGGCATCCGGGAGTCGACCAGCACCCTCGTCACCCTCTGGAACGTCTTCTCCTTCTTCAGCACCTACGCCGACCTCGAGGGCTGGACGCCGGCCGAGGGCCCGGCGCCGGCGCCCACCCACGTGCTGGACCGGTGGATCCTCGGCCAGCTCGACGATGTCGTGGCCGAGGCGACCTCCGGGCTCGAGGGCTTCGACGCCCTCCGGGCCGCCTCCCGCATCGGGCGCTTCGTCGACGACCTGTCCAACTGGTACGTGCGCCGGTCGCGGCCCCGGTTCTGGAAGGCGTCCGATCCCGCCGCCTTCGCCACCCTCCACCGGTGCCTGGTGGTGGTCTCGGAGCTGCTGGCCCCGTTCTGCCCGTTCCTGGCCGACGAGCTGTGGACCACCCTCACCGGTGGTCGCTCGGTGCACCTGGCCGACTGGCCGGCCCCGACGGGGGCGGCCGATCGGGCGCTGGCCACCGAGGTGGAGGCCGCCCGCCGGCTCGTCGCCCTCGGGCGGGAGGCGCGGACCGACGCCAAGGTGAAGGTGCGCCAGCCCCTGCGCCGGGCCCTCCTGCTCCACCCCGGCGCCGACCTGTCGGCCGAGGTGCGGGCCGAGGTGGCCGACGAGCTCAACGTCCACGCCCTCCAGGAGATCGAGAGCCTCGGCGGCCTGGTGCGCTGGACGGTGGTGCCCAACTTCCGGGCACTGGGGCCCCGCCTCGGCCCCCGGGTGGGGGACGTCAAGGCGGCCCTGGCCACGGCCGACGGCTCGCAGCTGGCCGCCACCCTCGAGGCGGAGGGGGCGGTGCTGGTGGCGGGTGAGCGGCTGGGGCCCGAGGACGTCGAGGTGCGGGCCGAGCGGTCGCCCGACGTGGCCCTGGCCCGGGACGGAACGTGGGCGGTGGCCCTCGACCTCGAGCTCGACGACGGCCTCGTGCGGGAGGGCACCGCACGCGAGCTGGTGCGCGCCCTCAACGACCACCGCAAGGAGGTGGGCCTGGCCATCGCCGACCGGGTGCGGCTGACGCTGGCCCCGGGCGGGCCCCGGGTCCGGGCCGCGGTCGACGCCCACGGCGACGACATCGCCGCCGAGGTGCTGGCCGTCGAGTGGTCCGTGGCGGACGGGGCGCCGGATGGCGCGGCGACGATCGACGTCGACGGCGAACCCGTCGGGGTGCTCCTCGAGCGGGTGGGCGAGCGGCCGGCGGCCGCGTCCTAGCTAGACCGCGGGGCGGCGGCGGCGGCGCAGTCGGCGCTCGGGCAGCACGTCGGCGTCGACCAGGTCCGGCGTCTCGAGCGCGGCGCTCCGGCCCGCCCCCTCGTCGTCGTCGTCGTCCACCATCGCCCGGCGCAGCTCGGCCAGGAACGGATCGCCCTCGGCGGCGGTGTCGAGGGCGGCGTGTCGGGAGCGCACCTCGCGCACGTCGATGGTGCGCCCGCTGTTCGGCGGGCGCAGCGACGGCACGTCGTCCTGCTCGTCGTCGTCGAGGTCGGCGAGGGGCAGCGGCATGCCCTGGGTGGGCGGACCGCCGTCGTCGGCGCCGGGCAGCGGGATCGGGCCCGACGGGTCCCGCGCCTCCTCGGCGGCGGCACCGTTGCTCTCGTCGCCGGCGGCATCGTCGGCGTCGCCGGGCGCGATGTCGGTGGGCGGCGGTGGCGGCGCGTCGGCCGCCGGCGCCTCGGCCAGGGGGGCGGCGATCGTCGGCGCCGGTTCGGCCACGGGCACGGGCGGCTCGGGCAGGGCCAGGCGACCGGGGGCCTTCAGCCACTCCAGCTGGCCCCGCAGCTCGTCGGCCAGCTTGGCCCGGTGGTCGCGGACGTAGGAGGTGAGGGCCGACACGTCGGCCTCGAGCTCGGCCCGGCGGGCGGCCAGCTCCCGGAGCTCGACGGCGGCCCGCTCCTCCGCGTCGACCCGCACGGCGCGGGCCTGCTCCTCGGCCGCCGCCACCCGGCGGTCGGCCTCCTCCTGGGCCTCGATCAGGGCGGCGTCGGCCGTCCGCTGGGCCAGCACGAGCGCCCGGCGCACGTCGTCGTCGCTCGTCTCGAGCACGCGGCGCTCGGCCCGGGTGGCCCGCTCGTCGGCCTCGGAGAGCCTGGCCTGGAGCTGCTCGACGCCGGCGGCCACCTGCTCGAGGAACTCGTCGACCTCGTCCGCGCTCGTAGCCCCGCCACTTCTCGCGGAACTCGACCTCACGGAGGAGCTGGGGCGACACGTCCATGCCGCGGGAGCGTACTGACGCCCCTTTCGCGGAGGGTGGACCCTCGGGAGCCCTCTAGAGGAGCCCGCCCCGGCACCCGATCACGCCGAGGAGGATGTTCACCCCGATGATGAGGATGAGGGGCGACAGGTCGAGGGCCATGCCGCCGATGCCGAGGGGCGGGATGGCCCGGCGCAGGGGCCCCAGCACGGGCTCGGTGATCGTGTCGAGGAAGGCCCGCACGGTGTTCAGGCCGCCGCCACCCGGGCTCGGGGGGAACCAGCTGAGGATGATGCGGGCGAAGACGGCGAGCAGGTACAGCTGCGCCAGCGTGCAGAAGATCTCCTTCACGCCGGGCGGGGACCGTCCGGACGGAGCGCGGGGTTCACCGGAGCGGGGTCAGGAACCGCGTGCTTCGAGGCGGCGGCGCTCCTCCTCCGACACCCGGGCGTTCGCCGGGGTGAGGAGGTAGATGTGCAGCCCGACGCGCTCCATGCCGCCACCGAGCCCGTAGCAGAGGCCGCTGGCGAAGTCGACCATGCGACGGGTCAGGTCGCGCTCGACCCCCTGGAGGTTCAGGATGACGGGCGTACCGGCCACGTAGTGGTCGCCGACCTCCTGCGCCTGGTCGAACGACGTGGGCGCGACCGTGTGGGGCTTGACCGGCGCCGGGGCCGAGGGTGGGCCCGAGACGGGCCGCACGACGGCGGTGCGGGGGCGGGCCACGGTGGCCACCGCGCCGCCGCCGGCACCATCGGCCTCCCGCTCCACGACCCGCTCGGGGCTGCGCTCGCGCGGCAGCGGCCGGACCGCGGCCGGGCCCTCCTCGATCGGCTGCTCGCGCAGGTCGACGAACTCGTCGCCGCCCAGGGCGGCGTCGTACTCGTCGTCCGGCCCGAGGCCGAGGAAGTGCATGCCCTTGCGCCACATCGATGCCATGCCCGTACCTGCCCGTCTGCCCCGCCGACCCCGCCCTACGCGAGATCGGACCCTAGTGTCCCATGTTGGGCGACCCGGTACGCGGAGGGCGGGACCCGAACAGGGCCGTCCCCACCCGCACCATCGTCGCCCCCTCCTGCACCGCCACCTCCAGGTCGGCGCTCATCCCCATCGAGCGCTCGGCCAGGCCGAGGCGATCGGCCAGCGCCACCAGCGCCCGGAACCCCGGGCGGGCCTCCTCGGGCGACCCGAGCGGCCCCACCGCCATGAGCCCGGCCGGCTCGAGCCCGGCGGCCGCCGCCCGCTCCACGAGGGCGGGCGCCTCGTCGGGCGGGCACCCGCCCTTCGACGGCTCACCCGTCACGTCCACCTGCACGAGCACGCGTGCCCCCGGGGCCCGCCGGGCGAGCTCGTCGACGAGCCGAGGCCGGTCCACGCTCTGCCACAGGTCGACGGTGCCGGCCAGGGCCCGCACCTTGTTGGCCTGGAGGCGGCCCACGAAGTGCCAGCGGGGCGGGGCCACGACGGCGGCCTTGGCCACCAGCTCCTGGGCGTAGCTCTCCGCCACGTCGTCCACGCCGGCGGCCACGGCGGCGGCCACGACGTCCGGACCGAAGCCCTTGGTCACGGCCACCAGCCGCACGCGGCCCGCTCCGCCGGCGTCGGCGATGCGGTCCCGCACGGCGGCCACCCGCTCCGCCACCGCGACATCGACGACGGCCGTCGCTACCTCAGGAACGAGGGGACGTCGAACTCGTCCTCGTCGGCCCGGATGTCGAGGACGTCCTCCTCGTCCGGCACGAACGGGTCGCGGCCCGAGCGCTCGACGCCGTTGCCCCGGCTCGCCGCCGCGCCGCCGAACGCGTCGCCGCCTTCGGCTGCGCCTCGGCGGTCGGCTCGTCCCAGCGGTCGAAGCCGGCGGCGATGACGGTGACGCGGACCTCGCCGCCCATGGCGTCGTCGACCACCGTGCCCCAGATGATGTTGGCGTCGGGGTGGGCCACGCCGTGGATGACCTCGGCCGCCTCGTTCACCTCGAACAGGCCGAGTTCGCTGCCGCCGGCGATGCTGAGCAGGATGCCGCGGGCGCCCTCGATGGAGGCCTCGAGCAGCGGGCTCGAGATGGCGGCCCGAGCCGCGGACAGCGCCCGGTTCTCGCCTGAGCCGTAGCCGACGCCCATGAGGGCGGAGCCGGCGTTGCTCATGATCATCTTCACGTCGGCGAAGTCGATGTTGATGAGCCCCGGCGTGGTGAGGAGCTCGGTGATGCCCTGCACGCCCTGGAGCAGCACCTCGTCGGCCATCTTGAAGGCGTTGAGGACCGAGGTCTTGTCGTTCGACACGGTGAGCAACCGGTCGTTCGGGATGACGATGAGGGTGTCGACCTTCTCCTTGAGGGCGATCACCCCGTTGTCGGCCTGCACCGCCCGGCGCCGGCCCTCGAAGCTGAACGGGCGGGTGACGACGCCGATGGTGAGGGCGCCGACCGACTTGGCGATCTCGGCCACCACGGGGGCGCCGCCGGTGCCGGTGCCACCGCCCTCGCCGGCGGTGATGAACACCATGTCCGCCCCCTGGAGGAGCGTCTCGAGCTCCTCCCGGTGGTCGTCCGCCGCCCGCTGACCCACCTCGGGGTCGCTGCCGGCGCCGAGGCCCCGGGTCACGTCCTGGCCGATGTCGAGCTTCAGCTCGGCGTCGCTCATGAGCAGCGCCTGGGCGTCGGTGTTGACGCCGATGAACTCGACACCGCGCATCCCGGCGTCGATCATGCGGTTGACGGCGTTGACCCCGCCGCCACCGATGCCGACCACCTTGATCACGGCCAGGTAGTTCTGGGGGTTGCTCGCCATGCGCCGGCCTCCTGTGGCGTCGGGCGCGCTGCCCGACGGCTGTTCACGCGTCGTGGATCACGGGGGCCGGGCACCCGTCCAGGAGAGTCCCGACCAAGGCCTCGAGCGCAGGTCGACCCCGCCTCCCGCCTGGCCTGGTTTGGGACACTAGGGGCCGCTTGGGATCCGGGTCAACACGGGAGCACCCGGTATGCGCAGGTCGATTCGGGACAGTCCGCGCAGGTCCACCGATTCCAGCACCGTGGCCAGCGCGACGACCTTCTCCCGCAGCTGCTCGGGGCGGCCGAACGAAGCCACGGCGTCGCGCTCCTCCTCGATGCGCAGCACCACGTCGAGGCGCCCGTCGGCGTCGACCTGCACGTGTGGCAGGCGCAGGCGCACCGCGGGCGGGAGGCGGCGGCCGAGCTCGACGGCGCCGGCGGCACGGCGGTCGACCCGGGTGCCGGGCCGGCCCTGCGCACCCACGCCCTCGACGATGACCACGCCCTCCGGGGGCTGGGGCACCTGCGCCAGCCGGCGGCCGTCCTGGTCCACCAGGAGCCAGCGACCGGTGCCGGCGAGCGCGGCGACCGCGGTGCGCTCCTGCACGTCGACCACCACCCGTCCGGGCCAGGACCGCCGCACGCGGGCCGAGCGCACCCACGGGAGGTCCTCGACGCGGGAGGCCACACCGCCGCCGTCCAGGGCGACCATGGCCTGGCCGATGGCCACGCCGGCCCGCTCCCGGACCTCGTCGGCGCGGTCCCCCGCGGCGCCCCTGACCACCACCTCGTCCACGTCGAGCACAGGCGAGACCGCGGCGGCGGCGCCTCCGACCACCAGGGCGACGACGAGGACGCCCACGGCGATCAGCCAGTGCCGCCGCCCCGGCGGGGAACCCTCACCCTCGACCTGAGGTCGAAGGTCGGGCGCGGTGGCGTCCTCGACGGCGGTGGGGCTCAACCCTCGACCTCCAGTGCAACTTCAGGGGGAACCCGACCATGCGCAGCTCGGGGTGCAGGGAGACGCCGGTGGCCGCGGCCACCCGGCGGCGCACCTCGAGGATGAGGGCGGCCACGTCGTCGGCCGATCCCCCGGGGTCGGCCTGGATGAAGTTGGCGTGCTTCGTCGACACCGCCGCGGTGGCGACGCGGAGGCCCCGGCAGCCGGCCTCGTCGACGAGCCGCCCGGCGGCGTCGCCGGGCGGGTTGGTGAACACCGAGCCGGCGTTCTGGCCGCCGGGCTGGTGCTCGCGGCGCCAGCGCACGATCTCCGCCACCTCGGCGCCGGCGGCGGCGGCGTCCCCCGGCCGGAGGGCGAAGGTGGCCTCCACCACCACCGCCGTGGGCGGCAGGGCCGAGCGGCGGTAGCCGAGGTGGAGGTCGGCGGCGGCCACCACGCCATCGTGGCCGGAGGCGAGGTCCACGACGCGGACCTCGACCAGGGTGGCGGCCACGTCGGACCCGTGGCCGCCGGCGTTCATGCGCACCGCCCCGCCGACCGAGCCGGGCACGCCGACCGCCCACTCGAGGCCGGTCAGGCCCGCGGCGGCCGTCCGCCGCGCCAGCACGGGGAGGGCGGTGGCCCCCCCGGCCCGGACGGTGGTGCCCTCGAGGGTCACCTCGGCGTACGGGCTCGCCGAGGACCACGGCGATGCCGGGGAACCCGGCGTCGGCCACGAGGAGGTTCGACCCCCGGCCGACGACGAGGACGGGGGCGCCGCTGGCGCCGACGGCGGTGGCCACCCGGGCCAGGTCTTCGTCGGACCGCACGTCGACCAGGAGCGCGGCGGCACCCCCCACCCGGTAGGTGGTGAGCGGACCCAGGGGCACGTCCCGCCGGGCGCCGTCGCCCAGGACCTCGGCCGCCCGGGCCAGCGCGTCGGCGTTCATCGGCGTAGCGCTGCCTGGACCTCGTCAGGCAGCGAGGTCAGGTCGCCGGCCCCGAGGGTGAGGCAGAGGTCGCCGGGCCGGAGCTCCGCCCGCAGGAAGGTGAGCAGGTCCGACCGCCGGGGCAGCCAGGCCACGCGACGACCGGGATCGGCGTCGAGGACGGCGTCGACCACGAGCTTGCCGCTGACCCCGGGGAGCGGCGGCTGGCCGGCGGGGAGGTAGATGTCGGTGACGGCGAGGACGTCGGCGTCGACGAAGGCGGGGCCGAACTCGGGGGCGAGCGCCTTGGTGCGGGTCGAGCGGTGGGGCTGGAAGACGCACACCACCCGGCGCCACCCCCCGGCCCGGGCCGCGGCCAGCGCCGGGGCGACCTCACCGGGGAGGTGGGCGTAGTCGTCGACGAAGGTCACGCCGGCGGCCTCGCCGCGGTGCTCCCAGCGGCGGGCCACCTGCACCCGGGCCAGGCCGGGGGCGATGGCGTCCGGGGCGGCCCCCAGCGCGAGGGCGGCGGTGGCGGCGGCGGCCGCGTTGCGGGCGTTGTGGACGCCGGGGAGGGGGACTGCCAGGTGCAGCGGCGGGTGGCCCTCGCCGAGGAGGGTGAAGGCCACGCCGTCGCCCCCGAGGGCGAGGTCGACGATGCGCTCGTCGGCGTCGTCGGCCGTGCCGTAGGTGGTGCAGTCCAGCCCGGCGGCGGCAGCCCGGGCACCGGGGTCGTCGGCGCACACCACCCGCAGGCGGTCGGCGGCGGCCAGGAAGCGGGCGAAGGCGGCGGACAGCGCCTCGGCACTCCCCCAGTGCTCCAGGTGGTCGGGCTCGACGCTCGTCAGCACCGCCGACTCGGCGGCCAGCTCGAGGAAGGTGCCGTCGCTCTCGTCGGCCTCGACCACGAACTCGCCGTCGCCGCCGACGTCCCACGCCGCCCCCCCGCCGAGCCCGGGGACGTGCCCCCCGACGATGAACGAGGGGGCCCGGCCCGCCTCCCTGAGGACCAGGGCGAGCATCGCCGTGGTGGTGGTCTTCCCGTGGGTGCCGGCCACCGCCACGGTGCGCCGGGCGGCGCAGATCGCGGCCAGCGCCTCGGCCCGCCGGAGGACGGGGATGCCGGCGGTGCGGGCCGCCGTGAGCTCGGGGTCGGAGGCGGGCACGGCGGTGGAGGCGGCCACGGCGTCGACCCCGGCCACGCGGTCCGGGTCGGAGCCCACCCCCACGGCCACGCCGGCGGCCCGGAGCCGGTCGAGCACGGGTCCGTCGACGGCGTCGCTCCCCGACACGGCGTGGCCCATGGCCTCGAGCACCAGGGCGATGGCGCTCATGCCCGCGCCGCCGACACCGACGACGTGCACGCGCCGGGGCGTCGAGAGGTCGATCGCCAGCGGAGCGATGGCCCGATGATCGCAGCCCCCGGGGGCGCCGTGGTGGAGCAGCGCCGCTCGCCAGGTTCTTCGCGCGTTCGGGGCTCACCCCCTGGACCCTTCTGCGCACAGAGTGCATCGGCGTCCGTTCGTTGGGGGTCGTGCGAGGATGCCCCGGCATGCCGGGGACCGTCGTCGTCGCCGCCGGGGGGACGGGCGGCCACATCTACCCCGGGCTGGCGCTGGCGGGCGCGGTGCGGGAGCTGGCGCCGGAGCGCCGGGTGGTGGTGGTCGGCACGCCGCGGGGCCTCGAGTCCGAGCTGGTGCCCAAGGCCGGGTACCCGTTGCACCTCGTCGACATGGTCCCCTTCGCCGGCTCGGCCCGCTGGCGCCTCCCCCTCGCGATGGTCCGCTCGACCGCCCAGGCCCGCCGCCTGTTGCGGGAGGAGGGCGCCGCCGTGGCCGTGGGCATGGGGGGCTACGCCAGCCTCCCGGTGATCGCCGCCGCCCGGCTGGCCGGCGTGCCCGCGCTGGTGCACGAGTCCGGGGCCGTCCCGGGCAAGGCCAACCGGGTCAACGCCCGCCTGACCCGTCGGGTGGCCCTCGCCTTCCCCCCGCCACCCGGCGCCACGTGGCCCCCGGACCGCATCGAGACCCGCGTGGTGGGCATGCCCCTCGGTCCCGACCTGCTCGGCTTCGACCGCGAGGGGCTGCGGCCCGAGGCGCGGTCCGCGCTGGGGGTCCCCGAGGGCACCAAGCTGGTGCTCGTGAACGGTGGCAGCCAGGGTGCGGCGTCGCTGAACCGCCTGGCCGTGGGCCTGGCCCGGCGCTGGCAGGGCAGGGACGACGTGCGCATCCTCCTCAAGGCCGGCGCCCGCAACCACGAGGCGGTGGCCGCCGAGCTGGCCGGGGCCGACCCGGCGGGCGTCGTCGAGCTCACCCGCTTCATCGAGCGCATGGACCACGCCTACGCCGCCGCCGACGTGGCCGTCTGCCGGGCCGGGGCGGGGACGGTGGCGGAGCTGGCCGTGGTCGGCCTGCCCGCCGTGCTCGTCCCCTACCCCCACGCCACCGAGGACCACCAGACGGCCAACGCCCGCACCCTGGCCGACGCCGGCGGGGCCCTGCTCGTGCCCGACGACGAGGCCACCGCCGACGTGGTCGGTCCCGAGCTCGAGGCCCGCCTCGACGGATCGGGCGGGCTCGACGACATGCCGCGCCGCCCTGCGGACGGAGGCCCGGCCGCGGGCGGCCGAGGCCCTGGCCGCCTGGGCCCTGGAGCTGGCGGGCGACCGTGGCTGAGCCCGTGGTCCCGGACGAGCTGGTGGTGGGGCGGGAGGCCACGGTGGCCGCCGCCTTCGAGCGGGTGAAGGCCGGCGGCCGCGGGCTGGCGGTGGTGGTCGACGAGGGCGGGCGGGTCGAGGGCACCCTCACCGACGGGGCGCTCCGGCGGGCCGCGCTCGGCTCACCGTCGCTCGAGGTGCCCGTCGTCGACGTGATGTCCCGCCGGCCCGTGGTGGCCGACGTGGCCGACGGCGACGACGAGGTGCGGGCCCTGCTGGCCGCCTCCCGCCTGCCCGCCGTCCCCGTGGTCGACGACGGCCGCCTCGTGGGCCTGCGCTCGGCCGACGAGTTCGACGGCCTGCGGGGCCCGGCCCCGGTGGCCGTGGTGATGGTGGGCGGGCGGGGCAAGCGCCTGCGCCCCCTCACCGACAAGGTGCCCAAGCCCCTGCTCCGCATCGGCGGGCGCACCATCGTCGAGCGCATCGTCCGCAACCTCGGTGCCGCCGGGGTGGTCGACGTCTACCTCGCCGTCAACTACATGGCGGCGATGTTCGAGGAGCGCCTGGGCGACGGGGCCCAGCTGGGCGTCCGCCTCCACTACGTGCGCGAGGAGGAGGTGCTGGGCACGGCCGGGGCGCTGACCCTCCTGCCCGAGGCGCCGGTCTCCCCCATCCTCGTCACCAACGGCGACCTCGTCACCAACCTCGACTACCGCGCCCTGTTCGACTACCACTGGCACCACGGTGGCGCCATCACGGTGGCCAGCGTCGAGCACCACACCTCGGTCCCCTACGGGGTGCTGCGGGTGGCCGAGGACCACCTGCTGGCCATCGACGAGAAGCCCACGCGCGCGGGACCTCGTGAACGCCGGCATCTACGTCCTCGAGCCCGAGGTGCTGCGCCACCTCCCCCGGGGCGTCGAGGTGGGCATGCCGGACCTCATCGCCGACGTGGTGGCCGAGGGCCTGTCGGTCCACGCCTTCCCCGTGCTCGAGCCGTGGTCGGACATCGGCACGCCCGAGGAGTTCGAACGGGTCCTGGTCGCCTTCGCCACCGGCGAGGAGGAGTAGCGGGTGGACTGGTCCGGCCGCCGGGTCCTCGTGACCGGCGGCGAGGGGTTCATCGGCTCGCACCTGGTCGAGCGCCTGGTCCACGAGGGCGCCTCCGTGCGCACCCTCGTCCAGTACAACGCCTTCGGCCGCTTCGGCTGGCTCGACCCCGCCGTCCACGGCGACGTGCACGTGGTGCCCGGCGACGTCCGCGACCCCGGTCGTGTGCTCGAGGCGGTGACGGGCTGCGACGTGGTCTTCCACCTGGCCGCCCTCATCGGGATCCCCTACAGCTACGTGGCGCCCGAGAGCTACGTGCAGGTCAACGTGCTCGGCACGTCGAACGTGGCCCTGGCCTGCCGGCAGGCCGGGGTGTCCCGCCTGGTGCACACGTCGACCAGCGAGACCTACGGCACGGCGCTGCGGGTGCCCATCGACGAGGACCACCCGCTCCAGCCCCAGTCGCCGTACTCGGCGTCGAAGATCGGCGGCGACATGATGGCGCTGTCGTACTGGCACGCCTTCGAGCTGCCGGTGGCCGTGGTCCGCCCGTTCAACACCTACGGGCCCCGCCAGTCGACCCGGGCGGTGATCCCCACCATCCTCACGCAGCTGCACGGCGGGGCCTCCGAGGTCCACCTCGGGACCACCACGCCGACCGCGCGACTTCAACTACGTGGACGACACGGTGTCGGGCTTCCTGGCCGTGGCCGGGTGCGACCCGGCCCTCGGCCACGTGGTCAACATCGGGTCGGGACGGGAGATCGCCATCGGCGACCTCGTCGACCTCCTGGTGCGCATCACCGGCAGCCCGGCCCGGGTGGTGGTCGACCCCGACCGCGTCCGCCCCGCCGGCAGCGAGGTCGACCGCCTCCTGTGCGACAACACCCGGGCCCGGGAGTGGGCCGGGTGGGTGCCGGAGGTCCCGCTGGAGGAGGGCCTCCGCCGCACCTCCGACTGGGTGAAGGAGAACCTCCACCTCCTCGACACCGAGGGCTACGCCATCTGACCCAACCGCCTTCCTTCTGGCCTGCAGAACGTGGCGGAAAGCGCCCCGTTCTGCAGGCCAGAACGGCGGGGGTTCAGCGCAGGTCGATGGGGGCCTTGGGCAGCCCGGCCCGGGCGATGTTGAGGAGGATCCCGGTGGCGGCCATGGTCACCACCAGCGAGGTCCCGCCGAAGGAGACGAAGGGCAGGGTCAGCCCGGTGATGGGCAGCAGCCCGACCACGCCGCCGATGTTGACGAGGGCCTGGGACACCACCCAGGCGGTGATGCCGGCGGCCACCAGCGTCCCGAAGCGGTCGGGGGCGTGGAGGGCGGCCCGCACGCCGAGCACGGCGAAGGAGAGGAACAGGGCGACCACCACGAGGGCGCCGATGAGGCCCGTCTCCTCGCCGATGATGGCGAAGATGAAGTCGGTGTGGGCGTTGGGCAGGAACCCCCACTTGGCCCGGCTGGCCCCGAGCCCCACGCCGGTGAGGCGACCCGACGCCACCCCGGTCAGCGACTGGGTGATCTGGTAGCCGATGCGCTCGGGGTCGGCGCTCGGGTCGAGGAAGGCCAGCAGCCGGTCCCGGCGGTACTCCTTGCGCAGCGCCAGGAACATCGCCATCCCCCCGCCGAGGGCGGCCGTGGCCCCGAGCTTCATGAGGGGCACGCCGCCGACGTAGAGCAGGGCCAGCACGAGGGCCCCGAGCACCATCGTGGTGCCGAGGTCGGGCTGGAGCATGACGAGCAGGGCGACGGCGCCGGCCACGACCAGCACGGGCCGCAGGGTCAGGCGGCTGTCGGCCATGGCCGTCGAGCGCCGGCTCAGCAGCTCGGCCACGAACAGGATGAGGGCGAGCTTGGCGATCTCCGACGGCTGGAGGGTGAGCGAGCCGACGCCGATCCAGCTGCGGGCGCCGTTGACCTGGAGGCCGAACCCGGGCACGAGGACGAGGAGCAGCAGCCCCGCGCTCACGGCCAGCAGCGGCAGGGCCAGCGTCCGCCATCGCCGGTAGTCGATGGAGACGGTGACCACCAGGGCCACCACCCCGATGGTCAGCCACGTGAGGTGGCGGATGAAGAGGCTCCACGAGGAGCCGAGCTCCTTGAGCGACTGCACCGAGGAGGCGGAGAGGACCATCACCACCCCGGTCACCAGCAGGATGGTCACCACCGCGCCGAGGAGGACGAAGGTGGTCCGCCCGGCGGCGGCCGCCGGACCGCTCGGGCGCCGCTTGGGCCGACCCGGCGCCGTTCCCTTGGCGCCCGCCTTCGGCTTCGGCTTCGGCTTCGGCTTCGACTTCGCCGCGGTCGCCATCCGGCTCACGCCCGCGCCAGCTCGGCGGTCACGGCCCGGGTGAAGTCGTCGCCCCGCTCGCCGTAGCCGCCGTACCAGTCGTAGGAGGCGCAGCCCGGCGACAGCAGGACCACGTCGCCGGGGCGAGCCGCGGCCCGGGCCTGGGCCACCGCCTCGTCCATGCTGGCCGCCACCGACACGGGCACGGCCGAGCCGGCGAAGGCGGCCGCCACCTCGGGAGCGGCCTCACCGATGGCCACCACCGCCCGCAGGCGGTCGGCCTCGTCGGCCAGCACCGAGAGGTCGAGGCCCTTGTTGCGCCCGCCGGCCACGAGGACGACCGAGTCGAACCCGCGCACGGCGGTCACCGCCGCGTGCGGGTCCGTGGCCTTCGAGTCGTCCAGCCAGCGCACGCCGCCATGCTCGCCCACGGGGGTGATCCGGTGGGGGAGCCCCCGGAACGACCGCAGCACGGCGGCCACCGCCTCGGGGGTGGCACCGGCGGCGGTGGCGGTGGCGGCGGCGGCCAGCGCGTTGGCCCGGTCGTGGGGCAGGTCGCGGGCCAGGTCGGCGGTGGCCAGCAGGGGGCCGTCGGGGCCGACCAGCTCCGCGCCGGCCACGTGCCAGTCCCCCGCGGCCAGCCCGAAGGTCACCACCTGGGCCCGGCTGGCCCGGGCGACCTCCAGCACCGCCGGGTCCTCGGCGTTGGCCACGGCCACGTCGTCGGGCCCGGCGTTGGCCCACAGACGGGCCTTGGCCCCGGCGTACGAGGCCATGTCGCCGTGCCAGTCGAGGTGGTCGGGGGCCAGGTTCAACCACGTCCCCACCCGGGGCGCGAAGGTCTCCGTGAACTCGAGGCGGAACGAGGAGGCCTCGACGACCACCACGTCGAGGCCCTCGAGGTCGATGGCGTCCACCAGGGGCAGGTCGTTGTTGCCGGCCAGCACCGTGCGCCGACCGCTGGCCTCCAGCATCTGGGCCACCACGGTGGTCACGGTCGTCTTGCCGTTGGTGCCCGTGACCGCCACCAGCGGGACCGACGACCAGCGCGCCGCCAGCTCGAACTCGGTCCACACGGGGATCCCCCGGTCCAGCGCCCGCGCCGTGGCCCGGTGGTGGCGGGGCACGCCGGGGCTCGGGACGAGGAGGTCGGCGGCGTCCACCAGCCCGTCGATCGCGCCGTCCTCGGGTCCCTCCACCACCTCGACGCCGGAGGGCAGGAGCCCGGCGGCGCGGTCCCGGCTGGCCGGCCCGGGCCGGTCCTCGGTGACCACGACGGCCCACCCCCGGCGGGCCAGCTGCCGGGCGGCGGCCTCGCCGGCCTGGCCCAGGCCCACGACGAGGGCGCGCCCCGCTCCCCCCGTCAATCGACGACCCCCGGGATGGAGAGGAAGTCGGCGTAGAACAGGCCGATGGCGAGCGCCGTCGACAGCGCGGCGAGGATCCAGAAGCGGATGATGACCGTGGTCTCCGGCCAGCCGCCGAGCTCGAAGTGGTGGTGGATGGGCGCCATGCGGAACACCCGGCGCCGGGTCAGCTTGAAGAAGGCCACCTGGATGATCACCGAGACGGTCTCGACCAGGAAGATGCCGCCCACCAGCGGGAGCAGGAGGTGCGTGTTGGTGACGAGGGCCAGGGCGGCCAGCCCGGCGCCGATGGCCAGTGCGCCGGTGTCCCCCATGAAGATGCGGGCGGGCGCGGCGTTCCACCAGAGGAAGCCGGTGCACGCACCGACCATGGCGGCCGCCACCACGGCGAGGTCCAGGGCCTGGGGGGTCTGGTACACCTCGGGGTGGCGGAAGGCCCAGAAGCCGATCACCACGTAGGCGGCGAAGGAGAAGGCCGACGACCCCGCGGCCAACCCGTCGAGGCCGTCCGTCAGGTTCACCGCGTTGGTGCAGCAGAGCAACAGGAACAGGGCCCACACGGTCCAGAGCACCGGGCCGAGGTCGATGTCGGTGGTGCCGATCCTGGTGAACGACAGCTCGGTGGACACGTCCGCCAGGCGGATGCACAACAGGGCGAAGAGGCTCCCGACCACGAACAGCCCGAAGAACTTGGTGCGGGCGTCGAGGCCGAGGCTGCGCCGCTTGGCCTTGATCCAGTCGTCGAGGAGGCCCACGGCGCCGGCCCCGACGATGGCCAGGACGGTGAGGATCCCGCCCCAGGTGAAGATCGTCCCCTCCCGGACGTGGCCGGCCAGGTAGCCGAGGACGCCCCCGCCCACGATGACCACCCCGCCCATCGTCGGGGTGCCCGCCTTGGTGATGTGGCCGCGAGGCCCGTCCTCCCGGATGGGCTGGCCCACCTCGTGGGCCACGAGCCACCGGATGAAGAACGGCGTGGCGGCCAGGCTGGCGAGCAGGGCCACGCCGGCGGCGAGGAAGACGGAGGTCACCGGCCACCCCCTGCCTGCCGGCCCCACTCCTCGACCACCACGACCCGGTCGTCGAAGGGGACCACGCGACCGCCGGCGTCCTGCGTGGTCTCGTGGCCCTTGCCGGCGACGACGACGACGTCGCCGGGCCCGGCCTCGGCGAGCGCACCGGCGATGGCCGCCCGGCGGTCGAGGACGGTCGTCACCGAGGCCGGAGCGGTGGCGCCCGCCACGACGGCGGCGGCGATGGCGGCGGCGTCCTCCGAACGGGGGTTGTCGCTGGTGACCACCACCAGGTCGGCCAGCCGGGCCGCCACCTCGCCCATGGCCGGGCGCTTGAGGCGGTCGCGGTCGCCGCCGCACCCGAAGACGACCAGGACGCGGCCGCCCCGGGCCACCGACCGGGCGGCGCCCAGCAGCGCCTCGAGGGCGTCGGGGGTGTGGGCGTAGTCGACGATCGCCGAGAACGGCGCCTCCAGGGCGACGGCCTCGAACCGGCCGGGCACCGGTGGGGCGGCGGCCAGGCCCTCCACCACCGTGGCCTCGTCGACCCCCAGCTCGAGGGCGGCGGTGGCGGCGGCCAGCGCGTTGCGGACGTTGAAGGCGCCGCCGAGGGGCACCAGCAGCCGGTGCCCGCGCCACCGCCCGGTGCTCGACCGGGGCCCGAGCTCGAGGTCCTCCACGTCGTCCAGGGCGTAGCCGCGGGTCGGGATGCGGGCGGCATCCCGGAGCAGCCGGCCGTGGGGGTCGTCCAGGCCCACGACCGCCACCTCGGCCAGCTCGGGGCCGAACAGGCGCGCCTTGGCCGCGAAGTAGTCCTCGATCGACTCGTGGAAGTCGAGGTGGTCGCGCCCGAGGTTGGTGAACACGGCCACGGCGAAGCGGGTGCCGTCCACCCGGTGCAGGGCCAGGGCGTGGGACGACACCTCCATGGCCACCGCCTCGGCCCCGCCGTCGCGGAGCTCGGCCAGCCGGGCCTGGAGGTCGGGCGCCTCCGGGGTGGTCCGGGCGCCGCTCAGCGTGCCGATCAGGCCCGTGGGGCGGCCCGCCGCTTCGAGCACGGCCTGGAGCAGCCAGGTGGTGGTGGTCTTGCCGTTCGTCCCGGTCACGCCGACCACGGGGACGGTGGCGCTGGGGTGGCCGTGGACGGCGGCCGCCGCCGGGCCCATGGCCGCCCGCACGTCGGCCACCACCACCTCGGGCACCCCGAGGCCGAGCGGTCGGGCGCACAGCAGGGCCACCGCGCCGCGGGCCACCGCCTCGGGCGCGAAGGCGTGGCCGTCGGCCCGCTCCCCGGGGACGCAGCAGAAGAGGGTGCCGGGCACGACGGCCCGGGAGTCGTGGGTGACGGCGGTGACCTCCGTTGCGGCGTCGCCCTCGACGGCGAGGACGTCGAGCTCGGCGGTCAGCCGCTCGAGCCGCACCGAGGGGCGGGGGTCGGAGGGGGCACGGGGCTCAGTCTGTCGTCGCCGCCGGCCGGTTCGGACCGGGGGCGGGCGCCGGGGCGGCGCCGGTCGAGGGCGGCACCCGCAGCAGGTGGAGGGCGGACGAGGCGACGCTGGCGAACAGCGGTGCCGCGATCTCCCCGCCGTGGTACTTCGGACGGGGCTCGTCGATGACCACGAGGATCGACAGCTGGGGGTCCTCGGCGGGCAGGAAGCCGGCGAAGGAGGCCATGTAGGCCCCGGCCTCGTAGGTGCCCACGTCGTTGACGTCGGGCTTGCGGGCCGTCCCCGTCTTGCCCGCCACCCGGTACCCGTTGACCCGGGCGGCGCCGCCGGTGCCGACCTCGTCCTCCACCACCCCGAGGAGCATGTCCGTCATCTGCTCGGCCGTCTCCTCGGAGACGACGCGGCGCGACTCGGGCTCGTCACGGTCGTGGCGCTCCCCCTCGGCGTCGACCGTGGCCCGCACGAGCGTGGGGGACACGCGCTCGCCGCCGTTGGCGATCGTGTTGAAGGCGCCGAGCATCTGCACGGCGTTGACGGCGTTCTCGTGGCCGATGGGGATGGCGCCGATCGAGGTGGCCGACCAGTCCTCCACGTCGCGCATGATCCCGTTGGCCTCGTCGGGGAAGTCGAGGCCGGTGGGCTGGCCGAGACCGAAGCGCCGCAGCCACGAATCGAGCCGCTCGGGCCCGAGCTGCTGGGCCAGCTCGATGGTCCCGACGTTGGACGACCGGGCCAGCACCTCGGAGACCGGCCAGCGCTCGGTGCCGTGCTCGAAGGCGTCGCCGAAGGTGTGGGTCGGCAGGGCCAGCTGGTTCGGCACGGTGATCACGGTGTCGGGCTCGGCCACGCCCTCCTCCAGCACCGCCGAGTAGGTGACGACCTTGTTGATCGACCCGGGCTCGAACACGGCCTGGAGGGCCATGTTCATCGACGTCTGCTTGGGCGGGGTCCCCGGGGGGTCGGCGTCGACGCTGGCCATCGTCAGGATCTCGCCGCTGCGGGGGTCCATGACCACGACGGTGCCGCCCTCGGCCCCCCGGGACTGGACGGTGGCCGAGAGCGCCTGTTCGACCGAGTACTGGAGGTCACGGTCGATGGTGAGCAGCAGGTCCTGGCCCCGCTCGGGCGGCTCGAGCCGGTTGTTGCCGGCCGGGATGGTGCGCCCGTCGATGGCCCGCTCGACGAGGAGGCGACCGGGACGCCCGGACAGCACGTCCTGGTACTGGAGCTCGAGGCCGGAGCGACCCCGGCCGTCGAGGTCGACCGTGCCGAGGAGGGAGCGGGCCAGGCGGCCGGCGGGGAGGAAGCGCTTGGGCTCCTCGTAGGAGGAGATCCCGGGGATGTGGAGGTCGGCCACCTTGCGGGCCACCGCCGGCGTCCGCTGCCGGGACAGGTAGGTGAAGCGGCCTTCGTGGCGCAGGCGGTCGATCAGCACGAGCGGGTGCATCTCGAGGATCGGGCTGAGCGCCTCGGCGGCGGCGATGGGGTCCTCGACCGCGCTGGGGTCGGCCCAGATGGTGTGCTGCGGGACGGAGAGCGCCAGCTCGGTCCCGTCCCGGTCGAGGATGGCGCCCCGCTCGGCGGGGAGGGGCACGGTGCGCACCCGCTGGGCCACCCCCCGGTCGGCGTACTCGTCGGCGCTGACCACCTGGAGCGAGCCGAGGCGGAGCACGACGGCGCCGAAGGCGATGGCCACGACCACCAGGAAGCCGACGCAGCGCCGGCCCACGTCCCCGGGCCGGCCGATGAACGGGAGCGGGGTGGGCGCCGGCCGACGGCCGCCCGAGGCAGGGCTCACGGGGTGGGCAGTGTGGACGGGCTCGGTGCCGGGGTGGTGGACGGGGACGTCGGGGCCGGCGGCGCAGCGGCGGCGGGGGCCGGCGGCGGCGTGGTCGGGGCGGGGGCGGGGCTGGTCGCCGCGGGCGGCGGGACGGCGGGGTCGACGGGCGGGACGGCGGCGGGATCGACCGGCGGCACGGCGGCCACCACCGGCGGCGTCGCCGGGGTGGCGGACGGCGCCGGCTCGGCCCGGACCGGCGCGGCCGGCGGCGTGACGGGCCCGTCGGGCGGCGGGCGCCCGTCGACGGCCCGCACGGTGGCCTCGCGGGGGACGAGGTAGACGGTGCCGCCGGGCGGGGGCGACACCAGGCCGAGGCGGGCGGCGGAGCGGCGCAGCCGCTGGGGCGCCTCGAGGTCGGCCACCTGGAGGCGTCGGGCGGCGAAGCGGTCCCGCTCCACCGCCACCTGGGCCTCGAGGCGGTCCAGCTTCACCTGGTCGGTGGCGAGCACGGCGTGGAGCCCGGCCAGCCCGAGGAGGCCGACGGCCACCATCCCGGCCAGCGCCACGGCCCCCACCCGGCGCAGCCGGGCGCGGCGGGGCCCGGGCGGCGGGACCAGCCGCAGCCCGGGCCATGGTGCCGCGGAGGGGGTCGTGCGGGGGCGGGGGACGGCCACGGCGGCGGCCCGGGCCCGGTCCCGCAGGGCGGCGGGCGACGTGCGCCGGGGGCGCGTGCCGGCGCGGCGCTCATGCGGCGACGCCGTTCTTCGGCCGCTGAGCGACCCATGCGGTAGGGAGAGAACCGAAGAACGGAACGAGCCGGCTCATGCCGCCACCGCCAGCTTCTCGACGGCCCGCAGGCGGGCGCTGCCGGCCCGGGGGTTGGCCGCCACCTCCTCGGCCGACGGCTTCCAGGCGCCCCGGCGCAGCAGGCGCACCCGCGGCTCGGCGCCGCAGGCGCAGGGCAGGCCGGGCGGGCACGTGCAGCCGCCGGTGGCCGCCTGCCGGAAGCGGTCCTTCACGATGCGGTCCTCCCCCGAGTGGTAGGCGAGCACCACGCACCGGCCGCCGGGGGCGAGCAGGTCGACGGCGGCGTCGAGGGCGCCGGGCAGCACGGCCAGCTCCTCGTTGACCTCGATGCGCACGGCCTGGAAGGTGCGCCGGGCGGGGTGGCCGCCCCGGCGCCGGGCGGGAGCGGGGATGGCGTCGCGCACCACGTCGGCCAGCTCGGCGGTGGTGTGCAGCGGCCGGGCGGCGACGATGGCCCTGGCGATGCGGGCCGCGTAGCGCTCGTCCCCGTAGGTCCGCAGCAGCCGGGCCAGGTCGGCCTCGGGCAGGGAGTTGACGACGTCGCCCGCGGTGCGGGGCTCGTCGGGGTCCATGCGCATGTCGAGGGGACCCGCGCCCCGGTGGCTGAAGCCCCGCTCGGGGCGGTCCAGCTGCGGCGAGCTGACCCCGAGGTCGAAGAGCACGCCGCTCAGGGCGTCGAGCCCCTCGGCGGCGGCCACCTCGGGCAGGCGGTCGAAGCGGGCCCGGCGCACCCGGGCCCGGGCGCCGAACGGGGCGAGGGCCTCGGTGGCGGCGGCCACGGCCGCCGGGTCGCGGTCGAGGCCGAGGACGGCGAGGTGCTCGACCGCCTCGAGGAGGGCGGTGGCGTGCCCGCCGCCGCCCACGGTGGCGTCGACCACGGTGCCGGGCGGCGCCGGGGCCAGCAGCCCGACGACCTCGTCGACCATGACCGGCCGGTGGCCGAACTCGGGCGGCTGCTCGCTCATGAGGTGGCCTCGGTGTCGGTGCCTCCCGGGGAGGACCCGATCATCGGCAGCCCCCCGACCGGACGTGTTCGTCGGGGATGTCTCCCCCGATCGACGCAGACGGCAGCGGGCGGAGTAGGGGCTGTCCATCTTGCCGGTCGGAGGGCTGCGGATGATCGGGGCGGGAGGTCGTGGGTTGGGGCGGTCGCTCCTAGACGAGGTCTTCGAGCCCGGCGCCGGCGGCGGCCAGGTTGGACGAGCCGGCGGCCTCGATCTCCTGCCACCGCTCGCTGTTCCAGAGCTCGATGCGGTCGAGGAAGCCGGTCACCACCACCGCGTCGCGCAGACCGGCGTAGGTCCGCAGCGGGGACGGGATGGTGATGCGGCCCTGGCGGTCCGGCGTGGCCTCGGCGCCACCGGCCATGAGGGTGCGCACGGCGGTGCGCTCGACGGCGCCGCGCTGGACCTTCTCCTTCAGCTCACGGGCGTAGACCTCGAACTCGGCTGCGGGCCGGATGGCGAGGCACCCGTCGATCGCCTGGGTCATGTAGGCCCCGTCCTTGAGGTCGTCCCGGAACTTGGCCGGGAGGATGACCCGGCCCTTCTCGTCGAGGGAGACGGTGTAGGTGCCGACGAACATGGCACATCACCCCTGTCCTCCACAGCGCTCCACCCTACGCCCCTTCGCTCCACTTGGTCAAGCTAGGGCAGGTGTCGTGCGCAACGCGCCCACCACCTCCCCCGGCGGGCGGTCCACCCCGATCGCGGCATCGGCCAGGTCACGGCGTCCTTCGCCCCTCGTGGGCGGGTCGAGGGCGAGCACGTCGAGCAGCGGGCCGGGGTCCCACGTCCGGCCGAGGCCGCACTGGAAGCGGGCTCCGGCCCGGTTCCGGCGGGAGGCCACCCCGACCGCCTTGCGCCCCCCGACGGCCACCTCGCCCGGTCCCCAGCCGGCGAAGCACACGAGGGACGACCACCGGGTGCGCACCAGGCCCCCCTCGTGCACCGTGGCCGGCAGGCCGAGGTCGCCGAGGGCGGCGGCCCACGCCCGGCCGAGCCACCACGTGGCCCGGCCCACGTCGTCGTCCCACAGGGGGTCGTCGCGGGGAGCACCACGTCGACCCAGAGGGTGTCGCCGGGGACGAGCAGGACCGCGCCCCCGCCGCTGCGGCGGCGCACGAGCTCGACCCCCGCCCTCCCCAGCACGCCCCGGTCGACCACGTCGGCGGACTGGGTGCTCCCCAGCACGAGGGCCGGGCGGTCCACCTCGAGCACCGCCAGGCGGCGGCCGCCGGCCCCGGCCAGGGGGTCGAGCCCGTGCAGGGCGGCGGCCGACCCGCGCACGTGCTCGACGGTCCAGCTCCCCTCCCCCACCGTCGAAGGGTGGCCCGTACGCAGGGGCTCGGCGCGGACCTCCTGCTCCCTACGGCAGGTGCACGGGGCCCCGGGGGCGGACGGGGAGGGTCCCGTCGGGCAGGAGCTCCCACGGCTCGGTCAGGTCCTCCTCGAACCAGCGGCTGCTGGCCGGGAGGTCACCGGGGAGGGTCACGCCGGGGAGCGCGGCCAGCGCCACGTCGACGGCCTTGGCCACGCCGGTGGCCAGCATCCCGCCCACCCAGACCGGGATCCCCGGCCCCCCGGGCCCGGTCGAGCAGGGCGAGGGCGGTGGCCAGCCCGCCGACCCGGGCCGGCTTCAGGTTGAGGTGGTCGAGGGCGCCCAGGGCGAGGGCGGCCTCGAAGGTCGCCACCGACGTGACCGACTCGTCGAGGCACACGGGGGTGGCCAGGCGCCGGGCGGCGGAGGCCGCACCGACGAGGTCGTCGGCCGGCAGGGGTTGCTCGATCTCGACCAGCCCGAGGCCGTCGAGCCGGACGAGGGCCTCGTCGTCCACGCCGTAGCTGCCGTTGGCGTCGACGCCGACGGGCAGGTCGGGCCACGCCGCCCGCACCGCCCGCACCGGCTCGACGTCCCACCCGGGGCGGACCTTCAGCTTCACCCGCCGGTAGCCGGCGGCCACGTGGTCGGCCACCTCGGCGAGGAGCGCGTCGACCGAGGCGGCGACGCCGACGGCCACGCCGGCGGGCACCCGGTCCCGCACCGCCCCGAGCCAGGCCGGGAGGTCCTGCCCGGCGGCGGCCAGGCGGAGGTCGAGCAGGGCCGCCTCGACCGCGGCGGACGCCATCGGGTGGCCCCGCACCCCGGACGGGCGGGCCGCGAGGGCAGCGGGCAGGAGGAAGCGCCGGAGCACGGCCTCGGCGCCGTCCACCCACTCCCCCGTGTACGTCGGCGCCGACAGCGCGCCGCACTCGCCCCAGCCCTCGTGGCCCTCGTCGTCGCGGGCCCGGACGAGGAGGACCTCCCGCACCGCCTCGGTCCCGGTGGCGGTGGTGAACGGCGCCACCAGCGGCAGGGTGGTGCGGACCACCTCGAGGGCGGCGGGGCGCACCTCGGGCAGGGGCGGGCCGGCCCCCGGCACGTCAGGCGGACAGCGCGGGCTGGAGGTACGGCTCCCAGTGGGTGGGGACCGACCCCACCGCCACCGAGATCCAGGTGAGCGCCCGGGGGGCGCTCGGTCGCCGGCGGAGGGTCATCGACGTCTCCGAGAGCAGCCGGTCGCGCTTGGCCGTGTTGCACGGCCGGCAGGCGGCCACCACGTTCTCCCACACGTGCTCGCCGCCCCGGCTGCGGGGCACCACGTGGTCGATGCTCTCCGCCGGCGCGGTGCAGTACTGGCAGCGAGACCCGTCCCGGGCGAACACCGCCCGCCGGTTGAGCGCCGCCCGGCGCACGAACGGCACCTTGACGACGTAGCGCAGCCGGATGACGGAGGGCACCGGGACGGTCAGGCGCTCGGAGTGCACCTCGTCGCCGCTGGCGTGGAGGAGGTCGGCCTTCTCGCCGAGCACCAGGACCACGGCGCGGCGGGCGGAGACGACACCGAGGGGCTCGTACGTGGCGTTCAGCACCAGCGCCGTGCCCATCGAACGAACGGTAGCGCGAGGCCTCAGCGGCGCCGCTGCTCGCGGCACCAGGCGAGGTACGTGAGGACGTCGTCGGGGGGCGGGGACGTGGCGGGCTCGCCATAGGCCGTGACCAGGCGGAAGTGCGCGTAGTCCGGGGCCGGGGCGGGCAGCGGGGGCCAGTGCCGCCACCACCCGGGCGCCGCCAGCCGGAGCGCGGTGGCCACCGCCGTGGGCCAGAGGTCGGGGCGCCCGAGCAGCCGGCGCACCACGCCGGCCCACCAGCTCGGGGGGAGATCCTCCACCCCGGCGACGCTAGCGGCGCCTCAACGCCTGCCCGGCGCAGCCGATGGCGTGCTGTGTCGGCGCGGGCGGGGGGCGTGGGTGCGGCGCGGCCGCCTCACGACCTGGCCGCCCCGGTCGCCTGGCGCCCGGCTCTGGAGCGGGTCCTGGCCGACCCCGAGAACAACCTCGACCTCGCCTTCCAGCCGGTCGTCGACCTCCAGCGCGGCGTCGTGGTCGGGTACGAGGCCCTGGCCCGCCCGGCCGGCCCGCCCTCGGCCCCGCCCGACCGCTGGTTCGCCGCCGCCGCCGCCGAGGGCCTGGCCGCCCGCCTCGAGGCGCTGGTGCTCGAGCAGGCCCTTCCTCTGCGGACCGCGCTCCCGCCCAACTGCTTCCTGTCGGTCAACCTCAACCCGAACCTGGTGCTCGACCGGACGGTGCAGGGCGTCCTCGCCGACGCCGGGGAGCTCCCCGGCGTGGTGCTGGAGCTCACCGAGCACGACCGCATCGACGACTACAGCGGCCTGCGGCGGGCGCTCACCCGGCTGCGCTCGTGCGGCGTGAACATCGCCATGGACGACGCCGGTGCCGGCTACGCCGGGTTGTCGAGCCTCCTCGCGCTGCGCCCGGACCTCGTGAAGCTGGATCGCAGCCTCATCGCCGGCATCGACGTCGATCCGGTCAAGCAGGAGCTGGTGGAGCTCCTCGGGAGCATGGTCGGGCGCATGGACGCGTGGGTCCTGGCCGAGGGCATCGAGCGGGTCGAGGAGCTCGACACCCTCGTCCGACTGGGGGTCCCCCTGGGGCAGGGCTTCCTGCTCGGCCGGCCCACGCCGGACCGACGCGACGTCGACGAGGGCACCGGGGCCCGGATCCGCGAGCTGGCGGACGCCGCCGGCGACGGGGATGCGGTGGCCTCCCTCGTCGAAGTGGTGGCCGCCGTCCCGGTGGGCGCCACCGGGGACGGCCGCCGCCCGCTTCGCCGCCGAGGGCGGGCTCGAGGTCATCCCCGTCGTCGACCGGTGGGAACGGCCCGTGGCCCTGCACACGCGGGCCGACGCGCTGGCCGGATCGGACCCCAGTCCCGAGGTGCTGCGGGTCCAGCCCGTGGAGTCGGTGGCGGCCGTGGCCCGCCGGGCCATGGGGCGCCCCCTGGCCTCCCGCTTCGACCCGCTGCTGTGCTGCGACGGGATGGGCCGGTACCGCGGCGTCGTGCGGGTGGAGCGCCTGCTCGAGTCGCTCGCCCGCTGACCGGGCCCGCTCCCCGCCCGGGCTGACATCGGATCGTCGCAACAGCGACGGGCTCCCGTAGTCGAACGCGGTGCCGTGCGCGCCGATGGGTGCGCCGGCGTGGTGCCCGGCGGGGGCGCCCCGGTTTCGAGGAGCGCAGGTGGCACGACGGGGTCGGTGGCTGGGTCGCGAACGCGGCAGGCGTCGCAGGTGACCCTCGGCCGACCGCGCCCCTCACCGCGGTAGCCGTCGCCACCGGCGCCGACGCCTACCGCGGGGAGGGGGCCGACGGCCGTGGCGTCGACGTGGCCCTGATCGACTCCGGCGTGGCGCGGGTGCCCGGGCTCGCCGGCGCCGTCGTCGACGGACCGGACCTGACGCCCGAGGCCGGGACGGCGGCCGCCTTCCGCGACGGGTTCGGCCACGGGACCCACCTGGCGGGGATCATGGCCGGGCCGGTCGGTCTCGCCCCCGGCGCCAGGGTGGTCAGCGTCAAGGTGGCCGACCGGCGGGGCACGACGGACCTCCGCTCGGTCGTGGCCGGCATCGACTGGGTCGTGCGCAACCGGGACACGGGAGGCCGCGCCATCCGGGTGCTCAACCTCAGCCTGGCCGCCGATGCCTTCGCCGGCGAACAGCCCGACCCGCTGGGCGCGGCCCTCGAGCGGGCCTGGCGAGCCGGCATCGTCGTCGTGGTGGCGGCCGGCAACGGCGGGGCCGACGCCCCGGGGCTCGACCACCCGGCCACCGAGCCCTTCGTGCTCGCCGTCGGGGCCAGCGTCGGGAGTCGCACCGGCGACCGACGGGATGACGCCGTGGCGCCCTTCTCCAGCCGGGGCGACGACCGCCGGGTGCCGGACCTCGTCGCCCCCGGGACCTCCCTCGTCAGCCTGCGGGCGCCCGGCTCGGACACCGACCGCCGGTCGCCGTCCGCCCGTGTGGGGACCACCGGGTTCCGGGGATCGGGCACGTCACAGGCCGCCGCCGTGGTGTCGGGGGCCGCCGCGCTGGTGCTCTCACGGTCGCCCGGGCTGGCGCCCGATCAGGTCAAGGCCCTGCTGACCGCCACCGCCACGCCCCTGGCCGGCACCGACCGCCGGGCCCAGGGTGCGGGCGTGCTCGATCTGCGCCGGGCGGCCACGACCGCCCCGCCCGCCGCCCTGTCGCCGCTCGGGCCCGCACCGGCCCCCGTCCTGCCCGCCACCGCCGAGCACCTCGACCTGGCGGTCGGCTGGTCGGGAAACCGCTGGTCGGCGGACCGCTGGTCCGGGAACCGTTGGTCGGGGAACCGCTGGTCGTCGGCCTCATGGGGGAGCTGACCACCGACGGACGGGCGCCGGGGACGATCTCGCGTTCAGCACGGCCGTCCTCGGCGCCGATAGGGGGAGTCGTGCGGGACGCTCGCGGTCACCGGCTCCGGTCCGCGCACGCACTGGCGGCCGGCCTCTGCGCCGCGGCGCTGCTGCTCTTCCTGGGTCCGGTGGGCGGGCTCGACGGGCACGTGGTCTCGGACGTCAGCGGGCTCGTGCTCCTCGCCGCCATGTTCACGGTGGCCGAGCTGGTCACCGTCGAGGTCCACTTCCGCCACGAGGCCCACTCCTTCACCTTCGGCGAGATCCCCATCGTCCTCGGGCTCCACCTGCTGGGCGGGTCCGGGCTGGTGCTGGCCCAGCTCATCGGCAGCCTCGCCGCCCGCTCGGCCTGGCGCCGCCAGCCGCCGATCAAGCGCGCGTTCAACATCGGCCTCGCCGTGTTCGACGCCGGGCTGGCCGCCGTCGTCTACGACCTCGTGTTGGGCGACGCCCGCCCCCTCAGCCTCCACGGCCAGGCCGCCACGTTCGTGGCCACCGTCGTCGTGTCCCTGGCCAGCGGGCTGCTCATCGCCCTCGCCATCCAGCTGTCGGGCGGCCAGGTCACCCGGGGCCCGCTGCTGCGCACCCTGGCCCTGTCGCTCGCCATCACCGTGACGAACACGGCCATGGCCCTCGTGGCCGTCACCCTGCTCCGCACCCGCCCGGGTTCGGCGTGGCTGCTCGTGGCCCCGTGCGCCACCATCTACTTCGCCTACCGGGCCTTCGCCCGGGAGAAGCGCGAGCGGGAGCGGATGAACTTCCTCTACTCGTGCAGCCGCGACCTGCACGAGGGGCCCAACGCCGAGGAGGCGGTCGCCGCCCTACTGGTCCGCACCACCGAGACGTTCCGGGCCGCCCGGGCGGAGCTGGTGATCTTCCCGGCGTCGGACCGGGCGGTGCCCCTGCGCACCTCCGTGGGCCCGGGTGGTCGGCGGAACGTGATGGTCCCGCTGCGGCCCGACGAGCTCCACCTGCTGACCGTGGCCATGTCGGCCGTCCCCGAGGCGCGCCTGCTGACGCAGGAGACCGCGCTCTCCATGGGGCCCTACCTCCACCGCCGCGGCGTGGAGACGGCCATGGTGGCCCCGCTCCAGGTGGATCGGCGGGTCGTCGGCCTCCTCATGGTCGGCAACCCGCTCGGCGACATCGGCACCTTCGAGAACCAAGACCTGTTGCTGCTCGACGCCCTCGCCGGTCAGCTCCGGGTGTTCCTCGAGTTCGACCGCCTCGGACAGGCCTTCGACCGCCTCAGCAACCTCCAGGGCCAGCTCGTCCACCAGGCCAACCACGACCCGCTCACCTCGCTGGCCAACCGCGTGCTGTTCGTGGAACGCACGGAGGAGACGCTGGCCGCGGGGCGCACGGTCGCCGTGATGTTCGTCGACCTCGACGACTTCAAGACGGTCAACGACGGCCTGGGCCACGACGCCGGCGACCAGCTGCTCAAGGCCGTGGCCCGGCGGCTGGAGGGCACGCTCAGGAGCGGCGACCTGGCGGCCCGGCTGGGAGGCGACGAGTTCGCCATCCTGGTCGTGACCCGGCCCGGGCAGCCAGAGCCGCAGTCGCTGGCCTCGCGGGTGCTGGAGGCGCTCAGCGCGCCCTTCTCCGTCGCCGGCGAGCAGCTGGCCGTGCGCGCCAGCGTCGGCGTGGCGGTGGGCGACGCCGGCGACGCATCGGTCGGCGACCTCCTGCGCAAGGCCGACGTGGCCATGTACGTGGCCAAGCACGGCGGCAAGGGCCGGGCGGCGGCCTTCGACCCCTCGATGGACGCCGAGCTCCAGGAGCGGCTCCACCTCGAGACGGAGCTGCAGCGGGCGCTGGCCGAGGACGCCCTGGAGGTCGTGTACCAGCCGGTGGTCGACCTGAGCTCGGGCACCGTCGTGGCCCTCGAGGCCCTGGCCCGGTGGGACCACCCGCAGCGGGGGCTGATCTCCCCCGAGGTGTTCGTCCCCGTGGCGGAGCGGTGCGGTCTCGCCACCGAGGTGGGGCAGGCCGTGCTCGACCTCTCCTGCCGCCGGGTGGCGGCGCTGCCCCACGGGCCGGCGGGGCCGGTGTCGCTGGCCGTCAACCTGTCCGCCCGGGAGCTCATGCAGGAGGGCTTCGTGGAGGACGTGCTCGCCACGCTGGCGCGCTCGGGCCTCGGGCCGTCCTCGCTCATCGTGGAGGTGACGGAGCGCGCCATCCTCGACGCCGGCGACGACGCGACCACCCTCGAGCGCCTGCGGGGCCACGGGGTCCGGGTGGCCGTCGACGACTTCGGGACCGGCAGCTCCTCGCTGAGCTACCTGCGCAGCCTGCCCCTCGACCTGCTGAAGGTGGACCGCTCCTTCGTGGCCGGCCTCGGCGCCGCCGACGCCGACCGGACCGTCACCTCGGCCATCGTGGGCCTGGCCACCACCCTCGGCCTCGGGGTCGTGGCCGAGGGGGTGGAGACGGCCGACCAGGTCCGCGAGCTCGTCGCCCTCGGCTGCACCATGGCCCAGGGCCACCACCTCTCCCCGCCCCTCGGGGCCGACCAGCTCGACGCGGTGGTGACCGCCCCGCTCGCCGTGGGCCTCCCGAGCCCCGTCCGTCAGTAGCTCCCGTTCTGGCCTGCAGAACGGCTCAGAGGGGCCCGACGTCGTGACCGAGTGACCGCCAGCCGACGGCGCCGGCACCCACCAGGGGGCCGGCGGGGCCGAGCGCGCCGGGGACGATCCGGGCGCCCCGGGAGAAGTCGAGGCGGGCCCGGCGGTCGAGCTCCTCCTGGGCGGCGTCGAAGAAGGGGGCCCCGAAGCCGAGGGCCACCGAGCCGGCCACGAGGGCCAGGCGCAGGTCGCACAGGTTGGCCACCGACGCCACCGCCCGCCCCACGCAGGCGCCGGCGTGGCGCACCAGCTCGGGCGGCGCCTCGGCCGGGGGCCGACCCGTGGCCGCCCGGATGCCGGTCCCCGACGCCTCGGCCTCGAGGCACCCCCGCCCGCCGCAGGCGCACGGCCGCCCGTCGGGCTCGACGATCACGTGGCCGATGTGGCCGGCGTTGCCGGCGGTGCCGTGAACAGGCGGCCGTCGACCACCAGGCCGCCGCCCACGCCCGTCGAGACCACCATCGCGATGAAGGTGGGGACGCCCCGTCCCCCGCCGACCCATCCCTCGCCCCGGGCCAGCGCCTTGGCGTCGTTGTCGACGGCCACGGGGAGGCCCGTCGCCGCCGCCAGGCGGGCCCGCAGGGGGAAGTCCCGCCACCCCGGGATGTTGAGCGGCGAGACCTCCTCGCCGCCGGCCGTCATGGGCCCGCCCGTCCCGACGCCGCACACCACCTCGTCGCCGTGCGCCACCGCGCCCACGAGGTCGGCCAGCGCGGCGAAGAGCGCCTCCGGGTCCGTCGTCCGCGGCGTGGGCGCCGACGTGGCGCCGGTCAGCCGCCCGGCCTCGTCGACCCGGCCGGCAGCCAGCTTCGTCCCCCCGATGTCCACGGCCAGTGCCTGGGCCACGCGGGGAGGCTAGGAGGGCGACCCGCCGGTAGCCTGCGTCCGGCGCCCGCCGGGGCGCTGCCCCACGGGGGGGCAGGAGTCGGAGGGGCAGGAGGCGATCGTTGGCCAGCTCCGGAGCGGCCCGGGCCGACTCGTCCTTCGCCGAGGTCTTCGCCACGGTGGCCGACAACGTGGGCCGCGTCGTGCAGGGCAAGGCCGACGTGATCGAGCTGGCCCTGCTGTGCCTCGTGGCCGAGGGCCACCTGCTCGTCGAGGACGTGCCCGGGGTGGGCAAGACCAGCCTGGCCAAGGCCCTGGCCACGTCGCTCGACTGCCGCTGGGGGCGCATCCAGTTCACGCCCGACCTGCTGCCGTCGGATGTCGTGGGCTCGACGGTGTGGAACCGGGCCACGGGCGGCTTCGACTTCCGCCCCGGGGCCATCTTCGCCAACCTCGTGCTGGGCGACGAGATCAACCGGGCCTCGCCGAAGACGCAGTCCGCCCTCCTCGAGGCCATGGAGGAGCGGCAGGTGACCGTGGACGGCACCACCTATCCCCTGTCGCCGCCGTTCATGGTGATCGCCACCCAGAACCCCGTCGAGCACGAGGGCACCTACCCCCTGCCCGAGAGCCAGCTCGACCGCTTCCTGATGCGCATCAGCGTCGGCTACCCCGGTCGGGGCGCCGAGCTGGACATCCTGGCCAGCGCCGGCGGCGACGACGCCCTCGAGTCGCTCCAGCCGGTGGCCACCGGCAGCGACGTCCTGGCCCTGGCCGACGCCGCCCGCTCGGTGCACGTGGCCCCGTCGCTGCACGGCTACCTCGTCGACCTGGCCGAGAGCACGCGCCGCCACC
The DNA here is from genome assembly GCA_963839545.1 of uncultured Actinomycetes bacterium. Taxonomy (GTDB): domain Bacteria; phylum Actinomycetota; class Acidimicrobiia; order Acidimicrobiales; family CADCSY01; genus CAWIVE01. The sequence goes on from CAWIVE010000002.1 coordinate 311,579, forward strand.
CCGCCCTGGCCGTGGGCATGTCGCCGCGGGCCACCCTGGCCCTCCAGCGGGTGGCCCGGGCCCGGGCCGCCGCCAGTGGCCGCTCCTACGTCGTGCCCGACGACGTCAAGGCGCTCGCGCCCCCCGTGCTCTCCCACCGGATGCTCCTGACCCCCGAGGCGGCCATGCAGGGGCGGACCCCGGCCGACGTGGTGGACGACGTCCTGCGGGCAGTACCGGTGCCCGTCGTCCGGACCCGGTGAAGCCGAACCGCTGCGAAGTGGCGAGGTGCTGACCCGCACCGGGTGGATCGTGGCCCTGGTGGCGGGCGGGCTGGTCGCTGTCGGCCGCCTCCTCGGGATCTTCGAGCTGTTCCTCGTCGGCGCCGCCGGGGTCGTCCTCGTGCTGGGAGCCCTGTTCGTGGTCCGGCGCACGCCCCTCCGCCTCGACGTGTTCCGCAGCCTCCACCCGCTCCGGGTCCACGCCGGCAGCCCGAGCCGCGTGGAGCTGAGCGTGCGCAACCGGAGCGCCCGCCGCACCCCCCTGCTCACCGTCCGGGACCCCGTCGGCCGCGGCCGCAGCGCCACGGTGGCCCTCGCCCCGCTCGGCCAGAGCCAGACCATCCGGGCCGCCTACCGCCTGCCGACGGACCGGCGCGGCATCCTGCGCGTCGGCCCGCTGTCCGTCGAGGTGACCGACCCGTTCGGCCTGGCCTCGCTGTCCACCACCGCCGCGCCCGTGACGGAGCTCACCGTGTGGCCGGCGGTGGAGGACGTCGACCCGCTGCCCCACACCGTGAGCGACGATCCCCACGGCGGCGCCGACCAGGCCTCGGCCCTGTCCGCCGGGGGCGAGGACTTCTACGCGCTGCGGCCGTACGCCCCCGGCGACGACCTGCGCCGCGTCCACTGGCGCTCGACCGCCCGGTGGGACGAGCTGCTGGTGCGCCAGGAGGAGCGGCCGTGGCAGGGGCGGGCCACCGTCGTGCTCGATTGCCGGCGGGGCAGCCACAGCCCGGCCTCGTTCGAGCGGGCGGTGTCCGCCGCCGCCAGCGTGGTGGTGGCGTGCATGCGCCGGCACTTCCTCGTGCGGCTGGTGGACACGACGGGGTACGACAGCGGCGCCGCCGCCGGTGCCGCCCACGTCGAGGCCCTGCTCGAGCGGCTGGCCACCGTGGAGCCCTTCGAGGGCGGTCGCCTGAGCGCCACCGTGGCCAGCCTGCGGCGACCGGGCAACAGCGGGGCGTGCGCCGTGTTGCTCGGTGAGCCCGCCCTCGGCGACGTCGACCGGTTGGCCCACCTCCGGCCGCCGTTCGCCGCCCTGGCCGTGGTCGCCTTCCCTCCCGCCCGACGCGGTCGCCCCGTCGACGCGATGACGGCGGCGGTCCCCGTCGTGGAGGACGACGACGGCTTCGCCGAGGCCTGGCGCCGTGCCCTGCGCCACACCCGGCGCCCGGCGGGAGCGGTCGGGTGACGTCGACGGAAGCCAGGGCCGCGGAGGTCCGGGGCCAGCGACTGGTCGAGCTGACACTGGCGGGGCTGACGGTGGCCGCCGTGCTCGGCCTGGCCCGGCTCTTCGAGGCCGCCTCCTTCTTCGCCGCCGTGCTCGGCTTCGCCGTCCTCGGGCACGGCCTCGCCTTCCTCTGCCGGGCCCGCCGCACGAGCGCGATCACGACCGCGGTGGTCGGCGTCGCCGGCCTCGTGCTCGGCGTGTCGTGGCTGCTGCTCCCCGCCACCACCGCCTACCTCGTGCCGACGCCCGCCACCCTGGCCGAGGTCGGCGAGCGGCTGGGCGACGCGTGGGACGTGTTCAGCTCGGTGCGGGCGCCGGCTCCGGTGCACCCCGGGCTGGTGCTGGCCGCGGCGATCGCCGCGTACGTGATCGCATGGGTGGCCGACACCGCCGCCTTCCGGGCGTCGGCACCTGTCGAGGCGGCCGTCCCCGCCGCCAGCCTCTTCCTGTTCGGCGCCGCCCTCGGCGCCCCACCGCTGCGGGCCCCGACCACCGCGGTCTTCCTCGGCGCCCTCCTGGCCTACTGGCTGGCCACCCGGGCCTGGCGGGCCACCACCTCGCCGACGTGGGCCGCCCACCAGACCGATGGGGCCGCCGCCCTCTTCGGCGGCGGCGGCCGGCTGGCCGGGGTGGCGATCGTCGGAGCGGTCGTCGTCGGTCCCCTCCTGCCCGGCGCGAGCTCGGCCGCGCTCGTGCCGTGGCGGGCCTCGGACCGCGACAGCGGGACCCGCCTCACCGTGAGCCCACTCGTCGACATCCGGGCCCGGATCGTCGACCAGGCCGAGATCGAGGTGTTCACGGTCCGCTCCGACCAGAGGAGCTACTGGCGGTTGACGGCGCTCAACGAGTTCGACGGGCGGATCTGGCGCTCGGACGGCCGCTTCCGCTCCGCCGACCGCGAGCTGGCCGACCCGGGGGAGGTCCGACCCGTCTCCGGGGGCGAGCTGGTGGACCAGCAGGTGCAGATCCTCGGGCTCGACGCCGTCTGGTTGCCCGCCGCCTTCCGACCGGTGGCCTTCGACGGTCGGGACGCCAGCGTGGGCGTCGACGAGGAGTCGTCCACGTTGATCATCGGTCGGGACCAGTCGAGCGAAGGGCTGCGCTACGAGGTCCAGTCGATCGTGCGGACGCTGTCGAAGGACGAGCTGCAGCGCGCCTCGACGCTCGTCCGGGACGTCCCCCGCCAGTACACCCGTCTGCCCAACTCCTTCAGCCCGGCGGCACGCCGACTGGCCGGCGAGATCACCGCCGGCGCGCCCACCGCCTACGACGCCGCCCGGGCGCTCCAGGACCACTTCCGCTCGGGGGCCTACCGGTACGACACCTCGGTGGACCCGGGGCACGGCGAGGACGAGCTCGAGCGCTTCCTCCTCCAGACCCGGGCCGGCTACTGCGAGCAGTTCGCCGGGGCCTACGCCGCCCTGGCCCGGGCCATCGGCCTGCCCGCCCGGGTGGCGGTCGGCTTCACCCCCGGGGAGCTCCAGGCCGACGGCAGCTACCACGTCCGCGGCTCCCACGGCCACGCCTGGCCCGAGGTCTGGCTGGGGGCGGCCGGGTGGGTGCCGTTCGAGCCGACGCCGGGACGGGGCATCCCCGGTGGGGAGGACTACACCGGCGTGCCCGAGGCGCAGTCCGGGCCCGACGGCGACGAGACGACGCCCACCACGTCGTCGACCAGCACCACGTTGGCGGCCGGCGCCCCGGGGTCGACGGTTCCCCCGCGGGGGGCGCTCGCGGATCCGGCGGCCGAGGGGGCCAGCGAGGCGGCGCCGTCACGCTGGCCCGGCCGCCTCGCCTGGGCCGCCCTCGCCCTGGCCACCGCCGCGGTGGCGTGGGTCCTCCTCGTGGGCCTGGCCACCTGGGCCCGCCGGTCCCGCCGCCGTCGGGCGGCGCGGACGACGAGCGGCCGGGTGCTGGTGGCGTGGGACGAGGTGGGAGAGGCGCTGGCGGCGGCCGGGACCCCCCGCCGGCCGGCGGAGACCCCCGTGGAGTACGCCGCCCGCGCCGACGGGGTGGCCGGCGTCGATCCCGTCCGCCTGCGGGCGCTGGCCCTGGCGGCCACCGAGGCGGGGTGGGCGGCCGAGGCGGTGGACGAGGGTGACGCGGCCGAGGCGGTGGCCGCCGCCGCCGCCGTGGAGCACGGGGTGCGGGCCACCCGCACCCGGGGCGAGCGCCTGCGGGCCGCCATCGACCCCCGGCCCCTGCTGCCCCGGCGCACGATGCGGGTGGAGATCCGCGAGCTGCCGGCCCACTGAGCTCCGCTTCTGGCCTGCTGAACCCACCGGAACGCGGTGGGTTCTGCAGGCCGGAACGAATCGGGACCTACTCCTCGCGCTTGAAGCGGTCGCGCATCCGGCGCCCGGCGGTGCCGAAGTAGTCCTTCACCCCGGAGGCCCGCATCGACTCCAGCCACTGCTGCCGGCCGGCCCGGCCGATCTTGTACAGGTTGCGCTGGAAGAACAGGGCGGCGGCCAGCATCACCAGGAAACCGGCGAAGGCGAGGAGGTAGCTGCCGAGCAGGGCCAGCGACGCCACCATGAGCACGATGCCGGCGGCGAAGCCCAGCCCCGCCCACTTGAGGTTGCGCCCGGCGTGCCGGTACACGGTCGTGGAGGAGACCTCCCGGGCCAGCTCCGGGTCGGACGCGTAGAGCTGTTGCTCGATCTCCTGGAGGATGCGCTGTTCGTCCTCGGAAAGCGGCACCGACCCGTCCCCTCGTTCCCTGGGCCTCTGCTCTCGAGGCGAGACTAGCGCCGATCTTCGCGCCTCTTCCCCCCCTCGGACAACGCGGGAAGCGGTTCCACGGGGGTTCCGCCGCCGGCGGCGGACCGGTACGCGGCGTCAGCCAGGCGGTGGGCGTCGAGCGCGACGTCGAGCCCCGGGGCCGGCGCCCGCCCGTCGTCCAGGGCCTCCAGGAAGGCCCGGGACTGGGGCGCGTAGTCCGTCAGGGCCGCCCGCCAGCGGTCGTCGGCCCGCAGCTCGGCGGTCCACGGCGGCGGGGCGACCGCCACCTCCTCGAGCCCCGCGTCGGTCACCAGCCGCAGGGGGGCGAGGTGCTCGTCGGGGGCGGCGACCACCCCGTGCTCGCACAGCACCTCCAGCCACCGAGTGGACGGCCGGGCCAGCACCTGGTGCCAGACGCTGACCAAGCTGGCGGTGGCCCCCGAGGCGAAGCCCACGGTGGCCACGGCCACGTCCTCGATGCCCGGGTGGCCCGCGAAGTTGGCCGTCCGGGCGCTGACCGTGGTGGCCTCGCCGAGCAGCCACGCCAGCACGTCGAGGTCGTGGATGGAGTGCTCGAGGAGGGTGCCGCCGCCGGCCACGGCCACGTCGGCCCGCCAGCCGGAGCCGTACTGGCCCTGCGTGGGGAAGTACTGGTCGTCCCGGAACACCACCGCCTGGGGCCGGCCGAGGCGGCCCGAGCGGACCAGCTCCACCAGGGCCGAGTAGGCGGGCGAGGTGCGCAGGACGAGGCCGACCTGGGCGGGGACGCCCCGGCGGGCCACGACGGCGGCCACCGCCTCGGCCTCGGGCAGCGACGGGGCCAGCGGCTTCTCGCAGAAGACCGCCACCCCGGCGTCGGCGGCGGCCTCCACCGCTCCGAGGTGGGCGGCGGTGGGCGTGCAGACGTAGACGGCGTCGACCACCTCCAGGACGCGGTCGAGGTCGTCGGTGACCACCTCGGCGTGGTGGGCCCGGGCGAAGGCCTCGGCCCGGGCCGGGTCCGGGTCGCAGGTGGCGACCACCGCGGCGTCGACCAGCCCGGCACCGGCCAGCGCCTTGAGCGCACGGGAGTGGATGGCGGCGATGAAGCCGCAGCCCACGAGGCCGACGCGGATCACCGGTCGCCCGGGTCCCCGTCCGGCCCCCACTGCTGGTCGCCCCGCCGCTTGACCCGCACCCCGGCGGGGCCGGCCAGCGCCGCCGGGACGATGGCGGCGTCGCCGTAGCGGTCGCGGATGGCGTCGACCGCGCCGGTGGCCGCCGACCAGGAGCCGTGGCCCCCGTCGTCGAGCGAGAGCTGGCCCCCGCCCTCGGACAGCGACGACACGCTGACCCCGAGGAGCCGGACGCCGGGCGACGGGTCGAGCGCGTCGAGGAGCCGGCGGGCGACGACGGCGATGGCCCGACCGCCGTCGATCGGCTCGGGGACGGTGGCCGACCGGGTGATGGTGCGGAAGTCGGCGAAGCGGACCTTCAGGACCACCGTGCGCCCGCTGAGCCCCGCCCGCCGGAGGCGACCGGCCACGGCGTCGGCCAGGCGGACCACCTCGCGCCCGAGCCACTCGGCGGAGGTGTGGTCGGTGGCGAAGGTCTCCTCGTGGCCGACGGACTTCGGCGCGCTGCTCGTGACCACCGGGCGCTCGTCACGGGCCCAGGACAGGTCGTGCAGGTGCCGGCCGTGCGCCTCCCCCAGCGCCCCCACGAGGGTGTCGACGGGCAGGGCGGCGAGGTCGCCCACGGTGCGCACGGCGAAGCGGTCGAGGCGCTTCCTGGTGGCGGGGCCGACACCCCACAGCGCGCCCACCGGGTGGCGGTGGAGGAAGGCCAGCTCGTCCTCGGGGCGGACCACCACCACGCCGGGGCCCGGCTTTGGACCGTCCAGGGAGGGACGCGGCTTGGCCGCCTCGGAGGCGAGCTTGGCGGTGAGCTTGCGGGGGGCCACGCCCACCGAGCAGCCGAGGCCGAGCTCGTCGGCGATGGTCTGCCGCAGGCCGGCGGCGATGACCGGTGGCTCGCCCAGCAGGCGGCGGGCGCCGGCCACGTCGAGGAAGGCCTCGTCCAGCGAGAGGCCCTCGACGAGCGGGGTCACCGTGCGGAACAGCTCGAACACCCGGGTGCTGACCTCCGAGTAGCGGCTGTGGCGGCCCGGCAGGAAGACGGCCGCCGGGCACAGGCGCTTGGCCCGGGTCGAGGGCATGGCCGAGTGGACGCCGTAGGCCCGGGCCTCGTAGGAGGCGGCGGCCACCACGCCCCGGGCGCCGGCGCCGCCCACCACGACGGGCTGGCCCACCAGCTCCGGGTGGTCGAGCAGCTCGACGGCGACGAAGAAGGCGTCCATGTCCACGTGCAGGATCGTGGGCGCCCGCGTCGTCACAGCCGGGTGAACCTGAGGGGGGCGCGGCCCGCTCCGGAGACGCGGTAGCGGTACGACCGGGGCTCGCTCCAACGCTCCTCGAGCCACGCGCCGAGGGGCTCGTGGACGCTCGCCCACGCCGACTCGAGCTGGAGGGCGCAGGCGTCGACGGGGAACCAGCCGGCGTCGACGACGATGCCGTCGGGGTCGTCGATCCGCAGCTCGCCGGACCAGTCGCGGGCCCGGAACACCTCGACCCGCACCCGCCAGCCCATCTCGGAGGCCTCGGCCTCGACGTCGTAGACGGGGCCCTCCCAGTCGGAGACGAGGATCCCCGTCTCCTCCTCGACCTCCCGGGTCAGGCCGTCGAGCACGCGCTCGCCCGACTCCACCTCCACCACCCCGCCGGGCGGCGACCAGTCGACCCGGCCGTTCCGCCGCCGGTTCTGCACCAGGAGCAGCCCGTCGGGCCCCTCGACGAGCCCGCTGGCCACCACCCACTGGCGCACCCGGGCAGTCTGCCAGCGCGCCCGTACGACGATGCGGCGTGCACCCGGGCGTGGCGGCGGTGATCGACCCTTCTGGCCTGCAGAACGGTGCGCAACACGCCACGTTCTGCAGGCCAGTACGGGCTCGGCGCGCTCCTAGCCGGAGACCAGGTCCTCCACGGCCAGCTCGGCCAGGGACCCCACCCGCCGGGCCTCCGGGGGGAAGTCGCAGTGGGCGCTCACGACCGACGGGCACACCACCACCCGCATGCCGGCGGCCAGCGCCGCCTCGCAGCCGGGGACCGAGTCCTCCACCACCGTGCACTCGACCGGTGCCAGGTCCAGCCGATCGGCGGCGGCCAGGAAGATGTCCGGGGCGGGCTTGCCCCGGGGCACCTCCTCGGCGGTGACGACGGCGTCGAAGTGACCGTCGACACCGAGGCGCTCGAGCATCGGGTCGAGGCGCTCCCGCCGCCGGCCCGTGGCCAGCGCCACCTGCCAGCCGGCGCGCCGCGCGCCGCGCAGCAGCTCCTCCACGCCGGGGAGCAGCGGAAGGTCGTCCATCCGGGGGGTCACCAGCACGTCGAGGCGGGCGTCCAGCTCGGCCATCGAGACCTTCGACCCGCACCACTGCTCGACCAGCGCCTCCCACGCCTCGTCCACCTCGGTGCTGCCGAACAGGTGCCCGAAGTCGGCGTACGTCGCCGTCGCCCCCAGCTCGGCCAGCACCTCGACGAGGACCTCGGCCAGGCACCGCTCGGTGTCGACCATGAGCCCGTCGAAGTCGAAGATCAGGCCGGCCACACCGTCCACCGTACGGGGTCACCCCCGCCGTCCCCCGGACGTTTGGGCGGATCTCGACCCGCGCGGTGGGTCGAAGTCTGCCCAAACGCAGAGGGGTCCCTAGCCTGGCCGGCGTGAGCGAGCCCGTGGCCCGGCCGTACGCCCCGAGCGCGCTGCCGTCCACCACCGCCCGGCTGCTGGCCTTCCTGGCCATCGTGATCGGCGGGGTGTGCGGCGGGGTGATCGGCTGGTCGGTGACCGACCTCCAGTGCGGGCCGGAGCGGCGGGCCGGTGCCGAGCAGCCCGTCGACGAGGACGACGGCTGCGGCACCATCGAGGGCGTCGGGGCCGTCGTGGGCGCCGTGATCGGTGCTGGTGGCGTGGCCGTCGTGGCCGTGCTCGTGCTGCGGGCCATGGCCGAGTGGCGCCGCGACCTCGAGGTCGACGACGACGCCGCCCCGCCGCCCCCCGAGCCCCCGGCCGACTAGCGCAGCCGGAGGCGCCGGAAGGCCTCGGCCGCGCCGAGCCCGCCCCGGCGACCCTCGTCCTCGGCCCGGGCCCGCACCAGGTCGTCGAGCTCGGCCCCGACGCCGTCCAGCTGGCTCCGGTGGCAGCGCATGGCCGCCGCCTTGGCCTCGAGCGCCTCCTCCACGTCCACCCACACGTCGGGCTCGAGGGTCCCCGACAGCAGGACGGTGCCCACGGCGTGGGCGGGCCCGGCCTCGGGGAAGTAGAGCGGGAGCGACGACGCCGGGGCCACGGCGTCGAGGCAGGCCCAGCCGATGGCCCGGTGGTCGACGTGGCTCACGTAGCCGTCCCCGAAGAAGACCGCCGTCGGGTCGGGGCACACCACCACGTCGGGCCGGACCCGCCGGACGGCGGCCACCACCTCGCCCCGGAGCTCGGGGACGCGGTCGAGCTCGCCGTCGGGGTGGCCCAGCTGCTCGACGCCCGCCACCCCGAGCGCCTCGGCCGCGGCGGCGACCTCGGCAGCCCGCACCGAGGCCAGGTCCTCCGGCGCGACGGCCGGGTCGGACGTGCCCTTCTCCCCCAACGTGGCGATCAGCAGGTGGACCTCGGTGCCGGCCCGGGCCCAGTGGGCGAGGGTGCCGCCGCACGACACCTCGGGGTCGTCGGGGTGGGCGTAGACGGCCAGCGCCCGCGCCGGGACCGTGGAGAAGCGCGCGCCGGCCACGTCGTCCCTACGGCGCCGTGGCCAGGGCCCGGCAGGCGCGGTCGACGCCGGCGTCGTCCACCTCGAGCGAGGTGACCAGCCGCAGGGTCCGGGGCGCCACCGTCCCGGCCAGCACGCCGGCGCCGGCCAGGTGGTCGAGCACCGCTCCCGGACCAGGGTGGGTGAAGACCACCATGTTGGTGCGCACCGAGGCCGGATCGAGCGCCCCCGGCCAGCGCTCGGCCACCGCCTCGGCCAGGCGGGCGGCCCGGGCGTGGTCCTCGGCCAGCCGGGCCACCCCCTCCAGCGCGACGAGGCCGGCGGCGGCCAGCACCCCGGCCTGGCGGAGCTGGCCCCCGAAGCGCCGGCGCCAGTCGCGGGCCTCGTCCACCACGGGGGCAGGGCCGGCCAGCACCGACCCGACGGGGGCGCCGAGGCCCTTGGACAGCGCCGTCCACACCGTGGTGGCGGCCGCCACCCGCTCGGCGGCGGGGACCCCGGTGGCCACCTCGGCGTTGAACAACCGGGCGCCGTCGACGTGGACCGGCACCCCGCAGCCGGCGATCGACACCAGCCCTCCTCCGTCCAGCGGCACGCCCCCGGCCCGCATGTGGGTGTCCTCCACGCACACCAGCGAGGCCACCACGCCGTGGTGGTCGGCGCCCTCGACCACCTCGGCCACCGCGGCCGGATCGGGGCAGCCGGTGCCGTCCTCCACGGTGAGCAGCTGGGCCACCTGGAGCACGCCGGCCGACCCCTCCTCGTAGCGGGCCACGTGCGACGTCCGCCCCGCCACCACCGCGGTCCCGGCCGGCGCCTGCGCCCGCAGCGCCACCTGGTTGGCGAGCGTCCCCGACGGGAGGAACAGGCCCGCCTCCTTGCCCACCCGCTCGGCGTAGGCCTCCTCCAGGCGGCGGACCGTGGGGTCCTCGCCGTACGCGTCGTCGCCCACCTCGGCCTCGGCCATGGCCCGTCGCATGGCGGGCGACGGGCGGGTCAGGGTGTCGGAGCGCAGGTCGACGGGCCCGCCGGTCACCGCACGACCGTACTGTGGGCCGGTGCGGGACCCCGATCCGGAGGAGCTGCTGGCCCTGGCCCGCTCGGTGGCGGAGGCGGCGGGGAGCCTCCTGCTCGACGGGGTCGCCCACCGGCGCACGGCCGTGGGCACCAAGACGTCGCCGACGGACATGGTCACCGAGATGGACCGGGCCTCCGAGGCCCTCGTGGTGGAGGGCCTCCTCCGGGCCCGGCCCGACGACGGCATCCTCGGCGAGGAGGGCACGGCTCGGGCCGGCACCAGCGGCGTCCGCTGGGTGGTCGACCCGCTCGACGGGACGACCAACTACCTCTACGGCTTCCCCGCCTGGGCCGTATCCGTGGCGGCCGAGGTCGACGGGCGGGTGGTGGCCGGCGCGGTGGCCGACCCCTCCCACGACGAGCTGTTCACCGCCACCAGGGGCGGGGGCGCCACCTGCAACGGCCGGCCCCTGGCCGTCGGCCCCGGGCCGCCGCTGGCCACCGCCCTCGTGGGCACCGGCTTCTCCTACGAGGCCGACCGGCGGGCCCGCCAGGCGGCGGTCCTCGACCAGGTGCTGCCCCGGGTGCGCGACGTCCGCCGGGCGGGGGCCGCCGCCCTCGACCTGTGCTGGGTGGCCGCCGGCCGCCTCGACGCCTTCTACGAGCGCGGCCTCCAGCCGTGGGACCTGGCCGCCGGCGCCCTGGTGGCCGAGGAGGCCGGCGCCCGCACGGGGGACCTCGACGGAGGTCCCCCGTCGACGGCCTTCGCCCTCGCCGCCGCGCCCGCCCTCTTCCCCCCGCTGCGCGAGCTGCTCGAACGGGCCGGGGCCGGGGCCGCCTGAGGGACGGCGACAGAACAACCTGAGCGTCGAAATGGACATGACGGGACAGTGACGCTCTCGTGGCGGGCCGATCGGGCACACTTCCGGGGGTGGGAACCAGCATCCTGGCCGTCGAGGACGACGAACGGATCCGCACGGCCGTCCGCCTCGCCCTCGAGGACGAGGGGTGGGACGTCGAGGAGGCCGAGAGCGGCGAGCGCGCCCTCGAGATCTTCAGCGGTGGCCCGTTCGACGTCGTGCTCATCGACCTCATGCTCCCGGGCATCGACGGGTTCGAGCTGTGCCGGTCGGTCCGGCGCAACAGCGACGTCCCGATCATCATGGTCACCGCCCGCACCGACACCCACGACGTGGTGGCCGGGCTCGAGGCGGGCGCCGACGACTACCTGACCAAGCCCTTCGAGCCGAAGGAGCTCTCGGCCCGCATCCGCGCCCTGCTGCGCCGGGTGCGCCCGAGCAGCCCGGGGCACACCCACCTGAAGTTCGGGGAGCTCGAGGTCATCCCCGACGAGGGCGTGGTGCGGAAGGCGGGCACCGAGGTCCACCTGACCAAGACCGAGTTCCGCCTCCTCGTCGAGCTGGCGTCGTCGCCCGGCCGGGTGCACAGCCGGGAGCACCTCCTCGAGAAGGTCTGGGGCTACGACTACTTCGGCGACGGTCGGCTGGTGGACGTGCACGTCCGCCGCCTCCGCACGAAGGTCGAGGCCGATCCGGCCATGCCCCGCCACGTCGTCACCGTCCGGGGGCTCGGTTACAAGCTCCAGCCGTAGGCTTGCGTGGCGAGGTTCGTCGAGAACGTCCCCTTCTCCCTGCGCTCCCGGTTCGGCCGTGCGGTCCACCGCCTCCGCCGTCTCGGCCTCCACGCCCGCCTGACGGCGGCCTTCGCCGTCGGCGCCCTCGCCCTGTCGATCCTCCTCTCGGGCCTGGCCTACGGCTTCGTCCGGGAGGAGTTCGCCGACAACCGGGAGGAGGAGGCGTCCCGCGAGGTCGTGGGCAACGCCGAGGTCGTCCGCGAGTTCCTGCGCACCGAGGAGATCGACCGGCGCAGCGTCCTCGAGCGCCTGCGGACGCCCGTCGGCGGCACCCCGGTGCTCCTCTCCGACGAGCAGTGGTACCCCCGTGACATCGACCGGGGGCGCAAGGAGCTGCCGCCGGCGCTGATCCAGCGGGTGACGTCCGGCGAGCCGGCCCGCATGCGCTACCGGCTCGAGGGCGAGGCCCTCCTGGCGGTGGGCGTGCCCCTCCCCGCGGTGCGGGCCGCGTACTTCGAGATCGTGTCCCTCGACGAGCTCGACGACGACCTCCGCGCGCTGGCGCTGGCCCTGCTGGCCGCCGGCGTGCTCACCACCGTGGCCGGCGCCCTCCTCGGCGCCGCCTTCTCCCGCCGGGTGCTGCGCCCGCTGGCCGACGTGCGCCAGGCCGCCACCGCCATCGCCGGCGGCCGGCTCGACACCCGGGTGGCCAAGGTCGACGACGCCGATCTCGGGGCCCTGGTGACCTCCTTCAACGACATGGCCAGGGCCCTCCAGGAACGGGTCGAGCGCGACACCCGCTTCGCCTCGGACGTGAGCCACGAGCTCCGTTCCCCCCTCACCACCCTGGCCGCCTCGATCGAGGTGCTGGCCGCGCGGCGGGAGGAGCTGCCGGAGCGGTCCCAGCAGGCCCTCGACCTCCTCGTGTTGGACGTCGGCCGCTTCCGCGCCATGGTGGAGGACCTGCTCGAGATCTCCCGCTTCGACGCCGGAGCGGCGGCCCTCGACCTCGACGACGTGTCCGTCCCCGAGCTCGTGGTCAACGCCGTGCGCCTCACCGGTCACGGGAGCGTCCCCGTGGAGGTCGAGCCCGGGGCGCAGCACGCGGTGGCGGCCGTCGACAAGCGCCGGGTGGTGCGGGTGGTGGCCAACCTCCTCGACAACGCCCGCAAGTACGGCGACGGCGCCGAGCGGGTGTCCCTCGAGCGCATCGGCGGCGAGGTCCGCATCGCCGTGGAGGACCGGGGTCCGGGCGTGGCCGAGGCCGACCGGGAGCGGGTGTTCGAGCGGTTCAGCCGCGGCTCGGCCGTGGTCGGTCGGCGCAGCACCGGCGAGGGCGTGGGACTCGGGTTGGCCCTCGTGCGGGAGCACGTGGCCCTCCACGGCGGCCGGGTGTGGGTGGAGGACCGCTTCGACGGTCAGCCGGGCGCCCGCTTCGTCGTCGCGCTGCCCGTGGAGTCGCCGCCGCCGACCACCGAGGTGGAGCCCGATCCGGGTCCGGCCGCCGTGCCCGCCGCCGAGGTCGACGTGGTGGAGGTCTGATGGGCCGCCGCTGGCTGACCGTCGCCCTCGCCGGGGTCGTCCTGGCCGCGGGCTGCGGGGTCCAGGGCGACGGCGCCCCCCGGGCCCTCTCGCCCGACGCCGTGCCGGACGAGCTGCTGGCCCCCAGCACCTCGGTCGTCGAGCCGGACCAGCCCGAGAGCGGCTCGGTGACCACCGTGTACCTCGTCGACAACCGCGACCGCCTGGAGCCGGTCCTGCGCACGCTGCCGAGCCCCGTGCTCATCAAGGGGGTGCTCGACTCGCTCCTCGAGGGGGCGACCGACGAGGAGGCCGACGCCGGCCTCCGCAGCGAGATCCCGACCGGCACCACGGTCAACGGCATCGACCGCCTCGACGAGGACGTCATCGCCATCGACCTGAGCGAGGACTTCGCCGAGACCACGGCCGACGGCGAGCTCCTGGCCCAGGCGCAGATCGTCTACACGGTGAGCGAGCTGCCCAACGTGCGCGGGGTGCTGTTCCTGGTGGACGGGCGCCCCCGGGAGGGTGCCGACGACGACGCCAAGCTCACGTCCTCGCCCCTGACCGTCGAGGACTTCGAGGACTTCGCCCCGCCTTCCCCTTAGGCGCCGAGGCGCTAGCCCTCGTCGCCGGCGGTCATGCCCCGGGCCCAGACCGCGGCCGCGTCCGGGGCGTGGGAGGCGGCCTCCTGCAGGAGCCCGACGGCGTCGGGGGACCCCGCCACGACGGCGTCGATGGCGGCCAGGGTGCTCGACACGTGGGTGGCGAGTCCCTCCTCGACCTCGTCGGCCGAGAGGACCTCGTCGCTGGCCGACTCGAACAGGTCGCCCGTCTCGGAGCGGAACGAGTCGAGCACCCCGGTGGCGGCGTCAGCGCCGCCGGTGTCGCCGGTCAGGCGGGCGTTCGTGTAGTCCACGTAGGCGGTGACGTGGCCCCGCCAGATGCGCAGGAAGTCCTCGCCCACCTCGGGGTCGTACCCGGTCGAGACCACCTCGGACAGCGCCACCGAGTTGGCGTCGAGGGCAGCGGCCGAGGCCGTGGCCGCCGGCGACGTGCCGCCCTCCCCCGCCAGCCGGGTCACGGTGATGCCGGTGAGGTAGACGTGCTCGTCCAGCCGGGCGGCCAGGTCGGCGCGGATCTCCGCCGCCTCGGCGTCGCTCGGGGCGCTCTCGCCCTCCTCCTCCGCGGCCGTCGTGGTGGTGACGTCGCCGGTGGACGACGACGTCGTGTCCTCGTCGGCGCTCGTCGACGTCGTGGGGGCGCCCGCCGAGGCGGGTACGGCGTCGTCCTTGCCGCAGCCGGCGGCCAGCAGGGCCAGGGCGGCCACGGCGGCGAGGACGAGGGGGGTGCGCTTCATCGTGCTCCTTGTCGGGTTCGAGAAGGTCTACAGGCCGAGGCCCACGCGGGTGGTGAGGTCCTTGACGAGGGTCGGCGTGAACCGGTCCCAGAGGGCCACGGCCTGGGCGTCGTAGCCGACGAGGTAGCGGGCCCGGGGTGCGCGGCTGGCCACGGCGCCGGCCACCACCTTGGCCACCGTGGCGGGCTGGCCCATCACCGGCGCGCTGAGGCGGGTGAGGGACATGGCGCGGCGGTAGGCCGAGCCGTAGCGGGAGCCGGACCGCTTCTCCACGTCCCGTTCGAGCTCCTCCCAGATGCCGGTCTTGAAGCCGCCGGGCTCGATGAGGACGACCTTGACCCCCGACGACCTCACCTCGATGCGAAGGGCGTCGGAGAGCGCCTCCAGGGCGTGCTTGGAGCCCTGGTACCAACCGGTCAGCGGGGTGGTGGCCCGCCCGTAGATGGACGAGATGTTGACGATGCGGCCGTCGCCCCGGGCCCGCATGGCCGGCAGCGCGGCCCGGGCGAGGCGCATGGGCGCCATCACCATCGTCTCGAGGACGGCCCGGGCCTCGTCGTCCTCCACGTCCTCGATGGCGCCGGTCACGCCGTAGCCGGCGTTGTTGACGAGGCCGAAGAGGTCGAGGTCGTGCACGACCTCCTCACCCCGCTCGGCGTCGGTGACGTCCAGCAGGACGGTGTCGACCTGGACGCCCGCCTCGGCCGCCGCCCGGCGCACGATCTCGGCCTTGGCCTCGGACCGCACCGAGCCGACCGAGCGGAAGCCCCGCCGAGCCAGCTCGACGGCGCAGGCCAGGCCGATGCCGGAGTTGGCCCCGGTGGTGAGCACCGTGCGGGGCTCCGAGGGCGCCACGGGCGGCGACGCTACCCGAGCCCGGGCGCCAAGCCGAGCTCGGCGGCCAGGGTCGAGCGGCGTACCTTGCCCCGCTCGGAGCGGGGCAGGGCGTCCACCCGGACCACGTCCTTGGGCCGCTTCGCCGGGGCCAGGCGCTGCCGGGCCCAGCTCCGCAGGGCACCCTCCTCGACGTCCCCGACGACGACGGCGCACACCCGGGTGCCCCAGCGATCGTCGGGCACCCCGAAGATCGCGACCTCCTCGACCCCGGGGCAGGCGGCCAGCGCCCGCTCCACCTCGAGGGGGTAGACGTTGACGCCGCCGCTGATCAGCAGGTCGTCGCGCCGGCCGTCCAGCCAGAGGAAGCCGTCGTCGTCCAGGCGGCCGAGGTCGCCCACCGTGAAGGCCGAGCCTCGCCACGCCCCCGCCGTCTTGGCCGGGTCCCGCCAGTAGGTGAAGCGGGCGAAGTCGGGGGCCTCGCACCAGATGGTGCCGTCGGGGTCGGTGGCCAGGCGGCGGCCGGGTCGGGCCCGACCCACGGTGCCGGGACGGGCGAGCCAGTCGGCCGGCGGGCAGGCGGTGAACTGGCCCTCGGTCGAGCCGTAGAACTCCCACACGGCGCCGTCGGGGAAGGCGTCGAGGGCGGCCCGCTTCAGGGGGTCGGGGCACGGCGCCCCGGCGTGGGCCAGGAGCCGGAACGACGACAGCTCGGGGAGCGGGGGGCGGCCCGGGCCGAGGAGGCGCTGGAGGTGGGCGGGCACCACGAACGCGGTGGTGGGGTGCTCGGTCGCCACCGCGTCCGCGAACGCCCCGACCTCGAACCGGCCGAGCAGCACCACGTCGCCCCCCGCCCGCAGGGTCCCGCCGGCGAAGCGCAGGGGGGCCGAGTGGTGGAGCGGCGAGCACACCAGGTGGACGTCGTCGGGCGCGAAGCCCCAGAGGTCGGCCTCGTCGTCGGCCAGCGCGGTGGCTTCGGCCTCGTCGAGGACGCCGGACCACACCCCGCGAGGGCGGCCCGTGGTCCCCGAGGTGTAGTGCATCGGGCGACCCAGCGGGACGGGCGCGAGCTCGGCCTCGCGGCCCCCCTGGCCCAGGGCGGCCACCGCCGCGTCGCCCTCCACCACGAGGACCGGCTCGGCGTCGGCCACCAGCGGCTCGCGCTCGGCCGGGGTCAGGGCGGGGTCGAGCAGGACCGGCACCACCCCCGAGCGCAGCGCCCCCAGCGCCGCGCACAGCAGCGCGCTCGAGGAGGGGGCGACGAGGACCACCCGGTCCCCCGGCCGGGCCCCGGCGGCCGCCAGCGAGCCCGCCACCCGCCGCTCCGCCGCCTCCGCGTCGGCCGCCGTCACCCGCTCCACCCCGCCAGTGTGGGCGGTCCCCATCACACACTGTGCGCAGAAGGGTCCGACAGGTGAGCCCCGAACGCGCGAAGAACCCCGTCCGCCGGGGTCGCCTGGGCCCCCCGGTACCATCCGCCGTCGTGCAGGACGGCAGCCGCAAGGCGATCATCGCCGCCCTCTTCGCCAACAGCGGGATCGCCGTCGCCAAGTTCGTGGGCTTCCTCATCACCGGGTCGGCCTCCCTGCTGGCCGAGGCCGTCCACTCCGTCGCCGACACCAGCAACCAGGGCCTCCTCCTCCTCGGCGGGAGCCGGGCCCGCAGGAAGCCCACCCCCGAGCACCCCTTCGGCTACGGGCGGGAGCGGTACTTCTGGGCCTTCGTCGTGGCCCTCGTGCTGTTCAGCATGGGCGGGCTGTTCGCCATCTACGAGGGCATCGAGAAGCTGCGCCACCCGCACGAGACGGAGTCCTTCGGCATCGCCATCGGCATCCTCCTGGTGGCCATCGCCCTGGAGACCTTCTCGCTGACCACCGCCGTGCGGGAGGCCAACCACGTCCGGGGCGACCAGTCGTGGTGGAGCTTCATCCACCGCTCGAAGAACCCCGAGCTGCCCGTCGTCCTGCTCGAGGACGTGGGTGCCGAGGTCGGCCTCTTCCTCGCCCTCGGCGGCGTGCTCCTGGCCCACTACACGGACGAGCCGCGCTGGGACGCAGCCGGCAGCCTCGGGATCGGCATCCTGCTGGTCGTCATCGCCATCCTGCTGGCCACCGAGATGAAGAGCCTCCTCATCGGCGAGTCGGCCGCCCCCACGGACGAGCAGGCCATCCGGGGCGCCGTGGAGGCCTCGCCCCAGGTGCGCCGGCTCATCCACATGCGCACGCAACACCTCGGCCCCGACGAGCTGCTGGTGGCGGCCAAGGTCGAGTTCGACGGCGCCCTCTCGTTCGCCCAGCTGGCGGACGCCGTGAACGCGACCGAGACCCGATTGCGCGAGGCCGTCCCCGCCGCCCGGGTCGTCTACCTCGAGCCGGACCTCACCAGGACCACGGCCTAGCCGAAGAAGACCTCGGCCACGCCGTGGTACAGGTCCGGGTCGACGAGCTTGAGCTCCCCCACCGCCTCGGCCAGCGGGACCCGCACGATGGCGTCGGCCCGCAGCGCCACCATCGAGCCGTAGGCACCGTCGTGCACGGCGTCGATGGCGGCGATGCCGAAGCGGGTGGCCAGCACCCGGTCGTAGGCGGTGGGCGTGCCGCCCCGCTGGACGTGCCCGAGGATGGTCACCCGGGTCTCGTAGCCGGTGCGGGCCTCGATCTCGGTGGCGAGGACGTTGGCGATCCCGCCCAGGCGCACGTGCCCGAAGGCGTCCACCTCGCCGGCGGCAAGCGTCAGGCTGCCCTCCACCGGCTGGGCCCCCTCGGCCACCACCACGATGGAGGCGTAGCGGCCACGCCCGTGGCGCTCCCGGAGGGCGGCGCACACCTGCTCGATGTCGAAGGGCTCCTCGGGCAGCAGGATCTCGGCGGCGCCCCCGGCGATGCCCGCGTGCAGGGCGATGTGGCCGGCGTGGCGACCCATCACCTCGCACACCATCACCCGGTCGTGGGACTCGGCGGTGGTGTGCAGGCGGTCGATGGCGTCGGTGGCGATCTGCACCGCGGTGTTGAACCCGAAGGTGACCTCGGTGGCGGACAGGTCGTTGTCGATCGTCTTCGGCACGCCGACGACGGCCACCCCCTCCCCGTGCAGGCGGTTGGCCACCCCGAGCGTGTCCTCGCCCCCGATCGCCACCAGGGCGTCGATCCCGAGCTCGGTCAGGGTGGCCCGGCACCGCTCGGCCCCCCCGTCGACCTTGTAGGGGTTGGTGCGGGACGTCCCGAGGATGGTGCCGCCCCGGGGCAGGGTCCCCCGCATGCGCCCGACGTCGAGCGGCGTGGTGCGCCCCTCGATCACGCCCCGCCACCCGTCGAGGAACCCGACGACGGTGTCGCCGTGCACCTGCTCGCCCTTGCGGACCACGGCGCGGATGACGGCGTTGAGGCCGGGGCAGTCGCCCCCGCCGGTGAGGATGCCCACCTTCATCGCCCCACAGTAGGTTCCCCGCCGCTGCGGAGGCCCGGCGGCGATAATCCGCCCCATGGCCGTCCTCGCTCTCGACGCCGGGACCACGGGCGTCCGCGCCTTCGCCGTCGACGACGACGGCAGCCCCCTCGGCTACCGGTACCGCGAGTTCCCGCAGCACTACCCCCGGCCCGGGTGGGTGGAGCACGACCCGATCGACATCTGGGAGGCGATGCGGGCCACCGTCGGCGAGCTGGTGTCGTCGCTGGACCGGCCGGTGACCGCCGTGGGCATCACCAACCAGCGGGAGACGGCGGTGGCCTGGGACCGCCGCACGGGTCGCCCGGTGGCGCCGGCCATCGTGTGGCAGGACCGCCGGACGGCCGACCGCTGCGACGAGCTGCGGGCCGCCGGCCACCTGCCCCTCGTCCGTGAGCGCACCGGCCTCGTGCTCGACCCCTACTTCACGGCCACCAAGCTGGAGTGGCTGCTGACCGAAGGGGGGGTGGCGCCCGGGCCCGATCTGGCCTTCGGCACCGTCGACAGCTGGCTGGTGTGGAACCTCACCGGCGGCGCCGTCCACGTCACCGACGCCTCCAACGCCAGCCGCACGCTGCTCTACGACATCGGGCGCCTGGCGTGGGACGACGAGCTGTGCGCGCTGTTCGGCGTGCCGGCGTCGGCGCTGCCGGAGGTGGGCCCGTCGAGCGGGCGCCTCGGCGTCACCGCCGGCGACACCGGGCTGCCGGACGGCACCCCGGTCAGCGGCATCGCCGGGGACCAGCAGGCGGCGCTGTTCGGCCAGGCCTGCTTCGCACCGGGAGACACCAAGAACACCTACGGGACGGGGAGCTTCGTCCTCATGAACGTCGGCGCCGAGAAGCCGCCGCCCATCGAGGGCCTGTTGACCAGCGTGGCCTGGACCGGCGTGGGCGAAGGCGCCACCTACGCCCTGGAGGGCGCCATCTTCGCCACCGGGGCCACGGTCCAGTGGCTGCGGGACGAGCTCGGGATCATCGACGACGCAGCCGAGAGCGAGGCGCTGGCGGCATCGGTGCCGGACACGGGCGGGGTGTACCTCGTGCCCGCCTTCGCCGGCCTCGGCAGCCCGCAGTGGGACCCCCGGGCCCGCGGCACCATCGTCGGGCTCACCCGGGGCAGCGGCCGCGCCCACCTGGCCCGCGCCGCGCTGGAGGCGATGGCCTTCGCCACCCGGGACGTGGTCGAGGCCATGACGGCGGCGTCGGGCCACGCCATCCCCGTCCTGCGGGCCGACGGCGGGGCCGCCACCAACCGCCTGCTGCTCCAGCTCCAGGCCGACCAGCTCCAGGTGCCGGTCGTGCGCCCGGCGGTGGCCGAGACCACCGCCTACGGGGCCGCCCTCCTGGCCGGGTTGGCCGAGGGCGTGTGGTCGGACCTCGACGAGGTGGCCGGGTGCTGGCAGGAGGACGTCACCGTCGAGCCCGCGGCGGCGAGCGACGCGGCGGACGCCGCCTTCGCCGGGTGGCGCCGGGCGGTCGAGCGGTCGCTGGGCTGGGCCCGCTAGGACCGCTCAGCCCCGTCAGACCACCGCCACCCGGCGCACCAGCTCGACCCAGCGGGCGTCGGCCAGCCGGGCCAGCGCGGCGAGGAGCCGGCGCTCGCGGGAGCGCAGGGACCGGCCGGGGCGGCCCACGACCACCCACGCGCCCGCCGTCGCCAGCTCGGCGCACCCGAGCTCGTCGGGGCCGGCCTCCCCGGCCGCGACTGCCGCCGACGAGCGGCTGCCCTCGAGGAAGGCCAGCAGCCACGGGAGCGGGGGCACGGGGCCGGCCGACGCCGTCACCGACAGCGACGGGCCGTCGACCAGGGCCACCCACCCCGCCGCCAGCTCCTCGGCGGCGCGGTCGACGAGGGCGTCGAGGAGGTCGGGCACGGCGCCGGCGGCCATGAGGTCGGCAGCCGCCTCCAGCGCGTCGAGCCGGGGGTCGCCCGGCGCGCCGGGGGCGGGGCGCACGTCCTCGACGGCGGCGCCGTCCACCGCCTTGACCTCGGTGATCAGCAGGTCCAGCAGCTCGGCGTCGGGGAGGCGCACCACCAGCTCGTCGATGGCCCGACCGCCGCCCCGCTCGATGATCTCGATGCCGACGACGTCACCCCGCACCGCACCGATCCGGCTGGCCACCTGGCCCAGCGCCCCGGGCCGGTCGGGCAGCCAGACGCGCACGACGAACGTCTCCACGCGGGCACCGTACGGGTGGGTCGTGAACGGCCGATGTCGGCCGGGAGTCAGGACGGAGAAACGAGGCTCAGGACGCTGCCGCGGCGGGCTCGACCACCAGGCTCCCGTCGGCCTGGGCGGCCATCGGGGGGCCGCTGAGCACCGGGGTGGGCTCCCGCTCGGGGATGGCCTCGGGGTCCCGGCGCTTGGCGTAGGCGTTGACGTACTCCTGGCCCGACAGGGTGCGCAGCTCGAACATGACCTCGTCGGTCACCTGGCGCAGGACCATCGGGTCGTCGGCTCGCTCCCGCTCCCGCTCGAAGGTCAGCGGGCGGCCGATGCGGATGGTGATCGGCCGGAACAGGTTGGGCATGGCCTGACCGATGGGCTGGGCCTCGCGGGTGCCGACCATGGCGACCGGCAGCACGGGCACGCCCTGCTGGAGGGCCAGCCGGGCGACCCCGGTGTGGCCGCGGTACAGGCGCCCGTCGGGCGACCGGGTGCCCTCCGGGTAGATGCCGAACAGGCCCCCGGCGGTCAGCACGTCGGTGGCGGCGTCCAGGGCGCCCTGGGAGGCCGACCCACCGCTGCGCTTGATGGGGATCTGCCCGACGGCCCGGAAGAACCACGCCGTCTTGGGGTCCTCGAAGTACTCGGCCTTGGCCACGAAGGTGACCCGGCGGCGCAGCACCATCGGGAGGAAGAACGAGTCGCAGAACGAGAGGTGGTTGCTGGCCAGGATGGCGGGGCCGTCGGCGGAGACGTGCTCGGCCCCCTCCACCCGCACGCGGAAGAAGAACCGCAGGATCGGGGTGAGGATCGCCTTCACCACCCAGTAGGCCACCCGTGGACGTTACCCGGGACGGCCTCGATCTCCCGTTGACCGCGCGGTCAAGCGCTCCTACCGTGCCGGCCGTGGAGCGCCGGTTGACGTCGCGGGGCCGGGAGCGCCGGCGCCAGCTCATGGACGTGGCTGCCGCCCGCTTCGCCGAGCGGGGCTACCACCCCACCTCCGTGGCCGAGATCGTCCGGGCCATCGGGGTCGGCAAGGGCGTCTTCTACTGGTACTTCTCGTCCAAGGAGGCGCTCTTCCTCGAGCTGCTGCGCGAGGCCCAGCACGACCTGCGCCGCTCCCAGTCGGCGGCCATCGGCGACGAGGCCGACCCGGTGCGCCGCATCGAGCTCGGCATCCGGGCCTCGCTGTCCTGGCTCGAGGAGCACCGCCCGCTGTTCAAGCTGTTCGAGTTCGCCGGCACCGAGGAACGCTTCGCCCCGGCGCTGCGCCGGGGGCAGCAGGTGGCGGTGGCGGACGTCGTGCGCCACGTCAAGGACGGCATCGTCGAGGGCCGCATCGCCGACGGCGATCCCGAGCTGCTGACCCACGCCGTCGTCGGGGTCATCAACGAGCTGGCCCGGACTCCTGGTCCACGAGGAGGGCTCCGGCGACGAGGTCGCCGACACCGCCGTGGCCTTCTGCCTCAAGGGCCTCCTGGGCCCGGCCGCTCGGGCCGAGGCTTAGGGCTGCAGCCGGGTCAGGCTGCGCCGGAGGTTGCGGACGGCCTGGGCGATGCGCTGCTCGTTCTCGATCAGCGCGAAGCGCACGTGGCCGTCGCCACCGGGACCGAAGCCCACGCCGGGCGAGACGGCGACCTGCGCCTCCTTGACGAGCATGCTGGCGAACTCGACCGAGCCCATGTCGCGGTAGGCCTCGGGGATGGGGGCCCAGGCGAACATGGTCGCCTTGGGCCGCTCGATCGACCACCCGATCCGGTCGAGCCCGTCGCACAGCGCGTCGCGCCGGCTCTGGTAGATCTCCCGCACCTGCTTGGGGAAGTCCTGGGCCTCGTTGAGCGTGACGGTGGCGGCGATCTGGATGGGCTGGAACGTCCCGTAGTCCAGGTAGCTCTTGATCTTGGCCAGAGCCCCGACCACCTCGGGGTTGCCGGCCATGAAGGCCACCCGCCAGCCCGCCATCGAGAAGGACTTCGTCATCGAGTAGAGCTCGACGGCCACCTCCTTGGCCCCGTCGGCCTGGAGGATGGACGGCGGCTCGTAGCCGTCGAAGCCGAGATCGGCGTAGGCGAAGTCGTGCACGACGACCACGCCGTGCTCGCGGGCGAAGTCGACCACCCGCTGGAAGAAGCCGAGGTCGACGGTGGCCGTCGTGGGGTTGTGGGGGAACGAGAGGACGATGACGCGGGGCTTGGGCCACGAGTACTCGTAGCTCTCCACGAGCACGTCGAAGAAGTCCTTCTCCGTGTGGCCGAGCGGCATCTCCCGCATGTCGGCCCCGGCGAACAGCGGTGCGTAGAGGTGGATCGGGTACGACGGCGACGGCACGAGGGCGGCGTCGCCCGGCTGGAGCAGGGTCCACATGAGGTGGCTGAACCCCTCCTTGGCCCCGATGGTGTTGATGACCTCGGTCTCGGGGTCGAGCTCGACGTGCCACTTCCGGGCGTAGAGGTCGGCGAGGGCCTCGCGCAGCTTGGGGATGCCCCGGCTGGCGCTGTAGCGGTGGTTGCGGGGGTTCCGGGCCGCCTCGGCCAGCTTGTCGACGGCGATCTCGGGCGACGGCAGGTCCGGGTTGCCGAAGGCCAGGTCGATGACGTCGGCGCCCGCCCACCGCGCCTCCTTCTTCAGGCCGTCGATGATGCCGAGCGCGTAGGGCGGCAGGTTGTTGATGCGCCGGAACTCCATGGGCCGAGGCTACGGCAGCCCCCGCAGGCCTGGTAGGGACTTGACCGTGGACGAGACGGTCGATGTGGTGGTGGAGATCCCCAAGGGGAGCCGGAACAAGTACGAGATGGACCACGACACCGGGGTGATCCACCTCGACCGGCGGCTCTTCTCGGCCACCGTGTACCCGGCCGACTACGGGTTCGTGCCCGACACGCTGGCCGAGGACGGTGACCCGCTCGACGCCCTCGTCCTGCTCGAGGACCCGACCTTCCCCGGGTGCGTGGTCACGGCCCGGCCCATCGGGGTCCTCTGGATGCGGGACGAGAAGGGGCCCGACGCCAAGGTGGTGTGCGTCCCGCCGTGGGACACGCGGTGGGACGACGTGCACGACCTCGACGCCATGCCCGTCCCGCTCATGCGGGAGATCAAGCACTTCTTCGACGTCTACAAGCTCATCGAGCCGGGCAAGGAGTCCACGACGGGCGAGTGGGCCGGGGCCGCGGAGGCGTGGGCCGAGATCCGCGCCTCCCGGGAGCGCTACCCCGGGTAGCTGGGCTCAGCCCGCCTCGCGGGCCAGCAGGGCGGCACCGATGGCGCCGGCCCGGGCCCCGAGGGTGGCGGGGACCACCTCGACCGTCGGGCGGTGCTTGGGGGCGACGAGCCGGGCCTCGGTCAGCGCGGTGCGGATGGGCCCGAAGAGGAGCTCGCCGGCGGCGACGAGCCCGCCCCCCACGACGCACCGCGACGGGTCGAGGAGGTGCACGAGGTTGGCCAGGCCGAGCGCGAACCAGTCGGCGAAGGCGTCGAGGACGCTCGAGGGCGTCTGCGTCACCCTCGGCGGCGGCGGTGGTGACGTGCTCGCCCGTGACCTGCGCAGGGTCGCCGCCGGCCAGCTCGACGAGGCGCTGCCCGCCGCCTCCGTCCACCACCGCTCGGGCCTGCTGGCCCAGCGCCGAGCCGGAGGCGTAGCGCTCCCAGCAGCCCCGTCGACCGCAGGAGCAGGGGATGCCGCCGTCGGCCACGACCATGTGGCCGATCTCGCCGGCGAAGCCGTGGGCGCCGCGCACGAGCCGGCCGTCGACGACGAGCCCGCCCCCGATGCCGGTGCCGAGGGTGACGAGGACCGACGTGTCGGTCCCGGCGGCGGCGCCGGTCTGGTGCTCGGCCCAGGCGGCGCAGGTGGCGTCGTTGTCGGCCCGGACGGGGAGCCCGAGGGCCTCGGCCAGGGCCGGCCCCACCGGCAGCTCGACGATGCCGGGCAGGTTGGGGGCGAAGCGGAGGGTGCCGTGACGGTCGACCAGCCCGGGCAGCCCGACGCCGAGGGCGGTGGCGGCGGGCGCCTCGGCCCGGAGGGCGGTGGCCACCGCGATCAGGCGCTCGACCAGCCCGTCGGGATCGCGGAGGGTGGGCTCCTTGTGCTCGGCCACCACCGCGCCGTCGTCGTCGAGGACGACGCCGAGGACCTTGGTCCCGCCGACGTCGAGGCCGAGGGTCGCCAACGTCAGTAGCGGAGGAGGGCGCCGATGCGGCCGAGGACGTCGAGGTCGGCGTTGTCCTCGCACACCTCGACCCGGCAGCCCTGGACCAGGGCGTCCTGGAGGGCCTCCTCGACCACGTCGTCGGCCTCGTCCATCGGCGACGAGCACACCGGGCAGCGGGGGCCGACCGCGGCGAGCACGCCGCAGCTCCCGCAGCGCCAGCCCTCGGTGACGTAGCCGGCAGAGACGAGGAGGGTGTCGACCCGGCGCTCGCCGAGGGCGGACAGGGTGGCGGCGAGGCCGGCCACCCCCCGGCGGCCGGCGCCCACGGCGTCGCGCAGCCGCTCGACCGTCTCGGCCTCCTTGCGCCGCTCGACGGCGGCCTCGACGTCGGCGGCGGCGGTGCGGATCTCGTCGTCGGAGGCCGTCACCGGGATCGAGCAGCGGGCCTCGAGCCGGGAGCGGAGGTAGGGGTGGAGGACGGCGGTCAGCTCGGCGGCGATGTCCTCCGGCGCACCGAGCACCAGGCGGTCGAACGGCAGGTCCTGGAAGACGCTGAAGGCGACGTCGGCGGCGTGGCGCAGGTGGGCGGCGACGTGCGCGGCGGCGTGGTCCTTGAGGCGGTCACGACGGACGCTGTGGTCGTCGTCGTCTCCCCGGGGCAGCTGGTCGAAGCGCTCGGCCGACTCGACCAGCTCACCCAGCTCGAAGACGAGCATGCGGGCCCGCTGGCGGTCGGCCAGCAGCATGCCGAAGCGCTCGTGCTGGTCGAGCACCACCTCGAGCTGGCGCACCGCCGGCGAGTGGTTGACCACCAGCTGGTCGCGCACGGGCACGGGCAGCGAGAACACCTGCCAGAGCGAGTCGGCCGAGCACGAGAAGATGGCCAGGCCCCGCACGCCCGAGCGGTCGAGGCCGGCCCGCACGTGGTCCTCGATGCGCTTCAGGTCCTGAGACACCGACGGCGTGCCGTTGGCGGTGGCCCGGGCGTCGCGGACCATGCGCTCGAGCGACCGGGTGACGTCGGCGAACCGGGGCCGGCGACGGCCGTCGACATCCAGGTAGCACGACGTCACCGGCGCGTCTCCGGCTCGGCGGGCGGCCAGGCCTCGCACCACGGCCTCGGTCAGAGGGATCCGGTCGGTGCGGGTGGTGCGGGCGGCCACGGGCGCCTCCTCCTCGGGGGTTGCCCGATGGTACGGGTCGGCACGAGGGGGTGGGATCGGGGCGGCCGCGGGGCCCCGGAGCCTGGCGACGAGGCGCAGGTCAGGCCGGTCGCGAGGGCCGCGTGTGTCGGGGGTCGGCATCCCGACGGGGGCCGAAGGACCCGAAGGCGGCGCCCCAGACGCCGCACAGCCCGAGCCCGAAGAGGGGCACGAGGATCCCGAAGGCGAGGGGCGTGAACGGGCGAACCGCGGCCGTGGCCACGCCGACCACGATCTGGATGCCGAGCGGCACCAGGAGGTCGCGCTGGACGGCCCGGGGGGCGCTGCCGCCGGCCAGGAACCACAGGCCGGCGACCGACAGCTCCTCCTCCCGGCTGCGGTCGGCGGCCCGCAGCAGCGACCAGCAGAAGGCGAGGATGCCGACGGCGAAGAGCACGAGGTCGACCACGGCCGACGCCGGCGCCAGCGCGTCGGGGACGATGGCGGCTCCGACGGCCAGCACGGTGAACACCGCCGTCCCCACCCACGACGCCCGCACCAGGGCTCGCCCCGGCGGCCCGCCGGTGCCACCGGCCGACGCCGCACCGGCCGGCGCCGCACCTCCGGGCGTCGGCGTCGGTTCTGCGGGCGTCGGTCCGACGGGCGTCGTCACGACGACACCGCCGCCGCCAGCGCGGCCCGCAGACGGGGGGCGAGCAGGTCGTAGTCGAGCTCGGCCTCGACCCGGCGGCGGGCGGCCGCCCCCATCGCCGCCCGGCGCTCCGGATCGTCGAGGAGGGCGGCCAGGGCATCCGCCACCGCCCCGGTGTCGCCCGGTCGGTCCACCACCAGCCCGGTGACGCCGTGCTCGACCGCCTCGTGCGACCCCCCGCTGCGGCCCGCCACCGCCGGGGTGCCGGCGGCGGCCGCCTCGATGAACACGATGCCGAACCCCTCCTGCTCGAGGCCGGACCAGCGGTCACGGCACGGCGCGGCGAAGACGTCGGCGCAGCCGTAGAGGCGCGCCATGTCGGCGTCGGGCACCCGCCCCAGGAACCGCGCCGGGGCCCGGGCGGCGCGCGCCACCCGCTCGAGGCGGTCCCGGTCCCGGCCCGACCCGCCGATGGCGACCAGCAGCCGCGGCCGGGCCGGCGCCAGGCGCCCCGCGGCCCGGAGCAGCACGTCGAAGCCCTTGCGGGGGACCAGGCGGCTCAGGCCGAGGACGAGCAGGGCGTCCTCGGGCAACCCGAGGTCCCGTCGGGCGGCGGCCCGCTCCTCCGGGTCGAGGGGCCGGTAGGCCGCCGGGTCGACGCCGGGCGGCACCACCGTGGTGGGCAGCGGGCGGCCGGCGGCCCGCTCGGCCTCGGCGGCCGGGTAGTTCCCGGCCGCCACCACCGTCCGAGCCCCCCGCAGGACGGCGCCCAGGAGCGACCGGGTGCCCGGCAGCCGGCCAGGCACCGTCACCTCGGCGCCGTGGAGCACCACCCCGTAGGGCAGCGGCAGGCGGGGCCCGAGCGCCCCGAGGGGCAGGGCCGGGTCGAGCACCACCAGGCCGGCGTCGAACGCGCGGGCCCGCTCGACGATCTGCCGGGCCAGGAGGGGCGTGGGCAGGAGGACCCGCTGGCGGGTGCGCACCACGGGGAAGGCCGCGGCGGCGTCGAAGGCGGTGTCGCCCGCCTGCGGGGTGGTGAGGACGGCCACCTCGTCCGGGGGCAGCCGGCGCCACAGCTCCCACAGGTACGACTGGATCCCGCCCACCTTCGGGGGGAAGTCGTTGGTGACGAGGAGCGACCTCACGGACGGGGGCCGGCGGCCCGGGCGGCGGCGAGCTCGTCGAGGACCGTGGGGTCCCGCTCCCCCGCCAGCGCCTCCTCGGCCAGCGCGGACCGGCCCAGGCGGACCGCGGCCCAGGCGGCGTGGCCCCGGACCAGCGGATCGGGATCGACCAGGGCGGCGGCCACGGCGGCCACCACCGCCGGAGCCCGGCCGTCGCCCACGTTGGCCAGGACCACCAGCGCGTTGCGGCGGAGGTAGCGGGCCTGGCGCCGGGGGACGTACCAGCGGCCGTGGCGGGCCAGGAGCTCGTCGTCGCTCCGGCCCAGGAGGTCCACCAGGTCGACCCAGGCCTCGTCGGCCCCGGCGGCGGGCGGGGGGTGGCGCCGGTCCTCGACCCGGTTGGGCGGGCAGACCTCCTGGCAGACGTCGCACCCGTAGAGCCGGGCGCCGAGCGCGACCCGGTGCTCGACCGGGAACGAGCCGGGCGCCTGGACCAGCCAGGCCAGGCAGCGCCGGGCGTCGACCACGCCGGGCCTGACGATGGCGCCGGTCGGGCAGGCGTCGATGCAGCGGGTGCACGGCCCGCAGCCGTCCGCCACCGGCCCGGCGGCGGCGGGGAGGGGGGCGTCGGTGACCACGGATCCGAGGACGAACCACGAGCCCCGGCCCTCGAGCAGGAGGTTGGCGCTCTTGCCGTACCAGCCGAGGCCCGCCCGGTGCGCCGCCTCGCGGTCGACGAGGGCGTTGTCGTCGCACAGGACGCGGGTGCGCCAGCCGTCGGCCTCGAGGCGCCCGGCCACGGCGGCCAGGCCGGCCCGCAGCTCCCCGTAGTGGTCGGCACGGGCGTAGCGGGCCACCGCCCCGCTCGCCGCAGCAGGCGCCGCCGGGTCGGCCCGCCGGTAGCCGCGGGCGCCCACGACGAGGCTGCGGGCACCGGGCAGCGCGGCGTCGGGCCGGGTGGACCGCTCCGGGCGTCCGTAGGTGAAGTGCATGCCGCCGTGGAGGCCCGCCGCCTTCCGGCGCGCCAGCTCGACCCGCGTGCCCTCGAACGGCGTGGCGGCGGCGACGCCCAAGGCATCCAGGCCGGCGGCACGCCCGACGGCGCGCAGCTCGTCCACCAGCGCCGGGCCCACACCACCATGGTCGCACCCACCCACCGGGCCAGGCCAAGGAGCGGGCCGGCCGGCCGGCCGCGGTCAGGAGATGCGGCGGGCATGGCGCAGCCCCGGCACGAGCCCGGCCGAGCCGAGCACCCGCAGGGCCCGGGCCTCGCTGACGTCGACCACGACCGCCTCGTCGGGCTCGCGCGAGCAGATGAAGGTGACGACGCAGTCGGCGCAGGCCTCGGTGCCCTGCAGCGAGCAGTCCCCGCAGTCGATGACCACCGGTTCGTCCACCCCTACCTCCTGTCCCGACCCGCCTCCGGGCCGCCTCGTCTCCGCCGTGGGGAGGAAGGTACGCAGGGGGTGTGACAGCTACGCCGGGCCGTCGGCCGCCGGGGCGGGGTCGTCCCCCTCCACCAGGGGCTCCACCGCCCGGGGCGAGCCGCACCACCGGCACGACACGGACTCCACCCGCTCCTCGAGCACCTCGGCGTCCTCGACGGTGAGGTCCCCGCCGATCGTGTAGTGGTGGAAGGCGCGGGTGCGCCGGGTGGCCGTGACGTCGAAGCGGGTCACGTTCCCGCAGGCGGCGCAGCGGTAGCGCACGGGCACCGGGCGAGGCTAGCGACGGCCCGACGGGGCGCCGGTTCCGGGCGGGGGTCGGGATTCTGGACGCTTCTCCCGCCTCAAGCGGGAGAAGCGTCCAGAACCGAGCTCCCCCGAACCGGCCTCAGCCCTCCTCGTCGGCCGCGGCCTCCCGGGACACGGTCACGAGGCGGTCGACCACGGCCGCCGCCCCCCCGTCGTCCACCGCCGCCGCCGCCGCCTCCAGGCCCGCCCCCAGGTCGTCGACCACGCCGGCCGCCACCAGGCCGGCGGCGGCGTTGAGGAGGACGATGTCCCGACGGGGCCCCCGCTCACCGCCCAGCACGGCCTCGCAGATGGCGGCGTTGCGGGCGGCGTCGCCCCCGGCCACCGCCTCGGGCGGGGCCAGGGCGAGGCCGAGCTCCTCGGGGTCGACCAGGGAGGTCCGGACCACCCCGTCGTGCAGGTCGAGCACCGTCGAGGTGGTGGACGTGGTCAGCTCGTCGAGGCCGTCGTGGCCGAACACCACGAGGGCCCGCTCGGCGCCCCGGGCCCGCAGCACGCCGGCCACCCGCTCGGCCATGTCCGGGTCGCTCACCCCCACCACCTGGCGACGCACCCGGGCGGGGTTGGCCACGGGCCCGAGGAAGTTGAACACCGTGGCCACGCCCAGCTCCCGCCGGGTGGGGCCGACGTGGCGCATGGCCGGGTGGAAGCGGGGGGCGAAGCAGAACCCCATGCCCACCTCGCCGACGCAGCGGGCCACCCCCGCCGGTCCGAGGTCGAAGGCCACGCCGAGGGCGTCCAGCAGGTCGGCCGAACCGCTGGTCGACGAGGCGGCCCGGTTGCCGTGCTTGCACACCCGCCCGCCGGCGGCGGTCACCACGAAGGCGGCCACCGTCGACACGTTGAAGGCCCAGGTCCGCCGGGTGGGCGAGCCCCCGGTGCCGCAGGTGTCGACGGCGTCCGGCCCCGGCGGCAGCTCGAGCGGCTCGGCCGCCTCCAGCAGGGCCTCGGCCATCCCCGCCATCTCCTCGCCGGTCTCGCCCTTCATGCGCAGGGCGACGAGGAAGCCCGCCACCTGGGCCGGCGTGGCCCCGCCACCGAGCATCTCGACCACGGCGGCCCGGGCCTCGTCGGCCCCGATGTCGCGTCCGGCCACCAGTCGCCCGAGGACGCCGGCCCACCCGCCGACGTCGGCCAGGGTGACCGGCAAGGGCTCTACGCCGTGCGCCGGCGCTGGCGGATCAGTCGACGCCGCTCGCGCTCCGTGGCCCCACCCCAGACCCCGTCGCGCTCGCGGACGGCCAGGGCGTGCTCGAGGCACGCCGTCCGCACGGGGCAGACCGCGCAGATCTCCTTGGCCGGATCGGCCTCCTCGTCGGAGGCCGGGTAGAACACGTCAGGATCGATGCCTCGGCACGCGCCGTGGTCGCGCCAGGTCTGGTTCATCGTGGGGGGTCCATCCTTGCGTCAGATCGGGGTCGGCACGTCGGCGCCGACGCCCTCGTGCCCGGGGGATTCCCTTATTAGTCGTCCCTCGGCAACGGCGTCCAGGCCGGACCGCCATCTGGGCCGATCGGCGGGGCGGACGGGAGCTCCGGGGACCGACGCCCTAGATTCGCCCCATGCCCTTCGATCGCAGCGCCTCGCTGCGCCGGCTCGCCGACGAGCCGTTCGACGTCCTCGTCGTCGGGGGTGGCATCACGGGCACCGGCGTCGCGCTCGACGCCGCCTCCCGGGGGCTGCGCACCGCCCTCGTCGAGCGCCGTGACCTGGCCTCGGGGACCTCCTCGAAGTCGTCCAAGCTGGTCCACGGCGGTCTCCGCTACCTCCAGCAGCGGGAGTTCCGGCTGGTCTACGAGGCCCTGGCCGAGCGCCAGCGCCTCCGCCAGCTCGCCCCCCACCTCGTCCACCTCCTGCCGTTCCTCCTCCCCCTCTTCGGCAAGGGCGGCATGATCAACCCCAAGCTGGCCAAGGCCATGCGCACGGCCATGTGGATGTACGACTTCACGGGCGGCGCCCGCATCGGCAAGCTCCACGAGCGCATCAGCGCCGAGGAGTCCCTGGCCCACATGCCGAGCCTCGACCCCGACAAGGTGGTGGGCGGCTTCATCTACTACGACGCCCGCACCGACGACGCCCGGCTGACCCTCGCCGTGGCCCGCACCGCCGCCGACCACGGTGCCGCCATCGCCACCTGGTGCCCCGTCGTGGGGCTCGACAAGGACGCCGACGGCACGGTCGTCGGCGCCCGGGTCCGCCCCGTCGAGCGGGGTCGAGAGGAGGACCCCATCACCGTCCGGGCGAGCGTCGTGGTCAACGCCACGGGCGTCTGGGGGGACGAGCTGCAGGCCATGGACACCGGCCCGGGGGCGCCGTCCATCCGGCCGGCCAAGGGCGTGCACGTGACCGTCCCCTGGGACCGCCTGCGCAACGACATCGCCGCGGTGCTGCCCGTGCCCCGGGACCGCCGCTCGATCTTCGTCGTCCCCGACGGCGACCGCACGTACATCGGAACCACCGACACGGACTACGAGGGTCCGCTGGACGACCCGGTGTGCACGGCGGAGGACGTCGCCTACGTCCTGGGCGCGGTGAACGCATCGGTGAAGGAGCCCCTGACCCCCGACGACGTGCTGGGCACGTGGGCCGGCCTGCGGCCGCTCGTGCGGGGGGCGAAGAGCGACCGCACCGCCGACCTGTCCCGGCGCCACGTCGTGGCCCGGTCACCCAGCGGCGTGATCGGGGTGACGGGCGGCAAGCTCACCACCTACCGGCGCATGTCGGCCGACGCCGTCGACGCCGTCGTCGAGGTGCTCGGCCGGGGTGGTCGCTCGCGGACCCGCCGGCTCTGCCTCCACGGCGCCGAGGGCTTCGAGGCGCTGGGCACCCCGGAGGCGGCCGATCGGCTCGGGCTGCGACCCGAGGTCCTGTCCCACCTGGCCGGCCGCTACGGGGCCGACGCCCGCACGGTGGCGGCCATGGTGGCCGCCGACCCCGACCTCGGCCTGCCCCTCGTGTCGACGCTCCCCCACCTGCGGGCCGAGGCCGTCTACGCCGCCCGCTACGAGATGGCCCAGACCCTCGACGACGTGCTCAGCCGCCGGATCCCCGCCCGGCGCATGGCGGCCGAGGCGTCGGCCGAGGCGGCCGAGGACGCCGCCCGCCTCGTGGGACCCGAGCTGGGCTGGTCCGAGGCGGAGATCACCCGCCAGGTCACGTCCTACCGCACCGCCGTCGCCGCCGAGCAGGCGGCCGCCGGGCTCGAGCCGGCCGCGGTCGTCGGGTGAGCACCAACCGGGGCGCTCCCACCCCGCCCATCGCCATCGAGGGGGACGGGCCCGTCACCGGCCGCATCGACGGCGACCGGGTCGAGGTGGACGACGCGCTCCGCCGGCGCCTGGCCGACGCCTGCGACGACATCCAGGTCGGCGAAGGACCACGGGCCGAGGCCGGGCGGGACTGGTGGCCCCTCGCGCTGCAGTGGGCCCTCGCCGGCCAGGTCGCCGCCCTCCCCTCGGTGGTGGCCCGGCCGACCAGCGCCGAGGAGGTGGCCGGCGTCCTGCGCGCCTGCAACGAGGCCCGCGTCCCCGTCACCCCCGCCGCCGGCCGCAGCGGGGTGTGCGGCGCGAGCGTGCCGGTCCACGGCGGCGTCGCCCTCGACCTCACGGGCATGGCCGGCATCACCGGCGTGGACGACACGTCACTGCTCGTCGACGCGCTGCCCGGGACGTTCGGCGACGTGTTCGAGGACGAGCTGCGGGCGACCTCGGGGTTGACCGTCGGCCACTGGCCGCAGTCCATGGCGCTGTCGACCGTGGGCGGTTGGCTGGCGTGCCGAGGAGCGGGCCAGCTGTCGACCCGCTACGGGAAGATCGAGGACATGGTCGCCGGGCTGGAGGTGGTCCTGGCCGACGGCACCGTCGTGCGCACCGGCGGCTTCCCCCGGGCCGCCGCCGGGCCCGACCTCACCCAGCTGTTCGTGGGCAGCGAGGGGACGCTCGGGGTCATCACCTCGGCGCGGCTGCGGTGCCACCCGGTGCCCCCGGCCGAGCGGCGGGCCGCCTTCGCCTTCCCGACCTTCGGCGAGGGCAACGACGCCTGCCGCCGCATCCTGCGCCGGGGCGCCACCCCTGCGGTGCTCCGCCTCTACGACGCCACCGAGGCCGATCGCTCGTACGGCACCGGCGACCGGGCCGTCCTGCTGGTCCTCGACGAGGGTGACGCCGCGCTGGTCGACGCCGTGCTCGCCGTGGTGACCGAGGAGTGCGCGGGCGGCGAGGTGCTCGACGTCGAGCTGGTCGAGCGCTGGATGGGGCACCGAAACGACGTCAGCGCCCTCGAGGGCCTGACCCGCAAGGGCTTCGTCGTCGACACGATGGAGGTGTCCGGCCCGTGGTCGGCCCTCCCCCGCATCTACGAGGACGGCGTGGCCGCGCTGCTCGGCGTCGAGGGGATGCTCGTCGCCTCCGCCCACCAGTCGCACAGCTACCTCGACGGTGCCTGCCTCTACTTCACCTTCGCCGGCCGGCCGGCCGAGGACGAGCGGGAGCGCCTCTACGTCGCCGCCTGGGACGCCGCCACCCGGGCGGTGCTCGCCGCCGGCGGCAGCCTGAGCCACCACCACGGCGTGGGCCTGAACCGCAGCCGCTTCCTGCCGGAGGCGCTCGGCTCGGGCTTCGGGGTGCTGGGGGCAGTCAAGACGGCGCTCGACCCCGCCGGCATCCTCAACCCGGGCAAGCTCGGCCTGCCGAGCCCCTTCGGGAGCGTGCGCTGGCCGGCATGAGCGTCCGCTCGTCGCTGCTCGACCGGAGGGCCGTCGGTGCCGGTGCCGTCCTCGCCGTCGTGGTGGCCCTCCCCGCCGCCCTGATCGGCGAGGCGGCGGCCGACGGGGACGACGATCCCTCGGGGCTCGTCATCCTCTGCTTCTTCGTCGTCCTGCTGGCCTTCGTGGCCGGCGGCTGGCTCGCCGCCAGGCGGGCGCCCGATGCGCCCTACTCCAACGGCGCCGTGGGCGCCCTCGCCGGCTTCGCCCTGATCCAGCTCGGCGGCGTCGTGGCCAACGTCGTGCAGGACGAGCCGGTGCGCCCCGCCAGCATCGCCTTCAGCGCCCTGCTGGCGACCGCCACGGGCCTCGTCGGCGCCATGCTCGCCACCCGTCGAGCTGCGCCCGGATGAGCGTCCTCGTCGTCGACGTCGGGACCAGCAGCGTGCGCGCCGCCGTGGTGCGCCCCGACCTCACGGTGGAGGCCGAGCGAGCCCGCCCGTTCCTGCCGTCCTCGCCGGCTCCCGGGCTCGTCGAGTTCGACGCCGCGCGCCCTGGCCGACACCGTGCTGGAGGTGGCGCGCGAGGCCCTCGCCGCCGGCGGGCCGGTGGAGGCCGTGGGCGTGGCCGCGCAGCGGGCCTCGACCGTCGCTCTGGGAGCGGTCCACGGGCCGCCCCGTCGGTCCCGGGCATCGGCTGGCAGGACCTGCGCACGGTCGGCGACTGCCTGGTGCTCCAGGCGCAGGGGATCCGCCTGGCGCCGAACGTGTCGGCCACCAAGGTGGCCCACCTGCTCGACCAGGCCGACCCCGACCGCACCGCCGACCTCTGCTTCGGCACGGTCGACACGCTGGGTGGTGTGGACGCTCACCGAGGGCCGCTCCACGTCACCGACCTCTCCAACGCGGCGGTCACCGGTCTGATGAAGAGCGACGCGTCGCGGGTGGGCGCCCGGCGTGCTCGAGGCCCTGCGGGTGCCCGAGCGCATCCTGCCCGAGGTCGTGGACTCCACCGGCGTGGTGGCGGAGGCGTCGGCCCTCGCCGGGCGCTCCGGCCATCGCCGGCCTGGCCGGTGACCAGCAGGCGTCGCTGGTCGGGCAGGGCTGCGTGCGCCCGGGGCTGGCCAAGGCCACGTTCGGCACGGGCGGGATGCTCGACCTCTGCTTCGGGCCCGAGCGACCGACCTTCGCTCACCCGGGGCCCGGCGGGCACCTTCCCCATCGTCGCCTGGCGGGAACGGCGGCGAGCCCGTGTGGGGGGTGGAGGCGGTGATGCTCTCGGCCGGCACCGCCGTCGAGTGGCTGCGCGACGACCTCGGCGATCATCGACTCGGCCGCGGCGTCGGCGCGAGGTGGCCGCCGCCTGCGAGGACACGGGCGACGTCTGGTTCGTGCCCGCGCTGCTGGGCCTCGGCACGCCCGACTGGGACTACGGCGCCCGCGGCACGCTGCTCGGGCTGACGCGGGGCACCGGGCGACCGCAGCTCGTGCGGGCCGTGCTCGAGGGGGTGGCCCACCGGGGCGCCGACCTGGTGGAGGCGGCCGAGGCCGACACCGGCCTCGCCGTCCCCGCGCTGCGGATCGACGGCGGGATGAGCGGCCAACCCGGTCGTTCGTACAGCGCCCTGGCCGACGCCTGCGCCCGACCCGTCGAGGTGTCGCCGGTGCTGGAGGCGACCACCCTCGGCGCCGCCTTCCTCGCCGGCCTCGCCGTCGGCACCTGGGGTGGCTGGGACGACGTGGCCGCCGCGTGGTCGCCGGCGGCGGTCGTGGAGCCCAGCCCGGGCGGTCGACCGCGACCGCTGGCGGGAGGCCAGGTCCCGGGCGACGGCGTGGATCCCCGATCTCTCCGCCCTCGACTTCTGACTCCGGCCGTACGCTCGTCGGCATGGAGGTCACCAAGACGGACGAGGAGTGGCGCGAGTCCCTCTCCCCCGAGCAGTACGAGGTGCTGCGCAAGGCGGGGACGGAGCGACCGTTCAGCGGGAAGTACGTCGACGCCAAGGACGACGGCACCTACCGCTGCGCCGCGTGTGGCAACGAGCTGTTCGACTCGAGCACCAAGTTCGACTCGGGCACCGGCTGGCCGAGCTTCTGGGAGGCCGTCCGCCCCGACGCCGTGGAGCTGGTCGAGGACCGCGAGCTCGGCATGGTCCGCACCGAGGTGCGCTGCGCCCGGTGCGGGTCCCACCTGGGCCACGTCTTCCCCGACGGGCCCCGGCCCACGGGCGAGCGCTACTGCATGAACTCCCTGGCCCTGGAGCTGGACAAGCGCTGAGGCCAGTCCCTCCGGGCCGCCCGATTTGTAACTACACGGTTGTAACTGTCACCCCCCTCTGCGACCATGGGGGCGTGTCCACCCCCACCCTCGAGCGAGCCGCCGGGCGGCTGGCCGGCCTCCTGACCGGAGCGCCGGGCCCGTTGGCCGACCCGCTGCGGGAGCGACCTCGAGTTCGAGGCCGAGGTGCGCCTCCGGCCCCTGGCCAGGGGCACGGCGCCGGCCGACGTGTGGGCGGTCGACGGGGGCCAGGCGCTGGTGGCCGACGCCCGCTGCCTCCAGGTGCTGGTCACCCGGGCGGCCCGGGTCCGCTTCCGCGCCGGCGCCTGCGTGGTGGAGGACGAGGGCGAGCTGCGGGCCACGTGCTCGGCGGCGGCGAAGGAGCAGCGGCCCGGGCCGACCTGGGCGTCCCCGGCCTGGCCGCCGACGCCTCCGTCGACGTCAACCTGCTGCGCGACCGGTGGGAGTGGGAGGCGGTCGCACGGTCGCGTCGACGAGGCCGAGCCCGGCGGCATGGTGCTGGTCGACGGCGACCTCCAGCCCGACTGGCGCATCCCGATCGCCTTCCTCGGCCGGGCTGCTCGCAGCGGGCCGCCGAGCGGGGCGTCGCTGCTCGCCGGCATCACCAAGCACTCCTCGCTGGCCCGGGGCGGGGCGCCGCTGCTCGGGCTCGCTCGAGCTGGAGGCCGAGGCGCTGCTCGGGCCCCGGGCCATGTGGTGGGCGCCGGTGGCCCGCACGGCCGGGCCGACGTCGGCGCCGGCGTGCAGGTGGTGGCCGCCCGGCTCGACCCCGACGCCCGCTTCGCCTTCCGGGTCGACCTGCCGGCCGACGCCGATCCCGAGCCGGTGCTCGGCGCGCCTCGCCGCCCTGTGCGACGACGCCGCCTTCCCCGGCTACCCCTACCCCCTGTCCGTGGCCGACCGGCTGGCCGCCTGCCCGGGCTGGCTGCGGGCCGAGGTGCGCCTCCAGCTCGACGAGCTGTTCGACCGGGCCGGCGTCCCGCTCGACGGTGCGGGAGCGGGCCTTCACCGACCGCCACGACCTCATGGAGCGGTCGTGACGACCGGACGCCCGGGGCCGGCTGTTCGGCAAGAACGTGCTCGAGGGCGTGTTCCGGGCCGCGCCCGACGAGGACCTGTTCCTCGGCGAGCTGCTGGTCGGCGGTCGACGACGCCACCGGCCGGCGCTACCTGTTCCGGGTGGTCGACGTCACCTACGGCACCGAGCACCGCGAGCCGGGGTGGGCCGAGCGGGTGGCCGGCACGCTGCTGGCCGACGACGCCCGGGGCGAGGCCGGCGCCCACCCGCTCCACGAGCAGGCCGGCGCACCTACCGGGTGGCCGCGTGCCGCTGCCTCGGCTACCTCACGCCGCCGACGACCGGGCGACCGCACCTTCCGCAAGCCCAAGAGCCTGCCCACCCAGTTCTCCCGGGTGGTGGCCCCCGAGGCCGCCGACTTCGAGTTCCTGCGCACCCGCATGGGCGACCTGGCAGTCGGCCACCTGCGCAGCGGCGAGACGGTCGTCGACTTCGAGGTCGGCATCCCCGGCCGCAGCCTGGCCACCCACGTCGGCATCTTCGCCACCACCGGCATGGGCAAGTCCAACCTCATGAAGGTGCTGGCCGGCGGCGTGCTGCAGGCCAACGGCCGCTACGGCCTGCTGCTCGTCGACCCCCACGGCGAGTACCGCACCGAGCTGGCCCGCCACCCGTGGGCGGGCGAGCGCCTGCGCACCTACGCCGCCCGCCGCCTGCCCAACACGTCCACGCTGCGCATCAGCCTGGCCGAGCTCACCGTCGACGACCTGCGCACCGCCTACGAGTGGAGCCGCCCCCAGGAGGAGGCGCTGTTCGAGCTCGAGCGCCACTACGGCGGCGGCACGCCACGGGCCTGGCCTGGCTGCTCGCCTTCGCCCAGGTCGACGACCTGCCCGGCTTCCGCGACGTCGAGCTGGGCGGCCGGGTCGCCCTCAACACCCTGCAGGTCGTGCACCGCCGGGCCCGCCGCATCGTCGACCTGCCGTGCATCGCCGCCGACGCCGGCGGTGTCCGTCGGCGGCGCCGTCGTGCGCGACCTCGAGCGAGGGCAGGGTCGTGCTCGTCGACGTGAGCGGCCTCGGGTCCACCGAGGAGGTGCTGGTGGCCTCGTTCCTCACCCGCCGGGTGCTCGAGCGCTGGGCCGCCGCCTACCTCGACGACCCCGAGCTGCCACGAGCGGCTGCCGGTGGTGGCCGTCGTGCTGGAGGAGGCGCAGCGGGTGCTGGTCGCTCCAGCCGGACCGGGAGTCCAACGTGTTCCCCCGGGTGGCGCGGGAGGGGCGCAAGTTCAAGGTCGGCCTGTGCGCCATCACCCAGCAGCCCAAGCTGCTCGACGACGAGCTGCTCAGCCAGTTCAACACCTTCTTCGTGCTCGGCCTGGCCGACGAGAAGGACCGCAACATCCTGCGCTCGTCGTCCAAGCAGGACATCTGCGCGCTCGGCCCCGAGATCCAGACCCTCATGCCGGGCGAGTGCCTGGTGGCCAACCTGGAGGCGCCCTTCGCCGTGCCGGCCAAGGTCCACCTCTACGACGACGTGGTGCGCGCCACGGCCCCGCCCCCCGCCCCCCGCCCGACGGCCGCGCCCAACGTGGCCGCCCTGGTGGACTGATGAAGGTCGCGGCGCTGGGCGACGCCCACCTGGGGCGGTCGTACTACGCTCACCACCGGCGACGGGCGTCAACCAGCGGGAGCTCGACTTCGAGGAGTCGTTCACCGCCGCCGTCGACCTGGCCCTGGCCCAGGAGCCCGACCTCGTGGTGTGGCTGGGCGACGTCTTCGACCACCCCCGCCCCACCTACCGCTCGTTCCGGGTGGCCCAGCGGGCGCTGCTGCGGATCCGGGAGCACGGCGTCGCCCTGGTCGTCATCAGCGGCAACCACGACACGCCCCGCCTGCCGGGCACCGGCAGCCCCTACTCGGCGCTGGCCGACATGTTCCCCGAGGTCCACTTCGCCCACCGCCTGGCCTACGAGCGCTTCGAGCTGCCCGGCCTGGTGGTGCACGGCGTGCCCCAGATGCTCACCGTCGACGCCACCCTGGAGGCCCTGGACGAGGCCGACCGGGCACGCAGCGTCGACAGTCCAACCTGCTGCTCACCCACCCCCGGGTCACCCAGGTCGAGCCCCGCTACGCCGACATCAACGAGATCGAGGTCGACGCCGGCCGCCTGCGGGCCGACCTCGTGCTGCTCGGCCACTACCACTTCCACACCCGGTCGGCCGAGGGCACCTGGTACGCCGGGTCCACCGACACCTTCTCCTTCGCCGACGACCCCGACCAGGCCAAGGGCATCGTCGTGCTCGACACCGACACGGGCGAGTGCCGGCACGTGCCGCTCACCGGCCAGCGGCCGCTGGTCACGCTCGAGACGGTCGCACGCCCTCGGCCTGTCCCCCGCCGAGGTCGAGGCCCAGGTGCTGGAGCGGGCCGCAGCCGTGCCCGACGGGGCGGTGGCCCGGCTGTACCTCGACGGCGTCGACCCCGAGGCCTACCGCCTGCTCGACCTCGAGGCGGTGCGGGAGGCGGGCGCCGCCGCCCTGCACCTCAAGCTCGAGCCGACGTTCGCCGGCGTCGACATGCACGTCGAGCTGCCCGACCTCGAGTCCATGGGCGCCCGCTGGCACCGCTACCTCGAGGACCAGGACCTCACCGGCTTCGACCGGGAGCCGCATCAAGGACCTGGGCGGCGACTACCTCGGCCCGGGCGCGTCGAGGAGTCGGGCTGACGGTGCTGCTCACCCGGCTCTACCTGCGCAACTACCGGGTGTACGAGGACGAGCTCGAGCTCGAGCTGCCCGCCGGGCCTCGTGGGCATCTACGGGCCGAACGGCGCGGGCAAGAGCGTGCTCGTCGAGTCCATCCGGTTCGCGCTGTGGGGCAGGACCCGCACGGCGCATGACGACGTGCGCACCACGGGCGTGGCGGCCGACTGCGTGGCCGAGGTCGAGTTCGAGCACGAGGGCCACCTCTACGTCGTGCGCCGGACGCATCACCGGCGTCAACGCCACGCGTGCAAGGCCGCCGGCCTTCGCCGACGGGGCGCAGGTGGCCGAGGGCGTCGCGCGACGTCGGCCGCTACGTGCACTCCATCCTCGGCATGGACGACGCCGCCTTCCGGGCGTCGGTGTTCGCCGAGCAGAAGCAGCTGGCGGCCTTCTCGGCCCAGGCGCCGCAGAAGCGCCGGGAGCTCGTGCTCCGGCTGCTCGGCATCACGCCGCTCGACAAGGCCCGCGACGCCGCCCGCAAGGACGCCAAGGCGCTGGCCACACAGCACGACGAGCTGCGCCGGGTGCTCCCCGACCTCGACGAGCTGGCCGAGGAGCTGGCCGAGGCCGAGCGGCGGGCGGCGGCCACGGGCGCCACGGCCGAGGAGGCGTCGTCGGCGGCGGCCGAGGCCAAGGCCCGCTGCGGCGAGGCCGAGGAGGCGCTCGAGAAGGTCGACGCCCTGCGCCGCGCCCACGACGAGCTGGTGGCCGAGGGCAAGGCGGTGAAGGCCGAGCTGCAGGCCAGCGAGAACGAGGCGACGAAGCTCGAGCACGAGCTGGCGGAGCTGGCCGACGCCGGGCGGGAGCTGGCCGAGCTGCAAGCCGAGGCCGACGGGCTCGAGCCGGCGGAGGCGCGGGCCCGGCTCGTCGCCGCCGTGGTGGTGGCCGAGCAGGCGCTGGCCGGTCTGCCGGCGGCGTGGACGAGCCGGCCGTGCCCGACGACGACGCCGCCGAGGCCGCGGCGGCCGAGGCCAAGGAGGCGGCCGAGGCGCTGGCCGGCCTCGAGGGCGAGCTGCGGGCGGCCGAGGCCGAGCTGCCACGGGCCGCCGAGGCGGTCGAGCGCAGCGCCGTGCTCACTGTCCGGCGAGGCCGACTGCCCGCTGTGCGGCCAGGCCCTGGGCGAGGCCTTCGCCGAGGTCGCAGGCCCACCGCCACGCCGAGGCGGCCGAGGTCGGCGGCGCGGGTGGAGGCCCTGCAGGCGGAGCGGGCGGCGGTGCGCAAGGCGCGCGACCGCCGCCGCCCGCCGGGCCGAGGCCGCCGCCGCCGAGCGCGACGAGCGGCGGCGGGCCCGGGAGCGCTGGCAGGTGGTGGCCGACCGCCGGGCCGAGGCAGAGGCGGCGCTGGCCGCGGCTACGGCGGCGCTGGGGCGCGACGTTCGTCCCGGCGAGGCCGAGGAGCTGGTGGACGAGGTGCGGCGGCGGCGGGCGGCGGCCGACCGGTGCCGGCGGCTCGAGGGCCGCCTCGAGCGGCGGGCCGCCGCCGAGCAGGCGTGGAGGCGGCGAGGTCCCGGGCGTCCGACGCCGCCGGTCGCCGGGAGGTGCTGCTCGAAAAGGTCCGCGGTCTCGGCTTCGAGCAGGAGCACGTCGAGGCGGCGAGGGCGAGCGCGTGACGCGGCCCGGCGGCAGGCCGAGCAGCAGGCGGCGGCCAGGGAGGCAGCCGTCCTGGCGTCGGCGACGGCCGCGGGCCGCCGTCGACGCGGCCACGCACGCGGCTGGCCGACGGCCGAGGAGCAGCACGGCCACCTCGGCGAGCTGGCCGACCGGAGCCCGGCACCTCGGACGGCTGGGCGACCTGCTCTCGGCCTTCCGGGGCTCCGTGGTCGCGCACGGTGGGGCCCCGGCTGGCGGCCCAGGCCGCCGACCTGTTCGCCGAGCTCACCGACCACGAGTACGACCGGCTCGAGGTCGACCCCGAGACCTACGAGATCCAGATCCGCGACGAGGGCCGGGCCTACGGCATGGACCGGTTCTCGGGGTCGGAGACCGACCTGGCCAACCTGGCCCTGCGGGTGGCCATCAGCGAGCACGTCCGCTTCCTGTCGGGCGGGGCGGTGGGCCTGCTCGTGCTCGACGAGGTGTTCGGCCCGCTCGACGATGAGCGCAAGGAGCGCATGCTGCTCGCCCTCGAGCGCCTGCGCAGCCGGTTCCGCCAGGTGCTGGTGGTCACCCACGCCAGCGAGGTCAAGGAGCAGCTGCCGAACGCCATCGAGGTGGTGAAGCTCCCCGGGCGGCGGGCCACCGCCCGGGTGGTCGCCGGGGTCTAAGCGCTCGGGCCCGGGCCGAAGGCGAGGACGCGGAGGGCGCGGGCGACCCAACGGTCGAACTGCTCGGGCGTCCACCCGCTCTGGCGCACGAGGAGGTCGTGGAGCTCGGGGCTCGTCAGTGCGTACACCGCGTCGACGACCTCCTGTCGGGGTGGCGACGATCCGCCTGCCGTGACCGCCGCGGTCGCCGCCTCGACGTCCGCCCGGCGTTGCGCGCACGCCTCCTCCCAGAGCGTCGCGATGTCCGCATCGGCGTGCGCCGCCGCCCGCAGGACGTCGATGGCGCCGGCGGAACGGTCGTGGATCTCCCGTGTGCCGCGGACGAGCGCGTCGATGCGGCGTCGTCGGACCGGCTCCCCCCGCACGCGGTCCATCCACGTCTGCTGCGCCACGGGCAGCTCGTCCGGCCCGGCGACCACGCGCTCGACCCACCCTCGGAGCAGCTCCCGCTTGGCCCCGAAGACCTTGAAGATCGTCTCCCGCGAGACGCCCGCTTCCGCCGCGATCTCGTCGACCGTGGTGGCGGCGTAGCCGCGGGCGCCGAAGAGCCGACCTGCGGCCTCGAGGACCTCGGTCCGGGTGGCCTTGGCCTGGGCCCGCCTCCGGCTCGTGTCGTAGCGCCGCTTGACACCCACCTCGCCAAGCCTACACTTCTGATGTATTCAATCCATCATTGGTGTAGCGGGAGGGGCCATGCGCACCGGCGGCCAGGTCACCGAACACATCGTCGCCCCGGCCGAGGAGCTCTACGACCTGGTCGCCGACGTGACCCGCATCGGTGAGTTCAGCCCGGAGTGCCGAACGGCGGAGTGGATCGGCGGGGGGCCGCCGGCCACGCCGGGCGCCCGCTTCCGTGGTCGGAACGCCGCCAGCCGGCTGCTGCGCTGGGCACGGGTGTGCGAGGTCGTCACCGCCGAGCCGGCACGCGAGTTCTCGTTCCGCACCGTCCCCACCGTGACGAAGCCGGACTCGACGGTGTGGACGTATCGCTTCGAGCCGGCCGGAGACGGCACGGACGTCACCGAGGCCTACGAGGTCGTCAAGCTGCCGCCCCGCCCGGTGCTGGCGCTGTTCCGGCGGCTGCTCCCCCACCACATGGACATGCGCCCCCACCTCGAGCGCACCCTCGCATCGATCAAGCGCACCGCCGAGGCGGGACGGGCCGAGCCGGTGGCCGAGGACCGGTCGCCCGGATAACCGGGACCGCGTGCCCGATCGGACGAGACCGGCGATACTGGATCGGACGGTGAGCCGGCCGGGTGGCCGCGGCGCCGGCCCGGGAGACCGGGAACGGCGTCGAGGAAGGTCGGGGCTCCACAGGGCAGGGTGCTGGCGAGATGCCAGTCGGGGTGATCCGCAGGAAAGTGCCACAGAGAACAGACCGCCGATGGGCCGTCCCGGCGACGGGGCGGTCACAGGCAAGGGTGAAACGGTGCGGTAAGAGCGCACCA
Organism: uncultured Actinomycetes bacterium; assembly: GCA_963839545.1. Taxonomy (GTDB): domain Bacteria; phylum Actinomycetota; class Acidimicrobiia; order Acidimicrobiales; family CADCSY01; genus CAWIVE01. The sequence goes on from CAWIVE010000002.1 coordinate 355,853, forward strand.
GCGCCCGGGGTGACCCGGGCGGCTCGGTAAACCCCACCCGGAGCAAGGTCGAACCGGGGGATGGCCGGCCCGGCCGCCGCCGCGAGGCGGCACCCCCAGGTGGACCGCACAGATGGATGGTCACCCAGGCGCCGCGAGGCGCTGGACAGAACCCCGCCTACAGGCCGGCTCACCGTCGCCACCAGCGGGCTCGCGTCTGTGGCCGCGCCGGTGTCACGCCGAAGCCGCCAGACGGCCACGGCGGACCTCACGTAGCGACCGCTGACCTGACAGCGGCGTCCGTCCGATGCGTAACGTTGCTTCACGTCGTGGACAGGGGAGGGCGGCCATGGCATGGACCCGTCGGACCGGAGCCACCACCACCCGACGCCGGAGGAGGACGGCCACCGGCAACCTGCTCCTCGGGGTCTCCTCGGCGGTGGCCGTGGGCGGCCTGACCTCCGCCGCTGGCGCGCAGGAGCAGGAGCCTGTTGCGGCTGTCAACTGCGCGCCGATCTCGCCGGGGACGTCCGGGATCGTCTCGGAGGAGGTGCAGTACTTCCCTCCCAGCGAGACGTTCCTTGTCCTGGTCGTCCTGGAGGACGGGTTCCGGACTCAGGTGTTCCAAGGCCGGGAGCTCACCACGGACTCCGCTGGTCGGGGGGACGTGGCGGGCGGCACAGTCATGTTCCCGTTGGAGGTCGGGTTCGCCGTCTACCGCGACGCAAACGCCAATCGCCGGTGGGACCCCGGCGTCGACGACACCGTCTACCGCGGTGGCGGTGATGTTGACGTCTGCCGCCGTGTGACGCTCACGCCGAAGTAGGAGGCCTTGCTGTCGCCCATCCGGCCTCGGTGACGGTGCCCACCACCTCGGCGCGGACAGAACCCCGCCGAAAGCCGGCTTCCTCGCCGCACCCGGCCCTTGGGGTTCCCCGTGCCGCTGTGCAACAATCGTTGTTGGTGACGCCCCCGATCGACGAGGTCCTCCGGGACCGAGGCCTGAAGATCACGCCGCAGCGCCTCGCCGTCCACCGGGCCGTCGCCGAGAGCGTCGGCCACCCCGACGCCGAGGAGATCTGGGCCACCGTCCGCACCGAGCTGCCGAACATCTCCCTGCGGACGGTCTACGAGGTGCTCCACACGCTCGCCGACCTCGGCGAGATCCGCGAGGTCGACCTCGCCACGGGGTCGAGCCGCTTCGACCCCACCACGTCGGACCACCACCACCTCGTCTGCACCGGGTGCGGTGCGGTGGCCGACGTCTTCCTCGACGGCCCACCCGTCGAGGTGCCCGCCCCGCAGCGACAGGGCTTCACCGTCGACACCCACGACATCACGTTCCGGGGACGCTGCGAGCGGTGCTCGGACGAGACCGAACCCAGCCGAACCCGACCGACCCCCAGGGCCACGACCAGAGGAGAACCACCGACGTGAGCGAGCAGGAAGAGACCTCGAAGGCCGCCACCACGAGCAACAGCGAGAGCGAGAACCCGGCGATCGACGCACCGACCCCCAAGGGGCACCGGCCGAGGTCGAACCAGGACTGGTGGCCGGACCAGCTGGACCTGTCGGTCCTCCACCAGCACTCGCCCCGGGCCACCCCCGCCCCAGACTTCGACTACGCCGAGGAGTTCAGGAGCCTCGACGTCGAGGCGCTGAAGCGGGACGTCATCGACGTGCTGACGACATCACAGGACTGGTGGCCGGCCGACTACGGCCACTACGGCGGCCTCATGATCCGGTTGTCGTGGCACGCCGCCGGCACCTACCGCATCCACGACGGCCGCGGCGGCAGCGACGGCGGGGCGCAGCGCTTCGCCCCCCTGAACAGCTGGCCCGACAACGCCAACCTCGACAAGGCCCGCCGGCTGCTCTGGCCGGTGAAGCAGAAGTACGGCCGGAAGGTCACCTGGGCCGACCTGATCGTCCTCGCCGGCAACGCCGCCCTGGAGTCCATGGGGTTCCAGACGTTCGGCTTCGCCTTCGGGCGTGAGGACCACTGGGAGCCCGAGGAGATCTTCTGGGGCCCGGAGGACACCTGGCTCGGTGACGAGCGCTACAGCGGCGACCGGGAGCTCACCGGGCCGTTCGGCGCCGTGCAGATGGGGCTCATCTACGTGAACCCGGAGGGCCCCAACGGCAACCCGGACCCCCTCGCCTCGGCCCGGGACATCCGGGAGACCTTCGGCCGCATGGCGATGGACGACGAGGAGACGGTCGCCCTCATCGCCGGCGGTCACACGTTCGGCAAGTGCCACGGCGCCGGTGATCCCGAGCTGGTCGGCCCCGAGCCCGAGGCCTGCCCCGTCGACCACCAGGGCCTGGGCTGGAAGAACCAGCTCGGCAGCGGCAAGGGCAAGGACACGATCACCAGCGGGCTCGAGGGGGCGTGGACGCCCACGCCGACCACGTGGGACAACAGCTACTTCGAGACCCTGTTCGGCCACGAGTGGGAGCTGACCGAGAGCCCGGCCGGCGCCAAGCAGTGGAAGCCGAAGGGCGGCGCCAGCGCCGACGCCGTGCCCGACGCCCACGACCCCTCGGTCCGGCACGCCCCGATGATGCTGACGTCGGACCTCGCGCTGCGCATGGACCCGATCTACGAGCCGATCTCGCGGCGTTTCCTGGAGAACCCGGACCAGCTGGCCGACGCCTTCGCCAAGGCCTGGTACAAGCTGCTGCACCGCGACATGGGGCCCGTCTCGCGGTTCCTGGGCCCGTGGATCCCCGAGCCGCAGCTGTGGCAGGACCCCGTCCCCGCCGTCGACCACGAGCTGATCGACGAGGCGGACATCGCCGCCCTCAAGACCACGCTCCTGGCGTCGGGACTGTCCGTCCCGCAGCTGGTCTCCACCGCCTGGGCCGCGGCGGCGAGCTTCCGCGGCACCGACAAGCGAGGTGGCGCCAACGGGGCCCGCATCCGCCTGGCGCCGCAGAAGGACTGGGACGTCAACGACCCGGCCCAGCTGGCCGAGGTGCTGCGGACCCTCGAGGAGGTGCAGCGGGCCTTCAACGACTCGCAGTCGGGGGGCAAGAAGGTGTCGCTCGCCGACCTGATCGTCCTCGGCGGCTGCGCCGCCGTCGAGAAGGCGGCGAAGGACGCCGGCCACGACGTCACCGTCCCGTTCTCACCGGGGCGCACCGACGCCTCGCAGGAGCAGACCGACGTCGAGTCGTTCTCCGTGCTGGAGCCGACGGCCGACGGGTTCCGGAACTACCTCGAGCCCGGCGAGAAGCTGTCGCCGGAGACCATGCTGCTGGAGCGGGCCCACTTCCTGAACCTGACGGCGCCGGAGATGACCGTGCTCGTGGGCGGCCTCCGGGCCCTCGGTGCGAACTCGGGGGGCGCCGCCCACGGCGTCTTCACCGACCGGGCCGAGACCTTGACCAACGACTTCTTCGTGAACCTGCTCGATGCCGGCACGGAGTGGAAGACCTCGGCATCGTCCGAGAACGTCTACGAGGGTCACGACCGGTCCAGCGGCGAGCTGAAGTGGACGGCCACCGCCGTCGACCTCGTCTTCGGCTCGCACTCCCAGCTCCGGGGGATCTCGGAGTTCTACGGGGCGGACGACGCGAAGGAACGGTTCGTGCGTGACTTCGTGGCGGCGTGGGACAAGGTGATGAACCTCGATCGGTTCGACCTCGACTGACCAACTCCCGGACCACCACCGGACAGGACTCGGGAGCCGGGCGACCGGCTCCCGAGTCGCGTCCGGACCGGCGGCGCGGGGGTGGTGCCACCACCTCTCGACTCGCACTGGCCTGGTGGCCTCCCCCCGCTCCGTGCAGAGATGCTGAGGGCGACGAACCGAGCGGGGAGGCGGACATGCGGGGAGCTCGAGTGGCAGCAGGGCTGGTCCTCGCGGTGACGGGCGTCCTCGGCCTCACGGGATGCGGGCCGCCCAAGCCGATCGTGAGCATGGCCGACGGGTCGGGGCGCGAGGGGGCCCTCGTGCCGTTCCCGACGAGGCTCGAGTCGAACGGCTCCGGGAACCCCGACACGGCCTCGGCGGACGTCGACCTCTACTGCACGACCGAGAATGGCAGCGCCGTCGCCGGGGCGGACTACGTGGGAATGACCGACCAGTACTGCGGGACCATCCCGGCCGGCGCCCGCTCGACGACGATCAACGTGCAGGCCCTGGCCGACGGCGAGTGGGAGTCACACGAGGACTTCGTGCTGCGCTACCGCGTCGTCGGCCCCGCCACCGCCGGCCGGGGCTACGCCACCGGGCAGGTCCTCTGACCCGGACGGTCAGCGGCGCCCACCGGCCTCGCCGACGTCATTCTCGAGGTCGGGCGCGCTGTCCTCCCCGACGTCGTCCTGGTCCTCGAACTGGCTGGCCCAACAGGGCGGGTCGCCGCCGAGCTCCTCCTCGGGGACCGAGGGGGTGGCCGTCACCGGGCCACCCCGGTGAGGGCGAACAGCTCGGCGCGGGAGCGGGCATCCGTGCGCAGGATGCCCCGCAGCGCGGACGTCACCGTGCGCGATCCCGAGGCCCGCACCCCGCGGAGCGACATGCAGAGGTGCTCGGCCTCGAGCACCACCCCGACGCCCTTCGGGGCGAGCTCGTCCTCCAACCAGTCGGCGACCTGCTGCGTCAGCCGCTCCTGCACCTGGAGGTCACGGGCGAAGTGCTCCACCACCCGGGCCAGCTTGGAGAGACCCACGATCCGGTCGCCCGGCAGGTAGGCGACGTGGGCCACGCCGGAGAACGGGAGCAGGTGGTGCTCGCAGAGCGACGCGAACGGCACGTCCCGGGCCACGACCAGCTCGTCGTAGCCCTCGTCGTTCGGGAAGGTGGTGGCCCGGAACGGCGTGGGGGTCAGCAGCTCGGCGAAGGCGGCCGCCACGCGGCGGGGCGTCTCGGCCAGGTGCTCGTCGGCGGGATCCCGCCCGAGGGCCACCAGCAGATCGGCCACGGCCCGCTCGGCGCCGGCCACGTCGATGCCGCGCTCCCGGACGACCCGCAGGCGGTCCCTGACCCCGGCGACGCCGCCGTCCTCGACGGTCTCCACGACGGACATGCGCCGACGATAGAGAACCGGGCTTCTTTCGTCAACTGATCTAGTTTTTAGAGCCCAGGCGCACGCAGCACCAGGCGGGCTCGGGGTCGAGCCTGGCCCGGTACCCCGACCCGGCGCAGAGCCCGCCCAGCAGGGCCACGTTCATCCCGCACACCAGCGACCGGTGCTCCTCGGCCAGCAGGTGGAAGGGGCAGTTGCGGAGCCGCACCTCCCCGGCCTCGACGACGGGCTCGTACCCCTGCTCGTCGAGCGCCTCGACCAGCGTCCGTCGCCCGGCCCGCACCTCGGCACCCATGGTCCGACCGGCGGCGTGGGCCACCGAGGCCAGCTTCGTCCGCACGGGCTCGTCGTCGGCGTCCTCCACGGCGGTGGCCAGGAGGCGGGCGGCGAGCTCGTAGTCCCGCGGGGGCACGCTCACCGAGACCTCCCCCGGCGCCCGCCGGTAGAGCTTGGCCGGGCGCCCCGCGCCGGGGCCGCTCCGGCCGCTTCGACGCTGGAAGGTGACCTCCAGCAGCCCGTCGTCGGCCAGGCGGTCGAGGTGGTAGGCGGCGAGGGAGCGGCTCACACCGGCGGCGGCGGCGGCCTCGTCGCGGCTCACGAGGTCCGACGCGCCGGCCACGAAGCGGTAGAGCGACCGCCGCACGGGATCCACCAGCCCGCCGAGCCGGTGCAGGCGGACGTCGCGCTCACTCGGCGCCGCGGCCACGCCGCACTCTATCGCAGGATCGCTTGACGGAATGGGCTGCCGGGACGCGGAGGAGGCCGGCCACCGGCCGGCCTCCAGACCTGGTTCGACGCCAACCCGGAGACGATTCGGGTGACGGGGGAGGTGTCTCCCGTCATCGCGCCCGTCAAACGCGCCGCCCGACAAATGAGCCGATCGGCCTAGGAGGTGAGGAGCAGGCCCCGGACGATGCGCAACATGGCCGCCACCAGGACGGCCCGGGGGGTGCCCGGGTGGTCGAGCCACCACAGGGCGAGCCCGGCCAGGCTGCTGCGGAGGGCCTCGCCGAGCGGCTCGAGCTCGGCCTCGGGCAGCCCCGGGGCGAACTCGCGCAGCAAGGCCACGTCGGCCGCCCGCTGGCGACCCTGGAGCTCGAGGTGGACGGCAGAGATCTCCGGGTCGCCGGTGGTGTCCCGGAACAGCAGCCGCCAGGTGAACGGGTGCTCCTCCACGTAGACGAACCACGCCTCGACCATGGCCGCGAGCCGTTCGTCGAGGTCACGGCCGGCGGGCTCGTAGAGGGCGGTCAGCGCCGCCGACGCCAGCTCGTCCCGGTGGCGCTCGAGCAGGGCCACGTGGAGGGCCTGCTTCGACGGGAAGTGGCGGTACAGGGCCGGCTTGCTCACGCCCGCGTCCTCCACGATCTCGTCGACCGTCGTCGCCGCGTAGCCCCGCTCGGCGAAGCGGCGGGCGGCCGCCGCCTCGAGGCGCTGGCGCACCTCGGCCGGCGCGGGTCGTCGTCGAGCGGCGGTGGACGGGGCGGACGGGTTGGACGGGTTCGTACCGCTCAGTATACTGCGCAGTACGACCCGAGGAGGGGCCAATGATCGCTTCCGTCCACGTCGCCGACGTCGGGACCCGCCGGGCGCTCCGGCTCCTGCGGCGGGCCCCCCGGCCGGGCTCGATCCCCGGGCTGCGCCACGCCGACGTCGGGCTCACCGCCCCCCTCAGCCGCTCCGTCCTGCCGTCGCCCGATCTGCGCCGGGTGGGGCTCGTGGCCTTCTGGGACGACGACGACGACGTCGACCGGTTCCTGGGCGACTCCCCCCTCGCCGCCGCCCTGGCCGAGGGGTGGCGGGTCCGCCTGACGCCGCTGCGGCTGTGGGGCAGCTGGCCCGGGGTCCCCGAGGACCTGCCCCGGTCCCGCCACGTCGAGCACGAGGGCCCCGCCGCCGTCCTCACCCTCGGTCGGCTCCGGCTGCCGCAGGCCCCGCGCTTCTTCCGCACGAGCGCCCGGGCCGAGGGCCGGGTGGTCGAGGCCCCGGGGATGATCTGGGCCACGGGCATGGCCCGCCCGCCCTTCGTCGCCACCTGCTCGCTGTGGGCGTCCACCGAGGCGCTGACCACCTACGCCTACGGGCGGGAGCACCCGGCCCACAGCGCGGCCATCGCCGCCGACCAGGCCCGGGCCTTCCACCACCGCTCGGCCTTCATCCGGTTCCGGCCCTACGCGTCGGAGGGCCGGCTCGACGGTCGCAACCCCCTGGCCGAGACCTGGTTCGCCGCGGCCTGAGGCTCAGGCCAGCGAGCGGACGCGCGCCACCCGGTGGTCGTCCCCGCCGAGGTAGCGCACGAGGATGCCGAGCACGCCCTCGACGTCGAGCGTGCCGGCGGCGGCCATCTCCTCGAGGTCGGCCCAGTCTCGGGTGCGGTCGAAGAAGGCCTTGAAGACGGCGAGGTCACGGCACGAGAGGAAGGGCAGCTCGTGGTCCAGGAAGGGCTCGATCCGGGCCCTCCCGGCCACGCGGTCGTGGAAGTCCGTCGTGCTGAAGAACAGGTCGATCGGTGTCGTCCCCCACCACAGGCGCACCTGCCCGTCGGCGTCGATGCGGGCCAGGTCCTCGTCGCCCCACGCCACGCCGGCGGGCAGGGCGGCGAGCACCTCACGGGCCGCCGCCGGCGGCACGAACACGTTGACGTCGACGTCGACGGTCCCCCGCGCCCGGCGGGTGCACCACGCCAGGGCCAGCGCCCCGCCGAAGGCGTGGGGCACGGCGGCGGCGGCCAGCGCGCGGTGCAGCTCGAGGATCTTCTCCGGGAGCGTCACGCCACCGCGCCGAAGCGGGGGAACCGCAGCACCGGGTCGTGCTCGGCGGGGAAGGCACCGGCCAGGACCAGCGCGTCGACCAGCTCCTGCGCCCGGGCCGCCGGGTCGTCCTCGGGGAGGCGGGCGCCGAGGTCGGCGTCCAGCTCGAAGCCGGCCGCCCGCACCAGCCGGTCCAGGGTGTCGACCCGCGGCACCTTGGCCCCGGTCTCGTAGGCGCGGAGGGTGGCGTGCGAGGTGTCGGCCCGACGGGCCAGGCCCCGCAGGCTCAGGCCCGCCCGCCGGCGGGCGTCCCGGAGGGTGGCGGCAGCATCCACGACCACCATGGTATCCGATCGGATACCACCTCGCCACGGCGGTCGGGCCCACCGGGGCGGGGCCGCCTGCGTAGGGTCCGACCATGATCCTCGTCACGGGCACGGTGCTGGCCCGGCCCGACACCCTCGAGGCGGTGCTGGCCGCCAGCCTCGAGCACGTCCACCGCTCCCGGGAGGAGCCGGGCTGCCTCCTCCACTCCGTGCACCAGGACGTCGAGGACCCCCTCCGGGTCAGCTTCCTCGAGCACTGGCGGGACAGCGACGCGCTCGCCACCCACTTCGCCGTCCCCGCCTCCCTCGGCTTCGTCGAGACGGTGACCGCCCTGGCGGCGGCCCCGCCGTCGATCGAGATCTACGAGGCCCATCGCACGTCGATCTGACCGGTCAGGAAGGGGACGGGCCGGACCAATCGGACTACTCTCCGTCACCGTGCAGCAACGGCCGAGGAATCGTCGCGCCCGGAGGACCGGTCTGGTGGCCGGGTCGCTGGCGGCCGCCGCCGTGGCCACGGTGATCACGGGACCGCCCGCCGCCGCCGCCGTCCAGACCAAGACCCGGACCGACGCCTTCACCTTCACGGTGACCGGCACGTCGACGCAGGTGACGTGCAACATCACGAGCACCCTCCAGTACGACACCAGCACCCAGCGCTTCACCGCCGGCACCAGGATCGCCTCGCCGGAGCGCCCGGAGTGCCGGGGCTCGTTCCCCGAGGTGATCGTGACGGAGTCCGACAACAGCACCCACCAGGCGCAGGGCTACGGCGGCATCGTCTCGATGAGCTACGGACCGGTCGGCAACTCCCTGCGCTCGGCCCACTTCGTCCACTTCCAGTCCTGCAACTGCAACAGCCCCACCCGGAACCAGACGCTGCCCAAGTAGCCGGTTCTCAGTCGGCGCCGACCGCCGCCAGGCTGGGGTCGTCCGCCCGCTCCTCCCCCACCACCTCGGGCGTGGCCCGGTCGGAGGGGAGGTAGCGGAACACGGCCAGCGCGGCCAGCCCCACCACCACGGCGCCCACGAGGGAGGCCGCACCGAGGCCGTCCACGAAGGCCTGCTGGGCGGCGGCCTTGATGCCGTCGGCGGCGCCGGGGGCCAGGCGCAGGCCCGGGAACTCCTCGGGGTGGTCGGCCAGCGCCACCGCCCCGGACAGGCCGCTGAGGGCGATCTCCCGGACGGGCGCCGCCACGTCACCGAAGGCCGACGCCAGGCTCGACGCGTAGCGGCTCGTCACCAGTGACCCGAGGACGGCGACGCCGAGGGCCCCGCCGAGCTCGCGCGTGGTGTCGTTCATGGCCGAGCCCACGCCCGCCTTGGACCGGGGCACCGACGACATCAGCTGCGTCGTCATCGGCGACATGGTGAGGGAGAAGCCCAGCGCCAGCACCACGAAGGTGACGACGACCTGGAAGTAGCTCGTGTCCGTGCCGGTGAGGCTGAACAGGACCAGCCCCGCCGCCACCGACAGCAGCCCGGCCCCGGCCACGCGGTTGGCCCCGAAGCGGTTGACCAGCTTCGGCGTCTGGGGAGCCACGAACATCATCACCGCGGACATCGGGAGCAGGCGCAGGCCGGCGCCGAGCGGCGTGTAGCCGAGCACCAGCTGGAAGTACTGGGTGGTCAGGAAGAACGTCCCGAACATGGCGAAGAAGATGAGGGTGATGCCGCCCGACGACACGGAGAAGCGGCGGTCCCTGAAGAAGTCCAGGTTCAGCATGGGGTCACGCCGCGACCGCTCCCAGAGGAGGAACCCGACGATCACCACCCCGGCGAGCCCGAACCACAGCGCCGACTCGGCGCTGCGCCACCCGTGCTCGGGGCCCTCGATGATGGCGTAGACGAGGGCGCTCAGGCCCACGATCGACAGCAGGGCGCCCACGGGGTCGAGGGGGGCGTCGGTGGGGTTGCTCGACTTGGGGAGCAGCCAGTGGCCGACCAGCAACGAGCCGACGATGATCGGGAGGTTCACCAGGAACACCGAGCCCCACCAGAAGTGCTCGAGGAGGAAGCCCGAGGCGACGGGGCCGAGGGCGGCGCCCCCGCCGGCCACACCGGCCCAGATGGCGATGGCCTTCGGCCGCTCGTCGTTGCCGAAGACGTTGCTGAGGATCGAGAGGGTCGAGGGCATGACGAAGGCCCCGGCGAAGCCCATCACCGCGCGGCCGGCGATGATCTGCCCCGAGCCGTCGGCGAAGGCCGCCACCAGCGCGCCGATGCCGAAGAGCACGAGCCCGAGCTGGAGGGCGCCCTTGCGCCCGAAGCGGTCGCCCAGGGCCCCGGCCGTGAGGAGCATGCCGGCGAACACGAGCGAGTAGGCGTCGACCATCCACTGGAGGTCGCTCGTGGTGGCGTTGAGGTCCCGGGCCAGCGTGGGCAGGGCCACGTTGAGGGTGGTGTTCCCGATGATCACGATCATCAGGGAGGTGCAGAGCAGCCCGAGGATGGCCCACCGGCGCCGGTGCACGTCCTCGGATGCCAGGTGCTCGTCGTGCAGGTGGGTCGCCACGGTGCTCCCTCCGGTCCTCGAACGTCGCTACGGCAGCGTAGCGCCGCGTCGCCGGCATGCGACCGTTCCCTGCCCGGGTACCGGTGAAACCGCTACGCTCACGTAGTACCCACTGGAGGTGCCATGGGACCGTCCCGGAGCGAGGTGGCCCGGCGCGAGGCGCTGGCGGCGGCCGCCGACCTGATCGCCGAGCGGGGCGTGGACAACCTCACCATCGAGGACGTCGCCGCCCGCTCGGGGGTGGCCAAGACGACGATCTACCGCCACTGGCCGAGCCGGGGACCGCTGATCATCGACGCCGTCCGGTCGTGCTGGGCCCACCTGTCCACCCCGGACACCGGCGACCTGCGCACCGACCTCGTCCGCCTCTTCGAGGGCATGGTGCGCGTCGACCTCTCCTCGCTGGCCGGCCGGATCATGCCGTCGCTGCTGAGCGCCGCCGGCCGCGACCCGGAGCTCGACCGGCTGACCCGGGAGCTCGGTGAGGAGCGGGCCCGGCCGGTCCGGGAGATCCTGGCGCGGGCCGTGGCCCGCGGGGAGCTGTCGGCCACCATCGACGAGGAGGTCGCCCTCGGCCTCGTCGTCGGTCCCCTCCTCTACCGGAAGGTCCACCGCCGGCTGCCCCTCACCACCGAGTACCTCGAGGCCTGCATCGACGCCGCCGTCGCCGGGCTCGAGGCGATGGCACCGGCCCCCGCCGGCTGAGCCGGTCGACCTCGCTAGCGGGCGCCCCGCACCAGGCGGCCGGGACGGGCGCCGGTGTCCTGCCCGTGGCGCCGGGTGACCTCGCCGTTGACGATGGTGGCGACGTAGCCCCGGGCCCCCTGGAGCAGCCGGGGACCGCCGGCGGGCAGGTCCCGGGCCAGGTGCGGCCGTTCGAGCACGAGCCCGTCGAGGTCGATCACGTTGAGGTCGGCCTTCTTGCCGGCAGCCAGCACCCCGCGGTCGCCCAGGCCGAACAGCGTCGCCGTGTCGGAGGTCTGCTTCTTGACCACGTACTCGAGCGGGAACTTCGGCCCCCGCGTGCGGTCCCGGGCCCAGTGGGTGAGGAGGAACGTCGGGTACGACGCGTCGCAGATCATCCGGCAGTGGGCGCCGCCGTCCGACAGCCCGGAGATGCCCGCCGGGTGGGTGAGCATGTCGTGGATGGCGTCGCAGTTGCCGTCCGTGTAGTTGAAGAACGGCAGCATCAGGAACTGCGAGGCGTCGTGCTCCAGCAGCAGGTCGTACAGCGTCGCCAGCGGGTCCTCGCCGCGGGCGGCGGCCACCGCCGCCACCGTGCGGTCCGCCGTGGGCTCGTAGTCCGGCGGGTCGCCGAGCACGTACAGCCGGTCGAGCGCCATCTGCACGAACGTGTTCATGCCGTCGAAGAGCACCGAGGGGTCGGCGCGGCAGGTCGTCCTCGGCCAGGATCGCGTCCCGGACGTCCGGCTTGGCCAGCTGCTCGGCCAGCTCCTCGGGCGACAGCCGCCCGGCCAGCGCCTGGTACGTCGGGCGCTTCGAGAAGGCGTGGTAGTTGGGGAAGCCGATCAGCATCCCGAACGGGCGGGCCGCGATCTGCGGGTACAGGGGGGCGCCGGCGTCGAGCGCCCGCAGCGACTCGTCCATCAGCTCCCGCCAGAGGGTGGGGGCCGAGTCGATCTGGACGAGGCTGAAGCTCACCGGGACGCCGGTCTCGGCGGCCAGGCGGCGCATCCAGTCCACCTCCTGGCGGGGGGCGACGATGTCCTCCCCCGCCGTCCCCATCGGCGACAGCTCGAAGACGGCCCGGCCACCGGCAGCGACGGCCCGCCCGAGCCCGAACAGCTCGTCCTCGGCGGCGAAGGTGCCGGGCACCGGCTCGCCGTCCATGGCCCGGTGGGCCAACGTGCGCGAGGTGGAGAAGCCGAGGGCGCCGGCCTCGATGGCCTCCCGCACCATGTCGGCCATGGCGTCGATGTCCTCGGCCGTGGCCGGCTCGTTGGCCGCCCCCCGCTCGCCCATCACGTAGGCCCGCAGCGGGCCGTGGGCGATCTGCATGCCGACGTCGATCGAGAGCCGGCGCTGGTCCACTGCGTCGAGGAACTGCGGGAAGGTCTCCCACCCCCACGTGATGCCCTCGTGCAGCGCGGTGCCGGGGATGTCCTCGACGCCCTCCATGAGGCTGATGAGCCAGTCCTCGGCCCCCGGGCGCACGGGAGCGAAGCCCACGCCGCAGTTGCCCGTGACCACCGTGGTGACCCCGTGGTCGGCCGAGGGCGAGAGCACCTCGTCCCACGTCACCTGGCCGTCGTAGTGGGTGTGGATGTCGACGAAGCCGGGGGTGACGACGAGGCCGGTGGCGTCGATCGTCTGGGCCGCCTCGCCCTCGATGCCACCCTCCCGGCGCACCTCGACGATGACGCCGTCCTTCACCGCCACGTCGCCCAGGAAGCGGTCGCCGCCCGTGCCGTCCACGACGGTCCCGTTCCGGATCACCAGGTCGTGCACGATCCACCCCCTCTGCGCTCGGCGCTGCCCTGACAGGGTGTCACATCGCCCTGGCGGTCAGCGACGCTCGTAGCGGCGGACGTCGACCCGCCGGAACGACTGCTCCTCGACCAGCCGGTAGTGCTCGTCCCGCCAGCGGGCGTAGGTCCGCAACGGGTCCCAGTCCGGGAGGCGCTCCCGCAGCGTCGCCCGGTTGATCTGCCAGAGCACGTCGGGGCCGGGGGGGTCCTCGACCGAGGGGCTGAGCTGCTCCAGGGCGGGCCCGTCCAGGCGACGGAGGTAGTAGTCGACCGCGCCCCGGCCCGACGTGGGCACCGTCACCAGGCCGTCGCCGGGCGAGGCCTCGGCCAGGACGGTGGCGGTGGCGCCCCGCCACTGCTCGGGGCCGTCGTCGCGATACCAGTCGGCCACGCCGACCAGCGACACGACGAGCACGGCGGCGGTGGCCGCGGCCGCCACCCGACGGTCGGCGATGCGCACGAGCCCGGCGGCGACCACGAGGGCCATGGCCGGCACGATGACGATCAGGTACGAGGGCACCAGGAGCGGCTTGACGGTGTAGGTGGAGACGACGACGACGAGGGGGGGCAGGACCAGCCAGAGGGCGGGCAGGGCGGCGCGCCAGGCCTCGTCGGAGAACGGCGCCTGCCGCACGACGCGGGCGAGGACGAGGAGGCCGAAGGCGGCAGCGCCGCCGTACACCAGGAGCTGGGGCAGCCCGCCGCCGGTCACCGCCGCCAGCCGCGCCACCAGGCCGCGGCCCCCGGGCGCGTCGATCCACCGGAGGGGGTCGCCGTTGCGCCCGAGGATGTACACGGCGGCCGGCGCGCCGACGGCGGCGACGATGACCACCGCTCCCGCTGCCACCCGCCGGGGGAACGGTCGCCGGAGCGCCAGCGAGGCGCCGTGGGCGGCGAGGACGAGCAGGGCGAAGAAGTGCGCGTAGACGGCCACCGACGCGACCACCGCGTAGGCGAGGACCCGGAGTGGCGTGGGGTCGTCCACCGCCCGCACCAGGAGGTAGGTGGCGGCGGTGACGAGGAACAGCACCAGCGAGTAGGCCCGCAGGGCCTGGGCCCACTGGACCGCGAGCGGGTGCACGGCAAGGAGGACGGCGGCCAGGGCCCCGATCCTGGCGTCGAAGAGCCGGCGCCCCAGCGCGTACAGGAGGGGGACGGTGGCCACGAAGAACAGGGCGGACAGCAGGCGCATGGCCCCGGCCCCCTCGCCCACCAGGCGGTACCACCCGTTGAACACCAGGTAGTAGGCGGACTGGTTCACCTCGTGGTCGGTCACCCGCTGGACGAAGGTGTCGAACGGCGCGTGCACGAGGCCGACGCTGATCCCCTCGTCGAACCAGAGGCTGCGGGAGCCGAGCCGCAGCAGGGCGAGGCCGGCCGCCACCAGCGTGGCCACCGCGACGACCACCGCCGGCTGCGGCAGGCGGCGGGCGCCCGGCGGTGCGGGACGCCGTCCGGGCGACCGCTCGGGGGCGGACGGGGGCGGGTCGGTCGTCAGCCGTGCCGCACCTGCGCCCATCCCGGTGCAGGGTACGACAGCGCCGCCGCCCACGGTGGTGGCCCCGACCACCCGAGGTAGCAACTCGGCGGTTGTCCCGTAACGTTCCCGCCCCGGAGGGCACGGAGGGAACATGCGGGACATCGGCGACGGCGCGCCGGCCATCAGCGTCTGCATCGTGACGGGGCGACGGCTCGCCCTGCTCGACGCCGTCCTGGCCGACCTGCGGTCCCAGGAGGGGGCGCCGCCGTTCGAGCTCCTCGTCTGCTCCGACGGCGACGTCGACGTGCGGGCCCTCGTGCACGCCCGCTTCCCGGCGGCGCAGGTGTGCGAGGTGCAGCGGGCGCTGCCGGGGGCGGCCCGCAACCTCCTCGTCGAACGGGCTCGCGGGGACCTGCTGCTCTTCCTCGACGACGACATCCGCTTCGAGCCCGACCTGCTGGCCCGCTACGCCCGGCTGGCCGAGGAGCACCCGGACCTCGACGTCTTCGGCGGGCCCAACGACACCCCGCCGGGGAGCAGCCACTTCCAGTTCGTGCAGGGCGCGGCGCTGGCCTCGATGATGGGGTCGGGCCCGGTGCGCCGGCGCTACGGCGCCCACCCACCCGGCGTGGCCGACGAGCGCTTCTTCATCCTGTGCAACCTGGCCGTGCGGCGGGCGGCGATGGTGCCCTTCGCCAACGACCTCGTGTGCGCCGAGGAGAACGCCGTCCTGGCCGAGATGGCCCGTCGGGGGGCGACGATGTTCTACTCGCCCGACCTCGCCGTGTACCACGAGCGCCGCGGCTCGCTCCGGGGGTTCGCCCAGCAGATGCACAAGTACGGCCGGGGCCGGGGTCAGCTGCTGGCCCGGCGGCAGCGCACCCTGCGGCCCGCCTTCCTGGCGCCCTCTGTGCTGCTGGCCTACCTGCTCGCCCTCCCGCTGCTCCTGCTCGCCGTCGGCCCCGTGGCTGCCGTGCCGGGCGTCCTGTGGCTCGCCGGGGTGGCCGCGGCGGCGGCGTGGATCGCCCGCACCCTCCACCGGCCGACCGACGTGTTCCTCGCCGCCACCCTGCTCGTCGTGCTCCACGTCTGCTACGGCAGCGGGGTCGTCCGGGGCACCTTGGGGCGCCGCAAGCAGGTGGCTGCGCCGCAACCGGTGGCGTGGACCGGAGCGGCCCGGGACACGGGCACGGTCGCCGGCCTCCCGTGACGCCGGCCGGCGTCGTCGTCGACGGGCTGTGGGAGGCCTACCGGCGACGGGGGCGCAGCGGCTGGCGCCGGCGGGGGGACGTGACGTGGGCGCTGCGGGACGTGTCCCTCGAGGTGCCCCGGGCGTCGATGCTCGGGGTGGTCGGCAGCAACGGGTCCGGCAAGACCACGCTCCTCCAGGTCCTCGCCGGCGTCCTCTCCCCCACCCGGGGCTCGGTGTCGGTGGCTGGTCGGGTGGCGTCCCTCGTCGACCTCTCGGCCGGGTTCCACCGGGACCTCACGGGCCACGAGAACCTCGTGATCGGAGGCGTCCTCCTCGGCGTGTCCCGGGCCGAGCTGCGGCGCCGCTACGACGAGATCGTGGCCTTCAGCGGCTTGGCTCCCGAGGCCCTCGACGCGCCACTGTCCTCCTACTCGGCCGGGATGGGGCTGCGGCTCGGCTTCTCGCTGGTGGTCCACACCGACCCCGACGTCCTGCTGGTGGACGAGGTGCTGGCCGTGGGCGACGAGGCCTTCCAGCGCCAGTGCGTGGCCGAGGTCGAGCGCCTCCAGGCCGGCGGGTGCTCCGTCGTCCTCGTCTCCCACGACCTCGGGCTCGTGCGCCGCCACTGCGACCGCGCCGCCCTGCTCGACCGGGGCCTCCTCGTGGAGGTGGGCCCGCCGGCGGACGTGGTCGAGCGCCACGCCAGCTCGGTCCGCTCGGCCCCGGATGACCCCCTCCCCGCCGACCGCCGCCTCTTCGAGGTGTCGGACCGGGCCCGCGCCTCTCGGCGCCGGCGGGGGGTCTGACGATGGCGCTGGTGGCGGCGGCGACCCGTTCCTCCTTCGTTCTGGCCTGCAGAACGCGCTGCGTCTGCGGCGCGTTCTGCAGTCCAGAACGGAACGGAGCGCTGACGATGGCGGCCGCGACGGGTCGGGGGGTGCGCCGGCGGGAGCTGCTGTGGACGCTCGTCGAGCGCCAGCTCCGGCTGCGCACGAAGCGTTCGTTCCTCGGCGTGGTGTGGCCCATCGTGGCGCCGCTGTTCCTGCTCGCCCTCTACACCTTCGTGTTCGGCTCGGTCTTCGACGCGCCGATCGACCGCTACGGGATCTACCTGTTCGCCGGCCTGCTCCCGTGGACGTTCCTCGTCCAGACCGTGCACGACGCCCTCCAGAGCATCTCCTTCGAGCCGGACCTCGTCCGGCGGGCCCCGTTCCCCTACGAGCTGCTGCCGATGTCCCGGGTGGTGGTGCTGGCCCTGCCGTTCGTGCTCGTGCTGCTCGGGTTCGTCGGGTGGGTGGCCGTGTTCGACGATCTCCGGCTGTCGATGCTGCCGCTGCTGCCGGTGGCCGTGCTCGCAGTGGTGCTGCTCGTGGCCACGATCGCGATGCTCCTGGCCATCGTCGACGTGTTCAACCGGGACTTCCGCCAGGTCCTCAACAACCTGCTGACGGTCTGGTTCTTCCTCGTGCCCATCGTCTACAGCAGCCGGATGGCCGGCGACCGGCTCGAGCTGGTCCGGGCCGTCGACCCGATGAGCCACGTCGTCGGCCTGTTCCGCCAGGTCCTCTACGACGGTCGGGTCACGTCGTGGGCGCCCTGGCTCCTCACCCCGCTCCTGTGCGGCGTGGCCTTCGCCGCCGGGTTGGCGCTGTTCCGCCGCCTCGCCGTCGACCTGGCCAAGGACGTCTGAGCGCCGCTGCTACCGCCCGGCGCGGGCGACGGCGAGGAAAGCGACGAAGTGACCCGTCCACGGGGCCGCTCGGGTGCGGCCGAGCGCCGTCGTGCGGGGCAGGACCCGACGCTCGTACCAGCCGAACCGGGCCGGGCGGGTGCCCACGACGTGGGGGGCGTGGAGGAGGTGGGTGCTGTCCTCGACGGTGAAGCCGGCCCGCTCCAGCGCGGCCCGGCCACCCGCCTCGTCGAGGGTGTGGCCCACCTCGAAGGGCACGAGCCCGGTGCGGGCGGCCACGGACCGGGGCAGGGCGTTGCGCAGCCGGATGAGCGGGTTGCGGGCGTTGTCGAGGGTGAGCACCAGCACGCCTCCACCCCGCAGGACGCGACGCAGCTCGGCGAGCGACCGCTCGAGGTCGGCCGGGTCGGCGAAGTGGTCGAGCGTCGAGGTCGACAGCACGCCGTCGAACGTCCCGGTGGCGAAGGGCAGCGACCGGACGTCGAACACCACCGGGGCGGCGCCCGCGCTCCGAGCCTGCTCGACGACGGTGGGCGACAGGTCGCCGCCCACCCACCACGGGCCTGCCAGCGAGGGCAGCAGCGCCCGCGCCGGCGACCGCTCCTCGTAGAGGTCCGTCTTCAGCCACCGGCCCTCGAGCGCCCCCAGCCAGCGCCCCACCAGGGCCACGTGCTCGGCGGCGGCGTGGCGACGCCAGCCCGCCGGCAACGCGTCCCGCTGCTCGCCGACCTCGTCCCAGTAGGCCCGCTCCCCCGGCACCGCCGTCAGCCGAGGTCGAGCCGGCGCACCGACGGGTGCCAGGGGACGAGCACCCGGCGGAGGACCGACACCGCGGCGTAGAGGACGAACCCCAGCAGCGACAGCAGCACGATGACCCCGAACAGCTCGTCCACCCGCACGCCGTTGAGCGACCGCAGGGCCAGCCACCCCAGCCCCTCGTCGCCGGCCAGGTACTCGCCCACGACGGCGCCGATGGTGGCCAGCACGATGCCCACCTCCATGCCGGTGAGGATCGACGGGAGGGCGCCGGGCAGCTCGATGGTCCAGAGGCGCTGGCCCCGCCTGGCCTGGAGGACGGCGGCCAGGTCGCGATGGCCGAGCTCGGCCCCCTTCAGCCCCGCGATGGTGCCCATGGTGATCGGGAAGTAGGCGAAGACGGCGGCGATCACCACCTTCGACCCCGAGCCGAAGCCGAACCACAGCAGCAGCAGCGGGATGATCGTCACCTTGGGGATGACCTGGAGGGCCACGAGCAGCGGTGTGAGCGCCCGCTCCAGCACCCGCACCTCGGCCAGCAGCACGCCCGTCGCCACCCCCAGGGCGGTGGCGAACAGGAAGCCGCCCACGATCTCCCGCGTCGTGACCCATGCGTGCGACCACGTCTCGGACAGGGTGACGAGGTCGACGGTGGCCCGCCACACGTCCTCGGGGGGCGGCAGGAGGAACGTCGACACGTCGAACCACTCGACGTACGCCTTCCAGGCGAGCACCAGCACGGCGAGCGCGGCGAGCGCGGCGCCGGCGGAGACGAGGCGGTCCCGCATCACGCCGCCCGCAACCGCTCCCGCAACGTGCGGAGGAGGTCCTGGAAGGCGGGCGTGTGCTCGAGGTCGATCGGACGGGGTCGCGGGAAGGGCACGTCGACGACGCCCACCACCCGGGCCGGTCTCGTGGAGAGCGAGACGACGCGGTCGGCCAGGAGCACGGCCTCGGGCATCGAGTGGGTGACGAGCACCGCCGTGGTCGGCCGGGTCATCCACACCCGCTGGAGCTCCTCGTCCATGGCGTCGCGGGTGATCGCGTCGAGGGCGGCGAAGGGCTCGTCCAGGAGCAGGACGCTGGGCTCGACGATGAGGGCCCGGGCCAGCGCCGCCCGGGCCCGCATGCCGATCGACAGCTCGTCCGGTCGGCGCTGCTCGAACCCGCTGATGCCCGTCAGCGCGCACAGGCCCCGGGCCCGCTCCCGCCGCTCGCCCCGGCCCACACCCCGCAGGCGCAGCGGCAGGGCCACGTTGTCCTCGATCGTGGCCCACGGCAGGAGGTTCGCCTCCTGGAAGACCATGGCCACCGATGACAGCGCCGCCCGGTCGGCCCGGCCCCCGGACCAGATGGGCCGCCCGTCGAGGTCGACGTCCCCGGCGCTCGGCGCGGTGAGCCCGGCCAGCACCCGCAGCAGCGTGGTCTTCCCGCAGCCCGAAGGGCCGACGAAGGCGACGACCTCGCGGGGGGCGATGTCCAGGTCGACGCCGGCCACCGCCTCCACGGCGCGGTCGCCGGCCCCGAACCGCTTGGCCACACCCCGCAGGGCCAGCATCGGGTGTGGGGACATCGGGTCCGCCCCGTCGGGGCGGCTCCCCGAGGAGGAGGGCGTCGTCAGCGTCCGAGGGCCTCGTCGAGGTACTCGGCGGTGTAGAAGTCGGTGGGGTCGGTCCCCTCGGGCACCGCGCCGATCTGCTCGAAGCCGGCGAAGCCGTCCTCCCAGCGCTCGGGCACCGGACGAAGGAAGGTGTCCTCGCCGCCGGCGAACCACAGCTCGGCCTGGATGCCGATGATCTCCTTCGCCAGTTCCGGGTTGTCGAGGGCGGGGATGTCCCAGTCCTCCTTCAGGTCGGCCACCACCTCGTCCAGCACGGCCTCGTCCTGCAGCTCGCCCCGAGCCCCGTCGAGGGCCCGCAGGTAGCGGGCCAGGACGCCGGCGTTGGCCTCCCGGTACTCGTCGGTGGTGGTGATGACGAGACCGAGCAACGGGTTGGTGTCCTCGAGGTCGGCCATGACGATCTCGACCCCTTGGTCCTCCAGCGTGGCGCGGATGTCGGTGTTGGTGAACATGGCGTCGATGCGGTTCTCTTCGATGAGGCCGAAGGCGGCGGCGTCGAACCCGGCGGGGACGAGCGTCACCGAGGCGGGGTCGATGCCGGCCTCCCGCAGCACCAGGTTCAGCGTGGTCTCGGCGTTCCCCCCGAGGCTCGGCAGCCCGATGGTCTTGCCGCTCACCTCGTCCAAGGTGCGGATGGGGTCGTCCGGGCCGGACAGCAGCGCGTAGATGAGGCGCTGGTTGGCCATGGCGATGGCCGTGAGCGATGCCCCTTGGTCGAGGTTCGCCGGCACGATCTCCAGCACGCCGGCCCGGGCCAGGTTCGCCTGGCCGCTGAGGACGGCCTGGAGGGCCTGGCCGGAGCTGCGGGCGAACTGGATGTCGACGTTCAGCTTCTCGCGCTCGAAGTGGCCCCGGGTCTTGGCCGTCAGGTCGAGCACGTACCCGAGCGAGGCGGCGAAGGGCATCATCGACGTGACGTCGGCCGGCTCGAGCGCCTCGGTGGTCGTCGATCCGTTGTCGTTGGTGCCGGAGGCCGGCGAGTCACCGTTGTCGTCGTCGTCCCCGCAGGCGGCGAGGAGGCCGCCTCCGGTGAGGGCGAGCCCCATCGTGCCGGCCGCTCCCAGCAGGAAGCGTCGCCGGCTGGCATCGGTCGTTCGGGTCATCGCTCCATCTCCTGTGGGACGGGGGTGGGTTTCGCAGGTCCGCGAGTTCGCTCGTAGGACAACGTCTTGCCGGCGCGGGTCTGGAGCGGCGCGGCCCGCACCACCCGCAGGGTGCCGGCCGGTCGCCACACCTCGGTGGCCAGCACGCCGTTGTCGCTCTCGCCGAGGATCGACGTGGCCACGTCGAGGACGGCGGACTCGTCGACCGCGCCGAGGTCGGGGTGGACCCGCAGGCTCACCACCGCGCCCCCGTCGACCTCGTCCTCCACGAACTGGAAGTCGCCGGGACCGCCGCCGATGCGAGCGGGCAGGGCCTCGTCGGTGATGCGGTCGAACACCTCACCAGGCACCGAGATGCCGGCGGCCACCACCTTGCTGAGCCCCCGGATCCCGCCCAGCCGGGTGCGCACCCCGATGGCGCCGATGAGGCACGAGCACGCCTCGGCGTCGGTGCGCACGTCGCCGTAGTCGTCGTTCTCGACGTTGACGAGCACCCGGGGCGCCTCGAGCGAGAGGGACGTCCAGCAGAAGGCGTCGACGGGTACGCCGTCGTCACGCGTGCGGCGCCGCGACACGACGGCGAGGTCGTGGTCCCACAGGTGGTACTCCTCGGTCGGCAGCGCCGGACAGGCCATGCCGATGGCGCCCTCGGGGACGAAGGCGTAGAGCGGCCAGGTGGCCATGCCCGCCGCCCGCATCGTCTCGAGCTTGGCCGTGGTGACGGGCTCGCTCGCCGCGTAGGCCACGGTGCCGGTGAGGTCGACCCCCCGCTCGGTGGCCCGGCGGGCGGCGGCGGTGATGGAGCTGGCGTAGCCGGCGATGGCGGCCCGGCCCTCCCGGCGGAGGGCGTCGGCCAGCCAGTCCACGACGGGGTCGGGGTCCGAGGTGGGGACGAGCTCGGGCAGGGGGACGTGCGTCCGGGCCACGGTGTTGAGCAGGGGCAGCAGCGAGTTGAACTGCTGCTTGTGGGCCGTGATGCCGGCGGTGCGGTTGGCGATCTGCGAGAACCAGCGCTCGGGGCGGTTGCCGCCGCCCATCGCCTTGATCACAGCGCCGAACCCGGCGGCCGACGGGAAGACCGGGAGCCAGATGGCGGTCGGCGCGCCCAGCATGCCGCTCGCCTGGAAGCCGAGGCTGCGCAGGACCGCCTGCCGGCGCTCATAGGCGAAGGACAGCTCGACCGGGGTGCCGGCGCTGCGCGATCCGCCGGTGGACGCCAGGTAGTCGGCCGTGGTGGCCGGGTTGAAGAAGTCCGGCGGCGAGAACTCGAAGGTGGCGCTGCCCCGCCGGGCCGGTTGCATGCCCTGGTACTCCTCGTAGGCCACGTAGACGCCGGCGTCGCGCAGGACCTCGAGGGCGCCGTCGAGGCCGGACTCCCCCACCAGCCGCTCGACGTCGGCTCGCTCGAGGCCGGCGTTGTCGAGGAGCATCCGCACGGGCGAGTGCGCGGTCGGCCACACCAGGGCGTCGAGGCTGCCGAGGAAGCGCTCGGCCCGCTGCGCCCGCTCGGCCGTCACCGTGGCGCGGGCCAGCTCCGGCGGCACGGGGCGGCGCACAAGACGGCGCAACCCCCGTGCGAATCGGTACGTCTGTCGTGCGCTGGGGGCCATGAACCGTCCTCGAAGGGCGCGAGGAGTGTACGGGGCCTTCTCCGACGCCCGGCTTCAGGGCCCCCGCCTCCCTTCTGGCCTGCAGAACGCGCTGCTTTGTGGCGCGTTCTGCAGGCCAGAAGGGCGGGGGGGTCAGTTGAGGGACGGATCGGGCGGGTGGTTGGCCAGCCAGGCCAGCCGGCCGGTCTGGCGGCGGAGGACCCGGCGCCAGAGGCCGGCGGGGTCGTCGGACAGGGCGTCGTCGGGGCCGGCGTCCACCACCGCCCAGGCGTCCTCGGCCAGCTCCCCCTCGAGCTGGCCCGGTCCCCAGCCGGCGTGACCGAGGAACACCCGCAGCCGCTCGAGGGGGACCTCGAGGTCCTCCGGGGCCCGGCGCAGGTCGACCGTGCCGAGGTCGTCGAACAGCGGCGCCCACCCCTCGGAGGGGAGCGGCTCGGCCGCCCGGGCCAGGCCGATGGCGCCGTCCAGGGCCACCGGTCCACCGACGAAGACCACCGGCGGCTCGGCCGCCAGCGGGCCCCACTCGGGCAGGGGGTCGTCCAGCTCGGTGTCGCTCGGGCGGTTGAGCACGAGGCCGAGGGCGCCCTCCTCGGTGTGCTCGAGGAGCAGGGTCACGGTCCGGTCGAAGTTGGGGTCCTGGAGGACCGGCATGGCCACCAGCAGGCGTCCCCGCAGCGAACCCGACGTCATCCCCCCGAGGATCCCACCACCGGCACCCCTTCGGGGAAGCGGTCGACGTCCCTGAGGTCGGGGAAGCGCCACCACCACAGCGCGGCGACGCCCATGGTGGCGGCGCCGCCGAGGACCACGGCGGGCATGGTGCCGAGCAGTTGGCCCGCCACGCCCGACTCGAAGGCGCCCAGCTCGTTCGAGGCGCCGATGAAGACGTTCTCCACGGCCAGCACGCGGCCCCGCATCTCGGCCGGCGTGACCAGCGGGACGAGGGTGGCCCGGACGAAGACGCTGACGGCATCCGCCGCCGACAGGCCGGCCATGGCCACGAAGGCCACGGCGTAGCTGCGGGTCACCCCGAGGGCGATGGTGAACACGCCGAAGGTGGCCACCACCGTGAGCAGGGTGCGCCCCACCCGCCGGGTCAACGGCCGGGCGATCAGCCCCAGGGTCGCCGCCCCGGCGCCGAGGCCGCCGGCGGCCCGCAGCCACCCGAGGCCCACCGCCCCCACGCCGAGGCGGTCCTCGGCGATGGCCGGCAGCAGGGCCACCACGCCGCCGAACAGCACGGCGAACAGGTCGAGGGAGATGGCGCCGAAGAGGACGGGCTGGCGCCGGATGAAGCGCAGCCCCTCCACCGCCTGGTCCCAGGTGGGTCGCTCCCGGGGCGCCACCGCCCGGGGTCGCACGTGGACGAGGACGATGGCCACGCCCGCCACCACGATCAGGGCGGCCATGCCGAGGTAGGCGAGGACCGGGTCGGCCGCGTAGAGGAACCCGAGGAGCACCGGGCCGACCACCAGCGCCCCCTGCCACGCGGCCGACCAGCGGGGCACGAAGCGGGGCAGGTCGGCCGGGGCCACGACGTCGGCGGGCAGGGCGCGGGAGGCCGGCGCCAGGAAGGCCCGGGCCACGCCGAACGCCAGCACCAGCCCGAAGATGGGGAGCACCGACGTGGGCCCGGTCGCGGCGTAGGCGGCCAGGCCCAGGGCCACCGCGGCCTCGCCGGCGGCGGCCACCGCCACCACCCGGCGACGGTCGAAGCGGTCGGCCACGGGCCCGGTGACGAAGACGAGGAGGGCGGCCGGGGCGAACTCCGCCAGGCCGAGCAGCCCGAGGTCGAGCTCGCGCCCGGTCAGGTCGTAGACCTGCTTCCCCAGGACGGTCACGCCGCCCAACGACGCGGCCGACGCGCAGAAGGCGCTGACGAGCAGCAGCACCACGGACCGGCGGGTGCTCGGGTCGCCGCGCGGCACCGGGCGACGCTACTGAGCCGCCTGCGGACGCCCGCTACGTTTCGAGCGTGGGAGGCGTGGCCGGCGACGTGGTGGCGAGGGCCGCCCGCCTCGCCGACGACGAGCTGTTCCCCACCGCCGCCGCCGTCGACGCGGCCGACGCCGTGCCCCGGGCGCGGCTCGACCTCCTCGCCGGCGCCGGCCTCTACGGCGTCGCCGGTCCGCGGTCGGCCGGTGGGTCGGAGGTCGACTTCCCCACCCTCTGCGCCGTGGTCGAGGCCCTCGCCGGCGGCGACCTGACGACGGCGTTCGTGTGGGTCCAGCACCACGGCGCCCTCCGGGTGCTCTCCGGCGAGGCGGCGCCGCCGGCGCTCCGCGACGCGGAGCTCGGGCCGTTGTGCCGGGGCGACCGCCGGGCGGGCCTGGCCCTGCCCGGCCTCCACCCGGGCCCGTCGTCGCTGTCGGCCACCGCGTCCGGGGACGGGTGGGTGCTCGACGGCACCGCGCCGTGGGTCACGGGGTGGGGCCTGGTCGACCTCATCCTCGTGGCCGCCAGGACGCCGGACGACCGGGTCGTGTGGTGCCTCGTGGAGGCGGTCGAGGGACCGGGCCTGGCCACCGAGCGGGTGGTCCTCGCCGCGGCCAACGCCAGCGTCACCGTCCAGCTGCGGTTCACCGGTCTGCCCGTCGAGCCGGGCCGGGTGGCGATGATCACCCCCTACGACCCCACGGCGTGGACGAGCGGGGGCGACCTGCGGCTCAACGGGTCGCTGGCCCTCGGGGTGGCCGGCCGCTGCTGCCGCCTGCTCGGGGGCGGACCGATCGACGTCGAGCTGGAGGCGTGCCGGGCCGGCCTCGACGCCGCCGGCCCGGCGGAGCTGCCCGCGGCCCGGGCGGCGGCCTCGGCCTTCGCCGTCAAGGCGGCGACCATCCTCGTCGTGGCCACCGGCAGCCGATCGATCGTGCGGGGAGCGCCGGCCGAGCGCCTGGTCCGGGAGGCCCTCTTCCTCCTCGTCTTCGGCAGCCGACCGGCCATCAAATCGGCGCTGCTAGACCGGACTGGCGTGATCGAGCACCTGGAGCCGCTGCGGGTCGAGTGCGACCGCTTCGCCGCCGCCATGGCCGGCGCCGACCCGAGACCGCCGCGGTGCCCCTCGTGCCCGGACTGGGACCTGCTGGGAGCTCGTCGTCCACCTCGGCCGGGTGCAGCGCTCGTGGGCGGGGGTCATCCGGCGGGGCGAGGACGTCGAGCCGCGAGCACAGCGACGAGTCCGTCAACCCGGGCGAGGACGACGACCTGGTGGCGTGGTTCCGGGAGGGGGCCGACGAGCTGCTGGCCGCCGTGGAGGAGGCGCCGGCCGACCGCACGGCGTGGACGTGGTGGCAGGCGCCCCGGACGGCGGGGGCCATCGCCCGCCACCAGGTGCAGGAGGCGGCGGTCCACCGGTGGGACGCCGAGAGCGCGGCCGAGCGGTCCGGTGACGCCGCTGGACGCCGACGTGGCGGCCGACGCCCTGGACGAGTTCCTCCACGTCACCGTGGTGGAGATGCACCGCTGGGTCCCGTGGACGGGCGGCGCCGGTGTGGTCGAGCTCGCCCCGACGGACGTCTCCGGCACCCGGTGGGTGGCGCTCGGCGGCGACGGTCCGGCGCCGTCGTCGGAGCCCCCGGGTGCGCCGGGATCGCCGACGGCGACGGTGTCGGGAACCGCCTCCGACCTCGTGCTCCTCCTCTACCGGCGCATCCCCCTGGACACCCTCACCGTCACCGGGGACGCGGCCCTGGCCTCGGCCTTCGTCGACTGGCTCGTCGTCGATTGACGGCTCGACCACCCGAGCGCATCGACCGGGACGGCGTCGTCGTGCGCCGCCAGACGGCGGACGACGCCGAGGCCATGAACGCCGCGGTGGCGACGAGCCTGGAGCACCTGCGCCCGTGGATGCCGTGGGCCACGGACGACGCCACCACGCCCGAGCGCCGGCGGGCCTACCTCGAGCAGGTCGAGCGAGGGCTGGGAGGCGGGCACCGACTTCGCGTACCTGGCCCTCGACGCGGGCGGCGCCGTGGTGGGCGGCTTCGGGCTGCACCGCCGCATCGGGCCGCGCGCCATCGAGCTCGGCTACTGGGTCCACGTCGACCACGTCGGCCGGGGCATCGCCACGACGGTGGCCGGTGCGCTCACCGAGGCGGCGCTGGCCCTGCCCGACGTGGACCGGGTGGAGATCCACTGCGACGAGGCCAACGTCCGCAGCGCCGCCGTCCCCCGCCGCCTCGGCTACCGCCTCGAGCGCATCGAGGACGACGAGGTCACCGCCCCCGCCGAGATCGGCCGCTCGATGATCTGGATCAAGGACTGACGTTCTCGCCTGCAGAACGTGGCGGATTCCGCCACGTTCTGCAGGCGAGAACGGAAGACGGGGTCAGCGGTCGGCGAACTGGAAGTCGGCGCCGGTGCTGAACTTCGTCAGGGTCACCTCGGACGGCTCGTCCGCCGGCGGGGTCGCGGGGTCCACGACCACCTCCCAGGACCGCTCCCCCGTGGCCTCCACCCGGCCCGTCGGGTCGACCGCCTGCACGATGGCGGCCAGCGGACCCGGCCCGCCGCCGGCCAGGAGCATCGGCCACGACGGGGCCAGCTCCTCGTGGAGGGCCTCGCAGTCCTCCAGGGCGACCGCCACCCGGTCGCCCGCCACCGACACCCGCAGGTCCACGTAGGCCCGGGGCCGGAAGGCGGGGTGGACGGCCAGCACCGCGGCCACGCCGTCGAGCCCGCCCGCCACCCCGAGGGCCCGGGCCAGTCGACCGGCGGTGACGCCGGCGATCCCGGTGAGCTGCTTCACCCCGACGTCCCGGGCCACGTCCGGCCCCCAGCGGCGGCCCACGGCGTCGAGGAACGACAGCGACAGCAGGTGGCCCTGGAGCGCGACCTCGTCGAGCACCGCGTGCAGCGCCGAGGCGCTGAAGTCCTCGAAGCGCACGTCGAGCTCGAGCGGCCCGGCGTAGTCGCTCCGGCCCTCGTCAGCCGGGTCGATCGTCGCCACCGGGAGGCGGGCGGCCCGGGTCCCCGCCACCCGCACCGCCTCGTCCGGCTCCGGCAACGCCTCGGCGGCCGGGTCGATCACCACGTTCCAGTGGCAGTGGGGGTGGCGGTCGGCCGGCCGGCGGGGCGGCCGGTGGATCGGCGTCATGCGGGCCCGCGGGTTGGTGGCGCAGGCGGTGGCGTCGAAGGTCGGGTCCTCGATGTGGTGGCACATGGCGACCACGAAGTCGTCGCCCAGAGGCTCGACGTCCATCAGCGCGCCGCAGTGGTCGAGCCAGAACTCCCCGTGTCCCTCGTCGACGACCCGGTAGCGGAAGTCCATGAACTGCGGCGGCGCCCCGATGTCGACCTGCATCCCCTTGAACACCGTCTCCACGTCGCCGCCACCGAACCCGAGGAGCTGCTGGGTGCGCCGGGTGTACAGGGGGCTCGCCCCCCGCCACTCCTCGATGGCCACGTCCCGCATGGCGTCCCGCCCGTGGGCGCCGACGAGGTGGGGCATCCCCGCCCGGTCGATGAGGTGGCCGCAGAGCAGGTACTCGCGCACCAGCCGGGCCAGCTCGGTCCGGGTCACGTCCGGTCCCGCCGGGCCAGGCGCTCCTCGACCTGGCTGTTGAGCTTGGCCCCCTTGGGCCAGCCGGCGTAGTGGGTGAGGAAGACCACGATCTCCCGCAGGTCCTCCGGTCCCAGGTCGCCCTGGCCCAGGGCGCTGTCGAGCTGGAGCCCGATGACGTCGTCGAGGCCGCCGGCGCCCACGAGCAGCCCGAGCAGCAGCAGGCGCCGGTCCCGCAGGCTCAGGCCCTCCCGGGCCCAGATCTCGCCGAAGAGGTGGTCGACGGTGAGCTCGACGAAGTCGCCCTCGACGGTGCTCACGTCCCAGCCGTAGACCGTGCGCATCCACTCCCGCCCCCGCTCGCGGCGATCGTCCGTCGGCCTCGCTCACGACGGCACCCCGAGCGCCGCGCCCAGGTGCTCCAGGGCCAGGGTGGCCAGGGGCAGGTCCACGTCCAGCTCCTCCCCGAGGGCGAGCGCGAGGTGGAGGTCCTTCTCCCCCAGCTCGCGGGTGTGGGCGAAGATCGGACGCAGCCCGTCGTCGTCGGCCAGCGGGGCCGCCGTCCCCCGGACGGCGATCGAGCCGGGTCCCCCGGTGATGGCGTCGGAGTGGCGCACCACCTCGCCGAGGCGGACCAGGTCGACGCCCGCCTCCTCGGCCAGCCGCAGCGCCTCCCCCACCGCCGCGTAGGACACGAACGTGACGAGGTTGCGGGCCAGCTTGGCGCGGGTGCCGGCGCCCACCGGCCCCAGGTGGGCCACCAGCCCGGCCCACCGGCCGAACGGTTCCCGGCACCGCTCCACGGCGTCGTCGTCGCCCCCCACCATCACCGCCAGGGTGCCGGCGGCGGCTCCCATGAAGCCGCCGCTGACCGGCGCGTCCACCACCTCGACGCCGGACGGCGCGGCCCGCTCGGCCAACCGCTCGGCCGTCCCCGCGGCGATGGTGCTGTGCACGGCCACCACCACGCCGGCGCGGCCGGCGGCGACGATGCCGTCGACCACCTCGGTCACCTGCTCGTCGTCGAGCACCATGACCGAGACCACGTCGGCCAGGGCCGCCACCTCGGCCGGCGTGGCCACCGCCCGGCGCCCCCCTGGCCTCGAACGGCTCGCTCGCCTCGGGGCGGACGTCGCACACCACCAGGCCACCGGGCCAGTCGAGCAGGTGCTCCGCCATGGGCGCCCCGATGTTGCCGAGCCCGATGAACCCCACGGCTCCCGTCACGACCGGATCACCTGTCCCCCGTCCACGTCGAGCCCCTCCATCACGAGGGCGCCTGCCAGAGCCCGACGGGCGCCTCGCCCAGCTTGTAGTGGCCGGGCAGCCGGCCGGCACGCGCTCCATGCGCTTCGTCATCCCCTCCGACAGCGTCCCGTCCGACATCATCTCCATGAACAGCGCGGCGGCGTTGCCGAAGTCGAACCAGTCGCGCTGCCACGACCACTGCCAGTCGCCGCCGTAGCGGAACCAGCTGCCGCCGATGCCGGCGACCTCGTAGGGCGTGCCGTCGGCCCGCGTGGCGTCGGCCACCTGGCGCCAGAAGCCGACGACCTGGCCCTTGCGGTCGTCGATGAGCATCTCCTCGTACGGGTAGTTCCACCCGTCGAGGCCCCCCATCTCCAGGCCGAGGGCGAGGTCGCGGATCTCGTCGCGGCCCACGGCCATGAACTCGCCCTTGGGCCCTAGGTTCCAGCCGTAGGTGGCGTCCTCGGTGTACAGGTCGGCCAGCGCGTCCAGTCGCCCGCCTCCTCGGCTCGGCGGTTGGTGTCGAGCCAGCGCTCGACCATCTCCTCGATCTCCTCGCGGGGAACGCCGGCATCGAGTCCTCCTCGACGATCGACAGGGCATGGGTGGGGCAGTACTTCACGGCCAGCTCGACCTGCGGCCGCACGTCGTCCGGGGGCGTCTCGTCGAGCACGGTGAGCTCGCCCTTCTTCGACACCGAGAACACGGTCGGGGCCTCCGACTCGCACACGCCGTGGCCCTGGCACAGGTCGCGGTCGACGACCACGCGATAGCTCACGCGGGGACCAGGCTCCGGCGCACGTAGCGCGCCACGGCACGGCTGCTGGAGCTGCACGACCATCTTCGTGTGGTCGTTGCGGTAGGTGTCCGGCGGCTGGGCCAGCTCGAAGGTCCAGTCCCGCAGCAGGACCGAGAAGATGGCCTTGAGCTGCATCATGGCGAAGGCGGCACCGACGCAGCGGTGGCGGCCGGCGCCGAAGGGGATCCAGTTCCACGGGTTGGCGGCGTCCTCGTCCGCGGCTCGGCAGGTAGCGGCCGGGGTCGAAGGCGTCGGCGTCGGCGAAGGCCTCGGGCAGGCGGTTCGACACCGCCGGGGACGCGGCCACCATCTGCCCGGGCTCGATGCGCACGTCCGCCGACCTCGAGCGGGATCTTGGCCACCCGCATCAGGATGATCAGCGGCGGGTGCAGGCGCAGCGCCTCCTTGATGGCCGCCTCGAGCCGGGGCATCGCCCGCAGCGCCTGGTAGCTCACCTCCTGCGCCCTCGGCCCGGAGCCCGTCGAGCTCCTCCACCACGGCCGGCGAGGTGCTCGGGGTGGCGCAGCAGCTCGATGAGCGTCCACGCCGCCGTGCCCGAGGTGGTGTGGTGCCCGGCGAACATCATCGAGATGAACATCCCCGTGACGATGTCGGCGGCGAAGCGGGCCGAGCCGTCCGGCTCCGTGATGGACATGAGGACGTCGAGCAGGTCCCGTTCGTCCTCCGGAGGCGGCGGCGCCCGCGGTGCGGTCGTCCATGATCGCCTGGACCAGCGCCGACCAGCCCGGCGCGGGCCTCGTCCCGGCGCGCGGAAGCTCTCGATGTCGGCGTAGGGGTCGACGTAGGCGATGGCGTCGGTGCCCTGCTCGAGGTCGTGGTACAGCGTGGCGAAGCGGCCGTCGAGCTGCTCGCGGAACCGGCGGCCGATGAGGCACGACGACGAGGTGTAGATGGTGAGCTCGGCGAACCAGTCGAGCAGGTCGATCTCGCCGGGGCCCTGCCACGCCGGCGACCATCTGCTCGACCTCGGCGGCGATGGTCTCGGCGTGGCCCCGCATGAACTTGTCCCGCAGGGCCTGGTTGTGGAGCATCTCCCGGCGCCGCTCGGGCGGGGCGTCGAACACCACGCCCTCGCCGAAGATCGGGGTCATGAACGGGTAGGCCTCGGCCTGGTCGAGCTCGTCCTCCGGCGCCCGGAAGAAGATCTCGTTGGCCTCGGCCCCGGTGAGGAGGACCACCTCCTTGTCGGCGAGGCGGAAGGCGCCGACGTCGCCGCACTCGTCCCGCACCCGGTGCATGAGGCCGATCGGGTCGCGGGAGAACTCGTCCAGGTGCCCGGTGCCGCCCGTCGTCGCCCGAGACCTTCGGCGGCTCGGCTCGATGCTGTCCGCTTCCCTCCGTCGATCACGGGTGCCTCGGGGTGCACCTCCAGAAGGCTGACGTGGGTCCCTCGCGGCATGGTCACCATGGCGAGCACCGCCGCGCGACCTCGCGTCCGCGGAGCATGCCGGCGTGGCGCAGCAGGCCCCACCGGGTCCACGCCTCGGTGAGGTCGACGATCTCCTCCTCGGACCAGGTGGTGCCCTGCTCGGTGGCGGCCCGGCCGGGCCGGACGACGCCGACCCGCACGCCGGTGCCCTCCAGCTCCATCGTCGCCGTCCGGGCCAGGCCCTCGAGGCCGGTCTTGGCGGCCACGTAGCCGGCCAGGTGGGGCCACGGCGGGTCGCCGACGTCGGAGGAGACGAACACGACGTCGCCCCGGCGCCGCTCGACCATGCCGGCCCCGAGGTGGTGGAGCAGCCGCTGGGGCCCGAGCAGGTTGACCTGGACCTGGCGGGCGAAGTCCTCGGGCGCGATGTCCACGGTGCCGCCCGGCTGCACGATCGCCGGCGCAGCTCGACCAGGACCTCGACCGGGCCGAGCGCCGCCTCGGCCTCCTTGGCGAAGCGCTCGACGGAGTCGCCGTCGTGCAGGTCGAGGGGCAGGGCCACCGCCTCGCCGCCGCCGGCGCGGATCTCGTCGGCCGCGTCCTCGAGGCGGTCCAGGCGCCGGGCGCCCAGGACCACCGGGTGGCCGGCGGCCGCCAGGGCGATGGCGGTGGCCTCGCCGATGCCCGAGGACGCGCCGGTGACCACGGCCGGCCGCCGCTCGGGGTGGGCGGGGAAGCGGGCCATCTACCGGAGCCTCACCGTCGTGGGCAGGGTGGCGAAGCCCCGCACGTTGACCGAGTGCACCCGCTGCACGCCGGCGTGGTCGACCTCGTAGTCGGCCACCCGGGCCACCAGCTCCTCGAGGGCGATGCGGGCCTCCAGCCGGGCCAGCGACGCGCCCAGGCAGAAGTGGCGGCCGAAGCCGAAGCTGGCCAGGTGCTGCGTGACGTCGGCCCGGTCGAGGTCGTAGCGGTCGGGGTCGGCGAACACCCGGGCGTCGCGGTTGGCCGAGCCGACGAGCAGCAGGACCCGGTCGCCGGCCGGCATCACCTCGTCGTGGAGGGCGACGTCGGCGGTGACCGTGCGGGCCAGCACCTGGCTGGAGGTGTCGTAGCGCAGCGTCTCCTCCACCCAGTCGGGGATGCGACCGGGGTCGGCGAACGGCGTGGCCCGCTGGTCGGGGTTGCGCTCGGCCCAGTACCAGGCGTGGCCGAGCAGCTTGGTGGTGGTCTCGTTGCCGGCCACCACCATGAGGAACAGGAAGCCGACGATCTCCTCGTCGGTGAGGCGGTCGCCGTCGACCTCGGCGGCGAGCAGCGCCGTGGTGAGGTCGTCGGCCGGGCGAACGGCGCCGGGCCCCGACCAGGTCGGTGTAGTACCCGACCAGCTCGAGGGCGGCGTCCATGCCGGCGGGCGGCACGTCGTGCACGCCCTCCTCGCGGTGGACGACCAGGTCGGCCAGGCGCCGGACCTCGTCGCGGTCGGCGGCCGGCACCCCGATCATCTCGGAGATCACGTCCATGGGCAGCTTGCCGGCGAAGTCCCGGATGAAGTCGAACGTGCCCCGCTCGAGCGCGGGCTCGAGGTGCTCGAGGGTCAGGGCCCGGATGCGGGGCTCGAGGGCCGTGACCCGCCGGGGCGTGAACCCCCGGGACACGAGCGCCCGCATGCGACCGTGGCGGGGCGGGTCCATGGCCAGGAACGACATCGTGCGGGACGCGTGCGGGCCCGGTGGCGGTGGGCTCGAGCGACACGCCCTCGGCCGAGGAGAACCGCTCGCTGTCCCGGAAGGCGGCGAGCACGTCGGCGTGGCGGGAGAGGGCCCAGAACCCGAGGTCGTCGTTGCGGTAGAGAGGGGCCTCGTCCCGCAGGCGGGCGTACGTCGGGTACGGGTCCTCGTGCATCTCGTAGTCGTAGGGGTCGTACGCCAGCGCCGTGGAGGTCATGGGCTCCCTCCCACGACGACGTCGGCCACCTCGGCCAGGAGGGCGGGCAGGTCGGCGTAGGCCAGGTGGCCGCCGCCGGCCTGGATGAGCGCCCCGGTCGTCGCCAGCTCGAGCACCCGCAGGGCGGCGGGGTCGGCGTCCTCGCCGAGGGCGGCCACGAGGCGCCGGTGCATGGCGCCGCCGATGCGGCCCCGGAGGACCTTCACGTCGGGGTCGTTGGCCAGCATGGCCACCGAGCACGCCGCCGCCAGCTCCGGCTCGTCGGCCACGAGCAGGGCCATGTCGGCCAGGGCGTCGGCCACCCGCCGGGCCGGCGCCCGGCGCCGGTCGGGGGCGGTGTCGGGCAGGGCCTCCAGCCGGCGCCAGAACACCTCGGTGACGAGGTGGTCCTTGGAGGTGAAGTACGTGTAGGCGGTGGCCGGCGCCACCCCCGCCCGACGGGCGACGTTGCGCACGGTCAGGCCGTCGTAGCCAACGGCGCGGACCTCCTCCACCGCCGCCGCGGTGAGCCGGGCCACCGTCAGGGCCTGGCGGGACGAGAGGCGGCGCCGGGTGGCCTCGGTGGAGGCCGGGACGGGCACCGGCGACGGAGCGGCAGCACTGGACACCTGTCCAGAAGCTAGTCCGGTTGTGGGCCCGGCGCAACGGGCGCGCGCTACAACAGCCGGGTGCACCTCGCGCTGACCCCCGAGCAGGCGGCCTTCTCGTCGGAGATCCGCAGCTACTTCGCCCGCCTCATCGAGGAGGTGGCGGCCGGCGACGCCGGCGGAGGCGGCACCCACTACAAGGAGTACACCCGCCGCATGGGCCAGGACGGCTGGCTGGGCCTCGGCTGGCCGACCGAGTACGGCGGCCAGGGGCGCCCGCTCGAGGAGCAGCTGATCTTCGTCGAGGAGTCCCACCGGGCCGGCGTCCCCCTCCCGCTGCTGACCCTCAACAGCGTCGGCCCCACGATCATGCGCATGGGGACCGACGAGCAGAAGCAGCGCTTCCTCCCCGGCATCCTGAAGGGCGAGATCCACTTCGCCATCGGCTACACGGAGCCCACCGCGGGGACCGACCTGGCCGCCCTCCGCACCCGGGCGGTGCGCGACGGCGACGAGTACGTCATCGACGGCCAGAAGATCTACACGAGCGCCATCGCCTACGCCGACTACGTGTGGCTGGCGGTGCGCACCGACCCGGAGGCCCCCAAGCACAAGGGCCTGTCCGTGCTCATCGTGCCCACGGACGCAGCCGGCTTCTCGTGGACCCCGCTCGAGACCATGGGCGGCGAGCCCACCAGCACCACCTACTACGAGGGCGTCCGCGTGCCCGTCGAGAACCTCGTGGGCGAGGAGAACGGGGGCTGGCGCCTCATCACCAACCAGCTCAACCACGAGCGCCTGGCCATCACGCCCGCCGGTGGGCTCATGCGCCTGCTGGAGGACGTGCGGGCGTGGGCGGCCACCACCACGCTGGCCGACGGGCGGCGGGTGATCGACCAGGAGTGGGTGCAGCTGAACCTGGCCCGGGTCAAGGCCAAGGTCGAGGCCCTGCGCCTCTTCAACTGGCGGGTGGCCGGTGCCGTCGGCGGCGCGGTCGGCCCGGCCGACGCCTCGGCCACGAAGGTCTACGGGAGCGAGCTGAACATCGAGGCCCACCGGCTGCTGCTCGAGGTGCTCGGACCCGTCGGCTACCTGCCGGCGGGCTCGCCCGGCGCGGTGCTGGCAGGCCGACTGGAGCGGGCCTACCGCAGCACGATCATCTTCACCTTCGGCGGCGGCGCCAACGAGGTGCAGCGCGACATCGTGGCCATGGTCGGCCTCGGCATGCCCCGGGCGCCACGGTGACCGCGCTCGGCCTGGCCCTCGGCGGAGGCGGCGTGGTGGGCGTGGCCTGGGAGGTCGGCGTGGTCGCCGGCCTGGCCGATGCGCTCGGCTGGGACCCGGCCGGCGCCCGTGCGCTCGTGGGGACGTCGGCCGGCTCCATCGTCGGCACCCAGCTGCTCCAGGGACGGTCGGTCGACGAGCTGGTGGCGGGTCAGCGCGGCCCGGCCGGCGCCGACGTGCCGGTGGCGCCCGAGCTCGACCTGGCGGCGCTGGGCGAGATCTTCGGGACGTGGACCACCACGGAGGAGATGACGGCGGAGGTGGCCCGGAGGATCGGTCAGCGGGCGGCCGCGGCCAGCACCGTGGCGGAGGACGACTTCGTCGCCGCCATCGCCGGCGCGCTGGTCGACGACGCCTGGCCGGCCGGCGACCTCCGGGTCACCGGCGTCGCGGTGGACACCGGCGAGCGCGCGGTGTGGACGGCGGCGTCCGGCGTGCCCCTGGCCCGGGCGGTGGCCGCCTCGTGCAGCGTGCCCGGGATGTTCCCGCCGGTGCTGGTGGGTGAGGGGGCCTTCGTCGACGGCGGCGTGTGGTCGGGCAGCAACGCCGACGCCCTCCTCGGGACCGGGGTGGAGGCGGCCCTGTTCGTGGGCCCGCTGGTGGGCGATTCGGGGATCGGTCGCGTGGCGGCCCTGGCCCTCGAACGGGAGCGACGCCGCCTGGCCGACGCCGGCGTCACCCTCGTGGACCTCACCCCCGGCGACCGCTTCGCCACCTTCGGCCAGGACCTCATGAACGCCGCCCACCGCTCGGCGGCGGTGGAGGTCGGCCTGGCCGACGGAGCCGACGCCGCCGCTCGCCTCAAGGACGTCCTCACCTAGGCGTTTGGGCAGCTGGATCGCCGGTTTCCGGCGATCTGCGTGCCCAAACGGCGGCGACTCAGTCGGTGAAGAAGCCCCCGTCGGGGTGGAGGATCTCGCCGGTGAAGTAGGCGGACTCGTCGCTCGCCAGGAACAGGGCGGTGTCGGCCACCTCGCGGGGCGTCCCCAGTCGGCCGAGCGGCAGGTTGGAAAGGAACATCTCCGTCACCTCGGGGATGGCGGTGGCCATGGCCGTCATGTTGGTGGCGATGAAGCCGGGGCCGATGCTGTTGACCCGGACGCCGGCGGGCCCGAGGCTGCGGGCCGCCGCCTTGGTCAGCATCCACACGCCGGCCTTCGACACCGCGTACGAGGGCGGGCCCGCCTCGGGGTGCTTCGCCGCCACCGAGGCGATGGTGACGATGGAGCCGCCGGTCCCCTGCTCCACCATCTGGCGGGCGGTGGCCTGGACGGCGAGGAAGGTCCCCGTGAGGTTCACGTCGAGCACCTTCTGCCACGAGGCCAGCTCGAGGTCGAGCAACCGGCGGGCCGGCTCCGACCTCGTCTCGATGGCCCGCGTCAGCATCTCCTCGTCGCGGCTGCGGTCACCGCTGCGGTACTCGGCGTGGGAGATGCCCGCCGCCGTCACCACCACGTCGACGTGCCCGAAGCGCTCGACGGCCCGGCGCACGAGCTCGGTGTTGTCGTCGGGGCTGCTGGCGTCGACGTGGACGAACAGGCCGCCCCCACCGAGCTTCTCGACGGCCTCGACGGCCTCGGCGCCGGCCTCGTCGAGGAGATCGGCCACCACGACGTCGGCCCCCTCCTCGGCGAAGCGCTCGCAGCACGCCCGGCCGATCCCGTTGCCCCCGCCCGTGACGACCGCGACCTTGCCGTCGAGGCGACCGCTCACCCGCCGCTCCGCGAGGTGCCCACCCGCAGGTCCTTGAACGGCACCGTCTTGTCGTCCGACGGCTCCTTGGGGAGGCCGAGCACCCGCTCGCCGATGATGTTCTTCTGCACCTCGTCGCTGCCCCCGTAGATGGACACCGCGGGGGCGAAGATGGCCAGCTCCTGGAGCATCCCGCCCATCGGCGCGTCGGCCCCGTGGAGCATGCCCTTGGCCCCCAGGATCTCGAGCCCGAGGTCGCGGGTCAGCCGGGTCATGCGGCTCATGGAGAGCTTGGCCGTGTTGGCCTCGGGCCCCGGACCCCGCCCTGCGGCCTTGGCCGCCTTGGTCCGCAGGATCGTGTAGCGGCTGATCTCCTCCATCGAGTACAGCCGGGCGAGGGCCTGGCGCACCGTCGGGTCGTCGGTGCGACCCTCGGCGTCGGCCGCCCGCTTCATGGTGGCGAAGCCGCGGGCGCCGAGGGCCCGCCCGCCCCCGCCCGCGCCCTTGGCCAGGTCGCCGACCCGCCGCTCGAGCATCCCCGCCTTCTTCCCGGGGACGCCGAGACCGGCCGCTCCCCCGCCCCCTCCGCCGAGGCTGGCCCGCTCGTTGGCCAGCGTGGTCATGGCCGCCATCCACCCGGCGTTGAGCCCACCGATGAGCGCGTCGTCGGCCACCCGGGCGTCGTCGAGGAACACCTCGTTGAACAGCGCCCGCCCCGTCATCTCCCGCAGGGGCCGGACGTCGACGCCCGGCTGGTCCATCTCGATGGCGAAGTAGCTGATGCCGCGGTGCTTCGGCACGTCGACGTCCGTGCGGGCCAGCAGCATGCCGAGGTCGGCCACCTGGGCGCCGGAGGTCCACACCTTCTGGCCGGTGACCACCCACTCGTCGCCGTCCCGCACCGCCCGGCACTGGAGGCTGGCCAGGTCCGAACCGGCGCCGGGCTCGCTGAACAGCTGGCACCACGCCTCCTGCCCGGTGACGATCGGGCGGAGGTAGCGCTGCTTCTGCTCGTCGCTGCCGTGGGCCACGATCGTCGGTCCGGCCAGCATCAGGCCGAGGCCGGCGGGCGGGCCCACCGCGCCGGCGGCCCGCAGCTCCTTGGCGACCACCTGTGCGAGATCGCCGGTGAGGCCCTTGCCGAACCACTCCTCGGGCCACGTGGGCACGGCCCAGCCGCTGTCGGCCAGCCGCTCCCACCACTCGCCCAGCGCCAGCTCAGGGTCCCAGTTCGATGCCAGCCACGCCCGCACCTCGGACGCCACCTCGTCGGCCCCCTGCGGGCGGGTCTCCTCCACGATCGCCATGACGCCCCCTCCTGCGTTCGGCCCGGGAGCGTAGATGCCGAGTGGACGAGGACCCAGCCCGCTGGGAAGCTCCTCCGCCGGCCATCGGGACGAGACGAGGGGGACATGCCAGGTTCAGCGGGCTTCCGGGGAGCCGCCTCCGTCGTGGGGGTTGCCGACGCCGTGTCGCCCACCGGCACCCTCGACGGCTCGGTGCGGGCGCTCGAGGCGCAGGTCATCCGGGAGGCGCTCGAGGACGCCGGGTTGTCGCCGGGCGATGTCGACGGCATCGCCGTGGCGCAGACCGGCGGCGGCGCCCATCCGTCGATGGAGCTGGCCCAGCACCTCGGGATCACGCCGCGGTGGACCGACTCCACCACCACCGGGGGCTCGAGCTTCGAGGTCCACGTCGAGCACGCCGCCGCCGCCATCGCCCTCGGGCTGTGCGACGTCGCCGTGTCGGTCTACTGCTCGACGCCCCGCTCGGCGCGGCGGCGGGGTGAGGGTGGGTTCCGCAGCCGGGCGGGGCTCGCCGTCGGTCCCGTGGCCGAGTGGGAGCTCCCGTTCGGCCTGCGCATGCCCATGGGCGGCTACGCCCTCGCCGCCAGCCGCCACATGGCCGAGTTCGGCACGACGTCCGAGCAGCTCGCCGAGATCGCGGTCACCACCCGGGAGTGGGCGCTCCGCAACCCGCGCGCCTACCACCACGACAGCGGCCCGATCACCGTGGACGACGTGCTCGCGTCGCCCGTCGAGGCCAGTCCCCTGCACAAGCTCGACTGCTGCCTGGTGACCGACGGTGCCGGCGCCGTCGTGCTGACCAGCGCCGAGCGGGCCAGGGACCTCCGCAAGGCGCCGGTGGCCGTGCTCGGGGCCGGCTCGAGCCACACCCACGCCATGATCAGCGCCATGCCCGACCTGACCCGGACGGCGGGCGCCGTCTCCGGGCCGCAGGCCTTCCGACTGGCCGGCTGCGGGCCGGGCGACGTCGACGTGGCCGAGCTCTACGACTCGTTCACCATCACCGTCCTGCTCGCCCTGGAGGACCTCGGGTTCTGCGCCAAGGGCGAGGGCGGGGCCTTCGTGGAGGGCGGGTCCCTCGGGCCCGGCGGCGAGCTCCCCACCAACACCAACGGGGGCGGGCTCGGCTACACCCACCCGGGGATGTACGGGATGTTCCTCCTCGTCGAGGCCGTGCGCCAGCTGCGGGGCGAGGCCGAGGACCGCCAGGTGCGGCGTCGCCGGGGGGGCCGGGGCGACGGCCTCCCGGAGGTGGCGGTGGCCCACGGCTGCGGCGGCGTGCTGTCGTCGACGTCGACGCTGGTGCTGGGCTCGGGGGCGACGACGTGAGCACGGAGGCACCGCGAACCCGGTTCGAGCCGCCGGTCACGCCCTTCACCGAGCCGTTCTGGGACGCGACCCGTGACGGGCGTCTGCTGCTGCCATGGTGCCGGACGTGCGGACAGCCGTTCTGGTACCCGCGGGAGACGTGCCCCCGGGACCTCAGCACGGACCTCGAGTGGCGGGAGGCATCGGGCCGGGGGGTGGTCCACGCGATCAGCGTCATGCCCCGACCCGGCAACCCGGCCATGGCCGGGCGGGAGCCCTACGCGGTGGCGCTCGTCGAGCTGGCCGAGGGGGTGCGGCTGATGACCAACGTGGTTGGAGGTGATCCGTGGTCCGGAACGGTCGGCGACGAGGTGGTGCTCGCGTGGGAGCCGCTCTCCGACGGGCGGCAGCTCTACCTCTTCGAGCGGGACGGGGGCGGGTGACGCGCGAGGAGGCCGCCGCCGTCGGCATGACGCTGGCCCTCCACGCCGCCGAGGCACCGGACCGCCCGGCGATCACGGGGCCGACCGGGGACCGCACCTTCGGCGAGCTCAACGGCCGGGCCAACGCGCTGGTGCGGGCCCTGCGCCGCCGTGGGCTGCGGGCCGGGAGCGCGGTGGCCCTGATCTGCGCCAACCGACCCGAGTTCGCCGAGGTGTACTTCGCCACCCACCGCGCCGGCTTCCGGCTCACGACCGTCAACTGGCACCTCACCGCCGGTGAGGCCGCGGTCATCGTCGAGGACTGCGAGGCCGAGGCGCTGGTGGCCGACGCCCGCTTCCCCGAGCTGGCCGCCGGCGCGGTCACCCCGGCCACGACCGTGCGCCTGGCGGTGGGCGGCTCCCTCGACGGCTTCGAGGGCTACGACGCCGTCGTCGACGCCGAGGACGGCAGCGACATCGACGACCCGGTGCTCGGCTCGACGATGCTCTACACGTCCGGCACCACCGGGCGGCCGAAGGGGGTGCACCGGGCCACACCCCCGCCCAACCCGGTGGCCGCACTGCGGCTCTACGGCTATCGCCCCGGCGAGGACCGGCACCTCTGCACCGGGCCGCTGTACCACGCCGCCCCGCTCGCCTTCTCGCTGAACGCCCCGCTGTCGGCCGGCGTGGGCACGGTGCTCATGGACGGGTGGGACGCCGAGGAGACCCTGCGCCTCGTCGAGGCCCACCGGGTCACCCACACCCACATGGTCCCCACCATGTTCCACCGCCTCCTCTCGCTGCCCGACGACGTGCGCCGGCGCCACGACCTGTCGTCGGTGCGCTTCGTCCTGCACGGCGCCGCCCCCTGTCCCGTGTCGGTCAAGGAGCGGCTGATCGAGTGGCTCGGCCCCGTCGTGTGGGAGTACTACGCCGCCACCGAGGGCGTGGGCTCGTTCGTCGACAGCGCCACGTGGCTGGCCCACCCCGGCACCGTGGGCCGGCCCAACCCCGCGGACCAGGTGCTGATCGGCGACGAGGAGGCGCAACCCCTGGCGACGGGCGAGGTGGGGCTGGTCTGGCTCAAGGCGCCGGCCACGGGGCGCTTCGCCTACTTCAAGGACGAGGCCAAGACCCGGTCGACCTACGTGGGCGACCGCTTCACCCTGGGCGACATGGGCTACGTCGACGAGGAAGGGTTCCTCTACCTGACCGACCGCACCGCCAACCTCATCATCACCGGCGGCGTCAACGTGTACCCGGCGGAGGTCGACGCCGCGCTGCTCGAGCACCCGGCGGTGGGCGACGCCGCCACCATCGGCGTGCCCTCGGTGGAGTGGGGCGAGGAGGTCAAGGCGGTGGTCGAGCTCAAGGCCGGGGTGCCGGCGACTGCCGCGCTGGCCGACGAGCTGGTCCTCCACTGCCGGGAGCGGCTGGCCGGCTTCAAGTGCCCGCGCACCGTCGACTTCGTCGACGCCCTGCCGCGACAGGACAACGGGAAGATCTACAAGGGGCTCCTGCGGGAGCGATACCGGGAGAGGGCAACGACGTGAGTGGCATCAACGATGGACGTGTGGTGATCGTGACGGGGGCGGGGCGCGGCATCGGCCGGGCCCACGCGCTGGCCTTCGCCGCCGAGGGGGCCAAGGTCGTCGTCAACGACCTGGGCGCCGAGGTGGACGGCAGCGGCTCGTCGCCCGGACCCGCCGGTGAGGTGGTGGACGAGATCCGCAGCGGTGGCGGCGAGGCCGTGGCCAACGGCGACGACGTCTCGGACTGGGAGGGAGCGCAGCGCCTCGTCAACACCGCGGTCGAGACGTTCGGCGGGCTCGACGTGCTCGTGAACAACGCGGGCATCCTGCGCGACCGGATGCTCGTCAACATGACCGACGACGAGTGGGACGCGGTGATCAAGGTCCACCTGCGGGGCACGTTCGCCCCCACCCGGTGGGCGGCCACCTACTGGCGGGAGCGCTCCAAGGCGGGCGAGCCCAACGACGCCCGCATCATCAACACCAGCTCGCCCTCGGGCCTCTACGGCAACCCCGGCCAGACCAACTACGGGGCGGCCAAGGCCGGCATCGCCTCGTTCACCATCATCGCCGCC
The DNA here is from genome assembly GCA_963839545.1 of uncultured Actinomycetes bacterium. Classification (GTDB taxonomy): domain Bacteria; phylum Actinomycetota; class Acidimicrobiia; order Acidimicrobiales; family CADCSY01; genus CAWIVE01. Next base: position 397,992 of record CAWIVE010000002.1, read on the forward strand.
CAGGAGCTCGGCCGGTACGGGGTGACGGTCAACGCCATCGCCCCCGTGGCCCTCACCCGCATGACCGCCGGCCTCGGGGCCGGGCAGCTACCCGAGCGCAAGCCCGAGGAGTTCGACGCCATGGCGCCGGAGAACATCTCGCCGCTGGTGGTCTGGCTCGGCAGCCCCGGGGCGAAGGACGTCACCGGCCGCGTGTTCAACGTCGGCGGCGGCCGCATCTCGGTGGCCGAGGGCTGGGTGGCCGGCCCCGGCGAGGACAAGGGCGACCGCTGGGACCCGGCCGAGCTCGACGCCATCGTCCCCCGCCTCGTGGCCGCGGCCGCCGGCCCGTCGACGATGCAGGGGACCCGAGCGTCAGCGGGGTGAGGCTCCGCTCGGCGTGCACGGTGGCGCTGCTCGCCGTCGCCGGGTGGGGGGCGCCGGCCGGCGCCCAGGAAGCGCAGCCCGTGCCGGCGCCGTGCGACCGCTTCGCGCCGATGGCGGTCGCCGGGACCGTGGCCGAGCCCTCGCTGGTGGAGATCTCCGGGGTGGCCGCCAGCCGCGCCCACCCCGGGGTCCTCTGGGTCCACAACGACTCGGGGGGCCAGCCGGCGCTCACCGCGCTGTCCGACACGGGAGCCGACCTCGGGACCTACGTCGTGCCCGGGGCCACGGCCACCGACTGGGAGGACATGGTCGCCGGGCCCGGGCCCGACCCCGGACAGGACTACCTCTACGTGGGCGACATCGGCGACAACGCGGAGGCCCGCGACAGCGTGCAGGTGCACCGGGTCCCCGAGCCGGAGGCGGCACCGGACGGGGGTGACGGGCGCTTCGCCGAGGACGTGGTGCTCACCCTGCGCTACCCCACCGGCCCGGTGGACGCCGAGGCGCTCCTCGTGGACCCCCGCACCGGCGACCTCGTGATCGTCGGGAAGCAGGCGGCGGCCGCTCCCGTGTTCGCCGCCGCGGCCGACGCCATCGCCGCCGGCGGGGACGTCACCCTCCGCCAGGTGGCCACCCTGGACGCGCCGCCCGTGGGCGCGCCCCCGGGGCCCCTCGGCCTGGTGACGGGGGGCGACGTGTCGCCGGACGGCTCGGTGGTGCTCCTGCGGACCTACCTGTCGGTGGCCGCCTACGCCCGGCCCGAGGGCGAGCCCCTCGAGGCCGCCTTCGCCTCGACCCCGTGCGCCGCCCCCCAGGTCCCGGAGCCGCAGGGCGAGGCCCTGGCCTTCCTGGCCGACGGGTCCGCCTACGTGACGATCAGCGAGGGGGTGGCGCAGCCGATCAACCGCTCGGCGGTCACGCCCCCGCTGACCGCCGCCACGACCACGACGACGGCACCGCCGCCGGCCGGCTGAGGACGACGCCGTCGAGGAGGACGACGACGGGGGCCTCCCGGGGTGGGCGTGGGCCGCGATCGCGGCGGGCGGAGCGGCGCTCGTCGTCGTCGTCGTCGTCGCCGCCCGCCGCCGACGGCGCTGACGGCCCCACCCGGCAATAGCCTTCCCGGGTGCGCCGCGTGGGGGCCCTCGTCGTGGTCGCCCTCCTCGTCCCGGCCGCCTGCGGAGGCGACGACGGCGACGACACCGCCGCCCGCTCGACGACCACCACCAGCACCACCGAGGCGACCACCCCGGCCACCGAGCCCGACGTGGTGCCGGACCCGGCGGCGGCACCCCCCTCGCCGGCACGGCCAGCTGCGCCGACGAGGGGGCGGACACGTCGGCGTTCACGCCGGGCGCCGACCTGCTCGGCGTCGAGCTGGCGGCCACCGACGGGGGGCTGACGATCCGCTACCGCCTGGTCGGTCCCGTGCCCACCTCGGGCACGACGCTCTGGTCGGTCTTCGCCCGGCCCCCCGGCGGCGCCCGGATCCAGTTCGGGGCCCGGCTGGAGGGCGACACCCGCTCGCCCTTCGTCTACCGCTTCGGCGACGACATCCAGCAGGACCTCCCGCCCGAGGCCATGGTCGTCGGCACCGACTCGATCGAGGTGGCCTACCCGGACACCGTCGTCGGCTCCCTGCGGGCGCCGTTCGACTGGCGGGCCGAGAGCACCGTGGAGGTGGAGGACGCCGACTTCTGCCCGGGTGGCGCCGACACCACGGTGCTGGACCTCGAGCACCTGCCCTTCACCGGTTAACCAGGAACCGTCCAGTTGAAGCTCGTGAGGACGCCCCGGCCGTCCCGGACGGCGATGCGGGTCACCGAGGCGGGGGTGACGTGCAGGCGCCAGGAGATCTCGTCGCCCACCCCGAGCGCCCACGCCACCGCCGCCTTGATGGGGCTGACGTGGCTGACCACGACGACGTCGGCCTCGGCCGCCTCGGCGGCCAGCTCCTCGCAGGCGGCCCGCACCCGCCGGCCCAGCGCGGCCAGCGACTCGCCGCCGGGCGGCGCGAAGTCGATGTCGGCCCGCCACCGGCGCCAGAGGTCGGCGGGCACGTCCGCCAGCGGACGCCCGTCGAGCTCCCCGTAGTCGAGCTCCACCCACCGCTCGTCGATCTCGACGGGGAGGCCGAGGGCGGCGGCCGTCTCGCGGGTCCGGCGCAGGGGTGACGACACCACCCGGCGGGCGTCGGCCACGGCTGCCGCCAGGGCTGCGGCCTGGTCGCGCCCGTGCTCGTCGAGGGGCGGGTCGGCCCGGCCGAGGAGGAGGCCGCTGGCGTTGGCGGCGGTGCGACCGTGGCGGACGAGGACCAGCACGTGCAGGCTCCTCGCCCTACGCGACGAGGTCGCGGCCGAGGTGGCCGGTCCGGAAGAACGTGCGCCGGCGCTCGGGCTCGCCCAGGCGGAAGCGGTGCCAGGCCCAGACGAGGACCGCGGCGCCGGCCAGCTCGAGCGGGATGTCGGCCAGCCCGCGCGCCACCGAGGGGAGTGGCGCGTCGCCGAGGTCGGTCCCGGCGAAGGGCCACAGGAACACCTCGCGGTTGGCCCAGATGCCGTCGAGGAAGAGGTGCAGGAAGGTCCCGATGGGCAGGGCCACGAGGGCCCGCCGCAGGCGCCGCCGGCCCCGGGTGACGAGGACCACGACGCCCAGCAGCACGGCGCTGAAGAGCAGGGTGTGGGCCAGGCCGGCATGCCCGGTGGGCCCGTCGATCAGGTCGGGCAGCAGGGCGCCCACCACGATCAGGCGGTGGTCGAGGGCCGGGTCGCGGAACACGAGCCAGCTGGCCAGGAACGACATCCCGACGAACCAGAGCAGCACGCCGGACCCGTGCTCTACGCGGGGCGGACCAGGATGCGGCCGCACTCCTCGTGCTGGACGAGGGTCCCTGGCGGCGCGTGGCGCAGGGCGTCCAGCTCGGTCGCCGGGAGCGTCAGGTGGCACCCGCTGCACCGACTCCCCTCGAGCGGGGCCACGGCCACGCCGTCGAGGTGGGCCCGCAGCCGGTCGTAGGTCTTCAGGAGCTCGGCCGGGACGTCCTCGGCGAGCCCGGCCCGCCGCGGGACCAGCTCCGCCTCCTCGGCGTCCAGGTCGGCATCGGCGGCGGCGAGCGCCTCGGCCACCCGGCCCGCCTCCACCGCCCGCTCGTCCCGCCGGTGCTGGAGCTCGGTCTGCGCCGCGGCGGTGGACTCCGCCTCCTCCAGTAGGTCGAGCAGGGCGTCCTCGAGGGTGCGGATGCGGCGGCGCACCGACTGCACCTCGTCGGCCATGGCGGCGAGGTCCCGCGGGGCCCCGCCGGACCCCGAGTCCAGGGTGGCCTCGAGGGAAGCCACCCGCGCCTCGTGGCCCGCCACCTCGTCCTCCCGCCGCCGGATCTCGCCGGCCAGCTCGTCCGCCCGCCGACCGGTGGCGACCAGCTCGGTGGCGAGCGCCGACGACGCCGCCTCGGCCTCGGCGAGGGCCCGGCGCTCGGGCAGGGTCTGCCGCCGGTGGCGGAGGCGGTCGAGCGCCGAGTCGACCTCCTGGACGGCGAGCAGGATGCGGACCGGGTCGTCAGTCATCCGGGGAGCCCGGGCCCCCTCCACCCGCCGCCGTTGCCGCCTGCGCCGCGGCCACCGCCCTGGTTCTCGGGAGGGGGTGCCGGAGCCGGAGCCGGAGCCGGCGTCGGCGCGGGCGGCGGCGCCGCCGTCGTGGGCGTCGACCGGCGGGTCGGACGACGGGTCTCCTCCCGCGGACGGTCGTTCGGCCCGACGGCCAGGTACTTGCCCGGCGCCGCTGGCGGGGGGTCGCCGAAGTCGACGACGGGCACACCGTTGTGGGCCGGCGCCATGAAGGCCCGCCAGATGGCCGCCGGGAAGCTGCCGCCCGTCACGCGGGCCCGCCCGCCGACGTTCTCCATCGGGACGCGGCCCTCGGGGGCGCCCATCCACACCGCCGTCGACAGCTGCGGCGTGTAGCCGACGAACCAGGCGTCGGCCGAACGGTTCGACGTGCCGGTCTTGCCCGCCACCGGCCGCCCGAAGTTGGCCGAGGCACCGGTGCCGCCGGAGGACACCGGTCCCCGGAGGACATCGGTCACCGTGCGGGCGATGTCCGTGCTGATCACCTGCTCGCCCTCGTCGCGGCCGCGCAGCAGCACCTCGCCGTCGCGGTCGAGCACCTCCTCCACGAGGTACGGGCGGTGGCGCACCCCGTCGCTGGCGAAGGTGGCGTACGCCGAGGCCATGTCGAGGGGGTACACCTCGCGGCTGCCCAGCGCAGCCGAGGGCACCGGGGGCTCCAGGTTGGTGGTGATGCCGAGCCGGCGGGCCATGTCCATGGCCCGGTCCGGACCGATGAGGAGGATGAGGCGGGCGAACGCGCAGTTGAGGGAGTACTTCGTGCTGCCGTACAGGTCGAGGGTCCCGCCCCGCGTGCCCTCGTAGTTCGAGGGGCTCCACTCCGTGGACAGCCGCGCCGTGGGGAAGTCACGGGGCTGGAAGGTGCAGGGCTCCGAGCCCCGGATCGTGTCCCGGGGCGAGATCACGTTGGTCTCGAGGGCGGCGGCGAGGACGAACGGCTTGAACGACGAGCCGGGCTGGCGGCCCACCCCCTGGGTGGCGATGTCGTACTCGAACCGGTCGAACCCCGGACCCCCGACGAGCGCCTTCACCGCGCCCGTCTGGGCATCCACCGAGGCGAGCGCGGCGGCGAAGCGTCCGCCGCTGTCCGGCAGCTGGGTGGCCACCGCCTGCTCGGCCAGGTCCTGCAGCCCGGGGTCGACGGTGGTGCGGATGGTGAGGCCGCCCCGCAGGAGGAGGTTCTCCCGCTCCTGCGCCGTCTCGCCCAGCCGCTCGTCCTGGAGCAGGCGGCGCCGGACCTCCTCGACGAAGTAGTCCCGGGCCGGCGAGTTGTCGAAGACCTCGGTGGGGATGGGCACCTGCTTGAGGAGGTCGGCGGTGGGGCGGTCGACCTTGTCCAGCTCGACGAGGCGCTCGAGCACGAGGTTGCGCCGGTCCTGGGCCGCCTCCGGCCGCGTGAGCGGGTCGTAGCCGACGGGGTTGCGGATGAGTCCGGCGAGGAAGGCGGCCTCGGCCTGACCCAGCTCCTGGACCGGGCGGTTGAAGTACCGCTCCGAGGCGGCCTGGATGCCGTACGAGCGGTTGCCCAGGAAGACCGTGTTCAGGTAGCGCTCGAGGATCTCGTCCTTGGTCATGGTGTCCTCGAGGCGACGGGCCAGCACCGCCTCCTCGATCTTGCGGGAGAGGTCCTGCTCCGGCGACAGCAGCGCGTTCTTGACCAGCTGCTGGGTGATGGTCGACCCGCCCTGGCGGACGTCACCGGCCTCGACGTTGGTGAGCAGGGCCCGCATCGTGGCCCGCAGGTTCACCCCGTCGTGGAGGTAGAAGTCCTCGTCCTCGATGGCGAGGACGGTGTCGACGACCACCTCGGGCACCTCGTCGAGCGGGACCGACACCCGGTTCTCGTCCCGCAGCACGCCGATGGTGGAGCCGTCGGCGGCGAGCACGACCGAGCGCTCGGAGAGGGGGTCGAGGTCGATGGCCTTCGGGTCGGCGGCGTCGCCCCCGGTGAGCACGGCTCCCAGCCCGGGTGCGGCCAGCACCAGGGTCGTCGCCGTCAGCGCACCGGCGAGCAGCAGCACGACCAGGTACCGCAAGAGCCTCGCCATCGCCGCACCAGGGTATCGGCGGACCCCGGCTCCCCGGCCCGACCCCGGCCCCCGCTGACCCCGCCGGCGGACCAGGATGGGGGTCCGTGGGGACGCCGACGCCGGCCCGGATGCCCCGGATCGACCGCTTGGACCTGGCCGAACTGGCGCTGCCCACGTGGCATCCCCGGGCGGCGGACGGGACCTGCCAGGTGTTCGGGTACGTCGTGCACCACCCCGACGGGCCGATCGTGGTGGACACCGGCGTGGGGCGGGGCAGCGACCTCATCGAGCAGCTCTACCGGCCGTCGGTGCACGACCTGGTCGACCGCCTGGCCGAGGTGGGCGTCGACGAGCGCGACGTCGGGGCCGTCGTCTGCAGCCACCTCCACTTCGACCACTGCGGGCAGAACGCGGCGTTGGGCGCCCCTGTCCACGTGCAGGCCGCCGAGCGGGAGGCGGCGACGCTCCCCCACTACACGGTCCCGGAGTGGGCCAACCTCCCCGACCACCGCTGGCGGGTGATCGACGGCGACGAGGACCTGGCCGAGGGCGTCCGCATCCTCGCCACGCCGGGCCACACCCCCGGGCACCAGTCCGTCGTCGTCACGGGAGGGGACGAGGTCGTCGTCCTCGCCGGCCAGTGCACCTACACGGCGGCCGAGTTCGCCGCCGGGACCGTGGAGGCGGCGGACGTGCACGACGCCTCGTGGCACGGGACCGCGCTCGAGTCCCTCCGCCGGTTGCGCGAGCTGCGGCCCACCCGGGCCCTCTTCAGCCACGACGAGGCGGCGCACCCCGCCGGACCGTGACCCGCCTCGAGGAGGCGGTGGCCGGTCTCCCGCCCGAGCTCCGACCCCTGGAGGCGTCGATCTTCGGCACCTCGGACCCGGGTGCCGTGGCCGGGCTGGTCGAGCGGTTCTGCCGCGTCCACCTCGCGGCGCCCGTGGCGGCGTGCACGTTCTCCATCGCCTCGGTCGGGGTCGTGCTCGGCCTGCGGCTCGACGACGGGAGCGAGGTGGTGGTGAAGGCCCACCAGCCGCGATGGTCGGAAGGGTTCCTGCGCGCGGTGGCGCGGGTCCAGGCCCACCTGGCGGCGCAAGGCTTCCCGTGCCCGCGGCCCCTGCTCGACCCGGCGCCCCTCGGGCGGGGGCTGGCCACGGTGGACGAGCTCGTGCCCGATCCCGGCCCCGGCGACGACGGGCCCGCGGCCCGGCGGGCGTCGGCTGCCGGCCTGGCCCGCGCCATCGGGTTGGCCCGGCGGGTGGACGACGTGGACGGCCTCGACGACCACCCCCAGTCGGCGCCGCCCGGTGCGCTGTGGCCCGAGCCCCACAGCCCGATCTTCGACTTCACGGCCACCGCCGCAGGCGCCGAGGGCATCGACGCGCTGGCGCAGGTGGCGGCCGACGCCCGTGACGCCGACGGCGGCGACCGCGTCGTGGCCCACTGCGACTGGTCGGCCCGCAACGTGCGCCTGCGACGGCGACCGGCTGGTCGTGGCCTACGACTGGGACGCCCTGGCCCGGGTGCCGGAGAGCACCGCCGTCGGCCAGGCGGCGGCCACCTGGTCGGCCACGGCCGAGCCCGGCGGTCCCGGCGCACCGCCACCCGAGGAGGTGGCCGCCTACCTCGCCGACTACGAGCACGCCCGGGGCGCCCCGTTGACGCCCTCGGCCCGCCGGGCGGTCGGCGCTGCGGCGCTCTACGTCCTCGCCTACACCGCCCGCTGCGAGCACGCCCTGGCCGTGCGGGGCGAGCTCGCGCCCCACCACCACCGGGGCCGCCCCGCCCTCGAGCAGCACGGGACCGCCTACCTCGACATCGCCGCCCTGCTCTCGTAGCGATGGCGGTGAGACCGGAACTCGACTCTGTGCGCAGTTGGGCTCGGGGGGTGAGCCCCGAACGCGCGAAGAACCTCCGGCCGAGCCCGGTCAGCCGTCCCGGGCGGCCTCCGCCTCGTGCGTGGCGGACCGCAGCCCCACCCGCATGAGGCCCGAGCCGAAGGTGGCCCGGGCCACGCCGAGCTCCGCCAGCCGGCTCACCGGCGGCGCCGACGGGCGGAGCAGGACGTTGATCGGCGACCCGGTCTCTGCGACGAGGGTGCGGATGGTGCCCTCGTCGTCGACGACGATCGGGTAGAGGCAGTCGGCGCCCGCCTCCCGGTAGCGCCGGCCCCGGCGCACGGCCTCGGCCGTCCGATCCTCCTCGGGGCCCACCTGGCGGAGGTGCACGTCGATCCGGGCGTTGAGGACCACGTCGACGCCCCGGCCCCGCCCCGCCTCCTTCACCCCTGCCAGCCGGTCGGCCTGGAGGTCCGTGTCGACGAGCGGCCCGGGGTTGCGGTGGTCGGTGTCCTCCAGGTTGAGCCCGACGGCGCCGGCCCGGAGCAGGCCGTGGACCAGGTGCTCCGGGTCGAGTCCGTAGCCGCCCTCGAGGTCGGCCGTGACGGGCACCGACACGGCCCGGCAGATGCGACCCACGGCGGCGAACACCTCCTCCACGGGGGCGTGCTCACCGTCGCGGTACCCCAGCGCCTCGACCACCCCGGCGCTCGTGGTGGCCAGGGCCGGGAACCCGGCGGCCTCGAAGGCACGGGCGCTGGCGCAGTCCCACGCGTTGGGCAGCACCAGCACGGCGGGGCCACCGTGCAGGGCCCGCAGCCGGTCGGCCTTGGCCGCCAGCTCCGCGATGGCCGTGCCACCCACGACACGTGGCTACCACTTCCGATCGCGATCAGACGAGCCAGAGCCCTCGCAGCCCGCGATCGGGGAACCCCACGGCGTCGGCCACCCGGGCCGACGCCAGGTTGTCGGCGTCGTGCTGGTAGGTGGGCACGGCGCCTTCGTCGAGGACGCGCCGGGCGGCGGTGGCCACGAGGCGGCGGGCCAGACCCCGACCACGCGCCTCGGGCGCGGTGCCGACGGCGAGCTCGATGCACCAGCGGTCGTGGTGCTTGCGGCCGACCCCGGCGAGGTACCGGCCGTCGTCGTCGAACGCCACGAGCACCTCACCGGCGAAGGGGCGCAGCCACTCGGGGACGCGGGGGTCCGCGGCGTCCACCTCCGCGCCGAGGCGCGGCAGGGGCGCCGGCTCCCCGGTCCAGCGGAGGACGGAGCGCACGAGCCGGGCGCCGGGTCGACCGAGCACGTCGGCCAGCGCCCTCTCGACCGCGCCCAGGTCGTCGCCGCAGGCCCGCAGGGGCTCGACCGCATCGACCGGAACCGACAGGACGGCGCCCTCGGGCGCCTCCATCCCCGCCACCAGCCGCACCGACCCGTCCCACCCGGGGCGTGAGCGCTCCGGGCTGGTGGTGACCAGCAGCGGGCCGGGCGGGGGCCACGCACCGAGCTGGTGGCGGAGGTGGGCGGCCAGCCGGTCGGCGGCCGCGGTCACGAGCGGAGCAGCCGCCCGACCGCCCCCATGGCCTCGGCCACCTTGTCGTCGCCGTCGCTCCCCTCGCCGCCGTCCCCCGCCCGCACGGCCTCGGCGACGCAGTGGCGCATGTGGTCGTCGAGCAGGCCCAGGGCGACCCCCTGGAGCGCCTTGGTGACCGCGGCCACCTGGGTCAGCACGTCGATGCAGTAGGTGTCGGCGTCGACCATCCGCTGGAGGCCGCGCACCTGCCCCTCGATGCGACGGAGCCGCTTCTGGAGGTCGTCCTTCGTGGCCGTGTAGCCGCGGGTGGGGGTGGTCGCGTCCATGAGCCTCCCTTGTACCTCCCCAGGGTATCGACCAGGGTTCAGCCGGACTGACCCTCGGTCCGCACCGCCCGCCACGTCACCCGGGGCGGCACCACCCGGGCGCACAGCGGCCCGCCGTGGGCGTCGGTGAGCCCGAGGTGGGCCTCGAGGCGGTGGCCGGGCCGCTGCGCCGCCTCCCACGCCTCCGCCGGCACGTCGGCCAGCATCAGCTTGAGCCGACGGAACATCGTCCGCTCGGGGCCCGACGCCCACACGAGGTACAGGAAGCGCTCGCCCCGCCGGCCCTGGACGAACGGACCGCGTGCCTCGCCGGGGCCCAGGGCGGTGAGGGCGAGGTCGAACACCGCCTCGGGGGCGTCGCCGGGGACGAACTGCTCGGACTCCCGGCCCCACTGCACGCCGACCCGCACGTCGTCGTACTCGGAGAAGCGCCGGCCGGGGAGGTCCGTCCCGACGATGCGCACGGCGATCGGCGCGCCGCTAGACGTCGGGACGGTCCACCCCCAGGGAGCGGGCCCAGGCCTGGGCGGCCGAGCCGACGGCGGGCCAGCGGAAGCTCCCGCCCGAGGTGACGCGCTGGCGCAGCCCGCACGCGCCGCAGCGGGCCCAGGTGGGTGCCCGCTCGAAGGTCACGGGCTCTCGGCAGTGCAGGCACGAGCGCTCCATGGCCCCGACCGTAGCGAACGCCTGTTCGGCGGGGCAACGGTTTCCGAGGCAGAATCGGCGGCGTGCGTCTCGGCATCGCCCACCACCTCGGCTGGGCCGTCGCCGTCGCGGCGTCGGCGGACCACGAGGTCGTGGACCGTCGGAGGATCGAGCTGGTCGAGCCCGGTCTGCCGGCGGCACCGATCCATCACGAGGGCGGCGCCCACCTCATGCACCGGTCCGCGGCGCCGCTCGACGACGACGCCCTCGCGGCGTTGGTGGCGGACGTGCGGGCCTCGGTGGTCCGGGCGGCGTCGTCGGCCCTGGCCGAGCTCGAGACCGAGTTGCCCGAACCGATCGCCTCGCTGTCGCTCCGCGCCTGGCCGGCGGACTTCCCCGAGGACATCGCCGTCCAACGTCGCGTGCCGTACGAGAGTCGCGCCGACTCCGTCATGTACCGCCAGGTGCTGGCCGAGCTCGCGCACGAGCGGGGCTGGGTGGTCCACCTCTACGAGGCCAAGGACGTCGAGGCCCGGGCGGCCCGCATCCTCGGGGCGCGAGCGGACGAGGTGCTCCGGGGGCCGCGGGCGACGTTGGGGCCGCCGTGGTCGAAGGACCATCGGATGGCGCTGGCGGCGACGGTCCTGGCCACCTGACGTCGCCCTACGCCGACGAACGGAAGTCGGCGATCACCTGACCGACGACGCCGAGCGCGTCCCAGCGCCACCCGAAGCGAGCCCCCGTGCGCCCGGGATCGTCGAGCGGTCGTCCCGGGACGTCGATGAGCGCCTTCCAGAGCGCCCACCCCCGGGCCCGCGCCCAGGTGCCCGGGTCGAAGGGCAGCGTGGCCATGAAGCGCTCCCGGCTCGTCCCCTCGAACGTGGTCCATGCCGCGGTCAGGTCACAGGCCGGATCACCGACGGCGGAGCACCCGAAGTCGATGACGCCGCACAGGCGGTCGTCGCGGAGCAGGAGGTTCGAGCCCGTGACGTCGCCGTGGACCCAGACGTCCCGGCCCCTCCACGCCGCGGCCAGGGCGGCCTCCCAGACCTCGACGGCGCCGTCCACGTCGATGTCGCCGGCCAGTCGATCGATCGCCGTTCGCGTCTGCTCGTCCCACGCCGCGACCGGCCCCCCTCGGTTGAAGCTGTGCGGGCCAGGCGGCGGCCCGTCCGTCGTGTCGACGTGTTGCAGCGCCACGAGGAAGTGCCCGAGGTCCTCGGCGAGGCGGTCGTGGTCGGTCACGCCCACGACGGCGGCGGGCTCACCCTCGAGCCACCGGTAGATCGACCACGGGGCGGGGAACCCGCAGCCGGGCCCGCCCCGGGCGATCGGTCGCGGTATCGGGAGCGGTAGCTGGGGGGCGAGCACGGGCAGCCATCGGTGCTCCTTGTCGATCTGCGGCACGTACATCTCGGAGCTCGGGAGCCGGACGGACTTGTCGTCCCCGAGGCGGAACGTGGTGTTGTCCCACCCGTCGAGCGCGACCGGACGGATCTCGAGGTCCGCCCAGTGTGGGAACTGCTCCGACACCAGGCACGAGACGACCTCGACCGTGATGTCCGTCCTGCGCACGCGTCCCTCGTAGCCGCACGACCAGTCGGTGGACCAGTCGTTTCCGCCGTGGTGGCCCGAGGCTCAGGTCCGGGTGAGCGTCGCGTCGTCGTCGAGTCGGGGCGCCAAGATGTCGCTGTGCACGTGGGAGCAACGGCGATCGAACGCAATCGCGAGCTGTGGGCGCTCGTGAACAAGGGGTTCACCGATGCCGACGCGGACCTCAGATGGACCGCGTCGGGCATCAGGTGGGGACTGTTCCAGCACCGCGAGGACGAGCTCGACCTCCTGGGTGACGTCGCCGGGCTCGACGTCGTCGAGGTCGGTTGTGGCAGCGCCTATCTGTCGGCCGCGCTCGCCCGGGCCGGTGCCCGCCCCGTGGCGGTCGACCTCACCCCGTCGCAGCTCGCCACCGCCCGACGCTGTCAGCGACGTCACGGCATCTCGTTCCCGCTCGTGGAGGCGAGCGGCGAGCAGCTGCCGTTGCGAGACCACAGCTTCGACGTCGTCGTCAGCGAGTACGGCGCAGGCCCGTGGTGCGATCCGTCACGGTGGCTCCCCGAGGCCGCCCGCATGCTGCGGCCCGGTGGCCGGCTCGTGTTCCTCACCAACAGCGTGCTCGCCGCACTGTGCGTCCCGTCCGACACCGGTCCGGCCGGCGACCGCCTGCTCCGCCCCCAGCGGGACGTGAACCCGATCGCCTGGAGCGGCGGTGGCGTGGAGCACCACCCAGGACATGGGGACTGGATCAGCCTCCTTCGGAGGGCTGGCTTCGTCGTGGACGCCCTCCACGAGCTGTACGCGTCGGCCGACGCCGGGATCCACGAGTACTACGACATCGTCGACGGGTCGTGGGCGAGCCGCTGGCCCGCGGAGGACGTCTGGGTGGCGCACCTCGAGCCCGAGGGCTGACGCAGGACTCCAGGGTGGGCGCTGAGGGACTCGAACCCCCGACCCCCTCCTTGTAAGGGAGGTGCTCTGACCAGCTGAGCTAAGCGCCCTCGGATCTGCTGTTCTACCTCGGTCGACACGGCGCGCTCGGCCGCGACGCCCCGCGCCGTCCTCGATTGCTGGGTGCCGCTCACGACCAGGGACGCGGTCTCACCCTCAACCGCTGGGCGAATCGACCCACTGCACCAACTCGAGTGTGGTCCCCTCGGGACCTTCGAAGAGTCGGAGACGCCGGTTGAGGTAGTCCATCTCCTCGCTGAGCATCTTGATCCCGTTGGCGAGAAGGTGGTCGGTCACCGCTCCGATGTCGTCGACACGGAACGCAACGTGGTTGAACCCCAGTCGCCGCAGGTTCGTCGGGTGCTCACCCGGATCGACCCCCGGAACGGGATCGAACGCGAGCAACTGGACCTCGAACCGCGGATCGGATCCTTCCAGGGCGAGCGTGATGTGCTGGGCCTTCATGTCCGGCATGCCCATGTATTGCGCCGCGACACCGCCATCGATCGTCGCGACACGTTCGTTCCGGAAGCCGAGCAGCTCGAAGAACTCGATCGCTGCCGCAGCGTCCGCAACCGCGATGGTGACGTGATCTGCGTTGCGGAGCACCATCGTCCCCCCCTCGCCGGCCTTCGGTCCCATTACAAGTCGTTCGGGCCCGGCCCGCAAGCGCGTCGAGGCGACGGTCGACCCGCCCAGGACTGGACGCCTTCATCGAGCGGACTGGGCTCCGAGGGCCGGGAGGGCACCCCATTGACCCCGGGCGTAGGTTGGGTGAGGAAGGGCTCGCCGGGCCATCGACCGCCCGAGCGGTGACGGACCGTCCGCCGGGGGGAAGGCCGAGGACGTCCGTTCGGCGGCGAGCCACGGTGGGTGACGGGGTCCGCTGTCGCCAGCGGGCCGTCGTGGTCGAGGAGCGCCACGGCGCCACGACGCGCCGGGCCGAGGAGGGCGGACAGATGCGGAGCTCGAAGGGAAGAGCGGGCCGTCGGGGGGTGCGAGCCGCGGCAGCGGGCAGCCTCGCACTGGGAGCAGCGACCCTGACCGTCTGGGGCCTGGCCCCACCGGCGTACGGCGGCGCCGAGCCGACGACGATCGTCGATTGCCTGGACGGCAGCGTCTCGGGTCGCTTCACCGGCTTCCCGCCCGATGAGACCCTCAGCCTGCGGGCGACGGTCCATGGCAACACGGTCGTCGACGGCTACCCCATCTTCATGGACGGAACGGGGGCCGGGAGCACCGGAGTGGGCGTGCCGGTCGGTGAGCTGCCCGCGGAGGTCTCCGCCACCCTCTTCCGCGATCTGAACGGCAACGGGCGCTGGAACTACGACGTGGACGACACGCTGTACCAGGGAACGGGAACGGTCACGTCCTGTCCGCAGTCGGTGACCCTCTCCCCCAAGTAGCGACCCCCACCTCAGGAGGGCACTCGGGGGTTCCCGGCAGGGAGCGGTGCGGGAGGCGACCGCCCCCTGCCGAGAGAGCAGCCGCCCTCAGGCGGGCGGCAGGATGCCGATCGGTACCGGGGCACCGGTCGACATCCCGAGGGCCGCGGCCACGGACGACGGCAGGGCGACGCCCGCAGTCGCCAGCGGGCTCCCGGCGGGCAGCCCGTAGCGCCCGGACGCGGCGTCCGCCACGTAGGGGTTGGTGGCGCTGTTGTCCGTGATCCGGCTCGTCCGCTCCTGGCCGGTCCGGGAGTGGACCTCGGTCAGCGTCTTCATCACGAACTTGCCGCTCGGGTAGTTGGCCCACGTCACGAGGTACGGCGCCTCGGCGGTGGACCGCCGGTAGTAGGCGTTGCGGTCGCTGGTCACCCGCATGTCCGCACCGGAGCGACGGAGGTTCACGTCGTCGACGATGAGCGAGGGCCGGCTGCCCGTCGCGGCCGGCGCCACGACGTTGTTGCGGATCGAGATGTCGACGGGGAGCGGCGAACGCCACCCGTCGACCACGTAGATCGAGCGGTTGTTGCCGAGGATCGTGTTGTTCCACACCGAGGCCGCGCTGGTCTCGCTGATGATGACGCCCACCTCGTTGTCGACGGTGACGTTGGACGCCACCACCTCGTTCACGGACATCTCGATGATGATCCCGGCGGCGGTGTTGCGCCGGCTCACGTTGCGGACGACCGTCGCCGAGTCGCTGCCCAGGTCCATCCACAGCCCGTGGGACAGGTTGTCCTCGACCAGGTTGCGGCGCAGCACGATGCCGTCGGACCCGGTCACCTTGATGCCGCCCGACGCAGCCATGGCGGAGAAGCGCTCACGGTTGTTGCCCCGCAGCAGCGAGTCCTCGACCACGAGGCGGTGGGCCCCGTCCCCGTGGATGCCGAGCTGGCCGTTGCCGCTCGCGGTGCTGGCCCGCACCCGGACGTCCGGCGCCATGACGGTGAGCCCGGCGGCGGCGTTGTCCAGGAACACGACGTTCTCGAAGACGATGCCGGCCGCACCGGCCTTCACCGCCCCCAGCCGCGAGATGTGGGTGGCGTAGTGGCGGAAGCCGATCCCCCGAACGACCGTCCCCGCCGACTTGACGTTGAGGGCCTCGTCCCGCACGGCCACCTCGACGCGGTGATCCGTGGGGTCGTCCCCGATCACCAGGGCGTCGGCGGCGTCGTCCACGAAGAACGTCCCGGCCACCACTCCGGCCCGGCTCCCCACCTGACGCAGCGGACGCCCGTCGACGAACGCCATGTCGGGGTCGCCGGCCATCGGCGAGCTCGGGGTGACGAGCGTGGAGTTGAGGTTCCCGGCGGTGAAGGGGGACGAGAAGCCGGCGTGCACCCACACCCCGCCGGCGCCGTCCCAGTCCGTCACCTCGTCGCTCCCGGACAGCCACACCGCTTCGCCGGGTGCGGCCTGGATGGCCAGGCGGCGGGTGGCGGGGACCTCGACGACCTCCGGGTACGTTCCGCCCCGCAGGACGACGGTGCCTCCGCTCGACGTGGACGTCACGGCGTGCCCGAGGGTGCGCCACGGCTCCTCGGCCGTGCCCGGGGCACCGTCGTCGCCGTCGGGCGCCACCCAGCGGGCGCCGGCGGGGACGGGGTAGGAGGTCTCCCCCAGCGGCTGGGCGCCGTAGTCGGCCGGGTCGACCGCCACAGGCTCCGTCGGAGGGTCGGTGGGCTCCGTCGGGGGCGTCGGCTCGCAGGCCACCGCCAGGGCGGTGAGCGGGACCAGCAGGCCGATCAGCAGAGCACGGGCGCGGTGGCGGGACGTCGCGTAGGGCATGGCTCCTTCGCAGGTTCGGTGCAGGCGCGGCGGCCGTCGCCGCGTCAGCTCGGCCAGGGCTACGGCCGTCCGCCGCCCCCGCTTGATCCCTGACGGCGCGCGATCCGATTGCGGTCACGTGACGGCTCCCGGCTGACGGCCGGGGAGGAACAGCGAGAGGTCAGGCGGTGGCGGCCGCCGCCTGCACCGGCACGTAGGCCTTCGTGGGCGCCGCTCGCCCCCGCAGGACCAACGCACCCACGGGTCGCCAGCACGCCCCCTCGGCGCCCGCCGACCGGATGGTGGCGTCGCTGGCGAGCACCCGTTCGGGCACGGTCTTCGCCGCCTCGGTGAGGCGGGCCGCCTCGTTCACCGGGTCACCCACCACCGTGTACTCGTAGCGCTCCTCCGCGCCGACGTTGCCGGCCACGGCCTGGCCAGACGAGACGCCGATGCCGATGTCGAGGTCGGGCCAGGTCCGGTGCAGGCCCTCCACCGCGCTGCGCATGGCACGGGCGGCACGGAGCGCCCGGGCGGCGTGATCGGGCTGGTCCCCCGGGGCACCGAAGACGCAGAGGGCACCGTCACCCTCGAACTTGTTGACCCACCCGCCTTCGACTGCCGCGGCAGCGGACCACGGCGCCGAACAGGCCGTTCAGCATGCCGACCACCTCGGGGGCGGGGCGGGTGGTGGCCAGCCCCGTCGAGCCCACCACGTCGATGAACAGCGTGCTGACGTCGCGCTGCTCACCGCCCAGACCCGAGCCCCGCTCGAGGGCCTGGCGGGCCACCTCCTCGCCGACGTGGCGGCCGAACAGCTCCTGCAGGCGCCGGCGCTCGCGCAGGCCGGCGACCATCTCGTTGAGGCCCCGCTGGAGCCTCCCGAGCTGCCCGCCCTCGTCGACCTCGAGGGCGACGTCGAGGTCGCCGGTCTCCACCCGCGCCAGCGCCCCCCGGACCCGCCCCAGGCGCTCGGTCACCGAGCGGGTGACGACGGCGATCATCACGCCGCCCGAGAGCAGCCCGATGGCGGCCAGCACGGCCAGGTCCTCGGGTGACTCCTCGCCCCGCCCGAGCGGTGACACCGCCACGCCGAGCAGCGGGATGCCGGAGCCGAGGGCCCAGGCGAGCAGCAGGCGGGGCCGGAGCCCGACGGCACGCGTGTGCGGCGGCATGCCGTCGGCCAGCGCCAGGGCGACGACGGGTCGCAGCCGCCGCTCGACCAGCAGGAAGGCGAGGGCGGTGGTGCTGAGCCCGCCCAGCACGATGCCCACGCTGATGCGCACCACCTCGGTGGCGGGCCCGTCGAGGGCGTTGAACACGCCGAACACCACGACGGCGCCGAGCCACAGGGCCGCCCCGACCCGGGCGAAGTCGTACGGGAGGCGCAGGGTGGCCGAGCGCTCCTCGTCGGTGGGCGGGCGGCCCTCGAACAGCCACGGGAGCGCACGCCCCAGGCCCCGCAGGGTGAGCACGGCGCCGAGCACCAGGGTCACGGCCAGGTAGGCCGTGAACAGCATGACGGCGGCGTGCTCGCTGAACGCTCCCTCGTCCTCGGGGACGCCCCGGGTGACGTAGGTCTGGTAGACGAAGACGACGACCGCCCCGGCCACGTTGGCGCCGCCGAAGCGGGCCATCAGCGCGGCGACGAGTCGGCGGACGCTCACGCGTCCGGGACCGTAGCGTGACCACCGTGAGCGACGGCGTGCTGGACCAGTCGACGAGGATCCTCGATGGAGCGGCGGGCGGCGGCCGGGGGCACCCCCTCGCCCCGTCGGGCAGCGTGGAGGAGGTGGCGCCGGGTGTCGCCTTCGTGCCGTCCTTCGCCAACGTGAGCGCGCTGCGGACGAGCGATGGTCTCGTGCTGTTCGACTCCGGCAGCACCATGCTGAGCGAGCAGGTCCACACCCAGCTGCGCTCATGGAGCACCGAGCCGGTCCACACCGTCGTGTTCACCCACGGGCACATCGACCACGTCTTCGGGGTGGAGCGGTACGACGCCGACAACGCCGCTGCGGGGGCACCGCCCGTGCGGGTGGTCGCCCACGATGCCCTGCCGGCGCGCTTCGACCGGTACCGGCGCACCGCCGGGTACAACGGCACGATCAACGCCCGGCAGTTCTCGTCGCCCGGCCTCCGGTGGCCGACCGACTACCGCTACCCGGACGAGACCTACCGGGACTCGCTCGTGCTCGAGGTCGGCGGCGAGCGCATCGAGCTGCGACACGCCCTCGGCGAGACCGACGACGCGACGTGGGGCTGGGTGCCGGGCCGGGGGGTGCTGTTCACCGGCGACCTCGTCATCTGGGCGTCGCCGAACTGCGGCAACCCGCAGAAGGTCCAGCGCTACCCCGTGGAGTGGGCCGAGGCCCTGCGGGAGATGGCCGCGGTCGGCGCCGAGGTGCTGTTGCCCGGGCACGGGCTCCCGGTGGCGGGGGCCGACCGCATCGCCACGTTCCTGACGGAGGGCGCCGAGCTGCTGGAGTCGATCGTCGAGCAGACGCTGGCGGCCATGAACGAGGGGGCCCGACTGGACGAGGTGCTGCGTCGCGTCCGACCCCCCGAGCACCTCCTGGCCCGGCCCCACCTGCGCCCCGTCTACGACGAGCCGGAGTTCGTGGTGCGCAACCTGTGGCGGCTCTACGGCGGGTGGTACGACGGCAACCCGGCCACCCTGAAGCCGGCCACCGAGGCCGATCTCGCCGGCGAGCTGGCGGCGCTGGCCGGTGGCGCCGACCGCCTGGCGGCGCGGGCGAAGGAGCTGGCCGCCGCCGGTGACGACCGGTCGCTGCGGCTGGCCGGGCACCTGGCCGAGCTGGCCGCGCTGGCCGCACCCGACGACGTGGCCGCCCACGAGGCGCGAGCGGCGGTGTTCGGCGCCCGGGCCGGGGCGGCGGCGTCGACCATGGCCCAGGGCGTGTTCCGCTGGGCCGCCACCGAGTCACAGGAGGTCGTCGATGGGCGGCGCTGAGCGGGTCGACGCGGCCGAGCACTGGAACGCGAGCGGTCCGGCCTGGGTGCGCCACGCCGATGAGATCGACGCCCACGCCCGGCCATACGGCGATGCCGGCATCGAGGCGCTGGCGCCCGCCGCCGGGGAGCGGCTGGTGGACCTCGGCTGCGGCTGCGCCGCCACCACGCTCGAGCTCGGCCGCCGGGTGACGGCGTCCGGGTCGGTGACCGGCGTCGACGTCTCGGCCCCCATGCTCGAGCTGGCCCGGCACCGGGCGGCCGAGGCCGGGCTCGACCACGTGACCTTCACCGAGGCCGACGTGGCCACCGCCCCGCTGGCCGAGCTGGCCGGCGGCCCGGTCGACGGGGCGTTCTCCCGCTTCGGCGTGATGTTCTTCGTCGACCCGGTGGCCGCCTTCGCCAACGTGGGCGCCGCCCTGCGCCCGGGCGGACGTCTCTCCCTCGTGGTGTGGCAGGCGGTGCAGGTCAACCCCTGGATGTCCGTGCCCACGCTGGCGGCAGTCGGTCCGCTGGGGGCGACGTGGGCGCCGGCCGCACCGGGCGAGCCGGGCCCGTTCTCCCTGGGGGACCCTGACCGCCTGCGCTCGATCTTCGACGGCGCCGGGTTCGTCGACGTCGCCCTGGACGGGTTCTCGTCGGCCGCCGTGCTGCGGGCCGGCGCGGCCGACGAGGACGTCGCCCAGCTGCTCCAGATCGGCCCGATGCGGAGCGCCTGGGACGCGGCCGACGACGACGCCCGGCGCGAGGCGGTGGCAGCGGTGCGCCAGGCGGTGGAGCCCTACCGGAGCGACGACGGCTCCTACCGCCTCCCCGGCGCGGTCTGGGTGGTGACCGCCCGGCGACCCTGACGCCGTTCGGGCGGATCCTGACCCGCGGGGTGGGTCGAACCCTGCCCAGACGTGCTCAGCAGCGGGTGATGGGCAGGCCCAGCGCCTCGAAGGCCTCGAGGGGGCGGTGATAGCCGCGCTCGAGGTGGTGCACGTCGTGGAGCAACGACGGTCCCTCGGCCGCGGCGGCGGCCAGGACGTAGGCGAAGCCGCCCCGGATGTCCGGCACGGTGATCTCGGTGCCGTGCAGCGGGGTGGGCCCCCGCACGACGGCGGAGTGGACGGCCGTGCCTTCGTGGAACCGGCAGTCACGCCCGCCGAGGCACGAGTCGTAGAGCTCCACCTCGGCGCCCATGCGCTGGAGGGCGGCCACGTAGGGGAAGCGGCCCTCGAACAGGGTCTCGTGCAGGACGGACAGGCCCTGGCACTGGGTGAACAGCACCACCAGGGGTGACTGCCAGTCCGTCATGAACCCGGGGTGGGTGTCGGTCTGGACCACCGCGGGCCGCAGGTCGGAGGCCTCGGCGGCCACCCACTCGTCGGTGATCTCGAAGCGGGCGCCCATGCGGTGCAGGGTGGAGATCCCGGTGACCAGCCGGTCCTGGGCACAGCCGTGCACCCGCACCCGGCCGCCGGTCACCAGCCCGGCCACGAGGTAGCTGTAGGCCTCGATGCGGTCGCCGCTCAGGCTGTGGCGGGCGCCGTCGAGCCGCTCGACGCCCTCGATGACGAAGCGGCGATCGGGGCGCAGCTCGATGCGGGCGCCCATCCGCTGGAGGAACAGCGCCAGCTCGATGACCTCGGGCTCGATGGCCGAGTTCTCGAGGACGGTGCGGCCCTCGGCCAGCGCGGCCGTGAGCAGAACCGTCTCGGTGGCGCCCACGCTCGGGAACGGGAGGCGGATGCGGGCCCCGTGCAGCTTCGTCGCCTTGGCCTCGAGGCCGGCGGGCGTGGTCTGCACCTCGGCCCCCATCGCCTCGAGGCAGCGCACGTGGTAGTTGACCGGGCGGGCCCCGATGCGGTCGCCGCCGACCAGGGGGACGAAGGCCTCCCCCATCCGGTGGAGCAGCGGGCCCACGAGCAGGATGGGGATCCGGTTGAGGCCGCCGAAGGTGACCGGGACGCGCCCGGTCTCCAGTGACGGGGCGTGGACCACCACGCTCCCCTCGTCGTCCACCTCGACCGTGGCCCCGAGGTCCCGCAGCATGCCGGCGGTGATGTCGACGTCCCCGATGGCGGGGCAGTTGAGGATCGTGCTGGGGGTCCGACCCAGCATGGCCGCCACCATGTGCTTGGTCACGGCGTTCTTGGAGCCCTTGACGACCACGTCGCCCCGCAGGGGTCCGCCGGGGTCGATGCGCCAGCTCGGCGCGGTGGGGGTCACCGGGCGAGTCTAAGAGGAGGCGACCCCGATCAGCTCGCGGAGGCAGGGCGGGCCACGGGGCGGGCGGTGGCCCGGGCCAGGGCCACCAGCGCGCCGGCGGTCTCGTGCTGGAGCTCGGGCAGGGCGGCGGCGTCGAACCACGTCGCCTCCACCACCTCGGGGGACCGTGGGGTCACGTCCTCGAGATCGGCGCCGGGCACGGGGCGGGCGCGGAACACCACGTCGACGCGGCGGGCGTCGGGATCGACCACCACGGCGGGCTCGCCCTCCAGCTCGACCTCCAGGCCCACCTCCTCCACCGCCTCGCGACGGGCACCGGCGTCGGCCTCCTCCCCCCGCTCGAGCAGGCCGCCGGGGAGCCCCCAGCGCTGGCGGTAGGAGTGCCGCACGAGGAGGACGGCGCCGTCGGGGCGCTCGATCACGCACACCGCTCCCACGGTGAAGGTGGGGCTGAGGGTGTGGACGACGCGCGAGGCGCAGGCGCCGGGGCAGGACGCGGAACAGGCGCAGCAGGGCCAGGTGGAGCGTCCGCCGCATCCCTCGAGGTTACGGCGCCGAGGCACCCCGCCAGGTGTCGGCGAGGGCGGCGGTGAGCGCGGGTGTGGCACCCGCGATGGGCGCCCGCCGGGCGTCGTGGTCGAGCACCACCAGGTCCTGACCGGCGCCGTCGACCAGCTCGACGCCGGCCTCCCGGCAGACCAGGAGCGCACCGAGGTAGTCCCACGGGCCGTGGAGCGGGGGCCCGGTGGCCAGGTAGCCGTCGAGCCGGCCGGCGGCCACGAGGCAGAGGTCGAGGGCCGAGGCGCCGAGGATGCGCAGCTGGTACCACGGCGCCGCCGGCGGCGGGACGGCGGTGATGCCCACGAGGGCGTTGCCGATGTCGGTGACGCCCGAGGGGGCGACCGGGCGGCCGTCGCAGCGGGCGCCGCCGCCCCGCACGGCGTCGAAGCGCTGCGCCGGTGGCGAGGTTGACGACGAGCGCGGCCCGGGGCCCGTCGGCGTCGACGGCGCAGAGGCTGCACGCGTACCAGGGCAGGCGGCGGCTGGCGTTGGTGGAGCCGTCGACGGGGTCGACCACGACGGTGACGGGCCGCTCGGGGTGGTGGCGACCGGACTCCTCGCTCAGCACGCCGAGGCCGGCACCGAGGAGGACGGGCACGGCGGCGGCGTCGGCGGCCACGTCGATGGCGTACTGGCTCGGGCGCACGGTGGTCGGCCGCCAGTCGGTCACGGTGGTCGAGGGCCGAGCCGACCGCCTCCACGGTGGCGTCGAAGACGCCCAGGAGGTCCTCGTCGGTCACGGGCCGGCGACGCTACCGGACCCCGGCGGTACCCTCCCGGGGCGTGGCGGTCATCGACGTGGCGGGGTACGTCGCCGAGCTGAAGGAGCACGCGGTCGACCACGCCTTCCACGTGCACGACGAGCGCCACTTCGTCGAGACGTACTCCCTGCGCCAGCTCTGGGAGGTCGACCTCCACCCCGAGGAGGGGTGCGGCGGGCCGCTCGACCTCCACCTGGCCCTCGAGGTCGATCCCCGGGTGCTGCTCTCGTTCGAGGACCTCTTCGACGAGCTCGACGAGGGGGCCGACCCGCCGGACGAGTACTACTTCCCGCTGCTGTTCACGTGGGCCCTGCCGCCGCTCCCGGCGGGCCCGGACCTGCTGCTGCTGGCCACCGAGCTGGCCGGCATCGGCGGGCCCGAGCTGCCGCTCGAGGTGTCGGCCATCGACTCCTTCGGGGCCGTGACCGACGCACCCGAGCGCAGCCTCACCATCGTCGCCCGCCAGCGGGTGTCCCTCGCCCGGGTCCTCCAGGGCGAGGAGCTGCTGTGCGAGACGCTCGAGCGCTGCCTCGCCGTGAGCCGCTACCTCCTCGAGCAGGCCCCGGCCTGGCTCAACCAATAGGGGCCGTCCGGGTTCTTCGTCGAGTTGGCCACCCCTGAGGTAGCCAACTCGACAACGACCGGCACGAGTTGGTTGACCGATCCGCCGCCGGTCCTCCGGTACCCTGACCAACCCATTCCGGGGTAGCTCAATCGGCGGAGCAGGGGATTGTTAATCCCAAGGTTGTGGGTTCGAGCCCCACCCCCGGAGCACCCGGCAGCCCTAGCCTCTGCCGCGCAGGGGCGGTAGCTCAGTGGTCAGAGCACCCGACTCATAATCGGTGACGTCGTGGGTTCGATCCCCACCCGCCCCACCCGCCAACACCCCGTGGTGCCTTGACGAAGGCCCACGGTTAGGGCAGCCTTACGGGGTGCGTCTGGCCAGCCGGCGGCATGCAGAGGTCGTGCGCCTCGCGCGGCTCGTCGTCCTGGACCACGAGACCCTGCTCGACGGCGGCGACGGCCCCACCGTCCGCCTGCCCTGCCGCCCGGACCGCGCCGCCGGCCACCGGGTCATCGAGGGGCTCCGGCACGTCGGCTGGGTGCGGCTCGACCTCGCCGGGAGCCGCCCTGCGGCCGAGCTCTTCGCCTCCGCCCGCCGCCCGGTGCAGCGACGCATCCCGGTCCCGGCCGCCCTGGCGCTGGCCGAGGCCGGGGTCCCCGCCCTCGTGGTCCTGGACGCCGACCGGTGATCCTCTGCCACTGCCGGGCGGTGAGCGACCGGTCCGTCCGGAAGGCCATCGACAAGGGCGCCTGCGACCTCCAGGAGGTCGCCGCCCGCTGCGGAGCCGGCGCCGCGGTGCGGCGGGTGCCATCCTGCTCTCATGTCGCTCCTCACAGGCCTGCTCGACAACCCCACCGACGACCTCGCCGTCTCCGGTGCGTAGCCCGGCGGTCGTCGCCGGTCACCCGGAGGTCCTGGAGCTCCTCAACGAGGTCCTCACCGCCGAGCTGACCGCCGTCAACCAGTACTTCGCCCACGCCAAGCTCCAGGACCACTGGGGCTTCGGCCGGCTCGCCACCCACACCCGGGACGAGTCGGTCGAGGAGATGCGCCACGCCGAGGCGGCCATCGAGCGCATCCTCTACCTCGAGGGCGTGCCCAACCTCCAGCGCCTCGGCAGCGTCCGGGTCGGCGAGGCCGTGCCCGAGCAGCTCCGCCTCGACCTCGACCTCGAGCTCGAGGCCCTCAGCCTCTACCGGCGGGGCATCGTGCTGGCCGAGCGCCTCGAGGACCCCGGCACCCGCGAGCTGCTCGTCGGTCTGCTGCGGGACGAGGAGCGGCACGCCGACTGGCTCGAGACCCAGCTGAGCCTCATCGAGGCCGTGGGCGAGGCCAACTACCTCAGCCAGCAGCTCCACCAGTAGGGCCCGGGGCCCGCTCGGGCGCCCGAGTAGCGTCCCGCCGCCGTGCACCTCTCGGCGGCCGAGCTGGCCGTGGCCCTCACCGCCGTCCTGGCCGGGGCCTTCGTGCAGGGCAGCGTGGGCTTCGGCGTCAACATCCTGGCGGCGCCGGTGATCGCGCTGGTCGAGCCCGACGCCCTCCCCGCCACCCTGATCCTGGCCGCCCTCCCCCTGGCCACCGGGATGCTCATCCGGGAGCACAGCGCCATCGACCGGGACGGGCTGCGCTGGCTCGTCATCGGGCGCCTCCCCGGCACCGCCCTCGGCGCCCTGGTGGTCGCCACCCTTCCCGCCGACGGCCTGTCCGCGGTCATCGGCGCCCTGGTCCTGGTGGCCGTGGTGATGAGCGCGGTCGCCCCCCCTCTGGCGGTGACCCCGACGACGGCCCTGGCGGTGGGCGCCCTCTCCGGCGCCATGGGGACGGCGTCGTCCATCGGCGGCCCGCCGCCGGCGCTGCTCTACCAGCACCACCCGGGGGCGGTGCTGCGGTCGACGACCGCGGCGCTGTTCGTGTTCGGGACCATCCTCTCGGTCGCGGCGCTGGCGGTCGCCGGCGAGGTGGCGGTGGACGACGTCGTGCTGGCGATCGTCCTCACCCCGGCCATCGGCGCAGGCCTCCTGCTGTCCCACCTCTTCGCCCGGCGCATCGACGCCGGCTGGCTGCGCCCCGCGGTGCTCGTGGTGGCCGCCATCGCCGGCGTGCTCACCCTCCTCCGGGGACTCCTCTAGCGGCCGCGCCCGCTACCGGAAGGCGGGGATGACCTCCGTGCCGAAGAGCTCGATCGACCGCATGACCTTGTCGTGCGGGATCTTGTAGGGGTTGACGAGGCACAGCAGCAGGTCGCAGCCGGCGGCCTCGTAGCGCTTGGCAGATCTCGATGCACTCCTCCGGGTCGCCCACGCACCGACGACCCGCTCGAGTGCAGGTAGTCGAAGTCGAGCGAGGCCGAGCGTGCCAGCCCGGTCGTGCTCGAGCAGCTCGCCGGCGTACTGGTAGGTGCCGAGGTCCTTGCCCTCGCCAGCAGCTCGGCGACGCGAGGCGATGAGCCGGGCGCCGTGCTGGAGGTACCACACGAACGACTCGGCGGCGTCGGCGTAGGCCTCCTCCTTGGTGGGCGCGCAGTGGGCCATGGTGAAGGTGGCGGCCCGGTCGTTGACGAACTTGCCCGACCGGGTTGGTGCACTCGGCCGACCCCTCGCGGTACATGCTCGATGCGCTCGGCCAGCTCCTCGGGCGGCACGCCGACGGTGAACGAGCACAGCCCGAGGCCGCGAGCGCCCGATCTCGCGGTGCCCGTCGGGGCTGGAGGTCGCGCCCCACAGCGGCGGGTGGGGCTGCTGCAGCGGCTTCGGCTGCACCCGGCGCGGGCGCGCCCATCTTCCAGTACTCGCCGTCGGCCTGGTACACCTCGTTGGTCCACGCACCCGACGATGTGCTCGAGCGCCTCGTTCCACATCGCGCGCGTCTGGTGGGGGTCGACGTCGAAGCCCTCGAGCTCGGCCCGGGTCGACGATCGGCCGGTGCCGAACTCCACCCGACCGTCGGAGATGAGGTCGAGCACGGCGACCGACTCGGCCGTGCGGATGGGGTGGTTGTAGGGCTTGGGCAGGAGGCGCACGCCGTAGCCGATGCGGATGTTCTTGGTCTTGGCGGCGATGGCGCCGTAGAGGATCTCGGGGTTCGAGCAGTGCGAGTACTCCTCGAGGAAGTGGTGCTCGACCGTCCAGAACGAGTGGAAGCCCACCTGGTCGCCGAGGACGGCCTGCTCGATGGTGTGCTGGTAGGCGCGGTGCTCGCTCTCGGCGTCCCACGGGCCGGGCCACCGGGATCTCGTAGAACAGCGCGAACTCCATTGGCAGGCTTCCCGTCCTCGTTCTGGACCCGGCTAGTCTATTTCGACCCGAGGGGGGCGGTCATGGGACGACTGGACGGCAAGGTGGCGCTGGTGACGGGCGCGGCGTCGGGCATCGGCGAGGCGACCGCCGCCCGCTTCGCGGACGAGGGGGCCGCCGTGGCGCCCCTCGACGTGCGGTGACGTCGACCACGCCGTCGACGTCGCCGACGAGGCCGCCGTCGACGCGCGCGGTCGCGCGGTGGTGGCGTGCCGGCCGCCTCGACGTGGTGGTGAACGCCGCCGGCGTGGCCGGGGGCGGACCCGTGCACCTGCTCGCCGCCGAGGAGTGGGACCGCGTGTCGACGTGAACCTGAAGGGCACGTTCCTCGTCGGCCAAGCACGCCCTGGCGCGATGGTGAGCAGCCAGCGCTCGGGGAGCAGTCGTCATACCTGGCCAGCATCGAGGGCCTCGAGGGGACCGCGGGCGGCAGCGCCTACAACGCCTCGAAGGGCGGCGTCGTGCTGCTCACGAAGAACATGGCCATCGACTACGGGCGGGTCGGCATCCGGGTCAACTGCATCTGCCCCGGCTTCATCGAGACGCCGATGATGGCAGGCGGTCGTGCGGCCGCGAGGGGATGAAGACCTCCGGGACCGCTGGCTCGAGGAGCACAAGCTCGGCCGCTTCGGCCGGCCCGAGGAGATCGCCGCCGCCGCCCTCTTCCTCGCCTCCGACGACGCCTCGTTCGTGACCGGGCACGCCATCGTGGTCGACGGCGGCTTCACCGCCGGCATGCGGGCCGGCGTCCTCGAGGGCCTCGGCCTCTAGGCCCCACCACCTGTCCCCGTCCCCGTCCCCGTCCCCGTCCCCGTTCTGGCCTGCAGATCGTGGCGGTTTCCGCCACGTTCTGCAGGCCAGAACGAACTAGCTCGGCAGGAAGTCGAGCAGCAGCCCGTTGACCTGGTCCGGGGCCGTCGAGCTGCATCCAGTGGCCGGCGCCCTCGACCCGCTCGTAGCGCCAGCGCCCGTGCCACGAACGGCGGCCGAGCCCGGTCATCTGCTGCTCGGTGAGGGCCATGTCGCCGCGTGCTCCAGACGCCCATCGTCGGCGCCTGCGACCGGCGGCAGCGCCGAACGGCTCGGCCGACGAGCGACTCGGGCGGGACGTTGGCCCGGTACCAGTTGAGGCCCGGCGGTGAGCGCGCCCGGCCGGCTCGAGGTCGGCGATCACCGCGTCGAGGTCGGGGTGGCTGCCGGCCACGTCCCGGAGGTTGCGCCAGTCGTCGTTCGACAGCCACTGCTCGGCGATGCCGTCGAACTGGAACAGCAGCATGTACCACGACTTCTCCCGCTGGGCCAGGCCGGCGCCGCCGAACGACGGCCGGGTGGCCGACCGACAGCGCCACGAGGTGGTCGACCCGATCGGGCGACGAGGGCGGCGATGGCCCACGCCAGCGCCGCGCCCCAGTCGTGGCCCACGACGTGGGCCCGCTCGATGCCGAGGTGGTCGAGCACGCCGAGGACGTCGCCGCCGAGGCACGGGAGCGCGTAGGCGTCGACGGCCTCGGGCCGGTCGGACTCGCCGAAGCCGCGCAGGTCGGGCGACGACCGTGCGGAACCCGGCGCTGGCCGAGCGCCGCCACCTGGTTGCGCCACAGCGCGCCCGAGTCGGGCCAGCCGTGGAGCAGCAGGACCGGGCGGCCCGCTCGCCCGTCGTCGGCGACCTCGATGCCGACGCCCTCGATGTCGATCCGCATCGACGCTCCGCACGCGTCAGGCGACCGGCTCGAGCAGCTCGGCCGGCTCGGGGCCGAGCGACGGCGCGTTGCGCCAGTCGGCGCCCAGCGCGAGCACCTTGTCGACCATGCCGGGCTCGGCGAACACCTCCTCGGCCGGTGGCGAGCACCGGCGATGCGCGGCGAACGCCCGCAGGACGTCGGGATCCTGGCGCCGAGCGCCGCCTCCAAGGCCTTCGTCAGCTCCCAGATCGGGTCGTCGGGCTCGTAGGGCTCGCCGGCGATCTGCGGCCTCGATCTCGGCCAGGCGGTGGCGGTCGAAGTGCGAGCGTGCTCGCGGTACCAGGGCTCGACCGTCTCGCTGCGTCGCCTCGGTCCCAGCGACGGGCCAGCGCCATCGGGTCGTCGAGGCCCTGCTGCGCGCAACAGGTCGCGCAGGGCGACGGCGTGGATGATGGCGAGCGAGGCGCCCCGGCCCACCGACGGGTTGGTGCACGCCCACGCGTCGCCGACGGCGAGGACGCCGGTGGCCACCGGCTCGCCGTCGACGCACGAAGCGGCGGTGGCGGTCCTCGATCTTGGCCATGACGTCGACGCCATCGTCGATGGGCTCGCCGTCGATCCAGTGGGCGACGAGCGGGTAGCGACTTGACGACCGTCTCCCAGCGCGTCGATGTGCCTTGCAGCGCCCGCATGGGCGGCGTCGCCGGCGCTGGCGATGACGCCCACCCCCCACGTGCCGTTGTCGGCGGGCAGGGTGAGGGTGGAGATCGAGCCGTAGTGCTGGAGGAGGGGCCCGAGCGCCGGGCGGCATCGAGCCGTCGGCCGACCGGAAGTGGCGGCCGTAGTAGACGAAGCCGCAGTCCTCGAGCTCCTCGACCGGCGCACGGGCGCCGACGGCGGCGAGCCAGCGCGGCAGCGGCGAGCGGCGGCCGGTGGCGTCGACGACGAGGTCGGCGCGGAGCTCCTCGCCCTTGTCGGTGACGACGCCGACCACGTGGGGCGTCCCCGTCGCTGCGTCGGGCCCCGGCAGGAGCCCGGCCACCGCGACGCCGCGACGGACGGTGACGCCGGGCGTGGCCTCGGCGGCGCCGGCCACGACGGCCTCGACCACGGGCCGGCGGCCGGTGAGCATCTCGAACTCGCTCGTCGCCGGGCCGCGGGCCGCCGGTGAGTCGATCCGGCGCGTCGGCGACGAAGTTGAAGCGCAGGGCGCCGGCGGCGTCGAGGGCCGGCGCCACCTGCGGGCAGCTCCTGCCTCGAGGAGCATGCGGAAGCGGGGCAGGAACAGGTGGATCATGCGGAACTGGTTGACGCCCCGGCGCTCCCAGTCCTCCCACGCCTCGCTCGGGCGAGTCGGGCGGCGGGCGCGGGGTCGCGCTCGAGCACGGTCACGGCGTGGCCGTCCCCGGCCAGCAGCATGGCCGTCACCAGCCCGCCCATGCCCCCACCGGTCACCACAACGTCGGCCATGCCGCCTCCTCGGGTCGAGCCTCGGGCCCAGTCTGCTCCACTGCTCCCGTTCGCCGCCCACCCCGCCACCGGATCGCTTGACCGCCGACGAGTCCGCCCGGCTCGCTTGACCCCGGGGCGGGCTCGCTTGACCCCGGGGCGGGCCGCCGCCGACCATGGCCCGATGGAGGTGCGCCTGGCGACGGCCCACGACGTCCCCGCGTTGGCACGGACCCTCGGCCGCGCCTTCGACGACGACCCGGTGATGACCCACCTCTTCCCGCTCGGCGGACGCCGCCGGAGCGAGCGGCTGGCGTCGTTCATGGCCCTCGGCTCCAAGGGCGCCGTGACCGACGGGACCGCCTACACCACGGCGGAGGTGAGCGGCGGGGCGGTGTGGCGGCCGCCCGGGTTCCGGAACCCGCCGCTTCGGAAGATGCTGCCCGAGCTCCCGGCGCTCGTGGGCGCCCTCGGCCGGCGGACGCCGGTGGGCATGGCCGTCTTCCGGACCCTCGAGGCCCACCACCCTCGGGAGCCGCATTGGTACCTCCAGATCCTGGGGACCGAGCCGGCCGAGCAGGGCAAGGGCATCGGCGGCGCCCTCATGGCGCCCGTGCTCGAGCGGTGCGACGAGGAGGGCGTCCCCGCCTACCTCGAGTCGTCCAAGGAGCGCAACGTGCCCTACTACGAGCGGCACGGCTTCCGCGTCACCGGGGAGCTGGACCTCCCGAAGGGCGGCCCCCGCCTCTGGCTCATGTGGCGCGACCCCGGCCGGCCGGGTAGCCCTTCCCTAGGCGGGGGTCGGGACCAGCTCGAGGCGGTCCCGGCCGCGCGCCTTGGCCCGGTAGAGGGCCTGGTCGGCCTGCTCGACGAGGGCGGCGAGCGTGCTCCCGGCCACGAACGTGGCGGCGCCGGCCGACGCGGTCTCGCCGCTGGGGGTGGCTCGGCGCAGACGTTCCAGGACGGGCGCCGCGTCCTCGGCCGTCACCCCCGGGAGGGCGACCGCGAACTCCTCGCCGCCCCAGCGGGCCAGCAGGTCGCCCCCCCGGAGCTGGTCCCGCCACGCTGCCGCCGCCTCCTTGAGCAGGCGGTCGCCGGCCTGGTGGCCGTGGCCGTCGTTGTAGGCCTTGAAGCGGTCGAGGTCGATGATGGCGATGGCGAGCGGCTCACCGGTGCGCTCGGCCCTGGCCACCATGCGGGCCGCCTCCTCATCCCACCGCCGCCGGTTGGGCAGTCCGGTGAGGGGGTCCGACGCCGCCAGCGACGCCACGGTGCTGAAGCGGTCGGCCCGCTCCATGGCCACGGCCGACTCGGCCGCCAGAAGCGCCAGGGCCTCGGCCACGCTCCGGCGGACCCGCGGGCGGGGGTTGCGCCACCCCACCACGATCACGCCCACCACCTCCTGGCCCCGCAGCACGGGCTGGTAGTACGCCGAGCACAGTCCGGTCTGGGCGACGAGCCGCGTGGACACGGCCGGGTGCGTGTGGATGTCGGCCACGAAGAACGGCTCCTCGGAGCGGTAGGCGACCTCCACCCCCGACGGCTCGTGACCCAGCTCCAGCCGGACCTGCGGCATCTGGAGCCCGGCGCCGGCCGTCGACACCAGGCTGTTGGCCCGGGGCTCGACGAGGAGGGTCATGTCGGCCCCGGCGAGATCGAGGGCGGCGTGGCAGATGCCCTCCCGGTTGTCGCCGTCGTAGGCGAAGCTCCGGGCGGCGGTGGTGACCCGGGCGATGGCCGCCTGGTGGTGGCGGAGGCGGAGCACGAGGTCCTGGACGACCACGCCCACCATGGGGGCCACGACGACCCAGATCAACGTCCGGCGCCACTCCCCGGTGGGATAGGCCGGAGGCCCGAACACGACGATGGGCAACGCTGTGGCCGCGATCGTGGCCACCACGGTCACGACCAGGGTCCGCCGGGAGCCGTAGAGGGCCTGGAACATGATCGGCAGCAGGAACAGCAGGGCGAGACCGGAGCGGGACCCTCCCTCCGCGTGCCGGGCGAAGGCCAGCGCCACGCAGTACGTGACGCCGGGGACTGCCAGGGCCGACTCCGGCACCCGGTCCCACGGGAAGAAGACGATGGAGAGGAACACCCCCAGCGTGAGCAGGGCGTAGACCGCCATGAGCCGGTGCCCGCCGTCGGGGGGGAACGGGGCCAGGACGAGGGGGAGCAGGGCCACCAGGGAGAAGGGCGTGGCCAAGCGGACACGAGCCCGGGGGGCGGCCACCATGCGGTCCATCTCCGACCTATCGGCGCACGCCGAGCGCCGGTGTAGCCGGCTCCTCGTCCGGGGGGCACAGCACGCCCCACAGCTCAGGCGCCGGGACGGGGTGGGAGAACAGGTACCCCTGGGCCCGATCGCAGCCGAGCTCCACGAGGACGTCGACCTGGACCTCCTCCTCGACGCCCTCGGCCACCACGTCGAGCCCCAGGGCGTGCGCCAGCTCGATGATGGCCGACGCGATGGCCCGGCTGTCGGGGTCGACGCCCAGGCCGCTGACGAAGGTCCGGTCGATCTTCAGCGCGTCGAGGGGGAACCGGCGGAGGTAGGCGAGCGAGGAGTACCCCGTCCCGAAGTCGTCGATCGACAGGCGCACCCCGAGGGCCCGCAGCTCGTCCAGCGCGGTGCCCGTGGCCACCGGGTCCTCCAGCAGGAAGCTCTCGGTGATCTCCAGGCACAGCGCCACCCCGCCGGGGCGGAGCCCGTTGCGGTCGACCAGGGCCCCCACCCGCTTGGCCAGCCCCTGCTCGGAGAGCTGGCGGGTGGAGAGGTTGAGCGCGACCTCGAGCGGCCGGTCGGGCCCGAGGGCCCGGGCCCAGCCCCCCGCCTGGCGGCAGCCCTCCTCGAGCACCCACTGGCCCAGCTCGGTGATGAGCCCGGACTCCTCGGCGAGGGGGATGAACTCCGCGGGCGGCACCAGCCCCCGCTCGGGGTGGCGCCAGCGCACGAGACCCTCGACACCCACGACCTCCCGTCCCGGGAGCGCCACCACCGGTTGGAAGTGGAGGTCGAGCTCGTCGTTGGCCACCGCGGCGCGGAGCCGGCGCTCCTCGGCCAGCCGGCTCACCAGGCGAGAGCGCATGCCCTCGTCGAACAGCTCGATGCGGCCCCGGCCCCGCTCCTTGGCGCGGTACATGGCGGCGTCGGCGTCGCGCACCATCTCGTCGGCCGTGGCCCCGTCGCCCTTGGCCATGGACACGCCGACGCTGGCACCCACGTGGATGCCGCCGTCGACCTCGTCCACCGGGTCGACGAGAGCGTCGAGGATGCGCCGGGCGATCCGGGTGCCCTCCGCCGGGCCCGCGATCTCGTCGCACACGACCACGAACTCGTCGCCGCCGAACCGGGCCAGCGTGTCGGCCGGGCGGAGGACGTTGCTGATGCGGGCGCTGACGGCCCGGAGCACCCGGTCGCCGGCCTCGTGGCCCAGGCTGTCGTTCACCACCTTGAAGTGGTCGAGGTCGAGGAACACCACGGCGACGTGGCACTGCGAGCGGGCGCAGCGGGCCAGGGCCTGGGTCAGCCGGTCGTGGAGGAGCACCCGGTTGGGCAGCCCGGTGAGGTGGTCGTGCAGGGCCTGGTGGGCCAGCGCCCGCTCGGCCCGCTTGCGATCGGTGATGTCCCGGGCCATCACCTGCGAGGCCCGACCGCCCTGGTAGCTGACGGGCACGGTCACCGCCTCGGCGTCGATGACGCCACCGTCGAGGCGCACCATGCGGATCTCGGTCAGTCCCGCCTCCTCGCCGGCGCGGATCGTGGCGATGCGGCTCTCGAGCAGCGGGTGGTCGTCGGGGTGGACGAGCTCGTGGACGCGTCGCCCGAGCAGCTCCTCCGGCGATCCGGCCCCGAGCATGCGGGCGCCGGCGGGGTTCACGTAGGTGACCCGACCGTCCTGGTGGACGGCGATGAGATCCGGGGAGCGTTCGACGAGGAGCCGGTAGCGCTCCTCGCTCTCCCGGAGGGCGGCGTCGGCCGCGACCCGCTCGGTCACGTCCCGCGTGTTGATGACGATGCCGCGGACGTCGGGGTCGTCGAGGCGGTTGCGCGACATGGTCTCCACCCACGCCCAGGAGCCGTCACCCCGTCGCATGCGGAACTGGCACGTGACCGTGTGGTCGGGCTCGGAGACCACCTCCAGGAAGGTGGACGCCACCAGCTCCAGGTCGTCGGGGTGGACGAAGTCGAACGACAGCCCGACCGCTTCGTCCTCGGCGTAGCCGAAGGTCTCCGCCGCGGCGGGGCTCCAGTAGACGGGACGGCCCTCGATGTCGAGGACGGTGATCGAATCGGTGCTGGCGTCCACCAGGGCCTGGAGCCACGCGCTCCCCCCGGCCGCGACCGGTGCTCCCGCCGCGAGTCCGGCATCGCCTCCCTTGTCGGCGTCTGGACGCGACGAGTTGAGGGAGCGACTACTCCAGGTAGTCGCTGAGCTTCTGGCTGCGCTGCGGGTGGCGCAGCTTGGCCAGGGTCTTCGACTCGATCTGGCGGATGCGCTCGCGGGTCACGCCGAAGGCCTTGCCGACCTCCTCGAGGGTGCGCACCTGCCCCTCGTCGTCGAGGCCGAACCGCAGCCGCACCACCTGGCGCTCGCGCTCGTTGAGGTCGGCCAGGGCCTCGTCGACGGCCGCCTTGAGCAGATCGCGGACGGCCACCTCGGCCGGCGCCTCGGCCTGCGGCGTCCTCGATGAAGTCGCCGAGGTTGGTGTCGTCCTCACTCGCCCACGGGCGAGTCGAGCGACAGCGGGTCCTGGGAGATGCGGTAGATCTCGCGCACCCGCGGCCGGCGTGAGATCGGTCTTCTCGCGCCAGCTCCTCGACCGTCGGCTCCCGCTCGAGCTCCTGGTGCAGGCTGCGCTGGACCCGCATGACCTTGTTGATGGTCTCGACCATGTGCACCGGGATGCGGATCGTGCGGGCCTGGTCGGCGATGGCCCGGGTGATGGCCTGGCGGATCCACCACGTGGCGTAGGTCGAGAACTTGAAGCCCTTCGTGTGGTCGAACTTCTCGACGGCCCGCATCAGGCCGAGGTTGCCCTCCTGGATCAGGTCGAGGAAGAGCATGCCCCGACCCACGTAGCGCTTGGCGATGGAGACGACCAGGCGCAGGTTGGCCTGGACGAGCGTCTTCTTGGCCTCGTCGCCGTCGGCCACGAGTACCGCTGCAGCTGCTCGCGCGCTCGGGCCGGACGCCGATGAGCCCGTCGTCCGGCGCCTGAGGCGGCGCCGCGGGCCGCCACGCCCGGCCTCGAGCCGGCTGGCCAGCGACACCTCCTCGGCGGCGGTCAGCAGCGGGACCCGCCCGATCTCCTTGAGGTAGGTGCGGACCGGGTCGGTGCCGCTCCCGGAGCCGCGGCCGCCGTCCCGGTCGGCCGCCGGCGCCCGCTTCCGGGGCGGCCCGGGGCGCGGCGGGCGTCGGCGCCGGCGCCTTGGGGGCGGGCGGGCGGTTCGGCCACCGACCTCGGCC
Organism: uncultured Actinomycetes bacterium; assembly: GCA_963839545.1. Taxonomy (GTDB): domain Bacteria; phylum Actinomycetota; class Acidimicrobiia; order Acidimicrobiales; family CADCSY01; genus CAWIVE01. Next base: position 433,040 of record CAWIVE010000002.1, read on the forward strand.
GCCACCGCGTGGAGGTCGTCGACCGGCTCCTCGGGGTCGACGGCGATGCCCTGCCCCGCGAGCAGCTCGGTGATGGCGTCGATGAACTCGGGCGTGGGCTCGGGGGACCCAGGGCCACCAGCACCTCGTCCACCGTGACGCTCCCGCTCGCCGTCCGACCCAGGTCGATCAGGCGACGGAGGTGGCCGAGCACCTCGGGGCTCCCGACGTTCGCCGGTCCCCCGTTCGCTCCGTCCGGAGCAGGTCCTTCGTCGATCCGTTCGCCCGAGGGCTCGATCACGTGGCCTCCTGCGCCCGCTGGCGGAGGAAGGGTACCAACTGCCCCACGGCCGCCGATCGGGTCGCCGTCTCGTTGAGTTCCTCGAGCCGGCGCTTGAGCCAGCCCACCTCGGCCTGGAAGTGGAGTCGGGTCCGCCGACCGGCGGGCCTCGTCGCCGAGCCACCGCAGGGCTCGGGTCCCGGCCCCCCGGGCCAGCACGGCCACCACGTCGTCGGCGTCCTCGGGCGGTTCCACGACCGCCGCCTGGCGGAGGAGGTCCGCCACCTTGGCGTCCTCGGCCTCGGCCGTGGCGAGCGCCTCGCCGAACGTGGCGGCCGAGGCCAGGGCCGGGAAGGCCGCCCGGGAGGCGGGGTCGTCGAACAGCACCTCGTCGAGCGTCTCGGCCACCGCCTCCGGCCGCTGCACGGCGAGGGCCAGCGCGAACAGGGCGGGCGACTCCCGCACCCGCGCCGGTGCGCGGGGCGGCCGCCGGCGGGGGCCCCGGCCCGCGGTCGCACCGCGGCCGGGCCAGGAGGTGGCGCGGGTCGACGCCGAGCCGGGCCGCCACCTGGCCGGCGTACTGGTCGCGCACGATCTCGTTGGGGTGCTCGGCGATCAGGGCGGCGGCGGCTCGACGCGGCCCGGGCCCGGGCCTCCGGCGAGGCGGCCGGCGGGCCGGCCAGCAGCCCGTCGAGGCGGAGCGCCGAGGAACGGGCGGGCGCCCTCCACGGCGGCCCGCAGGGCGTCGGGGTCGCTCGCCGGCCAGGTCGCCCGGGTCGCGTCCCCGGCGGGAGGGCGGCCACCGCCAGCTCCACGTCGTGCTTGCGCTCCCACTCGTAGAGGCGCTCGGCCGCACCCTGCCCGGCGGCGTCGGCGTCGAACGCGAGCACCATCCGACGGCCGAAGCGGGCCAGCGCCGTGAGGTGGCGCTCGGTCAGGGCCGTGCCGCAGGTGGCCACCGCCCGGGCCACGCCGGCGCGGGCCATGCCGATGACGTCGGTGTAGCCCTCGCAGACCACCGCCTCGCCGGCCGACACGATCGTCGGCCTTCGCCCAGTTGAGCCCGTAGAGGAGCGACGACTTGTCGTAGATGCGCGGTCGTCGGGCGAGTTCTTGTACTTGGGCTCGTTGGGCCGCCCCACGCCGGGCAGGATCCGGCCACCGAAGCCCACGGCGTCGCCCCGGACGTCGAAGATCGGGAACAGCACCCGGGCCCGGAACGACGTCCTGCAGCCGGCCCCGGGAGTTGACGAAGCCGAGCCCGGCGTCCTTGGCGCAGGTCCGGGGCTGAGGCGGAGGGCCTTCGACCAGCGCGTCCCAGTCGTCGGGCGCCCACCCGATCCGGTACCGGCGCACGACCTCGCCGTCGTAGCCCCGGGACCGCAGGTAGCCCCGGGCGTGGGCGGCGTCGGGCGCGGTCAGCAGGCGCTCGTGGTACCAGTCCACCGCCGGCTCGATGGCCTCGACCAGGCGGGCAGCGCTTGCGGGCGGTCTCCGTCGTCCGGGCGTCGTCGTAGCGCAGCGGGATGCCGGCCCGGCCGGCCAGCAGCTCCACCGCCTCGCGAAGTCGAGGTGCTGGGTCTCGCGGACGAAGGTGATGACGTCGCCCTAGGCCTGGCAGCCGAAGCAGTGGAAGACCTGGAGCTCGGCGTTGACGCTGAACGAGGGGGTCTTCTCGGCGTGGAACGGGCACAGGCCGACGTAGCGGGAGCCCGACCGGCGCAGCCCGACGTGCTCGCCCACCACCACGTCGATGGGCGATGCCGTCCGGACCCGCTCGACGTCCTCGGCGAGGATGCCCACGGCCCGACCGTACCCGGGCCCCGGCGCCCCGGGGGCTCGGTCGCCTACTCCTGCTCGACGCTCGGGTCGCTGCTCCTCGACGATCGCGTCCGTCGGAGTCGTCGGCGTCGTGCTCCCGGGCGTCGGCCCGCGAGCGAGGCCACGATGGCGACGCGTGAGGACCCCGATGATGATGACCAGCGAGAGCCAGGTGGGGAAGTGGTACAGCTCGGTGATCAGCATCTTGATGCCGACGAAGGCGAGGATGACGCCGAGGCCGACGTTGAGGTAGCGGAACCGGCCCGCCATGCCGGCCAGGCAGAAGTACAGCGCCCGCAGGCCGAGGATGGCGAAGGCGTTCGAGCTGAACACGATGAACTGCTCGCGGCTGACGGCCAGGATGGCGGGGATCGAGTCGACGGCGAACACCACGTCGGTCGTCTCGATGAGGACCAGCACGGCGAACAGCGGCGTGGCCAGCCGCTTGCCGTTGCGCCGGGTGAAGATCTTCTGGCCGTCGTACTCGTTGGTCGACGGGACGACCTTGCGCACCAGCTTGAGGGCGAGGTTGTTCTCGGGGTGGACCTCGGCCTCGTCGTGGCGGGCGATCTTGACCGCCGTGTAGAGCAGGAACGCCCCGAAGACGTAGAGGACCCACTCGAACTGCTCGATGAGCGCGACGCCGGCGAAGATGAAGATGGCCCGCAGGACCAGCGCGCCGAAGATGCCCCAGAACAGGACCCGGAACTGGTAACTCGCGCGGCACGCCGAAGAACGAGAAGATCACCGCCCAGACGAAGACGTTGTCGACCGACAGGCTCTTCTCGATCAGGTAGCCGGAGAGGTACTCCCCGGCCGCCTGGCCGCCCGTGCCAGCCGAGGACGACGAGGGTGAACGACAGGCCGATGGCGATCCAGACCGCGCTCTCGATCGCCGCCTCCTTGAAGGAGATGACGTGGGCGCTGCGGTGGACGAGCAGCAGGTCGGCGATCAGCAGGGTCGACGACCAGGGCGATGAACGCCCCCCAGACCCAGAGGGGGACGTCGAAGCTCGGCGAAGTTCTCGCTCCGCGCTCCTCGGCGGCGAGCAGCAGCGAGGTCATCGGCTACGCCGGGTCGTCGTGTCGACGGGCGGCCGCTGCCGAGGACGGCCTGGGCGGCGGCCAGCCGGGCGATCGGGACCCGGAACGGCGAGCAGGAGACGTAGTCGAGGCCGGCCTCGTAGAAGAACGCGATCGACTCGGGGTCGCCGCCGTGCTCGCCGCACACGCCGAGCTTGAGGTCGGCTTCGCGCCGCGCGGCCCCGCTCGACGGCCGATGCGCACCAGCTCGCCCACGCCGCCGACGTCGATGGTCTCGAACGGGTTGCGGTTCAGCAGGCCCTGCTCGAGGTAGGTCGGACATGATGCGGCCCTCGACGTCGTCGCGGCTGAAGCCGAACGTCATCTGGGTGAGGTCGTTGGTGCCGAAGCGAGAAGAAGTCGGCCGCCTCGGCCATCTCGTCGGCCCGCAGCGCCGCCCGCGGCGTCTCGACCATCGTGCCGATGGTGATGGCCATCCGCGCCGGTGTCGGCGTCCGAGCCGCCTCGATGGCGGCCTCGACCCAGGACCGGGCCAGGGCCAGCTCCTCGCGGGTGATGGTGAGCGGGATCATGATCTCGACCACCGGCCGGCCCCCGGCGGCGACCCGGGCGGCGGCGGCCTCCACGAGCGCCCGCACCTGCATGGCGTAGAGGCCGGGCTTCACCACGCCGAGGCGCACGCCGCGGGTGCCGAGCATCGGGTTGGCCTCGCTGCCACGACCGGGCCGCGGCGAGCAGCTCCTTCTCCTCGTCGGAGAGGCCGGCGAGGGCCTCCTTGATCGACAGCTCCTCCACGTCGGGGAGGAACTCGTGCAGCGGCGGGTCGAGCAGGCGCACGGTGACGGGCAGCCCGTCCATGGCCTCGAGGACCTCGACGAAGTCCTCCCGCTGGACCTCGCGGAGCTCGTCCAGGGCGGCCTCCTCCTCCTCGGGGGTGTCGGCCAGGATCATGCGCCCGCACGACCGGCAGGCGGTCCTCGCCGAGGAACATGTGCTCGGTGCGGCACAGGCCGATGCCCTCGGCCCCGAACTCGACGGCCTTGGCCGCGTCGGCGCCCGGTGTCGGCGTTGGCCCGCACGCCGAGCTTGCCGCCGCGGATCTCGTCGGCCCACTCGAGGACCGTGGCGAACTCGGGCGGGGTCTCGCCCGCCACCAGGCCCACCTCGCCGAGGACCACCTCGCCGGTGGTGCCGTCGATGGAGATGACGTCGCCGGCCCGAACGGTCACGCCGCCGACGGTGAACGAGTCGCCCGAGATCTTGACCGCCTCGGCGCCGCACGACCGCCGGCTTGCCCCAGCCCCGGGCCACGACGGCGGCGTGGCTGACCAGCCCGCCGCGGGCGGTGAGGATGCCCTCGGCGGCGGCCATGCCGTGCACGTCCTCGGGCGAGGTCTCGTTGCGCACGAGGATGACCTCCTCGCCCCGGTCGGCGGCCTCGGCCGCCCCGTCGGCGGTGAAGCACGCCTTGCCCACGGCGGCGCCGGGCGAGGCGGCCAGGCCCTTGGCGATGACCTGGCGCTCGGCGCCGGTCTCGAACTGCGGGTGGAGCACGGCGTCGAGGTGCTCGGCGCTGACCCGCAGGACGGCCGTCGGGCCGGTCGACTTGAGGCCCTCGTCCACGTCATGTCGACGGCCATCTGCAGGGCGGCCCGGCCGGTGCGCTTGCCCACCCGGGTCTGCAGCATCCAGAGCTTGCCCTGCTCGATGGTGAACTCGGTGTCGCACATGTCCCGGTAGTGCTGCTCCAGCCGGGCGAAGATCCCGAGCAGCTCGTCGTGGATGGCGGGGAAGCGGTCCTGCAGGGCCGACAGCGGCTCGGTGTTGCGGATGCCGGCCACCACGTCCTCGCCCTGGGCGTTGACGAGGAAGTCGCCGTACTCGCCCCGCTCGCCGGTGGCGGGGTCGCGGGTGAAGCCCACGCCGGTCCCCGAGCTCTCGTCCCGGTTGCCGAAGACCATGGCCTGGACGTTCACGGCCGTGCCGAGATCGTCGGCGATGTGCTCCCGGCGCCGGTAGGCCGACCGCCCGGGGGCCGTTCCACGAGCGGAACACCGCCTCGATGGCCCCCCGCAGCTGCGCCGCCGGGTCCATGGGGAACGGCGAGCCGGTCTGCTTCTGGACCAGGGCCTTGTAGCGGTCGGCCAGGTCCCGCAGGGCCTCGGCCGAGACGTCGCTGTCGGAGGCCACGCCCTCCCGCTCCTTGGCCTCCTCGAGGAGGTGCTCGAACGGCTCGCCGTCGAGGTCGAGGACGATGCGGCCGTACATGGCCAGGAAGCGGCGGTAGGAGTCGTAGGCGAAGCGCTCGTCGCGTCTGCTTGGCCAGGCCCTCGACCGACTCGTCGTTGAGGCCGAGGTTGAGGACGGTGTCCATCATCCCCGGCATCGAGAACTTGGCCCCCGAGCGGACGCTGACCAGCAGGGGGTCGGTCGGGGTCGCCCAGGCGGCGGCCCATCCGCCGACTCGAGGCGGGTCCGGGCCTCGGCCACCTCGGCGTCGAGGCCCTCGGGCCAGCCGCCGCGCATGTAGGCGCGGCACGCCTCGGTGGAGATGGTGAAGCCGGGCGGCACCGGGAGGCCGAGCACCGACGTCATCTCGGCCAGGTTGGCGCCCTTGCCCCCGAGGAGGTCCTTGAGGGTCATCGGGGGCGCGCCGTGGTCGTGGGCGAAGTCGAAGACGTAGGTCACCGGGGTCGAGCCTACGCCGCTCCCGCACGGACGCCGATGGTGCGGACGGCCGCCGATGGGGAAGGATCTGGGCCATGCGCCGCCTGGCCGTGGTCCTGCTCGCCCCCGTGCTCGCCGCCGTCGGCCTGCACGCCCGACGGACGACCCGCCCCTGTCGGTCCCCGAGCGGACGCTGGCGGCGGCCCTCACCTGCCCCTCGTCGTTCACCCACCGGGCCCACGAGCCCGGTGCTCCTCGTCCACGGGACCTTCACCAACCCCGAGGAGAACTGGAGCTGGAACTACCTCAACGCCCTCCCCGCTGCCGGCTACGACGTGTGCACGGTGCGCCTGCCCGAGCCGGGCCACCGGCGACATCCAGGTGCCAGCGAGTACGTCGTCTACGCGGTGCGGCGCATCTTCGAGCGCAGCGGCTCGAAGGTCGACATGCTCGGCCACAGCCAGGGCGGGCTCGAGCCCCGCTGGGCCCTGCGGTGGTGGCCGAGCCTGCGGACCAAGGTCGACGACCTGGTGACCCTGGGGGCACCCCACCACGGGACCACGGTGGCCAACGCCGCCACCGCCAGGGCGCCCCGCCCGCCGCCTGGCAGATGCGGACCGACTCGCGTTTCATCGCCGCCCTGAACAGCGGGGACGAGACGCCGGGCCCGGTGTCCTACACGTCGATCTACACGCTGACCGACGAGCTGGTGCAGCCGGTGGTGCCGACGGCGACGGCGGCGTTGGCCGGCGGCGAGCAACATGCTCGTCCAGGACCTGTGCCCCGGCCGGGTCGTCGACCACGTGGGGCTGGCCTACGACGACGCCGCCCACGACATGGTCATCGACGCCTTCACCCACCCGGGCCCCGCCGACCGCGCCCGCTTCCGGCGGCCTGGCCTGCTTCCCGGTGGCCTTCGACGGCGTGGCCGCCGAGCCGCTGCTGAGCACCGGCATCGCCGAGCTCCAGGACGAGCGCCGGCTTCACCGGCGCCCCCAACGCCAGCGCAGGAGCCCCCGCTCAAGCCCTACGCCCAGCCCTGACCTGCGTTTGGGCACCTGGATCCGCGGCTCTGCCCGCGATCTGCGTGCCCAAATGCGGTGCGGTCAGGGGAGGTCGGCCACCGTGAGCTCGCTGCGGGGGGCTCGCCGGCCCGGTAGCGGGCCAGGTTGTCGAGGAACTCGTCGACGGCCCGGTCGAAGCGGCCCCGGCCCCGGCCCGAGGAGTGGGGGCTGACGACCACGCCGGGGTGGGTCCAGAGCGGCGACTCGGCGGGGAGGGGCTCGGTGGCCACGACGTCGAGCACGGCGGTGCCCGGCGTCCCCGTGTCGAGCGGCGGCGAGCAGGGCGGCCTCGTCCACCAGGTCGCCCCTGGCCACGTTGACCAGCACCGCCCCCGGCCGCATGGCGGCGAGGAACCCGGCGTCGACCAGGTGGTGGGTGGCCGGGGTGGCCGGGGGCGACAGGACGACGGCGTGGGCCCGGGGCAGGACGTCGGCCACGCGGTCGGGCGTGCGCACCTCGTCGACGGGCTCGTCGCCCGTGGGCGAGCGCCGGACCCCGACGACCGTGGCCCCGAGGGCCCGGGCCCGGTGGGCCACCTCGGTGCCGATGGCGCCCAGCCCGATCACGAGCCAGGTGCTGCCCGCCACCTCCCGGTGGCGGTCGTGCGTGCGCCAGGTCCGCTCGGCCTGGGCCCGACGCCACTGGTCGGCCCCCTGGAAGGCGTCGAGCACGGCCCGCAGGACGTACTCGGCGATCGACGGCGAGCTCACGTGCGAGGTGGTGACCCGCACCCCCTTGCGGACGAGGTCGCCGAAGAAGGGGTGGTCGAACCCGGCCGCCGGCGAGGCGAACCACCGCACGGACGGGTTGCGCCCGACCAGGCCGAGGAAGGGCCGCATCGGGCCGTCGTCGAACAGGTCGCCGGTCCCCCACGCCACCTCGGGCGCGGCCTCGTCCCGGGGCACCTCGACGCCGTCCCGCCGCAAGGTGCCCTCACCGTCCATGCGCAGCCAGCCGACGCCCGGCGCCGCCGGTCGCCAGCCGCTCGCCGTCGCGGGCGAAGGCCAGCTCGGTCAGGAGGACGTCCACCGTCGGCTCGCTCTAACGGTCGAGGCGGTCGCGGAGCTCGCCGACGAGGGCGTCGATCGGGACCCGGACCTGCTCGAGCGAGTCCCGCTCCCGGATGGTCGACCGCCCGGTCCTCGACGCTGTCGAAGTCGACCGTCACGCAGTAGGGCGTGCCGATCTCGTCCTGGCGCCGGTAGCGCCGCCCGATGGCCTGCGTCTCGTCGTAGTCGCACATGACGTAGGGCTGGAGCGAGTGCAGGACCTCCCGGGCCAGCCCCGGCAGCGGGTCCTTCTTGGAGAGGGGCAGCACGGCGACCTGGTACGGCGCCAGGCGGTGGTGCAGCCGCAGCACCGTGCGCTGGCTCGCCGTTGACCTCGTCCTCGTCGTAGGCCGACAGCAGGAAGGCCATCATCGACCGGGTGGCGCCGGCCGCCGGCTCGACCACGTGGGGCACGTAGCGCTCCCCGCTGGCCTGGTCGAAGTACTCGAGCTTCTCGCCCGAGGCCTCGGCGTGGCGCTTGAGGTCGAAGTCGGTGCGCTGGGCGATGCCCTCGAGCTCGCCCCACCCCCACGGGTAGCGGTACTCGATGTCGGACGTGCCCGACGAGTAGTGGCTCAGCTCGTCGGCGTCGTGGGGGCGCAGGCGCAGGTCGTCCTCGGGGATGCCGAGGTCCGTGTACCAGCGCATGCGCTCGCCGCACCAGTGCTCGAACCACTTCGGGCCCTCGCCCGGCGGCACGAAGTACTCCATCTCCATCTGCTCGAACTCGCGGGTGCGGAAGATGAAGTTCTGCGGGGTGATCTCGTTGCGGAACGACTTGCCGACCTGGGCGATGCCGAAGGGCGGCTTCTTGCGGGACGTCTCCAGCACGTTCTTGAAGTTGGTGAAGATGCCCTGCGCCGTCTCGGGGCGGAGGTAGGCGACCGAGCCCTCGTCCTCCACCGGGCCGGCGTGGGTCTTGAACATCAGGTTGAACTGCCGGGCCTCGGTGAAGGTGCCGTGCTTCCCGCAGCGTGGGGCACGTGTTCGGGTCGTCGAGCTGGTCGAGGCGGTGGCGGGCCTTGCAGTTGCGGCAGTCGACCAGCGGGTCGGTGAACCCCTCGAGGTGGCCGGAGGCGGCCCAGATGGCCGGCGGCGAGAGGATGGCGGCGTCGAGGCCGACGACGTCCTCGCGCAGCTGCACCATGGAGCGCCACCACGCGTCCTTGACGTTGCGCAGCAGCAGGACGCCGACGGGCCCGTAGTCGTAGGTCGACCGGAAGCCGCCGTAGATCTCCGCCGACGGGAACACGAAGCCCCGTCGCTTGCAGAGGTTGACCACCTGTTCGAACCGATCGGCCATGGTGGGGATCGACGTTATCGGCCACCCCTGGAGGCTCCTGTGCAGTTGCGACCCGAGGTCGGCGCCGACCACTTCTTCGCCGTCGACATGCGGGTGGGGCGGGTCACCGCCGTCGATCCCTTCCCCGAGGCCCGCAACCCGGCGTGGAAGCTGACCGTCGACTTCGGGCCCGACGTGGGCGTGAAGCGCGACGAGCGCCCAGGTCACCAACTACTCGGCCGAGGAGCTCCTCGACCGGCTGGTCGTGGGCGCCGTGAACCTCGGGACCAAGCGCATCGCCGGCTTCGTCAGCGAGTTCCTGGTCCTCGGCGCCCTCGCCCCGGACGGCACCGTCCACCTGCTCGACGTGCCCCCCGCCGCCGAGCTGGGCTGGCCCATCGGCTGACCCCCTCGCCTTGCCGTCTGGGCACCTGAACCGCGGTACCGGCGCGATTCCGGTGCCCGAACGAGATGGCTAGTGGCGGTCGAGGAGGCGGACGGAGCGGAGGCGGCGCTCGAGGTGGGCCTCCAGGGCGCTGGTGGCCAGGGCCTCGACCTCGAAGCCGGCCGGCGAGGCGGGCTCGGCCAGCACCGCCACCAGCTCGCCGCCGAGGATGCGCTGCAGGAGCTGCGAGGGCGTCGGCGCTCGACGCGCACCCCCGAGCGGCAGGCCCGGCACAGGGCGCCGCCCGACGACCACGTCGAAGGCCACGAGGTCGCCGGCCTCGCCGCAGTGGGCGCACACGTCGACCACCGGGCCGACCCCCTGCTGGGCCAGCAGCTTCCAGTAGAAGGCGGGCACCAGCAGCGGCGCCTCCTGGGCCGACAGGACCCGGAGGGCGCCGAGCAGCATCGGCGTAGATGCCGCGGGTCCGCGTCCCGCTCCTGGATGACGGCGTCGACGGCCTCCAGCAGGGCGTTGGCCCGGGTCAGCCGGTCGAGGTCCGTCCGCACCGCCTTGAAGTGGTCGAGGGCGTCTCGGCCGGGTCACCACGTCGAGCTCCCGGCCCTCCCACAGCTGGAGGGCGACGTGGGTCGGCGGCTCGACCCGGGCGCCGAAGCGGCTCTTGGTCTTGCGGACGCCCTTGGCCACCGCCCGGACCTTGCCGTGGCCCTCGGTGACGAAGGTGACGATGCGGTCGGCCTCGCCCAGCTTCACGGTGCGCAGGGCGATGCCCACGTCCCGGTAGACGCCCGGGCACCGGGCCCTCGCTCCTACGCCCCGAAGCGGCGGTCCCGGCGCTGGTACTCGCGCGATGGCCTCGACCAGGTGGCCCCGCCGGAAGTCGGGCCACAGCACGTCGGTGAACACGAGCTCGCTGTAGGCCAGCTCCCACAGGAGGAAGTTGGAGATGCGGAACTCGCCCGAGGTCCGCACCATCAGGTCGGGGTCCGGCATCTCCGGGTCGTAGAGGTGGCGGCGGATGGCCCGCTCGTCGATCTTCGACGCCGGCGTCCCCTCGGTCGACCAGGGCCCGGACGGCGTCCACGATCTCGGCCCGGCCCCCGTAGTTGAACGCGACGGTGAGGGTCATGCCCTTGTTGCGCCGGGTCAGCTCCTCCGTCTCGGCGATGCGCCGCAGCAGCCGCCGGGGCACCCGCCAGTCCCGCCGCCCCGCCACCCGGATGCGCACGCCCTGGGCGTGGAACTCGTCCCGGCGGCGGGTCAGCACCGACTCGTTGACGTTCATGAGGTAGCGGACCTCGTCGGCCGGGCGGCGCCAGTTCTCGGTGGAGAAGGCGTAGACCGTGAGCCACTTGATGCCCAGCTCGAGCGCGCCCTGGACGGTGTCGTAGAGGGCGTCCTCGCCGGCGGCGTGGCCCTCGGTGCGGGGCAGGCCCCGCTTCTGGGCCCAGCGACCGTTGCCGTCCATGACGATGGCCACGTGCCCGGGGATCCGCCGCGGGTCCAGCGCGTCGAGGTCCACGCTCCGGAGCTACCGGCGCAGGCCGTCGGGCCCGGGGGCGCTCCCCGGAGGGCCTCCGGGCTCCCTAGCGTCGGTCGCCGTGGTCGTCCTCGGGCTCGCCCTGGTGCGCGACCTCGTGGGCTGGGTGCCCCGCAGCGCCACGGCCGTGGGCGTGGTGGCCGGGCCCCCGCCCTCCTCGGCTACCTGGTCGGGGCCATCCCCTACGGCTCCCTGTTCGAGCCGCCGCCGGCGTTCGACGACCCCGCCCTGGCGGCGGTGGCGGCGGGGCTGGCCACCCTGCTGGTGACCAGCATCGCCTGGGACGTGGCCGAGGCCGCCACCCCGGGCGCCCAGTACTCGAGCGCCGTCGGCGCCTTCTCGACCAGGCCCTCGGGGCGTGGGTCTCGGTGGCGCTGTGGACGGGGGCGGCGGCCGTGGCCGGCCACCTGGCGCCGGTGTGGCGGCGCCTTCCGCGGCGGCGACGGGGTGGCACCGGCGACGGCCCTGGCCTTCGCCTACGCCCCGGTGGTCTTCGCCGTGGGCGCCGGCGCCTTCCTGGCCGCCACCGCCGTCACCGGCCGGCCCCGGCTCGCCCTCCTCGCCTGCCTCCCCCCGGCGTGGCCTTCGCCTACGCCGCCTGGCTCGCCGACCTGCCCGTCCGGGTGGGGGGTGACCCACGGGCCCGAGCTGACCTCTGGGTGTCGTCGTGGCCGGCGCCCTGCTCGCCGGGAACTGGCGCCGGCGGGACGAGGGCCTCAGTACCCGAGGCGGCTGAGGGTCCCCGGGTCGGCGCTGCCAGTCGGGCGCCACCTTGACGACCAGCTCGAGGTAGGTGCCCTCCGGCAGCTGCTCCCGCGCCGCCGTCCCCACCGCCTTGAGCACCGACGCCGCCCTTCCCGATCACGATGCCCTTCTGGGAGTCCCGCTCGACGAGGATCTCCACCCGGATCCGGGACCCCTCGTGCTCCACCACGCGGCAGGCGATGGAGTGGGGCAGCTCCTCCCGGAGGACGGCCAGCAGCTGCTCGCGCACCAGCTCGGCCACCCACACCTCCTCGGACGAGTCCCGCACGACGTCGTCCGGGTACCAGTGCGGGCCCTCGGGGAGGCGCCGCACCAGGGTCTCGACCAGGTCGTCGACGCCGGCCCCGGTCATGGCCGACACGGGGACGTACTCGTCGAACCCGAGCTCGCCCGCCCGCTGGAGCTGGGCCAGCACCTGGGCGCGGGAGGCGGCGTCGACCTTGTTGAGGACGACCACCGCGTCCTTCGGCACCCGCTCCGCCACCCAGCGGTCGCCCCGACCCACGTCGGCGGTGGCGTCGAGCACGAGGCACACGACGTCCACGCCGCCGAGCGCGTCGCCGGCGGTGTTGTTGAGGCGCTCCCCCATGGCCGTGCGGGGCTTCGAGAACCCCGGGCGTGTCCACGAAGACGATCTGGGCGTCGGGCCGGGTGAGCACCCCCCGCACGGCGAAGCGGGTGGTCTGGGGCTTGTCCGAGACGATGCTGACCTTCTCGCCCACCATGCGGTTCAGGAGCGTGGACTTCCCCACGTTGGGCCGACCCACGAGGGTGACGAAGCCCGACCTCGTGCTCATCCCGTCGCCGACGCGTCGGCGCCGGCCTCGGCCGGGCGGGAGCTGATGCGGATCCGGCCGATGCGCCGGCCCACCACCCGCTCGGCCCGCAGCGAGTGCCCGTCGACGTCGAGCACCTCGCCCTCGGCGGGCACGTGCCCGAGGCGGCTGAACACGAGCCCGCCCACCGTGTCCCAGTCGCCCTCGGGGAGCTCGATCGACAGCAGCTCGTTGACCTCGTCGACCGGCATGCGGGCGTCGACCCGCACGTCGCCGCCCGGCAGGGGCTCGACCCGTGGCCCCTCGACGTCGAACTCGTCGACGATCTCGCCCACCAGCTCCTCGATGAGGTCCTCGAGCGTGACGAGGCCGGCGGTGCTGCCGTACTCGTCGATGACGATGGCCATGTGGAACTTCTCGGCCTGCATCTCCCGCAGCAGCTCGGCCACCCGCTTCGTCTCCGGGACGTAGTGGGCGTCGCGCAGGAGCGACCGGCACGGCATCGACCCCAGGCCGTCGATGGACGCCTTCATGAGGTCGCGGGAGTGGATGATCCCGACGATGTCGTCGATGCCGCCGTCGCCCGAGGCCGGCAGCCGGCTCACCCCGCGGGCCAGCACGGTGGCGACCGCGGAGTCGACCGGCGTGTCGGCGCTCACCACGGTCATGTCGGGCCGGGGCACCATCACCTCGCGCACCACGGTGTCGCCGAAGTCGATGATCGAGCGGATGAGCGTCCGCTCCTCCACCTCGATCACGTCGGCGCTCGACGGCGACGTCGGCCAGCGCCAGCAGCTCCTCCTCGGACACCACCGGGCCGGCGGCCCGGCCCTTGCCGGGCAGGATCAGGTTCGAGACCCCGATGAGGGCCCACGTGAGGAGCCGGACCGGTGGGAAGCGGGCCAGGACCCCCACCAGCGGCGCCACGAGGAGGGCGGCCCGGGCGGTGTGCTGGAGGGCGTAGGTCTTGGGCGCCGCCTCGGCCACGACGAAGAGGACGACGGCCAGGCCGACGACGGCCAGCAGGATGCCGAGGGGGCCGAAGGCGTCGTTGGCCAGCAGGGCGACCAGGGCGGCGGCGCTGAGGTGGCACACGACCACGAGGAGCAGCACCGGGTTGAGCACGTTCTCGCGGGTCTCGAGGAGGCGGCGGAGGATCCCCGCGCCCCGGCGGCCCTCCTCCTCCATGGCGATGGCCCGGCTCATGGACAGGTGGGTGAGGGCCGTCTCGGCCATGGCCAGCAGGGCGGCCACGGCGACGAGGACGACGACGAGGAGGCCCAGCCACACGTCCCCGGTGGTCATGCCGTCCCGCCCTCCTCGGGCGCCCCGTACCGGCGCAGGAGCTCGCGCTCGCGGGCCTGCATGACGGCGGTCTCGGCCTCGTCGGCGTGGTCCATGCCGAGGACGTGGAGGACGCCGTGGACCACCAGCAGCGCCAGCTCGTCCTCGTAGGTGCCGGCGTGGGCGGGCGCGTTGCGCTCGGCCACGACGGGGCACACCAGCACGTCACCCAGCAGCAGCGGGACCTCGTTGGCCTCGGGTGGCGGTCGGTCGGGGCCGGTCGACCCTGCGTCGGGGAAGCGGCCCCCCTCCACCACCTCGCCACCGTCGATGGGGAAGGCGAGCACGTCCGTCGGCCCCGAACCGCCGAGGAAGCGCTCGTTCAGGTCGGCGATGGTGGGCTCGTCCACGAAGCGCAGGCTCAGCTCGCTGTCGCCCCGCACGCCCTCGTCGACGAGCACGGACTCGGCCAGGCGGGCCAGCCCCACCACGTCCACGGGTCGCCCGGACTGCTCGTCGGCGGCGAAGACCGAGGGGGAGCCCTCCGGTCCTGTGGGCCGCAGCCGGGGTCTCGGTGGGCCGTCGGCGGTCATCGTCGCTTGTGCCGGGCGCCGCGGGCGGCGGCCACACCGGCCCGCTCGTAGGCGTCGACGATGTCCTGCACGATGCGGTGGCGCACCACGTCGCGGTTGGTGAGGCGGACGAAGGCGATGCCGTCGATGTCGGACAGGACGGGCTCGAGGTCGACGAGGCCGGAGCGGCCCTGGGGCACGTCGATCTGGGTGACGTCGCCGGTCACCACCGCCTTGGAGCCGAAGCCGAGGCGGGTGAGGAACATCTTCATCTGCTCGGGGGTGGTGTTCTGCGCCTCGTCGAGGATGACGAAGCTGTCGTTCAACGTGCGCCCCCGCATGAACGCCAGCGGCGCCACCTCCACCGCCCCCCGGTCGAGCAGGCGCTGCGCGCCGTCCGGCTCGACCATGTCGTAGAGGGCGTCGAACAGCGGCCGCAGGTACGGGTCGACCTTGGCCATGAGGTCGCCGGGAAGGAAGCCGAGCCGCTCCCCCGCCTCCACCGCGGGCCGGGTGAGGATGATCCGGTTCACGGTCTTCGCCTGGAGGGCCTGGACGGCGGTGGCCACCGCCAGCCAGCTCTTGCCCGTGCCGGCAGGGCCGATGCCGAAGGTGATGACGTTGTCGCGGATGGCGTCGACGTAGCGCTTCTGGCCGCTCGTCTTGGGGCGCACGGTGCGCCCCTTGCTGGCGCGGAGGACCTCGGCGGTGAGCACCTCGGTGGGCCGCTCGTCGGCCTTCACCATGTCGATGGTCCGGCCCACGTGGGCGGGGTCGAGCACCTGGCCGGCCTCGAGCAGGGTCACGAGCTCCTCGAAGAGGCGGCCGACGGTCTCGGCCTCGGCGCCGGTGACGCTGATCTCGTTGCCCCGCACGTGGATGTCCACGCCGCCGAAGGCCTGCTCGACGAGGCGCAGCAGCTCGTCCCGCTGCCCGAGGAGGCCGACCATCAGGTGGTTGCCGGGCACGAGGATCTTGACAGCGGTCGACACGGGCGCCACCAGCGTATCGGCGCCGGTCCTCCTCATCGGTTAGGGGGAGCGCCGACAGGCGCGAGCCCCAAAGAGCACAGCCCGTGCCCTCGGTGGCGAAGCCGCCGAGGGCAACTCCAGGTCCCGAACGGGCGAACCCACTCGGACCTCGTCAACCCGGCGGCCAGCCCAGCTGGCGGCCGCCGATCACATGGAGGTGCAGGTGGGGCACCGAGTTGCCGCTGTCCTCCCCCACGTTGAAGACGAGCCGGTACCCGCCCTCGGTCACGCCGTCCTGCGCGGCCACCGCGTTGGCGGTGGCGAACACGTCGCTCAGCAGCTCGGCGTGCTCGGGCCGGAGGACGCCGGCGTGCTCGACGTGCTCGAGCGGGATCACCAGGACGTGGGTGGAGGCCTGGGGGTTGAGGTCCCGGAAGGCGAGCGAGGAGTCCGTCCGGAGCACGACGTCGGCCGGCACCTCGCCGGCGACGATCTTGCAGAAGAGGCAGTCGGCCACGGGCGCGGACCGTAGTCCGCGCACCGGTCGGCCTAGCGTGCCGGCGTGGCCGGGAGGTGGGAGCGCTGGTCGCTCGACGTGGGCACCGACCCCGACCCCCGCTTCAGCTACGCCAACGAGCGCACGTTCCTGGCCTGGTGCCGCACGGCGCTGGCGCTCATGACGGCAGGGCTGGCCATCACCCAGCTGCTCCCCGAGTTCGACCTCGTGGGCGGGCGCCGGCTCGTGGGCCTGCCCCTCATCGCCGCCGGCATCGTGCTGGCGGCGGGCAGCCTGCTCCAGTGGGTGCGCACCGAGCGGGCCATGCGCCTCGGTCAGCCGCTCCCCCGCTCGCCGCTGGTCCCCGGCGTGGCCGCCGTGGTGGCCATCACCGCCAGCGTGGCCCTCGTGCTGGTCGTGGCCGACTCGCTGTGAGCGAGCGTGCGAGCGAACCGACGAGCACAGCGCCCTTGCCGGAGCGCCAGCGACGGCCGCCCATCGGTGCCCACGTCGATGGGACGGTCCCAGGAGTGCGCGACCTGAGGGCAGTGCACCAATGAGCGACGTCCGGTTCCCGGGGCGCGGCGACGCCGCCGACCGGACCGCGCTGGCGTGGCAGCGCAGCGGTCTCGCCCTGGCGGCCACCGGCGCGGTCGTGGCCCGGGGGGTCCCGACGTCGGGCGTGGGCAACCGCCCCGTGATCGGCGCGCTGGTGGCCGTCCTCGGGCTGTCCGTGTGGCTGGTCACCTCGGTGGCCGAGCGCCGCCGCCAGGCGCCGACCCATCGCCCCGTGGCCTCGGTGGCCGACCTGGCCCCGCTGGCGGTGGCCACCGCCGCCGTCGGCACGGTGCTCTTCGTCCTCGCCGCCTGGCCGAAGCCCTAGCCCACCGTTCGGGCGGATCCTGGCCCGGCCCGCGGGTCACGATCCGCCCAGACGTCGTCAGGAGGCGTCGGCGGCGAGGGTGACCACCAGCCGGTCGATGGCCCCGAGCGAGGCCCGCCACCCGTCGCCGTTCACCACGACGGCGAAGACGGCGGACCGGCCGCCCGCCGTGGTGAGGTACCCGGCCAGGGCCCGGCCGCCGATGATCGTCCCCGTCTTGGCCCGCACGTTCCCCTCGGCGGGCGTGCCCCGGAACCGCCCGGCGAGCGTGCCCGACCGGCCGGCCAGCGGCAGGTCCTCCCGGAGCTGCGGCCCCCAGGGCTGGGACTGGGCCGCCTGCAGCAGCTCCCGCCACTCGCGGGCGGTGCGCCGGTTGGCCCGGGAGAGGCCGGACCCGTCGTCGGCCACCCCCGCCAGGGGGACGCAGAGCGGGGCCAGCGCCGCCGCGAGGGCGTCCGTGCCCGCCGGGGTCGTGCCTGCGCCCCCCGCCTCGAGCCCCGCCTCCCGGGTGAGCATCTCGGCCGTCTCGTTGTCGCTGCGCTGGAGCATGTCCGCCACCAGGGCGGGCACCGGGCGGGAGCGGAGCGACGCCACCACCGGTGCCCCGGGGGGAGCGGTCCCGTCGGTCACGGCGCCGGCGACGCCGACACCCCGCTCGGCGAGGGCCGTCCGGAACACCGCGGCGTTCCCCACCGCCGGGCCGGCGAGGTAGTCGGGATCGGCGCGGCGGCGGTTGTCGTCGAGCATGAGCGCGGACAACGGCCCCACGTAGGTCGGTTGCTGCCAGTCCTGCCACCCGGGCGCGGCCCGGGCGCCGTCGTGGCGGGACTCGTCCGCCACCACGTCCCCCGTCACCGCAGTGATCCCTGCCTCCCGCACCCCGGTGGCCAGCGCGTCGAGGGAGTGCGGCCCGCCGGCGGTGAGCGTGGGATCGCCGCCACCCACGAGGACCACGTCCCCCTGGAGCACGCCGTCGACGACCGGGCCCGAGGCCCGGACCGCCGTCGTCATGGCGTCGTCCGGCTCGAACAGCGCCAGGGCGCCCATGGCGGTGAACAGCTTCTGCGCCGAGGCCGGCGGCAGGGGGACGTCGGCGCCGGAGGCGAGGACCTCGCCGTAGCCCTCGACCCACATCGACACCCCGACGGTCACCCCCCGGAACCCCGGGTCGGCCAGCGCCCCGTTCAGGGCGGCGAGGAGCGGAGGCGGGGCCGCCGGGGCCGGGCCGGACGTCGGGGCCGGGCAGGCCGGTGCAGGACGGGCGGGCAGCGGGGCGGCCGGCTCGGCGCTCGACGTGGCGCGCCGGGGCGGGGCGGTCGTCGCAGGAGGACGGGCCGTCGTCGAGCGCCCGTCGGCCCGCCACCCCCCGACGACCATCGCCCCGGCCGCGAGGGCGCCTGTCGTGACGACGACGGCCAGCGTCCTGGCGATCCGGCCGGAGCGGCGGGCGGGCGGGGGGGCCACGGCCCCCTCAGCAAAGCACGTCGTCCGAGCCGGACGGCCCGGATGGCGCGAACATCGACCGGATGGCGGAGAGCGCCCGAGCGCTCGAGGAGCGAGCCGAGGAGCGGTACAGGGCCGTCGACTACGCGGGCGCCATCGACCTCTACGAAGCGGCCTACCGCTCCTACCGGGAGACCGGCGACCGCCTCGGCGCCGGGCGGGCCGCCCGGATCGTGTCGTGGCTGCGGGGCAACGTGCACGGTGACTGGGCCGTCTCGGGGGGCTGGCTGAGCCGGGCCCGCTCCTTGCTGGAGGGCGTGGGGGACGACTCGGCCGAGCAGGGCTGGCTCCTCATGCTCGCCTGCGTGCCGGACGGCGACCCGGCCGAGCAGGAGGCGGTGTGCCGTCGGGCCTGGGCGCTCGGCCGGCGGCACGGCGACGTCGACCTCGAGTTCGAGGCCGAGGGGTTCGTCGGCCTGATGCTCGTGCAGGCCGGCCGGGTGGAGGAGGGCCTCCTCCTCTTCGACGAGGTCCTCGCCGCCATCTGCGCCGGCGAGGTCCGCGACCTCTACGTCGTCGAAGGCTGCATCTGCGGGATGTTCCTCGCCTGCGAGCGGGCCAACGACGTGGTCCGGGCCGAGCAGTGGCTGCGCACGGCCGAGGACGTCGTGCGGCGACCGCACATGGTCGGCGTCTCGGCGTTCTGCCGGGCGCACTACGGCGGCATCCTGACGGCCGCCGGGCGCTGGGCCGAGGCCGAGGCCGAGCTGACGGGCGCCGCCCGGCTCCTCGAGGCGAGCTACCCCGGCATGCGGTCCGCCGCCCTGGTGCGACTGGCCGACCTCCGCGTCCGCCAGGGACGCCTCGAGGAGGCCGAGCAGCTCCTCGCGGGCATGGACCAGCGACCCGACGCCCTCCGCCCGCTGGCCGCCATCCACCTGGCCCGCGGCCACGTCGCCCTCGCCCGCGACCTGCTCGAACGGGCCCTGGCCGACCCGGGCATGGCGGCCATCGCCGGACCGGTGCTCGCGCTGTTGGTGGACGTCGAGCTGGCGGCCGGCGACGTCGCGGCCGCCCGGCTCGCCGCCGACCGGCTGGGCACGCTGGCGGCGGGTCAGCGGGGCGACTACCTGCGCGCCGCCGCCGCGCTGGCCCGGGGCAAGGTGTGCGTGGCCGAGGGCTCGTCCGACGCCCGGGCCTGCCTCCAGGACGCGCTGGCCGCCTTTGCCCGGGCCCAGATGCCGGTGGACCTGGCCCAGGCCCGGCTCGAGCTGGCCCGGGCGGTGGCGGCGGAGCGCCCCGAGGTGGCGGTGGCCGAGGCCACGGTCGCCCTCGAGGCCTTCGAGCGGCTCCAGGCCGCCCGCGACGTCGACGCCGCGGCCGCGCTGTTGCGCACCCTCGGTGGCCCGGCCCGCACCGGCCCCAAGGGCCACGAGGTGCTCACCAAGCGGGAGGCGGAGGTCCTCGCCCTCCTCGGCCACGGGCTCGGCAACGCCGAGATCGGGGACCGGCTCTACATCAGCCGCAAGACCGTCGAGCACCACGTGGGCCGCGTCCTCACGAAGCTCGGGCTGCGCAGCCGGGCCGAGGCGGCCGCCCACGCGGTGCGCACCGGAAGTGGACGATCAGCCCCGGAATAGGGGTCCTCCCCGATGCTCCGTGCGGGACGGCCCGTCATCGTCCCGTCCATGACCCCGAACCACGACGTGATCGTCGTCGGCGCCCGCTGCGCCGGCTCCCCCACCGCCATGCTGCTGGCCCGCCGGGGCCACCGCGTGCTCCTCGTCGATCGGGCCACGTTCCCGAGCGACACCGTCTCGACCCACTTCGTGCACCCGCCGGGCACCGACGCCCTCGCCCGCTGGGGGCTCCTGGAGCCGCTGGCGGCGACGGGCTGCCCGCCCATCACGCGGTACACCTTCGACTTCGGGCCGATGGTGCTCTCCGGCTCGCCGGGCACCGCCTACTGCCCCCGTCGCACGGTGCTCGACAAGCTCCTGCTCGACGCCGCCGCCGAGGCCGGGGCCGAGCTGCGGGAGGGGTTCACCGTCGACGAGGTGCTCCTCGAGGGCGACCGGGTGACCGGCATCCGCGGGCACGCCGGCGATGGCGTGGTCACCGAGACGGCCAGCGTGGTCGTCGGCGCCGACGGCAAGCACTCGCGGGTGGCGGCGGCGGTCGGCGCCCCCACCTACAACGAGCGGCCGGCCGTCGAGGGCTGCTGCTACGCCTACTGGAGCGGGGTGGCCACGGACGGCTTCGAGCTCCACGTCCGGCCGGGCCGGGCCATGGCCGCCATGCCCACCCACGACGGCCGGACCCTGGTGCTCGCCGCCTGGCCCGCCGCCGAGTTCGACGCCGTCCGGGCCGACGTCGGGGGCAACATGGCCAAGACGCTCGAGCTGGCGCCGGACCTCGCCCAGCGGGTGCGATCGGGCCGGCGGGAGAGCCGCTTCCACACCGTGAGCGACCTGGTCGGCTTCCTCCGCCAACCCTACGGTCCCGGGTGGGCGCTGGTGGGCGACGCCGGCTACACCACGGACCCGTCCACCGCCCAGGGGATCAGCGACGCCTTCCTCGACGCCGAGCACCTCACCGATGCGCTGGACGACGCCCTCACGGGCCGCCGGGCGTTCGACGACGCCCTGGGCGACTGGCACCGGCGGCGGGACGAGTCCGTCACGCCCATCTACGAGCTCACGTCGGCGCTCGCCACCCAGGAGCCCCTGCCCCCCGAGCTCGAGCAGCTCCTCGCCGCTGCCGCCGGCAACCGGGAGGCGATGGACGCCTTCGCCGAGATGTTCGCCGGCGTCCTGCCCGTGCCCGCCTTCTTCGCCCCCGAGCACGTGGCCCGCATCATCCAGGCCGCGGCCTGATCGGCGTCAGGCGGTCCGCCACGAGGCCGAGCACCGGTCCCGCCACAGCTCCTCGACGAGGTCGCCGTCGAGATGCTCCTTGTGCACGTAGGCCAGCGCGCCGGACGAGGCGGCGCCGGTCGGGAGGTCGTCCGCCTCGTAGGTCGAGACCAGGAGGGCCACCACGCCGGGGCGCTCCGTCGTGAGGCGGCGGGTGGCGTCGACGCCGTTCATGCCCGGGAGGTTGATGTCCATCAGCACGAGGTCGGGCGACAGCGTGCCGGCCAGGTCGAGGGCCTCCTCCGCCGACGTGGCCTCACCGACGACCTCGAAGTCGTCGAGCAGCTCGAAGACGAGCTTGGCGGCAGTCGCGGAAGGGCGGCTGGTCGTCGACGATCATCACCCGCACCGTCACGACGTCGACTCCTCCTGGCGTCGTTCGTCCGAGAGGTAGAGGAGCACCGCCTTCACCCGTCGGTGGACGTCGACCTCCGTGCCGAGGCCGAGCTTGGTGAACACGGCGTTGATGTGCTTCTCGACGGACCGGTCGCTCAGGCCGAGCGTCTCCCCGATCGCCGCGTTGTTCTTCCCCTGTGCCATCTCGGCCAGGGTCTCCCGCTCCCGCGGCGTCAGCGTGGCCAGGGGCGACCGACCGGCGAGGCGGGCCTCCATGAGCGCGTCGACGACCTTCGGGTCGATCACCGAGCCGCCGCGGGCCACCTCACGGATGGCGCCCACGAGCTGGTCGACGTTCGACACCCGTTCCTTCAGGAGGTAGCCCCGCCCGTGGGCTCCCTCGGCGAACAGCGCCAGGGCGTAGGCGGGTGCGAGGTACTGGCTCAGCACGACCACACCGGTGCGGGGGTGGGTCCGGCGCAGCTCCTGCGCCGCCCGGAGGCCCTCGTCCGTGCCCGTGGGCGGCATCCGGATGTCGGTGAGGACGACGTCCGGGTCCTCGCTGGCCACGAGGGCGAGGAGGCCGTCGAGGTCCTCGCTCACCCCGACGAGCTCGAGCTCGTCGTCGAGGGAGAAGAGCGTGCGGACGCCCTCGCGCACGAGGACGTTGTCCTCGGCCAGCACGACCCGGATGGACACAGCTGGAGCGTAGTGATCCGCGATCCGGGTCGGAATGGTGCCTACCCCCTCCTCGGGGGTGGGGCAGACACCCTCCAGGCGGGAGACCGATGGGTTCATACTGCGAGCGTGGAGGGGGGTGAACCGCGCCGTGGCGGGCCCGTGCTGTCGGCCCCGGCCGTGCTCAGCCGGGCGCTGGTCGCCCTGGCCCTGGGGGCGTTCATCGGCATCGTCTACCTCGTGCTCCCGATCGGCGTCGGCGCGCTGATCGGTTCGTCGTCGAACACCGTGCTGTACGTCGCCGCCACCGCGGTGGTGGCCATCGGCTTCGCCCCTGTCCGGGCCCGGGCCGCAGCGCGTCGCCCAACGCCTGGTGTACGGCGACCGGGCGTCGCCGTACGAGGTCCTGGCCGAGCTCTCCGACCGGGTGGCCGGCGCCTCGGAGTCCCCCGAGCTCCTCACCCAGACGGCCCGCATCGTCGCCGAGGGCACCGGGGTCGAGTCGTCCCGCGTGTGGCTGCGACTCGGCGCCGAGCTCGTCGCGGTGGCGACGTGGCCCGAGGGGGCCCCGGCCCCGCCCCCGGTCGTGCTCACCGGCGACGAGCTCCCGCCGCTCCCCGACGCCCAGCTGGCCCTCCCCGTGCAGCACCGCGGCGAGCTCATGGGCGCCATCACCGTCCGCCAGTCCCCGGGGAGCCCCATCTCGCCGGTCGACCTGCGGCTCCTCGGCGACATCGCCGCGCAGGCCGGGCACGTGCTGCGCAACGTCCGCCTCACCGCCGAGCTCGCCGGGCGGCTGGAGGAGATCTCGACGCAGTCGGCGGAGATCCGGGCCTCTCGTCAGCGGATCGTGGCCACGCAGGACGCCGAGCGGCGGAAGGTCGAGCGGGACATCCACGACGGCGCCCAGCAGTACCTGGTGGCGCTCATGGTGCAGCTGCGGGTGGCCCGGACGCTGGTGACGAAGGACCCGGAGCGGGCCCGGAAGGTCGCCGCCGGCCTCCACCCGATCATCGCCGAGACCCTGCAGACCCTCGGCGACCTGGCCCAGGGCATCCACCCGCCGGTCCTCACCACGCACGGCCTCGCCACGGCGCTGCGCCGCCAGGAGGCCAACCCCAGCGTCAGCGTGACCGTCGAGGACGCCGGGCTCGGCCGATACCCGGCCGAGGTGGAGGCGGCCGTGTACTTCGCGTGCCTGGAGGCGTTGAACAACGCGTCGAAGCACGCGTCGGGGTCCCCGCGTGACGGTGCGGCTGCAGGAGGACGGCGGCTCGCTCACGTTCTCCGTCCGCGACGACGGGGAGGGCTTCGACCCGACGCTGTGCCGGCCCGGCTCAGGGCTGGGCAACATGGTCGACAGGGTCGTGGCCCTCGGCGGGTCGCTCGACGTCCACTCGGCGCCGAGCCGCGGCACCGAGGTGACCGGTCGGGTCCCGCTGCCGGCCGGCGAGGCGGCGGCGTGACCGGGACCGCCGCTCGACGCTCGGCAGCGCGCTCTTCTGGATCTGCTTCGCCCTCTACACGGCCGGGGTCGTCGTGTGGCTGGTCGTCGGCCTGGTGCCGTCGATCGTGCACGAGAGCCCCGCCTTGCACGACTCGCTCCACCGGCGGGCCGACGACGCGCTGCGGGCCGGGAGCGAGGTCACGCTGCGGGTCGAGAACCCCGGCGAGGAGAGCCACCGCATCGCGCTGCACCGGCCCGACGGCACGGCGGTCTTCCCCAGCGCCGAGGCCCTTCCCCCGGGCGGGAGCCGCGCCTACGTGTTCACCGCTCCGCCCCCGGGCGCCTACCACCTCGTCACCGACGACATCGAGGCCGAGGTCCGCTTCGAGCCCGAGGGGGCCGACTCGCTCGCGGTCCGGATCGACGAGGACGACGCGCACTTCGCCAAGCAGGGGGACCCGAGCGGCATCGACGGCCTGGCCCAGCGGCTGGCCGACGCCTCGCACCACGCCGACCACGGCGGACGGGTCACGCTCGAGACCGCCTTCAGCGTGCTGAACCTCGGCCTCGGGCTCCTGCTCCTCCTCCGGCGCCCGCGCGATCGCACCGCCCGCCTGCTGGCGGTGGGGATGATCGGGACCGCCGCCACCTTCAACCACCAGGCCCACGTGGTGCTCCACGAGTACCTGCTGGGCGACTGGTGGAACCCGCACCTCCTCTTCCACCTCGGCTCGGGGATCGCCTACATGCTCGCCGTCGTCGTCTTCCCGGACGGCCGGCTGGTCCCGTTCACGCGAACTCGCAGGGGCCGGGCGTTGAAGCGGATCGCCTACGGCCTCGCCACGCTCGTCATCGCCCAGTTCGTCGTGAACTGGACCAGCACCTCGCACCCGGGGCAGAGCTTCTTCACCGTGCTCTTCGGCGTCGCCATCCCGATCGTCGGCGTCGCCTCGCAGACCTACCGGCTCCGCCGCACCCACGATCCCGAGCGCCGCCAGCAGTCGCGCCTGCTGCGCTTCGCCCTCCTGCCCATGCTCGGCTTCGGCGTCGTCTACCCGCTGCTCCTGGCCGTCTTCGACAGCGCAGTCCGACCAGTGGATCGAGGACACGGGCCTGGCCATCTTCCCGGCGCTGTTCGCCCTCGTGCCGCTGGCGCTGGTGATGGGCATCCTCCGCTACCGGCTGTGGGAGATCGACGTCCTCATCAGCAAGACGCTGCTCTCCCTCGGCCTCGTCGCCTTCATCGGCGCCGTCTACGTGATCGTGGTGGTGGTGATCGGCCGGGCCGTGGGGCCGGGGGACTCGGTCGCCTTCAAGCTCGTCGCCACCGCCATCGCCGCCGTGGCCTTCGAGCCGATGCGCGAGCGCCTCGAACGGCTGGCCAACCGCCTCGTCTACGGCGAGCGGGCCAGCCCGTACGAGGTGGTGGCCGACTTCGCCGACCGCCTGTCGAGCGTGCTCTCCGTCGACGAGGTCCTGCCCCGCACGGCGGAGGCGGTGGGCCTCGGCGTCGGGGCGGTGTCGTCACGGGTGATCGTGTTCCTCCCCGGCGGCGGCGCCCGCACCGTGCGGTGGCCCGAGGGCGACGACACGATCTCGTTCACGCGCGTGGTCGAGGTCGTCTACGGAGGACGGCCCGTCGGGCAGATCGCCGTCGCCAAGGGGCCGGGCGAGCGGTTGCTGCCGGCCGAGGAGGGGCTGCTCACGTCCCTCGCCTCGCAGGCCGGTCTGGCCTTCAACAACGCCCGCCTGGCGATCGAGCTGCAGGACCGCCTCACGGAGGTGTCGGGTCAGGCGGCCGACCTGCGGGCCTCCCGCCAGCGCATCGTGACCGCCCGTGAGGTGCTGCGCCAGCGCGTCGTGCAGCTCATCCACGAACGGGTCGAGACCCACCTCGAATCGGCCGACCACCAGCTGGAGCGGGCCGAGCTGCTCCTCCCCGACCACCCGGAGCAGGCGCTCGAGTGCTTCGACTCGCTCCTGGCCGAGGGAGGCGAGAGCCTCGACGCCCTGCGCGACCTGGCCCGGGGCATCTTCCCCGCCGTCCTCGCGGACCAGGGCGTGATGCCTGCGCTGCACGCCCACCTCATGCAGGTCCAGCTCCCCGTGGAGGTCGACCTCGAGGGGTGGGAGGAGCGGTTCGAACCCGATGCCGAGGCCAGCGTCTACTTCTGCGTCGTGCAGGCGCTGGCCAACGCCGGGACCTACGCCGTCGGCAGCCGGGTCGTCGTCCGGCTGACCGCCAGCGACGACCGCCTCGAGTTCTCGGTCGTCGACGACGGTCCCGGCGTCGAGCAGGCGGTGCTGTCCGCGGGCGCCGACATCCAGGACATGCGGGACCGGGTGGACGCCGTGGGTGGGGAGTTCATCGCCCAGTCGGCGCCCGGGGAGGGCACGGTCGTGTCGGGGTGGGTGCCGGCCCGGGTCCCCGTCGGGGCCGCCGCCGCGGCGGAACGAGGCTGATCCCGGTGGGCGACGACGGGCGGATCACCGTCCTCCTCGCCGACGACAACCTGCTCGTCCGTGAGGGCGTCCGCGCCCTCCTGGCCCTCGAGGACGACCTCGACGTCGTCGGCGTCGCCGCCGACTACGACGAGCTCGTGGCCGGAGCGGACGCCACGACCCCCCAGGTGGTGGTCACCGACATCCGGATGCCCCCGTCGTTCTCGAACGAGGGGATCGAGGGGGCCAAGGAGGTGCGCCGCCGCCACCCGGGGACGGGCGTGGTCATCCTCTCGCAGTACCACGAGCCCGAGTACGCCATCTCCCTGTTCCGGGACGGTGCGGCGGGCTTCGCCTACCTGTTGAAGGACCGGGTGAACGACGGGGACCGCCTCGGTCGGGCCATCCGTGAGGTGGCCACCGGCGGATCGATGCTGGACCCCGAGATCGTGCGGTCGCTGGTG
This sequence comes from uncultured Actinomycetes bacterium, assembly GCA_963839545.1. Lineage (GTDB taxonomy): Bacteria > Actinomycetota > Acidimicrobiia > Acidimicrobiales > CADCSY01 > CAWIVE01. Next base: position 459,645 of record CAWIVE010000002.1, read on the forward strand.
GCCCCCATGCGCACCGACGGCCAGCTGTCGGCCGACGAGGAGGGCCTGTTGCACGAGGTGGCGGAGGGCCGCCCGGTGAAGGCCATCGCGGCGCGCATGGACACCACCCCCGAGGCCGTGAGCGACGCCATCGACGACCTGTTCCTGGCGGTGGCCAAGGACGCCACGTCCGGACGCAAGGGTGCCCTGCGCCACCTGCGGATGCTGCACCAGGCCATCGTCGACCGCGAGGAGCAGGGCGAGAAGCTCAGCCGGCTCCTCCCGGGCGGGCTGGCCGAGCGCCTGCGGGACGACCGCGAGGCCGTCGAGCGGACGGAGCGGCTCGTCGTCACCGTCCTGATGTCGGACGTCCGCGGCTACACGGGGATCGCCGAGCGGACCGACGCCTCGGTGCTCGCCGGCCAGCTGAACGCCCACCGGGCGGAGATGAACCGGGCCATCCTCGAGGAGGGCGGCACGGTCATGCAGTACGTGGGCGACGCCGTCGTGGCGGTGTTCGGTGCCCCCTTCCCCCAGGACGACCACGCCCAGCGCGGGGTCCAGGCGGCGACCGGGATGCACGAGCGCCAGCGGGAGGTCAACCGGGTGTGGGCCGGCGACCGGCTGGAGCCGTTCGGGCTCGGCATCGGCCTGTCGACGGGCGAGGTGGCGGCCGCGCTCCTCGGCAGCGCCGAGCGGCTCGAGTACACCGTGGTCGGCGACGTCGTGAACCTCTCGCAGCGGCTCCAGGACCTGGCCCGCCCGGCCGGGGTCACGGTGCTGAGCGAGGCGACCGTCTCCGGCCTGACGGACCCCCCCGCCCTCGTCGCCCTCCCCCCGCAGTCCGTGAAGGGTCGCGACACGCCGGTCGTGGCCTTCCGCATGGACCCCGTGACCTGAACCTGCGGGACGAGCCGGCCGTACTGTCGAGCATCAGCCCTGCGAGCACCAACACCGCTGCGAATGCCTTGCGCCTCAGCCCCATTGCCCCCTGGCCGAGGTCGGCTTGGCTGCACCGCAGGTCTGCCGGTATGGGCGGTCAACGCTGACGAGCAGGCCAGCTCAGCGATCCGACGGGGCACGTTCGCGTCACTCCGTGCGCAGAGCGGCGGCGGGCGGCACGCGGCGGGTGAGCGCACCGGGGAGCACGGCGACGACCTGGACCACCACGAATGTGGCGAGCGCCACCGCGCCGATGCCGACGAGGGGAACAGCCGGATCAGAGGCCACGCCGAGATCGGCGGCGGTGAGGGTCCACGTCCACCGCCCGAGGGCGATGCCGAGCGGGACGCCGACCGCGAGCGCCACGATCGCGAGCGCGGCGGCCTGCCAGCCCAGGGCGGCCGAGACCTGTCGCCGGAGGCAGCCGAGGCACCTGAGGACGGCCAGCTCCCGGCGCCGCCGCCGCACGGTCGTCGTGAACGCGTGGGCAGCGGCGCCGATGCCGAGGAGGCTGACGACGCCCGCGAGCACGGCCGGCAGGTCGGACACCCGGGTGACGTTGTCGATTTCATCCGACGTCAGCGGACGGACCACGAAGCCCCCGAAAGCCTTGTCGAGGCGCTGCAACGCCGCCTCACGGTTGACGCCTTGACGGAAGCGGATGAGGAACGACTGCGGCGCGGTGGCTTCCTCGAGCTCGGCGGGCGCCAGGCGGGCCAGCCCCGGCTCGGTCAGGTACGCCCCCTCCCCCGGCGTGATCCGGTCGTCGATGGCGGCGCTGTTCAGGACCAGCCGCCCGCTGATGCGGAACTGTTGCGGCTCGAGATCGGGCGCCGCCACCTCCACGGTGTCGCCCACGTCGACGCCGACGGCCTCGAGCGACTCCTGGCCGAGCGCGATCTCGTCGTCCCTGGTCGGCGCGCGGCCTTCAAGGACGCGGGGCGCAACGGATCCTCGCCTGTCGTAGGCGACGACGGCGGCCAGGGGCTTCCCGTCGACGACGACGTCGGCCGTCGTGATGCCGGCGAACGCAGCGATCGCGTCGTCGGCCTCCAGCCGCTCCTCGGCGGCCGTCGCCTCCTCCCGGGTCGTGCCGTTGCCGACCGAGACGTCCCACGTGACGCCGAAGTCGGCCGGCTCGTGGTGCAGCCGGTCGAGGCTGCCGCGCCAGCCGATCGCGGCCGTGACGGCGACCACGGTGATCGAGGCGGCGACGGCCGCGGTCCGCAACGGGACCGGACCTGCGCCCGTGCGGCGGGCCAGGGCGACACCCACTGAGGCGGAGAGGGGAAGGGCCAGGCGCCCGGGGGCCGCAGGGCGCAGTGGCGCCGCCCGGCGGTCGGTGGTGACCCGTCGCCACGACGCCACCAGGGCGAAGCCGCTGACCATCGCCATGAGGGCCAGGGCCCCGATGGCGAGTACGGGGAGGTCGACAGAGGCGCCTGGAGAGGGGATCGCTCGTCGCGCCACACCGATCGGTGTGAGAGGCGAGAGAGCGACCGCACCTCCGACCGCGAGGAGTGCACCGCCCGTAGCGACCGCCGCGGCCCGAAGCGTCGCCGCCGCCACGATCTGGCGCCGCGCCATGCCGAGCGCGGCCAGGACCGGCGTCTCGGCCGTCTCGGCGACGACCTGGCGGGTCAGCGCCTGGCCGACGATCACGAAACCGGCGATCCCGGCCAGGACCGCGAAGGCCCGGAGGGCCTGCGTCTCGAGATCGATGGCACGCTCGACGCCGTCGAGGGGGATGTCGGTCAGGCCGGACTCCCGGTTTATGCGGTTCACGAAGCTGACCGGTCCGAAGAGCCGGCGCACGTCGGTGGCGAGCCGGTGGACGTCGGCAGGCCCTCCGGCGAGCTCAGCGGTGATGCCCACCCCGTACGTGGCGAGGTCGGGGCCATGGCGCTCCCACCACGCGGGAGTCAGGTAGAGGTTCGCCTCCTGGACGTAGAGGTTGTCCTGATCGGTGCGCACGGGGATGAGGTCGTGCGGGTAGCGGACCACCCCCACCACCTCGAGGTCCGACACCGGCCCCCGGGGGGGCACGGCACTGCTCCCGACGGCTTGCAGCTGCGATGCCTCGTAGGCCGCCATGCGATAGGTGTCCCCCACCTCGAGACCGACCCGGTCCGCCATCTCCTCGTCGATGGCGACCTCGTCCGCACGGCGCTCGTCCGGCATCCGGCCGTCCAGGACGATCGGCCGGCCGAACAGCGCAAGTGCCCCTGGGTCGACCCCGACGGTGGCCAGCCGCCGATGACGTCCGGCGGGCTCGTCCGGATCGACGTCCGCGGCGATGACGGGAGCCGCCCGCAGCGCGCGCTCGACGTAGGGCAGGTCGGCGATGGCGCCCGCCTCACGCTTCCGGGTGAAGGACGCCGTGCCCCCTTCCGCCTCGCTGCCGACGAAGACGGCGGCGTCCGGCTGCCGCTGCCGCTCGATGAACCGGGGAAGGGCACGATCGGCCCGCCGGGCGCCGGCCAACGGCGCTAGGACGGCGGCGCCGGAGACCCCCACGAGCAGCAGGAGCACCACGGCGGCGAGGGGACGCCGACGGAGCTCGGACCACGCCCTGAGCCGGACCGCTCCCACCCGGAGATCTTCCCCTACTCCGGGCGTCGCGGCGAGGGCGCCAGCAGGTCGGCCCCCCGGTGTGGTGGCCATCCCCCCGGTGTGGTGGCCATCCCCCCGGTGTGGTGGCCATCCCCCCGGTCGACCACCCCCGCCGACGAGTCCTCGAGCGCGGGTCCACAGGGGGCTCAGCGCGTTCCGTGACATGCGGCTCTTGGCGACGATGTCGATCAGATCGCCGAATCGGTCGCGCGCTCGGTCTGCGGTCTGGCTCGCACCACGACGGTGTTGAGTAGGTGCGATCGGGGCGCCGATGAGAAAGGGCGCCGGCAGTCGTCTGAGTACGGTCCGGTGAACGCGCGGCGCGCATCAAGGGAGAGCAACGAGATGAGACCACTTCGATACTCGATCAACGTCACGCTCGACGGCTGCTGCCATCACGAGGCAGGGCTCCCGCCGGACGAGGAGTCGATGCGCTACTGGACCGCTGAGATGGAACGAGCCGATGCCCTGCTATTCGGCCGGGTGACCTACGAGATGATGGAGTCGGCGTGGCGGCAGCCGGCCACGGGCACGTGGCCTGACTGGATGGATGAGTGGGAGATCCCGTTCGCCGAGACCATCGACCGGGCGAAGAAGTACGTCGTGTCGAGCACGCTGAGCGGGGTCGATTGGAATGCCGAGCTGGTGCGAGGCGACTTGGGGCAAGCGGTTCAGCGGCTCAAGCAGGAGCCAGGCGAGGGCCTGTTCGTGGGTGGCGTGACGCTCCCCCTGGCGTTGGCAGATCTGGGACTGATCGACGAGTACGAGTTCCTCGTGCAGCCGGTCCTTGCCGGACACGGGCCGACGTTGCTCGCCGGTCTGCGCGAGCGCATCCAGCTCGAGCTCGTGGATCGCCATGAGTTCCGGTCGGGGGCGGTCGCCCTGCGATACCGGCCCACGCGAGTTACGGCTTGACGTGATTCGTCCTGGCACGCTGGCCGCTGCCTCGCGACGGAACGACGGATCGGGATGCACGACGAGTCCGGCCGACTGCCCCAGAACGCACACCTACCTCGACGTGCGGCGCTGACACCGAAGTGCCGTTCGGGGGTGGTCATTGTGATTCCGGCGAGGTGTTCCTACTGGTCAGGCCGCTCTGCAACGGTGAGAGCGAAGTCCGGGGAGCCCTTCGGCGTTGGGTGTTGCCGCTGACGCTGACGGTTGGGCCCAGGATCGAGCGCCTCGCAATCGGCGCTTCGGGATGGTGGAGGCCCGGTCGCGAACCGGGTGGTTTGCACCGGTAGCGCACTTCTCGGGGGCGGTCGGAAGCACGAACCATTCCGTTGCGAAGGCTCCCGGCAGCCGCCCGGCGGAATTCAAGAGCCAGGCGGGCAGGGCTCGGCCAGCACCAAGGTCCGTGAGTAACGCCGGGTGAACACCACCTCGTCAGCGTCGTCATCGGAATCGAGACGCATCGCGGAGGCTCGGTCGATTCTCTGCGCCCCACGGCTGCCGCCTTCCTCGTCCCTGAGAAGATCGGTAGCGCGCTACTGAGGCGCTCCACCCGTTCCCGGCGGACGATCACCTCCAGCGACAAGGGGAGACCGATGGGAACGTCTCGGTGGATCCGCAGAGTGGCGCTCGGCCTGGTGGCGGCGACGGCGACCGCGTTCGTGGGCACGGCCTGCGGGCCGCCCCCGCTCCCGGTGGCCCGGGTGGGCGACGTCGCCTTCGAAGAGGTGAACCCGTCCGCCTTCGTCGTCACCCTGTCGTTCGCCGCCCCGGGCGCGGTGACCCTCCGCTACGCGACCGCGGATGGCACGGCCACGGCCCCGGCCGATTACACGTACACGAGCGGGACGCTGACCTTCTCCGCCGGGCAGACGAGGAAGACCGTGTTCGTCCCCGTGCAGTACAACTCGCTCGACGAGGACGACGAGACCTTCTTCCTCCTCTTGTCCGCTCCCTCAGGAGCCACGATCGGCGACGGCTCGGGCACGGCCACGGTCTGGGACGCGGTACGGGACCGGCCGCCCACCGTCGGCTTCACCGGCGAACGGTGGGTCGTCGAGGGCAACGGCGGCCCCTCCGGCGGCGGCACCAGGTGGTGGACCATCTATCTGTCGGAGCCCAGCGGGCGGCGGGTCACCGTCCGCTTCGCCACCAGCGACGGCTATTTCGACCAGCTACCGCCGGCCACCGCCCCGGCTGACTACGCGTCCGCCTCGACGTATGTCACCTTCCCTTCGGGAACGACCTCGATCTCGGTCGGGGTGCCGATCGTCGGCGACACCCTCGACGAACCCAACGAGGTCTTCACGGCTACGCTGAGCGACCCGACCAACGCCATCCTCCAATCTGGGTCTGGAAGCACGGACGCCGGGGTCATCCAGGACGACGACGCCCCGCCGTCGGTGATCGTCAGCGACGCTGCGGTGCCCGAGCGCGTCGGGTCCCTGAGCTTCCGGGTGCGCCTGTCGGCGCCCAGCGGGCTCCACACCAGCGTCGCCTACACCACGAGGGGCGGGACCGCCGAGGAGGGCGAGGACTACGAGGCCAGGTCGGGCACCCTGCGGTGGACGCCGGGCACGACCACCGAGTGGACGGTGTCGGTCCCCGTCACCCAGGACAGCTGCCGGGAGGCCAACGAGTCCCTGTTCCTCGACCTCGGCAGCGCCGAGCACCTCACGCTGTCCGATCCCTCCGGCCAGGGGACCATCTCCGACGACGACCTCTTCCCCTGCTGAGCCGAGGGCACGGCGTGGCCGAGAGGTCGACCGGGCGAATCGGCCTGGCAGGTTCATGACCTGTCGTCCATGAGTTCCGCCAGCTTGGCGTCGGCAAGGGTCAGCAGGGGGGCCACGGCCTGGGCTCGACGTCCAGCACGCGCGCCAGACCCGCGGCCTCGAGACCCTCGTCCCGAAGGCGCACGGCGATCGCGTAGGTGACGGGGAGCGCCTGGATGGCCTCGACTCGGTCCACAGCGTGACCGTACGGGAACGCCCGAGGAGACCCCTCAGTGGCGCGCAACCGATCCTCCGGCCCGGCGACCGCGCCGCCCGCGACACAGGAACGTCGACCCGCTCATCGCCGGTCAGGCTCGGCCGCTCGACGACGCCACGCCGAAGTTGTAGATGGTCGAGCGGGCCCTAGATCAACAGCCCGTTCGAATAGAGCCACCAGTTCGGTCCGCATGCGCACGAGCGTGATCCGCCGGAGCGCACTGTGGCCTCACGGTTGCCGCCCAGTCGAGCCCGTCTCCTAAGCCCGTTTCCGCCGCCTCCTCGGGACCGCTTGCGCTGCTCAGGCGGCCTCACGACCGTTAGCGCGAAGTTCGGGGAGTACCTCGCCATTGGGCATTGCCGCTGACGCCGACGGTCAGGCCCAGCGTGAGCGCCCCGCAACCGGCGATAGGGGGAAAGATGCGGTATCCATTGCTCCCGGACCACCAGACCAAGGCGTTCGCCCGGGATCGGGGCCGGAACGGCTCGGACGGCCCGAGCCGTTCGGCCCCAGGCGCCCGACCGGCATGGGCAGAGGGACGGGCTCCTGCGTCCCTATCGGGAACCGTGCGCCCTTTCTGAGAGCTGGGGCCCCCGGCCTGCGGGAGGGGGTCGCAGACCGGAGGCCCCCACGGCGCTGCTCCCAATGACGGGCCTCACCCTGCTGCCGGAGCGCGCCCGCTGTGGGCTCGGTCTACCGAGGCCCGGGATGCCGGCGCGAGGCGAGTTGGGCCAGGCTGGACACGAGCTCGCTCGATGAACGCGTCGACATCCGATCGACGGATTGGGTAGGGCTGGCCTCCCGCAGTGGACCGAACGACTACGTCGCACAGACCCGACAGGCCGTGCTCAACGTCGGCACCGCCCTCGCGGCGGCGGGGGCATCGGAAACCGACCTGGTGAGGCTCAACATGTGCGTCGTGGGCTATCGCCCGGAGGTCCTACCCTCATCTTCGAGGGCGTGGTGGCCGCCGGTGCGGAGCGCCCGGCCCCGGAGGTGCCCGGCACCCTCGTGGGCGTCGAACGGCTGTCGGAGGACGGCTTCCTCATCGAGATCGCGGCCTTCGCCATGCTCGCCTGAGCGAGCGGATGCCCAGTGGGGCCGCCCCGACGGAACCGGGGCGGCCCGGCTGGTCCGGCACCACGAGTTCGGCCGTCGGACGCGTCGGCAGCAGCCCCGAGGTTGACACGAAGTCGCAGCCCGTCCGAAGCCCTCCCGTGGCCCGTCGACGAGCGCCCGGACCCCGCGCGAGGCACTTCGTGCAACGGTCGGCGTCAGCCGATCACCTCGTAGAGCGCCCTTCGCAGCGCAAGTTCCCGGGGGTCGGTGGGAACGGCGTAGCCCATCCGGGTCATCGCGTAGGCGTACCCCAGACCGGCGTCCGGGTCGGCGAAGGCGAAGGAGCCGCCCGATCCCGTATGCCCATAGGCGCGGGCCGAGGACCCGAAGGGCAGGATCGGGCAAGGCTTCATGAACCCGAAGGAGTAGGCGGTGTCGACGCGAAGGACCCGGTCATGGGGTCCGCGTGAGGGGAGGCGGGGCGGAGCCTCGAGGGCACCGATCGTCTCCTGCGTGAGCCCCAACTCGTGCCCGCCCGTGGCGAAGGACCCGTAGGCCTTGGCGATGGAGCGAACCTGACCCGTCCCGTTGACCGACGGCAGCTCCAGGCGCAGCAGCTCCCGGCGGTTCAGGTCCGACGTCTTGGCCAGTGCCCGAGGGTTCCGGAACACCTTGCCGGTCATGCTCCTCGGGTTGAGCAGGCCGAACACCAGCCGGCGCGGCATCTGGTGGACATGGAGCACGGCGCCCGTGGGACTGGCGCCAAGGAGTTGCGCCAGTCGGTCCAGGTCGACGTCCTCGGGGAGGCCGATGTAGAACTCGAGCCCCAGGCGACTCGCGACCTCATCGGCGAAGAACCGGCCGATCGTGCGACAAGCCGGGTCGACACGGCGGATGAGCTGGCTCTCGTAGAGCCCGAGCGACTGGCCGTGGTAGCCGTGCTGGGTGCCGGGCTCCCACTTCGGTGCCTGGGCCGCGAGGATGCTCCCGAGCGCGTCCGGGTCAGCGAGCACGTGGACGTCGAGTGGCACGTCGATGACCGGAAGCCCGGCCTGGTGTGACAGCAGCTGGCGCACGGTGATGCTGTGCTTGCCCAGCTGGCCGAACTCGGGCCAGTACGTCGCCACGTGCTCGTCGAGGTCGAAGAGACGTCGGGAGTGCGCCACGGCCAGCGCCATCGAGGCCATGCCCTTGGTCGTCGAGAAGACGGTGACCAGGGTGTCGTGCTCCCACGGAAGCGCCCGGACGTGGTCACGAACGCCGCCCCACAGGTCGACGACCTTCCGACCGTGGCGGTAGACCGCGCAGGCGGCACCAAGCTCCTTCCGTTCCGCGAAGTTGCGCCGGAAGGCGTCTGCCACCAGGCCGTAGCCCTCGTCGGCATTCCCCTGGACCGTCTTACTCGGGGCCGTGAGGCGGCGGCGCATCCGGGGAGTCTCTCAGCGCCCCCCTCCGTGGCGTCCGGGTGGCCCGCCTACGGGGCCCTGACCATTGGCGAGGCACCCCCGGTAGCCACCGCTCTTCCGGTAGTAGTTGCCCCAGGCGAACCACCGCCCGCATAGCGACGACGCCGGCACTACGCGGCCGCTCCCACTCGGCGAGCCGCCTGGTGTGCAGCGGCCCGTGTCCGCTGCCTCGGGCGCTTGGGCCGCTCAGGCCCTGGCGGAGGATCTGAACGCCGAAGACGAAAGACAAGAGGGCCCTCACGGCGGCGTTGTGGGCATCCGTCCGCCTTGGCCGTCGGGAGTCACCTCGCCGAGTACGTGCTGGAAGTAGGCGATGCGGTCGGGCGGTCCGGTGATGTCAGCCCAGCCAGCGACCTCTCCCGCGGCCCATTCGAACCAGTCGTCGATGGCAGCGCACACGTCCTCTTCGAGCTTGACGATCAACGCGAAGAGGTGGGCGCGGTCGGCGTAGCGATAGCCGGGTTGCGAGACCTCCTCGAGCCCCTCGAGGTCCGCAGCGTTGACGGCGCGCAGAGTCGCTGCCGTCTCCCGCAACGTCGTGAGGAGCTGTTCCTTTGAGCCCTGATCGGCGAAGAACACGCGCAAAATGGCGTCCCACTCCCAGGCGTAGACGCTCGAAGGTTCGTCGAGCCAGCCGCGCAGCGCCTCACGACCAGCCACGGTGATCGTGTACATGGTGCGAGGTCGCCGGCCAACCAGCTCGGTGGTCGCCGTGGCGAGACCGTGCTCCACGAGGATCTTGGGCTGCTCGTAGAGCTGACGCTCCGTGCGGGGCCACCACGAGCTCAGGCTCTTGCTGACCTGTTGAGCGAGCTCGTAGGTCGACCATGGTCGGATGGCGAGTAGGCCGAGGACGGCGTAGGAGGTCGTGGACAACTTTCGCATGGCCGTTGACAATACTGCTGTCATCAGTATAGACATACTGCTATGAGCACGATCTTGATCGGTTCCAGTCCGGTGGACATCAAGACCGATCTTGCGTCGATTCTTGACGATGTCGAGGCGCGAGCGCCCTTCGTGGTCTCGCTCCTTCGAGCCGGCACCGAACCCTCCTCCCCGGTCCCCGGTCTGGACTGGACGGTCGGACAGCTCGGTGCGCACGTGGCGTCCACCTCCGACAGGTACAGCCGGATGGCTGAGGGGGAGGCCGTCGTCAACACCACGGTGTCAGAGCGGCGCATCGCGATCGACGACGGCATCGACGAGCACCTCCACGAGACCGCAGCCGAGCAGGCAGAGGTGGTCGACACAGGTCTCACGAAGCTTGTCACCGCACTGCGCGTCCGCTCGGACGACGAACGCCTGCCCTACTACGGCATCGAAGTCCCTCCGTCTCTCGTCGCTGGGATCTACCTCAACGAGCTCGTCGTCCATGGGGTCGACCTCGCCCGGGCGCACGGGCGCCCGCTCGACGTGCCAGATCGCGCGGCCTACAGCGCGCTCTTGGCGAGCTGCACGCTTACGTCGTTCGTGCTCACCCCGTGGGGTCGTACCCGCTCCATGGTGCTCGGCTGGGCGGCCCGCGGCCATCCGCCCATCGTCATCTCCCTCGACCGCGGCGAGGTGCGGGTCACCCACCGCAGCGACCGAAGCGTCGACGCCTGGTTCGGTGGTTCCGCCGCGGACCTCCTCCTGGCGAGCTACGGACGACTCGGCACACTGGCCTCGCTCCGGACGATGCGGCTGCGCGGGCGGCGCCCCTACCGCAGCCTCCTGACGGCCCGGGCCTTCCAGTCCGCCTGACACCCCCGATGCGACGAGCAGGCGTCGCTCTTGGCGCCCGCGTCCGACGTGGTGACGAGTGTGAGGGCGCCGGTGGTGAGGTCCTTGACGTAGATGTCCTCCGAGGAGTCGGTGTCGCCCTCCCCGAGGTTGGTCGAGGTGGACGAGAACGCCACCCGGGCGCCGTCGCCAGAGGAGGACAGCGAGCGCACCGAGTTGCCACTGCTCGCGTCGCCCTTGGTCCCCGTGTCGGAGCGGAGACGAGGGTGAGCGCACCGGTCGGGAGGGCCTTGACATACACGTCGGTGTGGGAGTCGGTGTCGCGCTCGTCCAAGTTGGTCGCTGCGGAGGCGAAGGCCACCCGGGTGCCGTCGGCCGACATCACGGGGATGAAGCTCCCGTTGTTCGCCTTCGTGCCGCTGGGGGATGCGGACACGAGGGTCAGGGCGCCCGTGGTGGTGTCTTTGACGTAGACGTCCCGGACGAAGTCGGTGTCGCCCTCGTCGAGGTCGGCCCCGGTCGAGGTGAACGCCACCCGGCTGCCGTCGGCGAAAGCGGTCGGCGAGTACCTGGAACTGCCCGAACGCGCTCCTGCTCAACCTGGTGCCGGTCTGCGTACACCTCCGCGCCGCACGGGCAACACACACATGGTCGCTCTGCGCTCGGAGCGGTTGGGGAGGTCCCGTCAGCTTCCTCGTCTCGGTAGTCACGGGACAAGAGGGTCTGGCGCTCTCTAGGAGCCGAAGGCCACCAGGAGGGCAGACGAGACCTCCCCCTAGGACGCGGCCACGCTGCTGGACCCCGCACCGCCATCTTTGTCGGTCGTAAGCACGGGTGGCCTTGAGATGCTCCCCGGTGATCCGGGCGTCCCGCCCGTGCAGGCACAGTCACGGCGGGAGAAGTGACCCGGCGCGGTCGCCGCTGACTACTGGCCTCGAGCAGCCCGCGCAGAGGAGCCATCAACCGATCGAGCTCGCACGGGGCCCACCGAAGCTCCGCTAGCAGCGCAATCGCGTCCTCCCGATTGAGCCCGGCTGGCTGGCCCAGCGCCAGCGGGGCGATGCTCCCCGGCGGCCCGCCGAGTGATCAGGTCCTGTGCGCTCGATCGACAATCTCCTGCGCCAGCTCCCGCGGCTTGCGACTTGCGGCTTTCCGTTCCGGGGCCATGAGCATGCCCTTCGCCTGGTCGATCACGACCGGTTGACCAGGGCCTCCTGGAGCTGCTGCGTCATCCGGTAGGCGCTGTCGTAGAGCTGGGCGTTGGGCTTCGAACCATCGCGGCACTTCGCAACAGAACCGCAACGGCTGCCTGCTGGATCGAACCGCCGTTGGGGTCGATATGGGCATTCCCGGCGGCGGCTCCAGTGAAGCCGAGAACACCTCGGACGAGCAGACGGCAGGACGATGGCCAGCATCGGCTTCAGCGTGACGATCGAGCACATCGACGGCCGGATCGTCCTTCATCCCTCGGGCGAGCTCGACGTGATGACGGCACCCCAGCTTGACCGTGCGCTGGAGAGCGTCGTTGGGCGAGCTGCCCCGGTCGTGGTGGACCTGAGCGGCGTGCGGTTTGTGGATTGCGCCGGCCTGGCGCCAATCAGATGGGCGCTCCGGATCGGTTCGAAGACCACGCCCGGACTGCGCATCGTCGGGGCCCAACCGCAGGTCGAGCGAGTGTTGCAGCTGACTGGTCTGCGGCGGCTGCTCCGGTGAACCCCTCACCGGCTCCAGGCCGCTCAGAGACCGCGGCGGTCACCTTCCGCTCGCCCGGCTCGTGCGCCAGCTCCTGCGGTACAACCGCACCGGATCCCCACTCGAACGACCGCGACACCACCGAGTTGGTCACCGACTGGAGGTTGAGGCTCTTCGCATACGAGAGACACCTGCGAGACTCGGCGAGTCGCCAAGTCGGTGGGCGAGCCGTTTCGCTACGATCCGATTCGCTGGTCAGGGGGCGCCGGTGCCTGAGGTCGACACACGGACCGTGACGATCCTGGTGACCGATCTGGTCGCGTCCACGGAGCAGCGGGTGGGCTTGGGTGAGGAGCAGGCGGAGCTCGTTCGCCGCCTGCACGACAGGGTGTTGCGTGCGGCGGTGGAGGCGGCGGGGGGCCGGGTCGTCAAGTCGATGGGTGATGGTGTGCTGGCGTCGTTCGCCGAGCGCGGCGGACGGGCTGGAGGCCGCGACGGCGATCCAGCGTGCGATCGCCCGGCACAACCGGCGCCATCCGGACCAGGCGCTGACGGTGCCGGATCGGGGTGTCGGCCGGGGACGTCGCGGTCGAGGACGGTGACGTGTTCGGCACACCGGTGATCGAGGCGTCGCGGCTGTGCGCGGCAGCAGCGGGCGGGACGATCCTCGTCGCTGATCTGGTGGTGCTGCTGGCACGGGGCCGGGGCGGTCACCGGTTTGAGCCGGCGGGCGAGCTGGTGTTGAAGGGCCTGCCGGCTCCGGTGGCGGCGTCGCTGGTGGTTTGGGAGGACGAGGCGAGGTCGTCGGTCCCGATGCCGGCGCCGCTGACGGCGGACGCGTCGGTCCGGTTGGTGGGTCGCGCCGTGGAGCTGGGGCGGCTTCGTGATGCCTGGGCGCTGGCTGGGACGTTCGGGACGGCGGGTGGTGTTGGTGGCGGGTGAGCCGGGGGTGGGCAAGACGCGGCTGGTGAAGGAGCTGGCGGCGGAGGTGCACGGCGAGGGCGCCATCGTGCTGCTGGGCCGTTGTGACGATGCGGTGCCGGCGCCGCTGCGTCCGGTGGCCGAGGTGGTCCGCTACGCGTTCCAGCATTGTGGTGAGAGGGTGCTGACGGCTCTGATGCCGGAGCACCGCGGGGTGCTGGAGCGACTCGTGCACGCTGAGCAGGCAGCGGCTCGGGCGGGCTCCGATGCGGTTGTGGAGGCATTCGAGCGGCACGCGGCCATCGACGCGTTCCTTGCGGGACTGGCGGAGGAGGCGCCGGTGCTGGTGGTGTTCGACGACCTGCACTGGGCCGACCCGGCGACGGTTCTGCTGGTGCGGCACCTGGCGTTGGAGCCGTCGGAGTCTGAGGTGCTGGTGGTCGGCACCTACCGGGACACAGACCTGGACCGCACGCACCCGCTGGCGGACACTCTGGCTGACCTGCGACGGGCGTCGGAGTACCGAGCGCGTGTTGCTGCGGGGCCTCGACCGGGCCGGGACGGCTGCACTGGTCGCCGCGTGGTCGGGGGAGGAGGCGCCGGAGGCGTTCGTGGCAGGCGATCTTCGAGGAGACCGAGGGGAACCCGTTCTTCGTGGGCGAGGTGCTCCAGCACCTGGTGGAGACCGGCGCACTGTTCCGGGGATCCGACGGCGGCTGGACCACGGACCGGTCGCTCGGCGAGCTGGGCATCCCCGAAGGGGTGCGCGAGACGGTGGGTCGCCGACTCGGCCAGCTCGGTGAGGCGACCAACGAGCTGTTGTCGGTGGCGGCGGTCGCGGGCCGCGAGTTCGACCTGGACATCGTCGCCGACGCCGGTGACCTGTCGGAGGCGGCGGCGTTGGACGCGCTCGAACCGGCGTTGCGGCGCGGGCTGGTGATCGAACGGTGAGGACGTGGGCCGCTTCGAGTTCTCCCACGCGCTGGTGCGATCCACGCTCCTCGAAGAGCTGGTCATGCTGCGCGAAGGTCAGGCTGCACCAGCGCATCGGGACCAGCATCGAACGGCTGCGGGCCGACCGCCTCGTCGACCACGCCGACGCGCTCGCCTACCACTTCGAGCAGGCGGCGGTGGCCGGGGAGTGGGACCGCGCCATCCGCTACCACGTTCTGGCCGCCGAGCGCGGCCAGCGACACCGACGGGCTCGAGGGGCACCTCGCGAGGGCCTTGCAGCTCCACGAGAGCTGCGGTGTGGACGACCCCGACCGCGAGTTCGACCTGGTCGTGCGCCTCGCCTGGGCCCTCACCCAGTCCGCGGAGCCCGCACGGGGTCGCCCCTACATCGACCGTGCCCTGCAGCTTGGCGCTGGCCACGCAGGACCCCGAGCGCATCGCCATGGCGCTCTCCCCGACCTGGAACCTCACCGAGTACGGCGCCGGCAACCAGGACCTGATCGGACCGGTCGAGGAGCTCCTGCAGGTCCTGCCCGACCAGGACAGCCCGGCACGGGCCATGGCACTCACGCTGCGAGCGCTCCTTGGGTCGATGTCGACGCTGTCTCGGGGCGACTACGAGGACAACCTCGCCACCGCGGAGACCGCCCTGGGCATGGCCGAGCGCATCGACTCGCCAGAGGTACTCACCCGTGCACTGCTCGCCCTCAACAACATCCTGATGTCGTTGTGGGAACCACGACGCCAGCTCGAACTCATCCACCGCTTGGAGCACTTGCCGGTGCGTGTCCTGTTCCCGAGCCGAGCGGCAGACAATCGTCGGCTCCGCGCCGCCTGCGCGCTGGCACAGCTCGGCGACCGCGACAGCTACGACCGCGCGATCGCGGAGCTTCACGGCAAGCTCGCCGCGGCTCCGGCGGCGACCGTGGCGGCAGGGTTCGAGCACCAGGCGGCCGCCGCTGCCCTGGCGGAGGGGCGCCTCGACGACGCCCGGGCCCACGCGGCAGCGGCCCTCGAGCGGGCACCTCGCAACCCGAACATCGTGAACGCCTTCCACGCCCAACGCTTGGCCATCCGCCTCGAGCAGGACCGCATCGACCCCCACACCCTCGACGGCATCGCCGCGCACGACGCCCTTCCCGTGGGTCGAAGCGCTCGCCGCCCTCGTCCGTGCCGAACGGGGGGACCTCGATGCGGCTGCGGCTGCCCTGGAAACGTTCGCTGGACGGGACGACCTCGGTATCCCCTTCAACTCTGGGCCAGGCATCGACCTTGCGGGCGCTGGCCGAGACCACGGGGCACGTCGGCGACGCCAGCTTCGCCCGTGCGCTCGCCCCTTACGTGGCCCCCTACCAGGGGCAGCTCCTCGTCGCGTTCAACTGCGCTGTTCTGGGAAGTGCGCCGCCGACCGCGCCCTCGGCCAGCTCGCGCTCGCCCAAGGCGATCCCGACACGGCGGTCGTCCACCTCGACGCCGCTGTCGCGGCTCGAGGACAGGTTCCGGGCACCGACTCTCGCCACGCGCACCCGCTACTGGCTCACCCGCGCCCTCCGACAGCGAGGCGAGCCCGGCGATCACCAACGGGCCAAACAAGAGCTGACCGTCGCAGCCCGCACCGCCCACGACCTCGGGCTCATCGGCATCCAACACCTCATCGACAGCCTCGACCCCGATCCCCTATGACCGATGGCCAGTTGCGCGGAACCGCCGATCTCATTTGACATGCGAAGAGGACTGTCGAGCAGATCGTGGTCAGAAGGCACGCCGCACCCATCCCAGAAGTGCCGTCGGGAGGCATACCGCCCCTGAGCGTTCGGGCTGGTCAGGCGGGAAGGCGACGGTCCGGGCGCGCGTTCTGGGACGCGGGATCGGGAGAGGCCGAGCGAGTACGGATCGCCGATTGCGTGCGACCGTGCGTTACATCGAACGCACCGTTCTGGGTCAGCCGGCGCCATCCCTGGTCGCCGTTCTCGGGATGAAGGTCGCCTCGAGATCCCGGCAGAAGCTGTCCACTGTGGGTGAATTCGCCTCGGCGGACTCCGGAGTACCGGACGCCCCCCTGCCCTCGTCGACGTACCGGCGCATCGCCGTGTTGAGATCTTGGAGTTGCCACACCGCAAGCGGCGTGTCGTCCTCAGGGAGAATCCACACGAGCAAGATGCGGAGGTTGGCGATCTCATGAGCGCGACGACGGTTCGACGCGTGGAGCAACAGATACAAGGCTTGGGCGTGGAGGAAGGTCTGCACGGCGCCGGAGTGAGGTGCCCAGAAGCGAGGCGATGAAGTGCGAAGTCCGTCGAGCGAGGCGATTCCGGCACTTCGCCGTTGGCTCTCCTTAAAGCGATCGAACGCGATCGCCAGCTGTTCCGCGAACAATCGCTTGCGATCGAGGTAGCCGTTCGCGAGTACACCGATGGCCACGCCAGTCAGTCCCAGGACAGCGACCACTACGCCTGTCACAGCAGTCCGGCCCTTGAGTGGTCGGTGACCCTCGTGGAGGGCCGAGATCGTCTGACGGGCCCAGTCACGCAGCACCTCGTAGAGCCCGGAAGAGCGTGAGCAGCCCGCCGAGTCCTCACCGTTGTCTGCCGTACACCGCTGCTGGGCGGTCGTCAACGCCTCTGACGTGGGAGAGATCGTCGACGTGCTTGTGCCAGCGACAGGCGTCGATCTCGTCGGGCGTGAACAGGTCCTCGAAGCCAGCGACGCAGAGCTCGTACCGGTAGCGTTTCCACGCATCGGCGTGGGCATCGGCAAGCTGGGCATACTGCCGGGCGGAAAACGACGTAGTCATGAATGATCTGCAGGCGCCGCTGGCCCGTCGGGCCACCATGCGAGCGATCGATGACGTGCAGCGGGTAGCCGTCGGCCGCCAGTTGCTCCCCTTCGGTGAGCTCTTCGAACACCGGGACGTAGCGGGTGACCTCGGACCTGTAACGCCTGTTCCCCAGCGGGACCGCTTTACCGATGGTCTGTTCGCCCCCGTGCTTTACGATGGTGACGTCCACGAGCTCGAGACCGGTGTAGGTGAACCTTGGAGACCTTGGAGCTGGCGTGACTTCCACGCTCGCAGCCAGCACGACCCTGTACCAGTAGCGTGCGAAGGGATCGGCGTCGAACAGGGCCCGGTTACGCTCGGACTCCGACTGCATGCGAGCTGTCAGGATCTTGTCGATCTCTTCGAGCCTGGCAGCGAGATCTGCGTCTAGTCCGCTCACCCAGCGGTTCGCCCTGCTGGTCGCGTCGAACACGATGAAGGCGATGCCCCCGATCCTCGAAAGTGTCCGCCCGGCAATCTTGCCCAGCCGTTCGAAGCGGCGCATTGTCCGGGGCGGAGGCGCAGGCTCTGAGCCCAGCCTGCTGGTCGTGCCTCGGTCAGCGATCGCCTTGGCGTCGCCCGCTTTCCGTGTCGCGGCTGCCTCCCGCGCCAGTCTCTGTCTTGCTCGTTCGAGGTTGCGTTGGGTGCGCTTCTCGCTGGTCGACGGCGGTCGTGCCTTCTTTGCTACGGGCGCCTTCTCCCGCCGGTAGGTTCGGCTCGCCCTCGCTTTCCACCCCCCGCGGGTGAGAGGGTTCCTCTCGGGCACCCGGAACCTCACCTTGGCGTTGCGGAAGTACGGCTTGAGCGCAGGCAGCTCCTTCTCAATCCTGAGTTCCCTAAAGGCCCACGCATGGGCATCCCAGATCTCCTGGGGGGTGAACAGCCCTTCGGCTCCGTGCGGAATGAGCTTCTTGAGCAGAGCGGTCTTCGTGGAATGGCTGTAGGGGAACGGCCTCGTTCGGTATTGGTTGAGGCGGCTGGCGATCTTTGGGTTCTTGGGGACGAACTTCGCGTCCCAACCCGCGGGATCCAAGTTGGCCGAGGGCAGTTGACCCAGGAAACGCTTCTCGACCAGGTGGTCGACCTCCAAGAACTTCCCGAAATACCTGTTCAGCTTGTCGGCGCCGAGGCGTCGAGAGGCTTGCATGTACTTCGCGAATCCTTTCGCCTCGTCATACGGCAGGGTCGGGTCGCCGTTTGTCTCAAGCCATCGGACGAAATCCACGAGCGATCGGTAGAACTCGACGGCGCCGTTCGACATGAGTCACCTCAGGACGGGTCAGGTGTCGACGACAAGGGCGGACCGTCGCGGATGATGACCTTCTCCGTGTCCGGGTCGTCCAAGACGTCGCTAACCAGACGCGCCGCGAGACGGAGCTGCTCGAGGCGCTTGCTGACCAGGTCACCGGCCACCTGCTGCACGTCCAGCGCACGATGCAGCAGCTTGAAGTCCTCCAGCAGTGGGTGGGCGCCGGGAAGCGCCTCGATGAAGATTGATCCAGTGGGCAGGACGACCTCGTCGGCGTCGGGCCGGGGGTCGGTCACCCGCGCTTCCCAGGCGGCGTCGATGCTGGGGCGGAGCTGCCGGAACTCCCGTGCGGTGAGGTGCTTCTTCAGGCAGCAGACCAGCTGCTCGAGCTCGGAGAGCGAGGCGTTGCCGAGCTCGTCGGGGTCGACGACGCCCGTGAGAGCGGAGGCGAATGGCGCCATCAGGAACTCCACCAGCAGGTCCCACTTCATCAGTGGGAACACCATGGCGTTGCCCACGTAGCCGAGCGGCGCGCCGAGGTCCGCGACGTCGCCCAGCTCCTGCTCGCCGTCCAGATCGAGGTTCGAGGTCACCGTGACCTGCAGGGGCGGTCGCCACGTGGGCGCTCGCGGTGGCAGTCCCGAGGCCTGCAGGCTGTAGTTGAGAGTTCCGGTCACCCGCGGCACGGGCGTGTGCCGCAGACGCAGGTAGCGCTGGTCTGGCTTCTCGTGGTCCCAGATCGCCTGCTGGTAGTACAGGATGTTGTCGCGAATGTGGAGGAGCATCCGCTCCACCTGGATCGCTTCGACGGCGTAGCGGGTGTAGCCGTCGGCGTACGCCGCGGTCGCCTTGTCCAGAAGAGCGGTCTCACGCTTCAGGTCGGCCCCGGCCTGATCTACTGCGCGCCTCCGCTCGGCAAGGCGGTCCGCGACGTCGTCCCCGAACACCTCGCGAACCCGCTCCTCGTCCTGGCGCCATTCCTCACGGCCGTACTTGTCGTCGTACGTGCGGACCTTGAACAACTCGAAGATGTTGCGCGGGTCCGGCAGGAGGTCACCGGACTGCAGGTCGTCGAGGTCGCGCTTCAGCGAGCTCACGAGAGCGGTCTGACGGTCAAGGTTCGCCTCCAGCTCGCGGGCCCGATTGAGGTCCGCCACCAGTTTGCCGCTGACGACGTAGTCGATCGCGGGCAGGAATCGAGGGATCCGAGGAGCACGCGACGGACCACCCAGTCGTAACGCGCGATCCAGGCGTCGTCGATCTCGGTGCCCGACGGCAGCTCGTGCGCCACCAAGACGACGGGCGTCACGTTGTGCAGTTGCTCGGACACCAGCAAGCGGCGCTGGAGCTCGTAGAACAGGTATGTCACGACGAGCTCCTCGTTGGGGTTGCTGATCTCGCTCGTCTCCTCCAGCTCGACCTCCTCGGTAAGCGCCTGGGTGATCTCGACTGACGAGCTCTGCTTCAGCTGCTCGGCGTGCTTGCGGGTCTCTTCGCGGAACGACTCCTTGGTGGACGATGAGGTCCGCTCGGCGCCGGCCTCCCACATCACGGTCGAGCTGCCGGAGCCCACGCCAGGCACGCCGCCGCCCGCTTCCTTGGTGATGCTGAACTTCGTCGACAACTTGGTGTCACGCACGATCTTGGCGATGTCGCGCTGGACGTCCTGCGCCTCGCTGCTGTACGTCGACTCGGACGCCTGGGCGCGCTTGTCGGTGTAACTGCGGCTCGTCCTGCGCCGGGAGGTGTAGCGCAGCACCGACTTCGGCCCGAGCGGGATGGTCTTGACGAGCTCTCCAGCCTGGTACCCACGGGGCTCCCAGCGCTGTCGGTAGCCCACGAGCAGGCCCATGGTTAGCCCACGTCCTTCTCCGTCGGTCGCGAACGGTGTGAAGTCGTAGTCCGCTCGGCGCAGGTTGCGGAGCCGGGCGTTGAAGTCGTCAAGCGGGGCGAAGCGGTCCTGTACCTCCTGCAGGGCGTTGCTTACGATCTCCTCGATCACGTCGAAGGGGTTGGTGATGCCGAACATGAGAGGCGTCCGCCGCACGTCTCCGGCGCCAATGAAGGGGTCCGACGCGGCTGGCAGCTGCGCCTCGTTCGTGAGCTCGGCCGCGATATCACCTGTTGCTGCCCGCGGGGCGTTCTCGGATCTGCCACCGTGCCTCACGAGAAGCCGTCCGGCGTCGACGAAGTCCGACACACGACCGCGGTCCGGTCGAGGGGTCACGATGAGGTCCGAGGCCAGGAACAGGCGCTCGAAGTCGAAGAGCGCGACGGAGTCCGCCGGACCACCGTCGAGCGTGAGGCCTTGCAGTTCTTGGCCGATGCGCTCGGCCGTGGCGCGAGGCGAGTTCAGCCCCGGGACGACCCCGAAACCGACGGTTTCGGTGAGGAGCTCGCCGAGCAACTCCTTGACCATTCCCAGCGTTGCTTCCGTGCCGGGTGTCGTGCCGTCCCGGCCACCGTCGCCAGACCCGCCGTTATCGTCGCCGTCGTCGCACCGCTCATGAGGTGGCGTACGGGACCGGCAGGCCACTGCGAGCATGTCCCGGCGGATCCACGCGGGGGAGCCGCGCTGGTGGCCCCGGCCGAACAGCACACGTCGGATCTCGGCGTCGCCCACGTTGGGCAGTGGGTCGCCGTTGGCATCGAGCAGAGCTGCTGCGTCGTCGTCGCTGAGATCCACCAGACCCCGCGCGGTGAAAGCGCTCGCACGGGTGCGCAGAACCCCACCGAGCAGGGTTCGCGTGTCGCCGTCCGGACGGATGTGCCCGGCGCGACGACTGCGTCCGGCAGCGAACCGTCCGACCTGCGAATGGGGGCCAGGGTCCGTTCGACTAGGGCCTGGCTGACGGACGCCTCCAGGTCGACCCGGGCTTGGCGCTCGGCATCGGCGGCCTGCTTGCGGATCTCGCTGGCGCCGCTCTGGCGCGACCGGGTCGCACGTGCACGCTCGCGAGCGCCGGCCACGTCCGACGACTCGGCACCGGGCGGCTCCACCGGTGCGGCCGGGGGTACGACGGGAACCCTCCGCAGGCGTTTCGCGGCGATCGCGATCAGAAAGTGCTCGTCAACATCGGTGAGGGTCCGCACCCGGGGGACCAGGTGGAGCAGTTCGCCTGACAACGCCGTGCCGCTGCGGTGCGAACACGGCGCGACCGCGAACACGCACCGGTGTCGGTGGTGTCCCGCGTAACGGTCCAGCTGAAGGAGCCGTCGTCGCCGGTAAGCGCGGACCCGAGGCTGGGCTCGTCCACGACCCAGGCAGCATCCGCGGTCTTGAGCAGCGACGTGGTCGTCTTGGCCTGCGTGATATCGAACGCCTCGACGAGCACACACGGAACGGCGACTGCTGAGCGGTCAACGACTACACGACCACCGATCTCCATGGCAATCCCCCGTTTCGCGCATCGTACTCTCGGCCTGCGCCGTCTGGACGACCGATTGTGTCGAGACCCTCGGCGCCCACCCACCCCGGCTCGCGGCCGATAACCCACGGATCCAGCAGAAGAGCGAGTCATGCGTCACGTCTGGTTTGGATCGTGCATCGCTTGTTCGGTCCAGCAGTAGTGCCATAGCGTCGGCGTTGATGGAGCTCGCTGCGGGGCTGATTGGCGCTCTGCTCGGGGCGACTGCAGTCATCGTCGCGCAGCTAATTGCCGGCTTCGCGCAGCTCTCAGATCGGAGAGCGACAAGCAGCGGCGGTCGGACGTAGCAACGGCCACACGGGGCGCTGTTGCGAACGTTGCAGGCGGAACAGTGGCTCGTGTGGAAGGCGGTGTACGACCCAGACTCGCTGACTGATGGCGACCTGACCGAGTACGAACAAACGCGTGTACGTTGAGCTAGCGACGATCACTGGTGATCTCGGGGTTCTTTCCGCTACTTGGCCGAACGTGTACGGCCCGTACGCCCGGATCGCCGAGGCTGTATTCACGTTTGACCAACAGATCGCCGAGGCGATCATCGTCCGCGACGATCGCCAAGCCGGCGTGGAACGGATGGCAGGGATCGCTAGGCCGATCCTGGGCTACCACTGGTTTGCCTACGAACAGGTCCGCCGAGTTGTCGAGGGACGGGACGTCCAGCAGTATGACTCGGCGGCTTGGACGGGACCCGCAGACCGTTCCGCGTGACCGGCATGAGTGCTGGAGTCCAGCTCGACATGGGAGCGCATAGTGCCGTCGGTATCCGCGCGGCTGCGCTCCTGGGCACGTCCCGAAGTGCCGTTCGGGGACAGTCATCGCGCTTCGGCACTGGCGGCGCTGTTGGTCAGGCGGCCTGGCAACCGTGAGAGCGAAGTTCGGGGAGTCCTTCGGGGTTGCGGGTTACCGCTGACGCTGACGGTTGGGCCCTAGCGCGAGCGCTCCGCAGCCGGCGTTCGAGGGCACCTCCGCGGTGCGCTGGCGCCGCGCGTTCTGTGACACCTCTCGGCGGACTCGGCCGCGAGCAGATCGCCGACTCGGTGCGTCGCGAAATCGATGCCGAAGTCGCGTCCCGATCGGCAGATATGGCGCGGCGGCTTAGACCTCGCAGACGGCGATCGAGGGGGCGTCACGTCGTGCCTTGTCGGTCGCCGTAGCGAGATCGGCGAGCGGCGTGTACGTGGTGTGACCGGTATCGATTCCGAGCGCGTCGGCGTCAGCGCGGTCCAGTCGTTCGATGAGCGACTTGGAGGCAAGTGCGCGGCCGCCGGTCGCGCAGGCCTCGATGCGCGCCCCCTCGTTGACTTCGTCGCCGAGGGCGGTGACTTCGCTGCGACCGGCGGTGAGGATGCGCCCGATGTACAGCGTCGCACCCCAGTGGAGCCCGAACCGAAGTGACAGCTCGGATGCGGGGATCTCCGTGCGCGCTGCGATCTCGGTGAGCGCGTCGCGCAGCGCTCGCGCCGCGATGATGCACGATCTCGCCGCGGCGGACTCCGAGCCGATGGTTTCAGCGAGAAAGAAGGCGACGATGCCGTCTCCGGCGTGACGGCCGACGATGCCTCCGGCATCGACGACACATTGGTCCGCGGCGCGTACCAGACGGCGAACTGAACGCGAAGTACGACGCGGTGGAGAGACGACGCGCGAGTGGCGAAGACGCTTCCACGTCGGCCATCAAGATCGCTGCAGGGCGACGATCGGCGTGCTGGACGGCCTGCATCCGTTCGAGATGGGCCGGGTCCACGGTTTGGGCCGCCGCGGCGAGCTGCGACATTCCTGCCGCGGGTTTGGACAACGAGCAGAACCCCGCCACGTGTCCGTGAGCGTCATCGATCCGAAAGAGCGTGTACGTACCGACTACGTCGATACCCGCGACCGTGGACGACAGGCTGGACCCAGCCCACACGGCGGGAGGATCTTTGGGTTGAAGTTCGTCGACCAGGTTCGCGAACTCGGGATCGACGACGCGACGAAGCTCTTCTCGGCCGCCCGGCGTACTCGCAAGCACGTAGGGACCGAGGCCCAAGAAATGTGCTCGGCGATACTCCGGCAGCACATAACGGCCGCGGTGCACGGACACGCGAAACTGGGTGAACTCCGCGCTGAAGAGGTGGGACCCGATCGGCAGGGACGTGACCGCTCCTGTGTCCCCGAGACTCAACCGCAACTCGTCCGTTGAGAACACGTACCGCCACGTGGCGTCGAACACATCCGCCCAATGGCCCGCGTCATTCAGTGCCGACGCGCACGCAGCCAAGTTCGGGTCGTCGGGCAGCGGAAGCGACCTCAGAGACGCCGTCACGCGCGCCAGATTGCCCGATCGGAGCGGGCCTCCGCTTGTGGGCGTCGGCGCACCGATCGACGGGTCTCGCGCCTGCCGATGAGGCGAGGGGGCGGCAATGCTGACTCGTCGGAGGAAGACGACCTTCCCGCGCTGATTGAAGCCTTCCCGCCAGCACCGGACGATTCCCACCCCCGGACGGCTCCTCGACACTCGACGCAAGATGGCCGAACCCGGTTCGGACGACTCGGTCGCCGAGTCACCCCACTGCTGGGGGACAGCGCGGAACGCCGATCCAGCGGGTGAGCGGTCTTGGTGCTGGTAGAGGCGCAACGCGCCTGGTCGGCAGCTGAACAACCGTGGCTCCAGCACCCTCGCCGTCTTCGAGGACGCCACCGGCCTCCACTACTCCATCGACCTCCCGGACACCACCGTCGGCCGAGACGTCGGCATCGAGTCGAGCGGCGCCACCTCCGGGGTTCCTCCGTCGGCTTCATCACCGTGCGGGCCGACTGGGCGTCACCGACCGCGGCGGTACTCGAACGCCGGCCGGACGTGCCGGGTGACACGAACTCGGCCAACGACATCTTCGTTGCGCGTCTACCCGTGACCGGACCTCGGTCTTGTCGCGTTCGCCACCTCCTCGGGTCCCCCGACGATGGGAACACAGCACCGGCGACGTGGCTCACAAGCCGCCAGAGGCAGCTTCTTCGGACTCGAACTCCTTGCGGTGCCACCGCAGCACGCGGGCGTCGGTGTCGACGATGAGCCACCAGCTCGCCGCGTCGCGGCGGGTTGCCGCAGACCGCGCCCGGGTTGGCCATGCAGGCGCCCGCCGCGAGCCAGCCGTACGACTCGCCCGGGACGGGCCGCACCGCCGCACGTAGCGGCGCCGTCGAAGGCGAAGAGCGCCGGTTCATGCGTATGGCCGACAAGGCCGAGCGAGCCCATGGGGCGGCCGGGCAGGATTCTGGCGGCAGACTCCTCGGTGAGGAACGCGAGCAGGGGGTGGCGCGGCGAGCCGTGCCAGCAGTCGATGCCATGACGGCTGGCCGTTGCGCGCCTCGACAACCTGAACACGTCGCGTCCACGGACAACGACCCGGTCTGGTCCGAGCGCCCAGGCGTCGTGGTTTCCCGCAATCAGTAGGTCGAGCTGGCGAGCCACGCCCAGCAGGTCAGCCGTGGCCGGCTCGGCTCCGACCAGATCACCGAGACACCAGCGTTCGTCGACCCCGGCTGCCGCCATGGCGCCGAGCACAGCCAGGAGCCGGTCATGGCGACCGTGCACGTCGGAGCAAACGCCGATCCTCACCCGAGCATCATTCTGCCTTGCTCCACCTCAAGGTTGGCTTGTTCCGACTGAAGGCCGTCGGGCATCATCGCCGCCCCTGCGTGCTCGTCGACGGGGACGAGGTGACCGGCGTTGTCGACTGGTCCGAGGCCGGCGATGTCATCGCCGGCTACGGCTGGGACGTCGAGATCGACGTGATTCGCGCGTACTTGTCGTTGCGAAGTCTGATGGAGATCCGCTGGCTGGTTGAGCACGGGTCGGCACGCCGGCGACGTTCCTACAGGTCGTCGTGCTCAACTCCTTGTCAGCCAGGTCTTGGAGAAGCGCCGTTCTCCCAGCGACTCCCGCAACAGTGGCACACGCTCCGATCAGGTAGTCGCGAAGCGACCCGATCGACGGCTCCGGGCACGCTGCGGCAGGCGCGGGTGCTCCCCGAGCGCGCGGGCATATCGGGAGGCGGCATGCCTCCGAAGTGCGTTCGAGGACAGGGTTCGAAGGGCAGCTCGAGCAGCAGGGCGACGAGCGTGAGCGCGAGTCTCGGGGAATCCTTCGGCGTTTGGCGTTGCCGCTGACGCTGGGCCCAGCGTGGAGCGCCCCGCAACCGGCGATCTGGGGCGCGGCGCGGCGTTATTAGCTGCGAACATTAGGGGGCAGTTTGCCGCTCCCGAGGCGCCGATAGGCGCTCGAGGCCACGGCCTGGCGTCGACCTTCGGGGCGGGTGATATGAGTGAGATCGAGTGAGTGTCGGCGCGCCAACATGTCGTGGTGGGGTTGGCACTCGTTGCGCCTGTGGGACCACGCTGTGGTGGGCGCGCCGCTCTGGGGCGGAGTCCGCAACGACGTCGCGTCTGGCACCTCGGCGAGTCGCAGGTTGCTCAACCGGCGATCAGGGTCGGGGACCGGGTCGGGCTACGACGCCGCTGTCAGGCGGAGATCCAGTCCCATGGTGGCGGTCGGTTGGAGGCGCACATCGCCAGTCCGGTCCTCGTGACCGATCCCCAGCGAGTCGAGAGCTTCGATCGCGGGCTTCATCGAGCGGACGCCGAGCAGCAACGCCGGCGGCCCCTCTCCAGGCTCGATCCACAGTTCCGGTCCGCTCGTGAGCTTGAAGGCAGTCGGTCGACCGCTCGTCGCCGGCCCCAGGAGCGCTGCCCAGGATGCGGCCTCTCGGTCAACGTCGTCGGTGTGGACGATGACCGCCCGCAGCCCGGTGACCCCTAGGCGACCGCCGCCGAGGTCATCAAACCGTGCTTGTTCGTCGTGAAGCCGAGCCACGACATCGTGGTCGTAGGCACAGACGAACGGCAGAGGGTCGAGCGGTCCACCCATCACGATGACGTTGGTCCACCCGCGCCGCCACGGGTCGAATTGCTCCTCCTGCGGCACGTCGATCGGCCCGCTGGCGATGGGCTCTGTCGGTGACAGCCCTCGACGTCGTAGCTCCGCGACAACCTCGACGATGGCGCTGGCCGGCTCGAAGGCGATAGCTCGTACCGCGGCGCTCGGGTCGCTGTTGGGATCGAGCGGATGGTTGCACCCGATGTTGCAGTTGCCCAGACCGACGCCCGCCTCGCGGATCAGGCCCCACTGCGCCATCGGCCACGCGGTCGGCAGCGCCAGAGTTCCCGTCAGAAACTCGAACAGCGCCTGCTCATCGCCGACCTCCACCACCACGTGATCGACACGGCGTACCTGGCTCCATCCATCCTTCACGCCGTAGAGCCTGGTCCAGCCTCCGGTTCCCCGCCAGGGTCACGGAAGTGCCGTTCGGGGATAGCCATCGTGACTCGTCGAGGGGTTGTGCTGGTCAGGCCGCCCGAGGACCGTGAGAGCGAAGTTCGGGGAGTCCTTCGCGATCTCGCGTTGCCGCTGACGCTCACGGTCATGCAGATGCGGCAGCTCCTGGCATCGCGCCGGGCCCGAACTGTCCGTGCAGTGACGTTTCACGTTGCACAGCCACCGACAGCGGTTGTGGGCGTTCTGGTGTGGGCAGGGCGCCTACCGTGGCCGAAGCAGGGTTGGCCTTCCTCCATGATCGACCCGCATGACCCCTCCAAGCGTCGGCGGCGAGCACCTCGATGCCGTCAGGGAAGAGCTGGACCTGTCGTTCTCGGACCTGTCGTTCTCGGACCTGTCGTTCTCGGACCTGTGGTTCCGCTACGTGGCGGTCGGTGGGAGGCGGTGGTTGCCGGCCCTCACCAGTCATCTCAGTCACGGACAGACGTGGTCGGTGGAGGACCACGGCCATGCTGTCACGGCCCTCAACGACTACGGCTGGCGTCCGTACACGGTGGGAGCGGGGTGAGTCACGCCGGAACGATCATGTAGGTCGCCGTCGTTCGAGCCAGCACCCGCTGTTCGGGGTCCGTGACCACGCACTCGGTACTGAGCAGACGACGGCCGCGATGCACCAGGCGCGCTTCCGCGGTCAGCGGACCAGACCGCGGCTGTCGGTAGTAGCGCACGTGCAAGTCCGTTGTGACTGGAACCTCTCCTGGGTTGTTGTCGATGGCGACGGCGGCGGCCGCATCGGCGAAGGTCGCCAGGATTCCGCCGTGAATCGACCCCTCTCCCCCACCCTCGAGGGCATCGCTCAACTCCATCGTCATCGTGACCGAATCGCCGTCCTTCCGAGTGAGATTGAGATCCAGGAGTGCATGCACGGGGTTTCGCCGGATCACCTCAGTCATGGCTTTCAAGTCACCTTCGACCCTGGCCTTGGCGAACGCTTCACTGGCGGCGGCGAGCTCATCACGTCCGGGCGTCATGGCGGCAGGGTACGAGCCGATGGCATCGGTGCGTGGCCACATCGGGCTCCAGTGAGACGCCCTCTCGCCCATCCCGGCCGGGATCCGCATTCACGGCCACACCGGAGAACTATGAGAGGCCGGGTCGGCTGCCGACGCAGGCTTTCCGCCGACGGCGTAGAAAGCACAGTCAGGAGCTCCACGAGCTGTCGGCTTGGTGAGCTCACGGAGCCGTTCACGCAGTCCGTCTGGTGCCGTCGCTTCCAGGATTCGGAACCGGTTGATGGCCCGGTGACGGCGCTCGCCCGAAGGGCGTTCGGAGATCGTTATCGTGACTCGCCGAGGCACTGTTGCTGTCAGGGAGCCCGCGAACCGTGTGAGCGAAGTTCGGGGAGCCCCTCCGCGTTCCGAGTTCCTACCCACGCCGACGATCGCGCGCGCCTACCGGGGCGGCTCCTCTGGGATCGACCGCCGGCCACAAGTCCTGCGAGCGGCCGGCGCTGTCAGGAAGCCGTGATGATCTCGCGCAGCGCCTGTAGGAACTGCTGGGGCTGCTCCAAGTGGGGTGCGTGGGCGGCGGCGTCGATGATGTGCATTGGCCATCCCCGGCTGCGTGCCGCCGCTTCGCCGATCGCGAGTGGGACCATGCGATCGCCTCGACCCCACAGCAGTGCGGTCGGCACAGTGACGGCGGCGAGCTCAGTGTCGGTCATCGGCTTGGTCGCTGCGCCGATCATCTTGCTCATCGTTCGCTTCACGTGCCGGGTGGTGGCGCGGTCCTGCGTGTAGGCAGCCCACGC
Source organism: uncultured Actinomycetes bacterium (assembly GCA_963839545.1). Lineage (GTDB taxonomy): Bacteria > Actinomycetota > Acidimicrobiia > Acidimicrobiales > CADCSY01 > CAWIVE01. The sequence continues at coordinate 488,552 of CAWIVE010000002.1, forward strand.
GTCGTACCACTCTGGATCGCGCTGGCGGGTGGCGTCGCGGTCAAGGAGGGCGAAGCGGTCGAAGCGCTCGGCGTTCGCCGGCGTTGGCCGGATCGCGAAGCGGATGGCGAGGTATCGCAGCCTCATCGGCATGCGGTAGGGACCCACCGCTGGCGCGGCGTAGACAACCAGCTGGCGGAGCGCGGGAGCGGTTCCTCCTGCCACCGCACGTACTGCGAGGCTGCCGACCAATGAGTGAGCGACGAGGACGGGACGGTCGAGGCCGGTCGCCTCTGCCACGCCAGTCAGCCAGCGGCCGAGCGACGCGGCATCAAGCCTGGCCAGTGGCGCCGACTCGCCGAGGCCGGGCACGTCGGGCGCCACCACGCGATGGGTGGTGGCCAGCTCCCGCATCACCGGAGCCCACATCACCGCGCCGCACTCGATGCCACCGTGCAGCAAGAGAAGTGGATCGCCCGATCCGAGCTCGATGACCGAGGTAGCCGTCCCGTCGATCTCCACTGAACGAACGGGGAGACCCGCAAGCACCCGTGTGCGTGCCTCAATGGTGCTCACAACCCGAGAATGCCCGAACGGCCCTGATCACGCAACGGTCCTGACACGCCCGTGATCGTGGGCGCGAATCCCGGAGAGTCCCTCGCGACCGCGGCCTTCCGCTGACGGCCGGGGGACAGCACGTGCTGCCAGACGTCGGCTACAGCTGGATCTCCGGATAGAGCGGATGACGGGCGAGTAGGTCGGTCACGCGCGCCCGCGCGGTGCTCGCCACCGCTTCATCCACCCGGAACTGCACCAGCGACGGCTTGCCCTGATTCGGCCCCGAGGCGACAACCCCGGCCGACGTGGCGGTGAGCACGGCGGCGAGCACTTCGGCGATCTCGACCATCTCGTCGGCACCCATGCCGAGGGTCGTGACCGCCGGGGTGCCGAGGCGGAGACCGCTCGTGTACCAGGGCCCGTTGCTGTCGTCAGGGACGACGTTGCGGTTCATGGTGACGCCCGCTGCCCGCAACGAGGCTTCGGCCTGGCGGCCGTTCAACCCGAACGGCCGCACGTCGACGAGCACGAGGTGGTTGTCGGTACCTCCGGTCACGACGGGCACCCCGGCCCGTTGCAGGCCGTCGGCGAGAACCCGGGCGTTGTCGATGACGGCCGCGGCGTAGTCCGCGAAGGCCGGTCGCGACGCCTCCGCCAACGCCACTGCCTTCGCAGCCATCACGTGGGGCAGCGGGCCGCCGAGCACGAGCGGGCAGCCGCGGTCGACGTGCTCGGCGAGAGCTCGGTCGCACAACACCAGACCGCCCCGCGGGCCGCGCAACGTCTTGTGCGTGGTCGTGGTGACGATGTGGGCATGGGGGACCGGGTCGTAGTCACCCGTGAGGACCTTGCCCGCTACCAGGCCGGCGAAGTGGGCCATGTCGACCATGAACGTGGCGTCAACTTCGTCGGCGATCTCACGCATGATCCGGAAGTTCACGAGACGCGGGTACGAGCTGTAACCAGCGATCATGAGCAGCGGGCGCGCGTCGTGGGCGCGGCGCCGGACGTCGTCATAGTCGAGCAGGAACGTCACGGGGTCGACGCCGTACGATCGGTGACGGAACAGCTTGCCAGAGATGTTCGGGCGAAAGCCGTGGGTCAGGTGCCCACCTGCGGTCAACGACATCCCGAGCAGCGTCTGGTTGCCGAGCTCCTGGCGAAGTCGCTCCCAGTCCTCGTCGGTGAGCTCGTTGACGTGGCCGGCGTCCACGCGGTCGAGCGCTGGCACCTCGACGCGCTGGGACAGCACCGCCCAGAAGGCGACCAGGTTGGCGTCGATGCCGGAGTGCGGTTGCGCATAGGCGTGCTCCGCTCCGAACAGCGAGCAGGCGAGGTCTCGCACGCGTGACTCGACGGCATCGACGTTGTCGCAACCCGCGTACAACCGGTGGCCCGGGACCCCTTCGGCGTACTTGTCGCTCATCCAGTTGCCCATCGCCAGCAGCACCGCGGGACTGGCGAAGTTCTCGCTGGCGATGAGCTTCAGGTTGGTGCGTTGCTCGTCGAGCTCGTGGACGATCGCCTCGGCCACCATCGGTTCGATCTGCGCCACCGCGTCGAGCGCAGCGGCGAACCCGATTGTCTCGACCGACATGCCGTCGACCGCGACACCGAACTTCTCGAGGTACGACCCCAACAACGTACCGACGGCCATGGCGTGCTCCTTCGTCCAATGGCCCAGGCGTTCGGCACGGCTCGAGGTCGCTCCCCGATGGTCAGTTCCACCTCACAACGCCAGTCACGACCTGCGCGGAGCCTACGCTCTGCTCGGTTCGAGCGCTGCCAGAGATGCGCCAGCGCTGCCCAGGGCGCCCGGGGTCGACCGCACATCGAGGTTGGTGGGCGATCAGACGTTCCACCCCGTGGGGGTGCGAGGGTCGGGTTGGTACGCACAGTACGTACCGGTGTGGATCGTTCGTTCGAGGTGCTCGGCGAGCTGCGGATGGTGCTCGCCGATCCGGGCCATCGCCTGGCGAACCGCTCGGGTGACCCCGGCTCGGGCGCGCTCCGACGCTGATCCGGCTCGTCGACCGCGGCCACCCAGACCGACGGCACGTGACAACTCTCGAAGGAGGAAGTCGCGTTCCGAGTCGGCCTGCGCCTCGCGTTCGGAGTCCTGGGCCGCCTGCGCCTGCTCGATGTCCTCGTCGATCTCGGCGAGGCGGCGCCGGTACGCCTCCTTGGCGCGGTCGTCGAGGATCTCGCCGGCATCGCCGACCTCGACACGCACCGTGCCGGCTTCGGCCGCGACGAGGTCGAGCACGTGGAACTCGCGGTCGGGAACAGCGAGCAGACGCGCGAGGTGGTGCATCCCCTTCAGGTCGCGGATCCGCGCTGTGCGGTCGTCGAACACCACCAACCAGTAGTCGCCCTCCCGACGAAACACGTTGCCGGCGAGCATGGAAGACTCGTTCCCGGCGTCGTGCACTCGGCCCACCCGCCGTGCTCCTTTGATCCCGTCGAGGACGGTGCGGGCGGCGTGACGCTCCAGCTCGGCCCGCTGCTCGCTGCCGCCATGGGCCTCGGCGAGCCAGAGGCGAGCGATCGCCGCTTCGTATGGTGCGCCGACGTCGTTCCAGAGTCGCACCGCGTCGGACAGGGATTGCTCCGCGCCGGCCGAGTCGTCATCGGCGAGGCGCACCCTTCCTCGAGCGAGTGCGGCACTGGCGACCAGAGCCTTGCTCTCGAAGCGAGCCGCGACGATCTCCAGCTCGTCGGCGGCCGACCGGGCCCGGTCGATGTTGCCGACCGCGATCTCGATCTCGACCTGCGCCTCGAGCAGCGGCGCCCGCTGCAGCGCGGTGTTCGGTGGGCGTTCCTTGGAGGGCACCCGCAACGGACGCTCGAGCGCATCCCGAATGGAGGCGGCCGCGGCGGCCGCGTCGCCTTGGGCCAGCTGCACCAGCGCGAGAACCGGCTGTGGGTCCCACCCGGCACGATGCGCCGCAAGCACGGCCTCCTCCGCTCCCGCGAGGTCTCCCTTGTGCAGTCGGATCCGGCCGAGCTCGTTCAGCGGCCACCCGAGCTCGCGTCGCAAGTAGAGACGCAGCTCGTCGCAGGCCATCAGGGCTTGCTCCTCCGCTTCGTTGCACGCCCCGCGCAGCCGGAGGATCTCTGCACGGTGGACCCGGCAGCGGCCATGGAGGCTCCCGATGGCGTTGGTCTCGCACCAACGCTCCATCGCCTCCGTCCACTCCTCGGCCATCTCATACTGGGCGAGGCCCTGCAACGCGCACACGAGCTCGCAGAAGACGACCCCCGTCGAGAGCGGATCGAGCTCCCCGGACACGGTCGCCACCCCAGCCTCGTCGAGCAGCGCCAGTCCTTGCCGCACGTCGCCATCGAGGATGAGCAGCCGGGCTTCTGCCACCCGTCCGATGGCGCACGCCGCCGGATCCGACACCGAACCGATGTCGACGGCGCGCCGGGCCCATTGGCGCGCACCCGGCGCATCACCCGTCAGGATCCGCTCGTAGGTTCGTACCACCGCGAACCAAGCGTGCGCTGGCGTCTCTTCCTTGCCGTCGAGCAGTCGCTCGGCTCGTGCCAACCACCCCCGCACCGGTGCCATGAGGGCCGTGTCGAAGAGCAGGTGCATCGCCAGGCGAACGGCCGCACCTGCCGCGGCAACCTCCTCCCCGGCTTGCGTGCACGCGGCATAGGCGCGCTCCCACGCCTCGATGGTCACGTCGAGATGACCGGCGGCGTAGGCGACCTCGGCCAGAACCGGCAGATCGGCGGGGCCGACCAGGCCGTCAGCGTCCGCGCTCATGAGGAGGTCGAAGGCCTCCTTCCACTCCCCTGTCGACGCCGCGTCTCGAGCACGCTCGACGGCGGTCGCACCACCACCATCGGTCATCGCACGCCTCCGTACCCGCGGGAGTTACCGCGGTACCAGTGTTGCTTACGCCTCCCAGGTGAGGGGACCGAAACCCCGACACAGTCCTGAGGAGGACCCATGGACACCGCAACGGTCAACGGCGTGGAGCTGGAGTACGAGGTGGTCGGGGCAGGCGAGCCCGTCCTCCTCATCAGTCCCGTCCTGGCGGACGGGTTCGTTCCGCTCATCGCAGAGCCGGCGCTGGCCGGCTACCAGCTGATCCGCTACCACAAGCGTGGCTGGGTCGGCAGCACCCACACGCCCGGGGCAGTGAGTGTCAGTGACCACGCCGCCGACGCCGCCTCGCTCCTCGCCCATCTCGGCGTGCCGAACGCCCACGTCGCCGGCCACTCCAGCGGTGCGGCAGTCGCCGCTCAGCTGGCCTTGGAGCACCCCGAGACCGTGGCCACGCTCACACTGCTGGAGCTCTCGCTGCTGTCGGTGCCTGCTGGCGAAGCGTTCTTCGTGCAGGCCGGACCAGCGTTCGAGGCCTACGGCCATCGGGACCACGAGGGCGCCCTCGCCCTGTTCATGAGCGTCGCCAGCGGCCGCGACTGGGCGACGACCCGCGCCGTCCTCGACGAGCACCTCCCTGGTGCGGTGGCGCAGGCGGTCAAGGACGCCGACACCTTCTTCGGGGTCGAGCTTCCTGCGCTCGGCGAGTGGACGTTCGGCTCGGAGCAGGCCGCAGCCATCGGTCATCCCGTGCTGTCCGTGCTCGGAGGCCAGACCCAACCCCTCTGGGTCGAGGTCGCCGCCTTCCTCCGGGCGTCAGTCCCGAACGTCGAGGAGTGCACGATCGCCGGGGTCGGCCATCTCCTTCACGTCGAGCGTCCCAAGCCTGTCGCACGAGCGATCGCGGAGTTCCTCGGGCGCCACCCGATCCCCACCGGCTGACGCACTCACGCCGTCGGCCACACCCAGATCAACCGAAACCAACCAGGAGGAACAATGCCCCTCATCCAGGTGAAGCTCATCGAAGGCGTCTTCGACGCGACCGAGAAGGAGACGATCATCGAGAAGCTGACCGACGCCATGGTGAGCGTCGAGGGCGAAGCGATGCGACCCGTCACGTGGGTCACCATCGACGAGGTGGCCAGCGGCGACTGGGGCATCGGCGGCAAGGCCCTGCACACCGGCGACATCGTCGGCATGCGCGCCGGCGGCTAGCACCACCACAGGCCGCTCAGGCGATCTTCAGCGCCAGGGCCAGTCGGCCCTGGCGCTGGCCGCATCACGCCCAAGAACGATGTGCCGGATCGCCGTGACGGGTAGCTGCACCGCATGATCGCGATGTCGTCCGACGCCCTAGGGTCACGATCATGAGCAACCCGCCCGAGACCATCGTCTTGATCCACGGCTTCTGGGTCACGCCTCGCAGCTGGGAGGACTGGATCGCCCACTACGAGCAGAAGGGCTTCACGGTACTGGCGCCCGCATACCCGGGCTTCGAGGTGGAGGTGGAGGCGCTGAACGCCAACCCAACCCCGATCGAGCAGGTGACGGTCGCGCAGATCATGGAGCGTCTTGAGGGGGTGGTCGGAGGCCTCGATCGCCCGCCCATTCTGATGGGGCACTCGGCGGGTGGCGTCTTCACACAGCTGTTGATGGACCGCGGCTACGGCGCGGTGGGCGTGGCGATCAACTCCGCGCCGACTGAAGGAGTGAAACCCGTACCGTTGTCGCAGATCAGGGCGACGTTTCCGGTGCTGAAGAACCCGGCCAACCGTCACAGGGCGGTGGGCTTCACCTTCGAGCAGTGGCAGTACACGTTCACCAACACGTTCACCGAGGAGCGCGGCCGCGAGCTCTACGAGCGCTATCACATTCCCGCGTCGGGCCACATCTTCTGGGGGAGCGCCCTTGCGAACATCCATCCCGGCAAGGACGACACCTATGTCGACTACACGAACCCGAATCGGGCGCCGCTGTTGTTCATCTCGGGCAACGACGACCACCTCATGCCGCCGAAGCTCCAGCGGTCGAACGCGAAGCACTACAAGGCGGCGGGCACCATCACTGAGGTGAAGGAGTTCGAGGGGCCACACCTGCTGCCGTCGATCCAAGGCTGGGAAGAAGTTGCCGACTACGCGCTCGACTGGGCGGTACGCCACGCGACGAATGACGGTTCCGGCGGGGCGTGACCGGGATCCGCCTCACGCACATCGGAGGGCCCACGATCCTCATCGAGGCGGTGGGATGGCGGATCCTGACCGATCCGACGTTCGACCCTCCCGGCAAGACGTACAACTTCGGCTGGGGCACCAAGTCGACGAAGCTGTCCGGGCCGGCGCTCGCGCCCGACGACCTCGGACCGATCGACGCCGTGCTGCTCAGCCATGACCACCACGGGGACAACCTGGACGACGCAGGCCGTGCGCTGGTCGCCGCCGCGCCGACGGTGATCACGACGACCGTCGGCGCCCGCCGCCTCGGTCGCCGGGTGCGGGGACTGGACCCCTGGGAGGTCACGAGTCTCGCCGCGACAGGAAAGCCAACCGTCGAGGTCACGGCTACGCCGTGCCGGCACGGTCCGCCGCTCAGTCGCCCGATCGCCGGCCACGTGATCGGCTTTGCGTTGCGCTGGGAGGGGCAGCGCGACGGCGTGGTGTGGGTCTCAGGCGACACCGTGCTCTACAACGGCGTCCGCCATGTTGCCGCTCGCTTCGACGTCGACGTTGCGATCGTGCACGTGGGCGAGGTGCAGTTCCCGATCACCGGGCCAGTTCGCTACTCCATGACCGCGCGCGACGCCGTCGAGTTGTGCGGTGAGCTGCGACCGCGTGTGGCGGTTCCCGTCCACTACGAGGGCTGGTCGCACTTCCACGAAGGCCGTGACGTGATCGAACGTGAGATCGGCCGAGCGCCGAGCGAACTACGCGATGTCTTCCGACTGATACCGCCCGGCGAAACCGTCGACGTGGGGTTCCCACCTTCCGGCCGATGATCTGGTCTGCCGGTGATCGCCTCGGTCGACACGACGGCTCGTGCGCCGCGCCCTCGACCGCCTGCCTGCTGGCCCTTTCGCCCCTGGTCGCCTAGCCGCTCAGCCGTCGCTCCCCTGAGGCGGGAGCTCCAGCTGGAGGACCTCGACGCCCCGCAGATCGAGCCACGCCCGGCCCGGCGCCCGCACCAGCCGGACCTGCGCGGCGCCGCAGGACGCGCAGCGGAGCACGGTCCCCGCCGAGCGGACGTAGGCCCGGAGCTCGGCCATCGGGCGGGAGTCGGCGCACGTTGCGCACGTCGTCCGGGCCACGGTCATGTCCACCACGAAGATCTCAGCGAGCTCCCCCGCGACGGCATTGCCGTCCACTGCAGCGTCCATGTCACCCTCCCGTCGGGCCGAAGCGTTCGGTTCGCACGTCGTCCACGTCGTGACCCAGGTCCTTGAGCACGGTGGCCACCGCCTCCACGAACGGGGTGGGGCCGCACACGTAGCACCGGGGCCTCGCCGCAGGCGGCCAGGCCAGCTCACGGACCAGGTGGTGGTCGATCCTGCCCAGACGGCCGCCCCAACCGGACGGGGCCTCGCCGGTCAGGGTGATCGTCACGGCCCGGTGCGGACTCGTCAGCGCCTCGAGCTCGGAGGCGTAGAGGGTGTCCCGGACGGAACGGACCGAGTACACGAGGTGCATGGCGGCGTCGCTCTTCAGCGCGACGTGGTGGCGGAGCATCGCCATGAGCGGCACGACGCCTGATCCCCCGCCGAGGAGCAGCACCGGCCTGGCGTCGTCCCCCTCCCACACGAAGTAGCCGCCGATCGGCCCCCGGAGCTCGAGCTGGTCACCGACATCGAGAACCGTCGTGAGGTACGGGGACACTTCGCCGTCCTCGAACCGCACGACCGTCAGCTCCAGGAGGTCGGCGCCGGGAGGCGAGGCGATCGAGTACGGCCGACCGGCCGAGTACCCGTCCTCGGCGGTCAAGCGGATGTCGACGTGCTGGCCGGCCCGGTGCCCGGGCCAGTCGGGCACGTCGAGGCGCAACGTCACCGCCACGGGTGTCTCCAGGATGGTCTCGGCGACGGTCCCGACCAGCCACCGCATCCGCTCAGTCGCCCCAGTAGCGCTGCTCGCGCCAGGGATCCCCGTAGTTGTGGTACCCGACGCTCTCCCAGAAGCCCGGCTCGTCCTCGGCTCGCATCTGGAGCCCGCGCACCCACTTCGCGCTCTTCCAGAAGTAGAGGTGCGGGACGAGCAGTCGTGCGGGTCCGCCGTGTTCGGGATCGAGGTCCTCGCCGTCGAAGGAGTAGGCGACCCACGCCTGGCCGTCTTGGACGTCGGCCAGCGGCAGGTTGGTCGTGTACCCGCCATCGCACACGGCGACGACGAACTCCGCGGCCGTGTCGAGGTCCGCGAGCAGCACGTCGACCGACACGCCGCGCCAACGTGTCCCCAGCTTCGACCACTTGGTGACGCAGTGGATGTCGACCGTGATGTCCTCGGCCGGGAGGGCGAGGAAGTCACCCCAGGTCCAGCGGGCCAGCGGCCCACCGAGGTCGTCGACGACGGTGAAGTCCCAGTCCTCGAGGTCCACGTCGGGCGTCGGGCCGGCGGTCAGTACGGGGAAGTCGTCGACGACGTACTGGCCGGGTGGCACCAGCCCGGCACCGGGCTGCGCGCGCCGCCCGGTGAAGCCACGGTTCACGATCCGCATGAAACCACCCTCCTGGAACGGCCTCGTTCGGGCGAGTAGCGGTTCGGTCCGAGCTGGCCGAGCACGGACCTCGCCTCATCGAGCAGTGAGAACTCCGCCAGGATGACGTCACCGTCCACCGGTATCGAGCCATGGATGGCCCACGCGCCGACGCTGACCTCGAGGACGTCGCCGGCAATGCGGACCCGCTCGGCGACGAGTGCTCGAGCAGGTGGAACCTCGGATCGAGCAGCGCACCCTCCCCGCTCCACACTCGCGCACCGGGTCGCCAGGTGACGGCGGCGGCGTGGTCATCCGAAGGTGAACACGAAGGCCTCGACGCCCGGGTCGAGGAACTCGATCTCGAACAGCCGGTCCTCGATCGGTCCGGGCTGGCGGATCAGCTGGTACAGCCGCTGGTAGTCGGCGGTCCCGTTGCCGTCCTCGTCGACGTCGACGCCGTGGGCCGGGCCCGGGGGCTCGCCGTCGAGGTCCACCTGGAAGCGCACGGGGGCGTGGTGCAGCGGCGGTCCCATCACCAGGTGGAGGTCACGGGCGCGGAACCGGTACACGATGGCCCCTCCCGGCTCGTTCAGGAGCGCAGGAACCTCCCCGATCCGCCAGTCGCCGGACAGCGCCCACTGGTTGCGCCGCAGCCCGGCCGGCGCCGAGTAGGCGCGCCGCTCGTCCAGCACGGCACCGCCGGGCGAGGCGAAGCCCACCGCGCGCCCGTAGCCGACGTAGCTCTCGGGTGACCCCAGGCTGGCCCAGTCGGCCGCCGCCTCGACCCCCTCGGGATCGATCTGCACGAGGCCCGGTTCGACGTCGGCACCTGCTTCGCGCAGGAGCATCTGGAGGGCCATCTCGGATCCCTCGTACTCCCCCTCGCCGAAGTGGTGGTGGCGGATCCGACCCTGGGCGTCGACGAAGTACAGGGCCGGCCAGTAGTGGTTGTCGAACGCCCGCCAGACGGCGTAGTCGTTGTCCACCGCCACGGGGTAGCGGACGTCCATCTCCTTGATGGCACGGCTGACGTTGTCGGGGCCCTCCTCGAACTCGAACTCCGGCGTCTGCACCCCGACGACCACCAGCCCGTCGCCTACGTACCTGTCCGCCCACGCACGGACGTAGGGAAGCGACCTGATCCAGTTGATGCACGTGTACGTGCCGAAGCTGGCGAGGACCACCCGGCCCTGGAGACCCGCAGGGGTCAGCGGTTGGGCGTTCAGCCAGCCGGTCGCCCCGTCGAACGCCGGCAACCGGCCCTCGACGGGGAGCTCGTTGCGATGACGAAGGAGCATGAACGCCCCCCTCAGCGCACGGGCGCGGACGCCGCTCGCAGCTCCGACGTGAACAGCTCCGACTGCTCCCGGAGGACGCGGGTGGTACCGCGATCGCGATCGCCTCGGCGACCGGTGCCCCCCCTGGCGGGGTTCCGCTTGGTCCCCCGCCCGTGGACCGGTCTTCGAACCTCAGCGAGCTCGGTCGGGAACACGTCGCTCGTGTCGCGGATCGACGTGAACGGCTCGCCTTCCGGTGGACGCTCGGACTCCATGATCTCCTCCGATCCGGCGCCGCTCCGGTGCCGCCGGCTGCTAGCGAAGCGGGCGGAAGGCGGCGCGGAGCTCCTCGGCAAGGAGCTGGGGCTCCTCCCACGCCGCGAAGTGGCCGCCCCTGTCGACCTCGTTGAACCAGATGAGGTTCGGGTAGGCCGCCTCCGCCCAGCTCCGGGGCGCCTGGTACTGCTCACTCGGAAAGACCGTCACGGCCACGGGGATCGAGACCCCCTTGGCGTTGAAGAAGCCGCCGCGGTACTCCCAATAGAGACGACTCGCCGAGATCCCCGTGTTCGTCAGCCAGTACAGCGTGATGTTGTCGAGGACGTCGTTCCGCGTCAGCTGGCCGGTGGCGCTCGTCGTCCGGTCCAGCGCAGCAGCCACCGCGGCCGCAGGCTGGCCGTCGGCATCGTTGTGGTCGAGCAGCCAGGCGGCCAGGCCGACCGGTGAATCGGCGATGCCGTACAAGGTCTGCGGACGGGCCGCCATGTACCTGGCGTAGTCGACCTGTTTGAACGTCCTCTCCAGCTGCGCGTACGCGCGTCGTTCCTCGGCGGACAGTCCCGCTGGTGGCGGGTCGCCGACCTGCAGGGCCCGGTCGACGTCGGCCGGGACGGTGGCCGGCATGTTGGTGTGGACGGCGAGCAACCCGGGTGGCGCCTGCAGCCCCATCTGGTCGACGACGAAGGCCCCCCAGTCGCCCCCTTGGGCCACGTAGCGCGAGTACCCGAGGCGTCCCATCAACTCTGCCCATCCTCGGGCCATGCGCTCGGGTCCCCACCCGGTGCTCGTCGGCTTGCCGGAGAACCCGTAGCCCGGCATGGACGGAACCACCACATGGAAGGCGTCCTCCGCGCTGCCGCCGTACGCGGTGGGATCGGTCAGGCGGTCGACGAGCTTCAGCTGCTCGATGACCGAGCCCGGCCACCCGTGGTTGACCACGACCGGCAACGCGTTCTCGTGTTCCGAACGGACGTGGAGGAAGTGGATGTCGAGCCCATCGATCTCGGTGACGAACTGGGGCAGGGTGTTCAGGGTTGACTCGCACCGGCGCCAGTCGTAGTCCGTCATCCAATGGTGGGCGAGGTCCTGCATCATCCGGAGGGGCACGCCCTGGGACTGATCCGGGACCGTTTCATTCTCGGGCCAGTTGGTGGCCCCGATGCGTCGACGGAGGTCGTCCAGCACCTCATCCGGCACGTCGATGTGGAACCGGCGCATCTCAGTTGCGGTGTCGACCGTGGTGGTCATGACAACGTCCCTCGTCGGTGACGGATCACCGCAGCGGGCCGAAGGCGGCCCGCACCTCGGCGGTGAAGAGCTCCGGCTCCTCCCAGGCGGCGAAGTGGCCGCCCCTATCGACCTCGTTGAAGTACGCGAGGCCGGGGTAGACCGGCTCGACCCAGCTGCGCGGGGAAGCCCAGATCTCGCCCGGGAAGGTCGTGAAGCCGACCGGAACGGCGACCGGCGGAGGGGCCTGGCCGCTCGCAAGCGCTGCGGCCAGCGAACTGTGCGTACTCCCAGTACGACCGGGCGGCCGAGGCGGCGGTGCCGGTCAGCCAGTACAGCGTGAGGTTGTCGACGATGTTGTCGCGGGTGAGGTTGCCCACGGGCTCTCCGTCGACGAAGGCGCGGGAGATCTTGTAGTAGCTGTCCGTGTCGTGGTCGAGCATCCAGGCCGCCAGCCCGACGGGTGAGTCCAGCAGCGAGTAGCCGATCGTCTGTGGCCGCGTCGCCATCTCGAGGAAGTAGCCGAAGCCGTCCGCCCTGAAGGTCGCGAACGCCTCGGCCGCGGCACGTTCCTGCTCGGATTCCTTGGGCAGCTGGTCGCTGAGTGCGAGCGCCGCAGTGAGCAGGTTCAGGTGGATAACCGACCAAGCCGTCGGCGCCTTGGCGCCCCATCAGGTCCGTGACGAGGGCACCCACGTCGCCGCCCTGGGCGACGTAGCGGGTGTAGCCGAGGCGGTGCATCAGCTCCGCCCACGCGCGTGCGGTGCGGCCGGCGTCCCAGCCGAGCTCGGTCGGCTGGCCCGAGAAGCCGTAGCCGGGCAGGGACGGCAGCACCAGGTGGAAGGCGTCCTCGGGTCGTGCCACCGTGAGCGGTCGGGTCGGTCAGGGGGCCGACGGTCTCCAGCAGCTCGACGACCGACCCGGGCCAGCCATGGGTCATGATCAGCGGCAACGCGTTCTCATGCGGCGACCTGACGTGGATGAAGTGGATCTGGACGCCGTCGATCTCGGTCGTGAACTGCGGGAGGGCGTTCAGCCTCGCCTCGCACCTGCGCCAGTCGTACTCGCTCGTCCAGTGACGGGCGAGCGCCTGCAGCGTCGCCAGCTGGACGCCCTGCGACCGGTCGGAGACGAGCTCCGTGGTCGGCCAACGTGTGGCCGCCACGCGTCGGCGCAGGTCGTCGATCTGCTCCTCGGGGACGTCGACGCGGAAGGGACGGACCTCAGCGGCCGGCGGCGCGATCGTCGTGTCAGCCATGAGCACTCCTTCGACTCGAGTGCCTGGGACCCTGCGTCGGACGGGGTCGCCTTCGCCTCCGCCAGGTGGCTAGTCGTTCGGCAGGACGCGGTGGAGCTGGCCCCGGGAGGCGATGCCCAGCTTCTGGAAGACCTTGCGGAGGTGGTACTGGGCCGTGCGAGCGCTGATGAACAGGCGTGCCCCGATCTCCGGGTTGGACAGCCCATCGCGCGCCAGGCGCGCGACCTGGGCCTCCTGAGCCGTGAGATCGGTGACGATGCCCGGGCGGCGCTTGCGGACCCGCTCGCCCGTTGCCAGCAGCTCCCGCCTGGCGCGCTCGGCGAAAGCCTCCACACCCATCGCAGCGAGCATCCCGTAGGACGTACGCAGCTGGTCCCGCGCCTCCACGCGTCGGTTCTGACGCCGCAGCCACTCGCCGTACACCAGATGGGCGCGCCCGAGCTGCGGACGGATCCGTGTGCGTTCGAGCCGCTCGATCGCCTCGCAGTAGTGGTGCTCGGCCTTGTCATCGCTGCTGAGGAGGGCACGTGATCGGGCGGTGATCCCCGCGCCCCAGTCGGTGGCGGTGGTCTCGGTCGCCTCGGACAGCCGTTCGAACGCCGCCTCCGCGTGCGCCGGCTCACCACTCCGCACCGCCGCTTCGACCAGCTCGACGAGGCCGGCGCTGTAGATGACGAACCCATCCGTCTCGAACGCGTCGGTCGATCTCGCAGCGGCCAAGGCCGCCGGGTAGCGTCCGAGCCCGTTGTTCAGGACGGAGCGGGCGTAGTCCGCGAAGGCCAGTCCCGCACCCTCACCCCGGCGGGTGACCTCCTCGGCGGCCGCACCCGTCGTCTCGACGGCTTCGGCTTCGCGACCTCGCCAGCCGGCGACGAACAGCGGCCCGTACGGCGGCAGAGGGACTTCCATCGCGTCCGTGAGCACACGGAGCTCGCCGATGAGGTCGTCTGCGGCGGTGAGCTGGCCGGCGAAGGCATGGGCGACGATGCGGGTGGTGAGCGCAGTCGGCTGCACCGCGAGCAGTCCTGATCGGCGCCCGAGCTCGATGTGCCGAGTGGACAGCACGTCGTAGGACTCGTCGTCCCAGAGGCTCATCGCCACATGGGCTGCGGGCCACAGCCAGCGCAGCTCCTCCTGCATCGACACGCGTGGTCCACGGAATGCACGCACCGCCTGTTGGAGCAGTGGTACGCCTGCGGTGAACCCGTCGATGAGCGCCGTCGCGAGCCCATCGAGCAGGAGGTCGGATGCCATCGGGGGCCCGGGTGGAGGCGGGGCGCGCTCGGCCACCTCGGCCGACTCGCGCAGGCCGCGATCGGCCAGACGCCCCGCGAAGTCCGCGGCCAGGAGGGCATCGAGGTAGGTGTCGCGTGCCGTGCGGGGGTCCACTGGCTCGAGCCGCCGGGCGGCTCGCAGGAGCAGGTCGGGTGCATCGTTGCTCCGGCCCTCCGTGTAGGCGACCTCGGCGCGCAGCAGGTCGGCCGCAGCCCGCTGCGCGTCGTCGAGCGGGCCGATCTCGGCGACGCTCAGGAGCTCGATGGCGTCGCGATGTGCGCCCGCCAGGTGCTTGGTCTGCGCGGCGGCCAGCCCGCGCCGTGCTCGTGCGGTCGGATCAGGGGTGAGGGCCGTGGATCGCTCGAGGAAGGCGGCGGCGGCCGCGTACCCACCTCGGGTCTGGGCACGGCCGGCCGACTGCTCCAGCTCGGCTGCGATCTCGTCGTCAGGCCCGGTCGCCGCCTGGGCCAGGTGCCACGAACGGCGGTCTGGATCCAGATCTTGATCGGTGGCGTCCGCCAGTGCCCGGTGGACCCGAGCGCGTTCCTCCTCCGCGGCCGTGCGATAGGCGGCGGCGCGCACCAGCGGATGACGGAACCGCACCCTCGTACCGATCTCGACCAGGCCGGCCCGCAGCGCCGGGGCCGCGGCACCTGGTTCGACGCCGAGTTCGTCGGCCGCGGAACACCAGCGACGGGTCACCCACAGGATCGGCCGCCGCCACCTGGAGCAGGCGTCGAGTCTCGGGCGGGAGGTTGTCGAGCCGGCTCCGGAACTCCGCTTCGATGCTCGTGGCGATCGGGGCTGCATCTTCCAGCCCGAAGCCGCCGGCCAGCTCGGCCGGGGTCAGGCCGCGGAACAGCTCCAGCAGCGCGAGCGGGTTGCCACCGGTCTCGGCGACCACGCGATCACGGATCCGGGCGTCCAGCGGCGCGTTGAGGACGGATTCGAGCAGTTCGTGGGCGTCCCGCGGCCAGGCCCTCGACCGACAGCTCCGGCAGCCCCGCCAGCTCCCCCATTGGGATCCGGGCGGCGAACACCAGCGCAACCGACTCGGCGTGCAGCCGACGCGCGACGAAGGCGAGGACCTGTACGGAGACACGATCGAGCCAGTCCGCGTCGTCTACCAAGCAACAGAGGGGCGCCTCGTCGGCAACGTCGGACAACAGGCTCAGGACCGCGAGCCCGATGAGGAAGCGGTCATGCGCTGGTCCTGGGGTGATGCCGAACGCCGTGAGCAGGGCCTCGCACTGCGGTCCCGGCAGCCGCTCGATCCGGTCGTGCATCGGCGCGACGAGCTGGTGGAGCCCGGCGAAGGGGAGCTCCATCTCGGCCTGGACGCCGACAGCGCTCTCCACCCGGCAGCCCGTCGCGCGGGTGCGGACGTGGTCGAGGAGCGCCGTCTTCCCGACGCCGGGGTCGCCCCGCAGCACCAGCGTGCGGCTCTCGCCGCCCCTGACGGCATCGACCAGCGAGTTGAGAACTCGGCGTTCTCGTCGGCGGCCGACGAGGTCCCGGTCGCCCGTGCGACCACTCGACAGTCCTCGCGCCATTGGCATCGCTCTCTTCGCCGCCCCCCCAACCCGCTCGCCCGGCGGTGGTCATCGCGGCAACCGAGCCGACCGTACTGGGGGGGCAGAAGCGGAGTGTTGCGGACGGGTTACGACGGGCCGAACCCTTCGGCGCTGCCACGCAGGCCGTGAACATCACGAGCGCACCAGCGGTGGAAGGAAGTAGCGTTCCTCCAAGCCATCATCGACGTCGATGAGCTCGAGACCGATGGGGTGAGTCCAGGCGGGCCGTCGGGTCGCTCGGGCAATGGGTCGGCGCCAGGGATGAGACGTCGGCGACGGCGGAGGAGGTCACGCCACGGGCGACAGGGCGCCGGTCCCAACTGCCGGTGCATCCGGAACGGAGCCGGCTCCGGCCGCGGTCGCGTTCATCACGACGGAGCACTTCACGCTCCAGGGGGCCCGTGCGTCGACGGTCGCCGAATCGACCGGGCGTGCCACCATGTTCCTCGGCTCGGTGTCGGCCGGCCTCGTGGCCCTCGGCCTCATGGCGACCGCCACTGAGGTCGGGCGGGCGTTCTACGCTTTCGGCCTCATCCTTCTCCCGACCCTTTCGTTCGTCGGACTCATGACGTTCGAGCGGGCGCTCCAGTCGAGCATCGAGGACCTGGGCTACGCCCGGCGCATTGCGGAGCTCCGTGGCTACTACTTCGACAACACGCCGGAGCTCGGTCGGTACCTCTACAGCGTCTCGCCTGACCAGCGGCTCCTCATCCAGGGCCTAGGAAGCGGCACCCTCCAGGGCCTTCGCACCGTCGCAGGCACGGTGGCGGTGATCACGAGCGTCCTGGCCGGCTCATCGGTGGGGCTCCTCGCCGCGGTGCTCTCCACGAGTCACTGGTGGTGGGCTTCGCTGTCGGTGGCGCCGTCGCCGCCGCCGCGCTGGTCGCAATGATCCGCTACCAGCGCCAGGCGTGGATGACAGTCCTGGCGACGCCCTTCAGCGGCGGTGATGCGGGTGAGTGAACCCGCACTCCGGGACCGAGCGTGACGTCCCTGGCTCGCGCCATGCTCGCCGGCGGACCCTTCCTCGGGTGCGCTGGTGGGCCTTTGCCATGACCGGAATCGAAGCTTCGACCTCTCCCCCTCCCTTGCCGCGCTGGTTCGGACCGAGAGCCAGCCCAGATGACCCGGCCGTCTCGGCCCTGATCGCCCGCGTCGCGTGAGGGGCCGGATGGGCAGACATCGGCGGTGGGTTCAACCTCAACGTGCGGATAGACGCTGAGCCGCCGGTTGTCCTCCGGGTTCATAGGCCCTGGGTCCGCCGCGGCCGGGTAGCGGGACTGCGGCGCCTGCGGGAGCGGCTCCAGCGGACGCACGTCCGCGTCGCTCGGCCGATTCGGATCTCCGGCTGCGACCTCCTGAGGGTCGCTGATCGTTGGGCTGAGATCGAGGGGTTCATCGATCACGTCCAGCCACGGGCGGACGAGGACTCCTACGTCCGCCTCTTCGAGGAGCTCGGACGCCTTCACACTGCGCTCAAAGCAGTCTGGGAGCCCAGCCCGCCCGAACCCCTCGACGACCACAGGACCTTCGGCCAACTGCGGTACTCGGTCGGCTTCACACGCCGCAGGCTCGGACCCCGCAGCGAGCCGGTCGTGCATCGGATGCGCCAACTGACCGGCGAGCTCTCCAAGCTCCGGAAGGAGGTCGAACTGCCATGCACTCCGATTCATGGGGACTACAAGTTGGGCAACGCGGGAGAACTGTCAGACGGCTCATGGGCCACCTTCGACCTGGATCTTGCGAGGGTCAGGGAGCGGCTGTACGACATCGCGGCCAGCCTGCACCACGTCGCACAGGGCGGCGAACTGCTCGAGCCGCGACGACTGCTCGACGCCTACGAAGGCACGGCTCCGGAACCGCTGACTCGCGACGAGCACCGTTGGCTCCCCGGGGCTCTCGCCCTCGTACCCTTGCACTGGGCTGCCACCGCAGGGCTCGTGGGCGACGGCATCCACGAGGCCGAGAGCGCAATGACCGCCGCCGAGGCCTGGTGGTCGCGCCGGGCTGAGCTCTCGTCGTAGTCCGGCGGCCGCGCTCGGGGACTGGAGTTCTCGGCCGAGCTCCGACTCCACCGAAGCGGCTGGCATGTCGCGCGAACCAACCTCTGCGATGAATGCACCCCACGATGGCGACCGCCGTGCCGATGACCGCCAAGGCGAACGTCGCCCACCACCGCCACGCCGGGGGTGGCCCCTGGACGTTGTCCATGAAGTCCTCGTGCCCCGCACGCTCTCAATTGCCGCGAGGGCGCCACGAACAAGTCATGGCAATCCAGCCCACCACTTCAGCGGATCCCGAAGCCACGGATGCCGAGGCCGCCGAATGTCAAGTGAGCACGGTGTCCGAACCGCTACAGATCGCTCGGCTCGTTGCCGAACCGCCGACGCTTCAAGCCAGCGAGGCGGCGAGGGCGTCCGCCCGGCGCTCCACCGTGGCGCACCCGTGGCGGGCGGCCCGTGACCTCGCGGCGTCGATCCTGTCGGCGACCCGCTGCCGGTTCTCGGGACCCTGCTGCAGGAGCACGCGGGCCTGCTCGAGCTCGGTGCGGGCCAGGTGGAAGGGAGCGCCGACGTCGGTGCAGAGGGCGGCCGCGTCAGCGAGGGTGCGCTCGGCCTCCTCCAGCCGCCCGCACACCCGGAGGACGGCGCCGAGGGCGACGCCGGCGGGGCCGTAGCAGGTGGCCCCGGTGAACCCGAGCTGTCCCGACCACGGCGCCAGGCACCCGGCCAGGTGCGCCGACGCCCCGGTGTGATCCAGGTGGGCCGCGACCTCGGCCCAGTTCATGAGCTCCGACAGCCACAGGTAGTTGTCGGCCTCCCGCGAGATCCCTTCGTCGAGGCGAGCCTCGAGCAGGGCCCGGGCCTCGTCGTCCTCGTCGGCCTCGACGTGGGCCACGGCCCGGGCCGAGCGGAACGCCGTCAGCCCGGGGTTCTCGGCCAGCGTCTGGTCGATCAACGGGCCGATCTCGGACAGGCGGCCCTGGTGCCACCGCACCGCCGCCAGCTGGGCCCCGAAGATCGTCAGGGCATCCGGCTGGCCCGTGTCGTTGCCGAGTTGGAACAGCTCGATGGTCAGGCGTTCGGCTTCGTCGGCATCCCCCCGCAACAGCACCCGACAGGCCCGCTGGAACCCCGCGTTCCACCGCAGCCCGGGCTGGCTCAGCTGCGCGGCGATGGACCTCGCCACTCCGTTGTGCCGGTCGAACTCGTCCAGGAGACCGCTCTCGATCCCCGGGATGCCACTGATGAACGCCGCCCAGTACCGGGCGGAAGGGTCCCCGAGGGCATCGGCCGCCGCCCGCGCCTCGGCCAGCAGCAGCCGGCGCTCCTCCACGGTGGACGGGACCCGGATGCTCTCGGCGTGCAGGGTGAGCACCCGCACGAGGGAGGCGGGGTCGGCCGTCCGGCGGGCGATCGCGACGGCCTCCTCCCCCAGGGCCTGCCTGCGGGGGAGGTCCCCGGCGTAGACCAGCTCCGTCGTCAACGTGGCCAGCAGGAGGGCTCGGTCGGTCCGGTCGCCGGGACCGATGGCATCGAGGGCGGCCTCCAGGACGGCGATCCGCTCGACGTCGACCTGGCCGGTGGCACTGACGAAGCCCCGGTTGTTGGCCAGGGCGGCGGCCACCAGGAGCTCCGTGTCGCCGAGGTGGTCGGCGACGCGAGCCGCCTCGAGGAGCGTCTGGCGGTACGAGCCGTCGCCCACCTGGCGTTGCGCGATCCCGAGCTCGACGAGCAGGCCGCACCGCTGGCGCTCGTCGGTGGACGCGACCGAGTGGTGCAGCTCGAGGGCCTGGACGAACCACCGCACCGCCTCGTCCGGCGCCAGCTGTGCAAGGGCCCGGCGACCGGCGAGCTGCGCGTAGTGGATGCCCTTGGCCGCATCGACCGGAGCCGTGGCCGCCAGCCAGTGGGTGGCCAGCTCACCGACCCGCTCGCCCGGCTCGTCACCGCAGGTGTCCTCGAGGACCTCGGCGATCCGGCGGTGGAGGCGCCGGCGGCGGCTGGCACCGAGGTCGTCGTGGAGGGTGTGCTGGACGAGCGCATGCGTGAAGGTGAAACGGTCGCCGGCGCCTGTCACCTCTCGCACGATGGCGGCGGTCACCGCCCGGTCGAGGACGTCGAGCACCTCGTCCTCGTCGAGCCCCACGACCCGGGCCAGCAGGTCGAGATCGAAGTCGCGGCCGATGACGGCGGCGGCACCGAGCACCCGGCGGGACTCCTCGCCGAGGCGGGCGATCCTCCCGCCCACCACCTCGCGCACGCTCTCGGGGAGGTCCGAGGGCTCGAAGCCCGGGCCGGGCACCCACCGGCCGTCCTCGTCCTGCCGGATGGCTCCGGTCTCGGCCAGGTGCAGGACGATCTCCCGGGCGAAGAAGGGGTTGCCGGCCGTCTCCCGAACCAGGGCATGGGCCAGGGCCACGCCGTCGGCGCCCATCTCGTGCCCGGCCATCGCCTCCAGGAGCTGGAGCACCTCGTCGTCCCCCAACCCCCGCAACGCCATCCGGTCGACGCCGGGCTCGCGGCGGAGGCCGGCCAGCACGTCGACCAGCGGGTGGTCGGACGAGAGGTCGGAGTCGCGGTAGGTGGCCACCACCACCACGCCGGCGAGGGCGGAGGCGCCGACGACGTGGCGGACGAGCAGGAGCGTCGGCTTGTCGGCCCAGTGGAGATCGTCCAGGACGAGCACCACGGGGGTCCGAGCGGCGACGGCCCCCAGCAGCCCCACGACGGCACCGAACAGGAGGTAGCGCTCCGTCTCGGGATCGGTGACCTGCGCCGGTGGCACGTTCGGCAGCCGGCGGGCGAGCGACGGCGCCAGGCGGTGGAGCGCCCCCCCGTGGCCCTCGACCTGCGTCCGCAGGACCGCCTCCGGCGCCTCGGCGACGTAGGCCTCGAACGCCTCGAGGAACGGCTGGTACGGGACGCCGAGACCCTCGTCGCAACGCCCGTAGAGGACCGTGGCACCGCCGGCGTGCGCCTCGCCGGCGAGGCTGGCAGCCAGGGTCGTCTTGCCCATGCCGGGTTCGCCGGCGAGCAGGACCACCCGGCGCCCACCGGCGGTGATCTCCTTGAGGCAGTCCTGGAGGAGGGCGCGCTCCTCCGCACGACCGACGACGACGTCGGTCGTCGCCAGGCGCGCCGGCAGGGGGACCTCCGGTTCGGGGGTGGCCGGCGCCCACACCACGGACCAGGCCGACACGGGATCGGGCAGTCCCTTCAACTCGAGCTCGCCCACCGCTTCGAAGGCGTGGGGCCCGCGCCGGCTGCAGCACGCGGACGAGGTCGGTCGTCAGCACCTGGCCCCCGTCGGCGTTGGCGCAGAGGCGGGCCGCCTCCACCACCGGCTCCCCGAAGTAGTCGCCGTCCTCCTCGACGACGTCGCCGTTGCTCATCCCGACGCGCACGGAGAGCGGGACGCCGTCGGACGCCGTCCGGTTGTGCCGGTCGACCGCCTGTTGCATGGCGACGGTGGCGTCCACGCCGGCGCCCAGGCTGGGGAACACGGCCATGAGCCCGTCCCCGACGTTCTTCACCTCGGTGCCGCCGGCGGCGGCGATGGCGGTGCGCAACAGGGAGAAGTGCACCTGCCGGAGCGACTCGGCCCCCTCGGGCCCGAGCTGCGAGGCCAGCTCCGTCGATCCCACCAGGTCCGTGAAGACGACGGTCGTCGTCACCGTTGCGGTCATGGGCACCGCATCCCGATCAGCCGCGATCAGTCGCGGACACGGAGCTTGATGTGCACCTGGCCGACCGACTTGGTGCCCTCGGCGATCGCCGCGCAGTGGAGCCAGTGCGTCCCGCTGGCGAAGCGCTGGTACTCGACGTGGATGTCGACCCGCTCCCCGGTGAAGGCGAGGTTCTCCGCCCGCAGCGACGCCTCACGCACGACGAACCTGACCTCTTCTCGACCGAGCACGTGGTGGAGGAGGAGGCTGGCGGCGGCACCGACGTTCGACATCAGGAAGGCCACCGGCATCGCGGGCAGCCCAGGGAAGTGCCCCGCGCAGCGGTACGGGTCGATGCGGCCGAGGGTGCCGTGCAGGCGCGTGTCCCACACGGAGACGTCGCTCACGCCGATCACGTCGTGGTAGGGGTCGGGTCGCCCGTCGAGCGGTGCGTCGTCGTGCGCGTGGGCGGCGAAGAGGCCCCGGAAGTCGTTCTCGGGAACGACGAAGAAGAACACGACGAGGCTGTAGATCGTCCGGTCGTCCTGGGTGCGCAGGTCGGCCACCGCCAACGCCGTGGTCGGGTCGACGAAGTGGGCTCGTGCCCGGGCCACCAGCTCCTCGGAGTAGTCGGCCTCGACGCGGGTCCGGGACCGGCGCAGCTCGGCGTCGAAGGCGAGGTAGAAGTGCCGGCCCGCATCGGGGTTCACGAACGCGGCGGCGCACGAGCCCAGGATGGCCAGGTGCCGACCGGTCTCGGCCGCGCTCACGGGACCGAGCTCGTCGCCGAGCGACTGGCAGATCCGCACCCGAGCAGTCACCTCGCCGTCGTCGGTACGGCGGAGGTCGGTGAGGGCGAAGTACGGCGGGCACACCTCGATGCGGGAGAAGAGCTCGTCGTCCGATACTCGGGTGCCCTCGAGCGCTGTCGCCATGACCTGCCCCCCGCTGCCGTACATCGACGGCGCAGACGGAGCATAGGGAACCGGCCGCACTGGTGGACGGCGGCGACAACCCGCCGCACCCGGCAGTCCCGTGTCGCTCCTCCCCCGTCCCGCCTCAGCGCCGGTCAGCGGGGCACGGGCGGGAGCCGCACCACCTCGCCCGGGAAGACCAGGTCGGGGTCGGTGGGGTTCGGCAGCTCCGACCGGTTGAGCTCGACGAGGAGGCGCCAGTAGGGGGCGACCTCCCGTTCGGCCGGCGCCCGGCCCCAGGCCGTGGCCAGGGTCCTGGCGGCCACGGACCACAGGTGATCGCCCGGAGCCAAGGTGATCGTCGTGACCGGGACGGGCGGAGCCGGCGGCGGTGGGGTGGGCTCCGGGAGCGGGCTCCTGGGCGGCGGCTCGTCGTCGGGCAGGAGGACCATGGTGGGGGGCGGGCCGCTCAGTGCCGCGCCGGCGGGGCCCACGGTGAGCGCCCCGGCCAGGGCGGCACCCACCACCCAGCGCACGACCGGCGGCGACCACCGGGCCACCACCCTGAGCGCCCGGCCGAACCCCAGGCCGCGGGCGACCAGACCGAGCAGCGTGGCGGCCAGCAGGTAGGTGGCCACCGCCAGCACCACGAGGCGCAGCACGGCGGCGGCCGCCTGCAGGGCGGTGCGGTCCGACGCCCACGCCACCCACCGACCCGGCGACGCCGGGGGCGGGGCCAGCGCACCCCGGCCCGCCACGCCGAGCGCCACCAGGACGGCGAGCAGGAGGACGACCCACGCCACTGCGACGAGCCGGCGGGCCATCAGTCGTCCTCCTCCGCGAGGGCGGTGGCGGTGGCTTCGACCTCCACGCCGTCGGGCCCACCGGGCAGCGCCTTGGCGAACACGTACGTCGCCCGGGCGGAGACGGTGACGGTGACCTCGGGCGCGTCCGACGCCACCTGCACCCGCACGTCCAGGTCCTCCAGGTCGTCGAGCCCGGCCGCCGCCACCGCCGACCGGCCCACCGACGCCGCGACGGCCGGGTCCAACCGGATCGCACCGTCCGCGTAGAACCGGTCCCGGTCGAGCGCGGCGCCGGCGGCGTCGTTGGCGGCGGCGGCCGCCGCGTTCGACACCTCCCGCTCGGCGAGGAAGGCGACGGCGAAGTCCACGGCGATGGCACCGAGGACGACGAACACGAGCACGGCCGCCGGCATCAGCATGAGCGCGCTCCCCCGCTCACGCATCGCAGCGCACCCCCTCGGAACCGGCGTCGAGGGGGACGCCGCTGCGGTACGGGTCGACCACCTCGCTGTGGCGGGCGGTGGTCGTGACGAGGCCACGGCCGAAGGCGCCGATCCAGGGGACGTTCACCGTGGCCACCGCGTAGCGGACCTCGAACGTGGCGCGGGCGCAACGCGAGAACGCCAGCGGCCCGACGGACTCGAGGCGCATCCGACCCGGGTCCCGACCATGGCCCTCGATGGCGGCGCGGGCCGCCGCCGCGGCCTCGTCCAGCGCGGCGTCGGCGGGGCCAGGCGACTCGACGTAGGCCCGGGCCGCCTCCCGGGCGGCGGCCGACGCCGCCACCTTGCCCTCGACCACGGCCCAGGCGTTGACCAACAGCAGGGTCCCGGCCACGAACACGAGGAAGGCGAAGGGGAGCACCTCGATGCCACCGACGGCACCTCGCTCGTTGCTCCACCTCATCGCGGTCGCTCCAGTCGCACCCGGATGGTCCGGTCGACCGAGGAGAGCGGCAACGTCACGCCGGGCAGGAAGGTGCTCGGTGACTCCGCCCGCACCCGCAGCTCCACCACGTCGGGCTCGCCGTCGCCGTCAGTGCTCGGGTAGGCCCACGCCAGCTGGAGGACGTCCGGGGAGCCCGCCCGGCCCAGGACGGAACGAGCTCTGGCCTCTGCGGCCCGCTGGGCGTCCGGCCCACCGTCGGCCCCGGCCACCTCGCGGGCAGCGTCGAAGGCCACCGCGGTGACCGTCGAGGCGGCGTAGAGGTTGACGACGACGTGGACGGCGAAGAGGAGGAGGACGAGGAAGACGGTGACGCCGAGCAGCGTCCCGAGGAGCCCTGCTCCCTCCTCGTCAGCCGATCTGGTTGACGTTGTCCTCGACCTTGTCACCGGCGTTGTCGAAGACCCGGTCGAAGGTGAACCACATGGCGAGGCCGATGGCGGCCACGATCAGCACGGCGATGGCCATCGAGATGACCCCCTCGCCCCGCTCGTCTCTCCACTGCTGCACGTCGGCTCCTTTCAGTTGCCGAAGAGGCGCAGGGCCTCGACGAAGGGGATGGCCAGGAACAGGACGCCCGGCACGAGGGTGGCCACCGTGACCGGGATCCAGACCGACTGGTTGCGGCGCTCGACCGCCTCCACGAGCTCGCGGTGCACGTCCCGCCTGACCGACTTGGCCTCGGCGGCGACCAGGCGGGCGAGGTCCGACGTGTCGCGGTTGAGGGCGAGCACCGACACCAGCCGGTCCAGGGCGGGGACAGCGGCGGTGGCGGCCCATTCCCGCAATGCGTCCGCCTCGCCGATCCCCTGGCCGAGGCGCACGCGGACCCGCCGGAGGTCGGTGGCGACCGCACCCGAGCCCCGGTCGGCCAGCCGGTGCAGCGCGGCGGTCAACGACCAGCCCGCCGCCAGCAACATGGCCAGCTGCTCGGCGACGACGGGCAGCTCCAGGAAGGTCCGGCGCTGCCACCGCTCGGAACGGGCCGCCAGCGACTGCTCCTGCACGAGGAAGGCGAGGGCAGGGGCGCCGAGCACCACCAGCACCCCGGCTGGACCCGGCAGCCCGACGACGAGGGTGAGCACCGCGGCGGCGCCGAAGGCGACGGCACTGGTGCCGACCTGGCGCACGCGGAAGGCGGTGGGGTCGAGCCGGGCGTGGATGCGCCGGAGACGCACGTCGAGCTGCTCGCCGACGCCGACCAACCGGGCCAGGCGCTCGCCCAGCGCCGCGGACAGCGGGCCGACGGCATCACGGAACGACGCCACCGACAGGGGGCCGCGGGCGGCGGGCCGGCCCATCCCCCCGGCGGCGTAAGGACGCAGTCGCTCGGTGAGGGGCAGCCGGCGGAACCACGCCAGGTCGGCCAGGGCCAACGTGGTCCCGGCCCACAGCGCCAGTCCCAGGAGGGCCAACGGGCGGGTCATGCGAGGACCCGCTCCTCCCCCGGGAGCCGCATCAGGCGACCGGACCACCACCAGCAGACGGCCAGCAGGCCCAGTCCGACGGCCACGAGGAGCTGCCCGGTGGGCGTGCCGTAGGCGGCTCGGCCCTCGCCCACGCCGAGGCCCAGCGCGGCCATCCCGAGCGGGACGACGAGCACGAAGCGGCGGGCGAACCGCGCACCGGCCTGGCGGGCGTCGGCGTCCTTGCGGTCCTGGAGGTCGGCGATGCGGTCCTCGGCCAGCGCGGCCAGGCACCGGTCGACCTGGGTCCCGCCGAGGGCGTGGGCCACGAGCAGCGTCTCGGCCACGGTGTCGGCCGTGGCGTCGGCCAGCCGGGACTTGAGCACGGCGACGGCCCGCTCGAAGTCGGTGCTGAGGAGCCACTCCCGCCGGGCCGCCTCGAAGGCCGGACGAAGCTCGGAGGGGGCCGAGGTCCCCACCTCGAAGAGGGCCTGGGGCACCGACCGGCCGAGCGCCATGGTCTGGATGCGCAGCTCCTCCAGCAGGCGAGGCCAGGCCTCACGGGCGGCGGCGAGCTGACGGCGGCGTCGAGCGCGGGCGGCGGCCACCGGGAAGCTGGCGGCGAAGAGCGCCGCCGCCATCGGCGCCAGGACGCCCCCGAACACGGCGTAGCCGAGCGCCCCGCCCACCAGGGCGAGCACGGCGGTGGCGCCGATCAGGTCGGCCGGCCGCACGGTGTCGAGGCCGAGGTCGGTCCAGGTGGTCCGCACGCGCTCCCCGAACCGGGGCGGACCCAACGAAGGGCCGGGAGCGATGCCGTCCCACCCGAGGGCCACGGCGCTGTAGAGGAGGTGCACCCCGTAGGCGGCAGCCATGGCCAGGAGCGCGGTGGTCACCCCACGGCCTCGTGGAGCCGGGACGGCGTCGCTCCGAGCAGCTCGCGCAGGTCGATGCCGGCCTCGTCGAAGGCACGGCGGCACCGCACCGGTAGCTGCCCGGTCCACGCGAGGGGGGCGTCCCAGCGCGGGCGGCTGAAGAGCTCGGTCACCGTGAAGGCGGTCCCGTCGGTGCCCGTCTGGAGGTCCTCCACGGCGACGATCTCCATCACGCGGGGCACGCCCCGCACCCGGGCGCAGTGCACGACGAGGTCGACGGCCTCGGCCACGAGGACGTTCAGCGCCGACAGCGGGAGGTCCGAGGACGTGTCGGCCAGCTGGCAGATGAAGCGCAGCCGGGTGAGCGCCTGGCGGGCCGAGCCGGCGTGGATGGTGGTGAACCCCTTCACGCCCGACGAGAGGGTCAGCAGGAGCGGCAGGGCCTCGCGGTCGCGGACCTCACCCACGATGGCGACGTCGGGGGCCATCCGGAGGAAGCCCGACACCAGCCGACGCAGGTCGACCTCCGGCCGGTCGGCCCGGGCCGGTCGGGTCTGCATGCTGCCGACGTTGGGCAGCGGCACGTCGACCTCGAACACCTCCTCGGCCACGACCACCCGCAACGACGGGTCGAGCTCGGCGGCGCAGCAGGACAGCAAGGTCGTCTTGCCCGCGCCCGGCGCACCGGCGAAGACGATCGACTGGCGGGCCCGCACGGCGGCCCGGAGGAACGCCGCGGCGGAGGCGTCGAGCATGTCGCGCTCCACCAGCTCGTCGAGCTCGGCGTACGCGACGCCGGTGAACTTGCGGATGTTGACGAGCACGTGGCCGTCACGGCCGACGTCGCCGTGGACGATGTGCAGCCGGGCGCCGTCGTCGAGCTGCGCGTCCTGGAGGCCCTCGGCGGCGTCGAGCTTGCGGTGCGAACCGGTGGCGTCGTCGAGGACCTTGGTCAGCGTGCGAACGACGTGGTCGTCGTCGTGGAAGACCTCGGAGTGGTAGCCGGACACGCCGACGTGCCGTCGCACGAAGATCGCATCCGGGGCGTTGACCATGATCTCCCAGACGTCGGGATCGGCCAGCAGCGGGGCCAGCGGTCCGTACCCGGCGAGGTTCCGGTAGGCCCGGTCGGCCACGCCGTCCGGGTCGACGACGTCCACGTCGTGCAGCCCGCGGCGGTGGTCGTCCCGCCACCGGCCCACCTCGTCGTCGATCAGCTCACGGAGGCGCTGCGCCCCCGCCGGGCTCCCGACGTCGAGGGCCATGTCCTTGGCCCGGCCCTGGACCCGGGCCTCGATGTCGGCCAGCGGCGACGGTGGCCCCGTGGTCGCCCGCACCGGCATCGATGCGCACAAGAGCATGGGAAGTCATCAAAGTCAAGACCAAAGTGCCTGATCTGTAACGAATAGAACATCGGCAGGCGTCCCGGAGCCCCTGGCGACCGCAAGCGTCTCGGTGGCGGGAGTTCGGAAGATCCGAACGGGCGGCACCGAGACAGGACGCCGCCGGGGCGGTTGCGTCCTGTAGGCGGGCATACGGCCGGGGCGGCCCGCTCGTGGGTTGGGTATCCGCCGCGAAGGCGGGAGAGGAACGGTGACATGGCCGAGCGGAAGCGCCTGGCGTAGGACCGGTCACGGCCGCAGTCATCGACCGGCCGGCGTTCGGTCCCATTGGCCCGCCCTCGGTTCGACCGAAGCCCACCTGTCGGCAGGAGCTGTGAGCTGCTCTCACCCCGGTGCTCCGACCTCGGCCGCCCCGGCCACCTGACGGCGGACCGACAGCGGAACGGTTTCTCCACCACGCACCCGTGTGCGGACCTACGATGCCGACGACGCACGTCCGAGGGGCGGGTGCGGCATGGACGAGGACCGTCGGACTTGCCGGCTCCGGTCGGCCGCCGTGGTGCTCGTCCTCCTCGCCTCGGTCTTCGGGGGGTCGGCGTCGGCCGGCGCCCAGGAAGCGGTGTGCCCTCCGGACGACGCCGAGCGCCCGGACGGGTTCGACGACCCGAACGGAAGCACGGTCACGGAGGCGGAGGAGTACTTCCGGGAGGAGGGCTTGGGCGTCAGGGTCGTCGGGCCCAGGGGCGGCGTGCCCGACGACGCCCTCGTCGCCGATTGGGGGATCGTCTCCAACGTCGACGACGTGGTCGCCTTCGATGCCGTGCTCTGCGCCGGGACGGAGGTGCCGGACCTCGCGGACCTCACGGTCGCCGATGCCCGGACGGCTCTCGAGGAGGCGCAGCTCGTCGGGCTCGACGACGATGCCGATGCTGATTTCGTCGTCGTCGGGCAACGGCCCGAGCCCGGGGCACTCGTCCGCTATGGCGCGGCAGTCGAGCTCGACACCGAGCCTCCGGAGCCGCTGGGGAACCTCGCCGTCGTGCCGCCGCTCCTGGGCCGCACGGTCGATGACGCCGAACGCGTGCTGGACGAGGCGGGGCTGGAGCTCGGCGGCCTGTCGGGTGACGCCGACGGCCTGGTCGTCGACCAGAACCCTCGGGCCGGTGAGCGCGTCGAGCTCGGCACCGCCGTGGCGGTGACGTTGGAGGCATCACTGGTGACGGTGCCGGACGTACGCGGGCTGGAAGAGGGCGACGCGCGGGATGCGGTCACCGGCGCCGGCCTGGTGCTCGACGTGGACGCGGGCGACTCGGGCGACGTCGGGATCGTCGCCGACCAGGACCCGGCACCGGGCGTCCGGGTACGACCGGGCACCCAGGTCATCGTGTTCGTGCCCATCGCTGCGCCCCTGCCGCCGCCGGACGACGGCTCGTCGAGCCCGGTGGCGGCCGTCCTCCTCGCCGTCATCGCTGTCCTGCTCATCTGGCTCCTCGCGCTGCTCGTGCGTGCGTGCCTTCGCGGCCGCGCTCGCCGCCGCGACCCTGGCCCGGCTGCGCGTGCTGATCGGCGCGGGGGAGGCGGAGTCGACCCTCTCGAGCTCGGCGGTCGGCCCACCCACCCGTGTGATCTGCGTCCGGGCCCGCTCGGACACCGGGACGCGGCAGATCGAGGAGCTGGTGCCATGACGACGACGACAGAGCCGCGGACCATCGGGTCCCTCCTGTACGGCGAGCGGGCCGAGGGTGAGGAACGGGTGCGCCGCGAGCTCGAACGCAGAGGCCTCGCCGCCGCAGTCGTCCAGGGCATCGCCGGCCTTGGCACGGTCGGCCGCGAGGCCGTGCTCGACCAGGTGGCGCAGGCAGTGGCGAGCCTGCTCGGCCTCGACGTCGGTGACGAGCTCGTCGTAGGCGTCGGGAAGTACCGGGAGGTGGTCGATGCGGCGCGCCGGACGGCCGGTCCTCCGCCGAGCGCGGAGCTGGTGAGCCTCGCCTCCCGTCGCCTCACGTCGGTGCACCGACCGGTCGTCGACGTCGAGATCGACGGACGGCTCGTCCACCGGCTCCAGCTCGACCTCCGACTCGTCGCGGTGCTGCGCGGCGTCGGTGTCACCGTCGCCGCCGGACGGATCACCCAGGTCCTCGGGGGTTATGCCGACGTCGAGATCACGTTCGACCTCGATGGCGTCCGTTTGGGCGAGTGGAAGGGCACCACCCCGGTGCCCGTCATGGCACGCGTCAGCATCGCGGTGCCACTCACCGGACTGACCTGACGCAGTGCCAGGACAGGTGCGGCGCAACGTCCTCAGGATGGGGAGACGGACACGCGGAGCCCGAGGGATTCCCTCCTCGATCTTGGCGCAGTACCGGAACAACCACCGTGGGGCGACGGCGCGAGACAGTCGGTATCCCAAACGGGCGCTTCGCCCGCCGCCACCGAACCGAAGGAGCTCCCATGGCCAACGACTTCCCGGTGGTGCTGGTGCACGGGCTCTTCGGGTGGGGGCCGGGCGAGCTGGCCGAATTTCCCTACTGGGGCACAGGACGCTACGTGCCGTCACCGCTGCTGCGGCGGGAGGCGAGCGTGGGTCCCCTCAGCAGCATGCACGACCGGGCGTGCGAGCTCGCCTACCAGATCAAGGGTGGACGGGTCGACTACGGGGAGGACCACTCGGCCGAGGCCGGCCACGCCCGCCATGGCCGTACCTACGAGGGCGATCGGGCGCTCCACCGGGGCTGGTCGGAGGAGCTGCCGGTCCACCTCGTTGGTCACAGCATGGGCGGCCCCACCATCTTCCTGCTCCAGCAGCTCCTCGCCGAAGACTTCTTCGGCTGGGGATCGACCGACCGGTGGGTCGCCTCCATCAGCGCCATCTCGGCGCCGCTCAACGGCAGCACCGCGACCTACTTCCTCGGCTGCGATGAGACGACCGGCCTGCTCGACGAGGACGACGCCGCTGCTTTCCTGGCCTACGGCCTGGAGCTGTTCCTCCGAGCCACCGGCGGGCTCTTCAACCGCTTCTATGACTTCGACCTGGACCACTGGGGCATCCGCGCTGAGCCCTACGAGCCGCTTGCGGACTACGTCGAACGCATCGCGCGGTCGCCGATGTTCCTGGGTCGGGACAACGGGGCCTACAGCCTCACCGTCCAGGCCCTGCTCGAGCAGAACGGACGCTGCGTCACCCACCCCGACACGTACTACTTCTCGTACGTCACCGAGCAGACGACGAGGGGATACCTGTCCGGCACCCACTACCCCGAGCCTGACATGAACCCGTTCCTGATCCCGAGCGCCCGCTACATCGGGCGCAAGCGGTTCAGCCGCCCCTTCTACCCCACGTTCCGGTCCGAGGACTGGTGGCACAACGACGGGCTGGTCTCAGTGCACTCCCAGGAGCACCCGCGCACGGCCGGGAACCACCCCGCCAGCGTGGTTGGAGGGCTCACGGCGCTGCGGCCCGGGACGTGGTACTTCGAGCGTCTGAACGACGTCGACCACATCGACATCGTGGCCCTCCCCCAGCTCAACCAGATCGGCATGCAGCGGCGCTTCTACACCGCCCTGTACAACCGTCTGGCGAGCCTGTAGCCGGTGTCCCCGAATGCTCGAGCACAACCAGACGATCCCGGCGAAGTCGAGCCATGCGTCGTCACGGGGCAGCCGACAACGACGCCGCCGCTTGGGGCAGGAGCCGAAGACGACTGCTTGGCAGGATTCCAGCGTTCATGGGCCGTCAGCTCGAGCTCGAACAGGACACCGGCAACGTCGGTCACCTCACCAACGCGACCCCTCGGCGTTGGGCGTTGCCGCTGACGCTGACGGTTGGGCCCAGCGCGGGCGCTCCGCAACCGGCGTTCTGGGACACCCTTGGCCGAGGATCTGTGAGCGTTTCGCCGTGGCGAGACCGCGCCAGTCCGGGCGTGGTGCGCGGGGTGACGAACGGCTCGGGGCGTAGCCGCAGGCCACCCCAAGGTGCCGCCGCCTACTGCAGCTCGTGGATGCCCACGTCCGGCGCCCGCCCACGGGGGGCGTCGCCGCCGAAGTGGTCCCGGGTCACCGGCACGGGCCCGATGCTCGCCGCGGGCAGACCGGCGTCGACCAGGACGGAGCCGGGCAGCAGGCGGTAGGAGTCCGGCCCGTTGCCGGGCCCCACCATCCCGGGGTCGACGGTGAAGCCGATCGGCGTGCCGCCGGACTGCTCCTGCCCCGTGGCCGTGCGCCAGTCGCCGAGGCTCAGGTAGGTCGTGCCGGCCCAGGTGAAGCGGGTGGGTCCGCCGCTCCCCCACCAGTCGTTGCCCTCGAAGCGGAGGTCGGTCGCGGTGGCGACCTGCCAGGCGCCGACCTCGACCAGCCCCACGCCACCCCCGACGAGGAAGACGTTGTTCGTGAACCGCACGCCGTGGACCTCCGCTCCCGGCGCCCCGGCGTTGGTCACGGTGACGGCCGGGCTCGATCCCCGGGGTGGCGGGGTCGCGTAGACGACGTTGTGGTACACGTCCGCGTCCCGGACCTCGCCCCACACGGCGAAGGCGCCGCCGCCGCCTTTGCGGGCATCGTCCTGGCTCACGTTGTACCGGACGACGTTCCCGTGGTGGCCGCCGGTGTCGTACCGGTGGGCCAGCAGGTAGCCGGGTCCGTCGTTGTCGTGCGAGTAGTTGTACTGGAGGACCGAGTCGACGACGTTCTGGTCGAGGTCGAAGCCGCCCCCGTCGGCGGCGCTCCCCGTGCGGTTCGCATAGGACTCGTTGCTTTGGATCACCACGCGGCTCGAGTCGTAGGCCCAGATGCCCACCGGCCCCTCGCCGGCGGTGTTGGCGCCGCCGTTGTCATGGGCCACGCTGTCCTCGATGGCACCGTCGTCGACGTTGCCGAGCACGATGCCGTTGCCGCTGTTGCGCGTCAGCTCGGGCCGGCCGGGGTTGAAGGCGGCGGTGCTCCGACGGATCCGGACGTTGCTGTTCACGCCCTGCTGCCCGCCCCACGTGAGGATCCCCCCCTCGCCGTTGTAGGACGAGTCGACGTCTCGGATGCGCACGTCGGTGTAGCCGCTGCGGCCCACGTCCGACCCGAGCAGCAGCCCCCAGCGGCCGAAGCCGGAGATGCGCACGTCGTCCACCCGGACGGCCTTGAGCACCGAGTCGCCGGGGAGGTCATTGTAGAACTGCACCCCGTGGCCGTCATTGGTCTCGTGGCCCGAGCCGACGACCACCAGGTGCTCCAGGGTGATCCCCTCGGAGTTGTACGAGGTGATCCCCACTCCGTCCCCGGCGCTCACCGTGGCGCGGCCGTCGCCGTAGCTGGTCACCACCACCGGCTCCGCATCGGTGCCCGAGTCCTCGGCGAACAGCTGCAGCTCGCCGCCGAAGGTGCCCCCGCCCTCGAAGGCCACCGTGTCCCCGGGGTCGAGGTCCTGGCGGTTGACCCGCCCGACGGTCCGCCATGCGGTCTGGGGCGAGGTGCCGGCCTCGGTGTCGTCCCCACCGTGACTGACGTAGAACGTCGGTGGTCCGGACACGGGAGGTGGGGGAGGCGTGGGGAAGCAGCCGGTGAGGACCGCAGTCGTGGCGACCGCGCCCACCATCGACCACCGACGCAGGGCCGAGGTCACCCGGAGTGTGTCGGCGCCGGCTCCCGACGCCTTGAACGAGTACCGGGCAGCAATCTTCGCGCCATCCGTCCCCGCGCCCAGTTGAGACGAGCCCGCTTCCAGGGCCTCACTCTGTGGTGGCCATCCACGAGCGCAGCCGACGAACCTATGGCCCGCCAAGGATCCACGCCGAGCTGGCGCTCGACCACGGCGTGCGCTGCGGGCGCAAGCGGGTGGCCCGGATCATGCGGGTAGCCGGCATCGAGGGCGTGCACCGCCGAGGCAAGCACCGCACCACCCGACGGGCCGAGGGTGTGGCTCCGGCCCCCGGCTTGGTCGAGCGGCCTTTCGCCGCCGACGGCCCGAATCGGCTCTGGGTGGCCGACTCTGGCATCGCCGACCCGAGCCCGGTGTCGCTTGTCGCGAAGTTCGGGGCGTGCTTCGGCGCTACCCCGAACACGTTCCCCACGCTGGCTCAGACCTACGGGCGGCTCATCACCCCAGTCGTGAGCACATGGAGCGGATCGCTCGTGGGGGCAGGGTCTTGGCATGGAGCGTCGAGTACGTGGCATCGGGAACCACCCCGCTGATCTCGACGCCCTGACGCAGCGACACCGTGCCAGAGGGCCCCGGGGAGTCTCAGACCCGTCAGATGTCGGTCGTCGGATCGATGTAGGGGTCGACCAGCTCGACGTCATCGCTGATGGGCGCGATGAGCTGTGTGCTGGCGGGGTCGAGCGCCCTGTTGACGTCGGTGGTGGGGTCGATGACGGTCTCGACCGTCGGATCGATGATCGGCGGCGCCAGGCGGGTGGTGCCCTGGCGCAGGCTGCCCCGCTGGCCGTCGGCGGTGAGGACCCAGCGGGCCACGACTTCCTCGCCCTCGACGGCGGCCTTCGCGACGTAGAGCCCGGCCGGTTCCGCAACCAGTGCTGCGGTGAAGTCGTGCTCGGTCCCGTTGATGGTGACCGTTCCGGTGACCGTTTCACCCGCGATGGTGCCGGCCACGGTCACCTCCCCTTCCGCGACGCCGAGGTCGAACATGTCACCCCCGGTGACCGAGCCGTCGAAGGAGGCGGCCACGGTCGCCGCACTGGTCGGGGTCCCGTCACAGACGTAGGCGGCGACAAGGCCCTCGGGGCTTGCCAGCACGGCGATGAACGCCTCGCTGTCCTCGACTCGTCCCACGAACGTGCCGGCGGCCCACTCCGTCGCAACGGTGGTCTCCGTCGTCACTCGCTCAGCGGACGGGCCGGCGTCGGGGTCGCCGCACCCGCCGGCCAGGAACGTCAAGCAGGCGACCAGCGCAATGCCCGTCCTTGAGCTCGGCGACCGCACGCTGCCCTCGATGGCCATCGACCGCGTGTGCACGTTGGTGCCCGTCGACTGGCATCGATCCTCGACGATCATGGCGTCGGCACCCAGTTGCCGTGGAAGCCGAGCGGGACGCGAACGGGTAGGTGCACGACGGCGACGGGATCGCCTCCGAAGTCGCCGGCGTCGAGCACCACGAGGTCGGAGCGACCGCTCCCGGGGTCGTCGACAACCGACAAGAGCCAGCCGTCGTCCTCTGCCGCGTCGCCGTCGCGTGGCACGAAGACCAGCTCGCCGGTGCTCCGTCCCGGCCCATAGTCATGGCGCTCGGTCGTGCCGGCGACGAGGTCGTGGCGCAAGGCTCCGCCGAGTGCCGCCTGGGGCCCAGCTTCGACCGTGTAGCCGTAACGGTGCCGACGTCCGACGAGACGCTCGTCGACCCGCGGGAACTCCTGGCCTCGATCCTCGATAGCTTCGGTCCTGACCGTGCCGGCGCCCGGGTCGATCGTCCACCGCTCCAAGGTGGGCGTGCCCTCGTCGGGCCCGTTCAGCTCGGTGTTGAACATCGAAGCCCACCTGACGAGATCCACGGTGATGCTGTCGCCGTCGTCGTAGGCGTTCACGGTGTGGAACACGTAGCAGGGGTCGATGTCGATCCACTCGGCCTGGTCGGCGGTCCCGCCGAGCGGCAGGACGCCGAGGCGAGCCTGGTAGGTCGAGCTCCACCGGTACGGGAGCCGGGCCCCGGCCATCGCCGCCTCGATGTCGAACAGGCACGGCAGGTCGTAGAGCACGACGCGGGACTCGGTGATCGACAGGTCGTGCATCATCGGGCCGCCGGCGCACTCGATGTCGGTCGAGTGCCGCACCCGTCCGTCGACCCCGACGACCATGTACCGGACCCGGTTGCCCCATGCCCAGAAGTAGGCGACGACGTGCAGCTCGCCCGTGGCCGGGTCGAGCTTGGGGTGCGCCGAGAACGGGTGCTCGAGGGTGCCGTCGAGATCGGTCGGACCGACCGTCTCCAGCTCGTCGGTGAGCTCGATCGGCGGCGAGCCGGCCTCCACGATCGCCAGCGTCCGGCCGCCGTGGCTGATGACGTTGGTGTTGGCGGCGAAGATGCGGACGTCCTCGGGGAACGGTGAGGGCGGCGGCTCCTCGCCCAGCGCGGCGGCGACCTCGGGGGAACGAACCCAGCGGTTCCGGTACCAGGCAGCCCGGCCGTCGCGCAGTCGCAGGCCGTGGACCATGCCCTCGCCGCCGAACCAGTGGTAGGTGGCGGGGTCCACGGCGCCGATCGGGTTGGGTCCGTTCCGCAGGAGGCGCCCGTCGAGCTCGGGCGGGAGTGAGCCGGTGACCTCGAGTTCGTACGCCGTCACCTCCTCGGCAACGGGGGCCTTGGGGCCGCTGGTCCATGGGCTGGTGATGACCGACATGACACTCTCCTCGCTTGATCGGGACATCCAGACGATCTGACGGCGCGGTGCTCACCCACCAGACCAGTTCCTGCTCACTGCTCCCGGGTCAGGCCTCGCATCCGGTCGTGCTGCCACCGTCGGCCTCGACGAAGCAGGTGTCCGTTCCCTCGCCCCCGGCAAGCACGTCGAAACCGCTGCCCCCGAAGAGCCGGTCGTCGCCCGTCTCACCGTCGATGAGGTCGTCGCCCGCCGCCCCGCCAAGCAGGTCGGCCCCGCCTCCACCCTTGAGGATGTCGACGTTGCCGTTGCCGACGAGAGTGTTGGGATCAGCGTCTCCGATCAGCGTGTCGCGCCCCTCGCCACCGCCCACGGCCTCAACGTCGCTGCGCACGTTGTCCCCCTCCCCCGTGCGTCCGTCGTCGCTGACGTCGTCGAGGTCGATCCGGACCGCCGCCGCCCCCGGATACGAGACGGTGTCGGCGCCCGGCCCGCCGAGCAGGGCGTCGGCGTCGAGGACGTCGATCGCGGTCGGGGTGCCGCCCTCCACGAGCACGTCGTTCCCGGAGCCGCCGTCGAGCGTGTCGTTGCCCTCGTCGCCGGTGAGTCGGTCGGGCCCCGCCTGCCCCCTGAGCACGTTGCCCCCGGCATCCCCGGTGAGCGTGTCCCCCGCCTCGGTCCCCACGACGTTCTCGACGTCGGCGGCGATGTCGTCACCCTCGCCGGCCCGGCCGGCGTCGGCCACGCCGCCCAGGTCGACGGTCACCGCTCCGACCCCCGGGCTGTAGCTGATCTCGTCGACTCCGTCGCCGCCGACGTAGGAGTCGGCGTCGACCACGTCGACCGCCGCTGCCGTCTCGCCCTCCCGGAGGAGGTCTCCCCCGCCATGGCCCCGCAGGACGTCGCGACCTTCCCCGCCCACGAGGAGGTCGGGGCGGTTCCCGCCGTCGAGGACGTCGGCACCCGAGCCCCCTCTGATGAAAGCCCCCAGGAGCACCTCGTTCGTGGCCCGGTCGTCGCCGTCGCCGAGGAGCAGCTGGATCACGGTGTCGTTGGAGGAGACGGGGCAG
Source organism: uncultured Actinomycetes bacterium (assembly GCA_963839545.1). GTDB lineage: Bacteria > Actinomycetota > Acidimicrobiia > Acidimicrobiales > CADCSY01 > CAWIVE01. The sequence goes on from CAWIVE010000002.1 coordinate 525,843, forward strand.
CGCGCCGTGTTCCCGTCCACTGCGGTGCAGCCCGTTCCCGGGCTCACGGCGTCCCCCGAGTCGCTGACCAGGACGTCGCCGCCCGACTCGGTGACCGATACCACGTTGGCCGTGTCGGACCTGGCGGTGAAGGTGATCGTGCCCGCCGTCAGGGAGACGGTGCCGGCGCTCGGGGCACAGGCGGCCAAGGCGCTTGCGATCACCACCGCGGCTACGGCGGCGCCCCAGGCCAGATGGCGGGAGCGGGTCCGTTGGTCCGAGCGGTGGGCCCTGGTCGGGGTCATGGCAGTCATAGCCCGTCCTCCGGTTCAGTCGGGTTTGAACCCGAGGATCGAACGGTCCGGTGCTCACCTGCCAGGTCAGTACCTGCTCATGTCACGGCTCTCCTGCGGTCTCAGGACTCGCGCCCGTACACCTCCCAGTGCCACAGCACCTCGGCCACCATGGCGATGCCGGCGGCCAGGTGACGGCGGTAGGTCGAGAACGGCAGGTCGAGCACCTCGGCCGCCGTCTCCTGCGTGACGGAGCCGTGCAGGAAGGTGCGTTCGACCGCTCGGCGAGCCTTGTCGGTCCTCGGTGCCTCGGGTAGTGCCGAGACCGCCGCCCGGACCGCCTGCCCGAGCCCGCGGGGGTCCGAGCTTGCCGAACCCTCTCGCAGCATGCGCGAGCGCAGAAGCGGGTTCGTGGCCAGACGGTCAGGACGATGAAGGTCCCGCAGAGCCGAGCGCACGGCCTCGTCGAAGGCGGCACGGTCGAGCGCCACCCTGGTCGGCTCGGTGTTCGGGGGTGGTGAGGGGACGTGGTCCCCGAGCTCGCGAGCCTCCATGAGGTCGAGCCACTCGGCGGGGCCCAGTCGGCGCCAGTCGTGCGCGAAGGCAACGAACTCCGTCACGCCGAGGCGGTGGTCTGCGGCTCGCAGGCGGTGGTAGTCCAGGTAGTTCATCAGCGGCGTCCAGTAGTCCTCCAGGGTCGCAACGATGTAGTCCCAGGCGAGGCCACGCGTGGTCAACCAGTGGCGGAGAGCCGCCGAGGTCAGGGCCCCGAAGGTCACAGAGGGGCCTTGCTCCCCGGTCCGGTCCAGGAAGAAGCGCGTGACCCCGAGCACCTGGCCGGGTCGGAGAGGATCGTTCCGCTGTGCGTGAGCCCAGAGCGCCACCACAGCGGGATCGGCCGCCAGGTCATCGGGAGTCGGCTGATCGATCACCAGGATGGCGAAGTACCCGAGGATGTCGCCGCCAGCGGAACGAACCACCCTGAACTGCTCGGGCGCCCGGTCCAGCCAGTAGCGGAGCACGCGGGTCACCTCCGGACCGTGATGGTCCTCAGTCATCTGCTCGAGCTCGGCATTGTCTTCGCGCCTGAGTCCCGTCTCCATTGCGGCGCCGAAGACGGTCCAGTCCCAGTAGCCGCTCATCGTCGAGCTGCCGCGGTGCAAGAAGATGACGTCCCGAACGCTCGCGTCGGTTCGTCCCGGCGCTTGGAGTTGGGTGAGGGCGTGAGCCCGGATCGCATGGTGCAGCTCGGCGTAGTCATCGGGGTCGTTGCCCCGGAGGTCGGCTTCGAGGGCAACTCGGGCCAACTCGTGGGGACACAGCCCGTCGGGGAGGGACTCAACAATGGGCTGCCGCCTCAGCCATTCGAACAGCTCAGCCGCTCGGGAGGCCCCGAAGAGCGAGCGCAACAACCCTCTCGTCGTGACCCGAGCGAGCGCCGCCGCTTCCAGAACCCGCCGGTGCTCGGGCCCTGGCACGTCGTCGAGGAGTCTGCCGAGCAGGTCGGCCACGAGATCAGGAGCGTCGGCCAACTCGGTCGGCAATCGCCCGGCCGAACCCGGCCGGCCGAACACCTCCGCGATCAGGACGAGCGCAAGGGGATGGCCGCCGGCGAGGCGATAGGCGTCGGCGTGCAGCTCGTCCGGGAGGCCGAGGTCGGCTAGTAGCTCAGCCGTCTCGGCGGCGGTGAGGTTGCGGAGTGGAACGAGCTGGAGGACGGGCGACCAGGCTGGATCGAGTCGCCACTCGAGGCTCGGCGGTTGGCGGCTCCCGACCACCGCGACGCTGCCCGCCGCCAGCGACGGCAGGAGGGACGTGCTCAACCAGCCTTCGAATCCGGCGACCCGCTCGGCGCCGTCGAGCACGATCGCAACGGGACCCCCGTCGACCGCCTGCGACCTGGAGTCGGTGTGGATGGCCTCGATGACTGCAGCGCTGGTGGGATCGACCGACCGCAGGTCGACGACAGCGACCGGCCGGCTGGCGTCTCGCGCCGTCTCGGCGCAGGCGGCAAGGAACGTCGACTTGCCCACCCCCCCCGGACCGAAGACCCAGAGCACTGACGACGCCGCGTCGGCGAGCGCGGCCTGGAACGCATCGAGCTCGCCGCTGCGACCAACGAAGCGAGCGCGACGCGCCCGGTTGGCCTGGCCGAACGACATCGAGACGCCTTGGCCGCCCGTGCTCACATCTCACATCTAACAGGGCTCGAATCACTTCCGAGGCACGTGATCGCATGTCACCCGTCGCCGGCGTTGAAGGACGCCTCCTTTCGGAGGATCGTCGGCTGGTCGATGGCCGATCACCTCCGCACCGAGATGGTGCGACGCCCTGGAGATGGCCCTCTGGCATCGCCAGCCCGAGCCCGGCGTGGTCCACCACTGGGACCAGGGGTGTCAGAACACGAGTCTCGAATCCGGCCGCCGTGTGGCGAGGATGTCCTCCCGACTCGTTGCGATCGTGGAGGAGACGAGTGCTCGTGTCGTCTCGCCGAGATGCGGCATGGCGTCGGCCGTCACGAGCTCCACGTACACGCTTCCAGGCGACTCCGGCGGGGGGAACCAAGGCACGTCCCGCTCCCCTGCTGGGCGGTGCGGTGGTCACTTGTCGAGCAGCCCCCCGCCGCTCCTACCAGAGCAAGGGTGACCACCACACGGTGATGATGCTCGTCCCGGCACCCCGACTTGTCCACGGGCAGCACGAGTGGACCCCCTTCCGCTCGACCACCTCCACGAGGACGGGCATCGCTGGTCAGGCCGCCCGGGTACCGTGAGAGCGCCGGTGGGCGAGCGGTCGTCACGGCCGCGGGCGACCAGGACAACCCGGACGTCGCCGGTGACGGCAGCGGCGCGCTGATCGCATGGGAAGACGGTCGCAACGGGGCGGGGAGCGAGGACGTCCGGGCGGCGCGGGTCACCGGCAGCACCGGCGCGGTCGGCACCTCGTTCGTGGTCTCGGGCGCCGACCACCGCCAGGACCAGCCCGCGGTGGCATGGAACGGCGCTCGCCACCTCGTGACCTGGCGGGACAACCGGGGCGGATCGGTCACCACGAACGTCTTCGGTGCCCGGGTCACCTCGACCGGCACCGTCCAGGACGGCGCCGGCATCCCCATCTCCACCCAGTCGGGAAACCAGGAGACCCCCGACGTGGCCGCCAACGGGACCACCTTCCTGGTGGCGTGGCGGGACAACCGGGCCTCGGGCTACAACCTCTACGGCACCCGGGTCAGCGACGCCGGCGCGGTGCAGGACGGCACCGGCTTCGTGCTCTCCGGTCGTGGTGGGGACGAAGGTGCACCGGCGCTCTCGTCGGCCGTCGGGGGTTGGGGCCTGACCTACCACCGCGACGTGACCTTCAACGGGGTGGCGTTCCGCTCGATCAGCGCCAAGTGAGGCCCGCCCGTTCTTTGGTTCTCTCCCCACAGCAGGTGTGGCAGACGGAAGCGACGCATCGGTCGCCCTCAGTTCTGGCGAGGCGTCGCCGCGCTTCGACGCGACGGACACCGGTTGGTGCAGGTGGAGCGAGGCAGCGCTGGCATCGGCGCAGGGGAGGAGCGGACCACGGGGCGGTGGAGCCCCGGTGCAGCGGGGAGCGGGCACGGCAGAGCCCCAGGTCGTACCGTGAGCCGGTGCGGATCAACCTCCTCGGCCCGCTCCGGGTCGAGCACGAGGGTCGCTCCGTGCCCCTCGCCGCCGCCAAGGAGCGGTCGCTGCTGGCGGCGCTGGCGCTCAATCCGGGCTCGGTGCTCGCCTCCGCCTCCCTGATCGACGCGGTCTGGGGGGACTTCCCTCCGGCCAGCGCCCGCAAGACCCTCCAGACCTACGTCTCGCACCTCCGCCAGGAGCTGGGGGCGGACGTCATCGCCACGGAGTCGCCGGGCTACGTGCTCCGCGTCTCGGCGGACGACATCGACGTCGGTCGCTTCCGGGACCTGGTCCGCCGAGGTGAGGAGGCGCTCCGGCAGGGACGGACGCGTCGGGCTCGGAGCCTGCTCGGCGAGGCGGTGGCGCTGTGGCGGGGTGAACCCCTCGCCGGCAGCGCCGCCGACACGGGCTTGGCCGCCGAGGCCGTCCGCCTCAACGAGGAGTACCTGTCGGCCCTCGAGACCCGTCTCGCCGCGGACCTCGCAGCCGGCGCCCACGACGAGGTGGTCGGTGACCTGGGGTCGTTGGTTCGCGAGCACCCGTTTCGGGAGCGCCTCTGGGGCCACCTCATGGTGGCGCTGTACCGGTGCGGCCGCCAGGCCGACGCGCTGGCGGCGTACCAGCGCGCCCGCGAGGTACTCGTCGAGGAGCTCGGTCTGGAACCAGGGGGCGAGCTCCAGCGCCTCGAGCGCGCCATCCTCGCCCAGGACCCGACGCTCGATGTCCCGGCACGGCACCCGCGGGCGGCGGAGGACGACGGTGGGGAGGCGCAGGCGGTGCGGTCGCCCGTCCGCTACGCCCGGTGCGACGACGGCGTGCACGTGGCCTACCGGATCGTGGGCGAGGGCCCCATCGACATCCTCGCCATCCCCGGCTTCGTCAGCCACCTGGACATGTGGTGGGACGGTCCCACCGACCACCTCGTCCGGCGCCTGTCGTCGTTCGGCCGGCTGATCCTCTTCGACAAGCGCGGGATGGGCATGTCGGACCGCCCGGCGACAATCGATGTGGAGCACTGGGTGGAGGACGCCCTCGCCGTGCTCGACGCCGTCGGGTCGGAACGGGCGGTCGTGCTCGGGATCTCCGCTGGGGCGCCGACTGCGGTGCTGCTGGCCGCCACCCACCCGACCCGCACCCAGGCGCTCGCGCTGTACGGCGGCTACGCCCGGTACCTCGAAGCCGATGACTACGAGCTCGGCATACCTCGTGAGCTGGTCACCTCCTTCATCGACCAGATGGAGGCGGAGTGGGGCACGGAGTTCGGCCTCTCACTCCTGGCCGGGAGCCGCGCCCAAGAGCCGCGAGCCATCGAGTACTGGATCCGCTGCCAGCGGATCGTGGCCAGCCCGGGCGCCGCCGCCTCCTTCCTCCGGGCGCTCTCCGAGATCGACGTGCGCGCCGCCCTGCCCCTGGTCGACGTACCCACGCTGGTCGTCCACCCGACGCGGGACCAGAACGTCCCCGTGGAGGCCGCCCGGTTCATGGCCGGGCAGATCGCCGGGGCCGAGCTCGTGGAGGTGGACTCCGACATCCACGTGATCTGGCTGTCGGACAAGGTCGAGGAGATCACGGCCGAGATCGAGCGGTTCGTCGCACGCGCCGTGCCCCGCCCGGACGTCGAGAGCGTCCTGGCGACCGTGGTGGCGATCGAAGGGGCCCGCCCGGCTCGGCGTCGGGACCGTGCGATCAGGGCGATGGTCGAGCGGGGTCGCGGCCGCCCCCTGCCGACGCCCGGGCGGGCGACGTTCCCCGGACCCGCCCTCGCCCTCCGTTGCATGCTCGCGCTGGTCGCCGAGGCCGGTCCTGCGGACGACTTCCGGGTGGCGGTCCACACCGGGGAGTGCCGGACGATGGAGGACACGCTCACCGGCAGCGCCATGGACGTCGCCGAGCAACTGGCCGCCGACGCCCGGCCGGGCCAGGTGCTCGCCTCGGGGACCGTCCGGGACCTCGTGGTCGGGTCGCCGTTCGGGTTCGAGCCACGGGGCCGTCGCGTGTTCCGCGATACCCCCGCTGCGGTTGACGTCTTCGCGGTCACCAGCAGCGGGGCCACCTCACCGCGCTCGACCCGATCACGACTCCTACACCTGCACACCCGAGTGGTGGCAGACGTACAGGCCGGGCGCGAACTCCCACCAGGTCCCGTCCGGATCGGCGTCGGGGTCATGAGGGCAGGGCCGAAGGTCCGCGTCAGGGTCGAAGGACGCGCTCTCCGCCGGGCCACGCGTGTCCGGCTCGAAGACCTTGAGGTTGAGCGTCGTGCCCTTGGACCGCACGTTGATGCAGTGGTTCGCGGGCATCTGCAGCTCTGCGTTCGAGTCCTCGTGGCAGAACCAGTTGTTGTCCTGGGACTCGAAGACCTCCGCTTGCGGTGCGGCGAGTGCAGTCGTGGCGGGCACGAGGAGCAGCCCGGCGGCCAGGGCCGCTCCGGCGATTGGCTTGCGCATGGTTGTCATGCGCGAAGGGGACCACCCCACGGTTGAGCGGCGGTGGAGCGGCTGGTGCCCGTACGAGTGGAGGTGGCGACCGCTGTCGGAGATGACGAGGCCCACGTTGGCCAGCAGGGCCCGAGCATGAATGAACATGGATCGTCAAGCGCAACGTGTCCGACACGTGACGTTCCGGTGACGGGCCGTCACACCACGGGGTCTGGCTGCTCCCCTCCTTCGGGCGGCGGGCGACGATGCGGGCGGCGAAGGAGCGGTTGAGGCCGGTGACGTTGCCAGTGAGGGTGAGGTCCACCGAGGTGGCGGTCACCGTGCCCGACAGGGGTGGTGCCCTGGGCGATGGCCTCGACCCACGGGATGAAGCCGAGCTGCGGACGAGCTGCCAGTACTTGAAGATGGCCCGGTTGGTCAGCTGGCCGGGGCCGATGACGGCAGCGGAGTCGATGTCGATCGCCCCTTCGGCGGTCTCCCCGCCGGCCCCGATCTCGAGGCTCACCGGGTTGTTCTGCTCCACCGGGACTCGAGCTCCGAGGTGCGGGTCGTCGGCGACGACATCCGGGCGGGACAGCGACCGCAGCTGCTGATCCCCGGCGGCACCTTCCACACGTCACGGCTGCGGAAGGCGGCTGGGCGCTGCTGGCCAGCACCGAGTGGCCGGGCGTCGAGCCACCCGACGTGGAGCAGGGCGATCCCGAGCGTCTGGCGGCCTCCCACCACGACGCCGCCGACTGGCTCCGGTCGCTGGGGCCGGCCGCTCCTGCGTCGCCCGAGGGATTCGACGCCGGCGACTGCGTCTACTTGGTGGGCGTGAGCGTGTGCTCCCAAACGGTGCCGGCGCCGCGCCAGTAGATGGTGTGCGTCGTCTGCCTGATGTCGCCAACGCTGCCGTCGACCCGCAGGTCGGCCAGGTAGCCCTCCGAACTGGACGAAGCTCTCACGGCGTCCCCCGCCGTGGTGGTGTAGTCGGCCGAGATGTACGTCGCCACGTTGGTCCGACAGGCCGCCTTCGTGTCGTAGACGGTCGTCCTGACATCCATGCGGTCTTGATAGCGGTAGGCGCTGACCTGCACCCCGCAGAACAAGTTCGCCATGACCTGCACGGTGTCGTTGTAGACGGCCGACTCATCCGGCTCCTCGACGGTCCCGGCCGTTGCGACGGAAGGCCAGAGCGGTACGGAGGCGGCAGCGACCGCAACTGCCGCACGTCGAGCGAACTGTCGTGGCGATTTCACCTCGTCGGTCTAGCTCGCCGGTCAGTCGCGTGACCAACGTCCCGGGGGAACACACCTAGGGACGGCCCCGGTTGCACCGGGGCTCGGGATGCCGCACGGTCCACCAGAAGGCCCCGACGAAGCCGCCGGCCTGCACCACCGCACCGGTCACGCCGACCAGGAGCGCCCACGAGCTGCCCCGCACGGCGAGGACGATTGCGGCGGCCATCATGCCGGCGCCGACGAGCGCGAAGAGGGCGACGAGGCGCCCCGGTCCGTCGGTGCGCCGGGCGCCGCGGGTCGACAGCGCCTGCCTCATGGTGCGAGGCATCGTCACCAGCATGAACGCCCCCGACGGACGGGTGCGGGATGGTCAGGCGGGGTCCGCCCACGACGCCAGCGACCCCGGGACCACCCGCACCGCTCCCGCCGCGGTGCGCTCCGCCATCCGGCCCTGCCGGGCGACCACCGCGCTCGAAGGCACCGGCCATGCGGCCGGGAAGCGGCGAGGGCAACGGCAGGGCGTCACGCAAGACTCCCTCTACCCGCCGCGAGGGAAGGAACACCGGACCGGCGATCGGCGTCGACAGCACCGGACCGATGAGGGCGGCGAACGCCGCCGCCACCTCGGCCCGGGCCCGTGGCGATCGCGGTGCGGCGGCCACCACCGGCACCACCCGGCTCGGCGGCAGACCCGCCTCCACGACATCACCCACGGTGCGCACGAGCGCGTGGAGCCCCTTCACCCCCGGGCGTCCCACCACGAAGCCCACATCGGCCACCGCCAACGAGCCGCGGGCGAGGGCGTTGCGATCCTCGACGTCGGCCGAGCCGCCGTCGGCCTCGCCCTCGAAGTCGGCGGTCACGTCGGCCACCACGACCTCGAACGCAGCCCGCAGCGAATCGATCGCCGCGGCGAGGGCCCGCGGTCGCAGCGCCGTCCACGACCGCGCCCGGCGCAACCCGAGCAGCAGCGCATACCGGCGCTCGACCACCGCGAACGTGAGCGCCCGCACCTCGTCGGTCGTCGGCGTCCCCGACCGGTGCGCGTCCGCCAGCTCCTGGATCCCGGGCACGACGTCGCGGACATCGTGGAGCATCGCCTGCTCCGCCCGGAGCGCGAGGTCGGCGAGCACAACGTCGTGCCCTGCGGCGCCGAGCCCCTGCGCCAGCGCTGCCGCCGCCGTGGAGGCGCCCGTTCCGCCGGGCCCGCACACGAGGGCCAGCTGCCCGCGCGGCGCCGGCGCCGACGGCTCCTCGTCGAGCACCGCCGCCGCACCCACCCGTGCCGCGGATGTCTCCAGCACCTCGACGAGGGCACGGCGATCGAAGTCGGCGGGCAGGACCGCGGACGGCGCCGAGCGCACGCCAGTCCCGCTCCCCGCGGCCGGCGTCGACGACGACGGCCGCCGCGCCCGCCTCGACCACGGCCGCCAGCAGGTCGCGGTCCACCCCGGGCAGCCCGCCGTCGAGCAGGACGGCCGAGCACCGACGGCCGCCCGCCAGGCGCACCCGCACCTCCTCGGCCGACACGCACTTCAGGAACTCCGCCGGCAGCGCCCCCGACGTGGCGTCCCGGCCCACTGCGGCGAACCACGGAAGCCGTGGACGGGCGAGCCCGAGGAGGACCCAGCGCGCACCGGTCACGGTGACGGCGGATCCTCGACCGCCTCCTCGGCCATGACGCCGGTGGTGCGGGCCAGCGTCACGGTGGCCACCGCCCCGGCCTCGGCCACCCCCTCCAGGTCCTCCGGCGGGACGGCCAGCTCGACGGCGAGCCCGGTCGGGCCGCCGATGCCGCTCGCCCTCCTCCACCACGTCGACCACCGAGCGCGCCCGCGCTCACCGTCCTGGTGCTCGGGGCCCCGCCCTCCGTCGAGGTGGCGATCACGTCGACCCGGTCTCCCCGACGCAGGTTCCCCTCGAGCGCCCGCGCCGGTTCCACGGGGAGCGACACGGTGGCGAGGCCCGGCCCGCCGGGCGGCTTGGCCACGTCGCTCGACTGCACCAGCTGGCCCGCCGTGAGCGGCGCCAGGGCGGTGGCGCCGTCGAGCACGGCCACGTCGGTGTAGGACACCGCCCGCTGGGCGTCGGGCAGGTCGAGCGGGACGAGGTCGAGGTGCTCGGGTCCGAGGACGTCGCCGGCATCCACGTCCACGGTCACCACCGCATAGGTGTCTTCCGGCGCCCCCGTCCCCGACGTCGAGACCGCCACCACCCCGACGACCGCAGCGGCGACCAGGAAGCCGCCCACCACCGCTCGCCCGGACGGCAGCGACCGGCGCCGGCGGACCTCCCGGCGCGCCGGGTCCCCCCGGGTGGCGTCCAGCGGACCGGACGAGACGCCCAAATCGGTCATCCGGGCCGGAGCGTAGCCTCGGGCCCCGGCGGTGAGCACCGGATGGCACGGAAGGGCACCGCGGGCTACCTCCCGTCCGCGTCGATAGCGTGGGGCGGGTGAGCGACGAGATCGTCTGGATGAGCACGCAGGAGGCCGCCCGCCGGCTCGGCGTCACCCCCCGCACGCTCTACCGGTTCGTCGACGAGGGTTCGCTGCCGGCCTACAAGATGGGTCGCGTGCTGCGGCTGAAGGCAGCCGACGTCGACGACTTCATCGAGCGCTCCCGGGTGCAGCCCGGCAGCCTCGAGCACCTCTACCCCGAGCGGAAGACGGCGGCCTCCCCGATCGACGTGACCGAGACGTAGGTCGAGCCGGCGCCGGGGTCGTCGGGGCGGAGCCGCACGACGTCGGCACCCACCTCCTCCACCGTGCCGGTGAGACCGGCGCCACCCGACAACCGGAGCACCACGCGGTCGCCCCGCTCGGCCGCCCGCCCGAGCAGATCCACCAGGGTGGGGCCGTCGGGCACCTGCCGGTCGCCGGTCGGCAGCGGCCCGTCGACCGGGCGCACCCACGCCACCGCGGCGAGCGGCACCAGCAGGAGCGCGCCCGACGGCGGCCGCAGCACCACCACGTCGGCGCCCACCGCCGCCACCACCGCCTGGTGGACGTTGCCCGCCGTCGTCGCCAGCGCCACGGCCGCCGACCGCTCGGCGAGGTCCAGGAGCGCGCCGGCCAGCGTGGCGCCCTCGCCTGCGGCCCGGCGCAGCCACCGGGCCCGCGTCCGGCTGGCCCCGGCCTCCCGCACCCTGCTCTCGTCGAGCAGCTCGACCCAGGGATCGACGTCGGACACGTCGACACCCTATCTGTTGTTCTTCGTTGTTCCTCGTACTCTTTCTTGTCATGGCGGTGGCACGGGACGAGGACGGCCGGCTGGTCATGGTCAAGCGGGCGGGGCCCGGCCCTGGGGCCGACCGGCTCCGGCGGGAGGCGACGGTCCTCGAGCACACCACGGGCCGGGGGTGCGTCGAGCTCGTGGCCGTGGCCGACGTGCCGGGCGGCGGCGTCCGGCTCACCACGGCCTGGGTGGGAGGCGGCTCGCTGGCCACCGCGCTCCCGCTGCGCCCGGCGCGGGTGCTGGTGCTGGCCCGGGCGCTGGCCGGGACGCTGGCGGACCTCCACGCCGCTGGCGTCGTCCACGGGCGGGTGGCGCCCGACCACGTCGTCCTCGCCGAGGGTGACCGGCCGCTCCTCTGCGGTCTGGCCGACGCCCGCCTGCCGGACGAGGACGAGGGGCCGACGCCGGCGGCGGACGTGATCGCCCTGCTCGCCCTCGTGGCCGACCTCGTGGGCGACGCCCGGGGCGACCTCGCCGACGGTCTGCGGGCGGTGGTGGCTGCCGGCCCCGCCGGAGGGGCGACCGCCGTCGCCGCTCGCCTGGGTGCACTGGCACCACCACCACGACGGCCGACGCCGTCGCCGCCCAGGGACCTACGGCCCCGCCGAACGCCCCCGCCCCGACGGCGGCCGCCGGTGCGGGGCCTGGTGGTGGCCGGCGTGTCGGCGGTCGTGCTGCTCGGCCTGACCGTCACGGTGGTCCGGGGCGCCCGGGGCCCGGAAGCGGCGCCGGTCCGTCCGGCGACCACGGTGACGACCCGACCGCCGTGCCCGGCGGCCTCACCGACTGCGGTCGACCTCGACGGCGACGGGTGCGGGGAGGCGGTGGCCGTGCGGGCCGGCGTGGTCACCGCCGGGGAGCGTCGCTGGCAGGTCGGCGAGCCGGATGACCTGGCCGCCGTCGGCGACTGGGACTGCGAGGGACCGGCGACCGCCGCCGTGGTCCGCCCGGCCACCGGCGAGGTGTGGGTCTACGACCGCTGGGCCTCGGCCGACCGGCCGGTGACCGCCCGCCCTGGGCCCGCCGCGATGGGCGCTGTCACCGCCGCGCGCCGTCACCGGATCCGGCGGCTGCGACCGCCTCGAGGTCACCACCGCCGACGGCGGCCGCGTGCTTCTGGACCTCGGCTGAGCGGTTCTGGCCTGCAGAACGGCGCGGCAAAGTGCCCCGTTCTGCAGGCCAGAACGGTCGCAACCCGCTGCTACTGGTCGGGCACCCGGAGGCGGACGGCGACCTCGTTGGCCAGCAACCGGCCCTGCACCGACAGGACGAGGCGGTCGCCGTCGGGCACCACCAGGCCGTCGAGCTCCTCCCGGTCCTCGGCGGCCAGGGCCCCCGCCGGCACGCCCGCCCGGGTGCGGATGGCCAGCTGGAGGGCCTCGAGCCGGCGCTCGGGCGGGGCCAGCTCCTCCCCCGCCGCCTCCGTCGGAACGCCGGCCGCGACGGCGGCCACGTAGCGCTCGGGCGTGCGGACGTTCCACCACCGGCGGCCGGCGGCGTGGGAGTGGGCGGCGCAGCCGAAGCCCCGGTACTCCCCCGCCGCCCAGTACAGGAGGTTGTGCCGGCACTCGTGCCCGGGCCATGGCCCAGTTGGAGATCTCGTAGTTGGCCAGCCCGGCGCCGGTGAAGGCGGCTTCGGCGGCCAGGTAGGCCTCGGCCTGCACGTCGTCGTCGGGCGCCCGGGCCGGGTCGTCGGCCAGCGGCGTGCCCGGCTCGACGGTCAGGGCGTAGGCGCTGACGTGGGGCGGGTCGAGCGCGAGCACCCCGTCGAGGGTCCGGCGCCAGTCGTCCGCCGTCTCCCCCGCCGCCCCGTAGATGAGGTCCAGGTTCCAGCTGGCGAAGCCCACCCGCTGCACCGCCGCCACCGCCGTGGCCACGTCGGCCGGATCGTGCTCGCGGCCGAGCGAGGCCAGCACCGAGGGCACCAGGGACTGCACCCCGAGGGAGATCCGGGTCACGCCGGCGGCGGCGTAGCCGGCCAGACGCTCCTCGGTCGACCGTCTCGGGGTTGCACTCCACCGTGACCTCGGCCCCGGGCCGGCGGGGCACCTCGGCCAGCACCGGCCCCAGCTGGTCCGCCGACAGCAACGACGGCGTCCCTCCGCCCACGAACACGCTGGTGGCCGCCGGGAGGCCCGCGGCCACCGCCCCCCGCACCTCGGCGGCCAGGGCGTCGACGTACCCCTCCACCAGCTCGAACCGGTCGTCCCAGGCGGCGAAGGCGCAGTAGTCGCACCGCCGGGTGCAGAAGGGGACGTGCAGGTAGACCCCGAAGGGCGGCGACGCCGAGGTCAGGTGTCGAGCCGCAGCCGGAGCTCGTCGAGGCGCTGGCGGGCCTGGTCCGGGCTGGCGTCGAGCAGGCACGAGATGGCCCGCAGGTCGTCCCGGCGCACGGTGAGCATCCGGCCGTTGAAGTCGCCCCGCTGGACCTGGATCATGCCGAGGTACCGGCCCAGGACCTGGGCCTCCGGCGTCCCGAGGCCCTCGAGGCGGACGAGGTCGATGGTGACCGGCCCGTCGTCGTTCGACCGGGCGGCCAGGACGGCCCCCCGCTCGAGGTCGATGACCGAGTCGGGGCCGAGGTCGGCGTCGTCACGGGGCAGGAGCTGGTCGACCGGCACGTTGTAGAACCGGGCCAGCCGCTGGAGGCGGGGGACGGAGATGGCCCGCTCGCCCCGCTCGTAGGCTCCGAGCACCGAGGCCTTGAACTCCTGTCCGGAGCTGGCTTCGACCTCCTGGAGCGAGAGCCGCTTCTGCTTGCGGATGGCGCGGAGGCGGCTCCCCACCTTCACCGCGTAGGTCGGATCGGCAGCCTCGATCTCGATCGTGCTGTCGCTTGTCATACCGTAAAGCCGGTCTTCCTCGCCCATTCCGTGTCACCCTACGCGTCAGAACGGCCACGATCAACGACGGCTCGGGCACGGAGTGCGGTGAGGAGGACACCGGCCGCGATGGCGGCGGTCTCCGCCCGGAGGGTCGTGGGGCCCAACCCGACCACCGGGAGCTCCGCCTCCCGCTCTGCGTCGGACCAGCCGCCCTCCGGCCCGATGAGCAGCACGGGGCGGTCGAGGCCGGGCGGCGACCCCCCCATGTCGCACCGGGCCGCACCTGCCAGTGCGGCCACCGCGGGGAAGTCGGCCACCTCGTCCACCTCGGGGAGGAAGGCCAGGCGGGCCTGGACCGCCGCCTCCCGGGCCACCCGGCGCAGCCGCTCCACGTGGCGGTCGGCCCGCTCCCCCTCCCACCGGGCCACCGAGCGCTCCGCAACGAAGGGGACGATCCGGTCCACGCCCAGCTCGGTGAGCTTCTGGACGGCCAGGTCGGGACGGCCGCCCTTGGTCACGGCGATGCCGACGGCCACCGCCGGCCGGGCCCGGGGCACGACGACGACGTCGCCGGTGGGCTCGAGGGTCCCGTCCGGGCCCATGCGGCACGGCCGCCAGCGCCCGGCGCCGTCCGAGACCGTCACCTCCTCCCCCCGCCGCACCCGCAGCACCCGCTCCAGGTGGTGCCGGTCGTCGGGGTCGAGCACGGGGTCGTCCGGGTCCTCGACGAAGGCGTGGGCCACGACGACCGGCCCGGTCGCTACTTGAAGGCGCTGCGCAGCCGGGAGAACAGGCCCTGGCCGGGTGGCGCCACCTCGTCGCCCCGCTCCTCGGCCAGCCGCCGCAGCAGGTCCTCCTCCACCGGGCCGAGCTCGGTCGGGGTGTCGACGACCAGGGTCACCAGGAGGTCCCCCCGTCCCCGGCCCTCCACCACGGGGACCCCCCGCTGGCGCAGGCGCACCACGGTCCCCGTCTGGGTGCCGGGGGCCACGTCCAGCTCCTCGTCGCCGTCCAGGGTCTCGACCACGACGGTGGCACCGAGGGCGGCGGCCGTGACCGGGAGGTGGTGGTCGGTGCGCAGGTCGACGCCCGACCGCTCGAAGCGGTCGGAGGCCGCCACCCGCAGGTGGACGTAGAGGTCGCCGGAGGGGCCGCCCCGGGGCCCGGCCGCCCCGCGGCCACTCAGCCGGAGCGTGGTGCCGGCGTCGACGCCGGCGGGCACGTGCACGGTCCACGACCGCTCCTCGGTGCGCCGTCCCTCGCCCCGGCACGACGGGCAGGGGTCGTCGATGGCCCGCCCGGTCCCCCCGCAGCGGGGGCACGGCGTGGCGGTGACCACCTGGCCGAGGATCGACTGGCGCACCCGGCGGACCTGGCCGGCGCCGCCGCAGTCCCGGCAGGTGACCGGCTCGGTCCCCGTGCGGGCGCCCGAGCCCCCGCAGTCCCCACAGGTGACGGGGACCCGCAGCGTGATGTCCCGGTCGACCCCGAACACCGCCTCCTCGAACTCGAGGTCGAGGGCCACCTCCATGTCGGGCCCCCGTTGCGGGCCGCTCGGGCCCCGGGACCGCCCGCCGCCGCCGAAGGGGCTGCCGCTCCCGAAGAAGGCGTCGAAGATGTCGCCGAAGCCGGCGCCGCCCATCCCCCCGAACGGGTCGCCGCCCCCACCGCCGCCCCGGGGCTCCTCGGGCCCGAACATGTCGTAGCGGCGGCGGCGCTCGGGGTCGGACAGGACCTCGTAGGCCCTGGCCACCTCCTTGAAGCGCTCCTCGGCGGTCGGATCGTCGTTGGTGTCGGGGTGCAGCTCCCGGGCCCGCTTGCGGAAGGCCCGCTTGATGTCCTCGGCCGAGGCCGAGGAGCCGACGCCCAGGAGGGCGTAGTAGTCGGCGGCCACGTCAGTTCGCAGCCAGCCAGCGGGTGAGCCGCGAGCTCACGGCGGCCACCGCCGCCAGGGTCTCCGGGTAGTGCATCCGGGTGGGCCCGAGGACGGCCACGCTGCCGGCCGGCTCCCCCTCCACGGAGTAGGGCGCCACCACCACCGCGCAGTCGACGAGTACGTCGACCCCGTGCTCGGCCCCGATGGCCACGCTCGGCCGGTCGTCCTGGGCCTTCCCGAGCACGTGTTGGAGCAGCCCGACCACGGCGTACTGCTGCTCGAGCAGCGCCAGCACGCCGCGGACGGTCTCGACGGCGGCGAAGGAGGCGGCCACCGAGGAGGTGCCGCCCACGAAGACGGGCTCGATCTCGGCGCCGTGGGAGATGCGCAGGGCCTGGAGGGCGGCGCCCACCAGGGCGTCGACCGCCGGGTCGCCGGTGGTCCGGGGCTCCGGGAGCGCTGCGAGGGTGGCCCCCTGGAGGCTGGCGGCCATGGCCGCGCCGGCGGCGGCGAGGCGGTCCTCGCCGATGTCGTGCGACAGCTCGAGGAAGCCCTTCTCCACCGACCCGTTGGAGAGGACGGCCACCGCCAGGGCGGTACGCGAGCCCAGGTCGACCAGCTGGACCGAACGGATGGTGGCCGCCTCGTGGGGCGGGCCCACCACCACGGCGGCGTAGTCGGTCAGGCGGGCCAGGAGGCGGCTGGCGTCCCGGAGCGTCTCCTCCAGGGCGCCGTGGGCCCGGGCGAACACCTCCCGCACCGCCTGGCGCTGGAGCGGGGCCAGCTCACCGGGGGCGACGACCGTGTCGACGAAGAAGCGGTAGCCCCGGTCGGTCGGGACCCGGCCGGCGCTGGTGTGGGGCTGGTAGAGGAAGCCCTCCTGCTCCAGGGCGACCATGTCGTTGCGGACCGTGGCCGGCGATCCCATGCCACCGCGGTTGGCCACCGACCCGGAGCCGACGGGCTGGGCGGTCTCCACGTACTCCTCGACCACGGCGCGCAGGATGGCGGCCCGACGTTCGTACACGCGCTCGTCCATGGCTGGCACTCGATCGTACCGAGTGCCACGGCCCGAGAGTTGCGTTGGTCAGCCCTCCTGGAGGGCGTCGTAGCGGGCCAGGGCCTCCCGCCGCTCCTCGGCGTGGTCGACCGTCGGCGGGGGGTAGCCGGGCGGGGGGCCACCCGGCGTGGTCCAGGGGTGGTGGACGTGGGGAGCCGGGACGTCCGCCAGCTCGGGCACCCAGCGCCGGACGTAGCCGCCGTCGGGGTCGAAGCGCTCCCCCTGGGTGACCGGGTTGAACACCCGCACGTAGGGGGCCGGGTCGGTGCCCGTGCCCGCCACCCACTGCCAGCCGTGGTTGTTCGAGGCGAGATCGCCGTCCTGGAGCCGCTCCATGAAGTGACGGGCGCCCCGCCGCCAGTCGAGGTGGAGGTCCTTCACGAGGAAGCTGGCCACGATCATCCGCACCCGGTTGTGGACCCAGGCCTCGCCCCGCAGCTGGCGCATCCCGGCGTCGACGATCGGGTAGCCGGTGCGGCCCTCGGCCCAGGCCGCGAAGCGCTCGTCGGCGTCGGGACCGGCGTCCGTGCGGAGGTCCTCCATGGCCGGGCGGAGGGCGGCACGGGCGGAGTCGGGGCGGTCGGCCAGGATCGTCCCGTAGAAGTCGCGCCAGGCGAGCTCCGTCCGGAGCCCGTCGGCGCCCCGGCCCCGGCCCAGCCCCGCCACCACCGTGCGGGGGTGGACGCACCCGTACTTGAGGTAGGGGCTGAGGCGGCTCGTGCCGTCGGTGGCCGGCTGGTTCCGGCGCTCGGCGTAGTCCCGCACGCCGTCGGCGAGGAACTGCTCGAGGCGGGTCCGACCGGCGGTCTCCCCCGGCGGGAGGACGGTCGTGCCGCCGAGGTCGGGCGGCTCGGGCACCGGCTCGCTGTCGACGCCGGTGGCCCACGGCGGGTCGACGACGGGTGGGCACGGCCGACCCCCGGCGGTGCGCTCCCGCCACGCACGGGCGTACGGGGTGAAGACGAGGTAGGGCGTCCCGTCCGCCTTGGTGACCGTGCCCGGGGCGGCGACGTAGGGCGAGTCGACGGCACGCAGCACCCGTCCGTCCGCGGCCAGTCGATCGGCCACGGCGTCGTCCCGCCGACGCCCGTACGGCCCGAAGTCGGCGGTGGCGAACACCTCGTCCGCTTCCACCTCGGCCGCCAGGCGGTCGAGCTCCCGGACGGGATCGCCGGAGCGGACGACGAGGGCGCCGCCCGTGCGGTCCCGCAGCTCGGCCAGGCAGCCGGCCAGGAAGGCGAGGCGGGGGGCACCGGAGGGGCCGGTCAGCGCGGGGTCGACGACGAACAGCGGCACGACCTCGTCGGCGGCGTCCACGGCGGCGGTCGAGCGCGGGGTGGTCGTCGAGCCGGAGGTCGCGCCGCAACCAGAGGACGGTCGTCGCCATCCGGCGAACGTACGGTCGGCGCGTCGGCTACCGGAAGACCGGGCCCCCAGTCGGGCGGACGCCCGTCGGGCTCGGCCCCTAGGGTCGGCGCCGTGGTCATGTCGGATCGGACGTGGAGCCGTCACGCCAACCCCTGGAGCGCGTGGTCACGGGTGCTCACGAACCCGCTCGTGTACGTGCCCCTGTGGAACCGCAGCTGGCGCCAGGCCATCCCGGTGACGGCCTGGTTCACGCTCAACCCCCGCCTCTTCCCCGCGCCGCGGGACGACCGGTCGTGGGCCACGAGGAGCGTCCTCGGCGAGAAGCTCTACACCGCCGACGGGCTGTTCCACGCCGATCTGCCAGGTGCGCTCAACGGGGCCAGCGCCGCCGCCTTCTCGGCGGGGCTGTACGGCGCCTACAAGCGGCGGCTGCCGCTCCTGCTGGTGACCGGCGGGCTGGCGCTCGGTCTCAAGCTCGCGTTCCTCGGCCGCATGGTCGCGATCTACGACCGGGATCGGACCGAACCGCCCGCCTGAGCCGAGACCACCGATCCCCCCGCCGTCGCCTGGGGGTTGGCACGATGTTCGGCGCCGACGAGGGAGGCACCCATGTCCGACGTACCCGCCGATCAGGGACGACCCGGCTGGCCGGCGTCGTCCGCACCCCGCAACGGCATGGGCACCGCCGCCCTGGTCCTCGGGATCATCGCCCTGGTGAGCTCGTTCTTCCTCGTCGGCGGCGTCATCGGGCTGGTCGCCATCGTCCTCGGGATCGTCGGTCTCGTCCGGGTCCGGCGCGGTCAGGCGACCAACTCGGGCATGGCCGTGGCCGGGATCGTCACCGGGTTGCTCGCCATCGTGATCGCCGTCGTCGTCGGGGTGTTCCTGGCCGAGAACGCCGACGAGATCGAGGACCTCGGGGACTGCCTGGAGGACGCCGACACCGAGCGGCAGCGGGACGACTGCGCCAACCGGTTCGAGGACGAGGTCGACCCGGACTAGTCGTCGAGGCGCAGCGCGGAGATGAAGGCCTCCTGCGGCACCTCCACGCGCCCGATCGACTTCATCCGGCGCTTGCCCTCCTTCTGGCGCTCGAGGAGCTTGCGCTTGCGGGTGATGTCGCCGCCGTAGCACTTGGCCAGCACGTCCTTGCGCTTGGCCTTGACCGTCTCGCGGGCGATGAAGCGGCCGCCGATGGCCGCCTGGATGGGCACGTCGAACAGCTGCCGGGGGATCAGCTCCCGCAGCTTCTCGACCATCCGCCGGCCGTACTCGTAGGCCCGGTCGCGGTGGACGATCGTGCTGAAGGCGTCGACGGGCACGCCGTTCAGGAGGATGTCGACCTTCACGAGGTTGGAGGCGGCGTAGTCGGCTGGCTCGTAGTCGAGGCTGGCGTAGCCCTTGGTGCGGCTCTTCAGCTGATCGAAGAAGTCGACGACCACCTCGGCGAGGGGCAGGCGGTACACGAGCTCCAGCCGCTCCGGGCTGAGGTACTCCATCTTCACCATCTCGCCCCGCCGGTCCTGGCACAGCTCCATCAGCGTGCCCGTGTACTCCGTCGGGGTGAGGATGTTGACCGTCAGCCACGGCTCCTCGATGCTCTCCACCTCGTTCGGCGGCGGCATCAGCGACGGGTTGTCGACCTCCGTCACGTCGCCGGAGGCGGTGGTCACCTGGTAGGCGACCGACGGGGCGGTGGCGATGAGGGTCAGGTCGAACTCCCGCTCGAGGCGCTCCCGGATGATCTCCATGTGCAGCAGGCCGAGGAAGCCGCAGCGAAAGCCGAACCCGAGGGCGCCCGACGACTCGGGCTCGTAGGTGAAGCTGGCGTCGTTCAGCCGGAGCTTCTCGAGGGCCTCCCGCAGGTCGTTGAACTCGTCGCCGTCGACCGGGTAGATGCCGCAGAAGACCATCGGCTTGGGGTGGGCGTAGCCGGCCAGCGGCTCGGTGGCGGGGTCGGCGGCCAGTGTGACCGTCTCACCGGAACGGGCCTCGGCCACGTCCTTGATGCCGGCGATCAGGTAGCCGACCTCCCCCGGCCCGAGGCTGGCAACCGGGACGGGAACGGGGGTGCGCACGCCGACCTCGTCGGCGTCGTGGACGGCGCCGGCCTGCATGAAGCGCAGCCGGGCGCCCGCGGCGAGGGTGCCGTCCATGACCCGGACGGCCGACACCACCCCGCGGTACTGGTCGAAGTAGGAGTCGAAGATGAGGGCCCGGAGGCGGGCGTCGGCGTCGCCGGTGGGGGCGGGGATGCGCTCGACCACGGCGTCGAGCAGCTCGGGCACGCCCTCGCCGGTCTTGGCGCTGATGCGGAGGATCTCGTGGGCCGGGAGGCCGAGGACCCGCTCGATCTCCCCGGCGTAGCGGTCGGGGTCGGCCGCGGGGAGGTCGATCTTGTTGAGCGCGGCCACGATCTCGAGGTCGTGCTCGAGGGCGAGGTAGCAGTTGGCCAGGGTCTGGGCCTCGATGCCCTGGGCGGCGTCGACGAGCAGGATCACGCCCTCGCAGGCGGCGAGCGAACGGGACACCTCGTACCCGAAGTCGACGTGGCCGGGCGTGTCGACGAGCGACAGGACGTGGTCCCGCCAGTTGACCCGCACGTTCTGGGCCTTGATGGTGATGCCCCGCTCCCGCTCGATGTCCATCGAGTCGAGGTACTGCTCCCGCATGTCGCGGTCGGCGACCGCCCCGGTGAGCTCGAGGATGCGGTCGGCGAGCGTCGACTTCCCGTGGTCGACGTGGGCGATGATCGAGATCGCCCGGAGGCGGGAGAGGTCGGTCACGGCTCTCACGAGGGTAGCGACCGGGCCGGCGGGGTCGGGCGGAGGGGCTGGTAGCCTCGGTGCCGCCATGGCGAACATCAAGAGCCAGATCAAGCGGAACCGCACCAACGAGAAGCGCCGGCAGCGCAACCGCGCCGTCAAGTCGGAGCTGCGCACGCGGGTGAAGTCCGCCCTGGCCACCGCGGGGACCGAGGAGACCGGCGAGGACGCCCTCCGCCTGGCCCTCAAGAAGATCGACAAGGCGGCCAGCAAGGGCGTCATCCACAAGAACGCCGCCGCCCGCCGCAAGTCCCGCCTCGTGCGGGCCGTCGCCCGCAGCGCCTCCTAGCGCCGGTCAGCGCCGCCCGGCTGCTCGCCCCCGGGCCCGCCCGGCCGCCCGTCGCAGCCGGCTGAGCCGGGCCACCAGGACCTCGAGCACCAGCCGCTCGGGCCACGCCGTGAACCCCCGCAGGTCGAGGTCGGCGGCCGCCAGCAGCGCGAAGGCGTCGGCGATGCCCGTCGAACCGAGCGCCCGGGCGCCGTCGCGGGCCTTGCGGGCCGGGAAGGTGGAGCCCTTCAGGCCGAGGACCTTCGCGGCGCCGGCCTCGTCCAGGCCGTCGAGGCCGTCCAGCCGCAGCATGCGGCCGAAGTGCCCGTGGAGGGTGGCCATCACCACGAGCGGATGCCGGTCACCGGCGTCGAGCATCCGGTGCAGGGTGGCGAGCGCCCCCGGGGTGTCCCCCGGTCGATGGCGTCGGTCAGCTCCCAGGGCGGGGCCGAGCCGGCCTCCCCCAGGAAGGGCGTCACGTCGTCCGGCTCGAGACGGGCGCCGGTCCCGTAGGCGGCGGCCAGGGCCTCCAGCAGGTTCGCCAGCCGGCCGAGGTCCTCGCCCAGGTGCTCGTCGACCAGCGCCAGGGCCGGCGGTGTCAACCGCACCGGGGCGTCCTCGAGGCGTCGGGCCAGCCACGTCGTCCGGCCCTTCTTGTTGCCGGGCACGTCGGCGTCCACCACGTGGCCGACGCCCTTCACGGCGTCGACCAGCTTCGGGTGCAGGCGGCCCTCCCCCGCCACGAGCACCACCGAGCTGCTGGGCAGGGGGTCGACCAGGTAGGCGAGGAGCGGCTGGAGGCCCTCAAGGGGGTAGGCGCCCACGTCCCGCAGCAGCACCACCCGCCGGTTGCCGAGGAACGACGGGGTGCCCGCCGCCTCCACCGCTGCTCCGGTGTCGGGGGGGTCGCCGTCGGGGTCGTGCCACTCCACCACCAGCGACGGGTCGTCCTCCCCCACCAGCTGGTCGACGAGCGACCGCACGGCCGCCGCCCGGAGGGCGGCATCCGATCCCCGCACCAGGTAGGCGGGCAGGGGCGCGTCGGCCGTGGCGGCGGGCGTCACGGCCGGCCCCGGCGCACCGCGGCGAGCACGTCGACCACCCGCCGCGCAGACCGCACGTCGGCCGGCGCCACCCGCACCAGGCCGGCACCCCGGACGACGGCCACCGACAGCGGCCCGGCCACCGCCCCCACGTCGGCACCCACCCCGGCATCGGGACGGACGACCGACACCACGACGGGCACCCCGACGCACCGCAGCCCGCGGCCGCCCGGCACCCGCAGCCCCGCCCCCGGTGAGGCCACGGGCTCGACCGCGAGGTGGTGCGCCGCCACGCCGGCGTCGGTGACCCTGGCCACCACCGCCCGCAGCGCCGCCACCGCCCCGGCGGGGTCGTCGGCCGGGACGGCGACCGCCGCCACGACGGAGGCGCCGGTCTCCCGAGCGGCGGCGAGGTAGGCCCCGTCGACCAGGCCCCCCGGGTCGAGGGCGAGCACCGCCCCGGCGTCGAAGGCAGCCCTCGCCGTGTCAGCGGTCGGCGTCCTGACGGCGACCGCCAGCGCCACCCGCGCCCGGGCGGCCGCCACCGCCTCGCCGTCGGCGACCTCGAGGACGTCGGCGCCCTCGGTGGCGGCACGCTCGGCGCAGCCGGCGAGGTCGTCGGGCGGTGTCGGTGGCAGGACGGCCACCACCAGGGCGCGGTCGGCCACGTCGACGGTCGACGGGCCGAGCGCCAGGAGCACGGCGCCACCGTAGGACGGCGATCGGGTCACGGGTCCCGGCCCCGGTGGGCGACGGCGACCTCGAGCCGCGGGCGGACAGGTCCGACGTCGAGCCGCAGCCCGCCGACGTCGACCGACATGCCGGCCCGAGGGACGGTGGCGTCCCTGATGCGGTGGCCGGCGGGCGCCAGCACCAGGCCCACCGGCAGCCGCGAGCGCAGGGTGGCGACCACCCCGGCGGCCGTGCGCCCACCACTGGAGGACACGAGCACGTCGATCCGCCGCACCCCGTTGAGGCGGAGCCGGTCGAGCAGGCGCCCGGCGTCACCACCGTCGAGCACGACCACCACCGCCCCTCCCCGCCACACGCGGGCGCCGGGGCCCACCTCCTCACCGTCCAGCGCGCCGGCCGGCGGCACGAGGGAGGGGCTCAGCAGCGTGGCCACGCCCACGGCCGTCGCCGTGGGCACGGCCAGCCGTGGCCGCCACCGGGCGAGCGCAGCGGCGACGAGGGCCACCACGGCGAGGACCGCGAGGTGTCTCCCGGTCACCATGCCGAGCGGCAGTCGGGCACAGACCCGGGCCACGCCCGCGACCCACGCCAGGAGCAGCGACGTGGGCGCGTGCAGGAGACCGTCGAACGGCGGACCGAGCACACCGGCGGCGAGGCCGGCGGTCAGCCCCCAGGCCAGCACCGGGCCGGCGGCGGGGACGGCGAGGAGGTTGGCGGGGAGGGCGGCGACGGGGAGGCCCCCGAAGGTCGGAACGAGCACCGGGGCCACACCGATCTGGGCCGCGATGCAGACGGCCAGCGCCTCAGCCAGCAGGCGGGGTCCGGGGAGGCGATCGGCCAGCGGTCGAGCCAGGAGGCCGATGCCCAGCGTCGCCCCCACGGACAGCTGGAAGCCGAGCGCCCCGACGAGCAACGGGTCCACCAGCACCAGCCCGGCGACGGCCAGGGCCAGCACGCGGATGCGTGACGCCGGCCGCCCGACCGCGTCGGCGGTGCACACGACCGCGGCCATGGCGGTGGCCCGCAGCACCGACGGCTCGAACCGGGTGAGCAACGCGAAGAAGGTGAGCAGGGCGAGGGTGGCGGCCCACCGGGGCCCGAGGCGCAGACGGCGTAGCAGGGGACGGCAGAGGGCCAGCACGAACGCGACGTTCTGGCCGGACACCGCCAGGAGGTGCGTGAGCCCGGCGGCGCGGAAGTCGTCGGCCACCTCACCCGGCTGCTCCCGGTCGTCGCCGATCACCATCCCGGTGAAGAGGGCGCGGCGGTCGTCGCCGAGCGGCTCGGCACCGTCGGCCAGGTGGCGCCGGAGCCCGTTGGCCACGCGGCTCGGGAGCCGACCCCGCCCGCCACGGACCGGCCTCGCGGACGTCGAGTCGGGCACTGATGTGGCGCTGCGCCAGCCGGGCCCGCGCCACGGGTGACGGTGGGCGCAACCGGCCCGTGACGAGCACCCGCTCCCCGGCCAGGCGGGGGCGCAGCGAGCTGGCCGCAGCGCCGTGGGCCCACGCCTCCACCCGACGCCGGCCGAGGCGGACGTCCGCCCGCACCGAGCCGCCGAACCCGTCGACCGGATCGCCGAGCAGGGTGACCTCCGCCTGCACGGTCCGGGGCTCGGGGGGCACGAGGCCGTCCTCCGCCCGCGCCGCCAGGCCCGACGCCAGGACGGTGGCGCCGACGACCAGCAGCCACGGCCGCCGGAGAACGACGGCGAGGGCACCGACGCCGAGGCCGACGACCGGGGACACCGAGACCCCGTGGCAGGCGGCCACCCAGACGGCGACCGCGAGGACCACCACGGCGCGCTCGCTGAGCGCCGCGGAACGGGCGGGGACGTGCACGGGCTTCCTCCCGGGCGACGGGATCGGGGGGGAAGCGCCGGGGAGCACGGTACCGGAGGGGTGTGACGGGAACCCGGGGGCGGTCCCACGGCGCTCCACCGTCACGAGCGTCGCTACACGGTCACGAGGTCCCGCAGCTGCTCGAGGCGGGCGTCGCCGATGCCCCGGACGTCGAGCAGGTCGTCGACGGTGGCGAACCGGCCCCGGCGCTCGCGCTCGTCGAGGATGGCGGCGGCGATGGCCGGGCCCACGCCGGGGAGCTCCTCCAGCTGCTCGGCCGTGGCCGTGTTGAGGTCCACCGGACCGCTCCCGGCCTCGCCGTCGCTCCCCGCCGCGACGCCCGTCGGTCCTGTCGCCGGCGGCGGTGCCACCTCGCCCACCCGGGGCACGTAGACCCGCTCGCCGTCGGCCACGGGGGCGGCGAGGTTCAGCCGCTGGAGGTCGGCCTCGGGGGCGGCACCGCCGGCGGCTGCCACCAGGTCGGCGGCCCGGGCCCCGGGGTCGAGGCGGTACACGCCCGGCGCCCGCACCGCCCCGGCGGCGTGGGCCACCACGGCGGGGGCGGTGGTCGTGGTCGTCGGGGCCGGGTCGGCGGCCGTCCCCGCCCGGGGCAGCGTGACCTCGGGCGGGGTGCCGCCTGCCGGTCGGAGGAGGAGGACCACCACGCCGGCGGCCAGCAGCACCCCCGCCGCCACCGCGGCCAGCCGGCCCGGCGTCCACGACGGCGGGTCGGTGAGCAGGTCGAGGCGCTCGCGCCACGACGCCGGCACCCACGCCACCTCGGCGGCGGGCGACGTCGGGTCGGCAACGGGTAGCTCGGGGTCGGGCTCGTCAGGCACAGGTCGCTCCCAGGGGTGCGGGGATCCGCAGCAGGGGGAAGCGGGGGGCCGAGAGCCCGAGGTCCCTCACCGTACCGGCCGCCGGAGACCGGACCTCCCCCACGCGTCTGGGCGCCCAGATCGCGGGAGAACGCTGATCTGCGTGCCCAGAGGCAGGCGCTCGAGCGCCGGCCTACGACAGTGGCGCTCCCCGCCGGGCCTGCCACTCGGCCTCGACCTCCAAGGGGATGCGCAGGTACGCGCTGTGGTGGTCGTGGGCCCGGAGCCGCCACCGGAGATACGACCCGAGGTAGCGCACGAGGAAGCGCAGCACGCCGAGCCGGCGCCACTGCTCGACGTGCACGAGCTCGTGGCGCAGCAGGTGGGGATCGTCCGCCGCCCGCCGGCGCACGATGACCAGCGGGCCCAGCGTGATGGCCGCCGCCCCCGGGGGCACCGGGCCACCGACCCAGCGCCAGTACCCGTCCCGGCGCTCGAGGTCCACCGGGGCCGGTGCCTAGAACAAGCGGGCGGTCAGGGCCTTGCGGTAGCCGGCGGTGCGGGGGTCGTCGGGGCCGAGCAGCTCGAGCACGTCGAGGAACTCCCGACGGGCGTCCTCGTCGTCCTTCACCCGCTCCAACAGGCCGTCGAGGCGGGCGGTCATTCCGTCGTCCGCGCCCACCGCGGCACCGTCGCCGTCCACCGGACCCAGCCGGGCCAGCGCCGCCACCCGCCGGGTCTCGGCCGACTCGGGGATGCGCGCCAGCACGGCCAGCGCCTCCTCGCCCCGCCCGTCGCCCACCAGCAGCTCGGCCAGCGCGACGACGGCACCGGCGTGGTCGGGATCGAGGTCGAGCGCCCGCCGGAGCGATGCCTCGTCGCCGGCCCGCACCAGGCCGTCGACCTCGGCCTCCTCCTCGGTGGGGAGCAGGCTCTCGACCAGCTTCTCGACGGCCGGCTTGGGCTGCGCGCCGACGAAGCCGTCGACCACCTTCCCGTCCTTGAGCGCGTAGACGGCGGGGATCGACTGGACCCGGAAGGCCTGCGAGATCTGCGGGTTCTCGTCGACGTTGACCTTGGCCAGCTGGACCTGACCGCCGGTGGCGGCCACGACCTCCTCGAGCACGGGGCCGAGCGTCCGGCACGGGCCGCACCACGGGGCCCACAGGTCCACCAGCACGGGTACCTCGTTCGAGCGCTCGAGGACCTCCGCCTCGAAGGTGGCATCGGTGACGTCGACCATGGAGCGACGATACCGGCGCCACTACGGTGTCCCGCCGTGGCCTCGGCGCAGGACGGCATCGACGAGGCACGCGTCACGCCGTGGCTCGAGGCCAACGTCGACGGGCTGCGCCGCGCCGCTCACCTTCACGCTGATCGCCGGCGGTCACTCCAACCTGACCTACCGGGTGGACGGCGCCGACGGCGGCGCCTACGTGCTGCGTCGCCCTCCGCTCGGGCAGGTGCTCGCCACCGCCCACGACATGGGGCGGGAGCACCGCATCATCTCGGCCCTCGGGCCCACGGCGGTCCCCGTCGCCCCCGCCCTGGCGTACTGCGACGACCCCGAGGTGAACGGCGCGCCGTTCTACGTCATGGCCTTCGTCGACGGCCACATCCTGCGGGACATCCCCGCCGCCGAGGTGCTCGACGAGGACCAGCGCCGCACCGCCGGCGAGTCGCTCATCGACGTCCTGGCCGAGATCCACGCCGTCGATCCCGACGCCGTGGGCCTCGGCGAGCTCGGGCGCAAGGAGGGCTACATCGAGCGCCAGCTCCGGCGCTGGCACAAGCAGTTCCTCGACTCGAAGACCCGCGAGGTGCCCGCTCTCGAGAACGTCTACGAGCGGCTGCGGGCCGACGTCCCCGAGCAGGGCCCGGCGACGATCGTCCACGGCGACTACCGGCTCGACAACTGCCTCGTCGGCAACGACGGCCACCTCACCGGCGTCCTCGACTGGGAGCTCTGCACGCTCGGCGACCCGCTCGCCGACCTCGGGCTCCTGATGGTCTATTGGACCGACCCCGGCGACGACGGCACCGCGCTGCTGACGTCGCCCACCACGCTGCCGGGGTTCCCGCGGCGGGCCGACCTGCTCGAGCGCTACGCCGACCGCAGCGGTCGCGACGTGTCCGCCATCGACTACTACACCGCCTTCGGCTACTGGAAGCTGGCCTGCATCGTCGAGGGGGTGTACGCCCGCTACCGGGGTGGCGCCATGGGCTCCGAGGCCAGCGGCTTCGAGGCCTTCGCCACGCAGGTCGAGCGCCTCGCCGCCGCCGCCGAGGAGGCCGTCACCCGGGTGGCGTAGGCCGTGGACCGCGAGCCGCTCTACGAGCTCCTCGGCCGTCCCGCCCTCGAGGATCCCGTCCTCGTGGTGTCGCTCGACGGCTGGATCGACGCCGGGTTCGCCGCCGCCACCGCCGCCGCCCACCTCGTGTCCCTCCTCGACCCGACGGTGGTGGCCCGCTTCGACGTCGACGTGCTCGTCGACCACCGCAGCCGCCGCCCCATCACCCACCTCGTCGAGGGCGTGAACACGGGGCTCACCTGGCCCCGACTCGAGCTGCGCCACGGCAAGGACGCGGACGGGCGCGACGTCCTGCTGCTGCTCGGCAGCGAGCCCGACGTGCGCTGGCGGGCCTTCTGCGAGCAGGTCGTCGCGCTGGCCGCCGATCTCGGCGTGCACCTCGTCGTGGGGCTCGGGGCCTTCCCCGCCCCGGTCCCGCACACCCGGACGCTCCGCCTGGCGTCGACGGCCACCACGCCCGAGCTGGCGGCGCGGGTCGCGGTGCGGGCCACCCTCGACGTGCCCGCCGGGGTGCAGGCGGCCATCGAGCGGGCGTGCGCCGACGCCGGCCTCCCCGCCCTCGGCATCTGGGCCCAGGTCCCGCACTACCTCGTCAACATGACGTACCCGGCGGCGAGCGCCGCCCTGGTCGACGGGCTGGCCGATCTCGCCGGGCTGCGGCTGGACAGCACCCCGCTCCACGAGGCCGCCGCCGCGCTGCGCACGCGGGTCGACGAGCTGGTGGCCGGCAACCCCGAGCACGCCGAGATGGTCCAGGCCCTCGAGGCCGGCCACGACACGGAGCTCGGGGCCGACGACGGGCCGGTGTCCGGACCACTCCCGAGCGGGGACGAGCTGGCGGCCGAGATCGAACGCTTCCTCCGCGACCAGGGCGGGCGGGGCTAGGGACGTGAGCACGGCACCGCCGCCCGGGTGGCACCCCGACCCGTTCGGGCGGGCGGCGCTGCGGTACTGGGACGGCGGCCGGTGGACCGAGCACGTCTCGACCGGTGGCGCCACCGCGGTCGACCGCCCACCCGAGCCGGAGCGCGCCGTCCTCACCGAGCCCGCGTTGGTCTTCGAGTACGACAGCCCCCAGACGGGCGACGGGTGGTTCGTGTGGGACGACCGGGCGCAGCTCCGGGCCCGGGTGACGGGGAGCACCGGGTTCCAGGGCCTCGGCGCCATGCGCTACCGCATGGTCGATCCGAAGGGCCTGCCGCTCATGATCGTCGAGGAGGGCGGCCCCGCTCGGCCCGGGCTGCACGTGCTCGACCCGTTCGGCCGACCCCTGGGGGTGGTGCGGGGGTGGGGCACCAACGAGCGGTCGCACTACGAGCTGGTGGTCGATGCCACCACCGTCGGCGCCGTCGACCTGGCCGCCACCCGCTACACCATCGACGCCACGCTGACCGACGCCGTCGGGCGCCAGGTGGCCGCCCTCAACAAGGGCGTCGAGCCGCTCGGCACCTTCCGGCACCGCTCGTGGTTCGCCCTGACCCGCGACCCCGAGCTGGCCGACCCGCTGCGATCGCTCGTGGTCGCCGCCCCGCTGGCCGTGCACATGGACCTGTTCCGCCGCTCGATCGGCAACACGGGGCACGACCGGTGGGATCCCCTCTGACCGGACCGGCCGAGCGGGCGGCGACCCGCTACCTCGACGTCGTCGACCGCCTCCTGCCCGATCGCGTGCAGTTCCTCTACCTCACCGGGTCAGCCGCCCTCGGTGCGTTCCGGCCGGGTCGCAGCGACGTCGACCTCGTCGCCGTGGTCGACGGGGCCCTGGACGCCGCGGGTCTCCGGCGCCTCCGAGTGGTGCACGTCACCGCCGCTACCGGCACCGGCGTGCGGGCTGTGGCCGCCCGCCACGGACCGCTCACGGGGACGTGCAACGCCGTGTTCGTCTCCGGCGCCGACCTCCGCCGGCCCGTCACGGAGATCGTGCCGATCGCCTCCCACACGGGACACCTGTTCCACGTCGGCTCGGGGTTCGACGTCAACCCCGTCACGTGGAAGGTGCTGCACGACCGCGGCATCGCCGTGCGAGGACCCGATCCCGCCACGCTCGGCCTCGACCCCCAACCCGAGCTGCTGCGACCGTGGAACCTGGCCAACCTCGAGTCGTACTGGCGGCCGTGGGCCGAGGGGTTGCTCCGCCGTCCGGTCGCCCGCGCCCGGTTCCGGCCGCGCTGGACCACGGCGTGGGGGGTCCTCGGCCCGCCCCGGCTGCACCACACGGTGGCCACCGGCGAGGTACTGGCCAAGGAGGAGGCGGGGGCCTACGCCCTCGACACCTTCGACCGGCGATGGCACCCGCTCATCCGGGAGGCCCTGGCCTACCGCGACGGCAGGCGGACCGACCCGGCCTTCCGGGACCCGGAGGTCCGCCAGCAGCAGACCGGTCGGTTCGCCCTGGACGTGGTGGAGGACGCCCTACTTCGACGATGAGGTGGCCCGCCGCAGGGCGATCGTCGTCGTCGGCCCCGTCCCGGACTCGAGGACCACCCCCCAGGACGTCCCCGGTCCCCCGGTGACGGCGGGCGAGTCCTCGGTGCCCGAGGTGGCGGAGATGGCGAAGCCGGACCCGTCGGACACGGCGCCGGCGGACGTGACCCGGCCGCCGTAGATGTCGGGCACCGACGAGGTGCGGCGATCGTGCCAGGCGACGAGGTAGCTGCCGTCGAACGCCACCGAGGGCGTGTCCTGGTCGCCCGCCGCCGTGGAGATGTTGAACTCCCCCTGCTGGTGGCCGTCGTCGAGGATCCGCTCACCGCGGAGGTCGTAGGTGCCGCTGCCCTTCCTGCCCCACACCACCAGCCACTCCGAGCCGTTCGACGCGACCGCCGGGGCGTCGTCGCGGTTCATGACGTCCGAGACGATGACGTCGAAGAAGTCGACGGCGCCGCTGAGGGTCGTCCGCGTGCCGAGCACGTCCGACACCGTCGTGCTCTGGTACGAGTGCTGCCAGACCACGAGGAACTTCGAGCCGTTCCAGGCGACCGCGGGTTCGGTGTCGTGGCGGGCGTTGTCCTCGCCGCCGACGTGGAACTGGCCGAGGAACCCGCCCGTCGGCTGGGCCCCCGCCCCCCAGATGTCGTAGCCGTTGGCCGATGCCCGGTCGTCCTGCCAGACCACGAGGTAGTTCGTGCCGTCGGTGGCGATGTCCGGCGCCTCCTCCGACGGGTCGCCGGAGGCGACCCCGTAGAGGTCGGGGTTCACCGTGCCGTTCGCGAACACCTGCCGGCCGTTGATGTCCCAGCTGTCCGGGGAGAACTCGTGCTGCCACACCACCAGGAAGCTCGAGCCGTTCGAGGCCACCGCCGGGCTCGCGTCGTCGCCGGGGAACGCCCCGATGGGGAAGGCCGCGCCCAGCGCGGACCCGTTGCCGGCGAACCTCCGGCCGTACACGTCCTCCCCCGTCTCCCCTCCGGGCTGGCTCCACACCACCAGGTAGTTGGTCCCGTCGAAGGCGACGTCGGGGGCGTCCCGGGGCCCGGGTCCCGTCACGGTGGTGGCGCCGGAGACCGTCGGTGCGGCGCCCGCCGGCGCCTGCCCGGCGATCACGACGAGGAGGAGCACCGCGATCGCGGCGATGGCCCGCACCTGCACGGGGGCTGACGGTAGTGCCGTGTTCTACTCGGCGGCCATGGCCGACGCCCCCCGCCTCCTCGCCGTGGTGGCCCACCCCGACGACGAGACCTTCGGCCTCGGTTCCATCCTCGCCTGGGCGGCCGCCGGCGGGGCCGAGACGGCGGTGTGCTGCGCCACCCGGGGCGAGGCCGGCGAGCCGGCGGCCCGGAGCGGCCTCGCGCCCGAGGACCTGCCCGACGCCCGAACCCGGGAGCTCCACGAGGCGGCGGGGGTCCTCGGCGTGTCGCGCGTCGACCTCCTGGACTTCGCCGACTCCGGCATGGTCGGCGACGCCGCCCCCGGCACGCTGGTGGCGGCGCCATTCGAGGACGTGGTCGCCGCCGTGCTGGCCGCCATCGACGCCTTCCGTCCCGAGGTGGTCGTGACCCTCGACGCCGGCGACGGTCACCGGGACCACGCCCGCATCCGTGACGCCACCCTGGCGGCGGTCGCCCGCGCCGCCGACCCGGTCGGACGCGTCTACCTCGCCTGCCTCCCCCGCTCGCTCATGCGCCGCTGGGTGGACCACCAACGGGCCGTCGCCCCGGACCGGCAGCACCTCGACGCCGACGTGGCCGCCATCGGCACGCCGGACGAGGCGATCAGCACCGTCCTCGACACGAGCGCCCACCTGGCGACCCGCTGGGCCGCCATCCGACTCCACGATTCGCAGGTGTCGCCCTACGACGACCTGCCGCCGGATCTCCAGGAGGCGTTCCTCGCCACCGACCGCCTGCGCCGCGTGGTGCCGCCCTGGACGGGCGGGCCGCTCGAGGACTCGCTGTTCTAGCGTGCGGCCATGAAGGTCGACGGGGGCTTGCCGTTCGAGCTGGAGAAGGCGGCCGGCGCCGCGAAGGAGGCCGAGGGCCGCGGCTACGACGCCGTGTGGACGGCCGAGACCAGCCACGACCCGTTCTTCCCGCTCCTCCTGGCCGCGGAGGCGACGGAGCGGGTCGAGCTGGGCACCGGCATCGCCGTGGCCTTCGCCCGCTCGCCGATGACGCTGGCCAACATCGGCTACGACCTCCAGCGCTACTCGGACGGCCGCTTCATCCTCGGCCTCGGCTCGCAGATCAAGCCCCACATCACGAAGCGCTTCTCCATGCCGTGGTCGCACCCGGCCGCCCGCATGAAGGAGCTGATCTCGGCGGTCAAGGCCATCTGGGCGGCCTGGGACTCCGGCGAGAAGCTCGACTTCCGGGGCGACTTCTACACGCACACCTTGATGACGCCCTTCTTCGACCCGGGCCCGAACCCCGCCGGCCAGGCCAAGATCTTCCTCGCCGCCGTCGGCGAGCGCATGACGGAGGTCGCCGGCGAGGTGGCCGACGGCATCCTGTGCCACGCCTTCACCACCGAGACCTACCTCCGGGAGGTCACCGTGCCCGCGCTGGAGCGGGGCCTGCAGGCGTCCGGGCGGACGCTCGACGACTTCGAGGTCTCCGGCCCCGCCTTCGTGGTGACGGGGACGAACGAGCAGGAGATGGCCGACGCCGCCGTCAACGTCCGTCGCCAGATCGCCTTCTACGGCTCGACGCCCGCCTATCGCCCGGTCCTCGACCGCCACGGTTGGGGCGACCTCCAGACCGAGCTGAACAGCATGTCGAAGCAGGGGAAGTGGCAGGAGATGGGCGAGCTGATCGACGACGACATGCTGGGCACCTTCGCCATCGTCGGCGAGCCCGAGGAGATCGCGCCGAAGCTGTCGGCCCGCTACGGCGACGTGATCGACCGGCTCAGCTTCTACGCCCCGTTCCGCTCCGACCCCGAGCGCTGGGCCAAGGTCATGGACGGGCTCAAGGCCGCCTAGGAACGCTCCACCAAGGCAAGGGCCACCGGCCCGTCGAAGCCGGCGAGGCGCACGGGCGCCAAGGGGGTGAGCCGGAGCCCGGGCAACCCCTCGACCGGAGTCGTCGACGCCAGCACCACGGCGCCCGGGGTCGCCACCTTCACGGCCCGGGCGGCCAGGTTCACCACCGGACCGAAGCAGTCGCCGTCGCGCAGCAGCAGCGGGCCGGCCGCCACACCGGCCCGCACCCCGGGCAGGACCGCGTCACCGTCCAACCGCTCGACCAGCCGCAGCGCCATCGCGCAGGCGTCGCCCGCGGCGTCGGTCCGGAACATCACCTCGTCGCCGACGAACTTGATGACGCGCCCACCGCCCTCGGTCACGACGTCCGCGGCGACCGACTCGAAGCCGGCGATCGCCTGGCCGACCTCGTCGAGGGGCAGCCGCTGCAGCAGCGACGTCGAACCCACGACGTCGACGAAGCCCACCGCGCCGTCCCGCGCTTCGAAGCCGGCATGGGCGGCGGTGATGTTGGGCCGGGCCTGGTGCACGAGGTGCTGGCGCAGCACCGCGTCCATGGTCCCGAGCAGCCCGCCGTAGAGGGCCATGGCGGCGTCGTTGGCGGCGACGAGGGTCTCGTCCGCCGACTGCGACGCGGCGCCGATGGTGGTGACGAAGGTCGACACCGCGGCATCGGCGATGCGAGCCATGGACGAGGCAGTCACCCGCAGCAGCTGCATCGTCGCCGGGCGCCCGAAGAGGGCGGACGCCGCCTCGACCGCCTGCACGACCCCGACGTCGCCGTCCGAGAACCGGGGATCGTCGTCGGCGACGTCGGGGAGCCCGCACGCCCGGCGCAGCTCCCGCACCACCCCGATGTCCACGCCCGCCCGCTCGGCGAGGCCCTCCGCCGTGTAGCGGGGACCTTGTGGGAGGAAGAGCAGCTCGGCGGCCAGGCGGTCGATGGCTCCCCGGCGCTGCGCCTCGAGCATGTCCTCGACGGTCCCGCCCCGGGCGGCGATGACCCGGAGGTGGTGGAGCTGCTCCGCGGCGTCGGCGGCCGCAGGGTCGTAGAGGCCGGCAGCGGCCAGCTCCTCGGGCGGCGGCAACGACGGGGTCATCGCCGGTCACCCTCGCGCAGCTAGTGAGCGACCACCTCGACCTCGCCCCGCATGCCGTAGGAGAGGTGGCGGGGCAGGTGGCAGGCCACGACCACCGTGCCCGGCTCGTGGAAGTGGTACGTCGTCTCGCCCGTCGTGCCGGCGGGCACCGAGACCTCGCCCGGCTTGGGCTCGTGGAACGGCTCGGTGCCCCGCTCGTGCCGGCGGTGGACCTCGGCGTCGCCCACGATCAGCTCGTGGTCGATGGGATCGGTGTTGCGGACCACGAAGCGGACCGTGGTCCCCTCGATCACCCGCAGCTTGGCGGGGCGGAACCGGCTGTGGTGGAGCTCGAGCTCGACCGTCACCGTGCCAGGCCCGAGCGCGTCCTCGGCCGGGTCGTCGTTGCACCCGACCACGCCCAGCGCGAGGGCGACGGCCAGCGCGCCGGCGAGCAGCGGCCTCATGCCGCCGAGGCCCGGCGTCGGCCCACCACGGCCAGGGTCCCCACCAGCCCGGCGAGGCCCACCAGCACGACGCCGGGCAGCCACGGCACGTCCCCTCCCGGCACGGGCAGGGGCACACCGGCGGGGGGCAGCACGCCGGCGGCCTCGGGCGACGGCTGCCGCCCGGGCTCCGTGGCCACGGCCAGGTCGTAGTCGAGGTCCCGGGCCGGGGCGTCGAGGGCCAGGTGGGTGAACCACGCCTCGGAGGGGACCCAGGCCATGCCGTCGTCGGACCGCAGGTCGTCGAGCAGGAACGTGGTGGCCCGCTCCCGGCGCTCGAGGTCGAGGCCGGGGCCGCCCGCCAGCAGCTTCGGGCGCTCCTCGGTCAGCAGGTACACGTCGGCCTGCACCACCTCGGTCCCGCCCCGCCCCAGCCCGAGGATGCGCAGCGGGACCCAGGGCTCGTCGGTGGGGATGGTCAGGTGCACCGGCGTGCCCGTGCCGATGGGCTGGCCCCGGTCCCGGGCGGCGGTGGCGTCGAAGCGGGCGGCCAGGAAGATCGGGCTGCGCCGGGCGTAGAAGTCGAGGACCTCGGGAGCGTCCGGGGTGAGGCGGAAGCCGTGGGAGCGGGCCCAGTCGCCCACCGCCGTCCCCCCGCCCCGGAGGACCGTCAGCTCGAGGGCGTCGATCTTCGTCTCCAGGAGCACCTCGGCGGGGGCGGCGGAGGCGTCCTCGGCCGACGACCGCAGCGCCACGACGTCGGCGGGTTGCACCTCCTGGGCCAGGCGCTGGAGCGTCCAGCCGCCGCCCCGCTCCACCTTGGTCGGCACCCCCGGGAGGGGCACGATCGAGCCCAGCTCGGCGCCGCCGCCGGCGAACTCGAACGACGTGACGTAGTGCTCGATCCCGTCGACGTGGGCGGCCAGCGTCGAGGTGCGCAGCAGCTCGACCGAGCCGGCCGGACCGATCAGCCCGGCGCAGGCGCCGGCGGGAACCGCCCCCAGCACGACGGCCACGGGGACGAGCAGCAGGGTGAGGGCAGCGTGTCGGAGTCGCACGGCCGTTGGACGACGGCCGGGCGAGGCCCGGTTCCCGGGAACCCCAGGGACCTACACGGCCTGGAGCTCGGCCTCCAGGTAGCGGGTCCGGCAGAGTGAGCGCTGGAGCTTGCCCGACGACGTCTTGGGCAGGGTGCCCGGGGCGACCAGCACCACCTCGGAGATGGGCAGGCCCACCGCGTCGAGGACCTTCTCGGCCACCTGGCGGCGGATGGTGGGGCCGTCCTCGGAGCGGCTCTCGGCCACCACCACGAGCGACTCCTTGCCCTTCCGCCCCTCGACCCCGAAGGCGATCACGTTGCCGGGCCGCACGCCGGCCACACCGGCCACCGCCCGCTCGACGTCCTCGGGGAACACGTTGCGGCCGCCGACGATGATGACGTCCTTGATCCGGCCGCACACCACGAGCTCGCCCTCGACCCGGTAGGCCAGGTCGCCGGTCCGCAGCCACCCGTCGGGGGTGAAGGCATCGGCGGTGGCGTCGGGACGCTTGTAGTAGCCGGGGGTCACCGACGTGCCCTTCACCTGGAGCTCGCCCACCTCCCGCTCCCGCATGGGACGGCCGGAGGGGTCGACGACCCGCACCGAGAGGCCCGGCACGGCGCGGCCCAGGCGGGCCAGGCGCCGGGCGCCGGCGAACCCGGGCTCGGCCGGGGCGGCGTAGCGGTCGGTCTCGAGCACCCGGCGGTCCACGCAGTCGGTGGCCATGCCGGTCATGGGCACGGGGAAGGTCACCGCCAGGGTGGCCTCGGCCATGCCGAAGGCGCAGAAGACCGAGCGGGGGTCGAGGCCGTGGCGGGCACCGGCCTCGCAGAAGGCCTCGACGGCGTCGGGATCGACGGGCTCGGCGCCGTTCAGGCCCACCCGCCAGCGGGACAGGTCGAGGCCGGGGTGGCGACGCAGGGCCCGGGCGGCCAGCGCGTAGGAGAAGTTCGGCCCGGCGGTGGCCGTGCCGCCGTAGTGCGACATCCACTCGACCCAACGGGTGGGCGAGGCCAGGAAGTCCTGGGGCGGGGCCAGGACGAGGTCGGCGCCGGTGGTCATGGGGAGGGTCATGAGACCGATCAGGCCCATGTCGTGGTACAGCGGCAGCCACGAGACAAGGACGTCATCGTCGACGTCGAGCTTGGCAGCCTCGGCGATGGCGTCGAGGTTGGCGCCCACCGTCCCGTTGGGCAGCATGACGCCCTTCGGGTCGGCGGTGGAGCCGCTGGTGAACTGGAGGATGGCGAGGGCGTCCGGGTCGTCCGCCGGCCGGTCGAAGTGGTCGGGCCGGTAGCCACGGGCGGCCTCGGTGAGCAGCACGAACGGCGGGTCGCCGGGCGTCGGCTCGACGAAGGGGGCGAGGTCGGGGTCGACCAGGACGAGGGCGGCGTCGGCGTTGCGGATCCGGACCCGGGTCTGGGCGGCGAACTCCTCGATGGAGCCGAGCCGCATGGGGAGGGGGAGCACGACGGCGGCCCCGCCGCACAGCCAGGCGGCCTGGATGGCGGTGACCAGGGGACGTGAGGTGGCGCCGAGGATGCCGATGTGGGTGCCGGGGCCCACGCCCCGGGCCTGGAGGCCGGCGGCCATGGCCCGGGCGTCGTCGTGGAGCTGGGCCCAGGGGACCCGGTCCTCCTGGCCGCCGCCGACGAACGTGATGGTCCCCTCCGGGCGGGCCGCGATGGCCCGCTCGATCCGCGCCGCCAAGGTCGTCATGTCCCCTCTGACCCCGTCGGTGGCCTTCGGGTTACAGGAGATTGCCCAAGAGGTGGCGGGAGGGGCGTCGGTACGATCCGGGGGTGCCCCCCAAGCAGTCCCCGGACGCCCCCGCACAGCGCTACGGGGCCGCACTCGCCAACGAGATCGAGGCGCGCTGGCAGGCGCGGTGGGCCAAGGACGGCACGTACCACACCCCGAACCCCAGGGGCCCGCTGTCGGAGGGCTTCGACACGGTCGCGGGGCGCCCCAAGCTCTACGTGCTGGACATGTTCCCCTACCCCAGCGGGACGGGCCTGCACGTCGGCCACCCCTTGGGCTACATCGGGACGGACGTCTTCGCCCGCTACAAGCGCATGAGCGGCTGCAACGTGCTGCACACCATGGGCTACGACGCGTTCGGGCTCCCGGCTGAGCAGTACGCGGTGCAGACGGGCCAGCACCCCCGGGTCACGACCGAGCAGAACATCGCCACGATGCGGCGCCAGTTCCGGGCCCTGGGCCTGGGCCACGACGAGCGGCGCAGCGTGGCCACCACCGACGTGTCCTTCTACCGCTGGACCCAGTGGATCTTCGTCCAGCTGTTCAACGCCTGGTACGACGCCGAGGCCGGCCGGGCCCGGCCCATCGAGGAGCTGGTGGCCGAGCTCGACGCCGGCACCCGCCAGGTGGTGGACGACGACGGCCGCCCGTGGTCGGAGCGGTCGACCGACGAGCAGCGCAAGGTGGTCGACGACCACCGGCTGGTGTACCTGGACGACGCCCTCGTCAACTGGTGCCCCGGGCTGGGCACGGTGCTGGCCAACGAGGAGGTCACCGCCGACGGCCGCAGCGATCGGGGCAACTTCCCCGTCTACCGGCGCCCGCTGACCCAGTGGAAGATGCGGATCACGGCCTACGCCGAGCGGCTGCTGGACGACCTGGACCTGATCGACTGGCCCGAGCCCATCAAGGTGATCCAGCGCAACTGGATCGGGCGCAGCGTCGGCGCCCGCATCGACTTCCCCCTGGCCTCCGATCCCGCCACGGTCATCCCCGTCTTCACCACCCGGCCCGACACCGTCTTCGGGGCCACGTACCTGGTCCTCGCCCCCGAGCACGACCTGGTCGAGCCGCTGGTGGCCGGTTCGTGGGGCGACGCCGACCCCACCAGCTGGCGGGGGGCGGGCCTCGCCGGCGTCGTCGGGGACGTCCCCGCCTCCGGGTGGGACTCCCCGTCAGAGGCGGTGGCCGGCTACCGGACCTACGCCGCATCCCGCTCGGAGGTCGAGCGCCAGATCGAGTCCAAGGTCAAGACCGGGGTGTTCACGGGCTCCTACGTCGTCAACCCCGCCACCGGCGAGCACCTGCCCGTCTTCATCGCCGACTACGTGCTGGCCGGCTACGGCACCGGGGCGATCATGGGCGTCCCCGGGCAGGACCAGCGGGACTGGGACTTCGCCGAGGCCTTCGACCTGCCCATCGTCCGCACCGTCCAGCCGTCCGAGGGGTGGGAGGGCGAGGCCTACGTGGGTGAGGGCCCGGCGGTCAACAGCGGGTTCCTGGACGGGCTGGGCGTGGCCGACGCCAAGGCCCGGATCATCGAGTGGCTGGAGGCCGAGGGGGCCGGGGCCGGGACCGTCACCTACAAGCTGCGGGACTGGCTGTTCAGCCGCCAGCGCTACTGGGGCGAGCCCTTCCCCGTCGTCTACGACGACGACGGGCACCCCCACGCCCTGCCCGAGTCGATGTTGCCGGTCGAGCTGCCCGAGGTCGACGACTACGCCCCCCGGGTCGTGAGCGACGACGCCGAGACGCTGCCCGAGCCGCCGCTGGGGCGGGCCGAGGCGTGGAAGGAGGTCGAGCTCGACCTGGGCGACGGGCCGCAGCGCTACCGGCGGGAGCTGAACACGATGCCCCA
Organism: uncultured Actinomycetes bacterium; assembly: GCA_963839545.1. Lineage (GTDB taxonomy): Bacteria > Actinomycetota > Acidimicrobiia > Acidimicrobiales > CADCSY01 > CAWIVE01. The sequence goes on from CAWIVE010000002.1 coordinate 565,191, forward strand.
GTGGGCCGGGTCGTGCTGGTACTACCTGCGCTACCTCGACCCGACCAACGACACCCGCTTCGTCGACGAGGAGGTCGAGCGCTACTGGATGACGGGCTCCCGCTCCGACGGCACCCCGGCCATGGGGGGCGTGGACCTGTACGTCGGCGGCGTCGAGCACGCCGTCCTGCACCTGCTCTACAGCCGGTTCTGGCACAAGGTGCTGTTCGACCTGGGGTACGTCACGGGGCCGGAGCCCTTCCAGCGCCTGTACAACCAGGGCTACATCCTCGCCCCCGCCTACGTCGACGAGCGGGGGGTCCACGTCGAGGCCACCGAGGTCGTGCCCGACGGTGCGGGGGGGTTCACGTTCGAGGGCCGGCCCGTCACCCAGGAGCTGGGGAAGATGGGCAAGAGCCTGAAGAACTCGGTGCCCCCGGAGACGGTGTACGAGGAGTACGGGGCCGACACCCTGCGGCTCTACGAGATGTACATGGGGCCGCTGGACGCCGACCGGCCGTGGAACGCCCGGGACATCATCGGCGTGCACCGGTTCCTGGCCCGGCTGTGGCGGTCGCTGGTCGACGAGGAGACCGGCGAGCCCCGGATCGTCGACGAGCCGGCCGATCCGGAGCTGCGCCGGCTCCTGCACCAGACCATCGTCGACGTCCGCGAGGACATGGCCGGGCTGCGGTTCAACACGGCCGTGGCCAAGCTGATCGAGCTGACCAACGCCCTGCCCCGGGTGGTGGAGGCCCGGGGCGGGACACCGGTGGAGGTGGCGGAGGCGCTGGTCCTGATGCTGGCGCCGCTGGCCCCCCACGTGGCCGAGGAGCTGTGGTCGCGGCTGGGCCACGAGGCGTCGGTGGTCTGGTCGGACTTCCCGGAGGCGGACCCGGCCCTGCTGGTGCTCGACGAGGTGGAGGTGCCGGTGCAGGTGTCCGGCAAGGTCCGGGGGCGCATCCGCCTCCCCGCCGGGGCCGACGAGGCCACCGCCCGGGCCGCCGCGCTGGCCGACGCGAAGGTCCAGGCGGCGGTCGCCGGCCGGGAGGTGCGACGGGTGGTCGTCGTCCCCGACCGCCTCGTCAACGTGGTGGTCTAGGCGCCGGTGGCCGTCGAGGTGCGGGCGGCCACGGCCGACGACGTGGCCGGCTGCCAGGCCGTCGTGCGAGGGCTGCCGGAGTACTTCACCCCGGACGTGCCGGACACGGTGGCCGGCGACATGGCCCGCCACCAGTCGTGGGTGGTGACCGCCGGCGGGGAGGTCATCGGCTTCGCCGTGGTCGACCGCCGCTCCCCCGCCGCTGTCGAGCTGCTGTGGGCGGCAGTGGCCGCCACCCGGCGGGGCTGGGGGGTCGGGACCCGGCTCGTCGAGCAGGTGCTCGGCGAGCTGGCCGCCGACGGCGTCCGCCTGGTGGAGGTGAAGACGCTGGACCGCTCGGCCGGTTACGCCCCCTACGAGGCCACCCACGGGTTCTGGCAGGCCCGGGGCTTCGTCCAGGTCGACAGCGTCGACCCCTATCCGGGGTGGCAGCCGGGCAACCCGTGCGCCGTCTACGTGGCCGCCCTCGCCCCGACCCGCTGACCCGGTAGCCACCCGAACGCCGTTCTGGACACATCTCCCGCCATGTGCGCGTGAACTGTCCGGAACCGATCGGAGCGACGAGGGCGTGGGGGTCGGCTGGTACCGTTGGCGGGCAACTCGGGGCTATAGCTCAGGTGGTAGAGCGCTTCCATGGCATGGAAGAGGCCGAGGGTTCGAGTCCCTCTAGCTCCACTCCCGTGACCCGCAGCCGGACGACGATCGTCGAGCGGACGACCACCGTCCTGGCGCCGCCGGAGCGGGTGTTCGAGGCACTGACCTCCCCCGCCATCGCGCCGCTCGTCGATCCCTCGGTCCGAGCCTGGACGCCGGACGCCGAGCCCATCGGCGTCGGGACGACGTTCTCGATCCGGGGTCGGCTCGGCCGGTTGCCCTTCCGAGGTCGGAGCCAGGTCGTGGCCTGGGACCCGCCCCGTCGTGCCGTCTTCCGGAGCCTGACGCCGACGTGGCCGTTCTCGATCACCGCCGACCACGGCGTCGTCGGACGGGCCGACGGGGGCACCGACTACACGTGGACGATCACGTTCGTCGAGAAGAGTCCCGTGGCTCGCCCGGCCGTGCGGGTCGCGGCCCGCCTCTTCCGACGGGCGCAGGAGCGCCAAGGTGTGGCGCTCCGCTCCTACGTGGAGGCTCACGCCTCCCGGGGCACGAAGACGTAGCGCCAGTCGGCCCGGGGGCCGTCGTCCTCGAGGACGTAGACGCCGTCCGGCTCGGCCACCTCCAGGCGGGGCGGCCACAGCTCCAGCCGGGTCCACGACGGCCCGCCCTCGCACGGGACGAACAGCCGGTCCCCCTCGCGGAGCACCTCGTCCTCGCCGGTCTGGTCGTACCAGTCCGCCGAGTGGCGCGGCCCGGGGTGCTCGAGGAAGCGCAACCCCCGGTGCATCGCTCTCAGTCCCGCGCCGCTCCGGCGGCTTCGGCCGGTTGCCAGTCCAGGCGGGGGACGTCGCCCCAGAGGCGCTCGAGCTCGTAGTACGCCCGCACCTCGTCGAGGAACACGTGGACCACCACGTCGCCGCAGTCGAGCAGCACCCAGGTGGCGTCGTCGTGTCCCTCGACGCGGAGCGGACCGCCGCCGTTCGCCTTGAGGACGGCCTCGATCTCCTCCGCCAGGGTCTGGACCAGCCGGGTGTTCGGGGCGCTGGTGATGACGAACCAGTCGACGATGGCGAGGACCTCGCCGACGTCGAGCACCACGACGTCCGTGCCGTTCTTGCCGGCGGCCGCCCGGGCCGCGACCAGCGCACGCTCCCGGGAGGTCGGGACCTGCTCCCCGCCTGCCGTCAGGACGCCAGCCCCCTCAATCGCACAGGCTCTCGGCGGGGGTCCCGGTCATCCGCCGGCAGCGTACAACCCCCGCTCCCGGATCAGCGCGATCACGGGGGCAGGCACCAGCCAGTCCAGCGGTCGCCCGTCGACGGCCCGGGCCCGGAGGTCCGTGCTCGACACCTCGAGCCGGGGCACCTCGAGGCGGCGGGCCGTCCAGCCCGGCGGCAACGGCTCCTCCTCGGCCCCCGGCCGGGTGACCACCACCAGGGAGGCGAGCTGCCGCACCTGCTCGCCCCGCTCCCAGGTGTCGAGCCCGGCGGCGGCATCGGACCCGAGGATGACGTGCAGGGGCTCCTCCGGCCGGCGGTGGTGCAGCTCGGTCAGCGTGTCGGCCGTGTAGGAGGTGCCGCCCCGCTCGATCTCCAGGGCGCTGGCCGACACCCCGTCCACCCCGGCCACCGCGGCCTCGACCATGGCGAGGCGGTCGGGAGCCGGGCTCACGGGCAGGTGGGCCTTCTGCCACGGGGCGTTGGCCACCACCAGGAGCACCTCGTCCAGCCCCAGCGCGTGGCGCACGTTGACGGCCACGACGAGGTGGCCCACGTGGGGCGGGTCGAAGGTGCCTCCGAGGATCCCCAGGCCCCGCGACGGCTCACCCAAGGCGCTCCTCCCCCACCACCGGCGTCCCCAGCGACCCGCCCACGGCCTCGGCCAGGTCGTGCAGGGCCGGGCTCAGGCCGACCGGGAACGGCGGGGCCGGCTCCACGTCGAGCGCCCGCAGCGACGGGGGCAGGGAGGCGAGGTTGGCGGCCCACCGGTCGACGGCCTCGGCCAGGGGCGGCCGGGCCAGCCGCCGGCCCCCGGACACGACCTGGTGGAGCAGGGGCTCGGCCCCGTCGACCACCTCGCCCGCCAGCGAGAGCTCGTCGGCCACCGGCGCACCAGCGTCGTCGCGTCGCCGCCACACCTGCTTGGCCCCCGGCAGGGTGACCTTCCCCGGCGAGCGCTTGGCCCGGGGGCCGTCGACGTCCTCGACCAGCTTGTAGACCACGCCGAGGGATGACGCGTCGGCACTGGTCCCCATCCGGGTGCCCACCCCGAAGGCGTCGACCGGGGCGCCGGCGGCCAGCAGGTCGGCGATCACGTACTCGTCGAGGTCGCCCGACACGATGATGCGCACCTCGGTGCAGCCGGCCTCGTCCAGGACGTCCCGCACCGCGCGCGAGTCGGCCGCCAGGTCGCCGGAGTCGAGCCGCACGCCGGTCACGGACCGTCCCTCGGCGGCCAGCTCCCGAGCCACCCGGGCCGCCCGGCGGGCGCCCTCCACGGTGTCGAACGTGTCGAGCAGCAGCGTGACCTCGCCGGTGGTGGTCCGGGCGTAGGTCCGGAAGGCCTCCTCCTCGTCCCCGAGCCGCAGCACGTAGGCATGCGCCATGGTCCCCGACAGCGGCAGCCCGTACGCCATCCCGGCGGACACCAGCGACGTGCCCGCCGCCCCCGCCACGGCGGCGGCGCGGGCTCCGAGCAGCGCCGCCGAGGGGCCGTGGTCGCGACGGGCGGAGAAGTCGACGAACGGTCGGCCGTCGCAGGCCAGGGCCACCCGGGCCGCCTTCGACGCCACCATCGTCGAGTGGCCGACCAGGTTCAGCAGGGCGGTCTCGACCAGCGACGCCTCCACCAGCGGGGCCGTGACCCGCAGCAGCGGCTCGCCCGGGAACACGAGCTCCCCCTCGGGCACGGCCCACACCTCCCCGGTGAAGCGCAGCCCGGCCAGCCGCTCGAGCAGCTCCGGGCCGAAACGGCCCGTCCCCGCCAGCCAGTCCTGCTCGGCCCGGGTGAAGGCCAGGGCCTCGAGGTGGTCGAGGGCCGGCTCCAGGCCGCAGGCCACCAGGAAGCGCCGGCTATCCGGCAGCGACCGGACGAAGAGCTCGAAGGTGGCGGCCCCGTCGAGCCCGAGCGCCAGGTAGCTGGCGCTCATGGTGAGCTCGTAGAGGTCGGTGAACAGGGCGCCCGTGGCGACGGTCTAGCGGACCTCCACCCCCAGCGCCCTGACCTCGTCGAGGGCGGCCTCGCCGTCCCCCGGCTGCAGGTCGACGGCCCGCACGGCGTCCCGGACCACCTCGGTCCCGAACCCGATCTCGGCGGCGTGGCGGGCCGTCTCCTTGACGCAGTAGTCCGTGGCCAGCCCGGCGATCACCACCCGCCGCACCCCCCGCTCACGCAGGATCCCCTCGAGCGGCGTGGGGCCCTCCTCCCCGGTGACCGGGTCCCGGCCCCGGAACCCCGAGTACCCGTCCTCGCCCTCCGCCCCCTTGTGCACGACGGGCCCCCTGACCAGGAGGTCCGGGTGGAGCTCGGCCCCCCAGGTGCCCTGCACGCAGTGGTCGGGCCACGTCCCGCCGTGCGAGGCGAAGTGCGGGGTCACCGGCGGATGCCAGTCCTGGGTGTAGACAACAGGGGACCCGTGCTCCGTCGCGGCGACCACCAGGTCGTTGACGACGGGCACGATCTCTGGCCCTCCGGCCACCGACAGGCTGCCAGCCGGATCGGCGAAGTCGTTCTGCACGTCGACCACGAGCAGGGCAATCCCCTCGCCCCAGGTTCGTCCGGCGGCCACGATGGACATACCTACACCCCAAGGAGCGAATCGCTCACCTCGTCCCCATCGTCCGCCGATGGGAACCACATCCAGCCGGCGCACGTTGAACCAGGCGCTCCCCCCCCATCCCACTGTGACCGCCGTCACCGCCGACGGTGGAACATCCCCTCCGCCCTCCCTGTTGAGAAGAGTTGCAATGAGAGATTCCGTCGGTCAGTACCTCCACGAGATCGGGCTCGTGCCCCTGCTCGACGCCGCGCAGGAGCGCGAGCTGTCCCAGAAGATCGAGGCCGGTCGTGACGCCCAGGCCAAGCTCGACGCCGGCGCCCGTGGCGTCGACCTCAAGCGCGCCGTCCGCGAGGCGGCCCGGGCCCGGGACTACTTCATCCGGGCCAACCTGCGCCTGGTGGTCAGCATCGCCCGCCGCTACCCCCTGCCCCCCGGCATGGACCTGCTGGACCTCATCCAGGAGGGCAACCTCGGCCTCGAGCACGCCGTCGAGAAGTTCGACTGGCGCAAGGGCTTCAAGTTCTCCACCTACGCCACGTTCTGGATCCGCCAGGCCATCGGCCGGGCCCTCGACCAGAAGGCCAACCTCGTCCGCCTGCCGAGCGAGCGCTCGGCCCAGCTCCGGGCCGCCCTGCGGGACGTCTCGGGCGAGGGCGACGACCTCGACGCCGAGCTGGCCAACCTGCACCGCCTGGCCACGCCCACCAGCCTCGACCGGACCGTCGGCGACGACGGCGAGCAGGAGCTCGTCGACCTGCTCCCCGACGCCGTGGCCGGACCCGAGCAGGTGGTGGTCGACGCCATGCACACCGAGCAGGTGACCGGGCTCCTCGACAACCTCGAGCCCCGGTCCCGGGTGGCCGTCGAGCAGCGCTTCGGCCTCGTCGACGGCCAGCGGCGCAGCTTCCGTGAGGTGGGCGAGTCGCTCGGCGTCACCGCCGAGGCCGCCCGCCGCATCGTGAAGCGGGCGGTGGACGAGCTGAAGCTCGACGCCGAGGCCATCGCCGCCGCATAGTCGGCCGATGGAGATCGCGGAGGCGGTCGAGTTCGTCCGCAGCCACGCCCGCGCCGTCCTCGTCACCCGGCGTCGCGACGGCCGCCCCCAGACCTCGCCGGTCACCGTGGGGGTGACCGACGACGGCGTCCTGCTGATCAGCAGCCGCGAAACGGCCATGAAGGTGAAGAACCTCGAGCGGGACCCGGTGGCTGCGCTGTGCGTGCTGTCGGACGGCTTCTTCGGTCCGTGGGTCCAGGTCGAGGGCCCCGTCGCCATCGTCCGCCTGCCCGAGGCCATGGACGGCCTCGTGGACTACTACCGGCGGCTCAGCGGGGAGCACCCCGATTGGGACGAGTACCGCGCCGCCATGGAGCGGGACCGCCGGGTGCTCCTCCGCCTCGCCGTCGCCGCCGCCGGCCCCGACCGTTCCGGCTAGGCCGGCTGGCGGATCCTGGGGACTACTCCAGGACGAACGTGATCAGCAGGTTGACCTGGTAGGTCCGCGCCGAGCCCGTGGGGTCGAGCATGACCTGCTGCTCCTTCACGTACGCCGAGCGCAGGTTGCGGAGCGTCGCTGCCGCCCGGTCGATCCCGACCTTGATGGCGTCCTCGAAGCTCGTCTCGGACTGGGCACTGATCTCGGTGATCCGTGCGACGGAGCTCATCTGGGCCCTCCCCCCGGTCGACTGCGCTGACCGCACGGGGCCTACCCGCGCCCAAGGCCTTTGCAACCGCCCCTCCCAGCCGACACGCTGGAGACATGTCGAGTGGGACGTGGTCGCCGTCGTCGTGGCGCGACCGACCCGCGGGTCAGCAGCCGGACTGGCCCGATCCCGCCGCGCTGGAGCGGGCCCTCAAGACCCTCGCCGGGTTCCCGCCGCTCGTCTTCGCCGGGGAGGCGCGGGCCCTCACGAGCACCCTCGGCTCGGTCGCCGCCGGGGAGGCTTTTCTGCTCCAGGCCGGCGACTGCGCCGAGTCCTTCGAGGCGTTCTCGGCCGACGTCATCCGGGACAAGCTCCGGGTGATCCTCCAGATGGCCGTGGTGATGACCTACAGCTCGGGCGTCCCGGTCGTGAAGGTCGGGCGCATCGCCGGGCAGTTCGCCAAGCCCGCGGTCCTCCCCGACGGAGCGGGTCGGGGACCTCGACCTCCCCGCCTTCCGCGGCCACATGGTCAACGACCTGGCGCCCACCGCCGACGCCCGGATGCCGGACCCGGAGCGGCTGCTCACCGCCTACAACCAGGCGGCGTCCACGCTGAACCTGGTGCGGGCCTTCACCAAGGGCGGCTTCGCCGACCTGCGCCAGGTCCACGCCTGGAACCAGGAGTTCGTGGCCAGCAGCAACGAGGGGCTCCGCTACGAGCGCATCGCCACCGGCATCGAGCGGGCCATGCGCTTCATGAAGGCCTGTGGCATCGACCTCGAGAAGGAGGCCCAGCTCCACCAGGTCGACTTCCACACGAGCCACGAGGCCCTCATCCTCGGCTACGAGGAGGCGCTGACCCGCCAGGACTCGTTGACGGGCGGCTGGTACGACTGCTCGGCCCACCAGCTGTGGGTCGGCGAGCGCACCCGCGACCCGGAGGGGGCGCACGTGGAGTTCCTCTCCGGCGTGGGCAACCCCGTCGGGTGCAAGGTCGGCCCCACCGCCTCGGTGGACGAGGTGCTCGAGCTGTGCCGGCGCCTCGACCCGGACAAGGTCCCCGGCCGCCTCACCCTCATCTCGCGGATGGGCGCCGACCGCGTGGAGGACGCGCTGCGCCCGCTGCTGCGGGCGGTCCGCGACGCCGGCCACCCGGTGGTGTGGGCCTGCGACCCCATGCACGGGAACACCTTCACCGCCCCCGGGGGCCGCAAGACCCGCCACTTCGACGACGTGCTGGCCGAGGTGTCGGGGTTCTTCGCCGCAAACGCAGCCGAGGGGACCTGGCCGGGTGGGCTCCACGTCGAGCTCACCGGGGACGACGTGACCGAGTGCCTGGGGGGCGCCGAGGAGGTCCTCGACGCCCACCTGGACCGTCGCTACGAGACCATGTGCGACCCCCGGCTGAACGCCCGCCAGAGCCTGGACCTGGCCTTCCGGGTGGCCGAGCTCCTCGGGCGCTCCTGACCTTCGCAGCGCCCTTGTAACTCAGCGACCGGGGCGTCCCTGCCGATGGGTACCCGTGGCCGGCAGTTCGGCCGCGGAAGGAGCCCCCCCACATGCGGTCGCCCGCCCCCCCGTACGACCACGCCCCTCCGCCCCTCCGTCGCGCCCGGCGCACCCTGGCCGTCGTCGCCGCCGTGGTGGCCGTGGTCCTGTCCGGCACCGGCACCGCCTCCGCCGAGGACCCCACCGCCGAGATCACCGCCTCGTCGCTCCCCACCCGATCGGTGCAGGCGGCGGCCCGGTCGTTCCTGTTCCCGGTGGAGGGGCCCGTCCGCTTCACCAACGACTTCGGCGCCCCTCGCAGCGGCGGCCGGCAGCACAAGGGCAACGACCTGATGGGCACCCGCCTCCAGAAGCTCCTCGCCGCCCGGGACGGGACCGTGACCTTCGTGCGGGACGACGCCTCGTCCAACAGCGGGAACATGCTCGTGCTCCGGGACGCCGAGGGCTGGGAGTACTGGTACATGCACATCAACAACGACACCCCCGGCACCGACGACGGCCGGAACACACGGGGGTGGGCGTTCGCCTCGGGCATCGACGAGGGCAGCCGGGTGGTGCAGGGCCAGCACCTGGCCTTCATGGGCGACAGCGGCAACGCCGAGGGCACCGCCCCCCACCTCCACTTCGAGCTCCACCGCCCGGGCGGCGAGGTGGTCAACCCCTACGAGAGCCTCCTCAGCGCCCCGCACGGCCGGCCGGCCGTCGGGCGTGGCGTGGCCCTCAACCCGAACGGCGGCTACTACGTCCTGACCGCCGACGGCGGCGTGCACGCCTTCGACGGCGCCCCCTCGTTCGGGTCCGACCAGCTCTTCGGGTTCGCCCGGGCCATCGCCGTCATGCCCGACGGCGGCGGCTACTCCGTGCTCGACGGCTTCGGCGGCATCCACCACTTCGGGTCGGCCACCGCCCTGCGGCAGTTCCCCGCGCCCTACTGGCCGGGCCACGACATCGCCCGGGACATCGCCATCACGCCGACGGGCGGCGGCTTCATCGTGCTCGACGGCTACGGCGGCACCCACCGGGGTGGCGACGCCCCCGCCGGTCCGGCCGTCTGGTGGCCCAACTGGGACATCGCCCGCAGCGTCGCCATCAGCGCCTCCAACGCCGGCGTCTACCTGCTCGACGGGTTCGGCGGGGTCACCACCTCGGGCGACGCCCGGAAGGGCGCCAGCGGCTACTGGCGGGGCCGGGACGTGGCTCGCGGCATCGCCGCCGCCACCGCCGGCACGGGGTACGCCGTCCTCGACGGCTGGGGCACCCTCCACGGCGTGGGCACGGCCCCGACCGGCGGGCGCGCCACGCCGGGCCAGGGCTGGCGGGCCGTCGACGTGCGGGGCGGCCGGGCCGTGGCCGTCCGCGGCGACGCCTACTCCCAGCGCCTGTAGCCGGCCGCTCTCGGCATCCCGGGATTCCTTGCACGCTGGGTCCCACCCCTCGGGACCCCGTGCGCACAGTGTGGGTCTGGTCTCGCGCGCAGCCTGGAACCGGCCCGGGATTGACCGCCCTCGACCTGGGCGGCCAGCATGGCGGTCGTGGGCACGACGACCGTGCCGATCCCGACCCGGGTGCTCGTCCTCGGCATGGCGCACGAGGACGGGACCATCCGGGCCGAAGAGCTGTACCCGGTGGCCGAGGCCTGCGGGCAGACGCCTGAGCAGGTGCGGTCCTGCCTGCGCCGCCTGGTCAGCGACGGGCTGTTCACCCGCACCGGCACCGGCCGCCACGCCGTCTACGCCGCCACCGAGCACGGCGCCGCGGAGCTCGGCGGCCACATCCAGCGCACGCGGCTGGCCTACACCCAGGACGCCACCGGGCGGGGCTGGGACCGGCGCTGGCGCCTGGCCGCCTTCGCCGTCCCCGAGTCCCGACGCTCGGCCCGGGACGGCCTCCGCGACCGGCTCCTCGCCCTCGGGGGAGCAGCCATCCAGGGCGGGCTCTACGTCTCACCCCACCCGTGGGAGGACGACGTCCGGGCCGAGGCGAAGCGGCTCGGGCTCGACGAGCACCTGTCGCTGGCCAGCACGGACGACCTCGAGGTGGGCGGCGTCCGGGACCCGAGACAGCTCGCCGCCGCCCTCTGGCCCCTCGGTGAGGTGGCCGCCCGCTACGAGCAGTTCATCGCCGACCACCGCAAGGTGAGCGAGGACCTCGAGGGCCTGCGGGCCCGGCGCGAGCGCCTGCCCGACGCCACCTTCCTCCCCCTGGCCGTGGCCGCCGGCGTCGCCTACGACGAGTGCTCCGCGCACGACCCCTACCTCCCGCCGGAGCTCCTCCCCCGCCCTTGGCCCGGCCGGCGGGCCCGTGAGCTCGTCGTGCGCAGCTGGCGGCTGGCGCTGACCCTCCGCTCCGAGGCGGGCCGACCCGCCCTCTTCGGCGCCTGGGACACCGTCCTCCGGGACGTCTCCGTCCAGCCCTGACCGTTCTGGCCTGCAGAACGTGGCGGAATCCGCCCCGTTCTGCAGGCGAGAAGCCCGGGGTCAGCTCCGTCCGGCCCCCACCAGGTCCGGTTCGGGTGGCGGGGTGGCCTCGGGCGGCGGCTCGTCGCCCGCCGACTCGGACAGCCCGATGCGGTCGTGCAGGCGGCGCAACGGGGCCGGGGCCCACCAGTTGAGCTCGCCGGCCAGCCGCATGAAGGCGGGCACCAGGAGGCCCCGCACCACGGTGGCGTCCATGACCACGGCCAACGCCAGGCCCACGCCGAAGAGCTTGATGAAGCTGATCCCCGAGGTGGAGAAGGCCACGAAGGTGATGGCCAGCAGGGCGCTGGCCGCGGTCACCAGGCGGCCGGTCTTCTCCAGGCCGGCCGCCACCGATCGCGTGTTGTCGCCGGTGCGGTCGTGCTCCTCCTTGATGCGGCTGAGGAGGAAGACCTCGTAGTCCATCGACAGGCCGAAGGCGATGCAGAACATGAGGATCGGCGTGCTCGTGTCCAGCGCCCCCGTCGCGGTGAAGTCGAGCAGGTCGGCGCCGTGGCCCTCCTGGAAGATCCACACCATGGCCCCGAAGGTGGCGGTCAGGCTGAGGATGTTCAGCAGGATCGCCTTGATCGGGACGACGATGCTCCCGAAGGCCAGGAACAGCAGCACGAAGGTGGCGAGCACCACGATGGCGCCGGCCACCGGCAGGCGGTCGATGATCGCCGCCTTCGAGTCCACCAGCGCCGCTGCGCCACCGCCGACGAGGAGGTCGACGGGACCGTCCACCTCGCGGAGGTCGGCCACGAGCGCCTCGCCCTCGGGGGAGATGGGCTCCACGCCGGGGACCACGCTGAACCACGTCCCCTCGTCGCCCTCGAAGCGCTCGCTCACCGCGCCCGCCGGGAACACGAGCGCACCGTCGATGTAGCTCCCGGTGCGGGCGTCGACCCGCTCCACCCCGTCGACCCCCGACAGGGTCGCGGCCGCCGCGGCCACGTCCCCGTCGACCACCGCACCGTCATCGGCGGTCACGACGGCGAAGGCATTGGTCTCACGCGAGGAGAAGTCCGCCCGCAGCCGCTCGGAGACCTCGCGCGCCGGGTTGCCCTCCGGCAGCACGCGGTCGTCCGGCTGGCCGAACACGACGCCGAGGAACGGCAACCCGAGGAGGAGCAGCGCGAGGGTGACCCCGGCGGCGATCGGGAGGGGCCGCTTCATGACCGCCATGGCCACCCGGTGCCAGAACCCGGTGCCCTCCTCGGGCGGGGGCCGGTGCCAGAGCTGGAGCTTGTTGACCCGCTCGCCCAGGACGGCGAGCAGGGCAGCCAGGCTCACCACGGAGACGGCCGAGGCGACGAGGACGACGGCGATGCCCGCGTAGGCGAACGAGCGGAGGAAGTACAGGGGGAACACGAGCAGCGCCGAGAGCGACACCGCCACGGTCAGACCCGAGAACGCCACCGTGCGGCCGGCCGTCTCAACCGTGCGGATGACTGCGGCCTCGACCGTCCTCCCCGCCCGCAGCTCCTCGCGGTAGCGGGACACCATGAACAGGCCGTAGTCGATGGCCAGGCCGAGGCCCATGGCCGTGGTCAGGTTGATCGAGAAGATCGAGACGTCGGTGACCTCGCTGAGGAGCGAGAGCGACAGGAAGGCGCCGAAGACGGCCAGCGCGCCGATGAACAGGGGGAGCGACGCAGCGACGAGGCCACCGAACACCACCACGAGGAACAGCAGGGTGAGGGGAACGGCGATGACCTCGGCCCGGGCCAGGTCGGACTCGATGGTGGTCCCCACCTGGTGGAAGACGGCGTCCTGCCCGCCCACGGCGACGTCGAGCCCGTCCCGCTCGCCCTCGTAGCGGTCCGTGAGGTCGGACACCGCCTCCTCGACCTCGTCCTCGGTCCCGTCGACGAAGGCCAGCACGAGGGCCTCGTCGCCGTCCTCGCTGCGCAGGGGCGGCGGCGAGCCGAGGCTCCAGTACGAGACGGCGGCGGCGACCCCGTCCTCCTCGGCCAGGCGCTCGGTGAGCGCGGTGCCGGCGTCGACCGCCGCCGGGTCGTCGACGACGCCCCCGTCGGGCGTGACGAGCAGGACGAGGTTGGGGTCACCCTGGCCGAAGCGCTCCTCGAGGAGGTCCGCCGCCTGCGTCGACTCGGCCTCGGGGTCCTGGAACCCGCCGGTGGAGAGCTTGTCGAACACGCCGCCGCCGAGGACGGCGGCGGCCACGAAGAACACGGCCGTGAGGACGAGCACGGCGCGCCGGCGTCGGACCGCGAAGGATCCGAGGCGGGAGAACATCCGGGGGTAGTGACCCACGACAGCCGACGCTTGTCGACATGGCATCGGTCACACCTGCGTCAGCCGACCCCCGAAGCGGCCAGGTGGGCGGCGTCGTTGTAGCGGATGAGGCGCCACGGGTGCGGGTGGTCGAAGCCGTCGTCGCCGCTGTCGAGCACCCACTCCGTCAGCGAGGTGTTGACGCTGAACAGCTGCACCAGCCCGCCGTGGAAGGGAAGGCTGAGGAAGCTGATCATCGAGGCCGCCACCACCCCGCCGTGGCAGGCCACCACGACGGTCTTCCCCCGGTGCTCGGCCGCCACCTTCGTCAGGGCCCGGGCCACGCGGGCGTTGAACTCCGCCACGCTCTCGCCCCCGGGGGAGATGGGCTCGTAGGGGTCGAACCGCCAGCCCTCGGGCCGGTACCGGGCCTCGAACTCCTGCCACGTCAAGCCGTCGCCCTCACCGGGGTGCTGCTCGCAGAGGTCGCAGTCCTGCTCGACCCGGAGGTCGCCGCCGAAGGCGGGAGCGAGGATCTCGGCCGTCTCCACCGCCCGGGGCAGGACGCTGGCGTAGAGGGCGTCGGCCCGCAGCTCGCCCGTGGCCGACAGCCGGTCCCGCAGGGCCTCGACCTGGCGCCGGCCGTGGTCGGACAGGCCGCGGCAGCCCTCGTGGCCGCCGACGATCGAGTCGACCATGGCCATGGACTCGCCGTGACGGATCAGGACCAGGCGCGTCACCGTCAGGCGAGGATCTCCACGAAGCGCTCGAGCTGGCGCAGGTTGCGGCACTCGTAGACGCCGTCGCAGTGGGTGGCGTAGTCGCCGATGATCGAGTCACCGGTGTCCCAGTAGCTCCGGGGCTCGGGGTTGAGCCAGTACACGTGGCGGGCCTTGTGGCGCAGCTCCTTGACCACCCACGCGTTCGACGCGTGGTAGTTGTTCCGCGCGTCGCCGAGCAGCAGGATCGTGGTCCGGGGCGTGACCTCGTGGCCGTAGCGCTCGAGGAACACCCCGAACGCGTGCCCGTAGTCCGAGTGGCCGTCCACCCACACGACGTCGGCCTCGGTGTTGACGCGGTGCACGGCCTCGTTGATGTCCTCGACGCCCTCGAAGAAGCTCGTGACCTCGTCGAGCCCGTCGATGAACACGAACGACCGGACCTTCGAGAACTGCCCCGAGATGGCGTAGACGAGCTGGAGGGTGAAGCGGGCGAAGGCGGCCACCGATCCGGAGATGTCGGCCACCACCATGATCTCCGGCTTGGCCGGGCGGGGGTAGCGGAACTTCGGCTCGGCCGGGACGCCCCCGTAGCTCAGCGAGTGGCGCACGGTGGAGCGGAAGTCGAGCGGGCCCTTGCGGCCGTGGCGGCGCTTGCGGGCCAGGCGCACGGCCAGCTTGCGGGTGAGCGGGTGCAGCGCCCGGCGCAGCTGGGCCATCTCCTCCCGGCTGGCGTGCATGAAGTCGACGTCCTCGGGCAGGGGCTTGCGGAGCGTGCGGGCCATGGCCTCGACCCCGCGGTCGGCCACGAGGCGCCGGCGGATCTCGGCCTCCACCTCCTTGCGCACCTGGTCGGTCCTGAGCTCGAGCTCGTCGCGCTCGAGGCGCTCCTCCAACGGCGTCAGCTCGCCGCCGGCCTGCTCCTTGGCCGTCTCCATCAGGCGCTCGACCATGCCGTCGAGGTCGAGGTTCCGCAGGGTCCGGTAGAGGTAGTAGGTGCCGCCGACGGGCCGGCCCGGCTCCATGCCGGCGAAGCGCAGGACGGCGGCCCGGGCCACGGCCCGCATGAGCGCCTCGTCGGTGTTGAGGAGGGCCTTGTAGAGCAGCTCGGCCAGCTCCTCCCGGCTCAGCGCCTCGGCCCCACCCGAGCCCGCCACCCGCTCGCCGGCGCCCACGGCGAGCTCCTCGAGCTCGGCCATGGTCTCCTCCTCGGCGCCCATGGCGTACTGCCGGCCCCGCATCGAGAAGTAGACCTCGAACACCGTCTCGAACGCCTTCCAGTGGCTGGCGTTCTTCACGAGGGTGGCGGCCAGGGCGAACTTGAACGCCTCGCGGTCCTCGAGGGGGATGTGCTTGACCGCCTCCATGGCGTCCAGGTCCTCGGTCAGCGACACCGGGAGCCCGGCGCGGCGCAGCTCCTGGATGAACCCGGCGAGGACGTCGATCACCGCAGTCCCCCTACTTGCTCGCCGCCGCGAGCTCCTTCTCGGCCTTGGCGAGGTCGGTGCGGTACTTCAGGAGGATGTTCAGCGTGTCCGACGCCGTCGACTCGTCGACGGTGTCGATGCCGAGCAGCACGAGGGTCCGGGCCCAGTCGAGGGTCTCCGACACCGACGGCGCCTTCTTCAGCTCGAGGGCCCGCAGCGAGCGCACGATGCGGGAGACCTGCTCGGCGAGGTGCTCGGTGATCCCCTCCACCTTGGTGAGCACGATCTCCTTCTCCCGCTCGAGATCGGGGTAGTCGATGTGCAGGTAGAGGCAGCGCCGCTTCAGCGCCTCGGACAGCTCACGGGTGTTGTTCGACGTGAGGAAGACGAGCGGGATCTGCTTCGCCTCCACGGTGCCGAGCTCGGGCACCGACACCTGGTAGTCGGACAGCACCTCGAGGAGCAGGGCTTCGGTCTCGACCTCGACGCGGTCGACCTCGTCGATCAGGAGCACGACGGGCTCGTCGGCCCGGATGGCCTCCAGCAGCGGCCGGGTGAGGAGGAACTCCTCGGAGAAGATGTTCTCCTCGATGTCCGACCACGACGTGGACTGGCGCTCGGCCTGGATGCGCAGCAGCTGCTTCTTGTAGTTCCACTCGTACAGGGCCTTGGACTCGTCGAGTCCCTCGTAGCACTGGAGGCGGATGAGCCGGCTGCCGGTCATCTCGGCCACCGACTTGGCCAGCTGGGTCTTGCCGGTGCCGGCGGGGCCCTCCACGAGGATGGGCTTCCCGAGGCGGTCGGCCAGGTACACGACGCCGGCGATGCCCTCGTCGGCGAGGTAGTCGACGCCGCCCAGGGCGTCGCGGACGGCGGGGACGGACTCGAAGCGGGCCATGAGGGGTCCGGAGCGTACCCTTGACCGCTCGGTCAAGCGAAGGCGTTGGGGCCGGGACTACTCCCCGCCGGTGGGCGGCGCTGCCGTCGCGCCAGCGAGGGCGCGGGCCGCCGCGTGGCCCGGCCGGTCGGCGCCGGTGTCCGCCGCCTCCCGGTAGTCGTCCGAGCCGGCGATGCGGGCCCACTGCCCGGGCCAGTCCGCGGTCGACCGCAGGCTGGCGGCCAGCTGCTGGACCTGGGCCCGGTCGGGCTGCTCGCCCAGGAAGGACCGGAGGGCCTCGCGGCTGCGGTGGCCGGCAGCCTCGCGGCTGCGCAGGACCAGCTCCGCCACCTGCATGCGGGGCGTGCCGGCGTTCAGCATCTCGAGCCAGTGCGCCCGCCCGGCGGCGTCGCTGGGCCGGCCCAGCACGTCGGTGTAGAGGCCGTCCACGAGGTCGGCGTCGGTGTCGGCGTACTCGGACGAGGACAGCAGGGCGGCCTCGACGACCACCACGGGCACGCCGGCGTCCAGCTGGGCCACCCAGGCGGCTCCCTCGACATCGGGGGCCCGGCCGAGGTAGTGCTCGTAGAGGAGCGACACGAGGCGGGCGTGGAACTCGTGCGACTCCACCAGCTCCCGCGCCAGCGTCGCCGACGGGACCCCTGTGTCGAGGCGGCTCGTCAGGGTCTCGAGACCCTCGTCACCCACGGGGCGACCGAGCAGGTCGTCGAAGGCGGACTCCACCCAAGCCTGCTGCGAGCTGCGGCTCCCGGCTCCGGCCACCGCCTCGGCCGCCGTGTACCCGAGCCCCGTCGTCACCACGAAGGCCCCGAGCCGGCAGCGGCGGGTCCGTGCCCGCCGTCGGCGCTGGTCGAGGCGGCGCTCCCGTCGCGTCACCCGACCCCTGTCGGCAGGTCAGGTGACGGTGTGACCTTGGCCGTGGACGACGTACTTCGTGGTGGTCAGCTCCCGCAGCCCCATCGGGCCCCGGGCGTGGAGCTTCTGGGTGCTGATCCCGATCTCAGCGCCGAAGCCGAAGCGTTCGCCGTCGACGAAGCGGGTGGAGGCGTTGACGAGCACGGCGGCGGCGTCGACCTCGCGGGTGAAGCGGGTGGCGGCGGCGAGGTCACCGGTGACGATGGCCTCGCTGTGACCGGACCCGTAGCGGTTGACGTGCTCGATGGCGGCGTCGAGCGAGGGCACCACGGCCACGCTCAGCTTGAGGTCGAGGAACTCCCGTCCGAAGTCGTCCTCGTCCGCCACGCCCATGCCCGGCACCAGCGCTCGGGCGGCCTCGTCGCCCACCAGCTCGACGCCGTCGAGGGCGCGGGCCGCCCGGGGCAGGAACGCCGGCGCCACGGCCTCGTGCACGACGAGCGACTCGGCGGCGTTGCACACCGACGAGCGCGACATCTTGGCGTCGACGATCACCGAGGTGGCCATGTCGAGGTCGGCGTGCGGCGTCCACGTAGACGTGGCAGTTCCCGTCCCCGTCGATGACGTAGGGGACCGTGGCGCTGTCGAGCACGGTGGTGATCAGGCCGTGGCCACCGCGGGGGATGAGCACGTCGATCAGGCCCCGCAGCTTCATGAAGGACACCGCCGACTCCCGGCTGGTGTCCTCGACGAGGACGAGGGCGTCCTCGGGCAGGCCGGCCTTGCCGAGCGCCTCGCGCAGGACCGCGGCGATGGCGATGTTCGACCGGATGGCGGCCGAGGAACCCCGGAGGAAGGCGGCGTTGCCCGACTTGAGGCACAGGCCGAAGGCGTCGCTGGTCACGTTGGGCCGGTTCTCGTAGACGATGGCCACCACGCCCAAGGGGACGCGCACCTGCTCGATGCGCAGCCCGTTGGGCCGCACCCAGCCGTCCACCACCGAACCGACCGGGTCGGGTAGGGCGGCGACCGTGCGCAGGCCGGCGGCCATCCCCTCGACCCGGGCCCGGGTCAGGCGCAGGCGGTCGACCACCGCGGGGGTGACGCCGGCGGCCTCGGCGGCGGCGACGTCCTCGGCGTTGGCCCCCAGCACGTCGTCGCCCCGCTGCACGAGGAGGTCGGCGGCGGTCAGCAGGGCCACGTCCTTGGCCTCGGCCCGGGTGGTCGCCAGGACGCGGGCGGCGTCTCGCGCCCGGGCGCCCAGCGACGCGAGGGTCGGGAACGACATGCCGTCAGGGTACGCCGAGGCCCGGCCAGACTGGCCGGGTATGACGGAAGCGCTGCGCGGGGAGGTCCAGCGCTTCGTCGACCAGCTCACGCCGGCGGTCGAGGCGCTCGGGGCGGGGGTACCGGCCCTGCGGGCCGACAAGCTCTCGGGGGACGTGGCCCTGGAGGCCTTCGACATCGTGGCCGCCTTCGTCGACGCCGACGGCCTCCACACCGACAACGAGCTGTTCGCGCTGCTGGGTGCCTTCGGGCCGCTGCTCGACTCGAGCCTGGCCTCGGCGTCACCGGCCGACGTCCGGCGGGCGGGGCTGGTGGCCGGCCGGCGCACGTGGGTGGAGCGGCCCTCGGCCCTCTTCGAGGTGCTGCTGGCCGGGGACAAGCGCAACCGCACCCGGGCGGCGTGGACGTACTACGAGCGGGCCATGGCTCTGGCCCACGAGGTGGCGGCGACCGACGTGTTCGTCAGCCACCTCGAGCTCGAACAGCTCGAGCGCTTCCGCTCGGTGCTCCTCAAGGCGCTGGGCGGGCCGGCGCCGGTCCCGGGCACCGCGCCGGCACAGGGCGCGCCACCGGCGGCCGCGCCGACGGCGCCCGAGCTGGCTCCCGCCCGCTCCCTGGAGGAGCTGTACGCCGAGCTGGACGGGCTCGTCGGGCTGACCGGCGTCAAGGCCGAGGTGAAGCTCGTGGCCAACCTCGTCCGGGTGACCCAGCTGCGCCGCTCGCGCGGCCTCCCGGTGGCCGAGACCAGCCGCCACCTCGTGTTCACCGGCAACCCCGGCACCGGCAAGACGACGGTGGCCCGCCTGCTGGCCGAGATCTACCGGACCCTCGGCGTGGTGGAGAAGGGCCACCTGGTCGAGACCGACCGGGCCGGGCTGGTGGCCGGGTTCGTGGGGCAGACGGCGCTCAAGGTGGAGGAGGTGTTCACGTCGGCCCTCGGCGGCGTGCTGCTCATCGACGAGGCCTACGCGCTGGCCCGTGGTCGCGAGGGCGACTTCGGCACCGAGGCGGTCGACACCCTCGTGAAGCTCATCGAGGACCACCGGGACGACGTGGTGGTCATCATGGCCGGCTACCCCGACGAGATGGGTGCGCTGCTCGACGCCAACCCCGGCATCCGCAGTCGCTTCCCGCGGACCATCGAGTTCCCCGACTACAGCGACGACGAGCTGCGTGCGCATCTTCGACTCGCTGTGCGCCAAGGCGCACTACACGCTCGACGACGGCGTGCGGGCCGCCGCTCGGGCCCGGTTCGCGGCCGAGCCCCGGGGCAAGGGCTTCGGCAACGGCCGCCTCGCCCGCAACCTGTTCGAGGCGGCCGTGGCCCACCAGGCGAGCCGGGTGGTGGACCTGCCGGACGTCACCGACGAGGTCCTCGTCGCCCTCGTGACGGCCGACGTCGAGGCCGCCGGGGCGTCGGTGTGAAGCGCGTCCTCGCCGTCCTCGCCGCCATCGGCATGATCGCCGGCGCCCTCTACGTCCGCGGCCGCATCGACGACGACGACGGTGGAGGCGGCGGCGGAGGGGATGGCGGGGACGAGGTCACCTTCGTGTGCGCCGAGGAGTTCGCCGACGCGTGCGAGGCCGTTCTGGACGACGCGGTAGTGGAGGACGCCGCCACCACCGCCGAGCGGATCCTGGCCGGTGACCCGCGGCCCACCGCGTGGCTGACCCCCGGCCCGTGGCCGGCCATCGTCGACGCGCTGCGGCCGACCCAGACCCCGCTCTTCGGCGACGGGGGCGAGCCCATCGCCTCCAGCCGGCTGGCGCTCGTCGCGGGTCCCGACGCACCGGAAACCTGGGAGGCCGCGGGCCGGCAGGTCGGCGAGGGTGACCTGCGGCTGGCCTGGCGGGACCCGGCCAGCGGCGTCGGCCTGCTCCAGGTGGCGGCCTTCGCCGTTGGGTTCTTCGGCGACGCCGAGTTCGCCCGCAACGACTTCGCGGGCGAGTTCACGCAGTACCTGGAGGCGATCGTGGACGAGGCCGAGGTGGCAGGGGCGCCGCTCGAGCGCCGACTCCAGCAGGGCGTCTCCTTCGCCGACGCCGTGGTCTCGTTCGAGGCGGAGGCGGTGGCGCTGCTCGACGAGGCCGCCCCCGGCCGCCGGGGTGACCTCCGACCCCTCTACCCTGAGCCCGTGGTCGCCGTCGAGGCCGTCCTGGTCGGAGGCGACGACCTCGCCGACGACCTGGCTGGTGCGCTGGAGGAACAGGGGTGGGAGGTGCCGGCCCGCGGATCGGGCCTGCCCTCCCCCGGCGTCCTGGCCGCACTCTGGGAACGCGTCCGGTGAGGCGCCTGCGACCGGTGGTCCTGCTGCTGGCCCTCGCCCTCGTGGCCGCTGCCTGCTCCGGCGACGACGACGCGTCGGGGCAGCGGGAGCGGGACGACTTCGGCGACCCGGGCGACTGCATCGTCGTCGATCTGGCCGTCAGCTCCGAGAAGACGGCCCTCCTCGGCGACCTGGCCCGCTCCTTCAACGAGGACGAGGACGCCCGCGTGGGCGACCGCTGCGTCTTCGCCCGCCCGCAGGGCAAGGCTTCGGGCCTGGCCACCACCCTCCTGGCGGATGGCTGGGACGAGGAGGCCGAGGGCCCCCGCCCCGTGGTGTGGTCGCCAGCCGCCAGCACGTGGTCCGCCATCCTCAACCAGCGCCTGGCCGACGACGGACGACCGGCCATGGCCCCCGACTCGGAGCCGTTCCAGCTCACCCCCCTCGTCATCGCCATGCCCGAGCCCATGGCCGCCGCCCTCGGCTACCCCGACGAGCCGGTGGGCTTCGCCGACATCGCCGCCCTGGCCCGCGACCCTGCCGGCTGGGGGACGTACGGCCACCCCGAGTGGGGCCCGTTCCGCCTCGGCAAGACCAACCCCAACCTCTCGACCAGCGGGCTGTCGGCGCTGCTGGCGCAGTACTACGCCGCCGCCGGGAAGACGGAGGGCCTGAGCGGCGAGGACCTGGCCAACCCGCAGGTGGCCGAGCTCTCCCGCAGCATCGAATCGGCGGTCGTCCACTACGGCGACATCACGCCCACCTTCCTCAACAACCTCTACCGGAGCGACCAGCGGGGCGCGCCCTACGCCTACGCCTCGGCGGTGGCCGTGGAGGAGAAGTCGGTCATCGACTACAACCGCGGCAACCCCGACGGCGTCCTCGATCCGGGCGAGGAGCCCCGCCCGCCCCGGGTCCCGCTGGTGGCCGTCTACCCCGAGGACGGGACGCTGTTCTCCGACAACCCCTTCATCGTCCTCGACGCCGACTGGGTGTCCGAGGAGGAGAAGGAGGGCGCCCGCCGCTTCGAGGAGTACGTCCGCCGCCCCGAGGCCCAGCGCCGGGTGCTCGAGGCCGGCTTCCGCCCGGGCAACCCGGCGGTCGACGTCGGCGCGCCGATCAACCGGGACAACGGGGTGAACCCCGAGGAGCCCCGGACCACGCTCGAGGTGCCGGAGGCCGACGTCCTCATCGAGGCCCTCGACCGGTGGGGCGAGCAGCGCAAGAGCGCCCGCGTGCTGCTCCTCGTCGACGTGTCGGGCTCGATGGGCGAGATCGCCGACCCCGACACCGGCGAGACCCGCCTCGACCTGGCCAAGCGGGCCGCCGTCGAGGCCCTCGACCAGTTCAAGGACGACGACGAGGTGGGGCTGCGCGTCTTCTCGACCAACATCTCGGGCGAGGAGCCGACCGACTACGCCGACATCGTGCCCATCGGGCCCGCGGCGGAGAACCGCGAGACCCTGGCCTCCCGGATCCGGGACCTCGTCCCCACCGAGGGCACGCCCCTCTACACCGCCGTGGGCGACAGCTACGAGGAGCTCCTGGCCGACTACGCCCCCGAGCGGATCAACGCCCTCCTGGTGCTCTCCGACGGGCGCAACGAGGACCCCCGCAACGACGAGATCGGCCCGCTGCTCGACGATCTCCGGTCCACGACCGAGGGATCGAGCAGCCGGCCCGTGCGCATCTTCCCCATCGCCTTCTCCGGTGACGCCGACCTCCAGGCCCTCAGCGACATCGCGGAGGCCACGGACGCCGCGGCCTACGACGCCACCGACCCCACGACGATCGATCGGGTCTTCACCGCCGTCGTCAGCAACTTCTAGCCCGACCGGTGGTGCCGGAGGGCTACCAGGGCGGCTGGGGGTCCAACGGTACGCTTCGTCCCCTTGCTGGAACGCCTGCCCGACCGGGCGAAGACGCCCCGGGTGGCCCGGGCCATCACCTCGCCGTCCGGCATCCTGCTGGCCGGCGCCGGGGCCTCGGCCGCCATCCTCGGCGGGCTGCCGCTGGTGGCGGCCGCCGGTGTGGGCCTCGCCGCGTGGGCGGCGCGGGTGGCCCTGGCCATCCCCCGCCGGGCCAAGGAGGACCGCATCAACGCCGGCGCCCTGGCCGAGCCCTGGCGGTCGTTCGTGCGGGAGGCCCAGGACGCCGCCCGCCGCTACCGGCGGGCGGTGGCGGCCACCTCCCCGGGGCCGCTGCGGGACCGCCTGGCCGACATCGGCACCCGCATCGACACCGGCGTCGTGGAGTCGTGGCGGGTGGCCAAGCGGGGCGACGCCCTCGAGGGGGCCCTGGGCGACCTCGACGTCGCGTCGGTGGCCGACCAGCTGCGCGCCGTCGAGGCCGAGGCCGCGCCACCCGGGGCCGCACGGCGCCAGCCTGGAGCGCACCGCCGCCGCCCTCCGGGCCCAGCTGTCCTCGGCCTCCCGCCTCAGGACCGTGGCGGCCGAGGCCAGGGACCGGCTGCGCCTGCTCGACGCCCGCCTCGACGAGGCCGTGGCCCGGGCGGTGGAGCTGTCACTGGGGGCCGGGGACGCCGCTGCCGCCGGCGGCCTCCAGGGCGACGTCGACCAGCTCGTCGAGGAGATGGAGGCGCTGCGGGTGGCGCTCGACGACGCCGGGCCCACGCCCTCGGCCTCCGCCGCGTCGTGACCGACCCCTCGGTGGGGCCGGGCACGGAGGTCACCGACGAGGAGGTGGCCGAGGCGGTCGAGGCACCGCCCGCCACCGCCGTCACCGACGAGGCCCTCGCCCCGAGCCTCCTGCGCTCGAGCGCCGTCGTGGCCCTCGGCACCGCCCTGTCCCGCCTGACCGGCTTCGGCCGGCTGTTCGCAACGGCCTACGCCATCGGCTTCGACCGGCTGACCGACGCCTACACCCAGGCCAACACCGCGCCCAACATCGTGTACGAGCTGCTGCTGGGCGGTGTCCTGTCGGCCACCCTCGTCCCCGTCTTCGTCCGCCACCGCGAGGAGAAGGACGAGGAAGGCACCTCGGCCGTCGTGACCGTGACGGCCGTGCTCCTCGTGGCCATCACCGTCACCGGCATCATCGCCGCCCCGGCAGTGGTGCGCCTGCTGACCATCGGCGTGCCCGACCGGGTCGCCGGCGAGCAGCGCGATGTGGCCACCGCGCTGTTGCGGCTGTTCATGCCCCAGATGTTCTTCTACGGGCTCACCGCGCTCTTCACCGCGCTGCTCAACTCGCGGCGCCGGTTCGCCGCCCCCGCCTTCGCCCCGGTGCTCAACAACCTCGTGGTGATGGCCATGTTGTTCGCCCTGCCCCACGTGGCCGGGCGCACGCCGGACCTCGACCAGGTGCGCCACGACCCGCTGCTGCTGTGGCTGCTGGGGGCCGGCACCACCGCCGGGATCGTCGTCATGACGGTGGTGCTCATCCCTTCGCTCAAGCGGGCCGGGATCCACCTGCGCTTCAACCTGGACTGGCGCAACCGCTCGGTGCGCCTGGTGGGCCGCATGTCGGGGTGGACCCTCGGCTACGTCGTGGCCAACCAGGTCGCGCTGCTCGTGGTGCTCGTCCTCGCCAACCGGGTGGACGGGGGGGTCTCGGCCTACACCGGCGCGTTCATCTTCTTCCTGCTCCCCCACGCGCTCTTCGCGGTGTCGATCATGACCACGCTCGTCCCCGAGCTGTCGGCCTGCGCCGGTCGACAGGACTGGGCCGGGTTCCGCAGCCGCTTCTCCATGGGCCTGCGGCTGATGGCCCTCGTGGTGTTCCCGGCGGCCACCGGCTACGTCGTGCTGGCCCACCCCATCGTCACCGCCCTGCTCGAGCACGGTGCCCTGTCCAGCGACGCCGCCGACCTCGCCGGCGACGTGCTCATGGCCTTCGGCGTCGGCCTCCCCGGGTTCTCCGTCTACCTGTTCACGCTGCGGGGCTTCTACGCCATGCACGACACCCGCACGCCGTTCTTCCTCAACCTCTTCCAGAACACCCTCCAGGTGGGCCTCTCGTTCGCGCTCGAACCCCTCCTCGGCGTGCCCGGGCTCGGCCTGGCCTACGGGCTCGCCTACTCGGCGGCCGCCCTCGTGGCCCTGTGGGTGCTGAAGGAGCGGGTGGGAAGCCTCGACGCCCGACGGGTGGGCCGCACCATCGCCAAGGTCACCGTCGCCTGCGGGGCGCTGGCGCTGGCCGTGCTCGGCATCGCCGGTCGGGTGGGCGGCGACGCCGGGTTCGGCGCCCTGGTGCGGACCACCGTCGGGCTGGCCGTCGGCGGCCTCGCCTACGTGGTCGCGGTGGTGCTGCTCCGGGTGGACGAGGTCGTGCTCCTCCGGGACCGCCTGCTGCGTCGGGCCCGCCCCGGTCCGGAGGCGCGGGCATCCGCGTAACCTCGGACGCATGTTCAAGCTCTTCCGCCGTGCGTGGGCGTACCTGACGGCCAGCCTCACCGGCAAGTTCAACGAGGCCGCCGACCCCAAGGTCCAGCTCGAGCAGGCCATCCTCGAGGCCCAGGACCAGCACCGTCGGCTCAAGGAGCAGGCGGCCAACGTCATCGCCAACCAGAAGCAGACCGAGCTGCGGCTCAACCGGGCGATGGGCGAGCTGGAGAAGGCCAACGGGTCGGCCCGCCAGGCGGTGCTCATGGCCGCCGACGCCGAGAAGGCGGGTGATGCGGCCAAGGCGCAGCAGTACACGAGCGCGGCCGAGTCGTTCGCCAACCGCCTGATCCAGCTGGAGAAGGAGATCGACGACCTGAAGACGCTGCACCTCCAGTCGACCCAGGCCGCCGACCAGGCCAAGGCCGCCGTGCAGCAGAACGCCAACGCCCTCCAGCGCCGGCTGGCCGAGCGCCAGAAGCTCCTGTCGCAGCTCGACCAGGCGAAGATGCAGGAGCAGATGAACCGGGCCATGAGCTCGCTCAGCGAGACCGTGGGCCAGGACGTCCCCACCCTCGAGGAGGTCCGGGACAAGATCGAGGCCCGCTACTCGAGGGCCCGGGGCATGTCCGAGCTCCAGGGCGAGTCCGTCGAGGGCCGCATGCTCGAGGTCGAGCAGGCCTCGATGAACACCGAGGCCCAGGCCCGCCTGTCGGAGATCCGCTCGTCGCTCGGGATCGGCACCGGCGCCGCCACCGAGGTCCCCTCCGTGGACCAGGCCGCTCCGGAGGCCGCCCCCCAGGAGCAGAGCCCGCCGGCGTAGTCACCGACTCCCCGTTCTTTGGTTCTCTCCCTACAGGAGGTGTGGGGAGGCGGCCAAAGAACGGGAGGGACGGCTAGGGCAGCACCACCAGATCGTCCCGGTGGACGACCTCGTGGGGGACCCCCTCGGGGAGCTCGGAGGTGCGGCGCCCGGCGAGGGAGGCGAGCTGGCCGGCGCCCACCCGCACCAGCCCCTTGGCGAACACCTTGCCGTCGGGGCCGGCCACCTCCACGGCGTCGTCGGCCACGAACTGCCCCCGCACCTCGCGGACCCCGGCCGGCAGCAGGGACACGCCCCGCTCCACCAGCGCCCGCCGCGCCCCCTCGTCGACGAGCACCTTGCCGTGGGCGCCGACGGCGAAGGCGATCCAGAGCTTGCGGGCGGCCAGGCGCTTGCCCCGGGGCCGGACGGCGGTGCCCACCCCGGGGACGCCGTTCACGGCGTCGGCCAGCACGTCGGGGCGCTCGGCGGCGGCGATCACGGCCCGCACGCCCGACCAGGCCGCGATCTTGGCCGCCGCCAGCTTCGAGGCCATGCCCCCGCTGCCCGCGCCCGCTGCCACCGCCCCCGGCCACCGCCTCGAGCTCGGCGTCGACCTCCACGATCTCCTCGATGAGGCTGGCGTCGGCGTCGAGCCGCGGGTCGGCGGTGTAGAGGCCCGGCGTGTCGGTCAGGAGGACGAGCAGGTCGGCCCGCACCAGGTGGGCCACCAGCGCGGCGATGCGGTCGTTGTCGCCGAAGCGGATCTCGTCGTCGGCCAGGGCGTCGTTCTCGTTGACCACGGGCACGACGCCGAGGGCCAGGAGCCGCTCGAGCGTGGCCCGGGCGTGCAGGTACTGCGAGCGCTCCATGAAGTCGAGGGGGGCGATGAGGACCTGGCCGCCGACCAGCCCGTGCCCGCCCAGCACGTCGTCCCACACCCGCATGAGCCGGCTCTGGCCCACGGCCGACACCGCCTGGAGGGTGACGATGTCGACGTGGTCGGCCGGCGTCATGCCGAGGGCGGGCCGACCGGCGGCCACCGCCCCGCTCGTCACCACCACCACGGCGTGGCCCGCGGCCCGCAGGCCGGCCACCTCGGCGGCCAGCTTCTCGACGGCGGCCCGGGCCACCGTCCCGTCCTCGGCGGTGATCGACGAGGACCCGATCTTGGCGACGACGGTGGCCACGTCAGTCGGGCTCGTACTCGAAGGCCAGGCGGCCGATGCGGACGGGATCACCGGGCTGCGCGCCGGCTCGGGCCAGGGCCCGGATGACCCCGAGGCGCCGCAGGCGGTCGTGGGCGTAGGCGATGGCGCCGGCGTTGGTGAGGTCGGACAGGGCCACCGCCCGCTCCGCCTCCCGCCCGATGACCACGAAGCCGCCGCCCTCGCGCTCCACCCGGACGCCCTCGGGCACCGGGGTGTGCACGGCGTAGGCCTCGGGCGCCACCTCCTCGGCCCGGGCCCTGGTGACGAGCTCGGCCAGGCGCCCCACCACCGGGCGCACGCCCTCTCCCGTCGCCGCCGACAGGCGGGGCCCGTCCCACGGCATCGTGGCCACGTCGGCCTTGCTGCCCACCACCACCCGGGGTCGCTCCAGCAGGTCGGGCTGGTGGCGCCCGAGCTCCTCCAGGAGGATGCGCTGCTGCTCCTCGGGCGACCGCTCGTCGACGGCGGCCAGGTCGACGAGGACGAGCAGCACCCGGGCCCGCTCGACGTGGCGCAGGAACTGGTGGCCCAGCCCGCGTCCCTCGCTGGCCCCCTCGATGAGGCCCGGGATGTCGGCCACCACCAGCTCGGTGTCGTCGAGGCGCACCACCCCGAGGTGGGGCTCCAGCGTGGTGAAGGGGTAGTCGGCGATCTTCGGCTTGGCCGCCGACACCGTCGAGACGAAGGTGCTCTTCCCGGCGTTGGGGAAGCCGACCACGGCCACGTCGGCCACCAGCCGGAGCTCGAGCCGGAGCCACCGCTCCTCCCCCACCTCCCCCTGCTCGGCGAAGGCGGGCGCCCGCCGCCGGTTGCTCAGGAAGCTGGCGTTGCCCCGCCCACCCCGCCCGCCCTCGGCCGCCCGCCACCGGTCCCCGGCCGCCACGAGGTCGGCCACCAGCTGGCCGTCCTGGTCCTTGACCGTGGTGCCCACGGGGACGGGGACCAGCAGGTCGGCGCCGGAGCGGCCGGTCGCCTTCTTGGAGGTGCCGTGGCCGCCGTCGACCGCCCGCCGGTGGGGGTGGTCGCGGAAGGGCAGGAGCGAGGCGGCGTTGTGGTCCGCCACCAGCCAGACGTCGCCGCCACTGCCGCCGTCACCGCCGTCGGGGCCGCCCCGGGCCACGTGGGCCTCCCGCCGGAACGACACCGCGCCGGCGCCGCCGTCACCCGCTTTGGCGTGCAGGCCGCTCTCGTCGACGAAGGCGGTCACCGGGCCAGGATACGAAGGGCTGTCACCACCCCTTCGTAGGATCGGGGCATGCCCGTGCTCGACGTCGCCACCGCCCATGCGCCCGTGCCCGTCGGGCCGGCCGGGGCGCTGCTCGACCGGGGGGCTCGCGAGGGGGTCGAGGAGGACGGGCTGGCCCCCGGCGCCACCCGGGCCGAGGGGGCGGGCCACCGGGAGGTCGACGAGGCCCCGGACCCGTTCCGCACCTGCTTCGAGCGGGACCTCGACCGCATCCACCACAGCCGCCCCTTCCGGCGCCTCGCCGGGAAGTGCCAGGTCTTCATCGCCCCGGACGACGACCACCTGCGCACCCGGCTGACCCACGCCATCGAGGTGGCCCAGGTGGCCGCCTCCATCGCCCGGGGGGCCCGGCTGAACGTGGCGCTGACCACGGCGGCCGCCACCGCCCACGACTGCGGGCACGGCCCCGCCGGCCACGCCTCCGAGGACGCGCTCTCGCCCTTCCTCCCCGAGGGCTACCACCACGCCGTCTACGGGGCCGACGTGGTCCTGCGACCGCTCAACCTCTGCTCGGAGACCCTCGACGCCGTGCGCAACCACTCGTGGAACCGCCCGGCGCCGGCCACGCCCGAGGGCGAGGTGGTGGCCTGGGCCGACCGCATCGCCTACGTCTGCCACGACTTCGAGGACGCCGTCGGCGCCGGGGTGGTGCGACCGGCCGATCTGCCCGCCGAGGTGGCCGGGGTGGTGGGCACCGACCGGTCGGCCCAGCTGGGCGCCTTCATCCGGGCCGTGCTCGACACCATCGGCGAGACGGGGGCGGTGGGCATGCGCAGCCCCGAGGCCGACGCCCTCGCCGCCTTCCGGGCCTTCAACTTCGAGCGCATCTACCTCCGCCCCGAGGCGGCCGACCAGGCCCGCCGGGTCATCGCCCTGCTCCGCTCCCTCACCGAGTGGTTCGTCGACCGCCCGCCCCCGGAGGGCGACGGCCCCGGCCCGGCCCCCGGCACGCCAGAGGCGGTGGCCGCCGCCGTCCGCCACGTCAGCGGGATGACCGACCGCTACGCCCTCCGCCTCGCCGTCGAGCACCTCGGCTGGGACCCGACCGCCCTCCCCCGAGGGGTCTGACTCTGCGTTTGGGCACGCAGATCGCCGCTCTGCGTTGATCCAGGTGCCCAAACGGCGCTAGGAGGGGGAGCGGCGCTGGTTGGCCTTGCGGGTTCGGGCCGCCTTCTTGGCCGCCCGGGACCGCTTGCGGGCCGCCTTCTCGGCCTCGAGCTGGACCTTGCGGGCCTCCCGCTCGGCCCGGGCCACGACGGCGGCGGCCTTGCGGGCCTCGGCCTCCAGCACCCCGGGGGATCGCACCGGCCAGAGGTAGGGCAGGTCGTCGGGGACGCCGGGGAAGCGGGGCCCGTACCAGTCCGGGTCCTTGCGCACGAGGGCCGACTGGTGGGACCGGTGCAGCGCCTCGTCGCCGAGCCACGCCGGCAGCTCGCCGGCGGCGGCCAGCTCGTCCTGCGACCGCAACGCCTCGATGCCCACGGCGGCCAGGTCCTCCGCGATGGTGGCGGCGCACGTGTCACCGAACCCCTGCTCGACCCACACCCGGCTCACCACCTGCCCGTAGGTCCCGAGCGCCTCTTCGTGGCCGGCCCACATGAGCACCGCCGGGTGCGACTTCCAGGCGTAGCCGGGCCACGTCAGCGCCCGGACGATCTGGATGACCTCCACCCGCTGCTTGCCCAGCCGGCGGGTGTCCAGCACCCGGGCCGTGGCCTCGAAGTCGGCGAACGGCAGGAAGGTCTGCACGTCAGGCCGCCGCCGGCTGGCGCACCGGGCACCAGTACACCGTGCGCCCCGCCAGGTCCGCCGTGACCACCTCGGTGCCGCACTCGGCGCAGCGCTCCCGCTTGTAGACCCAGCGGGCTTCCTCCTCGGGGACGTCGAGGCGGTCCGACCCGGCGGGCACGTCGACGGTGATGATGCGCCCGTCCTCGACGCCGCGCCGCATCATCCCGGCCACCGTCTCCCAGAGCGCCCGGGCCTCGTCCCCCGGCACCGAGGACGCCACCCGCCGGGGGTGCAGCCGGCACGTGAACAGCGCTTCGGTCCGGAACACGTTCCCCACCCCGGCCAGCACCGCCTGGTCCAGCAGCGCCACCCCGAGCGCCCGTCGGTCCCCGGCCAGCCGGGCCACGAACCGCTCCGGGTCGGCGTCGTGGCGCAGGGGGTCCGGGCCCAAGCGGCCCCGCAGCGACGCCACCCCGTCCTCGTCGAGCACCTCGCACGTGATGGGAGCGATGAGGTCCCAGGCCGCCACCGGCGCCACCAGCCGCACCCGCACCCCGGGCCGGGGGTCCGGCGACGGCGGGGCCGAGCGGTACCAGGCGCCCCGGAGGCCGAGGTGGGTGTGCAGGACGTCGTCGCCGACGCGGTGCAGGAGGTGCTTGCCCACCGCCTCCACGCCGTCCAGCCGGCGACCGTCGAGGAGGGCAGCGCCCTCGGCGAAGCGCCCCTGGGGCGAGGTCACGCGCAGCGGCGAACCGACCAGCTCCTGCTGCTCCCCCGCCAGGCGGTGGAGGATGTGCCCCTCGGGCACCCGGCCCGGGTCAGGTCCTCAGGCCGTCGGCGTCAGGACGTCGACGAGCTTGCGGCCCTTGCGCCGCCCGAACTTCACCACGCCGTCGCGCGTGGCGAACAGCGTGTCGTCGCCGCCCCGCCCCACGCCCTCGCCGGGGTGGAAGCGGGTGCCCCGCTGGCGCACGATGATGGCGCCGGCCCGCACCTGGTGGCCGTCGTAGCACTTGACGCCGAGGCGCTGGGCGGCGGAGTCCCGCCCGTTCCGGGTGGAGCCCCCACCCTTGGTCTTGGACACGTCAGCTCCCTCGTGAGATCCCGGTGACCTCGATGGTGGCGTAGTGCTGGCGATGGCCCCATCGGCGGCGGGATCGGGTCTTGTGCTTGTAGGTGAAGCCCCGGATCTTCGGGCCCTTGGCCTCCCCCACGACGGTGGCGGTCACCGACGCGCCCGACAGCTCGTCGGGCGTCGAGGCGACGGAGTCCCCGTCGACCACCAGCAGCGGGGTGAAGGTGACCTCGGCGCCGACGTCGACGCCCAGGCGCTCGACGTCCAGGCGGCTGCCCTCGGACACCCGCTCCTGCTTGCCACCGGTGCGGATGACTGCGTACACAGCGTGCAACTCTACCGGAGCTCCGGGAAGAGCCCTTCCTCGAAGAGGATGCCGCGGCCCTCGCAGGTCGGGCACGGCGACGAGAGCGACTCGACGAGGCCCTCCCCGATGCGCTTGCGGGTCATCTCCACGAGACCCAGCTCGGAGATGTCGAACACCTGGGTGCGGGTCTTGTCCCGGGCCAGGGCGTCGCGGAAGGCCCGCATCACGTCGGCCCGGTTCGACGCCACCTCCATGTCGATGAAGTCGATGACGATGATCCCGCCGATGTCCCGCAGCCTGAGCTGGCGGGCCACCTCCTCGGCCGCCTCGAGGTTGTTCCGGTAGACGGTCTCCTCGAGGCTCGACTTCCCCACGTTCTTGCCGGTGTTGACGTCGATGACGGTCAGCGCCTCGGTGCGCTCGATGATCAGCGAGCCGCCCGAGGGCAGCCAGACCTTGCGGTCGAGGGCTTTGTGGAGCTGCTCGTGCACGTGGTACTGCTCGAACAGCGGCAGCGGCTCCTCGGCGGGGTCGTGCAGCTCGACCCGGTCCACCAGCTCGGGGGTGATGGACCCGACGTAGTCACGGACCTCCTCGTACAGCTCCCGGTCGTCGAGGACCACGCCCCGGTAGGTGCTGTTGAACTCCTCGCGGATGGCCCGCACGGCCATGTCGGGCTCGCGGTACAGCAGCGCCGGGGCGCCGGACCGCTTGGCGTTGGCGTCGATCCGGTCCCACTGGGCCTGGAGGCGGGCCACGTCCCGCTCGAGCTCCTCCCGGCTGGCCCCTTCGGCCGCGGTGCGGACGATGAGGCCGTGGGACGGGAGCTTGACCTTGTCGAGGATCGACCGCAGCCGCTTGCGCTCGTCGTCCGACAGGCGCTTCGAGATGCCGTAGGTCGACGAGTTGGGGATGAGCACCATGAACCGGCCGGGGAGCGACACCTCCTGGGTGAGGCGGGCGCCCTTCGACCCGATGGGGTTCTTGGTCACCTGGACCAGCACCGACTGGCGCGGCCGGAGGAGGTGCTCGATGCGGGCCGGGCCCCCACCCGTCTCCACGTCCTCGGCGTCGTACTGGAGGTCGCCGCGGTAGAGCACGGCGTTCTTGGGGGTGCCGATGTCGACGAAGGCCGCCTCCATGCCCGGCAGGACGTTCTGCACCCGGCCGAGGTAGACGTTGCCGTGGATCTGGCTGACGTCGTCGGCCGGACGGGACACGTAGTGCTCGATGAGCGAGCGCCCCTCGAGGACGGCGATCTGGGTGGCCGCCGGGGTGCGGGACACGCACATGAGGTAGCGACCGACGGGGCGGCCCTTGCGCTCCCGGCCCCGGCGCCGGCCGATCACCTCGTCGTCGGCCTCGTCGTCGACGGTGGCCACGGGCGTCCGGGCCGGGCGCGGCCTGGCCCTCGCCACCGCCGCCGCTGCCCCGGCCGCGACCGCCTCGCCGGCGCCGGCGCCGGCCACCCCCGCCGTCGTCGTCAGCCGCGGCCGCCGATGGCGACGCCGCCGGGGCCGGCCGGCGGTCCCCGATCTGGGGCTTGCGGGGCACGAGCGCGCCCGGGTCGCTCGGGGGCGGCGTCTCCTCCTTCAGGCGCTCCGGGAGGTCGTCCGGCAGGCGTGGGTCGGCAGGCTGCGCCTCGCCCGTCAGGGCGGGGGCGGCCGCCTTGGTCCGGGTGGACCGGCTGCGCCCACGACCGCCGCGGGAGCCGCGGCGGCGGGGTCGAGCGCCGTCAGCCGGAGCGCGTTCGGCGGCTCGGCCTTCGGTGGGGGGAGCAGAGGGCTCCTGTGGGGCGCCGTCGCGCGGAGGCGGCGGAGCGGGGTCGGACATCGGGGCGGTCCCTTCTCGGAACGCGCGCGCAGCGAGGCGCGCGGAGGCCCGGGGCCAGGCGACGGGGTGCGTCGGCCTCGCAGCGCGGGCGGGAGGACGGAGGGGCCATGGGGCCGGCGGGGAGACAGGGCACCGCTGCTACGAGAGCGAGGGGCCCCGGCCGTGCGGTCATGGTGCCAACGATCGTACCGGACCACCCCCGGCGGGAACCGGGCACTCGGGGCCCCCTCAGCGGGCCGCGGCGCGGTGGACGTTGAGCACCAGGCCGATGGCGGCCAGCGTGGCCACCAACGACGAGCCGCCGTAGGACACGAAGGGCAACGGGAGGCCCGTGATGGGCATGATGCCCATGGCCATGCCGACGTTCTCGAAGACCTGGAACAGGAGCATGGCCAGCACCCCGACGCACAGGAGGGCCCCGAACGTGCCCCGGGCCACCCACGCCGTGCGCCAGACCCGCCAGCACACGACGCCGAACAGCACCAGCAGCGACACCCCGCCCACGAAGCCGAGCTCCTCCCCCACCACGGTGAAGATGAAGTCGGTCTGCTGCTCGGGCACGTAGCGGCCCCGGGTCTGGGTCCCCTGGAACAGGCCCGTGCCGGTCAGCCCGCCGGCGCCGATGGCGGTCTTGGCCTGGTCGAGGTTGTAGCCGGCCTCGTCGCCGACGCGGCCGTCGGCGGCGAAGCTGGTCAGGCGGTCCCGCTGGTAGCCCTCGACCGCCCCGGTGGCGAAGGCGGCGGCCAGCACCAGCCCCCCGAGCACGCCGAGGACGGCGAAGTGGCGGGGCCGAGCGCCGGCCACGAGGAGCACGCCGAGGGCGATGGCGGCGAAGACGAGCACGCTCCCGAGGTCGGGTTGGCCGAGGATGAGCAGCGCAGGGGCGCCGACGATGACGAGGCACACCGCCAGGTGTCGGGCCCCGAACGGCCCCCGGGCGGCGTTGACGTAGGCGGCCAGGGTGGCGATGGTCGCCACCTTGGCCAGCTCGGCTGGCTGGAGCTGCACCGGGCCGAGGTCGAACCACGACCGGGCGCCGTTGACCACGGTCCCGAGGGGCGAGAGCACGGCCACGAGCAGCACGAGGCAGCCGAGCCAGGCCAGCGGGGCCAGGGCCCGCAGGCGACGGGCCGGGATCACGGCCGCGCCCACCAGGGCCACGGCCCCGAGCACGAGGAACCCGAGCTGGCGCACGAGGAAGCTGCCGGCGTCGACGCCCTCCATCGACCGGGTGGCGCTCTGCACCACCAGGGTGCCCAGGCCGACCAGGGCGAGCGTGGCGGCCAGCAGGACCACGTCCACGCGGCGGGCCGACGCCCGCCGGCGAGCGAGCGACGGGAGGGCCGACGGCCGGGGCGCCGCAACCACGCTCACGGGGCGATCGCCTCCGGCGGGGGCTCGACGCCCGAGGCGGCTCCGAGGACGCGGCGGGCCACAGGGGCGGCGGCGTCGGCGCCGAAGCCGGCCTGCTCCATGACGACCGCCACCGCTACCTGGGGGTCGGCGAGTGGCGCCACGGCGGCGAACAGGGCGCTGTCCTGCTTCGGCTTGGCCTGGGCCGTGCCCGTCTTTCCCGCCACCGGGTAGCCGTCGGAGGGCCAGCCGGCGAAGGCGGTCGTGGCGGTGCCGTCCGGGGCGGTGGTGGCCCCCACGAGGCCGTCGAGCACGGCCCGCCGCACGTCGTCGGGCAGGTCGACCTTGCCGGCCACCCGGGGGTCGACCGTGCGCACGACGGTGCCGTCCTGGCGCTGCACCCGCAGCACCAGGCTCGGGGCGTACCGCGTGCCCCCGTTGCCGAAGGCGGCGTAGGCGTTGGCCAGCTGGAGGGGCGTCACGGCCAGGTCGCCCTGGCCGATGGCGAGGTTCACGTCGTCGCCCACGAACCACCGACCCTCGGGCCACGCCGCCGGGTCCTCGGCGTGGAGGGCGGCCCGGGACGCCGGGGTGGGGAGGCGCCCGCCCGACTCGTCGGGCAGCTCCGTCCCCGTGGGCCGGCCGAAGCCGAGCGAGCCGGCGACGTCCTGGAGGCGGGTCTCCCCGAGCGAGCCCCGCCGCTGCCAGAAGCCGGCACCCTGGGCGTAGAAGAACACGTCGCTCGACACCGCCAGGGCGCGGACACGTCCACCGGCCCGTAGGCGGCGGCGCCGGCGTTCTGGCGCTCGCACCCCGTCGTGCACCCGGGGATGGTGAACGTGCCGGTGTCCCGCACCACCGTGTCGGGGGTGATGAGCCCCGACGTGAGGGCGGCCGTGGCCGTCACCAGCTTCCACGTCGAGCCGGGGGCGTAGCCCCGCAGCGCCCGGTTGACGAAGGGCGCGCCGCTCGACTCCCCGAAGAGCAGGTCGGCCTCGGCCTGGGACACCCCGTTGGCCAGCTCGGGCAGCGGGAACGTGGGGAACGAGGCCATGGCCAGCACCGCTCCGGAGCGGGGGTCGAGGGCCACCGCCGACCCGGCGTCGGCCACGAGGGGGCTGCCGTCGTCGGCGTCGGGGCGGGACCGGGCCGCCGCCAGGCCGTCGGCCAGCGCCCCTTCGGCCACCCGCTGCACGTCGGCGTCGATGGTGAGCACCACGTCGGACCCCTGCACCGGACGGCGGCGCTCGAGGACCCGTAGCGGCCGGCCGTCGGCGTCGACCTCCATCCGCACCTCGCCGTCGGCCCCCCGGAGGTCGTGGTCGAAGAGCTGCTCGACGCCCGCCCGCCCGACGGACCGCCCGACGTCGGGCGACTCCCCCACGTAGCCGAGGACGTGGGCGGCCAGGCTGCCGAACGGGTAGCTGCGGGTGGCCACCCGCTGGGCCACCACCCCGGGCAGGTCGTCGGCCTGCTCCCGCAGCCGGATCATGGCGTCGTCGGGGACCTCCGAGGCCACGGGGACGGGGAGGTAGGGGCTGGCCCGGCGGTCCCCCAGGCGGGCGTCGAGGACCGACCGGGGCACGCCGAGGACGA
Organism: uncultured Actinomycetes bacterium; assembly: GCA_963839545.1. GTDB lineage: Bacteria > Actinomycetota > Acidimicrobiia > Acidimicrobiales > CADCSY01 > CAWIVE01. The sequence goes on from CAWIVE010000002.1 coordinate 601,447, forward strand.
GGGCGAGCCGGTCGAGCAGGGGGCCCCGCTCGTCGTCGTCCACCGCCGGGTCGACGGCAACCACGTTGGACGCCCGGTTGTCGACGAGGACGGTGCCGTCCCGGTCGAGGATCCGGCCCCGGGGCGCCGGGAGGGTCACCACCCGGACGGTGTTGCGGGCGGCGGCCTGGCGGGCGTCCGGCCCGTGCACCAGCTGGAGGTGGGCCAGGCGGATGAACAGGGTGGCGAACAGCGAGATGGCCACCACGCCGACGATCCCCAGGCGGAGCCGGGTCGTGGTCACCGACCACCCTCGAGGACGGGGTCCTCGCGGCGGCCCGGCCCGACCGCCCACCGGGTGACGGCCAGGGCGGCCGGCCCGAGCAGGGCGTTGAGCACCCCCACCCCGACGGCCACGCCGAGCAGCCGCCCGGTGACGAGCCCGTCCTCACCCAGCAGCGCACCGAGCCCGGCGAACAGCACCACGCCCCCGGCGCTGGCCGCCAGCACGGTGGCCGGGAGGACCCAGGACCCGGGCCGCAGGAGGCGGCCGGCCAGGGAGCCGACGGCCCACCCCACGACGCCGTAGGCCAGGGCCGAGAGGCCGAACGGGGTGGCCAGGAAGCAGTCCGCCAGGAGGCCGGTGGCGAAGCCCACCCACGCGCCCGTCGTGGCGCCGCCCGCCAGGCCGGCGCACACGGCCACCAGCAGGAGCCCGTCGGCGCCCACGTGCAGCGGGCGGAGCTGGGGCAGCACGGCGGTGTGGAGCACGACGGCCGCCAACAGGAACGGGGGCAGGCGCACGGCCCGGCGGGCGAAGATGCCCGTGCGGGGCGCGCCGAGCCGGCTGACCGGGCGGATGACGGCACGGGGCCGGACGACGGCGGGGGCGATCACCGGGCCCCCTCCGTGCCGTCGAGGGGCCACTGGAGCACCCGCACCAGCTCGAGGCGCCCGAGGTCGGCGGCGGGCCGCACGTGCACGTCCTGCGACAGCTCGCCCGGCCGGGTCGTGGCCCCCACCACATGGCCGACGGGCACGTCGGCGGGGAACGCCGCGCCCTCGAGCCCGCTGGTGACCACCAGCTCGTCCCGCTCGACCTTCGTCCCGGGCTCGACGAACAGGAGGGACAGGTCCCGCCCCGGTCCCTCGCCCTCGGCCGAGCCGGGGTCGCCCGAGCCCGTGAGCCGGATGCCCACGGCGCTGGCGGGGTCGGTGACCAGTCGCACCCGGGCCCGGCGGCCGCTGACCTCGGCCACGCGGCCCGACCAGCCCGTCGGCGGCGACCACCGGCATGCCCTCGGCCACCCCGTCGTCGCTGCCCTTGTCGATCTCGACGGTCTGCTCGAGGTTGGACACCGGCGCCCCCACCACCCGGGCCCCGACGGCGGGCACGTCGCCCACCCACGGGACCTCGAGCAGGCCCAGGGCCTCGCGCAGCGCCCGCCGGTCGCTCGTCCGCCCCTCGCGCTCCCCCTCGAGCTCGTCGACCCGGTGGCGGAGCTCGGCGTTCTCCTCCTCGAGGTCGTCGTAGCCGGCGATCCCGGCGAGGAGGTCGCCCACCGGCTCCACGACGTCGGCGGTCACCGAGCGCACCGGCGCCAGCGCGTCGACGGCGCCGTCCCGCACGCCGTCGACCACGCCGGGGCCCCGGGCGTCGAGGAGGATGGCCGACAGCGAGGCCAGCACCAGCAGGGTGAGGGTGGAGCGGGAGCGGCGGCGGGTGGGGGGGAAGGGCACGTCGTCCTAGGACATGAGCGGCTTCGAGGCCGAGAACAGGACGCCGCGGAGGGCCTCGAACGCCTCCAGGCTCCGCCCCGAGCCCACGGCCACCGAGAGGAGGGGGTCGTCGGCCACCACGACCGGCATGCCCGTCTCCGCCTCCAGGCGCTCGCGCATGCCGAGCAGGAGGGCCCCGCCCCCGGTGAGGACGACCCCTCGCTCCATCACGTCGGCGGCCAGCTCGGGCGGGGTGGTGTCGAGGGTGACCTTGACGGCGTCGACGATGGCCGTCACCGGCTCCTCGAGCGCCTCCCGGATCTCCTCGGTGGTGGTCACCACCGTCTTGGGGAGGCCGGTGACCAGGTCGCGCCCGCGCAGCTCGGCCGCCAGCTCCTGCTCGAGCGGCCACGCCGAACCGAGGGACATCTTGACCTCTTCGGCGGTGCGCTCGCCGAGGGCCAGGCCGTGCTCCTTCTTGACCCACTGGATGATGGCCTCGTCCAGCTCGTCGCCGCCGACCCGCACGGAGCTGCTGGTGACGATGCCGCCGAGGGACAGGACGGCCACCTCGGTGGTCCCGCCGCCGATGTCCACGATCATGCTGCCGGTCGGCTCCTGCACGGGGAGGCCGGCGCCGATGGCCGCCGCCATCGGCTCCTCGATGATGTAGGCGGGCTTGCGGGCCCCGGCGTACTCGGCCGCCTCCTGCACCGCCCGCTGCTCCACGCCGGTGATGCCCGAGGGCACGCAGATCACCATGCGGGGCTTGGCCCACCGGCGCTGGTGCACCCGGTGGATGAAGTAGCGGAGCATCTTCTCGCAGATCTCGAAGTTGGCGATCACCCCGTCCTTGAGCGGGCGGATGGCCTCGATGTGGCTCGGGGTGCGCCCGATCATGCGCTTGGCCTCGAGGCCCACGGCCAGGGCCCGGCCGTCCCGGACGTCGACCGCCACGACGGACGGCTCGTCCAGCACGATGCCGCGGCCTCGCACGTAGACGAGGGTGTTGGCGGTCCCGAGATCCACCGCCATGTCACGGCCGAGCAGGGTGGACAGGCGGCTGTCGGGCACGGGGAGGGGCCTTCCGACACGGGGGGATCCGACCGCGGCGAACCTAGTGCGGCACCTGTCGCGGCCGCGGCAATCCACCCGGGAAGCGCCCCCGTGTCTCGCTGCGGTCAGGAAGGGAAGAAGAGGGCGATCTCCCGGTGCGCGGATTCGGGCGAATCCGACCCGTGCACCAGGTTCTCGGTGTGGAGCGTGCCGAGGTCGCCACGGATGGTGCCGGGCGCGGCGACCATCGGGTTGGTCGCCCCCATGAGGGTGCGCACGAACGGGATGGTGCCCTCGGGCCCCTCGACGACGGTGACGAGGGCGGGGCCCCGGGTGATGAACGCGAGGAGGTCCGGCAGGAAGGGCTTGCCCTCGTGCTCGGCGTAGTGCCGCCGGGCCGTGGCCTCGTCGATGGTGCGCAGCTCGGCCGCCACCACCCGCAGGCCCTTGGTCTCCAGCCGCCGCAGGATCTCCCCCGTCAGACCCCGCTCGACGGCATCGGGCTTGCAGATGAACAGCGTGCGCTCCACGGCCGGCGACGCTACCGGCGTGCGCTGCGGGGCCCGGACGCGGGACGGCCGCCCCCCGGAGGGGGCGGCCGCACCCAGTGTCAGTGATCGGCTCAGGCCCAGCGACGCCTCCCAGAAGCCCCCAGCACGATGGCGCCCACCACCACCGCAGCGGCGGTCAGTCGGGTCGAGGACCCGCTGTCCGCATCCGGCGATGCCAGGTGCTCGGTGCCCGTCGGGATGTCCCGCTCGATGACGAGCGGTTCCCCGATCTGCACCTCGCCTGGCTGCACCGGCGGAACCGGCGCGGCCGAGGCGGGGAGGGCACCGATGCCGAGGAAGATTCCAGTGGCGACTCCGAGTCCGAGCGTCCGACCGACGATTTGCTGCACTTGCACGGGCTACTCCCGACCGAACGGCCGGACCCCGGAGGGCCCGGGATGCCGATGGACGGGCCGGTCTCGCCACTCGCTCCCCGAGCTGCCAGGCGACCGATCTTCCTCCGTGCCCGACGACCCCCAGGAGGGTGCCGGGGCACGAGGCCCCGGCAGGAGGTCGACGGGTCGGTGAGGGCCGCTCGGATCATCACGTCCCATGGCGCGCCACCGGGTGGCGACGCACCACGGTTCCAACGGCAGTCGGGCGCCCGTTGTGAGCGGCTCTGGGCCGTTCGGCCCAGCTACCCCGATGCCAGGGCGGTGCGGGCGGCACCCACCACGTGGATGGAGCCGGCCACCAGCACCACGTCACCCGGGCCGGCGTCGGCGACGGCGGTGGCCACCGCCTGGTCGATGTCGGGCACGGTCACCGCCTCCACCCCGAGGGAGGCCGCCGCGGCGGCGACCTGGTCGGCGGGCATGGCCCGGAGCCACGGGGCGGCGGTGGCCACCAGGCGGGAGGCCCGTCGAGCCTCGAGCGCCTCGAGCAGCTCGACGGCGTCGCGATCCCGGTTCATGCCCACCACGAGGATCCGCCGGCCGGGGACGACCATGTCGTCGAGGGTGGCCGCCGCCGTGCGGGCGCCGTCGGCGTTGTGCGCGCAGTCGAGCACGACGAGCGGGTTGCGCCGCACGACCTCGAACCGCCCGGGCACGGACACGTCCTCCAGGGCGCCCCGCACCAGGTCCTCGTCGAGGGGCCGCTCGAAGAACGCCTCGGCCGCGGCGACGGCGCAGGCGGCGTTGTCCCCCTGGTGGGCCCCGTGGAGGGGCAGGAAGACCTCGTCGTAGGCGGCGTCCGGGGTGCGCAGGTCGAGGGCCCGTCCCCCGACGGCGAGCCGGTTGGCGGTGCACGCGAAGTCCTCGTCACGCAGCCACGTCCGGGCCGGGCCCTCGTCGGTGAAGAAGGGGACGAGCTCGGGGTCGGTCTCGCCGAGCACCAGCGTCGAGACCGGCTTCACGATGCCCGCCTTCTCGGCGGCGATGTGGCGGCGGGTGGGCCCCAGCACGGCGGTGTGGTCGAGGCCCACGTTGGTGACCACGGCCACGAGGCCGTCGGCCACGTTGGTGGCGTCGTGACGACCGGCCATGCCCACCTCGAGGACGACGGCATCGACCGGGAGGTCGGCGAACCACCGGAAGGCGGCCAGGGTGAGCGCCTCGAACCGGGTGGGGCGGATCCCGCTCGACGCCTCCAGTGCGGCGATGCCCACCAGCGCCTCGGCCAGCTCGTCGTCGGAGATCGGCTCGCCGTTGCGGGACAGGCGCTCGTTGATCCGCTCGAGGTGCGGGCTCGCATAGGTCCCGACCGAGAGGCCGGAGGCCGCCAGCAGGGCGGTGACCATGCGCACCGTCGAGCCCTTGCCGTTGGTCCCCGTGACGTGGACCACCGGGGCCGTGTGCTGCGGGTCCCCCATCAGCGCGCACAGCTCCTGCATGCGCCCCAGCGACGGGACCGGGTGGCGCCCGGAGGCGATGGCCTCGTAGTCGATGTGCTCGTCGAGCCACGCCAGGGCCGCACCCAGGGCGGGACTCACCGTGCGACCTAGAGGCTGACGATGATGGGTGCCGTCCGGTCCGGGTCGGCCACGCTCACGCTCTTGGCGCCGGAGGCGTCCACCACCTGGGGCGACGAGCCCAGGCGGGCGGCGGCGCCGGCGGCGCGGGTGCGGGCCGCCTCCCCCGCCGTGCTGGCCACCTCGCCGGCCCGCTCGGCCGCGTTGTGGAGCGCCGGTCGGGCCGCGTCGGCCACGGAGGCGGCGCGGGTGCGGGCCGCACCGGCCAGGTCCTCGGCCCGGCTCCGGGCCGCCTCGCCGGCGCTGCTGGCCACCTCGCCGGCCCGCTCGGCCGCGGTGTGGAGCGCCGGTCGGGCCGCCTCGGCCAGGTCCTCGGCTCGGCTGCGGGCCGCCTCGCCCGCGGTGCTGGCGACCTCCCCCGCCCGCTCGGCCGCGGTCTCGAGGACGGGACGGGCGGCGTCGGCCGCCGTGTGGGCGGCGGCCACCGCCCGGGTGAGGGCCGCCTCGCCGGCGGCGGTGGCGGCCTCGGCCGCGGTCTCGAGCACGGGACGGGCGGCCTCGGCCAGGCGGGCCACGCCTCGGCGCTGGACCCACCACCCGACCCCACCGCCGATGACGGCTCCGCCGGCGGCGCCCTTGATCGCGGACGACCGCACCTCCGGGCCCGGCGCACCGGCCCGTCGCGCCCGGGCTCCCGCTCCGATGCCACCCACGGCCGCGCCGATGACGACTCCTCGCACGATCAAGCTCATGGGAGAGACCCTAGGAGGCGGCGCGGCGGGGGCGCGACGTCGTGCGGGGCACCTCGGCCCTCGGCACGAGCGTCGGGTTGACCTTCTCCTCCACGACGGACCGGTCGATCACGCAACGACCGATGTCGCGTGCGGCTCGGCAGGTCGTACATCACGTGGAGGAGGACCTCCTCGAGGATGGCCCGCAGGCCACGGGCGCCGGTGCCCCGGAGCAGCGCCTGCTCGGCCACCGCCTCGAGGGCCTCGTCGGTGAACTCCAGCTCGACGTCCTCGAACTCGAACACCTTCTTGTACTGCTTGACGAGCGCGTTCTTGGGCTCGACGAGGATGCTGACCAGCGCCTCGCGGTCGAGGTTCGACACGGCGCCGATGACCGGCAGGCGCCCGATGAACTCGGGGATGAGGCCGAAGCGCAGCAGGTCCTCGGGGAGCACCTGGCTGAGGATGGCGCCCATGTCCTTCTCGCTCGAGCGGCGGATGTCGGCGCTGAACCCGACCCCCTTGCGCCCGATGCGCCCCTCGATGATCCGCTCGATGCCGGCGAAGGCACCGCCGCAGATGAAGAGGATGTTCGTGGTGTCGATCTGGATGAACTCCTGGTGCGGGTGCTTGCGCCCGCCCTGGGGCGGCACCGACGCCGTGGTCCCCTCCAGGATCTTCAACAGGGCCTGCTGCACGCCCTCACCGGACACGTCCCGGGTGATCGACGGGTTCTCCGACTTGCGGGCGATCTTGTCGATCTCGTCGATGTAGATGATCCCGGTCTCGGCCTTCTTGACGTCGTAGTCGGCCGCCTGGATGAGCTTCAGCAGGATGTTCTCGACGTCCTCGCCGACGTAGCCCGCCTCGGTCAGCGCCGTGGCGTCGGCGATGGCGAAGGGCACGTTGAGCATGCGGGCCAGGGTCTGGGCCAGCAGCGTCTTGCCGCACCCCGTCGGCCCCAGCAGGAGGATGTTCGACTTGGCCAGCTCGACATCGGGGTCGGTGCCGGCGCCGAACTGCACGCGCTTGTAGTGGTTGTAGACGGCGACGGACAGGATCTGCTTGGCGTGCTCCTGCCCGACGATGTAGTCGTCGAGGAAGGCGTGGATCTCACGGGGCTTCGGGAGCTCGTCGAAGTGGAGCTCCGCGGTCTCCGAGAGCTCCTCCTCGATGATCTCGTTGCAGAGATCGATGCACTCGTCGCAGATGTAGACGCCGGGTCCTGCGATCAGCTTCTTGACCTGCTTCTGCGACTTGCCGCAGAACGAGCACTTGAGGAGGTCGCCCCCACCGTCACCGATCCTCGCCATGGTTCCCCCGCTCGGTCCCGGTCGTCAGGCCGTCGCCGCGAGGTCCCGCTGCGGGGTTTCCCGCGCCGAGATCACCTCGTCGATGACGCCGTAGTCCATGGCCTCTTGGGCCGTCATGATGAAGTCGCGATCCGTGTCCCGGTGGATGCGCTCGATCGGCTGACCGGTGTGCTCGGCCAGCATCTCCTCGAGGAGCCGGCGCATCCGCTCGATCTCCTTGGCCGCCAGCTCGATGTCCGAGGCCTGCCCCATGGCCTGACCGTACGGCTGGTGGATGATGATCCGTGAGCGGGGCAGCGCCAGGCGCTTGCCCTTCTTGCCCGCCGCCAGCAGGACCGCCGCCGCCGATGCCGCCTGCCCGAAGCAGATGGTGGAGATGTCGGGGCGGACGAACTGCATCGTGTCGTAGATGGCGAAGAGGGCGTTGATGTCCCCGCCCGGGCTGTTGATGTAGATGTTGATGTCCTTGTCGGCGTTCTCCGACTCGAGGTGCAGGAGCTGGGCGCAGACGAGGTTGACGATGTACCTGTACTTGGTTCAGTTGGTGTTGCTTGAAGTCATAGAAGTCACCGCCAACCTCGCGTGCAGGGTGATAGTGAACGTCCAAGTCCCAACCCTGGACTTGCGGAAGGCTACGGGGAAGGAGTTGCTGCTGGATCATCTGAGCGATGCGCATTTCGTTCTCGATTCGCTCGCGCTCGCGCAGGTCGTTGTCATGCTCGCGGACCAAGAGGGCCACTCTGACGGCCGCCGCCGTATGGCTGCTGAGCTTTTCGAGCAGGCGGTAGTCCTGGGTCGAGTAATCCGTGTCACTCAAGCGGGGGCCGAGATTGAGCATCCCGACCAGCTCTCCCTGACTCAGAAGCGGAACGACAAGCTTCACTTCGACGTCCCGAAAGCGCTCGAGCGACTCGGTGACCAGGTCTTCACTGTCCAGGTTGATAGGGTCCGGCGCCCGACGCAGCTGGTCTATCGTGACCGGGTCGAGCTCGATCTCATCGAAGTCGTCCCCAAGGATCTTCTCCGGCCCCCCTCGAACCGAGAACGCGATCCTGTACATCTTTTCCGAGTCTTTCCCTAGTACATCTCCCACATTCCGAGGTACCCAGATCGACACACCGGCAGGGACGACCGTCTCCGACACAACGTCAAGTAGCTCGTTTGACAAGGTCTCGAGATCGATCTCCTGTCGGAGTCGCCCGGTGAAATCGTCAACCGCATGAGCGGCGTCGTAGCGAGCCCGATAGAACTGCCGGTCGATGAGGTCCTGGATCCTTCGCCTCAAGGGTTGAGCGGCCAGAGAAACGAGCAGGGTCGCGACCGCGACCGTGAAGTAGGACCTGGTGACGAACATGCCTATCGTGACCACGATGAGCCCATAACCAAGAGCGAGAATCCCCGTCAGCGCTCCGTACACCAGGGTCTTGTTGATCAGAACGTCGAGATCCCAGAGCCGGTACCGAAGCACCGAGATGCCGATGGAGATCGGAAGCAGCAATACCGCCAGTGCGAGCAACACCAGCAGAACTAGGTTGTAAATAGCTTCAACGCGTGGGGTCACAAGCGTCAGGTTCTCGAAGCCCGCACCAAGCCCCGGATTGAAGGCAAACAGGAACACCACGGCGAAAGCCATGGCAACCAGCGCAGAGACGACCAGCTTCGTCTGCTGTTTGTGGATGGGATTCGCGACCACGAAGTAACGGTAGACCTGAGCTGAGATGCCCAGCCCCGCCGCCACAACGACAACCGACATTCTCATTGCGTCCTGCCACGTCGCCGGGTCGATGATCGATCCAGGCAACGCGATCCACAGCACCACATGCGCCGCCGCGGCAATCGCCACGAAGCGACTCCAGCGCGGCACGAAGTAGCCATCGGGAAAGAGGAACAAGAAGAGCAGCATCGACATACCGAGCACTGTTCTTGCCGTTTCAGGTGAAAAGGGGTCGGAGTGCCCGACATACTGCGAGATATCGAAGAGCACGGAGTTCTGGTCCAACAAGTTGAGCGGTGCGAACCATGCCATGCCGGCCGAAAGCAACAGGACCGACGATAGGCCGGTCATCCAGTCATCGGACTTGCGTACGAAGATGACCAATCCGGTCAGAGCGAAGATTCCGAATCCGAGCAGCCGGAACACCAGATCCACCAGCAGCAGCGTGTCCGTCCCGATTCCAATCTCCGTTAGCCGGTTGGATAGCTCGGAATCAACGGAGAAGACACCCGACTGAAACAGCGCGTCGAGGGAACTTTGACCCACCAGTCCCCAGAAGCTGGCTACCGCTGGGACCAGGGCGCAGATCGCCACCACGATCCACACGAATCGAAGCCCCAACAAATAAGGGCCGCGACAAACCGTCCGCGCTCTATTCAACTCAATCGACGAAGCGGCGCGCCGAGAGATACGTCGACTGGAGGGGTTGGCCTCTTGCACGGAGTCATTATCCTAAGGTCCTCCAGTTACAGCCAGGGGGTTTCGTACGTAGTTCGTCTGAGATATCCGGATTACCCGCATTGCGGGCAGGGACGAGGTGGAGTTTTCTAGTGGGCATGCCCGAGCACACAAACCAGTCACCGATACGAGCAACGGAAGAAAGCGCGCTCAGCCCCTCGCCAAAACCGGCAAATCAGTCGGGAGGGGGCAGTGGGCAAGGCGCGCCGCATCGCCTTCTACGTCTTCTTGACGCTCTTCTCGCTCATGCACGTAGTCCTCAATTTGATGGCGGGAGCGGTTGTGGGCTGGTTCGCAGAAGAGGCGGCGATCTCCCACCGGGTCCACCTGATCGTTTTCGGCTGGGTCTTCGTGCTGAGTTTCGTTGGGCTGCTGGCCCATTTTCGCAAGCCCGAAACCAGAGTTGCTCAGATGTACCAGGTGTTGATCGCTCTCGGGTTCATCGTGGGAACCACGCTCATCGTCGACCGTCTGGTCGACCCCGTGGTCATCGCGTTTCTGGTCCTCCCATTGGTGCTCGTAGCGCTACATCCCAACCGCGCTAACCTTCTGCGTCCCTCCATCAACGTGAGCAAGACCTTGCTGATGCTTGCACTGGTCGCGGCTGTTCCCCTGATGATCGATGCCGTGGCGCAGATGCGAATTGGACTCGAGGCATCACGGGTAGCCCCAGAGATTCTCGAGGGGATCGATGAATCCCTATCGGACGAAGAGTTCGAAAGAGAGTTCACTGCGGCCGCAAGGCGAGGGACGGATTCCCCCGCCGAGGCTGAAGAGGTTCTGCACTACGGCCACTGGTCGGCCATGGGGGCCTTCAATCTCATCCTCATCGGGCTCGCCCTGGTCGCGGCTGCGCGGCCCCCGGGTTGGAGACTGCCGGCCTGGTCCGCAGGTCTTTCGGCCGTGTTGTTTGGTGTTGCATCAATCGCCAACCCCAGCGATGCAAGCGCCACGAACGGCTACTGGGCACTGATGGCAATCGCGTGGGGCGCGGGCTTCATCCTCGTTGCGGAGACCACTAGGCGGGAAGGCTCACCAACGCCCGCCGTGCAACCTGCAGCGTCTTAGCGCGCCTCCAGCTCGAAGGCTGTGGACACGGCCAATGAAGGCACTTTCTTGATCAGATCGAGGACAGAGGCGCGTTCGTCCTCTTGATTGAAGCGACCGAGCCACCGTTCAGGGGAGTCGCTCTCGGTTGAGAGCGCCAGCTCGAAGCGGTACTTCCCCTTCTTTGATGGGACGAAGTTGGCAAAGGTCGACAGCGGCAGATAGGCGGCTCCATGCGAAGGCTGCGTCGGGTCAAAGGATTCTCCGGGGTCCAACTGGTGGAAGTCCTCCACTCGCAGGGGTCCGACGAGTGGATCCTCCTGTGGAGGAGATGCTGCTACCACCTGGCCATGGAGCTTGACCTCAGGCGCGTAGCGAGGGAGGCGCACTCCCCCCTCCGACCCGTCAACCACTCCGACCATCCAGATGCTGTGGTCACTGACGTTATGGATCTGCACCAGTAGATCAACAGGTTGACCCACGCTGACTTCGGCCGGCCCGTCTAGGACGAGCTTGATTTCTCTATCGCTCATCGCACGAGGCTACTCCTGGTCTTGCGACGATCCTCCATCGACTTCGGCGGCGATCGAGGACTTGGTTGCCTCGGCCTGCTGGCGGATGCGCTGAATCACCTTCGGATTCAACTCCTTACGCTCGAACACGTTGACCATCCGATCCATCACCTCGGCGGCCCGATCGACGTTGCCTGCCTTGGCCTCGGCACGCGCATGCTTTCGCATCACCATGTTCAGAGTGATGTTGTCGATCAACTCATCCTCGACCGCGGCCTCCTCGACGGCCGACAGCATGTCGATGCTCTCCATAGGCCGCGCCTCTTTGATCTCGAGCTGCTTGTCGGCGGTAAGGACCTTGAAGTCGCGCTCCGCGTTGACTCCTTTGACAAGTCGGGCATAGGCGGCAAGCGGGTGGTCTCCGTGCTCCTCGATGACGTCCTCGAGCGCGTTGTTACCCGATGCCAGAAAAGCCGATTCCGACCCGAGGAGAGCCAGAAGTTGGCCCTGCTGCTCTCCCATCAGCAGTTCGCCGACTCGCTCGTCCTCTTTCGTTGCAGGCTGGCGCACCCGGAGCCGCAACACGGGACAGTTGATACGCGATCCGTCGCCCGCCACGTACTGAGCTCGAAGCACATACTCGCCGGGCTGATCGAAATAGAACCCGTCCTTGCCGAATCCGATGTAGGCAGAGTCGTAGATGGCGGCCCGGTCGGGATCAATTTGAATCGTCCTGTCCTCGTCCACACAGTGCCGCAGCATCGGCTGAAAGACGCGCGTGCGTCCGGAGGGGTCGCGAATCGCCACGATCACAAAGTCGTCGTTGGGGTGAAGGAAGCCGTGCGTTTCGCGTCCACGTAGGTCCGTCGCGCTCAGCTTGAGTTCGACCACCACCGGTTCGCCGTACTCGAACGCCTCCTTAGCTTTCATCTCGAACGCAAGGCCCGAGTTGTCCTCCATCGGCTCGTCGAACATCTCGGGGTCGACCTCGGCTGCTCCCTTGCCGAAGGGATCGGCGCCCATGATCACGTTCTTGTAAAACCCGTGCCGCAAGTGCATTAGCTCGTTGTCGGTGAACTGGAACGGGAACGCAGCCCAGTACGCCGGCTCGCCGCCCGGGGCGGGCGGGGATGGCTGGTACTTCCACGCGTAGTTCATCCAAGACAGGTCGCCCAGTCCTCCATTGGATCCCAGCGGAGCCGGCGGATTCGCAAGGTTCTTCTGCCAGGAATGAAGCAAATTGAACGCGTGGCCGAGCTCATGGACATAGGTGCGGAGTTGGGCCCGTTGACTATCGGCACTCGTTCCCTTGATCGCGTCGTAGAACACGGCAGCACCCTGACGCTGGAAGCTGTCGCCGTAATCGAACATGATGCCGCGGTAGTCATCCACGTGAGAGGTTGCGACGAGCATCCATACCCGCCACTGAGGCTTGTTGGCGAACAGGCTGAAATGGGTGACCATCGCGTTGTGCATCTCGCTGTCACTCCACTTTGAATCGAGACCTGCCGTCGAAACCGGAATGACGTTTGGCGCGCCTGCGACCTGCAATTCGATCCCTGCCTCGGCGAACGCTCCCGAGACCGTAAGCGTGCGCGCCGGGCTCCCTGCCGGCTGGGGAAGCGATCCGGTGTTGTAGGAGACAAATGGGACCGTCCCGGCGACCGAGTCCTGCTCGAACTGGATACTCCGGAAGCGCGAGGATCCGAACGAACAGAGATAGCTCGCACCAAGTTTGTTGGGCGGCGTGATGAACTGCAGAGTCGCCGGCTTAGCAGGCTGCAGAATCGTTACACGCGGGATGGTGACGCGGATGATGGGAGCAGATGGGGACCACGTAAATGTTCCCGTGCCCTGGATCCTGACCTCGGTCGGCGATGTGATGACCGACGGATTCTTCACGACAAACGAACCGAAGTAGCTGGTTGTAGAGCCTGTCGTCGAGAAAAAGTCCCCGCTGATCTTCCTCAAAGGCCGCACGCCGTCGACGTCGACGCGTAACTCGAGCTGCCAGCCGGTTCCCGTACTCCTGTAGCGCCCGCGCACGTTGCGTTTGCTGAATGCCACCGGTGTAGCGGAAGGGAGTGGAGCGGCTGTGGGAATCTCGGGCGTCTCGGTACGGAGGTCAATGCTGTCTCCGATCACATCGATGCTCGCATGCGAGGCATCAACCCCGAGGCGCTCGGGCTCGATCGTGGTCGTCTCGATCGAACCGTTCGCATGACCACCGTCGTCCAGCTGTATCTCGGTCAGTGGAGTCTGCTCGATCATGGCAGTTGGATCTGAGAGAGCCGACATCGCGGTCTCCTTTCAAGATTTTGGCGAGCTCTTAGAAGCGCTCATTTTCTGCGAGCAGAGTGACAGTCCAGCGTCACCATCACGTCACCGAGCCGTCACCAGCAGCAATCCAGGTATCCGTCGGGTCGAAAAGGCGAGCAGAGAGCAAAACCCGGGGTAGGAAAGAAGATGTGCTCCGAAGACTCGTGATTCTCGGCCCCCCCGGAGGCGGCAAGGGAACCCTTGCCGCACGTCTTGCAGGCCGCCTTGGTGTGCCCCACATCTCGACCGGCGACATGTTGCGGAACGAGGTTGCCAGTTCGTCTCTCCTCGGCAGGCGCGCGCATGACTACATGAACGCCGGCCGCCTGGTTCCCAACGAGCTCGTGGCCGAGATCACGAATCGGCGCCTGACTGAGCCGGACGCCGGTGACGGCTGGATTCTCGACGGCTTTCCCCGGAACCTGACCCAGGCGCGAGCCCTCGATGTCGCGCTCGCGGGGCTAGGGCCCGAAGCGGTGGTTGTTCTGGAGGTCCCCGACAAAGAGGTAGTCATAAGAATTGGAGGCCGGCTGACCTGCCCGCGCGGGCACGTTTACAACCTGACGAGAAGTCCGCCCAGGGCACCCGGCATCTGCGACATCGATGGCGAACAGCTTCAACAACGCGAGGACGCGGCTCACGATATCGTGCTGGAACGAATCGCCATCTACAAACGGGCCACAACCCCGGTGTTTGACTACTACTACAACGAGGGGCTTCTTTACCGGGTTGATGGCATGGGAGCCCCAGACGAGGTTTACGGGCGCGTGATCAAGGTGTTGGAAACCCCGTAGCCACCTATGTCCGGCGGCGGATGCGGGCGCTAAGCACGTCACGCAGGCTAACCACCCCGAGGATCTCGTTCCCATCGGTCACAGGAAGATGACGAAACCCGTGAGTGAACATCGTCGCCGCGGCCTCATCGGTATCCGTGTCGGGGGACGCGGTTATCGGATCCTTGGTCATCCAATCCTTCACCTTGACCCCGTTGAGATCGTCGCCGGAGGCAGCGGCCCGCAACATGTCCCGCTCTGTGATGATCCCCGACAACCACGAGCCTTGAACGATCAATGCGGATCCGAGCTTGCCCTCTGCCATCCCTCTGGCGGCTTCAACCATGGAGGCATCGGCACTGACGGTGAAGGTCTTAGAGGTCATGACGTCTCTGAGAACCGCCACGTCAACCACTCCCGCCCACGTCGGTGACCCCATCGGTTGCGGGCGAAGAAGAGTCGTCGAGATCCTCGTTCAGCTCTCGCCATAGCGATCCGGCCCAGAGGCTCAGGTCCGGCCAGATCCGCCAGAACGTCTGAAGAACCGGGTCGTCCAGCGAACGCGACGCATCGTGCGGCGTGACCTCATCGGTCATGTCTTCGAAGTCGGCCAGCAGTTTCTGGAAGCGTTCGGACAGCTCGGACATTCGGGCCTCCTTGTTCGCGTCGAACCCAGATTGTATCTGGAGAGACCCGAATCAACCGAAACGTTGACGTTACCGATTCCAGAGGTGACTAATCGTCATCCGCCCCCTCGACCTCTCCCGAGTCGTCGTCCGACTCGGTTCCGGAGACGTTGAAGTTCTCGTCCAGCTCGACCTCGACGACGCTGCCATTATCGAGACGAATCTCGACTCCGTAGGCCGCTCCGTCGTCGCCCATCTCGGTCTCGATCACGGTGCCTTGGCCGACGTACTCGAGCGCCGCCTGGGTTGCGCGCCCACGGGCGTTGCCCGCGATGGGTTCGTCGTCGTCCGTACTCGAGGCAATTCCCACACCAGTCCCCACCCCGAGTACCGCCAAAACGGCGACCGCGCCGGCGACCATCTTCCTCTTCCTGTCCATCGCTTCACCCTCCTTTGAACTGGGTTCAGTTGTCAGGCTCTCCGAAACGGCCTGAGCCTCACCTGAATTTCAAGCATCGACCGGGTCCGCCGGGAGGGTCACCTCGAAACGGGCTCCACCTAGAGGAGAATCAAGCACAACTGCGGCTCCGCAGTGCGCCGCCGCCACCTCGGCCACGATTGCGAGGCCTAACCCGCTGCCCCCCGAGTCGCGGTCCCTCGCCTCCTGCAATCGAACGAATCTTTCGAAGATTCGCGATCGCTCGCGAGGTGGGACGCCGGGGCCGTCATCATCTACGCGCAACACGACGAGTCCATTCGCTTGACTTAGCGAAACCGCTACGTTCCTCCTGGCATAACGAAGCGCGTTCTCGAGGAGGTTGTGGGAAAGCCTGGCCAGTTGCTGTCGATCGCCCAGGACCCGCCCCGCCGAGACTCGAGTGCTGTCGATCGCCCTGTCTGCGGCACCGCGGTGGCGAGAAATTTCCTCGAAAACAACGTCATCGAGGTCGATAACGATCTCGCCCGCGTCCTCCACATGTTCGTCCATTCTGGCGAGCAGCAGGAGGTCTTCAACCAAGCGTTGCAGGCGAAGATCCTCCGCAAGGACAATCGAAGCGAGATCCTCTGCGGAGGAGACACCAGGATGCTCGAGCGCCACCTCAGCATGCTGGCGGATGGTCGCCACCGGGGAGCGAAGCTCGTGCGACGCGTCGGACACGAAGCGCCTCTGTCGCCGCGTGACCAGTTTCCAGCCGTTCGAGCATCCTGTTCAATGTCGCCGCAAGCCGGGCGATCTCGTCTCTCCCTCCACCGCTCGGAATCCTGCGGTGAAGCTCGTTCGTCGAAATGGCATCGGCTTCGGTTCGCATCGACTCGACGGGTGCCAGGGCGCGCCCAACCACCTTCCAGGTGACTCCACCGACCAGCAGCAAAAGGACCGGTATCCCAACCAGCAGCAGCCCTCCGACCACCTCGGTTGACTCGACCACGCCATCCAACGTTCGTCCCACCACGATCGTTTGATTGGGCTGGCCCCCCTCGGCTGCCACTGCGAAAAAGGGGTCGTCATCGAAGGGAACTAGGACCTCCCGGCTCTCGCCTGGGAGGAGGTCATCGACGAGCGATCGACCCTCTGCGTTTGCACTTGCCAGTACAACTCGACCTTGATCGTCCAACACCTGAACGAATTCGTCGTCGGAGCTCCCCTGGGTCGTGTCGTCGAACGAACCATCCGAAACGAAGTCCGCGACCGTTTCGGCCCGCTGTAATGCGGACGTTTGCACGCTGTCGGTCAGCGATCGACGCAGGATCACCAGCATCGCGGTGGCGGCAATCACCAAGGCGATCCCGACAACGGCTACGGCTCCCATCGTGGTGCGAACTCGTACACTCCCCGGAGCGACGAGTCGCCACCTGCGGCTGGGTGCTTCTGTCAGGATTCATCGGCGTCCAGCCTGTAGCCCGCGCCGCGAACGGTCTGAATCGAGTTAAGTGCGAACGGTCGATCGAGTTTGTTTCGAAGGTGGCGGATGTATACCTCGACGATGTTGGGATCGCCTTCGAAGTCATAGTCCCAAACGTGTTCGAGGATCTCGCGTTTTGAAACGACTTGCCCCCTCCTCCGCAACAGGAATTCGAGGAGAGACATCTCACGAGCGGTCAGCTCTACACCGGTTCCGCCTCGCCACGTCCTCTTCGACCCCGGGTCGAATCTGCAGGTCACCCGCTTGCAGAACTGTCGGTCGCTGCAGGAGCGCCGCGCCGGATCAGCGCTCGCAGGCGAGCGACCAGCACAACGTAGGCAAAGGGCTTGACGAGATAGTCATCCGCGCCGAGATCGAGAGCCTCCGCCTCGTCGAGCTCGCCATCCTTAGCGGTGAGCATGAGAATCGGGGTCCATATCCCCTCTTCCCTCAGTGTGGAGCAGATCCTGAAACCGTTGATTCCGGGAAGCATGATGTCCAGGACCGAGCGCGTCGTAGGAATTCTCCCTTGCCATCCAGAGGCCATCGGTCCCGTTCAAGGCGACATCGGTGGCAAAGCGCTCGGCTTCCAGCCCCTTCTTGAGGCCTGCCGCCAGCCTCTTTTCATCTTCGACCACAAGAACACGCATATCTCTCCCGAGGGACGACCGCCATTGGCTTCAACGATGGTCGGCTCTTCCTGAAGCATCCCTGAAAACACGCTGAATCGCTCGTTCAGGTTCGGGGACTCGCGAGGACATCTCGTTAGCTGAGGTGCGCCACCCGTACTAAAGGCGCTAAGGATGGACGCACACTCGAAATCGTTGGCGTCAGAGGGCGACCGATGACGCGTCAGCCGTCGATGGCCTCCTCGAAAGCATCGGCAATGATCCGATAGCCGGAATCGTTGGCGTGCAGGCAGTCCGCGCCGCCCACGAGATCTTCCGGCCCCAGCAGCCCAAACGTTTCGGCAACAGATGCGTCGACACCGGCCGCGATCGAGCGGATGAGGTCGTTCAATCCGACAGGAAGTCCGGGACCACCCTCGAGCACGAGGTTCCCCAACGGAGCGAACTGCGCCAGCTGGCACCCCACCAGCGAGTTGTAGTACGCCATGACGACGATCTCAGTGTCGGGGCCTGCCGCTGCTCGCAATTGCGTGAGAGTTAGCGTCAGGTTCTGGACAACGGTTGCAAAGCGAGACTGGATCGCTTGCGCACATGCCGGCGTGACCCCACCCGCGCAGATCCCTACCAGGGGGAAGACATCATTTCCTCCGATGTCGATGCTGATGACCTCGACGTTGTTGCGACGATTGCCGTCTTGGTTCCGCTCCTGAAGTGTGGCGATTGCCTGCGGTAGCTGGTTTTGGACGAGCGTTGTCGTCGTTGCGCCGCTGACGCCTATGTTGTCTAGCCGCAGAGCTTTGCAGACACTGGATGCGCCACGCGAGCAGGTCAAGTTGTATCGCAGATAGCGATGGAAGCGAGGAACGTACGCTTTTCTCTCCGGATTGGAGGACCCGACTCCCGTCGCAAGTGAATCCCCGAGTGCGAGATAGAGCGGCACCGAGGCGTGATTCGGCGGTGACTCCTTCTCCTTAGCTAGCGCTGCCGAGGGAAACAACAGCAACGCGACGAGCCCCACCACCAGAGTCTTACGGTTCAGTTCCTGCCCCCAATCGCCGACTCACCCATAGGTACGACCGGATTTCCTCGGCTTGCACACGATGTCCCCGACAGTCTAGATGGGAGAAGCGTGAAGCAGTCCTTGCTAACGATCATCACGCTTTGAGCAGACGTTCGATCGCGGCCGTGGCCTCGTGGACCATGTCCTTGTCCTTCTCCGTCTCGTTGACCACGCAGTGCCGAATGTGGTCGTCGAGCAGGCCCACAGCCACCTTCTTGAGGGCGTTCGAAGCCGCCGTGATCTGCGTGAGGATGTCGATGCAGTACTCGTCGTTCTCGACCATGCGCTGAAGCCCGCGAGTCTGACCCTCGATCCGGCGGAGCCTGGCAAGCATGTCGTCCTTGTCCTGGTAGTAGCCCCTCATTGAGCCTTCTCCTCACTCTTTGCGATTTGACAATCCTATACCCCTGGGGGGTATGGTACCCCAATCGACCTCACGGGACAAGAAGGGTGATGAGAAAGATGATGACTGATCAGGACCGGCATCAGGAGGCCCTCACCGTCGGTGAGCACCAGGTCACGAGGCACACGATCAGGCTCACGACCACCACGCGGGCCATGACCCCGCGCAGTTTCGAGACCGGTTCTGGATCACTCTGGCCCTTTCGGTTCCCGTCGTCTTCTTCAGCGTCATGTTCCAGGACCTCCTGGGTTACAGCGCACCAGAATTCCCCGGAAGCGAGTGGATCCCACCCGTGCTCGGAACCGTCATCTTCATCTATGGAGGCCAGCCGTTCCTGACAGGCGCGTATCACGAGGCTCGGTCGCGCCAGCCAGGGATGATGCTTCTGATTGGGCTTGCGATCACAGTTGCGTTCGGCGCGAGCCTCGCCACCGAATTCGGCGCCTTCGATCTCGACTTCTGGTGGGAGCTAGCTGCTTTGATCACCATCATGCTGCTGGGCCACTGGCAAGAGATGAAGGCGATCGGGCAGGCCAGTGACGCGCTCGCGGCGCTCGCCGAGCTCTTGCCGGACGAGGCGGAGCGCGTGACGGGCCGGGGTCGAAACGGTTCCGATCTCGTCTCTAACTGAAGGCGACGTGGTCCTCGTTCGCCCGGGCGGCCGGATCCCCGTCGACGGAACCCTTACCGACGGGGCCGCGGACGTCGACGAATCCATGCTGACCGGAGAATCTCGGCCCGTGCCAAAGTCACCAGGAGACCGGTGACCGCGGGGACGGTCGTGACGGACTCCTCCCTACGGATCAGAGTGGACGCAGTCGGACCAAACACGGCACTGGCCGGAATCCAGCGACTGGTGGCGGAAGCGCAGAGTTCGCAAACGCGCGCGCAGGCCCTCGCTGACCGCGCCGCTGCATTTCTATTCTTCGTGGCGACGGGTGCGGGAATCATCACCTTCATCGCTTGGAACGTGTTTGGCGAGACCCGAAGCGCCGTCGAGCGAACCGTCACCGTGCTGGTGATCGCATGTCCGCACGCTCTCGGATTAGCAATCCCACTCGTCATCTCGATCTCGACCGCGGTGTCAGCTCGCAACGGAATCTTGATCAAAGACCGGCTGGCCCTCGAGAGAATGCGCGAGGTGGACATCGTGCTCTTCGACAAGACCGGAACCTTGACCGCCGCGAATCACGTCGTGACCGGAGTAGCGACGGCCGAGGATGGTCAGGAGGATCGGGTGCTGGCGATTGCCGCCGCCGTTGAATCCGATAGCGAGCACCCCTGGCGCACGCGATCGTCAAGGCAGCCGAGGCCAAGGGTTCCATTCCGGTGGCGGCCAACTTCCGATCCATGACGGGCCGGGGAGTACAGGCCGAAGTGGAGGGCCGCTCGTTTGCGGTGGGTGGCCCCCAGTTGATGCGGGAGCGCAACCTGGAAGTCCCCGAAAGGATCAGCGACCAGGTCGACAAATGGACGGCCAGGGGCGCCGCCGTACTCTGGCTCATCGAGTCCGAGCGGGTCCTCGGAGCTTTGTCGCTCGAAGATGAGGTGCGGCCGGAGTCTTTCGAGGCTGTGCGCGCTCTGCACGACCTCGGAATCAAGGTGGCGATGATCACCGGCGATGCCCGACAGGTGGCCGCTGCGGTCGCGAAGGAATTGGGTATCGACGAATTCTTTGCCGAGGTCCTTCCCGAGGACAAGGATGCAACGGTTGCGGACCTTCAGTTGCGAGGCCACAGGGTGGCCATGGTCGGCGATGGGGTTAACGACGCTCCTGCGGTTGCGCGAGCGGACGTTGGTATTGCTATCGGAGCGGGAACCGACGTTGCCATTGAATCCGCCGACGTGATCCTTGCCTCAGACGACCCCAGAGCAGTGGTCGGTGTCATTCGCCTTTCAAAGGCCGCGTTCCGCAAGATGGTCGAGAACCTCGTGTGGGCCACGGGTTACAACGCGTTCGCAATCCCCGTGGCGGCCGGCGCCCTGGTCTGGGCGGGTATCTCACTGTCTCCTGCCGTCGCAGCGGTCCTGATGTCACTGTCGACAATCATCGTCGCGGCGAACGCTCAGTTGTTGCGTAATCTCGACCTCAAACCACAGCGAGCGCGATTAGCCCGATCCGGAGAGTAGCGAAGAACATGCCATTTGAGCTCGAGCGCCTCGATCATGTCGCCCTCACCGTCACCGACGTCGACAGTTCCATCGAGTGGTATCGGGATGTCCTCGGCTTGGAGCCGGTTCACGAGGAAGAGTGGGGCCGAAATCCCGCCTTTCTCACCGCGGGGTCGACAGGTTTGGCGCTGTTCCCCGCACAAGGCTCCGAGCCCCCGCCGAAAGGTCATCCCGACGGGCTCGCGATGTGGCACGTGGCGTTCAGGGCAGACAGAGGAAACTTCGACGCTGCTCGGCAAGAGCTCGAGTCTCGGGATATCCGCTACAGCTTCAGCGATCACGGTCTCGCTCACTCGATCTACTTCCACGACCCGGACGGCCACCTCGTGGAGATCACGACCTACGAGGTCTGTGCGACATGGCAAGTTGATGGACTGCGTCAAGTGCATGGGGGGCGGGTCCGATAGAGCAAGATGCGTTCTATGCCTGCTCGTTATCAGCACCGGCACCTCATTGGGGCGCTGATCGTGATCACTCGTGACCTTGAGCGTTGCAACTCCCGCGCGGGCAGGAGAGATCGTGAAGCCGGAACCAGGGTCAACCTGGCAGTACCAGCTCTCGGGAACCCTCGACCTCGACGTGGAAGCAGACGTGTTCAACATCGACGGGTTCGAGACCAAAGCGTCGCAGGTCGCAACACTTCACGACAACGACCGCTATGCAATCTGCTACATCAGCGCGGGCGCGTGGGAGCGCTGGCGACCCGACGCTTCGGGTTTTCCTAAGCGTCTGCTCGGCAGGACCAACGGGTGGCCGGGAGAACGATGGCTGGATATACGCCGGCTCCAGGTTCTCAAACCGATTTTTCGCAAGCGACTGGACATATGCGAGGCAAAGGGCTTCGACGCCGTGGAGTTCGACAATGTCGACGGGTTTCGGAATCGCTCCGGATGGCCACTCAGTGGCAAGGATCAACTCCGCTTCAACCGGTTCCTGGCAGGAGCGGCCCATCACCGCGGGCTCGCCGCCGGGCTCAAGAACGATCTCTCCCAAATCGTCACCCTCGTCGATGACTTCGACTTTGCGGTCAACGAGCAGTGCTGGCAGTACGAGGAATGCGGACGACTCCGGCCATTCACTCAGGCTGGCAAAGCGGTGTTCAACGTCGAGTATCGCCTCGAGCGATCCGATTTCTGCCCGGGTCCATCGACCGAGGCTTCGGTGCTATTCGCAAGCGCATGTCGCTGGGGGCCTGGATCCGCGCCTGCTAGCGGCGGGCTCGGCCGACCCTTACGATCGGCTTGTGAACACCCAGGAAGCAGCGCGTCGATGGGCTGAGGTATGGACGAGTGCGTGGCCCGCAAGAGATGTCCAATCGATTTCCGCTTTGTATGCCGACAACACCAGGTACCTGTCCTATCCTTTCCGTGAACCAGACGTGGGCATCGGCGGTGCTCGCGATTACCTCACCAGAACACTCAACGAAGAAGAGAACGTCGAGTGCTGGTTCGGTGAGCCGGTGGCGGGCGAAGACCGAGCCGCAGTCGAATGGTGGGCGAGTTGGACCGAGGACGGTGTGGACATAACTCTCGCGGGTACCTCTCTTCTTCGCTTCGACGATGAGGGGTTGGTGGTGGATCACCGCGACTACTGGAATCAATACGACGGGCGACGGCCCCCCTACGATCGCTGGTGACCTCGTCCGGTCAGCCGATTGAGAAATACTCGACGTCCTACCGCGGCTGCCGAGAACGTGTAAGCGAGATGGTGACAGCACTCGCCGACGACGACCTAGTCCGTCGCGTCCCCGCTTGCCCCGAGTGGACGGTAAGAGATCTGGCCGCGCACATCATCGGCGTGGCCGCGGATTTTTCGGTCGGCAATCTCGAACAGGTCGGAACCAACGAGTGGACGAGTGCCCAAATCGCAAAGCGAAAGGATCATTCGGTCACCGACCTCATCGAGGAGTGGACCAAGCTGGCCGAGCAGGTGGAGCCCACCGCGGATCTCATTCCTCCCGGAGCGGCCCAGATGCTCGTGGGTGACGCAGTGACACACGAGCACGACATGAGGGGTGCCGTAGATCAACGAGGAGCACGAGACTCGGACGCTGTCTGGATCGGGCTCGACCGCTACATCAGGCTGTTCGGGAAAAGGATCAAGGATGCGGAACTCTCATCGGTCGTCGTGCGGTCCGGCGAGCGTGAGTGGCAGGCAGGGATCAGAGAACCCGGTGCGGTCCTGAGCGGAGATGCATTCGAACTACTCCGCGCCCTAACCGGTCGCCGCACGCTCGATGAAATCTCGGCTCTTAAGTGGACCGGAGATTCGTCGGCCTATCTGGCCATCTTCTCCACCTATCCACCCACGACCATTTCGTTGTCCGAGAGCTGAATCTACGCGGGAACACTCCCCCGCTGGACCACGACGTCCAATCCCGGCTCGATGCGCAGATTCGAGCGCTTTAACTCTCCCCCGCAGTGTGCGCAACTCGGTACCGCGTGGGTGACCTTTCCACAGTCGAGGTGGATCAGATCGCGGTGCATCTGCTCCGGAGGTGGTGCCCATCGATCGCCCCAGCGCCACAGCGTGAGCAGGACGTCGAGCAGGTCCTTGCCTTTAGCGGTCAGCACGTACTCATCTCGGGGTGGGTTGTCCTGGTAGCGGCGGGTTTCGAGGACCTCGGCGTCGACCAGGCGATCCAGTCGCTGGGCCAGGATGTTCCTTGCGATTCCAAGGTCCCTCTGCCAGTGATCGAAGCGGCGGACCCCCAAAAATGCATCCCGAAGAATGAGCAGACTCCACCGGTCTCCGATGACGTCGAGGGCGTTGGCGACCGAGCAATCCAGGTAATCGAGGTTCTTGCGGGCTGGCATGGAACCATCCTAGGCCCTTGAGTTGCATTTTGCAACGCACTCTGGGTAGAGTGGGTTGCAAGTTGAAATGCTCAAGAAAGGAGCTGCCATGAGTATCTCCAGCATCGCTTCGGAGCTGCCACCCCTCAACCTGACCGAGTTGGATCTGGTTGCCGACCTCGACCCGGGGATGCTCGAGTGGGCGCCGTGAGAGTTCCCCTCCCCGTCAGGATTCTGCCGTCCGTTGCGGAACGAGCTTGGTTCACCCCTCCGCGCCCCTCGGATCGGACTGGGACGAGAGATGCTCAAGCCCTCGAGTCCGTCGAGCCGATCTCGGTCAACGTCAAGGGTCGTGCCCGGCCGGGGTTCGTGACCGGCGAAGGCCCGCTGCTGATCTTCGTCCACGGATGGGGAGGACGCGCCGCGCAAATGCTCGACCTCGCCCAAGCCGCCGCTCGCAAGGGCTACCGGGCCGTCGCCATCGACGCTCCCGGGCACAACACGGACGAGCGGCGCACCTCGGACGGGTTCCAGATAGCCGCCGCCCTCGAGGCAGTCGAGACCACCTTCGGGCCATCTGAAGCGGTGATAGCTCACTCTCTCGGCGCGATGGCGACCGTTATGGCTTTCGACGACCGGCCCCCGCGTGCCGTTGTGTGGCTCGCACCGGTGTTGGACGTGCGCGATTCGCTGAAGGTCTTCTCGCACCGGGCGAAGCTCGCACCTTGGACCACTCGTTCGCTCCGGCGCCGGGTGGAGCGGTTCATCGGTGATTGGTGGCCGGCACTCACTGCGGGAGCACAAACGAATCTGCCGGGGGCGAACCTCCTGATTGTGCATGATCCGGACGATCCCGATGCAGACTTCGAATTGTCGGCGGCACTCACACACCGTCGCCCGGACACACGACTCGTCGAAGCTCCGGGGACGGGTCACAACCTGCTGTTGCGTGATCCCGACGTAATCAGCAAGGTCGTGCACTTCCTGGATGAGGCGCGAGTCGTGGACAATCAGCCGCACCTCTGAGTCACGATCGCAGATCGATCCGCTCCCCAGCGATGAGTTTCTCGGTCTCACCGAGTCGAACCATCGAGAAACTCAAAAAGCGATCGGGAGGTAGCGATGAGAAGGTCCATCATGGAGTCCGGAGCCGAGCACCGTGTGCTAGCCGTGCCGGCGGACCTAGCAACCGCCCTCAACCGCGATCCCGGCGCTAGGAAGTTCTTCGATGAGCTGACGTTCAGCAGCAAGAAAAGGCACGTGCTCTCGATCGAAGGCGCCAAGTCCTCGGAGGCCCGCCGGCGTCGAATCGATAGATCCATCACCATGCTGCGTGCGAAACAAGTCCGTTGATGCACCCCAGGTGCCGGCGCAACTCCGAAACACATTTCTGGAGGTTTTACGAGCGTAGGCAGTGCTACGAGCGAATGATCTCCCCGGCCCCTGCCCAAAGGAAATGGGGCTTAGAAACTTCCTGAACCGTCGTGTTCGCCGAGATCGGTGGCGCACCGGTAGCATTGGCTCCATGCCTGATGAACTCACCTTCCGGGACCCCCACAAGCGCCAGACCATCACCTTGACCACCGTCCCCATCGATCGGCTCGAGGTTGTCGGGCATCAGCGAAAGACAAGGCCTTCCCATGTCGAGCACCTGGTCTCCTCGATCGAACGCATGGGTTTCATCGTTCCCGTCGTCGCGGTCGAAGCAGAAGAAAACGGGAGTTCGCACTTCGCTGTGATCGACGGCCAGCATCGCCTCGAGGCCGCCCGCGAGGTCGGCCTTCGCCGACTGCCTGTGCTCGTGGTTCCGGGACGTCTTGCAACGCGAATGATGAATCTGAACGTCGAGAAGGACCTAAACATCCGCGAAAAGGGCACGGTTTCGCTCGGCATCTACCGCAAGTTCCTGGATTCCAGTCCCGAGATCAAAGAAAACGATCCTGAAGTCGTTGATTCGATAGAAATCGCCTACTACGTGACCTTGGGACTCGCATACGAGAGAGGGAGCAGGCTAGCGGGGAGCGCGTTCGAGCCCTTGCTGAAAAAATGCGACTTCTGGCTCAGGCGAACACTCGAGAACTCCTATGAAGTTCGCGAGCAACGAGCCGACACGGTGCTGGAAGCGAACTCGTTAGTGAAGGACGTAATCGCGCAAGCCAAGGAGATGGGTGCGTTCCACCAGTATTTCCAGTACCAGCTGATATCGAGCATCGATCCATTCAAACGCAAACGTGGCCGGCAGAACTTCGATGAGTTATTCGGAAAGGCAATCGCGAAGCTGACCTCGATCAACGAAAATCCGGATCGCATTCGCAAGCTCGGCAGGGACTGACCACAGGAGCGGATTCTATTGATGTGAGGGGTCTTCGGTGATCCCCGCCTCCTCTTGCTGCGACCGCACGTAAGCGATTATCGCCTCTACTTGTTCGCGCTTCATCGCGGGCTGGGGTGGCATCGGTCCGAAGTCCCAGTGATGAGGCTGCACACCTTGCTCAACCGCCGCATAGAAGGACTCGTCGGGGTGATGGTTCGGCGCGTAGATCGGCGATAGGAACGGCGGCCCGGCATCCGTTCCCTTCAGGTCGAGTCCATGGCAGACCCCGCACGTTTCTTCGTAAAGCCCTTTCCCCTGCGCGGCCAACTCGGCACCAGCCGGCTCCTCTGCGGAGGGGCGCTCTTGCTCAGTATTGTCGTCGCCGCCCTGAGAGCAAGCACCTAGGAGTATGGAAAGCACAAACACGAGCAATCGCGTCGTGAGCATCGTTCGCCGTTCTACCAATTCGGGACTCCTCGTCTTGGTTTCTCCACGTCGTGCTCTCCTATGGCTGCTGCGCGTCGGGTGCCCTCCACAATGGGTAGTCGATACCCGCCAAGCGATTAATTGCGAGACCCTGGAGTACGAGCAACGCGACCGCAAGCATCAGAAACGCAAGTTGCGACGGCCGGGGCATGATGCCGAGGCTGACGATCAGCGTAGTTGCTCCGGCTGGCGGATGGGGAGCCAGGAGCCACACCATGAAGCCGGATGTGAGAGCTAGGGAAAGCGCGGCTGCTCCGACACGCGCCCAAGTCACGCCCTCGGCGAGTGCTGGTCCGTGATCCGTTAGGCCGAAGACAACGAGCGATACGTAACCCGCCACGACACCGATCAGATGTCCGATGATGGTATTGCGCGGAGATGCCGTCGGAGCTCGGGGCGTAAAGAACAAGAGGAATGCTGTCGGACCAAGCGAGGGAAAGATCAGCGGCTGACCGGTGAGCGCGGCGGCGGCAGACATGATGCCGATTGAAACGAGACCATTGATGAAGGCGAACAACCCGAGTACAGCACGTGTGCTGTGGCGCTCCGTTAGTGCGGGCAGGCGGAGTCTCCGTAAGAGACCTCGAAGGACGTCGGACATCTCACCTTGAATGGGATAACGAGGGTCGCCGGCCACTTACGATCTGGGTGAAGCTCGCGAGATGAGCACGGCCGAGATGAACGCGAGGACCTGGAAACCGAGCAGCCACCACACCGCATCCGTGGCACCGCCCAACCACGCATCGAGCGCAGCGGTCAGCGCCCAGAGTTGACAAACGATGATGAGCGCGACCACTGCAATGCGCGCGTTCAGCGATGCGGCGACATCTGGATGATCCCGTGCCGTGTCTCTTACCTCTAGCCGTCCGCGGCTGCGCTTCACGTCATCACTCCAACAGCATAGATACCGTCCGAACGCTCCTGTAGCTCGATCCTCGGAAGGGGACGAGGCGGTGGGCCCGCCAGCACCTCTCCTGTGCGCACATCGAAGAGGCCATCGTGACAGGGACACTCGAGGTCGCCGCTTTCCTTGATCCACAACACCGCGCACGCGAGGTGCGTGCACACCGACGAATAGGCGACGAGCGAGCCGTCCTCGAGACGTACGCCGATCGCGGGATCATCGTCACCCGGGTAGCTGAAGGCGAACGATTCGCCGGACCCGATGGCGTTGGCCACCTTCCGTGGCGGTGCCTCGCCCGACCCATGTTCCCGGAAGATGCCGGAGGCGACGGCTGCAGTTCCAGCCAGAAGACCACCGGACACGGTTACGAGCAGACGAAGATAGTCGCGTCGTGTGACGAGACGATCCTCCCGGATCCGATCGAGCAGGCGTTCCCGGGCGTGCGAGTCTTGAGTCACGACCAACCACCTGGGATCGGCGTCCCATCCCGTCCCGCGGGGACCACGATCGCGCAGCCGGTCTGCACGAGGGTATCGCCGAACCCGAAGATGTCGCTCGCACGCGAGTGGGGTCTGTCGGCCAGCAACTCTTCATAGGAGCCGTAGAAGATCGCGCCTGTGGGGCACACGGTCGCGCACATGGTCGACAGCCCGCGAGATGTGCGGTCGTAGCACATGTCGCATTTGTACTGAAGCATCTCGGAGAGGTCCAGCTTGGGGACGCCAAACGGGCACGCGTGAACGCAGTTCTCGCAGCCGATGCAACGCTCTTTCGCTGCGTTGTGTACGACACCGTCGGGACCGACAGGGATCGCGTCCGCGGGACAGACCTGCGCGCACGGAGCCAGGGGATCCTGGCAATGCATGCAGACGGTCGGCATTGCAGCGGCTGAATGCCCCTCATCGACATAGTCGAGGTGGATCATCGTCCGCCCTCTGTGCGAGTCGCACTCGCGGCAAGCGGCTACGCAGGCCTGGCAACCGATGCAGCGGCCGGGATCGATGAACAACGTCTTGTCCATCATCCCTGGGCCGTCCCCCTGCCCTGTGGCGTCGTCGGCGGCCGACTGTCACTATCGCGAGCGAAAGTGTTCGAGTAAGACGATTTACCCGGCTCGACCGGCGGCAACGGTGTTTCTGTGATCTCCGCGCCTCTCTCCAAACGACAAGCACACACCTTGTACTCGGGGATCATCGAGGTCGGATCGAGATCGTCGACAGTGAGCTCGTTCGCGGCGGCCGGAGAGGCCCAGTGATAGGGCACGAACGCGGTATCCGGTCTGATGGTCGACACGACGAGCGCCGGATAGGTGACCTCTCCGCGACGCGTCACAACCTTTACGGGGTCACCGTTGGCGAATCCAAGCGAAGGATGGATTTCGACCCAAGGGCGCGGTGTCTGCTGAACGAGCGCGCCCAAACGCCGCGTTTGATTTCCCGAGAGATAGTGCGCCACGGTTCGCCCAGTCGTAAGGCGAACCGGGAACGAGTCGTCCACTTCCTCCGCCGGTGGGGCCCACTCCACCGCTGTGAAGCGAGCCTTGCCGTCGGGGTGAGAGAAGCGTTCTTCGAAGAGTCTCGGAGTTCCGGGATGGTTCACCTCCGGGCAGGGCCAGAAGATTCCTCCGGTCTCCTCGAGTCGCTCGTATGTGACACCGTGGTAGTCGGCGGGACCGCCTTTCGACGCGACTCTTAGCTCCTCGAAGATCTCCTTAGGCGAATTGAAGTCGAACTTATCTGCATGGCGTCCGAGCCTTCTTGCGAGCTCGCAGATGATCCACCAGTCGGTGCGTACGCCGGAGAGGGGTTCAGTGGCCTTGTTGTGCTTGACGATGCGACCCTCGGCATTTGCAGTGACGCCTTCATCCTCGGCCCACGCGGTAACCGGCAGGACGACGTCCGCGCGCTCTGCCGTCTCGGACAGGAAAAAATCGAGCTGACAGTGAAACTGGAGGGCGTCGTACCCGCGCCTGATGCGGCTGCCGTGGGGCATTGACACGAGCGGGTTGTTACAGAGTCCGATGAGACCCTTGATTTCCCCGGCCTCGGCGGCGTGAACGATCTCGACCGCAGTCATCCCCTTATCGGGGAGTTCGCGCTCGTCTATCCCCCACACCTTCGAGATGTAAGCACGTGCCTCGGGATCTTCGATCGAACGTTGCCCCGGCAATTGATCGCACTTCTGTCCGTGCTCGCGGCCACCCTGACCGTTGCCCTGTCCTGTAATCGTGCCGTAACCCTTGCCCGGAGCTCCGATCTGGCCCGTAGCGAGGACAAGGTTAATCACGGTTAGGACATTGCCAACGCCCTGGATGTGGTGCTCGATCCCCCGTGCGTGGAATGCCATCGCCTTGTCGGCCTCGCCCCACATGCGTGCCACGCGCTCGATCAATGCCGGCTCAAGTCCGCAGATCTCACCGATTTTCTCCGGCGTGCAAGTGCGAACGATCCCGCGCACCTCCTCCCAGTCCACGGTGCGCTCCGAGATAAAGCCTTCATCGATCAAGCCGTCCCGTTCGATCACATGCAACACACCGTTGAAGAACGCCGCGTCGGTCCCAGGCCGCAATCCCACGTGCAAATCGGCAGTGCGCGCTAGTGCGGTCTCCCTTGGATCGACGGTAATCAGCTTGGCGCCGCGATCGCGCGCACCCCAGAAGTACTGCGTCATTACGGGGAAGCACTCCCCCACGTTGGAGCCCGCTACGAGGATGACGTCGGTCTCGAACATGTCAGACCATGGGTTGGCGGCGCGATCTATACCGAAAGCCTTCTTGTTGCCCGCGGCGGCGGAGACCATGCAAAGCCGGCCGTTGTAGTCGATATTCGCGGTTCCGAGTGCAATGCGAGCGAACTTGCCAGCGAGATAGGTCTTTTCGGTCGTCATGCTTGACCCGGAGTAGACGGCAAACGCGTCCCTCCCATGGGCGCCCTGGATCCTGTTTATCTCCGACACCACCCGGTCGAGAGCTTCATCCCAAGACACCGGACGAAGTGGATCG
The DNA here is from genome assembly GCA_963839545.1 of uncultured Actinomycetes bacterium. GTDB lineage: Bacteria > Actinomycetota > Acidimicrobiia > Acidimicrobiales > CADCSY01 > CAWIVE01. The sequence goes on from CAWIVE010000002.1 coordinate 632,105, forward strand.
TCCCGAGAGGCGCGCATCAACGGATGCGTGAGCCTGTCCGGATGATTCACCTGCTGATAAGCCACTACTCCTTTGGGGCAGAGCTTTGATTTGTTGATGTCGTGATCGCGCGGCTCGACCCCGAACACACGACCGTCAGGTGCGACGCGCAGGTACATGCCGCACTGGACACCGCAGAAACAGCAGTGCGTCGCAACGAGACTTTCATCCTTCTCATGGGTCGACCATCCGGCAGCCGTATCCGCTCCGGCCTGCCGAAAATCGCCGATCCCCGGCGCCTCTTGCGATCGGTTCAAGCGAATACGTTTCAGCGGAATCCCTCTTTTACGTGCGCGCGGTATGAGGCACCTCTCTCGATGCGCTTACAGCGCGGGCAGTACTCGATCCAACTCTGGAAGTCGAGCCCGAGTTCACTCATCGTTTTCTCGAGATCCTCGACGTATGTCTCGGTCTCGAAGGCGGCTCCGCAGCGCCTGCAATGGAAGGGACCGCTGTCTTGAAGCCTCGTGCTCTTGTAGACCTGCACTCCGATGCTGGCCGGGCGCTGGATCACGTGGAAGAACTTCCCGAAAGGAATGAACACCAAGGTCAGCACCACCGTGCCCATATGCAGGATCGCGAGGAAGTCGTAGTAGCGGCCGGCGAGAAGAGCACTCGAGAAGGTCAACAGCAACCCGGTGACCGAGATGGCAACGAGCGCCACGAGAGGCATGAGATCGTGCGCTAGATGCTGGTCGGTCATTGCTTCTCTGTCGCGGAACCTTCTCCAGAGAAAGTACCCACTACCCGCTATGACCAGCACCGCGGTGATGTCGAGGCCGTGGAAAGTGAGCCAACCCAGCAACGTCAGGGCATCGAATGAGACGGTTTTGATGCCGAACAAATACATCTCATAGCCACTCTCCGTTCCAGAGACAGCTCGGAAATGAATCCATCCAAAGGTCAACGGAAAGGTGATCAACGTCGCGCCGACTACTCCCCAGAACACCGCCTGATGCGCCGCCCATCGTCCTACTCCACGCTCGCGGATGAAACTCTGTAAAGCTAGGTTCGACACCAGCGCTTTCGGCACTAAGCCAGGGAAACGCTTGAAGTTGTGCCACGACAAGAAGGCTTTCCACCCTTTGATTAGGTAACGCCGAGCCGGCGGGCTCTGAACCCACACGACGTAGCGATAGGTGACACCGAAGGCCAGGAAAACAGTTGCGGTTGCGTAGCCAATAAGAGCGGCATCGAAGTTCTGCAGTCCTCTGCTGCCAGCAAAGATCGCCGCGCTCATAAGTACAGCGGCGGTTATCCCGATCCCGCTTGCGGTCGGATTGACATCCCTCAGCAAGCCTTCCAGTTTCTTGGCGCGCCGACTCACGGCCACTCCATTCGGTCAGGTTAACGAGGAACCTGCTCTCCCGACAGCATTTCCAGGTTTTCCGAACCGAGATCGATGGTCAGACTCGCGAATCGAGGGGTTGATCGCAAACATCGCTAAGGTGGGATAGCGATTGCGTTTCCACGATTCCCACAGTTGGGACGCGAACCGCCAATATGAGGAGGGTTCTCAATGCCACGTCGCAACGATGCGTTGATTCCACTGACCCACGACCACCATCACGCGCTCGCGCAGGCGCGTCGTCTTCGCGATGCATCAAAGCTCAGCGATGTCACCGAACGGCGCAACCTTGCGAACGACTTCGTCAATTTCTACTACGGCCGCGCTATCCGTCACTTCCACGAAGAGGAGGAACTCTTCTTTGCGCCGTTGATCGACGAACCGCAGGCAACCGATCTCGTCGTTCGAGCTGTTAGCGACCACCTCAGGCTGCATGCACTAGTAAGAGCCGTTAAGCGACAGCTCGCTGACGGGGAGGCGGATGCCGACACTTTGACCGCAATCGCCGATTTGCTCACCGAGCATGTTCGTTTCGAGGAGCAGGAGCTCTTCCCTCTGGTCGAGGAGCTCGTCCCCGCGGACCACCTGAGTGACTTGGCGACCTCCGGGAGACGCGACGTCTGATCCGTGCCCGCGGCGGCCCGCACACTCAGTTTGAGACGTTGGCTTGCTAGGGAGTCCTCAGGGCCGGTGACAGTGGCCTGGTGTAAGAAAACTTGGAAGGACCCATCAGAGGGATCCCCATGATGTGGCCGGAGCGCACTGGGTGTGGTGATGGGATTACGACTGTTTCCCCCTCCTCCAGGGTTTCCTCATGGATGATGTCGCCCCAGCCCACTTCGAGCTTCACCGGCTGGCGGCGGGACTTAACCCGCAACCCATAGTTGCCCTCTTGCCCCTGCCACTTCCATTCGATCCCGGCCTCCTCCTCCCGCGGGTCCACCGTGACCACGAACCAGCAGCCTCTGAGCTGCCGGAGGTGAATCGCGATTCCCAGCGCGCCTCCGGGCATATCGTCATCACCCATCACGAACATGGTGCGCGGAGCATCTTCGGGAATTTCCTCGGCCGACAGGTCATCCGGCTCTGCTCCCAGCCGAGCACCGTTCGGACGAACCGGTCGGCGGTGGTTTCCGGCGAGCCGCGCCATGGTTCCTCGTCGAGGCGAGATTCGCAGGCCTCGAGTCCCGCCTCGGGCGTGTCCTCGGGCCATGCCGCGAAGCCGCGAATGCCCTCCCAGCGGTAGTGCCCAGCGCCGAGCTCATCGGCATCGCATGCAACCGCTGTCGTCAAGAGAACGAGGATCGCCAACTGACACCACACTCGCCGCATACGCGTTGATGCTAAGACGTGACGGCTACTACGGAACCGATCCTGTCATCGCTTTCTCGACTCTTCGAGCAGCGCCCTCATGTCGCCCACAGGACCCAGGTGGCCGAGCTTCTCGGGATTGACGAGTGAGTTCACAGCTTGGACCCGACCTTCGGCGACCTCGATTGTGATCACGCTGATCAACTTGCCGTCGCGGTCGAGCGTCAACGCACCGGACTCTCCGTTCAGTTCCACTTGACGCAGGTGGCCACCGAAGCGTTCGGCCAACCGTGCCCAGGCAAGCAAAGTGCGGGCCACGTGCACACGTCCTCGTATCGATCGCGCCAGTGCGGGAGCCTTTCCTCCTCCGTCGCCCCGCAGAGTGACGTCGTCGGCAAGCAACCCCTCGAGCTGAGCGAGGTCTCCTTTCTCGAACGCCTCAAAGAACCGATGGGTTAGCCGTTCGCGCTGCTCTCGCGAGGTCTCAAAACGAGGCTCGCGCGCGGCGACGTGACGACGAGCACGTACGGCGAGCTGACGGACCGCCGCGGCTGTCTTGCCGAGAATCTCGGCGATCCGTTCGTAGGGATACTCGAATACTTCGTGTAGCAAGAAAACCGCACGTTGCTCGGGCGAGAGGGTCTCGAGCAATACGAGAAGACCGACCGAAAGCGAATCGGCGATCTCGGCGTGACGCGCGGGATCATCGCCTTCGCCCGTGAGGATCGGCTCCGGGAGCCACTCTCCTACATAGACCTCGCGGCGCGCTCGTGCCGAGCGCAGCTCATCGATCCCGAGTCGAGTTACGACCGTGACCAGGTAGGCCTCGGGCGATTCGATCCGAGCGCCTCCTTCGAGTTCCCGATGAAGACGAAGGAACGCCTCTTGAACTACGTCCTCAGCCTCAGCCACGCTCCCGAGCATCCGGTAGGCGATCCCGAACGCCTTCGGTCGCAGCTCCTCGTACAGCTCACCCATCAGTCAGCCGAGCTCTGCCGGCGACGAAGTCTCGAGTCCGTTGGCAAATCCACGGCGCCAGCTTGGATAAAGCGGATGCCAGCCGAGCTCACACTTGGCCTTCTCGTTCGACGCTCCACGAGCCTCGGTCATCACAACCGCGACCCCCTCGCCGCCGGCCAACCGTCCCACCCAGCCCGGGATTCGTCTCGGGGGTTTGGCGCCGAGGACCTTCGCAAACTCGGGCAGCCACTCAGATACGGGGGCCGGTTCGTCGTCAACGATGTTGTAGATACCGCGCCGACCGTGCTCCAGCGCGGCGACGGTCGCCCCGGCTGCATCTTCGACATGAGTGAACGACCATACCCCGCTGCCCCCGCCAACGATCGGGAACATGCGCTTCTGGATCATCTGCGTCTGCTCCCCCGGTGGGCTGGTAGCGGCACCGGTGCCGGGACCGTAGAAGGCGCCGTAACGAAGCACGATTCCTTCCGTCCATTCGGCTCCTACAACAGCCTTTTCCAGGTAACGAATCGCGTCCAGCGCGTCACACATTGGTTCGGGCGGATGGGGATCGAGCGGGTCGTCCTCAGTCTTCACCATGCTGCCGGTGCGCTCGTATGTCCCGAGCGCAAAGCTCTGAGCAACGAAGTGATGCACGCCGACCGCTCTGCCCGCAGAGAGCAGGTGGTCCGTTGCCTCTGTTCGGAGGCGATTGGTAAGCGCCAAGTCTCTGGCCTGGTGGCGAGGGTTGACTCCTGTCGCCAGTGCGGTGAGCTGGTGCACGATCGCGTCGGGTGCGAACTCGCTCACCGCTGATCCGACGGCCTCTGGATCGAGCGCGTCGGCGACGACCGGAGTTGCCCCCCAAGCGCGCAAAATCTCGGCCTTCTCATGCTTGGTGGTCATGCCCGCGACCTCGTGGCCGTTCGCAACAAGTTGGGGAACCAGGTACCTGCCCACCGCCCCGGTGGAACCGGCTACAAACACCTTCATCGCATTTCTCCTTTCCTAGTCCGTTACCAACAAGACGAGGTAGGGGGCCCCGTTTGTGACGCGCCCGCGTCAATTGCGGTGACATGGGGCTTTTTGAGGGGCTATGGTCGAGGCAGTATTGGTCTAGACCCCGCTAACCGGATCTATCTCGACATGAAGTACGCCCCAGGCGTGCCTCCCGACCTTGGGCTTACCTGGGCCGGAACCGTCGAGGTCATGCGCGCCTACGACTGGAACCCGGGAGCACACCTCACCGGTGTCACCGACGACAACGTCATCGGTGTTGAGGCTCCCTTGTGGACCGAGACCATCGAGAACATCGACGATGCCGAGATGATGTCATTCCCACGGCTGCCGGGAGTCGGGGAGATCGGATGGACACCTCAGGCAGGTCGCGTGTGGGCGGAGTACCGCGAAAGGCTGGCGAATCAGGCGCGTCGGTGGGCAGTGATGGGCATCAATTACTACCGGTCGCCTCAGGTGGACTGGGCGGACTAACGGCAGGGGCGACCTCCCCGCCCCCCAAATGGCCGCCCCGCGGGCAGATTCTGCTCTGTCCGCGGGGCTGCCCACTGGGGAAGTTGGCCAATGTCAGAACGCTCTGTTTTCAGATCCGGCCCTGAACTCCCCATGCCCGCGCTCGTAGCTCGATGCTCCCGTCGTTCCCGGTGGGCAGCCTCCGGCGAAGCAGCGCCTTCAACTCGTCGCGAGCTGGCTCCTCCAACGACATCGTGTAGCTCGGAGCAGGACCTTGGCCTCCCAGAAACGGCGACCAATAGTCATCGAAATCGCGAAACACGGTGTCGATGTCGATCGGCACCACGGTCACATCATGCAGAGAGGCCTCGGCCCACAGACTGCGCAGCGGCTCCGGCTGACAGATCGTGAACCGACCACCTTCATCAAGAGTCGCAGCCTGCTGGTCTAGCTCGATTGCGGCATCCCAGAAGTAGCGCATCAACTCCATACCTTCTGCGTAGTCCCACACGTAGGCCGCAATGAGGCCGCCCGCGCGCGTGACCCTTCTCATCTCGTCCAGCGCGCCGGCAGGGTCTGTGACGAAATTCAAGACAAGTCCGGAAACTGTGTAGTCGAATGAACCATCGTCACCTGGGAGTCGATTTGCGTTTGCAACTTCGAACGCAACTCGAGGATCGCGCACGCGATCTCGCGCGAACCCGACGAAACCTTCTGCGGGATCGACCCCGCGAACCAATGAGGGTTGAGCGGCTTCGAGGATCGACTGAGTTAACACACCGGTGCCGCATCCAATGTCGAGCCATCGACCAATGGGTGTTGGGGCCAACCAGTCGATAAAGCGCGGCGCAACGAGTCGGCTCCAGCGTCCGACATACGGCTCGTAGGCGTTACCGCTGCCCCACTGCTTGCTTGCAGACGTGTCTCTAGACTCGATTGGCTGCCTCCTCTGGACATCTAAGCAAACCGCCGCCCTTCATTCACCCTCGATGACTTCGTAGATATGGTGGATGGATGAACCTTGTTTCGCGGGATGAGCAGCTCTTGCGTAGGGCAATCGAATTGTCTCAACAGGCGCGATCTGCCGGCAACCAGCCCTTCGGTTCCCTACTTGTTGATGCGGGCGGCGAGATCCTTTCCCAGGAAGTCAACACCGAGATCACCGACAACGACATCACGGCGCATCCTGAGCTGAAGCTCGCCCGGTGGGCCGGGGCGAATCTCTCGGAGGACGCGGCGTCGAAATCGTCCATGTACACGAGCTGCGAAGCTTGCGCTATGTGCTCGGGCGCCATCGTGACATCGGGTTTGGGTCGCGTGGTTTTCGCGTTGAGCGCGCCACAACTCCTCGAACTCAAAGGAGGCTCCACGCAAAGGGTTATGCGCGGGATAGATGTCTTGGCCGGAGCCGAGCAGCACATAGTGGTCGAAGGACCCTTTCTTTACGAAGAGGCAGCAGCACCCCACACCGAGTACTGGCTCTCAGATTGAACTCGCTTTAGGGCGTGAATTCGTCGCCGTTTTCCGCCGCGGCGGGTCCGCCATGACGAAGCAGACCCGAGCTGAGCGACTCGCCTCTCTCAAGCTGATTCGCGGGAGATGAGCTCCGTCGGACAGGTGATGTGCTCGTCCCCTCGCGCGTTGCCGGCGATTTGACTAAGCAACAAACCTGAGAGGGCTTCGGCCATATCGTCAATCGGCTGTCTCACCGTCGTCAGGGGTGGATCCGTCGACCGGGCGGCGGCCACGTCATCGAACCCGACTACCGCAACGTCATCGGGCACGCTGCGGCCCGCCGTCTTAAGGGCGCGCAGTGCTCCGAAGGCCATCGGATCCGACGCGGCAAAGACGGCGTCCAGGTCAGGATGACGTTGCAACAACGTGGTCATTGCTTTCTCGCCCCCGGCCTCGCTGAAGTCTCCATCTGCAACCAGCAAAGGATGCCCGGGCTCCTCTAGCGCCTCGCGGTACCCGTTGAAGCGATCGATGGCGACCGCCATGTCCATTCGCCCGGTGATCGTCGCCACCTTGCTCCTTCCCCTCGACAGGAGGTATTCCGTTGCCGTCCGCGCTCCGCCCTTGTTGTCAGCATCCACGAAAGGCAAGGAAGCGCCCCCGGTTGGTCGCCCCATGAGAACCGTCGGAATCGCCGAAGCGCGAAGGGATCGTGGCAGTGGGTCGTCACCGTGGAGCGACATGAGGATTACGCCGTCCACGTGTCCATGTCGCACGTACCGTTCGACCTTCTTGTGCTCACTTTCGCTGTGCGCAAGCAGCAGGAGCAACTGCAGCTCGGTGTCGGAGATGGCGTTCGAGATCCCCCGGACGATCGCTGAGAAGAAGGGCTCGGAGAAGACACGGGTCTCGGGCTCGGAGACGACCGTTGCCAAGGCCCACATGGAGGACGTCAAGACGCAGGGAAGGTTCGGCGTGCGATACCTGAGGTACTGGGTCAACGAGCCGTCGGGCAGAATCTTCTGTCTCGTCGAGGCTCCTGATGCAGAGGCTGCCAACGCCGTACACCGGGAGGCTCACGGCCTCGTCGCCGACGCGATCTTCGAAGTGCAGGAGGGCTCGTAGCGAACAGGAGTGATCGACAGTTGAGAAGCTACGCCCGCCAGTCCACGATCAACTCCGGCTTACCGATAGAGGGATCACTCACGTTCAGCGATGCTCGGACGAGCTTGCTCACGCGCCGATCGAAGTCGTATTTGCCCTCAAATATCTCCGCATACGCGGCCTCGAGCTCACGCCCTTCGGCTAGCCAAAGCACAACTTCGTCCTGACCAAGGGTCTGGTGCCATACCTCTAGTCGAGTAAATCCTTGCCGGCGCCGGATTCGGTCGAAGACACCCAAGAGCGCGGGATCGCTGCTGAAATCCTTCATCGTGCTGAGATATTCGGTAACCAGCGACGATCCGTGGAAGAGCCTCACGCTCGCCTCCGGGCCGTCTTCGCCACTCGTCCAAGAGAAGATTCGATGGGCTGAAGAATCCCACAGAGCCTCCTCGCCCTTTTCTCCCGCGAACACGCGGAGGAGCCCGCGCCACCGGGCGAAGAAAGCGTTGCTCGTAGTCGAGGTGCGTTCTGACAACCTGAGAACATCCTCGCCTTCCCACAGAACGATCGTGTAGGCCGGGTCATGCTGGATCCAAGCCACCAAGCGCGTGAATCCCAAGCTACGGTGAGCCGCATCGAGCTGTTGAGTACCCCGGTCGGCGACGGCCGCCTCGCGACAGCCCACAGGATCCTTCAATGGCACGGAGAGGAGAAGGCTTTCATTCTTGGCCATACGACGAACATACCCTCGGAGGTCGCGTAACCGATGACGTTTTACCGTGTGCAATTTCGCTGGTCCTTAAAAAACGAAACCCCATATTTCTTGCCAATTCCATCGGGTAGCCAGTTGCCAATATCTAGGGGGAGGGACCACATGTGACGACACGATGTTCCAGAAGTCAGCCCCCCGTCGCCCGAAGTCGCTTCTGCTCGCAGTTGGTGAAAGTGTCGTCGCGCCCGCGACACCGATCTGTGCCCTCGCCACCGTCGAGATCATCGTGCACCCTGTCATCGGCATTGGGTCGTGTGCCGGCCGCCGTGCCTCCATGAAGATCGTCGTCACCGTTGTCACCGTTTATGAGGTCGGAGCCGTCACCCCCGAAGAGCCAGTCATCGCCTGAGTTTCCCGAGAGCAGGTCATCACCGGGTCCCGACGCGATTTGGTCGTTGCCCGGGCCGCCGATCAGAATGTCGGGAAGGGGAGGGTCCGTCTGGCAAGTGGTCGGCCCGTCACTCGAGCCGGAGCAGAACCCGGTTCCAATCTGATCGTCACCCCGGCCCCCCTCGATTCGGTCACCTCCACTGGTGTCAAGGAGCTCGTCGTCGCCTCCCAGCCCGTAGACGATGTCGTTGCCTGGGGCAGAGAAGATGTCGTTGCGCCTTTGGTTGCCACGGATGATGTCGTCGTGGCGAGATCCCGCGACATCATTGATCGACAAGAAAACGTCGGACCCGTCCCCGGTGGCAGTACCCGCGGAGAGGTCGACGTCGACTCCGCTCGGAGAGTCGAAGTAACTCAACTGGTCCCTGCCCGGCCCTCCGTCGAACAAATCGTCGCCGGGGTCTGCTGAGAACGAGTCCCGGCCACCGCGGCCCACGAACGTGTCGGTGTCAGCGCTCCAATCCCGGCCTGTGGACTCGAAATTGTCGTTGGTCGGTCCACCGACCATTCGGTCGCGTCCTGGTCCGCCAACTTGAAGCGACCGACCGCTTCCACCCTTTGCAACATCGTTCCCCGAGCCAGCGCGGAGCGTATCGTCGCCAGGGCCGCCCCGAATCATGTCGTGACCGCTTCCTGCCTCGACGCTGTCGCTGCCTTCCCCCGCGCACGTGATCGGCTCCCCGACCCGTACAGATGATGTCGCTTCCGCCGCGGCCGTGGACGATGTCATTACCATTGCGCGTGACGATGACGTCGGCTCCCGGCGTCCCGATGATTGTGTCGTCTCCCCTGCTACCCAGGAGCGTCGCACGCTGGCGGTCGCACTTGATAACTCGCTGAGCGACCGTGCTTTTGATCGAGGCGGCGGAGATCGCGACGAAGGATGGCACTCCGGTCAGGAGGAGGGCGACCGCGGCCGCAGAAATCAGCATCCTTCGATTGGCGCTCATCGTCGTTTTCTCCAAGCACATGGATGGAGTCGATGTGCCCATTGGCAAGAGCGGACTTGCGAAAAACTTGGCTGAGGTTATTGACCGGGTGGGCGGTACTCCACAGTCTTCTGAGTTGCCTCGTCAATCTGCTCGGGCGTGAGAAGTGGAACTGACCTGACAGAAGCCGCGCCTGCCGCGTTTACGGTCATCGCGACCGCAGCCGCGTCGACGTCGCTGGGGAACTCGGCGACGACGTAAGCGTCGGTCTTGCCGAATGCGAAATGGAAGCTCTCGATCGAGCCACCCATGTTAGATGCGAGCTTCTCGACCATGGACCGACGGCTAGTACCGCCTTCCTTCATTACGCCTTTCATACCGTCCGACGTGTACGACACTTCCAACAGATACTTGGCCACAGGGGGCTCCTTTAACTAGTCCTGCCGCTCACTATCCTCTCGGGACACCCGGCGGACAAGGGGGTACGAACGCGTTAGGTCTCGACTCTGCGGTAGGTCAGGTCGAAGTCGGTCGTGTAGTTGGTTCCGTCTTCAGCTTTCTCCCAGCGTCCGGTGATGGTGTTCCTGTCGTCGCTGAAGGTCGATGTGAAGCGTTGGGAGAACGGCTCGCCCTCCCGCCAGAGCTTCCACTCGCCGTTTCCGATGCTCATCTCGTAGACGCGGCAGACGCCGCGCTCGTCGGAGTACAGCTGGAAGTAGGTCCCGTTGGCCGCATCGCATCCGATGATCGAGAGGTTGTCGGGCGCCTCGGGGAGCTCGACGGTCCCACGCTCGAGCAGATGTGCGCCAGAGTCGTGCCACTCAAAGGTGACCCCTCCGCCGCCCGGCCACGGCTCTCCGTCGGGCCATTTCGCCTCGAGGGTCCACTCGCCGACCAGAGGCTCGAGCTCGCGTAGCGCTTGCTCCGCGGTTGGTTGATCCATCGATCTCGCCTTCCTCTTGTAGTGCGCCAAT
>CAWIVE010000003.1:0-2163484 GCA_963839545.1 uncultured Actinomycetes bacterium
GGGACCACCACCAGGGCGTCGAGCATGCTCTGGAAGGCGGGGGCGTGCTCGTGGAGCAGCCGGTAGCGGGGGTAGGGGTCGGCCCGGCCCTCCGGGGTCATCATCGCCTCGAAGAGCAGGGCGTTGGGGTCGACGGTCCCGGTCGGCTCGGTCGTCGTCACCCCCCCAGTGTCGCCCAGGAGGCCGGGAGCCGTCACTCGCGGGCGGTAGCGTGGCCCGGCGATGTCGAGCGCCGAGGCCACCGCCGAGCGGGAGCACCGGCGGGCCCACGAGCTGCTCGCCGGGCTCAACCCCGAGCAGGCCGAGGCGGTCACCCACGGCGACGGGCCGCTGCTGGTGGTGGCCGGCGCCGGGTCGGGCAAGACCCGGGTCCTCACCCACCGGATCGCCCACCTCATCGCAGGACCGGGGGATCTCGCCCTTCGAGATCCTGGCCATCACCTTCACCAACAAGGCGGCCGACGAGATGAAGACCGGGTGGCCGCCCTGGTCGGGCCCGTGGCCGACAGGATGTGGGTGTCGACCTTCCACGCCGCCTGCGTGCGGATCCTGCGTCGGGACGGCGAAGGTCCTCGGGTACCCGTCGTCGTTCACCATCTACGACGAGGCCGACGCCCTGCGGCTGACGAGCTACGTGCTGCGCGACCCAACGTCGATCCCAAGCGCTTCCCGCCCCGGGGCGTGCACGGCGCCGATCAGTGCCGCCAAGAGCGAGCTGCTCGATGGTCGACGACTACGCCGAGGCCGGCGCCGGTCCATCTACGAGCGCCGGGTGGCCGACGTGTACCAGGAGTACCAGGCCCGCCTGAAGGCGGCGGGGGCCATGGACTTCGACGACCTGCTCACCGAGACGGTGCGCCTGTTCGAGGAGCACCCCGACGTGCTGGACCACTACGCCGCCCGGTTCAAGCACGTCCTCGTCGACGAGTACCAGGACACCAACCGGGCCCAGAACGACCTCGTGGTCGCCCTCGCCCGTGAGCACCGCAACATCTGCGTCGTCGGAGACAGCGACCAGTGCCTGCCGCCGGCGACGCTCGGTCAGCACGCCCGACGGCGCTCGCGCCCATCGAGTCGCTGGCCGAGGGCGACGAGGTGCTCGGCACGGGCTTCCGGGCCGACAAGGTCCCCAGCGGGGTCACCCACGTGAAGGAAGGCCACCACGCCGGGCCGTTCTTCGAGGTCACGGCCGGCGGCCGCACCATCCGCGGGACGCCCCACCACGTCGTCCTGGCCGACATCGGGCTGCCCGCCGGGAAGTGGGTCGTCTACCTGATGGAGCGGGCCGACCGGGGGTTCCGGATCGGGCTGACCAAGAGCGTCCGGTCGAACTCGCTCGGGCGTCCCGATCACGGTCCGCGAGTCCGCCTCGGCCAGGAGCACGGCGACAAGCTGTGGTTCCTGCGGGTGTGTGCCACCCGAGGGCGAGGCGGGCTTCTGGGAGTCCCTGCTCTCCGCCGAGTACGGCATCCCCACCGCGTGCTTCCACGGCGTCGGTCGGCGACTGTCCATGGACGACGAGTGGCTCCAGCGCCTCTACATGGAGGTCGACACCCGCTCGCGGGCGAAGACGCTGCTCGAGGAGCTCGACTTCCACCCCGACTACCCCCACCTGCGCCCGCAGAACGGCCTGCGGCGCCAGACGCTCAACCTCACGATGTACACGGACACCCGGGGACCGACCGGCTACCACCGGGTGCAGTGGTCGTCGAACCGGCCGGAGATCGCCGCCCGCCTCACCGATGCGGGGTTCCCGGTCCGTCGGGGCAAGGGTGACGCCTTCCGGCTGGAGACCTCACGGAAGGACTACCGGGAGGCGGTGGCCCTGGCCCGGGCCGTGGCCGACGCCGGCGGGCTCGACATCCAGCGGCGGGCCCGTGTCGGCGACCGCATCTGGTCCTTCCTGCCCCTGTCCCACCTCCACCCCGGGATGACGGTGCTGGTGGAGGGCGACGAGGGGCTCGTGCCGACGCCTGTCGAGCGGGTCGACGTGCGGCGGTACGACGGCCCTGTCTACGACCTCGAGGTGTCGCCGACCCACACCTACGTGGCCGACGGCGTGCTGGTGCACAACAGCGATCTACAGCTTCCGCTCGGCTGACATCCGGAACATCCTCGAGTTCGAGTCGGCCTTCCCCGACGCCACCGTGGTGGTGCTCGAGCAGAACTACCGGTCGACGCAGACGATCCTCGACGCCGCCAACGCCGTCATCTCCAACAACGTGGGCCGCACGCCCAAGGCGCTGTGGACCTACGCCGACGGGGGCGAGCAGGTCGTCCGCTACGCCTCCGAGGACGAGCACGACGAGGCCAGCTTCGTCTCGTCGGAGATCGCCAAGCTGCACGACCAGGAGCACCACCGGTGGGGCGACATCGCCGTCTTCTACCGGACCAACGCGCAGAGCCGCGTGGTGGAGGAGCAGCTCGTCCGGGTCGGCATCCCCTACAAGGTCGTGGGCGGCACCCGGTTCTACGACCGGCGGGAGGTCAAGGACGCGCTGGCCTACCTCAAGGCCACGGTCAACCCCCTCGACGAGGTCTCGCTCAAGCGGGTGCTCAACGTGCCGAAGCGGGGCGTGGGCGACACCACCATCGGCAAGCTCGACGCCTGGGCCCGCGGCCACGGCCTCCCCTTCGCCACCGCGCTCGAGCGGGCCGAGGAAGCGGGCGCGTCGGGCAAGGCGCTGCGGGGCATCCGCTCGTTCCTCGACCTGATCGAGGCCCTGAAGGAGCGGGTGGCCGACGGCCCCGCCGCCGTCCTCGAGGCCGCGGTCGGCGGGCAGCGGCTACCTCGGCGAGCTCGAGGCCGAGCACTCCATCGAGGCCCAGGGCCGCATCGAGAACCTGGCCGAGCTCGTGGGCGTCGCCAAGGAGATCGACGACGTGGCCACCTTCCTCGAGAGCGTGAGCCTGGTGGCCGACACCGACCAGCTCCCCGGCAGCACCGACGACTCCTCCGTGCTGCTCATGACCCTGCACTCGGCCAAGGGCCTCGAGTTCCCCGTGGTGTTCCTCCTGGGTATGGAGGACGGCGTCTTCCCCCACCTGCGGTCGCTGGGGGAGCCCGACCAGCTGGAGGAGGAGCGTCGCTTGGCCTACGTGGGCATCACCCGGGCACGCGAGCGCCTCTACCTGAGCTCGGCCTGGAGCCGCACCATCTTCGGCTCCACGCAGTACAACCCGCCGTCGCGCTTCCTCGACGAGATCCCATCGGAGCTGGTCAAGGACGTCGGCGGACGGCGCCGCCAGCGCCGCTCGTGGTCGCGTGGCGGCGGCGACGACACCGATGGCCGCATCATCGGCGCCGGTGGTCGGTCGCGCATCGTCGAGTCGGCGCTGCACGGCGGACGCACGCCGCCGGCGTCCACCGGGGCCGAGGCCCTCGGCCTGCGGATCGGCGAGGACGTGCGCCACGCCCGCTTCGGCGAGGGCGTGATCCTCGAGCTGTCCGGCACCGGCGACAAGGCCGAGGCGCTGGTGCGCTTCCCGGAGGCGGGCGAGAAGCGCCTGCTCCTCTCCTGGTCACCCCTCGAGCGGATCACCCGATAGCCGTCCCATGAAGCTGTTGCGTCGCGCCGCCTTCGCCACGGGTCGCGACCTCGTGCTGGGTACGGTCCTCGAGCGCCTCGCCGGCATCCACGGCGACGCCCGTCTGGTGACCCAGCCCGGCCGGGCGGCGCTCGAGCTCACCTACGTGCAGGCGGCGGACCTCGTGGCGGCGTGGGCCGGCGGCGTCGCCGAGCGCATCCGCCCCGAGGACCGCGTGGTGGTGGCCGTGCCGAACGGCTACGAGCTGCTGCTCCTGTGCCTGGCCGTCTCGCGGGCGGGTGGGGTGCCGGTGCCGGTCAACGCGCGGATGCGGCCGGAGGAGATCGACCACGTGGTGGCCGACTCCGGAGCCGAGGTGGTGCTCCGCTCGACCACGCAGCTGGCCGGTGCGTCGCCGCTCGACCGGGCGGTGCTGGCCCGGCCCGAGGACCTGGCCGCACTGATCTACACGTCCGGGACCACGGGCAGGCCCAAGGGGGCACGGCTCACGCACAAGGCGCTGGTGGGAGCCCTGACCGCCGAGCGCGCTGTGGCCGTCGGGGCTGCGGCGCGACGAGGCGGTGCTCTCGCTGCCGGTGGCCCACATCATGGGGTTCGCCAGCCTGCTCGGCCTGGCGGGAGCGGGCATCCCGGCCTACTTCCTGCCGACCTTCCGGGCCGAGGCCGTGCTCGACGCCATCGAGAGCCGCAAGGCCACCATCTACGTGGGCGTGCCGGCGATGTACCGGATGCTGTTCGAGGCGGGGGCCGAGCGGCGGGACCTGTCGTCGGTGCGGGTGTTCCTCTCCGGGGCCGACGTCATGCCCCAGGACCTGGCGGCCAGGTTCAAGCGCATGGGCTCCACCGCCTGCGTGCTCGGGCGGCCCGTCGGCGAGGCGGCGTTCATCGAGGGCTACGGGATGGTCGAGTCCGGCGGCGGCGCCGCGGTGCGCTTCTCCCCGCCGGGGTTCTCGCTGCCGTTCGTCGACGGCGTGGGGCTGCCCCTGCCCGGCTACCGCTTCCGGGTGGTGGACGACCTCGGGCGGGAGGTCCCGAGCGGCGTGGTGGGGGAGCTGCACATGCGGGGGCCGGGGGTGCTCGACGGCTACCACGGCGACGCACAGGCCACCGCCTCGGCCCTCACCGAGGACGGGTGGCTGCGGACCGGCGACCTGGCCCGGCGGGGACCGCTGGGCGGCATCTACTTCGCCGGGCGGAAGAAGGACGTGCTGATGGTCGGCGGCTACTCCGTGGGCGCGGGGGAGGTCGAGTCGGCGCTCGAGGCCCACCCCGACGTGCTCGAGGCGGCCGTGGTGGGGTTGCCCGACGAGCGCATGGGCGAGATCCCGGTGGCCGCCGTGCGCCTCCGCCCCGGGTCGGCCACGACATCGGACCACCTCGTCGGGTGGGCGGCAGAGCACCTGTCCGACTACAAGGCCCCCCGCCGCATCGTGGTCGTCGACGACCTGCCCCGCACCGGCACCTCCAAGGTCCAGAAGTCCGAGGTCCGCGAGCTCTTCACCTAGGCACCTGCCGGGCGGCACCGGCTCGGTCTTTGTCGAGTTGTGCACCCTGGAGGTGCACAACGCGACAAAGACCACGCGTGAGTCCCGGGACGGGATGGGGACCTCCACTGCGACGGGCGGGCCGCCATGGAGCCGATGTGCCTCCCTCGGAGCCGTGGAAGGCTTTCGTCGAAGGGCGCGACACGGTCTCTCACCCAGTGGCACGCAGCGCACCGTCGCCGTCGCTTCTTTGGCGGCTGACCGACCGATGCGGTCGCCCGAGTACCAAAGAACGAGGAGCTAGTCCCGGCGGAGGTCGATCGTGAGGCGGCCGTCGCGCACGTTCACCGGGTACTGGCGCAGGCCCTCGCCGTCGGGCGGGTAGCGGCGCTCGGAGCAGGGGTCCTCGAAGGCCCCGTCCTCGACCACCCACCGCACGGCGCAGTCCCGGGGGGCGCCCGGCACGCGGGTGTCGAACGCCAGCCAGCCGCGGTCGACGACGTCGCCGAGGTGCTGGAGGTAGATGTCCCGCTCGCCTCCGGCCACGTCGCCGTACGGGATGGGCCCGTCCCGCTCGATGGCGTCGGCCAGCGAGTCGGTGCGCCCGGCGTCGAACACGGGGTCGCCCTGGAGCTCGACGCTGCCCCGGCTGGCCAGGATGGCCAACCCGACCAGCACCACCAGGCCGATCACCACGCCCGTGACCCCGAGGAGCACGGCCTGCCGGGGGCTGGTGCGGCGGGGCACCCACGTAGTATGCGGGGGTGCGGCGGCGCTACCGGGTGGTCGTGGCCAAGTGCGGCCTCGACGGGCACGACCGGGGCGCCAAGGTCATCTCCCGGGCCCTCCGCGACGCCGGCTTCGAGGTCGTCTACACGGGCCTGCGCCAGACCCCCGAGCAGGTGGCCCAGGCCGCCCTCCAGGAGGACGCCGACGCCGTGGGCCTCTCGGTCCTCTCGGGCGCCCACCTGACCCTGTTCCCCCGCCTGGTGGCGGAGCTGCGGTCGCGCGGACCTCGACGACGTCCTCGTCTTCGGCGGCGGCATCATCCCCGGCCCGGACATCGCCACCCTCGAGGCCGGGGGGGTGGCCGCCCTCTTCACCCCGGGCGCCACCATGCAGTCGATCACCACCTGGCTGGAGGCCGCGCTCGACGAGCGGGAGGCGGCGCTTTCCCCCAGCGACTGACCGTGCACTAGACACGGGCCCCCGTGGACCTGTTCGAGCACCAGGGCAAGGAGCTGTTCGCCTCCTTCGACATCCCCGTCTCCCCCGGGGCCGTGGCCCGCACCGTCGACGAGGCGGTGGTGGCGGCCGATCGGCTCGGCTACCCGGTGGTGGTCAAGGCGCAGGTGCTGGTCGGGGGCCGGGGCAAGGCGGGTGGCATCAAGCTCGCGGCGAACACCGACGAGGTGCGCACCGCCGCCGGGAACATCCTCGGCCTCGACATCAAGGGCCACGTCGTCGAGCGCCTCTGGATCGAGAAGGCCTCCGACATCGCCGCCGAGTACTACGCCAGCTTCACCCTCGACCGCTCGGCCAAGAAGCACCTCGGGATGCTGTCGGCCAAGGGCGGGATCGACATCGAGGCCGTGGCCGAGGAGGACCCCGACGCCATCGCCCGCATCCACGTGGACCCGGTGGACGGGCTCGACGAGGCGACCGCCCGGAAGTGGGTACGGGCCGCCCGCCTCGACCCCGACGCCGAGGAGGGGGCGGTGGACCTGCTCCTCAAGCTCTACCGCTGCTACGTCGACGGCGACGCCGACCTCGTCGAGGTCAACCCGATGATCCTGACCCCCGACGGCCGGGTCCACGCCCTCGACGCCAAGGTCACGCTCGACGACAACGCCGCCTTCCGCCACGAGTGGGACGAGTACGCCGCCACCCAGAAGCGGGACGAGCGGGAGCAGGCGGCGGCCGAGAAGGGCCTCCAGTACGTCGGCCTCGACGGCACCGTGGGCATCATCGCCAACGGCGCCGGCCTGGCCATGAGCACCCTCGACGTGGTGAACCAGGTGGGGGGCGACCCCGCCAACTTCCTCGACATCGGCGGCGGGGCCAGCGCCGAGGTGATGGCCGGCGCCCTCGAGGTCATCAACGGCGACCCCAAGGTGCGGTCCATCTTCATCAACATCTTCGGCGGCATCACCCGGGGCGAGGAGGTGGCCAACGGCATCGTCCAGGCCCTCGGCCGGGTGTCCATCGAGGCCCCCATCGTCATCCGCCTCGACGGCACCAACGCCGACCAGGGCCGGGCCATCCTGGCCGAGCACGAGTCGGAGAAGCTCCAGTCGCGGCCCACCATGCTGGAGGCGGCCCGCACCGCCGTGGAGCTCGCCGGAGGCAGGCGCTCGAAGTGAGCATCTTCGTCGACGAGAACACCAAGGTCGTCTACCAGGGGCTCACCGGGAGCCAGGGCCGCTTCTACGGGCTGCGCAACCGGGACTACGGCACCCAGGTGGTGGCCGGGACCAACCCGAAGAAGGCGGGGACCGACGTCGACGGCATCCCCATCTTCGCCACCGTGGGCGACGCCGTGGCCGAGACCGGGGCCACCGCCTCGTGCATCTTCATCCCCGCCCCCGGCGTGGCCAGCGCGGTGCATGGAGGCGGCCGAGGGCGGCGTGACGTTCATCGTGGTCATCACCGAGGGCGTGCCCGCCCACGACGAGGCCCGCTTCTTCAACCGGCTGCGGCGCGACTTCCCCGACGTGCAGCTGCTCGGGCCCAACTGCCCGGGGATCATCAGCCCCGGCCGCTGCAACATCGGCATCACCGCCGGCGAGATCGCCACGGGCGGCGGGCCGGTCGGCATCGTCAGCCGCTCGGGGACGCTCACCTACCAGGCGCTGCACGAGCTGACCCAGCAGGGCATCGGCCAGACCACCTGCGTGGGCATCGGCGGCGACCCGGTGCCCGGCACGTCGTTCATGGACTGCCTGGAGCGGTTCGAGGCCGATCCCGAGACGGGCGCGGTCATGCTCATCGGCGAGATCGGCGGTACCGGCCGAGGAGGAGGCGGCCGAGTTCATCGCCTCGTCCATGAGCAAGCCGGTGGTGGCCTACGTGGCCGGCGTGACCGCCCCACCCGGCCGGAAGATGGGCCACGCCGGCGCCATCGTCTCCGGGGGCAAGGGCACCGCGGCGGCCAAGATGGAGGCCCTCCGGGAGGCCGGCGTCAAGGTGGGCCAGAACCCGACCGAGGCCGGCGAGCTCATGGCCGAGGTGGTCCGGAAGCTCTGACCCTCGGGACGCTCGTCGTCGTCTCCGGCCTGCCGGGGGCGGGGAAGACGACCCTGGCCCGCCCGTTGGCGGCCGTCCTCGGCGTGCCGCTCCTGGCCAAGGACACCATCAAGGAGGCGTTGTTCGACGCCCTCGGCACCGGCGACCGGGCCTGGTCGCAGCGCCTGGGCGGCGCCAGCATGGAGGTCCTGTTCGCCCTCGCCGCCGACGCGCCGGCCGCCGTCCTCGAGTCGTTCTGGCGGCGCCCGATCGCCGTCGACCGGCTTCGGGCGCTGGAGCGCCCGCTCCTCGAGGTGCACTGCGCCTGCCCCCCCGAGCGCTCCCAGGCCCGCTTCCGCGAGCGGGTCCGCCACCCCGGGCACGGCGGGGTGGGCGAGGACGAGGTGGTGGGTTGGGCCGCCGAGGCCGGGCCCCTCGCCCTCGGCGGTCCGCTGCTCGAGGTCGACACCACGACGGCCGTGGACGTGGCCGGGGTGGCCGCCTGGGTGCGGGCGCGCTGGTGAGGCGGGTGGTGGTCCTCGCCCTCGTCCTGGCCGCTGCCTGCGCCGCGGAGGAGGAACCGGTCGCCCGCACGACGACGACCGCCACGACGGTGGTCGCCTCGCCCACCACGACCACGCCGCCGCTCCCCCCACTCCCGGCGGCCACCCCCGCTCCCGACGCCCGGGGGCTGGTCACCACCACCGGCGTCGTCGTCCCCGTCGTGGGGCCCGCCGACGGCGGCGCCCTGCGGGTGCGCACGCCGTGCGGGGCGGAGGCGGTCGTGCCCGGCGGGACACCGCTCTTCGGGGCCACCGTGGTGCTCGACCCCGGCCACGGCGGTGACGAGCCCGGCGCGCTCGGGGAGGGCGGCATCCGCGAGGCCGACGTGAACCTCGAGGTGGCCCGCCGGGCGGCGGATCGACTGACGGCGGCGGGGGCCACCGTGGTCCTGACCCGCACCTCGGACGTCCGGGTGACGCTGACCACGCGGGCCCTCCTCGCCACCCGGTTGGGCGCCCGGGCCTTCGTGTCCGTCCACCACAACGCCGACCCGGACGGTCCGTCGGACCGCCCGGGCACGGAGGTGTGGCACCAGGTCGACGACCCCGCCTCCCGCCGACTGGCCGGGCTCGTGCAGGAGGAGGTGGTCGGGACCTTCGCCGCCTTCGACGGGGTGGCCTGGCAGGCCGACCGCGACGCCGGGGCCAAGGCCCGCCGCCGGGCCCGGGGGGACGACTACTACGGGGTGCTGCGCGACGCCGACGGCGTGCCCGGCCGTCATCAGCGAGGCCCTGTTCCTCTCGAACCCGCCGGAGGCGGCCCTCCTGGTCCGGCCCGAGGTGCAGCAGGCGGAGGCCGACGCCCTGGCGCGGGGCGTGGCCCGCTTCCTCACCACCGACGACCCCGGGTCGGGCTTCGTCGACGCCTACCCCCGCCCCGAGGCGGCCGGGCCCGGCGGTGGCGCCACCGGCTGCGTCGACCCGCCGCTGGGGTGAGACCCAGCGGACTCTGTGCGCACGCAGTCCCACCCCCTGGGACCCAGCGTGCACTGAGTCCTGTGGGTCGCACCGGTCGGCGCGGTCGGAGCCCGCTGGTACGGTCGGCCGCGTGCGGCTGGCGGTGCTCGCGTCGGGGACCGGCACCCTCCTCGAAGCCCTGTTGGCGGACGGGCTCGACGTCGTGCTCGTGGTGGTGGACCGGCCGTGTCGCGCCGTCGACGTCGCCCGGGACGCCGGCGTCCCCGTCGCCGAGCTCCACCGCGAGAGCTTCGGCACGGACTTCGACCGGCCCGCCTACACCGAGCAGGTGGTCGCCGCCCTGCAGGACGCCGACGTCGACCTCGTGGCCATCGCCGGCTTCGGCACCGTCCTGTCGCCGGCGTTCGTCGAGGCCTTCCCCGGGCAGGTGCTGAACACCCACCCCTCGCTGCTGCCCGCCTTCCCCGGCTGGAAGGCGGTGGAGGCGGCGCTGGAGGCCGGCGCCGAGGTGACCGGGTGCACGGTCCACGTGGTCATCGCCGACGTCGACGCCGGGCCGATCCTCGCCCAGGAGCCCGTCGCGGTGCAGCCGGACGACACGGTCGAGACGCTGCACGAGCGCATCAAGGTCGTGGAGCGCTCGCTGTACCCGCGCACCATCCGGGCCTTCGCCCAGGAGCGGGTCTCCTGATGCGGGCCCTCCTCTCCGTCTACGACAAGACCGGTCTGGCCGAGCTGGCCGCGGGCCTCGTCGACCTCGGCTGGGACCTGGTGGCCAGCGGCAGCACCTCCGCGGCGCTGCGGGAGGCGGGGCTGCCGGTGCTGGAGGTGGCCGAGCTCACCGGCGCGCCCGAGATGCTCGAGGGGCGGGTCAAGACCCTCCACCCCGCCGTGCACGGCGGCATCCTGGCCGACCGCAGCAACCCGGCCCATCTCGCCGACCTGGAGGAGCGGGGCATCGAGCCCATCGACCTCGTCGTCTCGAACCTCTACCCCTTCTTCGCCGAACCGTCCGTGGAGACGATCGACATCGGTGGCGTCACCCTCCAGCGGGCGGCGGCCAAGAACTGGGACCACGTCGGGGTGGTCGTCGACCCGAGCGACTACGAGGTGGTGCTGGCCGAGCTGCGGGCCGACGGCGCGCTGTCGACCGCCACCCGCCGCCGCCTGGCCCGGGCCGCGTTCGCCCAGACCGCCGCCTACGACGCCGCCATCGTGGGCTGGCTCGACGAGACCGATCCCGAGCCGGCGACCCTCCCGCCCACCCTCCACCTGGCCCTCGAGCGGGCGGCGGAGCTGCGCTACGGCGAGAACCCCCACCAGGCCGGCGCCCGCTACCGCCGCACGGCCCGGCCGGGCCTGTGGGACCGGGTGGTCCAGCACTCGGGCATGCCGCTCTCGTACCTGAACGTCTACGACGCCGACGCCGCGTGGACCCTCGTGCACGACCTCGGCGCCCGCCCCGCGGTGGCCATCGTCAAGCACGCCGTGCCCTGCGGCGTGGGCGTGGCCGACGACCTCGCCACCGCCTACTCGTTGGCCTTCGAGGGCGACGAGCTGTCGGCCTTCGGCGGGATCGTGGCCCTGAACCAGCCCGTCGACGACGCCACCGTCGAGCGCATGGTGGCCGCCGCCCAGGCCGACGTCGTCATCGCCCCCGGCTACGGCGACGGGGTGGTCGACCGCCTGCGGGCCCGTCGGAGGAACACCCGGGTCCTCGAGGCCGAGGGGCCGACGCGTGACCCCCTCGTCCTGCGACAGGTGTCGGGCGGCTTCCTCGTGCAGGAGTCGCCCCGCTTCGCCGCCGGGCGCGACGCGTGGCGGGTGGTGACCAAGGCGGTGCCCACCGACGAGCAGTGGGCCGACGCCGAGCTGGCCTGGCGGGTGTGCGCCCACACCCGGTCCAACGCCGTCGTGCTCGTGAAGGGCGGCCAGGCGGTGGGGGTGGGAGCGGGCCAGCAGAGCCGGGTGGCGGCGGCGGAGATCGCCGCGGCCAAGGCCGACGGCCGGGCCCGGGGCGGGGCCTCGGCCACCGACGGCTTCTACCCCTTCCCCGACGGCGTCGAGGCGGCCGCCGCCGCCGGCGTGTCGGTGGTGGTCCAGCCCGGCGGCTCGGTCAAGGACGACGACGTCATCGCCGCCGCCGACGAGCACGGCCTGGCCATGGTCCTCACCGGCGAGCGCCAGTTCCTCCACTAGCCCGTCCGCGCCCGTCCGCGCCGAACCCCGGACGCGCGGCGGTGCCGCCCCCTCCGCCAGGGGGCGGCACCACCTTCGTCTCGGTGGTCCTGTTACGACACGACGCTGAGCAGCTCGACCCGCCGACGGCCGGCGAGGAGCAGCAGCGCGCCGAGTGCCAGGAGCACCGAGGCGTACTGGAGGGCGGCGCGGATGCCGAAGCCGGTGAAGGCGAGGGCGGCCGCCCCGATGCCGGCGAGCAGGTCGCCGGCAGCGGACCCGAAGGCGGCCAGGGCGGCCGCACCGGTGCCCGAGGTGGTCCCGAGCGGGGCCACCGAGCCGAAGCCACCGACCCCGATGGGGGTCAGCGCGCCGTCGACGCCCAGACCCGGACGGGTGGGCGCCGGCGGGGTCGGCGTGCGGGTGGGATCGACGGGGGTGACGGGGTCACCGAGCCCCCCGACGTCGATGGGCCCGACCCCGATGGTGCCGTCGTCGTCGTCACCGTCGACCGGGGGGACGACGGGGACCACGGGCAGCGGCGTCAGGTCGCCGAGGGGGTCGATCGGCAGCACCGGGAGCTCGGGCAGCACCGGCAGGGCCGGTACCACCTCGTCGCCGAGGTCGACGATGACCTCGACCGCTCCTGCCGGGTCGACGGGCACGGCGGGCACCGGGGAGCCGGCGTCGCCGCAGGCCCCGCTGCCGTCGCCGAGCACGCCCGCCCCGTTGCCGCACACGGTGGCGTTGGGGTCGAGCGCCGTCGAGGACAGGTCCACCACCGCCGAGGACCCCTCGACCGGCATGGTGCCGCCGAGCTCGAGGTCCAGGCCGAAGGTGTCGACCGGGGTCAGCGGCTCCTCGGCCATGGCCGGGGCGCAGTCGCCCGAGCCGTTCCCGAGGATGCCGGCGCCGTTGCCGCAGGCCATGGCGTCAGGGGCGGCCACGACGCCGGGGGTCTCCCCGGTGAGCGTGGAGCCCGAGACGGGCGTGGTGCCACCGAGGGCGAGGTCGAACGACCCCGCCTCGGCCACCGGGGTGGCGGCGGCTGCGGGGGCGCAGTCGCCGGACCCGTCGCCGATCACGCCGGCGCCGTTGCCGCAGGCGATCACGTCGGGGTCGGCCACGACACCGGGCAGGTCGCTGTCCAGCGTGGAGCCCGACACCGGGGTGCCTCCTCCGAGCGCCAGGTCGAGGGACCCGGCGTCGGCCACCGGCGCCGGCTCGGCGTCGGGGGCGCAGCTGCCGGTGGCGTCGCCGACGATGCCCACGGCGTTGCCGCAGACGACCACGTCGGGGTCGGCCACCAGCTCGGGCAGGTCCCCGTCCACGGTGGTGCCGGGGAGGGGGCTGCTGTCGCCGAGGGCCAGGTCGAACGACCCGGGCTCGGCGGTGGTGCCGGTGGTGCCGCTGTCCGCGGCGGGATCGCACTCGGCGGCGGCGTCCCCGACGACGCCGGCGGCGTTGCCGCAGGCGATCACGTCGGGATCGACGGTGGCCACGGGGGCCACGGCCGAGGCGGTGCTGTCGGCCACCGCGGCGTCGGCCGCGGCAGGCGGCGTGACCACGGTGGGGTCGGGCAGGTCGCTGGTGACGACCTCGGCGGCAACGGGGGCGGCGGGATCTCCCACCACCACGTCGTTGTCTCCGAGGAGGGCCTCGACGCCCACGGGCAGCGTGGCGTCGATGGTCGGCTCGGGTGCGCCCAGGACGTCGTCGACGTCGATGGTCGCCTCCGAGACGTTCACGTCGGGCTCGGCGCCTGCGGTGCCCGTCCAGAGGAAGAGGAGTCCTCCTCCGAGGGCGGCCGCGCCGAGCAATCGGTGCAGTCGGGTGTTCACGGTTCGCTCCTTGATCGTCGTTCTCCGGGAGGCCCGGCGCAGTGGCGCGGGCCGGCGTTTCCGTCGGAGGGACGGGAGCTAGCCGGGGAAGACCGGGGGGAGGAACGAAGGCGCCAGCGGGGGCGCAACACGGCGGGGGGCGACGCCCCCGGCGAGGAGGAGGACCGCGGCGAAGGCGGTCAGGAGGACGGCGTACGGCACCGGCGTGCCGGTGCTGCCATCGATGGCCGAGGCCGTCGAGCGGGACACGGGGGTGCCGTGCCCGGGGGCCTCGGAGGAGGTCTCGGTGACCGCCTGCGACGTCGCCCCGGAGGCGGCATCGGACTGGTCGACCGTCGCCGTCCCGGGCCCCGTCGGCCGGTCGACGCCGCGCTCGGCGGCGGCGCTGTGGGCCTTGGTTGCGGGGCGCTCGGACCCGCTCGCCGGAGCGGCGAGGGGGGCGACCAGCTCGGCCACCGGCAGCGGCGCCACGGGGGCGGCGACCCGCTCCACGACGGGGCGCAGGGGGGTCACCACGGGCTCGACCACGGGGCCCACGACGGGCTCCACGACCGGCTGTGCGCCGGTCAGGACCGGGTCGACCACGGCGTCGAGGGTGCTCCCGACACGGGTCAGCTCGGGGCCGGCGTCCACCGCGGCGAGCGTGCCGCCGAGGAGGCCGGGGCCGTCGGCGGGTGCCGGCTCGGCCTCGGCGGCGTCGGCCCGGGAACCACCCAGGACCAGGAACAACGCGCCCAGGAGCACCAGAACGGCCAGGCGCGCCAGCGGGAGCGCACGGCGTGCGCTCTCCGGCTCCTGGGTCGGTCGCTCCTCGGACATCGGAGGGAGCATCGGCGTCCGAATCGGGCACCTTGAGCCCTCCGTCGGATCGGTCGCCCAGAGGCATCCGCAGACCCCCGTAGGCTCGGCGGCATGGGCGCGGCGGTCCTCGACGGAGAGGCGCTGGCGACCATCATCAAGGAGGACCTCCGCGGGCGCATCGACGCCCTGCGGTCCGCCGGCCGGCCCCCGGGCCTCGCCACCCTCCTCGTCGGCGACGACGAGCCCAGCGCCCGCTACGTCGCCATGAAGCACCGTGACTGCGCCGAGCTCGGGATCGCCTCGGTCTACGAGGAGCACCTGCCGTCGACGACGACGCAGGAGGAGGTGCTCGCCGTCGTGGACCGGTACAACACCGACCCTGCGGTCGACGCCATGCTCCTCCAGCACCCGTTCCCCCCGCACCTCGACTACGAGTCCGCGCTCCTGACCGCCGACCCCGACAAGGACGTCGACGGGCTGCACCCGGTCAACCTCGGTCGACTGGTGATGGGCGTCGACGGTCCGCTCCCGTGCACGCCGTTCGGCATCCAGCGCCTGCTGACCCACCACGGCGTCCCCATCGAGGGCCGGTCCGTCGTGATCATCGGCCGTGGCCTGACCATCGGCCGGCCCCTCGCCAACCTGCTGTCGCTCAAGCGCCCGCACGCCAACGCCGCGGTGACCGTGGTGCACACGGGGGTGCCCGACCTGGCCGACCACGTGCGGCGGGCCGACATCGTGGTGGCGGCGGCCGGCAGTCCCGGCCTGGTGACCGCCGACATGATCAAGCCGGGGGCGGCCGTCGTCGCCGCCGGCGCCCGCTACGAGGGGCGGCGGGTCCTGTCCGACGTGGCCGAGGACGTCGCCGAGGTGGCGGGGTGGCTCTCGCCCCGGATCGGCGGCGTGGGCCCGATGACCCGGGCCATGTTGCTGAGCAACTGCGTCGACGCCGCCGAGCGCCACGCCGCCCGGGACGCCGCGGCATGAGGATCGACGCCTGGTTCGACCCCGTCTGCCCGTGGACGTGGGCCACGTCCCGGTGGCTGGTGGGCGCCGCCGCCGCCCGGGGCGCCGAGGTCCGGTGGCACCCGTTCAGCCTGACCTTCCAGAACGACAGCCCCGTCGGCCCCGCCCTCCGATCCCTCCGGGTGGTGGCGGCCGTGCGCCGGCAGGACGAGGTCGCCGTGGGGCCGCTCTACACCGAGCTGGGGCGGCGCATCCACCACGACGGCGAGAAGGCCGACGACGACCTGGCCGCCGCCCTCACCGCCGTGGGGCTCGAGCCCGAGCTGGCCGCCGCGGCCATCGACGACTCGTTCGACGAGGACATCCGGGCCTCCATGGCCGAGGCCTGGGCCCTCGTCGGCGAGGACGTCGGCATCCCCATCCTCGCCATCGACGACGCCGACGGCGAGGGCCAGAAGGCGGCCTCCGGGCCGATCCTCTGCGCCATGCCCGACGCCGACGAGGCCCTTCAGCTGTTCGACGCCTGGGCTGCCGCCCTGCGGGTGCCCGGCTTCGCCGAGCTGAAGCGCACCCGCACCGGAGACGCACCGCACCCCGAGCGGCCGTAGGCAGCGCGTAGCCTGCCCCCATGGCCAAGGTCCGCGACCTCGATCGCGGCGGGGCGGACGCTGTCGTTCGAGTTCGGTCCGCCCCGGAACGAGGAGGCCGAGCGGCGCCTCGAGAAGTCCCTGCTCGAGCTGGAGCCGCTCGAGCCGGACTTCGTGTCGGTGACCTACGGCGCCGGCGGCTCGACCCGGGACAAGACCCGGGAGATCGTCGAGCACATCCACCGGGACACCTCGATGACTCCCGATGCCCCACCTCACCTGCGTGGCCCACACCCGGGACCAGATCGAGGAGATCGTCACCGGCTACCGCGACGCCGGCCTCGAGAACCTGCTGGCGCTCGGCGGCGATCCGCCGCTCGAGGACCCGCCGCCGCCCAGCGACTTCTCCTACGCACTCGAGCTCATCGAGGTGGTCCAGGACCTCGGCGACTTCTCGGTCGGGGTGGCCGCCTTCCCCGAGCTGCACCCCCGCTCGGGGGCGATCGCGACCTCGATCGCCGCCACCTGGCGGCCAAGCTGCAGCGCGCCGACTTCGGCATCACCCAGTTCTTCTTCAGGGCCGACGACTACTTCCGGATGCTCGACGAGCTCGCCGCGCTGGGGGTCGACACGCCCGTGCTGGCCGGCATCATCCCCGTGACCAACCTGGGGCAGGTGTCGCGCTTCGCGGCGCTGGCCGGGGCCGAGTTCCCCGCCGATCTGGCCGCCCGGCTGGAGGCGGTGGCCGACCGGCCCGACGAGGTGCGCCGGATCGGCGTGGACGTGGCCATCGACCTGGCCAACGAGCTGCTCGAGGGCGGGGCGCCGGGCATCCACTTCTACACGCTCAACTTCTCCAAGGCGACGAGGGAGATCTACGCCGCCCTCGGCCTCGGTCCGCGCTGATCTGATCAGCCGCCGTAGTCTCGGCCCGATGCCGAAGATCACGATGGCCGACGACGGCACCCTGCAGGTCCCCGACGAGCCCATCATCCCCTTCATCGAGGGCGACGGCACGGGCGTCGACATCTGGCCCGCCGCCCAGAAGGTGCTCGACGCCGCGGCGGCCAAGACACGGCCGGTCCATCGACTGGGTCGAGGTGCTGGCCGGCGAGAAGGCGTTCAACGAGACCGGCGACTGGCTGCCCGAGGACACCGTCGACACCTTCCAGTCCCACCTCATCGGCATCAAGGGCCCGCTCACCACGCCGGTCGGCGGCGGCATCCGCTCGCTCAACGTGGCCCTGCGCCAGATCCTCGACCTCTACGTCTGCCTGCGCCCGGTGCGCTGGTTCCACGGCGTGCCCCGCCGGTGAAGCACCCCGAGAAGGTCGACATGGTGATCTTCCGGGAGAACACCGAGGACATCTACGCCGGCCTCGAGGTCGAGGAGGGCACGCCCGAGGCGAAGCAGCTCATCGAGCTCCTGAAGGACAGCTTCGGCTGGGACATCCGCCCCGACTCCGGCGTCGGCATCAAGCCGGTGTCGGAGACCGGCTCCAAGCGCCTGATCCGCGCCGCCATCGAGTACGCCGTGCGCAAGGGCCGCAAGAGCGTCACGCTCGTGCACAAGGGCAACATCCAGAAGTTCACCGAGGGCGCCTTCCGCAACTGGGGCTACGAGCTCACCCGGGAGGAGTTCGTCGACGTGGCCGTCGGGTGGGACGACTGCGGCGGCAAGCCGGGCGACAAGATCCTGGTCAAGGACGCCATCGCCGACATCACCCTCCAGCAGGTGCTGACCCGGCCCGACGACTTCGACGTCATCGCCACCACCAACCTCAACGGCGACTACCTGTCCGACGCCCTGGCCGCCCAGGTGGGCGGCATCGGCATCGCCCCCGGCGGCAACATCAACTACGTCACCGGCCACGGCATCTTCGAGGCCACCCACGGCACCGCCCCGAAGTACGCCGGCCAGGACAAGGTCAACCCCGGCTCGGTGCTCCTGTCGGGCGTGCTCATGTTCGAGCACCTCGGGCTGGCAGGACGCCGCCGACGACATCGTGCGGGCCCTCGAGGCCACCATCGCCGACAAGATCGTCACCTACGACTTCGCCCGCCTCATGGAGGGCGCCACCGAGGTCAAGACCTCGGAGTTCGCCTCCGCCATCGTCGACCGCCTGTAGCGGCCCGGGGTCGCTCCTCCCGCCCAGGGGTATCCTGCCTGGACAACGAACGGGGTAGGGGAGGACGAGCGTGCACGAGCGCGACAAGGTCTACATCGACGGGGCCTGGGTGCCCTCCACGGGGAGCGGCACGATCGACGTCGTCAACTCCACCACCGAGGAGGTGATGGGGAAGGTCCCCGCCGGCACCGCCGAGGACGTGGACAAGGCCGTCGCGGCGGCCCGGAAGGCGTTCGACTCCTGGTCCACCACCTCGGTGGAGGAGCGGGGCAAGTACCTCACCCGCATCACCGAGGGCCTCATGGCCCGGATGGACGAGATCGCCACCCTGGTGTCCCAGGAGGTGGGGATGCCCAAGAGCCTGAGCCTGCTGGTCCAGGCCGGCCTCCCGCTCATGGACTTCCAGAACACCGCCGCCCTCGTCAACGACGTGCAGTTCGAGGAGCAGGTCGGCAACTCCCTCATCGTGCGGGAGCCGGTCGGCGTCGTGGGCGCCATCACGCCGTGGAACTACCCCCTCCACCAGGTGGCGGCCAAGGTGGCGCCGGCACTGGCCGCGGGCTGCACGGTCGTGCTGAAGCCCTCGGAGGTGGCACCGCTGAACGCCTTCGTGCTGGCCGAGATCATCCACGACGTCGGCCTGCCCGCCGGGGTGTTCAACCTGGTGACCGGCACGGGCGACGTGGTGGGCGAGGCCATCGTCGGCCCACCCCGACATCGACATGATCTCCTTCACCGGCTCGACCCGGGCCGGGAAGCGCATCACCGAGGTCGCCGCCGGCACGGTCAAGCGGGTCACCCTCGAGCTGGGGGGCAAGTCGCCCAACGTCATCCTCGACGACGCCGACCTCGAGCAGGCGGTGACCGACGGGGTGGGCAAGGCCTTCCTCAACTCCGGCCAGACCTGCTCGGCCCTGACCCGGATGCTCGTGCCCCGGTCGAAGCTGGCCGAGGTCGAGGCCATCGCCAAGACGGCGGCCGAGACGTTCACGACCGGCGACCCCTTCGGCGAGAACACCCGGCTGGGGCCGCTCGTCTCCGAGGCCCAGCGGGAGCGGGTGCGGGGCTACATCCAGAAGGGCCAGGACGAGGGGGCCCGCCTGGTCACCGGCGGCGCCGAGGCGCCCGAGGGGCTCGAGCACGGGCTACTTCGTCCGGCCCACCGTCTTCTCCGACGTCACCACGGACATGACCATCGCCCAGGAGGAGATCTTCGGGCCCGGTCCTGTCCATCCTCCCGTACGACGACGAGGAGGAGGCGGTCCGCATCGCCAACGACACCGTCTACGGCCTGGCCGGGGGCGTGTGGTCCGGCGACGCCGAGCGGGCCAAGGCCGTGGCCCGGCGCATCCGCACCGGCCAGGTGGAGGTCAACGGCGGGTCGTTCAACCCCATGGCCCCCTTCGGCGGCTACAAGCAGTCCGGCCACGGCCGGGAGCTCGGGAAGTTCGGGATCGAGGAGTACCTGGAGACCAAGAGCCTCCAGCTGTAGGCCCTCGGAGGTGTGACGGAGGACCGGGCCTGCGGGGCCGGTCCTCCGGCGCGTCCGGGCACGGGAACGGGTGGAATAGGGATGGTGTAATCACCGTTACATCCCTTGCACCATCGGTTCTGAAGGGACCTCCATGCCCGAGAGCAGCACCACCACCAGCACCTTCCCCGTCCTCCCGCTGACCGCCGGCGTCGTCGGTCCCGGGATGGTCGTGACCGTGGTCCTCGAGAGCCCCGAGGCGACCACCGCCGCCGACGCGGCCGAGGCCGCCGGGCGCCGGCTCCTCCTCGTGCCGCAGGTCGACGGCCGCTACGCCAGCGTGGGCGTCATCGCCGCCCTCGAGGACGCCGGGGCCGGGCGCGGCGGGCGCCGGGCGGTGCTGCTGCGCGGCCTCGAGCGGGCCGTGATCGGCGCCGCCGTGCCCGGCGAGGGCCCGGGGCTGTGGGTGGCGGCCGAGCCGGTCGACGAGCCGGCCGAGGTCTCCGAGGAGGTCCGTCGGCTGGCGTCGGAGTACCGCGCCGTCGTCGAGTCGATCCTCGAGCGTCGGGGGGCGGGCCGCCTGGCCGAGGCCCTCCGGGGCATCGCCGACCCCGGCGCCATCGCCGACACCGCGCTCTACTCGCCCGACCTCTCGCTCGAGCGGAAGGTGGCCGTGCTGGAGGCCGTCGACGTCGAGGAGCGGCTGCGACTCGTGCTCGGCTGGGCTCGGGACACGCTGGCCGAGGTCTCCATCCGCGAGGACATCGACCGCGACGTGGTCGAGGGCCTGGACAAGGCCCAGCGGGAGGCCGTCCTCCGGCGCCAGATGGAGTCGATCCGCAAGGAGCTGGGGGAGGGCGACGACGACCTCGTGGCCGAGTACCGGCGCCGGCTGGACGAGAGCGGCGCCCCGGAGGGCGTCCGCGCCGCGGTCGAGAAGGAGCTCGACAAGCTCGAGCGCACCAGCGGCCAGAGCCCGGAGCACGGCTGGATCGTGTCGTGGCTCGACGCCGTCCTGGAGCTGCCCTGGTCCTCGCGGGCCGACGAGGTCCGCGACCTCGGTGCGGTTCGGGCCGTCCTCGACGCCGACCACAGCGGCCTGGAGGACGTGAAGGAGCGCATCGTCGAGGCCCTCGCCGTGCGCGCCCTGCGGGCCGAGCGCGGCGTCGAGTCGGCCGGCGGCCGGGGCTCGGGGGCCATCCTCGCCCTGGTCGGTCCTCCGGGCGTGGGCAAGACCTCGCTCGGCGAGTCCGTGGCCCGGGCGCTCGGGCGTCCGTTCGCCCGGGTGGCCCTGGGCGGCGTGCGGGACGAGGCCGAGATCCGCGGCCACCGCCGCACCTACGTCGGCGCCCGTCCCGGCCGCTTCGTGCGGGCCCTGACGGAGGCCGGGGCCATGAACCCCGTCCTCCTGCTCGACGAGATCGACAAGGTGGGCAGCGACTGGCGGGGCGACCCCGCCTCGGCGCTGCTCGAGGTGCTGGACCCGGCGCAGAACCACACGTTCCGGGACCACTACCTGGAGGTCGACCTCGACCTGTCGGACGTGCTGTTCCTCGCCACCGCCAACGTGCTCGACACCATCCCCGGCCCGCTGCTGGACCGGGTGGAGGTCGTGCGCCTCGACGGCTACACCGAGGACGAGAAGGTGGCCATCGCCAAGGACCACCTGCTGCCCCGGCTGCTCGAGCGGACCGGCCTGCGGGCCGACGAGGTCGAGCTGACCGATGCCGCCCTCCGGGCGGTGGCCACCGGGTGGACCCGGGAGGCCGGGGTGCGGGAGCTCGAGCGCCAGATCGGGCGGGTGCTGCGCAAGGTCGCCACCCGGGTGGCGTCGGGTGAGGTCATGGCCGGACGGGTGGTGGTCGACGAGGCCGACGTCCGCCCGCTGCTGGGCCGGCGCCGGTTCGAGGACGAGGTGGCCGAGCGGACCTCGGTCCCCGGCGTGGCCACGGGGCTGGCGGTGACCGGCACGGGCGGCGACGTCCTCTTCATCGAGGCGTCGGCCATCCCCGGGGAGCCGGGGCTGACCCTGACGGGGCAGCTGGGCGACGTCATGAAGGAGTCGGCGGAGATCGCCCGCTCCTTCGTGCGCAGCCACGCGGCCGAGCTGGGGCTCGACGCCGACGCCGCCGAGCGGCGGGTCCACGTGCACGTCCCCGCCGGGGCCGTGCCCAAGGACGGCCCGTCGGCCGGCGTCACGATGACCACCGCGCTGGTCAGCCTGCTCTCCGGGCGCCCCGTGCGCTCGACGGTGGGGATGACCGGCGAGGTCACCCTCCAGGGCAAGGTCCTGCCCATCGGCGGGGTCAAGCAGAAGGTGCTGGCCGCCTCCCGGGCCGGGCTCACCGAGGTGGTGCTGCCCGCCCGCAACGAGGGCGACCTCGAGGACGTCCCCGAGGCCGTCCGCGAGGCCATCACCATCCACCTGGCCAAGGACGTCCGCGACGTCCTGGCCGTGGCCCTGGAGCCGGTGCCGGAGGTGGCGGCGGTGGCGACCGCGGCCTGACCCATCCCAGGTTGGGCACGCAGATCAGCGGATCCCGCCGGTCTGCGTGCCCAAAGGGGTGTGGGGGGCTGAAAGGTTGCCGGCGGCCCTTGGGTAGGGTCCCGCGCCGTGACTGACCCTGTGCGCGTCGCCGTGACGGGCGCCGCCGGCCAGATCGGCTACGCCCTCGTGTTCCGCATCGCCAGCGGGGCCATGCTGGGTCCCGACCAGCCGGTGGTGCTGTCCATGCTCGAGATCACCCCGGCCCTCGACGCCCTGCGGGGCGTGGGCATGGAGCTGGAGGACTGCGCCTTCCCGCTGCTGGCCGACGTGGTCCAGACCGACGACGCCGCGCAGGCCTTCGAGGGCGCCGACGTGGCCCTCCTGGTCGGCTCCCGGCCCCGCTCCAAGGGCATGGAGCGGGCCGACCTGCTGGAGGCGAACGGGGCCATCTTCACCGCCCAGGGCAAGGCCCTCGCCTC
This sequence comes from uncultured Actinomycetes bacterium, assembly GCA_963839545.1. Taxonomy (GTDB): domain Bacteria; phylum Actinomycetota; class Acidimicrobiia; order Acidimicrobiales; family CADCSY01; genus CAWIVE01. Next base: position 22,680 of record CAWIVE010000003.1, read on the forward strand.
CGCTGCATCGAAGGACGTGCGGGTGCTCGTCGTGGGCAACCCCGCCAACACCAACTGCCTCATCGCCATGAACAACGCCTCGGGCCTCGACCCTCGGCGGTTCACGGCCATGACCCGCCTCGACCACAACCGGGCCAAGGCGCAGCTGGCGACCAAGGCGGGCGTCCCCGTCGCCGACGTGCGCCGCATGACCATCTGGGGCAACCACTCGACCACGCAGTACCCCGACCTGTTCCACGCCGAGGTGGGCGGTCGCCCTGCGGCCGAGGTGGTCGACGACCGGCAGTGGCTCGAGTCCGACTTCCTCCCCACCGTGCAGAAGCGGGGCGCGGCCATCCTCGAAGCCCGCGGCGCGTCGAGCGCGGCGTCGGCGGCCAACGCCGCCATCGACCACGTGCGGGACTGGTGGCTGGGCACGCCCTCGGACGACTGGGTGTCCATGGCCGTGCCGTCCGACGGCTCCTACGGGGTGCCCGAGGGGCTCATCTCGTCGTTCCCGTGCACCTGCTCGGGCCGGGAGTGGTCGATCGTCCAGGGGCTCGAGCTGGACGACTTCTCCCGCCAGAAGGTCGACGCCTCCGTGGCCGAGCTGGTGGAGGAGCGCGACACCGTCCAGCAGCTCGGCCTCCTGGGGTCCTGACGCCCGACCCCACCGAGGTCCGGGCCGCCGTCGACGCCCTGGCGGCGGCGCTGGCCAGCGCCCTCGGCCCCCGGTTGGTCGGGTTCTACCTCCACGGGTCGCTGGCCACCGGCGCGTGGCGGCCGGGGTCGGACGTCGACCTCCTGGCCGTGGTGGCGTCGCCCGACGACGAGGCCGCCGTGCACCAGGCGGCCGGCGCGGTCCACGTCCCCGCGCCGATGGAGCTCCGGGTGTGGCCTTCGGACGCCCCCGACCGGGACCTGCCCGTGCACCGGACGGCGGTGGTGGCCTACGGCGTCGCGCTGCACGGCCCGCCCGCCGCCGAGGTCGTGGAGGCCCCGCCGTGGGACGACTTCCTGGCCGTGCTCCTGGCCGACGCCGACCGGGCCTTCGACGCGGGCCTCGGCAGCGCCACCCCGGCCCGGGCCGTGCTCACCGTGTGCCGCCTGCTGGCCACCCTCAGCTCGCCGCCCGGGACCCTGTTCGGGAAGGAGGAGGCAGGGGCGTGGGGCCTCGAACGCCTGCCTGCCGAGCACCGCCCCGTCGTGGCCGCCGCCCTGGAGGCCCGCCGGAACCCGGACGCCGACGTCGACTGGGACCCCGAGGCCCTCCGTCGGTTCCGCACCTTCGCCGTCGGCGCCGCCGTCCGCCGCCGCCCGGGCCGCAAGGTGGCCGGCCTCCCGTAGCCCCTCCGTTCCCGCCTGCAGAACGGGGCGGAATCCGCCACGTCCTGCAGGCCGGAACGGAGGAGGGGGTCAGTCCCAGGTGGTGCGGTCGCGGACCGAGCCGAACGCGGCGTCGACGGCGCCGAGGACGCCGCCGGCCCGGAGGAGGGCGCGGAGGTCGCCGGCCACGCGGAGGCGACCGGCCATGAAGGCGTCGGTGATGGCCACGTCCCCGCGGGCCAGGGCGGTGGCGGTGGACCGGTCGGTGGTCAGGGTGACGTCAGGGTCGGGAACGCCGTCCGCGTCCACGGTCACCCGGCCGCCCCCCACCCGGACCGCCCAGCGCACCGGCTCGCCTGCCGCGTCGACGACCACCTGCTGCACCGTCATGGACTCCTCGGGTGCCACCTCGACGTCGCCGGCGGCGGCGGCGAGGTCCGCCACCCACGCCGGGCTGAGGAAGCGGGCCATCGGGGGAGTCTCCTACCATCCGGACCGCATGGCCGCCGTCGACCCGACCGACGAGGGCAGCCACCCCCCGGAGCCCGACGAGCTCTGGAACGAGTCGTGGTACTTCGACTTCACCACCGAGGACGGCACCCTCGGCGGCTACGTGCGCCTCGGGCTGTACCCCGCCCTCGGCGTGTCGTGGTTCTGGGCCGACTTGGTGGGGGAGGGGCGGCCGCTCGTCACCGTCGTCGACCACGAGGCGCCGCTGCCCCGCACCGAGGCCCTCGAGCTCCGGTCCGAGGGGCTCTGGACGTCGCTCACCTGCGAGGAGCCGCTGAGCCACTGGAGCATCGGCCTCGAGGCGTTCGGCGTAGCCCTCGACGACCCGGCCGAGGCCTACGGCTCGTGCCGCGGCGAGCGCACGGCGCTCGGTCTCGACCTCGAGTGGGAGACGGTGGGCGGCACCTACGGCTACCCGGGGGTGAGCCGCTACGAGGTGCCGTGCAAGGTGTCGGGCGAGATCCTCGTCGGCCGGGAGACGATCACCTTCGACGGCTGGGGCGAGCGGGACCACTCGTGGGGTACGCGGGACTGGTGGGCCTTCCCGTGGACGTGGACGGCGGGCCGACTCGACGACGGGACCATGTGGCACGCGTCCAAGCCCGAGATCGAGGGCGTGCGCTACGAGCCGGGCTTCGTGCAGGCCCCCGGCGGCCTGCCCGAGGAGGTCGACCGGTTCACGCCGACGGCGGAGCGGGGGCGGGAGGGCCTGCCGACGTCCGCCTCGCTGGCCGTCGGCCCCCTCGACCTGGCCGTCGAGCCCCGCCACTTCGCCCCCGTCCGCCTCGACGCCCCCGACGGCCGGGTGGGTCGCCTGGCCCGCGCCCTCAGCCGGGCCGAGGCCCCTGACGGCCGGTCGGGCTGGTGCTGGATGGAGTGGAACCAGCCGCAGCCGTAGGCGTCACCGGACTGTTCGCCCGCGCACGGTCCTGCCGTCGCCGCCGCGACGGTCGGCACCGCCCGATCCAGGGATGGTGTTCCCCGAGGCACGCAGGGTGCGGGCCCGGAAGGACGGACACGGACCATGAAGGCTCTCCGCGCGCGGCTCCTGGCCATCGGCTCAGCGGTCCTGCTGACACTGGTGCTCTCGTCATCGCTGGGGGCCAGTCCGGCCGGTGCCATCAACCCGCCGCAGACGACGGTGGTGGGCACCATGAACACCCTCTACAACGACGTGAACTACTTCTCCTGGTACGTCGTGGCCAGCACGGGTCGGGCGTACCGCAGCCCCGGTGTCGGCTACTACTCCACCTACTCGTGGACGTTCCCGAACCGCTGCACGGTCTACGAGTACCAGATGGCGGCCTACTGCGGCGGCAACGTCTACGTGCACGTGCCCGTCAACCAGTCGAAGATCAACCGGCTCGGCGACTACGCCAGCGGGTTCTGGCTGGCGCACGAGATGGGGCACCACGTGGCGGCCAGCATCGGCTACTCCTTCGTGTCCACCGCCGGGCGGGAGCTGTACGCGGACTGCATGGCCGGCGTGTTCACCCGGTACGGCTACGGGACCGGGCGCCTCACCGGCAACGACTACTGGGAGGCCCTGGCCACCCTCGACGACTACTACCCCACCGAGGGCAAGCCGGGCAGCTACCCCTACAAGCGGGACCGCAAGGCCTGGTACCAGTGGGGCTACTCCAACAACAACGCGGCGGCGTGCGCCTGGAACACGGTGAACCTCCGCTTCTGAACCCGCTCGAGCGTCCGGCGCGGATCCGTGGTTGCACCGCAGCCACGGGTCCGCCCCGATCTGTGCTTCAGACGGGTCGCCGGGCCACGGTCACCCAGCCCTCCTCGTCGCCCAGCGACCGCACGTCGACGAGGCCGAGGCCGGTCAGCACCTCCTCGATCTCGCGCCGCTCCCACCAGCGCAGGTGGTGGCGCCGCAGCAGGGACCGGACCAGCTCGCCGGCGGCGTCCCACACCTCCACCCGGTTGTAGGTGACCTGGAGCTGCGAGGCCCGGTCGCAGGCCACCGCCTCGTGCACGACGATGGTGGCGCCGTCCGTCGGCCGGGTGCCCGTCCGCCGCACCCGCCACTCGAACCGGGCGTCGAAGTCCGCCACGGGCACCGACATGGTCAGGGCCAGGGCACCGCCCGGGCGCAGGTGGTCGGCCCAGCTGGCCAGCGATCGCAGCGCCAGCTCCCGGTCGTCGAGCAGCGAGAAGCTGCCGGCCGGGCAGAAGATCGTGGCGTAGGTGCGATCGAGCGCCAACGGGGCCATGGAGCCGTGGTGCAGGACGGGGTCGAGCCCCCGCTCGGCGGCGTGCCGGCGGCAGATGGCGAGCATGTCGGCCGAGCTGTCGATGCCCTCGACGTCCAGACCGGCCTCGAGGAAGCGGAGCAACGGGCGCCCCGTGCCGCACCCCAGCTCGAGGGCGGGGCCGTTCCCGGACCGCACCACCTCGGCGTGGACGACGTCGTCGGGGAACTCGGCGTCGACGGGGATCCAGACGTCGTAGGCCTCCGCCAGCAGCCCCTCGTAGGGCGGGTTGACCGGCAGGTCGTCGCGGAGGCGGGACTCGAAGGGGCGCAGAGGAGGGCGAGTCTCGCGCCCGTAGGATCGCCGCCGTGGGTGCCCGGACGGTGCTCGAGGTCTGGGCCGGCAACGCCACGTTCATGCCGTGGAACCTCACGCTGGCCTTCGTGCCCGTGGTGATCGGCGTGTTCCTCTTCCGGCGCCGGACCACCTCCTTCCTGTGGTGGCTCGGGCTGGCCGCCTTCCTGGCCTTCCTGCCCAACGCTCCCTACGTCCTGTCCGACGTCATCCACCTGGCCGACGACGTCCGGGCCACCCGCGCCGACACGGTCGTGGTGGCCGGGGTGCTGGTCCAGTACGCCGGCTTCTTCCTCGCCGGCCTGCTGGCCTACGTGGTCGCACTGGGCGAGCTCACCCGGTGGCTCGCCGCCCGGGGCTGGGACCGCCTCCGGGTGACGGGCGTCGAGTTGGCCGTCCACGCCGCCTGCGCCGTGGGCGTCTACCTCGGGCGGGTGCCCCGCTTCAACAGCTGGGATCTCGTCACCCGGCCGGATGCGGTGGCCGCCACCGCCGCCGACCACCTGAGCGACCGCTACCCGCTGGCCCTCGTCCTCGCCACCTTCGTGGTGCTGGTGGCGTCGACCGCGGTCCTCCAGGCCCTGCTCGACGACCTCGGCGAGGTCGTCGGCCGCCTCAGGCTGCGCCTGGCGGCACCGTCCCCCTAGATCCGGTCGTAGAGGATCGCCCGCTTCACCTCTTCGATGGCCTCGGTCACCTTGATGCCGCGGGGGCAGGCGTTCGTGCAGCTGAAGGCCGTGCGGCAGCGCCACACGCCCGAGCGCTCGTTGAGGATGTCGAGGCGGTCGGCGGCACCCTGGTCCCGGCTGTCGAAGATGAACCGGTGGGCGTTGACGATGGCGGCCGGCCCCACGTAGGTGTTGTTGCCCCAGTAGATCGGGCACGACGTCGTGCAGGCGGCGCAGAGGATGCACTTCGTCGTGTCGTCGAAGCGCTCCCGTTCCTCGGCCGTCTGGTGGCGCTCGGTGTAGCCGGGGTCGTCGTCGGCGATCAGGTAGGGGAGCACGGACCGGTACTGGGCGAAGAACGGCTCCATGTCGACCACGAGGTCCTTGATCACGGGGAAGCCGCGGATGGCCTCGACGGTGATGTCGGTCCCCACGTCTTGCATGAGGAGCTGGCAGGCGAGGGCGTTCGCGCCGTTGATGACCATGGCGTCGGACCCGCACACGCCGTGGGCGCACGAGCGCCGGAAGGTGAGGGTCCCGTCCTGGTACCACTTCGCCTTGTGCAGCACGTCGAGCACCCGGTCGGTGCCCTCGACCTCGTCGACGGTGAACGCCTGCCAGTGCGGCTTCTCGTCGACCTCGGGGTTGAAGCGCTTCACCTTGAGGGTGACGGTGAACCGCTCGGCGGGCGTCGGACCCGGCTCGGTCCCGCCCTGGCGGTCTTCGACGGTGGCAGCCATCAGTACTTCCGTTCCATCGGCATGTAGGCGTCGCCCTCCACGGGCTTGTAGTCGAGCGACACGCTGCCGTCCTCGAGCCGGGTGGTCAGCGTGTGCTTCATCCAGTTGGCGTCGTCCCGCAGCGTGTGGTCGTCACGGAAGTGGGCGCCCCGGCTCTCGGTGCGGGCCCGGGCCGACACCACCAGCGCCTCGGCCAGGTCGAGCAGGTAGCCGAGCTCGAGCGCCTCGGTGACGTCGTAGTTGAAGATCTCGCCCTTGTCGTCGATCGTGACCCGCTCGTAGCGCTCCTTCAGGTCGTCGAGGATCGACGTCATCGAGGCCAGGCTCTCCTCGGTCCGGAACACCGAGGCCTTGTCCATCATGTGGTCCTGGAGCTCGGCCCGGATGGACGCGGTCTTCTCGCCCCCGGTGCCACCCTTCATCCGCTCGATGCGGCCCCGCACGTCGCCCTCGGGCTCGGCCGGCAGCTCGGGCATGTCGGCGCCCTGGACCCACTCGGCCATCGAGCGCCCGCCCCGCTTGCCGAACACGACGATGTCGAGCAGCGAGTTGGTACCGAGCCGGTTGGCCCCGTGCACCGACACGCAGGCGCACTCGCCGGCGGCGTAGAGGCCGGGGAAGACCGTTGCCGGCCGCGTCGAGCACCACCTCGCCCTGGATGTTGGTGGGGATGCCGCCCATGGCGTAGTGGGCCGTGGGCTGGATGGGGATGCCCTGCGTCTTCGGCTCGAGCCCCATGTAGGTGCGCACGAAGTCGGTGATGTCGGGCAGCTTGGCGTCGATCTGCTCGGGCGGCAGGTGGGTCAGGTCGAGGTGGACGTAGTCGGCGTCCGGCCCGATGCCCCGGCCCTCCTTGATCTCCGTGAGGATGGCCCGCGACACCATGTCCCGGGGCGCCAGGTCCTTCACCGTGGGGGCGTAGCGCTCCATGAACCGCTCGTTGTCGCGGTTGCGGAGGATCCCGCCCTCGCCCCGGGCCGCCTCGGACAGGAGGATGCCGAGCTTGTAGATCCCCGTGGGGTGGAACTGGAAGAACTCCATGTCCTCCATGGGGATGCCCCGCCGGTAGAGCAGCCCGGGCCCGTCGCCGGTGAGGCTGTGGGCGTTGGAGGAGACCTTGAACATCTTGCCGAAGCCGCCGCTGGCGAACAGGACGGCCTTCGTGCGGAAGACGTGGAGGTCGCCGGTGGCCTGGTCGTAGGCGATGACCCCGGCCACCCGGCGCTGCCCGCCGTCGTCGGCGAAGGCGACGTCGAGGACCATGAACTCGTTGAAGAAGGTGACGCCCCGCTTCACGCACTGCTGGTAGAGCGTCTGGAGGATCATGTGGCCGGTGCGGTCGGCCGAGTAGCAGGCCCGCCGCACGGGGGCCTCTCCGTGGTTGCGGGTGTGGCCGCCGAAGCGCCGCTGGTCGATCCGCCCCGCCGGGGTCCGGTTGAACGGCAGGCCGAAGTGCTCGAGCTCGATGACGGCGTCGATGGCCTCGCGGCACATGATCGCCGCCGCCGTCTGGTCGACGAGGTAGTCGCCCCCCTTCACCGTGTCGAAGGTGTGCCACTCCCACGAGTCCTCCTCGACGTTGGCGAGGGCGGCGCACATCCCGCCCTGGGCGGCGCCGGTGTGGGAGCGGGTCGGGTAGAGCTTCGTCAGGACCGCGGCGCGGCAGTGGCCGGCGACTTCGATGGCGGCCCGCAGGCCGGCGCCACCGGCACCGACGATCACCGCGTCGTAGCTGTGGTGGTGGACCTGCATCGCCCTCGATGATCGCACCGGGCCCGTGTCAGCGGGAAATCATCGTGCGGTAGGCGTTGTCGGCCCCGGTGTCGGGGTGGACGAGGCGCAGGGCCAGGTCCAGCGGCCCGGCGACGTCCGGGACCACCAGCTGGAGGGTGCCGACCCGGACGCAGTCGTCGGGCCCCACGTCGCCCGAGAACCGCCAGCCGTGCCGACCGCCGGGCCAGGTGGCGGTGGCGTCGACCACGGCGCCCTCCACGGCGGTGCGCAGGTCGTTGACCACGTGGACGTCCAGGGCCAGGGCGTCGCCGGGGCGGACCTCCGCCGGCGGGCGGTCGGCCACGACGATGACGGGGCGGCAGGCGGCGGCCAGGGCCCGGAGCCCCGCCTTGGGCCGGCGCTCGGAGTCGAGCACCGACCACGTGACGGCGGGGTGGTCGAGGGCGTCGACCAGGGAGAAGTGGCAGAAGCCGCCGGTGGGGCGGTACTTCAGGCGGCGGAGGACCTCGACGTGGCCCTTGACGAGCTCGGCCTGGTAGGCCTGGCTCGCCTCCCGCCACCCCTCGAAGGTGGCGAAGTCGGCGGGCGGGACGTGCCGGTCGAAGACGCCCTTCTGGAGGGCGTGGGTGTGGGCCAGGCGGTCCCAGTCGAGGTCGGGCCACCGCTCGGGCTCCATGAAGTCGGCCGCCTCGGGCACGGCCTGGGCGCCGAACTCGCTCACGAAGCGGGCCAGGCGGGGCACGGCCCGGCAGAAGCCGGCGAACTGCCGCTCCTCGCCGTGGTACCACCCGAAGTAGACGTGGGTGTCGGTGCCGCCGCCGCCGACGTGGGGCAGGACGCCCGAGTGGGGGATGACGGGGCGGGTGCCGTCGGCCCGCTCCAGCGCCCGCCTGATCGAGCGGTCGAGCACCGACTTGTTCCAGGTGGGCAGCTGCTGGCCCCCCATGAAGGCCATCGCCGCCTTGGCCATGTCGCCGCCGGGCTCGAGGTCGAGGGCCAGCGGCTCGTTGTGGCCGCACCACAGCGCGACGGACGGGTGGTGGCCCAGCTGCTCGACGGCGGCCCGGGCCTGGCGGATCGCCTGGGGCCGGACGCCCCGGGCGTAGCCCCACTGGAGGGGCATGTCCTGCCACAGCAGCAGGCCGGCCTCGTCGGCCGCCTCGTACAGCTCCGGCCGGCTGACGTGGGCGTGGACGCGGAGGAGGTCGAGGCCCGTGTCCCTGGCCAGCTCGACGTCCCGACGTAGCTCCTCCGGCGAGGCCTCGCCGAGCGCCTGGCGGGTGGGACCGGCGTTGGCGCCCTTGACGAAGAGGCGCTCGCCGTTGACCGAGAGGACCCACTTCCGCATCGAGACGGTGCGCAGGCCGGTGCGGCGGCTGAGGTCGTGGCTCGTGGTGTCGTCGACCTCCACGTCGACGGTGACGTCGTGAAGGACGGGATCGCCCAGGGCGGCGGGCCACCAGCGCTCGGGGCGCTCGACGGTGACGTGCCACTCGACGACGTTGCTGCCGGCGGCGAGGGCGTGCTCGGTCCGATCGTCGGCGTCCCCGACGGTCGTGGCCACCGCGACGGTGCGGGCGGTGTCGCTGTCCAGGTCGGCCCGGAAGGCGACCACGGCCCGCTCCTCGGTGGCCTCGGTGCACCGGAGCGACAGGGAGCGGGCCCGGACGGGACCCGTGCGCTCGATGCGGACGGGGCGCCAGATGCCGCCGGGGTTGCGGTCGGGGTCGAGGCAGTCCCAGTGCTGGAACACCCCGGTGAGGTTGCGCTTGGCGGTGCGGTCGCGCTCCGGGGCGCACGTGACCTCCACCGCGAGGAGGTGCTCGGACCGGGCCCGCAGCGCCTCCGTCACCTCGAACGAGTGGCGCACGAAGTAGCCCTCGGTGGCGCCGAGGTACTCGCCGTCGAGCCAGACGTCCCCTTGGTAGAAGAGCCCGTCGAGGACGAGCCACGCCCGCTCGCCGGGGCCCGGGTGCACGGCCTCGAAGCGCCGGCGGTAGAGGAGTGGACCGTCAGCGGCGGCGAAGGCGGGGACCGACTGCCAGTGGCCGGGGACCCGCAGCGCCTCCCACGTGTCGTCCTCCTCGGCCGGGTCGGCGAAGCGCCGGCGCAGGCCCTCGTCCGCCACCGCCGCCCGCCACGTGCCGCCCAGGGTCAGCGGGGGCGGCAGGGGCACGGCCGGCGATCTTTGTCGAGTTGTGCACGTCCAGCGTGCACAACTCGACAGAGACCGGTCCGGTCAGTACTCGTCGCGGGAGCGACGCTCGCAGAGGAGCTCGGTGTCGATCCCGGCGAAGGACCGGCACTCGCCGCCGACGTGGTAGCGCACCCACGTCACGGAGGGGAAGCGGAACACCGTGCGGTCGAGCGAGGCGAGCACGGCGGCGCCGTCGGCGCCCGCCAGGGCGTCGACGATGCCGGGTTCGAAGTCGACCACCGCGGTGCGGTCCTCGGTGATCGTCACGCCCCGCAGGAGGTCCCCGTTCTCGGAGAACGGCGAGGTGAGGCCCCGGGCCTGCTCGCCCGGGTAGGCGCCCAGGAGCTGCTGCTCGAGCGAGGCCCGCAGCACGCCGGTGGTCCGGGGCACCAGGCGCGTCACGGGGACGAAGTCCCCCCGCTCGTCCTGCAGGAAGACGGTGACCTCCGTCGTGGGCGCGGGCGCATCGAAGGTGACCGGGACCACCGTGGCCTCCGGCGTGCCCTCGATCCCCGAGTCGCTCTTGACCACGATCGCTCCCCGGCCGACGGGCGGCTCGAACGAAACGTCGACGGAGAACGGGGCCCGCTCGGGTCCCGAACCCAGGGCCGTGGTGAAGGTCGTGGCGACCACGGCGCCCCTGAGGTCCCGGACCTCCACGATGACGTTGCCCTCGTACAGGTTGCGGGCCGTCCCGGACACCCGGACGGAGGCCGGGATGGCGGCCGCCGGCGCGGGGGTGTCGACCTGGATGTTCTGCGAGCTCGCGCCCACGACGACCGCGTGCCCATCGACGGACGCCGTCCGCACCAGGGTGCGCGGCCCGTCGACGGGCACGGTCCCGCCACCCTCGGTGCCGGGCCGGGCGGTGAACGCGTCGTCGCCGGCGGGTTCGACGACGGCCTCCATCCCCAGGTACTCGTCGGCGAAGGCGGTGGCGACGAGGAGGGGCTCGTCGAACGTCCGGTCGTCGCCAGGCGCAGGCCACACGAAGGCGTGGTCCTCGACGGGCGGGGCCGGCGCCTCGGGGGCCGTCGTGGAGGTCGTCGTGGTGGTCTCCCGGGTCGAGCCGGCCGGCCCCACCTGGACGGACTCGCCGCCGTCGTCACGCAAGGCCAGGGGCACGGCCACCCCGACGGCCACCAGGGCGAGGGCCAGGGCGCCACCGACACCGCGCCGGCGGCGGCGGGCCTGGGCGGTGCGGCGCTCGATGCGGTCGAGGCTGCCGGCGGCATCGACGTCGGTGTCGTCGGCCACCGCCGACAGGGCGGTGCGGAGTCGGTCCTCGGTGTTCATCGGTCCTCCTCCAACAGGGGGGTCAGGGCCGCCAGGCCCCGGTGCACGTGGGTCTTCACCGAGCCGGCGCTCACGCCCATGGCCTCGGCCGTCTCCCGCTCGCTGAGATCGAGGTAGAAGCGGAGCACCAGCGCCTCGCGCTGGCGCCGGGGCAGCTGGCGCAGGGCCTCGACCACCCGGCGGTGCTCGTCGGCGGCGAGGGCGGCGCCGTCGGCGGACGGCGCGTCGGGGCCCGGCCGGGGGAGGAGCCGCTCCCGCACCTGCCGGCGCCGGAGCTGCGACCGGGCCCCGTTGAGGACGGCCGAGCGCAGCCAGGCCGCCGCCTTGTCCGGGTCCCGCAGGGTGCGCCAGCGCAGCTGGAGGGCGACGAAGGCGTCCTGCACGACCTCCTCGCTCGCCCCCACGTCGTCGAGGAGCAGGCGGGCCAGGCGCACGAGGCTGCGGTACTCCGCCCGGTGGAGGGCCTCGACCAGCGTCTCCGCTGGCATCCCCTCCAGGCCTTCGATCGCGCTCCCCACAGCCACCATCATCCCGACAGACGCCCGACCGGCGCGGTCGGTTGACACGGTGCACTTGGTGAAGAACGGACCGGGTCGTGGTTAGCGTGGCGCCCATGACGTCCCGCCCCGCCACCCTGGGCCAGCTGCGCGAGTCGGGCTGGCAGCCCGTCCCGGTGAAGGAGGAGGTCCGGCGCAACGCCGTGGCCCGGATCCGGGCGGGCGACCCGCTGTTCCCTGGGGTCCTGGGCTACGACGAGACCGTCCTCCCCCAGCTGGAGAACGCCCTGCTGGCGGGCCACGACGTGATCTTCCTGGGCGAGCGGGGCCAGGCGAAGACCCGCATGATCCGCAGCCTGGTGAGCCTGCTCGACGAGTGGCTGCCGGTGGTGGCGGGCTCGGAGATCAACGACGACCCGTACGCCCCGGTCTCACGCCACGCCCGGGACCTCATCGCCGAGAAGGGCGAGGACACCCCCGTCGAGTGGGTGCACCGCGACACCCGCTACGGCGAGAAGCTCGCCACACCGGACACCTCCATCGCCGACCTCATCGGCGAGGTCGACCCCATCAAGGTGGCCGAGGGGCGCTACCTGTCCGACGAGCTGACGCTCCACTACGGCCTGGTGCCCCGCACCAACCGGGGGATCTTCGCCCTCAACGAGCTGCCGGACCTGGCCGAGCGCATCCAGGTCGGCCTCCTCAACGTGCTCGAGGAGCGTGACGTCCAGGTGCGGGGCTACAAGGTGCGCCTGCCCCTCGACGTGATGCTCGTGGCCTCGGCCAACCCCGAGGACTACACGAACCGGGGGCGGATCATCACCCCGCTGAAGGACCGCTTCGGGGCGCAGATCCGCACCCACTACCCCCTCGACGTCCCCACCGAGATCGCCATCGCCGAGCAGGAGGCCCGGCCGCTCGACGGGGTCGGCGCCGGCCTGCGCTCCTCGGTGCCCCCCTACCTGGCCGAGGTGGTGGCCACGCTGTCCCACCTGGCCCGCTCCAGCCCCCACGTCAACCAGCACTCCGGCGTGTCGGTCCGCCTCACCGTGGCCAACAGCGAGACCCTGCTGGCCAACGCCACCCGCCGGGCGCTGCGGCTCGGCGAGTCGGAGGTGGTGCCCCGGGTCAGCGACCTCGAGGCCCTCGTCCCCTCGACCATGGGCAAGGTCGAGATCGAGACCCTGGAGGACGGCAGGGACGAGCTCATCGTCGAGGGCCTCGTCAAGGCCGCCCTGCTGACCGTGTTCAAGGGGCGCTTCAACGTGGGCGACCTACGGGCCGTCGTGGCCGCCTTCGACGAGGGCCGGGTGGTCCACGCCGGCGACGACGTCCCCTCGTCCACCTACGTCGAGCTGGTGGCCGGGGTGCCCGACCTGCGCGAGCCCGTGTCGGTGCTGACCGGCGACGACGAGAGCCCGGCGGCGGTGGCCTCCGCCGTCGAGTTCCTCCTCGAGGGGCTCCACCTGTCGAAGCGCCTCAACAAGGACGCCGCCGGCGCCCGCGCCGCCTACCGCGGCCGGGGCTGATCCGTTCTTTGGCCGCTGACCGACCGCTCCTGTAGGGAGAGAACCAAAGAACGGGTGGGCGGTCCCTACTTCGAGGAGAAGGGGGCGAACCCGTAGGGCCCGAAGGTGCAGTCGGCGGCGCAGTCGGCCAGGGAGACCCGGTGGCGGCTGGACAGGTCGGCGGCCACGCCGTGGAGGTCGACCGAGACGTCCTGGGCGCCGGTGACCACCTCCCGGCCGTCGTGGACGGCGCCCGCGGCGTCGGTGAAGCGCCAGCGGACGGCCACGGCCGCCGCCCGGCACTCGGCCGGTCCCCGCAGCGAGGTCAGGACCGTCGCCTCGTCCTCCAGCCAGCTCTGCTGCACGACGACGTAGCACGTCACCCTGGCGCCCGACCCGGTGGTGAACGTGTGCGGGTGCTGCTCGGCCACCGCCGCCGCCCCGGCCGGCGCGGTGCCGACCCCGAAGGCCAGCGCCGCCACCCCCGTGGCCACGGCTGTCCGCTTCGTGAGGGATCGTCCCTTTCCCACACCGTCAGGGTAGATCGACCCGCTCCGGGCGTAGCCTCGGCCCATGCCCCGTGCCCACTACTCCCGCTGGGACGGGTCCCAGGTCGGCTTCGACCTCGACGCCGACGCCGTGCTGGCGGAGGTCACGGACGACCTCCTCTACCACGGGGACCTGAACGCAGCCCTCCGCCGGATGCTCCAGTCGGGGTTCCGCGACCGGGACGGCAACAAGGTCCAGGGCATGCGCGAGCTGCTGGAGCGCCTCCGCCGGAAGCGGCGGGAGGAGCTCGAGCGCCACGACCTCGGGGGCGTCTACGACGAGGTGGCCGACGCCCTGCGGGAGGTCGTCGAGACCGAGCGCCAGGGGCTCGACGACCTCGAGGCCGAGGCCCGTGCGTCCGGCGACCAGCGCCGCCAGGAGATCACCGAGGAGGTCACCCAGGAGAAGCGCCTCCGCCTCGACCTGCTGCCGCCGGACCTGGCCGGGCAGGTGCGCGAGCTCAGCGAGTACGAGTTCGCCTCGTCCGAGGCCCGCGAGCGCTTCGAGGAGCTGATGGACCAGCTCCGGGAGCAGCTGGCGCAGTCGTACTTCAACTCCATGGCCGGGGCCATGGCCAACCCCGACCCCGAGGCCATGGCCCGGATGAAGGACATGCTCTCCGAGCTCAACCACATGCTCGAGCAGCGGGAGCGGGGGGAGGAGCCCGACTTCCAGGGCTTCATGGACCGCTACGGCGACTTCTTCCCCGAGAACCCGAAGGACCTCGACGAGCTCCTGGAGGCCATGGCCGCCCGCATGGCGGCGATGCAGGCGATGCTCAACTCCATGACGCCCGAGCAGCGGGCGCAGCTCCAGGGCCTGGCCGAGCAGCTCCTCGAGGACATGGACCTCCGCTGGCAGGTCGACCAGCTGGCGCAGAACCTGCGCAGCGCCTTCCCCGGCGCCGGGTGGGAGCGGCGCTTCGACTTCAGCGGCTCCGACCCGCTCGGCTTCTCCGAGGCCAACGACGTGCTGCGCGACCTCGGCGACCTCGACCAGCTCGAGCAGCTCCTCCGCTCGGCCTCCAACCCGGGCGCGCTGGCCGAGGTGGACCTCGACCGGGCCAAGACCCTCCTGGGGGACGACGCCGCCCTCAGCCTCGAGCGCATGTCCCAGGTGGCGAAGATGCTCGAGGAGGCCGGGCTCATCGAGCACCGCGAGGGCCGCTACGAGCTCACCCCGAAGGGCATCCGCCGCATCGGCCAGAACGCGCTGGCCGAGCTGTTCACCCGCCTCACCAAGGACGCCGCCGGCCGCCACGAGGTCGAGCGCCTCGGCGCCGGCCACGAGCGGGCCCACTCGTCGAAGCCCTACGAGTTCGGCGACCCGTTCAACCTCGACATCCAGCGCACCGTGCGCAACGGCGTGCGCCGGGCCGGGCCGGGGACGCCCGTCTCGCTCCTGCCCGAGGACTTCGAGGTGGAGGAGACCGAGACGCTCACCCGCTCGGCCACCGTCCTGATGCTCGACGTGTCCCTGTCGATGCCCATGCGGGACAACTTCCTCGCCGCCAAGAAGGTGGCGATGGCCCTCCACTCGCTCATCTCGAGCCAGTTCCCGCGTGACTTCCTCGGGATGGTGACCTTCTCCAAGGTGGCCCGGGAGCTGCGTCCCGAGCACCTCCCGGAGGTCAGCTGGGACTTCGACTACGGCACCAACATGCAGCACGGCCTGCTCCTCAGCCGCCGCATGCTGTCCCGCCAGACGGGGACCAAGCAGGTGATCATGATCACCGACGGCGAGCCCACCGCCCACTTCGAGCCGGGGATGGACGAGCCCTTCTTCAGCTACCCGCCCGTGCGGGAGACGGTCGACGCCACCCTGCGGGAGGTCAACCGCTGCACGCGCGACGGCATCCGCATCAACACCTTCATGCTCGACGCCAGCGGCTACCTCAAGGCGTTCGTGGAGAAGTTGACGCAGCTCAACCGGGGTCGGGCCTTCTTCACCACCCCCGAGACGCTGGGCGACTACGTGCTCGTGGACTTCATCGAGCAGAAGCGGTCGGCCACCGGGCGGGGGCGCCGTTCAGCTTGACCTGCTTCCTCCCCTTGCGCCCCCGGGCATCACAGTGTTGTAATTACACCACTGATGTCCGAGCGCCCGAGGGGAGCCGGTTGGTGGCAGATGGCGCAGGTGAGCAGAGGGAGCGGCGGTGGCAGGACCTCGCCAACTGCCTCGGCGTGGACCCCGACCTCTTCTTCCCCGAACGGGGAGCTTCGACCAAGGAGGCCAAGGAGGTGTGCCGGGGCTGCGTCGTGCGCGAGGAGTGCCTCGAGTACGCCCTCGCCAACGGCGAGAAGTTCGGCATCTGGGGTGGCATGAGCGAGCGGGAGCGACGCCGGGTCCGCCGGGCACGCGCCCTCGCCCGCCGCGCCGCCGGCGGCTCGGCTTCGGCCTGACCCCCCCGGGGCCGGGGCCGAGCTGGCCGGCGCAGCCCGCCCGTCACCGCCCCCGGGCGGCCAGGCGGGCCTCGATGGTGCGGTCGGCGGCGAGGTCGAGCGCGGGCCACCGCTCCGGGTCGACGGCGCCGAGCACCGACGCCGGGAGCAGGCCCACCAGCTCGGCCCGGCTGACCGGGGCCAGGGCGGCCACGGCGTCGAAGGCGGCCGCCGGCCCCACCTCCTCCGGGGCGACCAGGTTGAGCGACACCTGCACGACGTCGCCCACCCGCAGGCCCAGGGCCCGCACCGCGGGACCCCGCACGGCGCCGGCCACCCGCCGGGCCACGCCCAGATCGGGCTCGGCCAGCACGAGGTTGTAGGCCACCAGGACGTCGCGGGCCCCCACGGCCACGGCTCCCGCCGTCGGGTGGGGCAGGGGCCCGCCGTCGTCGGGTCGCCGGGTGCGGGCCGAGCGGCGCACCTCGGGCAGCGTCGGCCCGTCCCCGCCGTAGCGGAAGGCGGGCAGGCCCAGGGCGTCGGCCGACCACGCCGCGAAGCGGTCCCGGGCGGCCACCGCCTCGTCGAGGTCGGCGCCCGCCAGCGGGACGAACGGCACCACGTCGACGGCGCCGAGCCGGGGGTGGACCCCGGCGTGGCGGCGGAGGTCGATCCTGCGGACGGCCTCGGCGGCGACCGTGCGAGGCGCCTCCTCGCCCACCAGCGTGAGCACGGCGCGGTGGTGGAAGGGGTCGACGTGGAGATCGAGGAGGTCGCTCCCGGCGGCCCCGGCGAGGGCGTCGAGGACGGACCGGTCCCGCCCCTCGCTCACGTTCACGACGCAGGCCAGCACCCGGCGGGAGGCTAGGGACCACAGCGGGCAGCCGGGGGGTAGCCTCGACCCATGCCCAACTTCGGTGGAGGCGAGCTGCTCGTCGTGCTCATCATCGTCCTGGTGATCTTCGGCGGCGCCAAGATCCCGCAGCTGGCCCGCTCGCTCGGCACGGCCCAGCGGGAGTTCCGCAAGGGGTCCGAGGAAGCCGTTGACGAGGACGATCGGCACCCGAAGGGCAGCAAGCCTTCGACCTGACCGGGAACCGCCGGCCCTCGGCCGACGTTCCGCCAGAGGTCCCCACGTGGGAGGAGGTGGCCCGGTCGCACGGGCGCTTCCTCTACACCGTGGCGTACCGGTTGACAGGGAACGACGCCGACGCTCAGGACCTCGTGCAGGAGGTGCTGCTCCGGGTTCGCCGGGGCCTCGCCACCTACCGCCCGGGGTCACTGGAGGCCTGGTTGAGCCGCATCACCACGAACGCCTTCCTCGACGAGACCCGCCGCCGCAAGCGGCGGCCGTCCGAGCCGTTGCCTGACGAGCCCGATCGGGTCCTCGCCGGCGGGGACGACGCCGCCACCGTGCTGGCCTCGGCCACGCTCTCCGACGACGTGCAGGGAGCGCTCCGGGCGCTGCCCGACGAGTACCGGGCCGCCGTCGTCCTCTGCGACGTCGTGGGCCTGCCCTACGAGGAGATCGCCGACCAGCTGGGGGTCCCGGTGGGCACCGTGCGCAGCCGCATCCACCGCGGCCGGGCCGCGTTGCGCTCCGCGCTCGTCGGTCGGGACGACGAGGAGCTCCGGTGAGCGAGCTCGCGAGCGAACCGACAAGCACAGCGCCCTTGCCGGAGCGCCAGCGACGGCCGCTCATTGGTGCCCCCGTCAATGGGACGGTCCGAGGAGTGCACGACCTGAGGTCGCACCAATGAGCGACCGCTGGGAGCACGCCGAGGACGCCCTCTCGGCCCTGGTCGACGGCGAGCTGGACGCCGAGGAAGAGGCCGTGGTGCGGGCCCACGTCGCGGAGTGCCCGACGTGCGCCGACGAGCTGGAGGACATCCGCCGCAGCCGCCGGGTGGTGCGACTGCTGCCGGCGGTGGACGTGCCCGACGACGTGACCGCCCGCCTGCTGGCGCTCGAGGACGGGAACGGGCGCCGCACCGTCGTGCCCGTGGTGGGCAACCGCCGCCGCCTGGCCGCGGCGGTGGCCGTGGCCGCATCGGTGGCGGCCATCGCCCTCGTCGGTGGACCCGCCGAGTCGGGCCCCCAGCAGGTCACCGCCTCGCTCACCGGGGCGGTGGAGGCCCACGCCAACACCCTCCAGTCCGGGTTGCTCGGCGCCCTCGGCCCCACCACCGCGCCGACCACCGCACCGCCGATGCCGGTCGACCGCCTCCGGGCGCCGTACCGGGCGCCGGTCACCCTCGCCGGGGGCTACCGGCTGGTCCAGGCCTTCCGCCACGCCGACGGGCTCCAGCTCCTCTACCAGCGCGGTCCGTACAGCCTGTCCGTCTTCGAGCTGGAGGGGAGCCTCGACACGGCCGCCCTGCCGGCCGACGGGCGGTGGGTGCGCGACGACGGCGAGGCTGCGTGGCAGCTGGTCGACGACGCCGGGCGCACGCTCGTGCTGCTGGACCGCTCGGGCCTGACGATCACCGTCGTCGGCGATGCGCCGGACGACGGGGTGCTACGGGCGGCCCGGTCCTTCCCCGACGCTCGGACCCTGCCCATGACCACCCGCCTGCGCCGGGCGTGCGCCGACGCCCTCCGCGCCCTCAGCCCGCTGTGAGGTCCTCAGCGGCTGCCGCTGCCGGTGGCCTCGGCCGCCTCCATGCGCCGGCGCTTGAGGATGCGGCGGCGCTCCCGTTCGGAGGCACCGCCCCAGACGCCGTGGTCGATGCGCTGCTCGAGGGCGTACTCGAGGCAGGGCTCCTGGACCGGGCACGTGGCGCAGATGCGGCGGGCGTGATCGACGCCGACACCGTCGCTCGGGAAGAAGCGCGACGGGACCTCGTCCCGGCAGTTCCCCCGTGCCATCCAGTTCGTGTCCATTGCCGCCTCCGTCCGGAGAGATGTACGGAGCGACCGCGCCGTTGGTTCCCGGTATCGGGTATCGGCGGCTGCCCCTCCTGTTTCAGATCGGTGACGGACCCCCGTGCTTGAGGAGAACGCATGACGGAGTACGAGCCGCAGGGAACCCCCAGGTGGGGCGAACCGCCTCCGCTGGGCCCGCCGCCGTCGCGCCCCGAGGAGCCGGCTCGGCCCCCGTGGCTGGGCCCGCCCCCCGGTCCGCCGCCCCTGCCCGGGCCCCCTCCGCCCCCTCCGCCGCCGCGGCGGGACGGCGGCAGCTGGTGGCGAGCCGCCCTGGTGGGAGGCCTCGTGGGGGCCCTCGTGGCCACCACGGTGAGCGCCGCCGTGGTGCTGGCGGCGGACGACGACGAGCCGTCCGGGCCGGTCGCCGCGCCCGCCGTGGCCGGCAGCAACCTCGAGCTCCGGGGTCAGCCCCTCGACGTCCAGGGCGTGCTGCAGGCGATCCAGGAGGGTGTGGTGTCGATCGACACCGAAGTGGTGCAACAGGGCATCTTCGGCACGCAGACCGGTCAGGCGGCGGGCTCGGGGATGATCATCGACGACAGCGGCCTCGTGCTGACCAACGCCCACGTGGTGCAGGGCGCGTCGAGCATCCAGGTCAACCTCCGCAACGGCGACACCGTCGCCGGGGAGCTGGTCGGGGCCATCCGCGACGCGGACATCGCCCTCGTGCAGATCGACGGCACCGAGCAGCCCCTCACCCCGGTGCGCCTGGGCTCGTCCGACGCGCTCCGGGTGGGCGACGACGTGGTGGCGGTGGGCAACGCCCTCAACCTGGGCGAGGCGCCCACCGTGACGACCGGCATCGTGTCGGCCACCGACCGGTCGGTGCCGGCGCAGAACGGCGTGACGCTGCGCGACCTCGTGCAGACCGACGCCGCCATCAACCCGGGCAACTCCGGGGGCCCGCTCGTCGACGCCAGCGGAGCGGTCATCGGCGTCAACACCGCCATCGCCTCGGGCGCGGAGAACATCGGGTTCGCCATCGCCATCGACGCCGTGCGTCCCCTGATCGAGGACATCCGCGGCGGGTCGGTGCCCTTCCTCGGCGTGGCCACCCTCGACCTCGACGGCATCGACCCGGAGGTGCGCGAGAACCTCGGGGCCGACCGGGACGGTGCCCTCGTGTCCGACGTCGAGCCCGGCAGCGGCGCGGAGGCGGCCGGGCTCCGGGCCCGCGACCTCATCCTGTCGATCGACGGCGAGGAGGTGGCCGGCAGCGCCGACGTCCGGGCCGCGGTGGCCGCCGCCGAGCCCGGCGACACCGTCGAGATCCGGTACCTCCGGGACGGCGAGGAGCGGACCGCCACCGCCACGCTCGGCAGCCGCGCCCTCGAGGAGGACTAGGCACCCCTCGTTCTGGCCTGCAGAACGGGCGGAAAGCGGCCGTTCTGCAGGCCAGAACGGATGGTGGCGCGGGGGGTCGGTAGCCTCGGTCGTCTATGTCCACCACCCCCGAGCAGCCCACCGGACCGCCCGTCGGCCACGTCCGCGTCATCTACCTCGGGCCCGTGGCGCCCCACTGGGAGGTGCACTCCGACTTCGGCGACCCCCGGATGATCGAGGACTTCCGCCAGCGGGTGATGGCCCGCCTCGTGCTGCTGCCCCCGCACGACCCGCAGTTCCGCCGCAACCGGGAGCGGGTGGCCCGCGACGCCGAGCGGGAGAACCTCATCCTCGAGTGGGACCTCGGCCTGCCCGACGAGCAGGCCCCGCCCGACCCGGCCTACCGGGCGTAGGGCGCGCCGTGCCCCCGACGGAAGGCGTCCACGACCCGCAGGCGGGCGCCGGCGAAGGCGACCACCGCCAAGAAGGCGACCACCGCCAGGAAGGCGCCGGCCAAGGCGACCGCGAAGAAGGCGTCGGCGAAGACGACCACCGCCACGAAGGCGCCGGCCCGGCGGCGCACCACCCGCCGCCGCCCGACCGCCGTCGTGGGGATCGACCTCGGTGGCACCAAGGTGCAGGCGGTCAAGGTCCAGGGTGACGAGGTGGTGGCCTCGGCCCGCCGCTCCACCCCGTCGGGCGGTCCCGAGGTCGTGGTGGCGGCCGTGGCCGAGGTGGTGCGCGAGCTCGGCGACCTGAAGGACGTGGCCGCGGTCGGGATGGGCGCTCCCGGCGCCATCGAGACGGGCACCGGCGTGGTGCGGCGGGCCCCCAACCTCGAGGGCTTCGACGACCCCGTCCCCCTCGGCCCGATGCTGGCCGAGGCCCTCGACGTCGCCACCGTGGCCGTCGACAACGACGTGAACGTGGCCGCCCTCGCCGAGCACCGCCTCGGCGCCGGGGTGGGGAGCGACGAGCTGCTGGCCGTCTTCGTGGGCACCGGCGTGGGCGGGGGGCTCGTCCTCGGCGGACAGGTCCGGCGCGGTCCCGGCCGGCGTCGCCGGCGAGATCGGCCACGTCATCGTCAAGGACGGGGGCCGGCGCTGCGGCTGCGGCGGCCGGGGCCACCTCGAGGCCTACGCCGGCCGAGCGGGGATGGAGCGCACCGCCCGCAAGCGGGCCAAGCGTGGCGTCAAGACGAAGCTGGTGAAGCTGGCCGGCGACGGGCGGATGAAGTCCTCGGTGTTCGTCGAGGCGCTGGCCGACGGTGACCGCCTCGCCCGCGAGCTGGTCGACGATGCGGCGCAGGCCCTGGGCGCCGCCCTGGCCTCGGCCGTGGCCCTGGTCGACCTCGACCGCGTCGTCCTGGGCGGCGGCCTCGGCGACCGCCTCGGGGCGCCGTTCGCGGCCGCCGTCGAGCAGGCGGTGCGCGACCGGCTCTTCGTGGCCGATGCGCCGTTCACGGTGGTGCCCGCCGCGCTCGGGAGACCTGGCCGGCGCCCGGGGCGCCGCGCTGCTGGCCACGGAAGGCTGATCCGCCCGGCGGTACCCTCGCCTGATGGCGACCCACATCGAGGACTACATCGAGGGCGCCCACGGACCGCTCGAGGACGTCGCCGGCGTCGCCGACCGCTACCTGAACCGGGAGCTGTCCTGGCTGGACTTCAACGCCCGGGTCCTCTCCCTCGCCGACCGGCCCGACGTCCCCCTCCTCGAGCGGGCCAAGTTCCTGGCCATCTTCAGCACCAACCTCGACGAGTTCTTCCAGGTGCGGGTGGCGGGCCTGAAGGACCAGGAGGCGGCCGGCCTCGGCGGCAACGTCAGCATCGAGGGCATGAGCCCCGGGCAGCAGCTCACGGCCATCAGGTCCCGGGTCGAGGCCCTCCTCGCCCACCAGGACCGGATCTTCCTCGACGAGGTGGTCCCCCTCCTCGCGGAGGCGGGCATCCGCCTGTCCAACTGGGAGGAGCTGGACGAGGACGACACCGCCCACCTCATCTCCGAGTTCGAGCAGCGGATCTACCCCGTCCTCACGCCGCTGGCCGTCGACCCCAGCCACCCGTTCCCGTACATCTCGAACCTGTCGCTGAGCCTGGCCGTCATGGTCCGGGACCCCGACACCGGCCAGCGCCGCTTCGCCCGGGTGAAGGTGCCCGACCTGCTGCCCCGCTTCGTGGTCCTGCCCGACGGGGAGCGCTTCGTGCCCCTCGAGCAGGTCATCGCCGCCCGCCTGTCGAGCCTGTTCCCGGGGATGGAGATCGAGTCGCACCACCCCTTCCGCGTCACCCGCAACGCCGACCTGACGCTCGAGGAGGAGGAGGCCGACGACCTGCTGGCCGCCGTCGAGGTCGAGCTCCGGCGCCGCCGCTTCGGCCGGGCCGTGCGCCTCGAGGTCCCCCGCGGGGTCGACGACGAGATCCTCACCCTCCTGCGCCGGGAGCTCGACCTCGAGGACGACGACCTCTACGTCACCGACGCGCCGCTCGACCTCAGCGGCCTCTGGAACGTCTGGGCGCCTGCCCCGGCCCGACCTCAAGGACCCGCCCTGGAAGTCGGTGCCCCCGCTCCGGGCGTCGAACGACGACGAGCCCCTCGACGTCTTCGCCCGCATCCGGGCCGGCGACGTGCTCCTCCACCACCCCTACGACTCGTTCACCGACTCGGTGGCCGCCTTCATCCGCCAGGCGGCGACCGATCCGAAGGTGCTCGCCATCAAGCAGACGCTGTACCGCACGTCGAGCGACAGCCCGATCATCGCCGCCCTCATCCGGGCGGCCGAGTCGGGCAAGCAGGTGGCCGCCCTCGTCGAGCTCAAGGCGCGGTTCGACGAGCAGGCCAACGTGGCCTGGGCCCGAGCCCTGGAGCAGGCCGGCGTGCACGTCGTCTACGGGATGGTGGGGCTCAAGACCCACACCAAGACCGCGCTCGTCGTGCGCCAGGAGCCCGAGGGGATCCGGCGCTACTGCCACGTCGGCACCGGCAACTACAACGAGCAGACGGCCCGCATCTACGAGGACTTCGGGCTGCTCACGTCCGACCCGGAGATCGGCGCCGACCTCACCCAGCTGTTCAACTACCTCACCGGCTACGGCCGCCAGGAGCGCTTCCGCAAGCTGCTGGTGGCGCCCGGCCGCCTCCGGCCCACGCTGGCCGCGCTCATCGGCCGCGAGGCCGACGCCGGCGCCGAGGGTCGCATCGTCCTCAAGATGAACAGCCTCGTCGACTCGGACATGATCGACGCGCTCTACGCCGCCTCCAACGCCGGCGTCGAGATCGACCTGATCATCCGCGGCATCTGCTGCCTGCGCCCCGGCGTGCCCGGGCTGTCGGAGCGGATCCGGGTGCGCTCGATCGTCGGGCGCTACCTCGAGCACTCGCGGCTCTTCTACTTCGCCAACGGCGCCGGCCCGCGCCAGCCGGCGTACTACATCGGCTCGGCCGACCTCATGCCCCGCAACCTCGACCGCCGGGTCGAGGCGGTGATCCCCATCGAGGACCCGGGGCTCCAGGAGCGCCTCCAGGAGGTGCTCGACGTCAACCTGGCCGACGACGTGCTGGCCTGGCGGCTCCTCCCCGACGGGTCGTGGCGCAAGGTCGCCGACGGTCGTTGGGATCAACACCCACGAGGCGCTCCAGGAACGGGCCCGCCAGCGCAACAAGCGCCAGGAGGCCGACGTGGTGCGGGCGCGGGGGGCGGAGTGAAGGAGAGCCTCGAACGGGAGGTGAAGCTCGGGGTGTGGCCCGGGCTTCGAGCTGCCCGCCGCTCGACGAGCTGCCCGACGGCCTCACCGCCGTGCCGGTCAAGGCGCGGCGGCTCGAGGCCACCTACTACGACACGCCCGACGCCCGCCTGGCCCGCAGCGGGGCCAGCCTGCGCTACCGGAGCGGCGACGGGACGGGGTGGACGCTGAAGCTGCCGGACGGCGACGGCCCGTCGTCGGACGGCGCCCTCAGCCGCCGGGAGCTGACGTTCCCGGGTGACGGCCGGTCCGTCCCGGCCGCCGTCGAGGGGCTCCTGGCGGCCTGGGTGCGGACCTCGTCGCTGGGCCCGATCGCCCGCCTCACGACGCAGCGCCGGGCCGTCCGGCTGGTCGACGAGGACGGCGCGGTGCACGCCGAGGTGGTCGACGACGAGGTGTCGGTCCTCCACGGCCGGCGGGTGGCCGCCCGCTTCCGCGAGGTGGAGGCGGAGCTCGCCCCGGAGGCGCCGCGAGGCGCTGCTCCCCGACCTCGTGGCCCGGTTGCGGGCCGCCGGCGCCGGGCCGCCCGACCCGACGTCGAAGGTGCGGCGGGCCCTCGGCCCGCTGGCCGCCGGTCCTCCCGAGCTGGCCCCGGTCGAGCTGGGCCGCGACCCGTCGGCCGGCGACGTGGTCCGCGCCGCCATGACCTCGTCGGTGCTGCGCCTGCTCCAGCACGACCTCGGCGTGCGCCTCGGCGAGGCGCCGGAGGACATCCACCAGGCCCGAGTGGCGACGCGGCGGCTGCGCTCGGACCTCCGCACCTACGGCGACCTCCTCGACCCGGCGTGGGCCGAGGACCTGCGGGCCGCCCTCAAGGGCGTGGCCGACGCGCTCGGCGCCGTCCGCGACGCCGACGTCCTGCTCGACCGCCTCCGCCGCCGCGTGACCCGCCTGCGCGACGACGACCGGCCCGCGGCCGAACGGCTCGTGGCCACGCTCGAGAACGAGCGCGAGGGCCACCGCCGGGCGCTCCTCGACCTCCTCGCCGGTGACCCCTACCGCGCCCTCCTGGACCGGCTCGTCGAAGGCGCCCGCGCGCCGCAGCTCTCCGCGCTGGCGGCCGAGCCCGCCGCCGGGGTGCTCCCCGAGCTCGCCCGCAAGCCGTGGCAGAAGCTGCGCGACGCGGTGGCGAAGGTCGAGCCCGACGGGCCCGACGAGGAGCTCCATGAGGTCCGCATCCGCGCGAAGCGTGCTCGGTACGCTGCCGAGGTGGCGGCGCTCGTGGTGGGCCGACCCGCGTCGCGCTTCGCGAAGGCGGCGGCCGGGCTCCAGGATGCGCTCGGCGGTCTCCAGGACGCGGTGGTCACCGAGGCGTGGCTGCGCTCCGCCGCCGAGGGCGCCCGCCGTCCCGTCGTGCTCGTGGCCGGGCAGCTCGTCGGGATGGAGCGGGCCGAGGCCGAACGGGCCCGATCGGCGTGGCGAGAGGCGTGGGACGGGGTACGCAAGCCGGCGATGCGATCGTGGCTGAAGCCGTGACGGTCCGGGCCGCCGGCGGCGTCGTGTGGCGCGCCGGGCAGGGGGGCGTGCCCGAGGTGCTCGTCGTCCACCGCCCCAAGTACGAGGACTGGTCCTTCCCGAAGGGCAAGCGGGAGGAGGGCGAGTCCGACGAGGAGACCGCCCTCCGCGAGGTCGAGGAGGAGACGGGCTTCACCTGCCACCTCGGCCCGGAGCTCCCCGGGCACCGGCTACATCGACCGCAAGGGCCGCCCCAAGGCGGTGCGCTACTTCGTCATGACGGTGGTCGACGGCGAGTTCGCCCCCGGCGACGAGGTGGACGAGGTGCGCTGGCTGCGCCTGCCGGCGGCCCGGGCGCTCCTCACGTACGACCGGGACCAGGACGTCCTCGACGCCTTCTCCACCACCCCCTCCGAGCGGGTCTCCTAGCTCGTTCACCCGGGCGTCACCGAACGCCCACCGGCCCGGCACCGATCCTTCGGTCAAGGGCCACCTCACGTTCACCTCCAGGCTCTCGACCCGTCACGGGGCCCTCCTACCTTGCGCGGGAACGGAGATGTCCCCCCAGACCGGAGGAACCCTGTGCGACCGAAGCACCGCGGGCTGTGGCGCCTGCTGGCCCTGCTGCTCACCCTCACCCTGGTGGCCGCCGCCTGCGGCGACGACGACGACGGGGGCGACGATGCCGCCGATGGCGGGGGTGACGAGGTCTCCGGCGAGGTGAACGTCACCGGGTCGTCGACCGTGGAGCCCATCTCCACCGCCGTGGCCGAGCTCTTCCAGGAGCAGAACGGCGACGTCACGGTCAACGTCGACGGGCCCGGCACCGGCGACGGCTTCGAGATCTTCTGCAACGGCGAGGCGGACATCAACGACGCCTCCCGCCCGAGTCGAGACCGACGACGGCTGCGACGATGCCGGCATCGGAGTACATCGAGCTGCCGGTCGCCATCGACGGCCTCTCCGTGCTGACGTCGGCCAACAACGACGCCGTGAGCTGCCTCACGTTCGCCGACCTCTACGCCCTCGTCGGGCCGGAGTCGGAGGGCTTCGACAACTGGTCGGACGCCCAGGCGCTGGCCACCGAGCTCGGCTCGAGCACCGAGTTCCCGGACGCCCCGCTCGACGTCACGGCTCCGGGTGA
This sequence comes from uncultured Actinomycetes bacterium, assembly GCA_963839545.1. Lineage (GTDB taxonomy): Bacteria > Actinomycetota > Acidimicrobiia > Acidimicrobiales > CADCSY01 > CAWIVE01. Next base: position 49,213 of record CAWIVE010000003.1, read on the forward strand.
GGAGTCCGGGACCTACGACAGCTTCATCGAGATCGCGCTGGCCGACATCGCCGACGAGCGGCTCGCGACCGGCGCCATCACCGAGGAGCAGGTCGAGACCACCCGGCCCGACTACCAGGCGTCAGCCGACGACAACGTCATCATCGAGGGCATCGAGGGCAGCGACTCCTCCTTCGGCTGGGTGGGCTTCGCCTTCGCCGAGCAGGCCGGCGACCAGGTCAAGGAGATCGAGATCGACGGCGGCGACGGGTGCACGGCGCCGACGACCGAGACCATCGCCGACGGCAGCTACCCGCATCTCCCGGCCCCTGTACATCTACGTGGCCTCGGCCAACGCCGAGGAGAGCCCCGCTCTCGAGGCCTACGTCGACTTCTACCTGAGCGACGACGGCATCGTCTCGGCCGAGGAGGTCGGGTACGTCGCCCTCCCCGACGACCAGCTCGAGGAGACCCGGACGATCTGGGAGGACAGGACCACCGGCACCCGGGCCGCCGAGTAGCCGGACCGACCCTGGTGCCCCGCCGGTCCGCCCCCCCGGACCGGCGGGGCCCCAGCGCCCCTCCCCCGACAGAAGCGGAGCCGGATGTCCACGATCGATGCGACGGGAGTGACGCTCGGCGACCTCCGGGGCGACGGCCGTCGCCTGCGGACGGAGCGGGTTGTGCGCGCCGTCTTCCAGGGCGCCGCCGTGCTCTCCGTCGTGATCAGCGCCCTCATCGTCCTCTCGCTGGCCCGGGAGACGTGGACGTTCGTCAGCCAGGTCGAGTGGGCCAGCCTGTGGAGCTCGGGGTGGTTCCCCCGGCGGGGCCTCTACGACGTCAAGACCCTGCTCGTGGGCAGCCTCCTCGTCACCGCCATCGCCATGGTGGTGGCCCTCCCCGTCGGCCTCGGTGCCGCCGTCTACCTGGCCGAGTACGCGAAGCCGCGGGTCCGCGGCGTGCTGAAGCCGGTGCTCGAGATCCTGGCCGGCATCCCGAGCGTCGTGCTCGGCTTCTTCGCCCTCACCTTCATCTCGCCTGACCTGGTGCAGCGCTTCAACGACAGCGCCAGCCTGTTCAACCTGGCCGCCGCCGGCATCGGCGTCGGGATCCTGACCGTGCCGCTGGTGGCCTCCATCAGCGAGGACGCCATGCGGTCGGTGCCCAACGCCCTGCGAGAGGCGTCCGCCGGGATGGGCGCCCGCAAGGTCACGACCACCACCAACGTGGTCGTGCCCGCCGCCGTCTCCGGCCTGGTGGCGGCCTTCATCGTGGCCGTGTCCCGGGCCATCGGCGAGACCATGGTCGTGGCCATCGCCGCCGGCGCGACGGGTGGGTCGCAGTTCACCGTCGACATCTTCGCCCCGGGCCAGACCATGACGGCGGCCATGGCCGCCCAGGCGGCCGGCACCGACGCCGTCCGGGGCCAGGCCCTCACCTTCCAGAGCCTCTTCTTCGTGGGGATGCTGCTGTTCCTGATCACCCTCGCCCTCAACCTCGTGGCGGACCGGTACGTCCGCCGCGTGCGGCAGCGCTACTGATGAGCGTGCTCACCACCCCTGCGGCGGGGGCGGCCGCCGGTGCCGACGCCGTGCGGGCGCGCCTCGTCCGGGGTCGCGGCGACGTTCGGGGGCGGCTCTTCCAGGTCGCCCTGCTCGGTTGCCTCGGCCTGGCCATGCTCGTCCTGGCCGTGCTCCTCTACGAGGTCATCACCGTGGGCTGGGAGGTGCTCTCCACGCGCCTCGGCGGCTTCCTCACCGGCCGGCTCAGCTCCAACCCGGCCCGGGCCGGGGTGTCGCAGGGCCTGCGCGGCTCGTTCTGGATCGCCGTGTTCGTGGTCCTGCTGGCCTTCCCCATCGGGATCGCCGCCGCCATCTACCTCGAGGAGTACGCGCCCCGCAGCCGGTTCACCCGGTTCATCGACGTCAACATCCGGAACCTGGCCGGGGTCCCCTCGGTGGTCTACGGGATCCTCGGGTTCGCCATCTTCGTGAAGGCGCTCGGCGACCTCAGCGGGGGCCGGACGTTGATGGCGGCGGGGATGACCCTGGCCGTGCTCGTGCTGCCCATCGTCATCATCACCGCCGCCGAGGCCATCCGGGCCGTGCCCGACAGCATCCGGGAGGCGGGCTTCGGGGTGGGGGCCACCCGGTGGGAGGTGGTGCGCAGCCACGTGCTCCCCTACGCCGCCCCCGGCATCCTCACGGGCACCGTGCTGGCGCTGGCCCGGGCCCTGGGGGAGGCGGCGCCGCTCATCCTGGTCGGGGCCGTCACCGGCTTCCTGGGGGCGAACACCGGCGTCTTCGACATCAGTCAGCTCAGTGAGAAGTTCACGGCCATGCCCATCGTGATCTTCACCTGGGCGGGCCAGCCCCGGGACGAGTTCCGGGCCCTGACGTCGGCGGCCATCGTCGTCCTGCTCGTGGTGGTGCTCCTGGCCAACTCCGCTGCCATCCTGTTGCGGAACCGATACGAGAAGCGAAGGTGAACGAGGTGGCCGTGGAGCAACGGGAGTCGACCCGCCCTGCCGTGCACGTGACCGTCCAGGCCCGCCCGGACGAGGATGTCCTGATGGACGCCCCGCCGGTCTTCGACGTCAAGGACCTGAGCGTCTACTACGGAGCGTTCCGGGCCGTCCGGGACGTGAGCCTCGAGGTCCCCGCCCGCCAGGTCACCGCCTTCATCGGCCCGTCCGGCTGCGGCAAGACCACGGTGCTGCGGTGCTTCAACCGGATGAACGACCTCGTCGACATCGCCCGGGTCGAGGGCTCGGTCCGCTACCACGGCGTCGACCTCTACGACCCCCAGGTCAACCCGGTCGAGGTGCGGCGGCGCATCGGCATGGTGTTCCAGAAGCCGAACCCGTTCCCCAAGTCGATCTACGACAACGTGGCCTTCGGGCCGAAGGTGGCCCGGCTGAAGGGCGAGCTCGACGAGATCGTCGAGCGCTCGCTGCGGCGGGCGGCGCTGTGGGACGAGGTGAAGGACCGCCTCAAGGCATCGGCCATGGGCCTCTCCGGCGGGCAGCAGCAGCGGCTGTGCATCGCCCGGGCGCTGGCCGTCGACCCCGAGGTGGTCCTCATGGACGAGCCCTGCTCGGCCCTCGACCCGATCGCCACGGGCCGCATCGAGGACCTGATGCGGGAGATCAAGGACACCTACACGATCGTCATCGTGACCCACAACATGCAGCAGGCGGCCCGGGTCAGCGACTCGTGCGCCTTCTTCACCACCGAGGTGAACGCCGAGAGCGACACCCGCACGGGCATGCTCGATCGAGCACGACCGCACCGAGCAGATGTTCTCGACCCCGAGCGATCCTCGGACGGAGAACTACGTCACCGGCCGGTTCGGCTAGAGGGGACGACATGGCACTCGACGTCCGCAGGGGCTTCCACCACGACCTCGATCTCGTGCGGGACGACCTCGTCCGCCTCGCGGGGATGGTGACCGAGGGCCTGGCCCGGGCCACCGAGGCCCTGCTGGACGGCGACCTCGGGGTGGCCGAGGAGCTCATCAGCCACGACGACGTGCTCGACACCCTGGCCGTCGACATCGAGGAGCGGTGCTACTCGCTGCTCGCCCTGCAGCAGCCGGTGGCCGTGGACCTCCGGGCCCTCGTGGCGGCCACCCGCATGGTCTCGGAGATCGAGCGCTCCGGCGACCTCGTGGTCAACATCATGAAGGCCACCCGGCGCCTGTACGGCACACCCATCGACCCGAAGCTCCGGGGCTCATCGCCCGCCTGGGGTCGGAGGCGGGGCGCATCTTCCGGCTGGCCATGGACGCCTACGCCGACCGCAACGACGCCCTGGCCGCCGCCCTCGACGACATGGACGACGCGGTCGACGATCTCCACGCCGACTACATCGCCGCCATCTTCGAGAGCCACGACCGCAAGGCCGTGCCCCTCCAGGCGGCGGTGCAGCTGGCCCTCGTCGGCCGCTACTACGAGCGCATCGCCGACCACGCCGTCAACATCGGCGAGCGGGTCCGCTACATCGTGACCGGCTGGCTGCCCGAGCACACCGGCGTGGCCCGGGTGGCGGCCACCGGGGAGCCCACCCGCACGCCGCTCACCTCGGGCGAGCGCGTGCGGGAGGTCGACGGCAGCGCCCCGGCCGACGGCGAGGACGGCACCGGCGACGAGTCGGTCTCCGAGTGACGCGCGTCCTCGTCACCAACGACGACGGGGTCCGGGCACCGGGCATCGCCCCGCTGGCCGCCGCGGTGGTGGTCGCCGGCCACGACGTCGTGGTGGCCGCCCCCCAGGAGGACATGAGCGGGAGCAGCGCCGCCATCGGCCGCATGCACGTGGACGAGACCATCGACGTCGAGGACGTCGAGCTGGCGGGGGTCGACGCCCCCTGCTTCGGCGTCCTGGGCCCGCCTGCCCTCGCCGTGATGGCCGCCCGCCTCGGCGGCTTCGGCGAGCCGCCGGCGGTGATCGTCTCCGGCATCAACCCGGGCCCCAACACCGGCCGGGCGGTGCTCCACTCGGGCACGGTCGGGGCGGCGCTCACCGCGGCCAACTTCGGCGTGTCGGGGTTGGCCGTCAGCATCGGCGTGGGCGATCCCTACCGGTGGGAGACGGCCGCCGACCTGGCGGTCGCTGCGCTCGGATGGCTCGTCGACCAGCCGCCCAAGACGGTGCTCAACCTGAACGTGCCCAACCTCCCCCGCGACGAGGTGCGGGGGGTGCGGGTGGCCTCGTTGGCGCCGTTCGGCACGGTGCGGGCCGCCCTCGTCGAGTCGCAGGGCGGCGGCCTCCAGATGGAGCTGGCCGAGCATGGCGTGGAGCTCCCTGCCGACAGCGACACCGCCCTGGTGCGCACCGGTTGGGCCGCCGTCACCTCGCTCGTCGGCATCCGGGCGGTGGAGGGGGAGGAGGTCGCCGGCGCAGTGGCGGCCATCGACGACGCGCTCACCGGCCCCGAGGCCCGATCGGCGTGACCGCCGTGGTGGGGGCCGTGGCCGCAGGCCTCGCCGTCCTCGCCGTGCTGGTGGTCGGGGCCCGGTGGGCCGGGTTCGCCCGGGCGACGCGCGAGCGCCTGGAGCGGGAGGCGCTTCGGACGTCCGCCGAGCGCGACGCCGCCGTGGAGGCCACCACCCGCCTGATCCGGGGCCTCGACGCCGTGCCCCAGGGCGTGGTGCTGTGGGACCGGGACGGTGGGGAGGTGGTGCGCAACGCCGCCGCCGCCGCCTTCGTGGGCGCCCGCCACGGCGAGGCCCTCGTCGAGTCGGCGGTGCGGGACGGGCTGCGGGCGGCCCTCCTCGGCGAGCCGACGTCCCGGGAGCTCGAGCTGTTCGGCCCGCCGCGGCGGGCGCTCGTCCTCACCGCCGTGTCGGTGTCCGACGGCGACCGCCCCCTGGGCGCCGTGGCCGTGATCGAGGACGTGTCGGAGCGGCGCCGGCTCGAGGCCGTGCGCCGCGACTTCGTCGCCAACATCAGCCACGAGCTGAAGACGCCGGTGGGCGCGCTCGGGCTGCTGGCGGAGACCCTCGGCGACCGAGGACGACCCCGAGGTGACCCGCCGGCTGGCGGACCGGATGACCAACGAGGCCTTCCGGGTGGCCCGCACCATCGACGACCTCCTCGACCTGAGCCGCATCGAGGCCGAGCCCCAGCACGACGAGGAGGTGGCGTCCGTGCACCTCGTGGTGACCGAGGCGGTCGAACGGGCCGCCCCCGTGGGCCGCAGCCGGCACATCCGCCTCGACGTCGAGGTGCCGAAGCGCCACGTCGTGCGGGGCGACCGCCGCCAGCTGGTGTCGGCCGTGGCCAACCTGCTGGAGAACGCCTGCAAGTACAGCGACGCCGGCTCGACCGTCTCGGTCCGGTCCCGGGCCGACGGGAGCTGGGTCGAGATCGACGTGGCCGACCAGGGCATCGGGATCCCCGAACGGGACCTCGAGCGGATCTTCGAGCGGTTCTACCGGGTCGACCGGGCGCGGAGCCGGGAGACGGGCGGCACGGGCCTCGGGTTGGCCATCGTGCGCCACGTGGCCGGCAACCACGGGGGCGAGGTGCGGGTCGAGTCCCGTGAGGGCGAGGGTTCGGTGTTCACGCTGCGGCTGCCGGCCGGCCCGGGTCCCGTGGCCCTGCCGGCCGAGGCCGGATGACGGAGAGGAGCAGGGTGTCCGACGCGACGACGGTGCTGGTGGTCGAGGACGAGGACTCGTTCGTCGACGCGCTGACGGTCGGCCTCCAGCGCGAGGGCTTCCGCGTGCAGGTGGCCAGGGACGGGGCCGAGGCCCTGGAGCTGTTCGACCTCGTCGAGCCCGACCTGGTCCTGCTCGACCTCATGCTGCCGCGGGTCTCCGGCGTCGACGTGTGCCGCCAGCTCCGGGCCCGCTCGTCGGTGCCCATCATCATGGTGACGGCCAAGTCGTCGGAGATCGACACCGTCGTCGGCCTCGAGGTCGGCGCCGACGACTACGTGTCCAAGCCCTACCGGCTGCGGGAGCTGGTGGCCCGCATGCGCGCCGCCCTGCGCCGGGCCCCGCAGGACGACGCCCTGCCGCCGTCGGAGGACGCGTTCCACGTCGGCGACGTGCGCCTCGACCCCGATCGCCACGAGGTGGTCGTGCGGGGCTCGGAGGTCAACCTCCCGCTCAAGGAGTTCGAGCTGCTCGAGCTGCTCCTGTCGAACGCGGGACGGGTCCTGACGCGCGAGACGCTGATCGACCGGATCTGGGGCGTCGACTACGTGGGCGACACCAAGACCCTGGACGTGCACGTCAAGCGGCTGCGGGCCAAGGTCGAGGACGACCCGTCGAACCCGCGCCGCATCGTGACCATCCGGGGCCTGGGCTACAAGTTCGAGATGCCCCGGGCCTGAGGGCCCGGCGGCCCCTAGCGGCGGAGGCTCAGGCTGAGGCGGCGAGCACGGCGCCCGCGGGGCAGGAGGTCGTCGCTGGTGCGGGTCCAGCGGAGGTCCGCCTCGGCCGGCGCGTCGACGACGGGCTCGGGGGCGGGCACGAAGGCCTCGAGGGCCTCCGTGATGTCGCGCTCCTCGGTCCCGACGCCGGCTGCGGCCACGGTCTCGGTGTCGTCGCCGAGCCAGGCGTCGATGTCGATGGCCTCGGCCACGGTCTCGGCCGGCTCGACGTCGTCCAGGATGCCCCGCTCCTCGGCGGAGGCGTCCGGCGGCGGTCCGGGGACCCACTCGGCGAAGGCCTCGTCGAGCACCTGCTCGTCGGCCCAGCCGGGCGCGGCGGGACCACCGAGGTCGCCGACGGACTCCACGGGCGGGGCCGGCGGGTCGTCGGCGGCGGCGGTCACGGCCGTCGGCGCGGTGGGATCGGCCGGATCGACGTCGGCGTCCTCCGCCGACGGCGTCGAGGCCCCGTACACGTCACCCAGCAACCGGGACAGGTCGGACACGCGTATCTCATCGGCCTCCAGCGGCGCTGCTTGAGCCCCAGCTGGCCCGGGGGACCGAGATCCCCGCCGGGCGCGGGATCGGGGCGGAGGGTCCGCCCGGAACGTGCACAGTGTCCGCTTCGGAGCGGACCCGGGGGGCGGGTCCCCGCCGCCGTACGATCGGGGCGATGGCTGCGCCGCTCCCGCCGGGCCCGCGGCGGGGACGCGCCGGCCTCCGGCCACCGCCCCGGGCGTGGCGGGCCCTGGGGGCGGGGCGGCCGGCGCCACCGACCCCCTTCGTCCACCTGGCCCGCACCCAGGCGCTGATCTCCGCCGGCGACACCCTGGTGGCGCTGGCCCTGGCCGGGAGCCTCTTCTTCTCCATCTCGCCGGACGCCGCCCGCACCCAGGTGGCGCAGTACCTGGTGCTCACCATGGCGCCCTTCGCCGTGGTGGCGCCCCTGTTGGGGCCCTGGATCGACCGGGCCCAGGGGGGCCGCCGGTCGATGGTCCTGCTCTCGGCCGCCGGGCGGGTGGCCCTCTGCATCCTGATGGTGGACGACCTCGACGGCCTGCTGCTGTTCCCCGAGGCCCTGGCCGTCCTCGTCCTGGGCAAGGGCTACTCCGTGGCCCGGGCCTCCCTCGTGCCCGGCCTGGTGCGGGACGAGTCGGGCCTGGTGGAGGCCAACGCCCGGCTGATCCTCGTCCTCGGGATCAGCGGCTTCGTGGCCGCGCTCCCCGGCCTCCTGGTCCTCGAGTTCCTCGGGGCCGAGTGGGTCCTGGTGGTGGCCGCGCTGGCCTACGCCGGGGCCACGGTGGCGGCGCTGCGCATCCCCAGCACCCGCGTGGCGGACCGGCCCCCGGCGCCGGTCGAGCAGGCCGAGCTGCGGAGCCGGGGGGTGCTGCTCGGGGCCAGCGCCATGGCCTTCCTCCGGGCCGTGGTGGGCTTCCTCACCTTCCACCTGGCCTTCTGGTACCGGGCGGACGACGCCCCGACGTGGTGGTTCGGCGTGGTCCTGGCGGCCAGCTCCCTGGGCTCGTTGCTGGGCGCCGCCGTGGCCCCCCGGCTCCGTCGGGCCGTCCGGGAGGAGCGCATCCTGCTCGTCTGCCTGGTCGTCACCACCCTGGCGGCGCTGGCCGTGCTGCGCCTCGGCGGGCGACCATCGGGCGCGGTGCTCGCCCTGCTGGTCGGCATCACCGCCCAGGCGGGCCGCCTGAGCTTCGACGCCATCGTCCAGCGGGACGCGCCCGACGCCAACTACGGCCGCTCCTTCGCCCGCTTCGAGACCCGCTTCCAGCTCGCCTGGGTGGTGGGGGCGGCGGTGCCGGTGCTCATCCACCTGCCGCTCGGCGTCGGCTACGCGGTGGTCGCGATCCTCGCCGGGATCGCCGCCGTCTCCTACGCCACCGGGCACCAGGTGAGGGCCGCCTGGCTGCGCCGGGCGCTGCCCCGGCGGCGGCCGACCCCACCGCCCGGTCCGCCGCGGGCCCGCACCCCGGCGCGATGAGGGTCGGCGTGGTGGCGGACACCCACCTGCGGCGGGGGTGGTCCCGGCGCCTGCCCGCGGCGGCCCTGGCCGAGCTCGAGCGGGCCGACGTCATCCTCCACGCCGGCGACCTGGTCATCCCCGAGGTCCTCGACCAGCTCCGGGCCCTGGCCCCGGTCCACGCGGTGCTCGGGAACAACGACACCGAGCTGGTCGGCGCCCTCGAGGAGGAGGTGGCCCTCGACCTCGAGGGGGTGGCGGTGGCCATGGTCCACGACAGCGGTCCCCGGACCGGCCGGGAGGCCCGCCTGCGCCGGCGCTTCCCCGACGCCGACGTGGTCGTCTTCGGCCACAGCCACATCCCGTGGGACGCCGAGGGGCTCGACGGTCAGCGGCTCCTCAACCCCGGCTCGCCCACCGAGCGGCGCCGCCAGCCCCACAAGACGATGGCCACGATGGACCTGGCCGACGGCCGGGTGGTCGCCACCCGCATCGTCGTGGTGGACGACTGACCGTTCTTTGGTTCTCTCCCGACACCAGCGGTAGGGAGAGAACCAAAGAACGGTCGGGCTACTCGTACTCGAGACGGGCCAGCCACAGGCCGGGGGCGTCGACCTCGGCCGGGGTGGGGAGGCCCCGCTCGTCCCGCCACAGGGGGCCGAGCGCGTCCGGACCGCCCCGCTCGACCACGCCCCGCACGAAGGCGCCGCCCCGCTCGAACGTGCCCGTGCCCAGCTCGAGGCCGAGGAGCTGCTCGACCAGCCGGTCGGCGGGGGCGGCCTCCACCCGGCGCCGGTGGAGGGCCTCGGTGAGGCGGCCGGCGTCGGCCAGGAGGCCCGTGGACACCGTCTCGACGATCTCGTCCACGACGCCCACGACCACGGCCACGACGGCCTCCAGGGCCGGCAGGAGGGCCGTCTGCGCCGGGGACCGCAGGGCCCCGAGGAGCTGGGTCGGGTCGCCGAACACCTGCTGGAGGCCCTCGGGGTCGGACATGTCGACCTCCCCGAAGCGGGACTCGAGGCTGCTCGGGTCGGGCCGGAAGGCGCCCACGTAGTCGAGCACCAGGGTCTCGAGGCGGGCCCGCACGTGGGGGACGCCCAGCACCGCGTGGGTGGCCAGCTCGGACACGCAGGTCCAGAGGCGGAGGTCGTCGGGCGGGAGGCTCCACTCCTCGGCCACCGCGTTGAGGTTGGCCGGCACCAGGAGCAGCTCGTCGGACCGCGGGCGGGGGAGCGGCAGGTCGTACTGCCCGAGCGAGCGGGTGGCCAGGTGCCCGACCATCGAGCCGGCCTGGACCCCGAGCAGGACGGGCGTGAGCATGGCGAACATCCCGCCCAGGAGGTCGGCCGACGGGTCGCCCGGCACCGCCGGGACGTCGTCGGAAGGCCCCTCGTCCCCGGCGCCGGCGGCCAGCGCGGTGGAGAGGCGCTCGAAGATCGGGCGGTAGGCGTCGAGCGTGCGGGTGGCCCACTCGGCCCGGGTCACCGCCGTGATGCGCACGAGCTGGCCGCCCGGCGCGGTGGGGAGGCCGCTGGCGTCGGCCACCCGCAGCTCGGCCACCCGGGCCAGCTCCTCCAGGCGGATGCGCTCGAGCGGGTCGGGGTTGGGCTCGGGCGTGCCGCCGGTGGCGGCGGCGAGGGCGAACTGGCGGGCGGCGTCCCAGTGCACGGGACCGCTGGACGCCAGCATCTTCGCCAGGTCCCCGAAGAAGGGGAGCCCCTCGAAGGGGTTGCCTCCCGTTGGACCGGAACCCCCCACACGGGCATGGTAGGGCGGTGCCCGGCCAACCCCACCCGGGCCCGGTGGTCGCGGTCACCGGGTCCGAGGGCGTGCTCGGCCGGCTGCTCGAGGCCGAGCTGGCGGGCCGGGCCACGATCGTGCCCGTCGACCCGCGAGGGCCGGACGTGGTGGCGCGGCTGGGGGGCGCGTCGACCCTCGTCCACCTCGACCCGGAGCCGCTCGAGCGGCCCGACCTCGACGTCGCCGGCGCCCGGGCCGAGGGGGCCATCCTCCGCCGGATGCTGGGCGCGGCGTCCGACGCCGGGGTCGGCGCCGTCGTGCTCCTGTCGAGCGCCGTCGTCCACGGGGCCTGGCCCGACAACGCCGTCCCCCTGACCGAGTCGGCGCCGGTGCGGCCCAACCCGGGGTTCCCGTTCGGTGCCCGCTGCGCCGAGGTCGAGCGCCTGGGCGCGGCCTGGGCGGCCGACCGGCCCGGCGATCGCCGGGCGGTGGTGCTGCGCCCGGCGCCCGTGGTGGGGGCCGGGCCGGGCCTGGCCACCTGGCTGGGGGTGGGCTGGCCCGTGCGCTGGGCCGAGGAGGAGCCGCCCGTGCAGCTCCTCCACGTGGACGACCTCGCCGCCGCCGTGGCGCTGGCCGCCACCGCCCCGTTGGACGGGCCCTACGGCGTCGCCCCCGACGGCTGGCTGGACCCGGCCGCCGTGCGGGCACTGGCCGGGGCCCCGTCGGCGGCCGTGCCCGTTCCCGGGCGCCTGCGGCGGTCCCTGGCGGCGCGACGGGTCCCGCCGGCGGTGCCGCTCTACGCGTCGCACCCGTGGGTCGTGGCCAACGACCGTCTGCGGGCGGCCGGCTGGGCTCCGCGCTCGACCAACGAGGAGGCCTACGTGGCGACGCACGCCGGTGCGCCCTGGTCGCGCATCAGCCCCCGTCGCCGCCAGGACCTCATCCTCGCCGCCGCCGCCGCCACCACCATCGCCCTTCCCGCCGCCGGCGTGGCCGCCCTCCGCCGGTCCCGCCGCCGGCGGTCCTGAGGAAGCAGACTTCGCCCATGCTGAAAGACTTCAAGACGTTCGTCCTGCGGGGCAACGTGGTGGATCTCGCCGTCGGCGTGGTCATCGGCGCCGCGTTCGCCGCCGTGGTGACGTCGTTCGTCGACAACATCCTCACGCCCATCATCGCCATCCCCGGCAGCGCCGACTTCAGCGAGCTGGACATCGAGGTCAGCGGGAGCAACATCCAGTACGGGCTCTTCCTGAACGCGGTCATCGCGTTCCTGCTCATCGCCGCCGCGGTGTTCTTCATCGTGGTGCGGCCCGTCAACGCGCTGATGGCGCGTCGGAAGACCGAGCCGGACGTGGATGCACCCACCAAGGACTGCCCCAGCTGCTTGAGCGCCATCCCGGCGGGCGCCCGGGTGTGCGCCTTCTGCACCCGGGACGTGGCCGCCGTCTAGGAGCTAGCCCGGACGCTCCACCAGCCCCACCACCACCTGCCGGCGGTCGCCGTCGTGCAGGACCTCGAGGGACACCTCGTCGCCCGGGTCCCGCTCCCGCAGGGCGATGACCAGGGCCGACATGGAGGCCACCGCCTCCTCCTCCACCCGCAGGATCACGTCCGACGGGGTCACGCCGGCTTCGGCGGCGGGGCTGCCGTCGACCACCCGCTCGACGCGGGCGCCTCCGTCGACGCCCATGTCCTCGGCCGAGCGCCGGTCGAGATCGGACCCGTGGACGCCGAGCCACACGTGGACGGCCCGCCCGCTGGCGATGATGTCCTCGGCCACCGAGCGGGCCACGTCGACGGGGGTGGCGAAGCCGAGGCCTTCGGCCCCCACCTCCGAGACGCCCACCGCGGTGGTGATCCCGATGACGGCGCCGGTGCCGTCGAGCAGGGCGCCGCCGGACGAGCCCGGTGAGATGGCGGCGTCGGTCTGCACCATGTCGAGCAGGGACGAGCCCTCGGCCTCCACCTCGCGCCCGAGGGCGCTGACCACGCCGGTGGTGACGGACGACCCGCCGGCCAGGCCGAGCGGCGAGCCGATGGCCACCACGGGCTGGCCCACGGCCAGGTCGGCGGCGGTGCCGAGGACGGCGGTGGGGTACGGCTCGCCGTCCGGCGCTCCGGGGATGCGGAGCACGGCGATGTCGGTGAGCTCGTCGGTCCCCTCCACCCGGGCCTCGTGGGTGGAGCCGTCGGCCAGCGACACCTCGATCGAGTCGGCGTCGGCGACCACGTGGGCGTTGGTCAGCAGGTGGCCGTCGTCCCGGTAGAGGACGGCCGACCCCGACGAGGCGGTGGCCTGGCCCTCCACCCGGACCTTGGCGATGGCCGGCCGCACCTCCTCGGCGATGCGCACCACGCTGGCCGAGCCGGCCACCGGGGCCGCCGCCGGGCTGGCCGCCTGGCGGATCACCGCCGGCGCGGCCCGGTCGTCGCCACCGTCGAGCCGGCCCAGGAGGGCGAGCACCGCCAGGGTGACGATGGCGCCGGCGACGCCGGCCAGGAAGGCCCGCCAGAGCGGGGAGCGCCGCCGCTCCGCGGGGCCCAGACCGAGCACCCGCAGCTCGGACGGGTGGCGCCACAGCCGGTCGTCCAGGGGGGGTGGGACCGAGTAGCCGAGGTCGTCGGCATGGTCGTCGGGCCCGGGGAGTGGCACGACGGGCGAGGATAGGACCCGCATCCCGCCGGCGAGCCGCGAGGCCCGAGACGCCCGGGGCTACCGTGCGGAGGCGATGGCGGCGAGCGAGACGTGGGTCCGCCTGACCGACGAGCCCCTGGCCGTCGGCGCGTTGGCCGACTGGGTGGTGCGACCCGACTGCGGGGCCGTGGTGGTCTTCACCGGCACCGTCCGGGACAACGCCGACGGCCGCCCCGACGTGTCCTCGCTCGAGTACGAAGCCTGGGCCGAGGAGGTGGAGCCCCGGCTGGCCGCGCTGGCCGAGGAGGCCCGTCGGCAGTGGCCGGTGCTGGGTCGGGTGGCCCTGCACCACCGCACGGGGACGCTCGTGCCGGGGGAGCCGTCGGTGGTCGTGGCCGTCAGCACGCCCCACCGGGCCGAGGCGTTCGAGGCCGCCCGGTGGTGCATCGACCGGCTCAAGGCGTCGGTCCCCATCTGGAAGCGGGAGACCTGGGCCGGGGGCGAGGGGTGGGGCCTCGACGCCACCGAGATCGAGGACGTGGCCCCGTGAGCGCACCGGGCCCGCACGGACGGCGACCGGCGTCGTGCCGCGGCGTTCTTCGCGCGTTCAGGGCTCACGCCCTGAGCCCTTCTGCGCACAGAGTGGAGTTGGGGAGGCCTGCGGAGGCGGTGGCGCAGGCGTGAGCGGCGTCCTCTTCCTGGTCGGCGCCATCGCCCTGAGCGTGGTCGGGTCCGTGGCGCTCTGGCTGCGCACACGGGCGCCGACCTCCTTCGAGTCGGGGATCGACGACTTCGCCCGCCGGCGGACCGCCCTGTCGCCGGAGCGGCCGACCGGCTCGCGCCGACGCCGCGCCGGGGGGTGGCGTCCTGGCCGCTGAGGTGGCCGTCGACCTCGGTACCGCCTCCAGCCAGGTCCACGTCCGGGGCCGAGGAGTCGTCGTGGACGAGCCGTCCGTCGCCGCCGTCGACCGCACGGGCCGGGTGGTGGCCGTCGGGGCCGCGGCCGAGGAGGCGGGCGAGGACGCGGCCCTGGCCCTGGTGCGGCCCGTCACCCGCGGCGCCGTGCACGACGTCGAGCTCGCCACCCGGCTCCTGCGCGCCCTGCTCGAGCGGGCCGGGGTGCGACGCCGCCCGCGACCACGACTGCTCCTCTGCGTCCCGCCCGCCGCCACCGAGGTCGAGCGCCGGGCCCTGGCCCGCTGTGCCCGCGACGCCGCCGGCGCCGACACCGTGCTCCTGGAGGCGGTCACCGCCGCCGCCCTCGGCGCGGGCGCCCCGGTGACCTCGCCGCTCGGGACGATGGTCGTCGACGTCGGCGCCGGCGCCACCCGGGCCGCCGTCCTCAGCATGGGTGGGGTGGTCACCTCCCGGGTCGAGCGCGTGGGCGCGCTCGACGTCGACGCCGCCGTGCGGTCGTGGCTGCGGCGCACCGCGGGCCTGGACGTGGGCCAGCGCACCGCGTCGGCCGTGACGCGCGCGCTGGCCTCGCGTGGTGCCGACGCCACCGACGCGGTCGAGGTGGCGGGTCGCGAGGCGGGCACCGGCGCGGCGGGGTCGGCCGTCGTCTCCGCTGCGGAGGTGGCCGCTGCCGTCGAGGACCCCCTGGCCGCCATCACGGCCACCGCGGTGGCGTGCCTGGCGGCCACGCCGACCGAGCTGGCCCGCGACCTCAGCCACCGGGCAGTGCACCTGGTGGGCGGCGGCGCCCTCCTGCGGGGCGTCGATGCCCGCCTGGAGGCGGCGACCGGGCTCAGGGTGGCGGTGGTGGAGGATCCGGTGACGTGCGCGGTGCGGGGGGCGGCCCGCTGCTTCGAGGTCCCTGCGGCCCTGCGGGCGGCCACGGTGCGTCCTGCGGGCCGTGGTCCCGGCACACGGCCCGGGTCGAGGCGGGGGTGATGGTCACGGTCAGCCTCCGCCCGCACTGCGGGCAGTGGCGCACCGGGTCCAGGGGCCGACCGCACCCCGCGGACGCGGCCGCCGGCCGCCCGCACCCGGTGCAGTAGGGCATCGCTGCTACAACGCTCGTCCCAGCGCGCCGACGGGCATGCGGAGGTCCTCGAGCATGGCCAGGTCCTCGTCCGGCGAGCGGCCGAGCGTCGTCAGGTAGTTGCCCACGATGATGGCGTTGATGCCGCTGGTCATCCCCAGCGCCTGGAGGTCCCGCAGGGTCACCTCGCGGCCGCCGGCGTAGCGGAGGATCACGCCGGGCAGGGCCAGCCGGAACAGGGCGATCCACCGCAGCGCCTCGAGCGCGCCCACCAGTGGCCGGTCGCCGAGGGGCGTCCCCGGACGGGGGTTGAGGAAGTTCACGGGCACCTCGGCCGGCTCCACGTCACGCAGCTGGGACAGCAGCTCGAGCCGCTGCTCGACGGTCTCCCCCATGCCGAGCAGGGCCCCGCAGCACAGCTCCATGCCGGCCGCCCGCACCAGCTGGCACGTCTCGAAGCGCTCCTCCCAGCTGTGGGTGGTGACGATGCGAGGGAAGAACGAGCGCGCCGTCTCGAGGTTGTGGTTGTAGCGGTGCACCCCCCCGGCGGCCAGGCGGGCGGCCTGGTCCTCGGTGAGGACGCCGGCGCTGACGGCCACCTGGAGGCCGGTGCGATCCTGCACGAGGGGGACCAGCTCGAGGATGCGGGTGAGCGTGCGCTCGTCCGGGCCCCGCACGGCGAGGACGATGCAGAACTCCGTGGCCCCGAGCCGGGCCGTCTCCTCGGCCGCCCGCAGCACCTCGTCGGTGTCGAGGAAGGGCGTGGCCTTGACCGGGGTCTCGTAGCGGGAGGACTGGCTGCAGAAGCTGCAGTCCTCGGGGCACCCGCCGGTCTTGGCCGAGAGGATGCCCTCGACCTCGACCGTGGCGCCGCTGTAGGAGAGGCGGACCTCGTGGGCCAGCGCGGCCAGGGCCGGCACCGAGCGGTCGGGCACGTCCGCCAGCCGGGTCAGCTCGTCGGCGGTCAGCGGGCGCCGCTCGTCGAGCAGCGCGTCGCCGGCGTCCGCCAGCAGCCGGCGCACGGAGGCGGGAGAGGGAGCGACGCGCACCGGCGAACCGTACCTGCGGTCCCCGTCCGGTGTTTCGGCTGGAGCCCGGCAGGGCTAGGGTGCCGGCGGCCGCTCGTGCCGGGGGGAAACGTGGCGCTGCTCGAGGTCGACGGGATCGTGGTGCGCTTCGGCGGCGTGGTCGCGCTCGACGGGCTGAGCTTCACCATCGAGCAGGGGCACATCTGCGCCCTCATCGGGCCGAACGGTGCAGGCAAGACCACGCTGTTCAACGTCGTGAGCCGGCTCTACGAGCCGAACGAGGGCACGGTGGTCTACGAGGGCAAGGACCTGCTGGCCCAGCCCGCCCACAAGATCGTGCGGCTCGGCATCGCCCGCACCTTCCAGAACGTGGCCCTGTTCCCGGCGCTGACCGTGCTCCAGAACGTCATGGTGGGCGGGCACTCGGCCGGCAAGGTCGGCTTCGGCCGGGCCCTCCTCCACCTGGGCTCGGGTCGGGAGGACAAGCGCCTGCGCGAGAAGTGCTCGGCCATCCTCGACCAGCTGTCGCTCGGGGACATCGCCAACCGCCCGGCGGCGGGGCTGCCCTTCGGCACGCTGAAGCGCATCGAGCTGGCCCGGGCCCTTGCCTCCGACGCCCGCCTCGTCCTCCTCGACGAGCCGGCCAACGGCCTGACCCACGGCGAGGTCGACGAGCTGGCGGCCACCATCAAGGGCATCCGCGACCAGTTCGGTCTCACCATCCTGCTGGTGGAGCACCACATGGCCATGGTGATGTCGATCTCCGACGACGTCGTGGTGCTCGACTTCGGCCGCAAGATCGCGGAGGGTCCCCCGAGCGTCGTCCAGAACGACCCCAAGGTCATCGAGGCGTACCTCGGGGCGCCTGCATGAGCCTCCTCGAGCTGTCAGGGGTCACCGGTGGCTACGGCCCCGTGCGCGTCCTCCACGGGATCGACCTGGCGGTCGAGGAGGGCGAGGTCGCCGTCGTCCTCGGCGCCAACGGTGCCGGCAAGACGACCACCCTGCGGGCCATCAGCGGGATCATCCACGGCGGCGGGGACATCACCTTCGACGGCCAGCGGATCAGCCGCCGTCCTCCCGAGGCGGTGGCCAAGGCGGGGATCGCCCACGTGCCCCAGGGACGGGGGACGTTCGGCGAGTTCACCGTCGACGAGAACCTGCGGGTGGGGGCCGTCATCCGCAAGGACGGTGAGGTGAAAGCCGACATCGAACGGTGGTACTCGGTCTTCCCCCGGCTGGGCGAGCGCCGGGACCAGGCCGCCGGCAGCATGAGCGGCGGCGAGCAGCAGATGCTGGCCATCGCCCGGGCCATGATGAGCCGGCCCAAGCTCGTGCTGCTCGACGAGCCGTCGCTCGGCCTGGCCCCGCTCATCACCCAGGAGCTGTTCCGGCGGCTGGGCGAGATCAACAAGGAGACGGGCCTCACCCTGCTGGTGGTCGAGCAGAACGCCAACCTCGCGCTGGACATCGGCCACCGGGGCTACGTGCTCGAGTCCGGCCGCATCGCCACCAGCGGCTCGGCTGCGGACCTGAAGACGGACGACGCCGTCCGCAAGGCCTATCTGGGGTTCTGAGGAGTCGCATGGAGCTGTTCTTCTCCCAGGTCTTCAACGGGATCGCCAACGGCGTGATCTACGCCTCGGTGGCCCTGGCCCTGGTCCTCATCTACCGGTCGACGGGGTTGCTCAACTTCGCCCAGGGCGAGATGGCCCTCTTCTCGACCTACGTCGGGTGGAAGTTCACCACCACGGGCATGCCGGTCGTGGTGGCCATCCTCCTGACCATGGCCCTGTCCTTCATCGCCGGGGCGGTCATCGAGCGGGTGCTCATCCGCCCCGTGGAGCACGCCCGCAGCCCGCTCAACGTGGTCATCGTGACCCTGGGCATGTTCCTCGCCCTCAACGCGCTGGCCCAGCTCTTCTTCGGCACGGATCCGCAGCAGATGCCCTCCGCCTTCCCCTCGGGACGGGTCGACCTCGGGGTGGCCGAGGTGGGCAAGGACGTCATCGGCCTGGCCATCGTGCTCGTCGGGGAGTGCCTCCTGCTCTACGTGCTCCTCCAGCGCACGAAACTGGGGCTGAAGCTCCGGGCGGTGGCCTCCAACGCCGAGTCCTCCCGCCTGGTGGGGATCAACTCGGGCGCCATGCTCATGTTCGGGTGGGCCCTGTCGGGCGCCCTGGGTGCGGCCGCCGGCTGCTTCGTGGCCGCCCAGCGCACCGGCTTCGACGCCAGCCTCATGCAGCAGGTGCTCGTGTTCGCCTTCGCCGCCGCCGCCCTCGGCGGGTTCGACAGCCCGATGGGGGCGGTCATCGGCGGGCTCATCGTCGGCATCGCCGACGCCCTCACCATCCAGTACGTCGACTTCCTCGACGGCATCGAGGTGGCGCTGCCCCTCGTCCTGATCCTCGTCGTGCTGCTGGTGCGCCCGACCGGCCTGTTCGGCCGCCGAACGGTGGAACGAGTATGAGCACGGTCGACGACCAGGGGGCGGCCGGGCTCGTCAGCGCCGAGGCCGCCGCCGTGCTCACGCAGCCGGCGACCGGCGGGCGGATCCCGTGGGTGCGCATCGCCGTCGGCGTCGTGCTGGCGGCGGTGGCGCTCTACCTGCCCTTCTACTACGGGCCGGACACGAACAAGCTGCTGTCGCAGGCCATCTACCTCGCCGTCGCCGCGCAGGGCCTGAACCTGCTCACCGGGTACAACGGCCAGGTCTCCATCGGGCACGGCGCGTTCTTCGGCGTGGGCGCCTTCACCACCGGCATCCTCATGACGGAGTACAGCTGGTACTTCGAGCCCACGATCATCGTGGCGGCGATCGTCGCCGCCCTCGTCGGTGTGGTCGTGGGCTTCCCCGCCCTGCGGGTGCGGGGCCTGTACCTGGCGCTCATCACCCTTGGCCTCGCCGTGCTCTTCCCCCGCCTCGCGTCGAAGGTGGTCGACGGCCCCGATGCCATCTTCCAGGGCTCCGGCGGCGTCGCGCTCCTGCGCCCCGAGCGCAGCGAGTTCGAGTCGATCTTCGGCTTCCTCGAGAACGACCAGTGGGAGTACTTCCTCTGCCTGGGCGTCGCCGTCATCGCCTACGTCCTGGCCCGCAACCTGATCCACAGCCGGATGGGTCGGGCCATCATCGCCACGCGCGACCGGGAGATCGCCGCGGCGACCGTGGGCGTGAACCTGTCGGGCGTGAAGGTGGGCACCTTCGCCATCTCGGCCGCCTACGCCGGCGTGGCCGGCTCGCTCTCGGTCATGGTCGACAAGGTGGCCGACGCCACCAACCCCATCCTCTACTTCGAGCTCTCGATCAAGTTCCTCGTCGCCGTCGTCATCGGCGGCGCCGCCACGATCATGGGCCCCGCCCTCGGCGCGCTGGTCCTGACCCTCCTCGAGGACCGCACCGACACCCTCATCGAGGGCAAGGAGGTCCTCTCCCCGGCGCTGCTCGGCATCGCCCTGATCCTCATCGTCTACCTGCTGCCCGAGGGGCTCCTCGGTGGCATCCACCGACTGGTAAACAACGTCTCCACCCGCGTGTCAGGTCGAAGATCGGGCAACCGGGTGAACCGCAGCTGAGGAGGATCCATGTCCCGTCCCCGGACGATTCGCACGCTGGCGCTCGTGCTGGCGCTGGCACTGGTGGTGGTCGCCTGCGGCGACCGCCGCGACGACAGCGACGACGCTGCGTCGGATGGCGGGGGCGGCGGCTCCTCGGGTGAGGGCGCCGGCGCCGTCGACGCCTCGGACTGCCCCGACACCGGCACCGCCGGTGTGGAGGGCGACACCATCAAGCTCGTCTCGAGCTTCCCCCAGTCGGGCCTGACCGCGGCCTTCGCCGAGATCTCGAAGGGCTACCAGGCCTACTTCCAGTACCTCAATGACGAGGAGGGCGGCGTCGAGGTCGCCGGGGAGAAGTACAAGATCGAGGTCGAGGACCAGGACGACGAGTACAACCCGGCGCGCACGGCCAGCAACATCGACGAGCTGGTCGGGACCAACGGCGACGAGGCCTTCGCCGTCTTCAACGTGGTCGGGACGGCCAACAACATCGCCATCCGCGACGTCCTCAACGACCTCTGCGTGCCCAACGTGTTCGCCGCCACCGGCTCGCCCGCGTGGGGCAACGAGGAGTACCCCTGGCTGATCGGCTCGACGCTGGCCAGCTACTCCCTCGAGGGCAAGGTCTTCGCCGACTTCCTCAAGCAGGAGAAGCCCGACGCCACGGTGGCGATGCTCATCCAGGACGACGACTTCGGGCAGGCCTACCAGCAGGGCTTCGAGCAGGCCATCGAGGGCACCGACATCGAGATCGCCCAGATCGAGTCCTACCCGACCGGTGCCGGCGAGGTGTCCGCCCAGATGACGAGCCTGGCCGCCACGAACGCCGACGCCTTCTTCAACGGCGCCACGCTCCTCGCCTGCCCCAACGCCCTCGAGCGGGCCAACGCCGAGGGCTGGGAGCCCATCACCTGGGTGTCCGGCACCTGCATCTCCAAGACGCTGATGGGCATCGCCGGCCAGAACGCCGAGGGCGTCTACAGCGCCACCAACGTCATGGACCCGCAGAACCCGGCCTACGCCAACGAGGAGGCCATGGCGCTCTACCGGGAGAAGGTGGGGCAGTACTCGCCGGACGCCGACGTGGAGAACGGCATCGTGGCCTACGGCTGGACGCAGGGCGCACTGCTGGCCGAGGCGCTGCGGGCGAGTGACGAGCTCACCCGCCAGGCGTTCATGCAGTCGGTGCGGACGCTCGACGGGGTCGGCGGCGGCCTGCTGCTGCCGGGGGTGACGGTCACCACCGACGCCCCGGACGACCCCTTCATGGGCGAGTCGGTCCAGCTGGTCCAGTACGACGCCGCCGCCGCCCACTTCAACAACGTGGGGGAGATCATCGACTTCGAGGGGCAGACACCCGAGCTGACCCCCGAGGAGCTGATCCAGGCCTAGAGGAGCGGCAACCGCCTCCTCAGAGGAGGTCCTCGGCGGCCTGGCGGACCTGCCGGTCGCGGTCGCCGAGGGCCCGCCGCAGGGCGGCCTCGACCTCGGGTCCGTCGAAGGCGGCCAGGGCCAGGACGGCCCGTCGGCGGACGGCCGGCTTGTCCGAGGTCGCCGCCAGCACGGCGGGCAGGCCGTCGGCGTGGCCGAGGGCGCCCAGCGCGGCGACCGCCGCCTCGCGCACCAGGGGGTCGTCGTGGCCGCCCGCGGCCTCGGCCAGCGCGGCGACGGCGGCGGGCGCGGGGGGTCGTTCGCCGAGGGCCCACGCCGCCTGCTCGGCCACGAACGGGTCGGGATCGTCCAACAGGGGCACGAGGTCGAGGCCGGCGGCGGGCACGGCCAGCTCCACGGCCCGTGACCGCACGGCGGGGGAGGGGTCGCCCAGGGCCGCCCGCAGGTCGTCGTCCGCCAACCGGCCCAGCCGGGCCAGCGCGCCGAGGGCCACCGCCCTCGTACCCGGGTCGGGATCGACCAGGGCGCGGCGGGCGGCGTCGTCGTCGCCGGCATGGCCGGCGAGGGCCGCGTCCCGGCGGCGCTCGGTGGGCGAGGGCACGACCGAAGTGTGACCCTCTGGGGCTGCCGGTGGATCCCGCCACGGTCCGTGGCACGCTGGACGGCCCGTGGACGAGTCCGTCGAGCAGCTCGCGCCCGACGAGGCGGCTCCATCGAAGCGACGGACGCGGCCCTGGCTCCTCGTCCTGCTCGCCCTGGTGGCGCTGGGCCTCGTCGCCGCCTCGGTGGTGCGCATCCCGTACTACGCCATGGCGCCGGGGAGCGCGGTCGACGTCGAGCCGCTGGTGGCCGTCGACGGCGGGCCGAGCTTCCCGCCCGACGGGCGGGTGTTCCTGACCACCGTGTCGTTGCGCCAGGCCACGGTGCTCGGGGCGCTGCGGGGGTGGCTCGATCCCGACGTCGACGTGGTGGAGAAGGAGACCATCGTCCCGCCCGACACGGACGCCGACCAGCTGCGGGACATGAACCTGCGGCTCATGGACAGCTCCAAGGACGCCGCCCGGGGCGTCGCCTTCGAGCAGCTCGGCTACGACGCCATCTCGGGGTCGGGCGCGTCGGTGCTCGAGGTGGTGCCCGGCGCACCGGCCGACGGGCGGCTCCGGAAGGACGACACCATCGTCGAGCTCGACGGTGAGCCGGTGCGCATCGACGGTGACGTCATCGCCATGCTCGCCCGGCGGGAACCGGGTGAGCGGGTGGCGCTCGGCGTGGAGCGCGACGGCGCCCGGATCTCCGTGGACGTGCGCCTCGGCCGCCGGCCCGAGGCCGAGGACCAGGCCTTCCTGGGCGTGGGGCTGTCGACGCGGGACCTCGAGCTCGACTTCCCGTACGACGTCGACATCGAGTCGGAGCGGATCGGCGGCCCGTCGGCCGGGTTGGCCTTCACCCTGGAGCTGCTCGACGTGCTGACCGAGGGCGAGCTGACCGGTGGTCGCAAGGTGGCGGCCACGGGCACCATCGAGCTCGACGGGACCGTGGGCGACGTCGGTGGCGTGGCCCAGAAGACGGCGGCCGTCGAGAACGCCGGCATCGAGCTGTTCCTGGTGCCCCGCGGGGAGCTGGCCGACGCCCGGGCCGCCGCCGGGGACGGCCTCCGGGTCGAGCCGGTCGACACGCTGGACGACGCCCTGCGGGTCCTCGCCCGTCAGGGCGGCAACGGACTGGCCCTCGACCGCCCGGGGGCCCGCACGAGCTGAGCCCCGGGGCGTTTGGGCACGCAGATCGCCGGAGTACGTCGATCTGTGTGCCCAGACGACGGTGCGGCGGGCGAGGGCCGGGCGGCGGCGATCTACCCTGCGGGCGTGGTACCCGCCGGCCCCATCAGCGCCGACGAGGTGGCCCGGAAGACGTTCCCGTCGTCGTTCCGAGGCTTCGACCCCGACCAGGTCCGGGTGTTCCTGGGCCAGGTCGCGGCCGAGCTGGCCGCCCTCCAGGAGCGCGAGCGCCTGCTGATCGAGCGCGTGGCCGCAGCCGAGGCCAACGCGGCCGCCGCCGAGTCCAAGGCGGTCGAGACCGAGGCGGCGGCCGAAGCCGCCGTGGCCGCCGCGGTGCCGCCCGACCCCGGTGAGGCCGAGCTGATGGCTGCCCTGGGGAAGGAGGCGGGCCGGGTGCTGGCCACCGCCAAGGAGGCGGGGGCCGAGATCCGCACGACGGCCGAGCAGCACGCCGCCCGCGTCCATCGCGAGGCCCGGGAGGAGGCGACCCGCCTGCGGGCCGAGGCCGAGCGGGTGGCGGAGGGGCGGACCGCCGAGGCCGAGTCGCTGGCCAACGCCCTGCGGGCCGACGCCGAGGAGGCGGCGGCCGAGACCCGGGCCGAGGCCGAGCGCCAGTCGACGGTGGCCATCGAGGCGGCCCAGGAGCGGGGCCGGGAGATGGTGCGGGAGGCGCAGGCGGTGCGGGAGCGCATCCTGCGGGACCTGGCCCGCCGCCGGCGCACCGCGCTCCAGCAGGTCGAGCAGCTGCGGGCCGGTCGGGAGCGCCTGCTCGAGACCTACGCCGTGGTGCGCTCGATCATGGACGACGCCACCGCCGAGCTGGCCGTGGCCGAGGTGGAGGCCCGGGCCGCGGCCGAGGCCGCGGTGGTGCAGCTCGACGAGCCGGAGCCGACCATCGAGGAGCTGGAGGCCGAGGTCGTCGCCCTGCGTGAGGAACCGGCGACCGACGAGGCGGCGGACACCGACGAGCCGGCGGACGCCGACGAGGGCGAGGCGCCTCCGGCCGAGGCGCAGGAGCCTGCGACCGAGGGGCCGACCGCCCAGGGACCAGGCCAGGACGGTGGCCAGCCGTCGGATCCGGGGCCCCCCGTGATCGATCTCAGGGAGCGCCCGGCTCCTGCCCCCGAGCCGGTGGTCACGGTGTCCGAGCGGCGCACCTCGGCCCTGCGCATCCTCCGCCCCGCCGAGCCCGAGACGACCCCCGTGGCCACCGGCGACCCCGCTGACGCAGCTGCGCCCGGGAGCGGTCCCGATGGCGACCGCCCCCAGGCCGACGACGTCTTCGCCCGCCTCCGGGCCGACACGGCGGCCGCCGGGGACGCGGCGCCGGACGAGGCGGCCGGCGCCCCGCCCGAGGCCGAGCCCGAGGCCGAGCCCGAGCCCGAGGACGTCGACGACCCGGGCGCCGCCGTGCGTCGTCGCGACGCCGACCTGGCCCCGATCGAACGGGAGCTCGCCCGGGCCCTCAAGCGCGAGCTGGCCGACGAGCAGAACGCCGTCCTCGACGCCCTCCGCCGGAGCCGGGGCCGCCCGACGCTGGGTGACCTGCTCCCCGAGCCCGAGGCGGCTGCCGCCCGCTACGCCGCCGCCGCCACCGCCCCCCTCGACGCAGCGGCCGCCGCCGGCTGCACCGCCGCCGGCGCCGAGGGTCCCGACGCCCCGCCGATCGACGACCTGGCCGGAGAGGTCGGCGCCGAGGTGGCCGGGGCCCTGCGGGCGGACGTGGCCGCCGCCCTCGAGGCCACGGGCGGCGACCACGCCGGCACCGCCGAGCGGATCTCGACCGCCTACCGCACGTGGAAGTCGTCCCTGGCCGAGCCGCTGGCCCGCTCCACCGCCGTGGCCGCCGAGGCCCGGGGACGGGTCGCCTCGTCGGTCACGGTGTGCTGGATCCCGGATCCCGGGGCGCCGGCCTGCCCGGCGTGCGGCGAGAACGCCGCCGCCGGGCCGCGCTCCGCCGGTGAGGCGTTCCCCTCCGGGGTGCTGCACCCGCCCGCGCACCCGGGCTGCCGCTGCCTGGTCGCACCCGTCGACCGATAGGTTGCCGGGGTGCGAGCACCGTCGGAGCTCCCGCGGCGCCGGCGACCTCGGCCCGGTCGCAACCGGGTCTGGCTGATCGTCCTCGCCGTTGCCCTGTTCGTCCTGCTGACGTCGCTGCGGGGCATCGCCGGCTTCTACACGGACTACCTCTGGTTCGACTCGCTGAACTTCGCGGGCGTCTTCACCGGCGTCCTGCGCTCGAAGTTCCTCCTCGGCCTCCTGTTCACGGTCGTCCTCTTCGCCGTGCTGTGGGCCAACCTGCTCATCGCCGACCGGCTGGCCCCCCGCTTCCGGCCGGCGGGCCCCGAGGAGGAGCTCGTCGAGCGGTACCACGAGCTCATCGGGGAGCGCACCGGGCTCGTCCGCCTCCTCATCTCGGCCCTCTTCGCCCTCATCCTCGGCACGGGCGTGTCGGGCCAGTGGGACAAGTGGATCCTCTTCATCAACGCCCGCGACGTGGGTCGCGTGGACCCGCAGTTCAAGACCGACATCGGCTTCTACCTGTTCCGCCTGCCGTTCCTGTCGTTCCTCGTCGACTGGGCCTTCGCCGCCGTCGTCGTGGTGCTCCTGGTGACGGCCGTGGCCCACTACCTGAACGGGGGCATCCGGGTCCAGGGCGCGGGGCAGCGGGTCACCCCCCAGGTGAAGGCCCACCTGTCGGTCCTGCTCGGGGCCCTCGCCCTCATCAAGGCCGCGGGGTACTGGCTCCAGCGCTACGAGCTGAACTTCTCGACCCGGGGCGCGGTGGACGGAGCCACCTACACCGACGTCAACGCCCAGCTGCCGGTCCTCTACCTGCTGATCCTCATCTCCCTGGCCGCCTTCGTCCTCTTCATCGTCAACATCTGGCGGCGGGGGTGGGCGCTGCCCGTCATCGCCGTCGGGCTGTGGGCGCTGGTGGCCGTCCTGCTCGGCGGCGTGTACCCGGCCATCGTCCAGCGGTTCTCGGTGGAGCCGTCGGAGTCGTCCAAGGAGCGGGAGTACATCGGCCGCAACATCGAGGCCACCCGCGCCGCCATCGGCCTCGACGAGGTGCAGACCGAGTCGTTCGCGGCCGACGCCTCCCTCGACGAGGAGGAGCTCGACGCCAACGCCGACATCGTGCGCAACATCCGCCTGTGGCAGCCGGCCCAGCTCGCCCGTTCGTACCAGCGCACCCAGGAGATCCGGCGCTTCTACCAGGTGAACGACGTCGACGTGGACCGCTACAAGGTCGACGGCGAGCTCACCGAGGTGGAGCTGGCCACCCGTGAGCTCGACACCGCCGGGGTGCCCCGCTCCTCGTGGGAGTCGACGCACTCCATCTACACCCACGGCTACGGCGCCGTCGTCTCCCCCGCCAACGGGCAGAACGAGGACGGGCGCCCGCTGTTCTACGCCAGCGACGTGCCGGTGGACGTGGACGACGAGTTCCCCGACGACCTCGAGCAGCCGAACATCTACGTCGGCGAGGACCTGGGTGGCTACGTCGTGGTCGGCACCGAGCGCCGGGAGATCGACTACGAGGACGCGGAAGGCGCGACCCAGTTCACCGAGTACGACGGTGAGGACGGCGTCGACATCGGCTCGCTGTGGAACAAGGCCGCCTTCGCCCTGCGCTTCGGGGACATCAACCCGCTGATCTCGGGCAACATCACGGGCAACTCGAAGATCCTCTACCAGCGGGACGTGCGGGAGCGGGTGGAGACGCTGGCCCCGTTCCTCCAGTTCGACGCCGACCCCTACCCGGTCCTGATCGACGGCGGCGTCAAGTACGTGCTCGACGCCTACACGACCTCGAGCAGCTACCCCTACGCCCAGCGGGTCGACGCCAGCTCGCTGCCCAACGGCAGCGGGCTCAACGGTGACTACAACTACGTCCGCAACTCGGTCAAGGCCGTGGTCGACGCCTACGAGGGCACGGTCGACTTCTACATCGTCGACCCGGACGATCCGCTGGCCGCGGCCTACGCCGACGCCTTCCCCGAGCTGTTCGAGTCGGCCGACAAGATCCCCGACGAGCTGCGGGCCCACTTCCGGTACCCCGAGGACCTGTTCCGGATCCAGACCAACATGTGGGGCCGGTACCACCTGAGCGACCCCGACGACTTCTACACCGAGGCCGGCGCCTGGGACGTCTCGCAGGACCCCGGGGACGAGTCGGCGACGAGCACGCAGGTCAACGCCCAGGGCGAGCCCACGACGACCAGTCGGCGCCTGCCCCGGATCTCACCGACGTACCAGATCCTCCGCCTGCCCGGGTCCGAGGACCCCGAGTTCGTGATGACCCGGCCGTTCGTGCCGTCGTCCGACGACGACAGCAGACGGGACCTGACCGCCTTCATGGCGGCGCGGAGCGATCCGGAGAACTACGGCGAGCTGGTGACCTACACGGTCCCGGGCCGACGTGACGGGCCGTCCCAGGTGGCCAACGCCATCCGTTCCACCCCCGCCGTGTCACAGGCGGAGACCCTGCTGTGCCAGGAGGGGTCGTCGTGCACCTTCGGCGACCTGTTGACCGTCCCCATCGGCCAGTCGCTGCTCCACGTGTGGCCGCTGTACGTGGAGTCCAACTCCGGGCAGATCCCCGAGCTGCGGCGGGTGGTCGTGTTCTGGGACGGTGCCGTGTACATCAGGTCCACGCTGTCCGCGGCGCTCGACCGGGCCTTCGGCGAGGCGCCTCCCACGCTCGAGGTGCTCGAGGGCCGGGAGGACGAGCCCAGGGCCCCCGCCGACGAGGCACCGACGGAGGAGACCCCGCCGGAGGAGGCGCCACCGGGCGACGTCACCGAGCTGCTCCAGCAGGCGGCCGAGGCCTTCGAGGCCGCCGACACCGCGCTGGCCGAGCGGGACCTGGCCCGCTACGAGGAGGAGATCGACCGGGCCCGGCGCCTGGTGGAGCAGGCCAACGCGCTGTCCGGCGGCGACGCCGCCGGCGCCGGTGACGGTGGCGAGGGCGGGGACGGCGGCGGGGACGGCGGGGACCCGGCCACGACGACGAGCACCACCACCGCATCGGCCTGACGGGCGCGCCCCGGCGGCGTTCGGGCGCACACCGACGGGTTCGGGCGGATGATGTCCCGGGGGGCGGGTCGTTCCCCGCCCAGACGTCCGGGGGTCAGGCGCTGGCGGCCCAGTCGGGCTCGTCGCCCAGCGCCGGGCCGCCCCGCTCGGCCATGGCCCGGACCTCCGCCGCGAGGCGGTCGACGGCGGTGCCCACCCGGGTGGCCTCCAGCCGGGCCTCGAGCAGCTCGTCGTGCGAGGCGGCGGAGGCGGCCAGGAGGTCGAGCCGGGCCCGCACCTCGTCGAGACCGTCGCTCGGGCCGAGGGGGAGGGCGACGTCCTCGACCTCGCCCATCCGCCGTTCGAGCTTCTCGAGCCGGTCCTCGACCCGTTCGAGGCCGGACAACAGGCTGGTCACGGACGCCTCGAGCCACTGCGTGCGGCCGTCGGGCCCGGGAGGGAGGGGGATGGGAGGAGCGTCGCCGTCCCGGCGACGCAACGTCCGCCAGCGCAGCATCGCGGGGACGCTACCGAGCAGGGGTCGGCCACGGGTGGACCACCTGGCGGGCACTGCTACCATGACCGGCGCGACGCGGGGTGGAGCAGTCTGGTAGCTCGTCGGGCTCATAACCCGAAGGTCGCGGGTTCAAATCCCGCCCCCGCCACCAACGAAACACCCAGTTCAGAGGCCCTTTCCGATGCTTCGGGGAGGGCCTCTTCTGGCGTCTCAGGGCCGTTCTTCTACTGCGATTTCTACTGTGCGGTGCGACACCGGCCACGACCAGCCGCAACGAGCAGGCACCAGCCAGCACGGCGGAGCCGCGATGTTCCGTCGTCACTCGCGTCGTGCGACGAGCTCGACCAGGTGGATCGTTGACCGTCGGGTTGCTCAGTCGTACCGTCCTTCCCCGCAGCGCCGAGTCCTGTCGGATGCCTCGGGACCTGGCCGGAGAACCTGAGCGTCGTCAAGGCCTTGTGGGCGCCCGGCATGCGGTTCCGCCCCCACAACCACCTCATGTGGGCCGCCATCGGCCTGTATGGCGGACAAGAAGACAACACCTTCTACCGGCGCTCCGGTGACGGCATCGTCGTCTCCGGTGGACGCGAGCTGCGTGTCGGCGACGTCGCCCTGCTCGGTGACGACACCATCCACGCGGTCGACAACCCCCTGCAGTCCTTCACCGGCGCGATCCACGTCCACGGCGGCGACATCACCGCGCGCCCCGGGCGCAGCGAATGGGACGAAGACAGCGGACAAGAGGTCGACTACGACTTCGAACGCGTCCGCCGCTACTTCGAAGCCTTTCATGCCTCCGCGACAGGCTGAGTACCCCGAACGCCAACCGTCGCGACGGGCACGCGTGGCTCGATGTCTCCTCTCGATGTCTCGAATTGTCAAGGAGGCGGTTGCCGTCGATCGCTGGCTCGCCCAGGTGACCGGCGTCGGGCTATCGACGTGCGTGGCGTCAGAACACCATGGGCTGGACGTCCAGACCGGCGAGGATCGCGCCCGCCGTGATCAGGGTGTCGCGGCGGACGATGAAGTGTTGCCCGAGGGCGTGGATGTCGCGGAGGCGTCGCTGGAGCGGGCAGTCCGAGTACAGGGAGCTCCCGCCGCCCGCCCGGTAGGCGGTGGTGACGACCGAGGTTGCCCGGTCGACGGCCCACACGGCGGAGGCTCGTCCATGCGCTCGCTGTTCCATGGTCAGCGAGTCGCCCGCCTCCGCGGCGGCCCAGATCTGCGCGGCCTCTTCGTAGAGGAGGCCGCGAGCGGCACGTAGCTCGGTGTCGGCGGTCGCCAGGTCGAGCTGGAACAGCTGAGTTCCGCCGAGCGCTGTCGGTGAGAGCATCGGCACCTTGTCCGACGCCAGCACCGTGATGTCGTCGAGCGCGCCTTGGGCGATGCCGAGCGCGACGCTGGCCATCACCAGGGAGAAGACGGCCGGCGGTGGCAGGTGAACGACGAGCGCGTCGATGCACGGCTCGCCGCCCATCGGGTCGTAGGTGCGGTCGGCGGGGACGTTGGCGCCGTCGACTCGGAAGTGGTGGCTGCCCGTGCCGCAGAGGCCAGACACCGACCACGTGTCCTCGATGGTGACCTCGTGCGGGGCGAACACGGCGCCACGCAGCTGCGGCATGCCATCGACGGTGCCTTCCACGCCGTTGCCGAAGAGCACGTCGGCGTGCTCGCACCCGCTGGCGAAGCTCCAGCGACCAGTGACCCGGTACCCACCGTCGTCCACGGTGATCGAGGCGGTCGGGTTGAACACGCCGGCGGTGATGGCGTCGGGGTTGGTGGCGTAGAGCGAGTCGAAGGTCTCGCGGGGAAGGTGGGCGAGGTCGATCCAGGACCCGGCGCCGATCATCACGGTCCAGGCGACCGACGCGTCGGCTCGGGCCAGCGACTCGAGCGCGCGCATGGCGTCGGGGATCGAGGCCTCGAGACCCCCGTGCGTCGCCGGGCGTACGAGTCGGAAGCAGCCGGCGGTCCGCAGGTCGTCGATCAGGTCGGGTGGCACTCGGCGGCCTGTCTCGATCTCGCCCGCTCGGTCGAGGATCGACGGGCTCAGCAGGCGGACGGCCTGGAGGACCGACTCGACGGTCATGGTGTCGTGGGTGATCGTCATCGTCGCCTCGCTCAGGGTCGCAGCATCGGGGCTTCGGCGGCGTGGCGAGCGCGCAGCTCGTCGTCCCATCCGCCGTTGCAGTAGCAGGTCGCCTCGGCGATCTGAGCGTCGCGCACGACGCAGACCCAGAGCTTCCGGGCGATCTCGGTGTGCTCACCTTGCGAGGTCTCCTCGTGCTCGAGGAGGAAGCCGTCGGCGGTGGGGACGACGCGCAGGATCCGGGAGGTGACCTCGCAGCCTTCGTTGAGCATGCGCAGCTGCGTCTGGATCGCGTCCCGGCCCTGGAGCTGGAACCGCCAGAACGGCGGGTACAGGTCGAAGAAGACGTCGGCGCTCAGGACGTTGTCGGGGTCCTCGCAGGTCTCGAACGAGCGGTTGAAGGCGGCGGCGAGGCGCTCAACGGTCGCCGTGTCAGGCCCTTGCTGGATAGGTGTGATGGTCATGATCGGACCGTACGGACAGCCCAATCGGCCTGCATCGCCAGGATCCGCCATCTTCGGGCATCACCGTGTGGTGTGTTCACACCACACGGCCGAGGATCAGACCAGGTGGTGCTCGTAGGCGTAGGCGGTCGCCGCCGCGCGTGACGTCACCCCGAGCTTCATGAACATGTTCTGGAGATGGCGGGAGACGGTGTGCTCGCTGATGACGAGCTCGCCCGCGATCTCGCGGTTGGTCTTGCCCGCGGCGACGAGCCGCAGGACCTGGCGCTCCCGCGCGGTGAGGACACCGGGCTCCGCTAGCGCAACGGACTCGATCCGGGCCAGCTCGACGGCCGCGCCCAAAGACTGGAAGGTGGCCCGGGCCCCGTCGAGCTCGAGGTCGGCGGCGTCGTCGTCGCCGGCGGCCCGGTAGGCGAGCCCGAGTTGGAAGCGCGCTCGGGCCACCTCGTAGGGCATCTGCAGGTCCCGCCACGCTTTGCAGGCGGCCCGCAGTGCGGCGATGGAGGCGGGCGCGTCTCCCGATGCCAGCAGCACCGTCCCGCGGCGCATGTTCAGCGAGCGCCGACACCATCTCGGTGCCCATCGCGGCCGCGAGCTCGGCCAGCTCCTCGGCGAGCGCAGCTGCCCCGGCGGTGTCGCCGGCCGCCAACTGCGTCTCGACGGCGGCCGCCAGGAGCCCGGATCGCGCTGGTCCGGGCCCATGCTCGTCGAGCATCCGTCGAGCGGCGCGCACCGCGCCGTTGATGTCGCCTTCCGCCAACCGCAGCAACGCGAAGCCGGGGACGGGGTCGTGCCCGCGCCGGCTCGCCTCGCGGTACGCCTCGGCGGCGGCATCCAGCTCGCCACGCAGGCGGTGCAGCTCACCGCGCTGGTAGTGGGCGAGACCGAGCGCGGGGTGGAGGGGGTCGGCCAGTCGCCGGCACGCCAGCTCGGCTTCGGTGGCAGCATCGGGCCACGATCCCTGTGCGAGCAGCACCTGCGACAGGTGGACCATGCATTGGCCGCGATAGGGGACGAGGTCGGGCTGGTCGTCACACCAGCGCCGTAGGGCCTCGGTCCACTCGGCCGCACGCCGGAGATCGCATGCCTCGACGCAACCGTCAACCACCGCGCAGTAGATGATCCCCGCCGGGATCGGCGACACCTCGCCCATCGTGACGCTGAGCATCACCTCGTCGAACATGCGCATGCTCCGCTCGATGTCACCTGCGACCAGTGCCGCCTGCGCGGCGGAGAGGCGACCGAAGGCCAGCAGATCAGGCTCGTCCACCGCGATTGCGACGGTGATGATCTGTTCGGCGAGCTCTCGAGCGGCGTGGGCGTCGCCACCGTGGAGAGCAGCGAGAGCGGCGGGGATCAACAACATCCCTCGGGCCGCGACCGGCTCCGTGCCCAGCTCCTCGACGATGCGCTCCGCGCGCGTCATCCACCCGCCTGCCTGTGCCATCTCGCCGCGCAGCAGCAGGATGAGCGCCGCCCAGCACGCGCTCTGCGCCGCCCGGTCGCGCCGACCGGCCCGCAGGTGATCGAGGTGGGCCCGCTCCCACGCTCGGATGCTGTCTTGGTCACGCCCGATCAGGTTCGCGGCAACGGCGAGCATCTCGAGCTGGTCGGCATCGAGACCGTCGCCCGCGTCGGTGAGCAGCGTGTATGCCTCGAGCCAGGAATGACGAGCGAACGCGTCCTGCGCTGCCTGCACGGCGCCAACGGTAGACCGGCCTTCCGATCGATTCCCCTGCTAGGGCGAGTCAACGGCTCCGCGCTGGCATCTATGTGGTTTCTCGTCCGTGCGGAAGCTCCCGCTCGAGAACACGTTCAACAATCGTGCACGACGTGCGGGCGTGGGTCAGGTGGCGAGCGTCGTGCTCACCGCCGTCATGGCGGGGCGCTGCGGTGGGGGCCCAGAACCCTGCGGCCGCGCTCGCCGGCGCCGAAGCAGGGGCTCGTCAAGTTGGGGACTGAGTTCGATGCGCAGTCAGGACTGTTGGCATGCGCGTCCGCGCCCAGCTCTTCGCGACAGCCACGGTCACGCCGGTCTTCTACTGTTGCTTCTACTGTGCGGCCGGGAAGAGGACGCCGCGCAGCGACACAGACCGAGACGTACGATGCGCGAAAGACCAGCTCAGCGGTACCGGCAGGTACGGACCGAGACGGGCAGGCAGCTTGACCAACGGGCTCATAACCCGAAGGTCGCGGGTTCAAATCCCGCCCCCGCCACCAACTGAAGCGCAGGTCAGAGGCCCTTTCCGCTCAGCGGAGAGGGCCTCGATCGCGTCGCTGGTGGAACATTGGTCAAACGAGGTCCCCGAGCAACGTTGACCAGGGCGGGTGCGAGCGAAGGAAGAGTGCTGGTCAACGAGTCGACCTTCGGGCTGAGCAGCTCGAAGGGCGACAGGCGCTACGAGAACCCGGAGGTCATCCGACGGGCGCAGCGCCGAGGTCGTCCTGGTCCCCGAGGGGATCGCGTCCGCCGAGCGAGGAGCGGCGGAGGTCGCCGCCGCCCTTGCGATCCGGGCAGGCCGCGTCGCTCAGACCTCTCTGCCGAGGTACCCGGCGAGCACGGTCGCAACCGGTGCGCCGGCCGGTGGCACGAACTCCCGCCCGAAGAAGCCGCCCGGCCCACGTTGTGGCACAAGGCGCACCCGGCTGATCTCGAGAAGCTCGGTCGCCAGGTCAGGTGCGAGGTCGTGGCTCTGGTCGGTCGCAACCGCGAGGTCCCACCCGAACTGGAAGATGTTGCGAGCCGCGAGCACGGCAACGTCGGAGCCGGGGAACGTCAGCCCCGCAGCGAGCGTGACGGTCCGGTCCATGGCCCCATCTCCGCGCAACTCCGCCCCCATCGAGTTGGTCGAGCTCTCGAACGCCGCCATCCATGCATCAGGTTCGATGGGCGGGTACGACGGCGGGTCAGAACGACCGGCGATCCTTCCTCGGACCCAGTTCTGATGGCCGACCGCCCGGGCGACGAGCTCGCTGACGTCGAGCGGATCGCAAGGTGTCGGGAGCCGGTGGTGCTCAGGTCGAACTCCTGCGAGCACCGATCGAAAGGTTCCCGCCGAAGCCTCGAACAGCTCGATGACGCCCCGCCCTGCCATCACGGGATCGTACGCCCGCTCCAGCCGGCATCACTCGGCCATGCCTCGGCGGGCCGGAACGCTACGACGCTCGACCAACGGAGCGGGAGCGCTCGATCGTTCTCACCGCTCGAGGCGACGGAGGGCGGCGGCGAGGGTGGGGTCCTGGCCGACCTCGAACATGGGGCGTTGTCCGGCGCGTGTCTGCAGGACGGCGATGCGGGTGGCGATCGCGGACGCCCGCATGAGCGAGAAGACCTCGTACCACTGGAGATCCTGGAGCGGTCGCCCGATCGCTGCCGTCGCCCGCGCGATGGTCTCGTCACGCGTCCCGAACCCGGGCACGACCATGCCCGTGAGGTGCGTCTGCACGTCCTCGAGGGCGAGGTGCCAGGCCAGATCCATCTCGATCGGTCCGGCCGACGCCATGTCCCAGTCGAGGATCGCCCGCGGTGCGGCCGAGGTCTCGTCGAAGACGACGTTGCCGAGCCGGACGTCGCCCCACAGGAGTCCGGTCGGTGGCTCTTCGGCCAGCGCGTGCTCGCGACACCAACGCATGACCTCCACGAGCGCCGGCGGTGGAGCTGCCTCGGTGGACCACTCGACGTACAGGTCCCAGGCCTCCAGCTCCTGCTCGAGCCCTGTCCGGAGAGCGAGGTCAGCGACCGGCGTGCGATGGACGGCGACGATCGAGTCGATGTAGGTCTCCCAGACCGATCGCCGCACCCCGTCGCTGGGGAGGCCGGTGAGCCACGGGTCCGTCGGGGTGAAGTCCGACGGGATCACGCCAGGCATGAAGGGCATCGCGATGAACGGCGCGCCGAGGTGGGCCGGATCGGCCTCGTAGCGGGCCGGTCCTGCGACCGGTACTCCGGCCGCCCCGGCCGCGTTCTGGACGGCGGCCTGCTGCCGCAGGTCGTAGGACGGGAAGATGCCGCCGCCGAGCGGCGGGAGGCGGACCACCAGCTCGCGGTCGACGAGGAGCGTCTCGCAGGAGAAGCCCGCCGATGGCCGTTCGATCACGCCCACGCGATGGCCGAGCCACCCCTCCAGCCCCACGCGGACCTGGTCGAGGTCGCGTCCGGCGGCCAGCATCAGAAGAAGCTGTTGGCCTCGGTGAGCCCGAGGTCGGGATGCGGCCCTGCGAAGATCGACTGCAGGTTGCCGACGCCCACACCGCCGCCGGCGGGGTCCTCGACGCGGACGAGGTTGTCCCGGATCTGGTGGACGCGACGGGCGGTCGCAGGATCGGCGCAGTCCGGGATGTGCTCCCCGTCGACGTGCAGGTCACCCCGCCACTCGCCGTGCCAGTGCCCGTCGAACCCGAAGTAGAGCCCGGTGCCGAGGTGGAACCCGGTGTCGCCCAGCGCGGTGATCCGCAGCGGCCGGGCCGACCCGTCGGCCATCGTGCAGTCGAGCTCCGCCGACAGCAGGCGCCGGTTGTCGTCGCGGACCTGTGGACGAGCCACCAGCGCCACGAACGGCTCGCGTCGTCCATCGGGATGCTCGATGCCGCCTTGCAGCTCGACGCGCTCCCAGCCGGCGACGCCGTGGCGCTGGTAGTAGAGGTGCAGCCCGTACCGGGTGCCGTCCCCGCGTTCGAGGAGCATCGGCGACCAGATCACCGTCGTCGACACGCTCGTGGGACGGGGCGCTTCTTCCACGTCGGCGACCGGAGCTCCCACCTGGTAACGGACGCCCCACGAGTGGTCCCTCGTCGACACGGACGTCGCGTCGTCGAGCTCGTGGCGTTCGCCGTCGACCTCCACCCACCCCTCGGCCGTCCCGATCTGGTGGTAGCGGACGATGTCGGCGTCGAGGCGCAGCCCGTCGCGAGACCGGTGGTGCTCCGGGTTCTCCAGCGCGCACGGCACCGCCCCGGTGAACGTCCACTCGAAGCTGATCGGCACCACGTCGTTGGGCGCGAGCGAGAACCGCACCACCCGCAGCGGCTCGAGCACCTCGTAGCGGATCGGACCGGTCTCGAGGCGGTCGACCTCGGGCGCGAGGCGGCGGCTCGAGCGCACAGTCCACTGCTCGGTACCGCGACTCACGCCCGCGTACGCATCGAGCACGCCGCGGTTCGGGTACTTCCCCATGCCGAACCCCAGCCCGATCGTCCCGTCCTTGCGGGCAGCCATCGCGCAGACCTTCTCGGTCCACGATCGATCCGACTGGCCGACCGTGGCGAACGTGTCGGTGATCTGGTGGTGGAACGTCTCGTCGGCGGGGACCAGCGGGCCGAGCGTCGTCATGCCGATCCTGGGTGCAGGACCACCGGCAGCTCGGCCAGGCTGCGTGTCAACGTCGAGGCCACGTAGGTCGCCTCGCCCGCCAGCTCGTAGGACGGGTGGCGACGAAGCAGCTCCTCCAGGGCGAGCCTGGCTTCGAGCCGAGCGAGGCTCGCACCGAGGCAGAGGTGCTCGCCGAAACCGAAGGCCACGTGGGCGGGCGTCGCCGGCCGGGCGATGTCGAAGCGATCGGCGGTCGGGCCGAAGACCGACGCATCGC
The DNA here is from genome assembly GCA_963839545.1 of uncultured Actinomycetes bacterium. GTDB lineage: Bacteria > Actinomycetota > Acidimicrobiia > Acidimicrobiales > CADCSY01 > CAWIVE01. The sequence goes on from CAWIVE010000003.1 coordinate 85,837, forward strand.
GGTTGCCGGAGGCGTAGAGCAGGACGAGGTAGTCGCCGGCCGACACGTTCGCGCCGGCGATCTCGAGATCCTCTGTCGCGGTGCGGCAGAACGCCTGGATCGGTGTGACCCACCGCAGCATCTCCTCGACGGCCGTGGGCATGAGGGAGGGGTCAGCAGCGAGAGCCGCCCGCTGGTCGGGGTGCTGGGCCAGGGCTTGGGCCCCGCCGGAGATGAGACTCCGAGTGGTCTCGTTCCCGGCGACCATCAGGGTCATGCAGAAGAGCTGCACCTGCGCCTCGTTCAGCGGCACATCACCGACGTGCGACGTGGCCAGCAGTGAGAGCAGGTCGTCGCCGGGGGAGTCGAAGCGCCGGCGGACGTGGTCGTCCAGGAACAGCATGAACTCGGTCGCGGCGGCGACGACCTCCTCGGTCGGGTTGTCCGTGATCTCGATCGTCGCGTCGGACCAGCGGCGGACCTCGGCCATGTCCTGCTCGCCCATGCCCAGGAGCTCGGCGATCACCGCGACGGGTATCGGAAGGGCCACCCGTTCGACCAGGTCGACGACCTGCCCGGCAGCCACGTCGTCGAGGGCCTCGAAGGCGTCGGTCACGATGCGGCGGACGGTCGTCTCGATCTTCGAGACGGCGCGCGGGGTGAACTCGCGGTTGAGGAGCTTGCGATAGTCGGCGTGCAGCGGCGGGTCGAGGTGGAGGAGCGACCCGGCGTCGTCGTTCGGCGGCAAGGCGCGAGCGGGTCGTTGACGAGCGCGCCCTGGCGGGAGCTGAAGCGCGCCGGGTCCCGGCTGATCTCGCGGATCTCCTCGTACCGGGACACCAGCCACATGCCGTTGGCCGACCGGTGCACGGGTGCGTTGGCGCGGAGCCACTCGAGCAGGTCGAAGTAGTCGTCACGGAGGTAGAAGCCGGCCTGCTCGACGTCGAGCGTCCGGAGCGCTGCTTCCATGTCCGGTGAGCATCGCACGATCCACGGATCTAACACTTCTCTCGAATTTTGTAAACCAGGGGCGTATGGTCGGTCCGTGCCGGCCGGTCGGGTGAGCGTGACGAGTGTCGAGGCGATACTCGCCGCGACGCGGCGCGTCATCGCCGAGCGGGGCCCCGAACGGCTGCGGATGTCGGCGATCGCCGCGGCGGCGGGGGTGTCCCGGCCGACCCTGTACAAGTGGTTCCCCACCAAGGGCGAGCTCCTCGAGGCCCTCACCACCTACGAGGAACAGGTGTTCGACGCCCGGCTCCGCGAGGCGATCGAGGCGCAACACAGCCAGGGCCGGAAGCTCGACGCCGCCCTCCGGCTGTTGGTCACCTACCTCGACGGTCTCATGGGACCGGATCCGATCGGTGCCGACCCGGCGTTCGCGCTGCAGTCGCTCGCGAGCTCGCTCCGCCCGCAGACGACGTCGTTCGTCCGGCTGCTCGGCGACGCCTTCGAGGCGGTGCCGGCGGTCCGCCGGCGGCACCTGAGCCGGGAGCAGGCCGCCGAGCTGTTCCTGCGCTTGGCCTACTCGCACTACCTGATCCCGCATCCCGATCCGGAGGCCCTGCTGGCCGACCTGCGCAGCTTCGCCGGCCTCACCCGAGCGGCGGCCGAAGGATGAGCTGATCGCGGGGCATGACGCCGTAACGGACGAACAGGGGGAGCAGGACGATGGATCTGGGTCTCGAAGGAAGTCGCGGCCGTCGTCACCGGCGGCACGAAGGGCATGGGCCGGGCGATCGCCGAGGCGTTCGCGGACGACGGCGCCCGCGTCGCCGTGCTGGCACGCGGGCCCGAGGCGATCGAGAGCACGCTCGCCGAGCTGCGCCGGCGGGGGAGCCCCGACGCGGTCGGCATCTCGGTCGACCTGACCGACCCGGCCGCGATCACCGCCGCCTTCGCGGAGATCGGCGAGCGATGGGGTGAGATCAACAGCCTGGTCAACACCGTCGGCCCCGGCGACGGCTACTTCGAGGAGATGACCGACGCCGACTGGGACGCCGCGTTCCAGCTCGGGCTCATGGCCGCCGTCCGCTGCACGAAGGCGGCGCTCCCGCTGCTGCGCGCCGCGGAGTGGGGTCGCGTCGTGAACTTCGCCGCCCACTCGATCCAGCGGCAGAACCCGCGGATCGTCGCCTACACGGCGTCGAAGGCGGCGGTCGCCAGCGTGTCGAAGAACCTGGCCAAGAGCCTCGCCAAGGACGGCATCCTCGTGAACACGATCAGCCCCGGCACGATCGTCACGGCCAGCTTCACCGAGGTGCTGCACCCGTTCCTCGCCGCCGACGGGCTCGACTCGAGCGACCCGGTCGACGTCATGACGTGGATCGAGAACAACTTCCACCAGCCGGCCGATCTCGGTCGCGCCGGAGTGCCCGACGAGATCGCCAGCATCACCGTGTACCTGGCCTCCCGCCGCAACGGCTACGTGACCGGAGCGAACGTCAACGTCGACGGCGGCTCCGACTTCATCTGATGGAGGTCGCGCCGCTCGATCGACGCCGCCTGCGAGCGGGCCGGGTGCTCCGACTTCGGCGAGGACACGTGGCAGGAGGGCCTTGGCGTCCTCGTGCGGTCGCTCAACGACGACGCCGCGCTGAACGAGCTGGGCGTCGCGGCGATGACCGACCAGATCGTCGGATACCTCGCCAACCGCCTCGAGGTGGAGCGGTGGCACGGCGACGCACCCGGAGATCGCCGAGCAGGAGATCGCCGCGCCGCTGTTCGGGCTCGGGCTGCCCGCGCACCGGCTCGACCGCGCTCAGCTTCCTCCTCGCCCAGGACCCGGCCCGTCGCCCGCTGCGCGTGTGGGAGGCGTCCGACCCGTGCCCGCCGCCGGAGACCGCGACCGAGCACACCGACCCGCGCATCGCCGTCGCCCAGGCGGGCATCGACTTCACGAACGAGATGTTCCCCGGGTTCGCCGGGATGATCCCGACCGCGGCCGACGGTCCGCAGGAGTGCCTCGTGCCGATGGCGTTCGACTTCCGGTCGGTGATCTTCGAGGGGATGGCGCTCGTGCCGGGCTACGCAGCCTGGCTCCGCGACTGCGACATGGAGCCCGCGTACCGGTACCACCGCCGCGTGCTCCAGCTGCTCCAGTGGCGCTGCCCGCCGGACCGCTGGTGGCTGAAGTCACCGGCCCACATGCTGTCGATCGACGCGCTCGACGCCGTCTACCCCGACGCCCGCTTCGTGATGACGCACCGCGACGTCGCCAAGGTCCTCCCGTCGGTGAGCGCCCTCTACAGCACGTTCATCGGCGTCCTGAGCGAACGATGCGACCCGCTCGCCATCGGCGCCCACACGACCGCCACCTGGCGCACGGCCCTCGAGCGCCTCATCGACTTCCGCGACCGCGGCAACGAGGGTCGGTTCGTGGACCTGTCCTTCGACGCCGTGCAGCGCGACCCGATCGGCCAGGTCACCGACCTGTACGCCCAGCTCGGCGACGAGCTCACCGACGAGGCTCGTCAGCGGATGGAGGAGTGGTGGGCGGAGAGCGCCAAGGACCGCCCCGGCCCCGGCACCTACTCGGCGCGCGGAGTTCGGGCTCGACCCCGCGGCGATCGCCGACCAGTTCGCCTTCTACGCCGACCGCTTCGACATCCCCGCCGCCTGAGGAGCACGCCATGGACGAGATCACCCAGCAAGGTCGTCGACGGCACCGCTTGGCGTGAGTTCTGCGACCTGCTGGCCGACGCCGGCGAGGTCATCCTCGCCGAGGGCAACCCCGACAGCCCGCTCGACCGGGCCGAGGGCTTCCGCATGCTCACCCGCCTGCTGCGCGGCGCCCTCGAGAGCAAGCTCGAGTACGGGCGGCCGAGCGAGCCCGTCCTGGTCCGGGCCTGCCACGAGACGGTGAAGATCGTCGGTGAGAACCCGGACAACCACTACCTCGGCGCCTCGCTCGACGGGAAGTACGACTACCGGATCTGGGGCACCCGCGGCGACGCGAAGTGGATCAGCTTCAACCTGTTCTCCGGCGCCGGCTTCGGCGGCGGGGGACCGGGCACCGGCAACACGATGCACGAGGAGCAGATGCACATCGAGCCGGACGGCAGCTTCGAGCTCGTCATCTCGCAGCGAGAGCACCAGGGCAACTGGCTGCGGTCGGAGGCCGACACCCGCAGCATCGCCATCCGCCAGACCTTCCTCGACCGACCGAACCAGCGTCACGCCGAGCTGCACATCGAGCGCCTCGACGCCGACGACAGCCCGCGCGAGCCGCTCACCGCGGAGGAGCTGTACCTGTCGCTCCTCTACGCAGGCCTCTACGTGAAGGGCGTCGCCGAGATCGGCGCCGGGTGGGCCACCCGACAGGCCCAGTGGCCGAACGTCTTCACCGACGAGGCCGAGCTCCCGGCGACCGACAAGTTCAAGGACCCGCAGATCACGTGGCACCAGGGCTACTTCGACCTCGCCGACGACGAGGCGCTGGTCGTCGAGGTCACCCCACCCGAATGCGAGTACTGGATGATCGCCCTGCACAACCACTGGATGGAGACGCTCGACTACGTCCGGCACCAGGCGACGCTGAACTGCCACACGGCGCAGCTCGAGGACGACGGCAGCGTCCGCTTCGTCATCGCCCACCGCGATCCCGGGCGTCCCGAACTGGCTCGACACCGCGGGACACCAGCGGGGCACCGTCGGCGTGCGCTGGGTCGGCCCCGACGTCGTCGACGTCCTCCCCACCACGCGCGTGGTCGAGCTGTCGTCGCTCGGGGGAGTCCCCGCACACGAGTGACGCCAGGAGGGCCGCCGATCCGTGGGCACGGTCCACCCACCGCCTCGATTGGTTAGCGTCCATGCCGTCGGCGCGCAGGGCGGTGATCCGGGGGGTGGAGCGGTGACCAGGGTGCGGCGATTCGTGGCCATCGGCGTGGTGCTCGCCGCGATCACCGCCGCAAGCGGCTGCGACTCGCGACCACCGAGCGGGACGCCGTGGCCGCCTCGGCTCGAGGGCGAGGGCCGGTGGTTCGTCGACGACGCCGGGCGGGTCGTGATGCTGCGCGGCGTGAACATGGTCGAGAAGTGGGGCCCCTACTACCCCGCCGGCATCGGCTTCGGGGACGACGACGCCGCGTTCCTCTCCGAGCGAGGCTTCAACGTCGTCCGGCTCGGCGTCGACTGGCGGGCGCTCATGCCCCAACCCGGGGTGATCGATCCGGCCTACATCGAGAACCTCGCCACCTCGGTGCGCGACCTCTCCCGTCACCACATCTACGTGCTCTTCGACTTCCACCAGGACGGCTACGGCCCGCTCACCCACGGCAACGGCTTCCCTGAGTGGGCGACCCTCACCGACGGCGCCCCCAACCCGAACGCCCCGTTTCCCCTCTACTACGTGCAGAACCCGGCCATCCAGAAGGCCTTCGACAACTTCTGGGCCAACACGCCGGGTCCCGACGGCGTCGGCCTCCAGGAGAGCTTCGTCAAGGCGGCCCGGGCCATCGCCGAGCGGTTCAGCCGTGAGCCCGCGGTCATCGGATACGAGGCGATGAACGAGCCGTGGCCGGGAACCAACTGGGAACCCTGCCTGGCCGGCTGCCCCGAGCTCGAAGCCGAGCTGCTCGTGCCCTTCTACCGGCGCTTCTCGGCGGCGGTCACGGCGGTCGACAGCGACGCCATGGTCTTCTACGAGCCCTTCGTGCTCTTCAACTTCGGCCAGGCCGACACATCGCTCCCCCGCATCGGCGCGTCGGGCGCGCTGGCGCCCCACGTCTACGCGCTGACGGCCGCGGACGACGCCAAGGTCGTCGACCGCACCGTCGCCGCCGCTGCCGGATCGGGCCAACCCGCCATCGTCGGCGAGTTCGGGGCGACGCAGGATCGTGCCACGCTCGATCGCCTGACCGGCGAGCTCGACCGCGGCCTGCTGCCGTGGGCGTTCTGGTCCTATGACGAGCAACTGGTCGACGACCTGCGCCTGCCTCCGACCGGCGACAACGTCGTGGCCAGTTCCGCCGCCGCGCTGACCCGCCCGTATCCCGAGGTCACGGACGGCACGCCGAGGTCGCTGGGATTCGACCCCGCCACGAAGACGCTCGACTACACGTACGACACGACGACGCCGGCCGGTCGGCGCCCTCGGTCCGGCCGCACGGCCATCGTCGTGCCGCGGGCGGTCTACCCGACCGGGTACGAGGTGGCGGTCACCGGCGCCCGGGTGGTGTCGCGCCGGTGTGCGCCCGACCTCGTGCTCCGTGCCGACCGCCGCGCCCGGCAGGTCCACGTCACCGTCACCCCCGCTACGGCCTGCGGCTGACCTTCGACCGCGAGAGGGGCGCCGGGAGGCGTTTCAGGCGTCGTCGTGGGCTGGCCGGCAAGCTACACGAGGCCGGCGGCGAGCTCGGCGGGGTCGGCGCCTTGTCGACCGATCGCCGACCCTGGGATCCCGAAAGGGGAGACCTCGACGCCACGCCCGCGTGCTACTCCCAACGGAGCCCAGGTGGATCCAGGTTGGCTCAAGCGGTGTCTTCCACGTCGAGCTCGACTCGGTCGTTGAAGAAGCACAGGAGTCCGCTGATACTGGTGGCGGACTCGATCGGCTCCTCATAGCTCCACGCGATCCCGTCGTGGGTGACGCCGCCGAGCTCGAGCGTCCAGTAGGTCGCGTCGCCTTTGAACGGACAGGTCGTGCTGAACGTCGTGCGCCGGAGGAGGTCCGTGCGCACTGCGTCACGCGGTAGGTAGTAGCGGGTCGGACAGCCGGTCTCCTCCAGGAGGACCGGGTGGTCTGACTGCGCGACCGTCTCGCCGTCGACCCGCACCTCGACGTGCTTGTCTGACGGCGTGATCGTGATCGTGTGACCTTTCGTCATGCTGGTGCGAACCTGCCGTGCCGCTCGGGCATTCCCACCGCATCTGTGACGCCGAGCCCGGGCCAGCTGCGGTCGCCAGGAGACGTCCGATCGCAGGGGTGGTCGTCCCCGACCCGCCGGTGTCGTACGCCCGTCACGTCGTCGTTGTCCGCGGGAGCGCCGCCCGAGGCCCTGCGCGTGGCACCCGTCGGCTCGAACGCGTCAAGTCACGATTGCGCGTCGTGCACGAGAATCGCGATGTGTACCCGGTTCGTGACTGCGAGCTTGGTGAGAAGGCGCGAGACGTGCGCTTTGACGGTGGCCTCGCTCATGAACAGAGACGCGGCGACCTCGGCGTTGGATGCGCCGGACCCCACCGCAGTCGCGACTTCCCGCTCACGGTCTGTGAGCGACGTCAGGCGCTGGGCAGCGAAGCGGCGGCGATCTGTCATGTCGTCGTTGCCGAGGTGAGAGAGAAGTGTGCGGGTGACCGACGGTGAGAGCATCGCTTCTCCTGCAGCCACAAGGCGCACTGCATGGACGATCTCCGCGGGCGCGGTGTCTTTCAGCAGGAATCCGTCGGCTCCGGCCCGGAGCGCGCTCATGACATGCTCGTCGGCCTGGAACGTGGTCAGGACGATCACGTGCGGCGGAGTCGCAAGGCGGCGGAGGGCCGACGTGGCGGCAATGCCGTCCATCCCGGGCATCCGGATGTCCATCAGGACGACATCGGGTCGATGCGCTTGCGCGGTTGCGACGGCGTCTGCCCCGTCGGCAGCCTCGCCCACCACCTCCATCTCCTCTGACGACGACAGGATCATCCGGAGACCGGCACGCACCAACGCGTCGTCGTCGACCAACAGCACCCGGATCTTCACCACGGCAGGTCGGCCTCGACGACGAAGTCACCGGAAGCGTCCGGTCCGTGCACCAGGACGCCATTGGCCAAGGTCACTCGCTCCTGCAGACCAAGGAGGCCCGTGCCGGAACCCGGCGGAGCCGGACGGTCGTGGGCGCCGACTGCGGGTGGGTTCCGAACGCATACGTGCAGGCCGCGGTTCGGCGCCCCCGCCACCCGAACCTGGGCGAGCGTGCCGCGAGCGTGCTTGCTGATGTTGGTCAGCGCTTCCTGCACGATGCGGTAGGCGTCGCGACCCAAGGGGCCGGGTGCGGCAGCTGCACCGTCCACCTGCATCTCGAAGTCGATCTTTGCGCCGGAGCGGCGAGTCTCCTCCACCAGGCGTGGGATGTCAGCCAGCGTCGGTTGTGGCACCGTCGACGGCCGCTCCTGCCCCGGCTCCTCCCGCAGCACGCCGATCACGTCCCGCAGCTCCTCCAGCGCTTGGTGGGCCGTCAACCGCAACAGCGCTGCGCTCTCCCGCACCTGGGCGGGAGGCAGGTCGAGTGCGACCTCGAGCGCCCCGGCGTGCAGCGCCACCAGGGAGATGCGGTGGGCGAGCACGTCGTGCATCTCCCGTGCGATGCGGGTTCGCTCGGCCAGGCGCGCACGTTCGGCGCGGAGGAGCTGATCAGCCTCGGCCCGTTGGGCACGGTCGCGCAGGGTGGAGAGGAGCTGACGCCTTGCGCGGACGAACATGCCCCATGCGGTCGCGGCGGCGGCAAGCGCCATCGTCGGCAGGATCACCGACCAGGTATTGGTCCGCCCGAGCCAGATCGAGCACACCACTGCGGACGGAACGAACAGAGCGGCGACGAGCAGGGCGGGCCGGACATGGCGGTGCACAGCCAGCGAGGACAGTGCGAACAGGCCGGCCACCGTGCCAGAGGTCGAGAATGCGCCCAACAGGACGCAAACCAGCGCCACACCGAACGGCCAGCGCCGCCGCCACCACAGTGAGATGCAGCAAAGAGCTCCGAACGCGGCGTCGGTGGCCACCTGCCCCGAGGTCATCCGATTGGCGGCGTCATCCACGGTGACGCTCAGGATGAGAGCGCCGAGAGCGGCGGCGATGACGAAGGCACCGGCGTCGGCGGACCAGTCGCGCGCAGTCCTGGGCGCCACCTTGTCGGGATGAGCCGAGTCGCTCGGTGCCAGCATCGCCGTGGGGGCGGTCTGGGCCCACCATCTGCGAAGCCAGGACATAGTTCGAGCGTACGGCTCAGGGCCCCCGTGCAACATCGACGAAAGTCGACACTGCAACCAACGAAAGACCAAACGTCGGAAGCGGCCAGCCTCCCTTCGGACATCGGATCGTGGCCGTCCGCCCGATGCGGCGGCGCACCGGCCGGTTCAGGCTGGCCACATGATCACGACAACCGCTCTCACCAAGAGCTACAACAAGATGCCGGTCGTGCGCGACGTCTCGTTGCGCTGCGAACCCGGGACCATCACCGGTTTCCTCGGGGCCAACGGCGCCGGCAAATCCACGACGCTGAAGATGATCGTCGGGCTGGTGCGACCCGATCGCGGTACGGCGACCATCGACGGGCGACCGTTCGTCGAGCTGCCCAACCCGACGCGCGTGGTCGGAATGCTGCTCGACGCGTCTGCGATGCATCCCGGGCGCAGTGGCCGGGCGACGCTCACGATCGCAGCGCGGCTGGCAGGCGTTCACACGAGGCGGGTCGAGCACCTGTTGGACCTCGTCGGGATCGCCGATGCGGCGGAGAAGCGGGTGGGGACCTACTCCCTTGGCATGCGCCAACGCCTCGGCGTCGCCCAGGCCCTCGTCGGTGAACCGCGGGCGCTGATCCTCGATGAACCGGCGAACGGGCTCGATCCCGAGGGCATCGCCTGGATGCGAACGCTCCTCCGCGACTTCGCCGACCATGGCGGCACGGTGCTGTTGTCGAGTCACCTGCTCCACGAGGTGCAGGCCACCGCCGATCATCTTGTCGTCATCTCCGGCGGTGCCGTGGTAGCCGCCGGTCGGCTGGACGATCTGCTTGCCAGCTCCACGATCCTCGTGCGCAGCCCCGACCCCGGTGCACTTGCCGCGGCGCTCCAGGTTGCGCGGATCGACTACGTCGCCGGGCCGGGGGATGCGCTCACCGTGGACGTCTCCGGAGGTCGGGTCACGACCGAGGTGCTGGCGGGGGTCGCCCGCGACCACCAGGTGCTGCTCACCGAGTTGCGTCAGTCCGAGACAAACGGGCTGGAACAGCTGTTCTTCTCTCTCACCGCCGCCAAGGCGGCTCCGCGCCAGGAGGCTGCAGCATGACCACGTCACTCTCCCCCCGAACCCTCGGCATCGACGCGGCACCGTCGGCCCCAGGACCTATCCCGTTCTCACGGCTTGTCCGGGTCGAGTGGGCCAAGGCCACCGATACCCGCGCTGCCCGCTGGCTCCTCGCTCTCGTAGCCCTGTCGACCGCTGGGATGATGCTGGTGCCGGTCCTCGTCCCAACGACCTTCGATCAGACCTACGCGAGCTACCTCCGCGTTGCCGCTCTCGGGCTGACGATCCTCCTGCCCGTGGTGGCGATCCTGATGCTCACCGGCGAATGGAGCCAACGCAGCGTCATGACCACGTTCACCCAGGAACCGCGACGCATCCGAGTCCTGAACGCCAAGCTGGCGGTGTCGATGGTGCTGGGTGGTGGCGCTGCAGTCTTCGGCGGAGTGGTCACCGCCGCCGGCCTCGTGCTGGCGGCGGCCTCGGGCCGCGCCCTGGAGGCAAACCTGACCGTCGGCGCCATCACCGGCTATCTGCTCTTCGTGCTCCTCAATGTCCTCGCCGGCGTCGCGCTCGGCGCGCTGCTGCAGAGCTCGGCGACTGCCATCGCCGCCTCCTTCGCTCTCCCCGCCGCCTTTGCGGTCCTCGGCACGGCATCGACGCTGGTGTCGGACTGGATCGACATGTCCACAACCTGGAATTGGGTGCTCGAGAACGACTGGGCTGGTCACGTGCCGCAGATCTCGTTCTCGATCGTCTTCTGGGTGGCGGTCCCGCTCGCCGCCGGTGTCGTTCGGACGATACGTCGCGACGTCGGGTAGTTGGCTCGGCCGGGGCCTGGCGACCCGGCCACGAGGGAATCGTCTACGTCACCGAGGCGTCGGTGCAGGCGTACCTCCAGGCACACGGTCCTGGTGCTGGTCGAACACCTGGTCAAACGAACGACGACAAACCGCCCCGCACCAATCCGGACGCCAGAGTGAGGAAAGGGCGTGTGACCGGGACGAACACGGACCGGGCCGGACGACGCCGCACGGGCGAGGCGCGCTCACAACCCGAAGGTCGCGGGTTCAAATCCCGCCCCCGCCACCAACTGGAGCGCAGGTCAGAGGCCCTTTCCGAGAGATCGGAGGGGGCCTCTCTGGCGTCTCACTGGCCGTTCTTCTACTGCGATTTCCACTGTGCGGTGCGACACCGGCCACGATCAGCCGCAACGAGCAGGCACCACGCAGCACGTCCGAGCCGCGATCTTCCGTCACCACTCGCGTCGTGCGACCAGCTCGACGAGGTGGATCGTCGACCGTCGGGTTGCTCAGCCGTACCGTCGTCCCCGCAGCGCCGAGTCCTGTCGGAGCAGGGCGTCGACTGCCTCGGGGAGTCCGGCACATGCTGCTTCGCCAAGCAGGACAAGGTGGGGGTCGACGGCCCCCGGTTGCGCTGATCAGCGACACCCAAACTCGGCTGACCCTCCTACGCGATGGCGTGACCGACGCCCACGAAGAGCCCCCCGGCGATGAGCCAGGTGGGGTTGAGTTTGGTCACCAGCAGCGCACCGAGGGAGCTGAGCGCAATCGCGGTGGTGAGGGAGTCGTTCAGGCCTTGGTCGGCCAGGTCGATGGCGACGCCGAGGATCAGGCCGACCGACGCAGCGTTGAGACCATCGAGGACGGGCCGTACCGCGGGTCGGCGCAGGACCGGAGCGATGAAGCGTCCGAGGAGCGCGACGAGTACGAAGGCGGGAAGGAAGATGGCGACGGTGGCGACGAGGGCGCCGGGAACGCCGTGGAGCAGGTAGCCGACGAAGGTGGCGGTGGTGAACAGCGGCCCGGGGGTGACCTGGCCGACCGCGACGGCGTCGGCGACCTGCTCGGTGGTGAGCACCCCGAGACGGTCGACGAACTCAGCCTCGATGAACGCCACAATGACGTAGCCGCTGCCGAAGAGCAGGGCGCCGATCTTCAGGAACGTCGCGAACAAGCGGGCGAGCCCGCCGTCGGGGCTGGCACCGGCCGTCGCGGGTAGGGCCGACATCGCCCAGGGGAGGACCATCGGCATCCCGTTCGTGACCCGGTGGCGGTTGGCCCACAGTCCGACGACCGCGGCGCCGACCGCGAGGATGACGAGCTCGTTGAGGCCGGCCAGGTACGCGTAGGTGGCTCCGACTCCGACGATGGCGGTGAGGGGGGAGCGGATGGCGCTTCGCGCGAGCTTGTAGGAGGCGTGGGCGACGATGGCGACGACGACGGGCAGGATCCCGTAGCGGACGTCGCTGATCCCGTCGGCGGTTCCATGCTCGGTGTAGGCCCACGCGAGCGCGGTGACCATGACCGCCGCCGGGGCGATGAATGCGATTCCGGCCGCGAGGAGGCCGGCGGTGCCGGCCCGGCGACGGCCGAGCTCGATGGCGAGCTCCGTCGAGTTCGGCCCAGGAAGCAAGGCCGTGACACCCACGAGGTCGAGGAATGTCGTCGCGTCGACCCAGCGACGCCGATCGACCAGCTCGCTTCGCATCAGCGCGACATGGGCGGCCGGTCCTCCGAACGCGGTCGCGCCGAGCCAACCGAAGGCGCGCGCGACCTCGATCGTCCGAGCCCGGTCCACCAACACGACTGTAGTGCATCAGATTGGCTTGATGCATCAGCCCAGCTGATGTACCATGACCTCATGGCCGCCGACGTCGAAGCCCCGAAGGTTCTGGCGACCATGGGCCATCCGCTGCGGTGGGCGATCCTGTCGCACCTGGCGCGCAGCGACCAACGGGTCGGTGAGCTCACCCAGCTGCTGAGTGAACCGCAGAACCTGGTGTCGTATCACTTGCGTGAGCTGCGCGACGCCGGGCTCGTGTCGTCACGGCGCAGCTCCTTCGACGGTCGGGACGCCTACTACCGCGTGAACCTCGCCCGCTGCGGAGAGATCTTCTGCGAGAGCGCCGCGACCCTGCACCCCGCACTTCAGCTCGAGCCAAAGCCCTTGGCACTCCCCACCGGCCGGGGGCGTACGCCACGGGTCCTGTTCCTGTGTACCGGCAACAGCGCCCGGTCCCAGATGGCCGAGGCGATGATCGAGCACCACTCCGATCACGCCATCCACGCTCGCAGCGCGGGCAGCCACCCCAAGCCGCTGCATCCCAACGCGGTACAGGTGATGGCCGAGCGTGGCATCGACATCTCCGGCCACACCACCAAGCATCTCCGGACTCACGCCCGCAGCCGCTTCGACCACGTCGTCACGCTCTGCGACAAGGTCCGAGAGGTCTGCCCCGAGTTCCCTCACCAGCCCACGACCAGCCACTGGAGCATGCCCGACCCCGCCGCGCAGGGTTCCAGTGACGCGGAGACCTACCCGGCGTTCGAGCAGACCGCGGCGGAGCTGGAGACGCGGGTCCCCCATCTGATCGGCCAGCTGTCCACCTCCCCGAGAGGAACCACCCATGCCCGATGACACCACCGTCAGCGTTCGCTACCTCGTCGATCCGCAACGAGATCGTGAGCAGCCCAGGCGGCTCGCAGGTACTGGCGATGGACCCGTCGGGAAACTTCGTCGAGCTGTTCCAGCCGGCCGCCGGTCAGTGAGCAGATCAGGCTCGATCGCGCATCGCCTGCGACAGGAGCCCGACAGACGTTTTGGTGAGGCTGCGCCAACCATGTACGACCAATGACGAGCTGGAGAACACCATGATCACGCCAGGCATCGACCACATCGCCTTGAACGTTCCCGACCTCGACGCGCAGATCGAGCGCCTCACCACGGTCATGGGTCTCGTCGTGGAGCATCGCTTCGGCGACTTCGCCCTCATCTCCGACCCTACGAACGGCCTCAAGCTGGAGCTTGGTCGGTCGGAAGACGACCACGTCCACTTCCGCCACTTCGGCTTTCGCGCCGACGACGTCGACCGAGCTCACCAGCACCTCGTGGACATCGGCATGGAGACGACCGACGAGCCGCAGCGCCGCGACTTCGCAGCGATGTACACGTCGTTTCTGCACCAGCAGGGATGCGTCGACGTCCAGCTCGTCAAATACGACCCGCCCGCCGCGCCCGACATGACCGGCGGGCCTTCACCTCACGACGCGTTCGAATCGACAGACGAGCGGAGCTGACATGCCGAACGACGCACTCAGCGCACCGTCCACCCTGGCCTCGATCACCATCATGGGCTCGGGGCGGCTCGGCCCCACGATCACGGCCCTGCTCGGGCTGGCCGCCGCGGTTCTCGCCGCCCGAGCGCTCGCACGGGCGAGGCGTCCGGCCGATCGGACCTCCTCGGCTCCGCCCGATCACCGCCCCACCGCGCTCCTGCTCGGTCTGTCCGCCGTGCTCCTCGGCGGGCTCTTCCTTGCCACCGCCGACGGCGGTCCCGGCACCGGCAACGGAGTGGTCGGCTCGGCTGCCGCCATCGTCCTCGGGTCCATCGCCATCGGGCTCGACCGGCTCGCCGCCACGCAACGAAGCCGCAACTCCGTCGCTGTCAGCTCCATCGCGCCGGACTGATGCAAGGCAGGCACGGCGGGAGCGAGGAGCAGACGACGGCAGCCCTCCCGCTCCGTGCGGTGAGGGCGCTTCTGCGCTCAGGTCGAACTCCTGGTCGAACGGGCTCGTTTGACCGACGTTCGATCCAGGATCGACGGCGGCACGAAGACGCAGGTCAGGGCCCATGGCCTTCGGGTTGACTCCAGCTGGGAGGTCCACTCGACGAGGACTTCGCAGACCAGGTGCGGGTTCCTGGGCATGCCGCTCGACGACACCGACGGGGTGCCGGCCGACGCCCGGGCCCCTCCGGCGCCAGCGCCTCGGTCAACGCCTGGGCCCGTCAGGCGCCCGAGCCGGCGGTCTGAGCGCTACTCGTTGATCGCCTCGACGCCCTGTCGGTCGAGCTCCGCAAGGCGGTCTCGCATGCCTTGCAGCACCTCAGGGTCGTGCGGCTGCCATTCCACCACCTCGCCCACCACCCGCAGCGGCTCCCGCGTGCGGTACGACCGCGTCGGGTTGCCCGGGAACCGCTTGTCCGTGAGGTTGGGGTCGTCCTCGATCGGGCCGGTGGGCGCCACCTCGAAGATCCGCCCCGGACCGTCGCCGGCGGAGAGCTCCGCGCCCCACGTCGCCGCGTCCAGGGTCGCGGTCAGGTAGACGAAGTTGGCCTTCCGCCCCTTGCCGAAGTTGGACCGATGACCGGCCCGCAGCAGGTCGCCAGGCTGCAGATCGGCCTTCGTGCCGTGGTAGAAGGGCCCCGGATCCTCAACTGCCATCGCCGGACGTTACGCGGACGCGATGACTTCTCCGAGCCGCGCTCGTCTGATCTGCATGGAGACCATCAACCTAGGTTCGGCGGACGGGCTGCCGCCGGTGGACTGGGCCCTCGTGATCGAGAAGCTCGATTCGGGATCGGCGCCGGCGCCGGACGCGCACAACGCCCGCACGACGTGGCTCGCGACGGTCAACGAGGACGGCAGTCCGCACGTGACCGCCGTCGGCGCCCTCTGGCTGGACGGCGCCTACTGGTTCCAGACGGGTGACACCAGGAAGGGCCGCAACGTCGAGCGCGACCCGCGCTGCTCGATCGCGGTGTCGGCCCGGGACGCCGACCTCGTCGTCGAGGGCGACGCCTCGCGGGTGACCGACCGCGAGCTCCTGGCCCGCGTTGCGCAGGCGTGGGCGGACCAAGGGTGGCCAGCGGAACCCGACGAGAGCGGGAGCGGCATCACGGCGCCGTTCAACGCACCGTCGCAAGGACCGCCGCCGTGGAACGTGTACCGCGTGCAGCCACGCTCGGCCACGGTTGCGTTGGGCACCGAGCCAGGCGGCCTGACCCGCTTCAGGTTCTGACCAGCGCCACCGGGACCCGAACCGAAGCCCCGAGCGGCGAGGCTCGAACTGCGACAGGAGGAAGAGCTCGAGCGCGACAGAGCTTGCCACCGAACCGCCCTGGGTCCGATGGAGGTCGGAGGCCCTGGACGTAGCAGCGGTTGCCCTTCGCATCGAGCTCTTGCGGATGCCGTCGTTCTCTGCCAACCTACAACCAGATGGTTGTAGATCAGGTCCCCGACGCCGGGGTCGACCGCATCTTCCACGCTCTTGCCGACGGCACTCGACGCGACATCGTCGTCCTCGCGGTCGGGGGCAGGTACAGCGTGTCGGCGTTGGCGAAGCGCTACCCGATGAGCTTCGCCGCGGTGCAGAAGCACGTCGCCGTGCTCGAGGGGGCCGGGCTCGTCACCAAGGAGCGGCGCGGGCGCGAGCAGCTCGTGCGGACCGACATCGACACCGTCCACCGGGCCCGGGTGCTCCTGGACGGCATCGAGGAGCTGTGGCGGGCGCGGGTGGACCGGATCGACGATCTCCTCGCAACCGAGAAGCGCACAACTGGAGGCGAACGATGAGCGTGACCAGCGTCGAGAAGGACCCCGAGGCCCTGACCATGACGGTCACGGCGGACCTCGATGCCACCGTCGGACGGGCGTGGCAGCTGTGGGCCGACCCCCGCCAGTTCGAGCGGTGGTGGGGCCCCCCGGGGTACCCGACGACCGTGGTCGACCACGACCTGCGGGCCGGCGGGCGGGTCACCTTCTTCATGACCGGGACCGGGGGCGAGCGCCATGACAGCACGTGGGAGGTCATCGCCGCCGACCCGCCCCGCCACCTCGAGCTGCGGGATGCAGATGTCGACGACGACGGCCGCCCGAACGACGGGAACACGATGACGGCCATGGTCATCACCATCGGCGAGCGGGACGGCGGGGGTGCGGTGATGGCGATCCGCACCCACTTCGACTCGCAGGCGGGCATGGAGCAGGTGCTCGCCCAGGGTGTCGAGGAGGGCATGCGCATGGTCCTCTCGCAGATCGACGCGGTCCTCGCCGGTACGCCTGCGTAGCGCTGACGCGGTGGCCGGGCCAGACCCCGGCCACTGCCTTCGCGGCGTCCCCGGCGAGAGCCGAGTCAGCTGCCCGAACGCGCTTCGAGCCACGAGCGCAGTTCCGGGTCGAGCGCAGCAGCGGCGGCCTCGTAGAGGGCGAGGTCGCTCTCGGTGAGCACGTCGCGCCACCGTCCATTGGTGCCCTTGTGGAAGAAGCGGCCGGCCCCGCCCTCGAAGATCAGCCCGATGTACTCCTCCCTGCGCATCGCCTCCTGCTTCATCGCGTCGAAGCGGGCAGCCGCCACGAGCTCGGGCCACGCTTCCTCGGCCACCTCGATGCCGGTGAACGCGGCGACGTGGCGCATCTGGCCTTCGAGGTCGTCGAGAAGGTCGGCGTAGTGGATCATCAGCACGTTGGGCAGGTTTCGATGCGGCCAGAAGGACGCCGCGTGGTGGTGGTGAGACCAGAACGGCCAGCCGTCTGCCTCCCAGTCGAACAAGCTGCGGGTCATCCACTCCGGCCAGAGCTCGCGTTCGGTGGCGGGGCAGCGTGGCATCGGACCGCATGCGCCGCCCGCGGCGTCGAGCAGCGAGTAGGTGAGCTCGGTGTAGCCGTTGTAGTGGTTGAACGCGGACATGAACACGTCGCGCGTGTCGCGGCCGACGTAGATGTACCGGACCGCCGGGTCGTAGGGCAACGCGTCGAACGGCAGATGGCTCTTCAGGAACCGTTGGTGCTCCTGAGCCTCGATGGTCGCCACCACGCCGTCCACGTCGCCCATGAAGGCCGCGTCGATCCACGGTGACAACTCGACCAGCGGTGCCGGCAAGGGGCCGGCGCCGAAGACCAGCAGGCTCATGATGCGCTGCATCCAGGTCGTCCCCGCCTTCATCGAGGTCGAGATGACGACGTCACCAGGGCGCCGTGTGACGTGATCCCACCGCTCGCTGTCGAGGTGGTGGCTGCGGTACGTGCGGGTCCGACGCGGCGTGTCCATGGCCCCCCTTCTACGCTTGTGACATGACCATGTCAAGATGCTGGTAGCATGTCAGAATGGTCGACAAGGTCCCATCGAGCTCGCCGTCCGCGCCGTCGCTGCGAGAACGGCGCCGGCAGGAGACCGCGGAGCTGATCCTGGACGCAGTCCTGGACCTGATGGCCGAGGCAGGGATCGACGGGCTGACGATGGAGGCGGTCGCCGAGCGTGTCGGGGTGTCCCTGCGCACGGTCTACCGCTACTTCCCCGATCGGGCGAGGCTGTTGACGGCTGCCCTCGCTCGGCACAACGAAGCCGTGCCCTTCGAATCGCCGACGAGTCCCGACCAGATCGGTGCTGCCTACGGCGAGGTCTTCCAACGCTTCGACGAGACGCCCGCGATCGTGCAGGCCGTGCTCATGGCGCGGGTGGCGGGCTCGGTGCGATGGGACGCCCGATCGCAACGGATCCGTGAGATCGAGGAGGCACTGGCGCCGGCGTGCGATCGTCTTCCGCGCCAGGAGGCCGCGCAGGCGACGGCCGTCATCGTCTACCTCGCCAACGCCCTCGCGTGGCTCAGCCTCCGAGACGAGTCAGGTCTGGACGGCCGGCAGTCCGGCGCGGCGATCACCTGGGCCATCGACACGCTCGTCGCCGACCTCCACCGGCGGAACCGGCGCTCCGCATCCACGCCCCCGTAGCCCAGCGCCCTGCCCGGTCGCAGGCCGCGTCGTTCAGACCTCTCTGCCGAGGTACCCGGCGAGCACGGTCGCAACCGGTGCGCCGGCCGGCGGCACGAACTCCGGTCCGAAGAAGCCGCCCGGCCCACGTTGTGGCACAAGGCGCACCCGGCTGATCTCGAGAAGCTCGGTCGCCACGTCAGGTGCGAGGTCGTGGCTCTGGTCGGTCGCAACCGCGAGGTCCCACCCGAACTGGAAGATGTTGCGAGCCGCGAGCACAGCAACATCGGAGCCGGGGAACGTCAGCCCCGCAGCGAGCGTGACGGTCCGGTCCATGGCCCCATCTCCGCGCAACTCCGCCACCATCGAGTTGGTCGAGCTCTCGAACGCCGCCATCCATGCATCAGGTTCGATGGGCGGGTACGACGGCGGGTCAGAACGACCGGCGATCCTTCCTCGGACCCAGTTCTGATGGCCGACCGCCCGGGCGACGAGCTCGCTGACGTCGAGCGGATCGCAAGGTGTCGGGAGCTGGTGGTGCTCAGGTCGAACTCCTGCGAGCACCGATCGAAAGGTTCCCGCCGAAGCCTCGAACAGCTCGATGACGCCCCGCCCTGCCATCACGGGATCGTACGCCCGCCGCTCCAGCCGGTGGCACTCGGCCCGTTCCTCAGCGACGCTCACACGAGCGCCGCGAGCGCAGCAGTCGTCGCCCACTTGTGATCCTTCTGCCACGGCGCGCCGATGGAGGACCGCAGGGCCTCGACCGCTGCGGACACCTCGATCGACGTGGGCTCGACGACATGAACGTGGAGCCGAGCGTCGGCGGCGGCCTCGATCACGGCACGCTCGAAGAGATGTCCTTCGGCTGCGTGGAGCAACGTGTGCGACGCGAGGACCTGGTCGAGGCTCGGTGGGATGCGCCGCTCGGATGCCACCACACCAACAGCGTCGGCGCGTGCCACGGATCCCAAGGCACGTGCAACGGCATCGCTCGCAGCATGCGCCACAGCGTTGATGACACTCCGAGGCAATCCACCTTCGGCCACAGCATGAAATGGCTGACGGGGCAGTGACTGGTCCACGAGCTCGACTCGTTGCCGGTCCAGCACGATCGGAGCGCTCGGCGGGCCGGAGACGACGACCATCACGGCCCAGCCCGAGTGGCAACGGAACCCGACCGCGACATGGTCTGTCACGACGGGCAACGCTACGACGCTCGACCAGACGGCGCGGGAGCGCTCGATCGGTCTCACTGCTCTATGCGACGGAGCGCCTGCACGCCCCGGATCGGACAAGACGTACGAGCCTGAAATGAGCCGCTGACCCTCAGTCGGGTGGCGCCACCTGCACCAGACGGGCGGTGAAGCCGGGGTAGGTCCACACCAGCTCGTCGCCGTCGCGCCGGCGGGTGACCTCGATGCCCGGGAGGCCGACCGGTCGCAGCACGTGGACCCCCTCCTCGTAGCTGGCCACGACCGTGATCCGGGTGGTCAGGTCCCGCTCGGCCACGTCGTGGACGCCGTTCGCCTCGGTGCCGTCGCACCGCATGTCGTGGATGACGCCGGCGGCGGTGACGACGAGGCGGTCGCCGCACTGCTCGATGCGCTGCACGAGCCCCACGGCGGGGTGGTCGGGGGCGGGCCGGCCGTCGACCTCGACCGAGGCCGTCCTCCAGGTGCCTCGAAGGTCCGGCGCACCGGCGACGAGCGGCTCCGTGCAGGCGGCGAGCACCGGCGGTGGCATGTCCGTCCCGTAGCCGCCGGGGGGCGTGTGGGCGACCGGGATGTCGTCGACCAGCACCACCTCGTCCAACCTAGGTAGTGTCAGTCACACTGTCAATATCTCTGGGTGCGCCGACCGCTCGAACCTCGGCGAGCCGCGTGACCGAGTGCTCGTCGTCCCAGCAGACGGCGGCTTCCCATGCGGCCGACGCTTGCGCGGCGATGTCGTGCGCATCGTCATCGAGACCGGCGGCGTTGTGGGGCAGCACCAGGTCGAGGTCGGGGACGTCGACGTGGGACTCGTCCCAGTCGATCAGCGCGACCCGGTCGGCGGTCATGCGGATGTTGCCGGGGTTGGGGTCGCCGTGGACGACGCACCGCCGACGTCCGGCGAGCCGCGCCCACGCTGCTCGGCATCGAGCAACTCCCTCGGCCGGCATCGCGCCGAGGTCGACCTTCGTCCCGGTCTCGGCGTGCAGGAGGTCGGTCGACGACCACCAGCCCGGGCGCTGCGGCCAGCGCTGCGTCAGCCGATGGACCTGGCGGAGCGTGTCGGCGACGCGACGCCAGTCGGCCTCGGTCTCGGGTTGTCCGCCCTCCACGTAGGTCATCACCACCAGGCCGTCGGCGAAGTGCCGGCCCGCCCTGTTCGGGATCGGCACCGGAACCGCCAGCCCTGCACGGTCGAGGTGCCGCAGCAGCTCGGTCTCCCAGGCGAGATCGGCGTCGCTGCGGCCGCCGAGACGACCGACGGCGCGCTGCCCGTTGACGCGCACGCTCCACACCTCGTTGACGCCGACGCCGCCAGCGAGCGGTTCGATGCGAGCGACGTCGTCGCCCCACTGCTCGAGTGCCTCCCACCCCACGGACGCATCTTTGCGGGAATGATGGCCGCCGTGGAGGAGGTCGAAGTCGTCCTTGTGGCCAAGGATCGCGTGACGCTGCGCGTCGGCGATGTGTTCCTGAAGATCGACGCTGATCAGGCGCGCACCGATGTCGAGGTCGAGGCGATGGCCATGGCTCCGGTGCCGACGCCCGAGGTCCTGTGGCGGAGACCACCCGTGCTCGCGCTTGCCGCCGTTCCGGGTCGCGCACTCGGTCGACTCGCGGAGCCGTCGACCGCCTCGCCCGCAGCGTGGGCCGCGGCGGGTGCTGCGATCCGGGTGCTGCACGATGCGCCGCTGCCGCCGGCGCCCGGCCGGAGCGTCGACGAGCTCGAGCAACGCCTCGACGTGGAGTGCGAGTGGCTCGTCGCCAACGACGTGCTGCCCGTCGACGTGGTCGTTCGCAACCGGCAGCTCGCCGAGACTGCGCTCCGGCCGTGGACGCCGGTGTTCACCCACGGCGACCTGCAGATCGCCCACGTCTTCGTCGACGGTGACGAGGTGACCGGCATCATCGACTGGTCCGAGGCGTCACAAGGCGACGCGCTGTACGACCTCGCCAGCCTCACGCTCGCACACGAGGAGCACCTCGACGACGTCATCGCCGGCTACGGCACCGACGTCGACCGCGACCTGATCCGTGCATGGTGGTCGTTCCGGAGCCTGGTCGCGACCAGGTGGCTGGCCGAGAACGGCTACGGCTCGCCGGACACCTTCCCCGAGGTCGCCGTGCTCAGATCGACGACCTGACGCCAGCACGTGGCGGGCCGTCGCAGCCCGGGTCAGGCCGGGCGGGGCAGCCAGACGGGCTGGGAGGCGCCGATGGCGGGTGCGCCGTGGGGCGGGCGGCCCGGTCGTTGCTCGAAGCGGACCAGCGGTCCGGAGGTGACCCGGCCGTCGTCGGTCTCGACCACGGTGCCCCGCTCGCGGAAGTGGGGATGGGCCAGCATCCCGTCGCGGTCGAGGACCGGCGTGGCGGGCACGTCGTGGGCTCCGAGCCGCTCCAGTGCCTCGGCCTGGGTGAGCCCGCCGATCACCTCCCCGATGCGGGCGTTGATCTCCCGGACCCGACGGTTGCGTTCGGCGTTGTCGAGGAGCTCCTCGCCGTCCAGCCCGAGCGCCCGGCAGAGGCCCACCCAGAAGTGGTCCTCGTTCATGATGCCGATGGCGACGTACCCCCCGTCCCGGGTGGGGAAGGAGCCGTACCCGGGGGCGCCCCGGAGGGGTCGGTCGAGCCCGACCATCTCGACCGGGCCCACCGGCCCCACCCACGTGGCCAGGACGTCAGCGACCGACACGTCGACTCGCTCGCCCCGGCCGTGGAGCTTGGCGCCGAGGCACGCGGTGGCGATGGCGAAGGCGCCGGCGACCCCGCCGGCGAGGTCGGAGATGGGCACCGTCGGGTGCACCAGGTCGCCGCCGCCCGGGCGCAGGGCGCCCGAGTAGGCGAGGTAGTTCACGTCGTGCCCGGGCAGTCCGGCGAGGGGACCGAACGCCCCGAAGCCGCTGATCGACGCGTACACGATCGAGGGGTTGCGGGCCGTGACCGCCTCGTGGCCCACGCCCAGCCGTTCGGCCACGCCGGGCCGGTAGGACTCGACGAACACATCTGCGTCGGCGGCGAGGTCGAGGCACCGCTGCCTGTCCTCGTCGCTCTTGAGGTCGAGGACGATGCTGCGCTTGCCCGCCCCGAGGATGTCGAACAGGTCGGGCATCGACCGCATCGGGTCGCCACCGGGGGGCTCGACCTTCAGGACGTCGGCGCCCTGCTCGGCCAGGAGCTGGGTGGCGTAGGGACCGGGCCGCCAGATGGTCAGGTCGAGGACGCGCAGGCCATCGAGATGGCCCGCCATCAGGTCGCGGCCCGCTCGAGGATGTGCACCGCACAGGCGGAGCCGAGGCCGATCACGTGGGTGAGCCCGACCCGGGCTCCTTCGATCTGGCGGTCGCCCGCCTCGCCCCGCAGGTGGGTCGCGACCTCGTAGATGTTGGCGACGCCTGTGGCGCCGATGGGGTGGCCCTTGGAGATGAGGCCCCCGCTCACGTTCACCGGGATCTCGCCGTCCCGCCACGGGCCCCGACGGTCGATCCAGGCGCCGGCCCCACCGGGCTCGCACAACCGCAGGTTGTCGTAGTGGACCAGCTCGGCGGTGGCGAAGCAGTCGTGCAGCTCGACGAGGTCGAGGTCCTCGGGCCCGATGCCGGCGCGCTCGTAGGCCTGGTCGGCGGCGTTGCGGGTGAGCGTGTTGACGTCGGGGTGGGCCAACCCGCTCGGCTCGTAGGGGTCGGTGGTCATGACCGCGGCCGACACCTTGACCGCTCGGCGTCGCACGTCGGGGTCGAGGGTGCGGAGCCTCGTCCCCGACACCAGGACCACGGCCGCCGCGCCATCTCCGGTGGGGCAGCACATCGGCAGGGTGTTGGGGTAGGCCAGCACCTCGGCCTGCATGATCTCCTCGAGGCTGTAGGGCCGCTGGTACTGCGCCAGCGGGTTGAGCGTCGAGTGGGCGTGGTTCTTCTCGGCGACCTTGGCGAACTGCTCGAAGCCGACCCCGTCGTGCCGGCGGGCGTACTCGGTGCCGGTCTGGGCGAAGACGCCGAACATCTGGCCGGTCCCGAGGATGCCCTCGGTGGCGAGGACGTGGCCGTCGCGCCCCTCGGGCTCGAACACCTTCCGGGGCGCTCTCGGCTTCGACCGGTACGGGGCCGAGCCGGCGGTCATCTGCTCGACACCGAGGGCGAGGCCCATGTCGGCCTCGCCGGCCTTGATCTCCATGAGCACCGACCGCACCGCGGTGGCGCCCGTCGCGCAGGCGTTGTGCACGTTGTAGACCGGGATGCCGGTCTGGCCGATCTGCTTCTGCACCTGCTGTCCGAAGGTGTACGGCTCGAACTGGCTCCCGACGGCCATGACCTGCACGTCCCGGATGGTCATGCCGGCGTCGTCCAGGGCGCCGAGGCTGGCCTCGGCGGCCAGGTCGAGGGCATCGCGGTCGAGGTGGCGCCGGATCGGGGTCATCGCCGTCCCGATGATCCACACGTCATCGTCCATCGCGGTGACCCCCCTCGGTCGAGTCGTAGGCGTAGCCGAACGCGACCGCCTCGGTCCCGTCGTCGTCGGTGCCGGCCGGGTAGGTGACCAGCCGGACCGGGACGTCGAGGTCGATGGCGGTGGGCGCCGCGGGCACGTCGACGAGGTTGGCCTTCACGAAGGCACCGTCGTCGAGGCGCACCAGCACCGAGACGAACGGCCCGATGTGCTTCGGGGCCCCCCGGTGCACGATGGCGAACGACTCGATCCTTCCGGTGTCGGCCAGCCGCACCCGGGTGCAGGTCCGGGCCCCGCAGCGGGCGCACGCGTTGCGCCGCTCGAGGAAGGTCGCGTCGCACGCGTCGCAGCGGTTCCCCATGAGGTGCGGGGGCCCGTCGTCGAGCACGAGGTAGTCGACCACCGGCACCGGGGGCCTCGGCTCGTCCATCGGGCGAATGTAGGCCGGATCTGACGCGCACGTCAGGTACGATCGGCGCCATGGGACTGGCCCCCGAGGCCGTCGCCGCGGCGGAGGCCTACCGCCACGAGCTGCGAACCTGGCTCGCCGAGCACCTCACCGAGCGGTACCTGGGGCTCGAGTTCTCCGGCGCACCGAGCGAGGACTGGTTGTGCCGCATCCGCGAGTGGAACGCGCTGCTCGCCGATGCCGGCTACGCCGCGCCCTCGTGGCCGGCGGCGTGGGGTGGGCGCGATGCGGGTGCGCTCGAGCAGCTGGCCCATGCCGAGGAGATGGCGGCCGTCGGTGCCCCCGGCCCGGTCAACGCGGTGGGCATCCCCAACATCGCACCGGCGATCATGTCCTTCGGCACCCCCGAGCAGCAGGAGCGCCTCCTGCAGCCGCTGCTGCGGGGCGAGGAGATCTGGTGCCAGGGCTTCTCCGAGCCCGACGCCGGCTCCGACCTGGCCTCGTTGCGCTGCGCGGCGACGATCGACGGCGACCACTACGTCGTGAACGGGCAGAAGACCTGGACGACGCTCGCGTCGGTGGCCGACTGGTGCGAGCTCATCGTGCGTACGGATCCCGACGCCGCCAAGAAGCACGCGGGGATCACCGCGCTGCTCGTGGACATGCGCACGCCGGGCATCGAGGTGCGGCCGCTGCGGAGCATGACCGGGTCGGCGGAGTTCTGCGAGGTGTTCTTCGACGACGTGCGGGTGCCGGTCACGGCCCGCCTGGGTGACGAGAACGCCGGCTGGCGAGTGGCGACCGCGACGCTGGCCAACGAGCGCGGCGGTGTCGCCGTGCTCCAGCTCCAGCTGCGCAGGCGCATCGCCGGCCTCATTGACGACGCGCGGGCGGCCGGTCGTACCTCCGATCCTCGGGTGCGTGACCGGCTGGCGCGGGTGTGGTCGTCCGGTGAGCTGCTGCGGTTCCTGGCCGACCGGTCGATCGGGCGTGCCGCGGCGGGCGATCCTCCTGGGGCCGAGTCGAGCATCATCAAGATCGCCTGGTCGAACACCGGCCAGCTCACGGCCGAGGTCGCCTTCGAGGTGCTCGGCATGGGCGCCCTCAGCGGGCCGTGGGTCGACAAGCTGGCCTCGGCCCGGGCGATGTCGATCGCCGGCGGCACCACCGAGGTGAACCGCACCATCGTCGCCGAGCGGGTCCTCGGGCTTCCCCGCAGCTGACGCGGGGGATCACCGCAGGACGTCTCCGACGGACGGGACCTACGCTCGTCGCATGGCGGACGAGGAGTCCGGGGTGGTGGTCGGCCCCGTGACCCTCACCGACGACAGCTCGAGCCGAGCGTCGAGCGACCCGTTCGTGGGCCGGGGCGACGGGCTCGCGACGATCGCCGCGGCCGTCGCCGGTGCGTCTCGTGGTCGCGGGTCGCTCGTGCTGATCGCCGGCGAGGCCGGGATCGGCAAGACCCGCCTGGCCGACGAGGCGCTGCGGTCGAGCGCGGAGGGCCGGCTCGTGCTGTGGGGGTCGTGTTCGGAGGGTGACGGCGCCCCACCGTTCTGGCCCTGGACCGAGGCGTTGAAGCCCTTGGTCGGCACGCTGGCGCTGCCACCGGAGGTCGTCGCCCTGCTCCCCGACCTGGCCCCCGAAGGAGCGACGCCGCCGGCCGAGGTCGCGGACGAGATCCGCTTCCGAGCCTTCAACCTCGTCGCCGATCTCCTCGACGACGTCGGTCGGCGGCGAGTGGTCGTCGTCGTGCTCGACGACCTGCACTGGGCCGACCCGAGCTCGCTCGAGCTGCTGCGGACCGTCGCTCGCCGGGCGGGCACGTCGCACTTCGCCGTCGTGGGGACCTATCGCGACACGGACGTCGCGTCGGAGCACCCACTGCACGGCCTGCTCGGCGAGCTGCGCACGCGCCGGCCCCGCCTTGTCCCTCACGGGACTTGCCGCTGACGAGATCGCGCAGCTGCTCGGGTCCGCCGACGCGCCCGTCGATGGCGCCCGGGCCGCGGCGGTGGCCCACCGGACGGGCGGCAACCCGTTCTTCGTTCGCGAGATCGGCCGGGCCAGGACCGACGTCGACGACCTGCCGCCAGCGGTGCGTGACGTGCTGCTGCGCCGGATCGAGCTCCTGCCCCCCTCGTCACGCCGGGCGCTCGAGGTGTCGGCCGTCCTGGGTGACGTCGACGCCGGCCTCCTCGCGGCGGTGGTCGGCGAGGAGCCGTTCGGCGTGCTCGACGCGGTCGACGACCTCGTCCACCGACGCCTGCTCATGCGGGCGTCGACCGGCGAGCCGACCTTCGCCCACGCGCTCGTGCGGGAGGCGGCCCTCGCTGCGCTGCCCGCTCGCCGGAGGGTCGAGCTCCACGGTCGCGTCGCCGACGCCATCGAAGCGCGGTCCGGTCTGGCCGAGGTCGACGCCATCGCCCACCACCGGGTGCAGTCCGCCCCCCTCGACCCGGAGGCCGCGGTGCGGTGGGCGGCCGACGCCGGTCGCGCGGCTCGTCGCCAGCTCGCGTACGAGCAGGCGATGCGCTGGTTCGAACGCGCCGTCGCGCTGGCGTCGGCGGGAACCCGGGAGGAGGCCGAGCTGCTCGTCGAGCTGGCCGACGCCGCTGGTCGGACCGCGCCGGGCCTGGAACGAGGCCGGGCGGCGGCAGCGGCGGCGGCCGACATCGCCCGGCGCATCGACGACGTCGCGCTCCTCGGTCGCGCCGCCATCGCGTTCGGCGGGCCGTTCCTCGGCATCCTCACGTCGGGCTTCGCCGAGCCCGAGCCCGTGGCGCTGGCTGACGAGGCGCTGCTCGCCCTGTCACCGGAGCCCTCGTCGCTCCGGGCCCGGCTCCTGGCCCGGGTGGCGATCGGCCTCGGCTACACGCCCGAGCACCCGCGGGCCCTCGAGTCCGCGAACCAGGCCCTCGACGCCGCCCGAGCGGTCGGCGACGACGACGCGCTGGTCGAGGCGCTGACGGCGGTGACGTCGATCTGGAACCCGGCCGACGACCCTCGGGCGGCGCAGCTGCTCGACGAGTTCGAGTCGATCAGTCGGCGCCGCCGGTCGCGCGAAGGGCTGCTGACCGTCACCGTGAACCGGTGCCTCCTCGCGTTGGAGCACGGCGAGCGCGCCGCGCTCGAGCGCCACGTCGCCCAGCTGAACCTCCTGCTCGGCGAGCTGCACCTGCCGGTGCACGGTGCGTACGTCGGCCTCTTCAAGGCGATGCTCCACCGTCTCGACGGGCGCTACGCCGAGGCCGAGACCGAGCTGCTCGCCGTCATGGTCGGGCTCGGCGACCAGGCCGACGCGTTCGTCCCTGGTGGCGCGCAGCTGATGGTCGTCTGGAACGAGCAGGACCGCCTCGGCGAGGTCCTCGAGGACGCCCGGCAGCTGTTCGGGTCCGACCGCTTCCGCGGCGTACCCAGCGGGCGTGTCGTCCTGGCCTACTTCGAGGCGACCGTCGGCGATCGCGCCGTCGCCGCCGACGCGCTCCCTCCTCTGGCGGAGTCGTGGTCGACGACGCAGCTCGACCCGAACTGGCTCATGGGACTGGCGTGGCTGTGCCGCACGGCCGTGGTCCTCGAAGACGTCGAATCGGCCGCGGTCCTGCTCGAGCTGGGTCGTCCCCTCGCGTCGCGCAGCGTCTTCACCGCGGCAGGGACGATCACCCTCGGGGTGCTCGGCATGTGGCTCGCCGAGGTCGCCATCCTCCTCGGCCGGCACGATGAGGCCGCCGACCTCCTCGCCGCGGCCGAAGCCCATGACCGACGGCTCCAGGACCGTGGCCACCTGGTCGAGTGCGCCTACCTCCGGGGACGGCTGGCCGCCGCTGGCGGGTCGGCCGACGCTGCTGCCCTCCTCGGAGCCGCGGCCGCGGAGGCCGACGTGCTCGGCATGACACGCCTCGCCAGGCTGGCGAGGGGCGCGGCGCACGCGCCCGCACCGATCGCGGTCGCATTGGACGAGCGGCGGACCGCAGGGGTCTTCCGGCGTGAAGGCGACGTGTGGCTCGTGCGGTTCGGCGGCGTCGACGCCCGTGTTCGCCACACGAAGGGGATGGCGGACCTCGCCGTCCTGCTGGCCCGTCGCGCCGTCGAGGTCCACGTCGCCGAGCTGGTCGGTGCCGCAGCCATGGGTGCGCCGGGTTCGGCGCAGCCGGTCATCGACGAGACGGCGATCGCCGCCTTCCGGGCGCGGGTGCGCGAGCTGGCCGCCGAGGAGGACGACGCCGACGCGGTCGGCGACACCGCTCGCTCGACCAGAGCCCGGGCCGAACGCGAGGCGATCACCGACCAGCTCGCCTCCGACCTGGGGCTCGACCGCGCTGCCCGCACGGCGCCCGACTGGGTCGAGCGGGCCCGAAAGGCCGTTCGGCGCCGGGTCGATGCCAGCGCTCACGCGCATCGAGGGGGAGCACCCGTCGGCCGGCCGTCACCTGCGACGCTCGATCCGTACCGGCGCGTTCTGCGTGTACGACCCTGCCGAGCCCGTGAGCTGGGAGAGCTGATCCGCCAGCCGTCGCGTCGCGACGGCCCACGTCGCGCCTCAGAGGTGGAGCCCCAACCAGCAGGAGGCAGCCATGGCAGGACTCGACATCAACGACTTCTCGTCACCCGACGAGGTCCGCAAGCCGGACCCGACCGCCACCGTCGAGGTGGTGAAGCTCGCCGGCGGCGAGATCGGCCGCTACACGTTCCAGCCCGGCTGGCGCTGGTCGGAGCACATCAAGCCCGTCGTCGGCGGTGACGCCTGCCAGACGGAGCACATCGGGTTCCTGGTCTCGGGGACGATGGGCATCCAGACCGCCGACGGCACCGCCGGCGAGGTACGTCCCGGGAGCGTGTACCACATCGCTCCCGGCCACGACGGCTGGGTGATCGGCACCGACCCCGTCGTCGTCGTCGAGTTCCAGGGTGCGGCGACCTACGCCAAGGCGTGAGGGAGGAGACGGAGATGACCACGACAGTGGACGAGACGAAGCTCGAGGAGCTGATGGGTCAGCTGGTCGGTCACATGACCGGCAGTGCCCTCTGCTTCGGGATCTGGCTCGGTGACGAGCTCGGCCTGTACCGGACGCTCGTCGAGCTCGGCGCCACGAGCGCCGACGACCTGGCGGCCAAGGCGGGGTGCCACCCGCGCCTGGTGCGGGAGTGGCTCGACGGACAGGCCGCCGGCGGCCTCCTCACGTGGGACGAAGCAACCGACCGCTACGAGATCGGACCCGAGGCGGCGATGGCGCTCGCGGACGACGAGTCGCCGGCCTTCGTCGCCCGGGCGATGAACGCCATCGGATCGGTCTTCATCGACATGCCCAAGGTGGCCGAGGCCTTCCGCGGCAACGGGGCGCTCTCCTGGGGCGCCCACCACCCCTGCCTGTTCTCGGGTACCGAGTGGTTCTTCCGGACGGGCTATCGCGCCGAGCTGCCGGGCTGGATCGCCGCCCTCGACGGTGGTGCGGTGGCCGAGAAGCTGCACGCCGGTGCCCGCGTCGCCGACGTCGGCTGCGGTCACGGGGCGTCGGTCGTCGTGCTCGCGCACGCCTTCCCCGAGGCTCGCATCACCGGGTTCGACTTCCACAGCCCCTCGATCGCCACCGCCGAGGAACGAGCAGCGGAGGCCGGCGTCGCGGCACAGACGAGCTTCGCGGTGGCCGATGCCAAGGGCTACGACGGCGACGTTCGACCTGATCTGCTTCTTCGACTGCCTGCACGACATGGGCGACCCCGTCGGCATCGCCCGCTACGCCCTCGACCACCTGGCCGAGGACGGCACCGTGCTCCTGGTCGAGCCCTTCGCCCTCGACGGCCGAGCCGAGAACCTGGCGGGCAACCCGATGGCGGCGATGCTGTACACCGTCTCCTCCGGGATCTGCACGCCGAACTCCCTCTCACAGGAGGTCGGCCTCGGTCTCGGCGCGCAAGCCGGTGAGGCCCGCCTGCGCGAGGTCTTCGAGCAGGCCGGCTTCACGAGGTTCCGTCGGGCGGCGGAGACCCCACTCAACCTCATCCTCGAGGCGCAGAGGTAGAGGACCGGCAGGTGAGGAGCCGGCCCTCGAGGGCCGGCTCCTCTCCTCCCCGGGCGACTCGTCACGCGGTCGTCAGGCCCTCGACGCCAGCTGGTCCGACCTGGCGTCGGACGACCTCGGCCTAGCGTGCTCCCGTGCACGCTCCTCGCTCCTTCATCCCCCGGGGGAAGCCGACCGGTGTCGGTGACGTCACCTATGACCGGTCGAGGGTGGCGACGAGGGATGCCCGGAAGGTGGTCGCGACGGCCGCCATCGCGGTCGCGTGCCTTGCATCGGCGGCCTGCGGTTCGGACTCCGACGATCCTGACGTCAGCCTCCCCACCAGCGTCACGCTCCCTGATCGGTCCACCACCGTCCCGCCGGAGAGCGGCTCGACCGAACCGCCGACGACGGAGACGCCGACCACGGAGACGCCGACGACGGAGACGCCGACCACGGAGACGCCGACCACGGAGACGCCGACCACGGAGACGCCGACCACGGAGACGCGGACGACGCGGACGACGGAGACACCGAGCACGACGACGCCGACGACGGAGACGCCGCCGACCGCTGGTGAGGCGTCGGGCCCGCAGGAGGCGGCGGACGACTCCACCCCGTGGTGGCCGTGGCTCCTGGTGGGAGTGGCGGTCCTTGGCCTCGTCGCCTTCCTGGTGACCCGTCGGTCGCGGGCGCGCCGCGGCATGGAAGCAGCAGGAGCGCGTCGGCGTTCGACGAGGCGACTCGCGTGGCCACGAACCTCGCCGCCGTCTCGTCCGAAGGCGCGTCCCTGGTCGCGACCCAGGAGGCCGCGCAGCTCGCCGACCTCGCGGCGACGCTCGCGGCGCTGGGCGTCGAGGCGTCGGACGAGGCGCAGCGGCACGCGGTCGGGTCCGTCCACGATCAGGTGCAGGTGCTCCACGGGGTGGTGGACGGCATCGCCATGGGTGCAGGCCCTGCCTCGCCTGCCGCCCTCGACTACCTGCAGGAGCAGGCCGCCGCGCTCCACGGGGCAGCTGCGCTCGCCCGGGCGGAGGTGGTGGACCGATAGTCGGGGCCGTTCGACGCCCGTTGCGCTGGCCGGTCGAGCGGGCGCACACTGGTCGTACCGGACGACAGGGGAGGCGGCCATGTTCGTGCAGGTCATCGAGGGTCGGACCAGCGACCCGGCGGGGGTCATCGAGCACGGCGAACGGTGGCAGCAGGAGCTGCGTCCCGGAGCCATCGGGTACCTGGGGGTCACCGCCGGGGTCACCGCCGACGGGCGCGCCGTCGCGGTCGTCCGGTTCGAGGACGAGGCCTCCGCCCGCGCCAACGCCGACCGTCCGGAGCAGGGCGCATGGTTCGAGGGCATGGCGAAGCTCTACGACGGCGAGCCCACGTTCACGGAATCGACTGACGTCACCGAGTGGATGGGGGGCGGCTCGGACGACGCCGGGTTCGTGCAGGTGATGAAGTCCACCGGCGTCGATCGTGCCCAGGTGGAGAAGATGGACGCGGCGTTCGAGCCGTTCGCCGCCCAGCGCCCCGACATCCTCGGCGGCCTGCGCATCTGGACCGGCCCCGACTCCTGCATCGACGTGGCGTACTTCACCAGCGAGGCGGAGGCCCGCAAGGGCGAGCAGGCCGAGATGCCCGACGAGATGAAGGAGCTCATGAGCGGGTTCGAGCAAGGCCTGGGGGAGACCGAGTACCTCGACCTCCCCGACCCCCAGCTGCGCTGACCTGACGTCGGCTCCGCCCCTGCGTCAGGGGTGACCGGCGTGGGGCACGTCGACACGGGCGGTGCGGACCTCGCCGGTGCGCTTCGCGATCTGGGCGTCGACGTTCTCGACGCCGTCCCACTCGGCGAGCATGAGGAACAGCGTCCGCCCGTCGGGCCCGCCGAGCATGGTGGCGAACAGGTCCTTCTCGACGGGGATCCGCTCGAGGATCTCGCCGCCCTCCCGCACCCGTGCCGCCGAGTGCGTCTCCGGGTCATGGGTCCAGATGCAGCCCTCGGCGTCGAGGCAGATGCCGTCAGGCCCGACGCCCTCGGCCCAGACGCGGCGGTGCGTCAGCCCGCCGTCCGGCTCGATGTCGAACGCCAGGAGCCGGCCGGTGAACGACTCGGACATGACGAGCGTCGAGCCGTCCGGGGTGATCACCATCCCGTTCGGGAAGGCGATGCCGTCGGCCACCTGGCGGGCCGATCCGTCGGGCCTGACCAGGGCGACGATGCCGGGCGCCGGCGGGGGCGCGGCTCCGGCCATGAAGTCGAAGTTGATGCTGTTCACGTAGACGCCCCCGCCGTCGTCGACGACGATCTCGCTCCAGCCCCCGCCCACGATCCCGGGGAGGTCGGCGTGGCGCACCAGCGTCCCGTCGGGCTCCTCTCGCAGCAGCTCGGGCCCGGTCAGCAGCATGCGACCGTCCGGCAACCACTCGGTCGCCCACCCCAGGCCCTCCGGGCCGTGGCCGACGACCTCGGACCTGCCGTCCAGGTCGACGGCGAGGATCTCCCCGATCCCCCAGTGGGAGAACCACAGGCGCCCCCCGTGCCAGCGGGGTGACTCGACGTAGGCCAGGCCGTCCAGCAGGAGTGCCGTGTCCCGAGTCGCCATGTCGTGGTCCGCGCCCTCCGTGAGCGGGTGGCGGGTGCGGCGATGCTTGCCCACCGTGCGCGGGGCCCGCAAGCGCGAGCGCCGCCGATCGGTGCTAGCGACGTGCACGTGTCCGACGAGCTCCATCCACCGTCGCGACGGGTCATCTGCGAGGCGTTCGACCGGCCGCTGAAGGTCGAGGACGCCCCCGACCTCGTGGCCGGCCCCGGCCAGGTCGTCGTCGACATCGAGGCCGCCGGCGCCAACTTCGTCGACGCCCTCATCGTGCAGGGCCGCTACCAGATGAAGCCGGAGGTGCCCTTCACGCCCGGGATGGAGGTGGCCGGCCGGGTCCGGGGAGACGGGTCAGCGGGTCCTGGCGCTTTGCTGGGCCGGCGGCTACGCGTCGCAGGTCGTCGTGCCCGAGTCGTCCGTCGTGCCGATCCCCGATGGCGTCTCGATGGGGCAGGCGGCGACGCTCGTGCAGAGCTACGCCACGATGCTGTTCGCCCTCACCCGCCGCACGACCGTGGCCGCGGACGAGTGGATCGCGGTCCTCGGCGCCGGTGGGGGCGTCGGCCTCGCAGCCGTCGATGTCGGCAAGGCGCTCGGGGCGAAGGGTCGTCGCCTGCGCGTCGACGACCGAGAAGCTCGACGCCGCTGGTGAGGCCGGGGCCGACGCGACGATCGCCTACGAGGAGCCGGGCGTCGACCTCAAGACCGCCATCCGGGAGGCGACGGGTGGTGGCGCCGACGTCGTGGTCGATCCGGTCGGAGGCGCCAAGAGCGAGGCGGCCCTGCGTTCGCTGCGGTGGGGCGGCCGCTACGTCGTGCTCGGGTTCGCCTCAGGCACGATCCCGATGCTCCCGGCCAACCAGGTCCTGCTCAACAACCGGACGGTGGTCGGCGTCGACTGGGGTGCCTTCACCTTCCGGGACGCCGCGGGGAACAGCGCCCTGATCGAGGAGCTGGTGGGCATGGTGGCCGACGGTCGGCTGCGCCCGGTCGAGCCCGTCGCCTACCCGCTCGACGACGTCGCCCGCTGCCTCGCCGACCTCGAGGGCCGGCGCATCACCGGCAAGGCGGTGCTGCGCCCCGACCGTCACTCGACGTAGGGGCAGTGACGGCACCCCTGCCCGCAGCACTCGCCGCGGGCCGCCAGCGTCGCCGCGGTCAGGACGAACAGGCCCGTGGCCGGATCGAGGTAGCCGGCCTCCCCGGCGCGGACGGCCCGGTCGTGGGCCGCGAGGACCTGGGCCCGGTGCGGGTGGTCGAGCGGCAGCCGGTCCGGGGAGGGCTCGTCGAGGCTGCGTCGCGTCACCGGCGGGGCGCGACGAGGGCGGCGGCGCCGACCGGCAGGGGCTGCGTGCCGGGATGGGCGATGGCGGCCAGCGTCTCGACGCCCTCGACGAGGCGCGGACCGGGGCGGACGAACAGGGCGTCGGCGTCGACCGCCCACACGTCGGCCGTGGCCGGGAGGGCTCCGGTCCGGTGCAACGCGGCGGCGAGGCCCACGGCGCCGTCGAGCCGGTAGCCACACGGCGCCACGACGACCATGTCGGGCGCCGCCTCGACCACCGCAGCCGGGTCGATCTGGCGCGAGCGGGCACCGGCGGTGCCGACCACCGGCTCCCCTCCCGCGGCTCCGACGAGATCGGGGACCCAGTGCCCGGCGCAGAACAGCGGGTCGGTCCACTCCAGCACCGCCACCCGGGGCCGGGGCCGGCCGCGAACCCGTTCGCGGACGGCGGCGAGCCGGGCCCGCAGCCCGGCGACCAGCCGGTCGGCGGCATCGGTCCTCCCCGTGACCTCGCCGAGCCGGACGATCGATGCCAGCACCTCCTCCAGGGTCATCGGGTCGGTGGTGACGACCTCGGCCCGGCAGCCGAGGTGCTCCAGGGCCTCGTCGACATCGGCCACGTCGACCGCGCACACGGCGCACAGGTCCTGGGTCACCACCACGTCGGGATCGAGCGTGCGGAGCGCGCCCTCGTCGAGCCGGTACAGGTCCTCGCCGGCCGCCATGCGGGCCTTGACCTCCGCGTCGATCTCCGCCGGTGGCAGATCGGGCGGGAGCGTCGACGTCGACACGATGCGTCGTGCGCGGGCCTCCTCCGGGTGGTCGCACTCGAAGGTCACCCCGACCACCTCGTCCCCCGCGCCGATGGCGAAGAGGATCTCCGTGGTCGCCGGGAGCAGCGAGACGATCCGCACCGGCCCGAGGCTACGGCGACGTCGTGGGCAGGGGGACGGACAGCGTGGCCGACCCGGTGACGTGGTCGCCGAGGTCGTTGCGGCCGCGCAGGTCGACCTCCACGTGGCCCTCGTCGCCCTCGGTCCACGTGCGGAGGACCGTGCCCGTGAAGGTCAGGGTGGTGCCGGGGAAGGTGGGGACGCCGAGGCGGATCGAGAGGCGTCTGACCATGGCCTCCGGTCCGGCCCAGTCGGTGAGGAACCGGCTGCAGTGGGCGTTGGTGGACAGGATGTTCATGAAGATGTCGGGGGCGCCCTGGGCGTTGGCGTAGTCGCGGTCGTGGTGGACCGGCATGAAGTCGCGGGTGGCGATGGCGCCGGCCACGATCACCGTGGCGGTCACCTCGATGGCCAGCGACGGGAGCTCGTCCCCGGTGCCGACCGTGGACCAGTCGAGCGGGCTCACGAGGCTGACGGACGGAACTTGAGTATCCGGAACCGCTGCCGGCCCACGACGGCCCCGGACCCGTCCCGGTAGGTGGTCACCCAGGTGACGAAGTGCCCGGTGCCGAGGCGGGTCTGCTTCTCGTCGGAGATGGCCTCGATCACCGTCTCGGCGGTGACCTCCTCGCCCAGGTGCAGGTACCGGGTGATCTCGAACTCCGAGTCGGTGGCCAGCGTGCCCACGAACCCGGCGTCGTCGAGCACCGACAGCGGGCTGGGTCCCGAGGTCGGGACCGGCGAGCCGCCCCGCTCCGCGATGCCGGCGATCACCGGCGTCGCCATCGTCCACGTCTGGAGCATGAGCGGCGGAGCGACGATGGCGCCGAATCGCGACGCCTCGGCGGACGCCGGGTCGACGTAGACGGGGTTCCCGTCGTCGAAGGCGGCCGCCCAGTGGCGGATCATCGGCTGGTTCACCGGGTCGGGGGGGACGGACCGCCCGTCGCCTCCGACCGGCGCCCCGACGAGGTCGTCGAGCCGCTCCCTCCACGCACGGTGATCGCCTGCCATCGCCCTATGGTCCCCCGGTGGCCTCCGCTCGCGCACGCACCCGCCGCACCGTCATCTCCGGATGACCGCACCCGTCCGCCGGGAGGTCGTGCCGGGCACGTACCGGCTCGGGGACGCCGACGTGAACTGGTGGCTGGTGGTCGACGGGGGCGCGGCGGTGCTCGTGGACGCCGGGCTGCCGGCGCAGCACCGACAGCTGCGGGCCCTGCTGGACGAGCTGGGGCTGCCGTCGACGGCGATCGAGGCCGTCGTCGTGACCCACGGGCACATCGACCACCTGTCCTGCGCCAACGTCGTGCGGGACGAGTCCGGGGCCGACGTCCACGTGCCGCGCGGCGATCGTGCCCTGGCGGCGGGCCGCCCGGGGCTCGACGCCAAGGTGCTGGCCCACTCGTGGCGGCCGGCGGCGCTGCGCACCGGGCTCAGCTACCTGCGGCAGGGCGTGCGGCGGGCCACGCCGGTGGTGGACGCCCGGGCGCTCGACGACGGCGACGTCATCGACGGTCCTGGCCGCCTGCGGTTCCTGGCGGCCCCGGGCCACACGCCGGGCGGCGGCATGTTCCTCGGGGACGACGGCGTCCTGTTCACCGGCGACGTGCTGGTCACCCTCGATCCCTTCAGCGGTCGCCGGGGACCCCGGACGCTCCCCGCCTTCGACAACGCCGATCACCCGCAGGCCCTCGCCTCCCTCGACGTCGTCGCCCGCAGCGGGGCCTCCGTGCTGCTCCCCGGCCACGGCGAGCCGTGGCGGGGGGACGCCGCCGACGCCGCGGCCGAGGCCCGTCGCGCGTCGGCGTGAGCGGTCGTCAGGAGAGGGTGAACGAGTGGTGCTCGTGGGCGACCACCCAGCGCCCCTCGTCCCGGCGGAGCCCCACGGTCAGGCGCAACCGGCGCTCGGGCTCGGCCGCCAGCTCCTCCGGGGTGCCGCACCGGAGCAGCGCCCACGCCCAGGCCACGTCGGCGCCGGCCGTCACCTCCAGGGACTCGATCTCGAAGGCAGCCCCCCGCGCCTGCCACTCGAAGAAGGGCGGCCACGTCGCCCGGTAGTCGTCGATGCCCCGCACGCCCTGCTGCGGTGGCGGGACGTCGAACATGACGATGTCGCCGGCGTGGTCGGAGAGCACGCCGTCCATGTCGCCGTGGTGGACCGCGGTCGCCCACCGCTGGACCAGGGTCCGGATCTCCTGCTCGTGCTCGGTCATCACCAGCTCCGACGCCTGCCGGCGCCGGAACTCATCGGTCCCGGTGCCGGTGCCGGTGCCGTCAGCCGGCGGTGGCGGTGGTCAGGTCGTCGCCGAGGACGATGTCGCCGTCGAAGTGGGCGGCGGCCAGGGCCCGCCAGGCCTCCTCGTCGCCGGGCGCCATCGGGGGCACGTAGTGGGTGAGCACGAGGGTGCGTACGCCGGCGCGGGCCGCCGTCCGGGCCGCCTGCTCGACGGTCGAGTGGTAGTCGAGGATGTCCTGGAGGCGGGCGCTGGGGATGGCGCGGACGAGGTCCTCACGGATCACGGTCTGCACGTAGAGGTCCGCCCCCGCACAGAGCGCGTCCAGGCCGGCGCACGGCACCGTGTCCCCGGCGAGGGCCGCCACTGCGCCGTCGTGCTCGACCCGGTAGCCCACGGTCGGCTCCACCGGTCGGTGGTCGGTGGCGTGCACCATGACGGTGGCGCCCCCGAGCTCGAGGGTGTCACCCGGCGCCACCTCGGTGACCTCCACCGACGGCCCCTCGTTCAGGTCGTCGTGGTGGTCGAGGCGGTACTGCTGGTCGCGGGCGAGCATGGCCAGCAGCCCGTCCACCACCAGTCGGGTGCCCGGCGGGCCCACGACCCGCAGCGGGGCGGGCGCCGGCGACATGACCCAGTGGGTGGTGACCACGTCGTTCAGGTCGGTGATGTGGTCGCTGTGGAGGTGGGTGAGCAGCACGGCAGACAGGCCGATGGGGAGCACCCCGGCGGCCGTCAGCCGCATGACCACGCCCCGGCCGCAGTCGACCAGGAGGATGGCGCTCCCGGCCCGGACGAGCGTGGCCGGCCCCGCCCGATCGGGGCTCGGCAGCGGGCTGCCCGTGCCGAGG
Source organism: uncultured Actinomycetes bacterium (assembly GCA_963839545.1). Classification (GTDB taxonomy): domain Bacteria; phylum Actinomycetota; class Acidimicrobiia; order Acidimicrobiales; family CADCSY01; genus CAWIVE01. Next base: position 124,197 of record CAWIVE010000003.1, read on the forward strand.
AGGGTCACCTCGATCGTCATGCGGCGACCACCTCCACGCGGGTCAGGGCCAGGAACGTGCAGACGTAGAAGTCGCGGCCGAACCCCGGTGCCGGGAAGAGGACGGACTGCACGCCGCCCTCGGTCGCCGTGCGGGCCCGCTCCTCCCCGGTCGCGACGTCCAGGACCACCACGTCGGTGTGGTCGCCGGTCACGAGCTCTCCCGTCCCCTCGTAGAGCAACACGTGGCTGGCGTGGTCCTGCTCCCGCCGCCAGCGCACCTCGAGCGTGCCGATGTCGAAGCCGGTCATGCAGCCGTTGCCGCTGTCGTAGCCGACGGCGACTCCCCGCCGCTCGTCCACCACCGGCGGGTTGGCGACGATGCCGCCGGGCCGCCCGCACACCTCGGCCAGCGCGACCTCGCCGGTGCCCAGGTCGACGCGGACGAGGTGCATCGGCGCCGTCGACACGCCAGAGCCGCGGAAGGTGCCGGCGAAGCGCTCGGTGCCCTCGCCGTCGTCGAGGAACCAGCCCGCACCGGCGGCGAGCACGCAGTCCCAGCCGTAGGTCTGCCCCTCGATCGTCCGGTACCGGGCGGTGAAGCGGTCGTCGAGCAGGAGGGCGCCCCCGTCCCACCGCAGGCGGAACAGGCTGGTGTCGCCGACGACGTAGACGTCGTCCCCGTCGGCCGACAACCGGGCGATGGAGGGCTCCGGCACCGTGAGTCGGGCGACGACCTCGAGGCGGCCGGGGTCGAGCACCAGCACCTCGCAGCCCACGTCGTCCATGTGGGGCTGGCCCCCGGGCAGCGCGCCCCCGAAGTCCTTGGTGACCAGGTGCCCGTCCGGCAGGGTCACGAAGCTGTTGTACGGCCGGCACCGGGGGAGCGGCTGCGAGGCGAGCACCCGGAGCTCGGGGTCCAGCCGGGAGGCGTGGTTGCCGAAGACGACGTGCAGCGTGCCGTCGTCGTGGACCCCGATGCCGCCGGGCCACACCGGCCCGCCGGGCAGCGCGGGCGACGTGGCGACGGGCTCGAGCGTGACCGGATCGATCCGCTCGACGACCGCCGTCGCCCCCTCGCCGGCGGTGTGGCGCAGGGCGAAGAGGCGGTCGTCGTCGGCCACCACCATGGTGAAGGCGGGTGCCACCCGCGAGGTCGTCACCAGCCGGTCGGTGGCCGAGATCTCCAGGCCGCCGGGCACGAGCGCCGTCCGCCGGGGCCCGCCGTCCTCGGAGCGCCAGCCCATGGGCCACCGTACCTAGTGGCATAGCATCTGTCAGCAGTCCGACAGCCGGCCGGGGGGATCGTTGCCGTTCGACAGGAGAACCTTCCTCGCCGGCTCGCTGGGGGGGGCCGCCGTCGCGTGGCTGGGCAGCTGCTCGGACGACGACGGCGACGGTGGCCCCGCGGGGGCCGCCGCGGCCGGGGGCGGTGCCGCCCTCCCGGAGCCGGGCGCCGCGGGCCTGGTCGACGAGGCCGCCCACCAGGCCCGGGTCGACGAGTACCTGGCCTTCGCCACGGAGGAGCTCGCCCCTGGGGACGTCACCAACGTCGCCGCCCACCTCGCGCGGGCCACCCGGGATCCGGACTGGTCCTGGGACGTCGACGCCGTCACCGTGCCCGCCCTCCAGGCGGTCTGGGACCGGATCGACACCTGGCAGGACACCCGGGACTTCCAGCTCATGTACCTCCACTGGGTGCTGGCCCTCGGGCAGGGGGACTCGCCCACGACGAGGCTCGACCCCGCGGTCATCGACGCCATCGAGCAGCGCATGGTGGCCAACCGTTACCGCTACGACGACCCGCTCCCCGACGGACGGGTCGACGACCAGTGGTTCTGGTCGGAGAACCACGTCGTCATCGGCCTCGTCATCGAGTTCCTGGCCGGCCGCCGCTTCCCGGACGCCACCTTCGCCGTCACCGGGCTCACCGGCCGCGAGCACGCCGAGCGGTCGCGGGGCGGGATCCTGGCCTGGGTCGACGAGCGGGCCCGCTTCGGGTTCTTCGAGTGGCACAGCCACGTGTACCTGCTGAAGGACATCACGCCGCTGCTGACCGTCCTCGAGCTGTCCGACGACGAGGAGCTCCAGGGGGCCGCCGCCATGGCCCTCGACCTGTGCCTGTTCGACCTCGCGGCCCACACCCACGCGGGCACCTTCACCGCCTCGAGGGGGCGCACGTACAAGAAGGACAAGATGTCCGCCCTCGACGAGGGCACGTTCGGCACGGCCAAGCTCCTCTTCGACGACACCGAGGCCGGCTACCAGACGCGGTCGGACACCAGCGCCACCTACCTCTGCGCCGCCCGTCGCTACCGCCCGCCCCGGGCTCTCGTCCACGTCGCCACCGCCGCCGAGCCGGGGGTCACGCGGGAGCGCCACGGCATCTTCGTGGACGGCTCCGACGAGGTGACCGAGCACCCGGAGGCACCCTTCGGCTACGACTTCGACGACCGGGACAACCTGACGTTCTGGTGGTCGCAGGGGGCGCTCGGGATGTGGCAGGTGGCCGGCATCAGCCTCGCCGAGGCCGAGGAGCACCGGCTCTTCGACGCACCGATCTTCGCCCAGGTGAAGGCCCTGGCCGAGCTCAACGGCTACGACGTCGACACGATCGAGGCGTGGGAGCAGCGGAACCACGCCGTCGTGAACTTCGGCCACCTGCGGGAAGCCAACACCTACGCCTGGCGAGGCGACGGCGTGGCCCTCGCCTCGGTGCTCGACCACCGGTTCGGTCAGATCCGCGACCAGGTCCACGCGTGGCAGGCCACGATCGACCACGACGCCCTCGTCTTCACCACCCACCCGGGGACCGACATCGCCCAGTCGACGGACTGGGACGAGGACGGTGAGCCCGGCTACTGGACGGGGGAGGCGTCGATGCCCCGCTCCGCCCAGTTCGAGCGCACGGCGGTCCACATCTACCAACCGGCGTGGGACGCGCAGACCGACTCGTTGCTGTGGGGGGTGTTCGAGTACCGGGACTTCACCCACGCCTTCGTCCCCCAGGACCGGTTCGACGAGGTTGTGCAGCAGGGCCACTGGACCCTCGCCCGCAAGGGGGGCGCCGCCATCGCCCTGTGGTCGTGGCGGGCCCCGACGTGGCGGGTGCACGACCCGGCGGTCGTCGCCACGAGGGGGATGGCGCAACCGTTCGACCTCGTGGCCGAGGGCGGGCCGGACAACGTCTGGGTGGTGGAGGTGGCGGACGCCACGACCGGCGACGTCGACGGCTGGGCCGAGGCGGTCCTGGCCTCGGAGCCCACCGTCGAGCGCGGCGACGACGGGTTCGAGGTGCGCTGGACGTCACCGGCCGCCGGCGACCTGCGCTTCGGCTCGACCGGCCCGTTCACGGTCGGCGGGGAGGAGGTCCCGCTCGCCGACTTCCCCCGGCACGAGTCGCGGTGGGCCACCGTGGACCGGCTGGCCCGGCGCTACGACGTCCGCACGCCCGACGGCCGGCTGACCCTCGACTTCGAGCGGGGCACGAGGTCGGTCTCGTCCTGAGGGGCGCGGCGCCGGGGCGGGGCCGTGGGCGGTGGCGCGAGCTCCCCGCCACGTTCCTTGCGCAGTTCGGTCCACCCCCTGAGCCCAACGGCGCACAGAGTGGAGTTCGGGTCGGGGGCGGCGGCGCCTAGCGCGAGGCCGAGGCGACCCGGGACTGCCAGGGGACGAGGATGGCCGGGAGGGCGAACTCGACGGCCATGAGCGCCCGCTGGAGCGGGTGGGGCGGGCCCGCGGTCCGGGCGGAGATGGCCCGCCCGCACGCGGCCGCCAGGAAGCCGGCGGCGGTGGCCCGGACCACCCGGGCCTCGCGCTCCGGGTGGCGTGCCGCTCCCAGGAGCAGGATGCCCAGGGCGGCGTACCAGGCCGAGTAGAAGCGGTACTCGCTGTCGACGTTCGCCGACACGGGTCCCCCGTCGAGGACCTGCCGGGTGCCCTGGAGGACCCCTCGCGCCCCCTCGAACGTGGCGACCGAGCCCGTCGCGGTCAGGAGCGCGACCAGGCCGGTCCGCCCCGACCGCGCCGCCGGCGTCCGACTCGACACGCAGCCACCCTCCCACACCGGCCGGCGTCGGGTCGCGGCGATGATGGGCGGGTGGACCCGGCGGCCCAGGACTTCATCGACGCCATCCCCGCCGCCAGCCGGCCGCTCTTCGACCGCGTCCACCGGTTGGTCCGCGACCTGCACCCGGACGCCGACGTGGTGCTCTCGTACAAGATGCCCACGTTCGTGGTCGGGGACCGGCGGCTCTACGTCGGCGTGTGGCGCCACGGCGTCTCGTTCTACGGCTGGGAGGAGGGCCGGGACGGCGGGTTCCTCACCCGCCACCCCGAGCTCCGGTCCGGCAAGGGGACGATCCGGCTGCGGCCCGAGGACGCCGACGGGATCGACGACGAGGAGCTCCTCGGCCTGATCGGGGCCGTGCTGGGGCGCTGACGCGGCGCCCCTGTGGCCTCCGGCATGCTGGGGTCGGTGGCCGGCATCACGATCACCACCCGGGCCACCGTCGGGGAGGCTCCGAGCGACCCGCTCGGCCAGGCCGTGGCCTCGGCGCTGGCCGACGTGCTCTACAGCGCGACGGTGGAGCTCACCTACGCCCCCACCTCCGAGCCGGCCCCGGAGGCCCCGAGCGCGGTGGGCACGGCCACGGCCACCGGCGCAGGACCGCCGGGGTGGCAGCTGGCCGTCACCGTGCGGCTGGGTGAGCGGCTGACGCTCCTGGTCGGGTCGGGCAACGGCAGCTGGCTGGCCGAGCTGCTGTCCGCCCTCCCGGCGGCCGGGATCCGGGCGGCGGCGCCGTTCCGGTCGGCGGAGCTGGGGGGGACGCCGGTCGACCCCGCGGTCCGGCGGGCGGTGCGGGACATGGTGGCGGCCCAGGTGCTCGACGGGTACCTCCGCTCGCGGGTGGACCGGGCGGTGCGGCCCGACCTCGTGGGGGAGACGATCGAGTTCCTGATCGAGCTCAGCGGCACGCGGGTCGAGTCCCACGACCTGACCCACGGCGTGGTCGTCACGGCCGCCCTGGACGAGGGCCCCCGCCTGCGGCTCGCCTACCCGGCGGACATCCGGGCCGCCAAGCGGGCGCCGCTGCTCTTCGACGGCCAGCGCTCCGTGCTGCTGGTGGACCCCGAGGGCCTGGCCCGCACCGAGCTCCAGCGCCACCGCTTCGCCCGCCTCGTCCCCGCCGCCGAGCCGGGGCCCGCCGGGCGCGGCGACCGGCTCGACAGCGGTGCGCTGGTGGCCGACGCCACCCGCGCCCTCGGCGGGCTCGGCTTCTTCGTGCGGGCCGACCGGAGCATCTGGACCTTCGTCGACGGGCAGCCGCTGCTCGTCCGCCGGGGTGAGCACTGGACGGCCTTCCCGCTCGAGCTGACGGCGGCGATCGCCAACATGATCGGTGGGGGCGAAGTTGCCGCGCTCGTGGCCCGGGCGGCCTTCATCGTCTCGGCCCAGCCCCAGGGCGCCATCCTCGCCATCGTCGACGACGCCGACCGCCTCGACGGCGTCGTCTCGCCCAAGGACCGGTACGACCTCCGCGACGAGATCGACCTCGGGGCCATGCGCACCGAGACCCGGTTGCACCACCTGATCGACGCCAGCGAGCTGGACGAGGACACGCTGGTGCGGCTGGCCGGGCTCGACGGGGCCACCGTGGTCGACCGCGACGGGCGGCTGCTGGCCTACGGCGCCATCGTCACGAGCGGGGACAGCCAGCACGAGGGCGCCCGCACGGCGGCGGCCAAGACGCTGTCCGAGACGGCGCTGGTCGTGCTCAAGGTGTCGGTCGACGGCGACATCACGGTGTTCCGGGACGGGCGGGTCGTGAGCACGCTCCTGGGGACGGGGTCCGAGACGCCGTGACCACGGCGCCACCCGACGTCCGCCTCGCCGAGCCGTGGGCCGAGGACGCCGGTGCGGTGGTCGCCACCCTGGGGAGCGACGCGTCGAGTCGGGCTCCCGAGCGCCGAGGCGGAGCGGCGGCGGGACCGCTTCGGCCCCAACCGGCTCGACGCCGAGCCGCCGGTGCCGGCGTGGCGGAAGCTGCTGGCGCAGTTCGCCGACCCGCTCGTCTTCCTGCTGCTCGCCGCGGTCGTCATCTCGCTCGTCACCTGGGCGCTCGAGGGGGCCGACGGCGTGCCGTTCGAGGCGCTGGTGATCGGCGTGATCCTGGTCGCCAACGCCGTGCTCGGCTACGTGCAGGAGGCGCGGGCCGAGCAGGCGGTGGCCGCGCTGCAGCGCATGGCCGCGGCCACCTCGGCGGTGCGTGCGCGACGGCGTGGAGGTGCGGGTCCCGGCGGCCGAGGTCGTGCCCGGCGACGTGCTCGTGCTCGCCGAGGGCGACGCGGTGAGCGCCGACGGCCGCCTGCTCGAGGCGGCGTCGCTGACGGTGGCCGAGGCGGCGCTGACCGGCGAGAGCGAGCCCGTCCTGAAGGACGCCGGCGACGGTCGCCGGCGCCGGTGGCCCTCGGCGACCGGGTGAACATGGTGTTCAGCGGGACGGCGGTGACCCGGGGCCGGGGCCGGGCGGTCGTGACCGGGACCGGGCATGGGCACCGAGATGGGGCGCATCGCCGGCCTGCTGGGCAGCACCGAGGACGCCGCCGACGCCGCTCCAGCGCGAGATCGGCCGCGTGGGCCGGACGCTCGGCATCGCCGTGCGTGGTCATCGCCGTCGTCGTCGTCGGCGCCATCCTGCTCACCTCGGACATCCAGGGCGCGTCCGACCTCGTCGACGTGCTCCTGGTCGGCGTGTCGCTGGCCGTGGCCGCCGTGCCCGAGGGCCTGCCCGCCGTGCTCTCCGTCGTCCTCGCCCTCGGCGTGCAGCGGATGGCCGGCCAGCAACGCCATCGTGAAGAAGCTCTCGTCGGTGGAGACCCTCGGCTCGGCGTCGGTCATCTGCTCCGACAAGACCGGCACCCTGACCCGCAACGAGATGACCGTCGTGCGGCTCGTCACCCGCTCGGGCGACGTCGACGTGACGGGCACGGGCTACGCGCCCGGAAGGTCGGCTGCTGGTCGGCGGCGGCCGCTCGGCGACGGCGTCGTGCTCGGCGAGGTGCGGGTCGTCCTGTCCGGCGGCAGCCTGGCCAACGACGCGTCGCTCCGCGAGGAGGACGGCAGCTGGGTGGTGCTGGGCGACCCCACCGACGCCGCGTTCCTGGTCGCCGAGCGCAAGGCCGGCTTCGCCACCGAGCGGGGCGCCCGCTTCCGACGGGTGGCGGAGGTCCCGTTCACGTCCGAGCGCAAGCTCATGAGCACGCTCCAGACCGACGCGGCTGCACGACGGCCGCGTCGCCGTCGTGACCAAGGGCGCCCCCGACGTGCTCCTCGCCCGCTGCGACCGTGAGCGGGTCGACGGGGCGGACGAGCCGGGCCGCTCGACGACGACCGGCGGCAGCAGATCCTGGCCACCGTGGACGACCTGGCCGGCGCCGGCCCTGCGCACGCTGGGGGTCGCCTACCGGCCGCTGTCGACGACGTCGCACGACGCGGGGAGCGAGGACGTCGAGCGCGAGCTCGTCTTCGCCGGCATCGTGGGGATCATCGACCCGCCCCGGGACGAGGCGAGGGTGGCCATCGCCGAGGCCCGGCACGCCGGCATCCGGGTGCGTCATGATCACCGGCGACCACCCCAGGACCGCGGCCCGGATCGCCGCCGAGCTGGGGATCGCCGAGCGAGGAGCCCCGCGTCGGTGACCGGCCCCGAGATCGACGGCCTCGACGACGACGCGCTTCGCCCGGCGGTCCGGGAGGTCTCCGTCTACGCCCGGGTCGCTCCCGAGCACAAGCTGCGCATCGTCGACGCCCTGCAGGCCGACGGGAACATCGTGGCCATGACCGGCGACGGCGTGAACGACGCCCCCGCCCTGAAGTAGCGCCGACATCGGCGTGGCCATGGGCGTCACCGGCACCGACGTGACGAAGGAGGCGGCGAAGATGATCCTCGCCGACGACAACTTCGCCACGATCGTCGCCGCCGTCCAGCGAGGGCCGGGGCATCTTCGCCAACATCCGCAGTTCCTCCGCTACCTGCTGTCGTCCAACGCCGGCGAGGTGCTCACGATGCTGCTCGGCGTCCTCGGCGCCGGGCTGCCATCGGCCTCGACGACGTCGGCGGCGCGGTCGCCGTGCCCCTGCTGGCCACGCAGATCCTCTGGATCAACCTGCTCACCGACACCGCGCCGGCGCTGGCCATGGGCGTCGACCCGCCGCCGGACGACGTCATGGCGCGCCCGCCGCGCCGGCTCACCGACCGGGTGATCGACCGGGAGATGCAGGTCGGCGTGGCCTTCGTCGGCGCTGGTGATGGCCGTCGTCACCCTGCTGGCCCTCGACATCGACCTGCCCGGCGGGCTGGTCGAGGGCGACGGCACGCCTCACCGAGGCCCGCACGATGGCGTTCACCACGCTGGTCTGGCCCAGCTGTTCAACTGCTTCAACGCCCGCTCCGACCGGGTCAGCGCCTTCCACCACCTCTTCACCAACCGGCTCCTGTGGGCCGCGATCGGGCTCTCGCTGCTCCTCCAGGTGGCGGTGGTGTACCGTCCCGTTCCTCAACGACGCCTTCGACACGACCGCCCTCGACACCCGCGACTGGCTGCTCTGCGTGGCGCTGGCCTAGCACCGTCCTCTGGGCCGACGAGCTCCGCAAGCTGGTCCAGCGGGTGGTGCGCCGGTGATCGCCGAGCACCCGGCCGACTGCGGGGCGCTGTACCGGGAGCAGCGGCGGGCACTGCTCGCCCTCGTCCACTCCATGACCACGGAGGAGCTGGGCACCGTGGTCCCGGCCACGCCGGCGTGGACGGTGCACGACGTCGTGTCCCACCTCGTCGGCATCACCGCCGACCTGAACGCCCTGCGGTTCGACGTCGCCGACGCCGACGCGTGGACGGCCCGCCAGGTGGAGGAGCGGCGCACCGCCACGGTCGCCGAGCTCGACGCCGAGTGGGAGGCCGAGGCGGGGCGGTTCGAGGAGGGCCTGCGATTGCTCGGCTACGAGCTCGGCAGCCACTACGTGGGCGACCTCCTCCAGCACAGCCAGGACGTCCGCGAGGCGGTCGGCGGCGACCGCATCGGCGACGACCTCGCCCTCGTGGTCGCCCTCGACTTCTACGTCGACCACTTCTCCCAGGCGCTCACTGGCGACGACGTCGGCGCCGTCGTGGTCCGGGTGGGGGAGGAGGCGTGGACCGCGGGCGCCGGGGAGGTGGTGGCCACCGTGACCGGCGGCCGCTTCGGGCTGTTCCGGGCCTTCGGCGGCCGCCGCACCGAGGCCGAGGTGCGGGCCCTGGCCTGGACCGGCGACGTCGACCGGGTGCTCCCCTTCGTCAGCGCCTACTAGGCCGGACCGGCGCCGGCCGCCGGTAGCGTGCGCTCGACCATGCCCGCCCGCCACCGCGCCCTCGTGCTCCTGCTGGGGCTCGCCGTGGTGGCCGCCGCCCTGCTCCTGGTGGTGCCGCACGACGAGGACGGGCGCGCCGCCCGGGGCGTCGTCGTGACCGACGTCGGAGGCGTCGTGCACGCCACCCGCACGGCCGCGACGCGGTCGCCGGCGCCGGGGCTCCTGCTGCTCGCCGTGCTCGGCGGGGCGGCGGTCGCCGCCCTCCTCCGGGCGTGGCGGCCGGCCATGGTCGCCGCTACCGCCTCCCGGCCCCGCCCGGCGCTGCTGCGGGCCGCGGCCGGCCGCGCGCCACCGCCCCCCTCCCGGATCACCGCCCGTTGACCGGGGCCGGCGGGTGCCGGCCGAGCTGAGGGAAGGGAGCGTCGTGTCGAGGACGTCGATGCCGGGCCGCGCCCGCGCCCGTCCGGGCCCCCTGCGGTCGCTGCGCAGGGTCGCGCCGGGGACCACGATGGGGTCGTGCCGTTGACCGCGCCGGCCGAGGTGCCGTGACGCCGGTCCTGCTCCTCTTCGGGGTGGCGGGGCTCCTGCTCGTGGCGTTCGGGGCCCGGCTCGGCCGCCGGGCCTTCCTCGTGGGCGCGGTGGCTCCGGTCGTGGCGACGGCGTGGCTCGTCGCCCAGCTCCCGGACGTCACCGACGGGCGGTTCCTCACCGAGAGCGCCGCCTGGGTGCCTGAGCTCGGCCTGTCGCTCGACCTCCGGCTCGACGGGTTGGCCATGACCATGTCGCTCGTCGTGGCCGGCATCGGCGTGCTGGTGCTCGTCTACGCCGCCGCCTACTTCCGGCCCGGCACCCCCGACCTGGGACGGCTCGCCGGCCTCCTCGTCCTGTTCGCCGGCGCCATGCTCGGCCTCGTCCAGGCCGACCACCTGCTGCTCCTGTACACCTTCTGGGAGCTGACCTCGGTCGCCTCGTACCTCCTCATCGGCAACCGCCACGGCGACCCCACCGCCCGGGCCGCTGCGCTCCAGGCCCTGCTGACGACGGGCGCCGGCGGCCTCGCCATGCTCGCCGGCTTCGTCCTGCTGGGCCAGGCGGCGGGGACCTACCGCCTCAGCGAGCTGGCGCAGGGCCCGTCTCCCACCGGCGGCACCGTCACCGCCGCCGCCGTGCTCGTGCTCCTCGGGGCGCTGACGAAATCGGCCCAGTACCCCTTCTCGGCCTGGCTGCCGGCCGCCATGACCGCGCCGACGCCGGTCAGCGCCTACCTGCACTCGGCCACCATGGTGAAGGCGGGCGTGTACCTCGTCGCCCGCCTGGCGCCGGTGCTCGCCGTCGTCGACGTGTGGCGCCCGATCGTCGTCACCGCCGGCCTCGCGTCCCTGGTCCTCGGCGGCCTGCGGGCGTTGCGCCAGTCCGACCTGAAGCTCCTGCTCGCCTTCGGGACCGTGAGCCAGCTCGGCCTCATGGTCGTGCTGTTCGGCATCGGCCTCCCGGCGGACAGCGCCGCCGGCTGGACCCTGCTGGTGGGCCACGCCCTCTTCAAGGGCGCGCTGTTCCTCGTGGTGGGCGCGCTCGACCGGGGGACCGGCACCCGGGACCGGCGCGAGCTGCCCGCGCTCGGACGGGCGTGGCGGCCGGTGGAGGTCGTCTCCCTCGTGAGCGCCCTCTCGATGGCGGGCGTGCCCCTCGTCGCCGGCTTCGTGGCCAAGGAGTCGGCCTACGACGCGTTGGAGGCGGGCGGGTTCCCCGGCAACGAGCTCGTCCTGGCCGTCGTCGTGCTCGGGTCGATGCTGACGGTCGCCTACGCGACACGGTTCCACTGGGGCGCCTTCGTCGCTCCCCGCCGGGAGCGGCGGCCCGCCTTCCCGGGGGCACCCGACCCCGCCCTGTGGGTGCCGGCGGCCGTGCTGGCCGTGGGCACCCTCGTGCTCGGCATCGCCCCCGGGCTCGAGGACCCGTTGGTGTCCGCCTCGCTGGTCGGGCTCTTCCCCGGCGTCGATCCCGTGCACCTCGAGCTGTGGCACGGGTTCAGCGTCCCCCTGCTGCTCTCGGCCGCCACCCTGCTCGGCGGGCTCCTCATCGTCGTCGGGGACCGCCCGGTGCAGGCGGTGCTGGCCGTCGGACGGGCCGTGCCCGACGGGTCGGCGGTGTACCTCGCCGGCCTGCGGTCGCTGGCAACAGGTGCCCGTCGGGTGACCGGTGTCGTGCAGAGCGGCTCGCTGCCCGTGTACGCGGGCGTGATCCTGGCCACCGCCGCCGTCCTGCCCGCCGGCGCCCTCCTCGTGTCGGGCTCGGCGTGGCCGGGGTGGCCGCGGTTCGGGCCGCTGAGCGACCTGCCCATCGCCGCCCTGCTCCTGCTCGCCGCCATCGGGGCCGCCGGTGTCCGCCGGCGCTTCTCCGCGGCGGTGTTCCTCGGCACGGCCGGCTACGCCATGGCCGCCCTCTTCGTGGTCGACGGCGCCCCCGACCTGGCGCTCACCCAGGCCGCCGTCGAGACGCTGTCCACCGTCGTCTTCGTGCTCGTCCTGCAGCGGCTGCCCGAGCGCTTCGAGCGCCAGTCGTCGTCCCGGCGGCGCTCCATGCGCGTCGCCATCGCCGGTCTCGTGGGCGTGACCGTGTTCGTCCTCGCCATCGTCGCCGCCGGTGGCCGGACGGCCCGCCCGGTGTCCGACGAGATGATCGCCCGCGCCGTGCCCGACGGCCACGGGGCCAACATCGTCAACGTCATCCTCGTGGACTTCCGGGGCCTGGACACCCTCGGCGAGATCACCGTGCTGGCCGTCGCCTCCATCGGCGCCGTTGCAGTGGCCCGGGTCGGCCGGCGGGTGGCGGAGCGGCGGGGCGAGACCCGGACGCCGCCCGGCGTCCCGGAGGTGCGCCGGATCGTGTTCGTCGACGTCACCGCCTCGGTGATCTTCCACGTGCTGGTGATGACCTCCCTCTGGTTGCTCTTCGCGGGCCACAACCAGCCCGGTGGCGGCTTCGTGGGCGGCCTGCTGGCGGGCTCGGCCATCACGCTGCGGTACATCGCCGGCGGGATGGCCGAGGTCCGGGGGCTGTCCCGCTTCAAGCCGTGGACCGTCCTCGGCACCGGGCTCCTGCTGGCCGCCGGGACGGCGGCGGCGCCGCTGCTCACGGGGGGTTCCGTCCTCGACGTCGCCATCGCCACGATCACCCTGCCGGTGATCGGGGAGACCGACGTCAGCTCGGCGCTCGTCTTCGACATCGGCGTCTACGTGACCGTGGTGGGGATGGTCCTCATGGCCTTCGAGGCCTTCGGGGACGAGCCGGCCGAGGCCGTCCCGTGACCGTCGTCCTCGCCGCCACGGCCGCCGCCCTCTTCGCCATCGGGACCTACCTCGTGCTCCAGCGCAAGCTGAGCCGGATCATCATCGGCCTCGGCCTGCTCACCCACGGCGCCAACGTGCTGCTGATCACCGCCGGCCGGCGCGGGACCCCGCCCCTCGTCGGCACCGGCGACCCGGCCGGGTTCAGCGACCCGATGCCACAGGCGCTGGCCCTCACCGCCATCGTCATCACCTTCGCCGTCACCATCCTCCTCCTCGGCATGGCCTACCGGAGCTGGATGCTGACGAACGACGACGAGGTGGAGGATGACGTCGGGGACCGGGCCATCGCCCAGCGACACCGCTGACGTGGAGCAGCCGACGGAGGATCCCCGGGGGCCGGCGCGCCCATGACCTGGCTCGTCCCCGTCCCCATCGTGCTCCCCCTCGTGGGGGCCGCCCTGTCGATCCTGGCGGGTCGCCACCGGGTGGCCCAGCGCGTCATCGGCGTGGCCATCCTCACGGCGATCGTGGCGGTGGCGCTGGTGCTGCTCGTCGAGGTCGAGCGCGACGGCACGATCGTGGCCCGGGCGGGCGACTGGCCGGCGCCCATGGGGATCACGCTGGTCGCCGACCGCCTCGCCGCCGTCCTGCTCCTGGTGGCCGCCGTCGTCCTGCTGGCGGTGCTCGTCTACGCCATCGGTGAGCCGGGCGCCGAGCGCAACCACGTCGGCTTCCAGTCGGTGTACCTGGTGCTGGCGGCCGGGGTCTCCGCCTCGTTCCTCACGGGCGACCTGTTCAACCTGTTCGTCGCCTTCGAGATGATGCTGACCGCGAGCTACGTGCTCCTGACCCTGGGTGGGCGCGTCGACCAGGTGCGCTCGGGCATGACCTACGTCGTCATCAGCCTCCTGGCCTCGACGCTGTTCATCGTGTCCCTCGCCCTGCTCTACTCGGCCACGGGCACCGTCAACATGGCGGACCTGGCGGTGCGCATCGGCGACCTGCCCCCGGGGCTGCGCAGCGCCTTCGCCGTCCTGCTGCTGGTCGTGTTCGGCATCAAGGCGGCGCTCTTCCCGCTGTTCTTCTGGCTGCCGGACAGCTACCCGATGGCCCCGTCGCCGATCACCGCCGTGTTCGCCGGGTTGCTCACGAAGGTGGGCGTCTACGCCATCGTCCGCACGCAGATCCTGTTCTTCCCGGCCGACTCCCGTCCGACGACGCTGCTCCTCGTCATCGCCGCCGCCACCATGGTCGTGGGCGTCCTCGGCGCGCTGGCCCAGGACGACGTCAAGCGCATCCTCTCGTTCACGATCGTCAGCCAGATCGGCTACATGGTGATGGGCCTCGCCTTCTTCACGGTGGCCGGCGTCGCCGCCGCCGTGTTCTCGATCCTCCACCACATCGTGGTCAAGACCGCCCTCTTCCTCACCGGCGGGCTGGTCGAGCACGCCGCCGGGACGAGCCGCCTGCGGCGCCTCGGCGGGATGGTGCGCACGACCCCGGTGCTCGCGTGGCTGTTCCTGCTCCCGGCCCTCAGCCTCGTCGGCATCCCGCCGCTGTCCGGTTTCATCTCCAAGCTCGCGCTCGTCGAGGCGGGGTTCGAGGTCGACGAGTGGGCGGTGGTCGGCGTGAGCCTGCTCGTCAGCTTCCTGACGCTGCTCTCGATGATCCGGATCTGGGCCGGCGTGTTCTGGAACCCGCCGGAGGAGCCGGAGGAGGGCGCCGCCGCCGTCCCGCCGCCGCCACGGCTCGGGGGGCCGCTGTTCATGATCCTGCCCACCGCCGTGCTCGTCGCCTGCAGCCTCGGGATCGCCGCCGCTGCCGGACCGATCTACGGGTTCAGCGAGCGCACCGCGCGCGAGCTGCTGGACAAGGACCGCTACGTCGGCGAGGTCCTGGACCGGTGAGCGAGCTTGCGAGCGAACCGACAAGCTCAGCGCCCTTGCCGGAGCGCCAGCGACGGCCGCTCATTGGTGCCCACGTCGATGGGACGGTCCGAGGAGTGCACGACCTGAGGGTGCACCAATGAGCACGGCGTGGCGGGTGGGCGGCCTGGTCCTGCTGTGGTTGCTGGCGTGGGGGGAGGCGTCGGTGGCCAACGTGGTCAGCGGTGTGCTGGTGGCGGGCGCGCTGCTGGTCGCCTTCCCGCCCCGCGCCCGGCGGAGCTCCGGCCGCATACGTCCCGTCGGCGTCCTCCGGCTCCTCCTGTACGTCGCCGGTCAGCTCGTCACCTCGAACTACCTCGTGGCCCGGGAGATCCTCAGCCGGCGCAGCACCGTCCGCGCCGGGGTGCTCGCCTACGAGCTCCGGCGTCCGTCCGACGAGGTCGTCACCCTGATGGCCAACGTCATCGCTCTCACCCCGGGGACCATGACGGTCGAGGCGACCCGGGACCCGGCCGTCCTCTACGTCCACTTCCTGCTGCTCGACGACGTCGACGGCGCCCGCCGGGCCATCAGCCGGCTGGAGGACCTGGCCGTCGCCACCATCGGCGACGGGAGGCCGTCCCCACCTCCCGAGGAGTCGCCGTGACCACCGCCACCCTGTTCGTGCTCGTCGGCGCCGCCGCCCTGCTGGCCTACCGCCTCTCCCGGGGGCCGTCGCTGGCCGACCGGATCATCGCCCTCAACGGGCTCCTCCTCGTCGGGATGGCCGCCATCGCCACGTACGCCGTGCGCACGGGGAACGGCGCCTTCCTGCCGGCGCTCGTGGCCGTGGTGCTGGTGGGGCCGATCAGCAACGGCATGATCGCCCGCTTCATCGAGGGGCGCAGCTCGTGATCGGCGAGCTCCTCGGCCTGGCCGGGTCGGTGCTGATCCTCCTTGCGGCGATCGGCATCGTGCGCTTCGGCGATCCCCTCGCCCGGATGCACACGCTGGCCAAGGCGTCGACGCTCGGGCTCCTGCTCGTGCTGGCCGGCGCAGTCGTCAGCCTCCACGACGTGAACGACCTCACGTCGGTCCTCCTCGCCGCCGTCCTCCACCTGGCGGCCTCCCCGCCGGCGTCGAACATGGTCAGCCGGGCCGTCTACCTGGCCGACGGCGTGCCGGGCGCCGCCCTCGACGAGGGGGCGGGGCGGGTGCGACCGGGACCCGGGTGAGCCCCGTTCTTTGGCCGTCCACCGACCGTTGCGGTAGGGAGAGAACCAAAGAACGGGCGGAGGGCCCGGTGGCAGACTCGACCGACCGCAAGGAGGGCCCGTGGCCGACCGTGTGACCGTCTCCCTGGAAGGTGGTGTGGCCGACGTCCGCCTCAACCGCCCGGACAAGATCAACGCCCTCGACCTCGCCATGTTCACCGGGCTGGCCGAGACCGGGGAGGCGCTGAAGGCCGACGCCTCGGTGCGGGCCGTCGTGCTGTCCGGCGAGGGCCGCGGCTTCTGCGCCGGCCTCGACTTCGGGAGCTTCCAGGCCATGGCCGGGGACGGCGCCGCCGAGGCCCCCACCCGGCGAATCGGCGACACGGAAGGCCGCATCACCCACCTGGGCCAGCAGGCCGCCTACGTGTGGCAGGAGTTGGAGGTCCCGGTGATCGCCGCCGTGCACGGCGTCGCTCTGGGCGGCGGCATCCAGATCGCGCTGGGCGCCGATCTGCGCTTCGTCGCCCCCGACGCCCGGCTCTCGGTGCTCGAGATCCGGTGGGGCCTGGTCCCGGACATGACGGGCACGCTGATGCTCCCCCGCCTGGTCGGCCTCGACGTGGCCAAGGACCTGACGTTCACGGGGCGGATGGTGTCCGGCGAGGAGGCCGGGCGCATCGGCCTGGCCACGAGGGTGACCGCCACGCCCCTCGAGGACGCCCTCGAGCTGGGCCGCGAGCTTGCGTCGAAGAGCCCGGCGGCGGTGCGGGGCGCCAAGCGCCTGCTCAACGCCTCCGGGACCCGGAGCGTGGCCGAGCAGCTCGCCGCCGAGCGGGAGGAGATCGGCCAGCTCATCGGCAGCCCCGATCAGGTCGAGGCCGTCACCGCCTACTTCGAGAAGCGGGACCCGGTCTTCCGGGGCTGAGCGAGCCGCCGTAGCGCTCGGTCCCCCCTCCGTTCTGGTCAGTCCGCCCCCCCATGGCGGGAGAAGTGACCAGAAGGCCGGAAGTCGGTTCAGCCCCGCAGGCCGGTGCGGGCGAGCAACCGCTTGGCCACCGCGGGGGTGCGCCGGCCGACGGCGTGGTGGACCCGGGCCCGGGACGCCCGCCACCGTCCCCACTCGGCGGCGGGCGGGGGGCGGCCGGGCATGCGGGTGAGGAACCGGCGCAGGGCGGCGGCCACGTCGGGCCTCGTCGTGGCGGCCAGGGTGTCGCGGGTGCTCTGCGGGTAGCGACCCACCGCCAGCGCGTCGATGCGGTCGGCCAGGTCGCGCCGCGCGTCGGGCGGGAAGGCGCCGGACCCCTCGAGGGCACCGATGGCGTCGAGGGCGGCCATCGTCACGACGCACTTGCCGCACCGCCCGCAGTTGCCGGTCGCCGTGCGCCGCTCCCAGCACACCCGGAGGTGCTCCCGCACGAGGGGGTGGTGGCCGACGGCCGCGACCTTGGCGAAGCGGGAGGTGGCGCCGAAGCCGACGTGGCGCACGGCGGTGCGGCTCGAGGACCAGCACGGGTCGAGGTTCGGATGCGAGCCCCACGGCCAGTCGGTGCCCGTGGTCGCCGAGGCCGAGATCAGCAGGGTGCCCGCCCCGACGAGGTGGCCCAGCGCGGCGAGCGCCCCGCCGTGGGTCCGCTCCCAGGAGGCGGCGGCGAACAGCGGGTGGCGACGCAGGTCCGTCTCCACGACGAGGAGGGACAGCGACTCGCTGTCGGCGACCGCATGGAGGCGGGGGAGCAGGTCGGCGAGGCGGGCGTGGTCGTCGAGGGGCACGTCGTAGCCCACGGCGAAGACCAGCGAGGTGGGGCGGGGGTCCCCGACGAGGAGCGAGTGGAACGAGTCGAGCCCCCCCGTGAAGCACAGCACCACCCCGTCGCCCGGCGCGCCGGCGCGGCCCGAGGGTCCCAGCAGGGTGGGGATGCGCCACCCCCACCAGCGCCGGGCCAGGGCCGTTGCGGCGAGCGCCCCCTCCCGCCACTGCGGGTCGACCGGGTCGTGCAGGGCGAGATCGGCGGCCGCGGCGGCCGCGGGGAACAGCAGGGCGGAGCCGACGGCCTCGGGGCGCGGCTCCAGCTCGGCCTCCGACCGGAAGGCGACCATGTGACCGCCCGCCTCCCAGGCCACCCGGTTCACCGGAAGCGGGCGGTGTCGGCGAGCGATCGGCGCCGGTAGACGTCGTAGTACCGCTCCCAGGCGTCCTCCACCGTGGCCCGGACGTAGCTCCCGGCCAGGAGCGGCCGCGGTGCGTCCGAGGTGTTCGCCGGCGACCGGTGGGGCAGCAGGAAGTGCAGGAGGGCCACGTCGCCCGGCTCCAGCTCGAGCGGCTCGAGCAGCTCGTCGTCGACGGCGCCCTCGGGCGCGTCGGCCACCTCGCCGGGCGGGGTCAGGAGCTCCGTGTGCACGCCGGGAGCGACCTCGGTGGCGCCGTTGCGCCGGGAGAAGGGCTCGAGGGGGATGAAGACCTGGGTCAGCTCGTCGGCCCTGGCGTCGAGGTGGGCGTAGGGGAGGTCCTGGTGCAGGCCGTACCCCCCGGTCCCCGGGCGCTTCTCGATGTACTTGTCCTTGTAGGCGACCGCCGGGCCGCCGCAGCCGATCGCGGCGAGGGCCAGCACGTCGGGGTGGTCGACGGCCTCGGCCACCCCGGGGGCGAAGTGGCGGATGGGATCGATGCGGTCGACGACCGGTCCCCCCGGTCCCGTGCGGTACCGGGTGCGCCAGCCCTCGGGATCGGCCAGTGCCGCCGGCCACGCCGCCCGGCACGCCCGGCGGCAGCTGGAGACCAGCGACGCCGGCAGGAGGTTGCGCCACACCACGACCCCGGCCGCCTCGTAGGCATCCGCCGCGCCCTCGAGGTCGGTGGCCTCGGGGATCACGCCGCCCTCGACCACTCGACGAACCGGTGGGCCGTGCGCAGGCCGAGGCGGGCGTAGGCGCGGTGGCCGTGGCCGCCCTCGACGGCGATGGCCGCGACCGGCCGGTCGTCACCGGCCAGTGCGGCGAGGAAGGCGAAGACCGTCGCGGTGTGCCCCCGGCCCCGGTGGCAGCCGTGGACCGCATGGCTCTTCGGCCGGCGGAAGGGATCGCCGGTCACCCGTCCGAAGCTGGCCACCACCAGGCCACGGTGGCGGACGAGGAACCGGGTGGCCCCGCCGCCCTCGCACTGGGCCCGTTCGAGCGCGACCCACCGCTCGGGGTCGATGTCGCCGTCACACCACCCCCGCTCGATGGTCCGTTGGAGCGCGAGCTCGTCGGCCCAGTCGGCCTCGGACTCGACCGGTGTCACGTCGCTCCCGCGCTCGGCCACGACCGTGGCGTCGAGGGGCAGCACCACGCCGACCTCGGGCCGGGGCGTGAAGCCATGGCCGGCGAGGCAGGCGGCCAGCGGCGTCGGGTCCTCGGGCAGGTAGGCCCGCAGGAGCCGTGCTCCGGCCGCCGCCGCCCGGTCCTCGAGGTCGACGACCCAGCGGGCGGGAGCGGTCACGTCGGCCGCGCCCGGCACGCTGGCCACGAAGCCCGGTGGGAGGTCGGCGTGGGTGGGTGACGTGAAGAGCAGACCCCCCTCGACCGGCTCGGGCTCGGCCACCAGTGAGAAGTAGCGGCGGTCGCTCGTCCACCAGCGGTCCTCCACCACGGCGGGAAGATAGCCAGCGGTTCGCCCGCCGGGCCGTCGGGCGGACCGCCGTACGATCGCCCGATGGTCCGGCTCACCCCGATGCAAGAGGAGCTGTGCCGGCAGACCACCTGGGACTTCTCGGGCCTGCGGGCGCTCTTCGTCAACTGCACGCTCAAGCGCTCGCCCGAGGTGTCCAACACCCAGGCCCTGGCCGAGATCTCGATGGAGATCATGCGACGCCAGGGCGTGAGCGTCGAGGCGGTGCGGGCCATCGACCAGCCCATCGCCACCGGGGTGTGGCCGGACATGCGCGAGCACGGGTGGGAGGACGATGCCTGGCCGGCCATCTACGAGCAGGTGCAGGCCGCGGACGTCCTGGTGCTGTGCACGCCCATCTGGCTGGGGGAGAAGTCCTCGGTGTGCACCAAGGTGATCGAGCGGCTGTACGGCAACTCCAGCCAGCTCAACGACCGTGGGCAGTACGCCTACTACGGGCGTGTGGGCGGCTGCCTCGTCACCGGGAACGAGGACGGCATCAAGCACTGCGCCATGAACATCCTCTACTCCCTGCAGCACCTCGGCTACTCCGTGCCGCCCCAGGCCGACGCCGGGTGGGTGGGCGAGGCCGGTCCCGGTCCCTCCTACCTCGACCCCCGCTCGGGCGGTCCGGAGAACGACTTCACCAACCGGAACACCACGTTCATGACGTGGAACCTGCTGCACCTGGCCCGCCTGTTGCGCGACGCCGGCGGCTTCCCGGCCCACGGCAACCAGCGGTCGGCGTGGGATGCCGGGTGCCGTTTCGACTTCCCCAACCCCGAGCACCGCTAGCGGGACGTCGAGTTCGAGGAAGGCCCGCTAGTTCTGGCGCAGCAGCCGATCCCGGAAGAGGTCGAGCACCCGGTCGAGCGCGTCGCGGGTGGGGTGCCCGGGGTCGTCGACGAGGTGCTCGGTGAGCACGGAGTGGGCGTTGGTGGGGATCCCGTAGGGGTTGCCCGGCGAGGAGTCGATCTCCACGCCGACGAAGGCGTCCCCCAGCTCCTCCCGCAAGGTGGCGAAGCGCTCGCCGGGTGAGAACCGGTCGTTGGTGAAGCGCAGGCCGAGCACGCACAGGCCCTCGTCGGCGCCCCGCTGCCTGACGCGCGCGAGGTCGTCGGCCGACACGCCGGGGTCCCGCTTGCGGGCGGCACCGATGGGGAACGGGAGCGACGGCTGGCTGAGCACCGGGGCCAGGAGCCGGTCGTCCACGGCCATGCCCAGGGCGAAGCCGCCGGTGAAGCACATGCCCACCGCGCCCACGCCAGGACCGCCGCAGCGCTCGTGCTCGGCCTTGGCCAGGGCCCGCAGCCAGCCCGTGACGGGCGACGTGCGGCCGCTCGCCAGCGTGGCGAACTCGCGGGACACACACGCCGGCACGATGCTGGTGAAGACGTAGGACCCGCCGATCTGGCGCCCCGGCGCGCCGAACAGGGACGGGAGCACGGCGCTGCACCCGAGCGCCACCACCCGGTCGGCGAAGGCCACCACCTTGGGGGTGATGCCGGGCATCTCGGCGATCACGATCACGGCCGGCCCCCGGCCCCGTCGGAACACCGTCCGGGTGGTGCCGTCGGCCTCGAACTCGCCCTGCTCGTAGTCCGCCAGCGGCACGGCGGCGCACGCTAGCGGCGGTCGCCGAGGGGCGCGCCGGCCGGCGGCGAGGCAGGATGCCGACGTGCGCACGCCCATCTGTGACCGGTTGGGGATCGAGTTCCCCATCTTCGCCTTCAGCCACTGCCGCGACGTCGTGGCCGCGGTGACGAACGCCGGCGGCTTCGGCGTGCTCGGGGCCCTGGCCTACGAGCCCGAGCGACTCGAGGTCGAGCTCGACTGGATCGACGAGCACGTCGGCGGCAAGCCCTACGGCGTCGACTTCGCCATGCCGGCCAAGTACGTGGGCAAGGGCGGCGGGCGAGGACGCCATCGCCCGAGCGCCTCGAAGGCCATGATCCCCGAGGAGCACCGCCAGTTCGTGCGGCCCTCCTCGACGAGGCCGGCATCCCGCCGCTGCCCGAGGACGCCGAGCGGCGGGCGCCGAAGGCGGCCGGGCTCAACGTCGACGCCGAGGGGCCGGGCCAGCTCGAGGTCACGCTCAGCCACGACGGGCGTCAAGCATGGTCGTCAACGCCCTCGGGCCCGCCGCCCAAGTACGTGCTCGACCAGTGCCACGCCGCCGGACCGGATGGTCGGTGGCCTGGTCGGCGCCAAGCAGCACGCCGAGCGCCAGCTGGCCCTCGGCGTCGACGTCGTCGTGGCCCAGGGCACCGAGGCGGGCGGCCACTGCGGCGAGATCTCGACGATGGTCCTCGTGCCCCAGGTGGTGGACGCCGTGCGGGCGCCGATCCCGTGCTGGCCGCCGGGGGCATCGCCGACGGTCGGCAGATGGCGGCGGCCATGGCCCTCGGGGCCGAGGGCGTGTGGACCGGGTCGATCTGGCTCCTCACCGCCGAGGCCGACGTGCAGCCGAGAGGTGCAGGAGAACCTGCTCGGCCGCCTCGTCCCGGGACTTCGTCCGCTCGCGGGTGATGACCGGCAAGCCGGCCCGCCAGCTGCGGACGAAGTGGGTCGAGGCGTGGGAGCGCCCCGACGCCCCCGAGCCGCTGCCCATGCCCCTCCAGGGCCTCCTGTACGGCCAGGCGGCGGCCCGCTTCGGCCGGGTCCACTCGAAGGACTTCGCCGGCCACCCCGCCGGCCAGATCCTCGGGCTAGGTCGACCGGGTCCGCCCCGCCCGCGACGTCGTCCTCTCCATGGTCGAGGAGTGGATCGACACGACCCAGAAGCTCACCGACCTGATGCAGCAGGCCACCGATTGACGTTTGGGCAGGCAGATCAACGGAATCCGTTGATCTGCGTGCCCAAACGGGTTCAGGGCAGGACGGGCGGGTGCTCGGCGTCGATGCGGGCGAACTCGGGGTCGCGGCGCTCGGCGAGGGCGGTGAAGGCCTCGAGGTTGGCGGGCGTCCCGAGCAGGCGCTGGTAGGCGGCGTCCTCGCGGGCCCGGGCGGCCACGACGGCGTCCCGGAGGCCGGCGACGATCGTGGCCTTGGTCTCGACCAGGGAGGCGATGGGCTTGGCCGCCAGCAGGCGGGCCACCGCCGTCGCCTCGTCGAGCAGGGTCTCGGGTGGGCACACCCGCCAGGCCAGCCCCGCCCGCCGGCAGTCCTCGGCCGAGAGCCACTCCGAGCTGAGCAGGGCCCAGCTCGCCTCCTGGCGGCCCATGAGCAGCGGGAAGGTCACGCTGCTGGCCGCCTCCGGGGCCACCGCCAGCGCCGTGAACGGGCACCGGACCCGGGCCTCGCTCGACAGGAGCACGAGGTCGGCCAGGCCGAGCATGGTGGCCCCGATCCCGAGGGCCATGCCGTTCACCGCGCACACCAGCGGCTTGGGGAAGGCCACCAGCTCGTCCACCAGCGCCGGGAACCCGCTCCCCGCCCCCTCGAGGTCCCCGCTGGCCAGGGCCGCCATCTCGACCACGTCGGTCCCGGCCGAATAGGCGCGACCGGTGCCGGTCACCAGCACCACGGCCACGCCCGGGTCACGGGCGGCGTCCCGCAGGGCCTCGGCGGTGGCCGCGTAGAGCGCCTCGTTGAAGGCGTTGAGGGCCTCGGGCCGATCGAGGGTCAGGCGGCGGACGCGGTCGGCGTCGTCGATGCGCAGCACGGTGCGGAGTGTGGCCGATGGCGCCGGTCGGGGCGGTGTGCGACGCTCGGCCGATGGCGGTCGTCGATGATCCCGTCCTCCACGCCGAGCTGACCGACCCGCTCATGCGGGAGGGGCTCTTCGCCGACGGCGACCCCTTCGCCCTCTACGCCCGGCTGCGGCGGGAGGCGCCGGTGGCCCGCAACGAGGCCATGGGCTACTGGGCCCTCAGCCGCCACGCCGACGTGATCGAGGTGTCGAGGTCCCCCGAGCGCTTCTGCTCGGCCAAGGGGATCCTGACCTTCGAGATCGGCGTCGAGTACCCGACGCCGCCGACGATGATGCACACCGACCCGCCCGAGCACACGGCGTACCGCCGCATCGTGTCGCCCGGGCTTCCGGCCCTCGGTGATGCGGGCCGTGGAGGCCGACGTGCGCCGCCGCACCAGGGAACTGCTCGACGCGGTGGAGCCCGGCGCCGCCACCGACTTCGTCCCCGCCGTCTCCGTGCCGCTGCCCCTGCAGGTGATCGCCGCGCTACTCGGCATCCCCGAAGCCGACCTCGACCGCTTCTTCGAGTGGTCGGAGGCGGCCATCCCCGGGGCCAACGACTGGTCGGCCGAGAAGCGCCAGGCCCTGATGGCGGAGATGCAGGCCTACCTCCTCGACGCCGTCCGGACGGGCCGGGACCACCCCAAGGAGGACGTGGTCTCGGTGGTGGGCCAGGTGGAGGTCGACGGCCGCCGCCTCACCGACGAGGAGCTCGTCATGTTCCTCAACCAGCTGCTGGTGGCCGGCAACGAGACGACCCGCAACGCCATGTCCGGCGGGGTCGCGGCCCTGGCCCGGGCGCCCGAGCAGTGGCGCCGGCTGGTCGACGACCGCTCGCTCGTCCCCACCGCGGTGGAGGAGATCCTCCGGTGGACGACGCCGGTCATCTACTTCATGCGCACCGCCACCCGGGACACCGAGATCCGCGGGGTGCCGATCGCCGCGGGCGACCCGCTGGTGCTGCTCTACGCCTCGGCCAACCGCGACGAGGAGGAGTACGGCCCCACCGCCGACTCCTTCGACGTCGGGCGCTCGCCCAACAACCACGTGGCGCTCGGCTTCGGGGCCCACTTCTGCCTCGGCGCCGCGCTGGCCCGCCTCGAGCTGCGGGTCCTGCTGGAGGAGCTGCTCGACCGCTTCCGGGGTCTCGAGCCGGCCGGCGAGGTGACCCGCACCCCGTCGAACATCATCGCCGGCGTCCGGTCGGCCCCCGTCGTCCTCCGCACCTGACCGCGCTGCCGCCCGACCGTCGGCGGTCGTTGTCGCGTTGGCTACCGCAGAGGTGCACAACGCGACAACGAGCGAGCTAGCCGGCCAGGTCGGCCAGCCCGCCGGCCACCAGGTCGACGTCGGCCGGGTCGTAGGGCGCGGGCGGGATCACCACCACCACGTCGACCCCGGCCTCGCCGAAGCCGGCGGCCGCCTCGGCCAGCGCCCCCGCCCCCGCCTCGCGGTCGAAGAACAGGTTCACCGAGGACTCGATCTCGGCCGGGTCGCGACCCTCGGCGGCGCAGTGCTCGTCGAGCACCGCCCGCAGCTCCGACCACCGCTCCGGCGTCGGCACGATGGCGTTCCAGTGGTCGGCCCAGCGGGCCACCGTGCGCAGGGTCCGCCGCCGGCCGGTGCCGCCGATGACGATCGGCGGGCAGGGCTGCTGCACGGGCTTCGGCTCGCAGCGCGCCTCGCGCAGGCGGACGTAGCGGCCCTCGAGGGTGGTGGTCTCGTCCGACAGGAGCCGGACGACGGCCTCGACGCCCTCGTCGAACCGGTCGAAGCGCTCCCGCAGCGGCGGCAGCTCGATGCCGTAGGCGTCGCACTCCTCCTGGTTCCACCCGGCCCCGAGCCCGACGTCGAGGCGCCCGCCCGAGATGACGTCGACGGTGGCGGCCATGTTGGCCAGCACCGCGGGGTGGCGGTACACCATGCCCGTCACCTGGCAGCCGATGCGGATGCGCCGGGTCTCGGCCGCCATGGCGGCGAGCATCGTCCAGCCCTCGAAGCACGGGCCCGTCGAGTCGGAGAAGATCGGGTAGAAGTGGTCGAAGTTCCACGCCGACTCGAACAGCTCGACGTCGTCGGCTGCCTTCCAGACGGCGAGCATGCTCTCCCAGGACGTGTGCTGGGGGGCGGTCTTGATGCCGAAGCGCATCCCGGCGAAGCTAGGCCAGCCAGCCGCTCGGTAGGTTCTCCGGGTGCGAGCGGCGGCCCCCTGATGGCCCGCACGGCGGCGAGGCGGTCGCTCAAGCGGCTCCTCTTCCTGCTGATCCTCTTCCTGGTCGTCGACCACCTGGTCCTGCCCCAGCTGGCCGGGGCCCGCCACGCGGTGGACGTGCTCGACGACGTCGAGCCGGCGTGGCTGGTGGCCGGCGTGGTGCTCGAGATGCTCTCCATCGCCGCCTTCGCCCGGCTGACGTGGACGCTGCTCCCGCCGTCCTCCCGGCCGTCGATGCCGACGATGCTCCGCATCACGCTGAGCACCCTCGGTCTGAGCCACGTCATCCCCGGGGGCACCGCCGCCGGCACCTCGCTCGGGTACAAGCTGCTGACCAACGCGGGTGCCTCGGGGAGCGAGGCCGCCTTCGCCATCGCCTCCGCAGGGGCTCGGGTCGGCGGTCGTGCTGAACATCCTGCTGTGGGCCGGCCTGATGTGGTCGATCCCGGCCCGGGGCTTCGACCCGCTGTACGGCACGGCGGCCATCCTCGGCGGGCTGCTGCTGGCCACCGTCGGGGTGGCCGTGCTGCTCGCCACCCGGGGCGAGGACCGCGTCATCCGCATCTCGTGCCGCATCGGGGGCCGGCTCCCGTTCGTGGACGCCGACACCATCGCCGACGCCCTGCGCCGCGTCGCGTCCCAGCTGCGCGACCTGATGCGCCAGCCGGGGCTGCTGCTGCGGGCCACCGCCTGGGCGGCGGCCAACTGGCTCCTCGACATGGCCGCCCTGTGGGTGTTCCTCGCCGCCTTCGGCGCCTCCCCCCCGCTCGACGGGCTCGTGGTCGCCTACGGGGTGGCCTTCGTCCTGGCCGCCATCCCCCTCACCCCGGGTGGGCTCGGCGTCGTGGAGGCCACGCTGACCGCCCTCCTCGTCGGCTTCGGCGTCCCTCGCGGCGAGGCCCTCGTCGGGGTGGTGGCCTACCGGGTGGCGAACTTCTGGTTGCCCATCCCCGCCGGCGCCGCCGCCTACCTGGCGCTCAAGGTCACCGACCGGCGGGACCGGCGCCGGGAGCTCGGCGAGCTGGCGGCGGGGGCGCTCATCGAGGCGCCCACCGCCCGCCAGTGGGCGGAGCGCCACGGCGTCCGCCGGCGCCGACGACGCCCCGGGGCAACCGGCGCCCTAGCCCGAGCCCGCGTCGCGGAGGGCCCGCAGCACGAAGGGCAGGATCCCCCCGTGGCGGAAGTAGTCCGCCTCCCGCGGGGTGTCGATGCGCAGTCGCACCGACGATCTCCCGGTCGTCGGCCCGCAGCGTCAGCTCCCGGGGGAGGGGCGTCCCGGCGGGGACGTCGGCCAGGCCGGTGACCGCCAGCTCCTCGTGGCCGGTCAGCCCGAGCGAGGCGAGGGTCTCGCCGTCGGGGAGCTGGAGCGGCAGCACGCCCATGCCCACGAGGTTCGACCGGTGGATGCGCTCGAACGACTCGGCCACCACCGCCCGCACCCCGAGGAGGGCGGTGCCCTTGGCCGCCCAGTCCCGGCTCGAGCCGGAGCCGTACTCCTTGCCGGCCAGGACCACGAGGGGCACGCCCTCCTCCCGGTAGCGCAGAGCGGCGTCGTAGATCGTCATCTGCTCGCCGTCGGGCAGGTGGACCGTCACCCCGCCCTCGGTCCCGGGGGCCAGCTGGTTCCGCAGGCGGATGTTGGCGAAGGTGCCGCGGATCATCACCTCGTGGTTGCCCCGCCGGGCGCCGTAGGAGTTGAAGTCGTCCGGGTCCACGCCGTGCTCGACGAGCCACCGCCCCGCCGGGCTGTCCGGGCGGATGGCGCCGGCAGGTGAGATGTGGTCGGTGGTGACGCTGTCGCCGAGCACCGCCAGCGCCCGGGCCCCGGTGACGTCGGTGAGCGGCCCCGGCTCCGGCGCCATCCCGTCGAAGTAGGGCGGGCGGCGGACGTAGGTCGAGTCCTGGTCCCAGGCGAAGCGGTCGCCGGCGGGCACCGGCAGGGCCCGCCACCGCTCGTCGCCCGTCAGGACGTCGGCGTAGCGGGTGCGGAACATGTCCGAGCGCACGGCCTCGCCCACCACCTCCTCGACCTCCGCGCTCGACGGCCACACGTCGCGGAGGAGCACCGGTGCACCCTGCGGGTCGTGCCCGAGGGGCTCCGTGTAGAGGTCGCGGTCCATGGTCCCGGCCAGGGCGTAGGCCACGACGAGCGGCGGCGAGGCCAGGTAGTTCATCCGCACGTCGGGGTTGATGCGGCCCTCGAAGTTGCGGTTGCCCGAGAGCACCGAGACGACCGACAGGTCGCCGTCGGCCACCGCCCGTGAGATCTCGGGCAGCAGCGGGCCCGAGTTCCCGATGCAGGTCGTGCACCCGAAGCCGACGAGGTTGAAGCCGAGCTTCTCGAGTGGGGGCACGAGCCCGGCCCGCTCGAGGTAGTCGACGACCACCTTGGAGCCGGGTGCGAGGGAGGTCTTGACCCAGGGCGGGACGGCGAGCCCCCGCTCGACCGCCTTGGCCGCCAGCAGGCCGGCGGCGACCATCACGGACGGGTTGGAGGTGTTCGTGCAACTGGTGATGGCGGCGATGACCACCGAGCCGTGGTCGACCTCGAAGCCGGTCCCGTCGGCCAGGCGGACGGGCACGGGCGACGACCGGTCGGCCGAGGCGGCCACCCGCTCCGGGGGCAGGGCGTCGGCGGTGGGCGCCGGCTCCATGCCCTCGGTGTCGGCGGGCGGGTCGCTGGCCGGGAACGAGAGCGCCGACGCCTGGTCGTGGCTGCCGTTGGGCATCGCCTGCGACGTCACCGTCACGCCGGTGCCGCCCCGGCGGCTCAGGAAGACGTCGAGGGCCTCCCGGTAGCGGTCCTTGGCGGCGTCGAGGGGGACCCGGTCCTGCGGACGCGACGGGCCGGCGAGGCTGGGGACGACGGTCGAGAGGTCGAGGTCGAGCTCCTCGGAGTAGACCGGCTCGTCGCCGTCGGGCTCGTACCACAGCCCCTGCTCCTTGGCGTACGCCTCGACGAGGGCCACGTGGTCCTCGGGCCGGCCGGTGAAGCGGAGGTAGCGGAGCGTGTCGTCGTCGATCGGGAAGATGGCGCACGTCGACCCGTACTCGGGCGACATGTTGCCGATGGTGGCCCGGTTCTCCACGGGCACCGTGGCCACGCCCGGCCCGTGGAACTCGACGAAGGCCCCCACCACGCCGTGAGCCCGGAGCAGCTCGGTCACCCGGAGGACGAGGTCGGTGGCCGTCGAGCCCTCGGGCAGCGCGCCGGACAGGCGGAAGCCGACCACCCGGGGCGTGAGCATGGGCAGGGGCTGGCCGAGCATGGCCGCCTCGGCCTCGATGCCGCCGACGCCCCAGCCGAGCACGCCGAGGCCGTTGACCATCGGGGTGTGCGAGTCCGTCCCCACGAGCGTGTCCGGGAAGGCGCGGCCGTCGTCGGCCACCACCACCCGCGCCAGGTGCTCGAGGTTGACCTGGTGGCAGATGCCGGTGTTGGGGGGGACCACGAGCAGCGTCTCGAAGGCGCCCTGGCCCCAGCGCAGGAACTGGTAGCGCTCGCCGTTGCGCTCGAACTCCCGCTCGCCGTTGCGCACGAAGGCGTCGCGGGTGCCGTAGTGGTCGACGGAGATGGAGTGGTCGATGACCAGCTCGGCCGGGACGAGGGGGTTGACCCGGCCGGGGTCGGCGCCGAGGTCGGCCATGGCATCGCGCATGGCGGCGAGGTCGACGACGGCGGGCACCCCGGTGAAGTCCTGCATCAGGATGCGGGCGGGGGCGAAGGACAGCTCGCGCTCCGGCGCCGCCGCCGGATCCCAGCGGGCCAGGGCCTCGACGTCCTCGGCGGAGACCACGTCGCCCTCACGCCGCACGAGGTTCTCGAGCAGCACCTTCAGCGAGTAGGGGAGGCGGGCAACATCGGCCACGTCGGCCAGCGCCGACAGGCGGTGGACCTCGAACCGGTCACCCCCGACCGCCAAGGTCCCCCGGGCCCCGAAGCTGTTCCCAGCCATCGTCCGTCGGCTACCCGTCTCCCACTGCCGGCAACCGTAGGGTCTGGCCGGTGGAGAAGGTCGACTACGTCCTGTGGCGGCCCGAGGGCACGGCGCCGGCGGCCTTCGCCGAGGCGCTCCGGGGCCCCGTGGCTGACGGCCTCCTGGCGGCGGGCGCCCGCGGCCTCCAGGTCAACGTGGCCGACGACGCCGTGGCCGGCGGGGTGATGCAGCTCGTCCACACCGACCCGCAGATGGAGGCCGTGGTGGGGGTCTGGGTCGACTCGGCGGTGGCCGCCCTGCGCCGTCCCGTCGACGAGGCCGTGGCCGGGGCGGTCGGCCGCTGGGCCGCCTACCTCGTGACGGAGTCCGAGCCGCTCCCCGACGGCGCGCCGGCGCCGCCGGGCCAGCGGACACGGGGCTACGCCAACCTCGCCTTCCTCCGGCGCCCGCCCGGCCTCGACCCCGCCACGTGGCTGTCCCGTTGGCAGGACGACCACACCCCCGTGGCCATCGAGACGCAGTCGACCTTCCGGTACGTGCAGGACGTCGTGGTGCGCCCGCTCACCGCCGGCGCGCCCGAGATCGACGGGATCGTCGAGGAGTGCTTCCCGATCGAGGCCCTCACCGACCTCCACGCCTTCTTCGACGCCGTCGGCGACGACGAGCGCCTCACCCGCAACCTGGGCCGGATGACCGAGAGCGTGGCTCGGTTCGGGGCCAACGCGTCGATCGACGTGGTGCCGACCAGCGAGTACGTCATCCGCCGGCACTAGTGCCGTGACAGGCAACCATTGCCCTGTCTCGCCGGGCCGGACCGCCGCTCGCGGCGTCCTCCCTCCTCAAAAGTGCGCAGGGCAATTGCTTCGTCGGTCGATCCTTGCGAGCGACGTCCCTGCCTCGGCGATACAGGGCAAGCGCCACCTGACACGGCACTAGCTTCCCCGGATGCGCTTCACCGTGCCCTTCCCGATGCTCCCGGCCGACCACCTGCTGCCGCTGGCGCGGGCGGCCGAAGAGGCGGGCTTCGACGCCATCGCGCTTCCTGACTCCGTCTTCTACCCGGAGACGGTCTCGGCGGGCTACCCGTACACCCCCGACGGCTCCCGCTTCTGGGCCGCCGAGACGCCCTTCGTCGATCCCTTCGTCTCGGTCGGCGGCCATGGCCGCCGTCACCGAGCGGATCCGCTTCTACACCAACGTGGTGAAGCTGCCCATCCGCAACCCGCTCCTGGTGGCGAAGCAGGTGAGCACCATGGCGGTGCTGTCGGGGGACCGCTTCGCCCTCGGCGTGGGCCTGTCGTGGATGCCCGAGGAGTTCACGTGGACGGGCACCGAGAAGCGCACCCGCGGGGCCCGCACGGACGAGGCCATCGAGATCATCCGGGCCGTGTGCGCCGGTGGGGGGCCGCAGTGGGTCGAGCACCACGGCCGCCACTACGACTTCGACCGGCTGATGATCAGCCCGGCACCGGAGCAGCCGGTGCCCATCTACGTGGGCGGCCACGCCGAGCCGTCCCTGCGGCGCGCCGCGCGGCTGGGCGACGGGTGGATCTCGGCCAACTCCACGATCGACGAGCTGGAGGGGCTGCTCGACCAGCTGCACCGCCAGCTCGACGAGTGCGGGCGGGCCGGAGCGCCCTTCGTGGTCTCGGCCCTCGCCATCGACGCGATGGACGCCGACGGCTTCCGGCGCATGGAGGAGCTCGGCGTCACCGACGCCCAGGTCGTGCCCTGGTACTTCTACGGCGGCGACCCCGACGCGCTGTCCACCCAGCGGGACTCCCTCGTCCGCTTCGCCGACGAGGTCATCGCCGCGGGGTAGCCCGACGCCGTTCCTGGGCAGAACCGTTGCCGCGCCGCGGAGTGCGGCGGGCCGACCGAGGACGAGGAGGGACGGTGCCCGTCGACCGGGGGGCCCTGGAGGACAGCATCCACCAGCTCCAGGGCGCCCTGCCCGACGACGCCGACCTCGAGGCGGCGGTCCGGTCGGCAGTCGACGTCGTGGGCGTGCTGTGCCGCTGCTCGAGCGCCGGGCTGCTGCTCCTCGACGGGGCGCAGACGCTGCGCTACGTGGCCGGCTCGGACGCCGCCGCCGTCGCCCTGCTCACCGCCGAGGAGCGCGCCGGCGAGGGCCCCGCCCACGACGCCGTGGCGTCCGGCGGCGTGGTGGCCACGGAGGACGTCGTGGCCGACGCACGGTGGCCCCGGCTGGCCGAGGGCCTCCGGTCCTCCTCCGGGTGCGCCGTGGTGGCCGCGCCGGTCCGGGTGGGGAGCGCGGTGGTGGGGAGCCTCGACGTGCACGCCGACCCCGCCACGCCGTGGGACGCGGACGCCGTGGAGGCGGTGCGGTGCTACGCGCAGGTCGTCGAGGCGGTGCTGGCGCCGGCGCTCCAGGCCCGGCGTCGGAGCGAGGTGGTGGAGCAGCTCCAGTACGCGCTCGACCACCGCGTCGTCGTGGAGCGGGCCGTCGGCTACCTCATGGCATCGGGGGAGGGCGACGCCCGCAGGGCGTTCGAGCAGCTGCGCTCGGCCGCCCGCCGTTCGCGCCGGCACGTGTCCGACCTCGCGGCCGGCCTCCTCGCGGGCGAGCCGCTCGACGAGCCGAAGCGGCGGTCCGAGGTTTCGCCCGTCGCGACGGCGGGCAGGGAGCCGGCAACGGACGTCGGAACACCACCGACTCCGAACTTCCGCCCTGAACCTGCGGAGCCGGACTCTCGGCCCTAGGAGTCGGGAGTCCCGTGTCGAGGACGCAGCGGAGCGCCCCTTGGGCTGTTCGTGGATCCGATCCCGCCGCGCCCGCGCCGCAACCGACGACCGACCCCAAGGAGCACCCCATGACCGACATGACCCTCGAGCAGCTCGAAGGGCGCCCGGTTCTCGGCGCCGACGGCCAGAAGATCGGCACCGTGGCCGACGTCTACTTCGACAAGGACACCCGCCAGCCCGAGTGGGCGCTGGTGACCACCGGCCTGTTCGGCACCAAGCACAGCTTCGTGCCCATCACCTCGGCCTCGACCACCTCCGAGGGGCTCTCGGTGCCCTTCACCAAGGACCAGGTCAAGGACGCCCCCCGCCTCGACGACGACGGCGAGCTGTCCCAGGACGAGGAGCTCCTCCTCTCCCGGCACTACGGCATGCACTACTCCGAGGGCCCCTCCGACACCGGCCTCCCCGAGGGTGCCCCCGCCGGCCGGGGCCAAGCCCCCACGGGCAACGACGTGAGCGGTCCCGAGACCGACAGCGCCATGACCCGCTCGGAGGAGGAGCTGCGCCTCGACAAGATCCGCCGCCCCTCGGGCCTGGTGCGCCTGCGCAAGTCCGTCACCACCGAGCAGGTCTCGGCCACCGTCCCGGTGCAGCGCGAGACCGCCCGCATCGAGCGTGAGCCCATCACCGACGCCAACGTCGGCGACGCCATGCGGGGCGGCGACCTCACCGAGGAGGAGCACGAGCTGGTCCTCTCCGAGGAGGAGGTCACCGTGGACAAGCAGGTCGTGCCCAAGGAGCGGGTGCGCCTCGACAAGGACGTCGTCACCGAGGACCGCTCGGTCACCGAGGACGTCCGCAAGGAGCAGATCGACGTCGAGGGCGACGTGGAGACCACCACCAACCGCTGACGCTCCCGACGACTCTTCCGAGCGCTCGTGCCCACTCGCCCGGGCACGGGCGCTCGGTCGCGCCAGGGTCCCGGCCGGGCGTTCAGCGTGACAGCGAGCTGGTGCGGCCGGCCTCCCGCAGGTCCACGACCGGTCCGGACGGCTCGGCTCCCCGGGCCACGGCGGCCACCACCTGCTCCACCCGCTCCGCGAGGTCGACGCCACCGAGCGCCACGACGGCGTCGCAGCGGGCCCGGACGGACCGGTCGAGGTCCCCACCGGCGGCGAGCACGACCACGGTGCCGCCGCGGAGCTCGGTCGCCGCCTCGGCCTCCGCGTGGTCGGTCCCGACGGCGCCCACCACCCGCAGCCCAGCGGACCTCGCCGCCGCGAGCGCGGCCCCGAGATCGGCGACCAGTGCGAAGGACAGGTGCTCGACGGCCCCACCGGCCGCCGCCGCCGTCGCTGCCGTGATCCGGCTGGACGGCTGGCGGGGCAGGATGACACCGGGCGCTCCCGACCCCTGCCGGATGCCCGCGACCGCCTGCAGCGCGCGGCCGAGCTCGTCCGAGGTCGGCGTCCCCGCCAGGGCCACGTGGACGGCGCCAGGGCCGCCCGACCACAGCGCCTCCAGAGACACCTGCGCCAGCGGCGAGGCGACGGCCGCCACGGGCAGCGCCGCGCCCGGCCGGCGTCCCGAGCGGACGGGCACCCGTCGCCGCTCGGCCAGGGCGCCGAGCTCGGCCCGCACGGCCGGCTCGACGTCGTCGGCGATCCACACCGCGCTGACGGACCGGCGGCCGGTCTCCAGCAGCGCCCGCACCGCGGCCGTACCTTCCACCTCGGCGCCGCCGAGCCCGGTCTCGACCACGGCGGTAGGCGTGGTCGGGACCGCGGCGGCGTCCGGGGCGAGTCGCACACCTGCGGGACGGGGTGGGAGCGCCGCCTCCCGGGCGGCCCGCCGACGGCGCCGCCATGGCGGGAGGAGCACCACGGCGACGACCAGGGCGAGGCCGCCGACGGCCGCCGCCAGCTTCCCGAGCGGCGGCCCGGACGCCGGCGCAGGCGCCTCCGGAGGCTCGGGGTCGATGCGGGGTCCGGCGACGGTCACCACCTCGCTCCGCACGGAGCGCCAGTCCGAGCGCAGGAGGACCCCCCGGACGTCGTCGCCGGGCACATCGATCAGGTAGCGGGGCAGCGACAGGTCGAGGGCGAAGGTGTCCAGGACACCGCGGAGCTTCGGCGCACTCCGCGCCTCGATCACCATGCCGCCGCGCACGGGGACCGGCATCGACCGCTCCGGGAGCCGCGTGCCCAGGTGGGCGACGTAGACGTCCACGCCCTCCTCGGTCAGCCGGTCCCGGGTGGGGTCGAGGGACCCCGCGGTCGTCGTGGCGCTGGCGTAGCTCCCGGTGCGCACCTCGACGACGATCGGCCGGGTGCCGGCGGTCCCCGTCAACTGGTCGAGCCCGAGGTCGATGGCGGCCTCGGGGAGGCCGGGCGCGGTCGGGGCCAGCAGGGCCAGTCCGGCCAGCGCGGCGTCGGGCGAACGGGTCAGCGAGGCCACCAGGTGGGCCTCGGCGCCGGCCGACACGATGGCCACCGCGGTCCCCTCCGGCAGGGACAGCACGAACTCGCGGAGCCCGCGCTGGATGGCCTCGACGGTCTCCGGACCGCCGCCGACGTCGGCCACCACGACGACCTCGAGGGGGGACGGGGGCAGCCGCTCGACGGTGGCCTCGATCGGCTCCTCGGTCACCGCGTCGAGCACCTGCACACGGTCGGGCGGCGGCGGGTCCTCACCGAGGGCCGGCGGCGCCACCACGGTCATCTGGCCGTAGCCCGGCTTCGCCTCGGAGAGCGAGAGGCGGAAATCGGTCGACTGCTCGGCCGCGGCGGCGGGGCTCCCCGCCCCCGCCACCAGGGCCACGAGGCCGACGAGCAGCCCGACCGCCCGCCGCCGGCGACGTCCGGGCCCCGGCGCCGCGGGCGACCACTGGTACAACGTGGCCCCGTACCCCTCAGTTCGCGCCACCCTGACCCTCCGCTCGCGCGCCGGGCGCTGCTCCACGCGCGCGCTCCGGGCTCGAAGCGGTCAGCTTCGCACAGCTCCCCCCCCGTCGTCCCGGCGCGGCCACCCGGCTGCTGACCGTCACCCTCGACGGCATGGGCTGGGCCACGTACCGCCGGGCCCTGGCCGCCGCCACCGACCGGCGCCCCGACGTCGAGGCCGTGCACGTCGCCTTCGGCCCGCGGGGCGCCTACCGGCTGTGGAGCGCGCGGGTGCCGGGAGGGCGGGGGCGGCTCGACAGCCACGTCCGCCGCATCCAGCTGGCCGCCCGGCTGCTCGGTCGTTGGGCGGCCGCGGTCGATCTCGACCGCTTCGACGTCGTGCACGTGACCCCCCAGCAGTACGCCCTCGGCCTCCTCGACGAGGTGGCTCGGACGGGGACGCCCCTGTCGGTGGGCCTCGACGCGACCGTGTTCCAGGCGAAGGGGGAGCTCGGCGGCGCCACGCCGGCGCAGGTGCGGCGCCGGTTCGGGCCCCTCGTGGACGCCGAACGGGCCGTCTACGCTGGTGCCACCCAGCTCGTGGCCATGAACCGCTGGGCCGCCGAGGGCGTGGTCGGCGGGTTCGCGGTGCCGGAGGAGAAGCTCCTCGTGATCCCCCCCGGGTTGCCCCCCGCCCCGGTCACGACGGCGCCGGCCCCCCGGCGGGCGGGCCCGCCGAGGATCGCCTTTGTCGGCCACGACTGGCGGCGCAAGGGTGGTGACCGGCTGCTGCGGTGGCACCAGGAGCGGTGGGTGGGCCGGGCCGAGCTGCACCTCTGCTCGGCGGGCGCTCCCCACCGCCGGCGCCTGCCCGGCGTCGTCAACCACGGTCGGCTGCCTTACGCAGAGGTGCGTGGCGCGCTGCTGCCCTCCGCCGACCTCTTCGTGCTGCCCACCCGCAAGGACATGTCCCCGTGGGCCGTCCTCGAAGCGGCCGCCGCGGGCCTCCCCGTGGTCACGTCCGCCGTGGGGGGCATCGGCGAGATGGTCGTCGACGGCGTCACGGGCTACCTCGTCCCGCCCGACGACGACGAGGGGTTCGTCTCGGCCGTCGAGTCCTTGCTCGACGACCCCGAGCGCCGGTCCCGGATGGGGGACGCCGGCCGGCGCCACGTCGAGGCCGACTTCGACGCGGTGTCCGCCGGCGACCGCTTGCTGGCCGCGGTGCTGGCGCTGTCCGGGCGCTCGTCGTCGCCCTGATCGGCGTCGTCGGCGCCCTCCGGGCCGGCCATGGCAGCCAGGATCCCGACGAGGGCGTCGTTGAGGTGACGGTCGAAGTCGCCGCTCGGGCGTGACCCCACACGGCGGCGCCAGAACCGCACGGCCTCCGCATCGGCGGAGTGCGCCCGGGGGCGGGAGCCGAGCAGCACCGACCCGGTGGCGGCGTAGTACACCTCGTCGGCCCGGGGTGGTCCCCAGCCCACCTCCTCCCAGTCGAGGAGCCACAGCGCCCACGGGCCCACGCGGCGCAGGTTCCACGGCGTGAGGTCGCCGTGCATGGGCCGCCAGTGCGACGGCACCCCGCTGCCGTCGAGCACGGGGGCGAGCCGGTCCTGGAGGTCCTCGACGATCCGGCCCAGCGGCGGGTGGCGGGGCGGGCGGTGGGGGAAGAGCGGCATGGGCGAGAGGGCCAGCCACTCCCAGCCGTCCTCGGTCCCGCCGGCGAGGGGCTCCGGGGCGTGGAAGTGCGCGCTGGGGGCGGCGGCGAGGGCGGTGAGGACGCGTTCGGAGAGCTCGAGCCGCGCGCACTCCTGGCGCAGCTTCACGAACGCCTTCGGGTGCCCGTCGTCGAGGAGGAGGGCGGACACCCCCGAGCGCGAGGCCTGGGGCCGCTCGTAGACGGCCACCGCGTCGAAGCTGCCGAGCTCGCGGCGCCACGTCGTGCACACCGCCTCCCAATGATCGGGCGCAAGCGGCGGCTGCCACGTGCCCCGGGAGGAGGGCAGCACCCGCGGGCCGAGGACGCCGACCAGGGCCCAGCCGGCGTGGTGGGCGACCAGGGTGCGGAACCGGCACGGGGCGTAGAGGGCGAGGCCGGCCAGCGCCGCCCGCCGCGAGGGCACGGGCACCTGGATGTTCCGACGCCGGGGCGGGACCCGCACGAAGGGCCCCGCGGCGAGCTCCTCGCCGAACGTCACGAGACCGGGACCTCCACCTGGCTGGGCGCGGAGGTCGACCAGCCGAACGAGCGGCCCAGGTGGGCCTCGAGGGCCGCGGTGTCGGGCGTCAGCTCGGCGGCGAGCCGGGCCCGCGTGGCCGGGGCCAGCGCGCCGGCGATGGTGTTGAAGGGGGGGACGTCGGCCAGGCGGGCCGGCCGGAGCCCGAGGAACTCGAGTACGCGGTCGAAGGTCCCCTGCGGGTCGGCGAAGCCGTCCTCGCTGCGGAGCACGAGGAGCTGCGACGCCGGGAAGGCCGCCTCCCAGCGGGCCAGGGGCTCCCGGTAGCGCCCCGTAGTGGCGTAGGACTGGTGCTCGTGGGCGAAGCTCCGGTAGCCGGGGTCGGCCGCCAGGCGCTCGGCCTCCCCGGCGAGGCGGGCCGGCTCGGCGTCGAGGGCCTCCTCGAACGTGGCGAGCGGCTCGAAGCCCCGTCGGCGCTGCTCCTTCCAGTGCGACCAGGCCCGATCGACGGGGTCCCTGAGCAGCACGATCACGCGGGCGTCGGGGACCACCTGCGCCGCCCGAGCGGCGGCGTGGGGGTGGTGCAGGTAGTACGGGGTGGCCTCGCCGGCCACCACGCGCCCGTCGCCGGACCGGCGGGCGGCGAGCGCCCGGCTGGCCCGGGTGGGGAAGTGGGAGCGGTACCACCAGGCGCCCCGACCGGGGTGGTCGAAGAAGTGGACGCCTTTGATGTCGGCCCGGAGGGGGAGGCGCCGGGCCGAGGGGAAGAGGGGCAGGACGTCCGGGTGGGCGAGCAGCCAGCGGTGGAGCGAGGTGGTCCCGCTCCGCTTGGCCCCGACGATCAGGTAGTCGGGCAGGGGTCGAAGCGGGGCCGACACCACGCCGAGCCCCCGCAGGCCGCCTCGGGCCAGGGCGCGGCAGGGCCGGCGCTCGCCGCGGCGCGAGTGGTCGCGGGGCGGTGGGGGTGAGGCTCGGGGCGGTCAGGTCGCCTGGTAGCGTGCTCTCAGCCTCCCACATCCCCCGGATGCCCACGATCTACACGAATCGCGCGATCGGTGCCGAGTGACCGCCACTGTTCAACCCTTCCAGCCGGATCACGAGGCGCCCGGCCTCGTCGTCTCCATTCTGCGCTACTGGCGCTCATCGCTGCTCATCGTGGCGGTCTGCGCCGGCCTGGGCTACGCGGGGTCGCTGCTCCTGCCTGAGCGGTACACGGCGGCGGCCAGCATCGCCCTCCTCGATCCCCGCCGCGACGAGCTCTTCCAGGGCGCCGGCAGCCTCCCCCGTGACCTGGAGGTGTACACCGAGCGCCAGACCGACGTGGTCACGTCGAACGCCGTCCTCGAGCGGGTCGACGGCCACACCGCCTCGGAGCTGCGCTCGAAGATCACCGCCGACGGCAGCAACCCGGGCCAGCTGATCATCCGGGCCTCGGGTTCGACCGGCGCCGAGGCGCAGGACGTGGCCAACGACGTCGCCGCCGCCTACGGCGAGCAGGTCAACGAGACCAACCGGGAGGAGGCGGAGGACGACCTGGCCGCCCTCGACCGGGAGCGGCTCGACGCCGAGGAGCGGGTCCGCGACCGCGACGACTCGCTGGCCGAGACCCCGAACGACCCGGTCCTCGAGGCCGAGCTCCGCGCCGCCCAGAACGTCCTGACGGACGTGAACGAGCGCATCAGCCAGGTCCGCACCAACGCCGACGCCTTCGGCGACGGGATCGACTTCCTGGACTCTGCGGGCCGCCCCACGGTCCCCGTCGAGCCCAAGCCGCTGCGCAACGCCGCCGTGGGCGGGCTGGTGGGCATCCTGCTGGCCGCCGGCATCGCCTGGCTGCGGGCCGACCGCCATCGCGCCGCCGACGCCAGCGACGTCCCCGCCCGGGTGCTCGGCACGCCGCTGCTCGGCACCGTCCCCGAGCTGCCGAAGGGGGAGGAGCTCCGGGCCCTCACCGACGGGGCCTCCACGGCGGGCGAGGCCTACCAGTTCGCCGCCGCGTCCCTCCAGTACGTGTTCAAGTGGGGCGTCCTGCTGGTCACCAGCCCCCAGCGGGGCGACGGCAAGACGGTCTCGGCGGCCAGCATCGCCGCTGCCGCTGCCCGCGACGGCACCCGCGTGCTGCTCGTCGACGCCGACGTGCGGGCGGTGGGGCTCACGGCGCAGCTCCTGGGCCCGGACCAGAGCAACCGCCACGTGGGCCTCACGGACCTCGCCTCCGGCACCGCTCGCGTCGAGGAGGCCGTGCGCCTCGTCGCCCTGGCCGACGACGTGGCGCTGCCCTTCCTCCCCGGCGGGACCGTCCGGGGCAACGTCGGCAGCCTGTTCCGCACGGCAGGGATGGGCGCGGCGGTGCGCCTGCTGCGGGAGTCCTACGACCTGGTGGTGGTCGACTGCCCGGCCCTGCTGCCCGTGGCCGACGTCGCGTCCCTGTCGGCCCACGCCGACGGCATCCTCCTCACCGTCACCCGCGGCACGCCCCTCAATCTGCTGGAGGAGGTCCGCTCACGGCTCGAGCTGGTGCCGGCGCCCCTGGTGGGCTACGTGTTCACCCGGATCGGCGAGCAGGCCGTCTACGGGCCCGAGGCCTCGGCCGCACCCGGCACCCGCCGGCCCCGGGGTCGGCGCCGGACGGCCGACGGGCACGTCTCGGCGGAACCCGCCGGCACCAACGGGAACCGCTCGACCGAGCAGGAGGTGGACGGCTCCACCCGGGTCCACCTGCCGTGACGGGCGTCGCCGTCGCGGCCCCCCGGGTCGCCTGATCGCCCGCCGCCCGTGCGGGGACCGGGTCGGAGCACGGTGGGCGCCTCGGGCGCCATCGCCGCCGAGTCCACGGCGGCGGCCAGCAGCATGGCCATCCAGGTGGCCGCCGCCCACTCCCTCGGCGCCTCCCGCTACGGCACCTTCACGATCCTCCTCGGCACCATCGTCCTGCTCGTGGCCCTCCACGGCGGCTGGGTCGGCGACTCGCGCATGGTCCTCGACCGCACCGTCCCCGCCCTGCGCGGGGCGTTGCGGGCCACGTCGCTCGGGATGGCCGTCGGCGGCGGGGTCCTCGCCGCCGGGGGCGCGCTGCTCCTCGACCTCCTCGACGCGAGCGGTGCGGCCCTGTTCCTCGTCCTGTGCGTCCTCTGGGTCCTGGAGGACGGCGGGCGTCGGCTCTTCATGGCCCGCCTGGAGTTCTGGCGCTGCGTGGCCAACGACCTCGTCTACGGCGTCGTGGCCCTCGCCGCGCTGGTGGCCTTCGCCGTGGCCCCGGGCGACCTCGGCCTCGACCAGTTCCTCGCGGCCATGGCGATCGGCGCCGGCGCGGCGGTGGTGGCCGCCCGCATCCAGCTCCCCCGCGAGGAGTGGGCGGGCGGGCCGGTCACGGTCGCCGGGCTGCGGGAGGTCGCCGGGTTCGGCGGGTGGCGGGCGGCCCAGGCCGGCATCCGCCCCATGGCCACCGTCGTCCTGCGGACGCTCGTGCGGGCGCTCACCTCGGCCGCCAGCCTGGGGCGCCTCGAGGCGGCACGGCTGGCCCTCGCTCCCATGCTGATCGTCACCAACGGCGTGGGCTCGTTCCTGCTGCCCCACTACGCCCGCCGCCACCGCACCGCCGCGGAGACGGTCGAGCCGCTCGTGCGACCGGCCATCGGGCTGGCTGCGGTGGCCCTGGCCTACACCATCCTGGCCACCGTGCTGGCGCCGTGGCTCTCCGGCCCCCTGACCGGCGACGAGGTGCAGCTCGACCGGGTGGCCGTCGCCGGGTGGGGCGTCTTCGCGATGGCCTTCGCCGTGGGCATCCCCGCGGGGACGCTCGTGCTGGCCCGAGGTCGCTCGTCCGTCGTGTTCCGCCTGCGGGCCCTCGACTCGGCCGTGGGCCTGCTGGTGGCCGTGCCCCTCGTGCTCGTGTCGGCCAGCCTGGCGCCGTACGGGTTGGCCGTGGGCGCCGCACTGGGGGCGGCGCTGCTGTGGGGACGGGCGCGGTCGGCGCCGACGGCGGTGGTGGCGTGAGGGACGCGGCGGACGGCGGGGCGCTCGATGTCGGTGTCTTCGGTGCGCGCGGCATCCCTTCCACGTACAGCGGCTACGAGACCTTCCTCACCACCCTGCTCCCCCGGCTGGCGGCGCGCGGGCACCGCGTGACCATGTACTGCCGGGCCGGCGAGACCGACGGGAACGGGCCGTACGAGGGGGTCCGGCGGGCCGTCCTCCCCGCCGTCCCCGGCAAGTCGCTCAACACGCTCAGCCACGGTGTCGTCGCCGCCGTGCGGGCCCGTGCCGCCCGGCACGACGTGCTCCTGGTGGTCAACGTGGCCAACGCCCCCATCTGCGCCCTCAACGCGTCCACCGGCCAGCCGGTCCTGCTGAACACCGACGGCCAGGAGTGGCTCCGGGGCAAGTGGGGCCCGCGCGCCCGCGCCTACTTCCACTTCGCCGCCCGCCACGCCGGGCGCTGCGCCACGGGGCTCGTGTCCGACTGCGCCGCCATGGCCGAGCTCTACGAGGACGAGTTCGGTGCCCCCTCGACGGTCATCCCCTACTGCTTCCCGTCGACCACGTTCACGCCCGACCGGGCCGTGCCTGCCGCCTTCGACGTCGAGGCCGGTGGCTTCTTCGTCATCGCCGGCCGCCTCAACCCCGAGAACAACATCGACGCCGTGGCCACCGCCTACGCGGCGTCGGCCGTCCCCCTGCCCCTCCTGGTGCTCGGCGTGGCCAACTACGACTCGCCGGTGCAGCGCCGCCTCGACGACCTGGCCGCTCGGGACGACCGGATCCGGCTCGTCGGCCACGTGGGCGACCGGGCGACGTTCCTGAGCCTCCTCGCCGCCGCCGCCGCCTACCTGCACGCCCACTCGGTGGGCGGCATGAACCCGTCGCTCGTCGAGGCCATGGGGGCCGAGGCGCTCGTGGTGGCCCTGGACACGCCGTTCAACCGGGAGACCCTCGGCGACGCCGGGTGCTACTTCGCTCCGGGCTGCGGCGACGTGGCCGCCGTCCTCCAGGCCGTCCGCTCGGCACCGGAGGGGGAAGGGGCGCGGTTGCGGGCGGCGGCGGGTGCCCGGGTGCGGGACCGCTTCGCCGTGGACGACGTGGTCGATGCCTACGAGGCGGCGCTGCGGGCGACCGCGGCAGCCGGCCGGGGCCGGGGTGTGCGCCTGTCCACGAGGTGGCGCTCGTGACCGGGCGTCCCCGGGTCCTCGTCGTGGCCCCCAGCGCCGAGCTCTACGGCTCGGACCGGGCCCTGCTTGCCGCCCTGCCCGAGCTGGTGGACGCCTTCTCGGTGGTGCTGGCCGTGCCCGCGACCGGACCCGCCGTCGAGCGGGCGGAGGCCCTCGGGGCCACGGTGGTGACGGTCCCGGACCACGTCCTGCGCCGCCGCCACCTCGGGGCCCGGGCCCTCGGGCCCTGGCTGGGGCGGGTGCGCTCGGCCATGCGCCGCCTGCACGCCCTCCACCGGGAGGAGCCGTTCGCCCTCGTCTACGGCAACACGTTGGCCGTGCCCCTGGCCGGCGGGCTGGCCCGTCGCTGGCGGGTGCCCGCCCTGCTGCACGTCCACGAGTGCCCGGAGCCCCGCTGGCTGGCCCGGGCGCTCCTGCTCGGGGCCCGGGCCACGGCCACCGCCGTGGTCTGCAACTCGGCCTACACGCGCGCCTTCGTCGTCGGCCTGGTCCCCGCCCTCTCGGCCCGGACGACCGTCGTGCACAACGGGCTCGACCTCCCCGCCCCACCCCCGCCCCCGCCCCCGAGCCCGCGCCTGCGGGTGACCTGCGTCGGCCGCATCCACCCGAAGAAGGGCCAGGGGGTCCTGGTGTCGGCGGCGGCCCGGGCGCGCGACCGTGGCGCCGACTGGGAGCTCCACCTGTACGGCGACAGCCTGACCGAGCACGAGGCGCTCCGCCTCGGGCTGGAGCGCCAGATCCGGGAAGCGGGCCTCGAGGACCGGGTCCACTGGCACGGCTTCGTTGACGACCTGCACCGCCTCTACGGCGGCGCCGACGTGGCCGTCGTCCCGTCGGTCGTGCCCGAGGAGTTCTCGCTCGTGTGCCTCGAGGCCTCGGCCATGGGGCTGCCCGTCGTCGTCACCGGACCGGGCGGTGCCTCAGAGGTGGTCTCGGACCGCGAGACTGGGTACGTGGTGCCTCC
The DNA here is from genome assembly GCA_963839545.1 of uncultured Actinomycetes bacterium. GTDB lineage: Bacteria > Actinomycetota > Acidimicrobiia > Acidimicrobiales > CADCSY01 > CAWIVE01. The sequence continues at coordinate 167,278 of CAWIVE010000003.1, forward strand.
TGGTGACGCCGACGCCCTGGCCGGTGCCCTGCTCGACCTCGAGCGCGATCCCGCGCGCCGGCGGGAGATGGGCTGCCGGGGCGCCGAGCGCGCCACGTCGCGCTTCTCCCGGTCGGCCTACGCCGACGGCGTGCTCGGCGTCTGCCGGAGGGCCGTGGCCCGGGCGGTGACCCGGTGAGGCTGTCGGTCCACTCACCGAAGCGTCCGGTCCACGGTCCGCGGGTCCTCCCGGTCGGGTGGGTCGCCACCGTCGCCGTGTCGCTCATGGTGGCCAGCGAGTACAGCGTGCGCCGGCGGGGCCAGGGCGCCTCCCTCTCGGGGTCCGCCGACAACGCCGTGGTGGTGGAGCTGGCCGTCTACGCCGTCGCCTCGGCGTTCCTGCTCCTGTCCGTCGTGCGTCCGCCCACGGCGCGTCGGGTGGCGCCGGTCATCGTGGCCATGTGGGGCTTCACCCTGGCCATGCTGCTGTCCGCCTTCTGGTCGCCGTTCCCCATGCTCGCCATCGCCCGGGGTGTCCAGCTGGTGGCCGTCGCCTCGCTGGGCCACCTCGTGGCGCTCCACGCCACCCCTGAGGCGCTGTGGCGCCTGTGCCACGCCTACGTCGTGGCCATGGTCGTGTCGGTGGCCATCGGCGTGGTGGTGCCCTTCGGCTCCTTCCCCGGGGCGCCGGGCCGGTTCTCGTGGCTCTACGTGCACCCGAACGTGGCGGGGGGCTTCCTGGCCATCGGCGCCACGGTGGCGCTGGCCCTCCTCCAACGGCGACGGCAGGGCGAACGCCGGGCCGCGCCGTGGCGGCCCACCACCTACACCGTCCTGTTGCTCGTCCAGATCGGGGCACTGCTGGCCACGCGGTCCCGGGGCTCCATGACGGCCGTGGTCCTGGGGATGGGGGCGGTCGCCCTCGCCGGCGCCCGTGGGCGCAAGCGGGCCGACGTCGTCCTGGTGACGGCGGCCATCGGCACCATCGTGTGGCTGCTGGCCGCCACCGACCTCGTGGCCTTCTGGGACCGGGGGGAGAGCGCCGAGAAGCTCGGCAGCCTGAACTCGAGGACCGAGCTCTGGGACCAGGCCGGGCAGCTGTTCTCGGAGCGTCCGCTGTTCGGGCACGGGTTCATGTCGGCGCGTGGCGTCTTCCTCGACACGTTCGGACTGGGCGGCGCCCACAACGCGTTCGTCGAGGTGCTCGTCAACTCCGGCGTCTTCGGAACGGTGTGGTGGGTCGCGCTCGTGCTCATGGTGGCGGCGGGCGCGGTCCGGGTGGCCAAGGCCGGCCTGCCGGACGGGCCGCTGCTCGTCGGCGTGTTGGGCGCCCTCGTCGGCACGGCGATGACCGCCGGGGGGCTGGGCCAGGCGGCGACCGTGCAGAACGTGTGGCTGTTCCTGCTCGCCGGGTGGATCGCCGCTGCGCCCCGGCTGGAGTGGCGGGTGGCGGCCGCGGCCGCCCGGGCGGCGCGCCCGGCGACGACGATGCTCGCGTCGCCGAGGACGGTCAGCCCGCCGCTAGGGCGGCGGGGGGAACCGGTACAACCAGGCTGACTCCCGGTCGCCCTTGGGGGTCAGCACGACCCTCGGCTCCGGGCGGACGGCCTCGATCGCCTGCACGACGTCCTCGCACTTCCGGCCCAGCCCACGGTGGCCGCCGGCCCAGACGAGCCACAGCGGGCCGTCGCCCGCACGCTCGAGGATCTCCGCCGCGAAGGTGCGGGGGTCGCCCCGCTGGACGTGCTCGAGGTAGTCGGTCCAGTCGACGCGCCCGGCGCCGTCCAGGTCGGGGAAGGTGAGCTCGCGTCGGTCGTCGGGGAGGAGGCGGCTGACCCCCGGGCCCAGCTGGCTCGGGCAGTAGGCCACCACCTCCCCGGCCACCGAGCCCGCCTCGATGGCGCGGGCGACGTCCGGCGCCTGCGTCCGGATCTCCAGCACCTCCTCGAGGGAAGCCACCAGGCCCACGACCACGAGCACCGCGAGCACGGCGTCGCGCCAGCGCCACGACGGCAGCTGGGTCACGCCGAAGGCGGCGACCAGCAGCAGCAGGGGGAGGACGACGGCGGTGTAGCGGGCCACGAAGGCGACGCCGCCGAGGTAGCCCCCGGCGGTCCCCAACGCCAGGACGAGGACGATCATCGCCACCTCCACCCGGGTGGCGGCCCTCGTGCGCAGGTTCAGCTCGAGGCTGGAGCCGTCGAGGGGTCGGGCCATGAGCCCGAGGACGACGAGCACGGCGAGGGCCACCCCGAAGAGCAGCGCCTCGCCGGACTGGCCACCCCCGACCAGCAGGCTGGCGACGACCTGGGCGGGCCGGGCCGGGAGGCCCCACGGCGTGCCGGTCGTGTCCAGCTGGTCCAGGAACACCGGGAGCCACGGGAGGAAGAGCAGCCCCGCGGCGGCCACGGCCGCGAAGAGGCGTCGCGAGGCGCGCCGCCTGTGCGGGGGCCCCCAGACGGCGACCCATCCCACCAGCAGCAGCGTGGCGGCGACGAAGTAGAAGCTCCAGTAGTGGGTCAGGAGCAGGAGGCCGAACGCCCCCGTGACGAGCAGGAGGCGGGGCAGTGACGGCCGCTCGAAGGCCCGGCGGGCGGCCAGCCAGGCGAGCAGGGCGAGCAGGACGACCAGCGCGTACATGCGGGTCTCGCTACCGAAGCGCACCGCCGAAGGCGTGACGGCCATGAGGACGACCGCGGCGATCGCGCAGCGGCGCCCGCCGAGGCGCTGACCGGCCACCCACGCCACGGGCAGGGTGGCGAGGGAGATCACCGCCGACAGGATCCGCACGGCGGCGGCGCTCTCCCCGAAGACCTCCATCCACCCGTGGAGCAGGAGGTAGTAGACGGGCGGGTGGCCGTCGTGGCGCAGCGCCTCCAGCAGGTCGGTCACCGGGAGCCTGGCGATGTCGACGCTGATGGCCTCGTCCACCCAGAGGTCCTGACGGGTGCGCACGCGCAGGAACGCTCCCAGCCCGATCGCCACGGCGAGGACGGCCACGTCGGCCCAGCGGTACCGGCGCGGGGCCGGGGCCACGGGATCGAGGGCGCCCGGCTGCGGCCGAGGTCGGACCGTCAGAGCGGACATCGGACCGGAATCTAGGGCATTCCACCCGGTGACCAGACCGCGAGGAGGCCGATCACAGGGCTTCGGGGCCGTCGAGCAGCGGTTCGATGGGCGGGGCTCCGGGTTCCGGCGTGCCGCCGTGGTCGAGGTCGCGGAGCGCAGCGCGGAACTGGAGCATCCAGACGACGGCGGAGCCGCACGACGCCAGGGCCAGGCCGGCGGCGGCGCCCCTGAGCCCGCCCGCCTCGACCCCGATCACCGCCACGAGGAGCACGGCGGGGGCGATCAGCAGCCGGGCCCGGAAGCTGCGGCGGGCGGCGGCGAGCACCCGCAGGCCGACGAGGGCCCCCGTGGCGAGGCCGAGGGCCGACCAGCTGAGGGTCACCCAGAGCAGCACGCTCTGCGCCGCGTCCCAGCTGTCGCCGAGGATCGCCTCGCCGATCCGGTCGGGCAGGAAGTAGACGAACACCCCCCAGGCCCCGATGAGCACGGCCAGGGTCCAGGAGATGAGGGCCACCGCCCGGGTGAACCGTCGGACCGAGGAGTTGCGGATGCGTACGAGCTCGGGGATGGCGGCACCGGGCGCGGCGATCAGCAGGATGCGGAAGGGCCCGATCAGGACCGTGGCCGCCCGGATGGCGCCGAGCACCGCGAGGCCGCCGAGGACCCCGACGAGCCACAGGGCGAGCTGCGCCGAGCCCAGGCCGACGGCGAACTCGCCGAGGAACCGCGGCGCCAGGTCGTGGTGGCGGCGGAGCCACGTGGCGGCGGCCAGGGGCCGGGGGACGAACCCGGCCTGGGCCGCCCCCACGACGGCGGCGATGGTGGCCGACGTGCCCCAGGCGAGCACGAACTCGGCGATCGACGGGTCGCCCTGGTGGACGAGCCACCCGACGATCGCCAGCTGGCTCAGGGCCCACAGGGCGTCGTTGGCCGCCGCCTTGGCGGGGCGACCGGCCGCGAAGAAGACGTAGCGCCAGGCGTCCTGGAGCAGGAGGCCCGGGAGGCACACGCCCAGCGCCTGGATCGCCGGACCCGAGGGGTCGTCGAGCAGGGCACCCAGCACGAGGCACACCGGACCTGTCACGAGGCCGGCCACGAGGGCGACGCCCGTCGCCTGCGCCGCCGCCCCGGCCACGACGGCGCTGCTCTCGTCGCTGTGTCGGACCATCAGCGGCTCGGCGCCGATGGCCCGTGAGGCGCCGACGAAGAACAGGTAGATGGACGCCGTCAGCTCGAAGGCCCCGAACCCGCCGACGCTGGCCGAGCGCGCCACCAGGATGGTCAGCGCGAAGTTGGTCAGGCTCGAGAGGCCCTGGTCCGTGAGGGACCAGCCGGTGCGTCGACGCCTCGAGCCCGTCCTCTCCAGCGCCGACCTCTGCCGACGAGCGATGCGCAGCGCCGGACCGATGGGACCTCCCGTGATGACCGCGAGGGGCGGCCGTCCTCGTCGACGCCCAGTCGGGAGCGTGGTTGGTGGGGGTGGCGTTGTCAACAGCGCGCGACCCCCCGACTACCCTCCCCGTCCCCGACGGACAGGTGGTGCGGCAGGCCGGATGAGCAGCGAAGGGGCCCTCTGGGGCCGGCCCGGTGAGCGGCCCCGGGACCGCCACGGCGCGACTCCGCCAGGCGGGGGCGCTGGCCCGCCGGGCGTGGCGCCGCCAGTTCCGCCACCCGGACCGGCACTGGGTGCGGATCACCATGAACCGGGAGATCGGTGCGCTCCTCGACGCGCTCCCGCGGGACGAGCTCGACGCCGCGGAGGTGAGCGGTGACACCCACCGGGGTCGGGGCTGGCGGTCGTACACCTCGCTCCGGTTCCCCGACTTCGACCTGTGCGACCCGGGGCCGGTCGACCGGACCTACGACGTGGTCTTCTGCGAGCAGGTGCTTGAGCACGTCCCGGACCCGTGGCTGGCGGTGCGGACGCTGCGCAGCCTCTGTGCACCCGGTGGCCGGTTGGTGGTGAGCACGCCCTTCCTCATCCGGATCCACCCGTCGCCGGACGACTTCTGGCGCTTCACCCCCCACGGCATGCGCATCCTGCTCGAGAGCGCCGGCTTCGAGGTCCCCGGGGTCAGCAGCTGGGGGAACCGGCCTGCGGTCGTGCGCAACCTGCGGGACTGGGCCCCCCACCGGCCGTGGCGCTCCCTGCGCGACGAGCCGGAGCTCCCGCTCGTCGTCTGGGCCGTCGCCAGGGCGCCCGCCGGAGCCGGCGGCCCGCCCGTGGCGACGAACGGGCCCTAGGAGAGGAAGCCGGACTCCGGCAGGATGCCGATGGGCACCGCCTGCCCGGTGGGGACGCCGAGCGCTCCGGCCACGCTGCTGGGCAGCGGCACCCCGGCGCCGGACAGCGCGTCTGCCCGGGGGGAGGCCGTAGAGGCCGGCGTTGAGGTCGTCGACGTTGGGGTCGTCGGTGGCATCGTCCAGGATCTTGCTCGTGCGGTCCTGGCCCGTCCGGCCCTGCACGTCCGTCAGGGTCCGGAGCACGAGCTTGTTCGTGGGGTAGTTCGCCCACGCCAGCACGTACGGGTGCTGCGCCGTCGACCGCCGGAAGTAGGCGTTGCGGTCCATCGACACCCGCATGTCGAACCCGGAGCGCAGCTGGTTGACGTCGTCGACGATCACGAGCGGTCGCGACGAGGCGAGCCGGCTCGAGATGATGTTGTTGCGCAGGGTGATGTCCACCGGGCGCGGCGCCCGGCGCCCGTCGAGGACGTGGGTGGCGATCCCGTTGTCGACCAGGGCGTTGTTCCACAGCTGGGCGTTGCTGGTCTCGCTCACGACGATCCCCACCCCGTTCGCCACGGCGGCGTTGGAGGCGAAGACGGGACGGAGGGACATCTCGATGATGATCCCCGCGGCCGTGTTGCGCCGGGTGATGTTGCGCACCACCTTGGCGTCGTCGGAGCTGAGGTCCATCCAGAGGCCGTGGGCGAGGTTCTCCTCGGCCAGGTTGTGGCGCAGGACCACCCCGTCGGACTCGACCAGCTTGATGCCGCCCGAGGCGGCGATGGCGGAGAAGCGCTCGAGGTTGTTCCTGCGGACGAGTGAGTTCTCGACGGTCAGCCGGTTGGCGCCGTTCGCCTGGATGCCCAGCTGCCCGTTGTCGACGGCGGTGACGTTCGCCACCCGGACGTCGTCACCGGACACGGCGAGTCCCGCCGCGGCGTTGTCGGTGAAGACGGCGTCCTCGATCGTGATGGCGTTGCCCGCGGCCTTGACGGCGCCCAGCCGTGCGATGGGCGTGGCGTAGTGGCGGAAGCCGATCCCCCGGACCACGGTCCCCGGGGACTTGATGGTGAGGCCGTCGGCCCGCACCGAGGCCTCGATGGTGCGGCCGGTGGGGTCATCGGCCATCCAGAGGGTGTCGTTGGCCTCGTCGACGAAGAACGTGCCGGGGGCGAGGGCGGCCCGGCTGGCCACCTGGGTCAGTCGACGGCCGTCGACGAAGAGCTGGTCGGGGTCCCCGGCCATCGGGTGGGCGGGGTCCACGAGGGTGGGGTCGAGGGTGCCCCCGGAGACGTTGTGGGACCAACGGGTGCGCCACGACGAGGAGTCCTGCCGGGTCCACGTGCCCACGAGGTCACTGCCCGCCAGCCACACGGACTCGCCGGAGGCGGGCTGGATGGTGAGGCGCTTGGTGGCGGGGATCTCCACGCCTTCGCGGTACGTCCCCTCCCGCATCACGATGGTGGACCCGGAAGGAGCGGCGGCGACGGCTCGCTCGAGCGTGCGCCACGGTGCCGCCGAGGTGCCGGCCGCGGCGTCGTCGCCGTCCGGCGCCACGAAGCGGGCGCCGGCGGGCACGGTGTACGAGGTGGTGCCCAGGGTGGGCGCGCCGAAGCCGTCGAGGGGACCGACGGCAGGGGTCGGCTGCGGCTTGTTCGTGCTCGAGTCGCCGCAGGCGGCGAGGAGGGTGGCCAGGAGCCCTGCGAGGAGCAGGACGGGCAGCCTTCGGGGGGAAGTGGCGGAAGTCATGGGGGTTCCTCCGACGGCTCGTCAGGATGCGTCGGTCTCGTTCCACTACAACGGCGAACGAGACGGTCTCCTGAAGACGCAGTGACGGGTCCGCCCCCGTCGGTACCCCTACGCAGGCAGGATGCCGATGGGAACCTTCGTCGTGGTGGACACCCCGAGGGCGGTCGCCACGCGGCTCGGGAGCAGCACGCCGGCCGTGTTGAGGGAGCTGCCCGGAGGCGGTCCGTACTTCGAGGTCGCCTCGTCCTCGATGTACGGGTTGCGCGTCACGTTCTCGGTGATCCCGCTCGTGCGCTCCTGCGCCGTGCGGGACTGCACGTCGACCAGGGTCCGCAGGAGGAGCTTCCCGCTCGGGTAGTTGCTCCAGGCCATGACGTAGGGGGTGGTGGACACCGCGCGTCGGTAGTACCGGTTCCGGTCGGTGGTGACCCGCATGACGCTGGCCGACCGCTTCTGGTTGACGTCGTCGGCGATGAAGATCGGGTTGTCGGAGCCGCCCGTCGGGGAGGCGATCACGTTGTTGCGCGTGGCGATGTCGACGGGAAGGGGTTCGCGGCGGCCGTCGACGATGTAGAGCGACCGGAGGTTGCCGAGCACGACGTTGTTGTAGACGTCCGCCGCGCTGGTCTCGCTGACGATGATGCCCGTGTGGTTGTAGGCGGAGACGTTGGAGGCGATGACCTCCGTCACCGACATCTCGATGATGATGCCGGCCGCCGTGTTCCGGCGAACCACGTTCCGCACGATGGTCCCCTGGTCGGCGCTGAGGTCCAGCCAGATGCCGTGGGCGAGGTTGTCCTCGACGAGGTTGCGCCGGACCACGACGCCGTCGGAGCCGGTGGCCTTGAGGCCACCCGAGGCGGCGATGGCGGAGAAGACCTCCCGGTTGTTTCCCTTCAGGAGGCTGTTCTCCACGAACAGGCGGTGGGCGCCGTCGGCGTGGATGCCGAGCTGCCCGTTGCCCGAGCTCGTGCTCTGGAGGACCTTCACGTCGGTGCTCATGACGCTGAGGCCGGCAGCGGCGTTGTCGACGAAGAGGGTGTTCTCGAACGTGATGTTCGCGGCCCGGGCCTTGACCGCCGCGAGGCGCGAGATGTGGGTGGCGTAGCCGCGGAACCCGATGCCCCGCACCACCGTGCCCGCACCCTTGACGTTGAGGGCCTCGTCGCGCACGGCGGCCTCGACCACCTTCCCCGAGGGGTTGTCGCCGATCCAGAGGACGTTGCCCGGGTCGTCGACGAAGAACGTGCCCGGCACGACGGCCGTGCGGGTGGCCACCTGGGTGAGCTGGCGCCCGTTGATGAAGGCCAGGTCGGGGTCGCCGGCCAGGGGGTGGTCCGGCGTGACGAGGGCGGGGTCGAGCGTCCCCGCCGAGAACGAGGGGGTGAACCCCGTCTTGCGCCAGTCACCGCCGCTGGCCACCCACCCCGTCATGACGTCGCTGCCGCTCAGCCACACGGCCTCCCCGGGCGCGGACTGGATGGTCAGCCGCTTGCCGGACGGCACCTCCACGTCTTCGTGGTAGGTGCCGGCCCGAAGGACGATCGTGGCGCCGCTCGGGGACGCCGCCACGGCCCGGCCGAGGGTCCGCCAGGGCGACGACGAGGTTCCGGTGGCCGAGTCGTTGCCGGACGGCGAGACCCACTTGGCGCCGGAGGGAACGGCGTAGTTCGTGCCGCCGGGGGGCTTGGCGCCGTAGATCGGGCCGGGCGGCGGCGGGGGTGGGACCGCGGGCGGCTGGCAGGCCACGAGGCCGGTCGCCAGCACCGCGAGGACGGCCAGCAGCGGTCGCCGCAGGGTCCGGCGGGGCGTGCGGTGCGTCGTCGTCGGCATCGTTCCTCGTCGGGTCATGTGCGCTCGCTCGGGTTCCCCCGGGTCCCGGGATGGCCTGCTGGGCGCACCCTCCCGCGCCCGTCTGGAACGCCCCCATGGGGCGGAGCCGGGAGTCTACGCGAAACGGTGACAAGTGGTTGACTTGCCGCTAGGTGCCCATAAGGATCTCTCGCCGCCCGGCCCGCCGGATCTCCCGGTGGCCCGTCCCGGAGCGCGTGCTCCGGCCGACGGACGCCGGCTCTGCCGTCGGCACCGACACCCGGGCGCCTCACGTCGATGGTGGCGCCGCCGTCCTGTCGCGGGATGATGGCGGCGCCATGACCAGTGCCGCCGAGGTCGCTGCCGGGCGCCGCCCGAGCTTCATCTGCGTCGGCGCGGGCAAGGCGGGCACGACCTGGCTGTGGGAGATGCTCCGCCTCCACCCCGACGTCTACCTGCCGGACGTCAAGGAGATCCACTACTTCAACGACATCGCGTACGAGGGCAGCGACGTCCGCAACCCCAACCACCGCAAGCCCGTGGCCTGGTACCTGCGCTTCTTCGCGCCGGCCCGCCCGGGCCAGGTGTGCGGCGAGATCAGCCCCAGCTACCTGTGGAGCGAGACGGCGCCGGACGCCATCCACGCGTTCGACCCCGGCATGCGGATCCTCATCATGCTGCGGGACCCGGTCGAGCGGTTGTTCTCGTCGTACCTGTTCGGCCAGCAGAAGGGCGAGATCGGCCGGGTCAGCTTCGAGGAGGCGCTCCTCACCGTCGACTACCTGTTGGCCCGGTCGCCGTGCAGCCGGTCGGTGGCGCGCTACCTCGAGCTGTTCGGGCCCGAGCAGGTGAAGGTCGTCTTCCACGAGGACCTCTCGACCGATCCCCGGGCCCTCCTGCTCGACGTCGAGCGGTTCCTGGGCGTGGCGCCGTTCGTGCCCACCGAGGTCACCGAGCGCCGCAACGTCACCGGGGCCTCGCGCTTCCCGACGGCGACCACGTTCCTGATGCGCAACCGGATCCGGCTCAAGCGCCATGGCCTCGAGTGGCTGGTGGAGGCGGGCAAGCGCGTGGGAGTCGTGCGGGTGTTCCGGTGGTTCCAGGCGCAGGTGCGGCCCTACGAGCAGCGCCCGACCGTCGCTCCCGGTACCGAAGCGGCGCTGCGGGAGTTCTTCCGTGAGGACGTCGAGCACCTCGAACGCCTGCTCGGGGAGGACCTGCGACGGTGGAAGCCGGGCGGTTCGGGAGACGTGCCGGCCTAGGACGCCAGGGCTCAGCGGCCGGTGCGGCTGAGCACGCAGGTCACCGTGCGCATGAGGATGCGCACGTCGGTCCGCAGCCCGATGCGGTCGATGTAGTCCAGGTCGATGTGGGTGTTCTCGTGCATGAGCCCCGAGTACGTCGGGGTCGAGACCTGCCACAGCCCAGTGAGACCCGGCTTGACCGCGTGGCGCTTGTGCTGCCACGGCTGGTAGCGGGAGACCACCTCGACGAGCTCGGGGCGGGGGCCGACCAGGCTCATGCTGCCGCAGAGGATGTTGACCAGCTGGGGCAGCTCGTCGAGGCGCCAGCGCCGCAGCACGGTGCCCACGCGGGTGTGGCGGGGGTCGTCCTCGCGCTTGTGGCAGACCCGGCGGTCGATGTCCACGGGCCGCTCGGCCACCCGGCGGTCGGGGAGCATGGTCCGGAACTTCCACACCCGGAAGACCTCACCGCCCTGCCCCACCCGCCGCTGGCGGTAGAGCACGGGCCGCCCGAGGGTGAGCAGCACGGTGGCGGCCACGACCAGGACGAGCGGCAGCGTGAGCAGCAGGATCGCGCCGGCCGCCACCCGGTCGATGACGGGCTTGCACCAGCGGACGTAGAGGGACTCGGACGGCGCCACCTCCGGGAGCACGGCGGAGCCGCCACGGGGACCGTCGAAGGCCAGCGGCCGGCCGGCGGGCTCGCCGTTGCGCTGTCGCGCGAGAGGGGAACCCGACCGGTGCCGGTGGTTCGTCTCGGTCCCCCGCCGCGTCGCCTCCATGCGCCTCCCGCTCGCCTCCATCTACCGTGTTACGACGTCGTTGCGGCCCCGGTGATGCCCAAAGCACAGCAGATCGGGAGCAACCCTGACAAGTGCTCCACAAATGTTCACGGCCCCGACATCGACCCGGAATCTGGGGTTCGGGACCCGCCCGACGGGCGAACCTACCAGCGGGGCGGTGCCCCCCGGTCGGATCCCCGGCGGTCGGGAGGCGCCCGGTGCCTGGAAGAATGGCCCCCGTGCGCATCTCCGCCCGGGCCGACTACGCCCTGCGGGCGGCCGTCGAGCTGGCCGCCGCCGGAGGTGGGCCCGTCAAGCTCGAGCAGCTGGCCTCCAGCCAGGACCTGCCCCCGAAGTTCCTGGAGACCATCCTGGGCGAGCTGCGCCGGGCCGGCCTGCTGCGCACCCAGCGGGGGGCCGACGGTGGCTACTGGCTGGCCCGACCGTCGGCGTCGATCACGCTCGCCGATGTGATCAGGGTGGCCGATGGGCCCCTGGCCGACGTCCGGGGGGTGCGCCCCGAGTCCGTCGCCTACGCCGGCCACGCCGCCGCCCTGGCCGAGGTGTGGGTGGCCGTGCGGGCCGCCGTCCGGGCCGTCCTGGAGAAGGTCAGCCTCGAGGACGTGGCCGCCGGCCGCCTCCCCGCCCTGGTGGCCGACCTCACGCGCGACGACGACGCCTGGATCCCGCACTAGGGACCCAGCGCCCGTCAGCGCGAGGTGCCGCCGAACTCGGCGATCAGGTCGGCCCTCGCCCGGGGGAAGGCGTAGATGCTCGGGTGGCGCGGGAACACGACCGCGAAGAGGTCCGTGCGGGCGGGGTCCGCCTCGAACACGAGCAGGTGCGAGAGCCGGCGCTCGGCCACCAGGCGGTCGGCCCACTGCCGCAGCGAGGTGAACCACAGCTCGTTGTCGCCCCCGCCGACCTGGCGCCCCCCCTGCTGGCGCCACGACACCGACGTCTCGTCGACGGCCACGAGCTTGCCCCGGGCGGCACCGACCGCCTCGAGCCAGGCGAGTGACGCCCCGGCGGCGGTGAAGTCGCTGGTGCTGCGGAAGTCGTGGCTCTGGTACAGGTCGGCGCTGACCACGTCCACGTACTCGTCGCCCGGCCAGGCCGCCTCGAAGCCGCCGGACCGGTAGTTGCCGCCGGCGGCGTTGAGGACCCACGGCACCGACGTGCCCGCCGCCCGCACCGGCCCCGTCACCAGGTCGTGCACCCGCCGCCAGTAGGCGGCGAAGTCGGCCGCCTCGCCGGCGTCGTACCCCCGTCCCGTCCCGTAGGACCAGAGGTACCAGTCGCCGTTGGCCTCCCAGCCCGGCCGCAGCATGACGGCGTACGGGAGGCGCCGGCCGAAGACATCGACCAGCCGCTGCCCGAGCCAGCGCCAGTGGTCGTCGTACGCGCCGGCCGCCCCCGCGGCGTTGGTGCGGGGGTCGCGGGTCAGGCCAGCGGCGGCCACCTGCGGGGTGCCGCGGGGGAGCGGCTCCTCCACGAGCAGGGGCAGCGACAGGACCAGGCGGCGGTCCTGCCCCGGCGCCGAGAACAGGGCCAGGACCCGGTCGATCGAGTCCCGCCACTTCTGCCAGCCACCCCGCCCGCCGCCGGCCGCGTAGCGGAGCACCGAGCCGAGGGTCTCGCCGGACGGCAGCCCGAGCGCCGCCTCGTACCGGGTGACCGGGCCCAGGTCCTCCGCGTCGCCGACGTAGGCGCCGAAGGCCTCACCCACGGAGCGGGCCGGGCGGGGTCCGACCGGGGGCGGTCGTGGGGCGCGGGGCGGGGGGCGGACGACGTCGGCGGAACCGAGCTCCTCCGGCGGGCGGTCGCGGGCGGCCGTGCCGAACGGGTGCAGCACGGGCGGGGCCTCGCGGGTGGGCGACACGAGCCAGGCCGTGGCCACCACCAGCACCCCGAGCGCCGCCACGCGGCGGCCTCGCACCCCGACGCCCACCGGCTCCCTCCGTCCCGCCGGCCAGTCTCGCGGCGGGTGGCGCGAACGCCACCCCGTCAGCGGGAGTCGGCCAGGACGGCCCGGTCGGCAGGGTCCGTCAGGGACCGGTGCGCAGCGCCGGCACGTCGATCTCGAACCAGACGACCTTGCCGTCGTCGGGCTGCGAGTCGACCCCCCAGGCGCTGGCCATGGCCGCCACCAGGTGGAGCCCCCGGCCGGACGTCCCGTCGTCGCTGGTCTCCCGGCGGGCGGGTGGTTCGGTGCTGGCGTCGCCCACCTCGACCCGCACGGCGGTGAGGTCGAGGTCGACGTCGACGTTGATCGTGCCGGCGGCGTGGAGGACGGCGTTCGTCACCAGCTCGCTGGTGAGCAACTGGGCGGCCTCGACGACCTCGCCAGTGGCGAGTCCGTGGTCCCGCAGGACCTCGCCCACGAACCGCCGGGCTTCGCCCGGGCTCGTGGGCCGCGGCGGCAGCTCGAGTCGCGTGGTGGTCTCGTCCATGTGCGAGGGGTGGGGCCGGTCGGTCCCACCCTGGTTTGTTCCCGCCACCGGCTCGCCCGACACCTGACGGGCAGTCACGACCGTGGAGCGGGCCGGGCTCGTAGGGTCTGGCGGCGTGCCAACGGTCACGTTCCTCCTGGCTGCCGACGTGGTCACGCCGGAGGAGACGTCCGCCTGCGGGCAGGATCCGGGCGCGGCCTGCCTCTGGGTCTTTCGGACCACCGACAGCGCCGTGGCCGCCGGCGCCGCCGACTGGTTCGTCACCAAGCCGCTCAAGATCGCCCTGATCGTCGGCTTGGCGGTGGTCCTCTACCGCCTGGTGGCCCGGGGCATCGGTCGCTTCATCGAGAGCCTCCGGTCGTCGTCCGTGCAGCGCAGGCTCGACACGCTCAACGACGCCGCCCCCGGATCGCTCGTGGCCCCGGGGGCGGTCAACGCCCGTGCCCTCCAACGGGCGGAGACCCTCGGGGCCGTCCTGCGCAGCATCGCCAAGGCGGCCATCGCCGTGGTCGCCGTGCTCATGGTGCTCGGGGAGTTCGGCCTCGAGCTCGCCCCCCTCATCGCCGGCGCCGGGATCGCCGGGGTCGCGCTCGGCTTCGGGGCCCAGAGCCTCGTGAAGGACTTCCTCTCCGGCATGTTCATGGTCATCGAGGACCAGTTCGGCGTGGGCGACATCATCGACTGCGGTGAGGCGTCCGGCCTCGTCGAGGCGGTCAGCCTGCGCACCACCCGCCTGCGCGACGTGGAGGGCACCGTGTGGCACGTGCCCAACGGCGAGATCCGTCGGGTGGGCAACAAGTCGCAGCAGTGGTCCCGGGCCCTGCTCGACGTCCAGGTGGCGTTCGAGACCGACCTGGCGCAGGCGACGCGGGTCATCAAGGCGGCGGCCGACGAGGTGTGGCACGACGAGGTGGTGGGGCCCTCGGTCCTCGAGGAGCCCGAGATCTGGGGCGTGGAGGGGTTCGGCCCCACCGGGATCGCCATCCGCCTCGTGGTGAAGACCCAGCCGTCCGACCAGTGGAAGGTGCTGCGGGAGCTCCGGTCCCGCATCAAGGTGGCGCTCGAGCGGGAGGGCATCGGCTTCGGCTTCCAGCGCATCCCGTGGCCGGGGAGCGACGTCGTCCCCGGGCCTACGCCTCCGCCGCCGCCAGGCTGACCTCGACGGCGGTCGTCTCGCCGGGCACGAGCTCGAGCTCGGCGACGTGGCCCGCCGCCTCGACGTCCCGACGGGCGAGGGCCAGCGCCTCCAGCCGGTCGGGAGCGTCGACCACCACCACCCGGTCCACGGGAGCGCGCAGCGAGCGCTGCGCCTGGGTCTTGGCCCGGCGGACCTGCGAGAGCACCTCGGTGGCCACGTCGAGCACGAGGGCGTCGGCGTCGCCGGTGGGCAGCTGCGGCCAGGGCTCGCGGTGGATCGACCCGTCGTGCCACCACGACCACGCCTCCTCGGTGGCGAAGGAGAGGAACGGCGCCAGCAGGCGCAGCAGGACCTCGAGCGAGGTGCGCAGCGTGGCCACCGCCGAGGCCGACGCGTCCGGCCCGCCGGCGTCGTCGTAGGCCCGGGTCTTCACCAGCTCGACGTAGTCGTCGCAGAAGCGCCAGAACGCCGCCTCCGACCGCTCGAGGGCGCGGGCGTAGTCGTAGTCCTCGAAGGCGGTGGTGGCCTCGGTCACCACGGCGGCGAGCGCCGCGAGCTGTGACCGGTCCACGGGCTCGGTGGCGCACGCCCCGGCCGGCGCCGCCGGCAGGCCGAGGACGAAGCGGGTGACGTTCAGCACCTTGATGGCGAGCCGACGCCCCACCCGCATCTGGTTGGTGTCGAAGGCGGTGTCGGTGCCCGGCCGGGCGCTGGCCGCCCAGTAGCGGATGGCGTCGGCCCCGTGCTGGTCGATCAGGCCGAGGGGCGTGACCACGTTGCCCTTCGACTTGGACATCTTCTTGCGGTCGGGGTCGAGCACCCAGCCGTTGATGCTGGCGTCGGTCCACGGCAGGGCGCCGAAGTGCTGCTGCGCCCGGAGCACGCTCGAGAACAGCCAGGTGCGGATGATCTCGGGCCCCTGCGGGCGCAGGTCCATCGGGTAGGTCCGGGCGAAGAGGTCGGGGTCGTCCTCCCAGCCGCACACGATCATCGGCGTGAGCGACGACGTGAGCCAGGTGTCCATGACGTCGGCGTCGCCCACGAAGCCTCCCGGCTTCCCCCGCTGGTCGGCGTCGAAGCCGGGTGGGACGTCGGACGAGGGGTCGACCGGGAGGGTGGACTCGTCGGCCATGAGGGGCGCGTCGTGGTCGACGGTGCCGTCGTCGCGCATCGGGTACCAGACGGGGAACGGCACACCGAAGTAGCGCTGGCGGCTCGTCAGCCAGTCGGTGTTGAGCCCCTCGACCCAGCTCTCGTAGCGCTGGCGCATGAACAGCGGGTGCCAGTGGAGCTCCCGCCCCCGCTCGAGCAGCGTCTGCCGCAGCTCCGGGTCGAACGCGCCGTTGCGCACGTACCACTGGCGGCTGGTGACCACCTCGAGGGGCCGGTCGCCGTTCTCGTGGAACTTCACCGGGTGCTTGAGGGGCTGCGGCTCGCCGAGCAGCTCGCCGGCGTCCCGCAGCAGCTCGACGATCCGGTTCCGGGCGCCGTTGGCCGTCCGCCCGGCCAGCTCGGCGTAGGCGGCCCGGCCCGCCTCGGAGGTGATCGCGTCGGGGGGCTCGGCCTTCAGGCGGCCGTCCCGCTGGAGGACGCTGCGCACCGGGAGGCGGAGCTCCCGCCACCACACCACGTCCGTGGTGTCGCCGAAGGTGCACACCATGGCGATGCCCGTGCCCTTGTCCTTCTCGGCCGCGGGGTGGGGGAGAACCGGGACCTCGACGCCGAACAGCGGCGAGGCGACCGTGGTCCCCTCGAGCTCCGCGTAGCGCTCGTCCCCGGGGGCGAAGACGAGGGCGACGCAGGCGGGGAGCAGCTCGGGCCGGGTGGTCTCGATGACCACCGGCTGGCCGTCGGGGCGGGAGAAGCCGTAGCGGTGGCTGTGGCCCGCCACCTCGCGATCCTCGAGCTCGGCCTGCGCCACCGCCGTCTGGTAGGTGACGTCCCAGAGCGTCGGGGCCTCGGCCGAGTAGGCATCGCCGCGGGCCAGGTCCCGCAGGAAGGCGCGCTGGCTGGCCCGCCGGGCCCGCTCCCCGATGGTGGCGTAGATGAGCGACCAGTCGACGCTGAGGCCGAGGCGGCGCCACACCTCCTCGAAGACCTCCTCGTCCGCGGCGGTGAGCTGCTCGCACAGGGCGATGAAGTTCGGGCGGGAGCACGGGACCTTGGCCTTGGGGTCCGGCTTCTCGGGGGGCGTGAAGTCGGCCTCGTAGGGCAGGGACGGGTCGCAGCGGACCCCGTAGTAGTTCTCGACCCGGCGCTCGGTGGCGAGGCCGTTGTCGTCCCAGCCCATCGGGTAGTAGACCTCGGCGCCCGCCATGCGCCGGTAGCGGGCCAGGGTGTCCGTCTGGACGTAGCCGAACACCGAGCCCATGTGCAGCGAGCCGCTGACCGTCGGCGGCGGCGTGTCGATGCTGAAGATCTCGGAACGTTCACGGGTGCGGTCGAAGCGGAAGGTCCCGTCCGCGTCCCATCGGGCCGTCCAGCGCGCCTCGAGGCCGTCGAGCGACGGCTTGTCGGGGGGTCCGGCGGGCATCGGCCGAGGTTATCCAGCACCGTCACGAGCCCGGTCCGCCGTAGCGTGACCCGATGCTGCGCCTGCACGACACCGCGACGGGCGAGGTCCGCCCGCTCCAGCTCCGGGAGCCCGGGAAGGTGTCGATGTACGTCTGCGGCTTCACCGCCGACAACGTCCCCCACCTCGGCCACGGGCGCTTCACGCTCGTCTACGACGTGCTGCGCCGGTACCTCGAGTGGTCGGGGTTCGAGGTGCACCACGTCTCCAACGTCACCGATGTCGAGGACAAGATCATCGCCCGGGCCGAGATCGAGGGCGTCACCGAGGCCGACGTCGTGCGGCGGTACGAGGCCGTCTGGTACGAGGTCATGGACGCCCTGAACGTCGCCCGGCCCCACGAGGACCCCCACGCCACCGCCTACATCGAGCCCATGGTGGCCCTCATCGGGCAGCTGGTCGACCGGGGCCTCGCCTACGAGTCCGAGGACGGCGTCTACCTCGAGGTCGAGAAGGTGCCCGGGTACGGCCTCCTGGCCCGGCAGCCGCTCGAGTCCCTGCGGGCGGGCGCCCGGGTCGACGTCGTGGAGGGGAAGCGGTCGCCGCTCGACTTCGCGCTGTGGAAGAGGGCCAAGCCCGGCGAGCCGACGTGGCCGTCGCCCTGGGGGCGCGGGCGGCCCGGGTGGCACACCGAGTGCGTCGTGATGTCCCTCGACCTCCTGGGGGAGGGCTTCGACGTGCACGGCGGCGGGCAGGACCTGATCTTCCCCCACCACGAGAACGAGCGGGCCCAGGCCGTGGGCGTCGGCCGGGACTTCGCCCGGCACTGGGTCCACAACGGCTGGGTGGTGGTGGAGGGCCAGAAGATGAGCAAGTCGCTCGGCAACTTCACCTCGTTGCCCGAGCTCCTCGCCTCGTACGACGCCCGTGCCTACCGGCTCCTCGTCCTGCAGAGCCACTACCGCTCGCCCATCGAGGTGACGCCGGCGACGGCCCGGCAGGCGGAGGCGGCGCTCGCCCGGCTGGACGCCCTGGCTCGCCGGGCGGGCGGTGGGGAGGGCCCCGCGGTCGCCCCGGACGAGGCGGCGCTGGAGGCCTTCCGGGTGGCCATGGACGACGACCTCGACACGCCCCGGGTCACCGCCGACCTGTTCGAGCTGACCCGTCGGGCCAACGTCGCCCTCGACGCCGGCGACGAGGCTGCCGCCGGCCCGCTGGTCGCCGCCGTGCGGGAGCTGGCGGGCGCCCTCGGCCTGGTCCTCGGCGGCGACGAGGCCGCCGTCCCCGACGACGTGGCCGCCCTCGTCCGGCGCCGGGACGAGGCGCCGCGCCGCCCGGGACTGGGCGGCGGCCGACACCGCCCGGGCCGAGCTGGAGGCCGCCGGCTGGGTCGTGGAGGACACGCCGGCCGGCACCCGGGTCCGCCGCGCCTGAGGCGCCCCCAGGCGCCACGCCAGCAACACTCGGAGGATCGAGTACCGCAGAGGTGCTGGATCCTCCGAAATGACGGCGGCCTAAGGCGCAGGTCGGGGCCGCCGACGGGGGGAACGCCCCCGCCATGCCCTCCTCCTTCCGACGCCCCCTGGCCGCCCTCGTGGTGGCTGCCGCCCTGGCGGCCGCCGCGCCCGCGGCCGCCCAGGCGGACGGGGAGGAGGAGCGGCGCTCGCAGCTCCAGGAGGCGGCCGAGGAGGCCAGCGCCGAGGAGGCCCGCCTGCTGGCCGAGCTGGACCGGCTCGACGGGCAGGTGGCGGACCTCGACACCCAGGTCAGCGACCTCGACGCCCAGCTCGAGGACCAGCAGGCCGAGCTGTCCGAGGCCGACGCCGCCCTCGACACCGCCTCCGGCGAGGTGGCCGCCGCCGACCGCCGCTACGAGGCGACGTCCGACCAGCTGCGGGCCGCCCTGCGGGTCCTGCGGGACCAGGCTGTCAGCGAGTTCGTGGAGGGCGGCGAGGGCGGGTCGCTCGACGAGTACCTGCGGGCCGACGATCTCCGCGAACTGCGCGCCGTGCGCGAGTTCGCCGATGCCGCCCTCGAGCACTCGACCGAGGTGGTGGAGGAGGTGGACCGCCTCCGCGAGGAGCTCGGCGAGCGGCGGCGGGACGCCGAGCGGGCCGAGGCAGCGGCGTCCGAGGCCCGATCGGTGGCCGAGGAGCGGCGGGAGGCGGTGGCCATCGCCCGCGAGTCCATCGTCGACGTCAGGGACGAGGCCGCGGCCGTCGCCTCGACCCGCACGGAGGTCCTCGAGCGGGTGCGGGCCCGCCGGAGCACCTACGAGGCGGAGCTGGCCGCCATCGACGCCGTCTCGTCGTCCATCGCCGGCGTCCTGGCCGCCCGCCAGGCGGGCCAGCTGCCGGTGGCGGCCACCCCGGGCATGCTCCGCGTGCCGCTGCGGGGCGCCCGCCTCACGTCGCCCTTCGGGCTCCGGGTCCACCCCATCT
This sequence comes from uncultured Actinomycetes bacterium, assembly GCA_963839545.1. Lineage (GTDB taxonomy): Bacteria > Actinomycetota > Acidimicrobiia > Acidimicrobiales > CADCSY01 > CAWIVE01. Next base: position 186,686 of record CAWIVE010000003.1, read on the forward strand.
ACGGGACCGTCCGCCTCCACGCCGGGCTCGACCTGGCCGCCCCGAGCGGCACCCCGGTGAAGGCGGCGGCCGACGCCGTCGTGGTGACCGCCGGCACCCACGGGGGCTACGGCAACGCCGTCGTCCTCGACCACGGGGGCGCCCTGGCCACCCTCTACGGCCACCTGAGCCGGATCGACGTCCGCCCCGGGGACGTCCTGCACCGGGGCGACCTGCTCGGGGCGGTGGGCTCGACCGGGGCCTCGACCGGGCCCCACCTCCACTTCGAGGTGCGGGTGTCCGGGACCCCCGTCGACCCGATGCCCTACCTCCGGTCGCCCGTGCCCGCCCGCGAGGCGCCAGCACGGGTTACTCCGGGGTAACTTGGGGGGCATGGCTGATTTCTCCATGGAGCTGAACGAGGACCAGCTCCAGCTCCAGAAGTGGATCCACGACTTCGCCGAGGACGTCATCCGTCCCGCCGCCCACGAATGGGACGAGCGGGAGGAGACCCCCTGGCCGATCATCCAGGAGGCCGCCCAGAACGGGCTCTACTCCTGGGACTTCCTGGTGAACGGCTTCGCCGATCCCACCGGGCTCACCCTGCCGCTGGTGGGGGAGGAGCTGTTCTGGGGTGACGCCGGCATCGGGCTCTCCATCATGGGCTCGACCCTGTGCGTGGCCGGCCTGATCGCCAACGGCACGCCCGAGCAGGTGGTCGAGTGGGTGCCCGAGATCTTCGGCACCCCGGACGACGTGAAGCTCGGCGCCTTCGGGGTGAGCGAGCCCGACGCCGGCTCCGACGTGTCGTCGCTGCGGGCCAAGGCGGTCTACGACGAGGCCAAGGACGAGTGGGTGCTCAACGGCACCAAGACGTGGATCACCAACGGCGGCATCGCCAACGTCCACGTGCTCGTCCTGTCCGTCGACCCCGCCCTCGGCTCGCGAGGCCAGGCCGCCTTCGTCGTCCCCCCGGGCACGCCGGGGCTGACCCAGGGCCAGAAGTTCAAGAAGCACGGCATCCGGGCCAGCCACACCGCCGAGATCGTGCTCGACGACTGCCGGGTCCCCGGCTCGTGCCTGCTCGGCGGCAAGGAGAAGCTCGACGAGCGCCTGGCCCGTGCCCGCGAGGGCAAGCGGACGTCCTCGCAGGCGGCCATGGCCACCTTCGAGGCCACGCGCCCCGCCGTCGGGGCCCAGGCCGTGGGCATCGCCCGCGCCGCCTACGAGTACTCGCTCGAGTACGCCAAGGAGCGCAAGCAGTTCGGCCGGGCCATCGTCGAGAACCAGGCCATCGCCTTCAAGCTGGCCGACATGAAGATGCGCGGTCGACGCCAGCCGGCTGCTCGTGTGGCGGGCGGCGTGGATGGCCAAGGCCGGCCACCGCTTCACGAACGGCGAGGGCTCGATGTCCAAGCTGTTCGCCGGCGAGACCGCCGTGTGGGTGACCGAGCAGGCCATCCAGATCCTCGGCGGCTACGGCTACACCCGGGAGTACCCGGTCGAGCGCTGGCACCGCGACGCGAAGATCTACACGATCTTCGAGGGCACCTCCGAGATCCAGCGGCTCGTCATCGCCCGCGCCATCTCCGGCGTGCACATCAAGTAGCCCTCGGGGTCCCGGCGGCGCCCACGCCGTCTTGACAGCCGAACTCGGTAAGTCCAGAGTAACCGTTCGTGGACACTTACGGAGTGGGGGAGGTGTGGGACGCGCTCGGCGACCGGACCCGCCGTTCCATCGTCCTGCTCCTCGCCGAAGGGCCCAGCCCAGTCGGCAAGCTCGCCGACGCCCTGCCGGTCAGCCGCCCGGCGGTGTCCCAGCACCTGAAGGTCCTGAAGGACGCTGGCCTCGTCGACGAGGAGGCGGAGGGCACCCGCCGGATCTACCGCCTCAACGAGGTCGGGCGTGCTCGCGCCTGCGCGATCAGCTCGACACGTTCTGGAACCGGGCGCTGGGCAGCTTCCGAGACATCGCCGAACAACCCGAGGAGACGCAATGAGCCTGGCCGATGATGCCGTGGTGCGGCGCGAGGTGACCGTCGACGCTCCGCTCGAGCGCGCCTTCGCCGTCTTCACCGAGCAGTTCGGCGACTTCAAGCCGAAGGAGCACAACCTCCTCGGCTCGCCGATCGCCGAGACGACCTTCGAGCCGCGGGTCGGCGGTCACATCTTCGACCGGGCCGAGGACGGCAGCGAGTGCCGCTGGGCCCGCGTCCTCGCCTACGAGCCGCCGAACCGCGTCGTGTTCAGCTGGGACATCAGCCCGTACTGGCAGCTCGAGGCCGACGAGGCGAACGCGAGTGAGGTCGAGGTCCGCTTCATCGCCGAGTCCGCCGAGCGGACACAGGGTCGAGCTCGAGCACCGCAACCTCGACCGGCACGGCCCCGGCTGGGAAGGCGTCCGCGACGGCATCGCGAACGAGGGCGGCTGGCCCACCTACCTCGCCCGGTACGCCGACGTCGTCATCGCTGGGCCCTAGACAGCCGATCGAGGCGAGGCCGTCGTCGAGAGAACGCCATCGACGACGGCCCTGACGACGCGCGAGGGAGGACTCGACACCGTCGTCTTTGCCCTTCTCGAAGTCATTCCCGTGCACGGCCATGGTGTTGGTGACGTGCGCCAGACAGACGACGTCCATGCCACGCGCCTCGGCGAAGGCGTAGAGCGCCGCCGCCTCCATCTCCACCGCGACGATCCCTGCCGCCTCGGCCGCCGCGATGGCCGACGCTGTCTCCCGGTACGGGGCATCGGTTGTCCAGGTGGCCCCGACGACGACGCGTTGGGACAGCTCGTCGAAGACGTCGGGGGACAGGCGCCGGCCAACCGCGGCTGCAGGTGGCTCCACGCCGACGGCGGCCGGTAGTGGAGGCTGGTGCCGTCGTCCCGCCAGGCGCGATCGATGACGACGTAGTACGGCGGGCGTCCGTGGCCGATCTGTCCGGCGCTGGTCACGCTGACGATCAGGCGGCAACCGGACGCCGCCGAGCTGCTCGGCGACGAGCACGGCGAACGGAGCCCCGACCGCTCTCCCGACGACGCCGACCTCACGCTCGCCGAGGTCGAAGGTCTCCAGTGTCGTGTGGTAGCAGGCCCACCCCGGATGACGACGGGTCCGGCCCGACTCGACGAGGCCCGCGACGATGTCGCCGTCCGGGTCGAGGAGGCAGACCTCGGGCACGGACACGTCCGGCAGCCGGCGTTGCCGGCGCGCCTCGCGGAGCAGGTTCTGGGGCAGGAAGACGGACGCCTCGTCGTGGCGCTTCGGTCGCCAGAGCGGCGGATCGTCCTCCGGCCCGGAGCCGCCGGCCTGAGTCAAGGTCCTGGCGGCGGCGAGCCGGCGTTGCAGACGCAGAACTCGTTCCCCTCGGGATCGGCCATGACCACCCAGCGGTTGCCATGCTCCTCGATGGCGTCGGGCTCGATGCGCCGAGCGCCGAGCCCCTCCAGTCGGCGCACCTCGGCGTCGACCGTTGGTGTCTCGATGTCGAAGTGCATCCGGTTCTTCCCGGCCCTGGGCTCGGGCACCCGCTGCAGCAACAGCTTGGGTTGTTCGCCGGCCTCGTCGACGAGCAAGACATAGCTTCCGGCGCCGCCCAGCGTCGAGTACCCGATCGCCGCCGACCAGAATGCGGCAAGCCGGTCGGGGTCCTCACAGTCGAGGACGAGCCCCAGTTTGCTGGCAGTCACGTCATCCCTCCTTCTGTCGGCCGTACCGGCGTTGGCGGCCCGTGGGAGAGCCCGGCGCTCATCGCTCGGCGGCGATCGGGAGGCCGGCGCGCTTCCACTCGGGGAAGCCGTCCTCGAGGCGGCTCGCGTTGAAGCCGCGCCGACGGAGCTCGCGGACCGCGTCGTCGGCGTACACGCAGTAAGGACCTCGGCAGTAGGCGACGACTTCCGTGTCGGCGGGCAGGAACTCGAGGTGCCGGCGCAGCTCAGCGATGGGAACCGAGCGGGCCCCGGCGATGTGGCCGGCGCCGAACTCGGGCGACGGGCGCACGTCCAGCACGATCACCGCGCCGCTCTCCAGCCGGCCGGCCAGCTCTGCGCGACCGACCACCTCCATGCCGTCGCGATCGCCGAGGTACGCGGCGGCGAGTCGCTCGAGCCCGTCGACGTGAGCCTCGGCGACGTCCCGGATCGCAGCCCAGAGGTCCGCCACGCGATCACTGGACAGCCTGTAGTAGATGCGGGTCCCGTCCCGGCGGGTCGTCAGCAGGCCCCCCCTGGCGAGGGCGCGGAGGTGGTGGGAGGTGTTGGCGACGCTCTGCTGGATCTCTGCGGCGATCTGTTCGACGGACCGCTCCCCCTGCGCCAGCACGTCGACGATCTCAGCACGGCGGCCACTCGCCAGTGCCTTGGCCACCTCGGCGAAGGCCTCGAACAACGCATCCTTGGCGGCGCGGTCACCCATCCCCGGACATGGTGCTGGTTCAACACCGGTCCGTCAATCCTCAAATGAACACTTGACGAAGACCTCGGGTGGCGCGACTGTTCAAGCAGACGCTTGAACAACGGGGGTGCGACCATGCCTGAGACGATCCCGGTGGATCCCGATGCGCTACGAGCCGACGTCCGCGAGAAGTACCGCGACGTCGCCCTCCACCCCGACGGGCAGTTCCACTTCCACACCGGGCGGCCGTTGGCCGCACGCCTGGGCTATCCGAGCGGGCTCGTCGACTCCCTGCCGGATCGGGCGGTCGAGTCGTTCGCGGGCGTCGGCAACCCGTTCTCCGTCCGGTGGCCGCAGGACGGTGAGCGGTTGGTCGACCTCGGATCCGGCGGCGGGTTCGACTGCTTCGTCGCCGGCCAGGCCGTGGGCGCCGCCGGCCGCGTGATCGGCGTGGACATGACCCCGGAGATGCTGGCCAAGTCTCGTGCGAGCGCGGAGGCCCTCGAGGCGAGCAACGTCGAGTTCCGTGAGGGTCTCCTCGAGCAGCTGCCAGTCGAGGACGGGTGGGCGGACGTGGTGACCTCCAACGGGGTCATCAACCTGTGTGCTGACAAGGGCGCCGTCTTCGCCGAGGGCTACCGGGTCCTGCGACCCGGCGGCGTGCTGCAGTTCGCCGACATCGCCAACGGCAGACCCGTGCCCGAGGCGGCGGTGTGCGAGATCGATCTCTGGACCGGTTGCATCGCTGGTGGACTGCCGGTCGACGACTGGTGCGCGGCGATGGCGGGCGCCGGGTTCACCGACGTCTCCGTGGGCTTCGCGGTGGATGCGTTCGGCGGCTCGGCCGGCGAGAAGAACGCCCGTGCCTACGACGTGTCGGCGCACGTGTTCGTCGGCCACCGTCCGATGTGACTGACCTCGCGCCATGACGCGCCGGACCGTCATCGTGCCTCTCCTCGACGATGGCCTGGGCAACTCCTCGTATCTGGTCGACCTGGGGGACCACCGCGGACTGGTGATCGACCCCACTCGGGATCCGAGCGGGTACCTGGCCGTTGCCGAGCGCAGCCGCGTCGAGGTGGCCTACGCCGTCGAGACCCATCTGCACGCCGACTTCGTGTCAGGCGCTCGCGAGCTGGGCGCTCTCGGCGCTTCCGTGCTGGCGCCGCGGGCCGGGGGCCACGAGTTCCCGGTTCGCGGACTCACCGATGGTGAGGAGGTGGACCTCGGCGGTCTCACGCTCCGAGCACTGGCCACGCCGGGGCACACACCCGAGCACCTCGCCTACCTGGTCCTCGATGGTCCCCGGCCCGTGGCGCTCTTCTCCGGCGGGTCGCTCTTGGTCGACGCCGTCGCCCGCACCGACCTGATCGACCCGGACGAGACCGTGCCTCTGGCCCGGTCACTGTGGCGCTCGCTGCACGAGCGGATCCTCTCCCTTCCCGACGACCTGCCGGTCTATCCCACCCACGGCGCCGGCTCGTTCTGTGCCGCCCCGGTGGGCGGCGAGCGCACGACCACAATCGGGCGCGAGCGGCGCGCGAATCCGCTCCTCGCTGCTCCCACCGAGGACACCTTCGTCGAGCGCCTGCTCGCCGGGCTGGGGTCATACCCGCCGTACTTCCTCCGCCTCCGAGACGTGAACCGGCGAGGGCCGCGCCTGAACGGGCCGGGGGCGCCCGTCCTTCCCACCGTGCGTGCCTCTGATCTCACTCGGCTTCTGGCCGGAGGGGCGTGGGTGGTCGACGTCCGACCGCCCGAGACCTTCGCCGAGTCGCACGTGCCCGGGTCGATCTCCATCCCGCTGCGGCCGCAGTTCGCCAGCTGGCTGGGCTGGGTCGTGCCCGACGACGCCCCCCTGGTGTTCGTCCTCGAGGCCGATCAGGACCGCGAGGACGTCGTGCGCCAGGCCCGCAAAGTCGGCTACGAGCAGCTCCTCGGCGAGCTCGACGGCGGCATCGCCGCGTGGATCGCCGCCGGCCGTCCGACCTCGTCGGTCTCACTCGCTCGCGCCGAGTCCGCGGGTGGTCTGGTGGTGGACGTCCGTCAGAACGGCGAGTACCTGGCCGGACACATTCCCCGGGCCCGCAACGTCGAGTTGGGCTCGGTTCCTGAGGCCGATCTGCCGGCCGAGCCGCTGGCGGTGATGTGCGGACACGGTGAGCGGGCGATGACCGCAGCAAGCTTGCTGGCCCGCGGCGGTCGCGACGACATCACCGTGCTGATCGGCGGACCTGAGGACTGGTCCCGCGAACACGGCGTCCTCGACACCGGCGCGTGACCGTCGCCGCTGCTCCGGTTCCGATCCGGCTCGGGTTACGGGAGAACCTGGCCCAGTTCAGCCTCCTGGTCGCCGTCAACGCGCTGGTAGGCGGGATGATCGGCCAAGAGCGGACCGTGCTGCCGCTCTTGGCCGAGCGCACGTTCGGGCTCACCGCCGTCACCGCCGCCACCACCTTCGTCGTCGCGTTCGGGGCCACGAAGGCCATCACGAACCTCCTCACCGGCGCGCTCACCGACCGGATGGGGCGCAAGCCGATCCTGGTCGCCGGGTGGATCGTCGGCATCCCTGTGCCGCTGCTGTTGATCTGGGCGCCGTCGTGGGGATGGGTGATCGCCGCCAACGTCCTGCTGGGCGTGAACCAGGGGATGACGTGGTCGACGACCGTGATCATGAAGATCGATCTCGTCGGGCCCGCCCGCCGGGGTCTTGCTCTCGGGCTCAACGAGGCCGCCGGCTATGGCGCCGTGGCCCTCACTGCGCTCGTGACCGGCGAGATCGCCGCCCGCTACGGGCTGAGGCCCGAGCCCTTCTACCTCGGACTGTCCTTCGCTGCGTTGGGTCTCGGCATCTCGACGGTGTTCGTCCGCGAGACGCGCCACTTCGCCGAGTACGAGGCCGAGACCACCAGTGGCTCCCATGGTGGCGATCGGTTCGGCGCTGTCTTCGCCCGGACGACCTGGCGGGATCCGTCCCTGGCGGCTGTGAGCCAGGCGGGACTGGTGAACAACGCCGTCGACGGGCTCGCCTGGGGGATCCTTCCGCTGCTGTTCGCCGCCGAAGGGCTGTCGGTCGCTCGCGTCGGGGTCCTCGCCGCGCTCTACCCCGGGGTGTGGTGTGTCGGGCAGCTGTTCACCGGAGCGTGGTCGGATCGCGTCGGCCGCAAGCCCCTCATCGTCGCCGGGATGCTCCTGCAAGGCGGAGCGCTCGGGTTGATGGCCGCCCGCACCGGTTTCGGGCCATGGGCCATCGGAGCAGTTCTCGTCGGCGCAGGCACCGCCCTCGTCTACCCGACGTTGATCGCCGCGGTCGGCGACGTCGCTCACCCGTCGTGGCGAGCGACTGCGGTCGGCGTGTACCGGCTGTGGCGGGACACCGGCTATGTCGTCGGCGGACTCCTCGGCGGGATCGTCGCCGACGCCTTGGACCTGCGCGCCGCGGTGTGGACCATGGCTGCGCTGAGCGTGCTGTCGGGGCTGGTGGTTGCCAATCGCATGACGCCGACTGGTCGCGCCTTGGCGGCGACGCCTTCGAACGAGTAGGGAACCGTGGAGGCTCGCCGGGAACTCCTTGGCGAGGCCTGCCAGCTCGACGCCCCTCAGCGGCGTCCCACCAGCAGATAGGTCGTTGTCGGGCCCTTGCCCTTCACCTCGACCGTCCCACGCTCACGGAACTCGTAGGTGCCGCAGAGCTGGTCCATCACGTTGCCTGTGACCTGGATCGCCGCGGCCAGCCCGTGGGATTCCATGCGACTGGCCATGTTCACCGTGTCGCCCCAAACGTCGTAGCTGAACTTCCGGTGTCCGATCACCCCCGCGATCACGGGTCCGCTGTCGATGCCGACGCGAACAGCGAGCTCGATTCCCGTGTCCATGGAGAAGCGGTGGACCTCGTCACGGATGTCCAACGCCATCTCGGCGATCGCCGCCTGGTGGTCGCCGCGCTGGACCGGCACCCCGGCGACGACCATGTAGGCGTCACCGATCGTCTTGATCTTCTCGAGGCCGTGCCGGTCGGCGAGCTCGTCGAACCTCGAGAACAGTCCATCAAGTACGGCCACCACCTCCGCCGGCGGTCGTGCTCGAGCGAACACCGTGAAGCCGACGATGTCTGCGAACAGCACGGTCACCGCGTCGAAGGCGTCGGCGATGACGACCCCTGGCTGTTCCTTGAGCCGCCGGGCGATCGCCGCAGGGAGGATGTTCAACAGCAGACGCTCTGACCGATCCTGCTCGACCCGGAGGGCGTCCAGGACGCGCTCGCGCTCGACCACGAAGTATCGGAGCAGCACGTACACCGTGGTGGAGACGCCGACCACGTTGAGGACGAAGAAGGTGAGTACGACGCCCGTCGGGACGTGGCCCTCACCGTGGAGGTGGGGTTCGAGGAGTCCCGACGCCACCGTGGCAGCCACGAAGGCGAGGAACCACGGCGTCGCTCGTCGGACGCCCTCGATCAGGAGCGCACCCATCGGTGCCGTGAAGGACCACAGCTGGACGGCGCTCGACGGGCGGAAGCCACCGAGGCTCGCCTGCAGGAGGAAGGGCAGCGCCAGCATCATGGTCAGCTGACCCGTGCGGAACGGCGCGGACCACTTCGTGCGTGCGAACACCACGAGACCGACGGCCGTCGCGATCTGGTAGCAGAAGGGGATCGCTCCCGAGCGCCAGAGGCCGAGCGACCAGTACGTCGCCACCCAGACGCACGCCATGGTCGCCATGAGCGCGGCTGCGAGCGTCACGGTGGCCTTCCTGAGCTGCTCGTCCTCCGAGTCCCGAGGGTCGACGCCGATGGCGGCAAGTTTCCTGAGCCTTCCTGCGAGGCCGGGTCCGGCCCACGGGGACGCAGGATGCGGCACGGTGAGATCGACGCCGGCACTCATCGTGACGTCTCCATGGCCGCGATTGTCCTCGACGGCGTTTCAACGGTCCATCGACCGTCCGGCCGACGCATCGCGCCTGCACATCGTCCGGTGGGTCGTGAGCTCGCTTCGCAGCGAGTGATCGCCCGGCGGTGGCGTGATCGACAGGCACGAATCACGGCGAGCTCACCGCCGGTGAGCACTACATCAGTAGCCCGCGGCGGGGCCGTGTCCGACGGGCCGTTCTTCTGCGTCAATCGGAGCAGCGGGCACTCGTGATCCAAACGGCACCGTCGAGCTGGATCCCGACGGGGGTCTGGTGGTCGACCAGCACCGCACGCACGGCCTCGAGGGCGGCTGGCCGGTCTGCCGCAGGAACGGTTTCCAGCACGGCTCGGCCGGGTCCGGTCTCGGCGAGGTGCTCGGCGGCCTCGTTGGGATCGGTTCCGAGGTTCAGTGGCACCGATCGCGCCGCGACGTCCACGGGGTCGAAGCCGGCCCCGGCCAGCATGGACACGATCACGTCGGGATCGGACTGGGCGAACATGCCGGGCCCATCGGCGCTGTCGGGCATCGTCCCGAACGACAGCAACACCGCGCCCGGGATCATCAGCCACTCGTTGGCGGCGAGCGGCTGCCAGGTGGCAATGCACAGCTGGCCGCCCGGTCGCAGCACCCGGGCGATGTTGGCGAAGGCCGCCGCAGGGTCAACGAAGAACATCGTCCCGAACCGGCTGATCGCAGCATCGAAGGCGAGGCCCTCGAAGGAGTGGACCTGAGCGTCGGCCTGGATGAAGGCCGCGTTCCGCACCTGCGCGTCCTCGGAACGAGCGCGGGCGACGGCCAGCATCGGCTCCGAGAGATCGATGCCCACGACCTCGCCGGCCGGCTCGACGGCCCTTGCAGCGGCGAAGCTCGTGGCCCCGCAACCGCAACCGATGTCCAGCACACGCTCGCCCGAGCGCAGCCCGGCGACCTCGAGTAGCGCATCGCCGACCGCGGCGATGACGCGGTCCCGGCGGTCCGGGTCAGACACCCACCGCCGGCCGCTGTCACCGTTCCACGCGTCGTACTGGTCGGTGTTGGCGATGTCGGTCACGAGGGCTCGACTCCGAGGAGCTGGCCGATCAGGTGCGGGGCAGTGGCCTCGTCAGTGATCCCGAGGCGCCGGCCGAGCGCGTGGATGGCGAGGCGACCCGTGCCGTGGGCGAGCAGGCCTCGGCCACGGGCGGCGAGCGCCTCGAGGCCGTCCGGGTTCCCGTCGGTGGGCCGGTTGGCGAGCGCTTCGATCACTGCGTCGGCGACACCCTCGGCCGCACGGCTGATGGCGCCGAGCAGCACCAGGACCCGGTCGTCGTCGTATCCAGCGGCCAGCGCGTCGCGGGCGAGTTGCAGCAGCGACGGGCTCGGCACGCAGTAGCGGTCGGGCCCGCAGTCCTCGACAACGCCGATGGCGATCAGGTCGTGGAGGCGGGAGGGCACCAACGTCGGAACCGCAGCGACGAGCTGCTCGAGCGTGGCCGGCGTCCCCGGCTCGTCGATGTGGACCAGTTCGTCGGGCCCGAGGCCGAGGACCTCCCCCAGGTCGGCGCCTTGGCACCACGACGCGAAGAGGTCGGCGATGCCCGCAAGCGAGTAGCCGCGGTGCTGGAGACGCGTGATCAGCTGCAAGCGGGTCAGGTGGCTCCGGCGGTAGACGCCGACACGGCCCCGCTTGGCCGGCGGCGGGATCAGGCCCATCGTCTGGTACTCGCGGATCGTGCGCACCGGGAGGCCGGCCTCGGAGGCCAGCTCGTCGACCGTCAGCTCGGCAGCGATCACGGCCTAGACAGTACCAGCATTTACCGTTACGGTGTTCACCGTGACTATCGACGTAGACGAAGCGGCTGTCGCACTGCGGGAGGAGTGGCCCGGGGCGGAGATCAAGGAGCTCCAGCCGCTCCTGGGTGGGCAGTGGGCCACGATGGCCCGCATCCGGGTAGCAGGAGCGCCCGGCGGCGTCCCCGAGGACCTGGTGCTGCGGGTCGTTCCGGACGCAGCCATGGGAGCCAAGGAGCTTGCCGTGCAGGCCGCCGCCCACGACGCCGGCATCCGCACGCCGCAGGTGCACCTCACCGGGGAGGCCGGTGGTCCGCTCGGAGGGGCCTGGGCCGTGATGGACCTGGCGCCCGGGTCACCCATGCTGGCCGGACTCGACGGGCTCGCCGCCATCCGGAGGCTCCCGGCGCTGCTCCGGCGGCTCCCGGGACAACTCGCGGAGACGATGACCTCAATCCATCGCGTCGATCCGGGTCCCGTGGCGGAGCGTGTGCGCGCCGCTGCCCCCACGGCGCCGCTCAGCGTCGAGGCGCTGTGGACGCACCTCCACGATGCAGCCGTCGACGACCCCTCGGTGCGGACGGCGCTCGAACGGCTCCGAGACACCCAACCGTCCCAGCAACGGACGGTCGTCTGCCACGGGGACCTCCACCCGCTCAACCTTCTGAGCGACGCAGCCGGGGACGTCACTGTGCTCGACTGGACGGCTGCGGTCATCGCGCCGCCGGAGTACGACGTCGCCTTCACCTCGCTGCTGGTCGGCAACCCGCCGTTGGAAGCTCCAGCGCCGATTCGGCCTGTCATCAAGGCCGCCGCCGGTCTCTTGGGCCGCCGCTTCCTCCAGCGCTATCGCCAGGCCAACGGAGATGCTGCGTTGCCCGACCTCGCCTGGTACGCGGCGCTCCATGGGACCAGGGTCCTGGTCGACCTCTCCGTGTGGCGACGAACGAACGACAGCCGGGCCGCGACGCATCCGTGGCGTGTCGTCGCACCCGGAGCGGCCCGAGCGGTGCGTCGGGTGACTGGCATCGACGTCGCGTCGGGTGGTGCTGCCAGCGGGGAGCCGGAGTAGCGAGCAACCGGCCGGCGTCAGTCCCCCCGTCCCCGCCATGCCTGGAAGCCGCCGACGAGGTCGGTGGCGCGCCGCAGTCCCAGGCTCTGGAGCGTGGCTGCCGCGAGGCTCGAGCTGTAGCCCTCGTTGCAGACCAGGATGATCCGTCGGTCGTACCCCGTGCCCTCGACGCAGTGCGGGCTGGCGGGGTCGAGGCGCCATTCGAGCACGTTCCGATCGATCACCACGGCCTCGGGCAGCTCCCCATCGATGCGGCGCTGCTCGACGGGCCGGATGTCCACGACCAACGCACCCCCGGCCCGCTCGCGATCCAGGTTCACGGGCTCGACCCGCTCGAGATGGGATCGGGCGGCGGCAAGCAGCTCGTCGATCGACCGGGGCACTCGCGCCACCTCCCACGGACCCCCCTCCGGATACATCCTCGATCCGGCGAGCGTCCCTACTCCATCCCTACAACTGCATCACACGTGAGGGCACGGCATGGACGCATGGGCACGAATGCCCTGCTCAGGAGACACGCAGCGAACGTGCCATCTCTCGACGAACGGGGGGAGATGACCTACACGATCTTCGAGGGCACCTCCGAGATCCAGCGACTGGTCATCGCCCACGCCATCTCCGGCGTGCACGTCAACGAGGTCCCGGGCTCCGGCGGCTGGTGCCGCCGGAGCCTGAGGCCGGTCGCTACTTCGACGAGACCAGGTTGGCCTCGATCGAACCCCCGAAGGTGTAGCTGACCGCCCACTTCTCGCCGCCCGCCCCTCGGGAGGCGGCCGGCGAAAAGGCGTTCGACTCGCTGTTCGGGCCCCGGACGGTGAAGCCGCCGGGGTCGCTGACCGCGCCGTTGGTGCCGACCCGGGTGGCCCGGACGGCGCCGCCGCCGGTGACGGACTCCGACCAGGCGACGAGGAAGATCCCGTTGAAGGCGACGACGGGGTCCCCCTGCTGTGCCGACGACGTGGCGACGGCGATGCCGGTGTCGAGCACCGCGCCGGCCCCGTCGACGCGGGCGGCGCGCACGTCCCTCCCGCCCCGCGAGTCCTGCCAGGCCACGAGGAACCGGTTGTTGTCCGACGCCACCGCCGGCAGCTCCTCCTGCACCCCGGCGATGACGCTCACCGAGATCCGCCCACCGGTCGGCACCCCCGAGCGGAACACCAGCTGGGCCTGGATGTCGCCGGCGCGCTCGAAGGCGACGAGGTAGAAGTCGCCGTTGAAGGCCACGTCCGGCCTGATCTCCGCGGGCGTGCTGACCGCAACGGCCCGGCCGCCCGGGTCGGGCAGGCTGCCGTCGGCGTTGACCCGGGCGCCGAAGATGTCGAAGCCGTTGCCGTTCTTGTTGTCCTGCCACACCACGTAGCCGGTGCCGTCACCGGCCGACGTGACCGTCGGTCGGCTCTGGGTGGTGCTGGCGTTGGCGATGAGCAACGTGCTCCCGACCAGCCCGCCGGCGGAGCTCACGAACTGCCCGTGGACGTCGAGGTCGGTGTCGTTGAACCGCCGCTCCCAGACGACGAGGAAGTTGGAGCCGGTGAAGACCACCTCGGGCCACCAGGCGATGAGGGACGAGCTCGGGGAGATGGGGAACCCGGCGAAGAGGGTCTGGCCGTCGCCGCTCACCCGGCGGCCGATGATCCGGTAGGACTGGGTGTCGGTGCGGTACTCGTGCCAGACCACCAGGAAGTTGGTGCCGTCGAAGGCGACGCCGGAGTGGTCCGGGGCGAGGAGCCCGGCGGCGACCGGGATGCGGCTGCCGACGGTGGGGTCGACGGTGAGCGGGTAGACGGCCTCCTCGAGGGCGGCGTCCGGCACCCGCAGACCCAACCGGCCGTCGTCGATCGTGGGGAGCCCGCGGTGCAGCACGCGGTGACTGGCGTCGATCACCACGACCTCGCCCATCTCCACCGTCTGGCCGTCGGTCAGGCGCAGCTCCCACCCGGCGCCGGCCCGGGTCGGCGCGCCCGCCACGCCGGCCAGGTCGGCGCCCACGAACAGGTCGCCCCGGCCGGCGGGCCGCTCGGCCAGCACCAGGTCCCACTCGGCCTCGCCCTTGCGGGCGGTGACCTGCTCGCGCACGCCGTCGGCCACCGGGCGGCCGGCGACGTTGCCGTCCGCCGTCCAGGCTCGGGGCTCGAGCGGGATGTCCCGGCCGCCACGGGCGACGTCGGTGAGTGAGAGGGCGAGGGGCTCGGCCCCGCGGGTCGGGGTGTAGGTGAAGCCCGCTCGGTCGAAGCCGGCCCGGTAGCTGTCCCCGACAACCTGGAGGGCGCCCGTCTGTCCGGGCACGGGCTCGATGGCGTACCGAGCCCGCTCGACGACGGCGTCGACGTCGACCGAGGGTGCCGGCTCGGGCCGGATCGCGGCCGCAGCACCCCCCTCAGGGGCGCCGCGGGAGAGGACCTGCGGCATCCAGCCCTGCACGGCCACCAGCAGGAGGACGACGACCGCAGCGGCCGCCACCCCCCGCCTCCGCCACCCTACCGGGGGTGGGGTGAGGAAGGTGTCCAGGACGGGCGCGGCCATGGTGTGCATCGTGGGGTCCCCTCGGTTCAGGTCGTCGAGGGCATCCTCGACCTCTCCGCCGGCCGTGTCCCCCGTAGTCGACTACTTGGTTTTCGGGCGGCCCTCGGGCCGGCGCGGGGCGGGGCCGACCCGCCGGCTGACGCATGATGCGCACGGTGGCCGATGCCGAGCGTCTCGAGCTGACCGGGCACGACGGCATCGGCCTCGTCGGCGATCGCCGCGGGGATCCGGGCGCGCCCGCCGTGGTGTTCCTCCACGGCGGGGGCCAGACGCGCCACTCGTGGGCCGGCACGGCCTCCCGCGTGGCGGCGCAGGGATGGCAGGCGATCACGCTCGACGCCCGCGGCCACGGCGAGTCGGACTGGTCGGGGCGTGGCGACTACCGCCTCTCGTCCTTCGCCCTCGACGTGGCCGCGGTGGTCGACCAGCTGCGCCTCCGCCCGGTGCTGATCGGGGCGTCCCTCGGAGGCCTGACGGCGATCCTGCTCGGCGGTGAGCTCCGTCCCGGGATCGCCGCCGGCCTCGTGCTGGTCGACATCGTCCCCGAGATGGAGCAGGCGGGCGCCGACCGCATCCAGGCGTTCATGGCGGACCGGGCGGAGGTCGGGTTCTCCACCCTGGAAGAGGTGGCCGACGCCATCGCGACGTACAACCCGCACCGACCGCGCCCGACCGACCTCTCGGGGCTCGAGAAGAACCTCCGGCGCCGCAACGGGCGGTTCTACTGGCACTGGGACCCGAAGTTCATCGGCGGGACCGCCGACCTGCCGCCCTCCGAGATCCTGGACCGGGACCGCCTGAACGCCGCGGTGGCAGCCGCGTCGGCGCCGATGATGCTGGTCCGGGGCCGGGTCAGCGACCTGGTGTCCGAGGAGGCGGCGCGGTCCTTCGTCGAGCGCTTCCCGCACACCGAGCTCGTCGACGTCTCCGGTGCCGGCCACATGGTGGTCGGCGACCGCAACGACGCGTTCACTGCCGCCGTCCTCGACTTCCTGGGGCGCCACCTGCCCGACGCCGGCGTCGCCCTGCCAGGCGATCAGAAGATCGTGTAGCCCCCGTCGACGACGATCGAGTCGCCGGTGTGGAAGCGCTGGCTCTTGTCGCACAGGTACACGCCGACGTCGCGGAACTCCGACGGCTCGGCCCACCGCCGTACGGGTGTCCGGCGCACGGTGGCGTCCCGGAAGCGGTCGTTCTCGTAGCCACCGCGGGCGAGGTCGGTGATCGTCCAGCCCGGGAGGATGGCGTTGACCCGGATCTCGTACCGGGCCAGCGCCACCGCCGCGCTGCGGACGAGGCCGAGCACACCGGTCTTGGCTGCCGCGTAGTGGGCGGTGGCCGGTGCGCCGTGCACCGCCGACGTGGATGACACCGCCACCAGCGCGCCGCCCTCGCCCTGCGCCACCATCCGACGGGCGGCGGCCTGGAGCGTGAAGAACACGCCGTCGAGGTTCGTGGTCACCACGCGGCGCCACTCCTCGGCGCTCAGCTCGAGGAACGGGACGGCGCCCGAGGTGCCGGCGTTGGCGACACAGGCGTCGACGCGCCCGAGGGCCTCGAGCGTCTCGCCCAGCGCCGAGTCGACGCTGGACGGGTCGGCGACGTCGCACCGCACGCCGACCACGCGTCGTTCGGGGGCGAGCGAGCCGAGGTGCTCGACGGCGCCGGTGGTCTTGGCCTCGTCCCGTGCCCAGATGGCGACGTCGGCGCCGGCCAGCACGAGTCCCTCGGCCATGCCGAGCCCGATGCCGCCGTTGCCGCCGGTCACCACCGCCACCTGGCCCCGCAGGTCGGTGCTCACGCGTGGGCCATCCGCCGGTGGGCCCGGGCGAACAGCCCGAGGGTCGAGGCGTGCAGGGCGTCACCGGTGGCGGTGTCGGCCTGGCCGGCGAAGGCCCGAGCATGCGTGCCCTCGAGGATGATGCCCAGCTTGTAGCAGGCGAGGACCTCGTACCAGGCAACGGCGCCGAGGTCCCGGTCGCTCCGCGCCCCGTAGTGGGCGACCAGCTCGGCGGCGGTCGGGAAGCCGTCCCAGGGGTGCACGCCGACCGCGCCCGTCGTCGAGCCGTCGGGGTCCGGCCACGTCGCCAGGAGCCACCCGAGGTCGAGGAGCGGGTCACCGATGGTCGTGAGCTCCCAGTCGACGATGGCAGCCAGACCGGGGCGGTCGTGGGCGACGAGGACGTTGGCCAGGTGGTAGTCGCCGTGGATGAGCCCGGCCCGCCAGTGGCCCGGCCGGTTGGCGTCGAGCCAGTCGCCCACGTCGTCGACGCCGGGGATGTCGGGCCCGGGGTAGCCGGGCAGCGCGCCGTACGAGTCGAGCTGCCGGCGCCACCGGGCCACCTGCCGTTCGAGGTAGCCCTCGGGCCTCCCGAGCCCGTCGAGGCCGACGGCGAGGTGGTCGACCGCACCGACGGACGCGGCGCCGGCGGCCATCGCCAGGCCGAGCTGGTGGCGCCAGGCCGGGTCGTCGGCGTAGCCGGGAGGCAGGCCGACGGTCGGGTTCGTGCCGTCGATGGGCTCCATGAGGTAGAAGGCGGCGCCGAGCACGTCCTCCTCGGGGCAGGCGGCGAGGAGCTCCGGATGGGGCACGTCGGAGCCGGCGAGGGCGGCGAGCACCCGGGCCTCGCGGCGCATCGTCTCGTCGCTGTTGGCCCGCTTGTGGAGCGGCGGGCGGCGCAGCACGAACGTCCCGTCGCCCCGCCGGAAGCGCACGAGGATGTTCTGCGTCCCGCCTCCGAGGAGGGCGACGTCCTCGATCGGGCCGCGGGGGAGCCCCTGGTCGTCCATCCACGAGGCCAGCCGGTCGAGGTCGACGCCCTCGATGGAACCGGTCGCCGTCACGCGCTCATCCTCGTCGGCGCCGCTCTGCGCCACCACCTTTGGCCGGGCTGGACGGGCGGTCGATCTCGTTGCACCCCTCAGCCGTCGGACCCCCGCACGAGCGCGGCGAGCATCCCGACGACGATGCGTCGCGCGTCCGCGGTGGCGTGGCCGACGTCGAGCCGGAGCAGCCGCCAGGTGTAGATGTCGCACGCCACGATGAGCGCGTCGTGGAGGTCGGCCCGGGCACCGGGCGGGGCCGCCGCCAGGAACGGCTCGCACACCTGGCCCACCCAGCGGCGCTGCCAGCGACGCCCGCTGTCCGTGTCGGCGCGGATGGCGGGGATGCGGTCCTCCTGGGCGATCATCCGCAGCCCGATCTCCCCCTGGTCGTCGTAGTTGTCGTAGAGGACGCGGACGATGTCCTCGAGGTCGCCCACCCGGGCGTGCAACCGACGCTGCCCCTGCTCGGTCATCCACCGACGGAAGGCGGTGGTGAGGAGCTCCTCCTTCGTGCCGAACCGGATGTGCAGCGTCTGGACGCTGACCCCGGCATCGGAGGCGATGTCGCTCAGCCGCACCGACTCGTAGGGCAGCCGCGAGAACCGATCCCACGCCGCGTCGAGGAGCCGCGTCGCCGTCGCCTCGGACTGCTGGCGGCGGCGCACCATCCGGTAGGGCCGCCGCCGCCCGCTCGCCGTTGACTTTTCGATTGATGGACCATAACGTGAAATTGCGAAGGGGGGCGGGATGAGGGTGTTCCAGACGCTGTACGCGTCGTCGGGCAACGCACCGCCGCAGCTGGCGGTCACCCGGCGGCTGGTCGACGAGGGGCACGAGGTGCTCGTCCTCGCCCACGAGGCCTCCCGCCGGAGGGTCGAGGCGACGGGGGCCGACGTCGTGCCGTTCCGCACCGTCCACCCCGCGATGGACTCGTCCCGGCCGGAGACGGATCCGCTCCGGGACTGGGAGGTCCGCTCGCCCCTCGCCGCCGGGCAGCGGCTGCGTGACCGGCTCTACCTGGAGCCCATCGCCGGCACCGCGCGAGGAGTCGGCGGCGGCGATGGCGAGGTTCTCGCCGGACGTCGTGCTGTTCGACTTCATGCTCCTCGGAGCCGGCATCGCCGCCGAGGCGGCGCGCGTGCCCGCGGTGGCGCTGGTGCACTGCCCCTACCTGTTCCCGACCCCGGGCGTCCCGCCGTACGGGCTCGGCCTGCGGTGGCCGAGGACGGGCATCGGACGGGCGTTCCAGGCCGCCCTCCGCAACGTCGGCGCACGCACGTGGAGACCCGTGACCGCGAGGACCAACACCGAGCGGGCCGCCCGCGGCCTCGCCCCGGTCGACGACTGGGTCCACCAGGTCCTGGGTGCAGCACGCGTCCTGGTCTTCACGGCGCCGGAGCTGGACTTCGCCGGGCGGGTGACGCTGCCTGACAGCGTGCGCTTCGTCGGGCCCGCCTTCGAGCCGAGCGACGAGGCGTGGTCCTCGCCCTGGCCCTCCGACGACGACCGGCCGCTCGTCGTCGTCAGCCTGAGCACGACCTACATGCGGCAGGAGGACCTCGCCCGCCGGGTGCTGGAGGCGCTCGCCGGGGTCGACGCCCGCGTGCTGCTCACGGCCGGCCCGGCGCTCGACACCTCGGGCCTCAGGCCGGGGCCGAACACGGTCGTCACCCCGTTCGTGCCCCACCGCTCGGTGTTCCCCCACGCCTCGCTGGTGGTGACCCACGCCGGGTGGGGGACCGTGAACGCGGCGCTCTCGTGCGGCGTCCCCCTCGTGTGCATCCCCGGTGGCCGCGACCAGCCCGACGGCGCACGGCGGGTGGCCGACGCCGGCGCCGGCACCATCGTCCCCCGGTCGGCGTCGCCACGGCGGATCCGCGCCGCGGTGGTGGCGGCGCTGGACGACCGACGGCTCCGGGACGGTGCGGCGCGCCTGGCCACGGCGATGGGTCGCCAGGACGGCGCCGAGGTGGCGGTGCGGGAGATCGTCGACGTGGCCGCCGGTGCTACCGCGGTGGGCGACCCGTCGTAGCGACCTCCCCGATACCGGCCCACCCGGGGCCGCTCCCTCGGTCCGAGGACGGCGACGAACGGGGCCAGAAAAAGCGCCGGCAGGAGGAGCCACAACGGGCGCAGCGCCCACCAGGTCGCGGTCGGCTGGGCGGCCAACGTGCCGCCGAGCAGCTCCCAGGCGGCGATGGCGAGCAGCAGCGCCGTCATGTGCCAGCAGAACACGGTCATGGCGACGCCGTTGACGGCCACCACCGCCCTCCACGGGCGCCGCCGCCGGAGCCAGCGGTTGAGGGGGTCCCGCAGCCACAGCGCCACGCCGAGCTGGAGGACGGCGAGGGCGGCGATGCAGAGGGTCGTGGGCAGCATGTTGCTCACTGCCTCGCCCCGTACGGCGACCATGGACCGCGGGTAGGGGCCGAGGGCCACCAGGGCGGCGAGGGCGGCCAGCCCCACGCCGGCGACCCGGGCGGCGGTGCGGCGCCCGCCCCGCAGGAGCGTCCCGTCCCGCCACCAGTAGCCGAGCTGGTGGGCGAAGAGCCACACCCCGAGCGTGCTGACCGGGCCGAGGACGTCGAGCCCGTAGCGGAGCCGGCCGAGGTCGGCGAGGGCCACGGCGCCCAGGAGGGTGGCCAGCACCCGTCCCGGTCGGCGGGCGTGGAGGGTGGCGGTGACGGGCACGAGGGCCACCACGGCGGCGTAGACGCCGAGGAACCACAGGGGCACGAACACCACCCGGCCGTAGGAGAGGACGCCCGGGTAGTCGCGGACGATCACGGCCGCCGCCACCTCGAAGGCGGCCCACGCCCCGACGAGCACCGCACAGGGCCGGCCGAGGCGCCGCAGGCGGGCGACGACGAACGCGTACGCCGGGCGACCGTCCCGCTGCGCCGCCGTCCACGCCGCCCGGTTGGCCACGCCCCCCACCACGAAGAAGAGGGGCATCACCTGGAGGAGCCACGTGACGAGCCAGAGCCCCGGCACGTCGCCGATCGGGTTGGGCATCGTCAGGCGACCGTCGTCGGTCCAGTGGGTCACCGAGAACACCCAGTGCCAGAGCACCACCACGCCGATGGCGAGCGCCCGCAGGAAGTCGACGGCGCGGTCCCGGGACGCCGGGGTGGCGTCCACGAGGGCGTCGACGGTCGGCGGAGGCGCAGTCGCGGTGGGCATGGGCCCAGCGTCCGCCGCGGACGGCTCGGGGTCACTCGGGCGTTGCCCCCATCTCCTCCTGGGGCGCCCCCCAGCGCGGCGTCCGTACGATGTGGCGATGCCCTACGACACGGGGCTCGCGGACCGGATGCGCGAGCTGCTGCGTGGTGAAGGTGACCTGACGGAGCAGAAGATGTTCGGCGGGCTCGCGTTCCTCGTCGGGGGCCACATGGCGGTGGCGGCCAGCGGCCAGGGCGGCATCCTGGTCCGGGTCGATCCAGCGGAGTCCGACCGGCTCATCCGGACGACGAGCGCGCAGCCCATGGAGATGCGCGGCCGCGCCATGCAGGGGTGGTTGCGCGTCGAGTCCGGCGACGTGCGGACGGCGCGCCAGCTCCAGCGGTGGGTCACCCTCGGGACCCGGTACGCACGGTCGCTCCCACCGAAGCGATAGGCCGTCGGCACCAGCGCCGACCCGTTCTCGGCCCGGGCGGGCACCATGGGTGGCGTGCGACGCCGCGTGCTGGCTGCCCTCCTCGCCGCCCTCTCGCTGGCCACCCTCGGGCTCGGGGCCTGCTCGCCCCCCGGGCTCCAGGTCCAGACCGTGCTCGGGGGCCTCGACCACCCCTGGGACCTGGGCTTCACCCCCGACGGCACCGCCCTCCTGACCGAGCGGCCCGGGGCCATCAGCGCCGTCGTCGGCGGCCAGAAGCGGGTCCTGGCCGACCCCGCCGACGTGGTCGCCGCCTCCGAGGCGGGGATGATGGGCATGGCCATCGATCCGAAGTTCGCCGAGAACCGGCTCCTGTACACGTGCTTCGCCTCCACCCTCGGCGGCCCGGGCAACGACGTGCGCCTCGTCCGCTGGGAGGTCAGCGCCGACTACACGTCGCTGTTCAACCGGTTGGACATCATCACCGGCCTGCCCGTCAACACGGTCGGCGAGCTCGGGCGCCACTCGGGCTGCCGGCCCCGCTTCGGCCCGGACAACCGCCTGTGGGTGGGCACCGGCGACGCCGCCGTCGGCACCGTGCCCCAGGACCCGCACTCCCTCGGCGGCAAGGTGCTGCGGGTGAACCGGCGGGGGCAGGGCGTGTCGGGGAACCCCGGCGGCGCCCTCGACCCCCGCATCTGGAGCTACGGGCACAGGAACGTGCAGGGCATCGCCTTCCGCCCGGGTACCGGCCGCCCCTTCGGCGTCGAGCACGGGCCCGACCGCGACGACGAGGTCAACCGCCCCGAAGCCGGGCGCAACTACGGGTGGGACCCCGTGCCCGGGTACAACGAGTCGGTCCCCATGACGGACCTCGGGAAGTTCCCGACCGCCGTGCCCGCCGTCTGGAGCTCGGGCGCGCCGCCCATCGCCCCCTCGGGGGCCACGTTCCTCGTCGGGGACCAGTGGGGGGCCTGGGAGGGTGCCCTGGCCGTGACCGCCCTGCGGGGCCAGCAGCTGCGGGTGCTGAAGTTCTCGTGGAGCCGGGCCCAGGTGCAGAGCGACCAGACGGCGATCACCGACCGGGGCCGGCTGCGCAGCCCGGTGCAGGGACCGGACGGCAACCTGTACATCGTCACCGACATCGGTGGTGGCGGGGGCAGCATCCTGCGGGTCGTCCCCAGCTGAACCCGGCGGCGGTCGAGGCGGCCGTCGCCCGCTTCGCCCGGGACGACCCCGGCCGGAGCGTGGCCCTCGCGACCGTGCGGGGCCCGGCCGTGGCGTGCCGGCACCGCGCCGACGAGGTCCGCCCGGGGGCCAGCCTGCTGAAGCTGGCCGTGGTCCTCGCCCTCGAGGAGGCCTCCGCCGCCGGCGACCTCGACGCCGAGCAGGTCGTGGCCCGCCGCGACCTGCCTGCCACCCGCTTCCCCACGCTGTTCGCCGTCCTCCGCCCCGACCACCTCCTGACCCTCCGCGAGCTCGGTGGCCTCGTCCTGGCCACGAGCGACAACCCCGCCGCGGACCACCTCCTGTCCGTGGTCGGCCCCGCGCGGGTGGCCCGCCTGCTGGCCGACACCGGCTGCCGCGACACCCGGCTCGAGGCGGGCTTCGCCGACGCCGAGCTGGGGGCCGCCGGCCGCCGCAACGTCACGACCGCCGACGACCTCGTCCGGCTGCTCCGGCGCGTCCACGCCGAGCCGGCGTGGCGGCCCGTCGTCACCGCACTCGCCAGCTCGGTGCGCAACGCCCGCCTGCCGCTGCTCCTGCCCGACGGCCTCGTCGTGGCCCACAAGACGGGGACCCTGGCGGGCGTGGCCAACGACGCCGGGATCCTCTACGGCGGCGAGGTCGATCTGGTCATCGCCGTGCTCACGGACGCGCAGCCGGACCCGCCCCGCACCAACTTGGCCATCGGCGAGCTGGCCCGCGACGTCTGGGCCGCCCTCGGCGAGCGAGTCGACTAGTGCCGTGGCAGGCAACCATTGCCCCGCCTCGGCGGGCCGGAACGCCGCTGGCGGCGTCCTCCCTCCTCAAAAGTGCGCAGGGCAATTACCTCGTCGGTCGGTCCTTGCCAGCGACGCCCCTGCCTCGCCGATGCAGGGCAAGCCCTACCTGCCACGGCACTAGCGGCGGACCCGACTCACGCCGCGCTTGACCGTGCGGTACGCCGGGTGGGCCCGACGGGTGGCCAGCGCGACGCGGATGGCCCGGGCCAGCGCCGGATCGTCGCCCGACGCCTCCAGGTCCCGCACGTACCGGGTCCACAGGAGCAGCGACCCCGGCGCGGAGAGGTCGAGCGCGGCCACCCGGGCCAGGTCGAGCCGGCGTGGGAAGGTCGCCGCCCGCTCCAGGAGGCCGGCCACGCGCAGCGCCACCATGGTGCTCACGCACTTGCCGCAGCGGCCGCAGTTGTAGGCGCCGTCCGGGTTCTTCCAGCAGACCCGCAGCCATGACAGCGGATCGGGCCCGTCGTCGGCCCCGAAGGTGCGCACCTTGTCGAACCGGCTTGCGTCGCAGCCGTCGTGGACCACCGAGACCTCCTCGCTGCTCCACAGGTGATCCAGCAACGGGTGGGACCCGAGGGCCGAGAGGGTGGCGTACGTGTCGCTGGCGGGCACGAGGAAGGTCGACGCCAGCGGCGCCAGCAGGTGGGCCACGGCGGCGAGGGCGGCACCGTGGTAGGTGCTCCAGGGCAGGAGCTCGTCGGCGAAGGCGCGGAGGTCCGTCTCCACCTCCACCAGCGGCAGGTCCAGGGCCGCCGCCGCCGACCGCAGCTCCCTCGACACCGCCCGCCGCAGCGGCGCGTCGCGGAGGGCGACGTCGAAGCCGTGCACGAACACGAGCGCCGTCAGGTCCTTGCGGTTGGCCCGCACGGTGAAGGTCGAGTCGACGCCACCCGAGAAGAAGCACGCCACCCCCCGGCTCCCCGCCGGCGGGTCGGGCACCCGGGCGGGGGCCTCCACCACCACCGGCTCCAGGCCGAGGCCCCAGCCGTAGCGGTCGAAGGTCCCGACGACGCCCGTGATCTCCGGGACGGCCGCCAGCAGCCGGGGTGAGACGGGATCGGCCACCCGCAGGCGTCCGCCGGCGGTCATGGCCGGCAGCAGCGCCAACGGCACGAGGAGGTCGCCCTCGGCGGCGGCCACCGGGGTGCGGAAGGTCACCTGCCGCGGCGCGCCCTCCGGCCCCACGTGCACGGTGACCGCCTCCGCCGACCGCGTCCCCAGCGCGGCCACCGTCCTGGCCTCCCCGGTCACGGGGTCCTGCTCCCGGCCACCCGCCGCCGGCGGTCGCGGAACCAGCGGTGCACCTCGTCCTCCAACGTGTCGTCGAGGGGGTCGAGCACGGCGCCACCGAGGGCCAGGCCGAGGACCTCGTCGGCGAACCATGCGTTGGCCAGCAGCACCGGGCCGCGGAGGTAGGTGCCGACGACGCGCCCGCACCTGACGCCCTCCAGCCCGCCCCCGTCGTTGCCGGGCCCCGACCGCACCCGCCCGAGCGGCTCCACCCCGGGGCCGAGGGTGGTGCGGCCCCAGTGGTTCTCGTACCCGGCCAGCACGCGGGGCCCCGACGCGGTGTCGACGTCGACCACCGTGTCCCCGACGAGCCGCGCGAGCCCCCGGGTGGTGGTGGCGTCGACCAGGCCGAGCCCCGGCACGGTGTCCCGGCCGATCTGGACGGCGCCCCCGAGGAGCTGGAACCCGCCGCAGACCCCGAGGACCACGCCCCCCGCCGCCACGGTGGCGCGGAGGTCGTCGGCCTTGGTGGCGACCAGGTCGGCGGCGCAGCGGCGCTGGTCGACGTCCTGGCCGCCGCCGAGGTACACGATGTCGAAGGGGCCGCCGAGCGGCGCGCCGATCCCGACGGGGGTGAGCCGGAACCCGATCTCCCGCCACTCGCACCGGCGCCGGAGGGCCAGGAGGTTCCCGCGGTCCCCGTTGATGGACAGCAGGTCGGGGTAGAGGGCGCAGGCCCGCACCACCGGCGCCGTCATCGCCACCACCTGGTCACGTGGCCCGCGTCGGCCAGGTGCTCCCGCAGCTCCTCCGCGGCCGCGGGGTGGCGATGACGTGGAGGCGACCGGCGCTGGCGGCCACGGCCCGCCGCAGCCCCGCCGCCAGCGAGGGCTCGACGATCACGGCGTCGAGGTCGGTGTCGGCGTACTTCAGGCGCAAGGTCAGCTCCGGCCACTGGTCGCCGCTGCAGGTCACGGTGCGGGCCCGCTCGAGCAGCGCGTCCACGTCGATGTCCCACAACCAGGAGAAGTCAGCGAGGTCGTGGGGGTCGGACCGGGCGGCCAGGAGCACGTCGAGCGGCCCCGGCTCCTCGAGCATCGTCCGCACGAGCACGGCGGCACCGACGGCGGCCTTGGCCAGCTGGAGGACGACGTCGACGCCGTCCACCCGCACCACCTCGCCCCGGCCCCAGGCCGGGGGCGTCGCCTCGAGCCCGGCCACGACCGCGCCCGCGGGGAACCCCATGGCCACCGCCCCGGCCGCCGCGGCCACGGCGTTGTAGACGTTGTGCACACCGCCCACCCGGAGGTGGACCGGGTGACGCCCGTCCGGGAGGCGGAGGGTGAAGCGGGCCTCGCCGGCCCCGGCCAGGGCCACGTCCTCAGCGGCCACGTCGAGCTCGGGCCGGCGCCGGTCGCACCGGGAGCACCGCCAGTGACCGAGGTGGGCGAGGTGGGCGCCGTCGTACGCGAGGTCGGCGCCGCACGCGGCGCAGGTCGGCGGCTCGGCGGCGACGAGGGGCGTCCGGCTCGCCAGCGCGGCATCGTCGATGCCGAAGCGGACCGGGTCGGGGCGGAGCTCGGCCAGCGAGGCCACGCGCGGGTCGTCGACGTTCAACGCCAGGCGGGTGGACGCGGGGCGGGCCAGCACCATGGCCCGCCACAGGGCGAGGACCTCGTCGAGGTCCCCCATGCGCTCGACCTGGTCGCGGACGATGTTGCCCAGGACGAGGACGCGTGGATCCAGGTCGTCGGCCACCCGCACCAGCCAGCGCTCGTCGACCTCGAAGACCCCCACGTCGCCGTGCGTGCCCCGGCCTGGGTGGCTCATGGCCAGCAGCTCGGCGGCCAGCCCCGGCGGCATGTTGGCGCCCGTCGGGTTGGTGACCGGTCGCCGCCCCGCGTGGCGGGCGATGGACGCGAGCATGGCCGTCGCCGTGGTCTTGCCGCCGCTGGCCGACACCGCGACGACCCCCTCGGGCAACCGGCCCACCAGGCGGGCCAGCGCCCGCGGCTCGGCCCGCAGGAGGACGTGCCCGGGGAAGGCCACGTTGCCCCGGTGCCGCAGGTGCTCGGCGCGCCGGGCGGCGCGGGCCACCGCCACCTTGGCCTCGAAGGCGACGGGTCCGTCGTAGCTGGCCAGCGGCCGCCCCGTGACCCACTCGACGGCCTGCCCGGCCCCTCGCATCGCCTTGCGGGCGCGGCCTGCCACCCCCAGTCGAGCCCCGGCGCGCGCCCCCATGGCGGGCGGACCCTACGGGACGACCTCCGCGCCATGTGGGCGGTTCCGTACACTCTGCGCCGCCATGGGCGAGAACACCACGACCGATGCCGTCCCCGTGCTGCCGCGTGCGGCGTGGGGGGCCGACGAGAGCCGCCGCTACGACGAGGGGGTCGAGCGCTGGCCCCCGTCCTACGCGTCCGCCGAGGCCCTCGTCGTGCACCACACCCGCACCACGAACGAGGACCCCTCGCCCGCCGCCACCATGCGGGCCATCTACGCCTTCCACGCCGACGTCCGGGGGTGGGGCGACATCGGGTACCACTACGTCGTCGCTCCCGACGGCCGGGTGTTCACCGGTCGCTGGGACGGCGGTCGTCCTGGCGTGGTCGCCGGGCACGCGCTCGGGCACAACACCGGGACGGAGGGCATCGCCGTGCTCGGGAACTTCGAGCAGGCCCTTCCCACCGCCGAGGCCTGGCGCAGCCTGGTCGCCCTCCTCGCGTGGCGCTGCCACGAACTCGGCCTCGACCCCGGCGGGCGCAGCGGGCCCCTCGGGCCGTCCGGGTCCCGGCGCACGTTCCCCACCATCCTCGGTCACGGGGACTGCCGCCCCACCACCTGCCCGGGGGAGCGGCTGGCCACCGCCATGCCCACGCTGCGCGTCGACGTGGCCGCCGCGCTGGCCCCGGTCGCTCAGCCCCGGGTGAAGCGCCAGACCAGCACGGACGGCAGCCCTTCGAAGGCGGCGCGGACGGCCTCGGGCACCACGGCGTAGCCGGGGTTCGTCACGATGGCCGACTCGGGCACGGTCGGCTCGTGGCACTCGGTCACCTCGAGCCCGGCGGCCCGGGCCGCGCCGACGTAATCGCTCACCTGGTGCACGAGGTTCGGCACGTAGGGGAGCTCCAGCCCGTCGCCGTCCGACGGGAAGACGGCAGCCCCGCCGAACGTGTTGAGCACCGGGTGGATGTCGGCCACCACGGCCCAGCCCCCCGGCCGCAGGACGCGGGCGAACTCGGCCACCACGGGGCCGATGTCCTCGACGTGGGTGAGCGCCAGGGCGCACGTGACCACGTCGACCGAGGCGTCCTCGACGGGCAGCGCCTGGAGGGTGCCGAGGCGGAACGAGCCCTCGGGGACCTTGTCCCGGGCGATGGCCAGCATGGCCTCGGTGGCGTCGACCCCCACCACCTCGTACCCGAGGGAGTGCAGGTGCTCGGCGTGACGACCCGTGCCACAGGCGGCGTCCAGGGCCGCGCCCCGCGGGGCCCGCGCCAGGATCTCCCGGACGACGGGGGTCTCGGCCTCCACCGCCGGGTTGGGCCCGTCGTAGTGGGGCGCCCAGGCGGCGTAGCCCTCGGCCACGTCGTGCTCGAACACCGGGATCTCGAGGTCGTTCGGGAACTCGTCGAGGTGCTCGACCACCCGGCGCACGTCGTCGAGCAGGGGCCGGACGGCGGAGGGCCGGGTCAGGCAGGAGCGCATGGCGGCCATGCCGGCAACGGCCACGAAGTACTGCGCCGCCAGGAGGGTGTCACGGCGGGGAGCCATGACAGCGAACCTAGGAGCCGCATGCGCCGCCGGCGAGGGCGTTCTGCCAAGCTGCTCGGCCCATGATCCGCGTCCGGGGGCTCCGCAAGTCGTACGGGGACCTGGTAGCCGTCGACGGCGTGGACCTCGACGTGGCCGCCGGCGAGATCTTCGCCCTGCTCGGGCCCAACGGCGCCGGCAAGACCACCACGGTGGAGATCCTCGAGGGCTACCGCGCCCGCACCGCCGGGGAGGTCAGCGTCCTCGGCATCGATCCCGAGCACGCCGATGCGTCCTGGCGGTCCCGGGTGGGCATCGTCCTCCAGGAGGGCGGTCGGTTCGACGAGCTGACGGTGGGGGAGCTGGTCGCCCACTTCGCCGGCTTCTACCCCCGGCCCCGGCCCGTCGACGAGGTGCTCGACCTGGTCGGCCTCGTGTCCGAGCACGACGTGCGCACCGGCCGCCTGTCCGGCGGGCAACGCCGGCGCCTCGACGTGGCCCTCGGCCTCGTGGGCGACCCGGAGCTCATCTTCCTCGACGAGCCCACCACCGGCTTCGACCCCGGGTCGCGACGGGCGGCGTGGAAGGTGGTGCAGGACCTGCGGGCGCTCGGCAAGACCGTCCTGCTGACCACCCACTACCTCGACGAGGCCGAGCACCTCGCCGATCGCGTCGGGATCATCGCCCGGGGTCGCCTGGTCGAGGTGGGGCCGCCGTCGTCGCTGGGCGGCCGGGCCACGGCCGAGGCCACGGTCCGCTTCCGGGCCGTGGGACCCCTCGCCGGGACCGGCCTGCCGCGCCTGCCGGCGCTCGACGTCCAGCGCGCCGGGGGGACCGTGTCGGTGCGGACCACGACGCCCACCGCCGTGGTCGGCGCGCTCAGTGCGTGGGCGTCGGCCATCGGGGTCGAGGAGCTGCCCGAGCTGTGCGTCGTGCGCCCGACCCTCGAGGACGTGTACCTCCGCCTCGTGGGGGCCGACGCCGAGGCCGCGCGGGCGGTGCACCGATGAGCGCGACCACGGGCGTCCGTGGTGGGGCTCTGGGCACGATGGCCCTGCCGCGCCTGGCGGTGTCCCGCGCGGCGATCGAGCTCAAGTCCTTCTTCCGCGACTCGCAGGCGGCGCTGTTCACCTTCCTGTTGCCGATCATGCTCCTGGTCGTCTTCAGCGCCGTGTTCACCGACGTGATCTTCGGGCCACCCGGCGAGGAGCCCCTGCCGTTCCGCCAGTACTTCGCCGCCGGGATGGTCGCCTCGGGCATCGTCAGCGCGTCGTTCACGACGGTGGCCATCGGCGTGGCCATCGAGCAGTACGACGGGACGCTCAAGCGGCTGGCCGGCACGCCGCTCCCCAAGAGCGCGTACTTCGCCGGCAAGGTGCTGGCCGCCACCGTCCTGGCGACGCTGTCCTCGGGCCTGATGCTCGCCGTGGGCGTGGTGGCCTACGACCTCACGCTCCCGGCCACGACCAGCCAGTGGCTGGCCCTCGTGTGGGTGCCTCTGCTGGGCATCGCCTCGTGCTGCCTGCTCGGACTGGCGTACACGCGCGTCATCAAGACGGCGAAGGGCGCCGCCCCGGTGGTCATGGCCCCGTACCTGCTCCTGCAGTTCATCTCCGGCGTGTTCTTCGTCTTCACCGAGCTGCCCCTGTGGATGCAGCACCTGGCGGCGCTGTTCCCGCTGAAGTGGGTGGCCCAGGGGCTGCGCTACGCCCTCCTGCCCGACTGGATGAAGTTCAACGAGCCGGCCCAGAGCTGGGAGCTCGGACGCATCGCCGCCGTGCTGGTCGCCTGGCTGGTGGGGAGCGCCGTGGTGGCCCTCCTGACCTTCCGCTGGGACCGCTCGGACGTCCCGCAGTAGCTCGAGCTACGAGGCGGGCCCGAGACCGGTGCGGGCCCCGGCGGCCCGCAGCTCCTGGATCTCGAGCTCCTGGTTCCGGGCGATGCGCGCCGCCAGGCGGCGCACGTCCTCGTCGTCGGCGTGGTCGGCGGCGTACGAGGCCATGTGGATCGCCCCCTGGTGGTGGGCCTCCATCAGCTGCAGGAACAGCGCGTCGGCGTCGCGGCCGCGGGCGGCCCGGACGAGCTCGAGCTCGCCCTCGGTGGCCATGCCGGGCATCTCCTCCAGGGGGACCGACATGCCCATCCACCCCATGGCCCGGGGCCCGGCGTCCTCGCGGGGGTAGCCCCACTCGCCGAGCTGGAACTGCATCAGGCCGATCTCGTAGCTCTGGTCCCGCAGGACCTCGCGGGCGTAGGCCTGCACGTCGGCGGTCTCGCCGTTGATCAGGTCGAGGTTGGCCAGGGCCGTCCCCTGCTCGTGGTGGACGGACATGTCGAGGAGGAAGCCGACGTCGACGGAGTCGCGCCCCGGCGGCCGGCCGGCGCCCACCACGAACCCCACCGTGGCAGAGAGCGCGCACAGGGCGACGACGACGATGAGCGCGGGCAGGAGCCACGCCCACCGCGACGGGGTCGGCGCCGGCGCGGGGACCTCGGCGCCGGGCTCCGCCGCGTCGGGCGGCGACTCCTCCGTGGTGGGGAGCACGGCGGAGGACGGTAGCGCCAAGAACGTGCAGCGCCTCGGCCCGGTGGCTGCCGTACCCTCGCCGTCGTGGGCCGTTCCTTCGCTTCCCTCACCCCCGCGCTGGCCGACACCCTGCGCGCCGCGCCGCTGTTCTTCGTGGCGACCGCGCCGTTGGCCGCCGACGGGCACGTCAACCTCTCGCCCAAGGGCGGCGACACGTTGCGGGTGCTCGACGAGCGCACGGTGGCCTACCTCGACCTCACCGGCAGCGGCGCCGAGACGATCGCCCACCTCAGGGAGAACAGTCGCATCACGCTCATGGTGTGCGCCTTCTCGGGCGCGCCCCAGATCGTCCGCCTCTACGGGCGGGGCGAGGTGGTGGCGGCCGGCGACGACCGGTTCGACGCGCTGGCGGCGCTGTTCCCCGAGCTGCCCGGGGCCCGGGCCGTGATACGGGTGGCCGTCGAGCGGGTGGGCTCCTCGTGCGGCTACGCCGTCCCCCTCATGCGCTACGAGGGCGAGCGCTCCAAGCTCATCGAGTGGGCCGAGGCCAAGGGCCCCGACGGCCTCGCCGCCTACCGCGCCGACAAGAACGCGGCCAGCATCGACGGGCTCCCCGCCCTCGACCCGGAGACCGTGAGCCCGTGACGTCGCTCTCGGGCAAGGTCGCGCTGGTCACCGGGTCGTCCAGCGGCATCGGCGAGGCGGTGGCCCGGTCGCTCGCCGCCGAGGGCGCCTCCGTGGTCGTGAACTCGGCCACGTCGGTGGAAGCGGGGGAGCGGGTGGCCCGGGACCTGCCCGACGCCACCTACGTGCAGGCCGACGTGGCCGGCGAGGGCGCCGCCCGCGAGCTCATCGACGCGGCGGTGGCCACCTACGGCCGGCTCGACGTGCTCGTGAACAACGCCGGGACGACGGTGGTGATCCCCCACCACGACCTCGAGGCGGTGACCCCGGACGTGTGGCGGCGGATCCTCGAGGTGAACGTGATCGGCACCTGGCAGGTGACCGTGGCGGCGCTCCCGCACCTGCGGGCGAGCGGGGCGGGCAGCGTCGTGAACGTGACGTCGTTGGCCGGCGTGCGGCAGACCGGCAGCTCCATCCCCTACGCGGCGTCGAAGGCGGCCCTCAACCACGTGACCCGGCTCCTGGCCAACGTCGTCGGGCCCGACGTCCGGGTCAACGCCGTGGCCCCCGGCCTCGTCGACACGCCGTGGACCGCCGATTGGGACACGGTGCGCGAAGTGGTGCGTTCTTCCGCGCCGCTGCAGCGCTCCGGGCGACCCGAGGACATCGCCGAGGTGGTGCTCGGACTGGTGCGCTCGGCGTACACGACGGGTCAGGTCGTGGTCGTCGACGGAGGCCTCGGCCTGCGGTAGCTGGACCTTCGCACCGCGTTCGCGGAGCGCTCGCGCGAGTGGCAGTCTTCGGCCCGCGAGGGCGGTAGCGGGCCGCCGGTGGCGGAAGGGAAGACCGATGGGCGGAGATCGGGCGGAGCGACGCGCGTCAGGACGTCGGCGCGCCTCCGGGTTGGGGCGGCAGGCGCTCGACGCCGCGCAGGCCCTTCCACGCGAGGTCGGCGGCCTGCGCCGTGAGCTCCTCGGGGCCCACGTCGAGCGCGCCCGTCACCCACTGGCGGCTGGTGGCCTCGGCCAGGCCGACGATGCCGTAGGCGAGGGTGCGGCGGTGGGCGTCCTCGAGGTCGGCGTCGATGAGCGAGGCCACCCACTCGGCCACGGACGCCTCGAGGCGCGACACCGTCCCGGCGAACTCGGCGTCCCGGCGGGCGCCGCTCCCGAACAGCAGGGTGAAGCGGCTCCGGCGCTCGGCCACGAACGTGAAGTAGGCGCGGAAGCCGGCCTCGACCTGCGAACGGGGGCTCCCCGTGGCCGTGGCCGCCTGGATGCGGGCCTGGAGGGTGTCGGCCACGTCGTCGAGCAGCTCCTGGTACAGCGCCCGCTTCGACCCGAAGTGCTGGTACAGCACCGGCTTCGTCACCCCGGCCGCCTCGGCCACGTCGTTCATGGACGTGGCGTGGAAGCCGCGGTCGGCGAAGGCCTCGAGGGCGGCGTCGAGGAGCTGGCGGCGGCGGGCGGAGGCGGGGAGTCGGGTCTGCATGGCGGACACATCTTCTTCCGACCCGCGCCCCCCCGGCCGTCGTTACCGTCGGGTGACGATGCCGCCGGCCGGCAGGGTCCGGCGTAGGGCACGGGGAAACCACTGTCCGTGGCCACCAGACCGCCGGGCCCGCCCCGCACCACGACGCGTCCACCGGAGCCGATCCGGCCCCTGCCGGCGCGCCGCGCCGGCGTCGGCCTGCTGGCGGCCCGGGCCCGCCGCCGCCGCCTGGGCGACCGCCCGTCGTTCCCCGACGAGACCGGCTCCTAGGCCCAGCAGCCTCCTAGCGCCCCGCCTCGCGGTCCTCACGCTCGGCGGCGCGGGCGGCGAAGCCGAGCACGATCGCCGGGGCCAGCACGGCCGAGCCCACCACGAGGCAGGCCACCACGGCGGCCACCAGCCCGTTGGGCAGGTCCGTGGCCAGCGCCACGCCGAAGAGGAGGAGGGCCAGGCCCATGAGGCCGTAGCCCACCCGCTGGCCGATGCTGGCCAGGCGGGCCGCCCGGGCCCGCTGCGCCCGCACGGGGTCGACGGAGCTCATCCCCCCGAGTCTGGGCAGAAAACGACCCGGGGCGCGGGACATCCCCTTCCCAAAGGCATCGAGTCGCGGCCCCGCGCTCAGTGGTCGCTGACGGCGGTGAAGGAGAACCGGCGCAGGCGCAGGGCGGGGACCCGGGTGTCGCCCAGCTCGTCGCTGCACGTGCGCAGGGCGGCGCCGACGCCGTCGCAGCTGGCCAGGGCGTCGAGGATCGACTCGTTGTAGCGGAGGTTGCGCACCGGCGCCCCGAGGCGCCCGCCCTCGATGCGGAAGGTCCCGTCCCTGGTCATGCCCGTCACCCGGGTCTGCTTGGGGTTGACCGCCCGGGTGTACCAGAACCGGGTGACGTAGAGCCCCCGGTCCACGCCGGCCACCAGCTCCTCGGTCGACGCCCCACCCGGTTCCAGGACGAGGTGGCGGGCCAGCGGTCCCCAGGGGTTGGGGGCGGGGAGGCCGTGACCGGTCGGGGCCACGCCCGCTGCCGCGGCGGTGGCGCGGTCGTGGACCACGCCCGTGGCCACCCCGCCGCGGATGAGGTCGACGCGCGAGGCGGGCGTGCCCTCGTCGTCGAAGGGCAGGCCGATGACGCCGTCGGCCAGCGGATCGTCGGCGATGGAGACCACCTCCGACGCCACCGCCGTCCCCATCCGCTCGGCGAACGCCGACCGCCCCTCCTGCTGCGCCTTGGCCGAGAAGGTGGTGAGGGCGAGCCACTCCATGAGGGTCATGACCGCCGAGGGCCCGAGCACCACCTCCTCGATCCCCGGCTCGACGTCGCCGGGGGCGACGGCCCGGGCGCAGGTGGCGGCCGCCTCCTCGCCGACGCCGGCGGGGTCGAGGCCGTCCAGGCCGATGGCGGCGTCCTCGCTGTGGCCGCTGGCGCCGCCGCCCATGACGACGGTGGTCACCGCCGCGCGTGTGGTGAGGGCGTGGTGGCGGGTGCCCGCCGTCGTGGCCACCGCCACCTCGGACGCGGCCGTCGACACCGCCCCTGCCGCCTCCTGGCCGGCGCGCAGCCGGCCCACGACGGCGGCGGCGGCCGCGGCCCGACGGTCGGGGCTGGCCTCGGCGGTGGCCCCGTCGTAGCGGGGGCCGAGGCGGGGCAGCGGCGCGGCGGGCGCCGTCCCCGGCCACGTGGGGTCGGGCGGGGTGAGGCGGGCCCGGGCCACCGCGGTGGCCGCCGCCGCGGCCACCCCGTCGGGCGACACCGCGTTGGTCACCGCCGTGCCCACGCGGCCGCCGACCGCCACCCGGACCGAGATGGTGGTGTCGTCGCCGTCGACGTGCTGGTGGATGGCGCTGCGGGCGAAGCGGCAGAGCCCGCCCCAGCGGCGCCGGGCCACCGCCTCGACCTCGTCGGCCCCCGCCACCCCGAGCGCCACGTCGAGCAGCGCCCCCAGCCGGTCCTCCCCCAGGGGCTCCGTCATCGGACCCCGACGCGGACGTCGCGGAAGCGGGCGGGGGCGGCGCCGTGGGCGACGAACCCGATCTGGGGCGGTTGGCCCTTGCCGCAGTTGGGCAGCCCCCACGCCTTCCAGAGCGCCGGACCGCCCACCGCGTCCATCGACCCCCAGAACGAGGTGGTGCGCCCGGCGTACGTGCCGTTGCGCAGCACCCGCCCGAGCCGGCCGTTGCGGATCTCCCGCCCCCACTGGGTGCCGAACTGGAAGTCCACCCGCTTGTCGTCGATGGACCACGAGCGGTTGGTCTCGAGGTACACGCCGTCGTCCACCCCGTCGAGCAGCTCGTCGAGCGAGCCGGCGTCGCCTGGGAGGAGGGACACGTTGGTCATGCGGATCAGCGGGAGCGCCGCCCACGACTCGGCCCGGACCGTGGCCCCCGATGCGCCGAGGCCCACCTCCGCCGCCGTCTCGCGCGAGGTCAGGAAGCCGGCGAAGACGCCCTCGGTGACGATCGGCGTGGACGTGGCCGGCACCCCCTCGTCGTCGTAGCCGAAGGTGCCGAGGGCGCCGGGGGTGGTGGCGTCGGCCACGACGTTGAGCAGCGGCGAGCCGTACCGGAGGTGGCCGACGTCCCCCGGGGTCAGGAACGAGGTGCCGGCGTACGCCGCCTCCATGCCGAGCACCCGGTCGAGCTCGATGGGGTGGCCGATCGACTCGTGGACCTGGAGCGCCACCTGGCTGCCGTCGAGCACCACCGTCGTGGTTCCGGCGGGGCACTCGTCGGCCGAGAGCAGCTGCACCGCCTCCTCGGCCACGCGGGGGGCGTTCCCCACCACGTCGATGGCCCGCACCAGCTCGTAGCCCGACGTGCCGCAGTCGCCGCCGAAGGAGTTGGGGTACGACCGCTCCTGGACCTCGTCGTCGCCCACCGCGGTGGCGTCGATCCCGCCCCCGCACTGGGTGATGCGCTGGGCGATGTCGGCGCCCTCGCTCGACACGAACAGCGAGCGCCGCCGCCAGGCGTCGTAGCTGCCCCGCCCGAGCGCGATGCCGGGCACGGCCACGAGGGCCCCCGTGGCCTCGACGAGCAGCCCGAGCTTGTCCTCGAGGGCCACTGCGAACGGGTCCTCGGCCACCTCGTTGGCCCACGTGGCCCGCACCGGCTCGACCTCGGCCAGCCGGACGGGATCGGCCCGCAGCAGTCGCCCGGCCCGGCCCACCTCGACCGCCCGCCGGGCGGCGACCTCCACCTCGCCGGGCTCGAGCCCGCTGGTGGCGGCGAAGCCCCAGCACCCGTCGGCCACCACCCGGACCCCGATGCCTCTCGAGTCGGAGCCCTGCACGCCCTCGACCTCGCCGTTGCGCACGCGGAGGTGCTCGGACGTCAGCTCCACCACCCGGGCGTCGGCGTAGGACGCCCCGGCGTCGGTGGCGACGGCGACGGCGCGCGCCGCGAGCTCGCGCAGGTCGTCGCCGAGCTGGTCCACCGCCGGGCGCCTCTCGCTACGGGAGGGCGGGAAGCCGGCGGTTGCCGGCGTCGAGCACGGCCCGGGCCATGGCCTCGTGGACCCCGCCCGACCGCACCGTCGCCGAGCCGGCCACCACCTCTTCGTTCGGCGGCACCACCAGCACGAGCACGGCGAGGGCGACCTCGCGCTCCCCGGCCCGCACCACGGTGGCCGTCTCGACGGCGGCCCGGCCGGCGGCGGGCACGAGGTCGCGCAGGGCGTCGAGGGTGGCCTCGGCCACCAGCCGCAGCGAGAGGGCGGCGGCCGACGAGCCCTCGGCCGACGCCCGGACCGACGCCTCCCCTCGGCGGAGGGCGACCTCGGCGGTGGCGGCCACGCCGGAGCGCAGCAGCGACGCGCTCTCCAGCAGGATCCGGTCCGTCACCGGCGAGGGGACGGGCGGGGAGGCGGGGGTCGGTTCGTCGTCGTCCATGAAGGTGGCTGGCTCCGGCGCGGTCCCGTTTCCGTCGTCCAGCTGGACGACGCTCACGATGCGGTGGTCGAGCTCGAGCCCGCGGGCGGCGAGGGCCACCGACTGGACGTCGCGGACGAGCTGCTTCGGCTGCTTGCCGGGGGAGGCGAGGACGTGGACCTCCACAGGGGTCCCGTCGTCGTCGGCGACGATGCGGGCCGCTCGTACCTCGGGGATCCGGCACAGCTCACGTTCGACGCTGGCCAGGTCGGCGGCCACGGTCGGAGCGTACCGACGGGCGGCCCGGCCACCGGGGATCGGCCTCCTCGCTAGCGCCGCCGGCGCACGAACGGGAGGATCGTCCCGCCGGCGGCGACGAGCTCCCCGAAGTCGAACCCGGAGGCGGCCTCCGAGAATTTGGCGCCGCAGGCCACCGCTGTCGGCACCAGGTCGGGCTGCGCGGCCGTGGCCTGGAGCAGGGCGGCGACCGCCCGGCGGTCGTGGGTCCCGCCGGCCGCGGCGCTCAGCGCCGCCAGCCCCCGGCTCGTGGCCTGGTCGTCATCGCCCACGACGTCGTCGAAGCTGCCGGCCACCCGGACCACCGCCGCCTCGAGCGACGGCGCCTCGCCGTCCAGCCCGCCGCCGCACGCGAGCTCCACCAGCTCGGCCACGTCCTCGGGGAAGCCGGCCTCCCGCAGGATGCGGGCACCGCTGGTCGCCACCTCGAGGGGCTCGGGCGGGGCCGTCGGCTCGTCGGGGTCGCCCGGGTCGTAGGGGACGCCCCCGAGGTGGTGGAGCCGGGTGGCGGTGACCACCCGGTGGCGGGGGCCCCGGCCGAGGCGCAGGGTGTCGGCCACGGCGCCGGCGTAGACCGCCGCCCGCTCGCTGTGCCCGAGGGGGATGAGGCCGGCCAGCTCCGGGACCAGGCCGAGGGCCTGCACGGTCTGGTCGAGGGTGTCCCGGGCGGCGGTGTAGCGCTGGAACGAGAAGCGGGTGATGAGCACCGGGAAGGCGGCCACCAGGGCCATCACCACGCCGAAGCCGGCGGTGGCCACCGCCACCAGGGCGGCGCCGCACCCGAGGGTGAGGTAGACGGGCAGGGCCTCGAGCAGCGGGAGGCGCTCGCTGGCGGGCAGCCGGCGGGTGACCGCCATGTCGGCCACCACGAGGGCGGCCACCGCGGCGAGGACCCGGGGCAGGACCGGCGTGTCGGGCGCGACCGCGTCGACGGCGGCGACCGCCGCCAGGGCGGCCACGCACGGCGGGCCCAGCCGGAGGATGGCCTCGCCGGCGGCCTCGGGCCCGGCCCGCACCCACTTCGTCCCTGCGACGAGGGCGATGGCGGCGGGGATGACCAGGCCGGCCTGCGAGGGCAGCGCCGGGAGGGCGGCGGCCAGCGTGTAGCCGAGGGGCACCGCGCCGCCCCAGGGCACCGACACCCGCACGGCGAGCGCGCCGGCCAGGAGCAGGGCCAGGGCCGCCACCCAGGGGGCGTCCCGGCTCAGGACGCCGAGGAGGACGCCGCCGGCGACGGCGGCGGCCAGCCCGCCGACCGGGACGGTGACGGACGAGCGGCGCAGGGCCTCGAGCCCCCCGGGCGAGGGCGGGGCGGGGGCGGTCACGTCGACCGCTCGTCGAGGAGGTGGCCGAGACCGGCCGAGCCCACGCCGGCCACCGGCGGCGGCACGGCGAAGTGGTGGACGTCGGCTTCGTGACCGGCGCCGTAGCGCTCGCCCCGGCGCTCGATGGCCCGGATCAGCGCGTCCACGCAGTCGGGGTTGAACTGGGTCCCCGACTTGTCCC
The DNA here is from genome assembly GCA_963839545.1 of uncultured Actinomycetes bacterium. Lineage (GTDB taxonomy): Bacteria > Actinomycetota > Acidimicrobiia > Acidimicrobiales > CADCSY01 > CAWIVE01. The sequence continues at coordinate 225,047 of CAWIVE010000003.1, forward strand.
GCAGCTCCGTGAAGGCCACGTCCTGGTCGAGCGCCCGGCGGTAGGACCGGGTCGAGGTCATGGCGTCGAAGGCGTCGACCACGGCGACGATCTGCGCCTCGAGGACGAGCTCGGGGGGCGCCCCGTCGGTGTCCCGGTCGAAGTGGCTGCAGCGGTCCGAGGCGGTGACGGCCATGCCCCGCATGAAGTCGATCCGGGACAGGATCCCGAGGCCGGCCTCGTTGTGGCTGCGCACCACCTCCCACTCGGACGGGGTCAGCCGGCCGGGCTTGTTCAGCAGCCGGCTGGGGACGGCCAGCTTGCCCACGTCGTGCATCAGGGCCGAGTAGCGCAGGTGCTCCTGGCGGTCCGGGGGCAGGGCCAGCTCCTCGCCCACGAAGAGGGCGTAGCGGGCCACCCGCTCGGTGTGGCCGGCGGTGTAGGGGTCCTTGGCCTCGATGAGGCGGATGAACAGCCGGATGGTCGCCTCGTGGGCCTCCCGGGTCCGGAGGAAGGACGAGAACGTCCACCGGCCGATGGCCATGGGGATGGCCAGGAGGGGGACCGCCACCGGCCCCACCCGCACGCACACGAGCCCGACGAACAGGCCGAGGAGCCCGAAGGCGAAGTAGTTGGGCAGCGCGGCCCGCATGTCCCGCCAGACGACGGGGAGGGGCTCGCCGTGGCGGAGGGCGACGTTGGGCAGGACCAGGCCCACGTTCACGATGCCGAAGGCGGCGGTGGCGGCCAGGGCCACGGCCAGGCCGGCCACCCCGTCCCGGTAGGGGACGAGCTCGAACACCGCGGCGGCGGCCACCGAGGCCAGGAGGAACTGCGAGCAGTTGTCGGCCACCATGCCGAAGCGCCGGGCCCTGAGGTGCTCGATGTAGAGGCCCGAGGCGGCACCGACCAGCCCGGCGCTGAGGAGCAGCTCGGACCCCTCGCCGTCGAGGATGGCGATGCAGGCCATGACCGCCATGAAGCTCGGGCTCACCGAGGTGGCGGTGGGGAGCAGGACCGAGGAGTTCTCGGCCACGGCCACGATCAGGGCGAAGGCGGCCACCCACCCCCAGGACACCGGCCGCGAGGGCGCGAGGGCGAGCGCGACGACCACCGACGCCGCGATCGCCACGGCGCCGATCTCCAGCCGCCGGAGGTCGGCCATTGACCCTGGTGTCGTCACGTTCTGGTTCCGGGTTGAGGGGACGGGGTCCGGGGACGAGGCGGCGGGAGCGCGACGGCGGTTCGTGCTCAGCGGATGCCGAAGCCGGCGCCGCTGGACAGGAGGAACGCCGTCAGGCTCGCCAGGGTGGCGAGCGTGCGTACGCGCACCTTGGACATGGGCAACACCTCCTTCGAGGATCAACGGTCCCGACCTCGGGGTTCGCCGCTCCGCTCCGCTGAGGTGCTCCCCGCCGGCGCGCTCCCGCCGTCAGGTCCCCGGAGCTCGGTTGTCAACGGCCCACCCGTGTTGCTGGTGTGCCTGGTGTTGCTGTTGTGGGATGACGACCCTAGGCGCCCCCCGCCCCGCAGCACCAGGGGCGGGACCCTTTGCGGTCTTTGTCGAGTTGTGCACGTCAGGCGTGCACAACTCGACAACGAGCGTCCGTCAGGTGGGGGCGGCGACGGCGGTGCGGGGGCGCAGGAGCCGGAACAGGAGGCCGGCCACGCCGACGGCGAGGATCAGGTCGCCGACGGACACCACCTCGCCGAGGGGGCGGAGGGGCAGCACGTCGCCCAGGAAGGTGAGCTCGTCGTCGGGCCCCTCGAGGTGGCGCTTGGCCCCCAGGTCGGCGGCGTCGAGCTCGTCGGGGTCGAGCCCCACCGCGGCCACGGCCTCGGCCCGGACGGGCATCCCGCCGTTGACCAGGATGACCGTGGCGTTGAGGACCAGGCCGGCGACCACCACGGGCATGCCCACCATGGCCCGGTTGGCCAGGGCGAAGGCGAGCAGGCACAGGTAGGAGCCGGCCACCGCCGTCGTCCCGAGGCGCCCGCCGAGGCCCACCGGCCCGGCCAGGACCTGGAGGCCCACTCCGGCGAGGAGGGCGCCCCACCACCGCAGCTCGACCATCCCGAGCGTGGCCACGCGCCCCCCGGCCACCAGTCCGAGCAGCCCGCCGGCGAGCAGGGCAACCGCGGTGAGGCCCACGGCTCGCCGACGGTAGCGTCCGCCCTGGTGGGGGACGCGGAGGGTGTGCGCTACGCGGTGGACGGCGCGGTGGCTCGGGTCACGATCGACCGGGAGGCCCGGCGCAACGCCCTGTCCTGGGACGTGGTGCGGGGCCTGCGGGCGGCGGTGGCCGCCGCCCGGGACGACGACGCCGTACGCGTCCTCGTCCTCACCGGCGCCGGCGAGCGGGCCTTCTGCGCGGGCGCCGACCTCACCGGCATGGCCACCGGTGGGGGACCGGTCGCCCTGCACGAGGCCCGGGGCGAGCTGGCCCGCCTGTTCGAGGACCTGTGGTCGCTGGGCAAGCCGTCCGTCGCCCGGGTCCGGGGCTACGCCCTGGCCGGCGGGTTCGGCCTGGCCCTGGCCTGCGACCTCGTGGTGGCCGCCGACGACGCCGTCTTCGGGACGCCCGAGGTCGACGTCGGGCTGTGGCCGTTCATGATCACGGTGCCCCTGACCCGGGCCATGCCGCCCAAGGTCGCCCTGGAGCTGATGCTGACCGGCCGCCGGGTGGCCGCCGAGGAGGCCCTGCGCCTGGGCTTCGTGAACCGGGTGGTGCCCGTGGCCGACCTCGATCGCGCCGTCGACGAGCTCGTCGCCACCCTGGCGTCCAAGCCCCCCGACGCCGTGCGGGTGGGCCTGGCCAGCTTCCACGAGGTGTGGGGCCGGCCCGCCGACGAGGCGCTGCGCGTGCTCCACCCGCTCCTGTCGGTGCTGGCCGCCGGCGACGAGGCGGCCGAGGGCCTCGCCGCCTTCGCCGAGAAGCGCCCGCCCGCATGGCGGGTGGAGCCCGGCTCCTAGCTAACGGGAGACCCGGCTGATCGCGTAGACGATCCCGGCCGAGCACAGCACGGCCAGGATGAAGCCGCCGGGCCGGTTGAACAGCGCCTCCCCGACGAGGCCACCCAGGAACGAGCCACCGATGCCCACCAGGATCGTCATGAAGCAGCCCATGGGCTGGCGCCCGGGGATGGCCAGGCGGCCGAGGGCCCCGATGATGAGCCCCGACACGGCCAGGCTGATGAGGTAGCCGATCACCTCACTACTCTCCCCCGCCCGTGACCGTCGCGGGAGGACTCGTCCCGTGATCGCGGTCGAGGAGCGGGGCCCGGTGACCCTGGTCACCATCGACCGGCCCGAGCGGCGCAACGCCGTCGACGCCGAGGCCCTGCGCGACATCGCCGCCGCCCTCGAGGTGGCGGTGGCCCGTCGGGCCAGGGTGCTCGTGCTCACAGGGGCCGGCGGCCACTTCAGCGCCGGCGCCGATCTCACGGCGCTCGAGGACGAGCGCTTCGCCGTGCTCCTCCGGGAGGTCCTGGACGGGCTGGCCGACGCCCCCCTGTGCACGGTGGCCGCCGTCGAGGGCGCCGCCCTCGGGGCCGGGACCCAGCTGGCCATCGCCTGCGACCTCCGGGTGGCGACGCCCACGGCCCGCTTCGGTGTGCCCGCCGCCCGCCTCGGGCTCATGGTCGACGCCCCCACCGTCCAGCGCCTGGCCGCCCTGGTCGGCGGCTCGGTGGCCCGGTCCGTGCTCCTGGCGGCCGAGGTGCTCGACGGCGAGGCCGCCCACCGGCTGGGCCTCGTGGCCCGGCTCGGCGACCTCGGTGCGGCCCTGGCGTGGGCCGACGAGATCGCCGCCCTCGCCCCCCTGACCGTCGCCGGTCACAAGCTCGCCCTCGAGCGGCTCACCCCCCGCCTGCCCCCGGACGCCGACGTGGCCGCCGCCTTCACCCGGGCCTGGGCCAGCGCCGACCTGGCGGAGGGCCGGGCCGCCTTCGCCGAGCGCCGGGCTCCTCGGTTCCGGGGCGAGTAGTCACCCCCGACGCTCAGCTGCGGACGGCTGACACCCCCCGGACCGTGCCCCACAGGGCCGCCACCAGCCCGATCACGGCCGTGGTGATGAACAGCGCCTCGGGCCCGGCGGCGTCGGCCAGCCAGCCGCCGGCGATGAGCGGGATGGGGAGCACCGCCACGATGGACGCCCGTACGGCCATGGCCACCCGGCCCTGGAACCGGACGGGGAAGCGCGACTGGCGCAGGGCGGCGGCGTGGGTCGCCGCCAGCGCGCTGCCCACCCCGGCGCCCACGTAGGCCAGTCCTGCCGTCAGGTGCGAGGGCGCCAGGCCCGCCACCAGCACCCCGGTCGAGAACACGACGAGCCCGATCACGATGGCGTCGCCCCGGGCGCCGACGGACCGGCCGGCCAGCAGCGAGGTCACCACCGCGGCCACCCCCCCGAGGGCGAAGTAGGCGCCGATGCCCAGGCCGCCCAGCCCGAGCACCTCCTGGGCGTAGGGCACGAACTGGGCCTCCACGCAGACGGAGACGACGTTCACGGCGGCGAGCAGGACGAGGACCCGCACCATGGGCCGGTCCGCCAGCAGGCGGCGCACGCCCTCGGCCACGTCGGCCCGTACGGAGGTGAGGACGGCGGTGGCGTCGCCGGCGTCGGGCTCGACGGTGGCCCCCTCGTCGAGCGACCGCAGTCCGTTCAGCGCCGCGCCGGAGGCGACGAAGGACGCGGCGTCGACCGCGAATGCGAGGGGCGGGCCCCCGAGCCCGAGCAGCGCCCCGGCCACGGCCGGGCCCGCCGCGGTCGCCGTCGCCTCCGAGGCCTGGAGCCGGCCGTTGGCCGCCACCAGGCGGGCCTCCTCGACGACGAGGGGTACCACCGCGCTCTCGGCGGCGTCGTGGAGGACGCGGGTGAGGCCGAGCCCGGTGGCCCCCACCAGCAACGCGGGCAGGTCGGACCCCGGCGCGGCCAGCGCCGCCACCAGCGCGATGAGCAGGACGGCCCGGGCGACGTCGGTGAGGACGAGCACCCGGCGGTGGGCCAGCCGGTCGGCCAGGGCCCCGGCCACCAGCCCGAAGCCGACGGCGGTGACCGCCTCGAGCGAGGCCACCACCCCCACGGCCACGGCGCTGTCCGTGTCGGCGTAGGTCGCCAGGGGCAGCGCCACCAGGGTGAGCTGGTCGCCGAACTGGGAGATCGAGTGCGACCACCACAGGCGCGGGAAGCCCTGGCGGGGCGGCTCGGCCACCGCGCCGGTCAGACGTTGGCGGGGAGCAGCCGGCCGACGTACTCGAAGCAGACGAACAGCACCGCGAGGAAGGCGGGCACGCCCAGCAGGTAGGCCGGCCACCGGCGCCAGGCCCGGCCGAGGCCCCACGTGATCCCCGCCACGGTCGCGGCGATGGCGCCCCAGAGGATGGCCGGGGCCAGCGCCGAGGAGTCACCCTCGAGCCCGGGGTCCTCGCCGGCGGCCAGCTCCCCCTCGCCGCCCGGCCCACCCGGAGCGGCGGCGGCGGGGTCCGGAGGCGGCGCCGGGGCGGGGCGGCTCTGGAGGGTGGCGGTCACCACCAGCCGCTTGCTGGCGCTGAAGCGGGGATGGCAGGTGGTCAGCGTGAGCCGGTTGTCGAGGGTCGGGTCGAGCGCCTCGCCCTGGGACGGGCGCACCACCTCCTTGCCCTCGACGATGTAGCGGAACTCGCCCTGGGGCGTCGTCACGGTGATGACGTCGCCCGGCGAGAGCTGGTCGAGGCGGTAGAAGGGGGCGCCGTAGGTGGTGCGGTGGCCGGCGATGGCGGCGTTGCCGGGCTGGCCGGGCAGCGGGGTGCCCGGGTAGTGGCCGGGGCCCTCGCGCAGGTCGGCCCGGGAGACCCCCTCGACCACCGCCTTGTCCACCCCGATGCGGGGGATGCGCAGGATGGCCACGGCGTCGCCCCGCACCGGGGTGGTCGGCGGTGCCGTGGTGGGAGGCGTCGTGCCGGGGAGCGTGGGGGTGTCGGCCTGCTCCCTCGCCCGGAGCGCCGGCCGCAGCTCGTCTCGCAGGTCGTCCTGGGCCCGGGCCTCCTGGATGCCGGTGCCCCAGAGCTGGTGCAGGGCGAAGGCCAGGATGATGAAGCCGGCGAACAGGAGCGCCCGCCCCAGGATCCCCAGCACCTTGGCCAGCGTCACCCGGGCGAGGGTAGGGCGGTGCCCCCGGCCGGTCGCGGCACCGGACCACCGCGGAGGAGCTGCCTTGGTCGTCCTCCGGACCCGCCGGTAGCGTGACTCGGACGCCATGGACCACGTCGTCCGCCTTCACGCTGCGGTCTGCCTCCTCGATCGCTTCCCCGCACTGGCCGGCGTCGACCTCGAAGTTGACGCCGGCGAGGTCGTGCTGGTGCGCGGGCCGAACGGCGCCGGCAAGACCACCCTCCTCCGGGCCCTGGCCGGCCTCGTGCCCGTCGTCGCCGGGGAGGCCACCGTCCTCGGGGTCGACCTGCGCCGCCGCCCCCGGGGCGTCCGTCGCCGGGTCGGCCTGCTCGGCCACGGCAGCGGCCTCTACGAGGACCTGACCGTCCTCGACAACGCCCGCTTCTGGGCCCGGGCCGCCGGGCGGGGGGCGGCCGACGCCGACGCCGCCCTCGAGCGGCTCGGTGTGACGGGCCGCCTGCTCGACGTGCCCGTGGGCCGCCTCTCGGCCGGCCAGCGCCGCCGGGTGGCCCTGGCCGCCGTGGTCGCCCGCCACCCCGACCTCTGGCTCCTCGACGAGCCCCACGCCGGCCTCGACGCCGCCGGCCGCGACCTGCTCGACGAGCTGGTGCGGGAGGCGGCGGCCTCCGGCGCCACCGTCATCCTGGCCAGCCACGAGCTCGAGCGGGCCCGGGCCCTCGCCGGGCGCACCGTGCTGGTGGCCGGCGGCCAGGCCATGCCCGACGCCGGCACCCCCCGACCGGAGGCCGCCGGTGTGGCGTGACGCCGTCCTCGTGGCCACGAAGGACCTGCGGGTGGAGGCCCGCTCGCGGGTGGCCACCAACCAGGTGCTGCCCTTCGCCCTCCTGGTGCTGGTGCTGTTCGCCTTCGCCCTCGAGCCGGACCGGGGCCTGCTGCGGACGGCCGCGGCCGGTCTGTTCTGGGTGGCCGTCCTCCTCGCCACCGTCCTGGCCGTCTCCCGCTCGGCCGCCCTGGAGGCGGGGGACGGCGGGCGCGACGCCTTGCGGCTCTCGGGCCTCGACCCCGCCGGCGTCTTCCTCGGCAAGGCCGGCGCCGTCGCCGTGCAGCTCGTGGCCCTCGAGCTCGTCCTCGGGCTCGGCGTGGTGATCCTCTACGACCTCGAGCCCACCGGGCTCGGGACGCTGGCCCTGACCGCGGTGGTCGCCACCCTCGGCCTGGCCGCCGCCGGGACCCTCTACGGGGCGGTGGCCGCCGGCCTCCGGGTGCGGGAGACCCTCCTGCCCCTCCTGCTGCTGCCCGTGGTGGCGCCGGTGCTGCTGGCCGCCACGCGGGCCTCGGAGGCGGCGCTCGGGACCGGGGTGGCCGGCATCGACGCCGGGCAGTGGCTCGGCCTCCTCGCCACCTTCGCCGTCCTCTACCTCGGCGTCGGGGTGGTGGCCTTCGGGTCGCTGCTGGAGGACTCGTGACCAGCGCGCGCGGGCAACGCGGTGACCCTGGCCCTCGGCATCGCCGCGCTGGTGAGCGCTGGCGGCCACGGTCGTCCTCGGCCTCAGCCTGCCCACCACCGTCGAGCAGGACGACTACTCGAAGCTGATCGCCATCCACCCCGGCCTGGCCTGGGCCTCGTACGTCGCCTTCGGGGTGACGGCACTGGCCAGCCTGCTCTGGCTGTGGCCCACCACCCGCAGCCGCACCGCCGACCTGGTGGCCGGGGCCTCGGCCGAGGCCGGCGTCGTGTTCACCGCGCTCGACCCTCATCACCGGCTCCATCTGGGGCCGCCCCACGTGGGGCACGTGGTGGGTGTGGGACGCCCGCCTCACCCTCTCGGCCCTGATGCTCGCCCTCTACCTGGGCTACCTGGCCCTCCGCCGGGTGCCGGCCGACGCCGACACCCGGGCCCGGCGGGCGGCGGTGGCGGCGGTGCTGGCCGTCCTCGTGGTGCCCGTGAACCACTTCGCCGTGGAGTGGTGGCGCACGCTCCACCAGGGTCGCTCGCTCAACCAGCTGGAGCCCGGCAACGACCTCGACGGCATCTTCATCGGGGCCATGCTCCTCGGCTTCCTGGCCATGACCCTCACCTACGCCTGGTTCGTCCTGACGAGGCTGCGCACCGCCCGGCTCGAGGCCGAGCTGGAGGACGTCGCCCTCGACGTGGCCCTGGCCGAGCGGCGGGCCGAGGCGCTCGAGGCGGTCGAGGCGGTGACCCCGTGACCTATGTCCTGGCCGGCTACGCCGCCACCGTGGGCGGCCTCGGCGCCTACGCCGTCTGGATCGTGCGCCGGGCCCGGTCCCTCGACCGCCTCCGGCAGCAGGGCTGATGGCGGCGCCCCCGGAGATCCGACCGCCGGCGCCGCGGTCCCGGCTGCGGCTGGGCATCGTCATCGCCCTCGTCTGCGGCGCCATCGCCTTCCTGCTGGTGCAGGGGCTCGGCAACGCCACCAGCTACTTCAAGAACGCCGACGAGGCGCTGGCCGACCGGGACGACCTCGGCACCAGCCGTCTCCGGCTCCAGGGCACGGTGGTCGACGAGGCCCGGGCCGACGGCGGGACCACCCGGTTCACCGTCGAGTACCACTGCGCCCGGGTCTCCGTGGCGCACACCGGTGACCCGCCCGACCTGTTCCGCCGCGGCGTGCCCGTGGTGCTGGAGGGCCGGTTCGAGGAGGGCTCCGACGTGTTCGCCTCCGATCGGATCTTCGTCCGCCACACCGAGGAGTACCGGACCGAGGAGCGCGACCGGCTGGACCTGGCCGAGCAGGAGGCCTGCGAGCGGTGAACGCCGCCCTCGGGACGGCCGGCGTCACCCTCGGCCTCGCCGCCAGCGTCATCGGCGCCCTCACCCTCGCCGTCGGGCTGCGGGGCCGGCGCGCCCCCCTCCTGCGCATGGGCCGCTCCTACGCCTTCCTGGTGCTGGGCGGGGCCCTCCTCGCCACGTTCGCCATGGAGCGGGCGCTCCTGACCCACGACTTCTCGCTGGCCTACGTGGCCGGCAACGGCAGCCGGGACACGCCGCTCCTCTACACCGCGGCCTCGCTGTGGGCCGCCCTCGAGGGCTCGATCATCCTGTGGTCGCTCGTGCTCGGGGGCTACCTCGTCGCCGTGGTGGTGCGCTTCCGCGACCGGCTGTCGGACCCGCTCGTGGCGTGGGCCACGCTCACCATGCTGGTGGTGGCCGCCTTCTTCTTCGCCCTCATGCTCGGGCCCGCCAACCCCTTCGAGGGGGTCTCGGGGCCCGTCCCCCTCGACGGCCCGGGGCCGAACCCCCTCCTCCAGAACCACCCGCTCATGGCCATCCACCCGCCGATGCTCTACCTCGGGTACGTCGGCTTCACGGTGCCCTTCGCCTTCGCCGTCGCCGCGCTGGTGACGGGGCGGGTGGGGGAGGGCTGGCTCAGCGTGACCCGTCGGTGGACCCTCGTCGCGTGGGGCTTCCTGTCCGTCGGCATCGTCCTCGGCGCGTGGTGGTCGTACGAGGTCCTCGGGTGGGGCGGCTACTGGGCCTGGGACCCGGTCGAGAACGCCTCGTTCCTCCCGTGGCTGACGGGGACCGCCTACCTCCACTCGGTGGTGGTGCAGGAGCGCCGGGGGATGCTCCGCGTCTGGAACCTGTCGCTGCTGGCGGCCACGTTCTCGTTGACCATCCTCGGCACGTTCCTCACCCGCTCGGGGGTGCTCGACTCGGTCCACTCCTTCACCGAGTCGCCCATCGGCGCCTGGCTGCTGGGCGCGTTCGCCGCCACCGTGGCCGTGTCCGTCGGCCTCATCGGCTGGCGGGGTGACCGGCTGCGGACGCCGGGGCGCATCGACTCACCCGTCTCCCGCGAGGGCGCGTTCCTGGCCAACAACGTGGTCTTCGCCGCCTTCGCCTTCGTCGTGCTCCTGGGCACCGTCTACCCGTTGATCTACGAGGCGCTGAAGGACGAGCCGCTGTCCGTGGGCCGCCCCTACTTCGACCGCATGACCGTGCCCTTGGGGATGACCCTCCTGTTCCTCATGGCCGTGGCCCCGGCCCTCCCGTGGCGCAAGGCGTCGGGGGAGCTGCTGCGGGAGCGCCTCCAGGGGCCGGCGTGGGTGGGGGCCGGCGCCATCGTCCTCGCCGTCGCCGTCGGGGCCCGAGGCCTCGTCCCCCTCGTCGCCTTCGGTCTCGGCGGGTTCGCCGCCGGCGGCGCCCTCCGCCAGCTCGGCCTGTCCGTGCGGGCGGCGAGGCGGGCCGGGCGCCCGGCCCTGGCCGGCGTCGTGGGTCGCACCAACGGCGGCATGGTCGTGCACCTCGGCGTGGTGGTGGTGGCCGTGGCGTTGGCCGCCAGCTCGGCCTACTCGCACTCCCGCAGCGCCACGCTGGAGGAGGGCGCCTCGACCACCGTGGCCGGCCACACCGTCACCTACCTCGGCACCACCACCGAGACGACGGACCGCAAGACGACCATCCGGGCCCAGCTCGAGGTCGACGGCGAGCGTCGGGCGCCGGCCCTGCACCGGTTCAACAACGCCACCCAGACCATCGGGTCGCCGTCGGTGCGGTGGGGGGTCGTCGACGACGTGTACCTCACGCTGCGGGCCGCCCCCGACGGCGAGGCCGCCGCCGCGGTGGTCGGCGTGCTCGTGCTGCCCCTGGTGTCGTGGCTGTGGATCGGCGGGGGGATCATCGCCCTCGGCACCGCGCTGGCCCTGGTCCCCGGTCCCCGCCGGCGCCGGCCGCCCGCCGACGAGCCGGCGGAGGTGGCGGTCCCGGCGGGCGCGGACGAGCCCGTGGCGCCCCGGGCCGACCCCGCCCCGGTGGGGTAGGGGTGGCCACGACCGTGCGGACCGGGCGCCGGCGGCGTCCCGCGCTCTGGGGCTCGGTGGCCGCGGGCGTGGTGCTCGCCCTCTTCGTCGCCGTCCTCGCCACTCGCGACTCGGCCGCCACCAACCGGGCCGTCGACAGCCCGCTGCTCGGCAAGCCGGCCCCCGGCCTGGCTGGGGACTCGCTGCTCGACGGCGACGCGTTCGACCTCCGCGACGAAGCGGGCCGGTGGGTCCTCGTCAACTTCTTCGCCACGTGGTGCGAGCCGTGCCGCAAGGAGCACCCCGACCTGGTCCGCTTCGCCCAGGACCACCGGGTGGCCGACGACGCCCGGGTGGTGAGCGTGGTCTTCTCGGACGAGCCCGACGACGTCGAGGGGTGGTTCCGGGACAACGGCGGCGACTGGCCCGTGGTCGACGACGTCGACGGCGAGATCGTCGTCGACTGGAGCGTGAGCGGCGTGCCGGAGTCGTACCTGGTCGATCCCTCGGGCGGCGTGCGGGCCAAGATCGTCGGTGGGGTGGACGCCCAGAAGCTCGACGACCTGCTGCGGCGGGCGCAGGAGCAGGGTTCGTGAGGCGCTGGGTGCCGTGGGCGGCGCTGGCCGCCGTCGTCGTGGTGGCCCTGGCGGTGGGCACCTTCGACCGTGGCGGGGGCGCCCGGTCCGACGAGGAGCGGGCCCAGTCCCTGGCCGAGAGCTTCCGGTGCCCGACGTGCCGGGGGCAGAGCGTGGCCGACTCCGACGCGCCGGCGGCGGTCGCCATCCGCCAGCAGATCGAGCGCCAGGTCGCCGACGGGCGGAGCGACGGCGAGATCCGCGACTACGTCCTGTCGCGGTACCCCCGCTCCGAGCAGGTGCCGCCCCGATCCGGGTTGGCCGGGCTGGTGTGGGCGCTGCCGGTGGCCGCGCTGGTGCTCGCCGTCTGCGCGCTGGCCGTCGCCTTCCGGCGCTGGCGGGTCGTCGACGACCGGGAGGGCCCGTCGGTCGACGACCGCGTGCTCGTCGAGCGGGCCCGGCGGGGCACGTGACCGCCGCCGTCGGTCGGGACCCGGACCTCCGGGCCGAGCTGGAGGAGGAGCGCGACTTCCTGCTGCGCTCGCTCGACGAGCTCGAGGCCGAGCGGGACGCAGGTGAGCTCGACGAGGACGACTACCGGAACCTGCGGGACGGCTACACGGCGCGTGCGGCCGAGGTGCTGCGGGCCCTCGACGAGGACAGGGCCGTACGTGAGGACGCCGCCCGCGCCACCCCGGCTCGACCACGGTGGCGTCGCCCGGTGGCCCTCCTGGTGGTGGTCGGCCTGGCCGCAGGCGCCGGCCTCGCGGTGGCGGCGGCGGCCGGGTCGCGCCAGCCGGGGCAGACGGTCACCGGCGGCGACGGCCCCACGGCGGCGTCGTCCCGCCTGGCCGAAGCCGCGTCGGTGGCGAGGGAGGACCCCACCCGGGCGCTCGAGCTGTACGACGCGGTGCTCGAGGACGACCCCCGGAGCGTGGAGGCGTGGGCCGAGCGGGGTCTGCTGCTGGCCTCCCTCAGCGTCGGCATCGACCGCCCCGGCCTCCTCGACGAGGCCCGCCGCTCGGTGGACCAGGCGCTCGCCATCGATCCCGACGAGCCCCGCTCCCGCTTCTACCTCGGGCTCATCGAGCTGTTCAGCGGCGACCGCCCGGCGGCCGGGACCGCCTTCGAGCAGGCCCTGGAGGCCGACCCCCCGCCGCCGCTGAAGGCGGCCATCGAGGCCCGCCTCGAGGAGCTCCGGGCCCCGCCCGCCCCCACGACGACCGTCCCGTAGCCAAACGTCGGGTGGGGCGGGTCAGGACGGGGGCTCGTAGGTGGCCCGGGCCCAGCCGTCCCCGCCGTTCCCCTCGAGGCGCCAGGCGCAGCCCTTGCCCCCGCCACCGGTGCGGGGCGCGCCCACCAGCTCGACGCCCCGCCACCGGAGGCGGTCCAACAGGGCGCTCATGACGTTGCCGTGGGTGCACAGCACCGCCTCGGTGCCCGCCAGCTCGGCGAGGAGGGCCTCGGTGTCGTCGAGCTCGGCCTCCTCGGAGAGCGCCGGCATGGTGCTCGACCTCCAGGTCGAGGCGGGCGGCGAGGGGCGCCACCGTCTGCACGCAGCGGGCGAAGCGGCTGGAGAGGACCCGCTTCACCGGCTCGCCGCCCAGGCGATCGGCCAGGGCCTCGGCCTGGCGCTCGCCGGCCCGGGTCAGGGGGCGCAGGTCGTCGTCCTGGGCCCAGGCCGAGCGGCTCCCGGCCTTCGCGTGGCGGACGAGCACGAGGGCCATGCCCCCTCCAGCCTACGGCGACGTCGCCGGGCGACCGACATCGCTGGTCTGTTTGACTGACCCTGATGGAGGGCGTCCGGTGTCGCCCGGCCGGGCCCGAGGACTTCACCTTTCTCGCGACGATGCTCGGCGAGGCCGCAGTGTGGCGGCCCGACAAGCCGACACCGACCGCTGACGAGGTGCTCGCCGATCCGCGCTACGCGCTGTACCTCGTCGGATGGCCGAGGCCGGGCGACTACGGACTGGTTGCCGAACAGGACCGCCCGGTTGGCGCGGCGTGGTATCGGACGTTCACCGAGGCGAGCCACGGGCATGGCTTCGTCGCCGACGATGTCCCCGAACTGTCGATCGCGGTCATCGCGTCCCGTCGGCACGAGGGGATCGGACGACGGCTCCTCCTCGACCTCATCGAGGCCAGCGAAGCTCAGGGGCATGCGGCGCTGAGCCTCAGGGTCAACGACGGCAACCCGGCGCGTGGCCTCTACGAGTCGGTGGGCTTCCGGCCCGTCGAGAAGACCCACCGGTCGGCCGTGACGATGATCCGACACGCGGCTCACTCAACCTGACCCACGACCGGCGCCAGCGCCCGGAGCCGGGCCACCACCGGAGGGAGGGCGTCGCAGAAGGCGCCGACGTCGGCCGCCGTCGTGCTCCACCCCACCGACACCCGCAGCGACCGCTCGGCGTCGACCCCCATGGCCTCGAGCACGGGTGAGGGCTCGAGCGACTCCGACGAGCACGCGCTCCCCGAGTGCACCGCCACCCCGGCGGCGTCGAGCCCCAGCAGGACCGGCTCGGCCTCGACGCCGGCCACGGCCAGGCAGACGAGGGAGGGGAGCCGACCATCGGGGTCGGGGTCGCCCAGCACCGCGACCTCGGGCCCGAGCCCGCCCGTGCGGGCGGCCTCGACGACCGCGCCGGTGAGCTCCTGCGCCTGCGCCGCCTCGGCCTCCAGCCCGCCGTCCCCCAGGGTGGCGGCCGCCGCCGCCAGGCCGACGATGCCGGCCACGTTCTCCGTCCCCGCCCTGCGGGCCCGCTCCTGGTCGCCGCCGACGAGGAGGGTCCGCAGCCGCAGGCCCCGCCGGACCAGCAGGCAGCCGATCCCCGGGGGGCCACCGAACTTGTGGGCCGACACGCTCAGCAGGTCCGCCCCGAGCGCGGCGAAGTCGACCGGCACGTGGCCGACCGCAGCGGCGGCGTCGACGTGGGTGAGGACGCCGAGGGCCCGGCAGCGCTCCACCACCTCGGCCACCGGCTGGAGGGTGCCCACCTCGTGGTTGGCCAGCTGGCAGTGGACGAGAGCGGTGCGGCCGGGCACCACGGCGGCGGCCACCTCGTCGGGGTCGACGCGGCCCAGCGGGTCGACCCCGACCACCGCCACGGCGGCGCGGGCCGACGCCTCCCGTACGGACCGGTGCTCGACGGCGGGGACGACCACGTGGTCCCCCCGCTCGGTGGCCATCCACGTGGCGGTCACCACCGCCTCGGTCCCGCCGCTCGTGAACACCACCTCGCGGCTGCGGGCGCCGAGCAGGGCGGCCACCCGCTCCCGCGCCTCCTCGACCGCCACCCGGGCCGCCAGCCCCTCGGCATGGGCCCGCCCCGGGTCGGCGGCGCCGAACCACGGCAGCATGGCGGACACCACCTCGGGCCGGGTCGGCGACGTCGACGCGTGGTCCAGGTAGTGGCGCCCCACCGGAGGTGTCTAGACCTGCACGGCGGTGACGCAGGTGGCGTCGCCCCGGGCCCGGGAGCGGGCGGTGCGGGCGTCGGTGGTGCCGTAGAGGGCGGCCAGCATCCCCTCGATCACACCCCGTTCCAGGGCGCACAGGACCGGCGAGGTCACCGCCGCCTGGCCGAAGGGGCAGTGGTCGGCCACGATGCGCAGCCCGTCGCCCCGGCCCTCGGCGTGGGCGGCGAACCCGTGGGCGGAGAGGGCGTCGGCCACGGTGGTCAGGGCCGCCCGCAGCGACCGCGGTGCGTCGGCCGGCGACAGCGAGGCGCCCATGGCTCGCCCGTAGTCGGCGCCCACCTCCTCGGCCATGGCCGCCGCCTGCTCGGGCGGCAGCAGCTCGACGGCCCGCTTGAGGAGGGCGAGCACCAGCTCGTCGTGGCGGACGGGGAGGTCGATGGCGGTGCCCCGCCCGGTGGCCACGTAGCGCTTCGACGGCCGTCCCGCGCCCCCGCTGGCCCGGCCGCCCCGGACCTCCAGGTGCCCGCCGGCGGCGAGCTTGTCGAGGTGGTGGCGGGCCACGTTGGCGTGGAGCTCGAAGCGCCCCGCCACCGAGGAGGCCGTCACGCCGTCCTCGCACGACGAGGCGTAGAGGTAGATGGCCCGCCGGGTGGGGTCGCCGAACGCCGAGGTGATGGCCGACACGGCGGCCGAGAAGTCAGCGGCCGACAGCGCCGCCGGGACGACGGCCCGGGGGCCGTCGAGGGTGCTCCCCACGCCGGTATCCTACCGGTGAGCCCTCCCGACCCTGCCGGCACGGCTCGCCGGACCGCTTCGGAGGCGTCCACATGGCCCCCACGCGTTCGGAGGTGCTCGACGCGCTGCGGCCCGTCGAGGACCCCGAGCTCCACCAGAGCATCGTCGACCTCGGCATGGTGAAGACCGTCGAGATCACGGGCGGCCGGGTCGCCGTCCAGGTCGCCCTCACCATCGCCGGCTGCCCCCTCCGCACCGAGATCACGAACCGCGTCACCGGCGCGGTGCGGGCGCTGCCCGGCGTCGACGACGTCGACCTCGACTTCACCGTCATGACCGACGAGGAGCGCTCCGCCCTCCGCGAGCGGCTCCACGGCGACCCGGCGTCGACCGCCGGTTCCACCCACGCCCACGGGCACGCCGAGGGCCGGGCCATTCCCTTCGCCGACCCGTCGTCGCGCACCCGGGTCCTGCTGGTCGCCTCGGGCAAGGGCGGCGTCGGCAAGTCCTCGGTCACCGTCAACCTGGCGGTGGCGCTGGCCCAGCGGGGCAAGCACGTCGCCGTGATCGACGCCGACGTCTGGGGCTTCTCCATCCCCCCGATGCTCGGGATCGACCGCCCGCCCACGGTGATCGACGGGAAGATGCTCCTGCCCCCCGAGGCCAACGGCGTGACCTGCGCGTCGATCGGCTTCTTCGTGCGCGAGGACCAGCCGGTGGTCTGGCGGGGGCCGATGCTGCACAAGGCCCTCGAGCAGTTCCTCACCGACTTCTACTGGGGCGACCCCGACTACCTCGTCGTGGACCTGCCCCCGGGCACGGGCGACGTGTCGCTGTCGCTCTCGCAGTTCCTGCCCCGGTCCGAGGCGTTCGTCGTCACCACCCCCCAGCCGGCGGCCCAGCGGGTGGCGCAGCGGGCCGGGCTCATGTTCGCCAGCCCCCACATCAACATCCCGGTGCGGGGCGTCATCGAGAACATGAGCTGGTTCACCGGGGACGACGGCCGGCGCTACGAGCTCTTCGGCAGCGGGGGTGGGGCCGAGCTGGCCGAGCGGCTCGAGGCACCGCTGCTGGCCACGCTGCCGCTGGTCCCGGCGCTGCGGGAGGGCGGCGACATCGGCGTCCCCATCGTCGTGTCCGAGCCCGACGGCGAGGCGGCGCGGGCGTTCGCGGCGCTGGCCGAGACCGTCGACGTGGAGCTGGCCCCGAAGCGGCGCTACCACCCCGAGCTGACCCTGCGCTGAGCGCGGGGCCGGGCGGCGGCGCCCGCCGGCGTTCTTTGGCCGCTGACCGACCGGTGCTGTAGGGAGAGAACCAAAGAACGCCGGCGTTCGTGGTCCACCCGGGGTCGGAGCGGACGGGCGTCCCGGTCGTCTAGCCGGCGGCGGCCACCCCGAGGACGTCGTCGAGCCCCATCGGCGTGAGCGCCGGGTGGGACGGCAGCTCGTGCAGGCGGATCCGCTGCTGGCGGGCGCGGGTGCACAGCGTGTCGTGGTCGGGCGGCACCTCGGCCGCCGGGAACAGCGTCGGCTCGGCCCCCTGGAGCCCGAGCACGGCGACGCCGCCGCTGCCGTCGGGGATGAGCACGCCCTGGTGCTCCTCCAGCAGCGCGGCCGCCTCGGTGAGCCGCGGCGGCGGGATGGTGGGCACGCCGAGCCCGATGACGACGGCGCCCTCGTAGCCGAGCTCGCCCGCCTGGCGGAAGGCGTTGGCGTAGCGGGTGCCGGGCGTGTCGCCCTCGGCCGGCCAGAGGCGGAACCCGAGCGAGCGCGACGTGAGCGTCGCCTCGGCCTCCGGCGGGCTGAAGAGGAGCACCCGTCCCACGCCACCCACGGCCCGGGCCACGGTGAGCGTGCGGGCCAGCAGCGTGTCGGCCACCCGCGCGTCGTCGGTGAGCCCGGGCACGCCGCCGGCGGGGTCCTCGGCGAGGACGATCAGCGCCGGTCGCATCGTTCGCGGAACGTACTCGTGGCCCCGGTCCCGATCGTGGACCCCACAACCGCTCGTAGGCTGCCGAGGTGGACGTGCGCATCGGTGTGACCTACTCGCCCAAGGAGCTCGACCTCGAGGTGGAGGAGGGCATGGACGCCGACCAGCTGCGGTCGCACATCGAGTCGGCGCTGTCCGACGACGACAACGTCCTCTGGCTCACCGACCGCAAGGGCCGCCAGGTGGGCGTGCCCGCCTCGAAGGTGGCCTACGTCGAGATCGGCAGCCCCCACGAGGAGCGCCGCATCGGCTTCGGCGGTGGCTGAGGCAGCCGCACCGGACCTGCTGTCGCGGCGCCTGCTCTTCGTCACCGGGAAGGGGGGCGTCGGCAAGACCACGGTGGCGGCGTCGCTCGCGCTGCTGGGTGCCCGGGCCGGCCGTCGCACCCTCGTGTGCGAGATCGACGCCAAGGGGGACCTGGCGGCCGCCTTCGAGACGCCGCCGCTCGCCTTCCGGCCCCGCGAGGTGACGGGCGGGGTCTCGGCCATGACGATGGACACCGAGGAGTCGTTGAAGGAGTACCTCCGGCTCCAGCTCCGGATCCCGCTGCTGGCCCGCATCGGCCCGCTGGCCCGGACCTTCGACTTCCTCGCCACCGCCGCGCCGGGCGTGCGCGAGATCCTCACCGTCGGGAAGCTGGCGTGGGAGGTGCGGGAGGACCACTACGACCTCGTGGTCGTCGACGCCGCCGCCACCGGCCACATCGTCGGGCAGCTGCGGGCGCCGGCCGCCATCAACGAGCTCGTGGCCGTCGGCCTCGTGCGGGAGCAGACGGGGTGGATCCGGGAGATCCTCACCGACCCGGTGACCACCGGGGTGGTGGTCACCGCCCTGCCGGAGGAGATGCCGGTGACGGAGACGCTCGAGCTCGTCGCCGCCCTCGGCGACACCGGCGTCGACGTGGCCGCGGTGGCGGTCAACCGGGTGCTCCCCGAGCTGTTCGGCCGGGCCGAGGAGGAGGTGTTCGAGCGCCTGCGGGCCCCCGCCGTGGGGGGACCGCTGGAGGCGGCCGCCGGCGGGCCCGTCGGCCCCGTGCTCGACGCCGCCCGCCTGGCGGTGACGCTGCGCCGGACGGGTGCCGGGCACCTCGAGCGGCTGCGGGCCGGCCTGGATCCGGACCTGCCCGTCCTCTACGTCCCCGAGCTGTTCCGCCACTCGGTCGGCCTGCGGGCGCTGGCCCAGGTGGCCGACGCCCTCGGCGCGGAGCTGGGCGGGTGAGCCGCACGGCGCGACGGCGGGCCGGGGACCGGGCCACGACCATCGAGCAGCTGGTCGCCGCCAAGGAGATCGTCGTCACCTGCGGCTCGGGCGGCGTGGGCAAGACGACCACCGCCGCCGCCCTCGGCACGATGGCGGCCGAGGTCATCGGCGGCCGGGTGCTGGTCCTCACCGTCGACCCGGCGCGGCGGCTGGCCAACGCCATGGGCCTCGAGGCCTTCGGCAACGCCGAGACGCTGGTCGAGACCACGCCGCGGGGCGAGCTGTGGGCCGCCATGCTCGACACCAAGGCGAGCTGGGACGACCTCGTCCGCCGGCACGCGCCGGATGCCCGGACGCGCGACGCCATCCTCGCCAACCCGCTCTACCAGAACATCACCGGCAAGTTCGTCCAGAGCCACGACTACATCGCCATGGAGCGGCTCTACGAGCTGCACGCCTCGGGGTCGTGGGACCTGATCGTGGTCGACACCCCGCCCACCCGCAACGCCCTCGACTTCCTCGAGGCGCCCGAGCGCATGGCCGACTTCTTCTCGAGCCGGCTCCTGCGCTGGCTGCTGGTGCCCTACCGCAGCCGGATCGTCAACGCCGCCTCCCGGCCCTTCTACCAGGTGGCCGACCGCATCCTCGGGTCCGCCTTCCTCCAGGACATCGCCGACTTCTTCATCCTGTTCCAGTCGATGTACGACGGCTTCGTGGCCCGGGCCCGGTCGGTCGAGCGGGTGCTCGGCGACCGGCGCACCACGTTCGTGGTCGTCAGCACCCTCGAGCCGGCGCCGGTGCGGGAGGCGGAGTTCTTCGTCGAGGCGCTGGCGGAGCGGTCGCTCCACCTGGGCGCGCTCGTGCTCAACAAGGTGCTGCCCGACAGCCTGCTGGACCCGGGGGCGGGGGTGGCGGCCCGGCGCTTCTGCGAGGACCCCGCCGCCGTGGCCGCTGGGCTGCCCCCGACGCGGGGCCTCCCGCCATCGTCGAGCACGTGTTGCAGGAGGTGGGCCAGAGCTTCCTCAACTTCTCGGTGGTGGCCGCCCGCGAGGCGGCCACCCGGGCCGAGCTGGGCGTGGCCCCCGAGGTGGTGGCCGCCGTGCCCTACCAGGACGAGGACATCGTCGACCTGGACGGCCTCCGCCGGCTGGGCGCCGCCCTCTGGGACTGAGCCCCCGTACGCTCGCCGCGTGCTCGACTACCACCTCCACCTGTGGGAGCACCGGCCGGGCCCGGTGGAGGCGACCCTCGAGCAGGTGGCCGCCTACTGCGAGGCGGCCGCGGCCGCGGGCGTGGAGGAGGTGGCCCTCACCGAGCACCTGTCCCGGTTCCGCCAGGCCGACCGCGTGCTGAAGGGGTGGTGGGACGCCGACCCGTCCCCGGCGCTGGCGTCGGCCATGGAGCGGGCGTGGGCCGACGAGCAGGGTGCCGACCTCGACGAGTACGTCGAGGTGGTGCTCGCGGCCAAGGCTGCCGGCCTGCCCGTGGTCCTCGGCATGGAGGTCGACCACTACGCCGGGCGCATGGACGAGGTGGGCGAGCTGCTGGCGGGGTACCCCTTCGACGTGCTCCTCGGATCGGTCCACTGGATCGGGTCGTGGGGCTTCGACAACTGGTTCGACCCCACCTTCGCCGGGGAGTGGGACCGCCGGGGCGTCGAGGCCGTGTGGGAGGCCTACACCGAGGCGCTCGAGGAGCTGGCCGCCTCGGGGGCGTGCGACGTCCTGGCCCACCCCGACCTGTGCAAGGTCACCGGCCGCCGCCCCGCCGTCCCCGACGAGTGGTACGACCGCATGGCCGAGGCCGCCGCCCGGTGCGGCCTGGCCGCCGAGGTGTCCTCGGCCGGTCTGCGCAAGCCCGTGGCCGAGGCCTACCCGGCCCCCGACCTGCTGGCCCGCTTCGCCGCCGCCGGGGTGCCGTTCACCACCGCGTCCGACGCCCACCGCCTCGACCGGGTGGCCGAGCGGGGCGACGAGCTCCGGGCCCTGCTGGCCACCGTCGGCTGCACCACCCTCCAGGCCTACCGGGGCCGCACGCCCCGGACGGTCCCGCTGGGGTAGGGGAGGGCGCTCCATGGCCAGCCTGGCCGAGGTGGCCCGCACCTCCACCGACCTCGACGACGCCCGCCTCGTCCACGTCTCCCGGCTGGTGGCCTCGTGGGGCCCGCTGGCGGACCTCTGCTTCGCCGATCTCCTCCTCTACGCGCCGGTGGCCGGCAGCGACGAGGAGCGGTTCGTGGTGCTCGGCCAGGTCCGCCCGACCACCCACCAGACCGTCTACCGGTCGGACTACGTGGGCACCGTGGTGAACGAGGTCGAGCGCCCCCTCGTGGCCCGCGCCTTCCGCACCGGCGACCTGGTCGAGGGCGAGTTCGAGCTGCCGGTCCTCCACGACCGCGTCCGGGTGCTCGCCATCCCGGTGCGCTACGACGACGAGGTGGTGGGGGTGTGCACCCGGGAGTCGATGCCGTCCCTCCGCCGCCAGACGGGCGAGCTGGAGCGCATCTACGTCGACGTGTTCCTGCGCTTCGCGGCGATGATCGCCGCCGGCGACTTCCCCTTCGCCAGCGACGACGTCGAGAGCGAGGTGGCGCCCCGCGTGGGCGACGGTGCCCTGGTCCTCGACGGCGAGGGACGGGTGGAGTACGCCTCGCCCAACGCCGTGTCGGCGCTGCACCGGGCCGGCGTGCACACCAACGCCGAGGGCATGCGCCTGGCCGAGCTGGGCCTGGACGAGGCGGCCGTGCGGGGCGCGTTCGCCGTCGGGGCGCCGGTCACCGTCGAGCTCGAGCGGGGGGCCGAGGTCACCGTGGTCATGCGCTGCCTGCCGCTGCTCGCCGAGGGGGTGGTCACCGGGGCGCTCGTGCTCCTGCGGGACATCTCCGAGCTGCGCCGCCGGGACCGCCTGCTGGTGTCGATGGACGCCAGCATCCGGGAGATCCACCACCGGGTGAAGAACAACCTCCAGACCATCTCGTCGCTGCTCCGGCTTCAGGGCCGGCGCCTCGAGGCGCCGGAGGCGAAGGTCGCCATCGAGGAGTCGGTGCGCCGCATCCGCTCCATCGCCCTGGTGCACGAGATCCTGTCCCGGGCCCCCGGCACCGAGGTCCCGTCGGCCGACGTGGTCCGTCCCCTCGTGCGCATGGCCGAGGAGGGCATGGTCTCGGAGGAGACGCCGGTGCGCTTCTCGGTGGACGGGGAGAGCGAGCAGCTGCCACCCCGCATCGCCACGCCGCTGGCGGTGGTGCTGAACGAGCTCCTCCAGAACGCCGCCGACCACGCCTTCCCGGCGGACGGACCGGAGGCGCCCACGCCGGAGCGACCGGGCCACGTCGTCGTGCAGCTCGAGGAGGACGGGGAGGACCTCGTGGTCCAGGTGACCGACGACGGCGTGGGCCTGCCCCCAGGGTTCGCCATCGAGGACACGTCCAGCCTCGGGCTGTCGATCGTGCGCAGCCTGGTGACGACCCAGCTGGAGGGGACCATCGAGCTCCGGCGCCGCGAGCCCCGCGGCACCCTCGTCGAGCTGCGGGTGCCCTTGACCGTCCTCACAGCCCCCTAGCGGGGACCGGGCCTAGGAGCCGGCGGCGGCCCGGCGGCGGCGGGCCCGGCGGATGACCCGGCGCTCGTCCTCCGAGGTGGCGCCCCAGACGCCGGCGTCCTGGCCGGTGCGGAGGGCGAACTCGAGGCAGGGATCGAGCGAGGGGCAGGTCCGGCACACGGCCTTGGCCGCCTCGATCTGGCGGAGGGCGGGTCCGGTGGAGCCCACGGGGAAGAACAGGTCCGGGTCGCCCTCCCGGCAGGCAGCCGTCGCCCGCCAGTCGCCGGTCGGCGTCTCGGGCAAGCTCCAGGCAACGGCCATCGACAGGGTCCCTTCCCGCTTGTGCCGCTGCTCACACACTGGACTTGACGAGCGACGACCGACGCTACCAACGACCGGTTCCGCTGGGCAAGGGGCGTGGTAGGCAGGCCCGCCGTGACCCTCGTCTACGCCCACCGCGGCGCGTCGGTGGCCGAGCCCGAGAACACCGTGGCCGCCTTCCGCACCGCCGCCCGGCTGGGGGCCGACGGGGTCGAGCTGGACGTGCGCCGCACGGCCGACGGGCAGGCCGCGGTGGTCCACGACGCCGCCCTCCCGGACGGGCGGGCCGTGGCCGAGCTGGTCCTGGACGACGTCCCCCCCGGGGTGCCCCGCCTGGCCGAGGCCCTCGACGCCTGCGACGGCCTGGTGGTGAACGTCGAGGTGAAGAACGTCCCCTGGGACGCCGACTTCGACCCGGACGAGGGACTGGCCGAGCTGGTGGTGCGCACCCTGGCCGAGCGGGGCGGGCGGGACCGGGTGCTGGTGTCGTCGTTCGGCCCGGCCGCCGTGGCCCGGGTCCGGGCCCTCGACCCCGGCGTGCCGACGGCCCTGCTCACCGCCGTGCTGACCGACGACCAGGTGGAGGCCCTGGTCGAGGAGGTCCACGCCGCCGGGCACGTCGCCCTCCACCCCCACCACCTCACGGTGACGCCCCACCTGCTGGAGCGCTGCGCCGCCGCCGGCCTGGCGGTGAACACGTGGACGGTGGACGACCCCGACCGCATCGGCGCCCTCGCCGCCATGGGGGTCGACGGGATCGTCACCAACGTCCCCGACGTGGCCCTGCGGGCCCTCGGCCGCCCGCCGGGCTAGGGCGGGGGCGGGGGCGGGAGGACCAGCCGCAGGGCCTCCGGCTCGTGGCGGAAGTCCAGGGCGTCCACCTCGCCGAGGTAGTCACCGTCGAGCTGGTACGGGACGGGCCCGTGGCCGACGATCCGGAGGCTCGGGAGGTCCGTGCGGTAGTCGCTCCACGGCGCCGAGCGGGCCCGGCGCCCCGTGCCCAGGGCCGAGGCGGCCAGGGCCAGCGTGGTGCCCAGGTCGAGCCGCCGGACGGTGAGGCACACCAGGCCCCGGTCGAGGGTGGCCTCGGGGGCGACGTCGAGGGGGCGCTCCCCGAGGTAGGTGTACGGCGAGGTGTTGAGGACCACGGCGAAGTAGCCGTCGTCCACCACGTCGCCCCCCGGGAACGAGGCGGCCAGCCGGGGCCGGCTGCGGTCGTAGTGGCGCATCCAGGTGGTGAGCGCGGCGGTGATGAACAGCGGGTGGCCGGCCCAGCGCTTCAGCGCCCCCCGCCGCTCGACCTGGTGGACCACCTCGGCGTCGAAGCCCACCCCGGTGTGGAACAGGAAGTAGCGCCCGTTGGCGCTGCCGAGGCCCACCGGCCGCACGCTGTCGGCGGCGAGGGCGTCGAGCAGCACGCCGGTGGCCTCGACCGGGTCGTTGGGCAGGCCGATGCTGCGGGCGAAGACGTTGGTCGAGCCCCCCGGCAGCACGGCCAGGGCGGTCGCGGTGCCCACCAGGCCGTTCGCCGCCTCGTTGAGCGTGCCGTCGCCGCCGAGCACGGCCACCACGTCGGCGCCGGCGGCCGCCGCCCCCTGGGCCAGCCGGCGGGCGTGGCCCCGCCGGGAGGTCTCCACCACGTCCACGTCGTGGTCGGCGGCCAGGGCCTTGCGGATGACGACCCGGGCCCGGGCGGTGACCGACGAGGCCGAGGCGTTGACCACGAGGAGGAGCCTGATGGCGCCGATCCTGCCGCAGTCGGGTGACCCTCAAGTGGCCCTGCGCCGGAACGTCGGCCACAATCGTCGGCCATGAACGTCGCCGTCTGCGTCAAGCAGATCCCCGACCCGGCCACGCCGGGCCAGCTCGACCCCGAGACCAAGTGGCTCAAGCGCGACGGCAAGCTGATCCTCGACGACTCCGACGCCTACGGCGTGGAGATGGCGCTCCAGCTGGTCACCGCCGCCGGCGGGGGTGAGGTCACGCTCGTCTCGATGGCTCCCAACAACGAGGTCTCGGGCCTGCGCACCGGCCTCGCCATGGGGGCGGCCAAGGCCATCCTCGTCAGCGACCCCGCCCTCGCCGGGTCCGACGCCCTGTCGACGGCCAAGGTCCTCGGGGCCGCCATCAAGCGGGCCGAGCCCGACCTCGTGATCGCCGGCACCGAGTCGACCGACGGGTACACGGGCACCGTGCCCGAGCAGATCGCCGCCGTCCTCGGCTACACCTCGGTCACCTTCGCCAAGAAGATCGAGGTGGCCGACGGCAGCGTGAAGATCGAGCGCCAGACCGAGGCCGGCTACGACGAGGTCGAGGCCCCGCTGCCCGCCGTCGTCTCCGTGACCGCCGGCGTGGTCGAGCCCCGCTACCCCTCCTTCAAGGGGATCATGGCGGCCAAGTCGAAGCCCGTCGACCAGCTCGGCGTGGGTGACCTCGGGCTCTCCCCCGACCAGGTCGGCGCCTCCGGCGCCCGCCAGGAGATCGTCAACGTGGCCCCCGCCGAGGAGCGCCAGGCCGGCGACGATCGTCGAGGACGACGGCGAGGGCCACCTCAAGATCATCGAGTTCCTCGAGACCCAGAAGGTGCTGTAGATGCCGCTGTCGAAGGTCTGGATCCACGCCGAGATCGGCGGCGACAAGCCGTCGTCCGTCACCCTCGAGATCGCCACCAAGGCCCGCGAGCTGGCCGACACCGTCGAGGCGTTCTACGCCGGCGAGAACGCCGAGGCCGTGGCCGAGGAGCTCGGCAAGTACGGCGTGAGCAAGGTGTACACGGTCGATACCGGCGGCACCCTCCAGGGCGTCCCCGTGGCCTCGGCCATGGCCGACCAGATCAACGGGGGCAACGCCCCCGACCTCGTCATGTTCGCCTCCACCTACGACGGCCGCGACGTGCTGGCCCGCCTGTCGGTGGCCCTCGACAAGCCGGTGCTGACCAACAACAGCGGCGTGAGCCTCGAGGGCGACGAGCTGCGCCTGAGCACCGCCATCTTCGGCGGCACCTCCATCGTCACCACCGCCTTCCGTAGCGACGGTCCCCACCTCGCCAACTTCCGGCCGAAGTCGTTCGAGGCGTCCGAGGGCGGCGGCGCCACCGCCACCGTCGAGGCCGCCAGCGCCTCGCAGCAGGGCGCGGCCAAGGTGCTCGAGCGCCACGTCGAGGAGCACGAGGGCCCGGTCCTCGACGAGGCCAACCTCGTCGTGTCCGGTGGCCGGGGCCTCGGCAGCGCCGAGAACTACGCCATGGTCGAGGACCTGGCCAAGAAGCTCCGGGGCGCCCCCGGCGCCAGCCGGGCCATCGTCGACGCCGGCTGGGTGCCCTACTCGTACCAGGTGGGCCAGACGGGCAAGGTCGTGAAGCCCGACGTCTACATCGCCCTCGGCATCTCCGGCGCCACCCAGCACATGGTGGGCATGAAGGGGTCGAAGAACATCGTGGCCGTCAACAAGGACCCCGAGGCCCCCATCTTCTCCATCGCCGACCTCGGCATCGTGGGCGACGTGCACAAGGTCGTGCCCAAGCTCCTCGAGGAGCTCGGCAAGTAGCTCGCCGTCGCCGTAGTCTCCGGCGATGGCGAAGACCGGGTCCCGCTCCCGCTGGGTCAACTGGGCGGGGACGGCCAGCTGCGCCCCCGCCGCGTTCGCCACGCCGGCCGACGAGGACGAGCTCGCCGCCCTGGTCAAGGGGGCGGCGGCCGAGGGGCAGCGGGTCAAGGCCGTCGGGGCGGGCCACTCGTTCACCGGCGCGGCCCTGACCGACGGGCTCCAGCTCTCGCTCGACCGCATGGAGCGGGTCCTCGACGTCGACCGGGCCACGGGCCGGGTCACCGTCGAGGCCGGCATCACCCTGGCCCGGCTGAGCGAGGCCCTGGCCGTCGAGGGCCTGGCCCTCGAGAACCTCGGCGACATCGCCTACCAGTCGGTGGCCGGGGCCATCAACACGTCGACCCACGGGACCGGGCGGAGGCTCGGCACCCTGTCGACCCAGGTGCGGTGCCTGCGCCTGGTCACCGGCGACGGCTCGGTCCTCGAGTGCTCCCCGGACGAGGAGCCGGAGGTGTTCTCGGCCGCCCGGGTGGGCATCGGTGCCCTCGGGGTGGTGTCGACGGTGACCCTCCAGTGCCTGCCCGCCTTCCGCCTCCACGCGGTGGAGGAGCCCAAGCGGCTCGACGAGGTGCTCGAGCAGCTGGACGAGCTCGTCGACGGCCACGACCACTACGAGTTCTTCTGGGTGCCCCACACGGGCTGGGCCCTGACCAAGACCAACGACCGCACCGAGGAGCCCATGGCCCCCCGGCGGTGGGCCAAGGCCTTCAAGGACGACGTGCTCCTGGCCAACGTGGCCTTCGGCGCGCTGTGCCGGATCGGCAAGCGCCGGCCGTCGCTGGTGCCCCGCCTGGCCCGGGCCCTGCCGTCGACGGGACGGGTGGACTACGTGGACCACAGCTTCAAGGTCTTCGCCAGCCCCCGCTACGTGCGGTTCGCGGAGATGGAGTACGCCGTGCCGCGGGCGGCGGCGGCCGAGGCGGTGCGGGCGGTGCGGGCGTGGATCGACCGCACCGGGACGACCGTCGGCTTCCCCGTCGAGGTGCGCTTCGTGGCCCCCGACGACATCCCCCTGAGCCCGGCGTCGGGTCGGGAGACCTGCTACATCGCCGTGCACCTCTACAAGGGCATCGACTACGTGCCGTACTTCACGGCCGTCGAGTCGATCATGACCGGGCTGGGCGGGCGACCCCACTGGGGCAAGCTCCACTTCCAGACGGCCGAGACCCTGGCCCCGAAGTACCCCCGCTGGGACGAGTTCCAGGCCGCCCGCCGCCGCGTCGACCCCGACGGCCGCTTCGCCAACGACTACACCGACCGGGTCCTCGGGAGGGTCTGACCGACCGTTCTGTTCGGTCTTTGTCGACTTGTGCACCGTAGGCGTGCACAACTCGACAAAGAGCGCTTGTCCCCTCGGCCGTGGAGGGCTCCTCGGTCGCTAGGCCCGGTCGGTGGCGGCGATGGCCCAGGCGAGGCCGTCCTCGGGGTCCTCGACGGCGAGGTGGAGGGACCAGCCGAGGCGGGGGCCGGGCGGGGCCCAGACGGCCCAGCGCAGGGACGCCGCCGCCTCGCCGAGCTCGTCGGCCGGGGGCGGCCACTCGGCGTCGGGGCCGGCGAGGCCGGCCAGGGCGGCCAGGGCCCACCACGCGGCGAACCGGCCGGCGGCGGCCCCGCGGCGCCGCCCGTGGGCGCCGCCGCTGGCGCCGGCCCACGCCAGCCGCGCCAGCGCCTCCTCTGCGGCCACGTCGGCCCACGCCACCTCCGGGTGCCCGAGCGCCGCCACCGCCGCCTCGGCCCCGCTCCGCACCGCAGCCGTGGCCACGGCGCCGTTGGAGGCGACGACCCAGGCCTCGACCGCGGCCCGGAGGGCGTCCTCGGCGTCGCGGTCGTCGACCGGCTCACCCGGCGGCGGCAGCACCACGGGGGTGAGGTCGAGCGGCGGGGGACCGGGGAGCTCGACCTCGAACGGGCGGTACGTGGGGAGCAGGTAGGCCGGCTCCCAGGGCGCGCACGTCAGCGGCAGCTCGCTCCCCGCCGCCCGGGCCGACTCGTCGTCCCGCAGGTCCTCGCCCCGCAGCACCCGCTCACCCACCACCTCCGCCCGTCAGCGGGCCTCGCGTCAGCGAGCCCGCCAGCTCCTCCCACCGGTGGGTCGACGCCGCCACCTCGGCCAGGGGCCCGAGGGCGAAGGGGCCCGCGCCCTCCACCAGCACCGCCGCCGCCGCCGGTCCCGGCGCCTGGAGGGCGAGCCGGTACTCGGCGTGGCTGGCCGCCGGCCACAGCTGGCGGCCCGTCTCCTGGTAGGCCCGCCGGCACCGGTCGCGCAGGTCGAGCAGCGCGTCCCAGTCGCCGTCGTCGCACAGGCGGTCGACGAGCCGCAGGAGCTCGTCGAGGTCCCCGCTCGCGACGGCGTCGGCGATGCCCGGCACCGAGTGGGCCTCCCTCAGACCAGCGGCCAGGGGTAGCAGCGCCCGGCGGGGTCGGCCTCGGGGAAGCAGCGCGAGCGGAGCACCCACTCGGCCCGGCGGCGCACGCCGTCCACCTCCTCCTCGTCGAGGAAGTCGGCCAGCGTCCCGGGCAGTCGCCCGAGCACGGCCTCCACGTCGGCGAGCAGGGGCTCGGGCACCGGCTCGCCGCCGAACTCCCAGATCACCGTGCGGATCTTCGGGTCGGGGTGGAAGCACAGGCCGTTGTCGATGGCCCAGATCCGCCCGTCGTCGCCGAGCAGGCAGTGCCCGCTCTTGCGGTCGGTGTTGTTGGCCAGCAGGTCGAAGGCGCACATCGCCCGCAGCGCCTCGTGCGTGCGCCTCGTCCTCGTAGAGCGTGAAGTAGTGCTGCTCGAAGTCGGCCTCGACGAAGCGCTGCAGCGAGCCCTCGCCGAGCGGCCCGTCCCGCACGACCGTCTCGGGCACCAGCCCCCAGCCCAGCAGCTCGGACAGCGCCCACGCGGCCGCCTCGCGGCGGTAGAGCCCGCGGGGGAAGTCCCAGAGCGGGCGCTCGCCCCGGCCCGGCTTGTAGACGGCGAGGAGCGCGGTGCCCGTCGCCGCGTCACCTCGGCAGGAAGGTGCCGTTCGAGCTCCAGGGCATGCGGCCCTTGAGCTCGACCTCGCCCTTCGCCAGGAGGCGCAGCGCGTCACCGTCCACGGCCTCAGCGTGCCCGGTGGCCGTTCGTCTTGATGCACACGTGGCCGGCGGGGTCGATCGGCCGGCCGCACAGCGGGCACGGCGGGCGCCCGGCGGCCACCAGCTCGGCGGCCCGGCCGACGAAGGCGGCCACCTGCGCCCGGGTCAGGGCGAAGCGGGCCACGCCCGCGGTCGGGCTCCGCGGCCGGCTCCTCGGCGGCGTCCTCCTCGAGCAGCTCCTCGGCCTGGACCACCATCCGGTCGCGGTCCTCGTCGAAGACGACGCCGATCTGGCCGACGACCCACTCGGCCACGACGGGCTCGACCAGCTCGAGGTCGCCGGGCAGCGACGCCGGCGTCGGGCGTCGGCGAGATCGGCCAGGAGCTCGAGCCAGGTACTCGGCCAGGGCCGCCACCTGCGCCTTCTCCAGCCGCAGGGTGACCACCTCGCCGGAGCCGCTGGCCTGGAGGAAGAAGACCCGCTGCCCGGGCGGGCCCACGGTGCCGGCGGTGAAGCGGTCGAGCTCGGGGAGGTCGAACGAGGTGCCCATCGCTCACGAGGGCGCCAGCGCGCGAGAGCGGCTCGACGCGTGTTGACGGCGAGCACCGCCGGGCCGGCCGCGCCGTAGGCGACCGCGGTGACCGAGCAGGGCGAGACGACGATGCGCTGGAAGAGGTCGAGGTGGGTGCCGAGGGCGTCGGCCACCGCCGCCTTGATGGGGTCGGCGTGGGACACGGCGACGACCACGCCCGCCGGGGTGGCGCTCGGCGAGGCGGTCGCAGCGCCCCGGTGATGCGGGCCTGCATCTCGACGAACGACTCGCCGCCGGGGAACCGGAAGCCGCTGGGGTAGCGCTGGACCGTGGTCCACTCCGGCTGCTTGGCCAGCTCCTTGAGCGGCCGGCCCGGTCCACTCGCCGAAGTCGCACTCGAGCAGGCCCCGGTCGGCCTTGACGTGGAGGCCCCGGGCGGCGCCGATGGGCGCGGCCGTCTCGCGGGTGCGCTCGAGGGGTGAGCCGTAGACGGCGTCGACCCGCGGCAGGGCGGCCAGCCGCGCGGCCGACCGCCTCGGCCTGGGCCACGCCCGTGTCGGCCAGGTGCAGGCCCGGCGCCCGGCCGGGCAGCACCGCCCCGGTGGTGGGCGTGGTGCCGTGGCGCACGAGGAGGACGAGGGTGCCGGGGGCGGCCGTGGTCTTGCGGGTACGACGGGCGATCGGAGCCAACCTACCGTCTGCCCCCGTGGACACCGACTCGCTGGAGGCCCTCGAAGCGGAGGTCGTGACCTGCCGTGCCTGCCCCCGCCTGGTCGCGTGGCGCGAGCAGCGTCGCCCGGGAGCGCCGGGCCTCCTTCGCCGACGAGGAGTACTGGGGCCGGCCCGTCCCGGGCTTCGGCGACCCGGCCGCCGACGTGCTGGTGGTCGGCCTCGCCCCCGCCGCCCACGGCGGCAACCGCACCGGGCGGGTCTTCACCGGCGACCGCTCCGGCGACTGGCTGTTCCGCGCCCTGCACCGGGCCGGCTACGCCAACCAGCCGACGAGCGTGCACCGCGACGACGGCCTGCGGCTGACCGGCGCCTGGGTGGGCGCCGCCGTGCGCTGCGCCCCGCCCGGCCAACAAGCCGACGCCCGGCCGAGCGGGACACGTGCCGCCCTACCTGCGTGCGCGAGCTGGCCCTGCTCGACCGACGTGCAGGTGGTCGTGGCCCTCGGCAACCTTCGCCTACGCCAGCGTGGCCGCGCCTGACCGGGCTGCGCCCCCGTCCCCGCTTCGGCCACGGCGTCGAGGCGCGCGCTGCCGGACGGGCGGATCATGATCGCCTCGTACCACCCGAGCCAGCAGAACACCTTCACCGGCGACGCTCACGGAGCCCATGTTCGACGCCGTCTTCACCCGGGCCCGTCAGCTGGCCAGCGAGACGAGCTCCCCGACCGCGTAGACGACGGAGATGACGCCGAGGAACACGGCCACCGCCCGGCGCAACCCGATGTCGCTGGCCCGCAGCGCCAGGGTGGCGCCGACGCGGGCCCCGGGGATGACCGTGACGGTGAGGATGAGGGCCACCCGCCAGTCGATGTTGCCGAGCACGGCGTGGGTCACGGTCCCGGGGATGGCGAAGGCGGCCACGCACACGAGGGAGGTGGCCACCGCGGACTTGATGGACAGGCCGGCGATCTGGGCGAACCCGGGCACCATCACCACGCCGCCGCCGATGCCGAGCAGGCCCGACAGCAGGCCGGCCACCACGCCCACGAGGGCGAACGCGGGTCGGGAGCGGTGGCCGCTCTCGTGGTCGGGGGCGACCTCCACGTCGGTCTCGGCCGCGGCGGGGGCGGCCGGCGGGCGGGCCATGCGCACGGCGGTGAAGAGGAGCAGCCCCGCCGTGAAGAGCATCAGGACGTGGCCGCCCCCGGGGATCTGCTCGGAGAGCAGGGCGCCCACCACGGCGGCCACCAGCCCGGTCGGGATGGTGAGGAGCACGGCGGTGCGGTCGATCAGGCCCTCGCGGTGGTAGCGCCACGCCCCCGTCGCCGCGCTGGGGAAGATGGACGGGAGCGTGGTGCCGACGGCGACGATCGGCGCCACCCCGAGGGCACGGATGCCCGGCGTCGACAGCACCGCACCGCCCACGCCGAAGGCGCCCGAGAGCACGCCGGTGAAGAAGCCGAGGATGCCCGTCAGGACGTCCCGGAGCAGTCCCGGGTCCACGAGCGCCTAGGCCATCAGGATGAGGAGGAGCTCGACCCCCGCGGAGCCGGCCCGGCAGACCTGGTTCAGTTCAGGCGCTCCACGAGCATGGCCATGCCCTGCCCGCCGCCGACGCACATCGTCTCGAGGCCGATGCTCTTGTCGAGGGTCTGGAGGTCGTTGAGCAGGGTGGTCATGATGCGGGCCCCGGTCTGGCCGAAGGGGTGGCCGAGGGCGATGGCGCCGCCGTGGGGGTTGAGCTGCGTGTCGATGTCGACGCCCAGCTCGTCGCACACGGGGATGACCTGCGCGGCGAAGGCCTCGTTCAGCTCGACCACGTCGACGTCGCCGATGCTCATGCCGGTGGCCTTGAGCAGCTTGGACACGGCCTCGATCGGGCCCACGCCCATGATCTCGGGGGCCAGGCCGGACACCGCCGACCCGATGATCCGGGCCAGTGGCTTCAGGCCGAGGCTCCGGGCCTTCTCCTCGTCCATCACCAGCACGGCGGCGGCGCCGTCGTTCAGGGGGCAGGCGTTGCCGGCGGTGACGACGCCGTCCTCCTTGAAGGCGGGCTTGAGCGAGGCCAGCTTCTCGATCGAGGTCCCGGCCCGGGGGCCGTCGTCCTTCGACACCACGTCGCCGTTGGGCAGGGTGTACGGCGAGATCTCGCGGTCGAACACGCCGTTCTCCTGCGCCGCCACGGCGCGGTCCTGGCTGAGCTTGGCGAACTCGTCCATGCGCTCGCGGGTGACGCCGTACTGGGCGGCGACGTTCTCGGCCGTCAGGCCCATGGGGATGTACACCTGGTTGATGAAGCCGTCGTTCCCCTTGACGAACCGGGGGTTCATGTCGTCCTTGGTGAAGCCCCGGCCGCCGGTGCGGCTCAGGCTCTCGACGCCGGCGGCCACGTAGGTGTCGCCCTCGCCCGCCTTGATGGCGTGGAAGGCCATGCGGATGCTCTGGAGCGACGAGGCGCAGAAGCGGTTGACGGTGGTGCCCGGCACGGTGTCCGGGAGCCCGCCGAGCAGCGCCACCTGACGGGCCAGGTTCATGCTCTGCTCGCCGGCGCCGTTCGCCGCGCCGCACATCAGGTCCTCGACGCTGCCGGGGTCGACCTCGGGCACCTTCTCCATGAGCTTCTGGACGATGAACCCACCCATGTCGTCGGGACGGGCGTCGACCAGCGATCCCTTGAAGGCACGGCCGATCGGCGTGCGGGCGGTGGCGACGATGACGGCTTCGGGCATGCGGGTTTCCTCCTGCGAGTGGCCCCGGGAGCGTAGTCCCGGGGAGGAACGGTCAGCCCTGGGCGGGCGCCGCTGCCTTCTTCTTGGGGGGCGGGATGGTGCGGGGGCCGGGGTCCGCCGCCTCGGGCCAGCGCTTGCGGCTCTTCACGGAGAGCTTGCGCATGAGCTCGATGGCGCCGGGGTCGTCGTCGCCGGGCCGCAGCTCGACGAGGCCCTCGGACACGACGCCGTCGAGCACCTGGCGGCCGACGTCGGTGCGCACCACCGTCAGGGTCCAGTCGTTGAAGGCGCCGATGCCGCCGGTGGAGATGTCGGCGTGCTCGGCGGCGAAGTCGGGGCAGTTGTTGCACCCCTCGCGGGTCCAGGCGTGGCACTCCTTGAGCGGGACCTCGTGGTAGCTGCCGTCCCTCATCCAGATCTGGAAGACGCCCTTGATGTTCATCTTGACCATGTCCTGCTTGCGCAGGCCGTACTTGGCCTCGAACAGCTCCTCGAAGATGGCGTCGTCGAAGGTCTTCGAGCAGAGGAGCCCGATGTTCAGGGCGAAGCGGCGGCCCACCTTGCCCACCTTGCGGGCCCGCATGACGGGCAGGGACGACGTCTGGCAGCCCATGCCCACGAGGCCGATCTTCTCGGCCCCACCGGCGACGGCGTCGGCGTAGGCCAGCGTGTTGGCCGAGTAGGTGTAGCGGCTGCCGGCCGAGGCCAGCACCTCCTCACGCGTGCGGGCCACCCCGGGCTTCGCCTTCCACGAGGTGCCGTCGCCCTCCAGGTAGGACACCAGGGCGGCGTCGATGATCCCGTGGTCGAGGGCCCAGATGAGCAGGGCCGACACCAGCCCGCCGTCCTGGCCCAGCTCGAACACCTTCGGGTCGGTGGCCCGGGCCAGGACGATGTCCTTGGCGACCCCGGCCACCTCGGCGGGCACCCGCTCCCGGCCGAACAGGAGGGTGTCGGCCTCGATCTCCCAGGCCCGGAAGCGGGGGCAGGCCCGGGTGCAGCTGGTGCAGCCCTTCTGGCCGTGGCCGCAGTCGGTCGGGCCCAGCTCCTCCTCGAGGTGGAAGGGCCGGTAGCCGCCGCTCTCGTGGTCGTAGCCGAGGACGTCGTGGGGGCAGACGATCACGCAGCCGGCGCACCCGGTGCAGAGGCCGGTGGTGACCACCTCCTCGTACAGCTCCTTCCACTGGGCGGTCCAGCGCTCCCGCTTCGGTGCTGCGGCAGGGGCGTCGCTGACGGCCATGACGGCAGAAGCTACCCCGAGCGGTGCGGAAGCGGCCCCCCGCCTGGGTAACACTGGGGGGCATGGACCTCACCTACCCGCCCGAGGCGGAGGCCTTCCGCAAGGAGATCCGGACCTGGCTGGAGGAGAACCTCCCCGACGGCTGGTTCGACGAGGGCTTCAGCCTGACCGGCGCGGACCGCAAGCGGTTCAACGAGGAGTGGGTCGAGAAGCTCTACAAGGGCGGCTGGATCTGCGCCACCTGGCCCAAGGAGTACGGCGGCAAGGGCCTCTCGCTCATGGAGTCGGTGGTGCTCAACGAGGAGTTCGCCCGGGCCGGGCGCGCCGATGCGGGCCGACTTCTTCGGCGACACCCTCGTCGGCCCCACCATCCTCCAGTGGGGGAGCGAGGAGCAGAAGAAGGAGTTCCTGCCCAAGATCCTCTCCGGGCCAGATCTCGTGGTGCCAGGGCTTCAGCGAGCCCAACGCCGGCTCCGACCTGGCCTCGCTCAAGACCAAGGCCGAGCTCGACGGCGACGAGTGGGTGATCAACGGGCAGAAGGTCTGGACGACCCAGGCCCAGTACGCCGACTACATCTTCCTGCTGGCCCGCACCGATCCCAACGCCCCGAAGCACGCCGGGATCTCGTACCTGCTCGTGCCCATGAAGCAGGACGGCATCGAGGTCCGGCCCATCATCCAGCCCGACGGCTCGGGCGAGTTCAACGAGGTGTTCTTCGAGGGCGCCCGGTGCCCGAAGGAGAACGTCGTCGGCGGCCTCAACAACGGCTGGAAGGTGGCCATGACCACGCTCGGCTTCGAGCGCGGCACCTCGGCCACCACCGGCTACCGACGGTTCGAGCGCGAGCTCGAGACCATCGTCGACAAGGCGCGGAAGAACGGGCGCATCGCCGACCCGACCGTGCGCCAGGGCCTGGCCCGGGCCTGGTCCAAGGTCCAGATCATGAAGGTCAACGGCTGGCGCACCCTGTCGGCCGAGGTGCCCGGCAAGAAGGACCTCGGCGTGGCCGCGCTCGGGCGCCACCAACAAGATGTACTGGTCCGAGTACCACCGGGAGACCATGGAGCTGGCCATGGACATCCTCGGGATGGAGGGCCAGGTCCTCGCCGGCTCCAAGGACGACGACGAGCCGTCCATGCCCGGCCTGGCCCGGCGCGAGTCCGTCAAGGACTACCCGGTGAGCCCGCTCCAGGCCTCGTTCTTCTTCTCCCGGTCGGAGACCATCTGGGGCGGCACCGCCGAGATCCAGCGCAACATCGTGGGCGAGCGGGTCCTCGGCCTCCCCAAGGAGCCCAAGCCCGTCGACCCCAAGGCCAAGGCGAGCTGAGCGCCGGGCGGGTCGCCATCCTGGCGTCGCCGCTCGTCGTCGGCCTGGGTCGAGGACCCGAGTGCGCCGTGCGCGCCGAGGAGCCCCTCACCCTCGTGGAGTGATCCGATTCATCCCCGCCGGGTGACGGACGGCCATCGGACGGGCGCGATGCTCACCCGGCGAGGGGGCAGAGCACCGTCTCCGAGCGAGCGTGCGACGTGCCCGGCCGAAAGGACAGCCCGATGAGCGCAGCGACCGCACCGGCGGTGGAGGCCGGCGCCCACCCGGAGGGACCTGCGTGGCACACCGTGGGGACGGGCGAGGTCTTCGCGCTCCAGCACGTGGACGAGGCGACCGGCCTCGGCTCCAGGGAGGTCGAGTCCCGCCGCGCCCAGTACGGCCCCAACCGGCTGAGCGAGGCCAAGAAGGAGCCCCGCTGGCGGGCCTTCCTCCGCCAGTACGCCGACCCGATGCAGATCGTCCTGGTCGTGGCCGGGGCCCTCTCGCTGTACCCGGTGAAGCAGTACGGGACGGCGCTGGTCATCTTCCTGCTGACCCTGGTCAACGCCGTCATCGGCCTGCGCCAGGAGGGCAAGGCGGCGGCGGCTGTCGCCGCGCTCCAGAAGATGATGTTCATCAAGTCGAAGGTGCGTCGCGACGGGGCCATGGTCGAGCTCCCGGCGGAGGAGCTCGTCCCCGGTGACCTGGTCTCCGTGGAGGCCGGTGACGTGGTGCCGGCCGACGGCCGCATCACGCAGGCGGCCACGCTCGAGGTGGCCGAGGCGGCGCTGACCGGCGAGAGCCTCCCCGTGCCGAAGGGCGTGGAGCCGGTGAGCCCGGCGGACACGCCCCTCGGTGACCGCACCGACATGCTCTACATGAACACCGCCGTCACCCGGGGGAGCGGGCAGTTCGTCGTGACCGCGACGGGCATGTCGACCGAGGTCGGCCACATCTCCGGGATGCTCCAGGCCGAGGGGGACAAGAAGACCCCGCTCACCCGCCAGCTCGACTCGCTCACCAACCAGATCCTCTGGATCGGCGGCGCCGCCCTGATCGTGTCCATGGTGATCAACCTCGCCCGGGGCGACGACTTCACCACCGTCTTCACCGCCGCGGTCGCCTTCGCCATCTCCGCCATCCCCACCGGCCTGCCCGCCGTCGTCACCACGATCCTGTCGATGGGGACGCAGCTGCTGGCCAAGGCCGGGGCGATCATGAAGCGGCTGCGCTCGACCGAGACCCTCGGCTCGACCTCGGCCATCAACTCCGACAAGACCGGCACCCTGACCCTCAACCAGATGACCGCGGTGGAGATGGCCCTCGTCGGGCGCCGCTACGCCGTGACGGGCAGCGGCTACGCCACCGAGGGCCGGATCACGCGCACCGCCGGCCTCGAGGACGTGGCGCTCGACCAGTTCCTCCTGCCGATGGCTCTCGCCTCCGACGCGATCGTCTCGGGCGGCGAGATGATCGGCGACCCCACCGAGGGAGCGCTGGTGGTGCTGGCCGAGAAGGGGGGCATCGACGTGGCCGCCACCCGGGTCGAGTACCCGCGGGTCGCCACGCTGCCGTTCGACTCGGACTACAAGCTCATGGCGACGTTCCACCGCATGACCGACGCCCAGGGCAGGGACGTCGTCCGCTGCTTCGTGAAGGGCGCCCCCGACCAGCTCCTGGCCCGCGCCGTCGACGCGGTCGGCGGTGATCTCACGCTGCTGCCGATCGACGAGGACGGCAGGGCGAAGTACCTGACCGAGAACCAGCGCCTGGGCGAGCAGGGGCTCCGGGTCATGGCGACGGCGAGGAAGGACTTCGATCCCGCCACGTTCGACCCGGACGCCGACCTCCTGGGACTCGTCGACGGCCTGACCCTGCTCGCCCTGGTCGGGATCGTCGACCCGCCCCGGCCCCAGGCGAAGGTGGCGATCGCCACCGCCAAGTCCGCGGGCATCCAGGTCCGCATGATCACGGGCGACCACGCGGTCACCGCCAAGGCGATCGGCGACGAGCTCGGCCTGGAGGGTCGCGCCGTGACGGGGGCGGAGTTCGCCGCCATGAGCGACGAGGAGCTCATCCGGGAGATCGACGACATCGGGGTGATCGCCCGGGTGACGCCGGAGGACAAGGTGCGGCTCGTCGACATCCTGAAGCGCAAGGGCCACATCGTGGCCATGACCGGCGACGGCGTGAACGACGCCCCGGCGCTCAAGAAGGCCGACATCGGGATCGCCATGGGCATCACCGGCACCGAGGTGTCGAAGGAAGCGGCGGTGATGATCCTCACCGACGACGACTTCTCCACGATCGTCAAGGCGGTCGAGATCGGTCGGGCGCTCTACGACAACTTGAAGAAGTACATCCGCTTCCAGATCGGCGTGCTCCTCGGCTTCATCGTCGCCTTCCTCGGCGCCAGCATCCTGAACATCGCCGACGGCGTGCCGTTCATCCCCCTCCAGAGCCTCTGGATCAACTTCACGACCGACCTCTTCCTCGCCGTCGGGCTCGGCTACGGCGCGGCCGCCACGGGCCTGATGGCCCGCAGGCCCCGGCCGTCGGACGAAGCCGTGCTGCCCCGCCCGCTCCTCGGCTGGCTGGCCACCGTGGGGCTCATCATGGGGGCCATCACCCTCGCCACGATCTCGTGGGCGACCGACCCCCACGGGCTCGACATGGCCCGCACCATCGGGTTCACGACGTTCGCGCTGTCCCACGTGTTCTTCGCCATCGCCACGAAGGACGAGCGCCGGTCCGTGTTCAACCTCGACACGGTGTCCGACAAGCCGCTGATGGTGGCGTCCGGCCTCGCACTGCTGGTGATCGCCCTCACCACCAGCCTCGGCCCGCTGCAACGGCTGCTCCAGACCACCGACCTCGACCTGGAGCACTGGCTGGTGTGCATCGGCGCCGCGCTGGTCATCCCCGTCGTCTCGGAGATCCGCAAGGCGCTGATCCGACGGCCCATCGACGAGGCCCCGGCGTCGGCGCCCGAGCCGGCACCCGCACCGGCACTGGCGGACCGCGCCGCCTAGCGCTTCTAGATCGTGTAGCCGAGGTTGCGGACCACCGCGGTCCCCACCTCGTCGTTCCCGTGCACGATGACGTCGCGAGCGGCCAGCGCGGCGTCGGCGTCGATGCGGCCGCACGCGAGCGCCATGAACGTGCCCACGTCGGCGCTGATGAGGCTGGTCGGCTGGGTGGGGACCTCGGCGACGGGGCGGGCCCGTCCGCCCTCGACCGCCACCGCCCACCGGCGGGCGGTCGGCCCGGTCACGTCGAAGGCCACGGTGGCGCCCTCGGGCGCGCCCGCCCGCTTCCCCACGACGTAGGGCATCACCGCCACGGCCGACGCCAGCGACCGGTCCACGGCGGCGCCGCTGAGGTGCCCCGGGCGGCCCACGGCGCGGCGCACGTCCTGCTCGTGGACCCAGCAGTCGAACACCCGCACGGCCATGAAGTCCTCGTAGGTGCCGGGCCCGGCGGGGGACGGCGTCTCGACGGCGAAGTCCTCGTCGCTCATGGCCCGCAGCGCCTCGAGCCGAGCGGCGGCGACCTCCTCGAGCTCGGCCACGACGGCCGGGCCGGGGCGGTGGCGGCGGGCCAGGACCTCGGCCTCGTTGCTCTGCCCGAGCTCGTTGCGCACGTGCGGCCCGTAGGTCTCGGGGCGCGGGTCCGGCGACCGGCCGAGGAGGCGGGACTCGGTGCCGATGACGTGGCCGTACTGGTCCCGCACCGTCCACCCCGGGCAGTCGGTGGGCCGGTCCCAGTCCTCGTCGCCCAGCTCGGTGCCGAGGGCCACGAGCGACGCCCACGTCTCGGCCAGCTCGGCCACCACGGGTCGATCCGCCATCAGCCCAGCTTCTCGACCTCGTCGATGCCGTCCTGGAGGCACTCGAGGAGGACGTCGGGGTCCGGCACCGCGGCGCGGTCGGTGTTGACGCCCATGTGCAGCTCGTCGATGTAGGAGAGCAGCGTGACGTTCATGGCCGACCCGCTCAGGGGCCCGAAGGCGAAGTTGGCCTCCAGGCGGGCGCCGGCCACGTAGATGGGGATGGGCGCGCCGGGGACGTTGCTCGTGACGAAGTCGATGCCCTTGAGCATCCCGCCGAACAGCCGGGTGGTGACGCTGACCGGCAACCGGTTCAGGACACCGGCGATCGGCGCCACCATCCCGAGCGCGGGCTCGGCCCGCTCGGAGGCCACCAGCCCGGTGAGGCGCTGCATGCGCTCCTTCGGGTCAGCTGATGGCGACGGGGACGGGGAAGCGGGCGGGCACGAACTGGTTGCCGGCCGACGCGTCCTCGGCCGACCGGACGTTGATGGGCATGGTCATCCGCAGCGCCTCCACGGGGCTGCCGTGGCGGCGGTGGTACCGGTCGAGCCCGCCGATCACGGCGGCCACGAAGGCGTCGTTGAGCCGGCCGTCGACGGAGCGGGCGGCGGCCTTCATGCGGGGGAGCGAGGCGGTCAGCGTGTCGAAGTGCACGCTCAGCGACCGCTTGTCCATGATCGGGCTGAGCGGGGTCGTCACCGGTTGGAGCATGTGGGCGGTGGAGCGCGCCCCCGCCACCGCGGCGCGCGCCGTGCCGAGGGGGTCGCGGGCCGCCGTGGCGACGTCGGCGGCCACGCGCTGGGCGATGCCCGCCTGCCGCCGGGTCTCGTGCTCGAGCGCCTCCCGCCAGAGCTGGAAGGGCCCGAGGCGCTCGGGCTCGGGCGGCGTCGGGAGCGGCGAGGTGTCGCGCGGCGGGTTCCGCTTCGTGTCGAGGAACGACATCGTGAGCTTCATGGCGCCGACGCCGTCGGTGATCGAGTGGTGGATCTTCGACACCAGCGCGGCGCGGCCCTCGGCCAGCCCCTCGACGATGTCGAACTCCCAGAGCGGACGGGCCCGGTCGAACCCCTGCATGGCGAACGGCGCCGCCATGTCGAGGAGGTCCCGCAGCGAGCCGTCGCCGGGGGCCCGGAGCCAGCGGACGTGGTAGTCGAGGTCGAAGTGCTCGTCGACGACGTAGCGGGGCGGCGCGCCGCTGAGGGGCGCCGACACCACCCGCTGCCGCAGCCGGGGCACCGTGCGGGTGGCCCGGTCGAGCTGCTCGGCGAAGCGCTCCCGGTCGGGCGACGCCTCGAGGATGGAGATGCTCGTGATGGTGGACCGCAGCAGCGGGTCCTTCTCGATGGCCCACATGAGCGCGTCCTGGTCGCTCATCCGCCGCTCGAAGCGCATCTCGGCCATGGTCCCCCTCCCCCGAACGGGTCGCCGGGACCGTACCCGGAGCGTCCCCGCCGTTGACATGTGACCATCTGGTCACCTATCGTCAGCCGGCGTGGACGAGGTGTTCCGGGCGCTGGCGGACCCCACCCGTCGGCGCCTGCTCGACGAGCTGTTCCGTGAGGACGGGCAGACGCTGCGGGCCCTCGAGGAGCGCTTCCCGATGAGCCGGTTCGGGGTCATGAAGCACCTGAAGCTGCTCGAGGAGGCGGGTCTCGTCGTTCCTCGGCGGGAGGGGCGCGAGAAGCGCCACTTCCTGAACCCCGTCCCCATCCGGCTCGTCCACGACCGGTGGGTGAGCAAGTACGCCGAGCCCTGGGTCGCGACGTTGAGCGACCTCAAGACCCGATTGGAGAGACCGGTGGAGAAGGTGTTCGAGATCTACATCCGTCACGACCCCGGAGCGACTCTGGGAGGCGATCACCGATCCGGAGATCCGGACCAAGTTCAACTTCGGCGCCAGCGTCGAATCGGACTGGACGCCGGGATCTCGGTACGAGCTGCGGGCCGGCGACCTGCCCCTCGGGGAGGGCGAGGTGCTCGAGGCCGACCCGCCCCGCCGCCTGGTGCACACGATGACGGCGCTGTGGAGCGACGACGTGAAGGACGAGGGCCCGTCCCGGGTGACGTGGGACATCGAGCCGGTGGCGGACTCGTGCCGCCTGACGGTCACCCACGACCAGCTGCGCGAGGGCGCCAACGAGGAGCTCTTCGGCGGGTGGCCGATGATCCTCTCGGGGCTGAAGACGTGGCTCGAGACGGGCTCGGTGCTCACGACCCCCGGCTCGCTCATGTACGGCTGAGGTCCCGCACCCAACGCCGCTGCCACGGGGTCTCGACCGCCCGGGGGTGGTGGTGCCGGCGCACCCACGCGACGGCGTCCGCGGGGTCGACGCCGCTCAGGACGGCGAGCACCGCCAGGGCCGTCCCCGTGCGGCCGACCCCGCCGCCGCAGGCCATCTCGACCCGCTCGGTGGCGGCGCGGCCGTGTGCCTCCCGGAGGGTGATCAAGGCGGCGTCGCGGTCGGGGGGGAGGCGGAAGTCCGGCCAGCGGATCCAGAGCGCCGGCCACGCCGTCTCCGGGGGCGGGGAACCGAGCAGGTACACGCCCAGCTCGGGGTCCTCGCCCGCCACGTCACCGTGGCGCAGCCCCCGGGCCCGGACCCGCCGGCCGTCGGGGAGCTCGACGACACCGGG
This sequence comes from uncultured Actinomycetes bacterium, assembly GCA_963839545.1. Classification (GTDB taxonomy): domain Bacteria; phylum Actinomycetota; class Acidimicrobiia; order Acidimicrobiales; family CADCSY01; genus CAWIVE01. The sequence goes on from CAWIVE010000003.1 coordinate 267,305, forward strand.
CCCGTCGGCCCACGTCACGGAGCGACGCATCACGAACACCGCGGTGGGGGCGCCGAGCTCCGCCATCCTCCTGGCCGCGTGCCGGACCGACTGTGGGATCGAGCTGTCGAGGCTGAGGATGCTCAGGTTGGTGTCGAGCAGCTCGACGTGGCCCTCCTTGCCGATCGCCTCCAGACCGGCGACCACCTCCCGGCGCAGCCGGTCGAACTCGGCGTCCTGCTGCTCGCCCCTGCGGGTCGAAGTAGGCCACCTCCTCGGCGCCCGGGTTCTGCCGCCACACGGCGATGTCGGCGCCGATCGAGAGGTGGATCACCGCCCCGGCGTCGTGCGGTCCGCACGCGGCGGTAGCGCATGGCGCCGCCGTGGTAGATGCCGTCGGTCCCGACGTCGAAGCCCTCGCGGTGGAGCTCGTTGGCGAGGGCCCACCCCTGCGAGCCCAGGTACATCGGATCACCCCACTCGACGAGGAAGGGACCGTCCAGGTCCCGTCGATCGAGGGCCGCCGCCGTTGGTGGAACGACGGCGTCCAGTGCCCTGGTGGCCCACGGCTCGGAGACCTCGGTCGGACCGACGTCGGCGGCGAAGGCGGCGCTCGACAGGAGGAGGGCGCCGGCCAGGCCGACGGTGCCGACTCCCAGGGCGTTCGCCCGGCCGCGGGCGGGCAGCCGCTCCCGCACCACGACGGCGGCGGTGGCCACGATGGCCACGAGGAGGAGGGCGGTGACGCCCCAGGCCCAGAGGACGAGGTAGTACCAGACCAGGCCGAACAGGCGGCTGAGGTTCACGACGCCGACTACGAGGGTGGCGGCCAGCAGCCCGTGCAGCAGCAGGAGGCTCCGGTGCCGGAGCCGCCAGGCGGCTCCCACCGCGGCGGCCCACGTGCCGAGCAACAGGACGCCGGGCCAGATGCCGGCGTCGACCGTTCCCTGCGCGGCCTCGCCGGGAGCGCCGAGCTCGCGGACGATGTCGCCCGTGACGAGCCGCCACGGGTCGAGGTGGACCAGCAGCACCCGCAGGCCGCGGCCGAGACCGAGCGGAGACTCGTCGGGGTGGAGCAGGTAGCGCCAGGTGATCGCCGCGTTGCTGGGCGAGGTGGTCAGCAGGTCGATGACGGGGGGCAGCCAGAGCACGGCGGCGAGCACCGCCGAGGCCAGCGCCACGCGGGACCACGTCCTGAGCGCCGCGTCCTCCCCGGCCGCGGTGCGACGTCGGGCGCGGACGAAGGACCACACCACCGCCCCAGCCAGCAGGGCGGTCGTCGTGCCGAGGTACCCGATGTGGGTCTGGGCGCACAGCGCCCAGGCGAAGACGGCCATGGGCAGCAGCAGGACGTCGTCGTCGAGCACGGACCACAGCGCCAGGAGGAAGGCGATCCACCACAGGAGCGGCAGGTACGGGTTCCACGCCACGGTGAGGATGGCGGCGCCGTAAGCGCTGGTGAGCACTGCCAACGCGACCGCGACGAGGAGGGCCAGGCGGGTGCCGCCCCGCCGGGCGGCCATCCAGATGGAGGCGGCGACGGCGACGGCGTGGATCCACGCTGAGGCGGCGAGCATGGCCCAGGAGCCGCCGCCCAGGAGCCAGTACACCGGCCACATCACGTAGTAGCCGAGGGGTCCGGGGTGGCTGCCCTGGACGCCGTCGTCCTGCATGCGGCCGATGAGCCCGATGAGAGGGGGGTGCCGGGTGCCGACGTCCCGCAGGCGCATCTCCGTCTGGGCCAGGTCGTTGAGGGGGTACCAGCGGGGGGAGTGCAGCGCCACGAGCGCCGCCACCACGGGGATCAGGAGCACGGCGACGAGCCCCACGCGTACGAGGCGGTCCCGAGCCGGGGGCGAGAGCCGCCGGGGGGACGAAGGGCCGGCGGCAGTGGCGCCCGTCACCGGGGTGGTCGCGGCAGGGGCCGACATGGGCGGAACAGTAGGGAGGACCACACCCACCGCTCGTCGATTCCCTCGTTGGTGGATCCTCCTGCGACGACTTGGCGGAGAAGCGTCGGCTTGTCAGAGCTGGCGCCCTCGGCAGGACTCGAACCTGCGCACACGGCTCCGGAGGCCGATGCTCTATCCGCTGAGCTACGAGGGCGGGGGTCCACCACGTTAGCCGTCCCCTGCCCGGCGACCGCCTGGCGGCGCGGGGGCGAGGGCCGCGATTCGGGCGCTAACGTCACCCACCGGCGTCGGGAAGGAAGTGGGCGTGACGACGACCACGAAGTACAGCAGGCCGTTCTACGAGGACATCGGCCCGGGCTCGGAGGCGTCGGCGCGGCGGATCCTGCCGGTGGTGCTCGACCTCGTGCACCCCTCGTCGGCCGTGGACGTCGGTTGCGGCGACGGCAGCTGGCTCCAGGTCCTGAGCGAGCTCGGGATCGACGAGGTCGTCGGGGTGGACGGCCCCTGGGCCCTCGCCGGCCTGAAGATCGACCGGGCGTCGTTCGTGCCCCTCGACCTGTCGTCCCCGCTCGGCCTCGGGCGGCGCTTCGACCTGGCCATCTCCCTCGAGGTGGCCGAGCACCTCCCCGCTGCGGGCGCCCCCCGCTTCGTCAAGCAGCTCACCGAGCTGGCCCCCGTGGTGCTGTTCTCGGCGGCCGTGCCGGGCCAGGGCGGGACCGGTCACGTCAACGAGCAGTGGCCGGACCACTGGGCCGAGCTCTTCGCCGCCCACGGGTACGCCCTCGTGGACGCGTTGCGGCAGCGCTTCTGGGACGACCCCACCATCGAGCCCTGGTACGCCCAGAACGCCTTCGTCTACGCCAGCGAGGCCGCGCGCACCCAGTCGCCGGCGCTGGCCGCTGCCGCGGAGGAGGGCCCCCACCTGCCGCTCCGGGTCGTCCACCCCGGGACCCTGGCGCGGCGGGAGAGCAGCGTGAACCTGGGCGAGGTCCTCCGGGTCCTGCCCAAGGCCGCCGGCTCGTCGCTCCGCCACCACGCCGCCCGCCTGCGGGCCCGCTGACCCCCCGACCGGAGGACCCTCGAGTGCGTCGTCGCCTCGCCGTGCTGGCCGTCGCCACGGCAGCCCTGGTCCCGCTGCTGGCCGGGTGCGACCCCGCTCGCAACACGGTGACCCGGGCTGACGACCCCGTGGTGCTGACCGGCACGACGCTGCCCCGCCTGCGGGGCCGCGCCCCCAACCGCATCGTCGCCTTCCGGGTGACGCCCCAGGGCGCCTGGCAGCAGGTGCCGGTGCAGGTCGACGAGCGGGCGGTCGTCGACTTCGGCGCCGTGCCCGCGAGCAACACCACCCCCGGCACCGAGGGCACCGTCTACGGCGGGCCGCCGATCGGGGTCACCGCCCTCCAGTACACCGATGCCTCCACGTTCACGGGTCCCGACCCCAACCGCACCTTCGACACCGACGACGAGCTCGTGTTCATGGCCTCCGACCTCGGCGGCGTCGCGCCGGACGGGACCCCCGCCGGCGTGGTCGCCGGGTCCGGCGTCGAGGTCACGGTCACCGACCCGCTCGACGACGACGCCGCCGGCTGGCTCTACCTCTACGAGTCCGCCGGCTCGCTCCAGCCCGGCGCCGGCCGCTCGTACGTGACCTACAGCTTCGGCCTCACCTCCGGGAGCTACCGCACCACCTACAAGCGCACCGACGGTCCGAACCCCGAGAGCTCCACCGTGACCACCGGCCGCTACGCCCACCACTTCTCCGACCGCTGGCTCGACGACGAGCTCGTCGTGCGAGCCGGCAACGCCACCCGGGTCGATCTCCTCGACCGCCACAAGAGCCGCCTGATCCCCGGCAACTGCGGCCGCAGCGAGGACACCTTCGACGACGCCGAGGGCGCCTTCGTCGTGAACACGTCCGGACCCGTGCGGGCCATCCGCTCCTACGTCGGTGCCAACAGCGGGCCGTTGGCCCAGCGGACGCACCTGTTCTACGCCGGCCGCCACGACGTCGTGACCGACCTCCGGGTGCACGCCATCCCGGGGGTGGTCGACTACTTCGACTACAGCCCCGCCGCCTCCGGCATGCGCTACGCCAACGACCGCAACCGCGGCGGGGTGCCGGTCGACGGCCAGCCGGACGCCCTCACCGCCGGCCGCCAGAACTGGGAGCTGCTGACCGGCTCGCAGGGCTCGGTCATCCAGACCCACCGGGTGGAGACCAACATCTCCGGGCTCCAGAGCGCGGGCACCAACTACTACCTCGACGACAGCACGCCGTCCGAGGCCCAGTGCACGGGTGACGCGGTCTCCTACGGCGCCAGCGGCCCGTGGCTCAACACCGACATCGCCGACACCGATCCCCGCAGCGGCACCACGAACGTCCTGCGGAGCCGGCGCTCGCTGACCTACCTCCCGCCGGGGGCCACGGTGGGCGACGCCGACCAGGCGTGGCAGCGGGCCGTCTTCGGCCTCGCCGCCAGCGCCCGCGACCGCTCGTAGCCTCGTGGGGGTGAGCGCCCTCCCCCCGCACCTCCTGCCGGCCACCGCCCGGGTGGACGGGTCGGGCCGACTGTCCGTGGGTGGGTGCGACGTGGTCGAGCTGGCCGAACGGTTCGGCACGCCGCTGTTCGTCTACGACGAGGCCCACCTGCGGGGCCGCTGCCGCGAGGCGGTGGCCGCCTTCGGCGGCGGCGGCGCGGTCTCCTACGCGGCCAAGGCCTTCCTCTGCACCGCCATGGCCCGCCTGGCCGCCGAGGAGGGCCTCGGGCTCGACGTCGCCAGCGAGGGCGAGCTCCACGTGGCCCTGGCCGCCGACGTCCCCCCGTCCCGCCTCGTCCTGCACGGGAACAACAAGTCCGAGACCGAGCTGCGCCGGGCCCTCGAGGTGGGTGTGGGCCGGGTCGTCGTCGACAGCGACGACGAGCTCGACCGCATCGAGGCTCTCGTGGCGGCCGGCGCCTCCCGCCCGCAGGTGCTCATCCGGGTGACCCCCGGCGTCGACGCCCACACCCACGAGTACGTCACCACCGGCCGCGACGACTCGAAGTTCGGCTTCGGCCTGGCCAGCGGCGCCGCCGCGGCCGCCGTGGACCGGGCCCGGCGCTCGCCGGCGGTGGAGCTGGTGGGCATCCACGCCCACATCGCCAGCAACGTCTTCCTGCTCTCCTCCTTCGCGAAGGCGGTCGAGCGCCTCGCGCCGTTCGTGGCCGAGCTGGACCTCCCCGAGCTGTCCCTCGGCGGTGGCCTGGGGGTGGCGTACGTGGCGGGCGAGGAGTCGCCCTCCCTGTCCGAGTGGGCGACCGTCCTCACCAAGTCCTGTGCCGACGCCGGCATCCACGCGCGGGTGGCCGTCGAGCCCGGACGGGCGCTCGTGGCCGCCGCCGCCATGACCCTGTACCGGGTGGGCACGGTGAAGGAGCTGCCCGGCCTCCGCACCTACGTGTCGGTCGACGGCGGGATGAGCGACAACCCCCGCCCGGTGCTCTACGGCAGCGGCTACGAGGCCTTCCTGCCGCGGGCCACCGACGCCGAGCGGCCCCGCACCGTGACCGTGGTGGGCAAGCACTGCGAGTCCGGGGACGTCGTGGTCCGCGATGCCACGGTGCCGGCCGACCTCCGGGTGGGCGACGTGCTCGCCACGCCGGTCACCGGCGCCTACGGCCACTCGATGGCGTCCAACTACAACAAGGTGCCCCGTCCCCCCGTCGTGTTCGTGGCCGACGGCGTCGCCCGCGAGGTGGTGCGCCGCGAGACGCTCGACGACCTGCTGCGGCTCGACGCGGGATAGGGCAGTGGCCGCCCTCCGCCCTCCCGCTACCGTGCGCGCATGACGCCCGTGCGGGTCGGCCTCCTCGGCTGCGGCAACGTCGGGGCCGCCCTCGTCTCCCAGGTCCAGCTCGGTGTCGACGCCATCGAGGCCCGCACCGGGCTGCGCCTCGAGATCGCGCGCGTCGCCGTGCGCAACCTCTACCGGGAGCGCCCGGTGCACCTCCCCGAGGGCGTCCTCACCCACGACGCCGCCGCCGTGGTGGCCGATCCCGACATCGACGTCGTGGTCGAGGCCATCGGCGGTGTCGAGCCGGCCCGCACCCTCGTGCTCGACGCCCTGAAGGCGGGCAAGCCCGTGGTGACCGCCAACAAGGAGCTGCTGGCCAACGTCGGCAGCGACCTGTTCGCCGCCGCCGACGCCGCCGGGGTCGACCTCCTCTTCGAGGCCGCGGTCGGCGGGGGGATCCCCCTCATCCGGCCGTTGCGGGAGTCCCTGGCGGGGGAGCGGATCCGCCGGGTCATGGGGATCGTCAACGGCACGACCAACTACGTCCTCACCCGCATGAGCGAGGAGGGCCTCTCCTACGCCGACGCCCTCGCCGAGGCGCAGGGCCTCGGCTACGCCGAGCGCGACCCGACCGCGGATGTGGAGGGGTTCGACGCCGGGGCCAAGGCCGCCATCCTCGCCACCGTCGCCTTCCGGGCCACCGTGGTGGCCGGCGACGTCTACCGCGAGGGCATCGCCGCCATCACCCCGGCCGACCTCACGTCGGCCGCCCGCCTGGGCTACGCGGTCAAGCTCCTCGCCATCGCCGAGCAGGGCGACGACGGGCGGGTGGCGGTGCGGGTCCACCCGGCCATGGTCCCGAGCGGCCACCCCCTGGCCGGGGTGCGGGAGAGCTTCAACGCGGTCTTCATCGAGGGCGATGCGGTGGGCGAGCTGATGCTCTACGGCCGGGGCGCCGGCGGGGGGCCGACGGCCAGCGCCGTCCTGGGCGACCTCTGCGACGCCGCCACCAACCTGCGCCAGGGCGCCGCCGCCTCCATGACGGCGCTCCCCCGCGCCGTCATCCGCCCCATCGACGAGGTGCGCTCCGAGTACTACGTGCACCTCGACGTCTCGGACCGGCCCGGTGTGCTGGCGGCGGTGGCCGGCGTCTTCGCCGAGCACGACGTCTCCATCCGGTCCGTCGAGCAGGAGGGGATGGGGGACGAGGCCCGGCTCATCTTCATCACCCACGAGGCGCCGGAAGCGGCGGTGCAGGCGACGCTCCAGGAGCTGCGCCACCTCGAGGCCGTCGACCGGGTGGCCGGGCTCCTGCGCGTCGTCGGCGAGTGAGCGACCGGTGAAGTACGTGAGCACCCGGGGTCGGGCCCCGGTGCTGGCCTTCGACGACGTCCTGCTCGCCGGCCTCGCCGTCGACGGCGGCCTCTACGTGCCGGAGACGTGGCCCCGGTTCGACGCCGACCGCCTGCGCTCCCTCGCCGGCCGGCCCTACGCCGAGGTGGCCACCGAGGTGGTCTGGCCGTTCGTGGAGGGGGCCCTCGACCGGGACGTGCTCGGTGCGCTGCTGGCCGACGCCTACGCCACCTTCGACGTCCCCGAGGTGTGCCCCCTCGTCGACCTCGGCGACGACACCTGGCTGCTCGAGCTGTTCCACGGCCCGACGCTCGCCTTCAAGGACGTCGCCCTCCAGGTGGTGGGCCGGCTGTTCGACCACGTCCTGGCCGAGCGGGGGGAGCGGCGGACGATCCTCGTCGCCACGTCCGGGGACACCGGGTCCGCCGCCATCGAGGCCTGTCGGGGGCGCGCCGCGCTCGACATCGTGGTCCTCTTCCCGGCCGGGCGGATCTCCGAGGTGCAGCGCCGGCTGATGACCACGGTGCCCGACGCCAACGTGCGCTGCCTCTCGGTGGCCGGCACCTTCGACGACTGCCAGTTCCTCGTGAAGCAGCTGCTGGGCGACCCCGCGCTGCGGGCCCGCGTCGGGCTGTCGGCCATGAACTCGATCAACTGGGGCCGGGTGGTGCCCCAGGCCGCCTACTACGTGAGCTCCGCCGTCGCCCTCGGCGCTCCCGACCGCACGGTGGGCTTCGCCGTGCCGAGCGGGAACTTCGGCAACGTGCTGTCCGGCGACGTGGCTCGCCGGCTGGGGCTGCCCATGGAGCGCCTCGTCGTCGGCACCAACCGCAACGACACCCTGACCCGGTTCCTCACCACCGGGGTGCTCGAGCGGGGCGAGGTCCACGCCACCTCGAGCCCGGCCATGGACGTCTCCGTGCCGAGCAACCTCGAGCGCCTCCTCTTCGAGCTGCTCGGGCGGGACGCCTCCGCCCTGAACGACCTCATGGGCCGCTTCGTGGTCGACGGTCGGGTGGAGGTGGCGCCGGCCGTGCTCGACGCAGTGCGCACCGGGTTCGACGCGGCGCGGGTCGAGGAGGACGAGGTGGCGGCGACGATGGCCGCCACCCTCGAGCGCAGCGGCGTGGTGGTCGATCCCCACACCGCCGTGGGGCTGGCTGCCGCCCAGCGGCGCCGGCCCGGGCCCGGGAGCCCCGTGGTGGCCCTGGCCACCGCCGCGCCGGCCAAGTTCCCCGAGGCCGTCGAGGCCGCCACCGGGGTGCACCCGGAGCTGCCCGGGCGCATGGCCGACCTCTTCGACCGGCCCGAGCGGGTCACGGACGTCGCCGCCGACGTCGACGAGGTCCGCGCCGCGCGTGGAGGCTTGACAGGTCGGAGTCGCTCTTTGTCGACTTGACGACCCCACAGGTGGCGAACGCGACAACGAGCGGAGCCGGGGAGCGGGGCCCTCCCTGACCAGGTCGCCGCCCGTAGCCTGGCCCGGTGAAGTTCGTGGTGTGCGTGCCGGACGGGTGCGCCGACGAGCCGCTCGACGAGCTCGACGGCCGCACGCCGCTCGAGGCCGCCGCCATGCCGAACCTGGCCGCGCTGGCCCGCCGGGGGGCGGTGGGCCGGGCCGCGGTGATCCCGTCGGGCATGCCGCCGGGGAGCGACGTGGGCAACCTCAGCATCCTCGGGTACGACCCGGCCCGCTACCACACGGGGCGGGCCCCGATCGAGGCCGCCGCCCTGGGGCTGCGGCTGGAACCGGATCAGGTGGCCTTCCGCTGCAACCTCGTGACCCTGGGCGAGGACGGCACCATGCGCGACTTCGCCGGCGGCCACCCGTCGAGCGACGAGGCGGCGCCGGTGGTGGCCGCCCTCCAGGAGGCGCTGGGGGGCGACGGGCTGTCGTTCCACGCCGGCGTCGAGTACCGCCACGTGCTGGTGGCGCCGTCCGAGTGGGCCGACGCCCGCTGCGTGCCGCCCCACGACCTCTCGGATCGGGCGGCGGTGTGGCCCGAGGGGCCGTCGGCGGCCCGGTTGCGGGACCTCATGGAGGCGGCCGGCCCGGTGGTGGCCAAGGCGGGCGGGGCCGGGGGCACGGCCACCGGCATCTGGCTGTGGGGTCAGGGCACGGCGCCGTCACTCCCGCCCTTCGCCGAGCGCTTCGGGTGCACGGGCGCGCTCAACACCGCGGTCGACCTGATCCGGGGGCTCGGGGTGCTGGCCGGTCTGGACGTGGTCGAGGCCGAGGGGGTGACCGCGGGGTACGACACCAGCTACGAGGCGGCGAGGGACGCCTGCCTGCGGACGCTGGCCGAGGGGACCGACCTGTTCGTGATCCACGTCGAGGCCACCGACGAGGCCGGGCACGCGGGCCACCTCGACGAGAAGGTGCGGGCCCTCGACGCCTGGGACGCCCGCATCCTCGGTCCGTTGGTGGACGGGCTCGACGCCATCGGGCCGTGGCGGCTCCTGCTGCTGCCCGACCACCCGACGCCGGTGGCCCGCAAGACCCACACGAGCGAGCCGGTGCCGTGGCTGCTCGTCGACTCGTCCGAGGACGGCCCCGGGGGCGTGTACTCCGAGCCGGCCACCGCCGGCTGCCCGGTCGTCCCCGGCCACGAGCTCATGGGACGCCTCGTCGGGCCGGGCCGTTCGGGGCGGCGGCCGTGAGCGAGCCCACCGCGCCTGGGCCCGGCGTCCCCGTCGACGCGGACGACTGGCGCTGCTACCGCCACCCCGACCGCCAGGGAGGCGTGCGCTGCCGGCGCTGCGAGCGGCCGATCTGCCCGGACTGCATGGTGCAGGCACCGGTGGGCTTCCAGTGCCCGAGCTGCGTGCGGGCCGGTCCACCGGGCCCCAAGCCGCTGCGGACCATCCGCAAGGAGCCGTACGTCACGTGGGCGATCATCGCCGCCTGCGTCCTCGTCTTCCTCCCGTCGCTGGGCGGCGGCGCGTCCATCGCCGGGCGGGGCGACCTCGACGTGGCCGGGGAGCTGGCCCTGAACGCGCCGGCGGTGGCCAGCGGCGACTGGTGGCGGCTGGTCACCTCCGGCTTCGTCCACTACGGGCTGCTGCACGTCGGCTTCAACATGTTCGTGCTGTTCCAGCTCGGCTCGCTGCTGGAGCCGGCCCTCGGCCGCGTCCGCTTCGCCATCCTGTACCTGACCGCCCTCCTCGGCGGGGCGGTCGGGGCGCTGCTGCTCGACCCCAACGCCCTCACCGCCGGTGCCTCCGGCGCTGTGTACGGCCTGATGGGCGCCGCCGTGCTGGGGCTGCGGCGCCGGGGCGTCGACCCGTTTCGCACCGGCCTCGGCGGGCTGCTGGTGGTCAACCTGCTGCTCACGTTCGTGATCCCCGGCATCTCGGTGGGGGGTCACCTCGGGGGGCTCGTCGCCGGCACGGTGGCCGGCGGCGTCCTGTTCGCCACCGAGGACACGGTCCGGGACCGGGCCCTCGGCACCGCGGCGGTGGCCGCCCTGGGGGTCGCCCTGTTCGTCACCGGGCTCTGGGTGGCGGCCAACCCCCTCGCCTGATCCGTTCCGCGCCGGGGGTGCTGTTGCCGATCGGCTCGGTGAGGATTACAGTGGTGTCGGCATCGATCCACCCGGTCCGGGCTCCCCGGCGGCTGGTGCCTCCGCACCTGGTTCCCGCCGAAGCTCGGATCCCCGCCCTCGACCTCGGTCAGTCCGTCGGCCCAGTCCCTGCTGAGCGGCCCCCCTGGTGGCGGGTGGGAACCCTGACGACGTCGCTCCGAGCAACAGGAGCCCGCCGAGGGGCCGGTGCCTGGAGCGATCGCCATCCAACGGACGACGTTGCTGGAGAGGTACGCATGAGCGAGCCCGTCCTCGAGCGATCGGTGCTCGAGCGCAAGGAGCGCGACGAGCTGCAGACCATTGCTCGCGCCATGGGCGCGGAACCGGGGTCCCGAGCCAGGAAGGCCGACCTCGTCGACATCATCCTGTCGAAGGCCGGCATCGCGACCGACGCCGCGCCCGCGGCCAACGGCGGCTCGACGAGCCCCACCCGTCGCCGCCGCACGACCAAGTCCGAGACGCCGGTCAACGGCTCGACCTCGGACGACGCCGCCCCGGCTGCCGCCGAGGCCGCCACCGCCGACGCCGAGAAGGCGCCCGAGGCCGCCGCCGAGGCCCCGGCCGAGGACGCTGCGCCGGACGCGCCGGCCCCCGAGGCGGTCGAGGCCACGTCGACCAACGGCAAGGTGGAGGACGCCGACACCACCGAGCCCGTCCCCGCCATCGCCTCCGCCCCCGAGGTGGCCACGTCCCAGACGACCGAGGCCGAGCCCCAGCGCCCCGAGCGCCGCCCCCAGGGCGAGCGCCAGGAGGCTGGCGGGCAGCCGGGCAACCGCGGCCAGGGCGACGACGCCGAGCCCGGCAACCGCCGCCGCCGGCGCCGCGGGCGTGACCGCGAGCGCGGCGGCCAGGGCGGCCAGGGCGGCGACCGCGAGCCCCGCCAGGAGCAGGGTGGTCGGCCGGACGAGCCGTTCGTCGGCGAGCCGGTCGAGGTGGCCGGGCTGCTCGACCTGCGCGACGAGGGCTACGGCTTCCTCCGCACGAAGGGCTACCTGGCCAGCAAGGAGGACTCCTACGTCTCGGTGAAGCAGGTCCGCCAGTTCGGCCTGCGCAAGGGCGACCACATCCAGGGCGCCTCCCGGCCCGCCAACCGCAACGAGAAGAACCCGGCGCTGCTGCGCATCGACCTCGTCAACGGCAAGGACCCCGAGGTGGCCCGTCGGCGGCCCCGCTTCGAGGACCTCACCCCGCTGTTCCCCGACGAGCGGCTGCGCCTCGAGTCGGCGGCCGATCCGGGGAACATGACGGCCCGCATCGTCGACCTCATCGCCCCCATCGGGAAGGGCCAGCGGGGGATGATCGTCTCGCCGCCCAAGGCCGGCAAGACCACGGTGGTCAAGCAGATCGTCAAGTCGATCGAGGCCAACAACCCCGAGGTCCACCTCATGGTGCTGCTCGTCGACGAGCGGCCGGAGGAGGTCACCGACATGCGCCGGTCGACCAACGGCGAGGTCATCGCCTCGACGTTCGACCGACCGTCCGACGAGCACACCGCGCTCGCCGAGCTGACCATCGATCGGGCCAAGCGGCTCGTCGAGGAGGGCCGGGACGTCGTCATCGTCCTCGACGGCATCACCCGCCTGGCCCGGGCCTACAACCTGGCCGCCCCGGCCACCGGCCGGATCATGTCCGGTGGTGTGGACTCCGGCGCCCTCTACCCGCCGAAGAAGTTCTTCGGCGCCGCCCGCAACATCGAGGAGGGCGGCTCGCTGACGATCCTCGCCACCGCGCCTGGTCGACACCGGCTCGCGGATGGACGAGGTGATCTTCGAGGAGTTCAAGGGCACCGGGAACATGGAGCTCCGGCTCGACCGCCGCCTCGCCGAGCGCCGCATCTACCCGGCCATCGACGTCGACGCCTCGTCCACCCGCCACGAGGAGCTGCTGTTCGACCGCAAGCAGCTCCAGCAGGTGTGGCGGGTCCGGCGGGCCCTCAACGCCCTGTCCGCCGACGGCGCCTCGCCCAGCGCCGCCCTCGAGCGGATGATGGACGGCCTGAAGCAGTTCGGGTCCAACGAGGAGTTCCTGGCCGAGGCCGCCCGCACCGGCGGCGGCGCCACGGCCTGAGCCGGTCCCCCGCCCCGTAGACTGGCCGGACCATGAAGGCCGACATCCACCCCCGCTACGAGGAGGCGCAGGTCACCTGTTCCTGCGGCAACTCCTTCACCACCCGCTCGACCAGCCAGTCGCTCAAGGCGGAGCTCTGCAACGAGTGCCACCCCTTCTTCACCGGCAAGCAGAAGCTGGTGGACAGCGGTGGCCGTGTCGAGCGCTTCCAGCGCCGGTACGGCGCCCGCAAGAAGTCGGGCTCGTAGCCGGATCATCGGGCGTCGACGCCGAACGGCGCGCCGCCCTCCTCACCGGCAAGCTCACCGCCCTCGTCGGCACCGCCACCTCCGCGGAGGGACTCGAGCCGCGCCCGTTCCCCGGCGGCGCCGCCCTGCTCGGTCGCGGCGAGTCCTGGGTCCTCGTCGACGAGGCCCCCGAGCGGTCGCTCGGCCCGGCCCTGGCATGGTCCCGGCGGGCCGGCTTCCCGGCGCTCCGCCTCGTGGTCGAGGACGCCGCCGGTGTCCAGGCCCGGCGGGCCACCGCCTTCGCCGACCCGGTCCCCGAGGTGTGGTCGGTGGCCGGTCGGCGCCTCGAGCGCGGCCGAGCCCGAGCCCCTGCCCCCGGTCCCGCCGCTCGACCCCCAGCTGGAGCTGTGGGCGCCGGTGCTGCGCGAGGCGGGCTGCGACGTGGTGGCCGAGTTCGGCCGCCTGGTGGGGGAGGTGCTCGGCCTCGAGGTGGCCCGGGTGGTGGTCCACGATGGCACCCCCCGACTCGAGGTCGGGGTGGGTCGCTTCGACCGCGAGACCCACGCCGAGCTGGCCGGCGAGGCCGACCCCACCCCCGAGACGCTGCGCCGGGTCGCGGCCCAGGTGCGCGAGCAGCGCCGGGCGGGCGCCCCCGGCTCACCCCTCCAGCGCCTGGCCCCCGAGCGGGCCCTGCGCTCGCGGCTCGTGGCCGAGCCCGGGCTGGTCGGCGCCTCGCAGCTCCGGCCCGTGCCCGCCGTGACCGACGCCCCGCTGCGCACGCCGGCCCCGGCGCCCGCCGTGGGGACCACGCCAGACGGCGCCCCCGTCGTGGTGGTGGCCTCGACCGGCATCGACCTCGACCTCGTCCCCACGGCCGCCGACGTCCGCGCGCGCGAGGCGCCGGAGGCACGGCTGGTGCTCGCCGTCCCGCCGCGGGACGCCTCGCCCGTGACCCGGGACCTGGCCGGGGCCCTCCGGCTCCCGGCCGAGGTGGCGGAGGTCGATCGGTAGCCTCGACCCGTGGAGGAGGCCCGACTGGACGCGCTCGAGGACGAGTTCGTCGCCGTCGAGTCGCGCCTGGCCGATCCCGAGGTCCTCGGCGACCCCAACGAGCTGCGGTCGCTCTCCAAGCGCCACGCCGAGCTGGCCCCCATCGTGGCCGCCGCCCGTGAGCGCCGCGCCGCGAGCGACGACCTCGAGACGGGGCAGGCCATGCTGCGGGACGCCACCGGGGACGACCGCGAGATGGTCCGCGACGAGATCGCCAGGGCGACCGCCACGATGGCCCGGCTCGACGAGGAGCTGTCGACCCTCCTCCTGCCCAAGGACCCCAACGACGGGCGCAACGTCATCGTCGAGATCCGCGGGGCCGAGGGCGGCGAGGAGGCCAACCTCTTCGCCAAGGACCTGTTCGACATGTACGCCGCCTATGCCGCCCGGTCGGGGTGGAAGCTCGAGGTGCTCTCCAGCTCGCCGTCGTCCATGGGGGGCTTCGACGAGGTGACCTTCCTCGTGAAGGGCTCCGACGCGTGGACCCGCCTCAAGCACGAGGGCGGCCCGCACCGCGTCCAGCGGGTGCCGGTGACCGAGAGCGCAGGCCGGGTCCACACCTCGTCGGCCACGGTCACCGTGCTACCCGAGGCCGAGGAGGTCGAGGTGGCCCTCGACCCGAACGACCTCCAGATCGACGTCTACCGGTCGTCCGGGCCCGGCGGCCAGAGCGTGAACACCACCGACTCGGCCGTCCGCATCACCCACAAGCCGACGGGCGTGGTGGTGTCGATGCAGGACGAGAAGAGCCAGCTCCAGAACCGGGCCAAGGCCCTCCAGGTGCTGCGGGCCCGGCTACTCAAGGCCGAGCAGGACCGCCAGGCGGCCGAGCTGTCCGAGCAGCGCCGCGGGCAGGTCGGGGGCGGCGGGCGCTCCGAGAAGGTGCGGACCTACAACTTCAAGGAGAACCGCATCTCCGACCACCGCATCGGGCTCACCCGGTACAACCTCGACAAGGTGCTGGCCGGTGAGCTCGACGAGGTGGTCGAGGCGCTGCTGGCCGACGAGCGGCAGCGCCAGCTGGGCGGCGACGGCTCCGGCCCGTGACGGCGCCGTCCGGCACGGTCACGTGGCGGCGCCTGCTGGCCGAGGTCACGGACCGGGTCGGCCTGCCCGACGCCAGGCGCATCGTGCAGACGGCCTCGGGGCGGGAGGGGCCGGACTGGGCGCTCGGCCTGGACGAGCCCGCCTCCGAGCGGGGCGTGGCTGCGGTCGACGCCATGGTGACCCGGCGCGCGAGCGGGGGAGCCCCTCCAGTACGTGCTCGGCCGGTGGGGGTTCCGGTCGCTCGACCTGCTCGTCGACCGTCGGGTGCTCATCCCCCGGCCCGAAACCGAGGTGGTGGCCGAGGTGGCCATCGAGGAGCTGCGCCGCCTCGGCGGGGGCGACCGCGCGGTGCGGGCCGCCGACCTCGGCACCGGCTCGGGGGCGCTGGCCCTCGCGCTGGCGGCGGAGGTGGTGACCGCCGAGGTCTGGGCCAGCGATCGCTCCGAGGAGGCGCTGGCCGTGGCCCGGGCCAACCTGGCGGGGCTCGGCCGGCCCGGCGCCCGGGTGCGGCTGGTCCCCGGCGACTGGTTCGCCGCCCTGCCGGCCGATCTCCGGGGCCGCCTGGACCTCGTCGTCTCGAACCCGCCCTACGTGGCCGAGGGCGAGGCGCTGCCCCCGGAGGTGGCCGACTGGGAGCCGACGGACGCGCTCGTCGCCGGCCCCCGGGGGGACGAGGCCGCCCTGGCCATCCTGGCCGAGGTGCCGTCGTGGCTCGTGCGGCCGGGGGCCCTGGTCCTCGAGCTGGCCCCGAGCCAGGCGACGTCCCTCGCCGCCGCCGCGTCGGACGCCGGCGCGGCCGAGGTGAGGGTCCGCCCCGACCTGACGGGGCGGGAGCGGGTGCTGGTCGCCCGGTGGGCCTGAGGGACTGAGGAACTGATCGTCCTCGGACCCGGAGGCACCGGCCGGTAGCTTCCGGCCGTGCCCGTGCTGCCCGCCGAGTCGGGCCTCGACGCCGCCACCGAGGCCCTGGCCGCCGGGGTCCCGGTGGTCCTGCCCACCGACACGGTCTACGGCGTGGCCGTCGAGCCCACCCGCGCCGGCGCCACCGACCGCCTGTTCGTCGTGAAGGAACGGCCCCGCACGGCGGCGCTGCCGCTGCTGGTGGCCTCGCTGGACCAGGCGGTGATGCTCTCGGGTGACCTGCCGTCGACGGCGCTCGCCCTGGCCGAGGCGTTCTGGCCCGGTGGGCTCACGCTGGTCGTGCCCCGGCGCCCCGGCCTCGACCTCGACCTCGGGGGTGAGGACGACACCACCGTCGGCGTGCGCCTGCCCGACCACCCCGTGCCCGTGGCGCTGGCCACGAGGGTGGGGCCGCTGGCCGCCACCAGCGCCAACCTCCACGGCCGCCCCACGCCGGTCCGCGCCCAACAAGTGGCCGACGAGCTGGGGGACGCTGTCGACCTCGTCCTCGACGGTGGGCCGTGCCGGGGAGCGCCGTCCACGGTCGTGGCGTGCACGCCGGAGGGCGTCACCGTCCTCCGCGAGGGCCGGGTCCCCACCGCCGACGTGCTCGCCGCCCTGGCCTGACCCCGGGGGAGCTCCCCGACGTCTACGCCGGGACGAAGGTGAGCTGGAGCTCGATCTCGCCCTCGTCCTCGACCGACACGAAGCCCCCCACGCTGGGGGCCTCGATGTCGTAGTCGGAGAAGGCCACGTCGATCGTGCCCACCACCTCGATGGTGCTGCCGTTCCAGCGGGCCTCGACCGGCACGTCGACCGGCTTCGTCACCCCGTGGAGGGTGAGCTCCCCGCTGGCGGTGACCGAGACGTCCTGGCCCACCTCGGCCGCGGAGGGAAGCTCGAGCGGGCCGGTGAGGGTGAAGGTGGACTCGGGGAAGGTGTCCGTCTGCAGGCCCCGCTGGCGGATGGCGTTGTCCCGCCGGTCCTCGTCGCTCTCGAGCGCCTGGAGCCCCGCGGTCACGTCGGCCGCAGACACGGTGCTCGCACCGTCGACGGTGAGCGAGCCCCGCACGTCGTTGGTGCGCCCCACCGCGTCCGAGGCCACCGACAGGCCGGCGAAGGTCTCCCGCACCCGGTAGCCCACGAAGGAGTCCTCGCCGGTGCGCACCACCCACTGGCCCTCCGGGCTGCCGCTCGCGTCCCCGGGCGCTTCGGAGCTCTCCGACTCAGGCGAGAGCGCCACGCGCTCGGGCGGGTCGTCCCGCAGCACGACGAGGTAGAAGGCCACCCCGGCGACCACCAGGACGACGACGGCGGCGACGGCGACGAGAAGCGTTCGGAGCGGGTGGCGCACGATCCCTCAAACGGACCCGGAGGCCCGTTGGTTCACCTGGAGGTCGGCGTCCGGTTGGCCTCGAGCACCGAGGTCACGTCGCGCTGGAGCTGCTCCAGGTCGATGACGGACTTCTGGTGGCTGTCCTGGAGCTCCTCGACGGCGGCGGCGGTGGCGTCCCGCTTCGCCTCCATGGGGGCGATCTCCGCCTCGAGGGCGGCCTGCGCCTCGTCGCGCCGGCGCTCGGACTCGGCCCGGGTCTGCTCGAGCAGCTCGTCGGCGGCGCGGCGGGCCTCGGCCTCGATGCGCTCCCGGCGTCGCTCGGCGTCGGACAGCGTGCGGCCGGCGGCGGCCTTGAGGTCCTCGCCCCTGCGCTCGGCGGCGGCCACCACCTCGGTGGCCTTCACCTGCGCGTCGGCGACGATGCGGGCGGCCTGCTGCTCGGCCTGGTCCTTGAGCGCCTTGGCGGCGGTGCCGGCTTGGGAGAGGACGGAGGCCGCCTCTTCGCCCACGTCGGCGAGCGTGGTGCCGCCCGAGGACCGCCGGGCGGCCTCGAGCTGGGCCTGGAGGTCGGCGACGAAGGCGTCGACCTGCTCCTTGTTGTAGCCCCGGACAGCCGGGGCGAAGGGGTGTGCCTCGGGTCGCGCATCGATCACGCCGCGAACGGTAGCGACGGCGCCGGGCGCGACCGGGGATCCCTAGCGCACCTCGAGGGCGCCGTCGGGGCGGACGTCGGCGGAGCGGCCCACCAGGTCGTCCTCCGTCATGGCCCGCAGCAGCGCGGGCTCGGTGCTCGTGGCCCACGTCCGGGCGCCCTCGGGGGTGCGGCAGGCGACGAACGCCGTGCCCGGGCGGCCGTCGCGCTCGTGGACGACGGTGTAGGACTCGACCTCGACCGGGCCGGCGACGCCCTCGACCACCTCCCGGGCGGGGAGGGCGTCGACCTCGTCCTGGACCGAGGCCCAGCGGAACCCCTCGGCCGGCGGGCGGGCCGAGTAGACGCCGAGGGCGTGCTTGGTCAGGTAGCCGCCGTTGGCCGTGCACAGCCCCCACGCCGAGGGGTCCTCCCGCAGCAGCGGGAGCATGCTGGCGATGGCGTGGGTGACGTAGTCGTTCCACGGGCCGCCGGCGAAGCTCATGCCGCCGGTGACCGTCAGCTGGCGGTCGAGCCCGAGGCCGAGCTCGGCGGCGGCGACCTGCACGGCCGACGGGAAGCAGGAGTAGAGGTCCACGTGGGCGAGGTCGTCGACCCCGATGCCGGCCAGCTCGAGGACCCTGCGGCCGGCGAGGCGGATGGCGGGGGAGGAGCGGAGGTCGTTCCGGTTCGACACGAAGGTGTGGTCGTGGGCGTCGGTGCCGGCGTGGGGGAACACCCACCGGTCCTCGGGCACCCCGAGGCGGCGGGCCGCCTCGACCGAGCAGACGAGGAGGGCGGCCCCCTGGTCCACGTCGTTGTTGGAGTTCATGACCTTCGTGTACGGGAAGCCCACCATGCGGTTGTCCGGCGACGGGGTCCGCACCTCCTCGGGCGTCCGCCGCTCCTGGCTCCAGGCGTACGGGTTGCCGGCGGCCACATCGGAGAAGGCGGCCCAGAGCCGGCCGAGGTGGTCGGCGTGCTCGGTCACCGTGCGCCCTGCCGCCGCCCGCAGCGCGCACTCGAAGAGGGGGTACACCTGGACGGGCATGAAGAGGCCCCGGTCGGTCTCGGCCGGGGCGTTCATCACCAGCTCCTCGCCGAGCACCTCGGCCGGCGGCGTGCCCTCCGGCTCCCCGGGCCAGTCCGGCTGGCGGTCGGCCTTCCGCAGGGCCATGCGGGTGCGCCAGGCCTCGGCCCCGCACACCAGGGCCACGTCCAGCTCGCCCTGCTGCACGGCACGGGCGGTGGCGTTGACGAGGGTCTGCGGCGAGTTGCCGCCCATCGTGGTGACCGCCGTCTGGCGGGGCGTGGCACCCACCTCGGCCGCCACCAGCGCGCCGGCGTCGGCGTAGCGGCGGCTCAGCTGCATCACGACCCGCACCGACTCGAGCGCGGCGAGCACCCCGGGAGCGCCGGCGTCGTCCGCCGCCCGCCGGGCCGCCTCGGCCATCAGGCCGACCGGGGAGGCGGCCTCCTCCGGCGGCACCTTCTGGGTGACCTGGCCCCCGCCGACGACGACGGGCGTGCGGGGGTCGAGGGCCACGGGGCCGCACGGTACGCGCGCCCCGGCACCCCTGCGCCCGCCCGTAGCGTTGCCGCATCGAGATCCTCGTGCTCTGCACGGCCAACCAGTGCCGCTCCCCGATGGCGGAGGCCCTCCTGCGGGACGCCCTCGCCGCCCGGGGCGTCGATGCCGCCGTGTCGTCCGCCGGCCTGTTCCGCGGCGGGGTGCCCGCCAGCCCCGGCTCGATCCGGGCCATGGCCCGTCGGGGCCTCGACATCGACCGCCACCGCAGCCGGACGGTGACGGAGCCGCTGCTGCACGGGGCCGACCTCGTCCTCGGCATGGCCCGGCTCCACGTCCGGGAGGCGGTGGTGGCCGCCCCCGACGTGTGGCCACGGGCGTTCACCTTGAAGGAGCTCGTGCGCCGGGGGGCGGCGGCCGGGCCCCGCCCGCCCGAGCAGCCCCTGGCGGCGTGGCTCGCCGCCGTCCACGAGGGCCGACGGCGGGGCGACCTGATCGGCGACGACCCGGAGGACGACGTGGCCGATCCGGTCGGGGGGCCGGAGCGCCTCTACGTGGCGACGGCCGAGGAGCTCGAGGGCCTCGTCCGCCGCCTCGTGGACCTCGCCTTTCCCGGCTGAGACCCCGCGCCCCCGGCCGTAGGATGGCCTGGTGCCGGCCATCGACCCGTCGACCCGTGCGGAGGACCCCGAGCTGTTCGGGCTCCTCGACCGCGAGCTCGAGCGCCAGACGACCACCCTCCAGCTGATCGCCTCGGAGAACTTCGCCTCCACGGCGGTGCTCGAGGCCACGGGGTCGGTGCTGACCAACAAGTACAGCGAGGGCTACCCGGGCAAGCGGTACTACGGCGGCAACGGCGTGATCGACGAGGTCGAGGACCTGGCCCGCCGCCGCGCCGTCGCCCTGTTCGGCGCCGGGCACGCCAACGTCCAGCCCCACGCCGGCGCCAACGCCAACGCCGCCGCCTACCTCGCCCTGCTCGAGCCGGGCGACACCGTGCTCGGCCTGCGCCTCGACCACGGCGGCCACCTCACCCACGGCTCGCCCGTCAACTTCAGCGGCCGCCTCTACCGCTTCGTCTCCTACGGCGTGACCCCGAGCGACGAGCGCATCGACCTCGACCAGGTGCGGGACCTGGCCCGCAAGGAGCGCCCGAAGCTGCTCGTGGCCGGGGCCACCGCCTATCCCCGCCGCATCGACCCCGAGCCCTACCGCCAGATCGCCGACGAGGTGGGGGCCCGCTTCCTCTTCGACGCCGCCCACATCGCCGGCCTGGTCGCCGGCGGGGTCCACCCCTCGCCCGTCCCTTTGGCCGACGTGGTCACGCTGACCACCCACAAGACCCTGCGGGGGCCGCGGGGCGGCTGCATCCTCGCCACCGAGGAGCTCGGGCCGGCGATGGACAAGGCCGTCTTCCCCGGGCTCCAGGGCGGCCCGCTCGAGCACGTGATCGCCGCCAAGGCGGTGGCCTTCGCCGAGGCGGCCCGGCCGTCGTTCCGGGACTACGCCGCCGCCGTGGTGGCCAACGCCGCCGCCTTTGCCGGCGCCCTGGCCGAGGAGGGCTTCCGCCTCGTCTCCGGCGGGACCGAGAACCACCTCGTGCTCCTCGACCTCCGGCCCTTCGACGCCGATCTCACCGGCAAGGTCGCCCAGGAGGTGCTCGACCAGGCCGGGATCAGCGCCAACAAGAACACCATCCCCGCCGACCCCCGGTCGCCCTTCGTGACGAGCGGGCTGCGCCTCGGCACCCCGGCGCTCACCACCGCCGGGATGGGGCCGGAGGAGATGCCACTGGTGGCCGCCCTGCTGGCCCGGGCCCTTCGCCAGCGGGGAGACGAGGCGGCCCTGGCGGCCATCCGGGACGAGGTGGCCGCCCTCTGCTCGAAGTTCCCCCCGTACTGAGGCGGGGACGAAGGGGGCAGAACGGACTCGCTCCGTCACCCCGGCACCACGTTCGGTGGCGGCCGGAGGGGCGGGGGGTGGTCCCGGCGACGACGGACCTGTGCCGTTCGTGACGGTTCGGTGCCCGGAAGGCCCACGAGGTGACGTCGCGCCGGCTCCCGTGGCGTCCGGCGCGAGGGGATGACGAACCCGTGACGGCCGCATATCGGCACGGAGAGTGGCGGACTGAAGCAAGAATCTCACTTTCCGCTTTACTTTCTGGTGCGAGTCGGTACAGTGCTGCCCACCACGACGTCCCTACGAACAACCCTGGCGGTGCCTGTGTCCGACTCCCGAATCCTCCGACCCCTCCGGCTGATCGCCGCGAGCCTGGTGGCGCTCGTCTCGCTGACGCTGCTCGCGTCGGTTGCGTCGGCGCAGACCAACGAGACCGGTCCCTACGGCAACACGGTCCCCACCGTGCAGGGCACCACCACGGTGCCGACGCCGACCGAGAAGACCACGCCGACCGTCCTCGGCACCACCCAGACCCGGGGCATGGCCTTCACCGGTGGCGACGTCCTCGGTCTGGTGGCCATCGGCGGCGGGGCCGTGGCCATCGGCACCGCCCTGGTGCTGGCCGCCCGCCGGCGCCGCTCGCTCGAGCTGGCCTGACCGCAGTTCGCTGACGACGCCCCCGGCTCCGGCCGGGGGCGTCGTCGCGTCCAGGGATGGGCGCGAACGCGCCGGTACCCTCCGCCCATGCCCTCCTGGCGCACCCGCGTGGCGCGAGCGCGCGCTACGGCCAGTCGAGCCGCCGCCGCCGCCGCAGCAAGCGTCGCCGCATCGTCCTGGTCGTCCTCGTGGCCGTGCTGGCCTGGCTCGGCGTCAGCGCCGTGCTGCTGGCACTGGCCGCCGGCGACGCCCGGTCCGCCGAGCGGAACCTCCGGCGCCTCCAGGGCACCACCTCCGGCGCCGACCTCCTCCGGGGCGAGGCCTCCGACGACCTGGCCCGCGCCCGCGACGACCTGAAGGCGGCGTCCCGGAAGGCCAACTTCCCCCTCGTCGCCCCCTTGCGGGTCCTCCCCTTCGTGGGCCGCCAGGTCACCGCGTTCCAGAAGATGCTGAGCGCCTCGTCGGGCGTGGTCGACGCCGGCGTGGAGGCCCTGGGCTCGACCCGTGAGCAGCTGGGCGGCGACCTCCCCCTCGGTGCCGCCCGGGTCGAGCTGATGGGCTCGCTCCAGGGCATCCTCGACGTGGCGCAGGCGGACGTGCTCCGAGCCGGGAGCAAGATCGGGTCGAACGAGGGCCTGATCCAGCCGCTGGCCGACGCCCGGCAGGAGCTCGACGAGCACCTCGACGACGTCGCCAACCAGCTGGCCCGGGCCAACGTGACCGTCAACGCGCTGCGCTCGTTCCTCGACGGCGACGGGCGGTACCTCGTCCTGGCCGCCAACAACGCCGAGATGCAGGACGGCTGGGGCATGCCCCTCCAGGCCGGGCTCATGACCATCGACGACGGCGAGACCTCGCTGCCCGACCTCGAGCCCACCTCCGGCCTCCTGCTGCCTGTCGGCGTCCCCTACGAGGGCGATCTGAGGACCAACTGGGGGCAGCTGGAGCCCAATCGCGAGTGGCGCAACCTCGCCCTCACCCCCCGCTTCGTCGAGTCCGCCCCCCTCGCCGCCCGCATGTGGGAGGCCCGCGGCGGTGGCCCGGTCGACGGCGTGCTCTCGGTCGACCCCTACGCCCTCCGGGCCGTCCTCGCCGCCACCGGTCCCGTCACCGTCGAGGACGGCACGACCGTGTCGGCCGAGAGCGTCGTGCCCTTCGTGCTGCACGACCAGTACATCGACGAGTCGATCGACGAGCCCGGACGGGCCGAGCGCCAGGACCGGCTCTCGGACGTGGCCGCCGCCGCCGTCGACGCGCTGGCCGGCCCCGTGGACGCCGTCGCCCTGGCCGACGAGCTCATGAAGGCGGCCTACAACCGCCACGTGCTGGCGTGGTCCTCGGTGCCCGACGAGCAGAACGGGTGGGAGGCCAGCGGCATCGACGGCGAGCTCGACCCGCAGTCCACCCTCGTGAGCCTGGTGAACCGGGGCTGCAACAAGCTCGACTGGTTCGTCGACGTCTCCGCCGACCTCCAGTTCACCCCCACCCCTGCGGGCCGTGAGGGCACCCTGCGCATCACCGTCGACAACCACACGCCCGTGGGCGAGAGCTCGTACATCGGCGGCCCGCAGCCGAACTGCGGCGTGTCCGCGGGCGGCGACTGGCTCGGCTTCGTCACCGTCCACCTGCCCGGTCGGGTCGGCGCCGCCGAGTTCGAGGACGGGCAGGTGGTGGTGGACGGGCGGGACGGGCCCTCCCGCATCGTGGCGGCCAACTTCCTCGTCGGCGCCGGCCAGCGGGGGGAGGCCGTCGTGCGCTTCGAGGTGCCGAGCGACGTCGTGGCCGTCGAGCTCGAGCCGAGCGGGCGGCCCCGGCGGGTCACCTGGCAGGTCGGGAACCGCCGCTTCGGCGACGACCGGCACCACACCGTGGAGCTCAGCACCGACCGGCGCTGAACCGCCCGAAGGGGTGACAAGTGTCACCCTCCGTTCATCCCGCCGAATTCGTCTTAGTACCGCAAACCTCGTAACGTGACCGCAACGTCGGCGGGGCGAACGACCGGCGGCTTCGGCCACAGCTCGCCTCCCGGACGTCGCGCGCCTGCGCAGGAAGCGGGCTCGCGCCCGGTCGGGACGGCCCCGCCGGGACCCTGAGCAGAGAGGTTGTTCTCTTGTCCACCACCCCCCCCTGGTCCCGTCGCGCCCGGCGACTGGTCGCAGCGGCCACCCTCGTGGCCGCCGTGGCGACGTCCGCCTGCGCCGGGACCCCCCGCTTCGGCGGCGGGTCGACCGCGGTCGCCGCCACCCGCGGCATCGGCGTGTTCCGCCAAGGCGGCACCACCCCGGCCTCCGTGGCCGAGTGGGAGCGCTTCGTCGGCCGTCGGCTGACCCATGCGTCCACCTACTTCAGCGACCGGTCATGGTCGGCGATGATCGACGGCGCTGCCTGGAACGCCCGGCAGTGGCGCGGCACCGGCAAGACGCTGGTCGCCGGCGTGCCCCTCGCCGGAGGCGGGCTGGGCTCGCTGTCCGCCGGCGCCGCCGGTCGCAACAACGCCCACTTCCGTGCCCTGGCCACGGCCCTCGTGGCCAACGGCCAGCCGAACGCCATCCTTCGCCTCGGCTGGGAGTTCAACGGCGACTGGTTCCCGTGGTCGGCCAAGCAGAACCCCGGGGCCTTCGCCAGCTACTTCCGCCAGATCGTGAACAGCATGCGTTCCGTGCCCGGCGGCGGCGGGCTCCGGTTCGACTGGAACCCCGGCATCGGCCCCCGCGGGGTCCCGGAGGCCGCCTACCCCGGCGACGCCTACGTGGACATCATCGGGTTCGACGTGTACGACGCGTCGTTCGGCGCCCGTGGCGTCAACCCGGTCGCCCGCTGGGACGACTACATGAACCGGCCCTACGGCCTCCGCTGGCACCGGGACTTCGCCCGGGCCCACGGGAAGCCCATGAGCTTCCCGGAGTGGGGGATCAGCGACCGGCACGTGGCCGGCGCCACCCCGGACAACGCCCGGTTCATCAACTCCCTGGCGGACTGGATCGCCGTGAACAACGTCGCCTACCAGAGCTACTTCGACTTCGACAAGCCCGGCGACGGCTTCCACCGGCTCATGACCGGTCGGTTCCCCGCCTCGGCGGCCGCCTACCGCGCCCGCTTCTAGCAACACACCTCGGCCCCCGGGTCCGAGGTGCGTCGCTCCGGCGGCGCACCCCGGGCCCGGGGTCTCCGGGCCTACGCTCGACCGGTGCACCGTGAACCGGTCCTCTCGGTGGTCATGCCGTGCTTCAACGAGGAGGCCACCGTCCTCGAGAGCTGCAAGCGGGTGCTGGCCTCACCCCTGACCCGCCAGCTCGTCGTCGTGGACGACGCCTCGACGGACGCCACCCCCGAGCGCCTGGCCCAGCTCGACGACCCCCGGGTCCAGGTGGTCCGCCAGCCGGTGAACAGTGGCAAGGGCGCCGCCCTGCGGCGGGGGTTCTCGTTGGCCGAGGGCCCCTTCGTCGTCGTCCAGGACGCCGACCTCGAGTACGACCCCGCCGACTTCGAACAGCTCCTCGGGCCCCTGCTGGACGGCAGCGCCGACGTCGTGTTCGGCTCCCGCTTCCAGTCCGGTCGCCCCCACCGGGTCCTCTACTTCTGGCACTCGGTCGGGAACAAGGCCCTGACCATCGCCTCCAACGCCCTCACCAACCTGAACCTCACCGACATGGAGACCTGTTACAAGGCCTTCCGCAAGGAGGTCCTCGACAGCTTCGAGCTCGAGGAGGACCGGTTCGGCATCGAGCCCGAGCTCACCGCCAAGGTGGCGGCCGGGGGCTGGCGGATCTACGAGGTGGGCATCTCCTACTCCGGGCGCACCTACGCCGAGGGCAAGAAGATCGGCTGGCGCGACGGCGTGCACGCCATCACCTGCATCCTCCGCTACGCCCCCCTCAACCAGCGGCGGCGGGCCCGGATCGACGGCACCGGGGGGTAGCCCCCCGGCGGCCGGGCCGAAATGTTCCGGTCGCGTTGCGCTCAAGCGACGGCCTCGCGACGACGAAGCCTTTAGCAGCCCTCACGAGACGGAGGGGATCGCCCCGGGCCCTGCGACCCGCCCGGGCGCCCTCGGGAACGTGGGAGCCGGCCCCGGTACGGGGGTCGGGGAGCGGGACGGCCCCGCCACCCTGCAGAAGCGGAGGTTCTACCGATGCACCGCACGATCCGGCGCGCCCTGGCGCCGCTCCCGATCCTGGCGATCCTCGCCGTCGGGTGCTCTCAGGACGACGTGGACAAGGTGGTCGAGGCCACCAGTGAGCGTGAGTCGGCGGCCCGCGGTGAGCGCGGTCTCGGCGTGTTCATGGGTGGCGGCGACGTCGACGAGATCCGCGACTACGAGCAGTGGGTGGGCTCGAAGGTGACCCACGTCGGCGCCTTCCTCCCCGGGAAGACCTGGGACAAGTTCCACCAGACGAGCTTCCTCGACCAGTGGGCCGGCACCGGCTACACGCTGTCGCTCGGGGTGCCCATCCTCATGACCGAGGAGCAGGGGACGCTCCAGCAGGGCGCCTCCGGTGCCTACGACGAGCACTTCCGGCAGCTGGCCCAGGACCTCGTGTCCAAGGGGCTCGAGACGTCGATCCTCCGGATCGGCTGGGAGTTCAACGGCGACTGGTACCCGTGGATGGCCGAGAAGGACCCCGAGGCCTTCGGCGAGTACTTCCGCCGCATCGTGCGGACCCTGCGGTCCGTGCCCGGCGGCGAGAAGCTGCGGATCGACTGGAACCCGGGCCTCGGGCCGGCACAGGTGCCCGACGCCGCCTACCCCGGCGACGAGTACGTGGACATCGTCGGGATGGACATCTACGACCGCGAGTTCTCGAGCGAGCTCGCCGACCCGGCCAAGCGCTGGGACAAGATGGTCAACCAGCCCTTCGGCCTGGCGTGGCAGCGGGACTTCGCCGCCGCCCACGGCAAGACGCTCTCCTACCCCGAGTGGGGCGTCAGCGAGCGCCACGAGGGTGGAGGCGAGCAGGACAACCCGCTCTTCGTCCGCAACATGAACGAGTGGATCCGGTCGAACAACGTCGAGTACGCCAACTACTTCGAGTTCGACGCCCCTGACGAGCAGGGCTCGCGCCTCATGGACGGGCAGAACCCAGAGGCCGGCTCGCTCTTCCAGCAGCTGTTCTGAGCGACGCCGCCGCACCGACTCGGCCCCCGGGTGTCCGCACCCGGGGGCCGCTTCGCGCCCGCAGCGCGGGGCGTAGCGCCATCGGTGACAATGGGGCCATGACCGGCCGCCCCCTCCTCGTCACGGGCTCGAACCGCTCGGGGACCACGTGGGTGGGGGAGGCCCTCGGCCAGTCCGACGAGGTCGAGTACCTGCACGAGCCGTTCAACTCCTCGCTGTGGCCGCGCCTCCTCGAGCGGGAGCCGCCCGGGCACTTCCTGTACGTGTGCGAGGAGAACGAGGGGCCCTGGCTCGAGCCCGTGGCCCAGCTGCTCCGGTACCGGTTCCCCGTCCGGGCGCAGCTCGGCGAGGTGCGCAGCCCGCGCGACGGCGCCAAGCTCGTCCGCGACTGGAGCCGCTCGCTGCGCCGTCGGGCAAGGCACCGGCGCCCGCTGCTGAAGGACCCCATCGCCCTGTTCGCCGCCGAGTGGCTGGCGCGCCGCTTCGACCTCGACGTCGTCGTCATGGTCCGCCACCCGGCCGCCTTCGCCAGCAGCATCAAGCGCCTCGGCTGGCGGTTCGACTTCACCACCTGGCTCGAGCAGCCGCTGCTCCTGCGCGACCACCTCGGTCCGATGCGGGGCGACCTCGAGCGCATGGCGGCCGGCGGGTACGACCTCGTGGACGAGGCCATCGTGCTCTGGAACGCCCTCTACGGCGTCGTGGCCACCCTCGAGGCGCGGCACCCCGAGTGGCACGTGCTGCGCTACGAGGACCTCGCCGCCGCGCCGGTGGAAGGCTTCGCCGACCTCTACCCCGCCCTCGGCCTCAGGTGGGACGCCGAGGTGGCGCGCCGCGTGGGCGCCTTCAGCGACGAGCACAACGTCAAGGAGGTCCCGGCCCGCGAGAAGGGCACCGTGCGCCGCGACAGCAGGGCCGCCATGTGGACCTGGACCCACCGCCTCACCCCCGAGGAGGTCGACCGGGTCCGGCAGGGGACGGCGACGGTCGCCGCCACCTACTACGACGAGGCGTCGTGGGTGCCGCCGTCCCGGACGACGGCGTCCAGGAGGGGGGCGAGGGTGGCGTCCCAGCCGTAGCGGGCGGCCACGGCGTCGTGCCCCTCGCGGCCGAGCCGGGCGGCCCGCTCGGGGTCGTCGAACAGGGCGACGATCTCCTCGGCCAGCCCGGGCGGGTCGTCGGCCACGACGACACCACCGCCGATGAGGTCCTCGAGGCCCTCGGCCCCGAGGCGGGTGGCCACCACCGGCCGGCCGGCGTCGAGCGACTCCAGGATCTTCAGGCGGGAGCCACCCGCCGCCCGCAGCGGCGCCAGCCCGACCGCCGACCGGGCCAGCCACGGCCGCACGGAGGGCACCCCGCCCGTCACCTCGATCCCGTCGCCGGCGAGGGCCCGCACCGCCGGCGCGGGGTCTCGGCCGACGAGGGCGAGCCGGGCGTCCGGGCGGCGACGGCGCACGAGCGGCCACACCTCGGACGCCAGCCAGGTGGCGGCGTCCACGTTCGGCGTCCACGCCAGCTGGGCCACGAACACGGCCAGCGGCTCCTCGGACGGCGCGAGCGCGTCGGCCGGGTCGACGCCGTTGGGGCACACGACGACGCGGGCCGAGGTCCTCGGCAGGCGCTGCTCGTCGCGGGCGCTGACCACCGAGATGGTGTCGGCCTGCCGCGCCAGCCGCCGCTCGAGCCGGCGGACGGCACCGGCTTCGGCGGTCAGGCCCACGCGCCCGGCGGCGGAGCGGGTCGCGGCAATGCTGGCGATGAGCGACGACTCGACGTTGTGGCTGGCGTGCACCAGACGGGCACCCCGGACACTGCGCACCCACGGCAGCAGCTGGGCGTACTCGACGACGACGACGTCCGGCGGCTCGGCGGCCGCCGCCTGGCGGATCTGCGACACCAGCCCCGGGTGCCAGAAGCGGGCGGTGGTGGCGCTGCCCGACCGGAGCAGGCCCTCGGGCAGGGCCCCGCGGCCGGGCGGCCAGGGCGCGCCGAGGACCCGCACGCCGAGCTCCTCCAGCGCGGCGACGTCGGCGGTGCCGTCGTCGAAGCCGGCCACCGTGACCTGTGCCCGGCCCGCCAGCCGTCGGAGGGTGGCCCAGGCCCGGAGCTTGCCCCCGTTGTCCGCCGGCAGGGGCAGGAACTTGGTGGCGACCAGGACCCGGGGCGATCCCACTAGCGGGCCTTCCTCGAACTCGACGCCGCCAACTCGGGGTCGGCATGCGGGTCCGCAAGCCGAAGAGCCTTGACCTCTGCGGCGAGGCCAGGGCCGAGTTGTCGACGTCGAGGAGCTCGTCGTCCCACTAGCGGGCCACCTTGGACCACCGCAGCACCCGGTCGCGGCGGAGGAAGCGGACCACGCCACCGAGGGCCACGCCCTGGAGGTAGAGGACCTGGGTCACGGGGGTGACGGGTCCCGGCAGGGGCCGTCCCGACTCCTGCCAGACCAGCGCGCCGATCCCCGCGGCGTGACCGGCCACCACGGCGGCCGCCAGCCGGCTGTGGCGGGCGTGGCGGACGGCCAGCGCCAGCAGGGCGACGTGGGACACCGGGCCGACCGTCGAGCGCCAGAGCTTGTGCCCGACGATCTGGAACGCCGGGAGGGGGGTCCGGCGGGCGATGAGCCTCCGCTTGGCCCAGAAGACGAAGAGGGAGCCGGCCAGGATCCGGGTGCGCCGCTCCCAGCGGTGCCCGAGCTCTTCGTAGGGCGGGTCGACGGCGAGGGCCCGGGGCTCGTAGGCCACGGCGTGCCCCCGCTCGATCATGTCGAGCGCGATCCAGAGGTCGTCGATGCCGATGTGCTGCGGGATGGGGCGCCACGCCGAGCGCCGCAGGCCCACGAGCTCGCCGACGATCCCGATGGTGGTGCCGAGCGCCCACTCCCGCTGCTTGAGCCAGGACTCGAAGCGCCAGTACACCTCCTCGCCGCCGGCGTCGGCCTCGACCTTCTCGCCGGCGACCGCCCCGACGCGGGGGTCGAGCAGGTGGCGGGCCAGCAGGGCCAGCGAGCCGGGGGCCAGCCGGTTGTTGGCGTCGGTGAGGACGACCAGATCGGTGTCCGCCTCCTCCACCCCGAGGTTCACGGCCTGGGCCTTGCCCAGGCGCTCGGGCGGCTCGACGACGGCGGCGCCGGCGGCCCGGGCGGCGCAGGCGGTCTCGGCGTCCTCGGCCACCACCACGATCCCGAGCGACCCGGGATAGCCGTTGGCCCGGAGGTCGGCCACCTTGTCGGCGATGACCCCGGCCTCCCGGTAGGCCGCCACCACGACCGTGAGCGGGGGCCAGGCCGCCGGCTCGGGCGGCGGCTCGGGCGTGCGCCGACGGGCGCTGAACACGCCG
The DNA here is from genome assembly GCA_963839545.1 of uncultured Actinomycetes bacterium. Taxonomy (GTDB): domain Bacteria; phylum Actinomycetota; class Acidimicrobiia; order Acidimicrobiales; family CADCSY01; genus CAWIVE01. Next base: position 297,709 of record CAWIVE010000003.1, read on the forward strand.
AGGACGGCCGGGTACAGGAGGTGGCCGGCGCCGGCCGACCCGGCCAGGAGCGCGCCGAGCAGCACGGGGAGGCGGGGGCGGGGCGGGGGGGAGGGCATCGGCAGGGGGAACGGCGGACCGAGGGTCCTGTCGGAGGATAGGCGCGGGGCGTGAGGCGGCCGGGGCCGGTCGACTGTGACTTCCCGGTGACGGACCGACCACGTAGAGTCGTGTGGTTCTCACGGAGGGACCTGAGGCCCGTGGCATCGACCGCTGAACTGCAACGGAGGACCGGGCGCGGCGAGGCTCCCGTCGCGGGCGCCGTCGGGCCGACGGACCGGTCGTCCGGGTCCCGCCTGACCACCCCGCCGTGGGCCGTCCTGGTGCCCACGCTGGCCGTCGCCGTCCTGGTGCTGGTCGGCATCGGCAGCAAGAGCCTGTGGTCCGACGAGGCCTTCTCGTTGGCCAACGCCCGCATGGGTCTGGGCGACCTCTGGGACCTGGTGGCGCGGCGCGAGGCCAACCAGGGGCTGTACCTCCTCTTCCTCCACGGGTGGACGGCGCTGGCCGACGGTGAGGGCTGGCTGCGGCTGCCGTCGGCCCTGCTGGCCATCGGCACCGTGCCCATGCTCTACCTCGTCGGGCGCCGGCTCTTCGGCCCCGTCGCCGCCACGCTGGCGGCCACCCTGCTCGCCGTCAACGGCATGTTCGTGGAGCAGGCGCAGACGGCCCGGGGCTACACGGTGACGATCTTCGCCGTCGTCCTCGCCTCGTGGTGCTTCCTGCGCTTCGTCGAGGACCAGACCACGGGGCGCTTCGTCGCCTGGGTGGCCGCCTCGCTGCTGCTGCCGTACTGCCACTTCTTCGGGTTGCTGGTCCTCGGGGGCCACGCCGCGTCGCTGCTGTTCCTCCGGGACCGGCCGCTGCCGTGGCGCCGCTTCCTGCTCGGCGGCGGGCTCATCGGGCTCGGGTCGCTGCCCATCGTGTTCGTGGCCCTGCTGAAGGACGAGGGCCAGCTCGACTGGGTGCCGAAGACGACGCCGACGCGCCTCGTCGGCACGATCGCCTCGCTCGGTTCGGGCCAACGGGCGCCGGTGGTGCTGGCCGGGTTGCTGGCCCTCGGCATCGCCACCTGCTGCCTGGTGGCGCTGGCCCCGGCCCTGCGCAGCCGGCGGCTCACCTGGCCGCTCGCCTTCCCCGTGTGCTGGTTCGCCGTGCCCATCGTCACCGCGTCGCTGGTGTCGCTGGCCCGCCCGGTCCTCGTCCCGCGGTACTTCAGCGTCACCCTGCCGGCGCTGGCCCTCCTGGTCGGCGCCGGTCTGGCCGCCCTGGCACCGCGCTGGCGGGCGATCGGGACCGGCGCCCTCGTCGTCCTGTCCCTCGGCGCCGTCGTCAACTGGCACCGCATCGACTCGGTCGAGGACTGGGACGGGGCCACCGGGTTCGTGCTCGACAACGCCCGCCCGGACGATGCCGTGCTGTTCATCCCCTGGCACGGCCGCATCCCGTTCGAGCTCTACGCCGAGGAACGGGTGTCGTCGGCCGACTTCCCCCTGCGGGTCGCCTACCCCGCGCCCGAGGTGGCGCCCTTCGACTACGAGACCGGGAACCCGGCCCCGCTCGTGGACCGGGAGACGGGGGAGCAGCGTGGCCCGCGACGAGGACCGGATCTGGTACGTGTACCGCAAGCCGCGGGGCAGCGAGCACCGCGACTTCGTGCAGCAGCTCGAGGACTCCGGCCACCGTCCGGCGCAGACGTGGCGGGACGGGCGCGACATGCAGGTGACGCTCTACGTCCGGTAGCGGGAGCGACCCCGCGCTCGGGTCGCCGCCGCCCGTCTCCGTCCTGGTCGTCAGCCACGCCGTGCAGGTGTGGGGGGCGCAGCTGCGCCTGCTCGACCTGGCCCCAGCGCTGGCCGAGCGGGGCGTCCGCCTGACGCTGGCCGCCGCCCCGGACAGCCCGGTGGCCCGGGCGTGGGTGGGGCGCGGCCTCCCCCTCGAGCCGCTCGAGCTGCCCGAGCACCGGAGCCTGCGCCGGCCCGACGGCCGGCGGGCCGGCCCCGGCCAGGTGCTGTCCGAGGCCCGCGGCAGTGGCCGTCTCGGCCACCCGGGTGGCGCGCGTGGCCCGCCGCTACGACGTCGTGCTCTCGTTCTCGCTCCACGCCCACCTCGAGGTGGCCCTGGGCGGGCGCCTGGCCCGCCGGCCCGTGGTGGTCGAGGTGGTGGACATCGTCGTGCCCGGCTTCGGCCGCCGGTTGCTCCGGGCGGCCGGTGCCCTGGCCACGGTGACGACGGCCAACAGCGCCGCCACCGCGTCGACCCTCGGGCCCCGGGCCTCCGAGGTCGTGGTCGTCCACCCCGGGGTCGACGTCGAGCGGTTCTGCCCCGCGCCGGCCGACCCGGACGTGCGGGAGGCGCTCGGCGGACGGGAGGGCCGGCCCCTGGTCGGCATCGTCGGGCGGGTCGACCCGGAGAAGGGGGTCGACGTGCTGGCCCGGGCCCTGGCCCGGGCCACCGGCCCGGCGGCGGAGGCCAGGCTGGCGGTGGTGGGCGACGTGGCCGTGGGCTCGGCGTCGGCCGGGGCCCAGGTGCGGGACGAGGCCGAGCGCCTGCTCGGCGACCGGGTGCGCTTCGTCGGCCGCCGGGACGACATCCCGGAGGTGCAGCGGGCACTGGACGTCCTCGTGAACGCCTCCGTGGCCGAGCCCTTCGGACGCAGCGTCCTCGAGGCGCTCGCCTCCGGCACCCCCGTGGTGGCCACGGACTCGGGCGGGATCCCGGAGTTCGTCGACGACGGCGTCACCGGCGTCCTGGTGCCGCCGGGGGACGACGTCGCCCTGGCCGGGGCCCTCGACCGCGTGCTCGGGGACGATGGCTTGCGGCGGCGCCTGACCGAGGCCGGGCGGGCCGCGGCCGAGGCCCGCTTCGCCCTCCCCACCCGCTACGAGCTGGTGGCCGACGTCCACCGCCGGGCGGCCGCCACCCGGCGTCGCCGAGGTCGCCACAGGGGGGGTTGGTAACCTCTCTCCCCGTGACCGCCGCCACCGGGCTGCGCTGATGGCGCTGGTCCTCCTCGTGCCCCTGGCCGTCGCCGGGTACCTCGTCTGGAAGCGGTTCACCGACTGGGAGCGGGCCGGCCGGCGGGAGCTGGTGGTGGCCGCCGTCTTCGCGGTGATCCTCGCCGACCTGCTCTTCTACCCGAGCCAGAACGAGACGGCGATCGGGCTCTTCCGGCTGGCCTTCGCCGGGCAGTCGTTCCGCCTGACCGAGATGACGCTGGTGCTGGCCCTGATCGCCCGCCTGGTGGTCCACGGGGGACCCAAGCGGCTCACGCCGGTGGGGTTGGCGTGGACGGCGTTCTCGACCTGGTACGTCCTTTCGGGCGTCTTCGGGGTGTTCGCCGGGTTCCCCATCGACGAGATCCTGTTCCAGGCCAAGGCCGTCCTCTACCTGGGCGGTGGGGTCGCCCTCCTCGCCGGGGTCGACCCCGTCCGCCTCGTCACCCGCCAGGCGATCGGGGCGTGGTTCGTGGGGCTCGGGGCGTACGCCCTGGTGGCGTTCCCCCTCACCCTCAGCGAGACCCACCTGCGCCTGAGCCTCCCCGGGCTCAAGGGGATCAGCATCCTGAGCATCGGGGCCGACGCCTCGTCGGTGCTGGTGGTCCTCGGCGTCATCGGCCTGGTGGTCGAGGGCTGCCGACGGAAGCGGTGGGCCTTGATCGGGTTGGCGGCGCTGCCGATGGTGCTGTCTGTGTTCTCCGCCAGCCAGCGCGCCGCGATGATCGGGTTGGCGGTGAGCCTGGTGCTGCTGCTGGTCACCGCCCTCGGGCCCACCTGGCGCCGGCGCCTCCGCGTGCCCGCCACCACGGTGTTCCTCGCCCTCACCGCGCTGGCCGCCGTGGCGGTGACCATCGCGCTGGTCGACGTGCGCAAGGGCGAGCGCCTGCCCGTGGCCGCCGCCTACGAGGAGGCGTTCGAGTCCACCGGGAAGCAGCAGTCCGCCGACCTCCGCGTCCTGCTGTGGCGCCAGGCCGACGAGCTCTTCGACGAGCGCCCGCTGCTGGGGCACGGCCTCGGCGTGCCCCTCGAGGTGCGGGTGCCGCAGACGGACAGGGTCATCGACACCGGCTTCCACAACATCGGCTACGACATCCTCACCCGCAGCGGCCTGGTGGGCCTGGGGCTGTTCTCGCTGGCCCTCGTCCTCTCGTTCCGCGAGGGCCTCCACGCCTGGCGGCGCCACGCCGACAGCCGGGTGGCGGCGCTGGCCGTGGGCGCCGCCATCGGCGCCTGCAGCCTGCTGGCCAAGGGGATGTTCGAAGATGTGCTGGAGAAGCACCGACTGGCCACGCTGACGGGCATGCTGCTGGGGGTCATGGTCGTCGCCGGCCAGGCGGTGCGGGAGCGCCGTGACACCGACGAGGACGTGGTGCACGTGGACGAGCGGTTGCCGGTCCTACCGGCGCGGGCGGAGGTGCCGGCATGGAGCTGAGGGACGTTCGTCTGGCGCTGCGGCGCTACTGGGTGCTGGCCCTGCTGGTGTTCGTGCTGTGCCTCGGCCTCGGGGCCGCCGCCGCCTTCCTGCCCACGAAGACCTACCGGGCCCGGGCCGCCATCACCTCGCTGGTCGACCCGGAGGCCGGGGCCAACAACCCGTCGGCGACCATCGACTACGAGATGGACAACATCACCCTGCGGGCGGAGAGCAGGGCCTTCCTCGACGCCGTCGGCCAGGACCTGACCGAGACCGACCTCGAGTCGGCCCGGGCGGCCGTGACCATCAGCACCCGGCGCGACGCCGGCAGCCCCATCCTCATCATCCAGGTGGAGAGCTCGAGCCGCCAGGCGACGGCCGTGTGGGCCAACGCCGTGGCCGAACGGCTCATCGACGAGCTGCCCGACGAGTCGGTGCTCGTCCTCCGCCTCGATGGCCCCGCCTTCACGCCGCGCGAGGCGGTCGCCCCGCAGCCCACACCGATCCTCTTCGGCGCCGGCGTGCTCGGCCTCTTCCTGGCCCTGCTGGCCGCCGTGGGCGCCGCCCGGGTGCGCCAGGCCCTGGACGTGGCCGAGGAGGTGCGCAGCCGCTTCGACGCCCCCGTGCTCGGGCAGATCCCGCCGGTTCGGCGTCTCGGCCGGGGGAACGAGGCCGTGGCCTCGCTCCTCGAGGACGGTCCGCCCGAGCTCATCGAGGCGTTCCAGTCGCTCCGGACCAACCTCGACCTGCTCCTGCTCGACCACCGGCCCTCGGCCATCGCCATCGCCTCGTGGAGCGCCGGCGAGGGCAAGTCCACCGTGGCCGCCGGCCTGGCCCTGTCCATGGCCGCCGTGGGCCGCGACGTCGTGGTCATCGACGCCGACCTCCGGCGCCCCACGCAGCACGACCGGCTCGGTGAGCCGTTCGGCGAGGGCCTGGCCGACCTCGGCTCGATGGACGTCGAGCAGGTGCTGCGCCGCACCCGCTACGAGCACCTCTGGTTCCTCCCTGCCGGCGTCCCCGACCGCCACCCCGCCGACGTGGTCACCACGGCGCTGCCCCGGGCGCACCGCGCCCTGGCGGCCGAGGGCCGGCTGCTGCTCATCGACGCCCCGCCCCTGCACGGCGTGGCCGAGACACCCTTCGTGCTGAGCGTGGCCCACCACGTCATCCTCGTGGTCGATGCCGCCAGCGTGAAGCTCATCGAGCTGGAGCAGGCCGTCGACCGGCTGCGGAGCTCGGGCCTCGTGCTGCTCGGCGTGGTCATCAACCGCGTGCGGACCCAGCGGCAGGGAGCGGCCTACGACTCCTACCTGCTGAAGGCCGACGTGGCCGGGGCCGAGCGCCGGGCCAGCCGCCCCCGTCCCGTCCAACCCGTCCGCTCCAGCGACGCGGACCTGCCGCCGGGGCGCCTGGGCTACCCCAGCTAGAGCCGTGCAGCACGTCGACGCCGGCTCGGAGCCGGGGGCGGTGCCCCTCGAGGACACGATCGCTCCCGAGGGGGGCGTGGTGGCGAGTGGTGCCCGCTGGGCGGCGGGCGGGCAGATCACCATGCACGTCAGCCGCATGGTCATCACCGTGGTGCTGGCCCGGCTCATCCTCCCCGACGAGCGGGGCCTCTTCGCCATGGCCCTGGTGGTCACCGACCTGCTCGAGCGGGTGGTGGCGGCGACGCCGGGCGCCGGGCTGATCCACGTCAAGGCCCTGACCCAGCGCCTGGTCAGCAGCGTCTTCTACTTCAACATCCTGGTGGGCGTCGGGATCGCCGCCGCGCTGGTGGTGCTGGCGCCGGTCGCCGGCGCGCTGTTCCACGACGACCAGATGGTGCCCGTGCTGCGGGCGGTGGGCCTGTGCTTCATCGCCCTGTCCCTCGGCCAGGCCCAGCGGGCGCTGCTGCGGCGCTCCTTCCGCTTCCGGGCGGTGGCGGCGGCAGATGTCACCAACGCGCTGGTGCAGGGCGGCGTCTCGGTGTGGCTGGCCTACCGCGGCTGGGGCACGTGGGCCTTGGTGTGGGGTCTCCTGGCAGGGAAGCTGGCGTCGAACGTGGTGGTGTGGGTCGCGTCGTCCTGGCGCCCGAGCTGGCAGTTCCACTGGGCCGACGTCCGCAGCCTCCGCCGCTTCAGCGGCAACCTCAGCGCCTTCTCGTTCTTCTCGTACTTCCAGGAGGCGGGCGACAAGTTCATCGTGGCCCGCATGGGGCCGACCTCGCTCGGCTTCTACATGCTCGGGTACCAGCAGCTCCTGGTGCCCGTGGACGCCGTGCTCTCGGTCAGCCGCAACGTCCTCTTCCCCGCCTTCGCCCGCATGGAGGACGACGAGGCCATCGCCGCCAACTTCGTACGCTCGTGCGCCGCGGTGGCGGTGCTCTTCTTCCCGCTGGGGCTGGGCATGACGGTGGTGGCCGAGCCCTTCGTGCGGGTCATCCTCGGCGACCGCTGGCTGGAGTCGGTCCCCGTCCTGGCCATCTTCGGCGTGATCGCCATGATCAACGCCGTCAGCAACACCACGTCGGTGCTGTTCCAGTCGAAGGGCCGCACCGACCTCCAGCTCCGGTGGGGCGTGGCCAACGGCCTGTTCCTCCTCGGGGCCTACGTGATCGGGGCCCAGTGGGGCTTCGTGGGCGTGGCCTGGGCCTTCCTCATCGGGACGGCCATCTGCGCCGTGCCCGGGCTCATGATCCCCTTCTCGCTGATCCGCCTGCCCTTCGGCCGGTTCCTGGCGGCGCTGACGCCCGTGGCGCTCGCCACCGTCGTCATGGGCGCGGCGGCCTACGCCGTGCGCATGCTGGCCGAGCAGGCCGGCGCCAGCTGGCCCACGGTGCTGTTCTCGGCCGTGGCCACGGGGGCGATCGTCTACGGCGCCATCCTGCTGTTCGTCCGGCCCCAGGCGGTGCGGGACCTGATCGCCCTGGCCCGCCCCAAGGCCGCCCTCTCCTAGCGGGTGCCCGGCTCCCTACAGGTAGAGCGTGCGGTGCTCGACGCTGGCCCGGACGCGGCCCCACCGGTAGGCCACCCGGCTGGCCCACACGCCCCGCCCCGACCGCGAGGACAGGCGCACCGGCGCCCCCAGCAGCAGGCGGAGCCAGTGGCGCAGCGCGGCGACGGTCGAGCTCCGCGGCATCCCCCGGTCCCGGAAGCGGCAGTAGAGGTCGACGCTGCCCAGCCCCCAGTGGCCGTGCTGGCGCAGGAGCGGGCGGAGCCCCTCCCGGAGCCGGTAGTGGACGACGGCGTCGGGGGCGAACACGAGGGTCTCGCCGGCCAGCTGGGCCCGCCAGCACAGGTCCGGCTCCTCGCCGGAGCGGTCGAGCCCCTCGTCGAACCCGCCGAGCTTGCGCAGGACGTCGGCCCGCACGGCCATGTTCGACCCCATGGCGAAGGGCAGGTAGCCCTCGGCCCGGGGCAGGGAGGTCTGGGCCGGCGGCGAGCGCCACGCCAGCGTGTCGGGGTCGTTGAGGGTCTCCACCTCCAGGCGCCCGCCCACGAGGGCCGACGTCTCCAGGGCGGCCACCATGGCCCTGACCCAGCCCGGGTCGGCCACGTCGTCGGCATCGCAGAAGAGGACCAGGTCGCCGGAGGCGGCCCGCCAGCCGGCGTTGCGGGCCACGCTCGGCCCCGGGCGCTCGCTGGCGTCGACGACCCGCAGCCCGGGGAGCACCTCGTCGCCCACACGGCGGGCCACGTCGCGCGTCCCGTCGGTCGAGCCGTTGTCGGCCAGGACGACCTCGACCTCGCCGTCGTAGTCCTGGGCGGCGAGGGCCCGCAGCTGCTCCGCGACGTGGGCGGCCGCGTTGAAGGCCGGCACGACGACGCTGACGGACGGCAGCGGCACCTGGACCACGGGTCATGCTAGGCCGCCCGGGGCGGGTGGCCGTGTGCGCGTGTACCTATCTGCGACCACAGGGCCTGGCCCGGCTGCTGGCCGAGCTGGCCGCGGTCGAGGTGCCGGACGGCGTGGCTGTGGAGGTCGTCATCGTCGACAACGACGCCGGCGGGTCGGGCCGGGCCGCCGTCGACGCGGCGCGGCCCGGGTTCCCGTTCCCGCTCCGGTACGTCGTGGAGCCGGAGCCCGGGATCGTGGCCGCCCGCAACGCCGCGGTGGCGGCGGCGGGGCCCGTCGACGCGGTGGCCTTCCTCGACGACGACGAGTGGCCCTCGCCCCGGTGGCTGGCCGAGCTGGTGCGGGTGGGGGAGGCGTCGGGGGCCGAGGTGGTGACCGGCACGGTGGAGCCGGTGTTCGACGAGGAGCCCCCGGCCTGGGTGCGGGCCGGCGGGTTCTTCGAGCGGCCCCGGCACGCCGACGGGGCCCGCATCCACTACGCCAGGACCAGCAACGTGCTCGTCGGTCGCGGCGCGCTGGCGGTGCACGACCCGCCCTTCGAGGACACGGGGTCCGACGGCGGGGAGGACACGCTCTTCTTCCACCGGGTCCACCTGGCCGGCCACCCCATCGTCTGGGCCGACGGCGCGGCGGTCTACGAGTCGGTGCCGCCCGCCCGGGTGTCCCCTCGCTGGATCGTCCTCCGCCAGTACCGCTACGGGCTGACCCGCAGCGCCCTGCTGCGCTCGCTCGGCGGGTCCCCGTGGCACGCCATCCGCCGCGCCGGCCTCGGCGTGCTCACCGTGCTGCGGGGCCTGGTGGTGGCCCTCGGCGCCGTCCGGGGCGGCCGGGCCGCCCTCGTCAAGGGCGCCGCCACGGCGGCCCTCGGCGCCGGCCTCGTCCTCGGCCTCTTCGGCGTCGGCCACGACCAGTACCGCCGGCCGGCGTAGGACCCGCCGTCGTTCTTTGGTTCTCTGCCTACCGGAGCAGTCGGTCAGCGGCCAAAGAACGGGGCTGGCTCAGGTCGAGCCGGCGCGGCCGCGGCCCTCGTCCTCCAGTGCCACGACTCGCCGCTCAAGCGCATCGATCTGCTCCTGCAGGCGGTGGATGTCCCGCTGCTGGGCGTAGGCGCTTCGCCGGATCCATAGGGACAACCGCACGGCCATTGCCTCCTGTCGTTCTTTGTCGCGTTGGCTACCCCAGGGGTGCTCAACGCGACAAAGACGGGGCGCGACCGCGGCCGGGCCGCTTGCGGTCGGCCACGGCCCGCTCGAGGACGGCCTCGACCCCCTCGACGGTGCGGTCCAGGGTGAAGGAGCGCTCGACGTGGGCGCGGCAGCGCTCGGCCAGGCCGGGGTCCCGCTCCCGCCAGCCGCGGAGACGGCCGAGGGCGCCGGCCAGGGCGGCCGGGTCCTCGGGCGGGACCACGCCGTCGGCCAGCTCGCCGGTGAGGATCTCGGGGATCCCGCCCACGGCCGAGCCCACCGCGGGGCGGCCGCAGGCCAGGGCCTCGACCAGGACCCGGCCGAAGGGCTCGGGGAACACGCTGGGCAGGGCCACCACGTCGGCGGCGTGGTAGAGGGGCACGACCTCGGACCGCTTGCCCACCCACAGGCACGTCTCCGCCGGGGCCCGGGACCGCAGCGACGCCACGTAGGCCTCGGCCTCGGCCGCCGAGCGGTGGTTGCGGGCCTCGCCGGCCAGCACCAGCCGGCCCTCGTCGGGACCGAGGCCCAGGGCGGCCCAGGCGTCGAGGAGCGTCTCGATCCCCTTGGCGTGGTCGAGCCGGCCGGCGAAGAGGACGGTGAACTGCCCGTCCAGGCCGAGCTCGGCCCGGGCCGCCGCCCGACGCCCGTCGTCGCCGAGGGGGAAGCGCTCCGGGTCGATCCCGTTGTGGACCACGTCGAGCTTCGCCGGGTCGAAGCCGTCGGCCACGTACTCGTCGCGGGTGGCGGCCGACACGGCGATGAAGCGGTCGACGAGGGGCAGGCCCAGCCGGTCCTGCCGGGTCCGGGCGGTGGTGACCGGGAGCCGCAGGTGGCAGACCAGGGGACGCCGGGGGAGGCGGGACAGCACCCCACCCACGAAGGCGTGCCGGTCGTCGTTCAGGTAGACGACGTCCACGTCGGCCGCCGCCCGTCGGGCCCCGAGGGCGGCCCGCACCAGGGCGGCGCGGTGGAAGCGCTGGCCCTCCCGTCCCCGCAGGGTCGCCACCCGGGTCATCGTCCGGCACGCCCGCCGGTAGCGCTCCTCGAAGGACCCGCCGCGCCGGTAGAGGAGGTCGACCGTGTGCCCCCGGGCCACGAGGCCCTCGGTCACGTCGACGAGGCTGCGCTCCTGACCGCCGTAGGGCTCGAGCTCGTCGGCGACGACGAGGACCTTCACCGGGACGGGGTTCGGGCGAGGGTCAGGAGGCGCCGGCCACCGGGACCCGGCGTCCGAACAGGGCCCGCACGATGCGGGCGATCTCGGACTCCAGGGTGGCCAGCAGCACGACCAGGTCGAGGGTGACCGACCAGTTCTCGACGTAGAAGAGGTCGAGGCGCCGGTACGTGTCGAACTCGGCGTTGTCGCGGGCCTCGACCTGCCACAGGCCGGTCATGCCCGGCGGCACCTGGGTGCGGGCCAGCAGCACCTCGTCGAAGTCGGCGACCTCGGAGGGCAGGGCCGGGCGGGGGCCGACCAGGCTCATCTCGCCCCGCAGGACGTTGAACAGCTGGGGCAGCTCGTCGACGCTGCACGCCCGCAGGAAGCGGCCCGCCCTCGTCACCCGGGGGTCCGAGGTGAGCTTGAACAGCGGGCCCTTGCGCTCGTTCTTGTCCTTCAGGGCGTCGAGGCGGGCCTCGGCGTCGAGGACCATCGTCCGCAGCTTGAGGATGGTGAAGGTCTGCCCGTTGCGCCCCACCCGGCGCTGGCGGAAGAGGATCGGGCCGCCGTCGTCGAGCTTGATGGCCAGGGCGGCCAGCAGGAGGAGGGGCACGGCCAGCAGCGAGGGCCAGGCTGGTGAGGAGCAGGTCGATGGTCCGCTTGAGCAGGACCTGGCCCCGGGTCAGCGACACCGGCTCGAGGTAGAAGATGGGCTCGTAGGCGAGGGGCTGGGCCCGCAGGCGGCGGTGGTCGAACCCCCGCAGCCCGCTGGTGACGTGCACGTGGCTGCCGGACTGCATGAGCTCCCGGATGGTCCGGTTGAGCTCGTCGGAGGGCACGGCGCTGGCCACCACGACGGCGCCGGTGGTGCCCCGGGACCGGGTCACGGCCACGGCGTCGCCCACCGTGCCGGCCCACAGCGAGGCCAGGCCCAGTCGCGCCGCCTCCTCCGGGTCGCCGAGGACGGCGGCCACCCGGAAGCCGAGCTCGGGGTGGTGGTCGAGGAGGCGGTGCATGTCGAGCGCCTCGTCGTTGAGGCCGACGAGCATGACGGGCCGGCAGAACCGGCCCTCGCGGCGGCGGTCGCGGAGCCAGCCGCGGTAGCCGCTGCGGAACATCAGGAGGAACATCATCGAGGCGAGGCCACCGACGAGCGCCTCGGCCGCCCGCACGTCGACGCCCACCAGCGCGCCGCTGGCGCCGACCAGCGCGCCGAGGAGGAAGGCCACCTTGGCCAGCCGGCCGATCTCGACCGTGCGCACGCTGCAGACCCGGGCCCAGTAGAGGCGCTGGGAGGCCAGGAGCCAGATCCCGGCGGCCACCGCCGCGGCCGCGGCGCCGAGCGACACGAGGTCGGAGCGGTCGGCGCCGGCCCCCACGCCGGGCACCACCAGGGTCAGTCCCCAGGCCAGGGTCAGCGCCAGGAGGTCGAGGCCGACGAGCAGCCGGCGCAGGCCGGCCGAGCCACCGACGGGGGAGGCGTCGTCGCGCGCCGAGGGTGACGAGGCGGCGGCGGTGAAGGGGACGACCTCGCCCTCGCCGCCGACGGCCGGGAACGGGCGACGCGACCGTGCGATCGCCGGTGCCCGGTCCGGGTCGGCGGTCGCCGTGTCGGTGTACGTCGTTCTGTGGCCGAAGTTGATCACGCTGCGCATCCGGTTGATGACCTCATGCGGTCGCCCGAGCGACACCTTAGAGCCAACCCGTGGCCGATGTCAGGGGGACGCGGCCTTTTCGCCCGGTGTTCAACGGACCGCAACAGGAGCCTACCGACCACGCTGCGTGTTGCCGTCCGCCGAACCCGCCTCGGGTGCGCGAAGTCCCCCAAAGCGGGCACCTCGGTGACCGTCGTGGTGTGGCGCCGGTGGGCGTGGGAGGCTGGCCGGGCGTGGGTGGCTACCTGATCGTCCTGGGCGCCACGGTGGGCACCACCCTGCTGCTCACGCCCCTGGTCCGGCGCCTGGCCGTGCGCATCGGCGCGGTGGTGGCGCCCGACGAGCGCCGGGTCCACGCCCGGCCCACGCCCGACGCTCGGCGGGGTGGCCATGTACGGCGGCCTCCTGGCCGGCCATGGCCACGGCCACGGCTGGTCCCGCAGTTCGACCCGGTGTTCCGGGACAACTCGGAGCCGCTCGGGATCGTGCTCGGCGCCACCATCATCCTCGCCGTCGGCGCCTTCGACGACCTCCTGGAGGTGTCGGCCCCGGCAAAGGTCGCCGGCATGGTGCTGGCCGGCAGCGTCGCTGTCCCTGCTCGGCGTCACGATGCTGTGCTTCCGCGTCCCCTTCGGCGAGATCGTCGTCCGTGTCGCCGGACCTCGCCCCGCTGGTCACGGTGCTGTGGGTGCTCGGCCTCGCCAACGCCGTCAACCTCATCGACGGCCTCGACGGCCTGGCCGCCGGCATCGTGGCCATCGCCGCCGGCGCCTTCTTCCTCTACGCGGACCAGCTGTTCGACGCCGGCCGGCTCGGCTGGACAACAACAGCCCCGGCCCCCTCGTGGCGGTGGTCGTGCTCGGCATGTGCCTCGGGTTCCTGCCCTTCAACTTCCACCCCGCACGCATCTTCATGGGCGACGCCGGGGCCCTGCTGCTCGGCCTCCTCATGGCGTGCTGGACGATGCTGGTGGGCGGCGGCACGCACGAGGCGGCCACGGGCTCGACCGCCTTCTTCTTCTTCCCCCTGTTCATCCCCTTCTTGATCCTGGGGGTGCCGATCCTCGACACCGCCTTCGCCATCGTGCGGCGGGCCAGCAAGCGGATCGAGCCTGGCGGTGGCCGACAAGGAGCACCTCCACCACCGCCTCGATGCGCCTGGGCCACGGCCAGCGCCGGTCCGTCTTCATCCTGTGGGCGTGGACGGCCATCCTCGCCGGGCTGGTCCTCGCCACCGTCTACACCGAGCAGGGCGACGCCCTCGTGCCCGCCGGCGTGGCCGCCCTGGCCGTGCTGCTCTACACGATCCTCCACCCCGAGGCCCGGCGGTCGCGCCGCAGACCGCCCCGACACCGGCCGCGGTGTCGCCCGAGGCCGGGCGGGAGGGGGCGGTCGATCACGACGGGGACCAGCCGGCCGCCCTGACGGGCGTCTCCCGGGCCGCCCCCGGGCCGCGCGAGTAGGGTCCGCGCCGCCGCGGCGGCGGCAAGATTTGGCGGGATCGAAAACTGGGATTAGATTCGCGAAGTTTCACCGAGCGCGCTGGCGAGCCCGGTGACATGAGGAGAGCGAAGTGGAGCTCCGCGAGCGGCGAGATCTGTACAACGGCTTCGGAGACGGCCTGGCCCGTGCCTTCGAGCTGGCGGTGACGCCGGTCGTCTTCGGCGGCCTCGGCTACGGCCTCGACCACTGGCTGGGGCTCACCCCGCTCTTCACCCTCGTGCTCTTCCTCGTTCGGCGTGGCCGGCACGTCCTACATGATGTGGTTCCGCTACGAGGCCGAGATGCGCCGGCGACGAGGCCGACAAGCCGTGGACCCGCCATCGGACGTCCGAGGGGGGCCGGTGACCGCCGCCGCCCTGCGCCTCGAGGGCCCCGCCCCCGAGCAGCAGCTGGCCCGGCGACCTGGTCCGCCGGGCCCTGCCGGTGGCCCCCGTCCTGATCCTCGTCGGCGCCTTCGGCTGGGGCTACGCCGGCGCCCTCTCGGCCGGCTACGGGCTGGCCCTCGTGGTCGCCAACTTCCTCCTGGCCGCCGCCCTGATCACCTGGGCCGGGCGCATCTCGCTCGGGTTCCTCATGATGGGCGCCGTCCTCGGCGGCTACATCCTCCGGCTCGGGCTGCTGGCCGCCGCCGTAGTCCTCGTCCGTGACGCGAGCTGGCTCGAGCCCGTGCCGCTGGGCTTCACCATCGTGGTCACCCACCTCGGGCTGCTCGTGTGGGAGACCCGCTACGTCTCGGCCTCGCTGGCCTTCCCCGTCCTCAACCGGCCGCGACAAGGGGTGCGCTGCGTTCGACCTTCGCACTCGAGTTCCCGCCGATCAGCCACCTCGTCGAGTGGCCGGAGATGTGCTGGAGGGCTCGCCCTTCGCCATCAGCAAGATCGTCCTGATCTACCTGCTGGCCGTGGTCCTCACGCTGGCGCTGTTCCTCATCGGCGGGCGCAAGGGCGCCCTGGTCCCCACCGGACTCCAGAACGTCGCCGAGTCCAGCGTCGACTTCATCAACAACGGCATCATCATGCAGACCATCGGGCCGGACGGGCTCGCAAGCGTGGATCCTGCCGCTCCTGCCCTCGATGTTCTTCTTCATCTTCTTCCTCAACATCACCGAGATCATCCCGTTCTTCCAGATGCCGGCCAACGCCCGCATGGCCGTGCCGCTGTTCCTGGCGCTGTTGGTCTGCGTGGTCTTCAACGTCGTCGGCGTCGTCAACCAGGGCCCGCTGCAGCTACCTCAAGAACTCGTTGGTGTTCCCGCCGGGCGTGCCGATGGCGCCTCTACTTCCTCGTGACCCGATCGAGTTCGTCTCGACCTTCCTGGTCCGGCCCTTCAGCCTGGCCGTCCGACTCTTCGCCAACCTGCTGGCCGGCCACATCCTGCTCGTCACCTTCGCCGTCCTGACCGCCTCCCTGTGGGTGACGGAGTGGTACGCGGTCTTCATGCCGCTGCCGTTCCTGATGCTGCTGTTCCTGACGGGGTTCGAGCTCCTGGTGGCGTTCCTGCAGGCCTACATCTTCACGATCCTCACCGCCGTGTACATCGGCGGTGCCATGCACCCCGAGCACTAGGAGAAGGAGAACCCACGATGTTGCACCTGTTGGCCGCAGATCGACGCGACGGGCGAGGAGTTCATCAGCTTCGGCGGCGCCATCTCCGCCGGCTTCGCCTACGGCCTCGCCGCCATCGGCCCCGGCATCGGCATCGGCTACCTCGTCGGCCAGTCCGTGCAGGCCATGGCCCGCCAGCCCGAGGCCGCCGGCCTGGTCCGCACGACGATGTTCCTGGGCATCGCCTTCACCGAGGCCCTCGCCCTCATCGGCTTCGTCGTCTTCATCCTCCTCGGTCTGTAGGGGGAGCGATGCGCACCCGAGCGCTGCTCGCCGCGCTCGCTCCTGGCCCTGACCGCCCTCGTGGCCCTGCCGGGCATCGCGTCGGCGCAGGAGGAGGAGGGCGAGGTCGAGTTCGCCGACCACGAGGCGGAGGAGTGCTCCCACATCCTCGAGGAGGGCGGCACCGTCGACGAGTGCCAGGAGGCGCCCAGCCCCATCCTCCCGGAGGGGAACGAGATCATCTGGGGTGGCCTGGCGTTCCTGATCATCCTGGGCGCCCTCTGGAAGTTCGGCCTGCCGGCGGTGACGAAGGCCATGGACGCCCGGACCGAGCGCATCCGCTCGAGCCTCGACGAGGCCGAGAAGGCCAAGACCGACGCCGAGGCGGTGCGGGCCGACTACCAGCGCCAGCTGGCCGACGCCCGGGGCGAGGCGGCGCGGATCATCGAGGAGGCGCGGCAGCAGGCCGACGCCGTCCGGCGCGACCTCACCCAGCGGGCCGAGGCCGAGGCGCAGGACATGCGCCGGCGCAACGCCGAGCAGCTCGAGGCCGAGCGGACCCGGGTGCTCGGCGAGCTGCGGGGGCAGGTGGCCGTGCTGGCCATCGACGCCGCCGAGCGGGTGGTGCGGGCCAACCTCGACCCCGAGGCCAACCGCCGCCTGGTCGAGGAGTACATCGCCAGCCTGAGCAGCGCCGGCGCCAACGGCGGGCGGAGCTGACGTGGCCGACCGCATCGACGGCTGGGTGGTGGGCCTCTTCGAGGTGGCGCGCGCCGAGGGCCAGCTCGAGGCGGTCGAGGACGACCTGTTCCGCTTCGCCCGGGCCCTGGAGGGCTCGGACGAGCTGCGCTCGGTGCTGACCGACGAGGCGGTGCCCGCGTCGCGGCGCCTGGGCGTGGTCGACGACCTGCTCGGCAACCGCGCCTCGCCGCTGTCGGCCGCACTGGTCTCGGCGGTGGTGGCCGCCGGCCGCTCGCGCGAGCTGCCGGCCATCGCCGACGGACTCGTCCGCCGCGCCGCCGAGTCCCGCCAGCGGGTGCTGGCCGAGGTGCGCTCGGCGGTGGCGCTCGACGAGGACCAGCGCACCCGCCTGGCCGAGGCCCTGGGCCGCGCCACCGGGAAGGCCGTCGAGGTCAAGGTCGTGATCGACCCCGACGTGCTGGGGGGCGTCGTGGCCCAGGTCGGCGACACGGTGATCGACGGGAGCGTGCGCTCCCGCCTGGACGAGCTGCGAGAGAGGATCGGTGGCCGTGGCTGAGCCCCTGTTCGGCGACTTCGACCCCAACGACATCACGGCGGCGCTGCGCCGCCAACCTCGAGGGCTACGACCCCGTCACCGAGATGGCCCAGGTGGGCCGCATCGCCGAGGTCGGCGACGGCATCGCCACCATCAGCGGCCTGCCCGGCGCCGCCGTCAACGAGCTGCTCGAGTTCGAGGGCGGCACCCTCGGCCTCGCGCTCAACCTCGACGAGGACTCGATCGGCGCCGTCGTGCTGGGTGAGATCGGCCACATCGAGGAGGGCCAGACGGTCCGCGCCACCGGCGACATCCTCTCGGTGCCCGTGGGCGACCCCCTCCTCGGCCGCGTGGTCAACGCGCTGGGCGAGCCCATCGACGGGCGGGGCGAGATCGTGGGCGCCGAGCCCCGGCGCCTCGAGGTGCAGGCCCCCGGCATCACCGGCCGCAAGCCGGTGCACGAGCCGCTCCAGACGGGCATCAAGGCCATCGACGCCATGATCCCCATCGGCCGGGGCCAGCGCGAGCTCATCATCGGCGACCGCAAGACGGGCAAGACCAGCGTGGCCGTCGACACCATCCTCAACCAGAAGGGGTCTGGGGGTGAACTGCATCTACGTCGCCATCGGCCAGAAGGCCTCGACGGTGGCGCAGACGGTGGCCACCCTCGAGTCCCGCGGCGCCATGGACTACACGGTCGTGGTGGTGGCCCCGGCGTCGGACCCGGCGCCGTTCAAGTACCTGGCCCCCTACGCCGGGTGCGCCATGGGCCAGCACTGGATGGACAACGGGAAGCACGCCCTCGTCGTCTACGACGACCTGTCCAAGCAGGCCGAGGCCTACCGCCAGCTCTCGCTGCTGCTGCGCCGGCCGCCGGGGCGCGAGGCCTACCCGGGCGACGTCTTCTACCTCCACAGCCGGCTGCTCGAGCGGGCGGCCAAGCTCAGCGACGACCGCGGCGCGGGCTCGCTGACCGCCCTGCCCATCATCGAGACCAAGGCCGGCGACATCTCGGCCTACATCCCGACCAACGTCATCTCGATCACCGACGGGCAGATCTTCCTCGAGGACGACCTGTTCAAGTCCGGCGTCCGCCCCGCCATCAACGTGGGCCAGTCCGTGTCCCGGGTGGGCTCGGCGGCGCAGATCAAGGCCATGAAGACGGCGGTGGGCACGCTCAAGGGCGACCTGGCCCAGTTCCGCGAGCTCGAGTCCTTCGCCGCCTTCGGCTCCGAGCTGGACAAGGTGTCGCAGGCCCAGCTCGACCGGGGCTACCGCCTGACCGAGCTGCTCAAGCAGCCGCTCAACTCGCCGCTGGCCGTCGAGGACCAGGTGGTGTCGGTGTACGCCGGCACCCGCGGCCACCTCGACGACGTCGAGGTGGCCGACGTGCGCCGCTTCGAGACCGAGCTCCTCGAGTACATGCGCACCCGCCACGGCGACATCCTCGAGCAGGTGCGGTCGACCGGCGCCCTCCCCTCGGACGACGTCCTCGAGGCCCCCATCCGGTCCTTCCGGGAGCAGTTCGGCCCGAGCGGCGACGGCTCCGGCCCGGGCACACCCGGCGGTGGCGACGCGCCCCGCACCGACGCCGAGTCGGCGACCGAGGGCGAGCCGACCACCGATGCCGGCGACGCCGGCTCCTCGGTGGCGGAACACCGGGAGGGCTAGCCCGTGGCGGGTGGCCAGGAACGGATCCTCCGGCGGCGCATCCGCTCGGTCCAGTCGACCAAGAAGATCACCCGGGCCATGGAGCTCATCGCCGCGAGCCGCATCGTGCGGGCCCAGCAGCGGGTGGCGGCCGCCCGCCCCTACAGCGAGCAGGTGACCGCGGTGCTCGGCAACCTGGCGGCCGCCGGCGCCGGCCTCAGCTCGCCGCTGCTGACGCCCCGCGAGGAGGTGCGGACGGTGGCCTACGTGGTCATCACCGGCGATCGCGGCCTGGCCGGGGCCTACAACACCAACGTCATCCGCCTGGCCGAGCGGGCCCTCCGGGAGGACCGCGCCGCCGGTCGGGAAGTGGCGCTCATCTGCGTCGGGAAGAAGGCGGAGGGCTACTTCCGCTTCCGGGGCCAGCCCATCGAGGCCTCGTTCACCGGCATGACCGACCAGCCCACCTACGAGGACGCCAAGGCGGTGGCGTCGGCGGTCACCTCGAGGTTCGAGGAGGGCGACTTCGACCAGGTCGACCTCGTGTACACGCAGTTCATCTCGGTGGGGACGCAGCGGGTGGTGCGCCGGCGCTTCATGCCGCTCGATCCCGCCTCGCTGGAGCAGGCGGCGGAGGGCGGGCCGACCGCCGACTACGAGTTCGAGCCCGCCCCCGGCACCATCCTCGAGCGCCTGCTGCCCCGCTACGCCGAGGCCCGGCTGTTCGCCGCCATGCTCGACGCCGCCGCCTCCGAGCACGCCGCCCGGCAGCGGGCGATGAAGTCGGCCACGGACAACGCCGAGGAGCTGATCACCAAGCTGACCCGGGTGATGAACCGGGCCCGCCAGGACGCCATCACCACCGAGATCATGGAGATCGTCAGCGGCGCCGAGGCCATGCGGGCCGGCGCCGCGGATGGCGACGCCGACTACCTCGTCGACCGAGTGGGGTCGGGCGAGGCCTTCTTCGAACGACAGCCCGAACGGAGCGAGAGATGAGCGTGACGTCCCTGCCCACGGCCGCCGACGAGCCGAGGGAGCTGAAGGACGGGCGGGTGGTGGCCATCGCCGGCCCCGTCGTCGACGTCGAGTTCCCCCCCGACGCCCTGCCCGAGATCAACTTCTACCTCGAGATGACCCTGAACATCGGGGGCGACGACGTCGTGGTCGGCGCCGAGGTGGCGCAGCAGATCGGCGACAGCCGGGTGCGGGCCATCTGCCTGCGCCCCACCGACGGCCTCGTGCGGGGCACCCCGGTGCGCAACACCGGGCACGGCATCGAGGTGCCCGTGGGCGACGAGGTGCTCGGCCACGTCTTCAACGTGTGGGGCCAGCCCCTCGACGTCGAGCACGTCGACGTGAAGCAGCGCTGGGAGATCCACCGCAACCCGCCGGCGTTCGACACGCTCGAGCCCCGGGCCGCCATGTTCGAGACCGGCATCAAGGTCATCGACCTGCTGACGCCCTACGCCCAGGGCGGGAAGATCGGCCTCTTCGGCGGGGCCGGTGTGGGCAAGACCGTGCTCATCACCGAGATGATCCGCCGGGTGGCCCAGCAGCACGGCGGCGTGTCCGTGTTCGCCGGTGTCGGCGAGCGGACCCGGGAGGGCACCGACCTCCTCATCGAGATGGCCGAGTCGGGCGTGCTCGAGCGGGCCGCCCTCGTCTTCGGGCAGATGGACGAGCCGCCGGGCGTGCGCCTCCGGGTGGGGCTCGCGGCCCTGACCATGGCCGAGTACTTCCGCGACGTGCAGCAGCGCGACGTGCTGCTGTTCATCGACAACATCTTCCGCTTCGTCCAGGCCGGCTCGGAGGTCTCGACCCTGCTCGGCCGCATGCCCTCGGCCGTGGGCTACCAGCCCACCCTGGCCGACGAGATGGGGGAGCTCCAGGAGCGCATCACCTCCACCCGGGGCCACTCCATCACCTCGCTCCAGGCCGTGTACGTGCCCGCCGACGACTACACCGACCCGGCGCCGTTCACGTCGTTCACCCACTTCGACGGCACCACCGAGCTGAGCCGCGACATCGCCGCCCTGGGCATCTACCCGGCGGTCGACCCGCTGGCCTCGACCTCGACCATCCTCTCGCCCGAGGTGGTGGGGGAGCGCCACTACAACGTGGCCCGGCGGGTGCAGGAGGTGCTCCAGCGCTACAAGGAGCTCCAGGACATCATCGCCATCCTCGGCCTCGACGAGCTGTCGGAGGAGGACCGGGTCACGGTCAACCGGGCCCGCAAGGTCCAGCGCTTCCTGTCCCAGCCCATGTACGTGGCCGAGGTCTTCACCGGCCTTCCCGGCGTCTTCACCCCGGTGGACGAGACGGTGGAGAGCTTCGAGGCCATCGTGGACGGCGACCTCGACGAGCTGCCCGAGCAGGCCTTCCTCAACGTGGCCGGGGCCGAGGCGGCGCAGGCCAAGGCCCGCAGCCTCCAGGGGGAGTAGCCGTGCCCCTCCAGGTCGAGCTGGTCTCGCCGGAGCGGATCCTCTACTCCGGCGAAGCCGAGATGGTGGTGGCCCGGACGTCGGAGGGCGACATCGCCTTCCTCACCGGGCACTCGCCGTTCATCGGCGCCCTCGGGGTCGGGGCCGTGTCCATCCGGGGGACGGACGGGAGCGAGGAGCGGGCCGCCGTGCACGGCGGCTTCGTCGAGGTGAGCGACGACCGGGTGACCATCCTCTCCGACGTGGCCGAGCTGGCGAGCGACATCGACGCCGCCCGGGCCCGCCGGGCGCTGGAGGAGGCCGAGCGGGCCACCCGGGAGACCGACGACGTCGAGGCCGAGGCGGCGCTGCGGCGGGCCCGGCTCCGGGTGGAGCTGGCCAGCTGACGCCGTCCATCGAGGTCGTCGCCTTCGACTTCGGGGGCGTCCTCGTCGACTGGAACCCGAGGCACCTCTACCGGACGCTGTTCGACGACGAGGACGCGATGGAGGAGTTCCTGGCGACGGTGTGCACGTCGTCGTGGAACGACCAGCTCGACCGGGGCCGGCCCTTCGCCGAGGGCGTGGCCGAGCTGGTCGAGCGCTTCCGCGACCAGGCCGAGCTCATCACCGCGTACCACGAGCGGTGGCCGGAGATGGTCAAGGGCGCGATCGACGGGACGGTCGAGGTGCTCGACGAGCTGCAGGCCGCCGGCGTGCCCACCTACGTGCTCTCCAACGCCTCGGCCGAGACCTGGCCCCACGCCGTCGAGCGGTTCCCGTTCCTGGCCCGGTTCGACGGCGTCCTCCTGTCGGGCGAGGTGGGGGTGGCCAAGCCCGACGCCGAGATCTTCGACGAGCTGTGCCGCCGGTTCGGGGTCCGCCCCGAGACGACGGTCTTCATCGACGACCGGTGGGACAACGTCGACGCCGCCCGCGCCCTCGGCTTCGCCGGCCACCACTTCCAGTCCGCCGAGGCCCTCCGGGCCGAGCTCGTCGCCCTGGGTCTGCTCCCGGCCTGACCGAGCCCAGATCCACACTGTGCGCAGAAAGGCTCAGGGGGTGAGCCAAAACGCGCAAAGAATGAGCCGGTGCTCGGCCACCTCGGGATCAACGTGCCCGACCTGGCGGCGGCGAAGGCCTACTACGACGCCCTGACGCCGCTCGTCGGGTTCGAGCCCTTCTTCGCCGCCGACGACCAGTTCGCGTACCGCCCCGCCGGCGGCCGGCCGGGCACCTACCTGTTCGTGTACCCGTCGGCCGTGCCCGGCGGGTACTCCCGCCACCGGACGGGCCTCCAGCACCTGGCCTTCGCCGTGCGCACCCGCTCGGCGGTCGACGCCGTCCACGCCCACGTGGTCGCCCAGGGCGACGAGGTGCTGCACCCGCCCCGGGCCTTCCCCGAGTACCCGCCGCCCTACTACGCCACCTTCTGGCTCGATCCCTTCGGGTTCATGCTCGAGGCCGTCTGCCACCACGACCGGGACTGACGCCCGCCCGTGCCCCGGCTCCGCCTCGGCGTCGTCCTCCTGGTGCCGCCGCCCGTCGACGGCGAGGTGGACGCGCTGCGGCGGGCCTGCGGCGACGCCTCGCTCGGGCGGGTGCCGCCTCACCTGACCCTGGTGCCGCCGGTCAACGTGCGGGAGGATCGCCTCGGCGACGTGCTCGACGTGCTGCGGGCGGCGGGAGCGGCGACACGGCCCTTCCGGCTCGCCCTCGGCCCGCCCACCACCTTCCTCCCCGACAACCCGGTCCTGTACCTGCCGCCGACGGGCGACGTGGCACCGGTCCACGCCCTGCGGCACCGGGTGTTCGTCGAGCCGCTGGCCCGGGAGCTCACGTGGCCCTTCGTGCCCCACGTGACCCTGGTCGACGGCGGCGAGCCCGCCCGCCTGGAGGCGGCGGTGGCGGCCCTGGCCGATGCCCGCTACGAGACCGTGGTGGACCGGGTCACGCTCCTGCAGGAGCAGCGGGACGACGACGGCACCCGCGTGTGGCGGCCGATCGCCGACGCTGCCCTGGCGGCGCCCGTGGTGGTGGCGCGGGGCGGCCTCGAGCTCGAGCTGACGAGCGGGCCGAGGGTGGACCCCGTGGCCCGGGCGTGGGTGGACGCGGCGTGGACCGCCCACGACGCCGAGGAGTACGGCCCGGACGTCCCCCGACGACGACCCCCTGGCCGTCACCGCCCGCCGGGCCGGGGTGGTGGTGGGGGTGGCCGACGGGCACGTCCGAGGGCCCGTCGCCTACCTGGCCCACCTCATCGTCGGGAGCCGACGAACGGGGTGAGGGGGTGGGCGGCCACCTCCTCGCCGCCTTCGCCGCCGAGGCCCGGGCCCGGGGCGCCGAGGAGCTCACGCTGCGGCGCCATCGCCGGCGGACGCCGCCGAGCGCTTCTACCGGGACCGGGGCTTCACCACGGCGTTCCCCCTGCCGGCGTGGCGCCACGGGTCGCGACTTCGTGCAGCTGCGCCGGGACCTGTGACCGAGCTGCCCTCGGCGCTCCGACGGGGCCTGGTGGGGTTCGGCGACGCCGGCCGGGCGTGGGTGGAGGAGCTGCCCGCCCGCCTCGAGCGCCTGCGCCGACGCTGGGACCTCGATCTGGGTCCCCCCTTCGAGCCGGGCGGCGTCACCTCGTGGGTGGCCCCCGCCGGGCAGGACGCCGTCCTCAAGGTCGTCGTTCCCCACCCGGAGGCGACGCACGAGCCGGACGCGTTGCGAACGTGGGCCGGCGAGGGCGCCGTGGCCCTGCTCGACGAGGCCACGGCCGAGCACGCCCTCCTGCTCGAGCGCTGCCGCCCGGGGACGGCGCTACGGGAGGCCGGGCGCCCCGACGACGAGGTGCTCGACGTCGGCGCCGCCATCGCCGTCCGCCTCTGGCGGCCGGTGTCCGAGGGCGATCCCTACCAGCACCTGGCCGACGTCACGGCGCCCTGGGCCGCGTTGGTGGAGGAGCGGACGCCCACCGTGGCGGTGCCCCTCGAGCCGGCCCTGATCGCCGAGGGCGCCGCGCTCCTGCGCCGGCTGCCAGGCACGGCCGACCGGGAGGTCCTCCTCCACGGCGACCTCCATCCGGCCAACCTCCTGGCGGCCGAGCGGGAGCCCTGGCTGGCCATCGACCCGAAGCCGGTGCGAGGCGACCCCGCCTTCGACCTCCCCCCGCTGGTCCTGCAGACGGGCGACCTGCTGGCCGCCCCGGATCCCGTCGCCGAGGTGGACCGCCGCCTCGCGAGGGTCGCGGCCGCCACCGGCATCGACGCCGAGCGCATCCGGGCCTGGGGGCTGGCCCGCTCGGTCGAGATGGCGCTGTGGCACGCGGCGCTCGACGTGCCCGCCGGTCCGCTGGACGCTGCCGCATGGGCCCGTCTCCTGGCCCACGGGAGCGCCTGAGGCCACTCGCACCGCGTCTCGGCGCCGTCAGTACGGAGCATCCGAACTGAGCGCCCCCAGACGCCGTCGTCGGGCCGGAGGAGGCTGCCTCGCCGAGCGCGGCCTACTTCGGGACGGCCTCGGCCCCCGTGCACCGCCGGTCGATCGACATGACGAGGTCGGCGATCACGTCCTCGCCCTCGTTCCACCGGTTGTTGCCGTCGCTGTCCCGGTACCAGCGCCCGCCGATCCGGTGCGGCTCGTCGCCCTCGAGCGTGATGCCGGCCTGGTCGGCGTCGCCGCTGGCGTTCGTGCGGATGTCCGGGGGGAAGTCCACGGTGACCTGGTCGTCGTCCGTCGTGAAGCTGAAGAGCAACCGGAAGTCCTCGTTGGGCGGGAAGTCGGCGATGTGCAGGTCCACCTCGTACTGGCGAGTCTCGGTGCACGCCGGGGTGGCGTACCAGCGCGGCGTCGCCGTCTGCGCCGCCGCTCCGCCGGCACTGGTGCCGAGCGACAGGGCACCGACGGCCGCCGCCGTCAGGCCTCCTCTGAGCCAACGCGTCGAGTGGTCCACGGTCCACCTCCTCGGTTCGAGGAGCCCATGCTGCCGACTCGCCTACGGTGCGCGCCATGACGGCCTTCGCACGTGCTCTCGTCACCGGCGCCTCGAGTGGGATCGGCGAGGTCTACGCCCGGACGCTGGCCGCCCGCGGCACCGCCCTGGTGCTGGTGGCCCGCCGGGGAGACCGCCTCGAGGCGCTGGCCAAGGAGGTCGACGTGCCCACCGAGGTGCTCACCGCCGACCTCGCCGACCCGGACGACCTCCGGCGGGTCGAGGAGCGGGTGGCGGCGACGACCGACCCGGTCGACCTGCTCGTCAACAACGCAGGGTTCGGCACGACCGGCGACTTCGCCTCGCTGCCCGTCGAGCGGGAGGAGGAGGAGATCCGCCTCAACATCCTCGCCGTCGTCCGGCTGTGCCGGGCGGCGCTGCCGGGGATGCTCGAGCGGGGCGCCGGGGGCATCGTCAACGTGTCCTCCCTGGCCGCCTTCCAGCCCGACCCCGGCAACGCCGTCTACGGCGCCACCAAGGCCTTCGTCCTGAGCTTCAGCGAGGCGGTGGCCGAGGAGGTGCACAAGCGGGGCGTGCAGGTACAGGCCCTCTGCCCCGGCTACACCCGCACGGAGTTCCAGACCACCGCCGAGTACGAGACCAGCCGCATCCCCAAGATCGTCTGGCAGACGCCGGACAAGGTGGTGGACGCCTCGCTGGCCGCCCTCGACAAGGGCAAGGTGCTGTGCGTCCCCGGGCCCCACAACAAGGTGGCGGCCGTCGGCTCGGGCTTCCTCCCTCGATCCGTCCGGCGCAAGCTGGCCGGCGTCATGGGCAGCCGCGAGGTGCCGTAGCCCGCTCAGTACAGCGGGACGGAGGTGTACTCCTGGAGCTTCTCCAGCTGGTGGCGGGCGTCGATCTTCCGCACCGTCCCCGAACGGGAGCGCATCACCAGCGACGACGTGATGGGCCGGCCGTGGTCGTAGTGCACGCCCCGGAGGAGCTCGCCGTCGGTGATGCCGGTGGCGGCGAAGAAGCAGTTGTTCCCCCGGACGAGGTCGTCGGTGGTGAGCGTGCGGTCGAGGTCGTAGCCCGCCGCCACCGCGGCGGAGCGCTCGTCGTCGTTGCGGGGCCACAGCCGCCCCTGCAGCTCGCCCCCCATGCACTTCAGGGCGGCGGCGCTGATGACGCCCTCGGGCGTGCCCCCGATGCCGAGCAGGATGTCGGCCCCCGAGTCCTCCCATGCGGTGGAGATGGCGCCGGCCACGTCGCCGTCCTGGATGAGGCGGATGCGGGCCCCGGCCTCCCGCACCTCGTGGATGAGCTCCTCGTGGCGGGGCCGGTCGAGGATCACCACGGTGACGTCCCGCACCGACTCGCCCTTGGCCTCGGCGACGGCCTGCAGGTTGGCGAGCACCGGGCGGTTGAGGTCGACCACACCGACGCACTCCGGGCCGACGGCGAGCTTCTCCATGTAGACGCAGGGGCCCGGGTCGAACATGGTGTCCCGCTCGGACACGGCGATGACGGACAGGGCGTTGCCGCGGCCGAGCGACGTGAGGGTGGTGCCGTCGACGGGGTCGACGGCGATGTCCACGGCCGGGGGCGTGCCGTCGCCGATCTGCTCGCCGTTGTAGAGCATCGGCGCCTCGTCCTTCTCGCCCTCGCCGATGACCACGACGCCGTCCATGGCCACCGTCTCGAGCACGACGCGCATGGCGTCGACGGCCGCCTGGTCGGCCCCCTCCTTGTCGCCCCGGCCCATCCACCGCGAGGCGGCAAGCGCGGCCGCCTCGGTGACGCGCACCAGCTCCATGGCCAGGTTGCGGTCCGGGGACTGCTGGGTGGCTGTCACCGAAGGGACAGTACCCAAGCGGTCGCCGCCGTCGGGCGGGCAGGCTGTCCCGGTGGACTACGACGTCGGCGCCGGCCTGACCGCCATCTCCCCCGACCTCGCGCCATTGCTCGACGCCCTGCCCTCCACGCCGATCGAGCTGTGCGCCGCCGCCCAGGGGCTGGTCGTCCTCCCGCCCCTGGCGACGGGGTTCGGCATCCCCGAGGAGCGCCACGACGCCGAGCGGTCCATCCGGCCGGTCAGCGACATCCTCCGGGCCCTCCTCGCCCTCGACGGTCGCCCCCTCGAGCAGGCTCGGTCGCTCCCGGACCGGATCGTCGGGACCTGCCGCCACTTCTCGGTGCTGAGCTGCGCCTTCCTCCGCCATCGCGGGATCGCCGCCCGCTCCCGCTGCGGCTTCGCCTCCTACTTCGTGCCGGACCGCTTCGTCGACCACTGGGTCGTCGAGTACCGGCACCCGGACGACGGGCGCTGGGTGCGGGTCGACCCCGAGATCCTCGGGTTCGAGTTCGTGGCCTCGCCCGACGACCTCGCCGAGGGCGAGTTCCTCACCGGCGGCGAGGCGTGGACCCTGTGCCGCCGAGGCGGTGCGGACCCGGCCCACTTCGGCGTCGACGGCTACCCCGAGGCGTGGGGCATCGGCGAGGTGCGGGGCAACGCCGTCCGCGACCTGGCGGCGCTCAACAAGGTCGAGGTGCTTCCGTGGGACGAGTGGGGGCGGATGAAGGCCTCGTACGACGGCGAGACCGGTCCCGACTACGACGACCTGATGGACACCATCGCCGGGACCTGCGCCTCGGACGAGGAGGCCGCCATCCAGGAGCTGTACGGCACCGAGGACCTCGCGGCCCCCGGGTGGATCGTGGTCTGAGGCACACTCGGGGGGTGACCTCTCGGGACCGGTGGCGGGACGCGTACGAGCGCTCGACCCTCCGGGACGCCGACTTCGAGACGATGTCGGGCGTCCCCGTCGAGCCCGTCTACGGGCCGGACGACGCCGAGCTCCCCGGGGTCGAGCCCTACACCCGTGGCCCGTACGCCTCGATGTACCGCTCGAAGCTCTGGACGATGCGGCAGTTCGCCGGCTTCGGCACGCCGGAGGACACCAACGCCCGCTTCAAGGAGATCCTGCGGTCCGGCGGTGACGGCCTCTCCACGGCGTTCGACCTGCCCACCCTGATGGGCCGCGACTCCGACGACCCGCTGTCGCTCGGCGAGGTGGGGCGAGCCGGCGTGGCCGTCGACACGCTGGCCGACATGGCGGACCTGTTCGCCGGCATCGACCTCGGCTCGGTCACGACGTCGATGACCATCAACTCGCCGGCGCCGATCCTCCTCGCCATGTACGTGGCCGTGGGCGAGGCCACCGGGGTCGAGCGGGCGCGCCTCGGGGGCACGATCCAGAACGACATCCTGAAGGAGTACCAGGCGCAGAAGGAGTACGTCTTCCCGCCGCGGCCGTCGGTCCGGCTGGTGGCCGACGTCATCCGCTTCTGCACGGCGGAGATGCCCCGCTGGCACCCGGTGTCGGTGTCCGGCTACCACATCCGCGAGGCGGGCTCGACGGCGGCGCAGGAGCTGGCCTTCACCCTGGCCAACGGCTTCGCCTACGTGGAGGCGGCCATGGCGGCGGGCCTCGAGGTCGACGCCTTCGCCCCCCGGCTCAGCTTCTTCTTCAACGCCCACATCGACTTCTTCGAGGAGATCGCCAAGTACCGGGCCGCCCGGCGCATCTGGACCCGGTGGATGCGCGAGCGCTACGGGGCCCGGGCGGAGCGGTCGCTCCAACTGCGCTTCCACACGCAGACCGCCGGCGTCTCCCTCACGGCGCAGCAGCCCGAGGTGAACCTGGCCCGGGTGGCCATCGAGGCGCTGGCCGGGGTGCTCGGCGGCACCCAGAGCCTGCACACCGACGCCTACGACGAGGCCCTGGCGCTGCCCACCGAGAAGGCGGCCCGGCTGGCGCTGCGCACGCAGCAGGTGGTGGCCCACGAGACCGGTGTGGCCGCGGTGGCCGATCCGTTGGGCGGCTCGTGGTTCGTCGAGTCCCTCACCGACGAGCTCGAGCGGCGGGCCGAGGACGTCTTCGCCCGGCTGGACGAGCGCGGCGGTGGGTCGATCCTCGAGGGCGTGTACGCCGGCATCGAGGACGGCTGGTTCGTCGGCGAGATCGCCGACGCCGCCTACGCCTTCGAGCGCAAGGTGTCCTCGGGCCGCCGGGTGATCGTCGGCGTCAACGCCTTTCGCAACGGCGACGGCGACGACGAGGTGCCGCCGCTCCTGTCCATCGGGGTCGAGGTGGAGGAGCAGCAGCGCAAGCGCCTCGAGCAGGTGCGCCACGACCGGGACGGCGCCGCGGTGGCCGCCGCCCTCGACGCCCTGCGGGTCGCGGCCGCCGACCCCGGGCGCAACCTGATGCCGGACCTCCTCGAGGCGGTGCGGGTCTACGCCTCCGTGGGCGAGGTGGTCGACGCCCTCGCCGACGTGTTCGGGCGCTGGAGCGAGCCGGCCACGGTCTGACCGGACCGGTGACCCCCTCCCCCCGCATCACCGCCGGCATGGTGGCCGGCGGCCGGACCCTGGCCGAGCCCCGGCTGGCGCCGGACGGCCGCACGCTGGGCTTCCTCGCCTCCAGCCGCGGCGGGACCGACCTGGTGGTGGTCGGCCTCGACGGCGGCCCCGAGCGGGTGATCTCCACCGACCCGCCGCCGGTGCGCAGCCACCCGGGCGGCGGGGGGGCCTGGGACTGGCTGCCCGACGGCAGCGGCGTCGTCTACGCCGGCGCCGGCGGGGGGCTGTTCCGCCAGGCCGTGGCCGGCGGTCCCCCGCAGCGCCTCGTGGACGCCGCCCGGGTGGGCTCGGTGGCGGTGTCGCCGGAGGGCGGCCAGGTGGCGTACGTGGTCGACACCCGCGAGGTGGCCGTCGCCCCCAGCGAGCCGGACGGCGCCTGGCCGGTGCGGCTGAGTGCCGGCGCCGACTTCGCGCTCGACCCGACCTGGTCCGCGGACGGGCAGTGGGTGGCCTGGCACGAGTGGGACGTGCCCGACATGCCGTGGGACCGCAGCCGGCTGGCGGCCCGGCCGGCCGACGGGTCGGGGGAGCGGATCACGCCGGCGGGGGGTGGCGACGCGGGGGTGGCCCAGCCCCGGTTCTCGCCCGACGGCGAGCGCCTCGGCTACCTCAGTGACGAGACCGGGTGGCGCAACCTGTGGTCCGTGGGCCGGTCGCTCGACGACCACGCCGTGCTCGTGCAGGAGGGGGCCGAGCACGGCGGTCCCACGTGGGGACCGGGGTCCCGCACGTGGGCGTGGGCGCCGGACGGGTCGGCGGTGGCGGTGGCCGTGAACGAGGAGGGCTTCGGGGGGCTCGACGTGCACGACCGCGCCGGCGGGCGGGGCCGCCTGGGTCGCGGGGTCCACGTGGGGCTGAGCTGGGCCGGCGGGCGACTCGCCGCCCTCCGCAGCGGGGCTCGCACGCCCACCGAGCTCGTGGTGTACGAGGGCGACGGTCTGGCCACGAGGCGCACCGTGGCCGTCGGCCCGGTGGCCGGGTTCGAGGAGGCCGGCCTGGTCGAGCCCGAGCCCGTCGAGTGGCTGGGCGAGGACGGCGCGCCGGTGCCGGGCCGCCTGTACCGCCCGCTCCGGTCGCCGGCGGGGGAGCCGCCGCCGCTCATCGCCTGGGTCCACGGGGGGCCCACCGACCAGTGGCCCGTCTCGTTCCTCCCCCGCCTGGCCTACTGGCAGGACCGGGGGTGGGCCGTCCTCCTCGTCGACCACCGCGGCTCGACGGGGCACGGCCGGGCGTTCCAGACGGCGCTGCACGGGTGCTGGGGCGTGGCCGACGTGGCCGACGTGGCCGCCGGGCTGCGGGCGGCGGCGGCCCGGGGGTGGGGCGACCCCGCCCGCATGGTGGTGATGGGCGGGTCGGCCGGCGGGTTCACGGTCCTGAACGTGCTGGCCCGGCACCCCGAGCTGTGCGCCGCCGGCGTCGACCTCTACGGCGTGGCCGACCTGTTCTCGCTGGCCGAGACCACCCACCGCTACGAGGCCCACTACCTCGACTCGCTCGTGGGGCCGCTGCCGGCGGCCGCCGCCGCCTACCGGGAGCGGTCCCCGGTGGCGCACGCCGACGCCATCACCGCACCGCTGCTCATCCTCCAGGGCGCGGACGACGAGGTCGTGCCCCCGGCCCAGTCGCGGGCCATCGCCGACCAGCTGCGGTCCCGGGGCCGTGAGGTCGAGCTCCACCTCTACGAGGGGGAGGGCCACGGGTGGAGCCGGCCCGAGACGGTGGTCGACGAGCTGCGGCGCACGGAGGCGTTCCTCCGCCGTCACGTGCTACGGGTAGCCCGGTGAGCGACGTGGACGACGACCAGGGCCCGAACCTCGTGAGCTGCCCGCGGTGCGGGGCGCAGTACCTGGCCACCGCCACGGTCACGACCTGCGTCGACTGCGGGGCCCGCCTCCGTCCCCCCGGCGACCGCCCGGCGGGCGACGACGGCGAGGAGGTGGGCTACGACCTCGGCGACTGGACGCCGCAGCAGCGGGACGAGCTGGTGGCCGCCCTCGCCGCCGAGGGGGTGGTGGCCCGGCTCGAGGAGACCGAGCTGGTGCTGGCCGAGGCCGACGCCGAGCTGGCCGAGGAGCTCATCGAGGAGGTCGACGCGCCCGACGCGCTCGACGCCGAGGCCGACGACGGGGACGACGCCGCCGCCCGGGTGCTGTCGTCCCTGTACGTGACCAGCGACGTGCTGGTGGGCGATCCGGACAGCTCGGCGGCGGTGCTGGAGCTGCTGGAGTCGGTCGAGGCCGCGGGCTCGCTCCCGCTGCCCTACGGGCTCGACGGCGACCAGTGGGCCGGCCTGCTCCGGGCCGCCGACGACCTGGCCGACCTCCTGGGCGAGGGGGGCGAGGGCTCCGAGGTGTCGGCCGCCGCCCGCGTGCTGCGCGACGCCGTCTACCCCCTGGTCTGACGGTCACCCTTCGTTCCGGCCTGCAGAACCCACCGCGTTTGTGGTGGGTTCTGCAGGCCAGAAGCTGGATGGCGCGACCCCCAGGTAGGGGCCCGCCCACCGGTACCCTCGGCAGGTGCTCCTGGCCGAGCTGGAGATCTGGCACAGCCGGCCCATCGCACCGACCCGGCGGGTGGCCCTCGGCCGCACCGAGCTGCCGGTCGACCCCGCCCCCGGCTTCGGAGGGATCCTGCTCGGGGGCATCGTGGCCGCCCACATCGGCGAGCTCGACCCCGACCTGACGGGCGAGCTGAGCCGCCTGCTCGACGACCTCGAGGCCGGCCGGCGCATCCCCCAGCCCCGCCTCCGCCACCGCTTCCAGGCCGACCGCATCGGCCTGGCCCGCAGCCGCCACCGCCTGCTCGGCCGGGGCGACGCCCTCGCCTTCGCCTTCGACGACCACGGGGCCGCCGCCTCGCAGATCCTCGGGGCCTGCTACGCCGCCGGCCGACTCGAGCCGGGCGCCCGCTCGACGGTCATGGACGGTCTGCGGCGGGCGGTGCGCTGGCGGGGGCCCGTCGGGCCCGCCCTGGTGGCCCACCTGTCGGGCGCGTCGGGGGCGGCCTCGTGGTCGGTCGGGGCCTTCGCCGACCCCGAGGTGTGGGCCCTCGGCGTCCTCGGGTTCGCCAACGGCACCGCCCCCGGGCGACCGGACGTGGTGCGCCGCTTCCGGGACCTGCTGCGCCAGGCCCACCCGGACCACGGGGGTGACCGGGGGGCGGCCGCCGCCCGCATCGCCGACCTGACCGAGGCCCGGCGCATCCTCCTGACCTAGGTCGATCCGCCCGCGCGGCACGCGTGACCGGCGGAACGCCCGTAGCGTTCCCGGGGTGGGTGGCACGGCCGAGGCCGAGGGAACGGGCACGGCCACCCCGCCGCGCCCGGGGCGCCGGTGGGCGGCGCTGGCCCTCGTGCTCGTGCTCCTGCTCCCGTTGGTCCTGTGGGTCCGGAGCCGGGGCGGCGGCGACGAGCGGCCCGCCCGTCCGGGGCCCGTCGACGAGGTCACCAGCCCCGCCGCCTTCGCCGCCCGCAAGACCCGCTTCGTCGACAGCCTCCTGGCCGTCCCCCGGGACGACTGGTGGGACCTCGGGGCCCGGCAGGGGCTCGTCCTCCTCGACCGGGCCGCCGAGACGGGCGACCGGTCGCGGGTGGCCGAGGCCAACCGGCTGCTGGCCGACGGGAGCGACCGCATCGACGACGGCATCGACGAGGCCGAGGCGTACCACGGCGGCGCGTTCACCTTCCTGCGGGCGCTGCTGCTGTTCGGTGACCAGCCCGAGCTGCTCCGCCCCGCCACCGCCGACCACCTCCGGGCCGCGCTCGAGCCCTACCGGGAGGCGGTGTACCCGGAGGTGGGCTCCCGGCCCTGGCGGCCGGATCAGGAGGGCCTGACCGAGAACCACCGGCTCCAGCTCGTCGTGACCGGGATGCTCCTCGGCGAGGTCGACGCCGGGACGTCCTGGCGGGGCCGGCCGGTCAAGGACGACGACCCCGACACGGCCGACGTGTGGTCCTGGTACCGCGACGCGTACCTCCGGTACAACGACTCGTGGGGGGACGGGCGCACCGACCACTTCCGCGCCGACGTGTCGGCGGCCGAGAAGGACAGCCTCGGCTACTTCCACGTGTACCTGGGCGACCACTGGATGGTCCGGGACCTCCACTCCGACCCGGTGATCCGGGCCCACGCCGAGATCCTCGTCGACCGGCTCCTGGCCGACTGGGCCGAGGACGCCGTCCTCGGGCTCTACACCGGCTACTCGGGGCGGCACTACCACCGCAGCCACGCCGACGGGTCACCGACGTGGGCGCTGAGCTACCTGCTGTTCGACGGCCTCGGCTACGAGCCCGACGTGTCGGGGCCGCACGCCGTCGCCCTCGGCACCGGCTGGGGCGGCTGGGCCCACCTGTCGATCGTCACGGGCGACTACACGCCGGCGTCGCCCGACTTCCCCCGGGTGCTCGTCGACCTGGCTCGGGACAAGACGAAGGGCTACGTGGTGGCCGAGGGCACCGACCCCCGGGCCAACTGGGTCGAGCGCGACTTCGCCCTCGGCTTCCTGGCGCAGGGCGAGGGCAGCTACGACCGCCACGCCGGCGGCTTCTACGTGTCCGGCGAGCTGCGGGGTGGGGGGCTCAACGTGGCGCCGTACTTCGGGGCCGAGCCGTTGCCGGCGGCCCAGGGCAAGCCCACCTACCGCACGAGCACGGTGCTGGCCCGGCGCGTGGCCATCACCCGCAACTGGGACGCGCGGGAGCGGCGGCGCGGTCCGGACGGCCGCCGGGGCACGGAGGACGACCGCGTGGTGGCGCTGCCGAGGGGCCGGCTCTGGGTCTCGCGCGAGCGGTGGGACGACGAGGTCCGGTCCTTCGACGACGTGGTGCGGGACGGGCCGTGGCTGTTCCTCCGCGAGCGGTCCGAGGCCGGCGGGCGGGACGTCTTCCTCGGGGTGCGGCCGGTGGAGGGGGGGCTGCGGCGCCTCGACGACGTGCAGGACGGCACCGCCTACGAGCTGTCGTCCCCGGGCACGGCCACGGTGTGGGAGGTGGGCACCTCGGAGGAGTTCCGGTCGTTCGCCGCCTTCCAGCGGGACGTGCGGGACAACCGGCTGCGGGTGGGGGACAGCGCCGTCACCTACGAGTCGAGCGCCACCCGCACCACGCTGACCCTCGACCGCACCGACGAGGCTGCCCACGAGGTCGACGGTCGCCGGGTCGACTGGTCGACCTACGCCCAGGGGTTCTCGACGCCGTGGAGCACGAACCCGTTCGGGTCGGCCACGGCCAGCCTGGCCCGCCACGGCTACAGCGCCTCGTACGACTGGGACCCCGACCACGACGGCGACTACGACGCCATGCCCACGAAGGTGGTCGACAACGACCCCGCCGGCCCGCCCGCCCGGGACGGCTAGTTCGGCTCGGCCGGCGCGAGGCGGTCCTCGGGGTTGAGGTCCTCCAGCTCGGTGTCGGCCGTCTCGGGGTAGAGCGTCAGCACCAGGACGGCCACCAGCACGGGCCCGAAGGCGAGGACCGACACGGCCGGGCCGAGGCCGCCGAGCTCGTCGGACAGGGTGCCGGCGGCGAGCAGCCCGAGGACGCTGCCCACCACCGCGAGGACCCCGATCAGGCCGTTGGCCCGGCCCCGCAGGGAGGTGGGGAACAGCTCCGGCCCGTAGACCCCGAGGGCGGGGATGGTGGCCGCCCCGAGGACGGCGCCGAAGACCGACCAGAACCAGAGGGACGGGCCCGACGACAGGTACATGGCCACCGTGCCCCCCACGCCCCCGAGGAGCCCGATGGCCCCCACCATGCGGCGTCCACGGGTGTCGGCCAGGCGCCCGCCGATCACCACGCCGATGCCCCCGGGCGTGTTGGTGAGGAGGGTGAACAGGGTGATCCCGGCCGCCGTGTAGCCCCGCTCGTCCCGCAGGAACTCGTTCTGGAACTGCGACGCGGGGGCGGTGAAGATGGCGAGCAGGAAGGTGGAGGTGGCGAGCAGGGCCAGCCGGCGCCCGTGCCCGGCGAGGGGGACGTCACGGTGCTGCCGGACGAAGCGCCGGCTCTCGGGGAACGAGCGGGCCACCGAGCGGCACAGCGGCAGGCCCAGCAGCGGCAGGACGTAGAGCACCCGCCAGCCGTGGTCCCCGAGGTCGGCCAGGGGCAGGGCCACGACGCACAGCCCGGCGCCCAGCGCGGCGGCCATGCCGAGCACGCTGACCGCGTAGGCCCGCGACCCCCGGGGCATCTCCTCGGCGGCGACCACGGTGATGAGGATCCCGAGGGCGGCGGAGAGGGCGCGGGCCACCGTCTGGCTGGCGGTGAGCCAGGGGAGCGACGGGGTCAGCGCGCCGGTGGCGGCCACGGCGCAGCCGCCGACGGCGGTGAGGAGCAGCAGGGGGCGCCGGCCCCGCCGGTCGGCCATCGTGACGAGGACGAGGGCGAGGAGGATGCCGATGCGGACGGTGGCCAGCGCCTTCCCCTGCGCGCTGTCGCCCTCCACCCCGAAACCCTCGGCGGCGTAGGTGATGGTCTGGGTCAGGAGGGTGCCGAGGTAGCCGCCCACGAGCGCGAGCACGGCCAGCATCCCGAGAACGGAGGCGGCCCGGGGATCGAGGCGGTCGGGCGGCGCCCACCACGCGCCGCCGCTCGTGGGGAGGTGCCGCAGCCGGGACCTCGTGGGGAGGACGAAGAGCCAGGCGAACCACGGGACGGCCAGCGTGAAGCGGGCGGTGGAGGTGACCTCGACCATGCCGTCGGGCTGCGGCACCGCCTCGACCACGCGCTCGTAGGCGGAGAAGGGCCCCTCGTCGGACGCGAACCGGGCGGTGTGGACGCCGTCGCCGTCGAGCTGCCGCTCGAGGACCACGTCGGCCCGGGGGCGGAGCCAGGCGTCGGCCTCGGCCCGTTCGACGACGACCCGCGCCGCTGCTCGGGTCACGCGACGAGGTTAGGAGGGGGGTGGCGTCGGCGGCGTGGAGGACCGGCCCTCGGCGGCCGCCTCGCGCTCGGCCCGGCGGCGGGCGACCAGCAGGAGGGCGAAGAACACCGCCACGGGGGTCACCACGAGCAGGATCTCGTCCCACCCACCCTGGTGGGCCAGGACCAGCTGGGTCAGACGGCCACGACCTCGTTCACGCCCTCGACCCGGTCCCGCAGGATCCGCTCGATCCCGGCCTTCATGGTCGTGGTCGAGATGGGGCACGTGCCGCAGGCGCCCACGAGCTCGACGGTGACCCGCCCGGCCTCCTCGTCGACCTCCTTGAGGACGATGTCGCCCCCGTCGGCCTGGAGCGCGGGACGGATGACGTCGATGGTCTCGAGCACCCGGTCTCTCACGGACCCATTGTCGCTGCCGGGGGTCCCATCCACAACCAACGGTCCTGGTCACGACCAGGGGCTCGCTACCGTCGTCCGCCGTGCCCCGCCCGACCCGCGATCCCGCCGCCCTCGTGGAGGCAGCCCGCAGGGGCGACCGGTCGGCGCTGGCCCGGGCCCTGTCGCTGGTCGAGCAGGGGGGCGAGCCGGCCCGGGAGGTGGGCCGCCTGGCCCACCCCCACAGCGGCCGGGCCTACACGGTCGGGGTCACCGGGGCGCCGGGCGGGGGGAAATCGACCCTGGTCAACGCCGTCGTCGGCGTGGTGCGGGCGGGGGGCGACCCGGTGGCGGTGTTGGCCATCGACCCGTCGTCGCCCTTCACGGGCGGGGCCATCCTCGGCGACCGGGTGCGCATGTCCGAGCACGCCCTCGACGCCGACGTGTTCATCCGCTCCATGGCGTCGCGGGGCCACCTCGGTGGCCTCGCCCTCGCCACCCCCCAGGCGGTGCGCCTGCTCGACGCCAGCGGCGTGCCCTGGGTCCTGCTCGAGACCGTGGGCGTCGGGCAGGTCGAGGTCGAGGTGGCGGGCGCCGCCGACACGACGCTCGTGGTGGTCAACCCCGGGTGGGGGGACGCCGTGCAGGCGAGCAAGGCGGGCCTGCTCGAGGTGGCCGACGTCTTCGTCGTGAACAAGGCCGACCGGGAGGGGGCGGCCGACACCCGCCGCGACCTGGAGGGGATGCTCGACCTCGGCGAGCGGCCGCACGATGCGTGGCGGCCACCCGTGGTGGAGGCGGTGGCCACCACCGGCCGGGGGGTCGAGGACGTGTGGGCCGCCGTCCAGCACCACAAGGCCCACCTCGAGGCCACCGGCGAGCTGGCCCGACGGCGGGAGCGGCGGCTGGTGGAGGAGCTGCGCTCGATCGTGGCCCGCCGCCTGGAGGAGCGGGCCCGCCACCTGCTCGGCCGGGAGGGCCTGGAGCGGCTCGAGGGCGACGTCGTCGGGCGCACCCTCGACCCCTGGGCCGCGGCCGACGAGGTCCTCGGCGCGCTGGGATCGACCGACGAGGGACAGCACTAGGTTCCTCGGCCGTGCTCGTCTCCGTGGAGCGGCGCGACGACGGGGTCGCCGTCCTGCGCCTCGACAACCCCAAGGTCAACGCCATGTCGACGGCCCTGCTGGCCGAGCTGCGGGACGCCGCCGACGGGCTGACCGCCGATCCGCCCGGTGCGGTGGTGGTGTCCGGCGGGGACCGGGTGTTCGCCGCCGGGGCCGACATCAGCGAGTTCGGCGGCCCCGAGGAGGGCCGGCGCATCGGCGCCGCCTTCCGGGACGCGCTCGGGGCGGTGGCCGCCATCCCCCGGTTCACCATCGCGGCGATCACCGGCGTGGCCCTGGGCGGCGGCTGCGAGCTGGCCCTGGCCTGCGACTGGCGCATCTGCGCCGAGGGGGCCCGGCTGGGCCAGCCCGAGATCCTCCTCGGGATCATCCCCGGCGGCGGGGGGACCCAGCGCCTGCCCCGGCTCGTCGGCCTCTCGAGGGCGAAGGAGCTGCTCCTCACCGGCCGCCAGGTGAAAGCCGACGAGGCGCTGCGCATCGGGCTGGTGGACGAGGTCGTCCCCGCCGCCGAGGTCCTCGACCGGGCGCTGGCCAAGGCGGCCGAGCTGGCCGCCGGCGCGGTGGTGGCCCAGGGCTACGCCAAGGCCGCCGTCGACGAGGGCACCGAGACCACGCTGGCCTGGGGCCTCGACCGCGAGCTCGAGCTGTTCGAGAAGGTGTTCACCACCGAGGACGCCGCCACCGGCGTCGCCTCGTTCCTCGAGTCGGGCCCGGGCAAGGCCCGCTTCCGCGGCCGCTGAACCGCAGGGGGCGGGCTAGGCCCAGGCGACGAGGCCGAGCTCGAGGGGGGTGACCACGTC
The DNA here is from genome assembly GCA_963839545.1 of uncultured Actinomycetes bacterium. Classification (GTDB taxonomy): domain Bacteria; phylum Actinomycetota; class Acidimicrobiia; order Acidimicrobiales; family CADCSY01; genus CAWIVE01. Next base: position 336,158 of record CAWIVE010000003.1, read on the forward strand.
GGGGCCGGCGGGGACCACCCGGAGGGTGAAGCCGTAGCGGCCGGAGCGCTCGCAGGTGATCGACCCCCGGAAGCGGGTGACGTCGCCGTCCACGCCGGCCTCGGTCAGGGCTACCAACGTCGGGTCCACCAGCTCGTCGCCCCGGGCCACGGGCCCGTGGAGCAGCTCGACCTGCACGTCGGCCGCGGAGAGCCGGCCGAGGGCCACCGAGGCGGTGACCTCCCGCTGGTCGCCCACGTCGAGCCCGGTGGCGTCGGCGTCGACGTCGGCCACCCGCACCTCGGGCCACGCCTCCGCCACCCGCGACTTCCACTCCGACAGGGCCCGGGCCCGGGCGAAGCCGTCGCCGGCCAGCGCCGAGGCCCGCTCGGCGGTGGGCTCGTACAGCTCGGTCACGTAGTCCCGCACCATGCGGCTGGCGCTCACCTTGGGCCCGAGCGAGGCCAGCGAGGCCTTGACCTTGCGGATCCACGCCCGCCGCACCGGCCCCTCCCGCCGCTCGTAGAAGAGGGGCACGACGGTGCCCTCGAGCAGCGCGAACAGCGAGTCGGCCTCGAGCTCGTCGCGCTTGGCCAGGTCCTCGACGCCCTCGGCCGACGAGATGGCCCAGCCGTTGTCGCCGTCGAACCACTCGTCCCACCAGCCGTCCATCACGCTGAGGTTGAGCGCGCCGTTGAGGGCCGCCTTCATCCCACTGGTCCCGCACGCCTCCAGCGGGCGCCGCGGGTTGTTGAGCCACACGTCGGCCCCCTGGAGCAGCTGCCGGGCCAGGGCGATGTCGTAGTCGTCGAGGAACACGATCCGGTGGCGCACCTCGGGGTCGGCGGCGAAGGCGACGATCTGGCGGATCATCTCCTTGCCCGCCTCGTCGGCGGGGTGGGCCTTGCCGGCGAACAGCAGCTGCACCGGCCGGTCCGCCGAGAGCAGCAGTCGCCGCAGCCGGTCCGGCTGGGACAGCAGCAGCGTGCCCCGCTTGTACGTGGCGAAGCGCCGGGCGAAGCCGATGGTGAGCGCCCGGGGGTCGAGCACCTCGTCGCACCAGCCGCAGGCGGCCGAGCTGACGCCGCGCCGCACGAGCGACCGGCGCAGGTGGCCGCGGGCGAAGGCCACCAGGTTGGACCGCCCCGCCTCGCGGGCCCGGAACACCTCCTCGTCGCCGGCATCGAGCATCCGGGCCCAGCGCTCGGGTCCCGCCTCGCCCCACTCGGGCATCACGTGCCGGGTGAGGACGTCGGCCATCTCCGGCGCCACCCACGTGTCGGCGTGGACGCCGTTGGTCACCGAACCGATGGGCACCTCGTCGTCGGGCACGCCCGGCCACAGCCCGGCGAACATCGTCCGGCTCACGGCACCGTGCAGCTTGGACACGCCGTTGGCCCGCCCGGCCAGGCGCAGCCCCATGACCGCCATGTTGAAGGCGGCGTCCTCGGCCGTCCCGGGCTCCCGGCCCAGGGCCAGCAGCCGGTCGAGCTCGACGCCGCAGTCCTTGGCGAAGGACCCGAAGTAGCGCTCCATCAGGTCCCGCCCGAAGCGGTCGATCCCCGCCGGCACCGGCGTGTGGGTCGTGAACACGGTCCCCGCCCGCACCGCCTCGATGGCGTGGTCGAACGGGAGCCCCTCGTCCACCACCAGTCGCCGGATGCGCTCGAGGCCGAGGAAGCCGGCGTGGCCCTCGTTGCTGTGGAAGACCTGGGGGGCCTCGCCCACCGCCTCGAGGGCCCGCACCCCGCCGATGCCGAGGAGGACCTCCTGGCGCAGGCGGTGCTCGGAGTCGCCGCCGTAGAGGCGGTCGGTCACCTCGCGGCCGGCCTCGTCGTTGTCCTCGAGGTCGGTGTCGAGCAGGTACAGGCGGACCCGGCCCACCTCGGCCCGCCACACGGCGGCGACGAGCGGGGTGCCGGCCAGGTCGACCACCACCCGGGCGCCCTCGACCGGCTGCATGGCCATGGCCCACGGGTCGAGCCCGGGGTAGCGCTCCTGCTGCCAGCCGTCGCTGTTGAGGGACTGGCGGAAGTAGCCGTGGCGGTAGAGCAGCCCGACGCCGACCAGGGGCACACCCAGGTCGCTGGCCGCCTTGAGGTGGTCGCCGGCGAGGACCCCGAGGCCCCCGGAGTACTGGGGCACGGCCTCGGCGATGCCGAACTCGGGCGAGAAGTAGGCGACGCTGCGCAGCGGGCTCGGGCGACCCTGGAACCAGCGGTCGCCCTCGACGTACCGGCGGAGGCCCTCGTGGACGTCGCCGAGGAACGTGCGGAAGGCGGGATCGGCCTCCAACTCGGCCAGGCGCTCCCGGCTCACGCCGCCGAGGACGGCGACGGGGTCGTGGCGGGTGGCCTCCCACCCGTCGGGGTCGACCCAGCGGAACAGGTCCCGGGTGCGCTCGTCCCACGACCACCGCAGGTTCATGGCCAGGTCGGCCAGCGCGGTCAGGGACTCGGGCAGGTGGGGACGGACGGCGAAGCTGCGGAGCGCCTTCATGACTCCTCGAAGGTAACGAGAACGGGGAGGGGCATCGGACAGGCTCGTACAGCCCTCATCCACCACGCCTGTCGGCCGAACCGGTACGCGTGATGAGCGTGGTCGGAGCCCTTGGGCGCATCGTCGTCGACGACGTCCGACCTCGGACCCCGGGCGGCTGGCCGGCCAAGGCCACGAGCGGCGAGGTGGTGCCCGTCTCGGCCGACGTCTTCACCGACGGCCACGACCTCCTGGCCGCTCGGGCCCGGTTCCGCCCGGCGGGGAGCGGGGCATGGGGGGTGACGACGGCGCTGGTCGACGTGGGGAACGACCGCTTCGAAGGGGCGCTCGCCGTCCCCGCCGACGCGCCGCCCGGCCCCTACGAGCTGGTGGTGGAGGCCTGGCGCGACGCCTACGCCACCTGGCGGCGGGACGTGCGGGTCAAGGCCGGGGCCGGCCAGTCGGTGGCCGTCGAGCTGGAGGAGGGCGCCCGCCTCCTCGAGGCGCTGCGGCCCGCGGTGGCCCGGGATGTCCGGAGCCGGGTGGAGCGAGCCGTCTGGGCGTTGCGCGACGAGCAGCGCCCGCTGCCCTCCCGCCTCGACGTCGCCCTCGACGACGCCCTGGCCGCGTCGCTGGCCGGCGTCGCCCTCGAGGACTGGATCTCGGCGGGGCCGGTGCTGCCGCTGTGGGTGGACCGCCGGGCCGCCCGCTTCTCGGCCTGGTACGAGCTGTTCCCCCGCTCGGAGCGGGGCCTGGCCGGCACCCGGGCCCGCCTGCCGGCCGTGCGCGACATGGGGTTCGACGTCGTCTACCTGCCGCCCATCCACCCCATCGGCACCACCGCCCGCAAGGGCCGCGACAACACCCTCGTCGCCGGTCCCCGCGACCCCGGGAGCCCGTGGGCCATCGGCGGGGCGGAGGGGGGGCACACGGCCGTCCACCCCGAGCTGGGCACCCTCGACGACCTCGACGCCCTGGTGGCCGAGGCCGCCGAGCTGGGCATGGAGATCGCCCTCGACTACGCCCTCCAGTGCTCGCCCGACCACCCCTGGGTCCGGGAGCACCCCGAGTGGTTCCACCTCCGGCCGGACGGGTCCATCAAGTACGCCGAGAACCCGCCCAAGCGGTACCAGGACATCTACCCGATCAACTTCTGGCCGCCGGACGAGGCCGATCGGGTGGCCCTGTGGACGGCGTGCCGCGACGTCCTCGAGTTCTGGATCGCCCGGGGCATCCGCACCTTCCGCGTGGACAACCCCCACACCAAGCCCCTGGCCTTCTGGGACTGGGTCATCTCCGACGTGCACTCCCGCCACCCCGACGTGCTCTTCCTGGCCGAGGCCTTCACCCGGCCCAAGGTGATGGCCAAGCTGGCCGAGATCGGGTTCAGCACCAGCTACACGTACTTCACCTGGCGCACCGCCAAGGGGGAGCTGGCCGAGTACGTGACCGAGCTGTCGAACCCGCCCCTGGCCGACTACATGCGACCGATGTTCTGGCCCAACACGCCGGACATCCTGGCCGGACCGCTGCGCAACGGCCCCCCGGCCGCCTTCCGCCTGCGGCTGCTCCTGGCCGCCACCCTCGTGCCCAGCTACGGGATGTACAGCGGCTACGAGCTGTGCGAGAACGAGCCGCAGAGCGACGAGAACGAGGAGTACCGGAACTCGGAGAAGTACGAGGTGAAGCCCCGGGACTGGGGCGCACCCGGGTCGCTGGTCCCGTTCGTGACCACGCTGAACGCCGTCCGCCGCGCCCACCCCGCCCTCCAGGGGCTGCGGGGCACCCGCTTCCACGGCACCTCGAAGGAGTCGATCCTCGCCTACAGCCGCGTCGACCCCACGGGCGAGGACGTCGTGCTGTGCGTGGTCAACCTCGACCCCCACGGGGTGCAGGAGGACACGCTGTGGCTCGACCTCGACGCGCTGGGGCTCCCGGCGGACGAGCCGTTCGAGGCGCACGACGAGCTCAGCGGGAAGACCTTCGCCTGGCGGGGCAACACGCCCTACGTGCGGCTCGACCCGGCTGACGCGCCCGGGCCATCTGCTCTCGCTGCGGCGCCGCTCGTGACCGAGCCCGACCCGCGGCTCGAGCACCCGGGGCTCGTCGTCGACGAGCGCTGGTACCAGAAGGCGGTCTTCTACGAGGTCTCCGTTGCCTCCTTCAGCGACGCCAACGCCGACGGGATCGGCGACCTGCCGGGGCTCATCGACAAGCTCGACTACCTCGAGTGGCTCGGGGTGGACTGCCTCTGGCTGCTGCCCTTCTTCTCGTCGCCGCTGCGCGACGGCGGCTACGACATCAGCGACTTCTTCTCGCTCCTGCCCGAGTACGGCGACGTGGGCCACGCGGCCGAGCTGGTGGAGCAGTGCCACCGCCGGGGGCTGCGCATCATCGCCGACCTGGTGATGAACCACACGAGCGACGCCCACCCCTGGTTCCAGGAGTCGCGCCAGGACCGGACCAACCCCAAGGCCGACTGGTACGTCTGGCACGACGACGACCAGCGCTGGGGCGAGGCCCGGGTCATCTTCGTGGACAGCGAGGCGTCCAACTGGAGCTGGGACCCGCAGCGCGGGCAGTACTACTGGCACCGCTTCTTCCACCACCAGCCGGACCTCAACTACGCCAACCCCGAGGTGGCCGAGGCCATGCTCGACGTCGTCCGCTTCTGGCTCGACATCGGCCTCGACGGGTTCCGTCTCGACGCCGTCCCCTACCTGTTCGAGCGGGACGGGACCAACGGCGAGAACCTGCCGGAGACCCACGAGTACCTCCGCCGCTTGCGCAAGGACGTCGACTCCCTGTACCCCGGGAAGGTGCTGCTGGCCGAGGCGAACCAGTGGCCCACCGACGTCGTCGACTACTTCGGCGCCGGCGACGAGTGCCACATGTGCTTCCACTTCCCCCTGATGCCGCGCATGTTCATGGCCCTGCGGCGGGAGCAGCGCTACCCGATCACCGAGATCCTGGCCTCGACCCCGGAGGTCCCCGACGGGTGCTCGTGGGGGATCTTCCTCCGGAACCACGACGAGCTCACGCTCGAGATGGTCACCGACGAGGAGCGGGACTACATGTACGCCGAGTACGCCAACGACCCCCGCATGAAGGTCAACGTGGGGATCCGGCGCCGCCTGGCCCCGCTGCTCGACAACGACCGCCGGGTGGCGGAGCTGCTGCACGCCCTGCTGTTCAGCCTGCCCGGGTCGCCGGTCATGTACTACGGCGACGAGATCGGCATGGGCGACAACATCTACCTGGGCGACCGGGACGGGGTGCGCACGCCCATGCAGTGGTCGCCCGACCGCAACGCCGGCTTCTCGCGCGCCGAGTTCGCCCGTCTGCACCTCCCCCCGCTCATGGACCCGGTCTACGGCTACCAGGCGGTCAACGTGGAGGCCGCCCTGCTGGACCCGAGCTCGCTGCTGCACTGGGTGCGCCGCATGCTCGAGGTGCGGCGCCAGCACCCGCTGTTCGGCGTGGGCAGCTTCTCGGTGCTGGGCGTGGAGAACCCGTCGGTCCTGGCCTTCGTGCGGGAGCACGAGGGTGACGCGGTCATCTGCGTCAACAACCTGAGCCGCTTCGCCCAGCCGGCCGAGCTCCAGCTCGGTGCCTTCGAGGGGTGGACGCCGCAGGAGCTGCTGGGCCGGGTGCAGTTCCCCCGCATCGGTGAGCTGCCCTACTTCGTGACCCTGGCGCCGTACGGCTTCTACTGGTTCGCCCTCTCGCCGCCCGAGGCCGGCGCGTGATCGATCCCGGGCCCCTGGCCGCCGCCCTCGCCGACCACCTGCCCCGGCAGCGCTGGTTCGACGGCGGTGAGGGCGCCGTCGAGCTGCGCTCCGTGTCGCAGGAGGTCCTGGTCGACGGGTGGCCGGCCCTCGTCCACGTCATGGTCGAGACCGGCTCCGGTCGCTGGCAGCTGGTGCTGGCCCTGCGCCCGGCCGGGACGTGGCCGGTGGCGCTCGAGGGCAAGCCCGAGGCGGTGGTCGGCGAGCTGGACACCGAGCTCGGGCGGGCCCTCGTCTACGACGCGCTGGTCGACGCCGACCTGGGGCTGGCGCTGCTGGCGAAGGTGGCCCCCGACCTCGAGGCCGAGCGGGCCCGCCCCCTCCTCGGGGTGGAGCAGTCGAACTCGTCGGTGATCTTCGACGAGGCGGTCATCCTCAAGCTCTACCGGCGCCTCCTCGACGGGCCGAACCCCGACGCCGAGGTCACCCGGGCGCTGGCCGAGGCCGGCTTCACGAGCGTGGCCGAGCCACTCGGGCAGTGGCGCATGGACGGCATGGACCTGGCCGTGGTCAACCGGTTCCTGAGCAACGGCACCGACGGCTTCCACCTGGCGCTGACCTCGCTCCGGGACCTGTACGGCGCCCGGGGGGAGCCCGGCGAGGCCGGCGGTGACTTCGCGCCGGACGCCCGCCGCCTCGGGATCATCACCGCCCGCATGCACGTGGCGCTGGCGGCGGCCTTCGGGGCCGGGCCCGCCGACGCGGTGTCGTGGGCCGACGAGGCCGAGCGCTCGCTCGAGGGGGTCGACCTCGGCGACGTCGACGTCGCCGCCGTGCGGGCCGCCTTCGGCGCCCTGCGCGACCTGCACGACGCCGGCACCTCGCTGCGGACCCACGGCGACTACCACCTGGGCCAGGTCCTGCGCACCGATGCGGGCTGGTTCGTCCTCGACTTCGAGGGCGAGCCCCTGCGCTCGCTGGAGGAGCGCCGGCGGCCCACGTCGCCGCTGCGGGACGTGGCCGGCATGCTGCGCTCGCTGCACTACGCCGCCGCCGTGGCCCTGCGCCAGTGGAACGACGACGGCGACGACGAGGTCGTCCTCCTGGCCGACGCCTGGGAGCGGCACAACGCGTTCGCCTTCCTCGAGGGCTACGCCGCCACCGAGGGGATCGACGACCTGCTGCCGAAGGACGAGGAAGCCAGCGCCGTCGTGCGTCGTGCCTTCGAGCTGGAGAAGGCGGTCTACGAGGTCCGCTACGAGCGGGCCCACCGGCCGGAGTGGGTGGGCATCCCCCTCGCCGCGGTGGCCCGCCTCGTGTCGTGACCGTCCCGCTCGACCCGGCCGCCTTCCCCCCGACGGTCGGCGAGCTCGACCTGCACCTCTTCGGCGAGGGCCGCCACCACCGGCTGTGGGAGGTGCTCGGGTCGCAGCCCCGCGTGCACGCGGGGGTGACCGGCACGTCGTTCGCGGTGTGGGCCCCCCGCGCCTCGGCGGTGCGGGTGGCCGGCGACCTCAACGGCTGGGACGGGTCGGCCACCCCGCTGCGCCGCCTCGGCGACAGCGGCGTGTGGGAGGCCTTCGTGCCGGGCGACCACGTCGGGTGCCACTACAAGTACGAGGTGGTCGACGCCGGTGGCGGCACCGGGCTCAAGGCCGATCCGTACGCCCGGCGCACCGAGCGGCCCCCCGGCACGGCCAGCCTCGTCGAGGGGTCCTCCCACGAGTGGGGGGACGAGGCGTGGATGGCGGCGCGGCGCAGCGCCGACCCGGTGGCGGCGCCGCTGTCGACCTACGAGGTCCACCTCGGCTCGTGGCGCCAGGGCCCCGACGGTGCCCTCCTCGGCTACCGGGAGCTGGCCGAGCGGCTCGTCCCCTACGTGGTCGACCTCGGGTTCACCGCGGTCGAGCTGCTGCCCGTCGCCGAGCACCCCTACGGGCCCTCGTGGGGCTACCAGGTCACCGGCTACTTCGCCCCCACGGCCCGCCACGGCACCCCGGACGACTTCCGGGCCCTGGTCGACGCCTTCCACCAGGCCGGCGTGCGGGTGCTGGTGGACTGGGTGCCGGCCCACTTCCCCAAGGACGAGTGGGCCCTGGCCCGCTTCGACGGGACGCCGCTGTACGAGTACGCCGACCCTCGCGAGGGGGAGCACCCGGACTGGGGCACGTACATCTTCGACCTCGGTCGCAACGAGGTGCGCAACTTCCTGCTGGCCAGCGCCCTCTACTGGGTCGACGAGCTCCACGTCGACGGCCTGCGGGTCGACGCCGTGGCCTCGATGCTCTACCGGGACTACTCCCGGCCCGCCGGGGGGTGGGTCCCCAACGTCCGCGGCGGGCGGGAGAACCTCGAGGCGGTGTCGTTCCTCCAGGAGGTCAACACGGTGGTGCACGGCGCCTGCCCCGGCGTCACCACCATCGCCGAGGAGTCGACGGCGTGGCCCGGCGTGACCCGGCGCGTCGAGCACGACGGCCTCGGCTTCGGCCACAAGTGGAACATGGGGTGGATGCACGACACCCTCGACTACTTCCGTCGGGATCCCGTGCACCGCCGCCACCACCACGGCGCCCTGACGTTCGGGCTCGTGTACGCCTTCTCGGAGAACTTCGTGCTGCCCCTCTCGCACGACGAGGTGGTCCACGGCAAGGGGTCGCTCATCGGGAAGATGCCCGGCGACGAGTGGCGGAAGCGGGCCAACCTGCGGGCGCTGTTCGCCTGGATGTGGGCCCACCCGGGCCGGCCCCTGCTCTTCATGGGCGGCGAGCTGGCCCAGGAGCGCGAGTGGGCGTCGGAACGGGAGCTGGACTGGTTCCTGCTCGACGACCCGGGCCACGCCGGCGTGCAGGCCCTGGTGCGGTCGCTCAACCGGACCTGGGTGGCCGAGCCGGCGCTGTGGTCGGGGGACTTCGATCCCGCCGGCTTCCGCTGGATCGACGCCGACGACGCCGACCAGAGCTGCTTCGCGTTCCTGCGCCTGGGCGTCGGGGAGGGGGCGTCGGCCCGGCCGCTGGCGTGCCTGGCCAACCTGACGCCGGTGCCCCGCTACGGCTACCGGGTGGGGCTCCCGTCGCCCGGGCCGTGGGAGGTGGTCCTCGACTCGGACGCCGTCGCCTTCGGGGGGAGCGGGGCCGTCGCCGGCGCCCCCGTGGTGCAGGCCGAGGCCGAGCCCTGGCACGGCCACCCGGCGTCGGCCGCCCTCACCCTGCCCCCCCTCGGCGTCCTCTGGCTGGCGCCGCAGGACTGACCCTTCGTTCTCGCCTGCAGAACGTGGCGGAATCCGCCACGTTCTGCAGGCCAGAACGGATCACGTCGGGTCGTAGCGGTAGAGCCAGCCGTGCTCGTAGTCGCCGTCGTCGATGACGACGGTGGTGCCCCGGCGCTCGGCCCGCAGGGCCTCCGCCGTCGTCTCGCACGCCCGCCGGTGGGCGCGGTGGCCGCCGGCCCAGGCGAACCAGATGGTGGCGTCGCCGGCCCGGTCGAGCACGCCCCGGGCGAAGGCGGCAGGGTCGGCCCGGCGCTGGCGCTCGGCGTAGTTCCGCCAGTCGACGATCTCGGGCCGCCCGAACTCCGGGAAGGTGACGGTGCGGAACCGCTCCTGGAGGTGGCGGACGGTGGCGGGCCCGAGCTGGTCGGGGCAGAACGCCACCAGGTCGCCGTCCTGCCCACCGGCGTTGATGGCGGCGGCGATCTCACCGCCCTGCGTCCGCTGGAAGGCGATGTTGCGGACCCCGCCCACCGTGCCCAGGGCGACCAGGACGGCGAGCACGCCCACCCGCACCGTCCGGGAGGCGAACACGGCGACGCCCACGCCCGTCAGCACCACGTGGAGGGGGAACAGCACGGAGAGGTACCGGCTGGCGGTGGCCGAGGCCGTGATCCAGCTCCCCAGGCTGGCCAGCGACAGGGTGAGGGCGACGACCATCGCCTCGGCCCGGATGCGGGGCCGGGTGCGGAGGTCGAGCACGATGCGGCGGCCGTCCTCCGACTGGCCGAACAGCGCCAGCAGCACCAGGAGGGCGGTCAGGGCGCCGAGCAGTCGGGCCTCGCCGGAGTCGCCGCCGCCGAAGTCGACGAGGCTGCTCGTGGCCAGCTCGGCCGGCCGGGCGGGGAGGCCCCACGGCGTCCCCGTGGACGCGGCCTGGTCGAGGAAGGTCGGCAGCCACGGGAGGAACAGGAGCCCCCCGGCGGCCACCGCCGCCATGGCGGCCACCGACCGGCGCCGGGCGTCGCCCCGGCCCGGCCCGCCACGCCATCCACGCCAGGACCAGGGCGGTGGCGCCCACGAGGTAGAAGGACCAGTAGTGGGTCAGCAGCAGGAGCCCCGACACGACGGCCACCACCGCCAGCCAGCGCAGCCCTCCTGACGCCACGGCCTGGCGCAGGGCCAGGGCCCCCACCAGGACCAGCAGCATGATCAGCGTGTACATCCGGGCCTCGGTGGCGTACCGGATGGCGAACGGGGAGCTGAGGAGCACCAGGAACGCCGCGAACCCGGCCGATCGACCACCGAGGCGGTCGCCGAGCCGCCACGCCAACGGGAGGGCGGCGACCGCGAAGAGGCCCGACAGCGCCCGCACGGCCAGGTCGCCCTCGCCGAACACCCGCATCCAGAGGTGGAGGAGGACGTAGTAGAGGGGTGGGTGCCCGTCGTGGGCCAGTGCCTCCGGGAGGTCGCGGAGGGGCAGCCGGGCCACGTCGACGCTCAGCGCCTCGTCGAACCACAGGTCCGAGCGGGTCCAGAACCGCAGGAGCAGCCCGCCGGCCACGACCGCGGCCACGACCACGGCGGTCATCACCTCGGGCGCGCGAGGCGCGAGGGTCCCAGCGCTGCTCGTGGCCGGGCGGAGTCGGGGTTCCGGTCGGGACGACGGCGCTCGGTGCGGTCGCCAACGACGGCACGCGCCGAGAGTAGTGAGAACGGGCCCTGCCGGGCAGGTCAGGGCGGCCCTTCCGCCAGGACCCCGGTCGGGGCCTGGCACCATGGACGGCCGTGTCGACCAGGTTCGCCGTCCACGGGCACTTCTACCAGCCGCCCCGGGAGAACCCCTGGACGGAGGAGATCGATCCGGAGCCCTCCGCCGCCCCGTGGGCCAACTGGAACGAGCGCATCACCGACGAGTCCTACCGGCCGAACGGCTGGGCCCCGATCCTGGAGGACTCGGGCAAGGTCCTGGCCCTGGTCGACAACTACGAGCGCCTGTCGTTCGACGTCGGTCCCACCCTGGCGTCCTGGCTGGCGGCCTGCGCGCCCGACGTCCTCGACCGGATGGTGGCCGGCGACAAGGTGGGCGGCGGGGCCGTGGGGTCGGCCTACAACCACATCATCCTGCCCCTCGCCCCCGAGCGGGACGTCCGCACCCAGCTGCGCTGGGGCGCCGCCGACTTCCGGGCCCGGTTCGGGCGGGAGCCGGAGGGCCTCTGGTTCCCGGAGGCCGCGGTCGACGAGCACGTGCTGGCCATCGCCGCCGAGGAGGGCGTGCGCTTCACCGTGCTGGCCCCCACCCAGGCGACGCGGGTCCGGCCGCTCGGGTCCGACGGGCCGTGGCAGGAGCTCGACGGCGAGCCCGTGGACGCCCGCCGCACCTACCGCTGGTGCCACCCCCGCCTGCCCGACCGCTGGATCGACGTCGTCTTCTACGACGGGCCCCTCTCCGCCGACCTGGCCTTCGGCGAGGCCTGGAAGTCGGCCGCCGCCCTGGTCGAGCGGGCCCGGGCCGCGGCGCCGGACGGGGGCCTCGTGTGCGCGGCCACCGACGGTGAGACCTTCGGCCACCACCACCGCTTCGCCGAGCGGGCCCTCGCCTACGCCCTCCCGGTGGAGGCCCCGAGGGCCGGGGTCGACGTGGTCACCGTGGCCGGGGCGCTGCGGGCCACCCCGCCCGACATGCAGGTCCAGGTCCCGCCCAGCTCGTGGTCGTGCGCCCACGGCCTCGAGCGGTGGCGGAGCGACTGCGGGTGCTCGACCGGCGGGCAGCCGGGGGCCACCCAGGGCTGGCGGGCCCCGGTGCGGGCCGCCCTCGACGTGGTGCGGTCAGCGGTGGACGAGGTCTTCGAGCGCCGGGGGGCGACGGTGCTGGTCGACCCCTGGTCGGCGCGGCGACGCGTACGGCGAGGTGGTCGTCGGCTCCGCCTCGGTGGAGGCGTTCGCCGCTGCCCACGTCACCGGCGGCGGCGCCGACGAGGGGGCGCTCGTCGAGGCCCTCACGCTGCTCGAGGCCGAGCGCCACGCCCTGCTCATGTACACGTCCTGCGGCTGGTTCTTCTGGGACCTGGCCGGCCTGGAGACGGTGCAGGTCCTGCGCTACGCCGCCCGGGCCCTCGACCTCCTGGAGGAGCTGGGGGAGGAGGCGCCCCGGGCCGCCGTCCTCGAGGTGCTGGAGGGGGCGACCAGCAACGTGGTCGCCGAGGGCACCGGGGCCGACGTGTGGCGACGGCGGGTCGAGCCGGCCCGGGTGGACGCCACCCGCGTGGCCGCCGCCCTCGCCCTGGCCGAGCTGCTCGACCTGCCCCGCCCCGGGTGCGGGATCCCGTCGGCCACCGGGAGCCCGGGCGCGTCGGGGGCCCGCGTGGGGGGCTTCGAGGTCGGCACCTTCGAGCGCACCGTGGCCTGCCGGGGGAGCGAGTCGGTGTGCTCGGGATCGGTGACGCTGGTCCACCGCCGGACCCGCCGGCGCACCACGCTCGCCTGGGGTGCCATCGAGCTCGGGGGGCTCGGGGTCACGGGGGCGGTGCGGGCCGCCGACCCGGCGCGCGACGCCGAGGTGCAACAGGAGCTCCAGCGGGGCCTCACCGCCGGCGCGCCGGCCACGGCGCTGCTGCGGCGCATCGTCGACGGCTTCGGTCCCACCACCTTCGGCGCCGAGGCCGCGCTCCCCCCGCCGGCAGCGGCGCCGGCCCCCGTCGGGCGGGCCCGCCTGACCCCCTGCCTCCAGGAGGTGCTGGTCGACGCCGTCGAGCGGGCGCTGGCCGGCGGGGGGGACGAGGCCACCGAGCTGGCCCTCGACGTGCTCGACGCCGCCCGCGAGGTGGGGGCCGACCTCGACACCACCCGGTGCACGGCCCGGGTGTACGACGCCCTGTTGCGGGGGCGGCGCTACGACCTGTCGGCGCTGGGGGCCGGGCTCGGGCTGGCCGTCGACCGCTTGGGCGTCCCCGAGCCGTAGCGGCGGCCCGTCTCCAGGGCCGAGACCAGGTAGCGCTTGGAGCGCTCGGTCTCGTCGGCGAGCGCGGCGGTGACGGGGGCCCAGTCGATCGGGGCGGCGTCGTCCTCGATGCGGGTGCGCTCCTCGAGCCCGACGATCCGCAGCAGGTCGTTGACCTTGTGGGCCTTGCCCTCCTTCGGCAGCGCCGTGAACGGCCGGCCGAAGCGGAGGGCGAAGACGAGCCCGTGGTAGAAGCTGGTGACGACGTACTCGGCGCCGGCCAGCTCGCCGAGCCACTCGTCGGGCCCGAGGCCGATGCGGCTGCGCTTGGCCACCGGGTTGCGGAAGCCGAGCGACACGACGTCGAGCCCCCGGTCGTCGGCGACGCGGCGGATCTGGGCCAGGACCTTCGGGTTGCGCACGTACCCGTACAGGGCCAGGTACGGGCGCCGACGACGGGGCCGGCGCAGGACGTCCTCGAAGTCGACCAGGAACGTCGGGTCGAGGACCTTCTCGGGGACCCGCCCCGTGGCCGCGTGGACCAGCGCGACGCTCCCGTCGTCCCGGACCGAGATGGCGTCGAAGCCGCGGAGCAACGGCACCAGGGTCTCGGCGTGGGGGCCGAGCTCGGTGGTGGGCCCGACGCTCGGCCCGTAGGAGATGCGGGCGGTGGTGGTGGGGTCGGCCCAGTCGAGGAAGAAGCAGGTCTCGAGGCCCCGCTCCGTGGTGAGGTCCCAGATCTGGTCGGAGCCGGCGACGGCGACGTCGTAGCGCGAGGCGTAGCGGACCAGCTCCGACGGCGAGCGGAACGAGTCGGGGCTGAGCGGGGTGTGGCGCTCGATGAAGCGGTCGTTCTTCCAGGCCTTCACCGCGTGGGCGCCGAAGAGGGGTTGGGACCGCTTGGTCTCCGGGTTGAAGGGCAGCCGCTCCCGGCGGTAGTGGGCGATGCCGGTCTGCGTCCGGTAGTCCACGACCTCGACGTCGTGGCCCGCCTCACGGACGGCCCGGGCCAGGGAGTAGGCCTGCAGGACGGCGCCGTAGTTGCCGCCGCAGTGCAGGGTCAGGATGCCGACGCGCACACCAAATGCTAGAGCCTGTCGACGCGGAGGCTACGCAGGGGTGGCCCGCCAGCCGCCCCGCCAGCCGCCGCCCGAGTAGACGAAGCCGTCGCCCACCGGCCCGGCCACGCCGGAGGCCTTGGCCTGCGGGAGCGGGCTCAGCGACACCCAGCTGTTCGAACCGGGGTCGTAGGCGTTGACGTCGGCGATGCGGTTGCCGTGGCTGACCTCGCCCCCGGCCACCACGATGCGCCCGGCGAGCACGAACGTGGTGCTGGAGATGTGGCCGCGCGCCCTCGGGATGCTGGCTCGCGGGCGCCACACGTTGGCCCCGGGGTCGTACTCCTCCACGGTGGCCTGGGTCATCAGGTTGGCGTCGTGGTGGTGCTGGCCGCCGATGGCGTAGATGCGACCGTTCAGGACGGCGGACCCCATGTGGTGCCGGCCGTTCGAGAGCGAGGCCCGCCGCTGCCAGTTGGCGCCGAGGTTGGAGAGCTGGAGGGCCCAGTGGTCGGCCACGTCGGCCGTGCGGGCCTTGTTGGTGCCGCCGAAGTAGTGGAGCCAGCCGTTGAGGTACTCGAGCTGACCGCCGGCCCGATCCACGGGCAGGCCGGGCAGCAGCGTGTAGGTGTCGGCGCCGACGTTGTAGCGCCACACCGCCTGGGTCCCGAAGATCTGCCCGGTCCACGCCGCGTTGGCGACGTAGCCGCCGGCGTAGAAGATGTTCGTGCCGTCCGTGGCCATCCCGGCGTGGGTCACGCCCTTGTTCGGCATGTTCCGGAGGGCGGTCCAGCCGGAGCCGGGCGTGTACCGGTAGGCCCGGTCGGTGGGGGTGCAGCAGGGCTTGGTCGAGTCGAACCCGCCGAAGCTGTAGAGCCGGCCGCCGACCACCTCGCCCTGCGCCTCCGCGACGCTGAAGGGCTGGTTGGTGATGCCGCTGTAGGTGAACTGGTTGGGCGGGGGGCCGCAGCTGGCCGACAGCAGCGCCAGGGCGAGCGCCACCGGCACGGCGGCCAGCGACCACGAGCGGTGGCGGAGGATGGGGCGTCGGCGCAGCATTGGCGGAGAAGGTACCAACCCTGCGGCCCCCTCGACACCCTCCGTGGGCGCGCTACCGCGTTACGAAGTGCTCCCGGAGGCGGCGGAGGTTGCCCCGCCAGACCCACCGGAGCACCGGCGCGGCCACGACGGCCCCCAGGGGCCCGCCGAGCCAGGCCGGGAAGACCAGGTGCTCGTCCCAGGTGAAGCGGGTGCGGCGGGGGCGGAGGCGCGACCGCCGCAGGGTGAAGCGGCCGGTCCCGCCCACGATCCCGGCGTGGCGCACGCCCATGGCCCGCCCCGGGCGCCACTCGGTCACCTCGAGCACGTCGGTCAGGCGGAGGGGGCCGACCCGGGTGGCCACCTCCATGGTCGTGCCCACCCCGGTCCGGCGGGCCGAGGTGATGCGCAGCGACTCGGCGTCGGCCATCCAGTCGACGTGGGTGGCGAGGTCGGCGACGTAGGCCCACACCGCCGATGGGGGCGCGGGGATGGTGGTCGAGACCCGGATGCGGGGCACGCGGCTAGGTGCCGAGCGCCGTGGCCGCCACCCGGAGGTCGTCCACGAGGGCGCCCATGGCCGCCTCCCGCTCCGGGCCGTCGGTGCGGAGGATCGACGAGGGGTGGACGGTGGCCAGCACCGAGGGGGCCAGGTCCGACGGCACGAGCCGGCCCCGCTCCTGGCTCACCTTGAACGACGGGCCGAGGAGGGCCTTGGCCGCCGTCGCCCCCAGGCACACGAGGACCGACGGGCGCAGCGTGCGCAGCTCGGCCTCGAGCCACGGTCGGCAGGCGTGGACCTCGGCGGCGTTCGGCGTCTTGTGCAGCCGGACCTTGCCCCTCGGCTCCCACTTGAAGTGCTTCACGACGTTGGTGACGTAGGCCAGCCGCCGGTCGATCCCCGCTGCCTCCAGACGCGCTGTCGAGGACCCGGCCGGCGGGACCCACGAACGGCGCGCCCTCGAGGTCCTCCTTGTCGCCCGGCTGCTCGCCCACGAGGACGAGCTCGGCCGTGGGCTCCCCCTCGCCGAACACCGTCTGGGTGGCGCGCTCCCAGAGGTCGCACGCCCGGCAGGTGGCCGCCGCCGACCGCAGCGCATCGAGCGACGGGTCGGGCGGGACGAGCTCCTCGGCCGGGCTGGGCGGGCGGGCCCGGGGCATCGGGCCTAGCCGGCGTCCCTCAGGTCTTCCGCGGCCCGCTCCGGGGGGACCACGTTGATGAGCACGCCGGTGCCCTGCTCGAAGCCGGCCCGCGTGGTCAGGCGGGGGAACACGTGGGCGTGCCAGTGGTACGGCGACTCGTGCCGGACCGGCTGGCCGTGGAAGACGACGTTGTAGGCGACCTCGCCCACGACGGTCCGCAGGCGGCGCAGCACGTCGGCCAGCACCCGCCCCACGGCGGCGACGTCCGCCGGCTTGGCGTGGTCGAGGTGGCCCTCGTGGGCCCGCGGCAGGACGAGGAGCTCGTAGGGGACGCCGCTCCAGAACGGGCACACGGCGACCACGAGGTCGTCCTCCACCACGCTGCGGTGCCCGGCCTCCACCTCGGCCTCGAGGGTGGTGCACAGCAGGCACCCGCCCACGAAGCGCCGGAAGGCGTTCTCCTCCTCGGCCAGCTCCTGCGGGACGAAGGGGATGCCGAGCAGCTGGGCGTGGGGGTGGTCGAGCGACGCGCCCGCCTCGCGGCCGTGGTTGACGATGGCCTGCGTGTAGCGGATGCCGGAGGTGGCGGCGTGGTCCTCGACGCGGTCCCGCAGCGCGGCCATCACGGCGCCGGCCTGGCGGTCGTCGAGGTCGGCCCACGACGCGTCGTGAGCCGGGGTGAGGACCAGGACCTCGTGGAGGCCGCTGGCCGTCGCCTCGCTGAACACGGGCCCGAGGTTGCTGACCACCATCGGCTCGGACCCCGAGAAGGCGGGGTAGCG
Source organism: uncultured Actinomycetes bacterium (assembly GCA_963839545.1). Taxonomy (GTDB): domain Bacteria; phylum Actinomycetota; class Acidimicrobiia; order Acidimicrobiales; family CADCSY01; genus CAWIVE01. The sequence continues at coordinate 353,509 of CAWIVE010000003.1, forward strand.
GTTGGGCACCACCCGGACCTGCCACGCGTCCTCGGGCCCGTAGGTCTCGATGGCGGGCGGCGTGGCCTCCTCGTGCCCGGGGCAGAACGGGCACGGGTCGACCGGGGTGGCCTCCACCGGCAGGCTGCGAGGGGCGAGGGCGGACGGCCGTGCGGCCCGTTCGGCGCTGATGGTGACCCAGCGGCCGGTCAACGGGTTCAGGCGGATGCGACTCACGCCTCTCCGACCCTACTGGCCGGTAGGTCGGTACACGGTGACGTGACGGGGGCTGTCGTCGTCGAACGGGCGGCGGTCCCAGTCGCCCCACCGCTCGGCCCGCTCGAGCCCGGCGGCGGCAGCCATGTCGTCGAGCTGCGCCGGGGTGGCCCAGCGGATGCGCCACGGCCGCAGGCGGATGCCCTCCTCGGTGATGCTCACCACCGAGCCGACGACCGTCTGCGCCCCGGGATCCGACTGGGTGACCTGCAGCACGACGCGGTCGGCGTCGATCACCGTCGGTGTCACCGCCCCGCCGGGCGTGGCCGCCTCCGGTTCGGGGACGAAGGCCTCCACCACGAGGCACCCGTCGGGGCGCAGCCGCCGGGCCACCGCGGCCAGGCAGCGCCGCTGGGCCTCGACGTCGGCGAGGTTGAACAGCGTGTTGAAGGCCACGAGGACCACGGCGAAGCCGCCCGTGGCCTCCACCTCCACGTCGGCGAAGTCGCCGAGGTGGGCGGGGACGGTGACGCCCGCGGCGGCCGCCTTGGCGGCCAACCGCTCGAGCATGGCCGGCGACGCGTCGATGCCGTGGACCTCCACCCCCTGCTCGGCCAGGGGCACGGCCAGGCGACCCGTGCCCACGCCGAGCTCGAGAACGGCCCCCCGTCGGCCAGCGTGGCGACCGTGGCGACGGTGGCGGCCACGTCCGACACCCCTCCGTACCAGTCGTCGTACACGTCGGCGAAGCCCTCGCCGTAGGTCGACGCGTCGAAGCCGTCCACGCCCGCCTACGTACCATCTTCTCGTGGACGCGCCCGACGGGGAGGAGGCCCCGCGCCCCTGGGCGCCCCCCGGCGCCGACCCCGTCGCCGACCCGCCGCCCCCACCCCCACCCCCCGTTTGGGCACCTGGATCACCGCAATCCGTTGATCCGCCTGCCCAGACGCCGTGGGGGCGCCGCCGCCGGGGTGGGGGTGGGGGCCGCCGCTGCCGCCGAAGCCGAAGGGCGGGGGCCGGCGCACCGGCCCGCTGCCGCTCCACCCCATGACGGTGGGCGACATCCTCGACGGCGCCTTCAAGCTCCTGAAGGCCAACGCCCGCACGATCTTCACGATCGTGGCCGTGTTCGTGGTGCCCCTCCAGCTGCTGGCCGCCTTCGCCCAGCGCAACGTCCTCGGGGGGGCCGGCATCTTCGACGCCCTCAACGACCCGTCGGTGGCCGAGGCCGGCACCGAGCAGCCGGTGACCGACCAGTTCGTGAGCTGGGGCGCCACCCTCCTCAACATCCTGGTGCTGCCCTTCCTGGCCGGGGCCATCAGCCAGGTGGTGGGCGCGTCGTACCTCGGCGAGGAGCTGGCGCCGGGCCCGGCCCTGGCCCGCACCGCGCGGCGGGCGTGGGCCCTGTTCGCCTCGTGGGTCGTCGTGCACGTCCTCGAGGTGGGCGTCGTGATCGTCCTGCCCGTCGTCGGCGTCGTGCTCGCCGTGCTCGTCGACGGGCCGCTGCGCGCCGTCTTCGTCGTCTTCGCCGTCGTCACCGTCCTCGCCGGCATCCCGGCGGCCCTGGCGGTGATGGCCCTCTCGGTGGCGGTGGCCCCCGCCGTCGTGGTGGAGGAGCTCGGGCCGATCCGGGGCGTGCGCCGGTCCTGGTCGCTGCATGCGCCGCCGCTTCTGGCCCGTGCTCGGCATCGCCCTGCTGGCCGGCCTCATCTCCAACGTGCTCGGCCAGGTGCTCGGCGTGGTGCCGACGTTCGCCGGCCTGCTCGTCGGCCTCGAGTGGGGCTGGCTCCTCGTAGCGCTGGGGTCCATCCTCACCGCCCTCGTCACCACGCCGATCGTGGCCATCGTCGCCACCCTCCAGTACTTCGACGCCCGCATCCGCTTCGAGGGCTTCGACCTCCAGGTCATCGCCGCCGAGCTCGGCCCCACGCGTGCCCGGGTCTGACCTCCCGCGCCCGGCCACCGGGGGCGGAGCCGTGCGGGAGGCCGCCGACCGGATCCTCGCCCGCCCCGAGTTCGACGAGGACCAGCGCAGCCTCCTCGCCCGGGCCCGCGACGCGGTGATCGACTGGTTGGACGACCTCCTCGGCGAGCTGGCCGGTGGCGGCGGCGGTCAGCTCGTGGGCTGGGTCGTGGTGGTGGTGCTGACGGTCGCCGCCGTGGTCTTCGCCATCCGGTTCACCCGGGGGGCCCGCCGCGACCCCGGGGTCCTGCCCGCCCGCCCGGGCGTGCCGCGCCGCACCGCCGCCGAGTGGCGGGCCGAGGCCGATGCCCACGAGGCCGCCGGGCGCTGGCGCCCGGGGCTGCGCTGCCGCTACCGCGCCCTGGTGGCCGACCTCGCGGCGCGCGGGCTCGTCGAGGAGGTGCCCGGCCGCACCACCGGCGAGTACCGGCGCCAGGTCGACGCCGGCTACCCCGAGGTGGCGCCCGCCTTCGACGGGGCCACCAGCCTCTTCGAGGGCGCGTGGTACGGCGGCCGGTCCACGGGCGCCGACGACGCGGCGCGCTTCCGGGAGCTCGAGGCGCGCGTCCTCTCGGGGGTGTCGTGAAGGGGTGGGGTCGGTGGGTGCTCGCCGGCGCGGGCATCCTGCTGGCCGTGTTCCTCATCGGTCGCCCCCGCAGCGACGGCCCGCCGCTCGACCCGTCGTCCTCGGGTCGCCTGGGCACCCGTGCGCTCGTGCTGCTGCTCGAGGACCTGGGGGCCGACGTGTCGGTGCGCGAGGGCGCGCCGGCCGACGGTGACGACGTGGCCCTGGTCCTGTCCGACGCACTGGACGACGGCGAGCGCGACGCCGTGCGCCGGCACGTCGAGGACGGCGGGCGCCTCGTCGTGGCCGACCCGACCTCGCCGCTCCAGCCGTTCGCCATCAACGACGTGCTCGGCACCGACCGCCTGCGGCCGCGGTGCGACGTCCCGGCGCTCGCCGACGTGGGGACCGTCGATCCCGTCGGTGGTGTCGGCTTCGACGTGTCGGGAGCGGGCACGCCGTGCTTCCCCGACGACGGTGGCGCCTTCGTGGCCGTGGCCGACGTCGGGCGGGGCACCGTGGTCGGGATCGGCGGCGCCGGGATGCTCACCAACACCTCCCTCGGGGAGGTCGACAACGCCGTGCTGGCCGCTGCCCTCCTCGCGCCGCAACCCGGCACCCGCGTGGCCATCCTGCGGCCGGCCGCGGTGGGCGGCGGCTCCCGGTCGCTCGGCGACCTCATCGCCCCGGGCGTGAAGGGGGCGCTCGTGCAGATCGCCGTGGCCTTCCTCGTCTACGCGCTGTGGCGGGCCCGGCGACTCGGGCGCCCGGTGCCGGAGCCCCAGCCCGTCCCCCTGGCCGCCTCGGAGCTCGTGGTCGCCGTGGGCAACCTGCTCCAGCAGGCGGGTCGACGGGACCAGGCCGGCGCGCTGCTGCGGTCCGACCTGCGCCGGCGGCTGGCCGAGCGGCTGGGCCTCCCGTTCGACGCCCCGGTCGAGGTGGTGGCCACCACCACCGCCGCCCGCACCGGCATCCCGGCGGACCGGGTGCGAGCCGCCCTGACCCCCGTGCCGCTGCCGGGCGACGAGGAGCTGGTGGCCCTGTCGGCCGAGGTGGCGGCCGTGGAGGAGATCGTCGGTGGTTGAGCCCAGGGACGCCGTGCTGGCGCTGCGCGACGAGGTGGGCAAGGTCGTGGTGGGGCAGGACGGCGTGCTGTCCGGCCTCGTGGCCGCCCTCCTGGTGCGGGGCCACGTGCTGCTCGAGGGGGTGCCCGGCGTGGCCAAGACCCTCCTCGTCAAGACCGTCGCCGCCGCCCTCGACCTCGAGACCCGGCGGGTGCAGTTCACGCCCGACCTGATGCCGTCCGACGTGACCGGCCAGCTCGTGCTCGAGGGCGGCTCGTTCCGGTTCCGGGAAGGTCCCGTCTTCACCAACCTGTTGCTGGCCGACGAGGTGAACCGCACGCCGCCGAAGACCCAGGCGGCGCTGCTCGAGGCCATGGAGGAGCGGCAGGTCTCGGTGGAGGGCACGGCCCGGCCGCTGCCCGAGCCGTTCCTCGTCGTGGCCACCCAGAACCCGGTGGAGTACGAGGGCACCTACCCGCTGCCCGAGGCCCAGCTCGACCGCTTCCTGTTCAAGCTCCTCGTCCCCTATCCCACGGTCGAGCAGGAGCAGACCATCCTCGCCCGCCACGACGCCGGCCTCGATCCCCACGACGTGCGGGCCGCCGGTGTGCGGGCGGTGGCGGGCGTGGCCGAGCTCGAGGCCGGCCGCCGCGAGGTGGAGGCCGTGCGCTGCGACCCGGCGGTGATCGGCTACGTGGTGGCGTTGGCCCGGGCCACGCGGGACGCGCCGTCGCTCGCCCTCGGCGTGTCGCCGCGGGGCGCGACCATGCTGCTGCACGCGGCCAAGGCGTGGACCTGGCTGTCCGGCGGCACGTTCGTCACCCCCGACGCGGTGAAGGCGATGGCCCGGCCGACGTTCCGCCACCGCATCCAGCTGCGCCCCGAGGTCGAGCTGGAGGGCGGCACGCCCGACGGCGTGCTCGAGGGGATCCTGGCCACCGTCCCCGTCCCGAGGTAGTGCCCGTCCCCACGCGGCGGCTGGCGGTGCTCGCCGCCGCCCTGTCGGCGGTGGTGCTCGTCCTGCCCCTGGGCCTGCCCGAGTCGGTGCTGCTCGTCGACGGGGCCCTGCTGGTGGTGGCCGCCGTCGACTGGTGGCGGGCGGTGCGCCCCGATGCGCTCGAGGTGGCGCGGGACCTGCCCGGCGCGCTGGCCCTCGGGGGGGAGGGCGAGGTGACGTGGCGGGTGCGCAACCCGACCCGGCGTCGGCTCGTCGTGGCGCTGGCCGACGACCTGGCGCCGAGCCTCGGCGCCGTCCGGCGGGCCCGGCTCGTGATCCCGCCGCGCGGCGTGGGTCGCGCCTCCACCACCCTGCGGCCCCGGCGCCGGGGGCGCTTCGACGTGCACGAGGTGGTGCTGCGGGTGGACGGTCCGCTCGGCCTGGCCGCCCGCCAGGCGGCCGTCCCGCTGCCGGCGGTGGTGCGGGTGGCGCCCGCCTTCCGCTCCCGGGAGGAGGCCGAGCTGCGCATCCGCCGGGCCCGCCTCCTGGAGGTCGGCCTGCGGTCGGCGGCGAGCCGGGGCGGGGGCACCGAGTTCGACGCGCTGCGGACCTACACGCCCGACGACGAGACCCGGCGCATCGACTGGGCCGCCACCGCCCGCTCGGGGTCGGGCGATCCGGTCGTCCGCACCTACCGGGCCGAGCGCAACCAGTCCGTCCTGTGCCTGCTGGACCTCGGGCGCACGATGGCGGCCCGGGTGGGAGGTGTGCCCCGCGTCGAGCACGCCATGGACGCGGTGCTGGCCCTCACCAGCGTGTGTACCGGTCTCGGCGACCGCGCCGGGCTGCTGGCCTTCTCCTCGGAGCTGCGGGCGGTGGTGCCGCCCGGCGCCGGCGGCCGCCGGCTGGCCCGGGTCACCGAGGTGCTGGCCACCCTCGAGCCCGAGCTGGTCGAGAGCGACTACCGCGGCGCCTTCCTCGAGACCCTGGCCCGCTTCCGACGGCGGGCGCTGCTCGTCCTGCTCACCGAGCTGGCCGAGCAGGCCCTGACCGACACGCTCCTCCCCGCGCTGCCGCTGCTCGTGCGCGACCACGTCGTGATCGTGGCCGGGGTGACCGACCCCGACGTGGCCCGGTGGGCCCGGGGCTCGCCGAGCGAGGCGGGGACGGCCTACCGCAAGGCCGCGGCGGTGGCGGCGCTCGAGGAGCGGGCCCGGGTGGTGGCCCGGCTGCGGGGCCTCGGCGCCACCGTCGTCGACGAGCCCCCCGGCCGCCTGGCACCGGCCCTGGCCGACGCCTACCTCCGGGTCAAGGCGACGGGACGGCTGTAGGCGCGAGCCGGTTGGAGGCCGAGGCCCAGCCCTCGGCGTCGTCCTCGCCGAGGAGCCCGGTGGCGCCGGCGGCCGCCGCCCGGCGCCCCTGCGAGACGACGTAGCCCACGAACGACGCCTCGGCGGCCACGCCCACGCCCACCCGCAGGGCGGTGGGCCAGGGCCGGCCGGTGACGAACCCCTCGATCAGGCCGGCCACGAAGAAGGCGACGACGAGCCCGAGCACGATCACCACCGAGCGCCGGCCCTCCTCGGCCAGCGCCTCGCGGCGGGATCGGTCGCCCGGGACCACCACCGCCCACCCGAGGCGCAGCCCGGCCCCGCCGGCCACCACCACGGCGGTCAGCTCGAGCAGGCCGTGGGGGAGGATGAGCCCGAGGAACTTCGGCAGCTCGCCGGCGGCGGCGAAGAGGCCGCCGGCCACGCCCAGGTTGGCGCCGTTGGACGCGAGCAGCAGGGCGGTGGGCAGGCACAGGAGCACGCCGGCGGCGAAGGCGAGGATGGCCACCCGCACGTTGTTGGTGAACACCTCGGTGGCGAAGGCGGCGGCCGGCTCGGAGGAGTAGTAGGCCTCGAAGTCCTCCTCGAGGTAGGCCTCGCGCACCGCGGCCGGGGCGGTGGCCTCGACAGCGGCGTCGGAGCGGGCCAGCCACACGCCGAGGGCGAGCGCGGGGGCGAGGAGCAGGACGGCGCTGACCGCCATGGCCCGCCGGCCGTGCCAGACCGCGGCGGGGAAGGTGGTGGTGAAGAAGCGGGCCAGGGCCCGGAACGTGCGGGGACGGGCGCCGTAGACGATGGACCCGGCGGCCGCCACCAGCCCGGTCAGGCGGGCCACCAGCGCGGGGTCGCGGTAGTAGGTGCGGGCGTAGGACAGGTGGGTGGACGTGCGCTGGTAGAGCCGCACCAGCTCGTCGAGCTCGATCGCGTCGAGGCGGCCCACGCCCCGGCGGGCCCGGGCGGTCAGGGCGGCCAGCCGGTCCCAGGCGGGCCCGTGCACCGCCAGGAACCGGTCCACGTCCACCGCCCGACCGTACCGAGGCACTCGTCCTACCCTCGGCGCGGTGGAGCAGCCCCGCCTGGTCACGCCCGAGGCGGTGGTGCTGTCGTTCGAGACGGCCGGGCTCGGCTCCCGGGTGCTGGCCACGCTGATCGACCTGCTCATCCAGGGCGGCGTGCTGTTCCTCGGCAGCCTGGCCCTCGTCCTGTTCGGCACCGCGGCCACCGGCGACACGGCCGACGTGGTGGCCACCGTGCTGCTCCTGCTCCTGGTGACCGGCGTGCTGCTCGGCTACCCGATCGCCTTCGAGACGCTGTGGCGGGGCCGCACCCCGGGCAAGGCGGCGCTGGGGCTCCGGGTGGTCACCACCGAGGGCGCCCCGGTGCGCTTCCGCCACGCCGCGGTGCGGAGCTTCCTCGGGCTGATCGACCTGTGGGCCACGACCGGCGCGGTGGCGGTGATCTCCGTGCTGCTCAGCCCGGACAACCAGCGCCTCGGCGACATGGCCGCCGGCACCCTCGTGCTGCGGGAGCGCAGCGGCGCGGGCCGCCCCCGGGTGGCCACGTTCCCGCCGCCCTACGGGCTGGAGGCCTACACCGCCACCCTCGACGTGGCCGGCCTGACGCCGGACGAGTACGGCGCGGTGCGCTCGTTCCTGTTGCGGGCCGTCTCGCTCCCGCCGCCCGTGCGGACCGGCCTGGCGGCGGACCTGGCCGGCACCGTGGCCGCCCGCATGCGCCACGTCCCGCCGCCGTGGCTCCCGCCCGAGGCGTTCCTCGCCTGCGTGGCCGCCGCCACCCAGGCCCGCTCGGCGCCCGCCGCCCCACCGGTCACCGCCTGGTCCGAGGCCGCCGCCGTGTGGGGCCGCGCCGCGCCGCCCGGCGCACCTGCTGGTGCGCCTGCCGCCGTCGCCGCACTGCCCCCGCCGACCGCCGGCGGCTACGTGGCCCCGCCCTGAGCGAGCGCCGTAGGCGGGAGCTCCAAAGACACAGCCTGGTCCTCGGTGGCGAAGCCGCCGAGAGCGCGGTGCCACGGTGCCGGTGACCCGTCAGGACCACCCCTCGTAGCCTGGACCCTGTGGGGACCTACCTCGACCACGCCGCCACCACGCCGCCGCGCCCGGCCGCGGTCGAGGCCATGCTGCCCTGGCTGACCGGGCGCTTCGGCAACCCGAGCGGGGCCCACGCCGTGGCCCGCGCCGCCCGGGCCGCGGTGGAGGAGGCCAGGGAGGACGTGGCCGCCGCGCTGGGCTGCGCGCCGGCCGAGGTGGTCTTCACGAGCGGCGGGACGGAGGCCGACAACCTCGCCGTCCTCGGGGTCCCCGGTCCCGCCCAGGTGGTGTGCAGCGCCGTCGAGCACCACGCCGTGCTCGAGCCCGTGGCGGCGCGGGGCGGCACCACGGTGCCGGTGGACCACCACGGGCGGGTCGACCTCGACGCGCTGGCCGACGCCGTCGGTCCCGCCACCGCACTCGTCTCCGTGATGCTGGCCAACAACGAGGTGGGGACCATCCAGCCGCTGCCCGAGGTGGTGGGCGTGGTCCGGGACCGGGCGCCGGGCGCCGTCGTGCACACCGATGCCGTCCAGGCGGCGCCGTGGCTCGACGTGGCCGAGCGGGCGGCCGGGGCCGACCTGGTGTCGATCTCGGGGCACAAGCTGGGCGGTCCCCAGGGCGTCGGCGCGCTGGTCGTCCGGGGCGGCGTGCGCCTGACGCCCCTGCTCCGGGGCGGGGGGCAGGAGGCCGAGCGTCGCAGCGGCACCCACAACGTCGCCGGGATCGTCGGCCTGGGCGCCGCCGTGCGGGAAGCGGCGTCGACCCGGGCCGAGACAGCGACGAGGGTGCGCCGCCTGCGCGACCGGTTGGCCGCCGGGCTCGTCGCCGCCGTCCCCGGCGTGGACGAGACGGGCCACCCCACGGACCGCGTGGCGGGCTCGTGCTCCTTCACCATCGACGGCGTCGAGAGCGAGGCGTTGCTGGTGCTGCTCGACCGGGCCGGCGTCGCCGCCAGCGCGGGGTCGGCCTGCGCCAGCGGCGCACTGCGGCCGTCGCACGTGCTCGCCGCCATGGGCGTGCCCGGGTCGCGCGCCGCCGGCGCCCTCCGCCTCTCCCTCGGGTGGTGCTCGACGGAGGCCGACGTGGACGCCGCCCTGGAGGCGGTGCCGGCGGCGGTCGCCCGGCTGCGGCGGGCGGCGGCGTGACCGGGCCGAGCGTGCTCGTGGCCATGAGCGGCGGTGTCGACTCGTCCGTGGCCGCCGCGCTGCTGCTCGAGGCCGGTCACGAGGTGGTGGGGGCCACCCTCAAGCTGTGGGGCGGCCCGTCCGACTCCGGCTGCTGCTCGGTGGCCGACGTGGAGGACGCCCGGCGGGTGGCCTCGCAGCTCGGCATCGACCACTACGTGTTCAACCTGGGCGACGACTTCGACGCCGGCGTCGTGGCCCCCTACGTGGCCGACCACGCCGCCGGTCGGACACCCAACCCGTGCATCGAGTGCAACCGAACGATCAAGTTCGACCGCCTGCTGCGACGGGCCGAGGTCCTCGGCTTCGACGCCCTCGCCACCGGCCACCACGCCCGGGTGGTCGGCGGCCGCCTGCGGCGGGGGCGCGACCGGGCCAAGGACCAGAGCTACGTGCTGCACGTGCTCGGCCGGGACCAGCTGGCGCGGGTGCTGCTCCCCGTGGGCGAGCTCACGAAGGCGGAGGTGCGGGCCCGGGCCACCGCCCTCGGACTGCGCACGGCGGCCAAGCCGGACAGCCAGGAGGTGTGCTTCATCCCCGGGGCGGCCGGCGGCCGCCGCCGCTTCCTGGCCGACCGCGTGGCCCTCACCCCGGGGCGGGTGGTGGACACCGCCGGTGCGGTGGTGGGGGAGGTCCCCGCGGTCGAGCTCGTCACCGTCGGGCAGCGCCGGGGGCTCGGCCTGGCCACGGGGTCGCCCCGCTACGCGGTCGACGTCGACGTGTCGCGCGCCACGGTCACGGTCGGGGCTGCGGAGGATCTCCTCGTCGACCACGTCCGGCTCACCCGCTGCTCGTGGGTGGACGGCGAGCCCGAGGGCCCCGTGGAGGCCCAGTGCAGCGCCCACGGCCAGGTGCACGGCGCACGGTGGGACCCGGCCGCCGCGACGGTGCGCTTCGCCGCCCCCGTGCGCCGCGTCGCCCCGGGCCAGAGCGTGGTGCTCTACCGGGGCGACGAGGTCCTCGGCGGCGGCCTGGCCGCCTGACCGTTCTTTGGCCGCTCACCGACCCATGCGGTAGGGAGAGAACCAAAGAACGCACAGGGTCAGCCCCGCACGAGGCGGCGGCGCCCGGCCTCGGCCAGGACCGCGCCGGGGCGGGTGGGGGTGAAGCGGAGGGCCTCGGGCGAGCGGGCCTCGCTGCCCCGGCGGCCGGGCGTCACCTGGGCCAGCGGCACGGGCTCGCGCAGGCGCACCTCCAGGGCGAGGCCCGGCGCCCGGGCGGTGACGTCGAGGGCGTCGCTGTCGGCGGGCGCCGGGCCCAGGTCCACCACCAGGTGGCGGCGGAGCAGGACGGGGTCGAGCAGGGCCAGGTGGTCCTTGAGGACGAGCCCGGCCGGGACGAACACGGCCCATCGCTGGGTCAGCGAGTGGAGGGCCCGGGCCAGGACGACCGCCACCGGGACCCCGACCACGAGAGCCACGCCGCCGGCCACCCACGACCGGGCCGCCAGCAGCAGGGGACCGGTCACCGCCGCCGCTACCAGCACGGCGGCCGCAAGCTGGCACCGGCCCGAGCAGCAGCGCGGCCGGGGGGCGCAGGAGGTGGCGGCGCTCGTCGCCGTAGGCGGCGCCGTTGACGAACAGCTCGCCGGTCTCGGGCAGCAGGACCAGCACCGCGCTCACGCCCGTCGCCACCACGGCCGCCACCGAGGCCGCGCCGACCTCGTCCGCCAGCGCCGCCACGGCGGCGACGCACCCCGCCGGGGCGGCCACCCGCACCAGGGTGAGCCCGGCCGGTCGGGGCACGAGGGTGGCGAGCACGCCCGCCGCCCAGACCCCCCACAGCCCGAGCGAGGCCACCACCTGGACCGCCCGTGACCGCCCGTCCAGCGCGTCCCCGAAGGCGGGGCCGGCCACCACCGGCAGGAGGGCCCACGCCACCCGCAGCACCCACGGCAGCGCGGCGGTCATCCGGGCGAGCGTGCCACCGGTCGGTCGGGCATGGCGCATCGCGTCCCGGCCAGCGCGTTCCGCACCCTCGGTACGCTCCGGCGGTGGCCTCCTGCGACTGCCCGGCCCACGCCGCCGGGGAGGACCCCGCCGCCGAGGTGTCGCGCCTGCGGGCCGAGGTCGCCTACCACGACGAGCGCTACCACGCCCTCGACGACCCGGAGATCCCCGACGCCGAGTACGACGCGCTGGTCCGCCGGCTGCGGGCCGTCGAGGAGGCCCACCCCGAGCTGGTGACGCCCGACTCGCCCACCCAGCGGGTGGGGGCGCCGGCGTCGCCGCTCTTCGCGCCCGTCGTGCACGCGGTGCCGATGATGTCGCTGGACAACGCCTTCAGCACCGACGAGCTGGTGGCATGGCACGGGCGGCTGAGCCGGCGGGTGGCGGAGGCCTCCTCGTTCGTGTGCGAGCTGAAGATCGACGGCGTGGCCATGTCGCTGCGCTACGAGGGCGGCCGGTACGTCCGGGCCGGCACCCGGGGCGACGGGCGGGTGGGGGAGGACGTGACCCCCAACGTGGCCACCATCGAGGCCGTCCCCGACCGCCTCCGCGGCAGGCGGGTGCCCGACGTCCTCGAGGTGCGGGGCGAGGTGTACATGCCGGCCAAGGCGTTCGAGGCCCTCAACCGCCGGCAGGCCGAGGCCGGCGGGCGGACCTTCGCCAACCCCCGCAACTCGGCGGCCGGCTCCCTCCGCCAGAAGGACCACGTCCATCACCGCGAGCCGCGAGCTGTCCTTCTTCGCCTACCAGCCGGGGCTGATCGAGGGCGGTCCCCGCCTGCGCACGCACAGCGAGACGCTCGAGTGGCTGGAGGCGCTCGGCCTCCCGGTCAACCCCGAGATCCGCACGGTGCCGAACCTCGACGAGGTGGCCGACTTCTGCCTCCGCTGGATGGAGCACCGGCACGACCTCGACTACGAGGTGGACGGCGTCGTCGTGAAGGTCGACGACCTGGCCCTGCGCGGCGAGCTGGGCGTCACGTCGAAGGCGCCGCGCTGGGCCATCGCCTTCAAGTTCCCGCCGGAGGAGCGGACCACCAAGCTGCTCGAGATCCTCGTGTCGATCGGCCGCACCGGGAAGGCCACGCCCTTCGCCCAGCTCGAGCCCGTGTTCGTCGGCGGTTCGACCGTGCAGGTGGCCACCCTGCACAACGAGGACCAGGTGCGGGCCAAGGACGTGCGCCCGGGCGACGTGGTGGTGGTGCGCAAGGCGGGTGACGTGATCCCCGAGGTCGTCGGCCCCGTGCTGGCGGAGCGCCCCGCTGACCTCCAGGCGTGGTCCTTCCCCGACCACTGCCCCCGCTGCGAGCAGCCCCTGGTCCGCCTGGAGGGCGAGAGCGACACCTTCTGCACCAACGTCGACTGCCCGGCGCAGCGGCTGGCCCGCATCGAGCACTTCGCCTCGCCGCGGCGCCATGGACATCGAGGGCCTGGGGGAGCGCACCGCCCTCGCCCTCCTCGACCGGGGCCTGGTGCACGACCCCGGCGACCTCTACCGGCTGACCACCGACGACCTGCTCGGGCTCGAGGGGTTCGCCGCCATCTCCGTGCGCAACCTGCTGGCCGCCATCGACGCCTCGCGGTCGCGCCCGCTGGCCAACCTGCTCTTCGGCCTCAACGTCCGCCACCTGGGCCAGGCCGGGGCCGAGCTCCTGGCCCGGGCCTACGGGACGCTCGACGCCATCAAGGACGCCTCGGCCGACGAGCTCGCCGCCGTGGACGGCGTGGGCCCGAAGATCGCCGCCAGCGTGGCCGAGTTCTTCCTGCTGCCCCGGAACCTCGAGGTGGTGGAGAAGCTGCGGGCCGCCGGCGTCGACCTCGGCAAGGTGGAGGAGCCCTCGCTGCCGCAGGTCCTGGCCGGCTCGTCGGTCGTCGTCACGGGCACGCTCGAGGGCATGAGCCGGGAGGTGGCCGAGGAGGCCGTCAAGGCGCGCGGGGGCAAGGCCCCTGGCAGCGTGTCGAAGCGGACCACGGCGGTGGTGGTGGGCCGGGAGCCGGGCACGGCCAAGGTGAGCAAGGCGGAGGAGCTGGGCATCCCCGTGCTCGACGAGGCCGGCTTCGCCCACCTCCTGGAGACCGGGGAGCTGCCGGCCTAGCTGACGCGGAAGCGCCAGTTCACGGTGCGCCCGTCCTCGCGGGTCTGCGAGCCGATGCGCCAGATCAGGGCGCTGGCGAGGTGGGGGCCGGGGTCGAGCTCCTCGATGTCCTGGCCCTCGCCCGGCATGAAGAACACCTGGTTCAGGGGGTCGTTGCGGCGGAGCTGGTCCTCGGGGATCTCCCGCCCGTCGATGGCCAGGACCGCCGTCCACCCGGCCTCGAGGTCGATGCCGATCTCGCTCTGGCGGAGGGCGGCGTCGCCGTTGCCGGGCACGACCTGCTCGACGGCGCTGTCGATCCGGCCGGCGCCCGGGGGATCGGGGTCGCCCGTGAACTGCGCCACCCAGATCAGGAGGCCCACGGCGAAGGTGAGGAGCGCGGTGATGACCACCCGTCGGCGCGTGATCATGGCCACCCGATGGTGCCCGACGACGGGCCCGAAGGTGGCATCCACCGGGGTCCCCGATCGCGCCGTGCCTCCCGTTTAGCCTCGCTCCGTGGCGACGTCGCGGATGACGGAGCAGCTCGGCCGCGTCCTCGGTGGGCGATACCGCCTCATCGCGCCCATCGGCACGGGCGCCTCCGCGCAGGTCTTCCTCGCCGACGACGTCAAGCTCCGGCGCCGGGTCGCGCTCAAGGTCCTCCACCCCGCGCTGGCCGACGACCAGGCCTTCCTCCGCCGCTTCCGCGCCGAGGCCCGGGCCGCCGCCGCGCTCAGCCACCCCAACCTCATGGCGGTCTACGACTGGACCGACGAGAACGACCCCTACCTCGTGCTCGAGTACCTCGGCGGGGGCAGCCTGCGGGCCCTCCTCGACCGCGGTCGGCGCCTCACCGTGGGCCAGGCCGTGGTGGTCGGCCTCGAGGCGGCGCGCGCCCTCGACTACGCCCACTCGAAGGGCTTCGTCCACCGGGACATCAAGCCGGCCAACCTCCTCTTCGGCGACGAGGGCCGACTGCGCATCGCCGACTTCGGCCTCGCCCGCGCCCTTTCGGAGGCGACGTGGACCGAGCCGGGCGACGGCCTGGTGGGCACCGCCCGCTACGCCGCGCCGGAGCAGGCGTCGGGCGCCCGGGTCGACGGCAAGGCCGACATCTACGCCCTCGGCCTGGTCCTCATCGAGGCCGTGACCGGCACCGTGCCGCTCACCAGCGAGTCGGCGCTGAGCACGCTGCTGTACCGCATCGACAACGCCGTGCCCATCCCCGACGCCATGGGCCCCCTGGTGCCCGTGCTGGCCGACGTGGGCCGTCCCGACCCGTCCGAGCGACCCGGCGCCGACGAGCTGGGGCGCTCGCTCCTCGCCGTGGCCCGCCGGCTCGACCGCCCCGCGCCCCTGCCGCTGCCGGGGGCCATCGAGGTCTCCGCGCTGCGCGAGCTCGAGGAGGTCGACCTCACCCTGCTGCCCGAGCCCTCCCCACAGGAGGCGCCGCCCGAGGTGGTGGAGACCGCCCCCGAGGTGCTCGACGGCACCGACGGCGGCGCGGTGGACGGGGGTGGCGGGAGGCGCAAGGGGGGCTGGCGCCGACGCCTCGTGGGCGTGCTCGTCCTGCTCGTCCTCCTCGGCGGGGGCGGCGCGGCGTGGGCCCTCACCCGGCCCGACACCGCGGCGGTGCCCGACCTGGTCGGCCGCCGGGGCACCCGGGTCGACGACCTGCTCGAGAAGGTGATGGCCGACGAGGAGATCACCTGGGACCTCGATCCCACCGAGGAGTTCTCCCGGACCGTGCCCCAGGGTCGGGTCATCAGCCAGGACCCGGCGGCCGGCGACCGGCTGGCCGACGGCAGCACCGTCCACTACGTCGTCTCCCGGGGCAAGCCGATCGTCAACGTCCCCGACGTCTCGGGCATGTCGCAGGCCGAGGCCGAGCGGGTGCTCGAGGAGCGGGGTCTGCGGGTCGGCCCCAGCACGCCGGCCTTCGACGAGAACGTGCCCAAGGACAGCGTGATCTTCCACCGGGTCGACGGGCAGGACCGCCCGACGACCGCCCGTGACGGCTCCGAGGTCGAGCTCGTCATCTCGCAGGGCCCCGAACCCAAGCCCGTGCCGTCGGTGCGGGGCCAGTCGGCCGAGCAGGCCACCGCCGCCCTGGTGCGCATGGGCTTCGAGGTGGCCGTCTCCCGCCAGAAGGGCGACGTGCCCGCCGGGCAGGCCATCGGCACCTCGCCGGGCACCGGCACCCGCGTGGACCGGGGTGGCACCGTCACCCTCATCGTCTCCGAGGGGCCGGAGCTGGTGACGGTGCCCGACCCGACGGGCCAGACCCTCCAGCAGTTCCAGGACGCCCTCCGGGGGGCCGGGTTCAACGTCGCCACCAACGGGCCGCCGGGGGCGAGCATCCCCGTGCGCAGCGACCCGCCCACGGGCGCCTCCGTGCCCAAGGGGACGACGATCACCGTCTTCGCCATCTAGCTTCCCACTAGCTTCCCGGCCGTGATCGGCCTGCGGGAGGCGGCCGCGCGGGTGGGCCGCGCCTACCGCAGCGCCGTCGTCCACCGCACCACGGCCGAGCCCGAGGAGCGGGTGGACGGGGCCACGGTGCCGGCCGCCGTCGACGCCAGCGCCGACGTGCTCGAGCGGGTGCTGGTCGAGAACGTGGTGCCCTTCTGGGGCCGGGCGGTCGACGACCGCGGCGGGTTCCACCTGGCCCACGACGCCGCCGGACGGCCCGTCGACGTCACGCTGAAGTACCTCATCGGTCAGGCCCGGGCCACGTGGTGGTTCGCCCGGCTGGGCCGTTCCCGGTGGGGGAGCCCGGCCGATCTCGACGTGGCCCGGCACGGGTTCCGCTTCCTGGTCGAGCGCCTGTGGGACGACGAGCACGGGGGCTTCTGGTGGGCCGTCCCCCACGCCGGTCGCCCGCCGTGGCAGGAGAAGGAGACGCTGGCGCAGCTGTACGGGCTGTTCGCCCTCGTCGAGGTGGCTGTCGCCACCGGTGACCAGGAGGCGGCGGCGCTGGCCACCGACCTGTGGCGGCGCTTCGATGCCGGCGCCCACGACGGGGTGCACGGCGGCTACGTCGAGGTCGTGGCCCGCGACTGGACGCGGGAGGAGTCCCTGCGGGGGGGCTTCACGAAGGACCTGCGGGCGAAGACGCTCGGCACCCACCTCCGGATCCTCGAGGTGCTCGCGCCCTACCTGTCCACCCTCGGTCGGGACGACGAGGTCGCCGCCGAGCGGCTGCTCGAGGTGACCCTCGTCCTCAGCGTCGCCATGGGCCGGACGCCGGAGCGACCGGGCCACGGTCGCACCGGGCCCGACTGGCGCCCGTCGCCGGGCTACGTGATGCGCCAGTACGGGCACGACATCGAGCTGGTGTGGATGCTCGAGGACGCGTGGGAGGTGCTCGGGCTGCCGCCGGCGGGGCTGCGCCCCCTCCTCACCGACACGATGGACGACGTCCTGCGCTTCGGCTTCGACCACCGGCGGGGCGGGTTCCTGCGGGCCGGGTTCGTCGGGCGCCACGCCCACCGGACGGAGAAGGACTACTGGGCCCAGGCCGAGGGCCTCCTCGCCGCGCTGCGGCTCCACCGGCGCACCGGCGACGCCCGCTACGGCCGGTGCTACCTGCGGACCCTCGACTGGATCGTCGACGCCCAGGCCGACTGGGTGGTGGGCGACTGGCACGAGCGCATCGACCACCGCGGGCGGCCCGGCGGGGTCAAGTCGGGGATGTGGAAGGACCCGTACCACCAGGGTCGTGCGCTCGTCGAGTGCCTCGAGCTGTTGCGCCCGGCGCCGTCTGCGCATTCGTCGAGGCCCATCTAGGCTCGCCGGCCACATCCGGAAGACCCAGGGAGGGCCTTGCACATGGGAGCGCTCGACGGACGCGTCGCCATCATCACCGGCGCCGGCCGGGGCATCGGACGGGAGCACGCGCTCCTCTTCGCCTCGGAGGGGGCCAAGGTCGTCATCAACGACCTCGGCGGCGCCATCGACGGCAGCGGCGACGACCGGACGCCGGCGCAGCAGGTGGTCGACGAGATCAAGGGCATGGGCGGCGAGGCGGTGGCCAACGCCGACAACGTGGCCGACTGGGAGGGCGGGCAGCGGCTCGTCAACGCCGCCATCGAGGCCTTCGGCGACCTCCACGTCCTCGTCAACAACGCCGGCATCCTGCGGGACCGGGTGCTCGTGAACATGACCGAGGAGGAGTGGGACGCCGTCATCCACGTCCACCTGAAGGGCCACTTCGTGCCCACCCGGTGGGCGGCCGCCTACTGGCGGGAGCGGTCGAAGGCGGGTGACCCGGTCAAGGCCTCGGTCATCAACACCTCGTCGACCTCGGGCCTCCTCGGCAACCCGGGCCAGGCCAACTACGGCGCGGCCAAGGCCGGGATCGCGTCGTTCAGCATCATCACGCGCGCAGGAGCTCGGGCGCTACGGCGTGCGCGTCAACTGCATCGCGCCCGCGGCCCGCACCCGGCTCACCGAGGCGACGCCCGGCCTCGGCGACATCGTCAAGGCCCCGGACGACGCCGGCAAGTTCGACGTGTGGGACCCGGCCAACATCTCGCCCCTCGTCGCCTACCTGGCCACCGAGGACGCCCCGGAGACGGGGAAGACCTTCTTCGTCCAGGGCGGCGTCGTCCGCACCTTCCAGCCCTGGACCCTGACCGAGACCATCGACAAGAACGACCGCTGGACGGTGGCCGAGCTCCAGACGGAGATGAAGAAGCTCACGAGCGACTAGCCGCCGCGGACGACCGGCGAACTGGCCTGCAGGACGTAGCGGTTTCCGCCACGTTCTGCAGGCCAGAACGCGTCGGGCGGCCGAAATCCACCGGGTCGAGGTGTCCACTCACGGGTATACACTCGACCCGTGCCGCCCTCCACCGACGACGCCGCGCGGAGCGCCGACGGCGGGGCGGGGGTCACCGAGCCCCACGTGGCGCCGGCGGCGCCGCTGTGGCGACGGGCCGGCGGCGACGGCCGGGGCGGCCCGGCCCGCCACCCCAACGTGGTCCTGGCCGCCGCCCTCTTCGGGCTCTTCACGGTCGGCTTCACCATCACGATCCTGGCCGTCTCGCTCAACCGCATCGCCGTCGACCTGGGCTCGTCGAAGACCACCCTGACGTGGGTCATCACCGGGCCGATGCTGGCCTTCGGGATCGTCGGCCCCGCCGCCGGGAAGATCGGCGACCTCTATGGCCACCGTCGCACCTACCTCATCGGCGTGGGCGCGGCCGGGCTGTTCGCCATCGGCATCGCCGCGGCCTGGGACGCGCCGTCGCTCATCGCCTTCCGCGTGCTCTCGGCCGCCGCCGGGGCCGCCGCCGGGCCGTCGTCGATGGCGCTCATCTACTCGGTGTTCCCGCCGGAGAAGCGGGTGCAGGCCCTCGGGTGGTGGTCGACCGTCATGGCCGGCGGACCCGTGCTCGGCGTCGTCGCCGGCGGTCCCCTGGTCGAGGCCTTCGGCTGGCGCTGGATCTTCATCGCGCAGGTGCCCCTGACGCTGGCGGGCGTGGCCGTCGCCGCCGTGCTCCTGCCCGAGACGACCCGGTCACACGAGCGGGCCCGGTTCGACCTGCCCGGCGCCGTCCTGCTGGCCGCCGGGGTCACGAGCCTGCTCCTCGCGCTCAACCGCGGTCCCGTCCTCGGGTGGACGAGCCCGGTGGTGCTCGGCGCCTTCGTGCTCTGCCCCGTCCTGCTGCGGGCCTTCGTCCACCGGGAGATGAGCACCGACTCGCCGTTGGTCCGCATCGACTACTTCCGCCGCCGCAACGTGGCCGCGCCGGTGATCACCCAGTTCGCCACCAACTTCGCCTACATGGGGGGCTTCATCCTCACCCCCTTCCTCCTGTCCGAGGTGTTCGGCTACGGCGAGACCCGCATCGGCCTGCTCTCCATCGCCCGGCCGGCGTGCTTCGCCATCGCCGGCCCCCTCTGCGCGCTGGTGGCGCGGCGCTTCGGCGAGCGGCGCTCGGCCATGTTCGGCGCCGGCGGGCTGGTGGCGTCGATGCTGATCCTGGCGTCGCTGGGCGGGAGCTCCAGCGATCTCCTCGTGGTCTTCGCCCTCGGCCTGTCCGGCGTGGGCATGGGCATCTCGGTCCCGGCCATGAACGCCACCGTGGCCAACGCCGTCGATCCGGAGGACCTCGGCGTGGCCAGCGCCGCCTCCCAGCTGATGTCCCAGATCGGGACCGTGGCCGGCATCCAGATCATGCAGACGGTGCAGGTGGCCCGGGAGGGGGCCGGGCTGGCCGGCTCGTACCACGTCGCCTACCTCGTGGGCGCGGTGGTGGCGGGCGTGGGCATCGTGACCGCCGGCTTCGTCCGCTCGGGGGGCAACGGGCCCGACCGTGCCCTGTCGGACCTGGACGCCGAGGCGGCCGGCGAGCTGCCGGCGCTGGCGGTCGCTAGTCGGTGATGGCCTGGATCCGGGCGGCGGCCTCGGCCGCCACCGGGTCCGGCTCGGCGCTCTGCTGCATGGCCATGAGCTTGGTCATGTCGCCCTGCACGCGGATCTTCCCCGCCATGAAGGCCTGCATCCCGGCGGCCGGGTTCCCCTCGACGATGATCGCCTTGGCCGTGGCGTAGTCCATCGTGACGGTCAGGTCGGGGTCGGTGATGTGGCCGAAGTCGAGCTCGATCTCGCCCGACGACGTGTCCATGTGCGACTCGATGGTGCCGGTCCCGAAGGGCACGTCGGTGATGACCTGGTTCATCTTCACCGAGTGGGCCATGGGCCGCACCTTGCCCCGGTACTCGTCCCGGATGGCCTGGGCCGCCTCGATCCACTCGTCGCTCAGGAACGGGAACGTCGCCACACGGGCAACCTAGTGCCACCGCTACGGTGACCCGCGTGCCGCCCAGCAACCGGGACTCGCGGATCGAGGAGCGCGAGCGCAACCCGAAGTGGAAGGCGCCGCCCCTGCGCATCGAGATGTCGGAGTGCATCAACTGCGACACCTGCATCCGGCACTGCCCCCCGCAGTTCGGGGCCATCTTCAACCACGGGATCGACGTGATCATCATCCCGGAGCTGTGCTCGGGCTGTGGCAAGTGCCTCGACCCGTGCCCCGTCGACTGCATCTACCCCGACCCCGAGTGGGAGCGCCCCCCGGAGGACTGGTGGGAGGAGCCGAAAGGACCGGAGGACCCCTATGTCTGAGCGCCCGGTGATCGCCGGGGCCGAGCCGTTCTCGGCCGCCGGCGACGACGTCGGGGTCCTCGTCCTCCACGGCTTCACCGGCAACCCCGGCAGCGTCCGGCCCCTGGCCGAGGCCCTGGCCGCCGACGGCCGGACCGTGGCGCTGCCCCGCCTCCCGGGCCACGGCACCGCCGTCGAGGACATGGTGGAGACCCGCTTCGCCGACTGGTCGGTCGCGGCCGAGGCGGCGTACGTCGACCTGGCCAGGCGGGTCCGCACCCTTGTCGTCGCCGGGCTGTCGATGGGCGGGACGCTGGCCTGCTGGCTCGCCGCCCGCCACCCGGAGGTGGCCGGTCTGGTGGCCGTCAACGCCCTCGTGCAGGCCCCCGACCCCGACATGGTGTCCATGGCCCGGGCCATGGTGGACGCCGGCGAGACCATCGCTCCCGGCATCGGCTCGGACATCGCCGATCCCGACTCCCACGAGACGGCCTACCCGGGGTCGCCGCTGCACCCGCTGCTGAGCCTCTTCGAGGCCGTCGAGGCGCTCCAGGACGACCTCCCCCGCATCACCTGTCCCGTGCTCGTCCTCAGCAGCCCCCAGGACCACGTGGTCCCGCCGGCCAACAGCGACCACCTGGCCTCGGTGGTGGCCGGTCCGGTGGAGCGGGTGACGCTCGAGCGCAGCTACCACGTGGCCACGCTCGACTACGACAGGGATCTCATCGCCGAGCGCACCGCCGCTTTCGTGCGCAAGGTCGCCGCCGCCAGCTCGTAGTGCTCAGCCGCCGCCAGTTCCTCGCCGCCCTCGCGGCCAGCGCCGTTGTCGGGCGCGTGCAGCGACTCGAACGGCGGCGGCGGCGGGAGCGGTTCGGCCTCGGCCGGACGCGGTTCGACCAGCACCACCGGCCCGCTGCCCCGCCTCGACGGGCCGGCGTTCACGCTCGGGGTGGCGTCGGGCGATCCCCGCCCGGACTCGGTGATCCTCTGGACCCGCCTGGCGCCCGACCCCGTCGGCGGCGGCGGCATGCCCGACGCCGACGTGCCCGTGGTCTGGGAGGTGGCCCGCGACGAGCGCCTCCGCGACGTGGTGGCCTCCGGCGTGGCCACGGCCTCGCCCGGCCTCGGCCACTCGGTCCACGTCGACGCCGGCGGCCTCGACCCGGCCCGCACCTACTGGTACCGGTTCCGGGTGGGCGACGAGGAGAGCCCCGTCGGCCGCACCCGCACGGCGCCGGCCGAGGACGCCGCCCCCGAGCGCCTGCGCTTCGCCTTCGCCTCGTGCCAGCACTGGCAGGACGGGTTCTGGACGGCCTACCCCCACCTGGCCGAGGAGGACCTCGACCTCGTCGTGTTCCTCGGCGACTACATCTACGAGGGCGACCCCGACCCGACGGCCGCCCGCGTGCACAACAGCCCCCGGGTGCGGGACCTCGAGGGCTACCGCAACCGGTACGGCCTCTACAAGGGCGACACGGGCCTCCAGGCCGTGCACGCGGCGTTCCCCTGGGTGTCCACCTGGGACGACCACGAGGTGGCCAACGACTACGGCGGCGACGTCGACCCGCTCGGTGCCTCACCCGAGGTGTTCCTCCAGCGTCGGGCCGCCGCCTACCAGGTCTGGTACGAGCACCAGCCGGTGCGGCTGGAGCCGCCGACGGGCCCCGACTACCGCATCAACCGCACGGTGCCCTACGGGCGCCTGGCCGCCTTCCACCTCCTCGACGAGCGGCAGTACCGCAGCGCGCCGGTGTGCGGCGCCGAGATCGGGCCGGTGTGCGACGCGGCCACCGACCCCCGGCGCACCATGCTCGGGGAGGACCAGGAGTCGTGGCTGGCCGACCAGCTCGACTCGTCCTCCGCCACGTGGGACGTGCTGGCCAACTCCGTGATCCTCTCGAAGACGCCGGTGCCCATCGGCGACGACGTCCTCTTCAACCTCGACCAGTGGGACGGCTACCCGCCCGCCCGGCAGCGGATGCTCGACCTCCTCGCCGAGCGGCGCGACGGGAACCGCGTGGTCATCACCGGGGACATCCACGCGAGCGGCGCGGCCGACCTGTGGCGCGACTTCGAGGACGACGGGTCCCCGGTCATCGGCACCGAGCTGGCGGGCACGTCCGTCTCGTCGGAGTTCGACGAGGCCTACCTGGAGATCGCCGAGGAGGCGGTCCGCCGGGCCCCCTGGGTGCAGTTCTTCGACGCCCGTGAGCGCGGCTACGTCCGGGTCGAGGTGACGCCCGACCAGCTGCGGGGCGACTACCGGTTCGTGGAGGGCACCGACCGCCCCGAGTCGCCCATCGAGACGGCCAGCTCGTGGGTGGTGGAGGCCGGGAACCCCGGTCTCCAGGAGGCCTGACCAGCCCTAGGCTCGACGGGTGCCCGAGGCCCACCGGATCACCCGCGCCGACGTCGCCCACGTGGCCGACCTGGCCCGGCTGACCCTGTCCGACGACGAGCTCGACCGCTTCACCGAGCAGCTGGCCGCCGTGCTCGAGCACGCCCGGGACGTCGAGTCGCTCGACACCGCCGGCGTGCCGCCGACGGCCCACCCGCTGCCGTTGCGCAACGTGCTCCGCGACGACGAGGTGCGCCCGAGCCTCGATCGGGACGAGGTGCTGGCCGCCGCCCCGGCCGTGGAGGGCGGGCGCTTCGCCGTGCCGCCCGTCCTCGGGGAGGCGCCGTGACCGCCCTCGGCACCGCCGCCGCCGTCCGGTCCGGCGAGCGCTCCGCCGTCGACGTGGTCGAGGAGCACCTCGGCCACCATCGCCTCGGGCGACGGCGAGGTGCACGCCTTCCTCGAGGTGACGGCCGACGAGGCCCGGGCCGACGCCCGCCGGCTCGACCAGCGGGTGGCCGACGGCGAGGACCCGGGCCCGCTGGCCGGCGTGCCGGTGGCCCTCAAGGACAACCTGTGCACCCGGGGCATCCCCACCACCTGCGCCTCCCGCATCCTCGAGGGGTGGCGCCCGCCGTACGACGCCACGGTGGTCACCCGCCTGCGGGAGGCGGGCGCGGTGGTGGTGGGCAAGACCAACCTCGACGAGTTCGCCATGGGCTCGTCGACCGAGCACTCCGCCTTCGGGGCCACCCGCAACCCGCACGACCACGCCCGCGTGCCCGGCGGGTCGAGCGGGGGCAGCGCCGCCGCCGTGGCCGCCGGCTTCGCCCCGCTCGGCCTCGGCTCGGACACGGGCGGATCGGTGCGGCTGCCCGCCGCCTTCTGCGGGGTGGTCGGGGCCAAGCCCACCTACGGCCGGGTGAGCCGCTACGGACTGATCGCCTTCGCCTCCTCCCTCGACCAGATCGGGCCCTTCGCCACCACCGTGGCCGACGCCGCCGCCCTCCTCGAGGTCATCGCCGGGCACGACCCGATGGACTCCACCTCCCTCCAGGAGCCGGCGCCCGTGCTGGTCCCCCGGCTCGACGAGGGCGTCGAGGGGCTGCGGGTCGGGCTCGTCACCGAGCTGCTCGGCGACGGCATCGCCCCCGACGTGCGCCGCCGGGTCACCGAGGCGGCCGACGCCCTGGCCGCCGCCGGCGCCAAGGTCGACGACGTGTCGCTGCCGGCGGTCACCTACGGCCTGTCGGCGTACTACCTGATCGCCCCGGCCGAGGCGTCGAGCAACCTGGCCCGCTACGACGGGGTCCGCTACGGCCTGCGGGTCGACGCCCCGACCACGCCGGCCATGAACGCCGCCACCCGCTCGGCCGGTTTCGGCGCGGAGGTCAAGCGCCGGATCATGCTCGGCACCTACGCCCTGTCGGCCGGCTACTACGACGCCTACTACGGCAAGGCGCAGCAGGTGCGCACGCTGATGATCCGGGACTTCGAAGCGGCCTACCGGTCGTTCGACGTGCTGCTGGCCCCGACCGCGCCGAGCACCGCCTTCCCCCTCGACGCCAAGATGGACGACCCCCTGGCCATGTACCTGACCGACGTGTGCACCATCCCGTCCAACCTGGCCGGCCACCCCGCCGTGTCCGTCCCGTTCGGCACCGGCGACGACGGGCTCCCGGTCGGTGTCCACGTGCTGGCCCCGGCGCTGGCCGAGGGCGACATGTTCCGGGCCGCCGCCGTGCTCGAGCGGGCCAGGCCATGACCGCCGTCGAGGCATCGCCGACCACCGGGTGGGAGGTGGTGATCGGTCTCGAGGTCCACTGCGAGCTGGCCACCGCCACCAAGCTCTTCTGCGGCTGCCGCAACGCCTTCGGCGACGAGCCCAACACCAACCTCTGCCCGGTGTGCCTCGGGCTGCCCGGCTCCCTGCCCGTCCTCAACCGGGCGGCAGTGGACTTCGCCATGCGCCTGGGCACGGCCCTCGGGTGCACGGTCCAGTCGAGCATCTTCCACCGGAAGAACTACTTCTACCCGGACATGCCGAAGGACTTCCAGGTGTCGCAGTACGACCGGCCCGTCAACGTCGACGGCCGCCTGGAGCTGCCCGACGGCTCGGTGGTGCGCGTCGAGCGGGCCCACCTCGAGGAGGACACGGGCAAGTCCACCCACGTCGGCGGTGGGGGCCGCATCCACGAGGCCGAGCGCTCGCTCGTCGACTACAACCGCGCCGGGGTCCCCCTCCTCGAGATCGTCAGCGCGCCCGACCTGCGCTCGGCCGACCAGGCCCGGGCCTACGTGAGCGAGCTGCGCTCGGTCCTCCTCGCCACCGAGGTGTCGGACGCACGCATGGAGGAGGGGAGCCTCCGGGTCGACGCCAACGTGTCGGTGCGGCGGGAGGGATCGACCGACCTCGGCACCCGCTGCGAGGTGAAGAACATGAACTCCCTGCGGTCCCTCGGGCGGGCCATCGCCTTCGAGGCCTCCCGCCAGGTCGAGCTCCTCGAGGGCGGCGGGCGGGTGGTGCAGGAGACCCGCCACTGGGACGAGGGGTCGGGCCGGACGTCGTCGCTCCGCTCCAAGGAGGAGGCCTTCGACTACCGGTACTTCCCCGAGCCCGACCTGGTGCCGCTCGAGCCGGAGCCCGCCGAGCTCGAGGCGGTGCGCTCGTCGTTGCCCACGCTGCCGGCCGAGCGCCGGGCCGGGCTGGTGGCGGCGACCGGGGCCAAGGCCGAGGCCGCCGCCCTGCTGGTCGAGCGCGGCCTCGACGGGCTGGTGCTCGACGCGCTCGGCGGCGGGGGCCGACCCCGGCCGGGCCGTCAACCACGCCGAGCACGGCCTGGCGGGCGGGCCTGGGGCCCTCACCGCCGGGGCGCTGGCGGCCCTCACCCGCCTGGAGGGCGAGGGAATGCTCACCCCGACCCAGGCCAAGGCCGTGCTGGGCGAGCTCGTGGCGTCGGGCGGCGATCCGGCGGCCATCGCCGCGGCCAAGGGCTTCGAGGCCCTGCCCGAGGACGAGCTGGTCACCTTGGTCGACGAGGCCATCGCCGCCCAGCCCGACGCCTGGGAGCGCTACCGGGCGGGCAACGCCAAGGTGGCCGGTGCCATCGTCGGCGCGGTGATGAAGGCCACGAAGGGCCGCGCCGACGCCCGCGCCGTCACTGCGCTCCTCGAGCAGAAGGCGGCCGCCGACCCGGCCTGACCGTTCTTTGGCCGCTGAGCCACCCCTCCTGTAGGGAGAGAACCAAAGAACGGAGGAGCTACGGTCACCGCGCCATGGCCGCCATCGAGGTCCGCGGCCTGCGCAAGACCTACCGGGGCGTCGTCGCCCTCGACGGCCTCGACCTCAGCGTGCCCGTCGGCGGCGTCTTCGGCTTCCTCGGGCCCAACGGTGCCGGCAAGACCACCACCATCCGGGCCCTGGTCGGGCACCTGCGGGCGTCCGGCTCCATCTCGGTCCTCGGCGTCGAGGTGCCGCGGGCCCTCGGCACGGTGATCGACCGGGTGGGCGCGCTGGTCGAGCAGCCGTCGTTCTTCCCGGGCTTCTCCGGCCGCTCGAACCTCGAGCTCCTGGCCCGTTCGCGGGCTTCGCGACGAGTCGGGTGGACGCCGCCATCGAGACGGTGGGGCTGACCGAGCGCGCCGGCAGTCGCTTCTCCAGCTACTCGCTCGGCATGAAGCAGCGGCTCGGCGTGGCTGCCGTCCTCCTGAAGGATCCCGAGCTCCTGATCCTGGACGAGCCGAGCAACGGCCTCGACCCGGCCGGCATGGCCGAGATGCGGACGATGATCCGCCGCCTCGCCGCGGAGGGCCGGACCGTGTTCGTGTCGAGCCACCTGCTGGCCGAGATCCAGCAGACCTGCGACCACGTCGCCGTCGTGGCCCGCGGTCGCTGCGTGGCGTCTGGCTCGGTGGCCGATCTCCTCCGGGGCGGCGTCTCCCGCTACCGGGTGCGGCTGCCGGGCGGGGAGCCGGAGCGCAACCGGGCCGCCGCCGTCCTGGAGCAGCACGGCATCTCGGCCTGGGCCGGCGAGGACGCCGCCTCCCTCGTCGTCGGGACGGAGGCGGACCGGGCGCCCGAGGTGACACGCGTGCTGGCCGGCGCCGGCATCTACCTGGCCGAGCTCAGCCCGATCGAGCGGACGCTCGAGGAGGCGTTCTTCGAGCTCACCCGGGAATCGCCGGCTCCGTGACCATCCTCCGGCTCGTCGGCACCGAGCTGCGCCGCTTCTGCCGCCGCCGGGCCGTGCGCTGGCTGGTCCTCCTCAGCCTGGCGCTCGCGTTCGGCATCAACGTGGCGCAGCTGGTCCGCTCGTCGGAGGGGACGACCTACATCAGGGCGGGCGTTCCGGCGGCGCCCGAGGAGTGCCGGACGGGCGAGCACGACGGGCTACCCGTGGTCGACCAGGCCTGCCTCGAACGTGATCCGCAGCCGTTCGTCGACGGCGTGGTCGACGTCTACTTCGCCCAACCGTCCGACCGCAGGGTGCGCGTCGGGCGCACCTTCGAGGACACCATCGCCGGGTTGGGGGTGACCCTCACCCTGCTCGGCGTCCTGATCGGGTCGACGTTCCTGGCCGCCGAGTTCGGCGCCGGCGGCTTCGGCACGCAGCTGCTGTTCGAGCCTCGGCGGTGGCTGCTCTACGCCGCCAAGGTGGCCGCCGTCGCGATTGGGTGCCGCGTTGGTCGCCGTGCTCATCGTGGCGTGGACCGGCCTCGGGCAGTACGTCGCCTCGGCCCTCCGGGGCAGCACCGCCGGTGTCGACGGCGGCTGGTTCGTCGACCGCACGAGCGATGCGGGGCGGGTGGCGGGGGCCTGCGCCCTGGCCGCCGTGTGCGCCCTCGCGGTGGGCGCCATCGCCCGACGGACGGTCGTGGCCGTCGGCATCTTCTTCGGGGTGGTCATCGCCACGGGGTTCCTCGTGAACACCTCGTGGGGACGGCCCCTCGGGCGCATCAGCCCCATGAACGGCCTCTTCGCCCTCGCCGCCGGCGACTTCGACGGGTCGGACGACTTCGCCGGCCTCCACACGGTGGCCGGCGCCCTCGTCATCTCCGTCGCCTGGGCGGTGGGCCTGTCGATCCTCGCTGGGTGGTGGCTCTCGAGGACGGAGGTCCGCTGAAACGCGGGCGGGGCGCCGCGGAGGCCCTGCCAGACTCAGCCACCGTGCCGCTGCCCGAACCGGACCGGTCCAGCTTCGTCGAGCTGAACCGGACGCGGCTGCGCCTGTGGGACTGGGGGGATCCGGCGGCCCCCCCGGTCATCTGCATGCACGGCGCCTACGACCACGGGCGCATGTGGGACGGCATCGCCCCGGAGCTCGCCGCCCTGGGCTACCGGGTGGTGGCGCCCGACCTCCGCGGCCACGGCGACAGCGGGCGCCTGTCCTCCGGCTCGGCGTGGGCGGCGATCGCCCTCGACATCGGCCTGCTGGCCCGCCACCTGGGACCGTCGGTCGGTCTGGTGGGGCACTCCTTCGGCGGCGGCCAGGCCCTCTACGTCGCCGGGGTGTGGCCGGAGCTGGTCCGCTGGGTGGTGAACCTCGACGGGCTGGGCCCGCCACCCGCCGCCCTCGAGCTCCCGG
Source organism: uncultured Actinomycetes bacterium (assembly GCA_963839545.1). Classification (GTDB taxonomy): domain Bacteria; phylum Actinomycetota; class Acidimicrobiia; order Acidimicrobiales; family CADCSY01; genus CAWIVE01. The sequence goes on from CAWIVE010000003.1 coordinate 381,862, forward strand.
CCGACCTCGCCGCCGGGGCCGCCGAGCTGCTGGCCGGCGCCGAGCGGGTCCTGGCCCGCCCGCCCCGTGTCCACCCCTCGGCCGAGGCCATGGTCGCCCGCCGGCGGGCGGTGAACGTCCGCATGCCCGAGGACTGGCTCGGGCACCTGGTCCGCCACGGCACCCGGCCAGTCGAGGGCGGGCTGGTCTGGAAGGCCGATCCGCTCTTCGGCGTCGGCCTGCCGGCGGCCTTCGACCTGGACGCCCTCCACGCCGAGCACGAGGCCGTCACCTGCCCCGTGCTCGTGCTGACCGGGGCCGAGCACGACACCTGGAGCGAGATGACCCCGGAGGAGGTGGACGAGCGGCTCACCCACCTGCACGACGCCCGCCACCACGTGGTCGAGGGCGCCGGGCACTACGTCCACCTCGAGCGCCCCGACGTGGTGGTGGCCGAGGTGGCCACCTTCCTCGGTGAGGTCGGTCCGTGACGGCGGTGCTCGTGGTGCACGACGTCGGCGATCCGGACGGGGGCGAGCGGTGGCAGGTCGCGCTCGAGGACGCCGGCTGGTCGGGGACGGTGCGGGCGCCCGACCTCCCGGGTCACGGCCGCGCGCCGGTGCCGGTGGGGGGCAGCTACGAGCTGACCGATCCGGTGCTGTCCCTGCTGCCCCTGGTCCCCGCCGGCGACCCCGAGCAACCGGTGGTGCTCGGCGTGGGGACGAACGGGTGGTGCGCGTCGGTGCTCGCCCTCGGCGGCCGGGCCTCGGCCCTGGTCCTGGTGGACGGCCTGGGCGGGCCCTGGCGTTCATCGTCCGACGCCATGGCGGCCGAGCGGGTCAGGGTCCGGGGCATCGCCGACGACCCGCTCGCGGTGGCGCCACCGCCGAGCTCGGGGCTCGACCCCCGCCTCCGTCACGGCGTGAGCCCCCTCGGCAACCGCGACGTGGCCGAGCGGGCCGCCGCCGCCACCACGGTGCCCGTCCTGCTGGTCGAGTCGCCGGCGTCGCCGGTGGACCGGGAGGAGCGGGACGCCCTGGCGGCGCGCTACCCGGCGGGCGCCGTCGTGGTGGAGGTGGCGACCGCGGAGCCCGAGGCCGTCGCCGCCGCGGTCGTGGAGTGGGCTAGTTCTTGTCGTCCTGCTTGAGGGCGGTGTCGATGCCGAGGGCGGCGGCCACCACGAGGGAGCGCAGCGGGTCCTCGAGCGGGCGGTGGATCTGCACCACGTAGTTGTCCGCCGTGGTGAACGCGGCCTTGACCACGCCGGCGAAGGTCTTGGTGATGCGGGCCACCTCGGTGCCGGTGTGGTCCTGGATGTTGAAGTTCCAGGCCCGCCAGTTCTCGGCGTTGATGCCGCCGTGGCGGTTCCCGGCGGGGTCGACGAGGCCGAAGCGGATCTTCCCGACGACGTTCTCCTGGACGATGCGACCGAGCTCGTTGCCGCCCGCGTCGTTGACGATGATCGTCGACTTCAGGATCTTGCCCGGCCGCACCAGCGAGAGCAGCAGCGTCCCCCAGGCGTCGCGGATCTCGTAGCGGTGGGTGAGGAACTGGTCGACGTTGGTGAGGAGGCGCAGGGCCTTGCGCCCGGTGCTCTGGCCGACCTGTTGGATGCCGGCGATCTGCTGGCCGTTCTCGTCGAAGACGGCGTACTGGTTCGTCATCTCGATGTACTTGGCCTTCTGGTTCACCACCAGCACCGGCTCGGTGAAGATGGAGCCCCCGCCGCCGCCCACCGGGCCGGTGGCGCCCGTGGCCCTCGCCACCTGGCGCTGCACCTGGTCGGGTCGGTGGGACCCGACGGGCACGTAGTCGTCCTCCGGCCGGCGCACCGGCGCCGTCGGGAGCGGCGGGTCGACGAGGGTCTGGCCGGCCCGGGACACGTGCTCGGTCCAGCGCTCGCCGTCCCAGTAGCGCGCCTCGAAGCGACCGAAGGGGTCCGGGTGCCAGGCGGCCGGGGTCGTCGACATGGCGCATAACGGTAGGGCCCGATCCGGCCGTCTGGACGACACTGTGGGGGTGGATCTCGAGCTCCGGCCGATCGCCGACGAGGAGTACCACGCGTGGTCCCGCACCATCGAGCGGGCCTTCGGGTTCCAGCCGTCGGACCAGGAGCTCGAGGACTGGCGGCTGGTCTTCGAGCGGGACCGCAGCCTGGCCGTCTTCGACGGGCCCGACATCGTGGCCACCACCGGCGCCGTCTCCTTCGACCACCTGACGCTCCCCGGGGGCACGTCGACCGCGGCGGCCGGGGTGACGGCGGTGGCCGTGCGGTCCACCCACCGGCGGCGGGGCCTGCTGCGGGCGCTCATGGAGCGCCAGCTCGACGACATCGCCGCCCGGGGCGAGGCGGTGGCCGTGCTCACCGCTTCGGAGTCGGTCATCTACGGCCGCTTCGGCTACGGCCTGGCCTCGACCAACAGCTGGTGGCGCCTCGACACCGCCGGGACCGAGCTGGCCCGGCGCCCCGAGCCGGGCGGGCGCCTGCGCCTGGTGGAGGCGGACGAGGCCGCCCGCGAGATCCCGGCGGTCTACGAGGCGGCCCGGCCCCGCCACCCCGGCGCGCTGTTCGCGACGCCCGCAGTACTGGCAGCGGTGGTTCCTCGACCGGGAGCACTGGCGCTCCGGTTCGTCGGCCCGCTTCTACGTGCTCCACCACGGAGCCGCAGGGGAACCCGACGGCTACCTCGCCTACCGCGCCGCGGAGGGGCAGTGGGGCCACGGCCTGTCCGACGGGACCGTCATCGTGGAGGAGCTCGACGCCGTCGACGACGAGGTCGAGGCCGCGCTGTGGCAGTACGTCCTCGACATCGACCTGGTGCGGCACGTGCGAGCCGACGCCCGTCCCGTCGACGAGCCCTTGCGCTGGCGGCTGGCCGACCCCCGCCGCCTCCAGACGTCGTCGCTCTTCGACCACCTCTGGGTCCGCCTCGTCGACGTGCCGGCCGCCCTCTCCGCCCGCCGGTACGGGACCGCGGCCCGGCTGGTGGTGGACGTGCGCGACCCGTTCCGCCCGGCGGGGGAGGGGCGCTACGTGGTGGAGGGCGGCCCGGACGGGGCCGAGTGCCGCCGAACGGGGGACGAGCCCGACCTGGCCCTCGGGGTGACCGAGCTCGGCGCGCTGTACCTCGGCGGCGTCTCGGCCACCACCCTGGCCCGGGCCGGTCGGGTGGAGGAGCGCACCCGCGGCGCGCTGCAGGCGGCCGACGGCTTCTTCGCCTCGTCGCCCGCCCCGTGGTGCTGCACGCCCTTCTAGTGGGACGACGAGGCACTCGACGTCGGCAACTCGTCGCTGGCCTCGGTGCACGAATCCAGCTGCTTCGGCTGGCGAATCCGCACGCAGATCCCGAGTTGGCGGCGTCGAGTTCGAGGAAGGCCCACTAGATCACCGCGGGCGCGCCGAGGACGACCCACCGGTCGCCGGCGAAGCGCCGGCCGAGCGCCGCGAGGCGGGTGAGCATCAGGAGGGCGATGGCCGCCCAGAGGCCGGCCAGCCCGAGGTCGAAGGCCAGGACGAGCGCAGCGGCGGGCACGAACACCACGGCCGCGCCCACCATGGCCGCGGCCAGGAAGCGCAGGTCGCCGGCGCCGATGAGCACGCCGTCGAGGACGAACACGAGGCCGTTGACGGGCTGGAGCAGGGCCACGACGAGGAGGAGGTCCGTGGCCCGGTGCAGCACGGCGGGGTCGTCGGTGAACGCCGAGGGCAGGACGCCGTGCAGCACGGCGAGGGCGAGGCCGAGCACGGCGCCCACTCCGAGGCCCCACTGCAGCAGCCGCCGTCCCGCGGTGCGGGCGCCGTCGCCGTCGGCGGCACCGAGGAGCCGGCCGACGAGGGCCTGCCCGGCGATGGCCAGCCCGTCGAGGACGAGGGCCAGGAAGCTCCAGAGCTCGAAGGCGATGGCGTGGGCGCCGAGGTCGGCCACCCCCAGCCGGGCGGCGACCGCGGTGGCCAGCGTGAGGGACAGGCGCAGCGCCGCCGTGCGCACGAACAGGTCGCGGCTGAGGCCGGCCTGACGCCGCAGGGCTCCCGGATCCGGCCGCCGGGGGACGCCCAGCGCGGCGGCGGCGCCGGTGACCTGCCGGACGTAGACGGCGGCCACCACCACCTGGACGGCGACCGTCGACCAGGCCGAGCCGGCCACCCCGAGGTCGAGGACGAGCACGAGGACGATCTCCCCGACCAGGTTGGCGACGGCGCCCCCGACGGCCACCACCATGGTCGTGCGGGTGTCCTGCAACCCCCGCAGGTACCCGATGGCGGCCAGGCTGACGAGCAGGGCGGGCACCCCGAGCAGGCTGATCCGCAGGTAGGTCAGCGTGTGGGTGCGCACGGCGCCGTCGGCTCCGAGGGCGCCGACGGTCGGCCCGGCCAGCGCCAGGCCGAGGACCGTGAGGGCGAGCCCGATGCCGGCGGCCAGCCACAGGGCGGTGACCCCGGCGACGGCGGCGCCCCGGCGGTCACCGGCACCGAGGCGGCGGGCCACCGTGGCGGTGGTCCCGTAGGCCAGGAACACGAAGAGGCTGTGGCCGGTGAGGAGGGCGGTGCTGGCCACCGCCAGCCCGCCGAGCTGCGGCGTGCCCAGGCGGCCGACGATGGCGGTGTCGGCGAGGACGTAGGCCGGCTCGGCGGCCAGCGCCGCGGTGGCGGGGATGGCGAGGCGGAGGACCTCGCGGTCGAGGGGGCGCAGCACCCCTAGCCGGGGAGGCGGTCGGCCCGAGCGACCGGGAAGTAGCGGTGGTGGCTCGCCCCCGTCACCTCGTAGATGGCGCTGCCGGTGCGGCCGTCGTCGGTGCGCACCCGCATGAGGTGCTGCCCGCCACCGAGCCCGCCGTAGGGCATGGCCCACGTGCCCTCGCCGTCGACGCCGACCACCTGGCCGCCGGCCAGCGTCACCTCCACCCGCCCGGCCAGCCCCCTGACCGCCTCGCCGTCGCGGCCGTAGTCGACGGGTCGGCCGTCCTCACCGGTCCAGCCCAGCTCGTGGTGGAAGTCGATCACCGGCACGGGCTCCCCGCCGTCGGCCGGGGCGAAGCACCCGTCGGTGTAGATGCGGGCGCCGTCGGCCAGCTCCCAGTGCCAGACGGCGAGCATGCCGTCCGGCAGCTGGATGGCGAGCCAGATCCAGAGCGGGCAGCGGGCGTGGTCGCGGATGCCCCACGAGTGGTCCCGCTGGCCCCACCAGCGGTCGACCTCGTGGGTGCGCCCACCGGCCGTGTAGGTGCCGGACCAGGTGCCCGACTGCACCATGTGGGACTGGTCCCACACGGTCTCGTGGCCGGCCTTCATCGTGCCCCGGCGCAGCCCGTGCGCGGCGGTGCGGGCCCCGAAGGTCAGGTCGGCGGAGAAGGCGGCGTCCGGGTGGTCGTCCACCGTGACGTGCACGGTGCGGAACGGCTCGGTGATGTCGACCCGGACGGGCCCGACGGCGGTGGTGTGGGGATCCCCGTCGTAGGGGCGCTCGTGGCGGGCGAAGACGATCTGCCCGTCGATGCGTCCCATCTGGAGCGCGTCCACCACCTCCCGGGCGGGGTAGTGGGCCATGGCGACGATCACGGCGTCGCCGTCGCCGTCCGGCGGGTGCAGCACGAAGAAGTAGCTCTCCCGCCAGTGCTCGGAGTGGGTGGCGACGTTCGGCAGCGGCTCCGGGATCTGGTGGACGAAGAGCTCGTCGGCAGCGGTGAGGCGGACCATGCCGCCAGCCTCCTACGCGGGGGCGACGCGGGCCAGCAGGGCGCTGGCGATGTCGACGACGAGCTCGCGCTCGTACGTGAGCACGAAGTCGAAGCGGCGGTCGAGGTCGGGGCCGTCGTCGCCCAGGTCGCGGGCGACGAGGGCGCCGGCGAAGTGGGGCCCCACCACGGCGATGTCCCACTCGCCCCGCACCGGGTCGTCGTGGCGGAGCACGGCGCCCCGGACGCCGGGGGCGGGGGCCACGGGCATCCCCTCGCCGAGGGCGCCCATGTCGCCCGAGCTCGACGCTCGACGACGAGGATCGCTCCGAGCGACGACGCCGCGCGGATCGCCTGGGGGCTGGCGGCCATGGTGCCCCTACCATCGGCGCATGCCGTCGTCGAGCAAGCCCCGTAGCTTCGAGGTCACCGACGGGCCGCAGCGGGCCCCGGCCCGGGCCATGTTGCGGGCGGTGGGGATGGGCGACGGCGACTGGGACAAGCCCCAGATCGGGGTGTGCTCGTCGTGGAACGAGCTGACGCCGTGCAACATGCCGCTCGACCGTCTGGCCAAGCGGGCCAAGGAGGGGGTGCGGGCGGCGGGCGGCTTCCCGCTCGAGTTCACGACCATCGCCGTGTCGGACGGCATCTCGATGGGGCACGAGGGCATGCGGGCGTCGCTCGTGAGCCGGGAGGTCATCGCCGATTCGGTCGAGCTGGTGGTCCACGCCGAGCGGCTGGACGCGCTGGTCACCTTCGCCGGCTGCGACAAGAGCCTGCCGGGGATGATGATGGCGTCGGCGCGGCTGAACGTGCCGTCGGTGTTCGTCTACGGCGGCTCGATCCTCCCGGGAGTGGGGCCGCGTGGCGAGGCACTCGACATCGTGTCGGTGTTCGAGGCCGTGGGGGCCGAGGCGGCGGGAACGATCGACCGCAGCGAGCTGGACGAGATCGAGCGGCGGGCGTGCCCGACCATCGGGGCCTGCGCGGGCATGTTCACCGCCAACACGATGGCGTCCATCGGGGAGGCGCTCGGGATGTCGCTGCTGGGCTCGGCGTCGCCCCCCGCCGTCGACCGGCGGCGGGACGACTTCGCCTTCGCCAGCGGGGAGGCGGTGGTGCGGTTGCTGGAGGCGGGGGTCCGGCCCCGGACGATCCTCACGAAGGAGGCGTTCGAGAACGCCATCGCCGTGACGATGGCGCTCGGCGGGTCGACCAACGCCGTGCTGCACCTGCTGGCCATCGCCCACGAGGCCCGGGTCGAGCTCGAGCTGGACGACTTCAACAAGGTGGCGGCCCGGGTGCCGCACCTGGCGGACATGAAGCCCCACGGTCGGTTCCACATGGCCGACCTCGACCGGCGGGGCGGCGTGCCGGTGGTGCTGAAGCTGCTGCTCGACGAGGGGCTGCTGCACGGGGACTGCATGACGGTGAGCGGGCGCACGATGGGGGAGGAGCTGGCGGCGCTGGACCCCCCGGCGGTGGACGGCGAGGTGGTGCACCCGCTGTCGGCGCCGCTGCACCCGGTCGGGGGCATCGCCGTGCTGCGGGGGTCACTGGCGCCGGAGGGGGCGGTGGTCAAGGTGGCGGGGATCGACGTGACCCGCTTCGAGGGCACGGCCCGGGTGTTCGACGGCGAGGACGGGGCCATGGAGGCGATCCTGGCCGGGCGGATCGAGCCGGGGGACGTGGTGGTGATCCGCTACGAGGGGCCCAAGGGCGGGCCCGGGATGCGGGAGATGCTGGCCGTGACCGGGGCCATGAAGGGGGCGGGGCGGGGGGCCGACGCCGCCCTGGTCACCGACGGGCGGTTCTCGGGAGGGACCCACGGGTTCTGCATCGGGCACGTGGCGCCCGAGGCGGTGGACGGCGGGCCCATCGCCTTCGTGGCCGACGGGGACCGCATCGTGGTCGACGTGGACGCCCGGACCATCGACGTGCTGGTGCCGGCGGAGGAGCTCGACCGGCGGCGGGCGGGCTGGAAGCTCCCGGCGCCCCGCTACACCTCCGGCGTGCTGGCCAAGTACGCCCGCCTGGCCTCGGGCGCCGAGCGAGGCGCCGTCACCGAGGCCTGACGCCCGGGCCTGCCTACCGGGCCTGCGCACGGGCGAGCACGCTGACGCCGCGATCCTCGTCGTGGTCGATGGGCTCGAGCCCACACGACTCGACGAGCGAGCGCAGCTCGGGGGCCGTGTAGAAGCGGACGACCCCCGGCACGAGGTGGAAGCCACGGGCGCGCAGGCGCCAGTAGAGGTTCTGGGGCGTCGACGGCACGGCGTCGCGGCTCGGTGCCGTGATGAACGCGTGGCCGCCCGGTCGCAGGCACCGCCGGATCTCACCGACGAACCGCGCCGGGTCGACGAGGTGCTGGAGGACGAGGACCGCCAGCACGCCGCCGAGCTCGCCGTCGGCGAACGGGAGGCCGGCCTCGACGTCGGCGTGCTCGAACCGGATGTCCAGGTGCTCGGCTGCCGCTCTGGCGCTCGCGGCCTCGACCATCCGCGGCGAGCCGTCCACGCCGACGACGTCGTAGCCGCGGCGGGCGAGCGCCCGGGCGTGGGCGCCGGGTCCGCACCCGAGGTCGGCGACCGGACCGGGTGGTGCGACGACGCCCGCCAGCTCGTCCACGGTGCGCTCGACGAGCTCACGGTGCGCGGGCTCGTCCCGCCGCCGCTGCCAGGGTGCCGCCTCGCGGTCGTACATGAACCGCCAGAACCAGCGAGGTGCGGGCACGGCGCCGACGCTACGAGGGCTCGGGGCTCCGTAGCGGAGACCCGCCCGGCGCCTGGCCCGCCTCCCAGTCTCGTCGCCGCCAGTTCGGATTTTCCGAACTCACGCCTCCGAGACAGCTCGTTCAGCCGTGATCGGCCCGCCATTCGTCACGTCCCGCTCGGACGGCGGTGGAGGAGACGTGGTGGTGCGCAGGGTCGACGGCCAGCACCTCCACGTCTTCGGGCACGGGGAACCCGGCCCGAGGGGCGACGACGAGCCGGGGCAGCTTCTCCAGTGCCGAGTCCCGAGCGTCGCTGGAGCCCCCGTACCAGGCGGGATCGTGGAGCTGCGCCCACTTGTCGGCGCCCACCACCAGGACGTCGTACCCGGCGGCCACGTCGGCCAGGAGTTGGGCGTCGGTGACGGCTACCGCCAACCACGGACGCCCGGCGGCCAGTCGCTCGAGGGCGGCGATCCGCTGCTCGACCGGGGTCTGGGCGACGTGGTCCTTCCCGAGCGGCACCCGGGACACCACGAGGTCGAGCCGGTCGAGCTCGCAGTGCTGCCAAGCCGCCTCCGCCACAGCCAGGTGCGCAACCGTCGGCGGATCGAAGGACCCCGGGAAGACCCCAACCCGGCTCACGTGACCATCCTGCACGGCCAGCGGCGGCCGGCCCGATGTCCGGGCCGACCGCCAAGGCCAACTAGTTGGGGAACGGGTACGTCGTTGCGGTCATGTCGCCGCGGATAGGCCCGGAGCACTTCGGATCCGTCGCTGACGTATCCGCCCAGGAAGTAGCTCTGCTCGGAGCCCGTAGGAGCGGTGAAGACGAAGTCCAGTGCACGGGAACGTTGTCGTGGCTGCTCCAGTTCCGCCGGTGGGATCTACGAGAGTGACCACATGGTCAGCGCTGACCTTCGTTCCAGTCTCGTCTTGCAGGAAGAACGTTGCCTCGCATGGGCAGTCGGTAGTGCTCGGAGCCCGGGCAGTCACTCCTGCGTGCACGGCGACATGTTGTATCTCGCCAGACAGCCCCGCCACCGTGGCGTCAAGCTGCAGCACGGCGGTAGGGGCGGCCTGAGTTCCAAGGATTGCCCCAGGCAGCCCGTTCTTCACAGCGCTCGCTGACCCGCCGGCCCGGCTTAGGAACTGAGCCATCTGCTTCCGGGTCACCGGATTATCCGGGCAGAAGTTGCCAAGGTTGCCGCAGCCTCGGACGATGCCGGCGTCGTCGATCTTGTTGACCTCTTCGTGGCCGGATCCGAACGGAACGTCGGGGAACCTGTCGTTCGCCAGGACACCGATGGGTGCGGCCACGATGCAGACCACGAAGAGTGCCCCGAGGACCTTCCAGCGCCGTCCGAAACGCTCGGGGAGCCAGCTGGGGCGGCGGACGTCGATCTGTACTTTCATGGGGACCTCCGAAGCTCGGGCCAAGGAACCCTAGAAGGCTCGTACTCGGTGCTCCGGGATGTCGCGGCAAAGGGTCCCGGACCAGGACGGTTGACGCACTTTGGTGTATTTCCGTACCGTGACGGTCGTGGCTGGCGGAGCCGGGCAGGCTGGTGGCCACGCGGTCCTGTGCTTCCTCGCCGTGGCGTGTTCCGGCGGGGCTGCGAACGAGGCGCCGTCCGCGACCCTCGAGGCAGCTCGCGGCTCCGGCAGCGTGACGACCACTGCAGGACCCTCCCGCCCGACTCCAACCGAACCGCTGTCCACAGCTCCGGTGAACAACGGCACCGAGCAGGAGGTCGAGGACGCCTACCTCCACTCGTGGGATGTCTACGCAGATGCAGTGCTGAGACTCGATAACTCCCGGTTGGCCGAGGACGTATTCCGGCGTTGCCTTGGACACCCGGGCGGGCGAGATCGCCGATCCTCGCGACGCTGAATACGCCGATCCGGGTCCGAGTCGAACACGACTATGAGGTAGCCGTGGTGAACGCGTCCAGCGCCTTGGTCCTCGAGAACTACCTGAACCACAGCGTGCTCCTAGACGGCACGACCATGGAGCCGATCGAGCCTGACCCGAACAACTTCGTCAGACGTGAGTACGTCCTCGAGAAGGAGCGCGGCGCTTGGCGCGTCACCCACATCAACACTGGCTCCTAGGACTGTTGGTCCTGCGCGCTCTTGCGGCACCGACGACTCGGTGGCAGGGGCGGCAGACGAACGAGTCGACGCTTCTTCGACGGGGCGGGGGGTGGAGGTGTCGGTCGAGCGGTTCTCGCCTGGGCGGCGGGTCGCCGGCTCGGAGGCGACCCCGGCCCGGGGCCGGGGCGCGGGCGGCTCCTGCTCGCTGTTCCCGTGGATCTTCGAGGCGGGCACGGCGAAGGGGGGCATCCCCCCGACCCCGCGGCACCGGCGGTTCCTCGTCATCTGCGACGACGGGCCCGTGGGCACGAGGTGGATCGGGCCCGCCGACCCGCTCGGCGCCACCGCCTCGCGGGCGATCGACGTCGCCGCCGTGGCGGAGCGGGTGCTGCGGGAGATCCCGCTCGGGGACATCAGCATCGGTCGTCGCCCCCGGGGCCGCAGCCTGACCGGCCTCCCGGCGTACGCCTGGGTCGAGGGGTACGACGGGCGGCCGATCGAGGACACGGTGACCGAGCTGGGCGTCACCGTCGACGTGAGGATCGGCCTCCAGCAGGTGGTGTGGGACTTCGGCGACGGGACGCCGCCCCTCCTCGCCGGGCTCGGGGAGCCCTGGCCCCGGCGCAGCTCGGTGCACCACGTCTACGGGACCACCTCGCCGCAGGGCGCCCCGTTCACCCTCGCCGCCGACCTCGCCTTCTCCGCCGAGTACCGGGTCGACGGAGGACCGTGGCAGGCCCTGCCCGCCCTCACCAGGTCCGCCTCCGTCCCGGTGGAGGTCGACGAGGTCCAGGCCGTCCGGCACCGATGACGCCGATGAGCCGAATGCCGGGTTGCCGCCCAGCCCAGACCCTGCGACACTGCACGACGTGGCACGCCTCGCCGACCCCCGCCTCGTACTCCTGACCTAGCGCACGCCGCCCCCCATCGCCGCGTGCGCCCTCCGACCTCCCTCCGGGAGGTCGTCGTCGTTTTCCACCCGAAGCCCGCCCACCGCCCACCACGAAGCCGCCCCACACCACCCCAGGAGCACCATGCAGCTCACCGGCGCCCAAGCCCTGATCAAGAGCCTCGAGATGGAGGGCGTGGAGGTCATGTTCGGCCTCCCCGGCGGGGCCATCCTCCCCGTCTACGACCCGATCATCGACTCGTCCATCCGCCACATCCTCGTGCGCCACGAGCAGGGCGCCGGGCACATGGCCGAGGGCTACGCCCACGCCACCGGCCGCCCCGGCGTGGCCATGGTGACGAGCGGCCCCGCCGCCACGAACATCGTCACCCCCCTCTGCGACGCCTACATGGACAGCATCCCGATGGTGTGCATCACCGGGCAGGTGCCCTACAGCAACATCGGCACCGACGCCTTCCAGGAGTGCGACACCACCGGCATCACCATGTCGGTGACCAAGCACAACTGGCTCGTCACCAAGGCCCAGGACATCCCCCTCATCGTCCGGGAGGCCTTCCACCTGGCCCAGACCGGCCGCCCCGGGCCCGTCCTCGTCGACGTCCCCAAGGACGTCAGCAACACCCTCATGGACTGGTACTGGCCCTCCGACGCCGACGTGGCCGCCGACCTCCCCGGCTACCGCCCCACCACGAAGGGCCACCCCAAGAAGATCAAGGAGGCGGCCCGCCTCATCCTCGAGTCGAAGCGACCGGTCATCTACGCCGGCGGCGGCATCCTCAAGGCGCGGGCGGCCGACGCCCTCCGGGAGCTGGCCGACCTCACCGGCATCCACGTGGTGACCACCCTCATGGCCCGGGGCGCCTTCCCCGACAGCCACCCGCTGTGCCTCGGCATGCCGGGCATGCACGGCAACTACACCGCGGTGACGTCGATGCAGAAGAGCGACCTCCTCCTCGCCCTCGGCAGCCGCTTCGACGACCGCATCACCGGCAAGGTCGACGCCTTCGCCCCCGACGCCAAGGTCGTCCACGTCGACATCGACCCCGCCGAGCTCGGCAAGGTGCGCACCCCCACGGTGCCGATCGTGGGCGACTGCCGCCTCGTCATCGAGGAGCTCGTCGCCGCCGTGAAGCACCTCCTCGACAGCGGCGAGCGCTTCCCCGACCGCACGCCGTGGGACCACCAGATCCGGGCCTGGCAGGACGAGTTCCCCCTCGCCTACGACGACTACGAGGACGGCGACCAGCTGAAGCCCCAGCACGTCCTCGAGACGCTCCGGGACAACACCCCCGACGACACGATCCTCACCTCGGGGGTGGGCCAGCACCAGATGTGGGCCAGCCAGTACTGGAAGTTCGACCACCCCTACACCTGGATCAACTCCGGCGGCCTCGGGACCATGGGCTTCTCCATCCCCGCCGCCATCGGCGCCAAGGTGGGCATGCCCGGCCGCATGGTGTGGGCCGTCGACGGCGACGGCTGCTTCCAGATGACGGCCCAGGAGCTGGTCACCGCCAGCATGGAGCGCATCCCCATCAAGGTGGCCCTCCTGAACAACGCCTACCTCGGCATGGTGCGCCAGTGGCAGGAGATGTTCTACGACGAGCGCTACTCCGAGGTGTACCTGTCGCCCGACGTCCCCGACTACGTCAAGTGGGCCGAGGCCATGGGCTGCGTCGGGCTCCGGGCCGAGTCCCCGGAGGACGTGCTCCCCGTCATCGAGAAGGCCAACGAGATCGACGACCGCCCCGTCGTGGTCGAGTTCCGCACCGCCTCGGCCGAGAAGGTGTACCCGATGGTCGCCGCCGGCGCGTCGAACGACGACATCGTCACCCAGCCGCTCAAGTCGAGGCTGACCTGATGGGCGCCCACCACACCCTCGTCGTCACCGTCGAGAACAAGGCCGGCGTGCTCGCCCGGGTGGCGGGCCTGTTCGCCCGCCGGGGCTACAACATCACCTCGCTGGCCGTGGCCCCGACGGACGACGAGCGCTTCAGCCGCATCACCATCGTCGTCGACGCCGAGTCGTCGCCCATCGAGCAGATCACCAAGCAGCTCTTCAAGCTCGTCAACGTGGTGAAGATCAGCGAGCTGGCCCCCTCCGAGGCGGTGGAGCGCGAGCTGCTCCTCTGCACCGTCAAGGCCGAGCCCGCCGTCCGCGGCCAGGTGCTCGAGCTGGCCCAGATCTTCGAGGGCCGCATCCTCGCCGTGGGGCACGACTCGCTCACCCTCTCCGTCGACGGCACGCCCGGCAAGATCGACGACTTCGAGGAGCTCCTGCGCCCCTACGGCATCCTCGAGCTCCAGCGCACCGGGCGCGTCGCCCTCCCGAAGCTCGACCGCACCGCTCCCCGACTCCGAAAGGCAGGCTGATGGCCGCCACCGTCCTGTACGACGCCGACGCCGACCCCGGTCTCATCGCCGGCCGCAAGGTCGCCGTGATCGGCTACGGCTCCCAGGGCCACGGCCACGCCCTGAACCTCCGGGACTCCGGCGTCGACGTGCGCGTCGGGCTGCGGCAGGGCTCCTCCTCCCAGCGCAAGGCCGAGGAGGCGGGTCTGCGCGTCGTGCCCATCGACCAGGCCGCGGCCGAGGCCGACGTGGTCATGATCCTCGTCCCCGACACCGAGGCGGCCGCCGTCTACGACGAGTCGATCGCTCCCCACCTCCAGGGCGGGGACGCCGTCCTCTTCGCCCACGGCTTCAACATCCGCTTCGAGCTGATCAAGCCGGCGGAGGGGATCGACGTGGCCATGGTCGCCCCCAAGGGGCCGGGCCACCTCCTGCGCCGCACCTACGAGGAGGGCGGCGGCATCCCCTGCCTCATCGCCGTGGGGGCTGACGCCTCGGGCAAGGCCCGCGACCTCGCGCTCAGCTACGCCTCGGCCATCGGCGGTACCCGGGCCGGCGTGCTGGAGACGACGTTCGCCGAGGAGACGGAGACCGACCTGTTCGGTGAGCAGGTGGTGCTGTGCGGCGGCCTCACCTCGCTGGTGCAGGCCGGCTTCGAGACCCTGGTGGACGCCGGCTACCAGCCGGAGGCGGCGTACTTCGAGTGCCTCCACGAGGTGAAGCTCATCGTCGACCTCATGTACGAGCAGGGGATCGCCGGCATGCGCTACTCGATCTCCGACACCGCCGAGTACGGCGACGTGACCCGGGGCCCGCGCATCATCGACGACCACGTGCGGGCCGAGATGCGCCGGGTCCTCGAGGAGATCCAGAGCGGCGCCTTCGCCGAGGAGTGGGTGGCCGAGAGCCGCGGCGGGCGGAAGCGCTTCGAGCAGCTGCGCCAGGCCGGGCGCGAGCACCCCATCGAGAAGGTGGGGGAGCGGCTGCGGGGGATGATGCCCTGGATCTCCGGCGGCAAGCAGCGCGTGCAGGACGCGTCCGGAGGGTGATCCTCGAGGTCGCCGTCCTCGACGTGCGGCCCGGTCAGCGCGAGCAGTTCGAGGCGGCCTTCGCCGAGGCCGAGCCCCTCATCGCCGGCGCCCGGGGGCACCTCGGCCACGAGCTGCGCCGGTGCGTGGAGGGCGACCGGACCGCTTCCTCCTCCTCGTGCAGTGGGAGACGCTCGAGGACCACACCGAGGGCTTCCGGGGCTCCGCCGACTACGAGCGCTGGCGGGCGCTGCTCCACCACTTCTACGACCCGTTCCCGGTCGTCCAGCACTACGCCGATCGGTCGGCCTGAAAACCCGACTTGTCAGGTCGGGATTACCGGTCTTAGGGTGCCGGCATGACCGCCACCGACGAGCTCGTCGCCAACGCCCGCCGCTACGCCGAGTCGTTCGACCAGGGGGGCAAGGCCCTGCCGCCGGCCAAGAAGGTGGCGGTGGTGGCGTGCATGGACGCCCGCATCCTGCCGAGCTACGTGCTCGGGCTGGAGGTGGGCGACGCCCACGTCATCCGCAACGCCGGCGGGGTGGTGAGCACCGACACCATCCGGTCGCTCACCATCTCGCAGCGCCTGCTCGGCACCGAGGAGATCATCCTCCTGCACCACACCGACTGCGGGATGCTGACCTTCCAGGACGACGACTTCCGGCGGTCGATCCAGGAGGACACCGGCATCAAGCCGGACTGGCACTCCGAGACCATGACGGACCTCGAGGAGGACGTGCGCCAGTCGATCGCCCGCATCCAGGCCAGTCCCTTCATCCCCAACAAGGGTTCCGTGCGAGGCTTCGTCTACGACGTCGAGACCGGCGAGCTCCGGGAGGTCACCTGATGGCGAACGCACGGGGGTTCGAGACCCGCCAGATCCACTCGGGGGCGGAGGCCGACCCCACCACCGGGGCCCGGGCCACGCCGATCTACCAGACGACGAGCTACGTCTTCCGGGACACGTCCCACGCCGCCGCCCTGTTCTCGCTGGCGGAGCCCGGGAACATCTACACCCGGATCATGAACCCCACGCAGGCCGTGCTCGAGGCGCGGCTGACCGACCTCGAAGGTGGGGTGGGGGCGCTGGCCGTGGCCAGCGGCCAGGCGGCCGAGACCCTGGCCATCATGAACATCGCGACCGCCGGGGACTCGCTCGTCTCGTCGTCGTCGCTCTACGGCGGGACGTACAACCTCTTCCACTACACGCTGCCCAAGTACGGGATCGACGTCGGCTTCGTGACCGACCAGGACGATCTCGACGCCTGGCGGGCGGCCATCACGCCCACCACCAAGGCGCTGTTCGCCGAGACCATCGGCAACCCCAAGGGCGACGTGCTCGACATCGAGGGCGTGGCCGGCGTGGCCCACGAGGCCGGCGTGCCCCTCATCGTCGACAACACCGTGGCCACGCCCTACCTGTGCCGGCCGCTCGACTTCGGCGCCGACATCGTCGTCCACTCGATGACCAAGTTCATCGGCGGCCACGGCACCTCGATCGGCGGCATCATCATCGACGGCGGCACCTTCGACTACTCGAACGGGCGCTTCCCCGGCTTCACCGAGCCCGACCCGAGCTACCACGGGCTCGTCTACTGGGACGCGCTCGGGCGCCGGCTCCTACATCGCCAAGGCGCGGGTGCAGCTGCTGCGGGACTTCGGCCCCGCCATCGCCCCCCTGAACGCCTTCCTCATGATCCAGGGCGTCGAGACGCTGTCGCTGCGCATGGAGCGCCACGTGGCCAACGCCGCGCGCCGTGGCCGAGCACCTCGAGGCCCGGGACGAGGTGGAGTGGGTGGCCTGGCCCGGCCTGCAGAGCAGCCAGTGGTACGCCAACGCCCAGAAGTACACGTCGCCCGGGGCCGGGCTCGATCATCTCCTTCGGCATCACCGGGGGCGCCGAGGCCGGGCGCAAGTTCGTGGAGGCCCTCGAGCTGCACAGCCACCTGGCCAACATCGGCGACGTGCGCAGCCTGGCCATCCACCCGGCCACCACCACCCACTCGCAGCTGACCGAGGACGAGCAGCGCGACACCGGTGTGCGCCCCGAGCTGATCCGCCTCTCGGTGGGGCTGGAGTCGATCGACGACATCCTCGCCGACCTCGACGCCGGCTTCCGGGCGGCGAAGGGCTGACCCGCCCTACCGGCGTCTCGGCACGCTTTCATCCGACTACCGGCTGGAAGCGCGCCAGGAGGCGGAGGCGACGGGGTCTACAGGCGCTCCACCACGTAGTCGACGCAGGCGGTCAGGGCGGCCACGTCGTCGGGCTCGACGGCGGGGAACATGCCCACCCGCAGCTGGTTGCGGCCGAGCTTGCGGTAGGCGTCGATGTCGACGACGCCGTTGGCCCGCAGCACCTTCGACACGGTGGCGGCGGGCACCGCGTCGTCGAGGTCGACGGTGCCCACCGTGGGGCTGCGCAGCGCGGGTTCCGAGACGAACGGCGTGGCCCACTCCCGCGCCTCGGCCCAGCCGTAGAGGGTGGCGGCCGAACGGCCGCAGCGCGCCGCCGCCCACGGCAGCCCGCCGTTGCCCAGCAGCCAGCGCAGGGTCGAGTCGAGCAGCACGAGGGTGGCCAGCGCCGGCGTGTTGTAGGTCTGGTCCTTGCGGCTGTTGTCGAGGGCGATGCCGAGGTCGAGCGACGCCGGGCACCACCGGTCGCCGCCGGTCAGCCGCCCGATGCGCTCGACCGCCGCCGGCGAGCAGGCCGCCAGCCACAGGCCCCCGTCGGCGGCCAGCACCTTCTGGGGGGCGAAGTAGTAGACGTCGACCTCGGCGGGGTCGAAGGGGATGGCGCCGGCGCCCGAGGTGGCGTCGACCAGCACGAGGGACGAATCGGCCGAGGTGCCCTCCGGCCGCAGGAGGGGGGCGACCACGCCGGTCGAGGTCTCGTTGTGGGTGAGGGCGTAGGCGTCGACGTCGCTGGCCTTGGGCTCGGCGCAGGTCCCGGGGGGCGACTCGACCACCTCGGGGTCGCCGAGGTGGGGGGCGGCGGCCACGGCGTCGGCGAACTTGCCCGAGAACTCGCCGAAGACGAGGTGCTGGCTGCGGGCCTCGACCAGGCCGAAGGTGGCGACGTCCCAGAACACGGTGGTGCCGCCGTTGCCCAGGACCACCTCCCACCCGTCGGGGAGCCCCAGCAGCTCGGCCACGCCCGACCGCACGGCACCCACGAGGGACCGCACCGGGGCCTGGCGGTGGCTGGTCCCCAGGAGCGTGCGGCCCACGGTGGCCAGGTCGGCCACCGCCTCGGGCCGCACCTTGGACGGCCCCGAGTTGAACCGCCCGTCGGCGGGGAGGAGGTCGGCAGGGATGGTGATCTCGGGTGGAGCTCCAGCCACGGTCTGCCACCATGGCAGGCGACCCTCCCCAGGAGCGAACCGCTTGTGAGTGTTCGGATCTCGAGTCGCGTCGCGGCCATCGCCGAGTCGGCCACCCTCGCCGTCGACGCGCGGGCCAAGGCCCTGCAGGCGGCCGGCGAGGACGTCATCGTCTTCGGCGCCGGCGAGCCCGACTTCCCCACGCCGGAGCACGTCGTGGAGGCCGCCGCCAAGGCCTGCGCCGACCCCCGGAACCACCACTACACGCCGACCGGCGGGCTGCCCGAGCTGCGGGCCGCCATCGCCGAGAAGACGAAGCGGGACTCGGGGTACGACGTCCGCCCGTCCCAGGTCCTGGTCACCAACGGGGGCAAGCAGGCCATCTTCGAGGTCTTCGCCACGCTCCTGGACCCGGGGGACGAGGTGCTCCTCCCCGCGCCCTACTGGACGACCTACCCCGAGCCCGTGGCCTACGCCGGCGGGCAGGCCGTGGTGGTGCCCACCGACACGACGAGCGGCTACAAGGTCACGGTCGACCAGCTCGAGGCGGCGACCACCGAGCGGACCAAGGCCCTCGTGTTCGTCTCGCCGTCCAACCCCACCGGCGCCGTGTACAGCCCCGAGCAGACCGAGGCCATCGGCCGGTGGGCCCTCGAGCGGGGCCTGTGGGTGCTCACCGACGAGATCTACGAGCACCTCACCTACGACGGACGGGAGGCGCCGTCGCTGCCCGTGCTCGTGCCCGAGCTGGCCGACCGCTGCGTGGTGGTCAACGGGGTGGCCAAGACGTACGCCATGACCGGCTGGCGGGTGGGCTGGATCGTGGGTCCCGACGAGGTGGTGGCCGCCGCCAGCCGGCTCCAGTCGCACCTCACGTCCAACGTGGCCAACGTCTCCCAGCGGGCAGCCCTGGCGGCGCTGGAAGGTGGCCTCGACGACCTCGTGCGCATGCGGGACGTGTACGACCGGCGCCGCCGGGTGCTCCACGCCGGGCTGGCGAGCATCCCCGGCGTCGAGTGCCCCCTCCCCGAGGGCGCCTTCTACGCCTTCCCGTCGTTCGAGGACCTGCTCGGGCGCACCATCGCCGACCGCCCGGTGACGACCACCCTCGAGCTGGCCGCCGTCCTGCTCGAGGAGGCCCGGGTGGCGGTGGTCCCGGGCGAGGCCTTCGGCGCGCCGGGCCACGCCCGTCTGTCCTTCGCCGTGGCCGACGACGCCCTCTCCGAGGGCGTGACCCGCCTCCAGCGGATCCTGGCGCCGGTCTAGGCGGCTTCAGCCCCGCAGGTCGCGCCGCCAGCCGCCGCGCTCGCCGACCAGGATCGCCACGGAGACGACCAGCACGGGGAAGGCGACGAAGCCGACGCGGGCCGCGCTCGGGACGGCGGCGAAGGCCCGCAGCCCGGCGGGCACGGTGAGCCCCAGCGAGTCCGGGGGCACCTCGCTGCTGGCGTTCAGCCGACCCCCGTCCCGGAACAGCCACACGCGGTAGTTGCGCCAGGGTCGGAACTGGACGCCGTAGCTGCGCACGACCACCCGGTCGCGCACCTGGCCCTTCTCGACCTCGTCGACGTCCAGGAGGTAGTCGTCGCCGTCGCGGGAGGCGACCCGGGCCTGCACCACGGCGTCGGCGCGGCGGGGCCCGGTGTCCCCGCAGTCGCAGTCCGGGGTGTCCGACTGCGCCCCCAGGCCCATCAGCAGGACGGTGAGCAGCCCCACGACGACCAGGGCACCGCTGGCGAGCGCGAGCGGCCAGGCGAGGACCACCAGCACCCGGCGCACGGCCGCCAGTGTGGTCGCCGGTTCCCCGTTGGTCGGGGACGCAACAGCGTCCTAGAGGTACAGGCAGCGGAGGCGGGCGCTGCCCACCGCCCGCCCCGCCAGCAGCGCGGTCCGGCGCAGCCACTCCCCCCGGGGGCCCTCCCCGGCCGCCAGCTTCGGGGCGGTGGCGACCACCTTGGCGGCGCTGGCCGCCATCCGGGGCCACGGCCGGCGGGGGCAGCCCGCGGCCCGGAAGTCGCGGTACAGCCGGGGGTCGGCCTGGCCCCACTCGAACTGCTGGCGGACCGCCCCGAGCGTCGTGTCCCGGTAGCGGTAGTGCACGACGGCCTCGGGGACGAAGGCGAGGGTGTGGCCGGCCAGCTGGGCCCGCCAGCACAGCTCGGCGTCACCGCCCACCCAGAAGGCCTCGTTCCAGCCGCCCAGTGCGGCCAGCGTGGCGGCACCGATGCCGAAGTTGGCCGAGGTGGCGTAGGGCAGGAAGTCGAGGAGGACGGGGAGGCGGTCGTCGGGGTAGGGCCGGCGCCGCCGGGCCGGGTCCGGTCCGTTGAGCAGGGTGCCGTCGACGAAGCCGCCGACGAGGTCGGCCCGCTGCGCCGCCTCGGCCATGGCGGCGAGCCATCCCGGCGCCACCACGTCGTCGGCGTCGCAGTAGACGAGGAGGTCGCCGACCGCCGCCTCCGCGCCGCGGTTGCGGGCGGCCGACGCGCCCCGCCGGGGCCGCGACCGGGTGACGTGCAGCCGCGGGAGGCGATCGCTCCACGCCGTCACCGCCGCCCGGGTGCCGTCGGTGGAGCCGTCGTCGACGACCACCAGCTCCCAGGTCCCGTCGAAGCACTGGTCGGCCAGGGCGGCGAGCTGGTCGCCCACGAGCCCGACGACGTTGTGGGCGGGGACGACCACCGAGACGTCCACCCGACCCGGTTCGCTCGCAAGCTCGCTCACAGGGCGAGCACCCGGAACTCGATGGAGCCCCGAACGCGCCCGAGGGCGCTGGCCGCCTCGCCCACCCACCAGCCCCTCGGCCCCGGCCGGAGCAGCCGGGGCGAGCGGACCAGGAGCCGCAGCCAGTTGCGCAGCACCCGCCGCAGCGGGACGGGCGGGAGCCCGGCGGCCCGGAAGTCGGCCGCCAGGTGGGCGCTGGCCCGGCCGCCCCGGTAGGACTGGCGAGCCCACGACCGCAGGTCGTCGCGGTAGCGGTAGCGCACCACGGCGTCCGGCACGTAGCCGAGGCGGTGCCCGTGCAGCTGGGCCCGCCAGGAGAACTCGACGTCGTTGCCCCCGACGACGTAGTCCTCGTTCCACCCGCCGATGTCCTCGACCACCCGCTTCCACACGGCGCAGTTGGCGCCGACGGCGTAGGGGAGGAAGCCCCGGATCACCGGCGGCCCGCCCGGGTCGCGGGGCCGCCGCCAGGCCCGCACCGGCGGGGGGTTGAGCGATTCCTCGTCGATCGCCCCGGCCAGCAGGTCGTAGCTCCCGCTGGCGGCGACGATGGCGGACAACCAGCCGGGGACGACCACGTCGTCACCGTCGCAGATGGCGAGCAGCTCGGCCCGCGCCGCCGCCGCCCCCACGTTGCGGGCGTGGCTCACCCCGGGGCGCTCGGAGGCGGCCACGATGCGCATGGCGGGGAGGCGGTCCTTCCAGGACCGGACCACGTCGAGCGTCGTGTCGCGCGAGCCGTTGTCGGCCACGACGACCTCCCACGGCCCGGTGAAGTCCTGGCCGGCGAGCGCCGCCAGCTGCTCGCCGATGGTCGCGGCCACGTCGCGCACGGGGACGACCACGGTCACCGCGGGCCCCGGGTCCGACACAAGCGCGGTACGGTACGCGCCGTTCGGGCACGTTCGTCCTCGGGAGGGTGCGGTGCCGGCCGACGTCGTGGTGATCGGGCTCGATGCCGCCGAGGCGACCCTGTTGGAGCACTGGGGCGCGGCCGGCGTGCTGCCGACGTTCGGCGAGCTGCTGCGGGAGGGGGCGACCGCGACGCTGGCCAACAGCCTCGAGACCCTGCCCGGCGCCATCTGGCCGGAGCTGGTCACCGGCATCTCCGGGGGACGCCAGGCGCTCTACTACCACCCGGCCCAGCTGCGCACGGGGGAGGCCGTGCCCCGGCCGGTCGGCCCCGATCTCGTCGATCCCAGCCGCTACTACTGGTCGGTCGCCAGCCGGGCCGGGCGCCGCGTGGCCGTGGTGGACCAGCCGCAGACGGTCCCGGCTCCCGGGCTGCGGGGCCTCCAGGTCTTCGAGTGGGGGCTGCACGACCGCAACTTCGCGGTGGCCAGCGACCCGCCGGACCTGCTCGACCGGCTGCTCGGGCGCCACGGCGACCACCCGGTCGCCTCCTGCGACACGCACCACCGGATGGAGGTGGACGGGTACCGCGACCTGCGCCGCGCGCTGCTGGACGGCGCCGAGGCCAAGGCCCGCATGGGCGTGGAGCTGCTCGAGAGCGGCGACTGGGACCTCTTCGCCTGCACCTTCGGCGAGTCGCACTGCGCCGGCCACCAGTTCTGGCACTTCTTCGACCCGAGCCACCCCCGCCATCCGGCCGACGCCGCTGAGGACCTCCAGCGCACGCTGCCCGACGTCTACCGCCGGCTCGACGAGGGCGTCGGCGCGCTCATCGAGGCGGCGGGGCCCGGTGCCCGTGTGCTGGTGGTGGCCAGCCACGGCATGGGCCAGAAGATCGGCGGGCCCCAGCTCCTCCCCGAGGTGCTGATCCGCCTCGGCATGGGGACCGTCACCGGCGCCCGCCTGAAGCTGCGCTCGGCCATCTCACCCGGTCTGCGCCGCATGATCCACCGGGCCCTCCCGAAGGGGACGCTCGACCACGTCCCCCTCGACGTCGGCGACTCGCCCTACCACCTCGACACCCCGAGGAAGCGGGCCATCACCGTGTCGAACAACCGGTGCGGCGGCATCCGCTTCAACGTGGCCGGGCGCGAGCCCGCCGGCGGGCTCGCCCCCGACGAGGTGGGCGACCTCACCGAGGAGCTGCGGGCCGAGCTGCTGGCGCTGCGGGAGCCGGCCAGCTCGGAGCCCATCGTCGAGCGGGTCGTCACGGCCGACGAGGCCTTCCCCGACGGCCACCACGCCGACCTGCCCGACCTGATCGTGGTCTTCCGGTCCGACCTCGGGCCGCTCGAGGCGTGCGCCTCGCCGCGCGTGGGCCGCGTCACCCGGCCGACCTTCGTCCCCCAGCTGCCCCGCACGGGCGACCACCACGTCCAGTCCCGCCTCTGGGCCCGGGGGCCCGGCGTGCCGGCGGGAGCGACCCTCGCGCCGGCCAACGTGCTCGACGTGGCCCCCACCATCCTCCGGCTGCTCGGCGTCGAGCTGCCGGGCGACCTCGACGGCCGCCCGATGGAGGCCCTGCTCGCAGGGGCCAACCCGGTCGGGGAGGCGACGCCGACCTCGTAACCTCGCCGGGTGGCTCGCATCCTCGTGACCGAGAAGCTCGCGCCGGCCGGCATCTCGGCCATGGCCGACGCCGGTCACGAGGTGGACGAGCGCCTCGGCCTGTCGCCCGAGGAGCTGCGGGAGGCCGTCCAGGGGGCCGCCGCGCTCGTGGTGCGCTCGGCCACCACGGTGGACGCCGACCTGCTCGCCGCCGGGCAGGACCTCGTGGTCGTGGGCCGGGCCGGGATCGGCCTCGACAACGTCGACGTGGCCGCCGCCACCCGCCAGGGCGTGATGGTCGCCAACGCCCCGCAGTCGAACACCCTCTCGGCGGCGGAGCACACGATGGCCCTGCTGCTGGCCCAGGCCCGCAACGTCCCCCAGGCCCACGCCGCCCTCAAGGCCGGCAAGTGGGAGCGCTCGCGCTGGGAGGGGGTCGAGCTGCACGGCAAGACCCTCGGCATCGTCGGCCTCGGCCGCATCGGCGCGCTCGTGGCGCAGCGGGCCTACGCCTTCGGGATGCGGCTCCTGGCCCACGACCCCTACGTCTCGGCCGAGCGGGCCCGGGCCATGGGCGTCGAGCTGGTGGGCATCGACGAGCTGGTGCGCCGGTCGGACTTCATCACGCTCCACGTGGCCCGCACGCCGGAGACCATCGGCCTCGTCGGCAAGGATCTCCTCGCCTCGGCCAAGCCCGGCCTGCGGATCATCAACGTGGCCCGCGGCGGGATCGTCGACGAGGACGCCCTGGCCGAGGCCGTCCGCAACGGCACCGTGGCCGGCGCCGCCCTCGACGTGTTCGCCGCCGAGCCCACCACCTCCTCGCCACTGTTCGAGCTCGACGAGGTGGTGGTCACGCCCCACCTCGGGGCGAGCACGGCCGAGGCGCAGGACAAGGCCGGCGTGACGATCGCCGAGCAGGTCGTGCTGGCGCTGGCCGGCGACTTCGTGCCGTTCGCCGTCAACGTCGAGGCCGGCGAGGCGTCGGAGACGGTGCGCCCCTACCTGGCCCTGGCCGAGCGCCTCGGCGCCCTCTTCGCCGGGCTGCACGAGGGCGTCCCGCCGGTGCTCGAGGTGACCTACCAGGGCCAGCTGGCCGACTACGACACACGGGTCCTCACCCTGGCGGTCCTGCGAGGGATCTTCAGCGGCGCGCTCGACGAGCCGGTCACGTACGTCAACGCGCCGCAGCTGGCCGCCGACCGCGGCATCGAGGTGCGGGAGACGAGCACGGCCACGTCGACCGACTTCGTCAACCTCGTGCTCGTGGCCGGTGGTGGCCACAGCGTCGGCGGCACGTTGGCCGGCGTGCGGGGCGAGCCCCGGATCGTGGTGCTCGAGGACCACAGCGTCGAGGTGCCGCCCGCCCGCAACATGCTCGTGGTCCGCAACGACGACCGGCCCGGGATGATCGGCCACGTCACCAGCGCGCTGCGCGAGATCAACATCGAGGACATGCACGTGGGCCGGTCACCCGAGGGGGCGTCGGCGATGATGGTCCTCGCCACCTCGACGCCGGTCCCGGCCGAGCTGGTCGAGTCCCTCCGGGTCGCACCGGGCATCCACTCGGTGTACAGCCTGCGGCTGCCGTGACCCCTTAGCGCTTGGGGGGGCGGAGCCCGTCGGCCTCGGCCGCCGCCGCGTCCCGGTAGCACCGGTCCGGCCGGGTGCGGGTGTAGTGGGCCGAGCCCGGCAGGTGGAAGATGCCGCTCTCGACCTTGGCCTTGACCGGGTGGCTGGCGGGGCAGGCGCCGTCGTCCGGGAGCACCCACGCGCCACCGGCGCCGGCGGAGGCGGGCGGCGTCTGCGCCCCGCCCGGTGCCCGGACGGGGGAGTGCTCGGGCCCGGGCGCCACCGCCACGTCGGCCAGCGGCGGCCACGTCGGGGCGTCGTCGCCGGCCGGCGGCGGGACCGCGACCCGGCCCCGCAGCAGGCGGGCGGCGGCGGCGGTCGCGGCGGCCACCAACGCCACGAGGAGGAGGGTGCGGAGCACCCGTCGGCCCATGGCCGGGTGACAGTAGTGGGGCCGCCGCCCGGGCCGCCCGGGCACGGCCATCTCGGAGGATCGACGACCTCTGTGGCGACTCGATCCTCCGGAATGGGGCTGGAGTGGCGACGCCGCCGGCGGCATGTGGCTTGACCGCACCCCCCGCCGCCTGGTTCCCTGGCAGGGCATGTTGGAGCAGCTCACCGCCGCCGTCCTCCTGCTTACGTAAGGCGGGCACCGCTCCGGTGCTCGCCCTTCCGCCTCCTGCGCCCCCGGCCAGGAGGTTTTTCTTTGCCCATCCACCCGTCCACCCGTCCACTCCCCGAGGGAGACCGTCATGGCCGACCGGCTGACCATCTTCGACACCACGCTGCGGGACGGCGAGCAGTCGCCGGGCATCTCCCTCGATGCCGGCGAGAAGCTCGAGATCGCCGAGCAGCTCGCCCGCCTCGGCGTCGACGTGATCGAGGCCGGCTTCCCCGTGGCCAGCGAGGGTGACTTCGAGGCGGTCAAGGCCATCGCCGCCAGCGTCAACGGCCCGGTGATCTGCGGCCTCTCGCGGCCCCACCTGTCGGACGTCGACCGGTGCTGGGAGGCGGTGCGGCCCGCCGCGCCCCGCGCCCGCATCCACGTGTTCATCTCCACCAGCCCGAACCACATGGAGCACATGCTCAAGATGACGCCGGAGCAGGTGGTGGCCGCCACCCGCTCGGGGGTCGCCCGGGCCCGGGAGCACACCGACGACGTCGAGTTCAGCCCCCAGGACGCCACCCGCACGCCCCTCGACTTCATGATCGAGGTGCTCCAGGCGGCCGTCGAGGCGGGGGCCACCACCCTGAACATCCCCGACACCGTCGGCTACGGGATCCCGTGGGACTTCGGCGCGCTGATCCAGTACGTGCGCGCGCGAGGTGAAGGGCGACTACGTCACCTCCACCCACTGCCACAACGACCTCGGGCTGGCCACGGCCAACTCGCTGGCCGGCGTCCAGGCCGGCGCCCGCCAGGTCGAGGTGTGCGTCAACGGGCTGGGGGAGCGGGCCGGCAACGCCGCCCTGGAGGAGGTCGTCATGGCCCTGCGCATCCGGCCCGACCAGTTCCCCGGCGTCGAGGTCGGCATCCGCACCGAGGAGCTGGCCCGCACCAGCCGCGATGGTGGCCCGCCTCACCGGCTACCCCGTCCAGTACAACAAGGCCGTCGTGGGGCGGAACGCCTTCGCCCACGAGAGCGGCATCCACCAGCACGGCGTGCTGGCCGACCGCAGCACCTACGAGATCATCGACGCCGACACGGTGGGCCAGCACCGGCAGCCAGATCGTGCTGGGCAAGCACTCGGGCCGCCACGCCTTCTCCGACGCGCTCGAAGGAGCTGGGGATCACCGTCCACGGCGACACCCTCGACGCCGCCTTCCGGCGGTTCAAGGAGCTGGCCGACCGCAAGGTGCAGCTGACCGACGCCGACCTCGAGGCCATCGTGGCCGAGGAGCTCGGCACCCACGTGGGGGACGGCTTCGAGCTCGAGTCGCTCGAGGTGCGGGGCGGCACGGTGGGCACGCCCGCCGCCACCGTGGTGATCCTGCGGGCGGGCGAGAAGCTCGAGGCCACCCAGGAGGGCGACGGGATGATCGACGCCGCCTGCCGGGCCATCAAGGAGGCCACCGGGGTCGACGGCCGCCTCGTGGAGTTCAACGTGTCCTCGGTGACCGGTGGCGTGGACGCGTTGGGCGACGTGGTGGTGCAGGTCGAGGCCGACGGCGTGCGGGTGTCCGGCCGGGGCCTCTCCACCGACGTCGTGGAGGCGTCGGCCCGGGCCTACCTGAGCGCCGTCAACCGGCTCCTCCGGGTGCGGGACCGCGCCGAGGCGAGGCGGACGGTCGAGGCCACCCCGTGACCACCAGCGAGTGGGCCACCGAGGCGCACGCCGGGCGCTACCTGGGGCGGGGCCGCGACTGGCCACCGCACCGGGCCGAGGGCGAGGCGGTGGTGCTGGCCGAGCTGCCCGAGCGGTGCGAGCGGGTGCTCGACCTCGGGTGCGGCGACGGCCGGCTGCTGGCCCTCGTGCTCGAGGCCCGACCGGGGGCGACGGGCGTCGGGCTCGACGTGTCCCCGACGATGCTCGACGCCGCCCGGTCCCGGTTCGCCGGGAGCGGCGTGGAGGTCGAGGCCTGGGACCTGGCCGACCCCCTGCCCGACCTGGGGACCTTCGACGCGGTCGTGTCGTCCTTCGCCATCCACCACTGCGAGCACGATCGCAAGCGGATGCTCTACGCCGAGGTGCGGGACCGGCTCCGCCCGGGCGGGCTCTTCGCCAACCTCGAGCACGTGGCCTCGCCCACCGAGCGCCTGGGGAGCGGTTCCTGGCCGCCATCGGGATCGAGCCGGAGTGGACCGACCCCTCCAACCGGCTGCTCGACGTCGAGACCCAGCTGCGCTGGCTGCGCGAGCTCGGCTATGCGGACGTCGACTGCCACTGGAAGTGGCGGGAGCTGGCCCTCCTCGCCGGCCGTCGTCCCGACGGGGCCGTGCCCGCCTGAGCCGGCGCTCCGGGTCCCCGGTGAACGGGGAGGAAGGGGACCCGTGGCTATGCTCGCCCGCCATGTCGGCACCCCCCCGCCACACCGGAACGTGCTGAGGTCCCACCCCTCCGACACCGTCGGGACCCCATCCGGAGCAGCGGCGTGACGACCACGGCGGCCTCCCGCACCGAGGACCAGCTCGATCAGTCGCCCGCGGGCGGCGACGAGGGCGAGCGGACGTACCACCTCGAGATCCTGCTGATGAGCCTCGCTGGTCTCCTGTTGGAGATCAGCTACACGCGTGTCATCTCGTTCAAGCTCTTCTACTACTACACGTACCTCGTCATCGGCATCGCCCTGTTGGGCATCGGGGCCGGCGGCGTGTTCGTGGCCCTCTCCGGGCGCCTGCGCCGGGCCTCCACCGAGGCCGTGATCATGTGGGGCCTGCTCGGCGGGGCGGTCGAGCATCATCCTCGGCTACGTCCTCGTCTCCGAGATCCCGATCACCACGTTCGACATCTGGACGTACAAGGTGGAGTCGGTCGGGGGCGCTCGGCCACCCTCCTGGTGATCTGCGTCACCCTCTTCGTGCCGTTCGCGTTCATCGGCGTGATGATCGCCACCCTCTTCGGCCGGCGCTCGAAGGCGCATCGGCCGCCTCTACTTCTTCGACCTCCTCGGCGCCGGGCTGGCCTGCGCGGTGGTGGTGTTCCTCATCGCCACCATCGGCCCCCCCGCCACCATCGCCCTGGCCGCGTTCATCATGGCCGCCACCGGGCTGCGGGTGGCCCTGCGCCGCAAGGGCCGGGCGGTCCCGTTCGCCGCCGTCCTGGCCGTCGTCCTCGCCGTCCTGGTGGTGGCGCCCGACCTGCTGCCCGACCCGACGCCGGACCGCAGCAAGGGCGAGCTGGTCGACACCATCTCCCACGAGTGGAGCCCGATCTTCCGCGTCGACGTGGACGACTTCGAGGACACGCTGCTGCTGTCCCACGACGGCCTGCTGGGCTCCGTCATCACCAAGTGGGACGGGGAGCGGGCCAGCCTGGCCGACTTCCAGTTCGACGGGGATCCCCGGGCCTTCCCCTTCCGCGTGCTCGACCGGGCCTCGGACACGGACCATGATCATCGGCGCCGCCGGCGGCCACGAGATCCTCGCCTCGCTCTACTTCGACGCCCGCGCATCGACGCCATCGAGCTGAACCCGGTCACCCACGACCTCGTCACCGACAAGTACGCCGACTTCACCGGCAACCTGGCCGAGCAGCCCGGCGTCAACTACGTGACCGACGACGGCCGGTCGTTCCTCGCCCGCAGCGACGACACCTACGACCTCATCTGGTACCCGGCGCCCGACAGCTACTCGGCGACCAACGTGTCGACCGCCGGAGCCTTCGTGCTGTCCGAGAGCTACCTCTACACCAGCGAGACCATCGTCGAGAGCCTCGAGCACCTCAGCGACGACGGCATCCTGGCCGCGCAGTTCGGCGAGGCGAACTTCGACAAGAAGCCCAACCGGACGACGCGGTACACGAGCACCGCCCGCAAGGCGCTGGCCGAGATCGGGGTCGACGACCCGTCGCAGCACATCCTCGTGGCCACCACGCGCACCGCCGGCGCCAGCTCCCTCTCGACCGTCCTGGTGAAGGCCACGCCGTTCACCCCGGAGGAGGTCGAGCGGTTCATGGGCTCGGAGGACGCGGTGGAGGGGACCACGCATCCGCCACGCCGACGGCGAGGCCGAGGACCCGTCCGTCACGCCCGTGATCACGTTGCCGAAGGACGAGCTCGACGACTGGTACGACGACCACCCGTACTCCGTCGGGCCGATCACCGACGACGGGCCGTTCTTCTGGCACTTCGCCCGCTTCGGGGACGTGCTCGAGCAACTTCGGAGACCCGATCGACACCCTCGACCCCGAGGACGCCACCGGCGAGCGGGTGCTCATCCTGCTGCTCGGCGTGGCCGCGCTCCTGGCGTCGGTCTTCCTGCTGCTGCCGTTCCTGGCCGTGCGGGACGTGTGGCGGGCGCTGCCCCGCAAGGGGACGTCGGCGGTGTACTTCGCCGCCCTCGGGCTGGGCTTCATGTTCTTCGAGATCACGCTCATCCAGCGGTTGACGCTGTTCCTCGGCTATCCGACCTACTCGCTGACCGTGACCCTCGCGTCCATCCTGCTGTTCACCGGCGCCGGCGCGCTGCTGAGCGGGCGGTGGTCGGCCGACGTCCGCCGCGCCATCCCGGTGCTCCTCGGCACCATCACGGTGCTCACCCTCTTCTACCTGTTCGTGCTGACGCCGGTGACCGAGGCGCTGCTCGACCTGCCACTCGCCGCCCGCGTGATCGTCGCCTTCGTGCTGCTCGCGCCCCTGGGCCTCTGCCTCGGTGCACTTCATGCCCGTCGGCCTGCGGGCGGTGGCCGGGCTCACCTCGTTCGAGCCGAGTACGTGGCCTGGGCCTGGGCCATCAACGGCTTCGCCTCGGTCGTCGGGGCGGTGCTCACGACGATGCTGGCCATGGTCTTCGGGTTCCAGACGGTCCTGTGGCTGGCCCTGCTCGTGTACGCCGTGGCGATGCTCGCCCTGCGGGGCCTGGTGCGGAACGGCCAGGGCGACACGGGCTCGGCCCCCCACGTCGCCGCCGCCGGGGTGGGGACCACGGGGTAGCCCCCCGGCTCGATCAGACTCGTCGCCGTGGGCGCCAACGGCTCCAACGGATCCAACGGCAGCCACCGCCCCGAGCCGGGTGACGAGACGCCGCTCGAGCGCTGGGTGCCGGGGCCGGGCTGGCAGCGCCGGGCCGCACCGGTGCGACGCCGTCGCTGGAGCCGACGCCGGTGGCGGCTGGTGCTGGCGGGCGCCGGCGGGTCCCTCCTGCTGGTCGCCTGGTCGCTGGCGTTCACCTCGGGCGTGCGCTCCGTCGAGCCGACGCTCGAGGACGAGGACTTCGTGGCCGAGGCCGAGGAGCTGTGCGAGTCGGTGCGTGACCGCCTGGCCGAGGTGGCGAGGGAGCGCGACGACGACCTGAGCCTGGCTCAGCAGGGGTCGGCGGTCGGCGCCACGGTCGAGGCCCTCGACGCCATGGTGCGCGACCTCCGCGACCTGCGACCCTCCGGCGCCGACGGCGAGGAGGTGGACGCCTGGCTGGCCGACTGGGAGCGGGTGCTCGACGCCGGCCGGCGCATCGCCGACGCCCTGCGCCGTGAGGACCAGGAGGCGGCTGCGGCGGCGGACCGGGGCAGTCAGGCCCCGGCCCGGTCGGTCAGCGCCTTCGCCGGGGCCAACGGCATGCCCGCCTGCGGGACCACGCCCGCCTGAGCGTTCCGGGCGCGCGAGCCCCTGGGCGGTGCTTCCGCGCCCGGAATCGGCGGGCTACGCCGTGGTGGGGTGCCAGTCGGGCCGGGTGGCCTCGTGGGCGTCGATGCGCTCGGCCTTCTGGAGGGTCAGCCCCACGTCGTCGAGCCCCTCGAGCAGGCGGTGGCGGGTGTGGTCGTCGAGCGGGAAGGAGCACTCGATGCCCGCCGCCGGGGCCGAGAGCAGCCGCTTGTCGACGTCGATCGACCACCTCGAGGTCGGGATCGGCCTCGACCGCCCGCATGAGGGCCTCGCCCACCTCGGGCGGCACCACCACGGGGACGAGGCCGCACTTGGTGGCGTTGTTGCGGAAGATGTCGCCGAAGCGGGGCGACACCACCGCCTTGAACCCCCAGTCGGTGAGGGCCCACACGGCGTGCTCCCGCGACGAGCCGGTGCCGAAGTTGGGCCCGGCGACGAGGATGGTCGAGCCGGCGTGCTCCTCCCGGTTGCAGCACGAAGTCCCGGTCGGACTCGCGCCAGGTGCAGAACAGCCCTGCGCCGAAGCCGGTGCGCTCGACCCGCTTGAGCCACTCGGCGGGGATGATCTGGTCGGTGTCGACGTCGCTGCGGTCGAGGGGCGTGGCCCGCCCGGCGATGACCTGCACGGGTTCCATCAGGCCTCCAGGTCGTCGGGGGTGGCGAGGTGGCCGGCCACGGCGGTGGCGGCGGCGACGGCGGGCGACACCAGGTGGGTGCGACCGCCGCGGCCCTGCCGGCCCTCGAAGTTGCGGTTGGAGGTGCTGGCCGAGCGCTCGCCCGGGGCCAGCTTGTCGGGGTTCATGGCCAGGCACATCGAGCACCCGGCCGAGCGCCACTCGAAGCCGGCGGCGGTGAACACCCGGTCGAGGCCCTCGGACTCGGCCTGGGCCTTGACCGCCATCGAGCCGGGGACGGCCAGGGCCCGCAGGCCGGCGCGCACGGTGCGGCCCTCGAGCACGGCCGCCGCCGCCCGCAGGTCCTCGATCCGGGCGTTGGTGCACGAGCCGAGGAAGACGGTGTCGACCTCGATGTCCCGCACCGGCGTCCCCGGCCGCAGGTCCATGTAGGCCAGGGCCCGGGCGGCCGCCTCGCGCTCGCTCGGGTCGAGGAAGGCGTCGGGGTCGGGGACCTCGCCGCTGAGGGGGACGACCTGGCCCGGGTTGGTGCCCCACGAGACGTGGGGCGACAGGGCGGCGGCGTCGAGCTCGACCGCCTTGTCGAAGGCCGTGCCCTCGTCGGTGACGAGCGTGCGCCAGTGGTCGAGGGCCTGCTCCCAGGCGGCGCCGGTCGGCGCGTGGGGGCGTCCCTCGAGGTAGGCGAACGTGGTGTCGTCGGGGGCGATCATCCCCGCCCGGGCGCCCGCCTCGATCGACATGTTGCACACGGTCATGCGCCCCTCCATCGAGAGGGCGCGGATGGCCGAGCCCCGGTACTCGACGATCGAGCCGACCCCGCCGGAGGTCCCGATCCGGCCGATGACGGCGAGGATCACGTCCTTGGCGGTGACGCCCGCGGGGAGGTCGCCCTCCACGGTCACGGCCATGGTCCCGGGACGGGTCTGGGGGAGGGTCTGGGTGGCGAGGACGTGCTCGACCTCGCTGGTCCCGATGCCGAAGGCCAGCGCCCCGAAGGCGCCGTGGGTGGAGGTGTGGCTGTCGCCGCAGACGATGGTCATGCCCGGCTGGGTCAGGCCCTGCTCGGGGCCGATGATGTGCACGATCCCCTGGCCGCTGCTGCCCATGGCGTGGAGGCGGATGCCGAACTCCTCGCAGTTCCTCGCCAGGACCTCCATCTGCTTCCGGGACACGGGGTCGGCCACCGGCTCGAGCAGGTTGGTGGTGGGGACGTTGTGGTCCATGGTGGCCAGCGTCAGGTCGGGGCGGCGCACGCCGCGGCCGGCCAGGCGCAGGCCGTCGAAGGCCTGGGGCGAGGTCACCTCGTGGACGAGGTGGAGGTCGATGTAGAGGAGGTCGGGCTCGCCCTCGGCGGCGTGCACGACGTGGCTGTCCCAGACCTTCTGGCTCAGGGTGGCCATCTCAGATGTTGAGACAGTAGTCTCGCTGCATGGACGTCAGTGTAAGCGGCGTCGGGGTGCTCGACAAGGCCGTGGCCGTGCTGTCGGCCCTGGAGGGCGGCCCCCGCTCGTTGCCGGAGCTGGTCGCCGCCACCGACCTGGCCCGGCCCACCGCCCACCGGCTGGCGGTGGCCCTCGAGGCGCACGGCCTCGTGCGGCGGGACGACGGCGGTCGGTTCGCCCTCGGGCTGCGGCTGGCCACCCTGGGGCGGGTGGCGGCCGAGGGGGTGCCGTTGACGGCGGCGGCCCGCCCGGCCCTGGAGGCGCTGCGGGACGAGACGGGGGAGAGCGTCCAGCTCTACGTGCGGACCGGCGACCGGCGGGTGTGCGTCGCCTCGCTCGAGTCGCCCCACGGGCTGCGCACCACCGTGCCGCTCGGTGCCTCGCTGCCGTTGGACCGGGGCTCGGCCGGGCGGGTCCTGCAGGGGAACGGGGACCGGCGGGGGTGGGTGGAGAGCGTGGCCGAGCGGGAGGCGGGGGTGGCCTCGGTCAGCGCGCCCGTGCGGGACGGCGACGGCGCCGTGCGGGCGGCCCTCGGGGTGTCCGGACCGATCGAGCGCACCACCCGGTCGCCCGGGCGCCGCTACGGGGCGGCGGTGGTGCGGGCGGCCCGGGCGGTGGAGGCGGCGGCGTTCGCCGTCGGACCCCTCCAGGGGTAGAGCCGGCCTAGTTGGCCGCGGGCTGGTACGTGCCGAAGCACCAGACGTTGCCCTCGGCGTCCCGGGCGGCGTACTCACGGGACCCGTAGTCCTGGTCGGTCAGCTCCATGACCACCTCGGCGCCGGCGGACACCGCACGGTCGTGGTGCCCGTCCGGGTCCTCGACCGCCACGTAGACGACGACGGGTCCCAGGTCGAACGGGTCTCCGGCGCCCTTCGAGCCGCTGAACATGATCACGCCACCCCGCCACGACATGGTGGCGTGCACGATCGTGCCCGCGTCGTCGCGGTGCACCGCCACCTCCTTGAAGCCGAAGGCGTCGGCCAGGAAGGACAGGGCCCGGTCGGCGTCGGCGAAGCGCAGGACGGGGTAGATGCTCGGGGGCGGCGATGCGGTGGCCATGGCGGCACCGTACGACGTGCTGCCTCCCCCCGGCTTGGACGAAGGGGACCTCACCCAACCCTCCGGTCCGTCCGCCTACCGTGGGCGCCCACCGGCGACTGGGGGGTCATGGACACCGTTCCGCTTCGGCGGGCTGCGGCCCGGACGACGGCCGTCGTCGCCGTGCTCGTCGGCGCCTTCTTCCTGCTCCCGTTCCGGGGGGACCGCACGTGGCTCGCCGCCTCCGTCGGCGTCCTCCTGCTCGTTGCCATCGTGCCGATGACCTTCCGCCGGTTCCGGAAGGTGCTGATGTCCGAGCACCCCGTGGTCGATGCCGCCGAGGCGCTGCTGCAGCTGGTGACGATGCTGATCGTGGGGTTCGCGGCGCTGTACTTCGCCATGGACGCCGAAGGGGGGCAGTTCTCCGGGATCGAGACGCGTGTCGACGCCATCTACTTCACCGTGACCACGCTGGCCACCGTCGGCTATGGCGACATCACCGCCTCGTCCCAGGAGGCGCGGCTGGCGGTCACCTTCCAGATGCTGTTCGACCTCGCCTTCCTCGGTGTGGCCGTGCGGGTGCTGGGGACGGCGGCGCGCCGGGAGCGCTGAGCGCCGCCACCACGGCGTCGAGGTCGGGGGGCGGGTCGGCGTCCTTGCAGCCGTCGAGGGCGGCGTAGACCTCGGCTGCCGCCGAGGAGAACCCCCCGGGCAGGCCGGCGGCGGCGAAGGCGGCGGCGCTCTCCTCCATCTCGCCCACGAAGCGCCAGGCCTTGGCCGCCGTGCCGGCGGCGCCGGCGGAGCGGTCCGGCAGGTCGGGGAGCGAGGTGGCCCACTCGGCCAGGAGGCCCTCCTCCACGCCCTCGGCCGCGGCCAGGGCCCGGATGGCGAGGAGCAGGGCGGCGGTGCCCTTGGTCCAGGCGGCGAAGCACACCTTGACCGCCGAGGCCGCGCCGGGGCCGCCGGGGTGGACCCGGGCCTCGACGGTCGTCCCCGCGAAGAGGGCGGCCACCTCCTCGGCCCCGTCGCCGGAGAGGTGGAGGCGGGTCGTGCCCCCGTGGCGGGGCGGCGGGCCGACGATGCCGCCGTCGACGAAGCGGGTGGGCCCGACGGTGGCGGCGATCCGCCGGGCGGTGGCCGGGGCCACGGCGTTGCCGTCGACGTAGGTGCCGGCGAAGCCGGTGGCGGCGACCGCGGCGGCCACGTCCTCGGCGGCCGAGGGCGGGCACACCGAGAGGACCACGTCGCTGGCCGCCACCAGGTCCTCGACCGTCCCGGCGTCGGCCAGTCCCGCGCCCTCCGCCCGCCGCCGCGTGGCGGCGCCCCGCCCGTCGGACGCCCATCGCACCTCGCACCCGGCGCCTCGGAGCTCGGCGCCGAGGACGGCGCCCATGGCCCCCGGGTGGAGGACGCCGACGACGGTCACCGCGTCCCGACGGGGCGCCGGCGGCGCCAGGCCGCCTGGATGGCGGGCGTCTGGTAGCCGGCGTCCCCGGGGTCGACGTTGGTGCCGGGCGGGACCAGCTCGTCCAGGCGGTCGAGCGTGGCGTCGTCGAGGGCCACCTCGCCCGCCGGGAGCAGGTCGGTGAGCTGCTCCATGGTCCGGGGCCCGATGATGGCGGCGGTCACCGCGGGATGGGCGAGCGTGAACGCCACGGCGAGGTGGGTGAGGGGGATGCCGGCCTGCGTCGCCACCTCGTCCAGCTGGTCGATCAGGTCGAGCTTCTGTGCGTTGCCGGGCGTGGACGGGTCGAAGCGCTGGGGCTGGAGGTCGGCCCGACCCCCGCTCGGGGTGGTGCCCTTCCGGTAGCGGCCGGAGAGCCAGCCGCCGTTGAGCGGGCTCCAGGCGATGACCCCCATGCCGTAGCGCTGGCACGTGGGGAGGACGGAGGCCTCGATGCCGCGGGTGAAGATCGAGTACGGCGGCTGCTCGCACCGGAACCGCTCCCGGTTGCGGCGCTCGGCCACCCACTGCGCCTCGACGATGTCCTCGGCCGGGAAGGTGGACGAGCCGATGGCCCGGACCTTGCCGGCGTGGATGAGGTCGGAGAGGGCCCCGAGGGTCTCGTCGACGTCGGTGGCGGCGTCGGGCCGGTGCACCTGGTAGAGGTCGATCCACTCGGTGCCGAGGCGGCGGAGGCTGTTCTCCACCTCCCGGACGATCCACCGCCGGGAGTTGCCCTGCATGTTGGGGTCCTTGCCCATGGTCCCGTGGAACTTGGTGGCCAGCACCACGTCGTCCCGCCGGCCGGCCAGGGCCTTGCCCACGATCTCCTCGGACTCGCCGGCGGAGTAGACGTCGGCGGTGTCGACGAAGTTGACGCCGGCGTCGAGCGCGGTGTGGATGATCCGGGCCGCGTCCTCGTGGTCGGGGTTGCCCCAGGGGCCGAACATCATCGCCCCCAGGCAGAGCGGGCTGACCTTGATGCCGGTGTCGCCGAGCGTGCGGTAGCGCATGCGCGAGTGTCGCGCCGGTGGAGCTTCGCTGGATGGGCCCGGACGACGTGGGGGCCCTCGTGGCCGCCGAGCACCTGTTCGACGGGCCGGTGGTGCCCGAGGCGGCCCGGCGCTTCCTCGACGAGCCGACGTCCTACCTCTGCGTCGCCTACGAGGACGGGGCGCCGGCCGGCTTCGTGTCAGGGGTGGAGACGACGCACCCGGACAAGGGGACGGAGCTGCTCCTCTACGAGCTGGCCGTCGACGAGCCGTTCCGGCGCCGGGGCATCGCCACCACGCTCGTGCGGGCGCTGGCCGAGCGGGCCGGGGAGCGGGGCTGCTACGGCATGTGGGTCCTCACCGACCGGGTCAACGACGCGGCGCTGGCCACCTACCGGGCCGCCGGCGCCATCGAGGAGTCGGACCAGGTGATGCTCGGCTGGGACCTCCGCTAGCGCGTCCTGGACAGATCGGGCGGTTCGGGCGCACCATGCCCCGGTGGGGGAGGTGCACCAGCTGCCGGCCGGGCGGGCGCTCTTCGTGGACGACCGGGGGCTGGGGCTGCGGGCCACCTGGCACCCGGAGCGGGGCATCGTGAACCTCAGCGTGTGGCGGGACGACCGCTGCGCCGAGACCTTCCACCTGCCCGTGGCCGACGTCGGCCGCCTCGTGGCGTTCCTCGTCGGCGGCCTCACCGACGCCGCCATGCGGGGGGCGGACGATCCCACGGGACAGTCCGCGCACGTCTCGTCGACGTGAGTTCGGAAGATCCGAACTGACGGCGACGAGACGCCGTCCGGCGGGCTCGGCGTCGAGACGTCGGGGTCAGACGAAGGCGGGGTCCGGGGGGCGGGCGGCGGCGGTGACGGCGCGGAGGGCGCCGTGGAGGGCGGGCAGGAACCGCCCCGGGTTGGTGACGCACACGGTGTGGTCGCCGGGCACCTCGAACACCGACGCCCCGGGGATGCTCCGGGCCAGCGCCTCCTGACGGGCGGGGGCGACCACGCCGTCCCGGGTGGTGACCACCACGGCGGCAGGCACGTCGACCTCGCCGATCCACTCGCGGGCGTCGTAGCGGCCCAGGGCCGTCCCCGCCTCGAGCACGGCCTTCCAGTCGTTGCGGTGCATCTCGCCCACCACCCACGACTCGATGGACCGGTCGTCGGTCCTGGTCCCGATGAAGCGCTGGGCCAGGCGCCGCCGCATCGGCTCGGGCACGGCCCGGGCGGCGAGGGCCAGCCCGCCCAGCGCGGCGAAGCTCACCCGCTCCTGGGGTCGGGCGGCGAACGTGCGGGCGGTGGCGCACAGGACCAGCCCCCGCACCAGGTGGGGGTGGCGCCGCCACAGCAGCGAGGCCACCGGCCCGCCCATCGAGTAGCCGACGGCGATCACCGGCCCGGTGCCCAGCTCCTCGATCAGCAGCGCGGCGTCGTCGGCGCAGTCCCGCAGCCGGAACGCCCGCCGGGTCCGGATCCCGCGGCCGTGGCCGCGGTGGTCGAGGGCCACCACCCGGTACGAGCGACCGAGCGACGAGTAGCAGCGGAACCAGTTGAGGTCGGCGCTGGCCGTCCACCCGTGGAGCAGCAGCAGCGTCGGGGCCCCCGGCGGACCGGCGATCTCCCGCACGAAGGTGCGTCCCCGCCCGGGCAGCTCGATGGTCCGCCCCGGCGGCAGCGCCGGGGTGAAGGCCGCCTCGTCGTCCACGGGCGGCCCGGCGGGCCTAGGTGGGCTCGACGGCGACGACTTCGACGCCGAGGAGGTTGCCGTTGATCTCGTACGTGCGACGCTCGCCCGGCGCTGCGCCAACCAGCGCCTGGCCGAGAGGGGATCCGGGGGAGAGGACCTCGAGCTCCTGGTGCCGTTCCTCGATGGAGCCGACGAGGTAGCGCTCGACCTCGTCGTCGCCCTCGAAGCGAATCGCGATGACCGATCCCACGCCGACCGTGCCGCTGTGCTCGCGCTTGTCCACCACGACGGCGTCCTCCAGGAGGGCGCTGAGCTGGCGAATGCGGGCCTCCATCTTGCCCTGCTGGTCCTTGGCGGCGTGGTAGTCGCCGTTCTCAGAGAGATCACCGAGGGCACGAGCGGCCTCGATCTTCTGGGCGATGTCGATCCGTCCCTCGGTCGTCAACAGGTCGAGCTCGCTCCGAAGCCGCTGGTAGGCGTCGCGCGACAGCTCCTGCGCCTCTGCCATGGGAAAAGCGTACCGGGATGCTCCGGTCGCC
Organism: uncultured Actinomycetes bacterium; assembly: GCA_963839545.1. GTDB lineage: Bacteria > Actinomycetota > Acidimicrobiia > Acidimicrobiales > CADCSY01 > CAWIVE01. Next base: position 420,728 of record CAWIVE010000003.1, read on the forward strand.
AGCTCCCTGCACCGCCATGCGCACCTCTGCACCCCCCGTGCCCGCCACGCAGCGTGGCGAAGCTACGGGGCCCCGGGCGGCCCCGCGGCCAGGCACCATGACGATCTCGGGACGACTCCGTGCCCCACGTGACGGTCGAAGTGCAGTTGACGACCACCGTGGCATCGCCGACACTTGGTCCCGTGCCCGTCCTCGCGTCGGTAGCCATCATCACCTAGCGCACGCCGGCCGAACCGGCGTGCGCTCCTCGACCGTCCACCTTGGTGGGCGGTCGTTCGTTTGTGGGCGCAGGTACGAGCAACGTGAGAGGAAGCGCAGTGGCCCATCGGGTCGGGATCATCGGAGGTGACGGGATCGGCCCCGAGGTGGTGGCCGAGGCCCGCAAGGTGGTGGAGGCAGCCGGCGTCGAGCTCGACGCCGTGGACTACGACCTCGGCGCCCGGCGCTACCTCGACACGGGCGAGGTGCTGCCCGACGCCGTCCTCGACGAGCTGCGGGGCCTCGACGCCATCCTCCTCGGCGCCGTGGGCTCGCCCGACGTGCCCCCCGGGGTGCTCGAGCGGGGCCTCCTGCTGCGCCTGCGCTTCGAGCTGGACCTGTACGTCAACCTCCGCCCGTTCTCCGGCCCGGGCTGGGAGCTCGTCGTCATCCGCGAGAACACCGAGGGCAGCTACGTCGGCGAGGGCGGCTTCCTCCGCAAGGGCACGCCCTCCGAGGTGGCGACGCAGGGCTCGGTCAACACCCGCATGGGGGTCGAGCGCTGCGTCCGCTACGCCTTCGAGCTGGCCGCCGACCGCCCCCGCCGCTCGCTCACGCTGGTGCACAAGACCAACGTGCTGAACTTCGCCGGGGACCTCTGGCAGCGCACCTTCGACGAGGTGGCCGCCGAGCACCCCGACGTCACCACCGGCTACAGCCACGTGGACGCCGCCTGCATCCACCTGGTCGAGTCGCCCGACCGCTACGACGTGATCGTCACGGACAACCTCTTCGGCGACATCCTCACCGACCTGGCCGGCGCCGTCGCCGGCGGCATCGGGCTGGCCGCCTCGGCCAACCTCAACCCGGCCCGCACCGGCCCGTCGCTGTTCGAGCCGGTGCACGGCTCGGCCCCCGACATCGTGGGGACCGGCACGGCCAACCCCGTGGCGGCCATCCGCAGCGCCGTCCTCCTGCTGGACTTCCTGGGCGAGGCCGACGCCGCCGCCCGCATCACCAAGGCTCTGCGGCGACCCCGCTGCACTCGGGGGGACGACCGCTGAGATCGGCGACCGAGTGGCAGGGAGGTTGTAGGGAGATGCCCCTCACCAAGAGCGACAAGATCTGGATGGACGGGACGCTCGTCGACTGGGACGACGCCAACGTGCACATCCTCACGCACTCGCTGCACTACGGCCTGGGCGTGTTCGAGGGCATCCGCACCTACGAGACCTCGCAGGGCCCGGCCGTCTTCCGCCTGACCGACCACATCCAGCGCCTGTTCGGCTCGGCCCGCATCTTCATGCTCGACATCCCCTACTCGGTCGACGAGCTGGTGGAGGCCACCAAGGAGACGGTGCGGGTCAACAACCTGTCCAGCTGCTACGTGCGGCCCCTCGTGTACCTGGGCTACGGCGAGATGGGCCTCAACCCGCTGCCCTGCCCCGTGCAGGTGTCGATCGCCGTCTGGCCGTGGGGCACGTACCTGGGCGAGGAGGGCCTCAAGCACGGGGTCCGCATGAAGGTGTCGTCCTGGCAGCGCCACCACCCCAACGCCCTGCCGCCGGCGGCCAAGGGCACCGGCATGTACATCAACTCGTCGCTGGCCAAGGTCGAGGCGCTCAAGGCCGGGTACGACGAGGCCATCCTCCTCAACCCCCAGGGGTTCGTGAGCGAGTGCACGGGCGAGAACCTCTTCGTGGTCCAGGACGGGCGCATCATCACGCCCCCGGTCAGCGCCGGCGCCCTGGCCGGCATCACGCAGAAGTGCGTGCAGACCATCGCCGCCGACCTCGGCATCGACTACGAGGTGGGCAACATCCTGCGCAGCGACCTCTACACGGCCGACGAGGCCTTCCTCTCGGGCACCGCCGCCGAGGTCGTGCCCATCCGCTCGGTCGACGACCGCGAGCTCGGCGAGCCGGGGCCGGTCACCCGCGCCGTCCAGGACACGTACTTCGCCGCGGTCAGGGGCGAGGTCGACCGCTACAAGGACTGGAACGAGCATGTCTGAGCACCACGAGCACCCGCTGCCGAGGACGCTCGACATGCCGTCGTCGGTCGACGTCTACGACACCACCCTGCGGGACGGGTCGCAGCAGGAGGGCCTGTCCCTCACGGTCGACGACAAGCTGCGCGTCGCCGAGCAGCTCGACCACCTCGGCGTGACCTACATCGAGGGCGGGTGGCCGGGCGCCAACGCCAAGGACACCGAGTTCTTCGCCCGGGCACCGTCCGAGCTCGACCTGTCCACCGCCACCCTCGTGGCCTTCGGCTCCACCAGGCGCCCCGGCGCCAAGGCCGACGAGGACGAGACGTTGCGTGCGCTCGTCAAGGCCGGCACCAGCGCGGTGTGCATCGTGGCGAAGTCGTGGGACTACCACGTGACCGAGGCGCTGCGGACCGATCTGGACGAGGCGGTGCGCGATGGCGGCCGACTCCGTCGAGTTCCTGCGCCACGCCGGGCTGCGCGTCTTCTTCGACGCCGAGCACTTCTTCGACGGCTACCGCCGCAACCCCGCCTTCAGCCTGCGGGTGCTGCAGGCGGCCGAGGAGGCGGGGGCCGAGACGCTCGTCCTGTGCGACACCAACGGCGGCACGATGCCCCACGAGGTGGAGCGGGTGCTGAGCGAGGTCATCCCCGTGACGTCGGCCGAGCTCGGCGTGCACTTCCACAACGACGGGGCCTGCGCGGTGGCGAACACGCTCGCCGCCGTACGCCTCGGCGTGAAGCAGGTGCAGGGCTGCGTCAACGGCTACGGCGAGCGGGCCGGCAACGCCGACCTGTGCGCCGCCATCCCCAACCTCACGCTGAAGCTGGGCGTCGGCACCCTGCCGCCCGAGCGGCTCGAGCGGCTCACCCCCGTGGCCCACCACGTGGCCGAGCTGGTCAACATCACGCCGGACCCGAAGCAGCCCTACGTGGGCACGTCGGCCTTCGCCCACAAGGCGGGGCTGCACACCAGCGCCATCGTCCGGGCCCCCGACGCCTACTCCCACATCACCCCCGACGCCGTCGGCAACGGCACCCGGTTCGTGGTGAGCGAGCTGTCGGGCCGCTCCACCCTCCAGCTCAAGGCGGCCGAGCTCGGGCTCGACATCGAGGGCCCCGCCCTCGGCTCCGTGCTCGAGCAGCTGAAGGAGCTCGAGCACCGCGGCTACCACTTCGAGGTGGCCGACGGCTCCCTCGAGCTCCTGATGCGGGGGGCCACCGGCTGGGTCCAGCCCTTCTTCGAGGTCGAGTCGTTCCGGGTCAGCGTCGAGCACTCGGCCGAGGGCGAGTTCACCACCGAGGCCACGGTCAAGGTCCACGTCGACGGGCAGCGGGTCATCCGCACGGCCGAGGGCAACGGCCCCGTCAACGCCCTCGACGCCGCCCTGCGCGAGGCCATCGGCTCCCGCTACCCCGGTCTGGCCTCGCTGCACCTGACCGACTACAAGGTGCGGGTGCTCGACACCTCCAAGGGGACCGGCGCCAAGACCCGGGTGCTGCTCGACAGCACCGACGGCGAGCGCTCGTGGTCGACCATCGGCGTCTCCGACAACATCATCGAGGCGTCCTGGCAGGCCCTCAGCGACTCGATCGTCTACGGCCTGCTGCACGGCGACGACGCCGTCTGATGGCGGCGCCCGAGCACGTCCCCAGCAACCTCGGCTCCCAGCCCCGGCGGGGCCTGCCCCTGCCCCCGGCCCGGCCGTGGACGACGGGGCGGCCGTCGGACCTCGGACCGGCCCAGCCCCGGGGCCGTGGTTTCGGCTCGCCGGGGCCCGACCAGGGCTACGCCCTGCGCCTGGCCGAGCGCTTCGAGGACCGGCTCGAGCTGGCCGAGGGCGAGTCGGTCCACGACGCGGTGGCCGGCTGCGTGGCCGTGGGCACCCGGCGGGCGTCGATCTTCGGACGGGCGCCGATGATCCACGACCTCACCGTGGCGTTCACCATCTGGGGGTTCCTGGGGTCGGCACCGGCCGAGCTGGTGGCCTTCCGCACGCCCCTGTTCCAGGCTGCGTCCCACCACTACGAGGACCAGCGGGCCATCGCCGAGCAGGTCCCCGAGGACGTGCTCCGGGCGCCGCACGACGTCACCCTGGCCCGGTACCCGGCCGAGTGGCGCGCCCTGCTGGGTCTTGCCTCGTGACGCTCGAGTCGCTGCGGATCCCCGTCGGCGACGAGGTGTTCGAGGCCCGGGCAGCCGGGCCTGAGGAGGGCGAGCTCGTCCTCCTGCTGCACGGCTTCCCCCAGACGTCGTGGTCCTGGCGCCACCAGCTCGAAGCCCTGGGCGAGGCCGGGTACCGGGCCGTGGCCTTCGACCAGCGGGGCTACTCCCCGGAGGCCCGGCCGGCCGAGGCGGAGCGCTACCGCATCCCCCACCTGGTGGCCGACGTGCTGGCGGTGGCCGACGAGCTCGGCGGCTTCACCTTCCACCTGGTGGGCCACGACTGGGGGGCGGCCGTGGCCTGGCAGGTGGCCGGGCGCCACGCCTCGCGGCTGCGGACGCTGACCGTGCTGTCGGTGCCGCACCCGTTCGCCTTCGGGCGGGCGCTGTCGGGGGAGGGCGGCAGCGACCAGGGGTCCCGCTCGGGCTACATGGAGTTCTTCCGCTCCGAGGGGGCGGCCGAGGCGTTCCTGGCCGACGACGCCGCCGGGCTCCGCAACCTCTACGCCATGAGCGGGCTCGGGAACGCCGACGTCGAGCCGTACGTCGAGGTGCTGACCCAGCCGGGCGCGATGCAGGCGGCGCTGAACTGGTACGTGGCCGCCGACATCAGCGCGGTGGAGGGGCTCGGTCCCATCACCATGCCGACGATGTTCGTGTGGAGCACCGAGGACCCCGCGCTCGGCCGGGAGGGCGCCGAGTGGACGGCCGAGTACGTCGAGGGGCCCTACCGCTTCGAGGTGCTCGAGGGCGTGAGCCACTGGATCGCCGAGGAGGCGCCCGACCGCCTCGACGCCCTCCTGCTGGAGCACCTCCGGAGCTGACCGGCCCGCCGGTTCTTTGGTACTCGGCCGACCGCATCGGTCGGTAGATCGCCGAAGAACGGGAGGAAGTGGTCAGCCCCCGTGGTTGTGGGGCGGCACCGAGGGGCCCTCGCTGGCCTGGACGACCACGAAGCCCTGCCCCGCGAAGGCCAGTTGCACGGCCTCGCCGCTGCCCCGGCCCACGAGGGCCCCCATCTTCATGGTGCGGTTGACGGTGGTCTGGAGGTCCGAGCTCCAGGCGATGGCCGACTGGATGTCGGCGAACGTGGGGACGTCGGTCTGGAGCACGACCGGTGTGCCGAACGAGCTGATGGCCACCCATCCCGTGCCCCGCAGGACCGTGTTGAACATCCCCCCGGCCAGCATCGACACGCCCTCGACCCGGGTGATGTCCCACTCGATGGACGAGTCGAACGCCAGCAGGTTGTCGCCGTTGACCGTGAGCGACTCGCCCTCGAGGGCGATGAGGAAGATCTCGCGGGCGTCACGGGCGAGGAAGAGCTCGCCCGCGCCCCGGCAGCGCATGAGGGGGAGGCCCTCGCCGGTCAGCGCCTTCTTGAGGAACCGGCCGACGCCGCCGCTGCCCTGGTAGTCGAACTCGACGCCCCCCTGGTAGGCGACCATCGAGCCCTGGCGGGCCATCACCTCGTCGCCGAGGGTCACGCGCAGCAGCCGCTCGTTCTGGAGGGCGAAGCGCTCCTCTGAGGCCGCGGTCTCGAGGTGGGCACCGAACAGCGAGCTCTTCACAGGTCGACGCTAACCCCCCCTGGACCACCCCTGGCCCGCCGGTACCCTCGACCCCGTGACCCCGCCGCGGGTGCGCTTCGCCCCCTCGCCGACGGGCTACCTCCACGTCGGCAGCGTGCGCACCGCCCTCTACAACTGGTTGTTCGCCCGCCACGAAGGCGGCACCCTCCTGCTCCGGATCGAGGACACCGACGAGGCCCGCAACCGGGAGGAGTGGGTCGACGGGATCCTCTCGTCCCTACGGTGGGTCGGCCTCGACTGGGACGAGGGGCCCTACCGCCAGTCCGAGCGGGCCCACCTCTACGCCAAGGCGGGCGAGGAGCTGTCGGCCGCCGGGAACGCCTACTGGTGCGACTGCCCCCGCGAGGCGATCGACGCCCGGGCGAAGGAACGGGGGGGACCGCCGGGCTACGACGGCTTCTGCCGGGACCGGGGCCTCGGGCCGGGGGAGGGGCGGGCCCTGCGCTTCCGCACGCCCGACGAGGGCACCACCGTGGTGCCCGACCTCGTCCGGGGCGAGCCGTCGTTCCCGAACGCCGCCATCGAGGACTTCGTGCTGCTCCGGCCGAACGGGACGCCGGTGTTCCTGCTGGCGAACGCCGTGGACGACGTCGACATGGCGATCACCCACGTCATCCGGGGCGAGGACCTGCTGCCCAGCACGCCGAAGTACCTCCTGCTGCGGCGGGCGCTCGGGTCGGCCGAGCCGCCGGTGTTCGCGCACCTGCCGCTCATCGTCAACGAGAAGCGCCAGAAGCTGTCGAAGCGGCGCGACCCCGTCGCCCTCGAGCTGTACCGGGACGAGGGCTACCTGCCCGAGGTGATGCTCAACTTCCTGGCCCTGCTGGGGTGGGGCCCGCCGTCCGGTCGGGAGCAGCTGCCGGTCGAGGACATGGTGGCCGAGTTCCGGCTGGAGGACGTCGGGTCGTCGTCGGCCTTCTTCGACACGGCCAAGCTGCGGGCCTTCAACGGTGACGCCATCCGGGCCCTGCCGGTGGACGAGTTCCTCTCGAGGGCGGCACCGTGGCTGGCGGAGGCGGCCGATGACGAGGCCGTGCGCCGCCTCGCCCCTCTCGTGCAGGAGCGGGTGGTCACGTTGGCGGAGGCACCGGACCTGGTCGGCTTCCTGCGGGTGCCCGACGACGACGTCCCCATGGACGAGGCGTCGTGGGCCAAGGCGATGAAGGAGCCGGCCGGCGCCGCCCTCGAGCGGGCGACGGTCCGCCTCGGCGAGCTGGCCGACTGGACCGCCGACGGCGTGCGGGCCGCCCTCGACGCGGTGGCCGAGGACGTGGACGTCGGGAAGAAGAAGGTGCACGCCGCGGTCCGGGTGGCGGTCACCGGGCGGACCGTGGGCCTGCCGTTGTTCGAGTCGCTCGAGGTGCTCGGGCCGGAGCGGACGCTGGCCCGCCTGCGGGCGGCCCGGGCCCGGGTGGGGTGAGGCCCCTCCGCCTCGCCGTCCGCCTGGGGCTCCTCGCCGCCGCCGTCGGCGTGGCCTACCTGGCGGTGACCGGGTTCCAGGTGTGGCGCGCCGGTCGGGAGGACCAGGCCGGACCGGCCGACGCCATCGTCGTGCTCGGTGCGGCGCAGTACGACGGCCGCCCCTCGCAGGTCTACCGGGCCCGCCTCGACCACGCCGCCGAGCTCTACGACGACGACCTGGCACCGGTGGTGGTGGTGACGGGCGGTCGCCGTCCCGGTGACCGCTTCACCGAGGCCGCCGCCGGCGCCGGCTACCTCGCGGCCCAGGGGCGTGCCCGAGGACGCCATCGTGCTCGAGAGCGGCGGGTCGGACTCGTGGACGAGCCTGTCCGCCGCGGCCCGGGTGCTGGGCGACCGGAAGCGGGTCCTCCTCGTCTCCAGCCCGTACCACGCGCTGCGCATCCGCCACATCGCCGCCGAGCTGGGGCTCGATGCCCGCTCGTCGCCGAGCGACAGCCACGAGGGCTACGGGGCCCGCGCCTGGCACCTCGCGTCGGAGACCCTCCGGGTGGGCGCCGGTCGGATCCTGGGCTACGGCCGGCTGGTGCGGCTCGGGAACCGGGTCGGATAGCCTCGTCCGTTCACCCGGTCGGGGGTGGTGTAATCGGCAGCACGGCAGGTTCTGGTCCTGTTGGTGGGGGTTCGAGTCCTCCCCCCCGAGCTCACCTCGTCACCGGCGCTCCCGACACCTTGGCTCTCCGAGGGCCGGTCATCTGAGGTCGGCGCCTCCGGGGCCGACCAGCTCGGCCACCGCCTCCTCGGCCGCGACCCGGGCGAGGAGGCCGACGAGACGGGCGTCGTCGTCCGCGGCGTCGCCCCAGTGCTCGAGGAGCGAGACGCCGGTGGCCTGGTCGACGTGGAGCCGCACGCCATCGGCCGGGTGGAGCGGGATGCGGTCGGGCTCGAGCGTGGTGGCGAAGAGGTGTCGCCAGGCGTCGTCGTGACGCAGGCACAGGCGCCCACCGGGCCGGATCGCGTCGCCCGGGGCCAGCTCGAGCTCGATGCAGGGGTCGACACCGGAGGGGAGACCCCGCACCGCCACCCGGCGACCGTCGTCCCGGGCCACCCGGGCCCGGGCCACGGACACCCGGAAGGCGCACGGCGGCATCCATCGACAGGGGCTGGCGCCCGGTGACGGCTCGTGACCGACCTCGAAGAGCTGCCGCCGGCCGTCCCCGACCTGCACCCGGAGGGAGGGTGCGGTGTGGGCCAGGGTCGCCGCCACCCGCAGGTCGGCGAACCCTCGCTCGCTGATCACCCGACCCCGCCCCGGGCCCCGGCGATCCTGCCGTTCACCGCTCTTCCCCCACTTGGTTAGGCATGCCTAACCCTAGGTCGGGCACACGGCGGTGTCGAGCCCGGAGCCGGCATGGGGCTGGCGGCGACGAGCGACGAGCGATGAGTTCCGCGGCGTCCCTCCGTCCACCGTGCATGACGAACGCGACGACGACGTTCACGGGCGTGTCGACGGTGGCGGTCCCGGTCACCGACCAGGACCGGGCCAAGGCCCTCTTCGAGGCGCTGGGCCTGGAGACCCGGTTCGACGCCGAGCTGCAAGAGGGCTTCCGCTGGATCGAGCTGGTGCCGCCCGGCGCGGGCACGTCGATCTCCCTGGTGGCCGCCGGCGACGAGCTGCCCGCCGGGATCGACACGGGGATCCGACTCATGGCCGGTGATGCGCGCGCCGCGCACGCCGCGGTGACGGCGCTCGGGCTGTCGGCGGGGGAGCTCCTCGACTGGCCGACGGCGCCACTGATGTTCAGCTTCACCGACCTCGACGGCAACCGGTTCTACGTGGCGGAGCCGTCGTAGGCTGACGTCGTGGCGGCGCCGCTGGACGGCAAGGTGGCCCTCGTCGCCGGGGGGACGCGGGGCGCGGGGCGGGGCATCGCCGTGGAGCTCGGCGCGGCCGGCGCCACCGTCTACGTCACCGGGCGCACGTCGGGCTCGACGCGGTCGGAGATGAACCGGCCGGAGACCATCGAGGAGACGGCCGCCCTCGTCGACGAGGCCGGGGGCCGGGGCATCGCCGTGCGGGTCGACCACCTCGTCCCCGACGAGGTCGCCGCGCTCGGTGGCCCGCATCGACGAGGAGCAGGGTGCCCTGCACATCCTCGTCAACGACATCTTCGGCGCCACGACCATCGAGTGGGACAAGACGGTGTGGGAGTCCTCGCTGGAGACGGGGTTGCGCACCGTCCGGCTCCAGGTGGAGACCCACATCGTCACCAGCCACTTCGCGCTGCCGCTCCTCATCCGCCAGCCGGGCGGTCTGGTGGTCGAGGTCAACGACGGGACGGACGAGTACAACGCCGCCAACTACCGGGTGTCGTTCTTCTACGACCTGGCCAAGGCGTCGGTGGGCCGGATGGCGTTCGCGCTGGCCCACGAGCTCCCGCCCCACGGGGCCACGGCGGTGTCGGTGACCCCGGGGTGGCTCCGCTCGGAGGAGATGCTCGACATCTACAAGGTGACCGAGGCGAACTGGCGCGACGCCACCCGGACCACGCCGCACTTCGCCATCTCCGAGAGCCCGGCGTTCGTGGGCCGGGCCGTCGCCGCGCTGGCCTCCGACCCGGACGTGGCCCGCTGGAACGGCGCATCGGTGTCGAGCGGGGAGCTGGCCAAGGTCTACGGCTTCACCGACGTCGACGGCAGCGCCCCCGATTGCTGGCGCTACCTCGTCGAGGTGCAGGACGCCGGCAAGCCCGCCGACGTCACCGGCTACCGGTAGTGCGCCTCGGCGTCGTCATCCTCCCCGACGCCCGGTGGTCGGAGGCGGCCGGGCGCTGGCGGCGCGCCGACGAGCTCGTGTTCGACTCGGCGTGGACCTACGACCACCTGAGCTGGCGGTCGCTGCGGGACGACCCCTGGTTCCCCATGGTGCCCACGCTGGCGGCGGCGGCGGCGGTCACCCGGCGCGTGCGCCTGGGCCCGCTGGTGGCGTCGCCCAACTTCCGGCACCCGGTGCCCTTCGCCAAGGAGCTGATGGCCCTCGACGACCTCTCGGGCGGTCGCCTGACCGTGGGGCTCGGCGCCGGGGGGGTCGGCTGGGACGCCACGGTCCTCGGGAGCCCGGCGTGGTCGCCCCGGGAACGGGCGGACCGCTTCGAGGAGTTCGTGACCCTGACCGACCAGCTGCTGCGGTCGCCGGCCGGCGTGTCGGCGAGGGGCCGCTTCTACGCCGCCGACGAGGCCCGCAACCTGCCGGGCTGCGTGCAGGAGCCGAGGGTGCCGTTCGCGGTGGCGGCCACCGGCCCGCGGGGGTTCCGGCTGGCGGCCCGGTTCGGGCAGGCGTGGGTCACGACCGGCGACCGGGCGACCCCGGGCCCCGTGAGCGCCGCCGAGGGGGCGGCCATCGTGGCCGCCCAGGTCGACCGGCTGGAGGCGGCGTGCGACGAGGTCGGGCGCGACCCGGCGACCATCGACCGGATCGTCCTGACGGGAGGAGAGCTCGACCCCGGCCTGTCGTCCGAGGAGGCGTTCCGGGACCTGGCCGGGCGCTACGCCGAGGTCGGGGTCACGGACCTGGTCGTGCCCTGGCCCCGGTCGACGGAGCCCTACGTCGCCGACCTCGCCACCTTCGAGCGCATCTTCACGCCGTAACCGTGGAGCGGCACGCCACCACCGTCGTCGCGGTGATCGGTCCCCGGGCGCGGGCGGCGGTCGAGTCGCTGGGGGGCCGTGCCAACGTCCGGGTCGCGGTTCCGGAGGACCCCGAAGCGGCGTGGCGCCTGGCGGCGGGGACGTCGGTGCCCTACTTCGTCCACGACGCCGACCCGCTGGCGGCGGTGGCCGACGCCTGGGTGCGGCGCTTCGACGAGGCCGGTCCGGCGGGCGAGCTCGAGGTGGCGGTGGCCGGTGTGGTGGCCCGGTGGCGGGCTCGGGCCCTCGGCCTGCCCGACTACTACGTGGTCGTCGACGGGGAGGAGCTGCCCGCGACCCGGCGTCACTGGTACCTCGGCTTCCTCCACGCCGCGGCGCCGGCCCGGGTGGTGCCGGCGACGGGGAGCGGGGCCGTCCTGGCGGAGGTGCTGGGCCTGCTCCCCACGGGCCGTTGGTGGCCCGATCTCGACCGCCTGCTGGACGGGGTCGAGCGGGTGGTCCCGGACCAGGCCGGCGTGGGAGCCTGAGCCGGTGCCGGACCACAAGCCGCCTCGCCTCGCGGGGGGCGAGCGGGAGACGCTCGTGGCCCTGCTGCAGTACACCCGGGAGTCGTTCGTCCGGAAGCTCGACGGGCTGGACGACGACGCCGCCCGGTGGTCGCCGGTGGACAGCGGGACGTCGCTCCTCTGGCTGACGAGGCACCTGGCCTACGCCGAGTCGGTGTGGGTCCTGGGCCGCTTCGCCGGCCGCCCGGACGACGTCCCCGCCAACGCCGTGCCGGAGGGGGACACGCCGGCGGCGGCCGTCGAGGCCTACCGGGCGACGTGGCGGGCCGTCGACGACGTGGTGGCCTCGGCGTCGCTCGACGACGGGTGCCGGGCCGACGACCAGCAGCCCCCCGTCGACCTGCGGTGGATCCTGGCCCACCTGCTGGAGGAGACCGCCCGCCACGCCGGCCACGCCGACCTCATCCGGGAGCTGCGGGACGGCTCGACCGGCCGCTGAGGGCGGGCCGAGGGCTGGCGCCGGTCGGTCGGACAGCCGCTAGCCTGGTCACCCGCCGCCCGCCATGCCGGGCGCCTGGCCCCATCGTCTAGAGGCCCAGGACACCACCCTCTCAAGGTGGAGACACGGGTTCGAACCCCGTTGGGGCTGCCAGGTAGGTGCAGGTCAGAGGCCCTCTCCGGAGGGCCTCTCGTGCTGTCCGGGCGGGTCGGGTGCGCCGGGCCGCACCGCCGGGAAGCGGACCTGCTCGCCGCGCTGGAACGACGCGATGTAGTCGGAGGCGGGGTGTCCCGACGTCTCGACTGCGCGCAGGAACCCCTCGCGGTCGTACGCGACGCGGCGGTGCTCGATCTCGTGCCCGTGCCGGTCAGCGTGGAGGACGACGTAGCTCGCCCGGAGGTCGTCGGTGATCGGATTGCTGAGGCTGCCGAGGTTCACCGCTCGCAGCCCAGCGACGACCCGGTCCGTGGGTTGGTGCGAGTGGCCGGCGAACACGATGTCGGCGTCGGTGCCCTCGAGGTCGTTGCGAAGGTCTTCCTCGTCGCGATGCGGCGTGATGCCCTCGCCGTCGTCACGGCCGGGAGAGGCGTGGACGCCCATCGCCACGGTCCCGTCGGGCAGTGTGGTTCGCAGGTCGAGCGGCAGCTCGCGGAGCCATCCGAGCCAGCCGTGGGCGGCGAGCGCACCGCCCGTCCATGCGAAGGATCGTTGGATCGTGCCGTAGAGCCCGAACAGGTCCGGGTTGGCAACGACGTCGGTCGGGGTCGGTGGCGGGCGGTCGTCGGTCAGCACGTAGCGTTCGGTGTTCCCGCTGATCACCTCGACCTGCGGGAGGTTGGCGATCAGCTCGACCGTGGCGACGGGCTCGGGCCCGATGGCCACGAGATCGCCCAGCACCCACCACCGGTCGACCCCGAGCTGGGCCGCGTCCGCGGTGACGGCTTCCAGCGCGTGCCGGTTGCCGTGGACGTCCGAGATCAAGCCGAACCTCACACGACGAGCCTGCCCCAGGAGGCTCGAGCGCGATCGACCGGTTCGGCGCGCGGCGAGGAGGTCGTCGTCCAAACCCCGTTGGGGCTGCAGCTCACGCAAAAGGGCTGTCGGCGAGGGATTCGTCGTCAGCCCTCCACGGTGAACAGTCGCCAGCTTCCGGGGACACCCTTGAGAAGCTGTTCGCCGCGGTCGTGGAAGGCGATGCCCGAGCCGACGACGAGGTCGACGACCGTTCTCGACACCAAGACGTCGCCGGGGCCGGCAAGGGAGGACACGCGTGCAGCAATGTGCACTCCGATTCCGCCGAGATCCGCCCCCCGCAGCTCCACCTCTCCGGTGTGGATGCCGCAGCGGGTCTCGATGCCGAGGTCTCGAAGACTGTCGCGCATGGCGATCGCGCACCGCACCGCCCGCCCAGGACCATCGAAGGTGGCGAGACACCCGTCGCCGGTGTTCTTGACCAACCGACCCCGGAACCGCTGGAGATGCCCTGCGACGATGTCATCGTGGGCGTCCAGCAGCTCGCGCCACCGTCGATCCCCGACCTCGGCGGCTCGAGCGGTCGATCCCACGATGTCGGTGATGAGGACGGTCGCCAACGCTCGGTCGAAATCGGGAACACCCGATGCGCCGGTGAGGAACTCCTCGACGAGGTCTGCAACGTCCACGTCGAACCACGCGAAGTGGTCCGATCCCGGACGCTCACGAAGCACGGCACCCGGGATGTGTTCGGCGAGGAAGGTGATGCCTTGGCCAGGACATCGCCGATGCTCGAGACCACGAGTGTCGGTGTGTGCACGAGTGGGAGAACGTCTCGCACGTCGATGTCGCGGTTCATTCGCATGGACTGGACGGCGGCGCCCGGGCTCATCGCCTCCCGCTCGAAGCGTGCCCACCAAGCTTGGAAGCTCTCGTCCTCGGCGCCCGATGGCACGAACGCGGACAGAAACGCCCCCGTACCCCAGAGCTGGTCGTAGGTCTCCAGCACCTGATCGAAGACCTCGGGCACGAAGCCGAAGGGGTAGCCAGGTGCCTGGGTGAGCCGGGCGAAGGTGTTCCAGAGGACGAGCGCCACGGTCCGCTCCGGGTAGGTCGCCGCGAACAGGACGCTGAGCGGTCCCCCCTCGGAGAGGCCGAGGAGAGCGGCGCGCTCCACGCCGACCGCATCAAGAACGGCCCGGATGTCATCCATGCGCTCCTCGAGAGTGGGCATGGACAGCGACGCGGTCCGAGAGACCCTCCCCCCGCTTGTCGAAGCGGATGAGGCGGCAGAACGAACCGAGACGACGAAAAAGTCGCGCCTGATGGGACTCCTCCCACTGAAACTCGACGTGTGAGGCGATCCCAGGAACGAACACGAGACTGATGTCACCGCTGCCGGTCGCCTGGTAGGCGACATGGACATCGCCGCTCTTCGCATAGAGCGTCTCCGGGAGGGCTGTCACGGTCAACAGTCTGATCCGGAATGCCGGTCGTGCGCCCATGGCGGGCGTTCGGACGAGGCGCTACCGTCCGCTCGTCCGGGGCCGGCGCGAGCGGAAGAAGGTCGCCATGGGGCTACGGAGGGCACTGGCAGGAGGGGTGGCCGCCCTGGCGACCGGTGCCCTGCCGTTCGTCGGGGACGTTCCGCCAGCAGGCGCGGACGACTTCCTCCTCGACCTGAAGACGTTCGACTACACGTTCGACGACCTCGACGGCCAGCCCAGGACGTGCACGGCCAGTGGTAGCTCGGGCCTGACGCGGCGCACGGGCGAGTCCACCTTCACGGCCGACTCCTTCACCGGCATCCTCGGTGAGGGCTGCACCGGCTTCACCACCCTGTTCGTCTCGTACAGGGACGCCCAGGGCACTGTCCGGCACCTCGTCGCCAGCGGGGACAACGAAGTCGCTGTGACCCTCGACGGCATCCGCGACGGCTGGGTGGCCAGCCACGGCATCACGTTCGACGACTGCGCCGAAGACTGCTTCGTCCCGTTCACGACGCAGCCCAAGTAGCGCACGTCGGGTGGGGGAAGCGCCGGGCCCTGGCCTGGTCCGGCCCGTTCGATGCTGGACTGGCAGGCCGTGCCGTCTCCGCTGTCACACGGCTACACGAACACGACCCGCCGGATCGGTCCCGGACGCATCCGCAAGCGGTACGAGGGGCCCGGACGTCACGAGCGCTGGCGGCGCGAGCTCCTCTGCCTCTCGGCCCTCGGTGAGCGCCTGCCGGTGCCGGCGGTCCTCGAGCAGGACTCCCAGGAGCCGAGCCTCGTCATGGCGGAGGTCCCGGGCCGCCCTGGCCAGGAGCTGATCGACGAGGGCCATGGCGACACGGTCATGGCACTCGTCGGCGAGACGCTGCGCGTCGTCCAGGCGGTTCCTCTCACCACCGTGCCCCACCTCGGAGCTCGTGGCTCCGTGCTGGTCCACGGGGACTTCGGTCCACACAACATGCTGTTCGACCTCGATGCCGACGATGGAGTCGTGGGACTCGTGGACTGGGAGTTCGCCCACCTGGGCGAAGCGGTCGAGGACCTCGCCTGGGCGGAGTGGATCCTGCGCACCCATCATCCGGCTCATGGCGACGCCGCCGAGCACCTCCTCCGGCATGCCCCGGTCGCCGTTCCATGGCCCGAGCGCCACGCCGCCGTGCTCCGGCGCTGCGCCGAGCTCATGGAGCAGGGCGCCACCCGAGGGTCCGCCGCCGACGTGGAGCTCGGCGCCGGCGCCTGACCCAGACCGAGGGCTGGCGCCGGCCGTGACAGCTCCCGGCTGGCGCAACGACGCCGACAGGCCGCATCGGCCACGAGCGGGCACGGTAGCGGCGGCGGTGGCGGTGCCCGAGGACGATGCGCCCGCGATCCGGGGCCGACAGCGGATCGCCGGCCCTTCCTCGCCTCGCACCCGGCGCGCGCCGTACGGTGAGGCCGTGCCGTTCCGCACCCCGCTCAGCGTGCGCCACGAGGTCGGCGAGGAGTGGCGGCTCCTCGACCCGCTCGTGTTCGAGGGCCGTGACGACTACTTCGTCATGCGCAAGGGCTTCAAGACCGACTTCGCGTCGATACCCCGGGCCGTCCGCTGGCTGTTCGACACCGCCGGGACCAACAGCGAGCCGGGCGTCCTCCACGACGCCGTGTGGCGGGAGTCGAAGCGCGACGACGGCAAGCAGCCCCGGGTCGACCCGTGGGACGCCGACGGCCTCTTCCGCCGGGCCCTGCGGGAGTCGGGCGCCACCGCCATCACCCGCGCCCTCATGTGGATCGCCGTGCGGGCCGCAGCCATCGCCGCGGGCCGCTTCGGTCGCAGCGGTCCGCCCCTCCCGGTGAAGGTGGGGCAGGTGACCGGGATGGCGGCCGTCGGCGTGGTGTCGGTCGGGGCGCCGACGGCGGTGGCGGTGCTCGGGCGCATCTTCTACTGGCTCATCGAGTGGATCGTGGCCCTGCCGTGGTACGTCTTCGAGCGGGCCAAGGGGACGGCCACGAACCTGCCCTGGCCGAGGGGGAAGAAGCGCGAGCGCCTCGACGATCCTCCGAAGGAGTACCTGCTCATCATCCCGAAGGAGAGCCCGGGGGGCGCCGCCCTCGGGGGCATGCTCGGCCCGAAGGACGACAAGGTCGTGCCGGACGAGGCGCTCGACTCGCTCCCGACGGAATCGCTGGCGTCGGCGTACTGACGCCAGCGCAGCTCACCCCCCGCTGCGGATGCGGCCCCGGAGGGCGGCGAAGCAGAGCGACGTGCTGACCAGGCCGACGGCGGCGATGGCCAGGACCGCCTGCCCCAGCTCGCCCCAGGCCCACCCGTCGCCCATGACGAGGGTGCGCATGCCGTCGAGCAGGTAGGTGACCGGGTTGAGCCCCGCCACGACGTCGAGCCAGCCGGACAGCTGGTCACGGGGCACGTACGACGAGGTGAGGAACAGGAACGGGAAGAACAGCAGGAAGCTCGAGTTGACCGCCGCCGGGTTGCCGGTCTTGAGGGCGATGGCGTAGCCGAACCCGGCGAACGCCAGGCTCCAGAGCGAGGCGAGCACCACGAAGGCGAGGACGCCGAGCGGGCCGCCGACGAAGTCGACGCCGAGGACGAGGCCCAGGACCACGATCGGCACCGTCAGGCCGGCGGCGACGGCCACGTCGGCCGCCATGTGGCCGAGCAGGATGGCGGTGCGGCGCACCGGCGTCAGCAGGAGCCGGTCGAAGTACTGGTTCTGCACGTCGAGCACGAGCGCGCCGGCCCGGGACACGCCGGTGACGCCGAGCAGCACGGCCGTGGCCAGCTGGAAGGCGGTGTAGTCGAACCCGGGGATGCTGTCGGTCAGCCGTTCGAGCGTGGCCAGGTTCACCACGAAGAAGAACAGCGCGATGAACACCGGCGGGACGACGGCCTCGGCGTCGCGGGGCACGGCCCGCAGCGCCCGCCCGGCGATGGACGCCAGGTCGGCGAGGAAGCCCGCCGGCCGCGGCTGGGGCACCTCGCGTGCGATGGTCGGGGGAACGGGGGTCGAGATGGCGGTCATGCCGCGGCCTCCTGCTGGTCGTCGTCGTGGTCGATCTCGTCGGGCCCGATGCGGCTCCCGGTCAGCTCCAGGAACACGTCGTCGAGCGTGGGCGTGCGCAGCGTGAGCTCCCGCACGGGGACGCCGGACCCGGCGAGGGCCACCGCCACCGGGCTGAGGGCGGCCGGGCCGT
This sequence comes from uncultured Actinomycetes bacterium, assembly GCA_963839545.1. Lineage (GTDB taxonomy): Bacteria > Actinomycetota > Acidimicrobiia > Acidimicrobiales > CADCSY01 > CAWIVE01. The sequence continues at coordinate 438,404 of CAWIVE010000003.1, forward strand.
TGCCCGTGGCGATGACGAGCTCGGCTCCGTGGACCTCGACCTGGCGGATCTCGGGGAGCCGGCGCAGCGCCGGCGCCACCTCCGCGGCGTCGCCGCCCACCCGGGCGACGATCACGTCCGAGCCCACCGACCGCTTCAGCTCGGCCGGCGTGCCCTCCGCCACCATCCGGCCGCGATCGATGATGCCGACGCGGTCGGCGAGGGCATCCGCCTCCTCGAGGTACTGCGTGGTGAGGAAGATCGTCATGCCGAGCTCCTCGTTCAACCGCTGCACCTCGCCCCACACCCGGGCCCGGCTCACCGGATCGAGCCCTGTCGTGGGCTCGTCGAGGAACAGGACCTCGGGGTCGTGCACGAGGGCGGCGGCGAGGTCGAGGCGGCGCCGCATCCCGCCGGAGTAGGTGGCGACCCGGTGGTCGAGCGCATCGCCGAGGTCGATGAGCGCCGCCAGCTGCTCGACGCGCCGAGCGATGGCCTTGCGGTCGAGTCCGTACAGGCGGCCCTGGAGGCGCAGCAGCTCGGCGCCGGTCTGCTTGGGGTCGAGCGACACGTCCTGGAGGGCAACCCCGATGCGGAGGCGCACGCCGCCGGGATCGTGCGCCACGTCCCGCCCGGCAACGGTGGCCCCGCCGCCGGTGGGGGAGAGCAGCGTGGTGAGCATCCGCACGGTGGTCGTCTTCCCGGCGCCGTTCGGGCCGAGGAAGCCGTAGATCTCGCCGCGGTCGACGCGCAGGTCGAGCCCCTCGACCGCGGTCGTGCCGTTGAAGCGACGCTGCAGCCCGTCGGCCAGGATGGCCGGGGCGTCGGGGAGCGTGGGGGGTGGTGCCATTCGGGTTCCTCCCGATGTCGTGGTCCGGCTGGTGCCCGATCCATGCTCCGCCGCAACGTGGTCACCTCCTGACCACGTTGCCGTGGGACACTGGTCACATGCGGGCCGATCGCCTCGTCGCCACCCTCCTGTTCCTGCAGGCGCGCGGCCAGGTCACCGCCACCGAGGTGGCGGCGGAGCTGGAGGTCTCGGTCAAGACCGCCCGGCGTGACCTCGAGGCGCTGTCGATCGCCGGCATCCCCGTGTACTCACAACCCGGGCGGGGCGGCGGGTGGACGCTCGTGGGCGGCGCCCGGACCGACCTGAGCGGCCTGACGGCGGCCGAGGCCCGCACGCTCTTCCTGGTGGCCGGTCCCTCGTCGGCGGTGACGCCCGAGGCCAAGGCCGCCCTGCGCAAGCTCGTCCGGGCGCTGCCGGAGACGTTCCGGGCCGAGGCCGAGAAGGCGGCGTCGGCGATCGTGCTCGACCCGGCCGGGTGGGGCGGCACCCGGCCGTCCACGCCGCCCCACCTCGAGGTGCTGCAGCACGCGGTCATCGAGGGCGTGCAGGTGCGGCTCGGGTACACCGACGCCACGGGGGCGTCCAGCGAGCGGATCGTGCACCCGCTGGGCCTCGTGGCGAAGGGCACGACCTGGTACCTGGTGGCCGACACCGCCGCCGGGAGGCGGACCTTCCGGGTGTGGCGGGTCCGATCGGTCGAGCTGACCGGCGAGCCGGTCGTGCGGCCCGACGACTTCGACCTCCAGCGGGCGTGGGAGGAGATCGTCGCCACCCTGGACGAGGGGCGGGGGTTCCGGCACGTCATCGCGCTCGCCGACCCCGCGCTGGTGCGGTGGCTGCGCGTGCACTTCGGGACCCGTCTCTCCGTGGCGCCGCCGGCGGAGGACGGGCGGGTGCGGGTCGACCTCGGCTTCCCGCCCAGCCACGACGACCCGGCTCGGGAGCTGGCCGGCTACGCCGACGGGCTGGAGGTGCTCGATCCACCGGAGGTGCGGGCCCGCCTGGCCGAGATCGGGGGGGCGCTCGTCACGACGTACGCCTCGTAGGACACGCGGTCGCCTCGGCTGACGACCGCGTCGCTCGCCATACTGCGGCGATGCAGTGGCCGGACGGGTTCGCATGGGGGACGGGCGCGTCGTCGACGCAGTGCGAGGGCGCGGCGCCCGCCTCGGACTGGTGGGACTGGGAGCGGACCGGCCGGGCGCCGGTGTCCGGGGACGGCAACGGCTTCGGGACGCGCTTCGCCGAGGACTTCCGCCTGTTGGCTGGTCTCGGCCTCACCCACCACCGGCTGTCCATGGAGTGGGCCCGCCTCGAGCCGGAGCCGGGGCGGCACGATGCCGCCGCCGTCGACCACTACCGGGCGGTGCTGGCGGCTGCCTCCGAGGCCGGTGTGACGCCGTGGGTGTGCCTGCACCACTTCACCCTGCCCCGGTGGTTCGCCGACTGCAGGGGGCTTCCTCGTCGAGGGGAACAGGACGGAGGCCTGGGCCCGCCACGTCGCCTGGGTGGCCGACACCTTCGGCGACCTCGTCGGGGGCTGGCAGCCGGTGAACGAGACCAACTACTACGCCCGTGCCGCCTTCGGCGGACGGGGCTGGCCGCCCGGGCACGACGACCCGGCCGAGACGGCCGTGGCCGACGAGGCCATCCACCTCGCCACCGCCGAGGCGGCCGTGCGCCTGCGGCAGACCGGTGTCCCGGTCTCGTCCATCTTCGGGCTGTCGGCCATCGTGGCCCAGGACGACGAGCCCGCCTCCGCCGAAATGGCGACGCTGCTCCACGACACCCTCTGGGCGCCGGGGCTCGGTCTGTTCCGCGACGGCGTCCTCCGGGTGCCCGGGCGCCCGCCCGTGGAGCGGCCGGACCTGGCCGGCGCCTATGACCTGCTCGGCTTCTCGTACTACGCCGCCATGGGCGTGGCCGGGGGGCGCATCGCCGTCCACCCGCCCGACGCCCCCCGCTCGCCGCTGGGGTACGGGATCTGGGCCGACGGGCTCGGCCTCGTCCTCGACCGCCTCCACGTCGAGGTGCCGGGGACGCCGCTGCTCGTGGCCGAGTACGGGCTCGGCACGGACGACGACGGAGCCCGGGCCGCCTACCTGGCGCGAGGGCTCGAGGTGGTGCAGGACGCGCTCGCCCGGGGGATCGACGTGCGGGGGCTGTTCCACTGGACGGCCGTCGACAACTACGAGTGGCACCACGGGTACGACGTCGCCTTCGGGATCGTCGACCGGGACCGCACCGTCCGGCCGAGCGCGAGCGTGCTCCAGCGTGAAGCGCGCCAGTGAGGTGCGTGCCCGGTCAGCGCACCGAGAGGGCGGCGCTAGCCTGCGCGCCCGGCCGGGAGGGAAGCGTGCGGGTACGCGGTTCGAGATCGGTGCTCGCCGTCACGGCGGCTGTCGTCGTCCTGGCCCTGGTCGCCGCCTGCAGCGACGGGGGTGACGACTCGGGTTCCGAGGACGACGACACGTCCACCACGACCGGCGCGTCGGGCACGTTCACGTCGCTCACCTACAACGTGGCCGGCCTGCCGCAGGGCATCAACCCCGACCAGTTCCCCGAGCGGAACACGCCGATCATCAGCCCGCTCCTGAACCCGTACGACGTGGTCGTCGTGCAGGAGGACTTCGGGGCCTACACCGACCTGCTCCGCGCCGGGGCCGACCACGAGTTCATGAGCGAGCCCCACCCGGGCCCCGCCGAGCTGAACCCGATCGGACGCGCCAGTGCGGCGGTCGGGGACGGGCTGAACATCATGTCCCGCCTCCCCATCGGCGCCCTCGACCGGGTGCCGTGGACGGGGTGCGGCGACGCCTCGGCCGACTGCCTGGCCCTGAAGGGCTTCGCCTCCACGACCCTCACGCTCGACGACGACGTGACGGTCGGGCTGTACACGCTGCACATGGAGGCCGGCGGTGTCGACACGGCGCTCCGGGGAGAGGACCTCGACCAGCTCGCCGCCTACCTCGAGGAGCACACGCCCGGTGCGGTGCTCATCGGCGGCGACTGGAACCTGAACTACGACGAGAGCCCCGACGGCGAGCAGCTGCGGGGCTTCATGGAGGAGACCGGCCTCCAGGACGTGTGCGACGTCGTGGACTGCGGGGACGACGACGACGTCATCGACCGGTTCCTGTTCCGCAGCGGCGCCGACGTGAACCTGCGGCCGACGAGCCACCGGTTCGAGCGGGAGACCTTCGTCGACCCGGCCGGTGCGCCCCTCAGCGACCACGATCCCCTCGCCGTGGAGTGGTCCTGGACCGCTTGACAGGCGAACACGTGTTCGTCTAGGGTGGTCGGCACCAGGAAGCAGCGCTCGGGCACTGGCCCCTTCGACGTCCCCTCGTCTCAGGACCGGCCATGTGCACGAACGGCGACCCGCTCCAGGCGCTGACCCGACTCGTCGACACCCTCGTCGACGCCGACCCGGCGCTCCTCGTCGGGCGCGACGCCATCGCGGCCCTGCACCGCCAGCTCGACCGGCTGGAGGCGGTGGCCACGCGGGCCACGCGTGCGTTCGAGCGTGACCGGGGGTGGGAGGCCGACGGCGCCCGCACCGCCTCGGCCTGGCTGGCCGTGGCCTGCTCGCTGCCCCAGGGGGTGGCCCGTCGGCGGGTCAGGCTGGGACGGGCGCTGGGCGACCTCCCGCTCGCCGAGCGGGCGTGGCTGGCCGGGGACGTGGGCGCGACCGCGGTGGGCCTCCTGGCGTCGGCCCGCACCGAGCACACCGCCGCCGCTCTCGAGCGGGACGAGCGCGCCCTGGTGGCGAGCGCCACCCGCCTGGACCTCCGGGGCTTCGCCACCGCCCTGGCCTACTGGCGCCAGGCCGCCGACCCCGACGGGGCGGAGGACCAGGCCGCGGCCCTGCACGCCGGTCGCCGGGTCCACCTGTCGTCGAGCTTCGAGGGACGGTGGTTCCTCGACGGGGTGCTCGACCCGGTCGGGGGTGAGATCGTCGCCGGCGCCCTCGCCCGCATCGAGGAGGAGCTGTTCCGGGCCGACGGCGCCGGGGCGGGCCCCGCCCCCCGTGAGCACGAGCGGCTGGCCGGCCTCGCCCGCACCCCGGCGCAGCGCCGGGCCGACGCCCTCGTCGAGCTGGCCCGCCGGGCCGGGGCCACTGCCGCCGGGGACCGGGCCCCGAGGCCGCTGTTCACCGTGCACGTGGGCTACGAGACGTTCGAGGGGCGCATCTGCGAGCTGGCCCGGGGCACCGTCGTGACCCCGGGGACGCTCGTGCCCTGGCTGGCCGAGGCCGACGTCGAGCGGGTCGTGTTCGACGGGGGTGACCGGGTGCTCGGGGTGGGCAGGCGCCGGCGCTTCTTCACCGGAGCCGAGCGCCGGGCGGTGGAGGTGCGGGACCGGCGGTGCACCTCCCGCTACTGCGACCTGCCCGCCGAGCACTGCGAGGTCGACCACGTCGTGCCCTGGGCCAGGGGCGGGCCCACCGTGGCCGAGAACGGGCAGCTGGCCTGCGGGTACCACAACCGCCACCGTGCCGACGCCGGCAGCGTGCCGGGGGAGCGGGGCCCACCCGGGTGAACGCGCCGGGCCGGGCCGGCAGCTCCGCGAACCCGCCGGCCGAAACCCGTTGGGGGTCCAGGGGTGTTCGGGCGATGCTCCCCTCCCGTGACCGCCGACGTCCCCATCGTCGTGCGGAACGAGGCGGTCGCCCTGGGGGCCGAGGCCTGGCTCGAGGACCTGGGGTCGCTGGTGCGCGACCTCGAGGCGGAGTGGTCGGTCGACGTGGGCCGGGCCTACCCGGACGCCACCGAGGCGTTCGTCGCCGAGGCCACCCTGGCCGACGGCACGCCCGCGGTGCTGAAGCTGCTCGTGCCCCGGTCGCGCGACTCGGCGAGGCACGAGATCACCGTCCTGCGCCTGGCCGACGGGGAGGGCTGCGCCCGCCTCCTGCGCTCCGACGAGGCGCGGGGCGCGCTGCTCCTCGAGCGCCTCGGTCCGTCGATGCGCGACCTCGGCCTGCCGTTCTCGCAGCGCCTCGACCTGCTGTGCGACGCCGCCGCCCAGCTGTGGCGGCCGGCGCCCGACGCCGGGCTGCCCACCGGCGCCGAGAAGGGTCGCTGGCTGGCGGAGCGCATCACGGTCCTGTGGGAGGAGCTCGACCACCCGTGCACCGAGCGGGCCGTGGCCCACGCCGTCGCGTGCGCCGAGCGACGGATCGCCGCCTCCGACGAGGAGCGGGCCGTGCTCGTCCACGGCGACGTCCACCAGTGGAACGCCCTCCAGGCCGGCGCCGGGTTCAAGCTCGTCGATCCCGACGGCCTCCTCGCCGAGCCCGAGTACGACCTCGGCATCCTGATGCGCGAGGACCCTCTGGAGCTGCTGGAGGGCGACCCCTTCGACCGGGCCAGGTACCTGGCCGCCCGCACCGACCTCGACCCCACCGCCGTCTGGGAGTGGGGCGTCGTCGAGCGGGTCTCGACCGGGCTCCTGTCCGCGCAGATCGGCCTCCAGCCCGTCGGCGGGGAGATGCTGGCCGTCGCCGACCGGATCGCCGCCTGACGTGGGCGCCGGGGTCTGGTTGATCACCGGCGCGCAGGCGTCCGGCAAGACCACGGTGGCCGACCTGCTGGCCAACCGGTTCGAGCGCGGCGTCCACGTCCGGGGCGGCCAGTTCTACCGGTGGGCGGTCCGGGGCTGGGTCAACGTCGGCGATCCCGGTCCCGAGGACGAGGTCCGGCGCCTCCTCGACCTCCGGTACCGGTTGTCCGGCGTCGTCGCCGACGAGTACGCCGCCGCCGGCTTCACCACCGTCGTCCAGGACAACGTCTACGGGGCCGACGTCGAGGCCTGGCTCGACCGGATCACCGCCCGCCCGCGGCACCTGGTCGTGCTGCGCCCCTCGGTCGCCGTGGTCGAGCGGCGGGACGAGGAGCGCCGGCGGCGCCATCGGCAAGACCGCCTACCGGGGCGACTTCACGCCGGCGGTCAACGACGTCCACGTGGCCGCGACACCGGCGGGACCTCGGGCTGTGGCTCGACACCTCGGACCAGACCCCGGAGGAGACGGTCGAGGAGGTCCTGGCCCGGGCCGACGAGGCGCTCGTCGGCTGACGACCTACCGCCCGAGCGGTCGGGCGGCCCGGCCCGCCACCGGGGGCAGGTCGAGGTAGGTCAGCAGGCCCGGCCGGGCCGCGCACACGTAGGGGATGGCGTTCACGCAGTGCATGGCCGTGGCCACGATGCCGGGGTTGCGCTGGAGGCCCGCCTCGATGGAGGTGGGGTGCAGCTTCTTGAAGGTGACGAACACCCCCGGGTCGCCGGCGACCTCCACCTCGAAGCGCTCCCCCTCGGGACCGAAGGCCCATGGGGGGTCGAGGTCGTCGTCGCCCATGAGCCAGTTGACCGCGGCGGTGATGACCGGCTCGCCGTCGACGAGGCCCTCCCACCGGAACCGCTGGGCCGCGACGGTCCCCGGCTGGATCGGACCGATGGGGGAGTCGATCGGGGCGGTGGCGACTGCGACGTCGTGGGTCGTGCGCAGGTGCTCGTCGATGGCGAAGCCGAGCTCGTCGGCCACCATCCACACCGACTGGCGGAAGCCGGCGCCGAGGGCGTCGGCCATGATGCTGGTGCGGGCGTGCTCGGGCGTGGCGCCGAAGAGCATCCAGTCCCTGATGACGTCGGCGGCGCCGTAGGTGCGGATGTCGGAGAACTCCTCGGCCCGGACGGCGGTCACCGAGCCGACGAGGGCGGAGAGGACCAGCGGGAAGCGCTCGGTGATCCCGCCGGGGTGGATCCCGGTGCCGTGGAGGGTGACGCCGGCGCCGCGGCTGACCTCGTCGAAGCGCTCCCGCTCGGCGTCCGGCGGGTAGAACCAGCCGAGCGGCGTCACCACGTTCTTGCCCGACTCGAGGATGCGGGTCACCACGGCGGGGTCCACGAACAGCGGGCTGTAGAGGACGCAGTCGGCGTCGGTCGCCAGCAGCGCGTCGACGTCCGCCGTGGCGGGGACGCCGATGGCCTCCCCACCGAGCAGCGTCCCGACGTCGACGCCGTCCTTGTCGGCCGAGTGGACCCAGCACCCCACCAGCTCGAGGTCGGGATGGCCGAGGACGCCCTCGATCGCCGCCCGCCCGACGTTGCCCGTCGCCCACTGGATCACCCGCAGGGTCATGGCCCGGCATCGAACCACGTCCGGACCGAGGCTGCGGCCCGATGTCGCCGGGTGGTCAGTCGGGCACCTCCCACAGCCGCCAGGGCCCGGGCACGCCCTTCAGGTCGTGCTCGCCCCGGTCCTCGAACCGGAGGCCCGACCCGGCCACCAGGTCGCGCACCGTCTGGGAGACCCAGACCTCGTCGTCGCCGGCGTGGTCCATGACCCGGCACGCCGTCACCACCGAGATGCCGGTCAGGTCGCCGTCCCGCAGCTCGACCTCGCCGGTGTGGACGCCCACCCGCACGCTCAGCCCCAGGGGGCGCACCCCGTCACGGATCGCCAGGCCGCAGCGGATGGCCCGGGCCGGCCCGTCGAACGCGGCGAGGTGACCGTCGCCGGTCTGCTTCACGGAACGCCCCCGGAAGCGGTCGAGCTGCCGGCGGACCGTCGCGTCGTGGGCGTCGAGCAGCTCCCGCCACCGTCGGTCGCCGACCGCGGCGGCCGTCCGCGTCGAGCCGACGATGTCCGTGAACAGCATCGTGGCCAGGACGCGGTCGGGCTCCCCGTGGACGCTCGTCCCGGTGGCGAACTCCTCGACCTGGTCGAGCACGGGATCGGGATCGGAGAAGAACGCGTGGTCCGACCCCGGCAGCTCCACCAGCCGGGCGCCGGGGATGCGGGCGGCGAGGTCCCGCCCCGCCTCCACCCGGACCACCTGGTCGCCCGTCCGGTGCACCACGAGCGTGGGAGCCGAGATGCTCGACAGGACGGCGCGGGCGTCGGTGTCGGCCACCATCTCGATGATCGCCTTGGTCGCACCTGGGCTGGCGGCGGAGCGCTCGAAGCGCCCGGCGTCGAAGAGCGGGTCGGCCACCGCCGTCGGGGCCAGGACGCCGATCGTCCGCCCCGTCCCCCAGCTGGTCTGGGTGTCGGCGAGCATGGCCTCCACCCGGCGGTCGCTCCAGCCCCACGGTGCGTCGTCGGCCTGCCGGAAGCGCGCCGTGCTGGCGATCAGCACCAGGCCCGAGACCCGGCTCGGGTAGGTGGCGGCGAACACCATGGCCATCGGGCCGCCCTCCGAGACCCCGATGACCATCGCCCGCTCCGACCCCGAGGCGTCCATGACGGCCCGCAGGTCGTCCATCCGCTCCTCCAGCGTGGGCAGCTGGGACACCGGCACCGGATCGGAGAGCCCCGTCCCCCGTTTGTCGAAGGTGATGACCCGGCTGAAGGCGGCGAGCCGCTCCATGAAGCGGGCGAGTCCCGGGAGCTGCCACGTCAGCTCGAGGTGGCTGACGAAGCCGGGGATGAAGACGACGTCGGTGTCGCCGGCCCCGAAGACCTGGTACGCCACGTGGACGCCATCGGCGCTGCGGGCGTATCTCGTGTCGGGAGGGTGCATGGCGTCGAGGTCCTTCAGTCCGTGGAGGTGTGCCCGGATCGGACCCGCAGGGACCGGAGGGCGTGGGGCGGGACGGGGAACCGGACCACGGTGCCGTCGAGGGTCACCGGGGCCTCCACGGGTGTCTCGTCGAGGCGCACGGGCTCGGCGTCCCCCACCAGGAACCCGAACCGCAGCACCGCCTCCTGGGGCTGGTCCGTCGGGTTGAGGGTCCGCACCACGATGCCGTCGCCGTCCTCGGCCGGCTTGCACGCCGAGAGCACGAGCGCCTCCGGCTCCAGGGAGAGCAGGGAGCGGCCCTCCTCCAGCAGCGGGGCCGGCCCCCCGAGCACCGCACGGAACCCCAGCTCGGCGTCCGCCACCGACGCCGGGATCGGCGGTGAGGACCACGCGGGCGACCACGGGACCCTGCGTCTGCGCCCCGGCGGCGGACATCTCGGGACCGGCCGGCAGCGGGCGGGTGCGCACGTCGAAGCGGGCCAGCCACCCCACCGAGCGCACGAGGGTCACGAGGACGGTCCCGTCCGGCGCCACCTCGGCCTCGGGGAGGCCGGGCGCCCCCACCACGAGCCCGTTGGCCGCCACCCAACCCTGGTGGGGGAACGTCTTCACGGGCGGGTGGATCCAGTTGCTCCCGTCGACCGGGACCGTCGACCGGCGGGCGGCGTCGAAGGTGGTGGCGGCGGTGAAGCCCTCGGTCGCCGCCCCCGTGGGGAACCGCAGGCGGAGCCGGTGGTCCTCGGCCCGGTTGTCGAAGGTCACGGTGACCTCGACGCTCGGCACCCCCGGCACCACCACCGCGTCGAGCACCAGGCGGCACGCCACCGAGTCCTCGGACCGGGCCTCGTCGCCGTCGACGAGCCCGGTCGGCAGGACGACCAGGCGCTCGGTGCGCAGCCGCTCGACGCCCGTCGGCGACACGGTGCGCTCCACCACCGCGCCCGCCACCTCGGGCGCGCCGACCGCGCCGACGGGATCGAAGTCGTAGCTGTCCCCCCGGTCGCCCTGGTCCTCCAGGCCGAACAGGCCCGGGAACGAGCGCCCGCCGAGGGACACGGTCAGCGTCCCGTCGTCGGCCGCCCGCACGGCGACGTCGCCGGCGGACACCTCGCGGCCCCCGTCGACCACGTCGGGCGTCGCCGTCCCTCGGCGCAGGCCGTACCGCCGGCAGCCGAAGGCGGGCACGTCCACGGCCACGAACTCGACGTCGAGGGATGCCGGTGTCGGGGAGGAAGCGGACGCGCGTGGGATCGGGGGAGGGGACCACCCGCGCCGGCTGCCCGTCCACGAGCCACCCGGCGTCCGGCGGCTGGAGCGTCAGGGGGTGCAGGTCGAAGCGCTCGATGCTCACCCGCCACGGCGGGAGGCCGTCGAGCGCGAGCCGGGCCACGCCGGTCCGGGCATGGGGAGACGGGTTGTAGACGACGACGTCGTGGTCCTCGGTGAAGGACACCACGCCGGTCACGTCCCGTCCTGCGAGCTGCTCGAGGACCCGGCGGGTGGTCGTGCCCCCGAGCTCGGCCGCGGTGTCGTACCGGCCCGACATCTGCTCGGCCACCCGGTCGAGCGAACAGCCACCCACCGAGTCGTGGGCCTGGTTGCGCAGGAGCGCCCGCCACGCCGAGCGCAGCGCCGGGCGCTCGTCGGGCAGGCCGAGGGCCGCCCCGAGCGCGGCCCACGGCTCGGTCCACCCCGTCAGCTCGGTCTCGCAGGCGCGGTTGCGGAGCTTGAGGGGGAGTCGCGCCGACCACACGCCGGGGAGCTGGTTGGCGATCCGGCCGCCGAGCAGCGGCCCCTCGAACACCCCGGCGCCGCTCCCGTCCAGCAGCTCGACGGCGTCGTCGAGGAGCACCCGCCGGACGTCGGTCCCCAGTCGGCGCCCCAGTGCCTCGACCACGGGCCCGGTGTGCCCGTCGGGCGGCAGGTGGTCGAAGCCGTTCATCAGGAGCACCGGGTCCGCACCGCCGGCGGCCAGCCGCTCGGCCACGACGGCGAGCCGCTCGGCGGCCACCTCCGGCTCGGCGTCGAGCCCGGCGGCCCCGAAGTAGCCGTCGGTCAGGTGCCAGGCCACCACCTCGCTGCCGTCGGGCGCCCGCCACCGCCACACCGGTCCCAGCCGGTCGATCTCGTCGCCGTTCCCCCGCCAGTAGACGAACGGCGCCAGGCCGAAGCCGGCGAACAGCTGGGGGAACTGCGCCGGGTGGCCGAACGAGTCGGGCACGTACGCCACCTGCGACACCGGCCCGACGGCCCCGGCGACGGCGCGGCCGTGGAGCAGGTTGCGCACGTGGGCCTCGCCCGAGGGCAGCATCGAGTCGGGCTGGACGTACCAGGGGCCGACGGCGAGGCGACCCTCCCGGACGCCCGCCTCCAGCTCCGCCCGACGACCGGGGCGCACCTCGAGGTAGTCCTCCAGCACGACGGCCTGTCCGTCGAGGACGAAGTGGTAGCCGGGGTCGGCGGCGCAGAGGTCCAGCACGGCGTCGACCGCACCGACGAGGCGGGACCGGAAGTCCTCGAAGGTCCGGTACCACTCCCGGTCCCAGTGGAAGTGCGAAACCAGGACGCAGCGCATCGGGTCGGAGCTACCTCGACCGCGTCAGGCGGACGTGGGCGACCGACGGCGAGGAGACGATCTCCGCCACCTGGTAGCCCTGCGGGAGGTCGTCCAGGTCCGCGAACAGGCGCTCACCCCGTCCGAGCAGGACCGGGGCCACCACGAGGTGCAGCATGTCGACCAGGCCGGCCCGCAGGTACTGCTGCACCGTCGAGGCGCCGCCCCCGACGCGGACGTCCTGGCCGCCGGCCGCGTCGAAGGCCCGTTCGAGCGCCACCTCGATGCCCTCGTCGACGAAGTGGAAGCTGGTCCCGCCCTCCATCTCGATCGATGCACGCGGGTGGTGGGTCAGGACGAACACGGGGTGGTGGTACGGCGGCTCGTCGCCCCACCATCCCCGCCACGTCTCGTCCTCCCACGGTCCCCGGACGGGCCCGAACATGTTGCGGCCCATGATCGTGGCGCCGATCCCGGTGGTGCCCTCGACCCAGAGGTCGTCGTCGACCCCTTCCTCGCCGCCCTCCCCCCCGAACGCCCGGCGCCCGGAGCGGGTGGTGAAGACCCACTCGTGGAGCCGGGGGCCGCCGACCCCCAACGGGTTGTCGAGGCTCTGGTCCGGTCCGGCCACGTACCCGTCGACCGACATCGCGAGGTTGTGCACGCGCAATTCCGGCATCGGCCCAGCCTCGCGCTCCTAGCGTGACGCCCGCGTCCCGAGTCAACGACCCCTCCGTGGTCCGGCGGGAGTACGCCCGCGAGGACCGGTTCCTGGCCCGCCGGCTCGCGGCCTGGGCCGAGCTCGACGGGCCGCTGGTGGAGGACGCCGCCATCGCCGCCGTGGCCGAGGCGGCGCCGGAGCGGGTGGTGGACGTGGGGTGCGGCACCGGCGACCTCACGGAGCGACTGGCCCGCGAGGCCGACGTCCCGGTGGTGGCCCTCGACCTCTCACCCCGCATGGCCGAGCTGACCCGGGCCCGTGGGCTCGGTGCCGTGACCGCCGGGATCGAGCACCTGCCCTTCCCGGACGGCGCGTTCGACGCGGTGCTCGCCAACCGCGTCCTCTACCACCTGCCCGACCTCGACACCGGGTTGTCCGAGCTGGCCCGGGTGCTGCGACCCGGCGGTCGCCTCGTGGCCGTGGCCTACCGCATCGACCACCTTGCCGAGCTGTGGGAGGTGGTCGGTCACGAGCCCCTCGCCGACCCCACGTTCGTGGCCGAGAACGGCGAGGAGCCCCTGCGCCGGCACTTCGACCCCGTGGAGCGACGGGACGTCACGGGTACCGCCCGCTTCCGCAGCGCTGCGGGCGTGCGCCGCTTCCTCGAGGCCTACGGGGACTTCTCCGACGTCGATCTCGCTGCCGCACTGGGTGACCAGGCCGCGCCCCTCCGGGTGACGTACCGCCAGTGCGTGTTCGTCGCCTCCCGACCCTGATGGACGTGTCGCTGGAGGCCTTCTACGACGACTACCCGCGCGTCGAGGAGGCGTTCGCCCGGGCGCTGGACGAGAGCCTCGACCCCCGGGGGCCGGACCTCGTCTACGAGGTGGCGGGCGCCCTCGGCCTCCCCCCGGAGGCCACCGTCGTCGACGTCGGCTGCGGCGAGGGACGGGATCTCGTCGGCCTGGCCCGCCACTTCGGGTGGGCCGTGATCGGCGTGGACCCGGTCGGTCGTCACCTCGAGCTGGCGCGGGCGGCGGGCGGGACCATCACCGCCGGGGTGGTCGAGGCCCTCCCCCTCGGCGACGCGACCGTCGACCTGGTGTGGTGCCGGGAGGTCCTCTCCCACGTCCCCCACCTCGGTCGCGCCTTCGGCGAGGTCCGGCGGGTCCTGCGCCCCGGGGGACGGGCCCTCGTCGCGCAGGTGTGCCGCACCGACCGGCTGCTGCCCGGTGAGGCCACCGGGCTGCTGTCCCTCCTCGGTGACCACCCGTCCTCGGAGGAGCTCGAGGCGGCGGTGGCCGACGCCGGTCTGCGCGTCGACGAGCGCCACGTCCTCGGCAGCGAGGGCGGCGAGTGGTCCGAGGAGCGTTCGGCCGCGGGTACCCGGCGGCTGCTCCACGCCGCCCGCCTGCTCCGGGACCCCGAGCGCTACGTGGCCGGCTTCGGCCGCTCGGCCTACGAGATCATGCTCGGCGACTGCCTCTGGCACGTCTACCGGATGATCGGCAAGCTCAGCGGCTCGGTCTCCGTCCTGTCCCGCCCGGGCTAGGGGCCGGGGAAGGCACGGGAGAACGCCCGTCCCAGGTCGGTGTCCCCGCCGTACCGGGGCGAGGCCCGGAGGGGACGCCCGAGGAGCAGCGCCAGGAGATCCCGGGCCGGGGCCTCGACCACGGCGTCGGCCGGCGTGCCCGGCGAGGCCGACTGCGACCGCACCCCGCCGCCGTCCTCGACGGCCACCAGCCAGGTGGGGCCGTCCGGCGCGTCGAGCAGCCAGGAGCCCGTCACCCGGTCGTCCACCCGCCGGTGGTTGGTGCGGCGCCGGTTGAGCCAGTCCAGCCGGAAGGGCAGCGCCACCACGACGAAGACGTCGCTCCAGTCGTCCAGGCCGAGGTCGAGGTCCGACCCGTGCACCTCCACCTCGGTCAGCCGCAGGAGCGGCAGCCGTGACAGGGGCAGGGGGCCGAGGTCGGGCTGGTCCTCCGGCTCCACGACGTCGCGGTCCCACTGGTCCTCGGCCAGCCCCGTCCACGACCGGTCGAGGGCGTCCCCGTGCGCGGCCAGGGAGGCCACGACGTCGGCGGGTGCCTCGCCCGGGGCGGGCTCGAGGGTGCCCGGCCGCCGGGCGTCCCGTCCCCCCGGGTAGTAGGACACCGGGCGGCCCTCCAGCGTGGCGTCCGTCATCCGGCGGAAGGCCTCGGCGCCGTACCGGAGGTGGCACACGACGGTCAGCCGGCTCCACCCCGGCAGCGACGAGGGAGCGTGCAGCCCGTCGTCGTCCAACGCCCGGAGCGCAGCGACGACCTCGTCCGTCCGTCGCCGCACGGCGGCGACGAGCTCGGCGGTCACCGCGCCACCAGCGACCGACGGCGCTCCTCGAGGAAGCGGCGCTCGGCATCGTTCTCGACGAGGGCCAGGGCGGCCTCGTAGGCGGCCACCGCCTCATCATCGCGGCCCAGCCGGCGCAGCAGGTCCCCTCTCGTGGCGTGGAACGGGTGGTAGCCCGGGAGGTCGAGGGCATCGACCACCTCCAGCGCGAGGGCCGGCCCGTGGACCTCGGCCACGGCCACCGCCCGGTTGAGGGCCACCACCGGCGTGGGGGCGTGGACGAGGAGCTGGTCGTACAGCTGGAGGATGGACGGCCAGTCCGTGTCCGCCGCCGTCGTGGCGTCGCCGTGCACGGCGTTGACGGCCGCCTGGAGCTGGTACGGCCCCGGCCGGTCGCGCCGGATGCAGGCGGCCACCAGGGCCTGGCCCTCGGCGATGAGGTCCCGGTCCCACCGCGAGCGGTCCTGGTCGGGGAGGAGCACGAGCGACCCGTCGGCGGCGGTGCGGGCCGGGCGGCGGGCCTCGGTGAGCAGCAGCAGGGCCAGCAGGCCGAGGACCTCCGGCTCGTCGGGCATGAGCTCGGCGAGGAGGCGGGCCAGGCGGATGGCCTCGACGCACAGGTCGGCCCGCACGAGCTCGGTGCCGGCAGTCGCGGTGTGGCCCTCGTTGAACACCAGGTAGACGACGGCCAGCACCGGGCGCAGGCGGTCGGGCAGCTCGGCGTCGGCCGGGACCCGGTAGGGGATGCCGGCGTCGCGGATCTTGCGCTTGGCCCGGACGAGCCGCTGCGCCATGGTGGCCTCGGGGAGCAGGAAGGCGCGGGCCACCTCCGGCGTCTGGAGGCCGGCGATCAGCCGCAGGGTGAGGGCCACCTGGGCGCTCGGGGCGAGGGCCGGGTGGCAGCAGGTGAAGATGAGACGAAGGCGGTCGTCGGGCACGGGGCCCACCTCGGTGCGCTCCTCCCGGTGGTGCACCAGGGCGGCTTGCGCGTAGCGGTCGTGGCGCGACGACTCCCGTCGCAGCCGGTCGATGGCTCGGTTGCGGGCGGTGGTGACGATCCACCCGCCAGGGTTGGGCGGCACGCCCGTCGACGGCCACCGCTGCACGGCCACCACGAAGGCCTCCTGGACCGCCTCCTCGGCGACGTCGAGGTCGCCGAAGAGGCGAGCCAGGGCGGCCACGGCCCGGGCCGATTCCGACCGGAAGGTGGCCTCGACCTCTGCGGTGCCGACCGGCACGGGTCAGTCCTCGGCGTCGTCCTGGAACGGACGGACCTCGACCGGGGCCCTGCACGCCGCCGAGGCCCTGCCGGCCAGCGCCAGCGCCGCGTCGAGGTCCTCGGCCTTGATCACCCAGAAGCCGCCCAGCTGCTCCTTGGTCTCGGCGAAGGGACCGTCGCTGGTCAGGACCTCGCCCCCCTCGGACCGGACCACCGTGGCGGTGTCGGCCGGGTGGAGCCCACCGGCGAAGACCCAGGCGCCCTGCTTCTGGAGCTCGGCGTTGAAGGTCTCGGTGTCCTTGTACGCCTGCTGGATCTCCTCGGGCGGCGGCTCGGGCTCGCCCTCCACCATGTGCACGCTCAGCAGGTACTGCTTCATCGGGGGACCTCCTCCTCGAAGGGCCGGCACCGTACCGACCCGCACCCCTTCGACGAACGGGGGAGGCCCGGATCGACACCCCTGCGAGAAAATCTCCGGCTAGGCCTCGCGTCCCGCCCACGCGAGGAAGGCGGTCTGCTCGTCGGCGCCCGCCGGTGGCGTCAGCTCGGGCCCGAGGGCGCCGGGGCTGCGCATCTGGTCCGCCAGCGGGGCCATCGACTCGCGCACGTCGGCCATGTCCTTCGGGTCGACGCGGACGTCCTGGCCGGTGGCACGGCCGAGGTCCCACCGGTGCACCACGAGGTCGGTGCAGAGGAACCGGTCGACGGCGGCCTCGAGGGTGCTCTTCCCGCCGAAGCCCTCGAACTCGACCGCCGCCCGCTCGGGGTCGTCCAGCTCGGCCTGGATCAGGCCCCGGGCGTGGTCCCACGCCGCCCCCGGGTCGTCGTCGACCGAGGGCCCTTCGCCGAGCTCCTTGCCCACGAAGCCGAGGAACATGCCGGACGTCCCGACCACGTGGCCGACCACGTCCCTGGCCTTCCAGTCCGGGCACGGCGACTGGTCGTCCCAGCGCTCGGCGGGAACGGCGGCCACCGTGGCGGCGAAGTCGTCCGAGAGGCGTCGGTAGCGATCGGCGATGGCGCTCATGCCCGCGATCCTGCCCTCCCGGCCCCGGTGGGGCCAGGGCTCGCACCTCCTACCGTCGACCGCCGTGTCGCAATCCCGCCAGACAGGCGGCCGCCACGGTGGCACGGTGGACCCCGTGATCGAGGACTTCGAGCGCTGCTACCGAGCCGTGTGGTCCCGGGACAGCCGCTTCGACGGCTGGTTCTTCACCGCGGTGACCTCGACCGGGATCTACTGCCGGCCCGGGTGCCCGGCGGCCACGCCCCAGCGCCGGAACGTGCGCTTCTACCCGTCGGCCGCGGCGGCGCAGCAGGCCGGCTTCCGGGCCTGCAAGCGGTGCCGGCCGGACGCCACCCCGGGCTCGCCCGAGTGGGACGTCCGGGCCGACGTGGTGGCCCGCGCCATGCGGCTGATCGCCGACGGGGTGGTCGACCGTGCCGGCGTGCCCGGGCTGGCCCGAGAGCTCGGCTACGGCGTGCGCCAGCTCCAGCGGCTGCTCCTGGCCGAGGTCGGTGCCGGGCCCCTCGCCATCGCCCGGGCCCAGCGGGCGCAGACGGCCCGGGTCCTCATCGAGACGACCGACCTCGGCATGGCCGAGATCGCCTTCGCCGCCGGCTTCTCCAGCATCCGCCAGTTCAACGACACCGTCCGCTCGGTGTTCGCCACCGCCCCGACGGACCTGCGGGCCCGGGCCGGGGGCCGGCGGGCATCGCCGGCGGCGCCCGGCACCCTGTCGCTGCGGCTCTCGTTCCGGTCGCCGCTCAGCCCGGAGAACCTGTTCGGCCACCTGGCCGCCACCGCGGTGCCCGGGGTGGAGGAGGTGCGGGACGGCGCCTACCGGCGCACCCTCCGCCTCGCCCACGGGCCGGGGGTGGTGGCGCTGCGGCCCACGCCGGAGCACGTGGCCTGCAAGCTCGCGCTCGACCGACGTCCGGGACCTGACCTCGGCCATCAGCCGCTGCCGGCGGCTGCTCGACCTCGACGCCGACCCGGTGGCCGTCGACGAGCTCCTCGTCGAGGACCCCGTCCTGGCCCCGCTCGTGGCCAAGGCGCCCGGCCGCCGCGTGCCTCGCACCGTGGACGGCGCCGAGCTCGCGGTGCGGGCCGTGCTCGGCCAGCAGGTGTCCACCGCTGCCGCCCGCACCTGCGCCGGCCGGTTGGCCGAGGCCCGCGGCGAGCCCGTGGACGATCCCGCCGGCGGGTTGCGCCGGCTCTTCCCCTCACCGGAGGCGCTGCTCGGCGCCGAGGTGGCGCTGCCGGCCAGCCGCCGGCGGACCCTCGCCGCGCTGGTCGAGGCCCTGGCCGACGGGCAGTTGGCCCTCGGACCCGGCAGCGACCGGGACGAGGCGCTCGCCGCCCTGGCCCGGGTGCCCGGGGTCGGGCCGTGGACCACGGGCGTCGTCGCCATGCGGGCCCTCGGTGACCCCGACGCCTTCCTGCCCGCCGACCTGGGCGTGCGCCGGGGAGCGGCTGCCCTCGGCCTCCCCGCCACGCCCGTGGCGCTGACCGCCCGTGCCGCCCGCTGGCGCCCCTGGCGGGCCTACGCCGTGCAGCACCTGTGGGGGACCACCGACCACCCGATCAACCACTGGCCCAGCCTCGAGGAGGCATCGTGATGACGACCGAGCGGTCCGCACGGACCACGACCACCACCATGGAGAGCCCCGTGGGGACGCTCACGCTGACCGCCGTCGACGGGCGGCTCACCGGGCTCCACATGGACGGGCAGCGCCACGCTCCGGCGACGTCCGCCGACTGGGAGCGCGACGACTCGGGCCTGGCCGACGTCGTCGAGCAGCTCGAGGCCTACTTCGCGGGCACCCGCCAGGACTTCGAGATCCCGCTCGACCTGGCCGGGACCGAGTTCCAGCGCCGGGTGTGGGCCGGGCTCCTCGAGATCCCCTACGGCGAGACGATGAGCTACGGCGAGCTGGCCCGCCGGGTGGGGCGCCCCGGCGCCTCGCGGGCGGTGGGCCTGGCCAACGGCCGCAACCCGGTGGCCATCGTCGTCCCTTGCCACCGGGTCATCGGCGCCAACGGGACCCTGACCGGCTACGGCGGCGGGCTCGACCGGAAGGTCTGGCTCCTCGACCACGAGCGGGGCCGGAGGTAGAGCATCGTGGCCGACGGCGAGCGACCGCTCGAGACCGGCTGGCTGGTCGACACCCCGGTCGCGGACACGGTCCTGCGCCAGTTCGTGCACAACCAGGCCGAGGTCAACGAGGCCGTGGCCGAGGGCCTGGGCGGGCAGGCGCGCCGCACCGACGACGTCTTCCTGGCCGACGCCGGCGGCCCGGTGCCGTACTACAACCAGGCCATCCTGGCCCGGCCCCTGACCGGGCCCGACGACCCGGTGCTCGGCGAGGTGGAGTCGTTCTTCGCCGGCGCCCGGGGGCCCGCCACGCTCATGTCGCTGTGGCCGACCCCCGACCTCGCCGGCCGGGGGTGGTCGGCGGTCGGGCACCCGGCGTTCGTGGTGCGCAGCCCCGGCCCCATGACCTTCGAGCAGCGGCCCGACGTCGAGGTGGTCCGGGTGGCCACGCGCGACGACCTCGCCGCCGCCGAGCGGGTGGCCGTCGAGGGGTATCCCATCGAGGTGCCGGCGGGAGCACCGGCGGGAACGGTGCTCCCCCCGGCCATCCTCGATTCCGAGGTCGTCGTGCGCCTCGGAATGCTGGGGAGCGAGCCGGTGGCCGTCGGTCTCAGCCACGTCGCCTGCGGCGTGCAGAACCTGTGTCTGGGCGCCACGCTGCCCGCGGCGCGGCGTCGGGGGGTGTGGGAGGCGCTCGTGTGGGCCCGGGTGGCCGACGGGCCCGACCTCCCGGCGGTGGCCTACACCAGCGACTTCTCGAGGCCCGGCTTCCTGCGCATGGGCTTCCTGCCGGTGAGCCGCTTCACCCTGTGGCTGCGGCCGCCCGCCTCGTAGCCCTCCCGGGCGCGGTCGTGCCCCTGCGCTGGCGCAGGGGCCACCTCGCCGCCCCGGTGGGGCGAGGTCCGGAGGGGATCAGCGGATGCCGAACCCCCGGATGCCGAACCCCCGGATGCCGAACCCGCGAATCCCGAAACCACGCATGTGCCCATCTCCTCTGGTCGGTGGTGCTGCCTTCGAACGAGGTGCAGCTTCCCGGGGGCGGTTGGTAGGACCTTGGGAGCCGGTTGGTGGAGCGTTGGCGGCGGGTGCCAACGGGCCTGCCCGGGGCCGCCGAGGACTCCGCCGCGCCCCGTGACCGGGAGCGCAGGCGCCCCACGTGGGGTAGCGTCCGGAGCCGATGCGTCGCCCGTTCGCCACCCTCCGCGGCCGGTGGTGGCTGGCCCTGGCCGCCCTCCCCGTCCTCGTCGCCACGGGGTGTGAGCCCGCCCCGACCAACCGGTTCACCTACCCGACGATCGACTCGCAGCCGGTCCCCGTCAGCGAGGCCCAGGGCGAGGTCATCGGGAAGGACCTCTTCACCTTCGGCGGCTTCGACGCCAACAAGTCGTGCTGCACGCCGACGAACCGGGCCTACGTGTACCACCGGGGCCTCGGCTGGCGCCGCATCCGGAACATGCCGGACCGGGGCATCACCCACGCCGGGATGACGACCGACGGCCGGAGCATCTGGTACGCCGGCGGCTACCGGGCCAACGAGTCGTGGACGGGCCAGATCTTCGGGACCCGCCAGGTGTGGCGCTACGACATCGCCTCCGACACCTACGAGGCCATGCCCAAGCTGCCCCGGGTCCGGGCCGGGGGGCAGCTCGAGCTCCTGGGCAACCAGCTCCACTTCTTCGGCGGCACGGACAAGACCCGGGCCCTCGACGTGCCCGACCACTGGGCCCTCGACCTCGACCGGCTGGACCTGGGCTGGGTGCGGCGGGCCTCGCTGCACAACGGCCGCCACCACATGGGCTCGGCCGTGATCGGCGGCCTGATCTACGCCATCGGCGGCCAGCACCACCACGACGGGCCCCTGATGGTGCAGGGCACGGTCGAGTCGTACAACCCGTTCACGGACAGCTGGACGGTGCGGGCGCCGCTCCCGCAGGCGGTGAGCCACATCGCCAACAGCACGTTCACCCACGGCGACCGCATCGTCGTGGCCGGCGGCGAGGTCGCCCACCTCGACCCGGTGGACGACGTGTGGGCCTACGACCCGGGGGCCAACCGCTGGGTGGCGCTCACCCCGCTGCCCACGCCGAAGGCGTCGGGGGTGGCCGGTCCCCTCGGGAGCCGCTGGCTCTACACGAGTGGCGGGTGGGCCGGGGGCTGGCGGGCCACGCCCGTGCGCGACTGACGGAGGCGGCTCAGACGGCGGGGTGGCGGGCGTCCCGGGGGTCGTCCCGGCGCACCTCGACCCGGCCGTCGACCACCCGCACCTCGTAGGCCGGCTGGGGCGAGGTGGCCGGTCCCCGCACGACGTCGCCGGTGGCGAGCTCGAAGCGGCTGGCGTGCCACGGGCACGTGACGCAGCCCTCGCTCACCTCGCCCTCGTCGAGCGGCCCACCCCGGTGCGTGCAGCGGGCGTCCAGCGCCCGCACCCCGCCCTCGTCCCGGGCCAGCACCAGGCGCGCCCCGTCGACGTCCACGCCCACGGGCCGGCCCTCGGGGACGGCGGCCGCGTCGAGCACGGCGGTCCAGTCCTCGGGACCGTTGCGGAAGGCGGTGGTGTCCACGCCGACGCCCGTGGCGTAGGTCAGGTGCCCGCCGAGGTAGCCGGCGACGCCGAAGAAGCCGTGGCCGACCAGGCCGAGGGCCACGCCCGTGCCCCGGCGGCCGCGGCGGCGGGCGACCAGCGAGGCGGTGAAGCAGGCGAGCCCGGCGGCGTTGGCCAGCCCGTGGGCGACGCCCACCCGGCGCTCACCGCCACCCGTGTCGCTCCAGTCGCTGGCCCCGGCCGCCGCCGCGGGGAGTCCGGCGGCGATCCCGGCGGCCACGAGGCGGTCGGCCGCCGTCCGGGCGCCGCGGCCGCCGACGACGTCGAGGTACGACGCGCTGGTCAGGAACCCCAGGGGCCCCATGATCAGCAGCGGGTGGAGGGGGTGGCCCAGCCACGTGCCGCTCAGGGCGTCCTTGGCCCGACCGGGCCGGACGACCGCCCCGACCCTGCGCTGCAGGGTCCGGCCACGTCGTCGAGGCCCGTGGCCCGCTCCAACCGTTCGACCAGCCGGTAGGGACGCATGGGACGGGGCCTGCCCCGGGTCCCGGTCAGCGAAACCGCCGACGGAGCTCCCGGCGTGACGACGCCGCCTTGCGGAGGCGGCCGTCCCGGTAGGGGACGCCGCCGCGGGCCCGGGCCAGCAGCGCCAGCCACGAGCACACCGCCCGCTCGGCCACCCAGACAGGAGCGAGGAGGGACGACGACGCGGGGAACACGTGGCGCCCGCCGGCGCGGCGGCGCCCGACCTCGGCCGTCGCCACGGTGGCGGCGGCCCCGACGACCAGCGGGCGCCAGCGGCGGCGAGCGGTGAGCACGAGCACCGTCGGGACGACGGCCAGCGAGGCGGCGAGTCGCCACGGCCGGGCGAGCTCGTCGTAGGCCTGCCGCACCCGCTGGTGGAGGAAGTGGGCGGTGGTGGGCGGCAGGCGGCGCACGTGCACGTCCGGGGCGACCAGCTCGGTGCCGCCGGCGGCCCGCACGGTGCGCACCAGCTCCAGGTTCTCGAAGAGGGCCGACCCGTCGTAGCCGCCGGCGGCGAGCAGCCGGGAGCGCCGCACGCCGAGGGTCCCGGGCCAGTCGCCTCCGACGGCGCGGTTGAGCAGGATGCGGCCGGTGTCCACCCGGGCGTGCCAGGGGAGGGGGGCGAAGTGGTTGGCCGGCCGCACGACGTCGGCCCGCCGCAGCAGCTCGGAGACCCGGCGCAGCGAACCGGCGTCGTAGCGGACGTCGTCGTCGGCCACCACCACGTCGTCGTGGGAGGCGCGTCGCACGCCCGTCATGACGCCGCCCACCTTCCCCATGGGCGTGCGCTCGTCCGGGGGGACCACGAGCACGCCGGCAGGGAACGAGGCCCGGTGCACCTCGACGTCCTCGGGCGGCGACCCGTCGACGACCACCACCTCGGCCACCTGTTCGGTGAGCCACCGCAGGTAGCCGGCCAACTCCTCCACCGCCTCCCCGCCGTGCAGCCGCAGCGGGAGCACGTAGGTCACGGGAAGGGCGCCGCCCACGTCGCTACGTCTACCCGGAACCGGCGCCCGTGGCATAAGACAGCCACATGGGTACGGTCAGGCTCGCTTCATCGCTGCCAGGAGAGATCGCCGTGCCCGTCGCCACCAGCCCGTCCCCCGCCCGGGCCGCCGCCCTGCCGGAGGCCCGGGGACCGCTCACCCTCGTGGCTGCTGGCCCACCTGTCACGCCCGCCCCACGACGTCGGCGCACCGCCGCCCGTCACGGACGACCCCCTGGTCGGCGACGACCTCCACCTGGCGCTGTACCTCTGCTACGAGCTCCACTACCGGGGCCTGCCCGACGTGGACGAGCGCTGGGAGTGGGAGCCGTCGCTGCTGGCGGCCCGGGCCACCTTCGAGCACGCCTTCGAGCAGGCGCTGCTGGCCGAGGCTCGGGCCCCCTGCGCTCGACGGTGACATCGAGGACGAGCTCCAGCGCATCCTCGCTGCCGCCGACGGACCCTCCCTGTCGACGTTCCTGCTCGAGCGGTGCTCGCTCGAGCTCCTGCGCGAGTTCTCGGTGCACCGCTCCGCCTACCAGCTGAAGGAGGCCGACCCCCACAGCTGGGCCCTCCCGCGCATCGGGGGCCGGGCCAAGGCCGCGCTCGTCGAGATCCAGACCGACGAGTACGGCGGCGGGGTCGAGGCGGAGATGCACGCCACCCTCTTCGCCGACGTGATGGGCGCCCTCGGCCTCGACACCACCTACGGGGCCTACCTCGATCGGCTCCCCGGCAGCACGCTCGCCACCGTCAACCTCATCTCGTTGTTCGGCCTGCACCGGCGGTGGCGGGGCGCCCTCGTCGGCCACCTCGCCGTGTTCGAGATGACCTCCGTGGTGCCCATGGGGCGCTACGCCGAGCTGTGCCGCCGGTTGGGCCTGCCGGCGGAGGCGCGCCGCTTCTACGACGTGCACGTGGTGGCCGACGCCGTGCACCAGGTGGTGGCCAGCCGTGACCTGGCCGCCGGCTTCGCGGAGGCGGAGCCCGAACGCGCCGGCGACGTGGCCTTCGGCGCCCGGGCCGTGATGGTCGTGGAGGAGCGCTTCGCCCGGTCGTTGATCGACGCCTGGGCCGCCGGCCGCAGCTCGCTCCGACCTGCCGGCTAGGCGGTCACCAGGGACCGTCCCGGTAGCCTGGACGATCCCCCCCTCCACCCGGAGCGTCCCATGAACTCGCGCGCCGACCTGCGCAACCTCGCCATCATCGCCCACGTCGACCACGGCAAGACCACGCTGGTCGACGCCATGCTCTGGCAGTCGGGCGCGTTCTCGGCCCACCAGGCCGAGGAGGGCTCGGTCAACGAGCGGGTCATGGACTCGATGGACCTCGAGCGGGAGCGGGGCATCACGATCCTGGCCAAGAACACGGCCGTCCGCCACGGCGGCGTGAAGCTCAACATCGTCGACACGCCCGGCCATGCCGACTTCGGCGGCGAGGTGGAGCGGGCCCTCGCCATGGTCGACGGCGTGCTGCTGCTGGTCGACGCCAGCGAGGGGCCGCTGCCCCAGACCCGCTTCGTGCTGCGCAAGGCGCTCGAGCGCCGGCTCCCCGTGGTCCTCGTGGTGAACAAGGTCGACCGGCCCGACGCCCGCCCCAAGGAGGTGGTCGACGAGGTCTACGAGCTGTTCCTCGACCTCGACGCCGACGAGGAGCAGATCGAGTTCCCCATCGTCTACTGCAACGCGTGCGCGGGGCGGGCGGCCCTCGATCCGGCCGATGTCGGGACCGACCTCGAGCCCCTCTTCACCACCATCTACGACCGCATCCCACCGCCGGCCTTCGACCCGGACCACCCCCTCCAGGCGCTCGTCACCAACCTCGACGCGTCGCCCTACCTCGGCCGCCTGGCCCTGTGCCGGGTCCGGCACGGCACCATCCGCCGGGGGCAGACCGTGGCGTGGTGCCGGGCCGACGGGCGCATCGAACGGGTGAAGGTGGCGGAGCTCTTCGTCACCGAGGCCCTCGAGCGGGTGGACGCCGACGAGGCGGGCCCGGGCGAGATCATCGCCGTGGCCGGCCTCGACGAGGTGACCATCGGCGAGACGCTGGCCGATCCCGACGACCCGAGGGTCCTCCCCGTCATCACGGTGGACCAGCCCGCGCTGGGCATGACGGTGGGCGTCAACACCTCGCCGCTCGCCGGGATGGAGGGCAAGAAGCTCACCGCCCGCCTCATCAAGGGGCGCCTGGACACCGAGCTCGTGGGCAACGTGTCGCTCGCGGTGCTGCCCACCGAGCGGCCCGACACCTGGGAGGTGCAGGGCCGCGGCGAGCTCCAGCTCGCCGTGCTGGTCGAGATGATGCGTCGGGAGGGCTTCGAGCTCACCGTCGGGAAGCCCTCGGTGGTCACCAAGGTGGTCGACGGCAAGGTGCACGAGCCCGTCGAGCGGGTGTCGATCGACGTGCCGGACGACTACCTCGGGGTGGTGACGCAGCTGCTGGCCCTGCGCAAGGGCCGCATGGAGCAGATGGTCAACCACGGGACCGGCTGGGTGCGCCTGGACTACCGCGTGCCGGCGCGCGGCCTCATCGGGTTCCGCACGGAGTTCCTCACCGAGACCCGGGGCACGGGGATCCTCCACCACGTGTTCGACGGCTTCGAGCCCTGGCACGGCGAGCTGCGCACCCGCCCCAGCGGCTCGCTGGTCGCCGACCGGCGGGGCCCGACGACCACCTACTCGCTGCTGTCGCTCCAGGAGCGCGGGGCCCTGTTCGTCGGGCCCGGCATCGAGGTCTACGAGGGCATGGTGGTGGGGGAGAACGCCAGGACCGAGGACATGGACGTCAACCCGACCAAGGAGCGCAAGGTCACCAACGTGCGCTCGTCGACGGCCGAGGAGCTGGTCCGTCTGATCCCGCCCCGGCTGCTGTCGCTCGAGCAGGCGCTCGAGTTCATCCGCGAGGACGAGTGCGTCGAGGTGACCCCCGCTGGGGTGCGGGTGCGCAAGGTCGTCCTCGACCAGGCCGAGCGCGGGCGGAAGGCGAGCCAGGCCAAGCGGGCCCGCCTCGCCGCCAACGCCTGACGGACGTCTGGGCGCGGAGGTGGCTGTAGAGCAGCCAACTTCGCGCCCGAACGGAGCCGGGCTGCGGCCGGTGGCCGCCACCTTCGTCGTCTTCGGGACCTTCTGGGGGGCGTGGGCGGTGGCCGCCGCCGACGTCGAGGACTCGCTCGGGCTGTCCCACGGGGGGTTCGGGCTGCTCCTGTCCGTGGCCCTGGCCGGAGCGGTGGCCAGCAACGCCGCGGGCGGGGCGCTGGCCGAGCGGCACGGCACGGCGCCGGTGCTGGCCGCCGCGCTGGCGGCCTGGGCGGCGCTCCTGCTGCTCGCCGCCGTCTGCCTCCCGGACATCCCCTTCGCCCTCCTCCTGGTCCTCGCCATCGGCCTCGGGGGCGTGGTGGACGTGGTGATGAACGTGGCCGCCACCGCCGGGCTGGCCGGATCGCCCGGGGCCCTGGTGCGCTTCCACGCCACCTTCAACGTCGGCGCCGCCGTCGGGGCTGCCGTCACCGGGCTGCTCCTCGCCGCCGACGTCTCGTGGCGGTGGGCGTGGTTGGCGATCGGCCTGGCCGCGCTGGGCATCGCCGCCCGCCTGCGGACGGCGGACCTGCCCGCGGGGGACGCCGGCGAGCACATCCCCATCACCGGCGCGCTCACCGTCCTCCGCCGGGAGGGGCTGCTCCTGGTGGCCGCCGCCTTCGCCGTCGGCTCGCTCGTGGAGGGTGGGGTCGAGCTCTGGGGCGTGCTCTTCCTGCGGACCACCCTGCCGTCCGGCCTGGCCGTGAGCGCCATCAGCGCGGTGACCGCGTACGCGGTGGCAGCCACGACCAGGTCGGTGCTGGGTCCCGTGGCCGGCCGCCGGGGACCCACCGTGGGGGTGGCCGCGGGCGCCGGGACGGCGGTGGCCGGGATCCTGCTCCTCGCCCTCGCCTCGACCGGACCCCTGGCCGGGCTCGGCCTGGTGATGGCCGCGGGCGGGATCTCGCTGTGCTGGCCCCTCCTGCTGTCCCTGGCCAGCGCCGACCGCCCCCGGCCGGGGGCGGTGGTGGGCGCGGTGACGGCGGTGGGCTACACGGGGTTCGTGGTGGGACCGACCGTGGTCGGGGCCCTCGCCGCGGGCCTCGGGTTGCAGGCGGGCCTCGTGCTGCTGGCCGCGTTCGCCGCCTTCGTGGCCGTGGCCCCCGTGGTCTCCGCCGCTCGCCACCGCCCGGCCGTCGCCCCACCGGGGTCGTGGTAGGCAGGAGACATGGGGCAGCGCATCGAGGTCGTCCTCACCTGTGACCTCCACGACGGCGAGGTGCCGGCGGAGGAGACCGTGACCTTCGCCGTCGACGGGACGACGTACGCCTTCGAGCTGTGCGCCGAGCACCTCCAGGAGTTCCGCGACACCGTCGGCCGCTTCGTGGCCGCCGCCCGCCGGGCCGACCAGCCGCGTCGGCGGCGCCGCGCCGCCGAGCCCGCAGGCCCGTCGCGACGGAGCGGCAGCGACCTGGCCGAGGTGCGGGCCTGGGCCCGCAGCAACGGCTACAAGGTGAGCGACCGGGGGCGCATCGCCGCCGAGGTCCAGGAGGCCTACGAGGCGGCCACCGGGAGCTGAGCGCTCGGGCGCCGCCGTTCGACGAAGCGCTCGGAGGCGGCCGCCAGGCCCGCGGTGAGGACGAGGACGAGGGCCAGCCCGACGCCGCCCGGCACGTCCAGGTGGGCCACGGTGAGCAGCACCGGCCAGTGCCACAGGTAGGCGCTGTACGAGGCCCGGCCGGCGGCGGTCAGCGGGCGCACGGCGAGCAGCCGGGCCAGCCCGCCCGCGGGGCGCAGGCGCAGGTCGAGCACGACCACCGCCACCGCCACCGCCACCGCCGTGTACCCGCCGGCGAAGAGCGAGGGGTCGGCGGACCGCAGCGTCAGCGCGACGACGAGCACGGCGGCACCGGCGACGGGCGCCACCCGGCGGGACCACCGCGCCAGTGATCCCGCCGGCACCATGCCGAGCCCGAGGACGAGGGCGGCCGCAGCGCCGAGGAGGAAGGCGTCGGCCCGGGTGTCGAGGCCGTAGTAGAGCCGGGACTCGCTGCTGCCGGTGAGGAGCAGGGCGAGTCGCACCGCGCCCGACGCCAGCGCGCCCCCGACCACGACGGCCACGGCCAGCCGGGGCCGGGCCCGCCGGAGGACGAGCAGCAGGGCGACGAGCCAGACGACGTAGTACTGCGCCTCGAGGGCGACGGTCCACGTGTGGGCCAGCAGCGTGCGCGAGGGGAGCAACTCGTACGCCTTCCACCAGTTCATGGTCCCGGTGACGGTGGCCAGCAGGTCGGCGCCGAGGCGGGGGTGCAGCCGGGACAACGGCACGGCCAGCGCGACCGTCACCGCGACGAGGACGGCGAGCGGCGGCACCAGCCGCCGCACCCGCCGGCGGGCGAAGCGACGGACGTCCACCGCGCCCGTCGCCCGCCGCTCGTTCACCAGACCGGCGGTGATGAGGAAGCCGCTCAGGACGAGGAACACGTCGACGCCGAGGTAGCCGCCCCGCACCAGATGGGGGACGTCGAAGACCCGGCCGGCGTGGAACAGGACCACGGCCGCCACCGCCACGCCGCGGAGGCCGTCGAGGGCGGGGACGTGGCCGCCGACGGTCGGGCCCTCGGGGGGGACGTCTATCGTCCGGGGGTGGGCCGACGCGGGCACGGGCGGCGGTGCCTCCTGGTGCTGGCGGTGGTGGTGCTGCTCCCGCTGGCCTCGTGCGGCGACGACGGGGACGACGGCGACAGCGTAGGGCCGGGGGGTGGCCAGGAGCTGTCGAGCGACGTCCGCGCCGTGCCCGATCCGCTGCCGGACGGCGAGCCCGGCGACCTGATCGCCCTGGCCCCCCACGACAGCACCGACGTCCCCGACGGCGCCCGGGCCTGGGACGTCCTGTACCTCTCGACCGGCGTCGACGACGGTCCGGTGGCCGTCTCGGGCATCGTCTACGCCCCGGAGGGCGACGCGCCCGAGGAGGGCCGGCCGATCATCAGCTGGGCCCACGGGGCCACCGGTGTGGCCGACAAGTGCGCGCCGTCACGAGGCGAGTACACGCGGGGCGGCTACAGCATCATCGACCTCGACGTCTACCTGTCGGCCGGCTACGTGGTGGCCGCCACCGACTTCGAGGGCCTGGGCACCCCCGGGCCCCACCGCCTGCTCGTCGGGTCGAGCGAGGCCTACGGCGTGCTGGACGTCGCCCGCGCCGCGGCCCAGGTCCCCGACGCGAGGCGCCGGCACCAGCGTGGTGGTCATCGGCCCGTCCCAGGGCGGGCACGCCGCCCTCTTCGCCGCCGAGGAGGCGGCGGGCTACGCCCCCGACCTCGACGTGGTCGGCTCCGTGGCCGCCGCGCCGGTGGGGGAGATGGACACCCTCGTGACCGGCGCCGGCGCCATCCCCGAGTTCTTCGGCTTCCTCGTCGCCGTCGGGTACGCCTGGGCCGACACCTACGACCTCGATCTGACCACCGTGCTCACCCCGGCTGCCCTCGACCGCATCGACGTGGTCGAGGAGGAGTGCATCTACGAGGTCAACGACGCCTACGCCGACCGGCCACCATCCGAGTGGAAGGCGGCCGAGCCCCTCGAGGTCCCGGCGTGGGCGGAGCGCATCGAGGAGAACCAGCCGGGCCAGGTGGGCACCGACGTGCCGTTGCTCGTCCTCCAGGGCGACATCGACGACGTCATCCCCCCCGGGACCACCGACACGCTCGTCGACCGGCTGTGCGGCGTGGGCACCGGCGTCGACTACCGCGAGTACCCCGGGGTCGACCACTTCACGTTGCTCCAGACCGCAGCGACCGACCTGCACGAGTGGGTCGACGCCCGCGTCGCCGACGAGGCCGCCGACACAACCTGCTGACGGGGCTCGTCAGTCCTCGAGCAGCTCGAGCACCCGCTCGGGGGGCGGGCCACCACCGCCCGGTCGCCCACCACCACGATGGGCCGCTGGAGGAGCTCGGGGTGGGCGGCGACGGCGTCGAGCAGGGCGCCGTCACCGGCCCCCTCCAGGCCGAGCTCGGCGAAGATCGGCTCGTCGTGGCGGACGATGGTGGCCGGGTCGTCGGTGCCGAGCAGCCCGAGGAGGCGCTCGAGCGCGGCCCGGTCCGGGGGCCGTTCCAGGTACTCGACCACCTCGGCCTCGACCCCGCGCTCGGCGAGGATGCCGGAGACGGTCCGGCACTTCGAGCAGGAGGCGTTGAAGTAGAAGGTGGCCTCGCCCACGGCGAGGGGTCTACTCGACGTTCGTGGCCGCCGCCGACGCCGCCTGCGCCTCGGCCTTGTTGGGCGCCGGCGTGCCGGGCGTGTGGAGCAGGTTCTCCACCCGTCGCACGCCGGGCACGCCCCTGACCGCAGACACCAGCAGCCCCATGGCCGCCTCGTCGCCGACCTGGCCCCGCAGCTCGACGACCCCGTCGACGACGGTCAGCTCGGCGGTCTCGTCGGGGAACCGGTCACCGAGCTGGCTGCGGATCCGGTCGGCCAGGGCCCGGTCGTCGGCCGGCGGGTCCGGTGGGATCGCCGACACGGTGTGGATCGCCCCCTCGGCCCGGCCCTCGGCGTACCGGAGCTTGGCCTCGGCGGTCCGCTCGGCCCGTCGGATGCGGGCCCCGGCCTGGTCCCGGGCCTTCGTGCGGCGGGCCCGGCCCCGATCGGGATCGAAGAAGTAGGTCGCCGCCGCCGCACCCCCGGCGTAGACGACCGTCCGGAAGAACCTTCCCTTGATGGTCATCCCCGCGCCCCTACCCGCTCGGTGGCCTCAGCGCACCTCGGCCTCGGGATCGGGCGCGGGGTCCGGCGAGGTGGTGGCGCCGGGCTCACCCCGGAGGGAGGCGGCGCACATCACGCCGGCCACCGTGCCCTTCCCGGCGGCCACGGCGGCGAGCTGGATGCCGGGGGTGACGTCCCCGGCGCCGTACACGCCCTCCACGGAGGTCCGGCCCTCCTCGTCGACGACGAGGCAGCCCTCGGGCGTCAGCTCGCACCCCAGCTGCGCGGCCAGGTCGGTGCGGGGGTGGTGGGCGATGGAGAAGAACACGAGGTCGGCCGGCAGGCGGACGCCGCTCCGCAGCAGGACCGCCCGCAGGTCGCCCCGCTCGCCTTCGAAGGCGACGGCGTCATCTTCGAGCAGGGCCACGCCGTTGCGCCCGAGGGCCGCCTGGTGGCGCTCGTCCCCCTCGAAGGGACGCTCGGTGACCACCGTCAGCTCCGCCGCCCAGTCGAGGAGGCCGAGGGAGAACGCAGCCACGTGCTCGTTCCACCCGAGCACGACCACCCGTCGGTCCCGGGCCTCGTAGCCGTCGCAGGTGGGGCAGTGGAAGACGCTCGTGCCGTAGTGGTCGAGGAAGCCGGCCACCTCGGGGAACTGGTCCACCACGCCGGTGGCGAGCACGAGCCGCAGGGCGACCAGCTCGCCGGCGTCGGTCGTCACCACGAAGCGGCCGGCCTCGTCCCGGTGCACGGCGATGGCGCGGTCGGCGCGCACGGTCGAGGTCTCGTAGCGGTCGAGGTCCTCCCGGGCCCGCTCGAGCAGGCGCATCGGGTCCTGCGGGTCGGCCCCCAGGTACCCGTGCGAGCGCTGCACCCACCGGTTGCGGTACTCGCCGCTGTCGAGCACGACCACCGAGCGCCGGTAGCGGGCCAGCCAGGTCCCGGCGCTGAGACCGGCGGGACCGCCCCCCACGACGACGGCGTCGAGTGGGGCGGTGGGCGCCTCGGTCACCGGCTCAGGCTGGCACGCCGGCGTTGCCCCCGAGGACGTGCCAGGGTGCGGGGATGAGCTCGCGCACCGACGACGCCCTCGGGGGCACGTTCCCCCTCGGGGGCGATCTGCCCGTCCACCGCCTCGGCTACGGGGCCATGCGCATCACCGGCCGGGGCATCTGGGGCGACCCGCCCGACCGTGACGCGGCGAAGGCCCTCCTCCGCCGGGTGGTGGAGCTCGGGATCACCCTCATCGACACCGCCGACTCGTACGGCCCGAACGTGTCCGAGGAGCTGATCGCCGAGGCGCTGCACCCGTACCCCGAGGACCTGGTGATCGCTACGAAGGGCGGGCTGCTGCGCACCGGCCCCGGCCAGTGGCCGACCGACGGGCGTCCCGAGCACCTGAAGGAGGCGTGCGAGGGGAGCCTCCGCCGGCTCCGGGTCGAGCGCATCGACCTCTACCAGCTCCACCGGCCCGACCCGGCGGTGCCCTACGAGGAGTCGGTCGGCGCCATGGCCGAGCTCCGGGCCGAGGGCAAGGTCCGCCACGTCGGGGTCAGCAACGTCGACGTCGAGCAGCTGGCCACCGCCGCCTCGATCGTTCCCGTGGTGTCGGTGCAGAACCGGTACAACCTCGCCGAACGCGACGCGGAGCCCGTGCTCCAGGTGTGCGAGCGGGACGGGCTCGCCTTCCTGCCGTGGTACCCGCTGGCCTCCGCCGACCTGGCCAAGCCCGGCAGCGCCCTCGACGACGTGGCGACCCGCCTCGGGGTGCCGCCCGCCCACGTGGCCCTGGCCTGGCTGCTGCGCCACTCGCCCGTCGCCCTCCCGATCCCGGGCACCTCGTCGGTGGCCCACCTGGAGGAGAACGTGGCCGCGGCCTCGCTGGAGCTGTCCCCGGAGGACGTCGAGGCGCTCGACCGGCTGGGCTGACCTCCTTCGTCGTAAGGTCCGGACCGTGTTCAGCGACGCCGCGTTCGCCCGGGCCCGGGAGCTCGTGGAGGGGGCGCTCCCCGAGCGGGTGGGCTCGTCGTGCCGGCTCCAGTTCGACGCCGGCACCCGGTGGGGCCTCGTCGTGGAGGACGGACGGGTGGTCACGTGGGAGCCCGGTGACCTGGCCGACGCCGAGGCCGAGCTGCGGTGGTCGCCCGAGGACGCCGCCGCCGTGCTGACGGGCCGGTTGGAGGGGGACGAGGCGCTGCGCCGGACCACGCTGGCCGAGCGGGCCGCGGCGGGCGACTACGTGGGCCCGCCGCCCCCGATGGACATCGCCGAGCGCGACGGGCTCCAGGCGCTGCCCGAGCTGCCCGGGGCCACGGTGCTCACGCAGTACCGCTTCCGGTCGGGCCCCTTCGGCACCGTCGAGTTCTGGATGCGGTGGGAGGACGGCCGGGTGACCGGCGTGGACCTCGGCCCGGTCGACGAGCCCGACGTGCGCGTCGAGGTGTCGTACCGGGCCATGGCCAAGGTGCGGGACGGGTCGATCACCATCATCGAGGCGCTGGAGGACGGGTCGGTCGACGGGAAGATCGGGCCCATGGCGCTGCTGGCGGGGGTCAGCGAGAGCCGCGAGTTCCAGCGGGCCGAGCGAGGGGGCGGCCCGGCCGCCGAGGCGCTCGCCACCCTGGGGGAGCTGCGCGAGGTCGCCGCCTTCCGGGACGCGTGCGCCGCCCTGGTGGAGACGTCGTGAGCGAGCTTGCGAGCGAACCGACAAGCACAGCGGGCTTGCCGGAGCGCCAGCGACGGCCGCTCATTGGTGCCCACGTCGATGGGACGGTTCGAGGAGTGGACGACCTGAGGGTGCACCAATGAGCGAGGACTTCCCTCGCACGACCGCCGTCCTCGAGCAGGAGGTGCGCGACGGCCTCTTCACGCGCGGCGCGCAGGTGAGCGTGCGCCACCGGGGCGAGGTGGTCCTCGACACGGCGCTCGGCGACGCCGGCGTGGGCCACGAGGTGACCCCCGAGACCGTCTTCCGCGTCTACTGCACGATCAAGCCCGTCACCGCGGTGGCGGTGGTGGGGCTGGTCGACCGGGGCGAGCTCGACCTCGAGCAACCGGTGGTCGACCGCCTGCCGAACCTGAAGGGGCTGCCCCCCGACGTCCGGGTGGTCGACCTCCTCGACCACACCGCCGGCCTCCACCGCATCGCCGCGGTGCGGATGGAGATGCTCTCATCGAGCAAGCGCCGCGACGTCCTCGAGCGGGCGGCGCCGCCGGCCGGGTGGCGGGTGGGCCGCGACGCCGGCTACAGCGAGTACGCGGCCTGGCACCTGCTCGGGTGGATGATCGAGGACATCACCGGCGAGGACCTGCGCACCCACCTGCGGCGCCGGGTGCTCGAGCCGATCGGCATGTCGGACACCTGGGTGGGGATGACCGACGACGAGTACGACGCGGTGCTGCCCCGCCTCGGCGTCAACTACGACCTCACCGACTACCTCCAGGGCTTCCCGATGATCATGGAGCGCACGCCCCGGTGGTGCTGCGAGGTGAACCCCGCCCACGGCGGCTACACCACCGCCCGGGACCTGGCCACCTTCTACGACGCCCTCCTGGTGCGGCTGGACGGAGGCGGGTCCGACGACCTGCCGTCGCCCGAGGCCCTGGAGACGGCCACCGAGCGCGGTGCGCCCCCGGGTCTTCGACGAGGTGCTCGACCGCGAGTGCGAGTACGGCCTCGGCTTCATGACCGACCTGGCCCACCACGCCTTCGGTCCGGTGTGCAGCCCGTCGTCGTTCGGCCACTCCGGCAACGTCGGATCCTCGTTCGCGTTCGCCGACCCCGAGCACGACCTGGCCGTGGCCGTGGTGTTCAACGGGATCGTCGACAGCGAGTCGTCGTTCCTGCGCCGGCCGGCGGTGGTGGGCTCGCTGTACCACGACCTCGGTCTCGTCGGTGGCGAGGACGGGGCGGACGCGGACCTGGACGACGAGGACGAGCCCGACGACGAGGTCGAGCCCGGCCCCCGCAAGGGCCTGCGCCGGTTCCTGCGGAGGTAGGTCGGGAGCGACCTCTAGGGTGCGACGGTGACTCCCACCGAGTGCCCCGCGGCCGACGGGTCGAGCCCCCGCACGACGACGTTCGACGGTCCGCCGCCCATGTGCATCGACCCCGAGAAGCGGTACACCGCCCGGATCGAGACGACGCTCGGGGACCTGGTCGTGGCCCTCGATCCCGTCGCCGCCCCCACCACGGTCAACAACTTCGTGGTGCTGGCCCGCTACCACTTCTACGACGGCGTGATCTTCCACCGGATCATCAAGGGCTTCATGTGCCAGGGCGGCGACCCCACCGGCACCGGGACGGGCGGGCCCGGCTACCGCTTCGCCGACGAGCTGCCGGCGCCCGGGCGCTACGAGGTCGGGTCGGTGGCCATGGCCAACGCCGGCCCCGACACCAACGGCAGCCAGTTCTTCGTCGTCAGCGGACCGAGCGGGACGGGCCTGCCCCCGCAGTACTCCCTGTTCGGCAAGGTGGTGAAGGGCCTCGACGTGCTGTCGGCCATGGAGTCGGTCCCCACCGGCCCGCGGGACAAGCCCCGTGAGGACGTGGTCATCCGCTCGGTGACCGTCACGGAGGACTAGCCGGGCCGAGCCCCGGTTCTGGACGCTCGTCCGCCACATGGGCGGCGCAGCGTCCAGAACCGCAGGTTCTCCGGGCCTCAGCCGACGTGCAGCACGGCCTTGCCGACCACCTGGCGGTCGAGCAGGGCCCGGGCGGCGGCGGCGGCCTCCTCCCACCCGACCTCGAGGCCGATCTGGACCTCGAGGTGGCCGGTGGCCACCATGCGGGCCAGCGCGTCGAGGTCGTGGGCGGCGGCGTCGGGCCCGGCCCGCCGCAGCTCGGGGAAGAGCTCGAACCCGAGGAGGCGCGCCCCCGATCGGCGGTAGAAGGACCGCACGTCGAACGTGGTGGGCTCGCCCGACGAGCACCCGAACGACACGACGTAGCCGCCGGCCACCACCATCCCGAGGGCGGCGGCCAGGGAGGACCCGCCGACCGACTCGAGGACGAGCTCGAACTCCCCGGTCTCCGGCGTGCCCACCGCCACCGTGGCCGCCCCCAGCCGCTCGAGCTCGGCCCCCCGCTCGGGCCGGCCCACCACGGCGGTGACCGTGGCCCCGAGGTGGGCCGCCATCTGCACCGCGAAGTGCCCGACGCCCCCGGCGGCCCCGGTGACGAGGACCCGCCCGTCGGCGCAGTGGTCGCCCAGCAGGATGGCGCGGTGGGCGGTCAGGCCCGCCACCGGCAGCGTGGCCGCTGCCGCGTCCGTCACCTCGTCCGGCAGGACGGCGATGAAGTCGACCGGCACCGCCACCCGTTCGGCCCACGCCCCGCGGCCGACCATCCCGACCACCCGGGTGCCTGCCGCAGGGCCGCGCCCGTCGGTGGCCGCGGCCACCACCTCGCCGGCCACGTCCCAGCCCGGCACGGTCCCGTCGCCGAGGCCGGTCAGGCCCTTCACCTCGCCCCGGTTCAGCGAGACGGCCCGCACGGCGACGAGGGCCCGCCCCGGTCCGGCCTCGGGCTCGGGCGCCTCGCCGAGGGCCAGGCCGCCCTCGGCGCCGTGGTCGACGACCAGCGCCCTCACCGGCGCCCCCCGCCGGTCACTGCCGGTAGTGCTCGACGGTGTCGACGTCGCGCACCGTCGCCCCGTCCGGGTCCTGGCCGGCGTGGCGGCGGGCCCGGCGCTGGCGCAGCAGGTCCCAGCACTGGTCGAGCTGGGCCTCCACCCGGTGGAGGCGGCGGGCGTCGTCCTCGGACAGCCCTTCGCCCTCGCGGGACCGGGACTGCAGCTCGTGCTCCTGCTCCACCAGCTCGTTGATGTGGGCGAGGACCACTTCGTCGGCGTCGGGCACGCCGACACCCTACGGGCGCCGGTCGGACCACGGCCTCCCCACCGGGAGGGTCGCTCCTCGGGCCGGTGCAGCCTCCGTCCCGGCGGTGGGGCACACTCGCGGCCGTGGTGGCACGGATCGGCTGGTTCCTGCTGCTCGTCGTGGTCGTGGGCACCGACGTGGTGGCCGCCATGAACAACAAGGACTCGCTCACCAGCACCTTCCGCCGGGCGGTGGCCGAGACGTGGTGGCGGTGGCCGGTCCTGCTCCTGATCGTGCTGCTGGTGGCCCACCTGTACATGCCGCCGTCGCTGCGGCGCTACGACCCGCTGGACCGCCTCTACTACCGGCTCAACCCGGCGGGGGAGCCGCCCGACGGCGTCGGCCCGGTGGAGTACGAGCCCGTTCCCCAGCCCCCGCAGACGCCGCCCCCGCCGCCCCCCACCACGGCCGGGCCCCCCTAAGGGGCCTACGCCCCGCCCCGGCGGAGGGGGCGGCCCGGGCGCACGTCACGCTGGAGGCCGTCCGGCGTCTTGACCGGCTGGCCGTCCACCAGCACCCACGCCACGCCCACCGACTCCCGGGACGGGTCGGCGATGGTGGCGCGGTCGGCCACCTGCTCGGGGTCGAACACGGTGATGTCGGCGTCGGCGCCCACCTGGAGGCGCCCCTTGCGGGCGAACGCCGGGACCCCGCCGGCCAGCCGCTGGGCGGGGATGACCGTCATCTTGGCCAGCGCGTCCCGCAGCGAAAGCACCCGCCGCTCGCGCACGTAGCGGCCGAGCACCCGGCAGAAGCAGCCGGCGCCGCGGGGGTGGTTGTTGTCGCCCTCCTCCAGCACCGCGTCGCTGCCGATCATGACGAAGGGGGACTGGAGCCCGGCCACCACGTCGGCCTCGGGGATGGCCATGGCCGCCACGAGGGTGTTGCGGCCCTGCTCCCGCTCGAAGCTGGCCTCGTCCAGGCGCTCGCCGGTCCCCGGCACCAGCAGGTCGTCGTAGGTGATGTGGAAGCGCTCCTGCCAGCCGGGGGCGAAGCGGGTCGAGCCGAGGTAGGTGGCCCAGAAGTCGTAGGGGTACATGCACGCGGTCACGTCCATCCCCTCGCCCCGGGCCTCGGCCAGCGTCCGGAGCGACGCCGCCATCGTGAACGTCCCACCGGTGCTGGTGAGGTGCTCGACGTGCAACGACGTCCCGGTGGTGCGGGCGATGCCGAGCAGCTCGGCCAGCGTTTCGGCGTTGGTGCCGGGCGGGGAGTCGTCGGAGTACCGGCCGTGGGCGTACAGGGTCACGCCGGCCTCGGCCGCCACCGCGCCCATCGCCGCGAGCTCCTCGGTGGTGACCCCGGGGGTGTACTCCGGCTCGACGTCGATGCCGGCCCACCCCTCGGCCAGGCCCCGCTCGGCCGCCGCCCGCAGCTGGCGGAGCTGGTCCCGGTTGGCCGCCTCGCCCACCCCCAGACCGAGCTCGGACCTCGCGGAACGGGTGGTCGAAGGCACCGCCGTAGTTGACGGGCGGGGGGTCGTTGCCCCAGCGCTCGAAGAAGGGCCCGGCGTCGTCGTTGAGCCCGTGCATCCCCATGGTGGTGGTGACGCCGTCGGCCACCTTGAACCACACCCCGTAGGGGTTGGGCTCGTAGCTCAGCAGGTCGATGAAGCCGGGCGCCACCACCAGGCCGGCGGCGTCGATCCGGGTGCGGCCCTCGAGGCCGTCCTTGCTGATGGCCGTGATCGTCCCGCCGTCGATGCCCACCTCGGCGTCGGCGTCGAAGCCGGTCTCCGGGTCGAGCACCCGCCCACCGCCGATGACCAGGTCGTGGACCTGCGTGGCCGGGGCCGGCTCGGCGCCCTGCAGGACCGCGGGCTCGGAGCGGGGCTCGGCCTCGAGGACGGCGGGGAGGACCTGCACCCGGGCGGCGGCCACCCCCTGACCCGGCATGCGGGCCAGCACGACCGTGCCGCCGACGCCGGCGGCGCCGAGCAGGAGCAGCCGCCGGGACACGGTGGGGTCCCGGCGCGGCACGGGCCAAACGTAGTGAGATCGCCCCTATGGGACGCGGAGGGTCCGATGCCGGACGGTCGCCGGCCACCATGGCGCCGTGAACGACCTGCGGCTGGTGCCGCGGCCGGTGGCGGGCTCGGTGGAGGAGCTGCTCGACGGGGTGACCGAGCGCCGCCCCTTCGTGCCGGCCGACGGGCGCTCGAGCACCACCTTCGAGCACGTCGTGGTGGGCGGCGAGCGCTACGTGCTGAAGCACGTGCACCTGGACGACGACTTCACCATGCGGGTCTCGGGCGACCTCGGCTGCCGGCCCCTGCGGGTGTGGGAGACGGGCCTGATCGACGCCGTGGCCGACGTCGTGGACGCCGCCATCGTCGCCGCCGCCCGGGGCGACGGCCGCAACGGGTGGGGCGCGGCACTGCTGCTGCGGGACGTCGCCGACGAGCTCGTGCCCGTGGGGGACGAACCGATCCCCGAGGAGCAGCACCTGGCCTTCCTCGACCACCTGGCCGCCATGAGCGCCCGCTTCTGGGGTTGGTCGGACGACCTCGCCCTCCTGCCGTACGCCATGCGGTGGCAGTGGTTCCTCCCCGCCTACATGGAGGTGGACGCCGCCCTCGGCGGCGCGAGGCGGTGCCGCGGATCGCGGTCGAGGGGTGGGAGCGGTTCGCCTCCCGGGCCCCGGCCGACGTGGTCGACGTCGTGCACGGGGTGTTCGACGAGCCCGCCGTCCTGCTCGGCGCGCTGCGGTCGACGCCGTCGACCTTCCTCCACGGCGACTGGAAGCTGGGGAACCTGGGCACGGCCAGGGACGGCCGGACCGTCCTGATCGACTGGGCCTACCCCGGCGAGGGACCGGTGGCCAGCGAGCTGGGGTGGTACCTGTCGCTCAACCGGGCCCGGCTCCCCCGAGGCCACGGCAAGGAGTCGACCATCGAGGACCTGCGGGCCGCCCTCGAGCGCCACGGCGTCGACACCGGGGGCTGGTGGGAGCGCCAGGTCGGGCTCGGCCTGCTCGGCGCCGTGGTGCAGTTCGGGTGGGAGAAGGCCCTCGGCGACGACGACGAGCTGGGCTGGTGGTGCGACCGGGCCCGCGAGGGGGCCCGGTTCCTGTGACCCGGGGTCAGGCCTGGGCGGCGACGGGCGCGAGCGGCAGGTGGCG
This sequence comes from uncultured Actinomycetes bacterium, assembly GCA_963839545.1. Lineage (GTDB taxonomy): Bacteria > Actinomycetota > Acidimicrobiia > Acidimicrobiales > CADCSY01 > CAWIVE01. Next base: position 478,397 of record CAWIVE010000003.1, read on the forward strand.
CTCGCCGCCGCGCGAACGGCGCCGGATCTCCAGGCGCTGCTCGTCGTTCTCCCCGCCCCAGAAGCCCTGCTCGCGGTGGCGGCGGGCGTAGTCGCGACAGGGGAGGATGACCGGGCAGGTCATGCACACGGCCCGGGCCCGGGCCTCGCGGTGCTCGCGGGCCTCGGCCTGCTCGCCGTGCGGGGGGAAGAACAGGGCGGTGCGGCCCCGGCAGATGGCCTCGGCCATCCAGTCCTGCTGCGTCCAGCGGGCCTTGAGCGGCACCACGTTCGCCATCGCTGCCAAGTATCCGCGATGGCTGACCATCGCGTTCATGAATCTTTCAGATGATCGCCATCCGCCGTTCCGATTCCCGATCCGGCAAACCCGACCGCCCAGGTCGACAATCGGTGGCGGCGCCGCTACCGTGACGCACCGCCGAGACAAGAACGAGGAGGCGTGGATGGCGATCCACCTGGGCGAAGAAGCCCCTGACTTCACCGCCGAGACGACCGAGGGGACCATCCACTTCCACGAGTGGCTGGGGGACAAGTGGGGGGTGCTGTTCTCGCACCCCAAGGACTTCACACCGGTGTGCACCACCGAGCTCGGCGCCGTGGCCAAGCTGAAGCCCGAGTTCGAGAAGCGCAACGCCAAGGTGATCGGGCTCTCCGTCGACCCGCTCGATGCCCACGCCGGCTGGTCGAAGGACATCAAGGACGTGACGGGGGCGGCCCCCAACTTCCCGATGATCGCCGACGAGGACCGGAAGGTCGCCGACCTCTACGGGATGATCCCGCCGAGCGCCGCCGACACCACCACGGTGCGCTCCGTGTTCGTCATCGGTCCCGACAAGAAGGTCAAGCTGACCCTCACGTACCCGGCCAGCACCGGCCGCAACTTCGACGAGGTGCTCCGGGTGATCGACTCCCTCCAGCTGACGGCGAACCACAAGGTCTCCACGCCGGCGGACTGGAAGCAGGGGGAGGACGTCATCATCGTCCCCGCCGTGTCGGACGACGAGGCGGCCGAGAAGTTCCCCGGCTACACCACGGTCAAGCCGTACCTGCGGACGACCCCGCAGCCGTCCCGCTGACCTGATCCGCATCGTCGCCGCCGTCGCCGGGGGGTTCCCCAGCGGCGGCGGCGTCGTCGCGCCCGGCGGCCTCCGCCTCCAGGGCCACCCGGGCGGCCATGCGGGGCCGGACCCGCACCAGCACGTAGATGGCGAGGGGGATCACGACGACGAGGCACGTCCACTGGGCGCCGGTCAGGCCGAGCACGGTCTCGTCGTTGACCCGCAGGAAGTCCAGGGAGAACCGGCTCACCGAGTACCAGATGCCGAACACCCCGGCGGCCGTGCCCGGCGCCGCCCCCCGGCGCATCAGCCACCACAGCACCCCGATCAGGGGCAGGAGGAGCAGGCCCTCGTACAGCGCCGTGTTGTGGATCACCTCGCCCACGACCGCCGGCTCGCGTGTGACGCCGCCGTCGTAGCGGGTGCCGAGGAAGAACGAGGTCGTGCCCCCGAAGTGCTCGCCCACCGAGTAGCAGCCGACCCGACCGAGCACGATGCCGATGGTGAGGCCGAGGCAGGCGGCGTCGAGCATGCGCCCCTTGGTGAGGGTGCTCCAGTGGCGGAACGTCGGGTAGCCGACGATGAGGGCGGCCACGAAGCCGCCCGAGTACTGGAGGCCGCCCTCCCAGATGGCGAAGGCGTCCCAGACGCTGTCGACCGAGTCGAGGTTGGTGAGCACCCACGTGATCCGTGAGCCGATCACCCCGGCCACCACCATGCGGGTGGCCAGGCTCACGACCTCGTCGCCGGAGACGCCGTAGCGCTCGCCCCACCTGACGGCGGCGGCCACGCCGCCGACGACGCCGAGCGCGAACATCAGCCCGAACGTGCGCAGGCTGATGGGGCCGAGCTCGATGTTCGGGAAGGTGGTGTAGGGGATGGCGGCGAGGGAGGCCAGCACGGAGGCCCATGATCGCACCGGGACGGCGTGACGGCACCACGGCCGTGCATGTTCTGCGCCATCGTGGCCGGCGAGACCCCTGCGACCAGGGTGATCGAGGACGACGACGTGGTGGCCTTCCTCGACGTCCGCCCCCTGTTCCCCGGGCACGTGCTCGTCGTGCCCCGGGCCCACGTCGAGACGCTCACCGACCTCCCCGTCGACGACGTCGGCCCGCTGTTCGCCCGGGTCCGGGCCCTGAGCGGCGCCATGGAGACGGGACTCGGCGCGCAGGGCAGCTTCGTGGCGGTGAACAACCGGGTGAGCCAGAGCGTGCCCCACCTCCACGTCCACGTCGTGCCCCGGACCAAGGGCGACGGGCTGCGGGGGTTCTTCTGGCCCCGGCAGCGCTACGGGTCGGAGGAGGAGGCGGCGTCGGTGGCCGAGCGCCTCCGTTCGGCGTTGGCCGCGGAGTAGGGGATCATGGGGTCGTGGTCGCCGTGCTGCACCTCCTCCTCCAGCAGACGACCACCACCGAGGTGCGTCGCATCGTGGGCGACCCCCTGCCGAAGTGGATCGTCATCGGAGCCGGGCTGGCGCTCCTGGTGGTGATCCTCCTCGCCGGCGCCCTCGTGCGGCGCAGGAGCCGCGCCGCCACCTCGACGGGCTCCTAGCTCCTAGGGCCGGTGCACCACCGCGACCGTCTGACCCGCGGTCGCCGATCCCCGCTCGATGCGCAGGGCCAGCTGCCCGTTGGCGAAGGTCGCCTCGGCCGGCCCGCCGAAGCCGTCCGGCAGCTCGACGACCCGCTCGTAGGGCCCGTAGTGCCACTCGTGGAGGAGGTAGTCCTTCGGCGCCGAGCTGCGCATGGCGGCGGCGATGGTGGCCCGCCGGCCGTCGATGACGACCTCGATGTCGTCGGCCATGACCCCGGGCAGGGGTGCCACGAGCACGAGCGCGCGCTCCGCCTCGTACATGTTCACGGGCACCGACTGCGGCTGGCCGGCCGCCGCCGCGTCGCCGTCCTGCTGGGTCATCCGCTCCTCCTCCGGTCGTGACCGCACCATCCTGCCCCGCGTCGTGTGGGCGCAAATGCTTGACCCACGCGAACCGGCGCGTTTCGATAGCGCAGCCCGAGCGTCGGGCGGCGATTCGAGGAGAGGTGGCGGGTCTTGAACAAGTCCGAGCTCGTGGAGGCGGTCGCGTCGAAGGCGGACGTCGACAAGCGATCGGCCGAGCGGGTGCTCGGCGCGTACTTCGAGACGGTGCAGTCGGCGGCCAAGGGCGGTGACCGCGTGGCGTGGCCCGGCTTCGGCTCGTTCCGCGCCGTGAACCGGTCGGCGCGCATGGGCCGCACCTCGCCGACCGATCCCACGCCGAAGCGCATCGCCGCGTCGACCGGGATCAAGTTCACGCCGAGCACGTCGCTCAAGGAGTTCATGAACGCGAAGGGGCGGGCCAAGGCGGCCGCACCCAAGAAGGCGGCGCCCAAGAAGGCGGCTCCCAAGAAGGCGGCGAGCAAGGCCCCGGCCAGGAAGGCGACGAAGGCCACCAAGAAGCGGGCCACCAAGCGCTAGCTGGACCTCAGCCCCCGCTCGAAAACGGAGCGGGGGCTGAGGCACGCCCCCCCGACGCGCCCCAGCCCGCGATCTGCCACGGATCATGCTCCGGCGGATCGGGGGTGTCAACGGACACGATCGCGAGCAGGGGGATGCCGCGAGCTAGCTAACGGGTGCCCGTCGTCGCCTCGCTAGAGGCGGTCGATCCGCTTGAAGCCCTCGCCGCGCGCCACGCCGGCGGCCCTCCCGACCTCGGCCAGGCGGTCTTCGACGAGGCGGGCGAAGCGCCCGACCTGCGTGGCATCGCCCGGGTCGTCGATGGCGTGGGTGCTGCGGAACTGGCTGCGGTGCTCGAGCAGGGCGGCGACCTTGCGCTCGGCGAAGCCGGTGACGTCCTCCACGTGGTCGACCTCGTCCGCCTCCCACAGCAGCAGGGCCGACGGGCGATGGGGGGCGAGGCCCTGCTCGGGGTAGAAGTGCGGGTCCCGGGCCGCCACCAGGGCATCCAGGGCGAGGAAGCCGGCGGCGCGGTGGTCGGGGTGGAGGCGCCAGCGCTTCCACGGGTCGTGGGCCAGCAGGACCTCCGGCTGGAGCCGGCGGATCTCGCAGGCCACCCGCTCGCGCTGGTCGAGCCCGGCCACGAGCTCGCCGTCCACCTCGCCGAGGAACACGCACTCGCCCGTGGCGCCGAGTGCCGCGGCCGCCGCCCGTTGCTCGACCTGGCGGGTGGCCACCAGCTCGGCCACGTCGTCGGAGGGGTCCCACGAGCCCTTGGAGCCGTCGGTGCACACGAGGTGCGACACGACGCAGCCGCTGGCGGCCCACTTCGCGAGGGTGGCGCCGCTGCCGAACTCGACGTCGTCGGGGTGGGCACCGATGGCCAGCGCCGAGGCCGGCACGGGGAGGTTCAGGTGCACGGCGTCTCGGCGGGGGCGGCGAGGTCGGTGGGCTCGTCCACGTCCCACATCAGCGCCGGCGACCGCACGATGCGGGGCCCCAGACCGAGACGGGCGGCCTCGGCCACGTGCCGGGTGAACGACCCGGGGCCGTAGGCGAAGCGGAAGCCGGCGGCGGCGGGCACCACGGCCACGTTGGTCCCGTCGTCGACGCGGTCGGGCACCAGCGTCACGGGGTCACCGGCCACGCCGGCGAGCTCGGCCAGACCGATGGCCCGGGGCAGGTCGGCGTGGGCCACCACCACCCGCGCCACCCCCTCGGCGGCGAGCGCGGCGACGCCCTCGGTGACGGCGGCGTCGAGGCCGCGTCGCTCGACCAGCAGGGGACGGGCCCCGACGGCCGTGGCCCACGACGCCACGTCGGCGTCGTCGCACACCACCAGGACGGGCAGCGGGGCGGCGGCGGCCACCACCACCTCGGCCAGCTCGCGGGCGAGGTCCTGGCGGTCGGCCGGGCCCATCACGGGGGCGAGGCGGGCCTTGGCCACGGCGAAGGCCTTGACGGGGACGAGCACGGCGGCCGGGCTCCCCATCGGCCCGGAGTGTACGGGCGCCGCCTGGCTAGGGTTCCGCCGTGAGCATGCGGGTGGCGGTGGTGGGGGCCGGCTCCTGGGGCACCACCGTGGCCGGCCTGACGTGCCACAACGCCGAGACCACGCTGTGGGCCCGCCGCAAGGAGCTGGCCGACGAGCTGAACGCCGACCGGACGAACACCGCCTACCTGCCGGACATCCGCCTGCCGGAGGCGCTTCGGGCCACCTGTGCGCTCGAGGAGGCGGTCAGCGCCGCCGACGTCATCGTCATGGCCGTGCCCTCGCACGGCTTCCGCGACGTCCTGGTCGAGGTGGCCGAGCACGCCCGGCCGTGGGTGCCCGTGCTGAGCCTGACGAAGGGGCTCGAGCAGGGCACCAACAAGCGCATGACCGAGGTGGTCAACGAGGTCCTCCCCGACCACCCCGCCGGCGTGCTGACCGGTCCCAACCTCGCCCGCGAGGTGGCGGTGGGCTACCCCGCGGCGGCGGTCGTGGCCATGGCCGACCGGCGCATCGCCCGGGCCCTGCGACCGCTGTTCGCCGGCCCGACCTTCCTGGTGTTCACCAACCTCGACATCATCGGCTGCGAGGTCGCGGCGGTCGTCAAGAACGTCCTCGCCATCGCCGCCGGCATGGTCGACGGCATGGGCTTCGGCGACAACACGAAGGCGACGCTGCTCACCCGGGGGCTCACCGAGATGACCCGTCTCGGCGTGGCCCTCGGGGGCCAGCCGCTGACCTTCTCCGGCCTGGCCGGGATGGGCGACCTGATCGCCACGTGCAGCAGCAGCAAGAGCCGGAACCACACCGTCGGGGAGGAGCTCGGCAAGGGGCGGCCCCTCGACGAGATCATCGGCGAGATGAAGATGGTGGCCGAAGGGGTCAAGTCCTCCGGGGTGGTGACCGCCCTCGCCGCCGAGCACGGTGTGGAGATGCCCATCGCGGAGCAGGTCGAGGCCGTGTGCCACGGGGGCCTGGCGGTGGCCGACGCCATGGGCTCGCTCATGCAGCGCCGTGCCGGCAGCGAGTTCTGGGGCATCAACACGTGACGCCGGCGCTCCGGTCCCGGCGACGACCGGGCCGGGGCGACGCCGCCGGCGAACGGGACGCCCGCACCGCTCGGGCGGTGGGTGGCGGCGGGGAGCGGCTGTGGCCCTGGTGGCTCGAGCGGCAGCTCGACGTCGACTCGCCGACGTTCGTGGCCCTCCCCGGCGGCTCCGGTGCCCTGCCCAACGTGACCGGTCGGAGCTGGACGCTCGTCGGCACCCGCTCGGGACGTGACCTGGCGGCGATCGACCCCCGGGGCCTCGTCACGCCGGTGGCCGGCGGGTGGTCGCTCGACTGGTGGGTCGGGGCCGACGATCGCTGGCACCTCCCGGCGCGGGAGGTGGCCGTGCGCCAGCGCCTCGTGGACGGGGCACCGGTGGTGGAGACGGCGATGCGGGTCCCCGGGGGCGACGTGGTGGCCACGGCCTGGGCGGCGCAGGCGTCCTCGGCCGACGGGGGTGCCGAGGTCGTGGTGGTGGAGATCGCCAACGCCACCCCCGTCCCCGTCGCCCTCGCCCTGGCCGTGCGCCCCTACGACGGCGAGGGGGTGACGGCGGTGCGGTCGGTGGCGCTGCGGGAGGGCGGCCGGGTCGACGTCGACGGTCGCCCGGCGCTGGCCCTGCCCCGCCCCCCGGCCCGGGCGGTGCTGGCGGCCTTCGCCGACGGCGACCCCTGCGCCACGGTGGTGGCGGGCGACGCGCCGCCGGCGCCCGCCACCGGCGCCTCTGTCCGGTGCCCCGACGGGCTGGCCGCGGCCGCGTTCGTCGTGCCCCTGACCCACGGGACGTCCGTCCGGGTCGTGCTGGCCACGGGCGCGGCGGGCCCGCTGCCCCCGCCGGCGTCCCTGCCCCCGCCGGCCGCGGTGGCGCGGGGGTGGCGGACCCACGTCGACGCCGGCGCCCGCCTGGCGCTGCCCGACGACGGGCTGGCGGCGGCGGTGGCCACCAGCCGCTGCTCCCTGTTGCTGACCTCCCGCACCCGGCCCCGCGGCGCCGACCTGGGGTCCGTGGCCGGTGCCCTCGACGAGCTCGGGCACCCGGCAGAGGCGGCGTCCCTCCTGGCCGAGGCGCTCGCCGAGCCGGTCCGACAGGTCGACGGGGCGGTGCTGGAGGCCCTCGATCGGCACGTGGCGCTGGCCGGCGACCGCGCCCTCGCCGAGCGCAGCGCCCCCACGGTGGCGGCGGCGGCCGAGGCCCTGGCCCGCCGGGGCGGCGCGGGACTGGACGCCGCGGCCCGGGTGCTGCTGGCGGCCGGCGAGGACCAGGCGGCGGCCGCGGCCGAGCGGGCGTTCCGGAGCGCAGGTCCACGCCCGGACCACGACGGCGCGGCGGACGACGAGGGGGCGGTGGCGGCGCCGCTCCCGGGCGGCGGCCTGTCACCGGTGGCCACCCTCCGGCGGGCGGCGGCCGAGGTGGGGATCGGGGACGAGCGCGCCCTCGGGCGCCTGCGGTGGGCGCTCGACGTGGCCTCGCCCACGGGCGCCTGGCCCGAGGCCGTGCACCCCCGGCTGGGGACGGGGTGCGGCGGGGCGGGCCACTCGCTGGTGGCGGCGGCAGAGCTGCTGCGCGTCGTGCGCCGCCTGCTGGTGTGCGAGGACGCCGACGGCCTGGTCCTCCTCCCGGTGGTGCCCGAGAGCTGGCGGGGGCAGGGTCTGGAGGTGCACGCTCTGCCCACGACCTCCGGCACCCTCGCCTTCGCCGTGCGGTGGCACGGGGCCCGGCCCGCCCTCCTCTGGGAGGTGGAGGGCGAGGGGCCCGTCCGGCTGCGGGCGCCCGGCCTCGATCCGGCGTGGTCGTCGACCGAACGCCGGGGGGAGGCGCTCCTGGCGGCGCCCTCCGTCGAGGCCGACGTGCAGGGCGGGTCGTTCGCATGACCTCCGAGGGGCTCCGGGAGTCGCTGCTGGCCCGGGGCGTGCCCGAGGAGGAGGTCGACGCGGCGGAGGCGTCCGGGACCCTGCGGCTGTTGGCGGTCGAGCACCTCGTGCTCTCCGGTCCGCCCCGGTACGGCGGCGACGAGGTGGCGGCCAGGACCGGGTTGCCCCGCGAGCTCACGCAGCGCTTCTGGCGGGCCCTCGGCTTCCCCGACGTGGCCGAGGGCGAGGTGGCCTTCACCGAGGCCGACCTCGAGGTGGTGTCCACGCTGGCGTCGATGTTCGAGCGGGAGGTGGTGCGCCCGGAGGTCGCCCTCCAGATCACGCGGGTGCTGGCCGCCTCCGCCGCCCGGGTGGCCGAGGCGCAGCTGGAGGGCCTGGTCGAGCCGACGCCCGACGACGACGAGCGGTCCTTCGACCTCGAGACCGAGGCGCTGGGGGCCACGCCCCGCTTCTTCGACCACGTGTGGCGCCGGCAGCTCCAGGCCGCCGCCCGGCGGGCCCGCTACCGGCAGTCGCCCGGCGGCACCAAGCCGGTGGCCATCGGCTTCGCCGACCTGGTGGGCTTCACGGCGTTGTCGTCCACGCTCGACGACAACGAGCTGGCCGACGTGGTCGACCGCTTCACCGTGCTGGCCTACGACCTGGTGGCCACCGCCGGCGGGCGGGTGGTCAAGACGGTGGGCGACGAGGTCATGTTCGCCATCGACGACCCGGGGGCGGGCGCCGAGCTGGCCCTCGCGCTGACCGACGCCTACGCCGACGACCACGACCTCCCCGACGTGCGGGTGGGCCTCGCCTGGGGACCGGCGCTCTCCCGGGACGGCGACCTCTACGGGCCGACGGTCAACCTGGCCGCCCGCATCGTGGCCATCGCCCGGCCCCGCTCCGTCGTGGTGGGGGACACCGTGCACGAGGCCCTGGCCGACGCCCCGGGCCTGGCCTGGAAGGCCCTGCGCCCCCGCCGGCTCAAGGGCCTCGGCCGGGTCCCGCTGTGGGCCCTCCGCCGGGACGACTGAGCCCCAGGCGACTCTGTGCGCAGTTGGGTCCACCCCCTGGACCTTTCTGCGCAAGGAACCCGACTGGGAGGGCTCAGGCCTCCGCGAGGCGGGCGGTGGCGATGGCCCACGGGCCGAGGGGGAAGCTCCCGTCGAAGGGCTCGACGGCCCGGCCCCGGAGGTCGACCAACCAGCCCGAGCGGCCGGGGAAGGTGACCGTCGTGCCGCTCGGGGACGGGTTGTGCACCCGCACCTCGAGGGCGCCCGCCCGTCGCACCACGGCGCTCACCTCGGCCCCGGCCACGTCGAGGGCGGTGCCCCGCTCGGGCAGGTGCCCCGCGCCCACGCCCTCGACCACGTCGAGGGGCACGAGCACGTCGTCGGCCAGCGCCCACGGGTCCACGTCGTCGCCCACGGCGACCGCCCAGCGGAGGGTGTGCCGGCCGGCCAGCTGCGGTCCCTCGAGCGGGACGGCCGGGCCCGCCGGCAGCGGCCGGTTGCCCACCTCGACGCGGGCGAGGATCCCGGTGCACCGCAGCAGCGTGACCGCCAGCTCCCCGGCGGAGCCGTCCTCGGCCACGTCGACCAGCTCGTACTCCTGGAGGCCGTCGTGCACGACGGTGAGCCCGCCAGCGGCGACGAACCGGCGGCTGGGGAACGTGGGCAGCGGCCGCTCGGTGGGACCGCCCTCGGCCGTCGTCCCCCGCTCGACGGTGCCGAACGCGGACTCGGCCACCGACGTGGCCGACCGGCGGGGGAGGGGGAGGTGGACCCGTAGCCGGTGGTCGCGCACGGCGTTGTCGAGCTCGGTGGTGACCCGCACCGCCCGCTCCCCGGCTCGCAGCTCGAGGGTGGTGCGGACCTCCACCACGCGTTCGCCGGCGCGGGCCTGGAGGCCCTCGTCGAGGCCCTCGGGCCAGCGGTAGCGGGACCGCACCACCAGCCGGCCCCGCAGCGGGCCGGCCTCCGTCACCTCCACCGCCACCGAGTCGGGCGTGTCGACCAGGACGTCGGCCGCCGGCGGGTCGTACGTGTAGGTGTCGCCCCGGTCGCCGCCGTCGACCAGGCGGCCGAGCCCGGCGTGGCCGTCGACGGTGAAGGTGCCGTCGCGGCTGTCGACCTCGACCGTGGTCAGCCCGTTGGCCAGCGACGTCCCGTCGGCGGTGACCGGGTCGACCCCGAGCGGCCCGGGCGACCACGGCGCCCACCCGAAGGGCGGCACGTCGTCCACCCGGACGAGCACCGAGCGGGACGGGGCCTGGGTCACCACCACCCGGAAGGGCGTCTCGGGGCGGGAGGCGGCCAGCGCCTCGAGGGCCAGCCGCTTGTCGGCCACGGCGTGGCTCTCGATCAGATCGGCCTCGGCCCGCATGGTGACCTCGACGCGGTCGGGCCCCTCGTCGATCTCGACGGCGGTGACGTAGGTCTCCGGCGCCACCTCCTGGACGTGGAGCGGCGCCAGCAGCTCGGCCAGATCCCGTCCGGGCGCGGTGTTGTCGAGCAGCGCGGCGGGACGCTCGCGCACCACCTGGGCGCCCTCGATCGGGCCGCTCCCGGGGACGACGAGCTCGACGATCCCGCTCCGGCGCCGCCCGGTGCTGTTGACGGCCACGGGCCCGTCGGCGCCGAGGGCCAGGCCGAACCACCGGAGGGCAGAGCCGGCCAGCGCGTCGGCGGTCGACCGCGCCTCGGCGAAGCGGTGCAGCACGGCGTCCACCACGTCGTCGGCCGAGCAGGCGCAGATCGAGTCGTGGGCGGCGTTGCGCACCACCGCCAGCCACGCGTCCTCGAGCAGGGCGCCCGGCCAGCGGTCGGGCGGGACGAACAGCGCGCACAGCGGCTCGGCCCGGCGCTCGAGGGCCCGCTCGGCGGCGGCGGCGGCCTGCTTGACGTCGACCCGGTTCGACGTGACGCCGGCCAGCAGGTTGGCCCGCGCCCCCGAACGCAGCTCGCCCCGCACCTCGGTGGTGGGTGCCGGGGCGCCGGCCAGGTGCTCGGCCAGCGAGGACACCCGCAGCTCGAGCTCGGTCGAGCGGTCGTCGGCCTCGGCCACCACCCGACCGATCCAGGGCTCGGGGACGGTGTGGTCGGACCCGTTCATCCAGAGGAGGGGCCCGCCGTCGAGCCGGGGGCCCAGCTCCTCCACGTAGTGGTCGATGCGGCGGAGCAGCTCGTCCGGGTCGGACGGCATGCCCATGCCGTTGTGGTAGCCGGTGGCCAGGTACTCGGCCCGCACGGACGAGCCGTCGGGTGCCGTCCACGTGAAGGCGGTCCCGTCGACGGCGGCGGGCACGCCCCGCCACACCACGGCGTGCTCCACCCCGGCCAGCCGGAGGAGCTGCGGCATCTGGGCCACGTGGCCGAACATGTCGGGGAGGTAGCCCACCTCCATGGCCCCGCCCAGGGCCGCCGCCCGGTCGAACCCGAGCTGGAGGTTGCGGACGATCGTCTCGCCGGAGACGAGGAACTCGTCCATGAGCACGTACCACGGCCCGACGGCGATGCGCCCGGCGGCGTTGAGCCTCCGCACGGTGTCGGTGGCCTCGGGCCGCACGGCCAGGTAGTCGTCCACCATGGCCATCTGGCCGTCGAGCAGGAAGTGGCGGCACGACGGGTCGGCCTCGAGCGACGGGAGCAGGTCGTCGAGCAGCTCGACCAGGGCCTGGCGGAAGGTCGGGAACGGCGCGTACCACTCACGGTCCCAGTGGGTGTGGGGCACGACGGCGACGGGGCGGGGCACCCCCCCGAACATAGGAGAACCCCTCGTACCATCCGCGTCGTGTGCGACTGCCTGGTGGCGCTGGCCCCCGCCACCGCCGCCGGACGCACGCTCTGGGCCAAGAACTCGGACCGCCCGCCGGGGGAGGCGCAGCTCCTCGAGTGGCACCGGCCGAGGCGGGACGAGGGCCCGCTCCGGGCCACGCACGTGGAGGTGGCACCGGCTCCCGGCCCCACCCTCGGCGTCCTCGGCTCGCGGCCCTGGTGGATGTGGGGGTTCGAGCACGGCGTGAACGAGGCCGGCGTGGCCGCCGGGAACGACACCATCTACACGACCCTCGACCCCCGTCCCGCGCCGCCCGGTCTGATCGGCATGGACCTCGTGCGCCTGGGCCTCGAGCGGGCCGCCTCCGCCGAGGCGGCGGTGACCGTGATCGTCGACCTGCTCGAGCGCCACGGGCAGGGCGGCACCGGCCACCACGGGGCCCACCGCCCCTACTGGTCGTCGTTCCTCGTGGCCGACCCCGCGGACGCCTGGGTGCTGGAGACGTCGGGGACGACCTGGGAGGCCGAGCGGGTCGACGGCACCCGGGCCATCTCCAACCGCACCACCATCCCGTCGTTCGACGCCGCCCACCGCCACCCCCGACAGCCGGTGGCCACCCTCGTCGACCCCCGGTTGCGGGCCAGCGAGGCCGTCCTCGCCGCCGGCCCCGTGGCGGTGGACGACGTGGTCACCCACCTGCGCAGCCACGTCGGCGACGACGGCTGGACGGTGTGCATGCACGTCGACGGGGTCGAGACGACCACCGCCTCGACCGTGGTCGAGCTCGTGCCCGGTCGGCGGCCGCTCGGCCGGTGGCTCCTGGGCTCGCCCTGCACGTCGGTGTACGTCCCCCTCGTCGTCGGGCGCGACCCGGGCGTCCCCGTCGCCTGGGAGCGCCTGGCCGCGCTCGGTCCCGAGCACCGCGGCGCCCTCGACGAGCTCGAGTCCGGGCTGGCCGGCGACGTGGCCGACGACGACGCCTGGGGCCCGGAGGCGTGGCGGCGGGTCGACGCCACCCTCCGTTCGCTGGGTCGCTAGCCCTACGCTCGACCCATGCGCATCGCCGTCGGCACCGACGAGCGCACCGACGTGGTCGACGCCGTGGAGCGCCACCTGGCCGAGCAGGGCCACGAGGTCGTGGTGGTGGCCGACGGTGACCCGTGGCCCGACGTGGGCCGGGTGGTGGGCGAGGCGGTGGCCTCGGGTCGGGCCGATCGCGGCGTGGTGTGCTGCTGGACGGGCACCGGGGTGTCCATCGCCGCCAACAAGGTGCACGGGGTGCGGGCCGCCCTCTGCACCGACGCGGAGACGGCCCGGGGGGCCCGGCGCTGGAACGACGCCAACGTCCTCGCCCTCGGCCTGCGCCTCACGTCCCCCGTGGTGGCGGGGGAGATGCTCGATGCGTTCTGCACCACTCCGGTCGATCCGGAGGAAGGGGGTGCACTGCTCCGGCTGTCCGAACTGTCCTAGTCTCCCCGGCCCATGGGGACCGGTCGCACGAGGCCGGTCCGGGCCGCCGCCCTTGCGCTGTTCGCCCTGGTCGCGGGCAGTTGCACGCCCGAGCCCCCGCCGCCGAGCACCGTCCTCGCCACCTGGGCCACCCGGGCGCCCTCCCCCGAGCAGCGGTACGAGGCCAACGGGGCCGCGGTCGGCGGGCGGCTCTACGTGCTCGGCGGGTTCGTCACCAGCACCATCCACGCCACCACCAGCGCGGCGGCCTACGAACCCGCGACGGACAGCTGGCACGACCTCGCGCCGCTGCCGGAGCCCGTGACCCACGCCTCGGCCGTGGTCGACGGGCCCCGGCTCTGGCTCCTCGGCGGGCTGGTGGGGCACCACCCGGGGCCGGCCACCGCCAACGTGTGGGTCTACGACACCGAGGCCGACAGCTGGGCGGCGGGGCCGTCGTTGCCCGGAGCCCGCGGCGCCGGCGCGGCGGCCCTGCTCGGTCGGACCATCCACTTCTTCGGGGGCGCCGAGCGGACCCCTGACGGGATGAGCCTGGTCGACCGGGCCGACCACTGGGCCCTCGACCTCGACGCCCCCGAGGCCGGGTGGCAGCCGCGGGCGCCCCTGCCCGACGCCCGCAACCACCTCGGTGGGGTGGCGCTCGACGGGCGCATCTACGCCGTCGGCGGCCAGCACGGGGGCAACGACACGTCGGGGAACAGCGCCACCGTCTCGATCTACGACCCGGGCACCGACAGCTGGGCGGCGGGGCCCTCGCTGCCGGAGGCGCGCGGCCACCTCACGTCATCGTTGGCGACCTCCGACGGCCTCCTCCTCATGGCCGGCGGCACGCTGAGCGGCAACAAGCCGGGTGACGCGGTGCGGGCCTACGACCCCGTCGACCGGGTGTGGCTGCGGCTGTCGCCCCTGCCCGCCCCCCGCAAGGGCCCGGTGGTCGGCGTCATCGACGGCGATCTGCTGGCGGCCACCGGCAACGGCGGCGGCGCGGTGCCGACCACCACCAACTGGTCGCTGCGCCGGGCGGGGCGCTGGGAGCAGCTGCCGGCCATGCCCGTGGCCATGGGCGACGTGGCCGCCGGCGTGGTGGGGAGCCGCGTCCTCGTCGTGGGGGCGGGCACGGCGGCCACCTACGAGGGTGACCTGGCCACCGGCACGTGGCGGACGCGGGCCAACCGCCCCTACGCCGGCTCGGCCTCGGCCGCCGAGGTGCTCGGCGGGAAGCTGTACGTCGTCGGCGGCACCGGCTCGTCGGCCGGTCGCCTCCAGGTGTTCGACCCCGCCGCCAACCGCTGGACCGTGGGGCCGGCGCCGCCGTTCGCAGCCTCGGCGTCCGCCTCCGCCGTCGTCGGCGGGAAGCTCTACGTCGCCGGCGGGCTGGCCGGGGGCACCACCACCGACGCCGTGGCCCGCTTCGACCCCGGCACCGGCCAGTGGGAGTCCCTGGCGCCGCTGCCGGCACCCCGCAACCGCGCCGCCGCCGGAAGCGACGGTCGCCGGTTCCTCGTCTTCGGCGGGACCGGACCGGGGAGCGGCGGCGCCGGGGAGGTGGCCGACGGCTTCGCCACGGTCCAGGCCCTCGACCCCGAGACCGGCGCGTGGACCACCAGCGACGACGCGGGGTCGGGCCTGGCCCCGCTGCCGCGGGCCCGGGGGGGCACGGGCCGGGCCGTCGAGGTCGGTGGGCGCCTGTTCGTGCTCGGCGGGCAGACGGCGTCCGGGCCAGGCGCCACGTCGGACCACGTGTACCGCAGGGTCGACGTGTACGACCCGGGAACGGGCACGTGGGCGGACGGCACCCCCCTCCCGACCGCCCGCCACGGCATCTGGCCCGTGGCCGTGGGGGGCCGCATCTACGTGGCCGGCGGCAACCCGAGGTCGGGCCCGGCCACGTCGACCGCGGTCGAGGCCTACAACCCCTGACCGACCTGGACGTACGATCGGTCCGTGCCCCGCTTCATCATGCTCTCGAGCCTCGGTCCCGACGGGTTCGCCCGGCTCCGGGAGGACCCCGAGCGGTTGCGTGAGGTGAACGTCGAGGTCGAGGCCATGGGCGTCCAGGTGATCGAGCAGTACGCGCTGCTCGGGCCCTACGACTTCCTGAACGTCCTCGACGCGCCCGACGAGGCGACGGTGGCCAAGGTCGTCACCAACCTCTCGGCCCGGGGGACGCTCAAGTCGGTCACGCTGACGGCCGTGCCGATCGACGACTACATCCAGAACCTGAAGGACGACCCGCCCGGTCAGACCCACCAGTAGGAGCTGCTCCGCTCCCGCCGGACGTCGTCGGCGGCGAGCGAGACCGGCAGGACGACGTCGTCGGAGAGGCGCCGCACCCGGTAGGCCTCGTCGCCGACCGCCTCCACCACCTCGAAGCCCTTCGACCAGGACCGGTCGAAGCGGGTCCGCACCTCCACCTTGGTGCCGGGTGCCAGGCCCTCGGCCACGGAGCCGGGCTAGCTCTGCGGCGCGGCGTGGCGCACCAGGGCGCCCACGGCGAGGATGGCGAGGGCCGGCGCCGCGCCGACGCCACCGACCCGCCCGGCGGACCCGATGGAACCGATGGCCCCGGCGGACCCGATGGAACCGATGGCCCCCGCTGCGCCGATGGAGGCGATGGACCCCGCCGAGCCGATGGAGGCGATCGACCCGGCCGACCCGATGGAGAGGATCGAACCCGCCGAGCCGATCGACAGGATGGAGCCGGCCGACCCGAGCGACAGGATCGACAGGGCCGAGGCCATCGAGCACACCGATCCCCACGAGAGCGGCCCGTCGCCCGTCATCGAGCGCACGGTAGCCCCGGCGTGACCGGCGAGGCCCGGAGGCGGCGGTAGCGTCGGCCCCCGTGGTCGCCACCGCCACCGCTCCCGTGCTCCGGCGGGCGTTGAAGCGGGCCTCGCCGGGCCTCGACCACGAGCGGGCGGCGTGGGCGGCGGGCGCCGACGTGGTGGTGGGGATCGACGAGGTGGGCCGGGGCGCCTGGGCCGGGCCCATCAGCGTGGGGGCCGCCGTCCTCCCGCAGGGCAAGCGGGTCTACAAGGTGCGGGACTCGAAGCTCCTCACCGAGGTCGAGCGCGAGGCGCTCTTCGACCGCATCGCCGGGTGGTGCCGGGCGTGGGCGGTGGGCCACGCCAGCCAGGAGGAGTGCGACGAGCTGGGCATGGCCGACGCCCAACGGCTGGCCGCCCGCCGGGCGGTGGCGGGCCTCGGGCTCACCCCCGAGCTCGTGCTGGTGGACGGCAACTGGGACTTCGTGGGCGGGGGCCGGACGCGACGGCTGGTGCGGGGTGACGCCACCTGCCTCTCCATCGCCGCCGCCTCGATCCTGGCCAAGGTCACCCGCGACCGGATCATGCGGGCCGAGGCCGACCACTTCCCGGGCTACGACTTCGACCTCAACAAGGGCTACCCGTGCCCCCGCCACAAGACGGCGCTGCGGGGCATGGGCCCGACGTCGATCCACCGGCGGGCGTGGGTGTTCATGGACCACCTGCCGTGGACCGGCCTGCCCCGGCACCGCCGGCCGGACGACCCGGCGCAGGACCCCCTGTTCTGAGCCGCCCTAGGCCTGGGTCCCGACCTTCAGGTCGCGGAAGGGGGTCTTCGAGTCGATGCCCGGCTCCTTCGGGAGGCCGAGCACGCGCTCGGAGATGATGTTCCGGAGCACCTCGTCGCTGCCGCCGGCGATGCGCATGCCGGGGGTCCCCAGGACGAACTGGTTCCAGGCGAAGCTGCCCCACTCGCCGGTGTCGGCCGTGAGCCGCGGGACCGAGGACGTGGGCCACGAAGTCCGCCGCCGCGGTCATGTTCTGGGTCAGGGCCAGCTTGGCCGTCGTGAGCTCGGGACCGGGGGCCTGGCCCGCCTTGATCTTGTCGAGCGCCCGTTGGTTGGTCAGCCGCGCCACCGTGAGCTTGACGTGCAGCTCCATCAGCTCCTGGCGGAGGATCGGGTCGGACGCCGACCCGTAGTGGCGGAGGAGCTCGGCCAGCCGGGCGATGCTGACCATGCCGCCGCCGCCCGCGCCCCCGGCGCCGATGGCCGCCCGCTCGTTCATGAGCGTGGTCAGGGCCACCGTCCACCCCTGGTTCACGTCGCCGAGGCGGTGGTCGTCGGGGACCCGCACGTCGGTGAAGAACACCTCGTTGAACGAGGCCCCGCCGGTCATCTGCCGGAGCGGCCGCACCTCGACGCCGGGCGCGTGCATGTCGACCACGAAGCCGGTGAGGCCCTTGTGCTTGGGCTGGTCGGCGTCGGTGCGGACGATGACCTCGCCGATGTCGGAGTACTGGGCGCCCGAGGTCCACACCTTCTGGCCGCTGACGAGCCACTCGTCGCCGTCGCGGATGGCTCGGGACTGGAGGCTGGCCAGGTCCGACCCGGCGCCCGGCTCGCTGAAGAGCTGGCAGCCCACGATGTCGCCCCGGTACATGGCCGGCAGGTACTTCCGCTGCACGTCCTCGCTGGCGTGGGCCTGGATGGTGGGCGCCACCATCCCGAGGCCGATCCCGAAGAAGGACTGGTTGGGCGTCTCGTAGCGGGCCTCGAGCGCGCTGTAGAGGCGGTCGTAGCTGGCGGGCAGGCCCCGCCCCCCGAGCTCGGGCGGGCCGCTGATCCAGCCGAGGCCGGCGTCGTAGCGCTTGGCCCGGAAGGCCTTGGCCTCGTCGAGCTGGCGCTGCTCGGCGTCGCGCGACTTCTCGTCGAAGAGGGAGACCCGGTCCGAGCCCTCGCCCCAGACGAACTTCTCCTCCGAGCGGGGCGTGGCGTTGGCGTCGAGGAAGGCGAGGACCTCCGCTCGGAACGCCTCCTCGGTGACCTCGGCCATGCGGACCCCTCCTCGGCTCGGCCACGACCGCAGCGGCCGTGCTGGGTACATCATGGAGCATGGCCGACGACGAGCGCATCGAGCGCGTCCAGGACGAGATCGACTCCGCGGCGGAGCGCGGCGGAGGATGCGGACATCCTGCCGGATCCGGACGAGCCGACCTTCGCCGACAGTGGGACGATCGCCCCGGAGGAGGACGACCAGCAGATTGCGCCACCCGGCTGAGTGCTATCTTGGTCACGGCGCGTGAGGGCCACAGCACGCCCAGCACCGGAGAAAGCGAGTGGATCGGTGACGACCAAGGACCAGGTGAAGCACAAGCTGAAGCGCGAGGTCGGACTGACCTGGCGGCTGTTCAACCTGGGTCCGACCCTCAGCTACCGCCGCTCGGGCCAGCGCCCGGTCGGCGAGGCGGCCCGGGTGCTGGCCGACCTCGAGCGCGACGGGATGGCGGTGACCAGCGTGGCCGCCCTGCTGGGCAGCGACGAGTGCCTGGAGGAGATGCAGCGGGCGGCCGCCGAGCTCGAGCTCGAGAAGGCCGACGAGCTGGCCGCCACCCGTGAGCGGGCGGCCGACCGGGGCGACGTGGGCACGAAGACCTACCTCGTCGAGCTGCTGGGCTCCATCCCCACCGCCGACCCGTGCTCGCCCTGGGCCCGCATGGCGCTGGCGCCGCAGGTGCGCAGCGTGGCCAACGGCTACTTCGGGATGGTGACCCAGGTCCGCGACTACAACGTCTGGCGCAACGTGCGCACGGAGTCGGCGCTCCGGGAGTCGCAGCTCTGGCACCGGGACTGGCGTGAGGACCACTACGTCCTCAAGGCGTTCGTCTACCTCGAGGACGTCGACGAGGGGCGGGGCCCGTTCAACTACATCCCCGGCACCCACGTGCGGGGGACCCGGCGGGTCGAGCCCGTCACCGCGATGGAGGGCACCAACCGGCGGGCCACGGACGAGCAGATGGACGCGGCGGCGCCGCGGTCCAGCTGGCTCACGGCCACCGGACCGGCGGGCACCCTGCTCTTCGCCGACACCACCGGCTGGCACAAGGGCGGCTCCGCCCGCACCGGCGACCGCCTCCTCTACACCTGCCTCTTCGGCTCCCAGGCGGGCGACAAGCGCCGCCGCCTCCGGCCCAACCCCGAGCTGTCGCTGGCCGACCAGGACCCCGACACGCTCTTCGCCCTCGACCTCGTCCGGTAGGGATCACACCGCGTAGGACCGGGTGACGTCGGCGGTGGTCGGCGTCCCCAGCAGGGCCATGGCGTTCTCGAGCTCGGCCCGCAGGACACCGAGGGCCTCGGCCACACCCTCCTCGCCGCCGGCGGCCAGCGCGTAGAGGACGGGCCGGCCGACGAAGGCGGCGGTGGCCCCGAGGGCCCGGGCGGCGAGCACGTCGGTGCCGCGGCGGACCCCCCCGTCGACGTACACCTCGGCCCCGCCCCCCACGGCGTCCACCACCTCCTCGAGGACGTCGGCCGACGCCGGCGTGCGGTCGAGCTGCCGGCCGCCGTGGTTCGACACCCACACGCCGGCCACCCCGTGGTCGACCGCCATGCGGGCGTCCTCCGCGGTGAGCACGCCCTTGAGGACGAGGGGGAGGTCCGTCGCCTCGCGCAGCCAGGCCAGGTCGGCCCACGTCAGCAGGGACGTGTGCAGGCCGGCGGTCACCGCCGCGACGTCGCCGTCGCGGGCGTAGCGGGCGAAGTTGCCGTAGCCGTCGGCGCTCGGCTGGGCGAAGCCGCTGCGCAGCTCCCGCTCCCGGCGCCCGAACACGGGGAGGTCGACCGTCACCACCACGGCCCCGAACCCGGTGGCCGCGGCCCGGGCCACGAGATCGCCGGTGATGCCCCGGTCGGCGTGGGCGTAGAGCTGGTACCAGCGGGCGCCATCGACCTCGGCCAGGTCCTCCATGGGGCGGCTGGCCAGGCTCGAGAGGCAGAAGAGCACGCCGGCCCGGGCCGCGGCGCGGGCGGTGGCCAGCTCGGCCTCGTCCCGGGCGAGGCCGTGCAGCGCCGTCGGGGCGACGCCCACGGGCATGGCCACCGGCGTGCCGAGGATCGTGGTGGCGGGCTCGACCGTCGAGACGTCGACGAGCACGCGCGGGCGGAGGCGGTGGCGGGACCACGCCGCCGTGTTGTCCCGCAGCGTCACCTCGTCCGCGGCCCCGCCGGCGTAGTAGGCGAAGGCCGCGGGGTCGAGCCGCTCGGCGGCCAGGGCCTCCAGGTCGAGGAGGGAGATCAGCGGGTGCGCCGGTACGGTTCCCCCCGTGGTCGCCTGGGCGCTGGTGCTGTGGACGCTCTTCGTCTGGGGCACGCGCATCGCCAACATCCTGACCGACGGCGGTGGTGCCGGTGCCCTCGCGGTGGCCGTCGTGCTCACCGCGCTCGGGGTGGCCGCCGCCGCGTCGCTGGCCGGGGTGCGGCTCCCGTGGGCGGTGCCGGCGCTGGCCGTCGCCACCATCGCGGTGTGGGCGGTGCGGGTGCCGCTCGTCCTCTCGAACGGGCACGAGGCCGCGTTCGTCGTCGTGCACCTCGTCCTCGCCGGCGTGTCGGTGGCCCTGGCCGCCGCCGCCCTGCGGACGGCGCCGGTGCGCCGGCTCAGCCGGGCCTAGCCCTCCTCGAGGGTGCTGACCGGCACCTCGTCGGGCCCCACCGTGGGCTCGGGCTTCAGGCGCCCCTGGCGCTCGTCGTAGACGTTGCGGGCCACGACCTGGATGACCCCGGCGACGGGGAGGGCGAGGAGCGCGCCGAGGAAGCCGAACAGCTCGATGCCGGCGAGCACGCTGACGAGCACGGTGAGCGGGTTCACGTCGAGGGTGCGGGACATGATCGTCACCTGGAGGACGTGGTTCTCGAACTGCTGGTAGATCACGTAGAAGATCAGCGTGGCGATGCCCACGGGCGTCGAGTGGAGGAAGGCGACCAGCACCGTGGGTATGGCGCCGAGGGTGGCCCCCACCATGGGGATGAGGTCGGCGAAGGCCACCCAGAGGGCGAGCACCTCGGCCGAGGGCACCCCGGCGATGACGAGGAAGATGTACGTGGCCACGCCGGCGATCGCGCTGATGAGGACGTTGCCGAGCATGTAGCCGCTCACCGCCCGGGCGGAGTCGCCGGCCACGAGTCGCACCCGCTCCCGGTGGCGGTCGGGCACGAGGGTGAGGAAGCCCCTGGTCAGCTCCGGGCCCCGGAGGAGCATCAGGAAGGTCAGCACCATGATCGTGACCAGGGCGAGGACGCCGTTGAACACCGAGCGGGCCACGCCGAGGGCGGGGGTGCCGGCGTTGCTGACGGCCTCCTGGATGCGGTCCTCGTTCTCGTCGAGGTACTCGTCGAGGTCGTAGCGCTCGACCAGCCCGCCGAGCGGCCCCCGGCCGTCACGGGCCTCCTCCACCCGGTCGGGGAGGTCGTCGATGAACCCGCTCGTCTGGTCCACCACCGGTCGGATGAAGAGGTAGAGCAGCCCCACCACGAGGATCAGGCCGGTGAAGAAGACGAGCGACGTGGCCAGGGCCCGGCGCAGGCGCAGCCGGTGCTGGACGGTGTCGACCGCGGGGGCGAGCACCACGGTGAAGAAGCCGGCCACGGCCAGCCAGGCGATGATCCGCGACAGCTCCCGCAGCAGGAGGAAGGCGCCGATGGTCCCCACGACCACGGCGACGCTGGCGAGGATCGTCCGCCACGGCACCGCCCCGGCGCGGTCGGGGGCGGGCGGGCCGTCGGCCATCGGCAACGAGGGTAGCCAGGGCCTCCGGTACGCTCGGGCCACCGTGGGCCAGCCCGTCACCGTGATCGAGAGCCCGACGGCCCGTGCCGACGTGGTGCGCTTCGAGATCAACCGGAGCCTGACCGGCATGGCCCACGAGCGCTACCGCTCTCGCGACGACGCCACCGGTCCCCGCCCGCCGGACGAGCTGGCCCGCCGGCTCTTCGACCACGGCGGCGTGGAGGCGATCCACGTCTACTCCAACGTGATCACCGTGGACCTCGCCGCGGGGGCGTCGGCCGAGGGGCTGGCCGACGTGATCAACGGGCTGTTCATCCACTACGTGCCGGGCGTGCTGCCGCCGACCGACGAGGAGCTGGTCGCCCCCGAGTAGCGACCCGGGGTTGCGTACGCTCCGGGCATGGCCTGCCGCCGGCACCTGCGCCGCGGGTGAGCGAGCGTGCGAGCGAACCGACGAGCACAGCGCCCCCGCCGGAGCGCCAGCGACGGCCGCTCATCGGTGCCCAGGTCGATGGGACGGCCCGAGGAGCGCACGACCTGAGGGTGCACCCGTGAGCGAGCTTGCGAGCGAACCGACGAGCAGAGCGCCCTTGCCGGAGCGCCAGCGACGGCCGCTCATCGGTGCCCACGTCGATCGGACGGGCCGAGGAGCGCACGACCTGAGGCGCGCACCCGTGAGCGAGCTTGCGAGCGAACCGACGAGCAGAGCGCCCTTGCCGGAGCGCCAGCGACGGCCGCTCATCGGTGCCCAGGTCGATGGGACGGCCCGAGGAGCGCACGACCTGAGGGTGCACCGATGAGCGGGTCGGAGGACGTCTTCAGCCTCCAGGAGGCGGCCGACCGCCTCGGCGTGCACTACATGACCGCCTACCGGTACGTCCGGCTCGGCCTCCTCCCGGCGAGCAAGCAGGGATCGTCGTGGCGGGTGGCGGCGGCCGACCTCGAGCGCCTCACCGGGCCGGACGGGTCCTCGTCGAAGGGTCGGGGGCGCCAGGACCCGGCCCCGTGGGCGGCCCGGCTCGAGCGCCGGCTGGCCGCCGGCGACGAGGTCGGGGCCTGGGGGGTGGTGGAGGCGACGCTGGCCGCCGGCGCCGACCCGCGGGTGCTCTACCTCGAGGTGCTGGCCCCGGCCATGGTGGCCATCGGCGACGCCTGGGCGGCGGGGGAGATCGACGTCGGCGTCGAGCACCGCGCCAGCGCCATCGCCCTGCGCCTCGTGGGCCGGCTGGGACCGCGGTTCGTGCGCCGGGGCCTCTCGCGCGGGTCGGTCCTGCTGGCCGCGCCGGAGGGCGACCTGCACGGGCTCCCGGTGGCCCTCGCCGCCGACCTGGTGCGGGGGGCCGGCTTCGACGCCGAGGACCTCGGGCCGGATCTGCCGCCGGCGTCGCTCGTCCTCGCCGTCCGCACGACCCAGCGGCTGGTGGCGGTGGCGCTGGCCGCCACCACGCCGGACAACGGGACGGCGCTGCGCGACGCGGTGCGGTGCGTGCGGGATGCGGTCGACGGGGTGCCCGTCCTCGTGGGGGGTGGCGCGGTGCCCGACGAGGCCACGGCGCGGGGCCTCGGGGCCGACGGTTGGGGCCGCGACGGCGTCGCCCTGCTCGAGCTGCTCGAGGGGTTGTCGGCCGCCACGTGAGGTGGTCGCAATCCCATTTTTGGCGGTACCTTCGCAGGCGTGCAGCGGGGCCGGTCGGTACCTCCCGCCCCGGCCGGCCCGCTGCCGGTCTCCTGAGCCTGTCCTCCGCGGTGTAGACCCTCGCCCGTGCAGGACCCCGGCCACCGGCGCTTCCCCCGCTGGCCCATGGTGGTGCTGGCGCTGGTCAACCTGGTCGACCAGATGGACATCGCCATCCTCCGGGGCGTCCTGCCCATCCTCGAGGACGAGTGGGACCTGTCGGACCTCCAGCTCGGGCTGCTGGGCTTCGTCTTCGTGTTCCTCAACGCCGTCGCCACCGTGCCGCTGGGGTGGCTGGCCGACCACACGAAGCGGACCCGGCTCATCGGGTGGACCCTCCTGAGCTGGAGCGGCCTGATCGCCCTGTCGGCCACCGCGGTCAACTACGTCAACCTGCTGGCGGCGCGGGCGGTGATGGGCATCGGCCAGGCCGTCGACGACCCGGCGTCCACGTCGCTGGTGGGCGACTACTACCCCTCGCACCTGCGGGCCCGGGCGTTCTCGCTCCAGCAGGTCTCGCTGTTCGTCGGGGGCGGGATCGGCCTCGCCCTCGGCGGCTTCGTGGGGGAGACGCTGGGCTGGCGCTGGGCCTTCGCCCTGGTCGGCATGCCGGGGTCGCTCATCGCCCTCCTGGTGTTCCGGCTGCGGGAGCCGGTGCGGGGCGAGGCCGACCGCCCGGAGGGGGCGCCGCCGCCGGAGCCGACCGCGGACGAGGCCGCCGTCACCTCCCTCGGCGACTTCCTGGGTCGCATGCGGCGCGAGCTCGTCGGGGAGCTGCGGATGATCTTCGGCATCCGCACGATGCGGTACATCCTCGTGGGCGTCGCCGCCCTGCTGTTCACCGTCTCGGGCATCAGCTTCTGGCTGGCCGTGTACCACGAGCGCTACTCGGACATGACGCTGGGGGAGGCCACGGCCTTCACCGCCCTGGTGCTGGGGGTCGGCGGCCTCATCGGCACCTTCGGCGGCGGGGCGGTGTCGGACCGGCTGCACGGTCGGGTCGAGGGCGGGCGCATCCTGCTCGTGGTCTGGAGCGCGGTGGCCGCCACCCTGCTGTTCCTGCTGTCGTTCGCCGTGCCCAGCGTGCCCCTGCGGCTGTTCCTCCAGTTCCTCGGCGTGGTCGCGGCCGCCGGCGCCGTGCCCGGCCTGCGGGCGTCGATGCTCGACGTGGTGCCGGCGTCGTCCCGGGGGGTGGGGGCCTCGGCCTTCGCCCTCACGTCGGCCATCTTCGGCACCGCCCTGGCCCCGCCGCTGGTCGGCCTGCTGTCGGACCTCACCTCCCTGGTGGGCGCCTTCTACATCGTCTTCCCGCCGATCATCGTCGGGCTGCTCTTCCTGCTCCGGGCCCGCAAGACGGTCGAGGCCGACGCCGCCGCCATCCTCGGCGCCCTCCTCCCCGAGGTGCCCTGAGCCCCAGGACCCCGTGAACCCCACGTCCACTCTGTGCGCAGATGGGCTCGGGGGGTGAGCCCCGATCGCGCGAAGAATGCCCGGCCGGGCGCTCTGGCGGTGCGAACAGGTGTTCGCCTAGCCTGACCGGGTGGCCCTGGTCGAGCCGATCGACGTCGACGTCGACGACGCCCCCGTCCCCGCCCGCGCCTCCGGGTCCCTACCGGCCGGCCCCGGTCGGCCTGCCCACGGTCGTCGCCCGGAGCCGGCCCGTGGCCCTGGCCCGGGAGGCGCTGCTGCCCGTGCTCCCCGCCCTCGAGGGGCTGCTGCCCGAGCCGGGGCTGCGGCGGGGGACGACGGTGGCGGTGGGGAGGGGACCGGGGGCCACGTCGCTGGCCCTGGCCCTCGGGGCGGCGGCATCGACGGCGGGCTCGTGGGCGGCGGCGGTGGGGCTGCCGTCGCTCGGCCTGGAGGCGGCGGGGGAGCTCGGCGTCGCCCTCGAGCGGCTGCTCCTGGTCGAGCCCCCGCCCGACCGGTGGGCCACGGTGGTGGCGGCGCTGCTCGACGCCGTCGACCTCGTCCACGTCGCCCTCCCGCCTCGGGTGCGGACGGGCGACGCCCGCCGCCTGGCCGCCCGGGCCCGCGAGCGGGGCGCCGTCCTCGTCGTCCACGACGTCGGGGCCACGGGGGCGGGCGCCTGGCCCGAGGCCCCGGCCGTCCGCCTCACCGTGGCCGAGGCGACGTGGGAGGGGCCGGCCGGGGGCGGCGCCGGCCGGCTCACCGCCCGCCGGGTCGAGGTGGTCGGGGGTGGCCGGGGGGCGGCGGCCCGACCCCGCCGTGCCGCGCTGTGGCTGCCCGACGCCACCGGGGCCGTCCGCCCCGCCGAGCCGGTCGCCGCGCCGCGCCTCGGCGTCGAGGCGGCGTCGTGACCACCCGGACGCTGGCGGTGTGGTGCCCCGACTGGCCCGTGGTGGCCGCCGGGGCCGAGCCCGACGACGCCGTGGCCGTGGTCTTCGCCAACCGGGTGGTGGCCTGCTCGCCCGCCGCCCGGGCCGAGGGCGTGCGCCGGGGCCTGCGCCGGCGGGAGGCCCAGGGCCGTTGCCCCGACCTCGCCCTGGTGGCGGCCGACCCCGACCGGGATGCCCGGGCGTTCGAGCCGGTGGCGGCGGCGGTGGCCACCCTGAGCCCCCGCCTGGAGGTCCTGCGGCCCGGCACCCTGGCCCTCCCCACCCGAGGCCCGTCCCGCTACTTCGGGGGCGACCAGGCGCTGGCCGCCCGGGCCGCCGCCCTGGCCACCGAGGCCCTCGACGGGCGGGGCACGGCCCGGGCCGGGGTGGCCGACGGCCCCTTCGCCGCCCTCCTGGCCGCCCGCGCCCCCGGCGCCGGTCCCACCGTGGTCCCGCCCGGGGGCAGCGCCGCCTTCCTCGCCCCCCAGGGGGCGGCCACCCTCGAGCTGGCCCTCGACGCCGACGGGGGCACCGCCGGCCGGGAGCTGGCCGAGCTGCTGGCCCGCCTCGGGGTGCGCACGTTGGGGGCGGTGGCCGCCCTCCCGCCGGGCGCCGTGCTCGGCCGCTTCGGAGCCCTGGGGGCCCGGGCGGCCCGGTTGGCCCGGGGCGAGGACGAGCGCCCGCCCGACCTCCGGCGCCCCGAGCCCGACCTCGTCGTGGCCCTCGAGCTCGACCCCCCGGCCGAGCGGGTGGAGACGGCCGCCTTCGCCGCCCGGACCCTCGCCGCCGAGCTGGGGGAGCGGCTGGGCCGCCGGGGACTGGCGTGCACGGCGGTGGCCGTCGAGGCCGAGACCGAGCACGGCGAGGCCCTGTCCCGCCGCTGGCGCTCGGAGGGTGGGCTGTCGCCCTCGGCCCTGGCCGACCGGGTGCGCTGGCAGCTCGACGGGTGGCTCAACGGCTCGGCCGCCACCCGTCCGACGAGCGGCATCAGCCTGCTGCGGCTGGTGCCCGACGCCGTGGTCCCCGACGAGGGTCGCCAGCTCGGGTTCTGGGGGGGTGCCACCGCCGCCGACGAGCGGGCGGCCCGGGGCGTGGCCCGCCTCCAGGGCCTCCTCGGCCCCGATGCCGTGACCGTGCCGCAGCGCACGGGCGGCCGGGGGCCCACCGAGCGGGGACGGCGGGTGCCCGCCCACGTCGTGCGCCTGGGCGCCCCGGCGGTGGCGCCGTCACGGGTGCCGGCGGCCGGTCCCTGGCCGGGGGCGCTGCCCCTCCCGTCGCCCGCCGTGACCCACGACCGCCCGCTCCCCGCCACCGTGGTGGACGCCGACGGCGAGCCCGTGGGGGTGACGGGCCGGGGCCTGGTCACGGCCGAGCCCGAGCGGGTGGCCGTGGCCGGTGCCCCGCCCGCCCCGGTGGTGGCCTGGGCCGGCCCGTGGCCCGTGGACGAGCGGTGGTGGGACCCGGCCACCGCCCGGCGCCGGGCCCGCCTCCAGGTGGTGCTGCCCGGCGGTGCGGCCCACCTGCTCGGCCTCGAGGGCGGCCGCTGGGAGCTCGAGGCCACCTACGACTGACGCCGCGGCGTTTGTCCCATACGGGTAGCTTCGAACGCCGTGATGCCGCGGTGGGTGCCGGGGACGCTCGCCGCCGCCCTGCTCGTCGGGACCGCCGCCGCCCTCCCGGCGTCGGCGCAGACGCCACCGCCACCCCCCGGCACGCCGATCTCGCCGCCGCCCACGGGCGTGGTGCTCCCGGCGCCACCGCCCACGGCGCCGCCCCCCACCTCGCCGCCCCCGGTGCGCTCGGCGCCGTCGACGCCACCGCCGACGACGTCGGCCGGGACCCTGAGCCCCACGCCGAGCCCGCCGGCGCCGCCGAGCGGCCCGGCCCCGTCCCCGCCCGTGCCCCCGCCGCCGTCGGGGCCGGCTCGACCGGCGCCGGCGCCGCCGGCCGGGGTTCCGACCATCGGCTCGGGCGGGAACGGGACCGCCCCTCGCGCGCTGTCGGCGAGCCGCCGAGGGGCCGGCGTCGTGCCCGCCGGACCGGCCACCCTGGAGGCGCTGGCGCTGCCGCCGTTCGGAGGCGTCACGCCGCCCGAGGCCGCCGCCATCGCCCCGGACACCGCAGCCGAACGGGCCACGACACCGCCGACCCAGCGCCGGCTCGGGCCACGGGCGGGCGACGAGGAGGTCGCCGCCCCTCCGGCCGCCCCAGCCACTGCGGCCGCCCGCTCCGGGGACCGCGGCCTCTTCCGCACCGAGCTGCTGCCGCTGCTGCTGCTGGGCGGCGCGGTGGCCGCCGCCTACGTCGCCTGCCTCCAGCTGGCCATGCGCCGCCGGGAGGCCCGGGCCGGGAGCACCACCCCCGACTGATTCCCTGGCGCATCGAACAGGTGTTCGATACGATCCGTCCATGGGCTGGCGCAACCCCCCCATCACGTGGCGGGAGCTCGAGCGGCGGCTGTCCGACGCACCCCGCAACGGCCGCCCCTCGACGGTCCCGGTCGGCGCCGACGGCGGTGACAGCCCGGCGTGGTCCCCGCAGCGGCCGGCCTACGAGCCCCCGCCCGAGCTGCAGGCCCCGCCGCCGAGGACGACCGTCCCCTACGCCGAGCTGCACTGCCACTCCAACTTCAGCTTCCTCGACGGCGCCTCCTCCCCGAGGAGCTGGCCGAGGAGGCGGCCCGCCTCGGCCTCGAGGCGCTGGCCCTCACCGACCACGACGGGGTGTACGGCGTGGTGCGCTTCGCCGAGGCGGCGGCCGAGGTGGGGCTGCGCACCGCCTTCGGCGCCGAGCTGACCCTCGACCTCACCCGGGCCCAGGTGGGGGTGGCCGACCCCGCCGGCACCCACCTCGTGGTCCTGGCCCGCGACCCCGAGGGCTACGCCCGCCTGTGCCGGGCCGTCAGCACCGCCCAGCTGGCCGGCAAGGAGAAGGGCCTGCCCCGCATCGACCTGGCCACGGTGGCCGACCTGGCCGGGGGCCACTGGCAGGTGCTCACCGGCTGTCGCAAGGGCGCCGTCCCCGCCGCCCTGGTGGGGGAGGGGCCGGCGGCCGCCGCCCGCGAGCTGGCCCGCCTGGTCGAGGCCTTCGGGCGCGACCGGGTGGCCGTCGAGCTGTGGGACCACGGCACGCCGCTCGACTCGGCCCGCAACGACGCCCTGGCCGCGGTGGCGGCCGCCGCCGGGGTCGACGTGGTGGCCACCAACGACGTCCACTACGCCGCGCCCGCCCGCTGGCCGGTGGCCACCGCCCTGGCCGCGGTGCGCTCCCGCCGCAGCCTCGACGACGTGGAGGGCTGGCTCCCGCCCGCCGGCACCGCCAGCCTGCGCTCGGGGGCCGAGCAGGCCCGCCGCTTCGCCCGCTACCCGGGCGTCGTGCAGCGGGCGGCCGAGCTGGCCCTCGAGTGCGCCTTCGACCTCCGCCTCGTCGCCCCCCGCCTGCCCGACTTCCCCGTGCCCCCCGGGCACTCGGAGATGACGTGGCTGCGGGAGCTGACCGAGCGGGGGGCCGAGCGCCGCTACGGGCCCCGGGGGGCCGAGCGGGTGCCCGGGGCCTACACCCAGATCGACCACGAGCTCGACACCATCGAGCACCTCGGCTTCCCCGGCTACTTCCTCATCATCTGGGACATCGTCGAGTTCTGCCGGCGGTCGGACATCTACTGCCAGGGCCGGGGCTCGGCCGCCAACTCGGCCGTCTGCTACGCGCTCGGGATCACCAACGCCGACGCCGTCTCCCTCGGCCTGCTGTTCGAGCGCTTCCTCTCACCCGAGCGGGACGGCCCCCCCGACATCGACGTCGACATCGAGAGCGACCGGCGGGAGGAGGCCATCCAGTACGTCTACGACCGCTACGGGCGGGACAAGGCGGCGCAGGTGGCCAACGTCATCACCTACCGGGCCCGCTCGGCCGTGCGGGACATGGGCAAGGCCCTCGGCCACGCCCAGGGCACGGTCGACGCCTGGTCCAAGCAGCTCGACTGGTACATGCCCGTGCAGCAGGCCGCCGGCGGCATCCGGGGCGAGCCGAGCAACCACGACATCCCCGCCCCCGTGCTGGCCCTGGCCGCCGCCGTCGAGCACTTCCCCCGCCACCTCGGCATCCACTCCGGCGGCATGGTCATCTGCGACCGCCCGGTGGTCGAGGTGTGCCCGGTCGAGTGGGGGCGCATGGAGGGCCGCACCGTCCTCCAGTGGGACAAGGACGACTGCGCCGCTGCCGGCCTGGTCAAGTTCGACCTCCTCGGCCTCGGGATGCTCTCGGTGGTCCACTACTGCGTCGACCTCGTCCGCGAGCACCACGGGGTGGAGGTCGACCTCGCCCTCCTCCCGCAGGACCCCGCCGTCTACGACATGCTCTGCGAGGCCGACTCGGTCGGCGTGTTCCAGGTCGAGAGCCGGGCCCAGATGGCGACGCTGCCGCGGCTCAAGCCCCGCACCTTCTACGACCTCGTGGTCGAGGTGGCCCTCATCCGCCCCGGCCCCATCCAGGGCGGCTCGGTCCACCCCTACATCCGCCGGCGCAACGGGCAGGAGCCGGTGACCTACCTGCACCCGCTGCTCGAGCCCGCCCTGGAGAAGACCCTCGGGGTCCCGCTGTTCCAGGAGCAGCTCATGCAGATCGCCATCGACGTGGCCGGCTTCAGCCCCGGCGAGGCCGACCAGCTGCGCCAGGCCATGGGCTCGAAGCGCTCGCGCGAGCGGATGGAGCGGTTGCGGGTGCGGCTCTACGCCGGCATGGCCGAGCGGGGCATCACCGGCGAGGTGGCCGACACCATCTACGAGAAGCTGGCCGCCTTCGCCAACTTCGGCTTCCCCGAGAGCCACTCGGTCTCGTTCGCCTACCTCGTCTACGCCTCGTCGTGGCTGAAGCTCCACCACCCGGCCGCCTTCCTGGCCGCCCTGCTGCGGGCCCAGCCCATGGGCTTCTGGTCGCCGCACACCCTCGTGCGCGACGCCCGGCGCCACGGCGTGAAGGTGCGCCGGCCGGACGTCAACCGCAGCGCCGCCCACGCCACCCTCGAGCCCGACCCCGACAGCGCCGGCGGGGTGGCCGTGCGCCTCGGCGTCACCGAGGTGCGCAGCGTGGGGGAGGAGCTGGCCGAGCGCATCGCCGAGGGCCGGCCCTACGTCTCGATGGAGGACCTGGTGCGGCGCACGGGCACCGGGCTGCCCGCCCTCGAGGCGCTGGCCACCGCCGGCGCCTTCTCCGACTCGCTCGGCCTCGGCCGGCGGGAGGCCCTGTGGGCGGCGGGGGCGTGCGCCTCGCTGCGGGCCGACCGGCTGGAGGGGGTGGTGACCGGGGCAGCTGCCCCACCGCTGCCGGGCATGACCCCGCCGGAGGAGACGGGGGCCGACCTGTGGGCCACGGGCATCGGCGTCGAGGCCCACCCCACCGAGCACGTGCGCGAGCTGCTGCGGGAGCAGGGCGTGCTCACCGCCGACGACCTGCGCACGGCCGAGCCCGATCGGCGGGTCCTCGTCGGCGGCGTCGTCACCCACCGGCAGCGCCCGGCCACGGCGTCGGGCACCGTGTTCGTGAACCTGGAGGACGAGACCGGGCTGATCAACGTCATCTGCTCGCCCCAGGTGTGGGACCGCCACCGCCGGGTGGCCCGCACCTCGGGGGCGCTGCTGGTGCGGGGGGTCCTCGAGCGGGCGGAGGGGGTGGTGAACGTGGTGGCCGACCGCATCGAGCCCCTGGCCCTGGTGGCCCCGGCCAAGTCGCGGGACTTCCGCTGACCGTTCGCGCCGCCGCGCCCGTTCCGGCTCTGGACGCTTCACCCGCCAGGTGCGGGAGAGATGTCCAGAATGCCGACGTGATGCTCTTCACCGTGGGGCACGGGACCCGGTCCACCGACGAGCTGGTGGCCGTGCTCCGCTCGGGCGGGGTGGGGCGGGTGGTGGACGTGCGCCGCTTCCCCGGGTCCCGCCGTCACCCCCACCTGGCCCGCGAGCCGCTGGCCGCGGCCCTGGCCGAGGCGGGCATCGCCTACGACTGGGCCGGCGAGGCCCTCGGGGGCCGCCGGACGGCGGTGGAGCCCTCGCGCCACCCGGCGCTGCGCAACGCCGCCTTCCGGGCCTACGCCGACCACATGGACACGCCGGCGTTCCGGGAGGCGCTCGCCACGCTGCTCGACGAGGTGGCCGCCGGCCCCCCGCCGGCGGTCATGTGCGCCGAGACCCTGTGGTGGCGCTGCCACCGCCGCCTCATCGCCGACGCCGCCGTGGTGGCCGGCACGCCGGTGACCCACCTCGTCGACGAGCGCACGCACACCCCCCACGAGCTGTCGCGGGACGCCCGCCCCGACGACGAGGGCCGCCCGGTCTACGACGTCGGCGTGCTGCCCACCTAGCAACCGTTCTTTGGTTCTCTCCCTACAGGAGCGGTAGGTCAGCGGCCAAAGAACGATCTACGGTCCGGCCCCGTGGGGGCCACCACGCTGACGGCGCACAACTGGGCCACCGGGTCGAGCAACGCCATCCACCGCGACGACGTGGCCGCCCGCCACGGGTTCCGGGGCGGGCTGGTGCCCGGCGTCGGGCTCTTCGCCTACCTGGTGGCCCCCGCCGTCGAGGCCTTCGGCCCTGGCTGGCTGGGGCACGGCCGCCTGGAGGCCCGCTTCCTGAAGCCCATCTACGACGGCGAGACGGTCATCGCCGAGCTCGTCGACGGCGGCGAGGTCCGCCTGCTCGGGGGCAACGGCGAGGTGCGGGCCACCGGCTCGGCCGGCCGTGACCCGGCGCCGCCCCCCGACCCGGCGGCGTTCGACGCGCCGGCCCCGCCCGACCCCCGCCCGGCGGCGACCGAGGTGGACTGGGCCCCGGGGACGCCGCTCGGCGCGGTGGGGTGGACCTTCTCGGCCAACAAGCGGGCCGACCACCTGGAGCGCCTGGGCCAGGGCGACCTCGCGTGGCTCCCGCCGCGCACGGCCCACCCCGGCCACCTGATCGAGCTGGCCAACGAGCTGATCGTCGTCAACGTGCAGCTGGGGCCCTGGATCCACACGAGCAGCGCAATCTCCCTCCACCGCCCCGTCACCGAGGGCCAGCGCCTGGACGCACGAGCCGTCGTGGCCGGGACCAGCGAGCGCAAGGGCAACCGCCACGTGGACCTCGACGTGCTCGTCCTGGCCGACGGCGAGCCCGCCCTGTCGGGCCGTCACACCGCCATCTACGTCCTCGCCGAGCGGGGCGGCTGAGCCCGGCCGGTCGCTGCCGGTGGCCGCGGAGCCTCCAGCCCCGGCGCCCAGCCGGCGCCCGGCCAGGGCTGGGGGACGTCGTCGGGGACCTCGCCCGTCGACGTCTCCTCGGCGGTGACGACGAAGCCGCGGGCCCGGTAGTTGTCGAGGGCGTGGGGCCCGTCGAGGGTCCTGGTGTGCAGCCAGACCCGACGGGTCCGCCCGCCGAGGTCCCCGTGCAGCGCCCACGCCCGCTCGACGGCCCGGGTCAGCAGGAACCCGCCGACGCCGAGGCCGTGGAACGGCGTCAGCAGGCCGAACGAGATGAGCTCGACGTCGCCGTCGGCCTGGGCCACCAGCTCGAAGAAGCCGGCCGGCGTCCCCGCCACGTAGGCCACCCACACCTCGACCTCCGGCTGGCCCAGCCAGTCCAGCCACTGCCGGTAGCTCCACGTGGGTCGCTGCGCCCAGTGCCAGCGGAACCCCACGGCGGTGTGGAGGAAGCGGGCGAACTCCGGCGACGCCAGGTCGCAGCGCGCGACCGAGACGGCGACGGCCGGCTCACTGGCGGGGCGCAGCGCCTGCGGGTCGCGCATCTCGAGCTCCCAGCGGGTGATGTCGACGAGCACGCCGTCGTCGACCCTAGAGCGCCAGGCGGTAGCGCAGCTCCACCACGTCGGGGAGGCCGTCGACGCCCGGGCCGGTCGACACGCTCCGGGTGCCCCCGTCGGTGCGCCACCCCCGCCGCTCGTAGATGGCCCGGGCCGCGGTGTTGTGCTCGAGCACCCACAGCCGGGCCGAGCCGGCGCCGGCGTCCCGCAGGTCGTCCAGGATCGCGGCGAGGAGGCGGGCGGCGTGGCCCTCGCGCCAGCACGACGGGTCGACGTACAGGCCGACGACCTCGCCCTCGCCGCCGTCGTCGACCGACGCGGCGACGCAGCCGACCACCGCCCCGTCCCCCTCCAGCACCAGGCCCCGGCTGGGGGCGGCGAAGCGCCGGCGGTAAACCTCCCAGAGCCGCTGGAGCGTGGGCTTCGGGGCCGACGGCGGGAAGATGTGGCGGTAGGCGAGCAGCGCGGCCCGGCGGTTCACCACGGCGGCGGCCAGGGCGTCGCCCACCTCGGCCCGTCGCACCGTCGCCGGTGCCGCACCGGCGCCGAAGGGCGGGGGCACGGCCAGTCCCGCCCGGTCCCTTAGCAGGCCGATGTCCGAGCGGTCGCCGTCGTCGGGCTCGTAGCCGGCGTGGGTCAGCAGCTGGCCCTCGGCGCTCAGGCACCGCACCGCCCGGCCCCCGATCACACCGGTCCCCGACAGCGCCTCGGGCGGGTACCGGAACGCCGGTCCGTCGACCAGCGCCTGGAGCGCGCCGCCGTCGTCGTCGAGCTCGACGAGGTGCACGTCGACGGCGCCACCGTCCGGCCCCTCGAGGACGACCCGGGCCGGCGGCTCGTCGGCCACCACGGCGTACCCCACCGAGGCGAGCGCGGTCTCCGACGCCGCCCGGTCGTCCCTGACCACCACCAGGTCGAGGTCGCCGTGCTGCCGGGTCGCCTCCCCCACGAGGGCGTCGATGCCCCAGCCGCCGTCGACCCACCAGCGGACGCCGGCGTCCGTCAGGGCGTCGAGCGCGACGACGACGAGCGGCGCGTCCAGTGTCAGCGGAGCCGGTCGAACCAGGCCGCGACCCGGGAGACGTCCCCGACCACCAGCTCGTCGCCCACCCGTACGACGCCGGACCCGACCACCTGCACGCAGATGCCCCCTCGCCGCGCGGCCAGGGCCCGGGTCATGCCCGGCTGGGTGATCGACTCGATGTAGCGGCACGGCGGCCGGGGCCGGTCGTAGGTGAAGCGCGCCTCGCCGATGGTGAAGGTGGCCCCGGCCAGCGCCCGCAGCTCGACCCCGCGCACCACGACGTTGCGCCGGTGCTGGCCCTCGCTCACCCGGACGTCGGTGGAGCCGCCGATGCCGTCGAGCGCCTCGGCCTCGATGAGGGTCACCTGGCACTCGTCGACCCCGCTCCAGTAGCCCGTGTGCTCGGCGTAGCGGTCGCCCGACAGCCCGGCCCCGGCGAGGGCCTGCACCTCGTCGACCCGCTGCATCGGCTGGCCGCCGCCGGCGGTCACGAAGATGGCCTCGACCACACCCACGGGCACGAGGCTACGCGGGCGGCTTCTTGCCGGGGCGGGCGTCGCCGGGCGGAGCCACCTCCCGCTGGGTCCCGAGCACGCCGGCCAGGTAGCGGCCGGGGATGCTGGCCAGGTCGAGCCAGCGGGACACCGCCGGAAGGGCGGCGAGCCGGGCGAACCCGGCGACCCGGGGGACGGTGACCTCGGCGTAGCCCGGCCGGCGGTCGGCCTCGACGGCCCGCACGACGGCGTTGGCCACCGTCCACGGCGGGAGGCCGGCGGCGTTGAACCCGGCCTGCACCAGCGGGTTGCCCGCCCCCTGCGCGGCCACCACGAACTCGCTGCGGGTCAGCCCCGGGTTCACCGTGTGCACCGACACCCCGCGCCCCGCCACCTCGCGGCGGAGGCCCTCGCTGAACCCCTGGAGGGCGAACTTGGTGGCGCTGTAGACGGTGAGGGGCGGGATGGCGAGGTAGGCGCCGACGCTGCTGACGTTGACGATGGCCCCCCGCTCGCGCTCGAGCATGCCCGGGAGCACGTCCCTGGTGAGGGCCATGGCCGCCAGCACGTTGACCTCGAACAGCCGCTCGACGTCCTCGCCGGCCATCTGCTCGACCAGGCCGAAGTAGCCCACGCCGGCGTTGTTGACGAGCACGTCCACCTGCCCCGCCTGGGCGCCGATGCGGGCCCGCCCCGCCGGGTCGGTGACGTCGGCCGCCACCGGGATGACGCCGGGGACCTCATCGGCGAGGGCCTGCAGGCGGTCCTCGCGACGGGCCGTGGCGATGACGCGCGCCCCTCGGCCGGCGAGGGCGCGGACGGTCTCGGTGCCGATCCCCGAGCTGGCCCCGGTGACGACGACGGTGCGGTCGCGGAGATCCATCAGGACAGCCGCCCGCTGCGCTGGCGGAGGAGGCGGGTCGCCTCGTCGACGAGGCGGGCGATCCCGGGGACGGTGCCGAGGCGGGTGACGCCGACGGCCCGGGGCACCGACCGGGACCGGGCCGTGAGCCAGCCCGGGTGCTCGAGCACCTCGCGGATGGCGGTGGCCACGGTCTCGGGTCGGGCCCCGGTGACGTCGAAGAGGACGTCGACGGGCGAGCCCTCGGCTGCCCCGCCGGCCCGGTCGAGCACGGCGGTGCCCTGCACGGCCCCGGGGGTGACGAGGGTGACGTCGACCCCGCGGCCCAGCACCTCGCGGCGCAGGCCGTCGGTGAAGCCCTGCACCGCGCTCTTCGTCGCCGAGTAGACGGCGAGGGGTGGTCCCGCCACGTACCCGAGGACCGAGCCCACGTTCACGATGTGGCCCGAGCCCCGGGACAGCATCCCGGGCAGCACAGCGCGGGTGAGCTCGATGACGGCGACGGCGTTCAGGGCGACGATGTTCCGGATCTCGTCGTCGTGCAGCTCGGCCACCGGACCGAGGCTCGCCACACCGGCCACGTTGACCAGCGCGTCGGGCTCGCCGGCCGCGTCGACGAGCTGCTGGCGGCCCTCGGCCGTGGTGAGGTCCACGGGCACGGGCACCACCTCGCCGTCGGCCTCGGCCACCAGCTCGTCGAGTCGCTCGGACGAGCGGGCGCCGGCCACCACCCGGGCGCCGCGCCCCGCCAGCTCGAGGGCGGTGGCCCGACCGATGCCCTCGGACGCGCCGGTGACGACGATCGTGCGGTTGGTGAGCTCCACGGGGCAGCCCTACCCCGGGGGAACGCTGGCGCTAGTGGGCCTTCCTCGAACTCGACGCCGCCAACTCGGGATCGGCATGCGGCTGCAAGCCGAAGCAGCTGGCAAGCCGAGTTACCGACGTCGAGTAGCTCGTCGTCCCACTAGGCCCCCATCAAGGTGACGTTCTGGGCCTGGTCGCCCTTCGGTCCCTTGGTCACCTCGAACTCCACCGCCTGGCCCTCCTCGAGGGTGCGGTAGCCGCCGCCGTTGATGGCGGAGTAGTGCACGAACAGGTCCGTGCCGCCCTCACGGGAGATGAAGCCGTAGCCCTTCTCGGCGCTGAACCACTTCACGGTGCCGGTTGCCACAACCGAGCCCCCTTCTTGCTTGCCTACGGGGTCGGTCTGCACGCACCCACCCTCACCTGACCCGGGCAAGGTAGCACGGCACTACCGTGCGGACGGCCGGCCGGACGGGCCGCGGAAGGGGGCTCGGAGCGACGACGAACGGCGATGTCGTGCGCCGCCGCGTGCAGGTGACCGGCCGCGTGCAGGGGGTGTGGTTCCGGGAGTCGTGCCGTGAGGTGGCCGACCGGCTGGGCGTGTCGGGCTCGGTGCGCAACCGCGCCGACGGCACCGTCGAGGTGGTGGTGGAAGGCGGCGCCCACGAGGTCGAGGCGCTCGTGGCGTGGTGCCGCTCGGGCCCACCCGCGGCCGAGGTCACCGGCGTCGAGGTGGCCGACGAGCGGCCGGAGGGACTGCGCGGCTTCCGCGTGCGCTGAGCGGCTGCGGTCGGCTCAGCCGAGGCGCTCGCGGGCGCCCACGCCGGTGCGCAGCTCGCGCACGCGATCGGCCATGCCGGTGGCGCCCTGGAGGGGCGGGGTCCCGAAGCCGGCGCCGTCGCGGATGCCGTCGAGCACCTCGAGCAGCACGTCGCCGGCGGACCGGTGCGCCACCCACCCGAGCTCGCGCCGGGCCCTGGTCGTGTCCATGAGGGGGATCGACAGCAGCAGGTCGAGCCACGCCGGCTCGGCGGGGTGGAGGCGGCAGCGCCAGGCCAGGTCGACGAGCGCGCGCGTCGGCACCCGGGGGAGGGGCACGACGTGGGCGCCGACCACCCGGGCCAGTTCCGCCGCGTCGAGGACCGGTTCGGCGGCGAGGTTGAACGCGCCGGACGCATCGCCCACGGCGGCCAGCGCGAACCCCTCGGCCACGTCCGCGGCGTGCACCACCTGGAAGCACAGCCCGGGCAGGCGGGGGACGACGGCGATGAGGCGCCGGCGCACGAGCACGCCGGGCACGAACGGACCGAGGAACAGCTTGCGGATCTCGGTGGCCGCCTCGCGCTGGAGCACGAGCCCGGGGCGCAGGCGCACCACCCGCAGGTCCGGGTGCTCGGCCTCGAAGCCGTCGAGGAGCCGCTCCACCGCCGCCTTCTGGCGGGAGTAGGTGGACGACGGGAGGGCCCCGGTGGGCCACGACTCGTCGACCCGCTCGTCCTTCGGTCCCGGCGAGTAGGCCCCCACCGACGAGGCGTGCACGACGGCCCCCACGCCGGCCCGGGCGGCGGCGGCGAACACCCGCCGGGAGCCCTCGATGTTGACCCGCTCGAGCATCTCCCGGTCCCGGGAGGGCTGGAGCAGCCACGCCAGGTGCACGACGGCGTCGCAGCCCCGGAACAGGCGGACGAGGTCGTGGGCGGCGACGTCGGCCTCCTGCCAGGTGACCCCGGCCAGGTCGAGGAACGGCCGGCGGCGGGCGATGCCGACCACCTCGTCCACCTCGGGTCGGCGGGCCAGCGCCCTGACCACGCCGACCCCGACGTTGCCGGTGGCCCCGGTCACGGCGATGCGCACCCGTCGAGGGGTACCACACGGCGACCCTCCGGTCGGGATCGGGCCTACCCTGGCCCGGTCGTGGAGGATCGACCCCGGAACCTGCGGGCCATGCTCTCGGAAGCGAAGGACAGCTCCGAGCTCATGGTCGATCTCGCGTACGCCGCCGTGTACTTCGGCGACCCCCAGATGGGTGAGGAGGTGTTCGCCCTCGGGGACCGGCTGGACGCCCTGGTCCACGACATGTACGCGGTGTGCGTCCTCGCCGTGCGCACGCCCAAGGAGGCCGATGCCATGGCGTCGGTGCTCCGGGTGGTGTCGTCGATCGAGCGCATCGCCCACGCCGCGGTCGACATCGCCCGGATCGTGACCCACCGCCTCGGCATCCCCCGGGCGCTCGTCGTCGACCTGTCCGACGCCGAGGAGGTGGCCCACCGGGTGCTCGTGCGCGAGGGCTCCCACTTCGCCCACCGGCCGGTCCAGGACTTCGAGCTGCCGGTCGCCGTGGGCATGCGCATCGTGGCAGTGCACCGGGGGCGAGACTGGATCACTGACGTGACCGGCGACGAGGTGCTGCTGCCGGGCGACCAGCTGTTCCTCCACGGCTCACCATCGGGCATCACCCGCCTCCACCAGCTGGCCGGCGCCCCCGACTGGGTCCCGCCGACGCTGCCCGAGGAGGTCGTCACCACCGACCTCGACCGGGCCATCGACGTGCTCGTGGAGATGAAGAACATCTCCGAGACGTGCGTGGGGCTGGCGTGGTCGGCACTCGTGCTGCGGGACGCCGGCCTCGCTGCGGAGGTCAACCACCTCGAGGACCGGCTCGACGAGATGCAGGACCGCCTGGAGACGTGGGTGCTGCGGTCCTCGGCCGAGGCCCTCGACCCATCACCCCTCCGGGGCCTGCTCCACCTGGCGGCCGCGGCCGAGGACCTGGGCGACGCCGCCCAGGCCATGACCTGGCTGATCTCGGAGCGCGAGGAGGTGCACCCGATCCTGTCGATCGCCCTGGGCGACTCGGACGAGGTGGTCGTCCGCTACCCGGTGGCCGCCGGCTCCCGGGTCGACGGCCGATCGCTGTCCGAGCTCCAGCTCGACATCGACCCCGGCTTCCACGTGCTGGCCGTGCGCCGCGGAGGCCGCTACGCCTACCGGCCGCGCGGCAACCTCGTGGTGCGGGCCGGCGACGAGCTCATCGCCAGCGGCCCCGACGAGGGGCAGGGCCTCCTGGCCGACCTGTGCGGCTGGGTGCTCATCGAGGACGACGAGACGGGTGAGGACGTCCTCGTCCCGCCCGGCAGCGCCGAGGCCCCCGTCCGGGCCTGATCCGTCAGCAGTACCGGGCGCCGGTCAGCTTGATCGTGTACGGCGAGTTCGTGGGCCCGAAGCCGAAGTCGCTCCAGTCGATCACCGGCCGGGTCCCGCCCGGACCGTTGGGACCGACGACGTCGGTGCTCTGGGCGTCCACGAAGATCGCGCCGCGGTTGCTGAGCGGGTCGTTGTCGAAGTTCGAGATGGCGAGGAAGTAGACGCCCGCTGCCGTCGGCGTCAGGGCGTGGTTCGCCGGCAGCCGGGGGTGGAAGGAGGCATCGGTGAGCGAGCCCGCCGGGCCCCTGTCGTCGTTGGCGTAGACGCCCCGCCCGCCACTGTCGAAGAGGAACAGCTGCGGATCGAGGTACGCCCCCGTGAGCGCACGGGGGACGACTTCGGCGGAGAAGGTGCGGCGGCCCGTCAGGCAGAGCCGGAACATGTCGTCGTCGTTGAAGTGGGTGACCCGCCCGGTGATCGTGGTGAGCGCCCCCGTGCCCCTGGGGCGCTGCGCCGTCGACGGGATGCCCGCGGCGTCACCGGTCTCCGCCCACGTGGCGCCGGCGGCGCCGGCCGGCGAGGCGGCGAGGGCCAGCAGGACCACGGCCAGCACCCCGGCGGTCAGCAGTCGACGTCCCCGCATGGCAAATCCTCCCATTTCGCCCAGGCGGGACTGTGGCAGGTCCCGCCCCCGCGGACAAGGCGGCGGGCTAGACGCGCCCCTCGGCGGCGTCGTCGCCCCAGCCGGCGCGGATCCACGGCTCGATGTCGGGACCACGCCGCAGCCAGTGGCCGCCGTCCACGCTGATGTTCTGGCCGGTGATCCACCCCGACTCGGGCCCGGCCAGGAAGCGGACGAGCTGGCCCACGTCCTCCACGGTGCCGAGCCGGCTGACCGGCATCTGGGACAGGTAGTCGTTGCGCACGTGGTCGTCGGCCTCGAGGGGGGCGGCCAGCTCGGTGGGGACGATGCCGGGGCGGACGGAGTTGACCCGGATGCCGGCCACGCCCAGCTCGTCGGCGGCGTTGCGCACCAGGCCGTCGACGGCGACCTTGCTCACGCAGTACGGCGCCATGAAGCGGTGGGTCACCGCGGCGGCGACGGAGGAGATGGCCACGATGGACCCGCCGCCGCTGCGGGCCATGGCGAGGCCGGCGTGCTTGAGCGACAGGAACACACCGGTGAGGTTCGTGTCGAGGATGGCCTGCCACGCCTCGCGCTCGGTGAGGAGGATCGGGCCAGCCGACCCCGTGCCGGCGGACAGGACGGCGGCGTCGAGCCCACCGGTGGCCTCCGCGGCCACCGCCGCGGCCCGGGCCACGGCGTCCTCGTCGACCACGTCGCCGGCGGACCACCGCACGGCACCGCCGCCGCCCAGCCCCTCGAGCTCCTCCGCCGCGGCGCGCAGGCGGTCCTCGCGCCGGCCCATGATGGTCACGGCGCACCCGTCCCGGGCGAGGGCCCGGGCGCAGGCGAGACCGATGCCGCTGCCCCCGCCGGTGACGAGGGCGGCCGATCCGTCGAGGACGCCGCTCACACGTAGCCCCGCAGGCGCACGGCCCGGGCGACGCGCTCCAGCCCGAGGGAGAAGGCGGCCAGGCGCATGCCGACGCGGTGCGTCTCGGCGTAGTCGGCCACGGCGTCGAAGGCCTCGACCATCTTCGCCCGCAGCTCGTCGTTGAAGCGCTCCTCCTTCCAGCGGAACTGCTGGATGTTCTGCGTCCACTCGAAGTACGAGCCGGTGACGCCGCCGCCGTTGGCCAGCACGTCGGGCAGGATGCGCACCCCCTTGTCCGCCAGGACCTTGTCGCCCTCGGGGGTCGTGGGGTGGTTGGCTCCCTCGGCCACGATCCGGGCCTTCACCTCGTCGGCGTTGTCGCCCCGGATCACGTCGCCGAGCGCCGCGGGGACGAGCACGTCCACGTCGAGGCGGAGGAGGTCGTCGTTGCCGATCGGCTCGACCCCCGGGGCCTCCGTGAGGGGAGCGCCCTCGCTCAGCTGCCGGCGGAGTGCGGGCACGTCGAGCCCCGCCTCGCGGATGATGCCGCCGGCGGCGTCGGACACCGCCACGATGCGCACGCCGAGGGAGTCGAGCTCGGTGGCGACCCACGAGCCGACGTTGCCGAAGCCCTGGATGGCCACGGTGAGGCCGGAGAGGTCGAGGCCCCACCGCTTGCAGGCGGCCTCGAGCACGTACACGACGCCGCGACCGGTGGCCGCCTCCCGGCCCGGCGCCCCGCCGAGGTCGACGGGCTTGCCGGTGACGATGGCGGGGGAGTAGCCGGCCCTGCTGGAGTAGGCGTCCATCATCCAGGCCATGACCTGGGCGTTGGTGTTGACGTCCGGGGCGGGGATGTCGCGGTAGACGCCGAGCACGTGGCTGATGGCGCTGGTGAACTTGCGGGTCAGGGCCTCGAGCTCGGCGGTGGTGAGCTGCGCGGGGTCGACCTGGACGCCGCCCTTGGCCCCGCCGAACGGGATGTCGAGCAGCGCCGTCTTCCACGTCATGAGCGAGGCCAGGGCCCGGACCTCGTCGAGGTCGGCGTCGGGGTGGTAGCGGATGCCGCCCTTGTACGGCCCGCGAGCGCCGTTGTGCTGGACGCGGTAGCCCCGGACCACGTGGTAGCCGCCGCCCTCCCGGGGCACCGGCACCTGGACCGAGAGCTCGCGGTAGGTCGTGGTGAGGACCTCGTAGAGGTCGTCGTCGAGGCCGACCACGGCGAACGCGTCCTCGACCCACCGGTTGACCTGCTCGAAGACCGACGTGGCCAAGGGCGGCGATCGTAGTTGTCGGCGTGCGCGGGAGTCCGGGCCGCCGAGGTCCGCCGGTAGCGTTCAGGGGTGCCGAACGACGACCGCCTCTGCCTCATGACGGTCCACGCCCACCCCGACGACGAGGCGTCGAAGGGGCCGGGCACGGTGGCCAAGGCCGCCGCTGCCGGCGTGCACACCGTGCTGGTCTGCTGCACGGGTGGGGAGGAGGGCGACATCCTCAACCCCTCCATGGACTCGCCCGAGGTGCGGGACCGGCTGCC
This sequence comes from uncultured Actinomycetes bacterium, assembly GCA_963839545.1. GTDB lineage: Bacteria > Actinomycetota > Acidimicrobiia > Acidimicrobiales > CADCSY01 > CAWIVE01. The sequence continues at coordinate 521,249 of CAWIVE010000003.1, forward strand.
GGAGGTCCGCATGGAGGAGCTGCGGGCCTCGGCCGAGGTCATCGGGTACGACGAGATCGTCCTGCTCGGCTACCGCGACTCGGGGATGCCCGACAGCGAGGCCAACGCCGATCCCCGCTGCTTCGCCGCGGGCGCCGCACGACGAGGCGGTGGGGAAGCTCGTGGCCGCCATCCGCGAGCACCGGCCCCACGTGCTCATCACCTACGGGGACGACCAGCGGGGCTACCCGCACCCCGACCACCTGCGGGTGCACGACATCAGCGTGGCCGCCTTCGAGGCGGCGGGCGACCCGGAGGCCTTCCCGGACGCAGGAGCGCCGTGGCAGCCGCTGAAGCTCTATTACACGGTGTGGTCCAAGGCCCGCATGCTGGCCATGCACGAGAAGTTCCAGGAGCTGGGGCTCGAGTCGCCGTTCTCCGATGCGTGGTTCGAGCGTCCCGACCAGGACGACAAGATCACCACCAGCGTCGACATCTACGAGCACGCCGACGTGCGGCCACGGGCGCTCCTGGCCCACCGGACGCAGATCGACCCCGACTCACCGTTCTGGTTCGGCCTGCCGCCGGAGGAGGCCCGCCAGGTGCACCCCTTCGACGACTACGTGCTGGCCCGCTCGCTGGTCGAGACCTCCCGACCGGAGGACGACGTGTTCGCGGGCGTGCGGGAGCGGGTCCCGCAGCAGTAGGGCGAGCGCCTGGCTAGTGTCCGCGGCATGGCCAAGTACCTGTCGCAGGAGTGGATGGACACCGCCAAGCAACTGGCGCAGGACTTCCCGGAGACCCCGGGCGCGAGCGTGCGCATGCAGCAGGTGGTGACCGGCGCGCCCGACGGCGAGATCAAGTACTACACGGTCATCGAGAACGGGAAGACCACGGAGCAGAGCCTCGGTGAGGACCCCCAGGCCGAGGTCACGCTGACCAACAGCTACGACGACGCCGTGAAGATCATGAAGGGCGAGCTCGACGCCAACGCCGCCTTCATGCAGGGCAAGGTCAAGGTCACCGGGAACATGGCGAAGATGATGTCGCTCATGCCCCTGACCTCGAAGCCCGAGTACAAGGCGATCGGGGAGAAGCTCCGGGAGGCCACCGAGTTCTAGGCGCCGCCCCAGCTCTCCTTCTGGACGCTGCCCCGCGCCTATCGCGGCGGAGCGCCCAGAACGGTCAGGCGCCGGCCCGTTGGAGGCGGCGGAGGGCCCGCCAGCCGATGAACGTCACGCCGAGGCGCTCGGCCATGGCCGGCAGGTCGTGGTCCCTCGCCAGCAGGTCGTGGTCGTCGACCCGGGCCGGCCAGTCCGGGGCCAGGGCCCGCAGCTCGGGCGTGTCGATGGCGGGGTGGGCGTAGACCTCGGTCACGCCCGGGCGCAGGTCGGCGAGCGCCCGCTCGAGCACCCGCCGGGTGCCCTGGCCGGCCACGTGGAGGAAGTGGTCGGGGAACACGACGCCCTCCTCCGCGGCCAGCCGCCGGAAGGGGAAGCCGGTGATCCGCTCGGCGCTGCTCCCGGCCAGCCGCAGCGGGACCTGGAACTCCACCGCCAGCTCGAGGTACACGTCGAAGAACTCCGGCCGCAGCTGGAGCGTCCCCATGTGCGAGTCGAGGTGGGTGACGTCGAAGCCCCAGAGGATGGCCCGCTCCACCTGGGTGCGCAGCTCCCGCCGCACCTCCTCGAGGTCGGCGTGCTCCCACACCTCCTCGACCGTGCGGGGGAAGCCCCCGTCGCCGTCCACCAGCGAGGGGGCGTGGGTGATGGGCCCCCAGCGGTAGCGGTCCCACTCGGCGTTGAGGGTCAGGTGGACGCCCACGTCCTCGCCGCGATGGCGGGCGGCCGCCTCCCGGGCCCACGGGCAGGGCACCATCAGGGTGGCGCTCGTGGCGGAGCCCTCCCGCAGGGCCTCGTACACCCCGACGTTGGCGGCGTGACTCGACCCGAGGTCGTCGCAGTTGACGATGAGCAGGCGGTCCTCGGGCCCGTACCCGAGGCGCTCGGCCAGGGACGCCATCGGAGCGCACGGTAGCGGCGCCGCCCGGTGCCGACCCGCCCCCGGCCTACCCGGCGTCGTCCGGGCCGCCGCAGGCACCCCACAGCCCCCGCCCCTCGTCGCGGGCCCGGGCGGCGGCGGCGGTGAACTCGGACTCGTGCGTCACGTTGGGCGGATAGGTGAGGACCGAGGCGTAGCCGTCCTCGACGAGGGCCAGGTTCACGAAGGTGCCGTCGTCCCGGTACACGTAGGCGAGCAGGCGGTCGTAGCGGTCCCGGGGCTCGGCGTCGGCCACGAGGCGCACGTCGGTGCCCGTGGGCAGCAGCGCCTTGGTCCGGTCGGACGCCTGCTCGCCGAAGCACTCCACCGGGCTGCGGGGGTCGACCGTCTCCGGGGTGTCGATCCCGATCAGGCGGACCGTGTCCTCCCGGCCGCCGAGCTGCACGACGACCGTGTCGCCGTCCACGACCCGCACCACCGAGGCCCGGCCGTCCTCGGCCGACGAGCCGCCGGCGTCGCCGTCCCGGTCCTGGCGGGCCCGGACGGCGAGCACGAGCACGACCACCACGACGACGAGCAGGAGGCGGCGTGCCCGTCGCCGGGCGCGCCGGCCCGACACCCGCGTCCCCGTTCGCATGGCGGCCGGCCCGGGGTCAGGCGAGGCGCTCGAGGATCGTCCCCGTGCCGAGGCCCCCGCCGCAGCACATGGTGACGAGCCCGAGGCTCCCGTCGGTCCGCTCCAGCTCCGAGAGGGCCTTGGTGACGAGCACCGCTCCGGTGCCGCCGAGGGGGTGGCCGAGGGCGACGGCGCCGCCGTTGGGGTTGGTGCGGGCGGGATCGGCGCCGAGCTCCCGCTCCCAGGCGAGGACCACCGAGGCGAAGGCCTCGTTGATCTCCGTCACGTCGATGGCGTCGAGCCCCAGCCCGGTCCGGGCGAGGAGGTGGCGGGTGGCGTCGATGGGCCCCGTGAGCATGAGCACCGGGTCGACCCCCACGAGGCAGCTGTCGACCACCCGGGCCCGCGGGCGGAGGCCGAGCTCGGCCGCCGCGGCCGCGGTGGTGAGGAGCACGGCGGCGGCCCCGTCCGAGATCTGCGACGAGCTGCCGGCGGTGTGGACGCCGTCCTCCCGGGCCACCGGCTTCAGGGCCGCCAGCTTCTCGAGCGAGGTCTCCCGCAGCCCCTCGTCCCGGTCGACCCGGCGGGTCTCGCCGGTGGGCTTGCCCTCGTCGTCGACGACGGGCGCGTCGACCGGCACCACCTCGCGCTCGAAGCGGCCTTCCCGCCAGGCGGCGGCCGCCCGCTCCTGGGAGCGGAGCCCGAAGGCGTCGGCGTCGTCGCGGGTGATGCCCCAGCGCTCGGCGATGCGCTCGGCCCCCTCGAACTGGGTCGTGTACTCGTACTGCCCGAAGTAGGTCTTGGGGATGGCCCGGCCGGGGCCGTTCCTGACGTTGGCGCCGAGGGGCACCCGGCTCATGACCTCCACCCCGCAGGCCACGGCCACGTCGACGGCGCCCGAGCCCACGAGCGAGGCGGCCAGGTTGGTGGCCTGCTGCGACGAGCCGCACTGGCTGTCGACGGTGGTGGCCGCCACCGAGAGGGGCAGCCCGGCGGTGAGCCACGCCGTGCGGGCGACGTTGAAGGACTGCTCGCCCACCTGGGTGACGCAGCCGCCGACCACCTGGCCCACGCGGGCGGGGTCGATCCCCGTGCGCTCGACGAGGGCGCCCAGGACGTCGGCGAGCAGGTCGGCGGGGTGGCAGGTGGACAGCCCGCCGCCGCGGCGCCCGATGGGCGTGCGGACGGCGTCGACCACGACCACGTCGGTCGGAGCGGGGGTCATGCGGCCTCATCCTGGTCGACGGCGGCCGGCCGGGCCCGGTCGCCCGAGTGCAGGGCCTGGCGGGCCCGGGCCAGGCCGCGGCGGCCCCGCTCGACCGTGCGCCGGTCGAGCTTCCACGTGCGCTGCGGCTCGAGGAGGACGAGTTGGTTGTCCATGTGCTCAGTATGAACAGGGGGTGTGACAGTCATCTTCCCGAGCGGCCCCGGAACGACATCTAGGGTCGCCGCCCGTGGACGCCGTCTCCTGGCTCGGGCTCGAGGCGACGGACGATCCGCTGCGCTTCCAGCTCCCCGTGCGGCCCCGGCTGTCGACCGGCGGGGGCTTCCTGTTCGGGGGTGCCGGCCTGGCGGCGGCGACGGCCGCCCTCGAGGTGGCCACGGGCCGGCCCCTCGTGTGGGCCTCGGCCCAGTACCTCTCCTACGCCCGCCCGCCGGCGGTGCTCGACATCGAGGTGGCGCTGGCCGTCACCGGCCACCAGATCAGCCAGGCCCGGGCCACCGGGCGGGTCGACGACGTCGAGATCTTCACCGTCAACGCCGCGCTCGGGCCGCCGGCCGTTCGAGGCGGCCGGGTCGTGGGCCGTGCACCCCGAGGTGCCCCGCCCCGACGAGTGCCCAGGGCGTCACCTCGACCCCCACCACGACGACACCATCATGAGCACCATCGAGATGCGCCTGGCCGAGGCCCGCCAGATGGAGGACCTCGACGGGGAGCAGGGGAGCGGCCGCTCGGCCGTCTGGGCCCGGGTGCCCGACCTCGACATCTCGGCCGTGACCCTCGGCGTGCTCGGCGACTGGGTGCCCGTTCGGGATCGGGCAGGCGCTCGGGGCCCGGGCCGGGGGCAACAGCCTCGACAACAGCCTGCGGGTGGTGGACATCGTCCCCACCGAGTGGGTGCTGCTCGACATCCGGGTCTCGGCCGTGGCCCACGGCTTCGGCCACGGGCTCGTCCACCTGTGGGCCGAGGACGGGTCGCTGCTGGCCACCGCCAGCCAGTCCGCCATCGTCCGCTACTGGACGGGCGAGGGGCCGCCCCGGCGGGGGTCCGCACCCCGGCGGTAGCGTCCGGCCGTGTCCACTCCGACCCCGCCCCGGCGTCCCGGGATGACCGTCCCCCTCGACGGGCTGCCCCTCTCCGAGCACGCCGACTGGTACCGGGAGCTGGTCGACCTCGGCTACACCGACATCTGGTCGAGCGAGGCCAACGGCACCGACGCCTTCACCCCGCTCGCCCTGGCGGCGGCGTGGGCGCCCTCGCTCCGGCTCGGGACGGCGATCGTGCCGGCGTACACCCGGGGTCCCGGCCTCATGGCCATGAGCGCGGCGGCGCTGGCCGAGGCGGCGCCGGGTCGGGTGGTGCTCGGGGTGGGCACGTCGAGCGACGTCATCGTCGAGCGGTGGAACGACATCCCCTTCGAGAAGCCCTACCAGCGCACCCGCGACGTCGTGCGCTTCCTCCGCGCCGCCCTCCAGGGCGAGAAGATGAGCGAGGAGTTCGACACCTTCAAGACCCGGGGGTTCAAGGTGGGCCGGGTCCCCGAGGTCCCGCCGAAGATCATGGTGGCCGGCCTGCGGGAGGGGATGCTGCGCCTCGCCGGACGCGAGTCGGACGGGGCGATCATCAACTGGCTCTCGGCCGAGGACGTGTCCCGGGTGGCCCCCGTCGTCCAGGAGGCCGGCGGCGGCGGCAAGGAGATCGTGGCCCGGATCTTCGTGTGCCCGTCGGACGACGCCGAGACCGTGCGGAACATGGGGCGCTTCGCCATCGCCGCCTACCTGAACGTGCCCGTCTACGCCGCCTTCCACGAGTGGCTGGGCCGGGGGGAGCAGCTCCAGGGCATGTGGGACGCGTGGAAGGCGGGCGACCGCAAGGCGGCCCTGGCCGCCATCCCCGACCAGGTGGTCGACGACCTCATCGTCCACGGGCCGCCCGAGGCCTGCCGCGAGCACATCGGCCGCTACTTCGACAACGGCGTGACCACCTCGTCGCTCGCCGTGATGCCCTTCGGGGTCGACGCCCGCCAGGCGGCCCGGGACCTCAGTCCCGCCGCCGGGGGCTGAGGAGGGGCGACGTGCGGAAGCGGATGGCGATGGTGGGGGCGGCCGGCTCGGCGGTGCTGGCGCTCGGCGTGGCGGGCGCTGGACCGGCGGCGGCGGCGAGCTCGTTCGACCAGTCCGGGACCGAGGTCGTCACCCTCCAGAACAGCGCCGGAGGGACCTTCACCTGCTCCTTGTACTGGGACCACTTCGGCTACGCCGACGGCACCGGCTACGCCCGGGCCATCGTGCAGTCGGGTGATGCGAGCTGCTCGTCGCGCAACAGCCAGCTCAGGGTCACGTCGGTGTGGGTCGACGGCGACGGGGACACCCGCCAGACGTCCAGCGCGGCGTACGGCACCTGGGCGCTGACGCAGTCGATGGAGGACATCGAGGGGCGCCTGCGCACCGACTACGTGTTCCACTTCGAGGCCTGCCAGTGCTCGGTGTCGAGGGCGCTGGTCAAGGCCAAGTAGGACGCCCGACGATGTGAGGCGGCGCCGCCGGCTCAGGCCGCCAGCCTGACCGGGCCCTCCTGCCCGGGGCAGGCGCACCCCACCTCGGCGCAGCCCACCACCCAGGGGTGGGCGGGCTCGCGCCCCGGGCACGCCGTGTCCTCGACGCACTCGAGGCGGCCGTCCGGGTGGCGGACGAGCACGCCGTGGCAGTGCTCCAGCTGGTCCTCGCAGTTCGTGCAACCCATGGGCCCACAGCATGGCGAAGGGGTGTGACAGCTTCGGCGGACCCTCGGCCGTCTGCTTCTTTGCGCAGTTGGGTCCACCCCCTGAGCCCTGCTGCGCACAGTGTGCAACTGGGGGTCCGGTCGGGGACCCGTTGGGGACCCGTGGCGCCCGATGTGGCCCATGTCACTGCTTGCAACTGTTTACTTTTGGAGTGACTCTGGTAAGCATGGGGAGATGAAGATCGGAAACGTCGACCTCAACCAGCTGCGCGGCTTCGTGGACAAGGGCGTGGGCCTCAACAAGGAGGTCCTCGGCACCGTCCTGGGCCGGGAGAACCTCTCCAACGAGGGCAAGGCCCAGCAGGAGCGGGGCTCCGCCCACCTCAAGGCTCTCAAGGCCGAGGCCCAGGCCGACAAGGCCCGGGGCGAGGCTGCCGTGCAGGAGAAGCGGCAGACCGCCGCTGCCCGCGGCAAGCGCAGCTAGCACCAACCCAACGTCTCAGCGCACCAGACCAGACAGTCTCCGGACGGCGTCCCTCCCCCCAGGGACGCCGTTCGGCGCGTCCGGGCTCAGGTCGCGTCGGCCAGGGCCGCCGCCGCCCGCAGGTGGTCCGCCAGGCTCGCCGGCGTGGTGTGGGCGTTGCGCCCGCTCGGGTTGGGCATGACGTAGACGGGCACGCCGCCGAGGCGGCGCTCCTGGACCCCGGCTCCGGCCCGCCGGTCGACCGCCGCCCGCCAGCCGGCCAGGCCCAGCAGGCACAGCGCGCCGGGCCGGAGCCACTCGCACAGCCGCTCGACCCGGCCGAGCCCGGTCCGCAGCTCGTCGGCGGACAGCTCGTCGGCCGCCACCGTGGCCCGCTTGACCACGTCGGTGAACCCGATCCCGTGCACGGCCAGCGCGTGGTCGGGGTCCCGGTCCCGGCTCACGAGCCCGGCGGCCAGCGCCGCCGGCCAGAACCGGTTGCCGGGCCGGGCGAACCCGACCCCGGCGTCGGCGGCGTAGAGGCTCGGGTTGAGGCCGCACACGAGGAGGCGCATCCCCGGACCGACCCGGTCGGCCAGGGTGCGGGCCCGCCGGGCCCGGACCCGCAGCGGCGGCCACCCCGGGCGGGCCTCCTCGAACCGGGTGTCCTCGACCGTGAAGCCGGCGCCCTCGACCACGTCGGCCAGGCGACCGGGGTCCCAGAGGGTGAAGAACCGGTCGGGGAACCGGTCGTCGTCGCCGGTGCGCACCACGCCGTCGCCGGCGAACACGGTCATGGCCAGCGGGCTGCCCACGGCCAGGGTGCGGTGCAGGTCGGCGAGCGCACCGGGCAGCCGGTCCCCCTCGAGGTGCTGGTAGCACTTGTTGGCCCAGGCGCCGCCGATCGCCTGCGCCCGGAAGGGGAGGGCCTCGAGGTCGGCCTGCACCAGGAGCGCCTCCGCGGCCCGTTCGGGGACCTCGCGCAGCATGGCCCGGGCGGCGTCGAGGGCGACCGCCGGCCGGCCGAGCATCCCCGTGTAGTGGCCGGGGCCGGCACCGAGGTCGACCCGCACCGCCCCGGGTGCGACCGCGGTGGCGAAGGCGGCGGCGTCGTCGGGCGCGTAGGCCCGCCGGTGCTCGACGTAGCCCCGGGCCCCCCGCTCGTAGGCCTCGATCGTGCGCCGTTCCACGGCCCCGCCTCAGCCGAGGGCGCGCACCCGGGCCTGGAGGCGGCGCATGCCGGCGAGCCAGCGGTCGGGGTCGGTGGCCTTGCGCTTCCAGTACTCGGCCACCTCGGGGTGGGGGAGGATGAGGAAGCGCTCCTCGTCGAGGCCCTGGATCACGACCTCGGCCACCTCCTCGGGCTCCAGCACCGGGCCGGAGGTCTTCACCACGTCGGCCGCGGCGGCGTCGCCCGACCGGGCCCCCGGGTTGGCCTCGCCCATGAGCATGGCGGTGTTGACGCCCTGCGGGCAGAGGCAGCTGACCTTGATGCCCTCGTCGCCATGGGTCACCGCCAGCCACTCCGCCAGGGCGACGGCGGCGTGCTTGGTCACCGAGTACGGCGCCGTCCCGATGTTGGTCAGGAGGCCGGCGGCGGAGGCGGTGTTGAGGAGGTAGCCCTCGCCCCGGGCCAGCATCGAGGGGAGCACGGCCCGGGCGGCGTAGACGTGGGCCATCACGTTGACCTGCCAGATGCGCTGCCAGTCGTCCTCCGGTGCCTCCACCCCGCCGCCCACGGCGATGCCGGCGTTGGAGCAGCAGAGGTCGACGGGGCCGAAGGCGGCGTCGGCCGCGTCGATCAACGCCCGCACCTCCCGCTCGACGCCCACGTCGGTGCGCAGTCCCAGCGCGCCGACGCCGGTGGCGGCGATCTCCGCCGCCACCGCCTCGGCGTTGTCGCCGTCGAGGTCGCCGACGGCGACGCCCTTCGCCCCCTCGGCGGCGAAGCGGAGGGCCAGCGCCCGGCCGATGCCCCGACCCGCCCCGGTGACCACCACGACCTTGTCCTGGACCCGCATCGGGTCGGACCCTAGGTCGGGCTAGGCGGGAGCGCCGATGGCGGCCCGGAGGGTGGCGTCCACCACCGCCATCCGGTCCGGGCCCCAGGGGAGGGGCATGAGCACGGGGACCTCCACGCCGGCGTCGACGTACTCCCGCACGGCCGCACCAACCCGATCGGCGTCACCCATGACGTCGATGGCGTCGACCATGGCGTCGCTCACCGCCGCGAGCGCGCCCTCCCGGTCTCCGGCGGCGTGGGCCGTGCGCACGGCGGCCACCTCCTCGCCGAAGCCGGCCCGCTCGAAGCTGCGGGCGTAGGCGTCGACCACGGCGTAGGAGAACAGGTCGCGGCGGGCGGCGTCGATGCCGTCGGCCCGCTCGCAGACGCCGGCGTGCACGTAGGCGTACACCGTGGTGCTGCCCGCCGGCCGCCCGGCGGCGGCCTCGCCCTCCCGCACGTGGGCCACCGACTCGGCCACGTGCGAGGCGGGGAGGTAGTTCAGGAGCACGCCGTCGGCCAGCTCGCCGGCGAGGCGGAGCATGCCGGGGTTGAGGGCGGCGAGCAGCAGCTTGGGCCGCCGCTCGCCGAGCCGGACGCCGAGGCGGGCCCCCCGAGCGGAGAAGAACTCGCCGTCGTGGTCGACCCGCTCGCCGCTCAGGAACGAGCGCACCACCGTGAGGAACTCCCGGGTGCGGGCCAACGGCCGGTCGCCGTAGGGCACGCCGTGCCACCGCCCGGTGACCACGGGCGAGGAGATGCCCACGCCGAGCAGGACGTCGACCTCCGGCGCCAGCGCCCTGGAGCGTGGCTCCAGCCATGGCCACCAGCAGCGGCGTGCGCACCTGGATCGGGATGACGCCCGTCCCGAGGGAGAGGGTGGGCGCGGCGGCGCCGAGCGCGGACAGCAGCGAGAAGGCCTCGGTGCCGTTGGCCTCGGCCACCCACACCGACCGGTAGCCGAGTCCCTCCGCTCTGCCGCGCCACCTCGAGCGCCCCCGCGGGGCCCAGGGCGGGGAGGCTGGCCACGGTCACGCCGAGGGGCAGGGGTTCCACGGGGCGCCGAGGGTAGGGGACGGGCGCCCGGCCGACAGCCGGCGGCTCCGTCGTATGCTCCCCGGCGGCCGGGAGTGGTCCCGAGGCCGGGGGAACAGGGGGTTCCATGGCGTTGCCGGTGACCGACTTCCTGAGCGCCTACGCGGTCGCCCACCCGGAGAAGCTCGGGGTGGTCGAGGGCGATCGGGTCCTGAACTACGACGAGCTGAACCGCGAGAGCAACCGGGTGGCCGCCGTGCTCATCGACCTCGGCGTGCGGGCCGGCACGAAGCTGGTCTGGTGCGGGCAGAACGGGCTCGAGGTGGTCGTGCTCGTCAGCGCCGCCCGCAAGGCAGGGGCCGTGGCCGTGCCCCTCAACTACCGGCTGGCACCGGAGGAGGCGGCCTACGTCATCGACAACTCGGACGCCACCGTCGTGCTGTTCGACGTCGAGCAGGCCGAGCAGCTGAAGGACGCGCCGGCCGCCTGCCCCAAGGTGGCGCACTGGGTGGCCTTCCGGTGCGCTCCCGACGAGGTGCCGTCGTGGGCCGAGCACCTCGAGTCCCGGGCCGCCGCCGCGGACGACGCCGACGTGAGCCCGGTCGGCCAGGCCGAGGACGCCGGGGGCGACGATGATCTACACGTCGGGCACCACGGGGAAGCCGAAGGGCACCGTGCGCCGCGGCGGCGGACCCGGCGGTGGCTGCCGCGCTCGCCCTCCACATCGGCTTCTCGCCGGACGACATCTACCTGACGACGGGGCCGCTCTACCACTCGGGCCCGCTCGGGTTCATGGCCGCGGTGCAGGTCTTCGGGGGGAGCGTCGTCGTGCAGCGCCACTTCGAGGCCGAGCCGTGGCTGGCGCTCGTCGAGGAGCACAGGATCACCACCACCTTCAGCGCGCCGACGCCCATCCGCCGCGTCGTCGACCTGCCCGCCGAGGTGATCGCCCGCTACGACACGTCGTCGCTGCCAGCGGGTGATCGCCAACGCCGCGCCGTGGCCGTTCGAGCTCAAGCGCCGCTACGTCGACGCCTTCGGGGACACGTCGCTCTGGGAGGTGTACGGGTCGACCGAGCTCGGCGTGAACACGGTCCTGCGCCCCGAGGACCAGATGCGCAAGCCCGGCAGCTGCGGCGCCCCCGCCCCGATGATCGAGGTCGCCCTCTTCGACGACGACGGGAACCTGGTGGAGGGCGTCGGCGAGCCGGGCGAGCTGTTCGTCCGCAGCGGCTACGCGTTCGACACCTACTACAAGGCCGAGGAGAAGTACGAGGCCTCCCGCCGGGGTGACTGGCTCACCGTCGGCGACGTCGCCTACCGCGACGACGAGGGGTTCTTCTACATCTGCGACCGGAAGACCGACATGGTCATCTCGGGCGGTATGAACATCTACCCCGCCGAGATCGAGGCCGTCCTGGTCAGCCACCCGGCCGTGGCCGACGCCGCCGTCTTCGGGGTCCCCTCCGACGAGTGGGGCGAGGCCGTCCACGCCGTGGTGGAGGTGCGCCCGGAGACCGAGGTCACCGACGATGAGCTGGGGGCCTTCGCCCGCGAGCACCTGGCGTCCTACAAGGTCCCTCGCACCTTCTCACGCCTCCCTGAGATCCCCCGCACCGGGTCCGGGAAGATCCTCAAGCGGGAGCTGCGGGCCCCGTACTGGGAGGGCCGGACCAGCGCCGTCGGGTAGCCGACCTGTGCGTCATGTCACAGCTCGGTGAACCCTGCGCAAGATGCTCGTGAGGTAGGAGGGGTGCAGCGGTACAGTTGCCCCCGATGACGGACACCAGCGAGCCCAAGGTCATCACCGACGCCCTTGCCATCATCGACCGGGGTCTCTCGGAGATGGTTCATCGAGAGCTCGTGTCGAGCGACGAGGTCTCCGACCTCCTGCTCGACGTCCGGGCCCTCCTGGCAGCCACCGAGCCGGACAAGGAGCCGGTCGCCGGCTAGGCCGTGACCGCGGCGCCCTCCGGGGCCGCCGCCAGGAGCTCGTCGTACGCCTCCACCAGGCACCGCCGCAACAGCGCGGGGTCGTCCACGGCGGCGGTGTCGACCAGGCAGCCCATGTCGAGCTGCCCCTTGTAGGACAGCGTCGTCAGGTTGAACGCCGTGCCCGCCATCGGTCCGAGCGGGTGGTTGGCCAGCACCCTGGCCCCGGCGATGTAGAGCTCGAACGGCGCCCCCCGCACGTTCGAGGTGGTGAAGTCCACGGTCCCCACCTGCTGGCGGGCGAGCCGCACCAGCAGCGGCGCGGGCAGGGCCCCGAGGACGGTGGCCAGCCCCCCGGTCAACCCGAGGACCCGCTCCCCCGGGTCACCCCGATCACCCCCCGGACGGCCTCGAAGCGCTCGACCGGGTCCTCGATGCCGGTGGGCACGAGGAGGCGGGTGGGGGCGAAGGCGTTGCCCCCGGAGCCCCGGTCGGTGCGGGTGCTGACGGGCATGGCCATGCGCAACGACTCGACCGGTTCGCCCTTGGCCCGGTGGTAGGCGCCGGCGGCACCCACCGCCCCGGTGACGAAGAGGTCGTTGACCGTCCCCCCAGCGCCTTGGCCGCCTGCTTGACCTCGTCCAGGGAGATGCTGAGCACCTCGAGGCGGCGGCGCAGGGAGCGCTCGCCCCACAGCGGGGAGCGGGCGGGCTCGACGACGGCGGCCTGGCGGAACAGCGAGCGGGAGGCGTCGAGGGCGTCGGCCGCGCGGGTGGGCACCGTGGTGGGGTGGGCCACGGCGTCGCCCGCTCCCGTGAGGGTGCGACGGGCGAAGTCGAGCCCGCCCCGGACGCCACCGAGGAGGTTGTCGGCCGCCGCCACCACCGGGTTGCGGCCGAGCCCGTCGCCGTCGGCCGCCGGGGCCTCGGCGGTCGGCTCGGCGTCGACCTCCTCCGGCTGGTCGTCCGCCGGCGGCGAGGCCGGGTCCCGCTCGAGGTCCACGAACAGCGCGGACAGGCGCACCCCGCCCTCGCCGTCGGTGATGGTGTGGTGGAGCTTGGCCAGGAGGGCGCCCGTGCCGTCGGCCAGGCCGTCGATCAGGGTGAACTGCCAGAGGGGCCGGGCCCGGTCGAACGGGTCCGACGCGAGCAGCGCGGCGAGGTCGAGCAGCTGGCGGAACGTCCCGGGGGCGGGCACGGACACGTGGCGGACGTGGAAGTCGAGGTCGAACAGCGGGTCGTCCACCCACTCGGGGCTGCCGATCCCACCGAGGGGGTCGACCACCCGCTGGCAGAGTCGGGGGACCTGGCGGGCGCACCGGGCCATCCGGTCCCGGAACCTCGCCGGGTCGCCGGGCCGGTCGAGGAGGGTCAGCTGGGCGAACGTCGAGCGCAGGACCGGGTCCTGTTCGAGGGCCCACATGAGCGCCTCCTGGTCGCTCATCGTCCGCTCGAAGTGCAGGCGTCCGTCGGCCATGACCAGCGACCCTAGGAGCCTGCTGGGCGCAACGTGCGCAGACGATGCGTGCGGCCCTGTGCCCGGCAGGCTCCTAGGTCCGAGGCGACCCCTCGACGGACGGGACGGGCCAGCGCCGCCGCACGACGCGGCCCGCGACCAGGCCCATCGCCGCCCCCGCGACCACGTCCGAGGCGTGGTGGATGCGCACGTGCACCCGGCTGGCGGCCACCACGGTGGCCAGGGCGTACCACCCGAGCGGGGCGGGACCTCCCTCCGACAGCAGGGTGGCGGCCAGGAAGCCCGACGTGGCGTGCCCGCTCGGGAAGGAGCTGGTGCGGGGGCGGCGCAGGCGGTGGGGACCGACGTGGTCGGTGTGGGGGCGGGCCCGGCGCACGAGGGACTTGACCCCCCAGTTGACGGCCAGCGACTCGATGGCCAGGGCGATGGCCAGGCGGCGGGCGGCGGGCCGGAACGACGGCTGCACCACGGCCCGCCCCGCTCCGATCAGGTGCCACAGGAGGGAGAAGTCGCCGAGGGCCGAGGCGGTGAAGAACACCCGGTCGACTCCCGGCCGGCCCCGCAGCGTGCGGTCGAAGCCCCGCTCGGCGGCGGCGTCGAAGGCGACGATGGCCCGGGCCAGCCCCTCGGGCAGGAGCGGCCGCAGGGGGCTGACGGGCGGTCGTCGGAGGTGCGCCGGCGTGCCGCCGAGGGCCTCGACGGCGGCCTCGGCCAGCGGGTGCTCGGGCGCCTCCGCCACGACGGTCAGGCGGGCGTCACGCAGCGGAGGCGTCGAACAGCTGGCCCCGGGCCGCGTTGGGGTCGCCGCCGAAGGCCGGGCAGTACGCCTTGAACGAGCACCACTCGCACAGCGGCCCGGGGTTGGGGCGGAAGTCCTCACGCTCGCACGCCCGGTTGACCGCCTGCCAGATGGCGCCCACCCGGCCCTTCAGGCCCCGCACCGACTGGTCCGACGGCGTGGCCACGATGGCCACCGGGTCGGCCAGGTGCAGGAGCTGGATGCGGGCCGGCCGCCGGCCGAGCATCGACTCGCAGAGGTAGGCGTAGAACTGCACGCCGTCGAGCCGGCCCTGCTCGTAGCGGACGGTGGGGGCCTTGCCCGTCTTGTAGTCGGTGACGACGAGCTCGCCGTCCTCGTCCAGCTCGAGCCGGTCGATGATGCCGCGGAGGCGGAGGCTGCCCACGGCGGCCTCCATCTTGAGCTCGAGCCCGATGGCGTTGACCGTGCGGGGGTCCTCCAGCCGGAAGTACTTCTGGACCAGCTCGGCCGCGCCGGCCAGGAACTCGTCCCGGTCGTCGAGGGCGAGGCCCCGGTACTCCTCGGACCCGAGGACCTCCTCGGTGGCCAGGGCCAGGTCGGCGAGGGCGGCGTCGACCGTGCGCTCGTCGGCCGGGCGGCAGTGGAGGCGCTCGAGGGCCCGGTGGACGAGGGTGCCCCGGGCGGCCGCGGGGGAGGGGGGCTCGGGCAGGCGGTCGATGACCGAGAAGCGGAAGGCCAGCGCGCAGCCCTTGAAGGAGGCCACCTTGGAGGGGGAGAGGGTGTAGGGGACCGACAGCGCCATCACCTCCGAAGGTAACCGAGGGGTGTGACAGCTACGGGGACGGTCGCGGTCTTTGGGGCCTTCGGCCCGCGCCGCCCTCGAGGGCGGTGCCCACGGCCCGGGCCAGGGCGGGCGGGTCCTCCATCGGGCCGAAGTGGCCGACGCCGGGGACGACCTCGACCCGGCCGGCGGGGAGCCGCTCGGCCTGGAGGCGGGCCAGCCCCTCGGGGATGGCGTCGGTGTGCTCGCCGGTCATGACCACCACGGGGCAGCCCACCGACGGGAGCCGGGCCCACCCCGGGTGCGCCGGGGCGCCCTCGTAGACGGCCGCCTCGACCTCGGGCCGGCACTTGAGCCGCCACGCCGCCCTCCGGCCGGTCGGCCAGGCCGTGGTCGACGTAGGCCCGCAGGGCCTCGGGCACGAACGACGAGAGCGGCGGCTTGGAGGCGAAGTTGGCGAAGGCCTCGTCCCTCGAGGCGAACACCTCCCGGCGCCGGCGAGCCCCGTCGGCCAGGTGGTTCCGGCCACCGGGGGGTCCCTCCGTCGGGAACACGATGGGCTCGAAGAGGGCCAGCCCCCGGAACGTGCCCGGCCGGTCGGCCTCGGCCAGCACCAGCCCGGCACCGCCCATCGAGTGGCCGAAGCCGTAGGGCTGGTCGAGCCCGAGGTCGTCGACCACGGCGAGGATGTCGTCGCCCACGCCCCGCCAGTCGACGGGGAGGTGGGGCGGGGGGCTGGCGTCGCCGTGGCCCCGGACGTCGAGCGACCACACCCGGAAGCGCTGCGCCAGCCGGGCGGCGAAGGGCCCCCACACCAGGCCGTGGAAGCCGGTGGCGTGGCACAGCAGCAGCGGCGGCCCCGTCCCCCCGAGGTCGTGGACGGGGACGCGGACGCCGTCGCTCGACTCGACCAGGTGCACGAGGGACTAGGCGGTGGCCGCGGCGGTCTGCTCGGTGGCGTAGGCCCGAAGGCGCTTGTAGTCGACCTTGGCGTTGGGGGCCCGACCGATGGTCCCGATGGTGAGGACCCGCTTGGGGGCCTTGAAGGCGGCCAGCCGCTCCTTCACCGCGGCGATGATGCCGGCCTCGTCGAGCGACGCGCCCGGCTCGAGCTCGACCACGGCGGTCACCGCCTCGCCGAAGCGCTCGTCGGGGACGCCCACCACCACGGCGTCCCGGACGCTCGGGTGGCACTTGACCGCCTCCTCCACCTCCTCGGGGAAGACCTTCTCGCCCCCCGTGTTGATGACCACGGAGCCGCGGCCCAGCAGGGTCACGGTGCCGTCGGCCTCGACCGTGGCGTAGTCGCCGGGCATCGAGTAGCGGACCCCGTCGATGACCGGGAAGGTCTTGGCGCTCTTCTCCGGGTCCTTGTAGTAGCCGACGGGGACGCGGCCCTTGATGCCGATGCGGCCCACCTCGCCCGAGCCGGGGACCACCTGCGTGCCTTCCTCGGTGAGGACCACGGCGTTGTCGCCGATGCGGAACTTGGCCGTCTTGGTCGTGCCGCCGCCGCCGGCCAGGTTGGTCCCCATGCCGATCGCCTCGGACGAGCCCAGGGCGTCGACCAGGAGCATGCCGGGGTGGTGCTTGAGCAGGGCCTGCTTGACCGGCTCGCTCCACATGACGCCCGAGGAGTAGACGAGCAGCAGGCTCGACAGGTCCCAGCGCCCCGGGTTGGCGTCGAGGGCCCGGACCATGGGCTTGGCGAAGGCGTCGCCCACGATCACCGTGGCGTTGGCCTTCTCCTTCTCGATGGTGTCGAACAGCTCCTCGGGGTCGAAGTGCCGGGACGGGAGGCTGATGACGTTCCCGCCGCCGATCAGGACGCCGAAGGAGATGAGCGCCCCGGTGCCGTGCATGAGGGGGCAGGCGGGGACGGCCCCGAACCCCGGGCCCTGCTCGGTCCGGATCCGGCGCACGTCGTCGAGTCCGCCGTCGGCCGGGTAGGGGGAGGGCGAGGCGTCGTTCAGCAGCGAGAAGACGTCGTCCTGGCGCCACATGGTGCCCTTGGGCATCCCCGTGGTGCCCCCGGTGTAGAGCATGTAGAGGTCGTCGCCGTCCCGGCCCCACGGCGGCACGACCCGCTCGTCCGGCGGGCTCCCGGCGACCTCCTCGTACGGGCGGGCCCAGCCGGGGCACGGCCCGCTGCCGTCGTCGACCCAGAGCCAGAGGCGCACCCGGGGCACCCGGTCCCGCATCCGCTCGATGGTCTCGGTGAACGAGCCGTGGAACACGACCGCCACGGCGTCGGCGTTGTCCCACAGGTAGGCCAGCTCGTCGTCGGTGTAGCGGTAGTTCGTGTTGACGGGGACGAGGCCCGCCTTCCACGCCCCGTAGAGGGACTCGAGGTACTCGGGACCGTTGTAGAGGTACTGCGCCACCTTGTCCTGGCGCTCGACGCCGAGCTCGACGAAGACGGCGGCCACCCCGTCGGCCCGCCGGTCGAACTGCCCCCAGGTGTAGCGCCGGTCCCGGTGGACCTGCGCGGGCGCGTCGGGTTGGACGTCGGCCACCGCCTCCCACACCTCGGCGATGTTCCATCCCGGCATCGACCACCCCCTGTGAGGACTCCTGCGCCGTAGTGTGCCCCATCGACTTCGAGCTGCCGCCCGACGACGACCCCCGGCGCCTCGAGGTGCGGGCCTGGCTGGCGGAGCACCCGACGCCCACGGGGCGTGAGCTGGCCGACGCCGGGTGGGTGGCGCCGCACTGGCCGGCGCCGTGGGGCCGCGACGCCGATCCCCTGACCCAGCTCGTGGTCGACGAGGAGCTGACCGCCGCCGGGGTGCGCCGGCCGGTCAACCCCATCGGGATCGGGTGGGCCGGTCCCACCCTGCTCCACGCCGGCTCGTCGGAGCAGCAGGCCCGCTACCTGCCGCGGCTCCTGTCGGGGGAGGACATCTGGTGCCAGCTGTTCAGCGAGCCCGGGGCGGGCTCCGACCTGGCCTCGCTGACCACCCGGGCGGTGCGGGACGGGGACAGCTGGGTGGTGACCGGGCAGAAGGTCTGGACGTCGCTGGCCCACGTCTCCCGCTACGGGATCCTGCTGGCCCGCACCGACCCCGAGGCGCCGAAGCACGCCGGCATCTCCTACTTCGTGTGCCCCATGGACCTGCCGGGGATCGAGGTGCGGCCCCTGGTGGAGATGACGGGCGAGCACCTCTTCAACGAGGTCTTCCTCGACGAGGTCCGGCTGCCGGCCGACAGCCTGGTGGGGACGGAGCACGGGGGCTGGTCCCTGGCCAAGGTCACCCTGGCCAACGAGCGGGTCTCGCTGTCGAGCGGCGGGGCGCTCTGGGGACGGGGACCGTCGGCCGAGGACCTGCTGGACCTCGTGCGCCGGCAGGGCGGGGTGGAGGACCCGGTGCTCCGGCAGCGCCTGGCCCGGCTGTGGGCCGATGCCACGGTGCTGCGCCTCATCCGGATGCGGAGCCTGACGTCGGCCGTCCGGGGGGAGCCGCCGGGGCCCGAGGCGTCGGTGCGCAAGCTCCTGGCGGACGAGCACGGTCAGGCGGTGATGGCGCTGGCCAAGGACCTCACCGGCACCGCCGGGCTGCTGACCGGGGCCGGGCCCCTCGGCGGGCCCGACGAGTTCGGCTGGTCCTACGGCTTCCTCTTCGCCCCCGCGCTGACCATCGGGGGCGGGACCACCCAGGTCCAGCGCAACATCCTGGCCGAGCGGGTGCTCGGCCTGCCCCACGACCTCTGAGGGTCGGGCCGTGCCCTCCTCAAGGACGGCCCTGTGGCCGCCGACGGTGGAGATGTGCGCGAGGTGGTCCTCTCCGTCCCCGACCTCTGCGCCCGCCGCGTCCCCGACCTCGACGTGAAGTCGGGTGAGCGGATGACCGGGTGGACGGCGGTGGAGGTCTTCGACCTCCCCGGATGGGCCTTCCGGGCACTTCCCCTCGGTCCCCTGTCGACGACGGTGCTGCGGGCCACCGGCCGGCGCGGCGTCCTGGTCGAGCTGCCCGTGTCCCGGAGGACCACCCGGCGCCGGCGCATCGCCGAGGTGGTGGCCGGGTCCGGGGTGGTGGCCGGCCTGCTGGCGCTCGTGGAGGGGATGGTCAGGGGACGGGGGTCGCTGGCCGTGTTCGGTGCCGTGCTGCTGGTCACCGGCGTGCTCGTCGGCACGGCTGGGCTGTCCCAGCTCTGGGTGCGGGGCCGGCTGGAGGGCAACGGCGTCCACCTCCGGGGCGTCCACCGCGCCTTCGCCGACGGCGTGGCCTTCGTGCGCCACGTCGGCCGGTCGTCGCCCGACGCCACGGCCTCGCTGGTCCGCACCTCCCCGCCTCCCTTCTGAGGGAGCCGCGATCCCGGCGTGACCCCGAGGGCGGGTTACGGTGCGCGGCCAGGGAGGACAGCGGTGTGAACGATCGGTGCCCGCGCTGCAGCATGCCCACCACCCCGTCGCAGCGCTTCTGCGGCGGTTGCGGTGCGTCGCTCGACGCCGCGTGCCCGTCGTGCGGCACGGCGAACCCGCCCGACTTCCGCTTCTGCGGTGGCTGCGGCGCGCCCCTCACCGCCGGCGCCGCGCCCGCCCCCGCCCGGGCGGAGGCCGAGGAGCGCCGGTGGGCCACCGTGCTCTTCGCCGACCTGTCGGGGTTCACCAGCCTCTCGGAGCGCACCGACCCCGAGGACGTGCGCGACCTCGTCGACCGCTGCACCCGGCTGCTGGGTGAGGTGGTCGACCGCTTCGGCGGGTCGGTCGACAGCATCATCGGCGACGCCGTCCTCGCCGTGTTCGGGGCGCCCGTGGCCCACGAGGACGACGCCGAACGGGCGGTGCGGGCCGCCCTCGAGATGCAGCAGCGGTCGAGGGAGGAGGCCGAGGCGTTCGGGTCGTTGCCCTTGCGGGTCGGGGTCAACACCGGCGAGGTGATGTTCGCTCCCGTGGGCCCGGAGGGTCGGCGCGGGCAGACGGTGCTCGGCGACGTGGTCAACACGGCCGCCCGCCTGCAGACGTCGGCGCCGACGGGCTCCGTGCTGGTGGGGGAGGCCACCTGGCGGGAGAGCCGGCGGGCCATTCGCTACGAGCCCGTCGACCCGTTCTTCGTCAAGGGCAAGCACGACGCCCTGTACGCCTGGCTTGCCCTCGACGTGGTGGCCGCCCCGGCCGACCGACCGGTGTCCGACGTCCCCATGGTGGGGCGGGAGCGCGAGCTCGAGGTCCTCCGGACCGTCTGGACGCGGGTCGTCGTCGACTGCCAGCCCCAGTCCGTGGCCATCCTCGGCCCGGCCGGCA
Source organism: uncultured Actinomycetes bacterium (assembly GCA_963839545.1). Classification (GTDB taxonomy): domain Bacteria; phylum Actinomycetota; class Acidimicrobiia; order Acidimicrobiales; family CADCSY01; genus CAWIVE01. The sequence goes on from CAWIVE010000003.1 coordinate 541,483, forward strand.
TCGGCAAGACCCGGCTGGCCCGGGAGTTCCGGGCCGAGCTCGAGGCCGACGGTGTCCGCGTGCTCGTCGGCCGCTGCCTCCCGTACGGCGAGAGCGCCGGGTACGGGGCGTTCGCCGGCCTGGTCAAGGAGGCAGCCGGCATCTTCGAGTCGGACGGCCTCGACCAGGCGAACGTGAAGCTGCGGCGGCTGGTCGGCACCCTCCTGCCCGGCGGCGATGCGGTGGCCGTGGGAGAGCAGCTCGGTGCCCTGCTCGGCCTCGGTGGCGGCGAGCTGGTCACCGATCGACGGGCCCTCTTCACCGCCGCCCGCCAGCTGGTCGAGGCGCTGGCCCGCGAGCGGCTGACCGTCTTCGGCTTCGACGACATCCACTGGGCCGAGGCGAGCCTCCTCGACCTCCTCGAGTTCCTGGCCGGCCGGGTGCGGGACGTGCCCGCCCTCTTCGTCTCCACCGCCCGCCCCGAGCTGTTCGACACCCGCCCGGAGTGGGGCGGGGGCCTGCCCCGGTACACCGCCATCGCCGTCGATCCGCTGACCGACGCCGATGCCCGCCGGATGGCCGTCGGCCTGCTACCCGATCCGGCGTCCGAGGTGGTCGAGCGCCTCAGCGAGACCGCCGAGGGCAACCCCCTGTTCATCGAGGAGCTGGCGTCGTCGCTGGCGGAGGGCACGACCCAGAGCTCGGGCACGCTCCCCACCAGCCTCAAGGCCATCGTGGCCGCCCGCATCGACGCCTTGCCGGACGACGAGCGCCGCGTCGTCCTGGACGCGTCGGTCGTGGGGAAGGTCTTCTGGCGGGGGGCGGTGGCCGCCCTGGGCGGCGCCGACGGGGTCGACGACGCCCTCGACGCGCTCGAGGCCCGGGAGTTCATCCGCCGGCTCCCCAGCTCGCACGTCGAGGGGGAGGCCGAGTTCAGCTTCCGCCACATCGTCCTCCCGGAGGTGGCCTACGGCACCCTCCCCCGGGCCGTGCGGCGGCAGCGCCACCAGACCGTGGCCCGGTACGTCGAGGCCACCATGGGCGACCGCCAGGGCGACGTGGCGCGGATGCTGGCCCACCACTGGCGGGAGGCGGGCGACGACGAGCGGGCGGTGCGCTACCTGCTGGCGGCGGCCGAGCAGGCGGGCCGGGGCTGGGCCAAGCGGGAGGCGGCCGCCCTCTACACCCAGGCGCTGGAGCTGATCCCGGAAGCGGACGTCCTCACCCGCCGCCGGGTCAGGATGCAGCGGGCCATCGCGCAGCAGGCGGCGTACCACGCCATCCTGGGCGACGTCGAGCGACCGTCGGACGCTACGTAGGGAAGTCGCCGGGGCTGATGTCGCCCGCGATCTCGTAGATCCGGTCGACGAAGTGCTCGCCGAGCTCGTCGGCGTGCTTGAAGAGGACGTCGGCCTCGGGCGCGTCGTAGACGCAGAACGACTTCACCCTGCCCTCGCTGTCCATGACGACGTGGCTGTGCTCCCAGTGGATCTGGGGGAAGCGCTGCTCGGCGATCCGCTTCGAGCGGGCGCCCGCCTCGTCCATGGCCTGCTCGTCGAGGTCGTCCCACGTCCGCTCGATGATGAAGCGCGGCACGGGCCCAGCCTACCCGGGGCGGCGCGACCGGGCCTCGCCAGGCGCGATGCTCGGTCCATGCGCATCGTGTTGAGCCAGTTCATGAGCCTCGACGGCGTCGTGCAGGCCCCCGGCGGCAAGGAGGAGGACACCGACGGCGGGTTCCGGCACGGCGGGTGGTCCTTCCGGTGGTTCGACCAGGACGCCATGGGCGCGTCCATCGACGAGGCCCTGCGGTCCACCGAAGCCCTGCTGTTCGGTCGGCGGACGTGGCGGGTCATGGCCGACGCCTGGCCCGGGCAGGGCCGGCGACCCGTTCGCGGACCGCATGAACGAGCTCCCGAAGTACGTCGCCTCGCGCAGCCTCGGCGAGGGCGACATGGAGTGGAACTCGGAGCTGCTGCCGGCCGACGACGCCCTCGGGGCCGTCCGCCGCCTGCGGGAGCAGGGGAGCGGCGACATGCAGGTGATGGGCAGCGCCAGCCTGGCCCGCCAGCTCGTGGAGCACGACCTGGTCGACGAGTACCGGCTCATGATCGAGCCCGTGATCCTCGGCGGCGGCAAGCGGATCTTCTCCGACGACGGCACCATGCGCCCCCTGGAGCTGGTCTCCGCCTCGACCGCCGGCACCGGCGTCCAGATCGCCGTCTACCGCCCCGCCGGCTGACTCCTCGGCGTTCTTTGGCCGCTGACCCACCGCTCCTGTAGGGAGAGAACCAAAGAACGGAAGGGTCAGCCGGACGAGCGGCGCCGCCGCAGCCCGATGGCGCCGGCCACGGCCGCCACCGCGGCGGCGCCGGCGGCGCCGAGGGCGGGCCAGGGCGGGTCCTCGCCGCCCCGGCGGGCGGGCTCGGGGGGCAGGTCGGGGGGTGCCGGCGGGGCGGCCCGGTCGGGGAGCGGGTCCGTGCGCCGCAGGCGACGGGTGCCGGCGTCGGAGCCCCACGAGGCGGCCCGCTCCTCGGTGCCCTCGGCCAGGTCGACGTGCCACCAGTCCGCCGCCACCCGCTCGGGCGTGAGGGCGACCACGGCGTACCCGTGGCGGGACAGCTCGGTCCACCGCAGGTGCCGGAGCTCGGCGTCGAACACCGCCGCCAGGCCGTCGGTCACGAACCCGGGTCCTGCCACCTGGTCGGCGAAGCTCGTCGACGTCACGCTCGGCACCACAAGCTCGACGGCCACCGAGCCGTCCGGGCCCGGCACGTCGAAGGCCCACGACGAGTGGATGTCGCCCGTCAGGACCACCGAGTCGGGCACCGAGGCGAGGACGTCGACGAGGCGCTGTCGCTCGGCCACGTAGCCGTCCCACTGGTCGGGGTTCAGGACCTCCTCGTCGACCACGAGCCCGATGCGCTCGGCCACCGCCGCCAGCGGCCCGGGCGTGGGCAGCCGCAGCGGCGAGAGCACCACCTGGTTGCCGAGCACCCGCCACGAGGCGGTCGATCCCCGCAGCCGCCCGGTCAGCCAGTCCCGCTGCGCCGCCGACACGAGTGAGCGCCCGGGGTCCGCCAGGGCCCCGGCCGGATCGGGGTCGTCCCCCGCCACCTGCTCGTCCCGACCGTCGTGGCGGGTGTCGAGGAGCAGGAGCTCGGCCGCCCCGCCGAGGGGCAGCGACCGCCAGATCCGCTCCGGGGCGGCCGGGTCGGGGCGGCGCACGGGCACCCACTCGAGCCAGGCCCGGAGGGCGGCGGCCCGCCGGGCCTCCCACGGTCCGTCCCGCGCCGGGTCGTGGCGCGGCGCCCCGCCCCGCCACGCGTTGTCGGCCACGTCGTGGTCGTCCCAGGTGGCGGCCAGCGGCACGGACGCGGTGAGCCGTTGGAGGTCCGGGTCCTGCCGGTACTGGGCGTGGCGGGCGCGGTAGCCGCCGAGGTCGACGGGCGCTCCCTCGGGGACCTCCGCCCGGGCCAGGTCCCCCTCGGCGGCGCTGACCTCGTACACGTAGTCGCCGAGGTGGACGACGAGGTCGACGTCCTGCTCGACCAGCCGGGCGTAGGCCACGAAGGGCCCGTCGCCGTAGGACGAGCACGAGACCACGCCGAGGCGGACCTCCCCGGGGTCGTCGGCGGCGCGCGACGTGCGGGTGCGGCCCACGGGCGAGGCCCCTGCTCCGGCGGTGAAGGCGTAGTAGTAGGTGGTTGCCGGGCGCAGGCCGCCCACGTCGACGGCCACGCAGAAGTCGGCGTCGGGCGAGGCGACCGCCGTCCCCTCGGCCACCACGTCGGCCAGCCCCCGGTCGGCAGCCACCCGCCACGTGACGGGGGTGGCGGCGAGGATGCCCGACACCCGGGTCCAGAGGACCACCCGGTCGGCGACGGGATCGCCACTGGCCACCCCGTGGCGGAAGGTGGCGCCCGCCGCCTGGGCGAGGGCCCGGGACGGGTCGAGGACGAGGGCGGCGGCGGAGGCGGCCCCCGCCCGCAGCAGGTCCCGGCGGTGCAGGTTCCTAGGCGTCGAGGACGGGGGAGGCCCGGAGGGCGGTCATCCGGCCGAGGGCCTCGTCCGCCTCGGCCACGATCCGGTGGACGAGCTCCCCGGCGGGGACCAGCTCGTCGATGGCGCCCACGCCCTGGCCGGCGGGGAAGAACTCCCGCTCGGGGTCGATGCCGTCGGTGCCCGGGTCGCCCCCGAGGTGGTTGGCCCCGTCGGACCACGACCGCCGCAGCTGCGCGGGGAAGGGGGACAGCTCGTCGGGGTGCTCGTCGAAGAACTGCGTGTAGCCGTTGCGGACCACCCGGCACGTCTTGCCGGTGTAGGCCCGGCTCACGACCGTGCCGTCCTCGGCCAGGCCGAGCAGGGTGTCCTTGTAGCCGACGACGGCCCGGGCCTCGGGGGTGGCGATGAAGCGGGTGCCGATCCACGCCCCGTCGGCACCCAGGGCCAGCGCCGCGGCCAGGCCCCGCCCGTCGAAGATGCCGCCGGCGGCCACCACCGGCACCCGGTCGCCGACGGCGTCGACCACCTGGGGGACGAGGGGCAGGGTCGCCACCTGCCCGGTGTGCCCGCCCGCCTCCGTGCCCTGGGCCACCACCAGGTCGCACCCCGCCTCGACGGCGTTGACGGCGTGGCGCACCTTCCCGCACATGCTGACCACGATGACGCCGGCCCGGTGGCAGCGCTCGACCACCTCCCGGGGGACCCCGAGCCCGGCCACGAACACCGAGGCGCCGCCGGCGATGAGGGCCTCGACCCCGGGGGTCAGGTCGCCCGCGGCGGTGAGGAGGTCCACCCCGAAGGGTCGATCGGTCGCCTCCCGCACCCGGCGCATCTCGTCGACCAGCTGGTCGGGCGACATGGTGGAGGCGCCCAGGCAGCCGAAGCCGCCGGCCTCGGAGACGGCGGCCACGAGCGCGGAGTACGAGACCCCGCCCATGCCGGCCAGCATCACCGGGTGCTCCACGCCGAGCAGCTCGGTCAGGCGGGTTCGCACGCCGGCAGGCTACTGGCCGGCCGACGAGCAGGAGCGCGGAGGCTACCGGCCCGCGAACGCGCCCGGCCCGGCCAGGGGGTGCTCGCCCCACCTGCCCGGGGTGCCGAGGTAGGCCCGGGGGAAGTCCTCGAAGACCCACCGGGCGAAGCTCCGCCGCGTCCAACCGGTGGCCCCCGCCGCCCGCAGCCCGGCCCGCACGACGCGCGGGTGGGTCGACAGCCGCTGGAGCCACCCGGCCAGGGCGGCGTCCCGGCTGAGGTCGCGCCGGACGCCGGCGGCGTACGCGGCCGCCGCCCGCTCCGGCGCCAGGGCACCGGCGCGCACCACCGCCTGGGCGGCGAGGCACCCGGTGCGGATGGCCTGGCCGATGCCCTCGCCGGTGAGCGGATCGGCCGCCGCCGCGGCATCGCCCACGAACAGCGCCCGCCCGCCGGCCGCCTCCAGCGGCACCCCCCCGATGCGGGCGGGGATGGGCCAGGCCCGGTGGGGGGCGGCCGGGGCGGCGCCGGCGCCGAGGGCCTCCCGGACGTGGGGCCGGGCCAACAGGTCGGGCCAGACGCCGGCCATGGCCCGGGTGCTCACCGAGCCGCCCCGGAGGATGCCGAACCCCACGTTGGCCCGCCCGCCCGGCAGGGGGAAGGCCCACGCGTAGCCGGGCAGCAGGTCCGGCTCGAACCACACGTGGAGCACGTGGGCGGCGCTGCCGTCCACGCCGTCGAAGTACTGGCGGAAGGCGTGCCAGTCACCCCGGTAGCCCTCCGGGGCCCGACCGAGCGCCCGCCGCAGCGGTGACCACACGCCGTCGGCCCCGACGGCGTACCGGGCGGCCACGGGCTCGCCCTCCAGCTCCACCACCACCCGGTCGTCGAGCGCGGTCGCGCCCGTCAGGCCGCACCCCTCGACCACCTCGGCGCCGGCATCCCGGGCGAGGTCCACCAAGGCGGCATCGAGCTCCATCCGCGGGACGACGGCGGCGTAGGTGCCGGGCTGTCGGGGCAGCGGCATCGCCACGGTGTGGCCGCCGGGCCCCCGGAACTCGAGGTCGACCACCGGCTGCCACCCCGGCAGCCCGGCGGGATCGAAGCCCAGCTCCTCGAGGACCCGCAGGGCGTCGGTGGTGAGGCCGTCGCCGCAGCACTTGTCGCGTGGGAAGCGGGCCCGGTCGACGAGGAGGACGTCCCTCCCGGCCCGGGCCAGCTCGGCGGCGGCGGCGACCCCGGCGGGACCGGCGCCGACCACCACGACGTCGACGGTCCGCACCCCTAGCAGTCAACCCCCTCGGCCGGCCGGTACGTGGCGCGGACCGTGTCGACCCGGCGCGAGCCCGAGCCGAGCGTGGTCCGGGTCCGCTCGGTGGTGACCCGCGTGCAGGCCCCGACGGACGACTCGGACTGCCCCGTCTGCTCCACCGACACCGTCGGGGTCGACCACAGCGTCACCGTGATGCTGCTGCCCGTGTAGGTGGGCCAGATGAGGACCCCGTGGTCGGTGGGGTTGGACAGCTCGAGGTCCGGCGCCGGGTACGACAGCGTCGCCTCGCGCCCGTAGGGGTAGCGGGAGATGTAGATCGAGTGGCTCTGGTACTCGTCGAAGTCGAGCCCCGCGAAGAAGGCGGCGTTGAACAGCGTGGTGGCGAACTGGGAGATGCCGCCGCCCACGGACGTGGTGAACACCCCCTGCTCGATGACGCCGGCTTCGACGAAGCCCTTGCCCCGGGTGCGGGGCCCGATGGTGTCGTTGACCGAGAAGCTCCCCCCGGCTCGATCAGCGTGCCCTGCAACAGGTCGGCGATCCGGTGGATGTTGGTGACCCGGGCCTCGCCGGCGGCGTGGTACGTCGTGAAGCTGGCCACCGGCTGGGACACGCCCCACCCGGCCACCTCGTCCGCGGTGCGGCCCGCCGGCGCCGGAACGAGCCCGAGGGGCACCGGTCGGGGCAGCGCCGGGTCGCGCAGCGCGGCGAACACCGCCCCCGGCGCGGCGGCGTCGCAGCACGCCGTGCCCGGCTGGTCGGGGACGACCACGACGCCGCTCCCGACCACGCGCAGCCCCGCATCGACCCCCGGCGTGCCCGCCTCGGGCAGGAGGCCGGGCAGGGCGCCGGCCACCTGTTGCTCGTCGACGGCCAGCACCAGCTGGTTCCCCTCGGCCCGCGACCGCAACCAGGGCCGCACCACCTCCGGGGCGAGGTCCACCTGCGAGTCGCCGGCCACCACGGGCAGGGGCGCCGCCGTCAGCCGCTCGGCCTCGCCCAGCAGGCGCTCCGCCGCGGCGGGCCCGAAGCGGGGGGGCACCGGTCCGGCCTCGGCCCGGACCACGAACGGCGGGTGGCCGCCGGCCACGGACCTGGCCATCGCCGGCCCGACCTCGGCCGGGTCGAGGCCCCGTCCGTCGGCCCCCGGGGACACCACCAGGCGGCTCGTCTCCGGGTTCCACGCCAGGCCCGGCTCGGTGGGGGTCGTGCGATCGGTGGGGTCGCGGTCGTCGAGGACGTCCGCCAGGCGGCCCTCGTCGACGTCGGCGACGACGGCGGACGACCGGGCCCCGAGCAGCCCCCGAGCCCAGCTCCACACCCGGCTCCCGAGCCACCCGCGGCGGTCGGCGTCGATGGCCCGCTCGGCGGTCGCCTCCTCGTCGACGCCGAGGCCGAGGCGGTCGGCCCGGCCCCGGAGCTCGCCGTCGGGCGTCACCACCCGCACGTCGCCGCGCTCGACCCGGCGGGCCACGCGCCGCACCACGGCGTCGAGCGCCGGCCGCCGCAGCCCGCCGACCGGCTCGCCCCCCACCTCGACGCCCCGCGGCACGTCGCCCCCGCCCCCCGTGTCGAGGGCCCACGCGCCGACCACGAGGGCCAGCAGGACGAGCACCGGCAGCGCCACCCACAGCAGCATCCGGCGGCGGGCACGCCGCCGCTTCTCCCGCCGTCGGGAGGCGCGATCGGTGGTCGGTTCGGGGGGTGCGTCAGTCGCGGTCAGGGCGCGGCTCGTCCTCGGGCTCGGGCGCCGGCGGGTGGGCCTCCCGGAGGTGGTCCTCCAGCTCGGGACGAGAGCCGAAGATCAGCTCGCAGCGCGGGCACTGGTGGACGTCCACGGCCGCCAGCGTGGCAGATCCGACAGAATGACCGGAGCCCCGGGACCCGACCCGGGGAACGAGGAGGGGACATGCCCATCGACCCGTCGGCCGTGGGGGCCGAGTCCGGCCCCGTCGAGCGCTCGTGGACGTCGAAGGACGGCCTGCTCTACGCCGTGGGCGTGGGCGCCGGGATGTCGGAGCTGCCGTTCACCACCGAGAACAGCGCCGGCGTCGACCAGCAGGTGCTGCCCACCTTCGCCGTCATCGTCGGCGCCGGCGGGGCGCCCTTCGGCAAGGTCGGGGACATCGACTTCACCCAGCTCGTCCACGGCGAGCAGGCCATCGAGCTGGCCGGCCCCATCCCGGTCGAGGGCACGGTGAAGACGACGGGCCGCATCACCGGCATCTACGACAAGGGCAAGGGCGCGGTCATCGCCACCGAGTCGGTGTCGGTCGACGCCACCACCGGCGAGCCGCGGTTCACCACCCGGTCCTCCGTCTACATCCGCGGCGCCGGTGGCTTCGGCGGCGAGCGGGGCCCGTCGGGTCCGCGCAACGTGCCGCCCGACCGGGAGCCGGACCACCGGGTGACCTACCTCACCTCGCCCGACCAGGCCCTCACGTACCGCCTGTCCGGCGACCGCAACCCCCTCCACTCGGACCCCGAGTTCGCCAAGCTGGCCGGCTTCGACCGGCCCATCCTCCACGGGCTGTGCACCTACGGGTTCACGGGCCGGGCCCTGCTCCACTCCCTGTGCGGTGGGAACCCCGAGCGGTTCCGCTCGATGGAGGGCCGCTTCTCGGCGCCCGTGTTCCCGGGTGACGAGCTCACCGTCTCGATGTGGGACGACGGCAACGGCGAGGCGTTCTTCACCACCACCTCGCACACCGGCGCCACGGTCATCGACGCCGGCAAGGTGACCTACTCGGCCTGATCTTCCGTTCTGGCCTGCAGAACGCGCCGTTGAACAGCGCGTCCTGCAGGCCAGAACCGGGTCAGCGGCCCTTCCCGCGGGCGGCCAGGCGCTTGCGGATCTTCTGCCGGCGGGCCTGGAGCTCGCGGTAGGTGAGCCCCTCGGTCGACGGGTCCACGCCGAAGCCGGCCTTGACCCCCTCGAGGTCGAGGGCCACCGACCGGGGATCGACCCCCATGTCCCGGGTCAGCCGGTCGCCGTGGGTGGTGGCGAAGTAGGTGGCGATGCCGGTGATCTCGGCGAACAGGTCGAGGTCGGGCGCCAGCGCGGCGATGGCGCCGTCGAGGAAGACGAGGTTCTTCACGTAGAGCATGAGCTCCTTGGGCATCCGCGCCCCGGAGCTCAGCAGGGCCTTCACCAGGTCCTTGACCTCCTGCACCAGCTCGTCGGGGGTGAGCGTGGTGGGGTCGACCGGCGGCCGGTCGAGGCGGAGGTCGCGGATCACCGCCTCGAGGTCGGTGTCGGGCGGGAGCGCCCCGAGGTCGCGCAGGGCGGCCAGCTGCCCCCTGACGTCGTTGGTGAGACCACCGACGAGGACGCGGAGGAAGGCCAGGCGCCGGCGCTCGTCCAGGCGGCCGGTGATCCCGTGGTCGAGCAGGGCGGTGCGGCCGTCGGGGAGGACGAAGAGGTTGCCGCCGTGGAGGTCCCCGTGGAACACGCCGCACAGGAGCGCGCCCTCGAGGAAGGCCACCATCTGGGCCCGGACGACCGCGGCGGGGTCGACCCCGGCGGCCCGCATCCCGACCACGTCGTCGAAGGCGAAGCCCGAGAGCCGCTCCATCACCAGCACCCGCCTCGTCACCAGCGTGGGGTGGGGGCGGGGCACGACCATGCTCCGCTGCCCGAGATCGGCGAGGACGCGGGCGGTGTCGAGCATGTTCTCGGCCTCGAGGCGGAAGTCCAGCTCCTCGCTGATGGTGTCGGCGAACAGCTCGACCAGCGCGGGCGGGTTGGCCAGCGCCGCCACCGGGATGCGGCCCACCAGCAGCGGCGCGATCCACGACATGACCCGCAGGTCGGAGCGGACCAGGCCGGCCACCTGCGGGCGCTGGACCTTGACCACCACGGGCTCGCCCGTGACGAGGGTGGCGGCGTGGACCTGGGCGATCGACGCCGCTGCCAGGGGCCGCGGCTCGACGGCGGCGAACACCGACTCGAGCGGGCGGCCCAGGTCCTCCTCGATGACCGTCCGCACCACCTCCCACGACTCGGGGGGGACCTGGTCCCGGCAGCGCTTGAACTCCCGCACGAGCTCCTCGGGGAAGAGCCCCTCACCGGCGGAGATGATCTGGCCGAGCTTGATGTAGGTGGGCCCGAGCCGCTCGGCCGCCTGGCGCAGGCGCCGGGACAGCCCCGCCCGCGACCGGGCCCCGCCGTGGCGCCGGTCGACGAGGGCCCAGGCCGCCACCGGGACGCCGAGGTGGCGGGCGGTGGCGACCAGCCGGCCGGCGGGGGGGACCCGGCGGGGGCGGGTGAGCTCGGGCACCTCGGCCCGGGTGCGGGCCCGGACCCGGTCGAGGCCGATGCGCCACCGGAGGGCGTCCGGGTCCACCTCCCACGGCGGGTCGGAGGAGGAGAAGGCCCCGACGGCCAGGTCGGCGGGGGCAGCGGCGTCGGTCACCGACCCATGATGGCGACGTCCCCGGGCCTGCGAGGCATCGGGCCGGTGGCGGCTGGCCCGCTGGGAGGCCACCCCCGCCGAGCGGGCGGGGTACGCGGGCAACAGCTCCTTCGAGCCGGAGGCGGCGGCCCATCTCGTCGACCCGGGCGTCGAGCTCCCCGAGGTGGACATCCGGGGATCGAGCCGGCCCCGCCCCACGCGCTGACACCAGGGGTACGGTGCCTCCCGTTCACGCGGACCGGGGGCCGCATGGGCACGCTCGACGAACGGTGGGTGGTCGACGATCGGCCGAGTCGGCGGTACCCGATCTACACGCGGGGCAACGTCGGCGAGGTCTTCCCCGACCCGGTCACCCCGCTGTCATGGACGATCGCGGGGCGGCCCGGGGCCGAGCAGGGGTGGCGTGACGCGCTGGTCCGCTTCGGCGCGTTCGACGCGGACGAGTTCGACGCCGACGAGCTCGAGGTCCTCGGGGTCTTCGGCGGCTACTGCTACCTGAACGTCAGCATCTCGCGCATCCTCGGGGCACGGGTCCCGGGGCTGACGCCGGAGATGATCGACTTCTCCATCTTCGGCGAGCAGCCGGGCGTCCCGCCCTACCAGGCAGCCCCCACGGACGACCGGCCGGACCTCACCGCTCGATCGGGGGCCACCCTCCAGTGGGTCCTCACAACCGACGAGCTGCCGGAGCTGGTCGAGGAGCAGCGCTTCGTCGATCGGTTGCGGAACGACCGCCCCGACCTCGGCGCGCTGGAGGACGCCGAGCTGGTGGCCCGCACCCGCGACCTCATGGGCACGCACTTCCGGCGCCAGTTCGCGCAGCACCTCTTCGTCACCTACGCCGCCACCGTGCCGGTCGGCATCATCCAGTCGGCCAGCGCCGCCCTGGGCGACCCGTCCCTGGCGATGTGCCTCGTCGCCGCGCTCGGTGGCGTGGACTCGGCGGCGCCCAGCTGGGCCCTGTGGGAGCTCGGGCGGACCGTGGCGGCGTCGCCGGCGCTCACCGCCGCCTTCGAGCGCGGCCCCGAGGGCCTGCTCGACCGGCTGCGGGACCTCGACGGCGACGGCCCGGAGCTGCTCGCCGCCTTCGACCGGTTCCTCCACGACTTCGGCTCCCGCGGCCCGAACGAGTGGGAGATGCGCTCGCCGACGTGGGAGACCGATCCCGCCCTCGCGCTGACCGCCGTCGATCGCATGCGCCGCGCCCCGGCCTCCGAGTCGCCCGAGGCCCACCACGCCGAGCTGGCGGCCGACCGCGAGCGGCTCGGCGCCGAGGTCCTCGAGCGCCTGGCCGGCGACCCCGACACGGCGGCGCAGGTGGGTGCCGCGCTCCGGGCCGCCGCCCTCTTCCTGCCCGGGCGGGAGCGGAGCAAGACGACGATCATCCGGCTCGTCCACGAGTGCCGGGTCGCCATGCGGGAGCTGGGGCGCCGGCTGGTGGAGCGGGGTGCGTTCGAGGACGCCGGCGACTTCGCCTTCCTCCGGGAGGACGAGCTCGACGAGCTGCTGGCCGACCCCGCCTCCGTGGCCGACCGCATCGGCGAGCGCAAGGCCTGGTACGCCGAGCTGGCCGACCGGGAGCCCCCGTTCCTCGTGGTGGGCGAGCCCACTGCCGCCGCCACCTGGCCCCGGCGCGACGAGGTCCCGTTCGAGGCGGCGGGGACCGGCGACGTCCTCGTGGGGATCCCGGGGTGCCCGGGCTCGGCCACCGGGCGGGCGCGGGTGCTGCACGACCCGGGCGACCCCACCGTCCTCGAGCCCGGTGACGTGCTGATCGCACCGATCACGGATCCGTCGTGGACGCCGCTCTTCGTGCCGGCCGCGGCCGTGGTGGTCGACGTGGGGGCCCAGCTGAGCCACGCCGTGATCGTCAGCCGGGAGCTGGGCATCCCCTGCGTCGTGTCCGTGACGGACGCCACCCGGCGCATCGCCGACGGCGCAACGGTGACCGTCGACGGGACCACCGGGACGGTGACGGTAGTCGAGGCACCGGCACTGGCCTCGGCGAGGTAGGCCCCCGCCCCACCCGGCACACTGGCGGGGTGCGCTTCCGCCTGCTGCTCGTGGCGGTGGGGCTGGCGGCCCTGGTCACCGGCTTCGTCGTGTCGGCCAGCTCGGCCGACGACGACGGCGACGCGCCGACGACGACCACCTCGTCGACCACGACCACGACCGAGGCGCCGCCCGAGACCACCACGTCGTCGTCGAGCAGCACCACCACCTCGAGCACGACCACGACCACGGAGCCGACCACCACGTCGACGACGTCGAAGGCCGACAACCCCGGTCCCGGGAACGGCAACGGGAACGGGAGGGGCGGCGGGGGCGACGAGGGCTAGTCGGCCGAGGCCGGGTCCGCGAAGCGGGGCGGCCGGCGTCCGGTGAGGGCCGCCACCCCCTCGACGAAGTCGGGGCTGCCCACCATGTCCCGCATGGCCCTCTCGGCGAAGGTGGCCGCCTCGTCGAGCCCGCCGACGAGGTCGGTGTAGAGCTGGCGCTTCAGCACCCGCAGCGAGGCCGGCGAGATCTCGCGGGCCATGGCGGTGGCCACCCGCAGGGTCTCCGGGAGGAGGTCCGCCGGCGGGAACACGGCGTTGACGAGGCCCATGCCCGCCGCCTCCTCCGCCAGCACGACCCGGGAGGTGAACAGGAGCTCGGCGGCCCGCGCGGTGCCCAGCAGGCGGGGGAGGACCCAGCTCACCCCGTGCTCGGCGGGCAGCCCCAGGCGGCCGAAGCTGGTGGTCAGCTTGGCGCCGGCGGCGGCGTAGCGGAGGTCGCAGAAGCAGGCGAGGACGAAGCCGACGCCGGCAGCGGGGCCGTTGATGGCGGCGATCACGGGCTTGGTGAGGCCGAGGTGCGAGCTGTAGGGGTGGTCGAAGTCGGCACGGACCCCGTAGCCGGGCGTGGCGGGTTCCTCGGGCAGGCCGGCGTCGTACTCGCCGGTGCCGGCCATGCCGCCGAGGGCGGCGGTGTCGGCCCCGGCGCAGAAGCCACGGCCGGCGCCCGTGACCACGATGACCCGCACCGCCGGGTCGTCCTCGGCGGCGGCCACGGCGGCGCGGTACTCGGCGTCCATCCGCCCCGTCCACGCGTTCAGCCGGTCGGGCCGGTCGAGGGTGATGGTGACCACGCCCTCGGACACCTCGGAGCGCACGGTGGGAGCCATGCGCCGATCCTCGCGCCGGTCACGGACACGACTTCGCGTTTGGGCAGCCAGAGCAGCGGTATCCGGCGATCTGGGTGCCCAATCGCTCCGCTCGGGGCGGTCGGTCAGCCCCCGGCCAGGGCCTCGAGGCAGGTGTCGGCCAGCTCCGGGCGGCACACCAGCAGGTCGGGGAGCCACGGGTCGGGGCGGTTGTAGCGCAGCGGCGACCCGTCGATCCGCGACACGTGGAGGCCGGCGGCGGCGGCGACCCCCACCGGCGCGGCGGAGTCCCACTCGTACATGCCCCCGGCGTGGGCGTAGGCGTCGGCCTCGCCGAGGACCACGGCCATGGCCTTGGCGCCGGCCGAGCCGAGCGGTGTCAGCTCGGCCCCGAGGACGTCGGCCACCACCGCGGCCGCCCACGGCGAGCGGGTCCGGCTGGTGACCACCTTGAGGGTGTCCCCCGACGGCCCCGGTGGCGACGGCGCCGGGTCGGTGGCGAGGACGAGCTCGCGGGCGGGCAGCGCCACCGCGGCGGCGGCGACCACGCCGCCGACCGCGAGGGCCACGTGGACGGCCCAGTCCACCCGCCCCCGCTCCCCGTATTCGCGGGTGCCGTCCAGCGGGTCGACCACCCACACCCGCTCGACGGCGAGGCGCTCCGAGCGGTCGACCCCCTCCTCCGACAGCACGGCGTCGTCCGGCCGGGACTCGGCGAGGCGCTCGACGATGAGCCGGTGGCTGCGGGCGTCGCCCTCGTCCCGAAGGCGCGTCGTGCCGAGCTCGTCGGCCGAGTGGCGCAGCTCGATCAGCAGCGCACCGGCCTCGGCCGCCACCGCGGCGGCGAGGGCGTGGTCGTCGGGGGGACCTGGGGGGTGATCGGCCGACCGTAGCGGGCACCCGGCACCGCCCCTGCGCGTGGCACCCGCCGGTGGCTCGGTACCCTCGGGCGATCGACGCGACGACCCTTCCCCCCACCGCGTACGAGCTGAGCCACCTCGACGCCCTCGAGGCGGAGGCCATCCACATCTTCCGTGAGGTGGCGGCCACGCTCGAACGCCCCGTCCTGCTCTTTTCGGGCGGCAAGGACTCGATCGTCATGCTCCGCGTGGCGGAGAAGGCGTTCTGGCCCGCGCCCCTGCCCTTCCCGGTCATGCACGTGGACACCGGGCACAACTTCCCCGAGGTGCTCGACTACCGCGATCGCCGCGTGGCGGAGGTCGGGGTCCGGCTCGTGGTGGCCTCGGTGCAGGAGTCCATCGACGCCGGCCGGGTGGCCGAGGACCCCCGCCCGGGGGCCAGCCGCAACCGGCTCCAGACCGTCACCCTCCTCGATGCCATCGAGGAGCACGGCTTCGACGCCGTCTTCGGCGGCGCCCGCCGGGACGAGGAGAAGGCCCGGGCCAAGGAGCGGGTGTTCAGCTTCCGCGACGACTTCGGCCAGTGGGACCCGAAGAACCAGCGGCCCGAGCTGTGGAGCCTCTACAACGGCCGCCACCGGGCGGGCGAGCACATCCGGATCTTCCCCCTGAGCAACTGGACCGAGCTCGACATCTGGCAGTACATCGCCGAGGAGCAGCTCGAGATCCCGTCGATCTACTACGCCCACCGCCGCTCGGTCGTACGCCGTGACGGGATGCTCATGGGCATCGGCGAGCACCTCCAGCCGGGCGACGGCGAGGAGGTGCTCGAGGCCCTCGTGCGCTACCGCACCGTGGGGGACATGACGTGCACGGCGGCCGTCGAGTCGGCGGCGGGCACGATCGCCGAGGTCATCGCCGAGGTGGCCGCCACCCGCATCACCGAGCGGGGCGCCACCCGGGCCGACGACAAGTTCTCCGAGGCCGCGATGGAAGACCGCAAGAAGGAGGGGTACTTCTGATGCCCCGCCGACCCCCGACCGACAGGTAGACGATGGAGCTGCTCCGCTTCGCCACCGCCGGATCCGTGGACGACGGCAAGTCGACCCTCATCGGGCGCCTGCTCTACGACTCCAAGGCCATCTTCGAGGACCAGCTCGAGGCCGTCGAGCGCACCTCCCGCCAGCGCGGCGAGGTTGGCACCAACCTCGCCCTCCTGACCGACGGCCTGCGGGCCGAGCGGGAGCAGGGCATCACGATCGACGTCGCCTACCGCTACTTCGCCACCCCCCGGCGCAAGTTCGTGATCGCCGACACCCCCGGCCACGTCCAGTACACGCGGAACATGGTCACCGGCGCGTCCACCGCCGACCTCGCCCTGGTGCTGGTCGACGCCCGCAAGGGCATCGTCGAGCAGAGCCGGCGCCACGCCTTCCTCGCCTCCCTGCTGCGGGTGCCCCACCTCGTCGTGTGCATCAACAAGATGGACCTGGTCGGCTACGACCAGGACGTCTTCGAGTCGATCAAGGCCGAGTTCCGTGCCTTCGCCATCAAGCTCGACGTCCACGACCTCGGCTTCGTGCCCATCTCCGCCCTCCACGGGGACAACGTCGTGCACCGCTCGGCCAACACGCCGTGGTACGAGGGCAGCTCCCTCCTCCACCACCTGGAGGAGGTGCACATCGCCTCCGACCGCAACCTCATCGACGCCCGCTTCCCGGTCCAGTACGTGATCCGGCCGCGGGACGACAGCCTCCACGACTACCGGGGCTACGCCGGCCAGGTGGCGGGGGGCGTGCTCAAGCCCGGCGACGAGGTGGTGGCCCTGCCCTCCGGCTTCGCCACGACCATCGAGTCGGTGGAGACGGCCGACGGGCCCGTGGCCGGAGGCGTTCTCGCCCATGTCGGTCACCGTGCGCCTGGCCGACGACCTCGACGTGAGCCGGGGCGACATGATCTGCCGGCCGGCCAACCGCCCCACGGTCGGGCAGGACATCGAGGCCATGGTCTGCTGGATGACCGAGACGCCGCTGCGCCCGCGCGGGCGCTACGCCATCAAGCACACCACCCGCGAGGCGCGGGCGCTGGTGACCGACCTCCAGTACCGCCTGGACGTCAACACCCTCCACCGCGACGAGTCGGCCGAGACCCTCTCGCTGAACGAGATCGGGCGGGTCACCCTGCGCACCACGGCGCCGCTCTTCTACGACGAGTACCGGCGCAACCGCGCCACCGGGAGCTTCATCCTCGTCGACGAGGCCACCAACGCCACCGTCGCCGGCGGGATGATCCTCGCCCCCTCGTGACCGAGCCCGAGCCCGGGCCCGACGCGGCGGCCGCCCGCAACCTCACCTGGCACCACGGGCTCGACGCCGCCAGCCGGGCCGAGCGCCTCGGCACCCGGGGCGCCACCGTCTGGCTGACCGGCCTCTCGGGCTCGGGCAAGTCGACGGTGGCCGTGCTCCTCGAGCGCCGACTGGTCGAGGCGGGCCGGCCCGCCTACCTCCTCGACGGCGACAACCTCCGCCACGGCCTGAACCGGGACCTCGGGTTCACGGACGAGGACCGGGTGGAGAACGTGCGCCGGGTGGGGGAGGTGGCCCGGCTGCTGGCCGACGCCGGCGTCATCGCGGTCGCTCCGCTCATCAGCCCGTTCCGGGTCGGCCGGGCCCAGGCCCGCGCCGCCCACGAGTCGGTGGGCCTGCGCTTCCTCGAGGTCTTCGTCGACACGCCCATCGAGGAGTGCGAGCGCCGGGACCCGAAGGGCCTCTACGCGAAGGCGCGCCGGGGCGAGCTGCGGGGGTTCACGGGGGTGGACAGCCCCTACGAGCCGCCCGAGCACGCCGACCTCGTGCTCACGCCGGCCGACGGGGGGCCCGAGGCGCAGGCCGAGCGCGTCCTCGCCCTCCTCCAGGTGGGATGATCCGCTGATGGAGGACGCCCTCGGCAATCCGCAGTCCGCCCTCGTGCTCGGGGGCGGGTCGGACATCGCTCTGGCCACCCTCCGGCTGCTCGTCGACCGGCGGCTGCGCACGGTGGTGCTGGCCGGTCGCTCGACCGAGGCCCTCGAGTCGGGGCCGGCCGAGGAGCTGCGCCGCCGAGGGGCCACGACGGTCGAGGTGGAGCCCTTCGACGCCCTCGACCCCGGGTCGCACGACGCGCTGCTCGACCGGGTCTTCGCCCGTCATCCCCACATCGACCTCGTGCTGGCCGCCTTCGGCGTGCTCGGCGACCAGGACAAGGCCGAGCAGGACAACGCCGAGGCGCTGCGCATCGTCGCCACCAACTACGTCGGGGTGGTGACCACCGGGCTGGCCGCCGCCCGCCACCTGAAGCGGCAGGGCCACGGGACGCTCGTGGTGCTCTCGTCGGTGGCCGGGGAGCGGGCCCGCCGCGCCAACTTCGTCTACGGCTCGTCGAAGGCGGGGGCCGACGCCTTCGCCCAGGGTCTCGGCGACGCCCTCCACGGCAGCGGGGCCAAGGTGCTCATCGTGCGCCCGGGGTTCGTGCGCAGCAGCATGACGGAGGGGATGGAGGAGGCCCCGATGGCCACCTCACCCGAGGCGGTGGCGGAGGCCATCGTCAAGGGGTTGGCCAAGGGGTCCGAGGTGGTCCACGTGCCGCCGGCCCTGCGGGTGGTCATGTCCGGCCTGCGCCACCTGCCCCGGCCGGTGTTCCGGCGGATGCCGATCCAGTAGGCCGTCCGGCCTACCCGAGCGCCGTGCCGTAGGGCTGGCTGGCCTCGTCGTAGCACTCCGAGTGGTAGTGCTCGACCCGGTCCCACCGGCCGTTCGTGTACACGTTGGCGATGACCTGCTGGCGCTGGGTCTTGGCCGTGAACTTCACCGGCTGACCGCAGTGGGCGCACGTGGCGGTGTTGCCGGCCTCGACGCGGCGCAGGACGGCGCGGCTGACGGGCTTGAACTGGGTGGCGACGTTGGCCATGAGGACAACATCGGCAGCCCGCCGCCCGCCCATGAGCCCCCAGGGCCGAGTTCACGGTTGGGGGCGGCTCCGGCCCAGGGCCACGGCGTCGCCCACCAGGCGGCGGACGTCGGCCTCGTCGGCGCCGGCGGCGACGAGGGCCTGGACCCGGCCCTCGAGGCGCTCGGCCAGGGCCTCCGGGTCGGCCACCCGTCGGGGCGTGGTCACGGCGGTGACGGCGATGAGCACGATGGCGGCGACGGCGGTGAGGAGGCCGAAGGTCAGGGCCCCGTCGGGCTCGTCGGCGACGGACAGGCCGATCATCCCGGCCACCCCGACGACGAAGACGATCACCACCGCCCGCCGGACGGCCTTGGGCGACATGCCCTAGGTGCGGGCCAGCGGCTTGTACTTCAGCCGGTGCGGCCGGTCGGCCTCGGACCCCAGGCGCTTGTGGCGGTCGACCTCGTAGTCGCTGAAGTTGCCCTCGAACCACCGCACCTCGGAGTCGCCCTCGAAGGCGAGGACGTGGGTGGCCACCCGGTCGAGGAACCAGCGGTCGTGGCTGATCACCACCGCGCAACCCGGGAAGGCCAGCAGGGCGTCCTCCAGGGCCCGGAGGGTGTCGACGTCGAGGTCGTTGGTGGGCTCGTCGAGGAGCAGCACGTTGCCCTCGGCCAGCAGCTGGCGGGCCAGGTGGAGCCGGTTGCGCTCCCCGCCGGACAGGACGCCGACGGGCTTCTGCTGGTCCGAGCCCTTGAACCCGAACGAGGCCACGTAGGCCCGGCCGTGCATGGTGCGCCCGCCGACGACGAGCTCGTCGACGCCGCCGGTGGCCGACTCGTAGACGGTGCTGTCGGGGTCGAGCGCCTCCCGCGACTGGTCCACGGAGGACAGCGCCACCGTGGACCCGACCACCAGGTCGCCGGCGTCGGGGGACTCGGCCCCGGTGATCATGCGGAAGAGCGTGGTCTTGCCGGCCCCGTTGGCCCCGATCACGCCGACGATGCCGGCCGGGGGCAGGACGAAGTCGAGGTCCTCGATCAGCAGGCGGTCGCCGTACCCCTTGCGGAGACCGCGGGCCTCGACCACGACGTCGCCCAGGCGGGGACCCGGGGGGATGGCGATCTCGAGCTTCTCGCGGGCGCCACCGTCCGACTCGGCTGCGGCCCGGAGCTCCTCGTAGCTCTTGAGGCGGGCCTTGCCCTTGGCCTGCCGGGCCCGGGGGGACATCCGCACCCACTCGAGCTCCCGCTCGAGGGTGCGCCGGCGGGACGAGCTCGCCTTCTCCTCGGTGGCCAGCCGGGCCGCCTTCTGCTCGAGCCAGCCCGAGTAGTTGCCCTCGAAGGGGTAGCCCCGGCCCCGATCGAGCTCGAGGATCCAGCCGGCCACGTTGTCGAGGAAGTAGCGGTCGTGGGTGACGGCCACGACCGTGCCCGCGTAGTCGGCCAGGAACCGCTCGAGCCAGGCCACCGACTCGGCGTCGAGGTGGTTGGTGGGCTCGTCGAGCAGGAGGAGGTCGGGGGACGACAGCAGCAGCCGGCAGAGGGCCACCCGCCGGCGCTCACCGCCCGAGAGGGTCTCGACGCCGGCGTCCCCGGGGGGCAGGCGCAGGGCGTCCATGGCCACCTCGACCTTGCGGTCGAGCTCCCAGGCGCCGGCGGCGTCGATGCGGTCCTGGAGCTTCGCCTGCTCGGCCAGGAGGGCGTCCATGTCGGCGTCGGGCTCGGCGAAGGCGGCGCACACCTCGTCGTAGCGGCGCAGCAGGTCGGCCACGGGGCCCACCCCCTGCATCACGTTGCCGAGGACGTCGGTCGAGGGGTCGAGCACCGGCTCCTGGGGCAGGTGGCCCACCGTCTGACCCGGCGTGAGGCGGGCTTCGCCCGTGTACCCGTCGTCCTCACCGGCCATGATGCGCAGCAATGACGACTTGCCCGAGCCGTTCGACCCGATGACGCCGATCTTGGCCCCAGGGAGGAAGGCGAGGGTGATGCCGTCGAGCACCTGGCGGTCGGGCGGGTGGAAGCGCCCCAAGCGGCGCATCGTGTAGATGAACTCCGGCACCCGTCGACGCTACAGCCGCGAGCAGGCCCGACCTTCTGTGCGCAGTTGGGTCCATCCCCTGAGCCCTTCTGCGCACAGAGTCGTCTGGGGCTCGCCGTGACCGGCGCGGCGTGGGCGTTCCTGGCCGTGTTCGCCGTGTTCGCGGTGGGGGACTGGGTGGCCGTGACCCGGCGGCCGGGGGCGCGGGCCCTCGAGTACGTCTGCAAGCCGGGGGCGCTGGTGGCGCTGCTGCTGGTGGCCGTCGCCCTCGACCCCGCCGACGGCGCGCAGCGGGCGTGGTTCGTCGTGGCCCTGGTCTGGTGCCTGGCGGGCGACGTGTTCCTGATGCTCCCGTCCGACCGGTTCGTCCCCGGTCTGGCCTCGTTCCTCGTCGGCCACCTCGCCTACGTCGTGGGCCTCAGCCTCCACCCCGACTGGTCCGCCGGCCGCCTCGTGGTGGGGCTCGTCGTGGTGGCGGTGGCCCTGGCCGTCCTCGGCCGGCGGGTGGTCGGCGCGGTGGCCAGGCGGGACCGCGCCCTCGTGCCCCCCGTGACCGCCTACGTGGCCGCCATCTCCGCCATGGTGGCCAGCGCCGTGGCCACCGGCGACGCCCTCGCCATCGTCGGGGCCAGCCTGTTCTACGCCTCGGACACCCTCATCGGCCTCGACCGCTTCGAGCGGGCCCGGCCGTGGGCGGGGCTGGCGATCATGGTCACGTACCACCTCGGCCAGCTCGGCTTGGTGCTGTCCCTTCCGGGATAGGAGGCTGAGCGAGCGCCGAAGGCGTGAGCTCCAGGGGGTACAGCGCCCTGTCGAGGCAGCGGAGCTGCCTCGACGACGGTCGCCACAGGACCAGGCCGACACACCCGCGATCGCTCGAGTCGCCCTCGGTAGAGTCGAAGGTGCGATGACGGACTTCGGCGCCAACTCCTGGCTCGCTGACGAGATGGAGGAGCGCTACCGCTCGGACCCCGCGTCGGTGCCCGAGGAGTGGCGGTCGTACTTCTCCGGGGACGGCGCGCCCCCGACCAACGGTCGCCCCGCGGCGCCGGCTCCCGCAGCGGCAGCGCCGGCGGGGCCCTCCGCGCCGAAGGCGGCCCCGAAGCCGGCTGCGAAACCGGCCCCGACGGCGGCGGCCACACCGGCCCCGGCCTCCCGCCCGGTGGCCCCGCCGGCTCCGGCGGGCGAGGGCGAGGTCACCCCCCTCCGCGGCGCCGCCGCCCGCACCGCCACCAACATGGCCGCCTCGCTCGACGTCCCCACGGCCACGAGCTTCCGCCAGGTCCCGGCCAAGCTGCTCGAGGTCAACCGCCGGGTCATCAACGGCTACCTGGGCCGGACCGGCCGGGGCAAGGTCAGCTTCACCCACCTCATCGGCTACGCCGTGGTGCGGGCCCTGGCCGACGTGCCGGTCATGAACTCCTCGTACACCGAGGTCGACGGCAAGCCCGCCGTCGTGCACCACCCCCACGTGGGCCTCGGCCTCGCCGTGGACGTGGCCAAGTCCGACGGCAGCCGCACCCTCCTGGTGCCCTGCATCAAGGAGGCGGACACCCTCGACTTCGCCGCCTTCCACGCCCGCTACGAGGAGCTGATCGGCAAGGTCAAGGCCAACAAGATCGGGCCCGACGACTTCGCCGGCACCACGGTCACCCTGACCAACCCCGGCACCATCGGGACCGTCCAGTCCGTGCCCCGCCTCATGCCCGGTCAAGGCGTGATCGTCGGCGTCGGCACCATCGACCACCCGGCCGAGTACCAGGCCGCCGACCCCCGGGCCCTGGCCGAGCTCGGTGTCTCCAAGGTCACGACGCTCACCTCGACCTACGACCACCGGATCATCCAGGGGGCCGAGTCGGGGCTGTTCCTCAAGCGCATCCACGAGCTGCTGCTCGACGCCGACGGGTTCTACGCCGACGTCTTCGCCTCCGTGGGCGTGCCCTACGAGCCCGTCCGCTGGCGGCGGGACATCAACCCCGTCGACTCGGTGGCCGCCACCGTCCAGAAGCAGATGCAGGTGGACACGGTCATCAACATGCACCGCGTCCGGGGCCACCTCATCGCCGACCTCGACCCCCTGCGCTGGAAGGAGCCCCGGATGCACCCGGAGCTCGACCCGGCCACCTACGGGTTGACCATCTGGGACCTCGACCGGGAGTTCTTCACCGGTGGGCTGGCGGGCAAGGAGCGCCAGCCGCTCGGCGACATCCTCCACGTGCTGCGCGACGCCTACTGCCGGACCATCGGCGTCGAGTACATGCACATCCAGGAGCCCGAGCAGAAGCACTGGGTCCAGGAGCACGTCGAGGGCGTGAGCGTGGTGCCCGACGCCGACGAGCAGCGCCACATCCTGGACAAGCTCAACGCGGCCGAGGCCTTCGAGCGGTTCCTCGCCACCAAGTACGTGGGGGCCAAGCGCTTCGGCATCGAGGGGGCCGAGTCGGCCATCCCCATGCTCGACGCCGTGCTGTCCGCTGCGGCCGACGCCGGGCTCGACGGCTCGGTCATCGGCATGCCCCACCGCGGCCGCCTCAACGTCCTCGCCAACATCGTGGGCAAGAGCCTCCAGCAGATCTTCCGCGAGTTCGAGGGCGCGGTGGACGAGGACATGGTCCAGGGCTCGGGCGACGTGAAGTACCACCTCGGGGCCAAGGGCACCTTCGAGAGCCCGGGCGGGCGCACCCTCGACGTCACCCTGGCCGCCAACCCCTCCCACCTCGAGGCCGTCGACCCCGTGGTCGAGGGCATGGCCCGGGCCATGCAGGACCGGATCGACCGGCCCACCTCGTACTCGGTGCTGCCCATCCTCATGCACGGCGACGCCGCCTTCGCCGGCCAGGGCGTGGTGGCCGAGACGCTCAACCTGTCGGACCTCAAGGGCTACCGGACCGGCGGGACGGTCCACGTGGTGGTCAACAACCAGCTCGGCTTCACCACCGCCCCGGAGTTCGGCCGCTCGTCCGTCTACGCCACCGACGTGGCGAAGATGGTCCAGGCCCCGATCTTCCACGTGAACGGCGACGACCCCGAGGCCTGCGTGCGGGTGGGCCGGCTGGCCTACGAGTTCCGGCAGGCCTTCGCCAAGGACGTCGTCATCGACATGGTCTGCTACCGGCGGCACGGCCACAACGAGGCCGACGACCCGAGCTTCACGCAGCCGCTCATGTACCGGCGCATCGAGGAGCGCCCGAGCGTGCGCCAGCTCTACGTCGAGGCGCTGGTCAAGCGGGGGGACATCACCCAGGAGGAGGCCGACGCCGTCGTCGCCGACTTCAACCGCCGGCTGTCGGCCGCGCTGGAGGAGACCCGCTCGATCACCGCCGACCGCAAGAAGGGCGTGGCCCGCAAGCCGACCCCGCCCCGCGGCGTGCTGCCCCACGTCGAGACCGGGGTGCCGCGGGAGACCCTCGACCGCGTCATGGACGCCCTCGACACCGTCCCGGACGGGTTCCAGGTGCACACCCGGCTGGCCCGCTCGCTGGCCGCCCGCCGGAAGCTGTTCGACGAGGGGACCGTCGAGTGGGCGACGGCCGAGGCCCTGGCCATGGGCTCGATGCTGCTCGAAGGGACCGACCTGCGCCTGACCGGGCAGGACACCCGGCGGGGCACGTTCTCCCAGCGCCACGCCGTCCTGTTCGACCAGAACGACGGCAGCGAGTGGGCGCCGCTCGCCCACCTCGGGCCCGAGCAGGGCAAGTGGTGGGTCTACGACTCGCTGCTGAGCGAGTACGCGGCCGTGGGCTTCGAGTACGGGTACTCGGTGGTGCACACCGAGGCCCTCGTGGCGTGGGAGGCGCAGTTCGGCGACTTCGTCAACGGCGCCCAGATCGTCATCGACCAGTTCCTGGCCTCGGCCGAGGACAAGTGGGACCAGCGCTCCCGCCTGGTGCTGCTCCTGCCCCACGGCTACGACGGCCAGGGGCCCGAGCACTCGTCGGCCCGCATCGAGCGCTTCCTCACGCTGTGCGCCGAGGACAACCTCCAGGTGGTCAACGCCACCACCGCGGCCCAGTACTTCCACCTCCTCCGCCGGCAGATCCACGGCCAGACCCGCACGCCGCTGGTGGTGGCCACGCCCAAGTACCTGCTGCGGGCCAAGGAGGCCCGCTCGTCGGTCGAGGCGCTGACCGACCGGCTCGTTCGAGGAGGTCATCGACGACGCCGTCGTGGCCGACGAGGGCGCGGTGCAGCGGGTGGTCCTGTGCTCCGGCAAGGTGGCCTACGACGCCATGAAGCGCCGGGACGAGACCAAGGCGCCGGTGGCGGTGGTGCGGGTCGAGCAGCTGTACCCGTTCCCCGAGGAGCAGATCCGGGGCGTGGTCGAGCGCTACGCCAACGCCTCGTCGGTGGTCTGGCTCCAGGAGGAGCCCGAGAACATGGGCCCTGGCCCTTCGTGGGCGGCCGGCTCCTGGGGGCCCTGCCCGACCGGCTCAAGCTGTCCCACGCCACCCGCTACGAGTCCGGCAGCCCCGCCACCGGCAGCTCCACCGTCCACGCCCAGGAGCAGGAAGACCTCCTCGACCGGGCCTTCGAGGGCCTCTGATCCTCGTTCTGGCCTGCAGAACGCGCCGTTCAAGGGCGCGTCCTGCAGGCCAGAACGTCTAGTTGAGGCTGAAGCCCACGACCGCTTCGAGCTCGGCCAGGGCCTGGTCCGGGTCGACCACCTTGATGGTGTGGATGCCGAGGGCGCGGGCGGGCTTGAGGTTGATGCCGAGGTCGTCGAGGAACACCGCCTCGGAAGGCGTCACCCCGACCGCCTCCAGCGCGAGGTCGTAGAAGCGGGGGTCGGGCTTGCGCACGCCGAGCTTCGACGACTCGAGGACGGCGTCGAACAGGGCCATCACCTCGGCCAGCTCGGGTCGCACCGCCTCGGTCCCGGCCACGTTGTTGGTGAGGCAGGCCTGGGTCAGCCCCTCGGCCCGGATCCTGCGCAGGGCCTGCACCATGGCCGGGCGGAGCTCGCCGGAGAGCAGCGCCAGCACCGCGCCGGCGTCGATCCGGTGCCCGGCGGCGTCGGCCTCGGCCTCGTACAGCTCGGCGAACCCCTCGAGGTCGACTTCGCTGCGCTCCAGCTTCGCCCAGGCGTTGGTGTCGGGGTTGGTGGCGTTCAGCCGCCGCAGCAGCCCCTCCGGCAGCCCCTGCTCCCGCTCGTAGGCGGCGAACGCCTCGAACGGCGACGACAGGATCACGCCGCCGAAGTCCCACAACACCGCCCGCACGTCGCCCATCCCGACAAAGATCGCACGGGTGGCGACCAACGACGACCCGACCGGCGAGGTCACCGAGCTCATCTCGACCCTCATCCGCAACGCCTGCGTGAACGACGGCACCACCGAGTCGGGCCAGGAGGCCCGCAGCGTGGACACGCTGGCCGCCTACCTGGAGGGGGGTGGGCTCGACCTCGAGCGCTACGAGCCCGAGCCCGGTCGGGCCAGCCTGGTGACCCGCATCGAGGGCCGGAACCCCGACGCCCCCACCCTGCTCCTCATGGGCCACACCGACGTGGTGCCGGTGAACCCCACGGGCTGGACGCGCGACCCCTTCGGCGGCGAGGTGGTCGACGGCGTGGTCTGGGGCCGTGGCGCGGTGGACATGCTCAACCTCACCTCGTCGATGGCGGTGGCCACCAAGCGACTCACGCAGCGTGGCTTCCGCCCCGAGGGCACGCTCATCTACCTCGCGGTGGCCGACGAGGAGGCCCTCGGGACCCACGGTGCCAAGTTCCTCACCGAGCACGAGGCCGACGCCGTGCGGGCCGACTACGTCATCACCGAGTCGGGCGGCATCCCCATGCCCACGCCGTCGGGCACGAAGCTGCCCGTGGTGGTGGGGGAGAAGGGCGCCTACTGGTGCACCCTGCGGGTCCGGGGCACGCCCGGCCACGCCTCGATGCCGCTGCGCACGGACAACGCGCTGGTCAAGGCGGCCGAGGTGGTCCGCCGCATCGCCGAGTACCGGCCGCAGACCCGCATCCACGACATCTGGCGGCAGTTCGTGGAGGGCATGGGGTTCCCGCCGGAGCTGGCCGACCCCTTCCTCCAGCCCGAGGGCTTCATGGACCTCGTCGAGGCGCTCCCCGCCATCGGCCTCGCCCGCCAGGCCCACGCCTGCACCCACACCACCTTCGCGCCGACCATCCTCCGCGCCGGCACGAAGATCAACGTGATCCCCGACCTCGTCGAGATCGAGATCGACATCCGCACGCTGCCCACGCAGGACGGCGTGGAGATCCAGGCCATGCTCCGCGAGGCGCTGGGCGACCTCGCCGACGACGTGGAGATCGTGCTCGTGAGCGAGGACCCGTCGAGCGCCTCGCCCTGGGACACGCCGCTGTGGGACGCCATGGGCAGGGCCGCCGCCGGCCTCCACCCCGGCGCCACGACGGTGCCGTTCCTCACCGTCGGCGCCACCGATGCCCGCTTCTTCCGTCGCCTCGGCATCCCGTCGTACGGCTTCGGCCTCTTCAGCGAGCGCATCACGCTCGACGACTTCAGCTCGATGTTCCACGGCGACGACGAGCGCGTCGACCAGGAGTCGCTGCGGCTCTCGACGCTCCTGTGGGAGTCCCTCGCGGGTGAGGTGCTGACGCCCGCGAGGTGAACGCGCGCGGTGTTATGCCACAACGGTTTGGAACGGGATGGTTGACTGACGTCCCATGTTCACCGAGACGCGCGCGCGTGGCGCGTCATGAGCGCGACGCCGGGACTGCATCTCGTCGTCGACGGCTCGAACATCGCGACCGAAGGTCGGTCGGTGCCGAGCCTCATGCAGCTCGACGAAGCGGTGCGGGCCTTCCTCGAGGAGTACCCGCACGAGCACTGGACCGTCGTGGTCGATGCCACCTTCGAGCACCGCATCGACTCGTCCGAGCAGCGCTCCTACGACGAGGCGCTCGCCGCCGGTGAGCTCCTGACGCCTCCGGCGGGCACCATCGGCCGCGGCGACCGCTTCATCCTCCAGATCGCCAACCGGGTCGACGCCACGGTCTTCTCCAACGACTCGTTCCAGGAGTTCCACGCCGACTACCCGTGGCTCTTCGAGGAGGGGCGCCTGATCGGCGGCAAGCCCGTCCCCGGCATCGGCTGGATCTTCGCCCCCCGCTCGCCGGTGCGCGGCGCCAAGAGCCGCATGGTCACCAGGGCGGCCAAGAAGGGGACGAAGAAGGCGGCCCCCGCGCCGAGCGCGCCGGAGCAGCCGCCCACGCCGGCCAAGCGGGGCCGCAAGCGGAAGGCGGCGGGCACGAGCGCCGCCGCCACCGGACCGCCGCCCGTCCCCACGTCCCCGCCTCCGGGGAGGCGCCGCAACACCCCGCCCGCGCCCGCGGCCACGCCCGCGCCCGCCCCTGCCGCCGCGGCTCCCACGTCGGGCGGTGGTCGTCGCCGTCGGGGACCGTCGACGGTCGCGGCCGAGCCCGTCAACGAGGGGCTGGCCTTCGTCGAGTTCATCAGCGAGCACCCGATCGGGTAGCACCGTCGACGGTGAGGTGGTGGCCTTCACCAGCCACGGCGCCCACGTCCTCGTCGGCGACGTCCGCTGCTACGTGCCCCTCCGGGGCCTCGGGGACCCGGCGCCCCGAGCCGCCCGTGAGGTGCTGTCCCGGGGTGAGGTGCGCGCCTTCGTGGTGCAGGCCCTCGACGCCCCCCGGCGGGGGATCGACCTCGCGCTGCCCGGCTTCGAGCAGCTCCAGGCCCCGCCACCCGACCTCGTGCCGCCGTCGGCGCCGGAGGCGACCCCCGCCTCCCCGACGCGGCGGCGCACCAGAGCTCGGCCGGTTCCGGCCGACGAGCCCGTGGGAGCACGGGGCGCCGACGTGGCGCCCCTCGCCGCGGACCAGGCCTCGGCGGACGTCGAGGCATCCCTGCCCGAAAGCGAGGCTGCCCTGCCACCCAAGAAGACCACCACCAGGAAGAAGGCCGCACCGGCCAAGAAGAAGGCCGCAGCGAAGCGGACCACCGCCAAGCGGGCGCCGGCCAAGAAGACCACCGCCCGCAAGGCGACCACGGCCCGGAAGACCGCGGCCCGGAAGACCACGGCCCGGAAGACGACGGCCAAGAAGGCCCCCGCGAAGCGGACGGCCAAGAAGGCCACGTCGACCGCAAGGAAGGCCACGAAGACGGCCCGCAAGACGGTCAAGAAGGCGGCGACCACCGCCCGGAAGACCGCCAAGAAGGCCACCAAGGCCACCAAGCGCCGCTGACACACTCGGCGGGTCCTGGCGGACCTTTCGCAACCTCGGGCACCTGCGCCGTTCGGCGCACGCCCGAGGAGCGGTTGAGAGCGAGGGGAGGCGGCGCCGACGGCGTCGCCTCCCCTCCACCTCCCGTTCGTTCCACGGTTGGACGGTTCCTGCTGCGGGTTGCGTAGCCTGCGGGGCGATGGCCGGCGTCCGCTTCGAGCACGTGACCAAGCGCTTCGGTGACGTGGTCGCCGTCGACGATCTCGACCTCGAGGTGGAGGACCGCGAGTTCCTCGTCCTGCTGGGCCCCTCCGGCTGCGGCAAGTCCACCGCCCTGCGGATGATCGCCGGGCTCGAGGAGCCGACCGAGGGCTCCATCCGCATCGGGGACCGCCGGATCGACGGCGTCGACCCGAAGGACCGCGACCTGTCGATGGTCTTCCAGAGCTACGCGCTCTACCCCCACAAGTCGGTCCGCCAGAACATCGAGTTCCCGCTCCGATCACGGAAGGTGCCGGCCGACGAGCGCGAGCGCCTCGTGGCCGACGTGGTGGCCCAGCTGGGCCTGACCGGCCTGCTCGACCGCAAGCCCCGCCAGCTCTCCGGCGGCCAGCGCCAGCGGGTGGCCCTGGCCCGGGCCATCGTGCGCCGGCCGGCGGTGTTCCTCATGGACGAGCCGCTGTCCAACCTCGACGCCAAGATGCGGACGTCGACCCGGGCCGAGCTCGTCGAGCTCCACGCCCGCCTCGGCACGACCTTCGTCTACGTCACCCACGACCAGGTCGAGGCCATGACCATGGCCAGCCGGGTGGCGGTGATCGAGCGAGGGCTCCCTCCAGCAGGTCGGGCCGCCCCAGGAGGTCTACGACCGGCCCGAGAACGTCTTCGTGGCCCAGTTCATCGGCAGCCCGCCCATGAACGTGCTGGTCGGCACCGTGGTCGACGAGGGCGGCGTGCGGAAGGTCCAGGCCGCCGGCGGCACGCTCGACGTGACGCCCGAGGTGGCGCAGCTCCTGGGCAGCCGGGGGACGGCCGACGTCCTCGTGGGCGTCCGCCCCGAGCACCTGGTCGTGGCCGGCCTCGGGCATCCCCGCCAAGCTGCGGGTGGTCGAGTCGCTCGGGCACGAGCGCCACCTCCTGTGCGAGCTCCAGGACGCCCGGGAGGTCATCGTGCGCACCTCGTCGGGCGCCGCCGTGCCCGGTGAGGGCGCCACCGTGCACCTGGCGGCCGCGCCCGAGGCGCTCCACCTGTTCGATCCCGACTCGGGACGCCGGCTGCACTGATGGCGGTCCCCTCCGTCGCCGCCGACACCCCGACCGCCGCCGAGGCGCCGCCGGTCCTCCGCGCCTCCGGCGCCGGGGAGGAGCGGGTGGCGGGCCGCCGCCGGGAGTGGCCCCTGGCCCTGCTCTTCCTCGCCCCCTCCGCCGCCGTCTTCGCGGTCTTCGTCTTCTACCCGCTGTACCGGACCATCCAGCTGTCCATGTACCGCAGCGACCCGTTCGGCCGGCTGGGCGAGTTCGTCGGGGTCTCGAACCTGAGCGACGTGCTGGGGTCCGACGAGTTCCGCCACAGCCTGGGCGTCACCTTCCAGTTCAGCGCCATCACGGTGCCCCTCGGGCTGGTCCTCGGCCTCGGCCTCGCCGTCCTGGCCCACGAGCGCCTGCGGGGCATCAGCGTCTACCGGACGCTCTTCTCGTCGACGGTGGCCACCTCGGTGGCGGTGGCCTCGATCATGTGGCTGCTGCTCCTCAACCCGTCGGTCGGGCGTGGTGAACGCCTTCCTGGAGTGGCTGGGGCAGGACCGCATCGACTTCCTGAACGAGCCCGGCTGGGCGCTGTGGACCGTGTCGTTCACCACCGTGTGGCTGAACCTCGGCTTCACCTTCATCGTGATCAGCGCCGGGCTCCAGTCGGTGCCCGACGAGCTGCTCGAGAGCGCCCGCATGGACGGCGCCGGGGCCTGGCGCCGCTTCCGCCACGTCACCCTCCCGATGCTCTCGCCCACGCTGCTGTTCGTCCTCGTGGTGCTGTCGATCAACGCCTTCCAGTCCTTCGGCCAGATCGACCTGCTGACCCAGGGTGGTCCCAACGACCGCACCCGCGTCCTCGTCTACTCCATCTTCCAGGAGGTGCGCCGGGGCGACCCGAGCACCGCCGCGGCGCAGGCCGTCGCCCTCTTCGGGATCCTGTTCCTGCTCACCATCGTCCAGCTGCGGGTGCTGGAGCGGCGGGTGTTCTATGGCTGAGGGGGCGGCCGCGTGCGGGGGTCCCGGCGTCTGGGGCGCTACGTGCTGCTGACGCTGGCCGCCGCCCTGATGTTCCTGCCCGTCTACACCGCCCTGGTCGGCTCGGTGCAGCCGACGTCGCGGCTGTTCGACTTCCCGGGCGTCCTGATCCCCCGCAGCATCGACTTCTCGCCCTACGGCGACGCCTTCCGCATCGGCAACCTCGACCAGCTACCTGGTGAACAGCGTGCTGGTGACCGGGGTCATCGTGACCGGTCAGGTGGTCACCTCGATCCTGGCCGCCTACGCCTTCGCCTTCCTCCGCTTCCCCTTCAAGCGGGTGGTGTTCCTGATCTTCCTGGCCACGCTGATGGTCCCCGCCGAGGTGACGATCGTGGCCAACTACGAGACCATCCAGGACCTGGGCTGGATCGACACCTACCAGGGCCTGACCGTGCCCTTCCTGGCCACCGCCTTCGGCACGTTCCTCCTCCGGCAGTCCTTCCTGCAGGTGCCGCAGGACCTGCGCGACGCCGCCGCCCTCGACGGGTACGGGCACTGGGGCTTCCTCCGCGGCGTGGCCGTGCCCCTGGCCCGCCCGTCCATCGCCGCGCTCGACCGTCTTCTCGTTCCTCCTCGCGTGGAACCAGTACCTCTGGCCGCTGCTGGTGACCAACGAGGAGTCCCACCGGACGGTGCAGATCGGCCTCAAGGCCCTGGCCGCCACCAACGTCGACCAGATCAACGTCGTGCTCGCCGGCACGGTGATCGCCGGGGCACCGATCTTCGTGCTCCTGGTCCTGTTCCAACGTCAGCTCGTCCGGGGCCTGACCTCGGGCGCCGTGAAGGGATGACGATGACGCGTTCCCGTTCCTGGATCGCCCTGGTGCTGGGCCTGCTGCTGGTGGCCGCCGCCTGCGGCGGGAGCGACGACGGTGGAGGTGGGGGCGGCGGCGACGTCGGCGGCGATGCCGCGGGCGACGTGGACTGCCCGGTCGACGCCCTCGAGGACGTCACCGAGCCCGTCGAGATCACGTTCTGGCACGGGATGGTGGCCCGCAACGAGGAGATCCTGAAGACCCTGACCGACGAGTACAACAGCTCGCAGGACAAGGTCAAGGTGAACCTCGTCTACCAGGGGACGTACGACGACACCGCCGAGAAGTTCGAGAACGGCGTCCGTGCCGGCGAGGGCCTGCCGCAGATGGTGCAGCTCGAGGAGACCCGGCTCCAGTTCGCCATCGACAGCGCGGCCATGCTGCCGGCGCAGGCCTGCGTCGACGCCGAGGAGTACGACCTGTCCGACCACATCCCGGCGGTGGTCGACCAGTTCACGGTGGAGGACACCCTCTGGCCGATGCCGTTCAACGTGTCGAACCCCGTCCTCTACTACGTCAAGCCGACGTTCACCGCCGCCGGGCTCGACCCGGAGGACCCGCCCGGGACGTTCGAGGAGCTGCGGGCCGCTTCCCAGCAACTCGTCGACCGCAACGCCGCCCGCGCCGGGCTGGCCCTCGAGCTGTCGCCCTGGTACGTCGAGCAGTGGTTCGCCCAGGAGAACCACGCCCTGGTCGACAACGACAACGGGCGCACGGCCCGGGCCGAGACCATGGACCTCGACAGCGACCTCGGTCTGGAGATCTACGAGTTCCTCGACGGCATGGTCTCGGACGGACTGGCCCGCAGCGTGGGGCGCAACCCCCGCGGCGTGGACCACCTCCTGGCCCTGGCCCAGGGCGACGCCGCCATGACCATCGGCAGCTCGGCCGCCATCGGCCCGGCCCTGGCCGTCATCCGCTCGGGCGAGGTGGAGCTCACCGAGCAGGACATCGGCATCGCGCCGCTGCCGTCGCCGACGGACGACCCCGCGGGCGGGAC
The DNA here is from genome assembly GCA_963839545.1 of uncultured Actinomycetes bacterium. Lineage (GTDB taxonomy): Bacteria > Actinomycetota > Acidimicrobiia > Acidimicrobiales > CADCSY01 > CAWIVE01. Next base: position 574,379 of record CAWIVE010000003.1, read on the forward strand.
GCTCGTCGGCGGGGCCTCGCTGTACCTGGTGGGGGAGGGCTCGAGCGAGGAGCAGCAGGCGGCGTCGTGGGACTACGCCAAGTACCTGAACGACCCCGAGACCCAGGCCCGGTGGAGCGAGACGGGGTACATCCCCATCCGCCAGTCGGCCGTCGAGCTCGACCCGGTGCCCCAGCTGTGGGAGACGACGCCCGGCTACAAGGTGGCCTACGACCAGATCCTCGCCTCCGAGACGGACTTCGGCGGCCCGGTGATCGGGGCCTACTTCGAGGCCCGGGAGGCGGTCATCAAGAGCCTGGAGCGGATGTTCCAGGAGAACCAGCCCCCGGACGAGGCCGTGCGCACGGCCGACGAGGAGGCCGAGCAGCAGATGCAGGACTACAACGCCCGGGCCGGGTAGCCCGTCGCGACGCCGTGGAGCTCACCTGGGCGGCGGCCGCCTCAGGTGTCGCGCCGCGACCCGCTCTTTGTCGCGTTGTCTACCTCCACGGTGCTCAAGCGACAAAGAGCGCCAGGCGCCTCAGCTCTCCTGGCCGGACCTCGCCTGCATCCGGGTGACCCAGCGGGCCAGGGACTCCCGGGGGTGGACGCCGGTGACCACCAGGCCGCTGTCGAAGCGGAAGGCGGGGGTGGCGGTGACCCCGACCTCGGCGGCGGCGGCCCTGGCCTCGGCCACCGCCGCCTCGGCCCGGCCGTCGGCCCGCCAGGCGCGGACGGCAGCTCGGTCGGCACCGGCTGCGGCGGCGAGGTCCTCGACCACCCGCTCGTCCCCGAGGTCGAGGCCCTCCGCGAACCGGGCCCGGAACAGGCGCCGGTGGAGGTCGGGGAAGGCGTCGGGGCTCGTCCGGCGGACAGCCTCGGCCACCTCGAGGGCCATCGCGGTGTTGGGGGTGACGTCCGGCGCGGTGAAGGGGAGCCCGGCGTCGACGCACTCGGCCCCCACCCGGTCGAACACGGCGGCGGTGCGTCCGTCGGCGCGGTGCCGGCGGCCGCCGGCGGGGGTGTCGGGGTGCAGCTCGAAGGGCAGCAGGTCGACCGCCACCCCGAGCTCGTCCAGCAGGTCGAGCCGGTCGAGCGCCAGGTAGCACCAGGGGCAGCAGTAGTCGCTCCACACGGTGACCCGCACCGACGCCGACCGTAACGTGGGCCGGTGCGGATCGCGACCTGGAACGTCAACTCGCTGAAGGCGCGCCAGGACCGGGTCGAGGAGTGGGTGGCGTCGGTGCAGCCGGACGTGCTGTGCCTCCAGGAGACCAAGGTCGCCAACGACGCCTTCCCCGCCCTGCCCTTCGCCGGGCTCGGCTACGAGGCGGTGGCCCACGGGGAGGGCCGCTGGAACGGCGTGGCGATCCTCAGTCGCGTCGGGGTGACCGACGTGGTCGACGGCTTCGCCCCCGGGGTGCCGGGCGACGACGAGGCCCGGCTGCTGACGGCCACCTGCGGCGGGGTGCGGGTGGCGACGGTCTACGTGCCGAACGGCCGCCTCGTCGGGTCGGAGCACTACGCCTACAAGCTGGACTGGCTGGGCCGCCTGCGGGCCCACCTCGCGGAGGTGGCGGACCCGGCCGAGGACGTGCTGGTGTGCGGGGACTTCAACGTCGCCCCCGACGACCGCGACGTGTGGGACCCGGCCATGGCCAACGGGGGCACCCACGTCAGCCCGGAGGAGCGGGAGGCGTTGGGCGAGCTGTGCGGGTGGGGCCTGACCGACGTGTTCCGCACGAAGTACGACCAGGACCGCCTGTTCACCTGGTGGGACTACCGGGCCGGCGCCTTCCACAAGCACCTCGGCATGCGCATCGACCTGCTCCTGGCCTCGGCCCCCCTGGCCCGCCGGCTCGACTGGGTCCTGATCGACCGCAACGCCCGCAAGGGCAAGTCCCCCTCGGACCACGCCCCCCTGGTGGCCGAGTTCCGGTAGGGCCGCCGGACGCCGGCCGTTCTTTGGTTCTCTCCCTACCGGAGAGGTCGCTCAGCCGCCAAAGAACGAACGAGGGGGCGCCGGGCGCGGGCAGGATCGACGGATGCAGCTCTCGGAGGTGCGGGCCGGCGCGGCCGCCATCGCCCCCATGCTCGTCGGCGTGGTGCCCTTCGGGCTGGTGGCCGGGGCGACACCGGTCAGCGAGGGCCTCGGCATCGGCGCCGCCATGGGGTTCGCCACCATCGTGTTCGCCGGTGCGTCGCAGCTGGCCGCCATCGACGTGCTGGCCGACGGCGGCTCCGCCCTGGTGGCGGTGATCGCCGCCTGCACCATCAACCTGCGCATGCTCCTCTACTCGGCGTCGCTGGCCCCGTTCCTGGCGAAGGAGCCGCTCCGCCGCCGCCTCGCGGTGGCCTACTTCCTGACCGACCAGGCCTACGCCACGTCCATCACCCGGTGGTCGGGGGAGGACGAACCGGAGCGGCGGCTGCCCTACTACTTCGGCGGGGCGGTGCTGCTGTGGGCCTCGTGGCAGGTGTCGGTGCTCACCGGTGCGCTCCTCAGCGATGCCGTGCCGGAGAGCCTGCCCCTCGACTTCGCCATCCCCCTGGTGTTCCTCGTCCTGCTCGTGCCCACCCTCAACTCCCGCCCGTCGGTGGTGGCCGCCACGGTGGGGGGCCTGGCCGCCGTGGCCGCCGCCGAGGCCGGCGCCGACGAGCTGTCCATCCTGGTGGGGGCCCTGGCCGGCATCGCCGCCGGGGCGTTCACCGAGGCCCGCATGGAGCGCCGTGCCGCGCCGGAGGCGACGTGAGCGACGTCTGGGTGGCGATCCTCCTGGCGGGGGCCGGCACCTACGCCATGCGGGCCTCGTTCCTGCTGGCGGCCGACCGGCTCGCCCGCGTCCCGCCGTCGGTGGAGCGGCTGCTCCGCCAGATCCCGCCGGCGGCGCTGGCTTCGCTGGTGCTCCCGGCCCTGCTCCGCCACGAGGGGTCGCTCGACCTCGCCTCCCCCCGCCTGGTGGCCGGGGTGGTGGCCGCCGTGGTGGCGTGGCGCACCCGGAACGTGGCCGCCACCCTGGTGGTGGGCATGGGCCTGCTGATGCTCCTCGACACCTTCTGGTCGGTCTAGGCGGGCATGAGCTCCAGGGCGTCGAGGTCGAGGATGGCCGTCACCGACCGGTCGAGCATGGCGGTGAACAGCTCGACCGCCCGCTCGTTCACGAGGTCCACGGACCCGGCGTTCAGCGGGTACACGGAGACGAACAGGGTGGCCAGCCGGTAGTCCTCCCAGCACGCGTCGAAGGAGTAGTCCCGCACGCCGTGCTCGACGAGGGCGTCGTGGTAGGCCCGCACCAGGTCGTGCTCGACCCGCTTGCGTTCCTCGGGCACGAGGCTCTGCGAGAGGAAGTAGCCCACGTCGTAGGCGCCGCGACCCGTGCCGGTGATCTGCCAGTCGAGGACGGCCACGTCGTCGGGGGAGAAGAACAGGTTGTCCAGCCGGTGGTCGCCGTGCAGGAGGGTGACGGGGGGCTCGGACAGCCGCTCCATGAGCGCCACCACCACGTCGGGCATGCGCTTGGCCGCCTCGAACATCGGGCCCCGCAGGCAGTCGGCGAACCGGGACTCGATGATCGGCCACGACTGGCGGAGCGCCGGCACGAGGGCCTGGGGGTTGGGCGGGTCGGCCACCCGCACCGCCCAGGGCATCGACGGCAGCTCGGGCGAGTCCCACCAGGTGGCGTGGTGGGCGGCCAGCTCCCGGAGGTCGCGCTCGGCGTCTCCGGCCGGGCAGCCCGCCACCTGGTCGTGCACGGTGCGCCCGGCCAGGTCCTCCATGAGGAGCACGAAGTCGCCCGAGGCCTCGTCGTAGGCGGAGGCGTAGCGGCCCGGCGTGCGCAGCGGCGTCCGCTCGGCGGCCTGCTCGTAGAAGCGCACCTCCCGCTCGTAGAAGCGGAAGCTGTCGGCCACGTGGCGCGACTCGGGCAGGGTGTGGGGCAGCTTGAGCACGGCGGTGGCCGGGCCGTCACCGCCTGCCCGATAGGTCAGGTGGACCCGCCAGAGCAGGGCGAGGATGCCCACCCCCTGGCCGATCTGCTCGGTGGTGGCGTCGTCGACCTCGACGTCGTCCCCGATGGTCCCGGTGGAGCGCAGGGCCTCGGTGAACCAGTCGGCGTCCAGCTTCGCCGCGTCGTGCGGGAACCCCAGGTCTGCCATGCCATCCTCCCCCGAGTGACCGCCGCCGACCGTAGCGGCCGACCTCACTCGGTGCGGGCCGACGACTCCTCGGGCCCGGCGGCGCCCACCCACACCGTCTTGGCGTTGCAGAACTCGCGGATGCCGAGCGCGGCCAGCTCCCGCCCGTAGCCCGAGGCCTTCACCCCGCCGAAGGGCAGCTCGGGGTACGAGGTGGTCATCCCGTTGACGAAGACGGCGCCGGCGTCGAGGTCGCGCACGAAGCGCTCCTGCTCGTCGGGGTCGTTCGTCCAGACGTTCGACCCGAGGCCGAACTCGGTGGCGTTGGCCAGCTCGACCGCAGCGTCGGCGTCGGGGACCCGGAACAGGGTGGCCACGGGGCCGAAGAGCTCCTCGCCGAAGACCCGCATCTCGCGGGTGATGCCGGTGAGCACCGTCGGCGGGTAGTACCACCCGGGCCCGTCGGGGCGCTGCCCGCCGCAGCGCACGGTGGCCCCCTTGGCCACGGCGTCGGCCACCAGCTCCTCCACGTCGTCGCGCCCCTGCTCGGTGGCGAGCGGGCCGACGTCGGTGCCCTCCTCCATCGGGTCGCCGACGACCAGCGCGGCCATCCGCGCGACGAAGCGCGCCTCGAAGTCGTCGGCCACCGCCTCGTGGACGATGAAGCGCTTGGCCGCGATGCAGCTCTGGCCGTTGTTCTGGCAGCGGGCGATGGTGGCCGTCTCCGCCGCCGCGTCGAGGTCGGCCGACGGCAGCACCACGAACGGGTCGCTGCCGCCGAGCTCGAGCACCGTGGGCTTGATCTCCTCGCCCGCCACCCTGGCCACCGCCTTGCCCGCCGGCGCGCTCCCCGTCAGGGTGGCCGCCCTGACCCGGTCGTCGCGGAGGATGCGCTCGACCTGGTCGGAGCCGACCAGGAGGGTGGTGAACACGTCGGCGGGGAACCCGGCCCGCCGGAACAGCTCCTCCATGAGCAGCGCCGTCTGGGGGACGTTCGAGGCGTGCTTGAGCAGGCCCACGTTGCCGGCCATGAGGGCGGGGGCGGCGAAGCGCATGGCCTGCCACAGCGGGAAGTTCCACGGCATGACCGCCAGCACGGGGCCGAGGGGCTGCCAGCGGGTGTAGGCGCGCGACGCCTCGACCGCCTCGGCGTCGGCCGGCTCGTCGGCCAGGAAGCCCTCGGCGTGCTCGGCGTAGAAGCGGAGGACGGTGGCGCACTTGGTGGCCTCGGCCTTCGCCGCCTTGAGGGTCTTGCCCATCTCCGTGGTCATCACCGCGGCGACCGAGTCCACCTCGGCGTCGAGGAGGTCGGCGGCGGCCCGGGCCCACTCCGCCCGCTCGGCGAAGGTGGTGGCGCGGTAGGAGGCCGCCGCCGCCGCCGCCCGGGCGATGCGCTCGTCGACCTCGTCGTCCGCCGAGGGGCTCGAAGGTCTTGAGCACCTCGCCCGTCGCCGGGTTCCTCGTCTCGATGGCCATGGGCCCCTCCTCGGTGGTCGGCTCCCCCAGATCCTGTACCCGATGACCGCTGGTACCGTCGCCCGCCGTGGCGGACGAGGGCACGGCGCAGCAACTTCGCCGAGTCCCGCCAGCGGGCGATGGAGGTGCCCGTCACGCCGCGCCCGCCAGGAGATGCGCCGGCTGGCGGCCGCCGGACGCGAGGTGATCGAGCGCCTGGTCGCCACCACCGCTCCCGAGGAGCAGCTCACAGCGGGCCGCCGACCTGCTCGAGGAGGCGTCGGCGCTGCTGGCCGGTTGGCCCCAGGGCCGGGTCTACGAGGGGTACGCCGAGTCGGCCAACGCGGGCGACACCCACGCCTTCTTCGACCACAGCCCCTTCCAGGGCGTGGCCAACCCCCTGGCCCCGCCGCTGCGCCTCGAGGTGGTCGACGGCGTGGTCCACGGCCGGGTGCGGTTCGGGTCGGCCTACGAGGGACCGCCGAGCTCGGTGCACGGCGGCTACGTGGCCGCCGCCTTCGACGAGGTCCTCGGCATGGCCCAGTCCCTCGGCGGGTCGCCGGGCATGACCGGCACGTTGACCATCCGCTACCGCAAGCCCACGCCGCTGCACACGGACCTGCGCTTCGAGGCCCGGCTCGACCGCCAGGAGGGTCGCAAGATCTACTGCAGCGGCGAGCTCTACGCCGGCGACCTGCTGTGCGCCGAGGCCGAGGGCATCTTCATCTCCGTGAACATCGCCCGCATGGCCGAGCTGATGGCCAAGCGGGCGGAGGCCGGCGCCGACGGGGCAGCCGGCTAGGCTCCGTCGGGCCAGCCAGCGGCCGATGAGGTCGGCCTCGGCCCCGAGGTGTTCCTCGAGGCCGGAGAGGATGGCCCGCTCCACCGCCCGACCGACCAGCGGGTAGCTGACGGTGAGGTCGCCCTGGATGGACCGCCGGCACCCGTCGGGCCGGGCCGCGAAGCGGTAGCGGCCGGAGCACTTCAACCGGTTGGCGTAGTGCTCGGGGAGGATGCGGAACGACGCCGTGGCCGCCTCGAGGTCGTAGGTGGTGTCGTCCACCCACACCAGCCGGGTGCGATCGATGACCCGGGTGACGGCGGGGGAGAGCTCGCCGGTGAAGTGGTAGCGCACCCGCTGGTGCAGCGTCCCGTCCGCCACCCGGTGCTCGAGCAGCTCGGGCCGGCCCACCTTGGGCAGGGCCTCCAGCTCGGGCACGAAGCCGGGATCGGCCAGGACGTCGAGCACCTCCTCGACCGAGCCCGGCAGGTCCTGGTCGAGCGAGAAGCGCACGAGCGGACCCTAGGAGACTGGTGTGAAACGGACGGAACCATGTCGCCGGCCATCGACGCCGCTGCCGGTGTTGCTCGTCCTCGCGGTTGCGCAGGGCAGGCGCGTCGTCCTCGGCGCCTTGGCAGCGACGCCGAGTGGCTCGGCGCTCTGGCCACGCCGCTTCACACCAGCCACCGAGGACGGCTCAGGAGGCGATCGACCGGCCGACGACGGAGAGCAGGTCGTCGCCGTAGCGGTCGGCCTTGACCGGGCCGACGCCGGGGAGGGCGAGGAGGGCCTGGTGGTCGCGGGGGCGGGCCTCGGCCACGGCGGCGAGGGTGGCGTCGTGGAGGACGAGGTGCCGCGGGCACGCCGGCGGCCCGGGCCGCGGCCGAGCGCCATGCCTCCAGGGCGGCGACGAGGTGGGGGTCGGCCGCCGACCGCAGCCGGCGCGCCCCCGAGGGCGGGGACCGGCTCCGGGCCCGCCGGGTCGCCGGCGGCCCGCAGGCGCCGCCGCCCCTCGGCCAGGGCCGTCCGCCAGTCGGTCCCCTCGGCCGCCGCCGTCTCCAGCGCGGCGACCGCCGCCTCGACGTCGGCCAGCCACGGCGACGGCTCCCGCTCGACGGCCCGGTCGCCGAAGTGGCGCTCGGCCGCCCACGAGCAGTGCAGCTCCTCCTCGGCCCGGGTGAGGGCCGACGTAGAGCAGGCGCTGCTCCTCGTCGGTGGCCGGCCCGGGTCGGGCGTGACCGACGGGCACCAGGCCCCGTTCGAGCCCGGCCACGAACACGACCGGCCACTCCAGTCCCTTGGCGGCGTGGAACGTCGCCACCTCGACGACCGGCCGGCGGCGGTGGGGCCGTCGTCGGCCCGCAGGGCGGTGGCCAGCCAGTCGAGGAAGCCCTCGGTGCCCGCCGCCGGGTCGAGGGCCTCGTACTCCCGTCCCAGCCGGACGAGCTCGGCCAGCAGGGCCCGGCGGGCGCCCTCGGCGTCGTCCCGGCCGACGTCCGCGCCGTCGGTGCCGTCCGTGCCGTCCCGCACCTCCTCCTCCAGGTCGACGAGGCGGGGCCCGAGCCGTCCCGGGCGCCGGCCCAGCTCGTCGAGGGCGGCCACCACCACCGGCTGGCGGAGGAAGGGGGGGCCGGAGCGGACGCGGTGGGGGACGCCGGCGGCGGCCAGCGCCTCCTCCAGCACCACCGACTGGGCGTGGGTGCGGACCAGCACGGCCATGGACGACCAGGCGAGGCCGTCGCGGTGGCGCCGCTCGACCGACCCGGGCGATGCCCCGGGCCTCGGCGGCGTCGTCGGCGAAGCGGCGCACCGTCGGCACCGCGCCCGGCTCGCGGGCCGGCCGGAGCGGCCCGGCCCCGGCGGCCCGGCCGCCGAGGACGGCGCCGGCCACGGCCAGCACCTGCGGGGTGGACCGGAAGTTGTCGGCCAGGGCCACGGTGCGCCCGCCTGGGAAGGAGCTCGGGAAGTCGAGCAGGAGCCCGGCGTCGGCCCCGTTCCACGCGTAGATGGCCTGGTCCGGGTCGCCCACCACGCAGAGGTCGGGCCGGTCGCCCCGCCAGGCGTCGAGCAGGCGGGCCTGGAGGGGGTTGACGTCCTGGAACTCGTCGACGAAGAGGTGGCGGAAGCGCCAGCGCTGGCGGGCCGCCGCCTCGGCGTCGGACTCGAGACGCGAGGCGCAGCGCAGGAGCAGGTCGTCGAAGTCGACCTGGCCGCGGCGGCGCTTCTCGTCCTCGTAGGCGCGGTAGAGCGCGGCGACCTCGCCCACCTCGACGGGGGGGCGCCGGCCCGCGGCGGCCGCGGCCTCGACGTAGGCCTCGGGACCGACCAGCCGCGCCTTGGCCCACTCGATCTCGGCCGCCACCTCGCCCGGGCGCACGGCGCCGCCGAGGCCCCGACGCTCGAGGAGCCGGGCCAGCACGCCGGCCTTGCGGGTCAGCAGCGCCGGGGCCGCCCGGCCGGCGTCGGCCTCGTCGCGGCGCAGCGTGGCGTAGGCCACGGCGTGGAACGTGCCCGCCACCACCGTCCCCCGCACGCCGAGGCGGCCGAGCCGGGCCCGCAGCTCGCCCGCCGCCTTGCGGGTGAAGGTCAGCGCCAGCACGTGGCCGGCGTCGGCCGTGCCGGTGGCCACCCGGTGGGCGATGCGCCTGGTGAGGACCCGCGTCTTGCCCGAGCCGGGCCCGGCCAGGACCCGGAGGGGGGCGGCGTCGGTGGCCACGGCCTCGGCCTGGGCCGGCGTCAGGCCCTCCAGCAGGCGAGCGGGGTCCATGCCGGGGACGATACGAAGGGGGTGTGACAGCGACGGGGATGCCTCAGGTGCTCGATGTCCCCTTCGACCGGTTCGAGGAGCTGGTGGCCGACGCCCTCGACGACCTCCCGGAGGACCTCGGCCGGAGGATGGACAACGTGGTCGTCTCCGTCCGCGACCGCCCCCCGCTGCCCGGGCTGCTCGGGCGCTACGAGGGCGTGCCCCTGACCGCGAGGGCCGACTACGGCGGCCTGGTCCTGCCCGACCGCATCACCATCTACCGGGAGCCCATCCTGCGGCGGTGCGCCACCGAGGCGGAGGTGGTCGAGCAGGTCCGCATCACGGTGGTGCACGAGGTGGCCCACCACTTCGGCATCGACGACGACCGCCTCGACGAGCTCGGCTGGGCGTGACCGTCGACGAGGCCGTGCCCCGGAGGCCGTCGCGGCCGCGGCGATACGCTCCCCGGCCGTGGCCTTCCCCCGCCGCCTGTTGAACGAGGGCGAGGAGGTGATCCTCGACCTGCGGCCCCACTGGTCGTTCTTCCTCGGTCGCGCCCTGCTGCTCCTCCTCGCCGTCGCCGCGCTGATCGCCGTGGCGGCCGTCGGTGGGCGGCCGACCCGGTCCTGTTGGTCGTGGGGGTCCTCGTGCTCGTGGCGCTGGCCCGCCTCGTGACCCGCTACGTCGTCTGGACGACGAGCGAGTTCGTCGTCACCACCGACCGCCTCATCCTCCGGTCGGGCGTCGTGTCGAAGCGGGGCATCGAGATCCCCCTCGAGCGGGTCAACACCATGTTCTTCAACCAGCGCCTGCGGGAGCGGCTGCTGCGCTACGGCGACCTCGTGGTCGAGTCGGGGGGCGAGCGGGGCCGCCAGGTCATCGCCGACGTGCCCCACCCCGAGCGGGTCCAGTCCGTCATCCACGGCGCCATGGAGGACGAGGAGGACAGCCGGGAGGGCGGTCGGGCGGACGGGCCACGACCGCCGCCGCCCCGCGCCGACCGGGAGTCCGTCCTCGACCAGATCGACCGCCTCGACCAGCTGCGGCAGCGGGGCGTGATCAGCCAGGCCGAGTTCGAGACGAAGAAGGCGCAGCTGCTCGAACGGCTGTGAGGGTCGTCAGCCTCGTCCCCTCGATCACCGAGACCCTGCTGGCGTGGGGCGTCGAGCCGGTCGCCGTCACCCGGTTCTGCGAGCACCCCGAGCTGCCCGCCGTGGGCGGCACCAAGGACCCCGACGTCGCGTCGATCGTGGCGCTGGCGCCCGACCTGGTCCTCGTCAACGACGAGGAGAACCGGCGGGAGGACTTCGACGCGCTGGTGGCGGCCGGGCTCGACGTGCACGACGTCCCCGTGCGCTCGGTGGCGGATGTCGGCCCTGCGCTGGCCGCCCTGCGCGATCGGCTCGGCCTGCCTCCCGGACCTCCCGCCCCGCCCCGCCCGCCGGACCCGACGCCGACCCTGCGGGCGTTCGTGCCGATCTGGCGGCGGCCGTGGATGGCCCTCGGCGGCGACACCTACGGCTCGTCGGTGCTGGCCGCCCTCGGCGTGGCCAACGTCTTCGCCGGCGCACCCGGGCGCTACCCGGAGACCACGCTCGAGGCGGCCGCCGCCACCGCGCCGGACGTCGTGCTGGCCCCGTCGGAGCCGTACCCGTTCCGGGAGCGCCACCGGGCCGAGCTGGCCACCGTCGCGCCGGTGGTCCTCGTCGACGGCCAGGACCTCTTCTGGTGGGGGGCGCGGACGCCCGCCGCCATCGAGCGCCTAGAAGCGCTCCTCGCGCACGAAGGTGCGCTCGGCCGTCCGTGACCCGAACGGGGCCACGCTGCTCCAGAACAGCAGCGAGATGACCAGGCCCAGGCCGCCGGCGATCATGAGGATCACCCCGACCGTGTCCAGGTCGATGCCCGTCCGTGGTCACGTTCAGGGCGAAGGTCATGATGGCGCCCACGGCGAGCAGGACGACGCTGGCTCCGATTCCCACGCAGGTTCCATCGGCCGCGCCCCCCGGGAGGTTGAGTCAGCGCAGCGGCTTCTCGAAGCAGACGGTGAGGGGCGAATCGGCCCAGTACCCGTAGCGGGGGATCTGGCGGTAGCCGGCGTCCTCGTACAGGGCGATGGCCTCGGGCTGGCGCAACCCGGTCTCCAGCCGCAACGCGGTGCACCCGAGGCCCCGGGCCGCATCCTCGAGGCCGGTCAGCAGGGCCCGACCGGCGCCGAGGCCGCGGGCCTCGGGGGCCACGTACATGCGCTTGATCTCGCCCACCCCCGGCGACAGGACCCGCACGCCGCCGCACCCCACCGCGTCACCGTCCACCGAGGCCAGCAGGAAGGCACCCCGGGGCGGGGTCAGCTCCTCCGGCTCGACCGCCGGGTCCTCGTCGCCCCCGTAGCGGTCGGTCAGCTCGGCCTCCGCGGCGGCGATGAGGGAGGGGGCGGCGTCGTCTCCGGGGGCGCCGCGGCGGATCTCGATGAGGGGCACGACGGTAGGGTGCCGCCATGTCGAGAGCGCAGGCCAACGGGATGGAGCTCGAGTACGACACGACGGGCGACCCCGGCGCACCGCCGCTGCTGCTCGTCATGGGCCTCGGCGCCCAGATGACCGCCTGGGACGACGAGTTCTGCGAGCGCCTCGCCGAGGCCGGGTTCTTCGTCATCCGCTTCGACAACCGCGACGCGGGCCTCTCCACCAAGATCGAGGCGGCGGAGGGCTTCGACGTCATGACCGCGATCGGGGCGGCCCTCACCGGCGGACCGGTCGACGCGCCGTACCTCCTCGCCGACATGGCCGACGACGCCTTCGCCCTCCTCGACGAGCTGGGCATCGAACGGGCCCACGTGGTGGGGGCGTCGATGGGGGGGATGATCGCCCAGACGATGGCCATCGCCCGCCCCGAGCGGGTGGCCACGCTGACGTCGATCATGTCGACCACCGGGAACCGCGAGGTGGGCGCCGCCACGCCGGAGGCCCTGGCCATCCTGATGGCCCGGCCCCCCTCGGACCGCGACGAGTACGTCGCCAACGCCATCTCCACGTCCCGGCTCCTCCACGGGCCGGTGCTCCCCTTCGACGAGGAGCGGGCCGCCGCCCGGGCCGGCGGCTTCTACGACCGCTGCTTCTACCCGGCCGGTGTGGGTCGCCAGCTGGTGGCCATCATGGCCTCGGGCGACCGGACCGAGGCGCTGGCCGGGGTCCACGTCCCGACGCTCGTGATCCACGGCGACGCCGATCCCCTCGTCGACCACAGCGGCGGCGTGGCCACCGCCGCGGCCTGCGTCGACGCCGAGCTCCTCACCATCGAGGGCATGGGCCACGACCTGCCGATCGAGAAGTGGGACGAGGTCGTCGACGCCGTCGTGGCCCACACCGCCAAGGCCGCGGCGACGCCGGCGCGGCAGCCCCAGGCCTCCTGACGTGGCCGGTCCCCTCGCCGGCGTCCGCGTGCTCGAGCTGGCGGGCATCGGTCCCGGCCCCTACGCCGCCATGGTCCTGTCCGACATGGGTGCCGAGGTCGTCCGCATCGACCGCGCCTCGCAGGTGCCGGCGTCGCCTCCGACCCGACCGCCGGTCGACGTCCTCAACCGCGGCCGGCGCTCGGTGGCCGTGGACCTCAAGTCGCCCGAGGGCGTCGAAGCGGTCCTGCGGCTCGTGGCCTCGGCCGACGCCCTGATCGAGGGGTTCCGCCCCGGCGTCACCGAGCGGCTCGGCCTCGGCCCCGACGCCTGCCTCGAGCGCAACCCGAAGCTCGTCTACGGCCGCATGACCGGATGGGGCCAGGAGGGCCCCTACGCCAGCGCCGCCGGCCACGACATCAACTACATCAGCCTGGCCGGCGCCCTCGAGGGCATCGGGCGGGCGGGCGGCCCTCCCACTCCGCCGCTCAACCTCGTCGGCGACTTCGGCGGTGGCGGCCTGCTGCTCGCCTTCGGGATCGCGTGCGGCCTGCTCGAAGCCTCCCGCTCGGGGCAGGGCCAGGTGATCGACGCCGCCATGGTCGACGGCGCCGCCAACCTCATGGCCATGTTCTTCGGCTTCAAGGCCATGGGCATGTGGTCACCGGAGCGGGGCACCAACCTCCTCGACACCGGCGCCCACTTCTACGACGTGTACGAGTGCTCGGACGGGCGCTACGTGTCGATCGGGTCGATCGAGCCGCAGTTCTACGCCGAGCTGCTGAAGCGCACGGGGCTCGACAGCGACCCCGATCTGGCGGCGCAGATGGACCGCTCGCGCTGGCCGGTCCTGAAGGCCAAGCTGGCCGACGTCTTCCGCACCCGCACGCGCGACGAGTGGTGCGAGGAGATGGAGGGGACCGACGTGTGCTTCGCGCCGGTCCTGTCCATGGACGAGGCCCCGTCCCACCCCCACAACGTGGCCCGGGGCACGTTCGAGACGCGGGACGGCGTGGTCCAGCCCGCGCCCGCCCCGAGGTTCAGCCGCACGGCGCCGGCCCTCGAGCGGCCGCCCGCCTACCCCGGCCAGCACACGGACGAGGTGCTCGGCGACTGGGGCTTCGGCTCGGACGAGGTGGCCGCCCTGCGGTCGTCCGGCGCCGTCGCCTGAGGTCACGTGGCCACCCTCGTCTGCTTCCACGCCCACCCCGACGACGAGTCCATCGCCACGGCGGGCTCGATGGTGGCGGCCGCCGCCGCCGGGCACCGCGTGGTGCTCGTGGTCGCCACCCTCGGCGAGGAGGGCGAGGTCCCCGACGGCTTCCTGGGCGAGGGCGAGAGCCTGTCCGAGCGGCGGGAGGCGGAGACCCGGGCCTCGGCGCAGATCCTGGGGGCGTCCCGGGTCGAGTTCCTCGGCTACCGCGACTCGGGCATGGCCGGCACCTCGACGAACGAGCACCCCGACGCCTTCTGCGTCGCCGACCTGGACGAGGCGGCCGGCCGCCTGGCCGCCGTGCTCCGGGAGGAGAGCGCCGCCGTGCTCACCGTCTACGACGAGAACGGCGTGTACGGCCACCCCGACCACGTGCAGGTCCACCGGGTGGGCGTCCGGGCGGGGGAGCTGGCGGGTACGCCGCGCGTGCTCGAGAGCACCATGAACCGCGACTACCTGCGGTCCCTCATGGCCGAGGCCCGGGAGGCGGACGCCGAGCTGGGCGCGGTGGACTCGCCCGACGTCGACGCCATGCAGCTCGGCGTCCCGGGGGACCGCATCACCACCCGGGTCGACGTCACCGCCCACGTCGAGCGCAAGCGGGCCTCCATGCGGGCCCACGCCAGCCAGATCAGCGAGCAGTCGTTCTTCCTGGCCATGCCCGACGAGGCCTTCGCCCGCTCGTTCGGCTTCGAGTGGTACATCCGCCGAGGGGTGACCGTCCCCGTCGAGAGCTACGAGGACTCGATCTTCGGGGAGTAGCCGGGACCCCGAGGCTTCCTCCGCCTCGGGCCGAGGAGGTCCGGCCCCGCCTCCCGTCGTAGGTTCGGCGGGATGGAGCCGTCCCGCTGGATCCACACGGGCTACGCCCAGCGCATCGTGTTCGGTGCTGGCGCGTCGTCCCGCCTCACCGAGGTGCTGCGGGCCACCGGGGCCCGCCGCTGGCTGCTGGTCACCACCGCCGGCCGGCTGGCGTCGGACGACGGGGCCCGGATCGTGCGCACCCTGGGCCGGGCCGTGACCTCGACCTTCGACGAGGTCCGCTCCCACGTGCCCACGACCGCCGTGGAGGCGGCGGTGCGCCAGGCCCGGCGGGACGCGGTCGACGGCGTCGTCAGCTTCGGCGGCGGCTCGTGCGCCGACCTCGGCAAGGCGGTGTGCTTCTTCCTCGAGCAGGAGAGCGGGGCGCCCGGAGCCTCGTGGGTCGACCGCCCCGCCATCGCCCACGTCACCGTGCCCACCACCTACTCCGGGGCCGAGCTGACCCCGCACTTCGGCATGACCGACGAGGCGGCGCGCACCAAGACCGGGGCCGGGGGCCCGACCATCGCGCCGCTGGCGGCGGTGTACGACCCCGACCTGACGCTCGGGACGCCGGCCCGGGTGAGCGCCGAGACGGGCATGAACTGCATCGCCCACGGCGTCGAGGTGGCCTACTCGCCGGCCCGCACGCCGGAGGCCGAGGCGGTGGCGCTGGCCTGCGTGGCCGCTGCCGCTGCCGCCCTGCCCCGGGTGGTGGACGACCCGGGCGACCGGGAGGCGCGCACGGACATGCTGGCCGCCGCCGCCCTCGGGGGCCGGGCCCTCCAGAACGGCGCCATCGGCGTCCACCACGGCCTGTCCCAGCTGCTGGGCGGCCGCACCGGCATCGCCCACGGGCTGGCCAACGCCATCGTCCTGCCCCACGCCATCCGGTTCAACCAGCCGGCCGTCCCCGACGAGCTGCGCCGCATCGGCCGCGCCCTGGGCGACGCCGAGGACCCCGCCGGGGCGGCGGCCCGCCTCGTCGAGCGCCTCGGCCTGCCCGCTCGCCTCCGCGACTGCGGGGTCGAGGAGGAGGACCTCGACGCCGTGGCCCGGCTGTCCGGGGGCCACCGGGGCGTGCAGGCCAACGCCCGCCCCGTCACCGAGGACGACGCCCGAGCCATCCTCGAGCAGGCGTTCTAGACATTCGGGCACCTCGATCGCGGCTCTGCCGCGATCTGCGTGCCCAGACGCGGTGCGGGGCCGGCGGTTCTAGCCTGGGGCCATGACCTTCGAGCCCGACACCGTCCAGTGGCGAGGGGTCCACCACCTCGCCCTCGTCACCACCGACATGGATGCCACCGTCCGCTTCTACGCCGGCGTCCTCGACGCCCGCCTGGTGGCCACCATCGCCACCGACAGCTTCAAGCACTACTTCTTCGACTTCGGCCCCGGCAACACCATCGCCTTCTTCGAGTACAAGGGCCAGCCCGTCGAGGCGTTCTCGAAGCCGGCCGGTGTGCCCTTCCCGCTGGCCTCGCAGTTCGACCACCTGTCCATCCACCTCGTCGACGAGGACGCGCTGCTGCGCCTGCGCGACCGCCTGAAGACCCACGGCTGCGAGGTCACCGACGTGGTCGACCACGGCTTCCTCCGGTCGATCTACTTCAACGACAACAACGGCATCGCCCTCGAGGCGTCCTGGTGGGTGCTCGACCCCACGGGCCGGCCCGCCGACTACACCGACGAGCGCCTGTTCGCCGACCCCGACCCGGTGCCCGCCGTCCACGAGCTGCGGGCCGGCGGCCTCGACCACACGGTGGCCACCCACCTCGTGGACGAGATCACCAGGGACCTCTACAAGACGGGGGCCTGAGCGTCCGCATGAGCATCATCAAGATCAACGCCATCACCGTCCCCGAGTCCGGTGGCGAGGAGCTGGCCAAGCGCTTCGGCGCCCGGGCCGGCGCCGTCGACGACCAGGACGGCTTCGAGGGCTTCGAGCTGCTGCGCCCGACGGACGACCGCCGCACCTGGCTGGTGGTGACCCGCTGGCGGGACGAGGACGCCTTCAACGCCTGGGTCAGCTCGCCCGCCTTCGGCCACGGCCACCGGGGGGCCGGTGGGGGTGGGGGGCACGGCGAGGGCGGTCAACCCGTCGCGATGTCGAGCGAGCTCTGGAGCTACGAGGTGGAGCTCGGCTCACCCGGGAGGTGACGTCGGGCACGCCGGTTCCCCGGTCGTCCGGCCGGGGGTACACTGGCGGGTAACCGTCTTCGCTAAGGGGTGGGATTCGTGAAGCACAACTTGCCGGTCGAGGAGCTCGCTCGCGACGAGCGGTTCCATCGGGTGAAGATCGAGGACGTGGTGTTCGATCCTCGCAACGCCAGCCGGCCACGGCAGACCCGGAACGGGTTCCAGCCGGACAACCCCGACGCCCCGGACGGCGCCCGCCAGCTGATGCACGCGATCTTCGTGGGCGAGATCCAGGCCCTCGAGGTCGCCGGCCGGACGTGCTGGGACTTCCCCACCGGCAAGGGTGACGACGAGGCCCCGTTCGAGCTGAAGCTCGACATGGCCCGCCAGGCGTGGGACGAGGCCCGCCACGTCGAGATCTCGATCAAGCTCAGCAACCACATGGGCTCGGAGATCGGCGAGTTCGCCGAGCAGACCATGCTCTACGAGGCCGGCTGCAACAGCGATCCGGTGCTGCGCCTGACCGGCGTCAACCGGGCGCTCGAGGGACTCGCCATCGACGTCTTCAACACGATGCGGGACTACGGCGAGGTGAGCCAGGACCCGGTCCTCTACTTCTGCGAGGACTGGATGCTGGCCGACGAGGTCACCCACGTGAAGATGGGCTCCGACTGGCTGCGCCGCATCACGGCCAAGGACCCCGAGCGCCAGAAGGGCGCCCTCGAGTTCCAGCGGACCGTCGACAAGCTCTTCAGCTTCGGCGGCTTCCGCGGCGAGGACGACGAGAGCCCCGTCCACCTGGCCCGCAAGTTCCGGGCGCTGGCCGGCTTCTCCCCCGAGGAGATCAAGGACCTGGTCGACATCTCGGCCGAGGCCTACGCCGAGGCGCAGGCCCGGGCCGCCGCTGCCGGCGAGCCCGCCCCCGAGCCGACCCCGGCCTGAGGTCGCGAGGGTCCTCTGGCCCTGCCGCGACGTCCACGCCGGCTGGGCGTGGTTCATGATCATCGGCAACGGCCTGGCCGGCCTGTGGGCGCTCGGCGCCCACCGTCTCCCGGCCCTCCGCCGCCGCTCGCTCTGGTGGTTCACCATCGCGGTCGAGCTGGCCGTCTTCGTGCAGGTCGGCCTGGGCGTGGCCCTCATGACGGCGGAGGACATCGAGCCGCCGCAGTTCCACATGCTCTACGGCTTCGCCGGCCTCATCACCGTCGGCATCGTCTACAGCTACCGGGACAGCCTGAAGTCGAAGCTGTACCTGCTCTACGGGTTCGGTGGCCTCTTCCTGATGGGCCTCGGCATCCGGGCCATGCTGGTCGGCACCGGGTAGCGCCCGCAGCCTCCTAGAGGTGCACCACCGTGCAGGTGAGGGTGCGGGTGATCCCGTCGATCATCTGCACCCGGCTCACCACCATCTTGGCCAGCTCGTCCTCGGTCGCCGACTCGGCCCGGGCGATCACGTCGTAGGGGCCGATGACGTTCTCCGAGCTGACCACGCCCCCGATCCGACCGACCTCCTCCGCCACCTGCGCGGCCTTGCCCACCTCGGTCTGGATGAAGACGTACGCACTGACGGACATGGCTGGCATCGTACGCCGCCCGCCCTGCGGCGGCCGCCGGGGCCCGGCGGTACGGTGCCGCCCATGCGGGCTGCGCTCCTGGAGGAGGTCGACACCCTGCGGGTGGTCGACGACGTCGAGATCGAGGGACCCCGGAGCGGCGAGGTCCTCGTGCGGATCTCCCACTGCGGCGTGTGCCACTCGGACCTGCACTACGTCGACGGCTCGTTGCCGGCCGCCCTGCCCGCGGTGCTCGGCCACGAGGCCGGCGGGACGGTCGAGGCCGTCGGGCCGGGCGTCGGGGGGCTGGCCGAGGGCGACCGCGTCCTGCTGACCCTGCGGCCCCCGTGCGGCCGGTGCTACTGGTGCGTGCGGGGCGAGTTCAGCATCTGCCCGACCAACGCCAGCCTCAGCGGCACCCTTGCCGACGGCGGCACCCGGTTGAGCCACGAGGGCCGCACGGTGTACCGGGCCGGCACCTACATGAGCGCCTTCGCCGAGCAGGCGGTGGTGTCGGCCAACGGCGCGGTGAAGGTCCCGGACGACACGCCGTTCGACGTGGCCGCCGTCCTGGGGTGCTCGGTGCAGACCGGCGTCGGGGCCGTGCTCAACACGGCGAAGGTGCCGGCCGGCGCCACCGTGCTCGTCGTGGGCCTCGGCGGGGTGGGGGTGTCGATCGTCCAGGGGGCCCGCATCGCCGGCGCCACCCGGATCATCGGCGCCGACCCCGTGGCCGAGCGACGGGCCACGGCCGAGCCCTTCGGCCTCACCGACACGATCGACCCGACCGCCACGGACGTGGCCTCCGCCTGCCTCGAGCTCACCGGCGGCATCGGCGTGGACTACGCGTTCGAGGCGGTGGGCCGCGGATCGCTCGTCGAGGGCTGCATCGCCGCCATCCGACCCGGGGGCACCACGGTCATGGTCGGCGTGCCCCGGCTCGAGGACATGCTGTCGATCCACGCCATCGCCTTCGGGCTGAGCGAGAAGAAGCTGCTGGGCTGCTTCCTCGGCTCCGCCAACCCCCACCGGGACTTCCCCCGGCTGCTCGAGCTGTGGCGGGCCGGCCGCCTCGACCTCGAGGGCATGATCACCGCCCGGCGCCCCCTCGACGAGGTGACGGCCGCCTTCGACGACATGAAGAAGGGCGTCGGGCTCCGCACCGTCCTCGCCTGCTAGCCGGCTGCCTCCCCGCAGGGGACGACCGGGCAGCCCCCCGGTAGCGTTCCGGACATGCCGGACCTTCCTCTCGCCGGGCCCCACAGCGCCCCCGCCACTGAGGAGGCCGCGCTCCTCGAGCGCATCCTGTTCGAGGCCAAGAAGGTCATCGTGGGCCAGGACCGGCTCCTCGAGCGGGTGCTGGTCTGCCTCCTGGCGTCGGGCCACTGCCTGATCGAGGGCGTGCCCGGGCTGGCCAAGACCCTCACCGTGGAGACCGTCGCCACCGCTGTGGGGGGCACCTTCGCCCGCCTCCAGTTCACGCCCGACCTGCTGCCCTCGGACATCACCGGTACCCGCGTCTACCGGGCCGACTCCGGCACGTTCGACGTCGAGCTCGGGCCCGTCTTCGCCAACTTCGTGCTGGCCGACGAGATCAACCGGGCCCCGGCCAAGGTCCAGTCGGCCCTCCTCGAGGTCATGGCCGAGCGTCACGTGACCATCGCCGGGATCACCCACGGCGTGCCCTTGCCCTTCCTGGTGCTGGCCACCCAGAACCCCATCGAGAGCGAGGGCGTCTACCCGCTGCCGGAGGCCCAGCGCGACCGCTTCCTCATGAAGCTGCTCGTGGGCTACCCCACCCACGGCGAGGAGATGGAGGTGGTGCGCCGCCGCTGGGTGGACCCGCCCGCCGCCAGCCAGGTGGTCGGCCCGGAGGACCTCGTGCGGCTCCAGCGCCGGGTGGGCGAGGTCTTCGTCGACGGCGGGGTGGCCGACTACGCGGTGCGCCTGGTGCTGGCCACCCGGAACCCGGCCCAGTTCGGGCTGGCCGAGCTGGCCCCGTACATCGCCTACGGCGCCAGCCCGCGGGGGAGCCTCGGCCTGGTGACGTCGGCCGCCGCCCTCGCCGTCCTCCGGGGGCGCGAGTACACGGTGCCCCAGGACGTGTTCGACGTCGCCCTCGACGTCCTCCGCCACCGCCTGGTGCTGACCTACGAGGCGCTGGCCGAGGGGGTCGACGCCGACGCCCTGCTGTCCCGGGTGCTGGCTGTCGTGCCCGCCCCGGTCCTCGAGTCCCGCCGGGCCGACGTGGCCGGGTGATCTCGAACCCCACGCGCCCGGGCACGGAGGCCCTCCTGCGCCGGTTGGAGCTGACCGTCACCCGGCGCCTCGACGGCCTCCTCCAGGGCGACCACGCCGGGCTGCGGCCCGGTCCGGGGAGCGAGGCGGGCGAGGCTCGGACCTACGTGGCCGGTGACGACGTGCGGCGCATGGACTGGGCCGTGACCGCCCGGACGGGGGCGGCCCACGTGCGCCTGCCCATCGCCGACCACGAGCTGGAGACGTGGGTGGTGGTGGACCGCTCGCCGAGCCTCGACTTCGGGACGGCCTCGTGCGAGAAGCGCGACCTGGCCCTGTCCTCGGTGGCAGCCGTCGGCCACCTCACCGCTCGGGCCGGCAACCGGCTGGGCGCGGTGCTCGTCGGCGGCGGGGGAGCGACCACCCGGCTCCCGGCCCGCTCCGGCCGTACCGCCCTCCAGGCCGTGCTCCACACCGTGGCCAGCACGCCCCGGGCCGACGGCGGCGGTGCCACCGACCTCGGCCCCGCCCTGAAGGAGCTGGCCCGGACCGCCCACCGCCGGAGCCTCGTGGTGGTGGTGAGCGACTTCCTCGGGCCGCAGACCTGGGCGCCGCCCCTGCGGGTGCTGGCCACCCGGCACGACGTCCTCGCCATCGAGGTCCTCGACCCCCGGGAGCTCGAGCTGCCCGACGTGGGGGTGCTGGCCCTGGTCGACCCCGAGACCGGCGGCCGCCTGGAGGTGTCGACCTCGGACCGGCGCCTGCGGGCCCGGTACGCCGAGGCTGCCGCCGAGCAGCGGGCGGCGGTGGCCGCCGGCGCTGCGGGCGGCGCCGGCCGACCACCTCCAGCTGCGGACCGACCGGGACTGGCTCCGCGACGTCGTGCGCTTCGTCCAGCGGCGCCGGCTGCACCGCCGACCCCCGCCCACCCGGCCGAGCACCTGATGGGGTTCCTGGCGGCCAATCGCCTGTGGCTGCTCCTCCTCGTCGCCGCGGTGGCGGCGGGCTACGTGTGGCAGACGGTGCGGGGGGCCCGTCGCCACGCCGTGCGCTTCACCAACCTCGAGCTGCTCGCCTCGGTGGCCCCCCGGGGACCGGGGTGGCGTCGGCACCTGCCGGCGGCCCTGCTCGTCCTGTCGCTCGCCGCCATGGTGGTGTCGCTGGCCCGACCCACCCGGGACGAACGCGTGCCCCGGGAGCGGGCCACCGTGCTGCTCGCCATCGACGTCTCCATCTCGATGGACGCCACCGACGTCGAGCCCAGCCGGTTGGAGGCGGCCCAGCTGGCGGCCACCACGTTCGCCCGGCGCCTGCCCGAGCGCATCAACCTCGGCCTCGTGTCCTTCGCGGGGTCGGCCACGGTGCGGGTGGCCCCCACCCTCGACCGCGAGGCGGTGGTGTCGGCGATCGACCGCCTGGAGCTGGCCGAGGCCACCGCCATCGGCGACGCGGTGCTGGCCTGCCTCGACGCCATCGAGGGCGTGCCCGTCGACGGCGAGCCCGTGCCGGCGTCCGTGGTGCTCATGTCCGACGGGGAGACGACCGTGGGCGTGCCCAACAGCCGGGCGGCCGACGCCGCCGAGCAGGCCGGCGTGCCCATCACCACCATCGGCTTCGGCACCGACGAGGGCACCATCCGCTACGAGGGCCGGGTCCTGCCGGTCCCCGTCAACGAGGAGGACCTCGCCGCGCTGGCCGACGCCACCGGCGGCTCCACCTTCTCCGCCGCCACCGGCGAGGAGCTCCAGTCGGTCTACGAGGACATCGGCAGCTCGGTCGGCTTCGAGGAGGAGGCCCGCGAGGTCGGCCGCTGGTTCACCGGTCTGGCCCTCGCCCTCACCACCCTGGCCGCGGTCGGCAGCCTGGTCTGGTTCAGCCGCATCCCGTAGCTGCTCAACGAAGTCAGCCGGTGGCCACGCCGAACAGGTAGCCGATCCCGAAGGTCACAGCCATCGCCATCGACCCGCCGACCACCAGCCGGACGAGGGCGGCCCGCTTCGGCGCCCGCCCGAGGTGAGCGCTGATCCAGCCGGTGGCCAGCAGCGCGACGACCACGGCCCCGAAGGTGACGGCGATGCGGATCGAGGCGGGCGGGAGCAGGATGGCGATGAGCGGCACCAGTGCCCCCGCGGCGAAGGCGAGGGCCGACGAGGCGGCCGCCGCCCACGGGTTGGCCAGCCCACCCTCTTCCAGCCCGAGCTCGACCTTGAGGTGGGTCCCCAGGGCGTCGTGCTCGGTCAGCTCGCCGGCGGCGAGCGACGCGGTGCGCTCGCTCAGGCCCCGGCGGCGGAGGAGCCCGACGAGCTCGGCGTGCTCCTGTTCGGGCATGTCCTCGAGCTCGGTCCGTTCACGGTCGATGAGGGCGCGCTCGCTGTCCCGCTGGCTGCTCACCGACACGTACTCGCCGAGGGCCATCGACACGGCGCCGGCCGCGAGGCCGGCTACGCCGGCTGTGGCGATCTCCCCGGCGTCCGAGGTGGCGGCGGCCACCCCGATCACGATCCCGGCCGTGGAGATGATGCCGTCGTTGGCGCCGAGCACGCCGGCCCGGAGCCAGTTCAGCCGGGCGGCGATCGAGCCGCCGTGCGGCTCGCCGGCGTGGACGCCCGCGGCGGTCATCAAGCCTGCTGGTGCTCGTGCGCTCCGGCGAGCAGCTGGCGGTGCACGTGGTGGGCCCACACCTGCAGGCCCAGCATGGCCTCGACGTAGGCCCGGGCCTCGGGCACGCCCTCACCGGCGTGCGCCTTCAGCGCCATCGCCCGGCGGAGGCGTCGGTCGAGCTGCTCCCGAACGCCCTCGGCGAGCACGGCCTCCAGCTCGGCGGGCGAACCGCGCTCGAGGGCCCGCTCGGCCGCCGGGATCACCGGCCCGACGTCGAGGCCGGCCGGCTTCAGGCCGGTGAAGGGCGCGCCCTCGCCGGCCCGGTGCACGCGGACGACGGTCTCGAAGAACCAGCGGTCGGCCAGCTCTCGTGCCTCCGGGTCGAGCGCGCGGACCTTGGTGGCGCGGTCGAACGCCTCGCGGACCTCGGCTTCGCCGTCGGGGTGGACGTACGGCGCGACGAGATCGGCATCTCCCGCTTCCAGCGCATGCCGGGCCGCGGTGACGACCGGCCCATCCAGCGAATCGCAGTGTGGCGGCATGGTGACCACGATGGCGCCGCCTGGTCAGGGCCACCAGGGCCGAAGGGCCTCCGGGGGAGGGCGTTCGGGCAGCCAGATCAGCGGGATCCGGAGATCTGGCTGCCCAATGGCAGGGGGGTCAGCCGGCGAGGCGCTTCTCCAGCGCGGACAGCTCGTCCTTGAGCTCCTGGGGGACCCGCTCGCCGAGCTCGGCGAAGTGGGCCTCGACCCGGGGCAGCTCGTCGCGCCACTCGGCCTCGTCGACGGCGAGCAGCTGCTCGAGGGCGCCCGCGGGCAGGTCCAGGCCGTCGGTGTCGAGCCCGCTCGTGGAGGGGACCCGGCCGATCGGCGTCTCGACAGCCTCGCCCTTGCCCTCGACCCGCTCGAGCACCCACTCGAGGACCCGGGCGTTCTCGCCGAAGCCGGGCCAGATGAACTTCCCGTTCTCGTCCTTGCGGAACCAGTTCACCCAGAACAGCTTGGGCAGCTTCGCCTGATCGCCCACCCGGCCGATCTCCAGCCAGTGGCCCACGTAGTCGGCCATGTTGTAGCCGGCGAAGGGGCGCATGGCGAAGGGGTCGAAGCGCACCTCGCCGACCTTGCCGGCCGCCGCCGCCGTCTTCTCCGAGCTCATGATCGAGCCCAGGAACACGCCGTGGTCCCAGCCGAGCGACTCGGTCACCAGGGGCACCGTGGTGGCCCGGCGCCCACCGAAGAGGATGGCCGAGATGGGCACGCCCTTCGGGTCCTCCCACTCGGGGGCGATCGAGGGGCACTGCGACGCCGGGGCGGTGAAGCGGGCGTTCGGGTGGGCGGCCGGGCGGCCCGCGTCGGGCGTCCAGTCCTCGCCCTTCCAGTCGACGAGGTGGTCGGGCGCCGGCTTGGTGAGGTCCTCCCACCACACGTCGCCGTCGTCGGTCTCGGCGCAGTTGGTGAAGATGCAGTTCTCGGTGAGGGTGGCGATGGCGTTCGGGTTCGTCTTCTCGGACGTGCCCGGGGCCACGCCGAAGAACCCGGCCTCGGGGTTGATGGCGTAGAGCCGGCCGTCCTCGCCGAACTTCATCCAGGCGATGTCGTCACCGACGGTCTCGACCTTCCAGCCCGGGAGGCTGGGGATCATCATCGCCATGTTGGTCTTGCCGCAGGCCGACGGGAACGCCGCCGCCACGTAGCGCTTCTCGCCGTTCGGCGGGGTCACGCCGAGGATGAGCATGTGCTCGGCCAGCCAGCCCTCGTCGCGGGCCATGGCCGAGGCGATGCGCAGGGCGAAGCACTTCTTGCCGAGGAGGGCGTTGCCGCCGTAGCCCGAGCCGTAGGACCAGATCTCGCGGGTCTCGGGGAAGTGGACGATGTACTTGTTCTCGGCGTCGCACGGCCACGGCACGTCGGCCTGGCCGGCGTCGAGGGGGGCGCCGACGGAGTGCAGGCAGTGCACGAACTCGCCGTCGCCGAGGGTGTCGAGGACCTTCTGGCCCATCCTCGTCATGATCTTCATGTTGACCACGACGTAGGGCGAGTCCGTGAGCTGCACGCCGATGTGGGCGATGGGCGAGCCGAGCGGGCCCATGGAGAAGGGCACGACGTACATCGTCCGGCCCTTCATCGAGCCCCGGAACAGCTCGGTGAGGTGGTCCTTCATCTCGACCGGGTCCCGCCAGTTGTTGGTGGGGCCGGCGTCGACCTCCTTCGCCGAGCAGATGTAGGTGCGGTCCTCCACACGGGCGACGTCGCCGGGGTCGGAGCGGGCCATGAAGCTGTGCGGGCGCTTGGCCTCGTTGACGGGCTCGAACGTCCCGGCCTCGACCAGGAGCGCGCACATGCGGTCGTACTCCTCGTCGGAGCCGTCGCACCACTCGACCGCGTCGGGCGAACAGAGCCCGGCGATCTCGGCCACCCAGGCCAGGAGCGCCGAATTGGTGGTCCGGTCGGTGTGCACGTCGGTCACGGTTCCTCCGTCAATCTGAGGGGGCGGGTACCTACCCGGCCGAAGGGGGGGTGGCACCTGCGGGGGGGTAGCCCGGTGTGCCCATGTCGACCTCCGAACCCAGACGCAGGGCGGTGGCCCGCCCGTCACCGTCGAGGTCGAAGACGACGCGTTGGCCCTGGCGGACCATCCGGAACACCGAGCCCCCCAGGGCGTCCAGGGCGAGGTCGTACTCGCCCAGGTCCGTGTCGGACACCACGGTGCCCAACTTCGTCCCCGGGTCGTACGCCTTGACAACTCCCTGCACGCGGCTCCTCTCGGTAGCGTCCAGGGAGTGGACAGTACCCGGGGACCACGCTGAGCGGCGAGTCGCGCTTCCTCGCTGAACTGCGGCGCCGGCTCCCCGCGGCGCCGCCCGGCGAGGTCTGGATCGGCGACGACGCGGCGGTCCTCCGGGCCCCGGACGGGCCCCTGCTGCTGGCCGCCGACGCCCTCGTGGAGGGGGTGCACTGGGACCCGGCCGTCACGGGGTTCGACGACGCCGGGTGGAAGGCGCTGGCCGTGAACGTCAGCGATCTGGCCGCCATGGGCGGACGGCCACTGCACGCGGTGGTGACCGTCGCCGTCCCCCCGGGCCGGGCCGGCGACCTCGACCGCCTCTACGACGGCCTCGAGGCGGCCGCCAAGGCCCTCGACTGCCCCATCGTGGGCGGGGACCTGACGGGCGGGCCCGCCCTCGTGGTCACCGTGGCCGTCACGGGCACCGTCGAGGGCACCCCCGTGCTGCGGTCGGGGGCCGGCGCCGGGGACCTGCTGCTCGTCACCGGTCCCCTCGGGGCGGCGACCGCCGCCCTGCGGGAGCGCCGGGCCGGGCCTCGCACGACGCCCCGGGTGGCGGAGGGGACGGCGGCCCGCCTCGGGGGGGCCACCGCCATGCTCGACCTGTCGGACGGGCTGCTGCTCGACCTCCGCCGCCTGGCCGACGCCTCGGGCGTGGGCGTGGTGGTGGACGACGTGCCCGTGGCCGCGGGCGCCACGCGGCGAGGACGCCCTCGGCGGGGGCGACGACTACGAGCTGCTGCTGGCCGCGCCGTCCGAACCGGACGTGCGCGGCGCCTTCGAGGAGGCCCATCTGTCGCCGCCGGTGGTCATCGGCCGGTGCACGGCCGACCCCGGCGAGCGGCGCCTCGGGACGGGGCCGCTGCCCGAGGGCGGCTGGGAGCACGACTGGTGACGGCCGCCCGCCCGCCGGTGGCCCTGACCATCGCCGGCTCGGACTCGGGGGGTGGCGCCGGGATCGAGGCCGACCTCAAGACCTTCGAGGCCCACGGGGTGTGGGGGACGTGCGCCCTCGTGGCCGTCACCGCCCAGAACACCCTCGGGGTGCAGGCCTTCGAGACCCTGTCGCCGTCGCTGGTGCGCCAGCAGGTGCTGTCGGTGGCGGCCGACATCGGGATCGACGCCGCCAAGACCGGGATGCTGGCCAGCGCCGAGCTCGTCGGCGTGGTGGCCGCCGCCGTCGACGAGGCCGGGCGCCCGCCCCTCGTCGTCGACCCGGTGTTCGTGTCCAAGCACGGCGACACCCTGCTGGCCGACGACGCCGTCGCCGCGCTGCGGGAGCGGCTGCTGCCGCTCGCTGCCGTGGTCACCCCCAACCTGCCCGAGGCGTCGGCCCTCGCCGGCCTCGAGATCGCCGACAGGGACGGGATGGTGGAGGCGGCCCGCCGCATCGAGGCGACGGGGGTGGGCACCGTCGTGGTGAAGGGCGGTCACCTGGAGGGGGATGCCTCGCCCGACCTGGTCTGGTCGGGCGGCGAGGCCCACTGGCTGGAGGCCCCCCGCCTCCCCGGGCGCCACACCCACGGCACGGGGTGCGTGCTGTCGGCTGCCATCACCGCGGAGCTGGCCCGGGGGATGGACGCGCCCGACGCCTGCGTGGCGGCCAAGGCCTTCGTGACGCGGGCCATCGCCGCGGGGGTGGAGCTGGGGGCCGGCGTGGGCCCGGTGAACCCGGGCTGGGAGCGGGCGGCGTCGGGCGGTTAGGCGGTCTGCGCTCGGCGGGGCGGCTTGGTCACGCGCCCGGCCTTGATGCACGACGTGCACACGGCGAGCCGGCGGGGGGAGCCGTCGACGAGGGCCCGCACCTTCTGGATGTTCGGGTTCCAGCGCCGCTTCGTGCGCACGTGCGAGTGGCTGATGCTCATCCCGAAGGACGGCTTCTTGCCACAGAGCTCGCACACCGCTGCCACCCCGGCAGGCTACCAGCGCCCCGTCGCTAGCCTCGCCGCCGTGCCCGCCGGGGAGCAGTTCGGGGCCGACGAGCTGCGGGCCGTGGTGCAGGTGTACCGGGCCGCGCTGCACGAGCACGGGGCCGCCCTCGACCGGCTGAACGTCTTCCCCGTCCCGGACAGCGACACGGGGACCAACCTCGCCCGCACCCTCGACGCCGTGGTCGAGGGCCTCCCCCCCGAGGGGGCCGACCTGGCCACGACGTGCCGGGCGGTGGCCGACGCCGCCCTCCTCGGCGCCCGGGGCAACTCGGGGGTGATCCTGTCCCAGGTCCTCCGGGGCCTGACCGGTGCGCTCGTCGACGGCCGGGAGCTCGCCGCCGGGCTCGGGGCGGCCGCCGTCGCGGCGCGCCGGGCGGTGCTCGAGCCCGTGGAGGGGACGATGCTCACGGTGGCCGACGCCGCCGCCGCCGGTGCGCGGGGCTCGTCGCTCGTCGAGGTGCTCGACGGCGCCCGCGCTGCCGCCGGGGAGGCGCTGGCCCGCACGCCGGAGCAGCTGCCGGCCCTGGCCGACGCCGGGGTGGTGGACGCCGGGGGAGCGGGCTACCTCCTCCTCCTCGACGCCGCCCTGGCCGTGGTCGACGGCCGCGCCGTCCCCGCACCGCCGGCCGGGGCCCCGGTCGGCCCGGCGGTCCACGTGGGCCCCCGCTACGAGGTGACGTTCCTCGTCGACGCCACCGAGGACGGCGCCGACGCCCTCCGCACCCGCCTGGGAGCGCTCGGCGACTCGGTGGCGGTGAGCGGCGCCCACGGGCGTTGGACGTGCCACGTCCACACCGACGACCCCGACGCCGCCGTGGCCGCCGGCCTCGACGCCGGCACCCCCGCCCGCGTGGAGCTCGTCGACCTCGCCGCCCAGGTCGCCGCCTGCCGGGACTGAACGGGTCGGTCGGTCAGCCCGCCGGGAGGAGGCGCTCGATCACCTGGGCCACGCCGTCGTCGTCGTTCGAGGCGGTGACCTCGTCGGCGGCGGCCAGGACCTCGGGGTGGGCGTTGGCCACGGCCACGGCGTGGCCGGCCCAGCCGAGCATGGGGAGGTCGTTGGGCATGTCGCCGAAGGCCACGACCTCGTCCGCCGCGACCTCCAGCTCGTCGGCCAGGCGGGACAGGGCCACCGCCTTGCTCACCCCGCTGGCCGAGATCTCCATGAGCCCGCTGGTGCTCGAGTGGGTGACCTCGACGAGGTCGCCGACCACCTCCCGCACCCGGGCCAGCATGTCGTCGGGGTCGAGGTCGGCGTGGCGGGCCAGCAGCTTGGTCACGGGCTCGGCCAGCAGCTCGTCCACCTCGGCCACCAGGACCTCGCCCCGCGGCGAGTACCCGAGGGCGTAGGCCTCCTCACGCCCCAGGCCCCGGGCGCCGCTGCGCTCGACGGCGAAGACCACGTCGGGCAGCGCGCCGCGGATGGCGCCCACCACCTCGGCCCCGATGGCGGGGTCGATCAGGTGCTCCTGGATCACCCGCTCGGTGGCCAGGTCGTAGACCACCGCCCCGTTGGCGCACAGGGCCAGCCCGGTGTGGCCGGTGGCCTCCACGACCGGTGGCATCCACCGGGGCGGCCGCCCGGTGACGAGCACGAGGGTCCGGCCCGAGGCCTCCACCGCAGCGAGTGCCGCCCGGGTGCGGTCGGACACCGTGCCGTCGCTGCGCAGCAGCGTCCCGTCGAGATCGGTGGCGACGAGTCTCACGTGTGCACCTCGGGCCGAGCGTACGGTGAACCCATGGCGGGGCCGACGGCGGTGGAGGCCGAGGGGTGGGCCCTGGCCGGTCTGGCCGACCTGCCCGTCAAGCGCCTGGCCGGCGTGGGCCCCAAGAAGGAGGAGGCCCTCGAGGCGCTGGGCATCACCTCCGTCCTCGACCTGCTGCTGCACTACCCCCGCCGCTACGTCGACCGCACCAACGAGGCCCGCATCGCCGACCTCACCCTCGGCGAGGAGGGCATGGTCCTCGCCGTCGTGCGCCGGGCCGAGGCGCGCCGCACCCGCCAGCGACGGACCATGGTCCAGGTCGACGTCAGCGACGGCTCGGGCTACCTCCGCTGCACGTTCTTCAACCAGCCCTGGCGGGTGAAGCAGCTGGCTCCGGGCACGTCGGCCGTGTTCTTCGGGAAGCTCGAGACCTACGCCGGGCGCAAGTCCATGACCAACCCGGTGGTCGACCTGGTGGGCGACCGGACCGGGAAGATCGTGCCCATCTACCCCCAGTCGGAGAAGGCGGCGCTCACCACCTGGGAGCTCGGGGGCTGGGTGGAGGAGGCCCTGCGCCGGGCCAAGGCCTTCGCCGACCCCGTGCCCGCCGCCGTGCTCACCGACCAGGGCCTCGTCGACCGCACCACGGCCATGCGGGGCATCCACCTCCCCGAGTCGCTGGACGAGGCCAAGGCGGCCCGCAACCGCCTGGTCTTCGACGAGCTCCTCCGCACCCAGGTGGCGCTCGTCCGGCGCAAGCGGCGGCTCGAGACCACCGCGTCGGGCGTCGGCCACGTCGTCGGCGGGCCGCTGGTCGAGCGCTTCCTCGCGGGCCTGCCCTTCGCCCTCACCGCCGCCCAGCGCCGGGCCATCGGTGAGATCGACCGCGACCTGGCGGCGGTGGCGCCCATGCACCGCCTCCTGCAGGGTGACGTCGGCTCCGGGAAGACGCTCGTGGCGGTGGCCGCCCTCCTCACCGCCGTCGACGGCGGGCACCAGGGCGCGCTGATGGCACCGACCGAGGTGCTGGCCGAGCAGCACGCCCTCTCGGTGCGGGCCTTCCTCGGCGACCTGACCGTGCCGGCGGAGGGCACGCTGCTCGGCGACCGACCGCTGCGGGTCGAGCTGCTCACCAACCGCACGCCGGCGGGGGAGCGGACGAAGCTGTTCAGGGCCCTGGCGGCGGGCGAGGTCGACATCGCCATCGGGACGCACGCCCTCATCCAGGAGTCGGTCGCCTTCCGGTCCCTCGGCGTGGCCGTCGTCGACGAGCAGCACCGCTTCGGGGTCGAGCAGCGGGCCGCGCTGCGGGCCAAGGGCGAGGCCGTGCCCGACGTGCTCGTCATGACGGCCACGCCGATCCCCCGCACGGCGGCCATGACCGTCTACGGCGACCTCGACGTCAGCACCCTCGACGAGCTGCCCCCCGGGCGCACCCCGGTGCGCACCCGCTGGGCCCGGGGTCCGCTCGACGAGACCGAGGCGTGGGCCCGGGTGAAGGAGGAGGTGGCGGCCGGCCACCAGGCCTACGTGGTGTGCCCCCTCATCGAGGAGTCCGACCGGCTCGAGGCCCGCTCGGCCCAGGCCACGTTCGACGAGCTGGCCGAGGGGGAGCTGGCCGGGCTGCGCCTCGAGCTGCTGCACGGGCGGGTGCCGGCGGCCGAGCGGGAGGCGACGATGGCGGCGTTCCGAGCCGGGGCCGTCGACGTCCTGGTGGCCACCACGGTGATCGAGGTCGGCGTCGACGTCCCCAACGCCTCCGTCATGGTCGTGCTCGACGCCGACCGCTTCGGCATCGCCCAGCTCCACCAGCTCCGGGGCCGGGTGGGGCGGGGGCGGCCGAGTCGTGGTGCTACCTCATCGGCGCGGGCGAGACGACGGCCGACGCCGAGGAGCGCCTGGCCGCCCTCGAGCGCACCACCGACGGCTTCGAGCTGGCCGAGGTCGATCTCGACCTCCGGGGGGAGGGGACCATCCTCGGGGCCCGCCAGAAGGGCAGGAGCGACCTGCGCCTGGCCTCGCTGCGGCGCGACCGGGCCGTGGTGGGCCGGGCCCGTGAGGTGGCCCTGCGCCTCGTCGGCGAGGACGGCAGCCTCGACGACCTCGCCCTGCTGGCCGAGGAGATCGAGCTGCTGCTCGGGTCCGAGGAGGAGGACGAGGCGGCCAAGGAGGCCTACCTGTTCAAGTCCTAGCCGCCCGGGTAGACCCGCCGCCATGAGCGACGACGCACTGCAGGAGCCCGAGGAGAGCTGGGACGGCAAGACCTTCGGCGAGGCCGCCGCCGAGGACCAGGAGCAGGCCGACGAGCTGGTCGAGCAGACCGGCGACGAGGGCGCTGCCGCGAAGCGGTTCGAGTCCTCCGAGGACGAGGTGGGGCAGACGCCCACGAGCTGACCGGGGCCACGGGGGCCCGTGGCAGGAACCTTGCGGTGAGGGTCAGAGCTGCCACTCGTCGGCGGCGGCGGCCGGACGGACCATGGCCCCATGTTCTCCGTGCACTGCCCCGGCCACGGCACCGACGTCCTGCTGTCCGCCTCGTGCGTCGAGGGCATCGTCAACACCCCGGCCGCCATCCTCATGCGGTGGCGCTGCCCCTGCGGCACCCGGGGCACGCTGCGCACCGGACGGGCCCGGCACGTGGCCTGACCGTTCCCGAGGCCCGAGATCCACTCTGTGCGCAGAAGGGCTCAGGGGGTGAGCCCCGATCGCGCGAAGAGCCCGGCTCCCTACCGGGAGGCGGCCAGGAAGGTCCCGTGCTCGCTCACCGCGTCGACGGGGAGACCTGAGGCCGGCGGGACCAGCGCCTGCGCCGCCTCCCGGGCGGCGACGGCCTCGTCGACCCGCCAGCCGCACGCCTCGACGAGGGCGACCGCCCCGGCCCGGTCGACCCCCAGCCGCAGGGTCTCGCCGCTGCCCATGCGGGCGAGGCGCTGCACGCGAACCTTCCGCCGCTCGGCATCGGTCGCCGGGACCTGGCGGGGCGGGAGGAAGTCCGTGGTGAGCCTGCTCGCCGGCGCGCTCGCCTCAGCCAGGGCCGCGAGCTGGCGGCGGACGACCTCCTCGGTGAGGTACATGGTGAGGCCCTCGAGGACGAACAGGGCGGGCTCCGTCGCGTCGAGACCCCCGTCCGCCAGCGCCTCGGCCGCCGTCCGCTCCCGCAGGTCGGCCTCGACGTAGGCGGGGCCCGGCCCGGGCAGCCGGCGCACCTTGTCCCGCTTGTCGCGCTGCGTCGAGCCGTCGTCCAGCTCGAAGAAGCGCACCCCGTCCCGGCCCAGCCGCCAGGCCCGGCTGTCGTAGCCGGCACCGACCACGGCCACCTGGCGGACGCCGGCGTCGAGGGCAGCGACCACCTGCGCGTCGTGCCAGCGCACCCGGGCCCCGAGGCCCGCCAGCGTGAGGGGCAGCGACGGCACCACCTGGGGCCGTCGCCGCACGAGCGAGTGGGCCGCCGCCATGGGTCGGCCGAGCATCCCCAGGGCGTAGGGGTCGTCCAGCACGCCCATGTCCGTCAGCAGCGCCCGCTCGGCGGCCACCCCCGGGCCGTCCGCGACGGCTTCGCCCCGCTCATTCGACCTCGCCGACCACCACGTCCCAGCGGTCGAGGCAGTCGGCGCACCGGTAGACGGCGACGTCGCCGGCGGCCCAGCCGAACTCGGGCGGGTGGGAGAGGAGCGAGGCCCGCCCGCCGCAGTCGATGCAGTCGATGACGGGATCCGGCGCGGGCTCGCTCATTGGTGCATTGCCCTCAGGTCGTGCACTCTCGGACCGTCCCGTCGACGTGGGCACCAATGAGCGGCCGTCGCTGGCGCTCCGGCATGGGCGCTGTGCTTGTCGGTTCGCTCGCAAGCTCGCTCACGACGAGGATCGCCGCCCCTCGGTGAAGCGGGCCACGCCGTCGGCGAAGCCCTCGGCGAAGATGACCTCGCGACCCCGCCGGTCCTCGTTGGCCAGGCCCTGCTCGAGGGGGACGCCGAGGCCCTCGTAGACGCAGAGGCGGTCGGACACGACGCAGTCGAAGGGCACGGCGGCGATGCCGGCGGCCAGCTCGACGGCGGCGTCGAGGGCGGTGCCGTCGTCGACCACGCGGTTCACCAGCCCCATGGCGGCGGCCTCTTCGGCGCCCACCTCGCGGCCGGTCAGGATCAGGTCGAGGGCCCGGCCCAGGCCCACGATGCGGGGGAGGCGCTGGGTACCGCCGTCGATGAGGGGCACGCCCCAGCGCCGCTCGAGGCAGCCGAAGCGGGCCGAGCGGCCGGCCACCCGGAGGTCGCACCACACCGCCAGCTCGAGGCCGCCGGCCACGCACCACCCCTCCACGGCGGCGACGACCGGCTTCGACAGCGCCAGCCGGGTCGGACCCAGCGGCCCCGACGGGCGCAGGCGGGGCAGGTCCTTCAGGTCGGCGCCGGCGCAGAACGCCGCCTCGTCCCCCGTCAGGACGGCCACCCGCTCGCCGTCGGCCGCCTCGAAGGCGAGGAAGGCGTCCAGCAGCTCCTCGGCCGTCTCCGAGTTCACGGCGTTGCGCCGCTCGGGGCGCCCGATGCGGACGATGCGCACGTCGCCGTCGGCCACGAGCTCCGAGTGCACGGCCACGGCCCGACGCTACGTTCCCGCCGTGCGGGTCGTGGCCGGCAGCGCCCGGGGCCGGCGCCTCACCACCCCGGCCGGGCCGGCCACCCGGCCCACGGCCGACCGGGTGCGGGAGGCCACCTTCAACGCCCTCGGCAGCCTCGACGCGGTCGAGGGCGCCGCCGTCCTCGACCTCTTCGCCGGCTCGGGCGCCATGGGGATCGAGGCCCTCAGCCGGGGGGCGGCCTCGGCCACCTTCGTCGACCGGGACCCGAAGGCCCTCGCCGCCGTGCGGGCCAACCTCGACGTCACGGGGCTGGGGGACCGGGCCACGGTGGTGCGGGGCGACGCCGAGCGGTGGCTGGCGGGGGCGGGCCGGTTCGACCTGGCCGTGCTCGATCCGCCCTACGCCACCGACGACGCCGCATGGGGCCGGCTCCTCACCGGGCTCGATGCCGGGGTGGTGGTGCTGGAGTCGGACCGGGTCGTGCCCCTGCCCGAGACCTGGACCATCCTCCGATCTCGGACCTACGGAGGTAGCGTGGTCGTGCTCGCCCGAGCGACTTAGTCCCGCGGAAAGGTACGCGCCAGGTGGCGACCGTCCTCTACCCCGGCTCCTTCGACCCGTTCCACAACGGGCACAAGGAGCTCGTCGAGACCGCCGCCTCGCTGTTCGACACCGTGGTGGTGGCCGCCATGCGGAACCCGCAGAAGGGTGAGGCGCTCTTCAGCCTGGAGGAGCGCACGGCG
Source organism: uncultured Actinomycetes bacterium (assembly GCA_963839545.1). Taxonomy (GTDB): domain Bacteria; phylum Actinomycetota; class Acidimicrobiia; order Acidimicrobiales; family CADCSY01; genus CAWIVE01. The sequence continues at coordinate 609,150 of CAWIVE010000003.1, forward strand.
ATCATCGAGGAGACGCTCGGTCACCTCGACAACCTGCGCGTCATCTCCTTCTCGAGCCTGGTCGTGGACCTGGCCAAGGAGGTGGGCGCCGACTTCATCATCAAGGGGCTGCGCGTGGTGTCTGACTTCGAGAGCGAGATGGCCCAGGCCCAGACCAACCTGGCCGTGTCGGGGGTGCACACCCTCTTCCTGCCGTCGCAGTCGAGGTACTCCTACATCTCGTCCAAGTACGTCCGGGACATCGCTCGCTTCGGCGGCGACGTGAGCATGATGGTCCCGGCGACGGCGGCCAAGCGGCTGCAGGACCGGTTCGGCAAGTGACCGCCCAGGACGTCCTCCCCGCCGGTCCCGCCGAGGGCCTCGAGGACGGGATCGACGCCGTGCTGACCGAGCTGGTGGACGTGCTGTCCGCCGCCCGCCCGGTGCCGTTGTCGTCGTCCGTCATGGTCAACCGGGACGAGCTGCTGGGCCTGGTCGACGAGGTCGCCGCCCGCCTCCCCGAGGAGGTGCGGGCCGCCCGTCGCATGCTGCGGGAGCGCGACGAGCACCTGGCCGCCGTCCAGCGCGAGGCCGACGACATCCTCGAGGCGGCGCGGGAGCGGGCCGAGCGGATGGTGTCGCGGACCGAGGTCGTGCGCATGGCCCAGGCCACCGCCCGCCGGGCCGTCGACACGGCCGAGGCCGAGTCCCGCCGGCTGCGCCACGAGGCGGAGGACTGGTGCGACGGCCAGCTGGCCACCCTGGAAGCGGCCCTCGACGGCGCCATGCGCTCGGTGCGGGCCGGTCGGGGACGGCTCAACGGCCCGCCGCCGCCCGAGCTCGACGCCTCCGAGGACGACGACCTCCTCGTCTTCGACCAGGACTCGGAGGAGCCGTGAGCGGGCCACGGCGCCACCGGTTGGTGGTGCCCGTGGCCGATCTGCTGCGACGCCCCGGCTCGATGCGCGACGAGCGCCGCGAGGCGGTGCTCGACGGGCTCGAGGTGAGCGGCAGCGCCGTCGTCGAGGGCGAGCCGGTGGTGGTGGACGCCCACCTCGAGTCGGTCAACGAGGGGATCGTGGTGACCGGCCACGTCCGGGCCCCGTGGCGGGGCGAGTGCCGGCGCTGCCTGCGCTCGGTCGCCGGCGAGCTCGACGCCACCCTGCTCGAGGTGTTCGAGCCCGAGCCGGTGGAGGGGGAGACCCGGCGGCTGGAGGGGACCACGATCGACCTGGAGCCGGTGGCCCGCGAGACCGTGCTGCTGGAGCTGCCCTTGGCCCCGCTCTGCATCGAGGCGTGCCGGGGGCTGTGCGACCAGTGCGGCGCCGACCGCAACGAGGATCCGGCCCACGCCCACGACGAGCCCGGCGACCCCCGCTGGTCGGCCCTCGACGCCCTGCGCTTCGAGTAGTTCTCCGGGCGGCCACTACCCTGGCCCGCCATGGCGGTGCCGAAGAAGAAGACCAGCAAGGCCAAGACCCGCAGCCGCCGCGCCTCGGCCTGGCGCCTCGACGCACCGCCGCGCAGCATCTGCCCCCGGTGCTCGGCCGCCAAGCTGCCCCACGTGGTCTGCCCCACCTGCGGCTGGTACCACGGCCGCCAGGCCATCGAGGTCGACTGAGCCCTGCTCGGCGCTCCAGTCCGGTGAGATGACCGAACCGCTGGTCGTCGCCGTCGACGCCATGGGCGGTGACCGGGCCCCGGACGAGGTGGTGGCCGGCGCCCGTCGGGCGGCCGAGGACGAGCGCATCGAGGTCGTCCTCGTCGGCCGGGCCGACGTCCTGGGCGACACCGGGGGCCTGCCCGTCATCGAGGCCAGCGAGGTCATCGCCATGGGGGACGATCCCGGCGCCTCCGTGCGGCGCAAGAAGGACGCCTCGATGGTGCGGGCCGCCGAGGCCGTCCGAGACGGCCGGGCGGCGGCCATGTTCAGCGCCGGCAACACCGGCGGGGCCATGGCCAGCGCCCTGCTCCGGATGGGCCGCATCAGGGGGGTGTCCCGCCCCGCCGTGGCCACCCCGCTCCCCATCCCGAACACCACCCCCACGGTCCTGCTCGACGCCGGCGCCAACGCCGAGTGCCAGGCGTCCTGGTTGGTGCAGTTCGCGCAGATGGGGTCGGCCTACGCCCGGGTCCGCTACGGCCTGGACGAGCCCCGGGTGGGCCTCCTGTCGATCGGGGAGGAGTCGAGCAAGGGCACCTCGCTGGTCAAGGAGGCCCACGGCCTGCTGGCCGACACCGACGGGATCCGCTTCATCGGCAACGTCGAGGGCCGGGACCTCCTGACCGAGGACGTCGACGTGGTGGTCACCGACGGGTTCAGCGGCAACGTGGCCCTGAAGTCCCTGGAAGGGGCCCTGCGCTGCCTCTCCGACGCCGTGGAGGCCACGCTCCCGGCCGAGGCCTGGGCCACGGTCGCCCCCGTGCTGGAGGCCCTCGACCCCGAGGCCTACGGCGGCGCCATGCTCCTCGGGGTGGAGGGCGTCTGCCTGATCGGCCACGGCGCCTCGACGGCGACGGCGGTGGCCAACGGCATCGCCGTGGCCGCCGAGCTGGTGCGGATCGACCTCCTGGCCGCCCTCCGGAGCGCCATCGCGGCCTGAACGACGAGGTAGGCTGCACCTCCGGTGGCTGCAAATACCCAGGTTGACCGGGGCCCGGGCGGGCGCGCCGAGGTCTTCTCGCTCATCCGGGACCGGCTGGCCGACATCCTGGAGATCGATCCCTCCTCCATCAGCGAGGGGTCGTCCTTCGCCGACGATCTGGAGGCCGACTCCCTGGCCCTGATCGAGCTGGTCGAGGCCATCGAGGAGGACATGTCGGAGCGGGCCGGCGGCTTCCGCATCGAGGACGAGGACCTCGAGGACCTCCGGACGGTCCGTGACGCCGTCGACTACGTCTGCGCCCGCCTCGAGGGCTCGGACGGCGACGGCTGAGCGCCGGGTGCCATCCCTCACCCGGCCCTTGCGCCTCCCACCGCCCGACGCCCTGATCGCGCTCAGCGACCGCCTGGGGCACGACTTCGGCGATCCCGAGCTGCTGGACCGGGCCGTGGCCCACCGCTCGTGGTGCGCCGAGACGCCGGGCAACCCCTCCAACGAGCGGCTCGAGTTCCTGGGCGACGCCGTGCTGGGCCTGGTCGTCACCGACCACATCTTCCGCACGTACCCCGACCTGCCTGAGGGCGAGCTGGCCAAGGTCAGGGCCTCGGTGGTGAGCGCCGCCGCCCTGGCCGACGTCGCCGCCGAGCTCGACCTCGGCGAGGCGCTGCTGCTGGGCAAGGGCGAGGACGCCTCCGGCGGGCGGGAGAAGCCGTCCATCCTGGCCGACGCCCTCGAGGCGGTCATCGGGGCCGTCTACCTGGACGCCGGGTGGGACGGGGCCGCCGAGGTGGTGCTGGGGCTCCTCGGGGACCGCATCGCCGAGGCCGCCGCCGGCCCAGGCGGCCAGGACTACAAGACCCGCCTCCAGGAGCTCTCGGCCCGCTGCCTCCAGGACGTGCCCGCCTACCTCGTGGTCGACGACGGGCCCGACCACGCCAAGCGCTTCTTCGCCACGGTGCTCGTCGGTGGGCGCCCCCGGGGCCAGGGCGAGGGCCGGTCCAAGAAGCAGGCCGAGCAGGCCGCCGCCCGGTGCGCCTGGGAGGGCCTGCGGGCCACCGGCACGGAGGACACCTAGATGCCGGAGCTGCCCGAGGTGGAGACCATCCGCCACGACCTCGAGCGGGAGGTGGTGGGCAAGCGCATCAAGTCCGTGACCGTCACCGGCTCCCGGTCGGTGCGCCGCCACGCCGACGTGGCCGCCCTCACCACCCGGCTGGAGGGGGCCAAGATCGACGCCGTCAAGCGGCGGGGGAAGTACCTGCTCGTCTCCCTGGGCGACGACTGGCTCGTGGTCCACCTCGGGATGAGCGGCCAGCTGCGGAAGTGCGCCCCGAAGGACCCGGTGGCCGACCACACCCACGTCACCATCGCCTTCACCCAGGGCGGCCAGCTGCGCTACGTCGACCCCCGCACCTTCGGCGAGATCTTCGTGGTGGCCAAGGACGACCTCGAGTCCACGGTTCCCGAGATCGCCGAGCTCGGCTTCGACCCGGTGGAGGACGTCATCAGCTGGAACGCCTTCGGCGGGATGCTGGTGGCCCGCAAGGTGAAGCTGAAGACCCTGCTGATGGACCAGAAGTTCATCGCCGGGCTGGGGAACATCTACAGCGACGAGGTGCTGTGGGCGGCGGGCCTGCGCTACGACCGCAGCTCGGACTCGCTCACCACCCAGGAGGTGCGCCGCCTCTACCGCGCCCTCGTCGAGACGCTCCACGAGGCCATCAAGCTGCGGGGCTCGACCCTCTCCGACGCCCAGTACGTCGACCTCTACGGCAAGCCCGGCAGCTACCAGGGCGAGCACCGGGTCTACGCCAGGGACGGCCTGGCCTGCTCCCGCTGCCGAGCCGTGGTGGTCCGCCACAAGTACAGCAGCCGCTCCACCTTCCTCTGCGAGGCGTGCCAGGTCTGACCTGGGATGCACGGCGGGGGGGTCGGGCGGCCGTAGCCTCGGCGGCCTCGTGTTCCTCAAGACGCTGACCCTCAAGGGCTTCAAGTCCTTCGCCGACACGACCACGCTCGAGCTCGAGCCCGGCGTGACCGTGGTGGTCGGCCCCAACGGCAGCGGCAAGTCCAACGTGGTCGACGCCGTGGCCTGGGCCCTCGGCGCCCAGGGCCCCCGGACGGTCCGCTCGGGGAAGATGGAGGACGTCGTCTTCGCCGGGACGGCCGACCGTCCCGCCCTCGGCCGGGCCGAGGTCAGCCTGACCATCGACAACGGGTCGGGGCTGCTCCCCATCGACGCCACCGAGGTCACGATCACCCGCACCCTCTTCCGGTCGGGGGACAGCGAGTACGCCATCAACGGGGTGGCCTGCCGGCTGCTCGACGTGCAGGAGCTGCTGTCCGACTCGGGGGTCGGCCGCACGCAGCACGTCATCGTGGGCCAGGGCCAGCTCGACGCCGTGCTCGACGCCCGCCCGGAGGACCGGCGGGCGGTCATCGAGGAGGCGGCCGGCATCCTCAAGTACCGCCGCCGCAAGGAGCGGGCCGAGCGCCGCCTGGCCGCCACCGAGGCCGACCTCCTGCGCCTCGGCGACCTCCTTCGGGAGGTGCGCCGCACCCTCCGCCCGCTCGAGCGCCAGGCCGAGGCCGCCCGCCGCCACGAGGACCTGGCCGGCGAGCTCTCCGCCCTCCGGCTGCACCTCGCCGGCCGGGAGCTGGCCACCCTGGCTGCCCGCCGCTCGGCCAACGCCGCCACCGCCGCCACCCTGACCGAGGAGGACGTGGCCCTGCGGGCCGAGCTGGCCCGCCTCGACGCCGCCGTGGAGGCGGCCTCGGCCGAGCTGGCCACGGGGGCCGACGACCGGTCCGACGACCTCGTCCGGGTCGAGCGCCTGCGGGAGCGGGCCCGGGGCCTCGTCGGGGTGCTCGAGGAGCGCCGGCGGAGCCTGGAGCGGGACCGCGAGGCGGCGGTGGACGCCGCCGTCGTGGCCACCCTGGAGGCCGACGCCGCCCGGCTGGTGGCCGAGCTGGCCGAGCAGGACGAGGCCGCCGCCGCCCTGGCCCCCGAGCTCGAGCACCTGGCCGAGGCCGAGGCCGCCGTCGCCGCCGAGCGGGCCGAGCTGCCGGATCCCGAGGACCCCGCCGCCGCCCGGGCCGCCGAGGCCCGAGGCGACCTGGCCGCCGCCCGGGCCGCGGCCGACGCCGCCTCCTCCGCGGCCGAGACGATCGCCGGCCGCGCCACCGCCCTCGGGGCGCGCGCCGTCCGCCTGGACGACGAGGCCTCCGCCCTCCGCGCCGCCGCCGAGAACGCCGCCGCCGAGGTGCCCGCCCGCCGGGCGGCCCAGGCGTCGGCGGCCTTCGAGCACGATCGGGCCGAGGCGGCGTCGATGGAGGCCGACGGCGCCCGTCGGGCCGCCGAGGCCGAGCACGCCACGTGGACGGCGAGGGCCGAGGCCCTGGCCGCCGCCGTGGACGAGACCCGGGCCCGGGCCGGCGTCGAGCGCCTCACCGCGGTGGCGGGCGTGCTCGGCACCCTCGTCGACCTGGTCGAGGTCGACCCCGGGTGGGAGCGCGCCTTCGCCGCTGCCGTCGCTCCGGCCCTGTCCGCCGTCGTGGTCGACGGCCCCGACGGCGGCGCGCCGGGCCCTCGAGGCGCTCGCCGCCGGCGGGGGTGCCGCCGCCGCCGTCCTCCCGCTCGACCTGCCCCGCCTCCCCGCCACGACCGCGGCCGGCGAGCTGCTCCGCCCCCACGTGCGGGCCACCCGTCCCGAGGTCGCCGCTGCCCTCGACGCCCTGCTGGCCCCCGCCGTCCGGGTCGACCCCCTCACCGCGGCCGTCGACGTGGCCGCCCGCACCCCGGGAGCGGTGGTGGTGACCGGGGCCGGCGACCGGCTGGCGCCGGACGGCTGGTCGCTCGACTCCGCCGGGAGCGGCGCCACCGCGGCGGCCGCCGCCGACGCCGCCCGCCGGGCCGAGGAGGCCGCCGGCGCCCGCGACGCCGCCGGCGCGCGGGCCGCCGCCGCCGCCGAGGCGGTCCGGTCCGCCGCCGCCGCAGTTGCCGCGGCCACCCGGGAGGCCGACGAGGCCGAGGCCCGCCACCGCGCCGCCCGCATCGCCCTCGAGCGGGTCGAGGCCGACCTGGCCGAGGCCCGGACCGAGGTCGAGGAGCTGACGTCACGGGCGTCGGAGCTCGCCGAGCAGGCCGAGGCCGAGTCCCGCCGGGTGGCCGAGCGGACCGCCGCGCTCGCCGCCCTGGAGGCCGAGGAGGCCTCGGTCGCCGAGCGCCGGGCCGCCGCCCACGCCGCCCGCGCCGCGTTCGACGAGCGGGCCGCCGCCGTGGGCGCCCGCCGCAACGAGCTCGAGGTGCGGGCCTCGCGGCATCGAGGACCGCCGCACCTACCTCCGGGCCCGCCACGAGGAGGTGGAGGTCCGCCTGGCCCGCCACGGCGAGGAGCGCGTCGAGGCCGAGGCCCGGCGCCGGGGCATCGACGCCCGGTTGGTGGCCACCACCCGGCTGGCCGAGGTGGCCCGCCGCCACCAGGCCGCGGCCGAGGCCGCCCTCGAGGGGCTCCGGGAGGAGCGGCGCCAGGCGTCCGAGGCGGCCCGGGCCGCCGGCCAGCGCCTCGACGGGCTGCGCCGGGACCGGACCGCGGCCGAGCGCCGCCTGGAGGAGCTCCGCGAGCGCGGTCGCCGCACCGAGCTGGAGGCGCAGGAGGTGGACCTCCGGGTGGAGGCCGCCACCGAGGCCCTCCGCCGCGACCTCGGCGTGGAGCCCGACATGGCCGCCGACGTGCCGTGCCCGCCGCTGCCCGAAGGCACCACGGCCCCCGCCCGGGTGCGCGAGCTCGAGCGGGAGCTGCGGCTGCTCGGCCCGATCAACGCCCTCGCCCTCGAGGAGCTGTCGTCGCTCCAGGAGCGGGCCGCCCTGCTCGAGAGCCAGCTCGACGACGTCAAGACCACGCCGCCGCGAGCTCGGGCGGGTCATCCGGGCCGTCGACGACGAGATCGTCAAGGTCTTCAGCGCCGCCTTCGCCGACGTGCGCCAGCACTTCGTGGCCCTGTTCGAGACCCTCTTCCCGGGCGGGTCCGGGGACCTGCGCCTCACCGACCCGGGCGACCCCCTCGGGACCGGCATCGACGTCGAGGCCATGCCCTCGGGCAAGCGGGTCCGCCGTCTCTCCCTGCTGTCGGGTGGCGAGCGCTCGCTGACGGCGTTGGCCTTCCTCTTCGCCGTCTTCCGCAGCCGGCCCTCGCCCTTCTACCTCCTGGACGAGGTCGAGGCCGCCCTCGACGACGTCAACCTGGCGCGCTTCCTCGACCTGCTCGAGGAGTTCCGCAAGGAGGCCCAGATGGTCGTGGTCAGCCACCAGAAGCGGACCATGGAGGTGGCCGACGTCCTCTACGGCGTGAGCCTGCGCCCGGGCGGCTCGTCGGCCGTGGTGCGCGAGCGCCTGGCGGTGACCCTCCCGGGGTAGCCGGTCGGCCATGGTGCGCGAGCCTGGCGGTGACCGCTCCAGGCACAGCCGGTCGGCCATGGTGCGCGAGCCTGGCGGTGACCGCTCCAGGCACAGCCGGTCGGCCATGGTGCGCGAGCTGGCGGTGACCGCTCCAGGCACAGCCGGTCGGCCATGGCGCGAGCTGGCGGTGACCGCTCCAGGCACAGCCGGTCGGCCATGGTGCGCGACGCCTGGCGGTGACCGCTCCAGGCACAGCCGGTCGGCCATGGTGCGCGAGCCTGGCGGTGACCGCTCCAGGCACAGCCGGTCGGCCATGGTGCGCGAGCCTGGCGGTGACCGCTCCAGGCACAGCCGGTCGGCCATGGTGCGCGAGCCTGGCGGTGACCGCTCCAGGCACAGCCGGTCGGCCATGGTGCGCGAGCGCCTGGCGGTGACCGCTCCAGGCATAGCCGGTCGGCCATGGGGGCCTCGGTGACGCTCAGGCATAGCCGGTCGGCCACTGGAGCTCGTGATCCTCCTCGTGGCGGTGGCGGTCGTGGCCAGTGTGGTCGTCGGCGTCGTGGTGGCGCGTCGCCGCCCCGACCGGGGCCAGCTGCTCGAGCCGCCGCCCGAGGCCCCGCCCGGCCCGCCGCGGAGGCGCCCGCCCCGACCGCGTCCCGAACCGGCGGACGACGACGACGGGCCGTCGTCGGGCGTCGCCACCGCCCCCCGCCCCGGGGAGGTGCCCCTCGACGAGGTCGACCCCGACCTCACCGTCGAGCCCGACAGCCAGACCGTCGCGGAGATCGAGGAGGCCCTCGCCTCGGCCGTCACCGCCGAGCAGGCCGAGCCGTCCGCCCCCGCTTCCGCGACCGGCTGGGCAAGGCCCGTGGCCTGCTGTCCGGCTACTGGGCCTCGGTCCTGTCCCGGTCGAAGGTCGACGAGGAGACGTGGGAGGAGCTCGAGGAGGCCCTGATCCGGGCCGACGTCGGGCGTGGGCACCACCACCGCGCTCCTGGAGGACCTGCGGGCCGAGGTCGAGGCCAAGGGCATCACCGAGCCCGACGCGCTGCTCGAGCAGCTGAAGGGCGACCTCAAGGCCCGTCTGGCCGAGGGGGACCACGCCCTCACCTACGAGCCGGGGTCACCGAACGTCTGGCTCTTCGTCGGGGTCAACGGCGTCGGCAAGACCACGACGCATCGGCAAGGTGGCCAAGGTCCAGCAGGCCGACGGCCGCCGCGGTCGTCCTCGCCGCCGGGGACACCTTCCGGGCCGCGGCCGCCGAGCAGCTGGGCACCTGGGCCGAGCGGGTCGACGCCGACATGGTCAGGGGGGCCGAGGGCGGGGACCCGAGCGCGGTGATCTTCGACGCCGTCCAGCGGGCCGCCGCCCGGGACGCCGACCTGGTGCTGGCCGACACCGCCGGCCGCCTCCACACCAAGGTCAACCTCATGGAGGAGCTGCGCAAGGTCCGCCGGGTGGCCGAGCGCCCTCCGGGGAAGGTCACCGAGGTGCTGCTCGTGCTCGACGCCACCACCGGTCAGAACGGGCTGGTGCAGGCCGCGCAGTTCACCGAGGCCGTCGACGTGACCGGGGTGGTGCTCACCAAGCTTGACGGATCGGCAAAGGGTGGCATCGTGCTGGCCATCCAGACGGAGCTGGGTATCCCGGTCAAGCTGGTGGGCCTGGGCGAGACCGTGGACGACCTGGTTCCCTTCGATCCCGACGAGTTCGTGGAGGCATTGTTCACATGATCTGGTTGCTGACCCGCTTGGTGGTGTGGCCCGTCAAGGCGGTGACGGGGACGACGAAGGTGACGACGAAGGCGGGGGCCAAGGCCACCGCCGGCTCCTTCAAGGCCGGCTACAAGACCGGCCGGGTGCTCGGCTACCGGCGCATGGTCGTGCTCGGGGGCGGGGCGTGGGCATCGGCCTCCTCATCGCCCCCCGGACCGGCCGCGAGACCCGGGAGCTGGTGCGCAGCCGGCTCGAGGAGCGGGGCCTGCTGTCCCCGCCGCCCCCCGACGAGGACCCGGTCCCGGCGGCGCCCTCGCCCCTGCCCGAGACCGCCTCGGTCCCGATCACCGGCAACGGGCACGCCGCCGGCGACGGCGAGGCGGGGGCTCCGGCGGACCCGACCACGGGCGGCCTCACCTAGCACCAGCCCGGTGGCCTGACCGGGGAGGGGATCGGGGCGTCCGGTCGGCCCGGTAGCCTGGCCGACCGCATGTTCGACGCGCTCTCCGACCGCTTCGAGACCATCTTCACGCGCCTCCGGGGCCGTGGTCGCCTCGGCCCGGCGGAGGTCGACGAGGTCCTCCGGGAGATCCGCGTCGCCCTCCTCGAGGCCGACGTCAACTTCGTCGTCGTCCGCAACATGGTGGCCCGCATCAAGGAGCGGACGGTCGGGATCGAGGCCAGCAAGAGCCTCACGCCGGCCCAGCAGGTCATCAAGGTCGTCCACGACCGAGCTGGTCGAGACCCTGGGCGGCGAGACGCTCAAGGTCACCTTCGCCCCCCGGCCGCCCACCGTCGTGCTCCTGGCCGGCCTCCAGGGCTCGGGCAAGACAACCACCGCGGCCAAGCTGGCCCGCTGGTTCAAGCAGCAGGGCCGCAACCCCATGCTCGTCGGTGCCGACCTCCAGCGCCCGGCCGCCGTCGAGCAGCTGCGGAAGCTCGGCGAGCAGGTCGGCGTGCCGGTGTTCAGCGAGCCGTCGGACCCGGTGGCGGTGTCCGTCGCGCGGCATCGAGGCCTGCCGGGACCGGGGCCGGGACGTCTGCATCGTCGACACCGCCGGCCGCCTGGCCATCGACGCCGAGATGATGGAGCAGGTCCGGGCCATCTCCGGGCGCCGTCGAGCCGAACTACACGTTCCTCGTCGTCGACGCCATGACCGGCCAGGACGCCGTCAGCGTGGCCGAGTCGTTCCACGAGACCCTCGCCCTCGACGGCGTGATCCTCTCCAAGCTCGACGGCGACGCCCGGGGCGGCGCCGCCCTGTCGGTCAAGGAGGTCATCGGCCGGCCCATCGCCTTCGCCTCCACGGGCGAGCGGTGGCCGACTTCGAGCAGTTCCACCCCGACCGGATGGCCGACCGGATCCTCGGCATGGGCGACGTGCTCACCCTCATCGAGAAGGTCGAGCAGGAGTACGACAAGGACGTCGCCGCCAAGGCCGAGCAGGCCCTGGTCGAGGGCACGTTCACCCTCGACGACTTCCTCGAGCAGATGGCCCAGGTCCGCAAGATGGGCCCGCTCTCGGGGATCATCGGTATGCTGCCGGGCGTGCCCAAGGAGCTCAAGGACGCCGACATCGGCGAGAAGGAGCTCGGCCGGGTCGAGGCGATCATCCGGTCCATGACCGCCGAGGAGCGCCGCCGGCCGGAGCTGATCAACGGCTCCCGCCGCCTCCGCATCGCCAACGGCAGCGGCACCAGCACGTCCGAGGTCAACCTGCTGCTCAAGCAGTTCAAGGACGTGGCCGAAGATGATGAAGCGCTTCGGCGGCTCGCCGAAGGGCAAAGGCGGTAGGAAGGCGGCGAAGCGAGCGGCTGCCAACATGCCCTCGCTCCCGTCCCTGCCCTCGCTCAACTGATCAGGAGAACCCGTTCGTGGCCGTCAAGCTCCGCCTCATGCGCATGGGCAAGAAGAAGCAGCCGACCTACCGGGTGGTGGCGGCCGACAGCCGCTCGCCCCGTGACGGCCGCTTCATCGAGTCCTCGGCACCTACTTGCCCCGCGAGGACCCGCCGGGGGTGAACATCGACAACGCCAAGGCCGTCGACTGGCTGCGCAAGGGCGCCCAGCCGACGGAGACCGTCCAGCGCCTGCTGAAGAAGAGCGGCGCCTGGGAGGAGTCGGGCCGGTCATGACCGAGGCAGAGGATCTGGAGGCGGGGGAGCTCGAGGACGAGGACAGGGCGACCTGGTCCCCGGGGCGAGCGCCCGGGCCGTGCTCGAGTACCTGGTGGGCTCGCTGGTCGACGACCCCGACGCCGTGGACGTCGAGGTGGACGAGGGCCGGGTGCTGGCCCTCCGGGTGCGGGTCGCCCCCGACGACATGGGGCGGGTCATCGGCCGCCGCGGTCGCATCGCCAACGCCATCCGCACCGTGGTCCGTGCCGCCGCCGTCCGCGACGGCGTGGAGGTCGACGTCGACTTCGTCGACTGAGCCGGCCCGAGGGGCTCCTGGAGGTGGGCCGGGTGGGCCAGCGCCCACGGCATCCGGGGCGAGGTGGTCGTCGACCTGATCACCGACCGCGTCGAGCGGGTGGCGCCCGGCACCGCGTTGTGGGTGGGGGAGCGGCGCCTCGAGGTCGCGCTCGTCCCGCCCCCACCAGGGCCGCTTCCTCGTGCACTTCGCCGGGGTGGCCGACCGCTCGGCGGCGGAGGCCCTGCACGGCCTCGTGCTCTCGGCCGAGCCCCTCGACGACCCCGGCGCCCTCTGGGTCCACGACCTGGTCGGGTCCGAGGTGGTGGCCGCCGCCGACGGGGCCCACCTCGGCACCGTGGCCTCGGTCGAGGCGAACCCGGCCAGCGACCTGCTCGTGCTCGACGGCGGGGGGCTCGTGCCCCTCACCTTCCTGGTCCGCGCCGAGGCGGGCCGCCTCGTGGTCGACCCGCCTGCCGGGCTGCTGGACTGACCCGTGCGGGTCGACGTCTTCAGCATCCTCCCCGGGCTGGTCATCGGGCTTCGCCGCCGAGAGCCTGCTGGGACGGGCCCAGGAGCGAGGCCTGCTCGACCTGCGGGTCCACGACGTCAGGGCCGTCACCACGGACCCCCACCGCTCGGTCGACGACACGCCGTTCGGCGGGGGTCCGGGGATGGTGCTCATGCCCGAGCCGCTGTTCGCCGCCGTCGAGGCCGCCGTCCCGCCCCGGCCGCTCCTGCTCCTCGGGCCCGGCGGCCGCCGCCTCGACCACGGGATGGCGGAGGAGCTGGCCGCCCTGCCCGGGTTCTCGCTCCTGTGCGGCCGCTACGAGGGGGTCGACGAGCGGGTCCGCCGGCACCTGGTCGACGGCGAGCTGTCCATCGGCGACTACGTGCTGTCCGGGGGCGAGGCCGCCGCCCTGGTGGTGCTGGAGGCCGTGACCCGCCTCGTCCCCGGGGTGATGGGGAACGCCGAGAGCCCGGAGGACGAGAGCTTCGCCGACGGCCTGCTCGAGCACCCCCAGTGGACCCGCCCCGCCGACTTCCGGGGGTGGACCGTCCCCGACGTCCTGCGCTCGGGCGACCACGGCCGCATCGCCCGCTGGCGGCGGGCGGCGGCCCTGGCCAGGACCATCGCCGACCGCCCCGACCTGGTCGAGGCCCGGGGCGGGCTCACCGAGGACGAGCGGCGCCTGTTGGCGGATCTGGGGGACGAGGTCTATCCTCGCTCGTCCCCCGGCAATCCCCAGGAGCCGAGCGCGCCATGAACCGCACCGATCTGATCGACCGCGCCAGTCTCCGGGACGACGTCCCCGACTTCGCCCCCGGCGACACCCTCAAGGTCCACGTCCGCGTGGTCGAGGGCGGCCGCGAGCGCGTGCAGCTGTTCCAGGGCGTCGTCATCCGCCGCCAGGGCTCGGGCGTCCGGGAGACGTTCACCGTGCGCAAGGTCAGCTTCGGCGTCGGCGTCGAGCGCACCTTCCCGGTGCACTCGCCGATCCTCCAGCGCATCGAGGTCGGTGACCCGGGGCGACGTTCGCCGGGCCAAGCTCTACTACCTGCGCGACCGGGTCGGCCGGGCGGCCAAGATCAAGGAGAAGCGGGCCGCCCGCTGACGCGGGCCCCGGGGACCCGGGGCGTACGATCGGTCCATGTCGAGCGAGGACCTCGAGCGGTACGAGGCGGAGATCGAGCTCCAGCTCTACAAGGAGTACAAGGACGTCGCCCCGATGTTCTCGTACGTGGTCGAGACGGAGCGGCGCTTCTACCTGGCCAACGAGGTCGAGCAGCGGGTCCACGACGACGGCGGCCGCAGCTGGGTCGAGCTCGAGCTGCGGGACGCCTGGGTGTGGGACATGTACCGCCAGACCCGGTTCGTCTCATCGGTGAAGATCGTCACGTTCAAGGACGTGAACGTGGAGGAGCTCCCCAAGAAGGAGCTGTAGCTCCGGTGGCGGACCGCCGGGCCCTCGGCGCCAGCGGCGAGGACCTGGCCGCCGCCTGGTACGCCGAGCGGGGCTGGCGGGTGCTCGACCGCAACTGGCGTTCCGGTCGACAGGGCGAGCTCGACGTGGTCGGCGATCCGGGACGGCGTGGTGGCCGTCTGCGAGGTCAAGGCCCGCTCGTCCGAGGCCTTCGGCACCCCGTTGGAGGCGGTGACCCCGGCCAAGCAGGCCCGGATCCGCCGCCTGGCCGCGGCCTACCTGGCGGCCTCGCCCGTCCGGGCCCGCTCCGTCCGCTTCGACGTGGCCGCCGTGCTCGACGGCCGCCTGGAGGTCGTCGAGGACGCGTTCTGACGGCGTTTGGGCAGCTGGATCGCCGCTATGCGGTGATCTGGGTGCCCAGACGCTCCTGGACGAAGGCGCCGATGCCGTCGATGGCCTCGACCGCCTCGGGGACCATGGGGGCGAAGGCCTGGAACACGTGGACGAGGTCGTCCCACGCCTCCAGGCGCACGTCGACGCCGGCGGCCCGGGCCCGCTCGGCCAGGACGACGCTGTCGTCGAGCAGCGTCTCCGCCGTGCCCACGTGGATCAGCAGCGGCGGCAGGCCGGCCAGGTCGGCGTGGATCGGGGAGACGCAGGGGCGAGCGCAGGTCGTGCTCGCCCGCGTAGGCGGCGGCCATCTCGGCCAGGGCCTCCCGGGTCACCATGGGATCGACGTCGGCCTTGGTCTCGAACGTCCCGCCGGTGCACTCGAGGTCGACCCAGGGCGACAGGCAGAACCCGGCCGCCGGCAGGGGGTCGCCGCCGTCCCGCAGCGCGAGCAGCGCAGCGACCACCAGCCCGCCACCGGCGGAGTCGCCCCCCACCACCACCTGTGCGGGGCGGACCCCGGCATCGAGGAGCCACCGGTAGGCGGCCACGGCGTCGTCGACCGCCGCGGGGTGGGGGTGCTCGGGCGCCAGCCGGTAGTCGACGTTCAGCACCCGGGCCCGGGACGCCGCGGAGAGGCGGGCGGCGTGGGCCCGGTGGGTGGCGACGGAGCCGATGCAGTAGCCGCCCCCGTGGAGGTAGAGCACCACGCCGTCACCCGGCGAGGCCGCGTCCCGCACCCACTCGGCGGGGACGCCGCCGGCGTCGACCGCCTCGACCACCGCGCCCTCCGGCATCGGGGAGCCGGCGGCCATGTCCTCCATGCTCGCCCGCTGGTCGAGGATGGAGGCGCCGTCCAGCACGGGCTGGTTGCGGAGGATGTCGACGAGGGCCTGGTGCTCCGGGCTGGCCATGGGGCGACGCTAGTCAGCGGCCGGGACGGCGTCGGTGGCGCATGGCCCAGCACGGGGTGTGCCAGTGGCGCCGGAGATCCGGGGCGTCCCGGGGCACCACCACCTCGTGCCCCGTCCCGGGCGCGACGGCGGAGTGGCAGCCCGGGCACACGTAGCGCTTCGTGGCCTGGAACGGCTGCACGTGGCGCACCTCGACGTCCTCCGGACCGGCTGCCACCACCGCAGTATCGTCCGCCACCGATGGAGACCCTCCAGGTGGACCGGGCCGACGGCGTCGTGACCGTCACCCTCGACCGGCCCGCCCGCAAGAACGCCGTCAACGACGTGATGTGGCGCGAGCTGCTGGCCGTGTTCACCGAGGTGTCCGACTCGGACACCGACCGGGTCCTCGTGGTCACCGGTGCGGGGGGCGCCTTCTGCTCCGGGGCCGACCTGTCGCCCGCGGGCCCGTCGGAGCGCCACCAGCTGGACGTCATGCGGGGGATCGGCGACGTGGCCCTGCGCCTGCACCGCCTGGCCAAGCCCACCATCGCCAAGGTGGGGGGCGTGGCGGCCGGCGCCGGCCTCAACCTGGCCCTCGGCTGCGACCTGATCGTGGCGTCGGACGAGGCCCGCTTCTCGGAGATCTTCGCCAAGCGCGGCCTGTCGCTCGACTTCGGCGGCTCGTGGCTGCTGCCCCGGCTCATCGGGCTGCACAAGGCCAAGGAGCTCGCCTTCTTCGCCGAGGTGATCTCGGCCAAGGAGGCCCAGGAGATCGGCATCGTCAACCGCGTGGTGCCGGCCGGCGAGCTCGACGCCGTGGTCGACGACTGGTCCCGGCGCCTCGCCGCCGGCCCGCCCCTGGCCCTGTCGATGACCAAGACCATGCTGAACAACGCCTTCGCTGTCTCCATGGACCAGGCGCTCGAGGACGAGAGCCGCTGCCAGACCGTCAACTTCGGCACGGCCGACACGGCCGAGGCCATGGCCGCCTTCCTGCAGAAGCGGGAGCCCCGCTTCACGGGGAAGTAGGTGCGAGGGCTCCACCGGGCCCTGTTCGCCGCCGGGTTCCAGCGACAGGCCACGTACCGCCTGGCGCTGCTCAGCGGCCTGGCCACGAACGTCTTCTTCGGCCTCATCCGCACCGCCCTGTTCGTCGCCCTCTACGAGCAGCAGGGGAGCGTCGGGGGGCTCGACGAGGCCGAGGCGCTGACCTACGTCTGGGTGGTGCAGAGCCTCTTCGGGCTCGTGTGGGCGGTGTGGATCTGGGAGCTACCGGACTCGATCCGCTCCGGCGCCTTCGAGGCGGAGCTGACCCGGCCCGGGGGGACCCTCGGCCGGTTGCTCGCCTTCGACCTCGGCCGGAGCGCCAACATCGCGCTGGTACGGACCACGGTGCCCCTGCTGGGAGCCGCCCTCGTGCTCGACCTGCGCTTCCCCACCACCGTGGGCGGCTGGTCGTCGGTGGTGGTGAGCCTGGCCCTCGCTGCGGTCGCCGGGTTCTGCTTCCGCTTCCTCATCGGGGCCAGCGCCTTCTGGACGCCCGACTACCGGGGTGCGTATTCGCTCTCGTTCCCGGTGCTGTGGTTCCTCTCCGGCTTCATGATCCCGGTGGAGTTCTTCCCCGGCGCGCTGCGGACGGTGGCCGAGCTGGGTCCGCTGGCGGCGATGCTCACCGCGCCCGTCCGCGTGGTCACCGGGCGTTCCCCCGGCACCGCCCTCCTCCTCCAGGCCGTGTGGGCCGTGGTGCTGGTCGGGATGTGCCGGGCCGTGCTGGCCCGCGGCGAGCGCCGCCTGGTGGTGCACGGTGGCTGACGCCGGGGTGGCCACCCGCCTCGGGATGGCCGCGGTCGAGGCCAAGGCCCACCAGCCGGGCCTGCTGCTCGCGCGCACCTTCGGCGCCGCCGCCCTCGTGGTGTTCGAGACCATCGGGATCACGCTGCTCGTGGATCGCTTCGGCGGGCTCGGGGGCTGGGGGACCGGCGACGTCGTCGTGCTCGTCGGGCTCGGCGAGGCCGGCCTCGGGTTCGGCATGCTGCTGGCCGACACGTTGGAGCCACCGGCGTTCTCGCTGCTCGTCCGCGAGGGGCGGCTCGACCCCTTCCTGGCCCGCCCCTTCCCCGTGCTGCTGTCGGTGATGACGAGCGACATCCAGGTGCGGGAGATCGGCCGGGGGGCGGCGGGGCTCGGCGTGGTCGTCTGGGGCGCGTCGCTGGCGGGCGTCGACTGGACCCCGGGTCGGGTGGGCGTGGCGGCCCTGGCCGTCCTGTGCTGCGCGGCGGTGATCGTGGCCGTGCTCGTGATGGGGGCGGCGGCCACCCTCTACACCGTGGAGGGCTCCGAGCTGGTCAACGCCTTCACCTACGGCGGGGCCGCCCTCAGCGGCAACCCGTTGCAGATCTACGGGCCGGTGCTGCGCTTCACCTTCCTCTGGGTCGTGCCCTTCGGGCTGGCGGTGTACGTCCCCGCCCTCCACCTGCTCGAACGGGACGGCCCGCCCGGCATCCCGGCCTCGCTCCTGGCGGTCACCCCGGTGGCCACGGCCGTGTTCGCCGCCCTCGCCGGACTGGCCTGGCGCCGGGGCCTCCGCCACTACGCCAGCACCGGCTCGTGATCGACGCCGAGGGCCTCACCAAGGAGTTCCGCACGCGGCGGCGGCGCTCCGTGGCGGTGGCGGGCATCGACCTGCACGTGCCCGCCGGGGAGTTCGTCGGCTACGCCGGTCCGAACGGTGCCGGAAAGTCGACCACGGTCAAGATGCTCACCGGGATCCTCGTGCCCACCTCCGGGTCGGTGACCGTGGACGGCCTCGTGCCCTGGCGCCAGCGGCGGGCCCTGGCGGCGCGCATCGGCGTGGTCTTCGGCCAGCGGACGTCGCTCTGGTGGGACCTGCCGCTGTCGCGCTCGTTCGACCTGGTCCGCCACCTCTACGGCGTCCCCGCCGCCGACCACGCCCGCCGCCTCGACCACCTCGTCGACCTGCTGGCCCTCGGGCCCCAGCTCGAGCAACCGGTGCGCTCGCTGTCCCTCGGCCAGCGCATGCGGGCCGAGCTGGCCGCCGCCGTCCTGCCCGCGCCCCGGGTGCTCTTCCTCGACGAGCCCACCATCGGGCTCGACGTCGAGGCCAAGGCCGCGGTCCGGGGCTTCCTCGCCGAGCTCAACCGGACCGAGGGCACCACCGTGGTGCTCACCACCCACGACGTCGACGACCTCGTGCGCCTGTGCCGGCGCCTCATCGTGATCGACCACGGGCGGCTGATCCACGACGGCGCCGTCGAGGACCTGCCCCGCCTGTTCGGGGGTCACCGCGTGCTCGTGGTCGACCTCATCGAGGACCGGCCGCTGGAGGTGCCGGGCGCCCGCCTGGTGCGGGCCGAGGGGCCGCGCCGCTGGTTCGAGTTCTCCCCGGCCGAGGTGTCGGCGCCGGAGCTGGTGGCCCGGGTGCTCGGGGCCACGGACGTGCGGGACCTCACCCTCGAGGAGCCGGACATCGAGGACGTGGTGCGCCGCATCTACCGCGGCGAGGTCAGCGGGCCGACTCCTCCTCCTCGATCGAGCGGAGCTGCGCCAGGCGGGGCACGTGGCGACCCCCCTCGAACGGGGTCGTGAGGAACGCCTCCACGATCCCGGTGGCCACCGTCTCGGTGACCAGCCGCCCGCCCAGCGACAGGACGTTGGCGTCGTTGTGCTGGCGGGCCAGCCGGGCCGTCAGCTCGTCGTGGCAGAGGGCGGCGCGGGCCCCGTGGACCTTGTTGGCCGCCATCTGCTCGCCCTGGCCGCTGCCGCCGAGCACGATGCCGACGTCGGCCTCCCCACCCACGACGGCGCGGGCGGCGGCGGCGCAGAACGGCGGGTAGTCGACGGGCGCCTCCGAGTCGGTGCCGAGGTCGGTGACCTCGTGGCCGCCCTCACCGAGGTGGCGGACGAGGAAGTCCTTCAGGCGGAAGCCGGCGTGGTCGGAGGCCAGGGTGATGCGCACGTGGCCATCCTGCCCGGTGGGGCGCGTGGGACACTGGAGCGGTGATCGTCGACTGCGCCGTCTACGACGGCGGGCTGCGGCGGGAGGGCGTGGTCGCCCTCGAGGAGGCCACCGAGGTCGCCGCCTCCAGCCCCGACGGCTTCGTGTGGATCGGCGTGCACGAGCCCGACCCCGAGGAGTTCGAGGCGCTGTCCCGGGAGTTCAAGCTCCACCCCCTGGCGGTGGAGGACGCGGTGGCCGCCCACCAGCGGCCCAAGCTCGAGCATCTACGGCGACACCCTGTTCATGGTCCTGAAGACGGCCCGCTACGTCGATCGCGTCGAGGTGGTGGAGATCGGCGAGGTGATGGTCTTCGTGGGGGCCAACTTCGTCGTGTCGGTGCGCCACGGGCGGGCCGGCGCGCTCACCAGCGTGCGCGACGACCTGGAGACCGATCCCGAGCGCCTCGCCCGCGGCCCCAAGGCCGTCCTGCACGCCATCGCCGACCGCGTGGTCGACGAGTACGGCGAGGTGCGCGCGGCGCTCGATCGCGACGTGAGCGACGTGGAGGCCGAGGTCTTCTCCGACGAGCGGCGCAACCACGCCAAGGCCATCTACAAGCTCAAGCGGGAGGTCCTCGAGTTCCGGCGGGCGGTGGTGCCGCTGGCCGAGCCCCTCGAGGTCCTGGCGTCGGGTCGCATCCCCCTCGTGGGGGAGGACGCCAAGCCCTACTTCCGCGACGTGCACGACCACTGCGTCAGGGAGGCCGAGCACATCGGCGGCATCGACGGGCTGCTCACCGACGCCCTCAACGTCAACCTGTCGAACGTGAGCGTCCGGCAGAACGAGGACATGCGCAAGATGTCGGCCGGCGCCGCCATCATCGCCGTCCCCACGGCGATCGCCGGCATCTACGGGATGAACTTCCGGCACATGCCCGAGCTCGACTCGCGGTTCGGCTACCCGGCGACGCTGGTCGTGATCGTGCTCATCTGCGTCGGCCTGTACCGCGCCTTCAAGAAGCGGGGCTGGCTCTAGTCGAAGGCCAGTTCTCGCGAGGAGGCGAGGGGTCGCCGCCTCGCCGCCCGGCGGCCCTACCATCGGTGCGACCCGTGCGCCGCCAGCGGCGCACCCGAGACCCCGGACCCCGCCGTGCGCGCTTCTCCTCCACGACCATGCTGCGCCGCCGCCCCCGCCTCATCGCGCGCCTGCGGGCGCTGCTCGGTCCGGACACCGCCGCCGCCCGGCAGAGCCTGGTCGCCCTCGGGCTGAACAGCAGCACGAGCCTCCTCGCGGGGGCCATGCTCGGCTCGATCACCCTCACCTTCCAGAAGCTCCCCGGCCTGCTGGTCCTCGTGCCCGCTGCCATCGGGCTCCGGGGCAACATCTTCGGGACGTTCGGCAACCGGATCAGCACCACCATCCACGCCGGTACGTTCCGCATGTCGACCCGTCCGGACTCGGTGCTGGGGCAGAACGTGCTGGCGGCCAGTGCGCTGACCCTCGTCATGTCGGCCCTGCTGGCCTTCCTGGCCAAGGCCGTCGCCGCCGCGTTCGGGCTGAGCGGGACCACCTCGATCCTCACGCTGGCGGTCATCTCGGTGATCGGTGGCGTGCTGGCGTCGGTGGTGGTGCTGGCGGCCACGCTCGGGCTCAGCGCCGGTGCCGTGCGCTACGGGTGGGACCTCGACAACGTGACGGCCCCGTTGGTGTCGACGTTGGGCGACGTGCTCACCCTGCCCGCCCTGTGGGTGGCCACCTTCGCCGCCGGCCTCGGCCTGCTCACGTCGTCGCTGGGCGTGGCCGTGGTGGTGGCCGCCGTCGCCGCGCTGGTCCTGTCGTTGCGGTCGAAGCTGGAGGAGCTGCGACGGATCGTGCGGGAGTCCCTGCCCGTGCTCGTGGTGGCGGGTGCGGTCAGCGCCATGGCCGGCATCGTGCTCGAGGGGCGGTTCTCGTCCTTCGACCGCTACCCGGCGCTCCTGGTGCTCGTGCCCGCCCACCTGAGCAGCGCCGGGGCCCTGGGCGGGATCCTGTCCGGGCGCCTCGCCAGCAAGCTCGTGCTCGGCATCGTGCCGTCACGGGCCATGCCGTCGCGGGAGGCCCGCCTGGACATCGGTCTGGTCCTGCTCCTCGCCGTGCCGGTGTACGCGTTCAACGCGGTCGGCGCCGACGTGGTGGCCCGGGCCCTCGGCGAGGCCAGTCCCGGCGTGCTCCAGATGCTGGGCGCGTCGCTGGCCGGTGGCCTGCTGGCCATGGCCGTCGTCGTGCTCATCGCCTACTACGGGACCATCGCCTCGGTCCGCGCCGGCGTCGACCCGGACACCTACGGCATCCCCGTCGTCAGCTCCACGGTCGACTTCGTCGGTGCGTTCACCCTCACCGTGGCCATCGCCACCCTGGGCCTGGCCGCCACGACGTAGCGGCAGTCGATCCGCCCGGGGGCGTTCTGGACGCTCCGCCGCGCATGGCGCGGGCCAGCGTCCAGAACCGCCGCCTCGCCCCGGTTCTGGTCACTTCTCCCCCGCATGGCGGGTCAACCGTCCAGAACCGACCCGGCCCCGCCCCGACCGGCCCGGCGTTCCTGTCACACCCCCGGCGTACGCTCCCTCCGACGCTCGAGCGGCCGGCGCACGGCCCTCCCCCCGTACCGCAACCGGGAGGAGCCCCGTGCTCGCCAGCATCCCGTCCGCCACCCTCCTCGGGGTCGAGGGCCACCCCATCTCCGTGGAGATCCACGTCGGTGCCGGCCTGCCCGGCTTCACCGTGGTGGGCCTGCCCGACACCGCCTGCCGCGAGGCCCGGGAGCGCACCCGGGCCGCGTTCGCCACCACCGAGCTGCGGTGGCCGCCCCGCAAGGTCATCGCCAACCTCGCCCCCTCGGGCCTGAAGAAGAACGGGTCCGGGCTCGACCTGGCCATGGCCGTCGGCGTGCTCGTGGCCGGGGGCGAGGTGCCGCCCGAGGCCGTGGCCGGCATGGGCTTCCTCGGCGAGCTCGGCCTCGACGGCTCGGTGCGACGGGTGCCCGGCATCGTGCCGCTCGTCGACGCCCTCCGCACCGACGCCGTGGTCGTCCCCCCCGACTGCGCCGCCGAGGCCGCTCTGGTGGGTCGGCACGTCGTGCGGCCGGTGACCGACCTCCGCCAGCTGCTCGCCGCCCTCCGGGGCGAGGTCCCGTGGCCCGACCCGCCCCCGCCGCCACCCCGCCCCCTCGGGCCGGCCGAGCCCGACCTGGCCGAGGTGCGGGGCCACCCCGTCGGCCGCCTCGCCCTGGAGGTGTCGGCCGCCGGCGCCCACCACCTGCTCCTCGTCGGCCCGCCCGGCTCGGGCAAGACCATGCTGGCCCGCCGCCTCCCTGGCCTCCTGCCCGACCTCGAGCCGCCCGCCGCGCTCGAGGCCACCCGCGTCCACTCGGCCGCCGGCATGCCCCTGCCGCCCGACGGCCTCGTGCGCCGCCCGCCGCTGCGGGCCCCCCACCACGGCGCCTCGTTGGTGTCGCTCATCGGCGGCGGCACCTCGGCCCTCCGCCCAGGCGAGGTGAGCCTGGCCTCGGGCGGCGTCCTGTTCCTCGACGAGCTGGGCGAGTTCCACACCGACGCCCTCGACGCCCTCCGCCAGCCGCTCGAGGAGGGCGTGGTGCGGGTCAGCCGGGCCCGCGCCGCGGTCACCTACCCGGCCCGGTTCCTCCTCGTGGCCGCCATGAACCCGTGCCCGTGCGGGGAGGGCGGGCCGTCGTGCCGGTGCAGCGACGCCGCCCGTGCCCGCTACGGGCGCCGCCTGTCGGGCCCGCTGCTCGACCGCTTCGACCTCCGGTTCGACGTGGCCCGTCCCGACCCGGCGCAGCTCCTCGGAGGCGAGGCCGGCGAGCCCACCCGCGAGGTGTCCGACCGGGTGGCCGCCGCCCGCCTGCGGGCCGCCGAGCGGGGGGTGGTGGCCAACGCCGGCCTGCCGGCCACCGCCCTGGACGAGGTGGCGCCCCTCGACCGCCCCGCCGCCCTGCTGCTCGAGGACCGCCTCCGCCGGGGTGTCCTGAGCGCCCGGGGCCTGCACCGGGTGCGCCGGGTGGCGCTGACGCTGGCGGACCTGGCCGGCCGCCGGCCGCCGCTGGGCGAGGAGGACGTGTGCCTGGCCCTGTCGCTGCGGGCCGAGCCCGAGGCCCTGGGGACGGCGGCATGACCGCGCCGCTGCCTCCCGCCGCCTGGGTGGCGGCCCTCGCCGGCCTTCCCGGCATGGGACCGGCCCGCCTCGCCGCCGTGCTCGGCCGGTGGCCACCCGAGGAGGCGTGGCAGCGCGTCGCCGGGGGCCGGGCCCACCGCGACCGGGCGATCGCCGCTCGGGTCCGCATCCCCGAGCTCCAGGCGTCGCGGTGGCGCACCGCCGCCGCCGGGACCGACGTCGCCGCCGCCTGGGAGGCGCACCGCGCCGCCGGCATCGCCGTGCGCACCGCCGGCGACGAGGGCTTCCCCGTGGTGCTGGCCGCCGACCCCGAGCCGCCCGCCGTGCTGTTCTCCCGGGGCGACCTCGGCGCCCTCGAGCTGCCACGGGTGGCCATCGTGGGCACCCGCCGCTGCACCTGGGCGGGGCGGTCGGTGGCGGCCGAGCTCGGCGCCGGGCTCGCCACGGCGGGCGTCTGCGTGGTCTCCGGCCTCGCCCTCGGGATCGACGGCGCTGCCCACCGCGGCGCGCTGTCGGCGAGGATGGCGCCGCCGGTGGCGGTGGTGGGGACGGGGCTCGACGTCGTCTACCCCCGGCGGAACGCCGAGCTCTGGGAGGCGGTGGCCACCGCCGGCGCGGTCCTCTCCGAGTACCCGCTCGGGACCCGGCCCGAGCCCTGGCGCTTCCCCGCCCGCAACCGCCTCGTGGCTGCCCTCGCCGACATCGTCGTGGTGGTCGAGAGCCACGCCCGGGGCGGGTCGATGCACACGGTGACGGCGGCCCTCGAGCGCGACGTCACCGTGATGGCCGTGCCCGGCCCCGTGCGCGCTCCGGCGGCGGCCGGGACCAACGCCCTCCTGGTGGCCGGGGCGGCACCCGTGCGGGACACCGTCGACGTCCTCGTCGCCCTGGGACTGGAGCGCGCCGCCCACTGCCGCGTCCCGCACGACCCCGACCCGCCGATCCTCGACGAGCCGGAGGCCCGGGTGCTGGCCGCCCTCCAGCAGGCGCCGGCCACGCTCGAGCAGCTGGCCCGGCGCCTGGAACGGGAGGTCGGGGTCATCGCCGTCCAGCTGGCCCACCTGGAGCTGGCGGGCCTGGTCACCGCCGCCGGCGGCTGGTGGGAGGTCACCGGGGCGGCACCGGGTCCCCGGGGCCCCGGCGGGGGCTCGGTACCGTGAGGCAGCGTGGCGTGGGACCTGGAGGGCTTCGCCCGCACCCTGACGTCGGCCTCCGACGCCACGATCCGGGCCTACCGGGCCGACCTGGTCGCCTTCGTCGACTGGGCCGAGCGGGGCTCCCTGGCCGGTCCCGAGGCCGTGGACCGCCGCACCCTGCGCCGGTACCTCTCCTGGCTCCAGACCCGCCGCTACGCCCGGCGCAGCATCGCCCGCAAGGCCTCGGCCCTGCGGCGGTACTTCGCCTGGCTCGTGCGCACGGGCCGCCTCGCCGAGGACCCCGCCGCAGGGCTCTCCGCCCCGTCGGGGACGGGCCGTCTGCCCCGGGTCCTGCGGGCCGATGAGCTCACCGCGCTGCTCGATGCGCCGCCCGCCCGGGTGGACGGCGACGACGGCCCCCTCCGGTGGCGGGACGACGCCGTGCTCGAGCTGCTGTACAGCAGCGGCCTGCGGGTGGCCGAGCTGTGCGGGCTCGACCTGGGCGACGTCGACCCCGCCCGCCGGGTGGTCACCGTGTGGGGGAAGGGGTCCAAGCAGCGCCAGGTGCCGGTGGGGGAGCCCGCCCTGGCCGCGGTGGGGATCTGGCTCGATCGGGGCCGGGCCGACTTCGTCACCGCCGAGACCCCCGAGCGGGCCCTGTTCCTCAACCAGCGGGGACGCCGCCTCGGTACCCGCGACGTGCGCCGTGTGCTGGACCGACGCGCCGTGGCGCCCACCTCGCCGCACGCGCTCCGGCACACGTTCGCAACTCATCTCCTCGACGGCGGTGCCGACGTGAGAGCGGTGCAGGAGCTGCTCGGCCACGCCGACCTCGCCACCACGCAGCACTACACGCACGTCTCGAAGGAGCGCCTGCGCGCCGTCTACGCCGCCACCCACCCACGGGCCCGCCCGGGGGCGGCGAGCTGATGGTCGAGGTCGACGACGCCGCCCAGGTGGAGCGCCTGTGGTCCGACTACAAGGCCGAGGGCACCACCGAGGCCCGTGACCGCCTGATCCTCCACTACTCGCCCCTGGTCAAGTACGTGGCCGGTCGCGTGGCCGTGGGCCTGCCCCAGAACGTCGAGCAGGCCGACCTCGTGAGCTACGGCATCTTCGGGCTCATCGACGCCATCGAGAAGTTCGACGTCGGCCGGGGGTACAAGTTCGAGACCTACGCCATCTCGCGGATCAAGGGCGCCATCCTCGACGAGCTCCGCTCCATCGACTGGGTGCCCCGCTCGGTCCGGGCCAAGGCCCGGGCGCTCGAGCGGGCCTACGCCAAGCTCGAGGCCGCCGAGCACCGCTCGCCCACCGACGAGGAGCTGGCGCAGGAACTCGGGCTGACCGAGGGCCAGCTGCAGGCCACCTTCAGCCAGCTGTCCTTCATCGGCCTGGTGGCCCTCGACGAGATGCTCTCCCTCGGCGGCGAGCGGGGTGACTCGGTGACCGTGGGCGACACGGTGGCCGACACCAACGACGGCCCGGTGGCCTCCTACGAGGTCGAGGAGATGCGCCAGCTGCTGGCCGAGGCCATCAACCGCATGCCCGAGCGGGAGAAGGTCGTCCTCACCCTCTACTACTACGAGGGCCTGACGCTGGCCGAGATCGGCCAGGTCCTCGGGGTCACGGAGAGCCGGGTGTGCCAGATCCACACCAAGGCCGTGATCCACCTCCGCTCGAAGCTGGCCGTGGCGGAGCGCGAACCCGCCTAGCCGTCCCGGCCCCTCGGCCGAGGCTGTCACACCCCCCGGTTACCATCTCTGCCAGCGGATCCCTCGGGTCCGCCCCCGCTTCCCCCGGCACCCGCTCGTCCTGGGGGAGCACCCATGCCCTCGCACCTGCGGCACCGCCGCGCCGCCCGCGCCCGCCGGGCCCTGGCGTCCGCCGTCGCCACCCTCGTCGCCGTCGTCGCCCTGCTCGGGCCGCTCGCCGCACCCGCCGCCGCCGAGCCCGGCACCTACGTCCCGCCGGTCGACCGCCCGCTGGTCGACCGGTTCCGCCCGCCGCCCACCCGCTACGGCGCCGGCAACCGCGGGGTGGACTACGCCACCGAGGTCGGCGAGTCCGTGCGGTCGGCCGCCGACGGCGAGGTCACCTTCGCCGGGCGGGTGGGCCTCGGGCTCCACGTCGTGGTGCTCCACCCCGACGGGCTGCGCACCAGCTACTCGTTCCTGGCGGAGGTCCTCGTCCGCCGGGGCGACCGGGTGGCGCGCGGCGACGTGGTCGGTCGGTCGGGCGCCACGCTGCACTGGGGGGCCCGGGTGGGGGACCAGTACGTCGACCCCCTCGGCCTCCTCGGGGCGGACGGGCCGCCCGAGGTGCACCTCGTGCCCACCGACCTGCGGTCGGCCGGGACGCCGGCGGAGGAGCGGGCCGGGCTCCTCGCCGGCCTCGCGCCCGGCCGGGTCGCGGGTGTGGCGTGGGCGGCCGCGGGCCGGACGGTGGACGCCGGGCGAGGGGCAGTGGCGTGGGCCACCGACGTGGCGGCGGCGCAGCGGGAGCTCGCCCTGGCCGTGGCCGATCGGACGGCCCGGCTCACGTGGGCCCAGGTGGAGGCCGACCTCCGGCGCCTCCCCGTGGTCCGGGCCGCCGTCCTGCTCGAGCAGGCCCGCCGGTTCCGGGCCGACCAGGAGGGGTGCACGCCCCCGGACGAGCCCGTCCCCCGACCGTCGGGGGAGCGACGCATCGTGGTCCTCGTCGGTGGCTACGGGTCGGGCAGCGGCCACGCCTCGGTGCTCGAGCTGGACACCGCCGCCCTGGGCTACGACGCCGCCGACGTCGTCCAGTTCTCGTACCGCGGCGGGCGGGCGCCGGGGGTCGGCGACCTGGGCGGCGTGCCAATGGCCGACTACGGGCGGGCCGACGCCGGTGGCGAGCTCCAGCGGTCGGGCGACCGGCTGCGGGTCCTGCTCGAGGACATCGGCCGGGCCCACCCGGGCGTGCCGGTCGACGTGGTAGCGCACTCGCAGGGCGGCGTGGTGGCCCGGGCCGCCCTCGCGGGGGCGCCACGCCCGCCCCCGGTCGAGCACCTCGTCACCCTGGGGTCGCCCCACGACGGGACCGACCTGGCCACCGCCAACGCCGCCCTCGGCACCACCGCGTCGGGCCGGGCCGGGCGGTCGGTGCTCGCCTGGGCCTCCGACGGTGGGCTCGACGGGGCGGCGCCCTCGGCGGCCCAGCTGGCCGAGGGCTCGGCCTACCTCCGGGCGCTGGCCGAGCGCCCCCTCCCGCCCGGCCTCCGGGTCACCTCGATCGCGGCCGACGGCGACCTGGTCGTCCCCGCCGTGCACAGCAGCCTCCCGGGGGCGAGCAACGCGCTCGTCCCCCTCGGCGGGACCGACACCCACACCCGCCTCTCCGGGGCCCCGGAGACCACGCCGCGAGGTCGCGCTCGCGCTGGCGGGACGGGGGCCGACCTGTCGCGACGTCGGGCCCGGGCTCGTCCGGGCGGCGATGACGTCGGTGCTCGAGGACCAGGCCGGCGCCAGCCTGGCCGGGGCGGCCACCTGGGTGGGCGGGCCGGGTCCGTGAGGTCGATACGACCGTCGACCCCGATGTCGGACGGGCGTGCCGCGGACCACCGGTACACTGGTCCTTCGCCATCGACCGGTGGCGACATCCGCATCTCCAGGCACCGCCACCCCACGGTCGCTCATCGAGCGCTCGGCGGTGCCGTAGGTCAACCGTTGGGAGGAATCCGTGGCACCCGTCGTGACCCTTCGACAGCTGCTGGAGGCCGGTGTCCACTTCGGCCACCAGACCCGGCGCTGGAACCCGAAGATGAAGCGCTTCATCTACGGGGAGCGCAACGGCATCTACATCATCGACCTGCAGCAGACGCTGCAGCGCATCGAGATCGCCTACACCTTCGTGCGCGACCTCGTCGCCGACGGCGGGAGCATCCTGTTCATCGGCACCAAGAAGCAGGCCCAGGACCCGGTGGCCCGCTCGGCCGAGGGCTGCGGCATGCCCTACATCAACGAGCGCTGGCTCGGCGGCATGCTCACCAACTTCACCACCATCAGCGGCCGGGTGAAGAAGATGACCGAGTACGAGCGCATGCGGGCGGTGGGCGACTTCGAGGCCATGCCCAAGAAGGAGGCGCTCATGGTGTCGCGTGAGCTGGAGAAGCTCGAGCGCAACCTCGGCGGCATCCGCGACATGGCCAAGCTGCCCGACGCCATCTTCGTGATCGACACGAAGAAGGAGCACATCAGCGTCACCGAGGCCAACAAGCTGAAGATCCCGGTGGTCGCCGTGGTCGACACCAACTGCGATCCCGACGTCATCGACTACGTGATCCCCGGCAACGACGACGCCATCCGCTCGGGGACCCTGATGTGCCGGATCATCAGCGAGGCGGTCAAGGAGGGGCGCTACATCGGCGAGCGCCGCAACCCGAGCAAGATGACGGCCCCCCCGCCCACGCCCGAGCAGGAGGCCGAGCGGGCCCGCCAGCAGGCGAGCGCCCGGGCCGAGGCCGCCCGCCAGGCGGCTGAGCGCGAGGCCCGCATCGCCGCCGGCGCCCGCACCGCGCCGGCCGCCGCCGAGGGCGGCGCCGACACCGCGCCGGCACCGGGCTCCGAGGAGGAGACCGAGCTGGCCGTGCCCTCGCAGTCCGCTCCCGTGGTCGCGCACGAGCGGGCCGGCGACCCCCTGCCCGAGGCCGAGGTCGAGCCGTCCGACGTGGAGGAGCCTGCCCCCGGCGCCATCCCGGCGTCGGCCGAGGAGGAGGACGTCGCCTCCGAGTTCCCCGAGACCATGCCTGGCTCGGCGACGGCCGCCGAGCCGCCCCACCTCGAGGAGCAGGCGGCGACCGAGACCCCTGCGACCTCCGGAGAGGAGAGCTAGATGGCCGACTTCACGGCCAAGGACGTCCAGCGCCTGCGCCAGGTGACCGGCGCCGGGATGATGGACGCCAAGCGCGCCCTCACCGAGGCCGAGGGCGACTTCGAGGCGGCCAAGCAAGCGGCTGCAGGAGCAGGGCCTGGCCAGCATGAGCAAGCGGGAGGACCGGGAGAACACCGAGGGCGCCGTCGCCCTGGCCGTCAGCGGCACCGCCGCCGCCCTCGTGCTGGCTGCGCAGCGAGACGGACTTCGTGGGCAAGAGCCCGGAGTTCGTGAAGCTGGCCAACGCCATCGCCGAGGGCGTGGTGGCCGAGGGCGAGGACGGCACCGGCCGCTTCGAGGAGGCCATCAACGAGCTGAAGGTGGCCCTCAAGGAGAACATCGAGCTCGGCCGGGTCGTCCGCTTCGAGGCCGGTCCCGACGAGGTGCTCGACACGTACCTCCACGTCCAGAGCGACCGTGGCGTCAACGGCGTCGTCGTCGTGCTGCGGAACGGCAGCCAGGAGCTGGCCCACGACGTCGCCGTCCACGTCGCCTTCGCCCGGCCCTCGGTCCTCACCCGGGACGAGGTGCCCGAGTCCGACGTGGCCGAGCAGCGGGCGCTGCTCGAGACCCAGACCCGCAACGAGGGCAAGCCCGAGCAGGCGCTCCCGAAGATCGTCGAGGGCAAGCTCGGCGGCTGGTTCAAGCGGGTGCCCGGCGGCGTGCTGCTCGAGCAGCCCTACGCCCGCGACGACAAGGTCACGGTGTCGGCGCACCTGGGCGGGGCCGAGATCGTGCGCTTCGCCCAGGTCGAGATCGGGGCCTGACCGCCCCGTGGCGGAGGATCGCAAGCCCCGCTGGCGCCGCGTCGTCCTGAAGCTCTCGGGCCAGGCCTTCGCCGAGCCGAACGGGTACTCCATCGACGGCGAGGTGGTCAACCAGCTCGCGGGCGAGATCGTCGACGCCCGCCGCAACCTCGACGTGGACGTGGCCGTCGTCGTCGGCGGCGGCAACATCTGGCGGGGCATGACCGGTGCCGGCGCCGGCATGGACCGGGCCAACTCCGACTACATGGGGACGCTCGGCACGGTCATCAACGCCCTCGCCCTCCAGGACGCCCTCGAGCGCCACGACCAGCCCACCCGCGTCCAGACGGCCATCCAGATGGCCCAGATCGCCGAGCCCTACATCCGGCGCCGAGCCATCCGCCACCTGGAGAAGGGGCGGGTGGTCATCCTCGCCGGCGGCCTCGGCGTCCCGTTCTTCACCACCGACACCCCGGCCGCCCTCCGCGCCGCCGAGCTGTCGGCCGACGCCCTCCTCAAGGGCACCCACTCGGGCATCGACGGCGTCTACACCGCCGACCCCCGTCTCGACCCGTCCGCCACGAAGCTGGACGAGCTCACCTACATGGACGTGCTCAACCAGGGCCTCAAGGTGATGGACCCCACCTCCATCACCTTCTGCATGGACAACGCGCTGCCCATCGTCGTTTTCGACGTCCTCACCCCCGGCAACCTCCGGAGGGTCCTCATCGGCGAGGAGCGGATCGGTACGCTGGTGCGGTGATCGCCGACGTCCTCTCCGACTCCAAGGAGAAGATGGCCAAGGCGGTCGAGCACGCCAAGGCCGAGTTCGGCAGCGTCCGCACCGGGCGGGCCACCCCCGCCCTGGTCGAGAAGCTGCTCGTGGACTACTACGGGACCGACGTCCCGCTCCAGCAGCTGGCCGGCTTCAGCGTGCCGGAGGCCCGGACCCTCGTGGTGGCCCCGTACGACCGCAACGCCATCGGGGCCATCGAGAAGGCCATCCGGAACTCCGATCTCGGGGTCAACCCGAGCAGCGACGGCACCATCATCCGGCTGGCCTTCCCGCCCCTCACGGCCGACCGCCGCAAGGACTTCGTGAAGGTGGTCAAGCACATGGCCGAGGAAGGCCGCGTGGCGGTCCGCAACCTGCGGCGCTCCGCGAGGCACGATCTGGAGGCGCTCGAACGGGAGGGTGACGTGTCCGCAGACGAGGTCGACCGGGCTGCCAAGGAGCTCGACCGGCTCACGGCGTCAGCGGTGGCGGACATCGACTCTGCCCTCGAGCACAAGGAGCGCGAGCTCCTGGAGGGCTAGGCGGCGGGCGGAGGGGGCCGTTCGTACGCCACGACACCACCGAGGAGACCGATGGACGAGGACCAGCGCCAGGTCGGAGGCTTCGAGCCGGGCGACGACGACACCTCCCCGGAGGTCACCACCCTGCGGGGGACCACCGTGGGGACCGACCCCGGTCCACCCCCCGACGACGAGGTCGTGGTGCTCGACGAGGACGCCACCGGCGCCTTCGACGCGCCCGAGCGGCTCGACGACCCGGACGACCTCCAGCTCGACCTCGAGGCCGAGGAGGCCCCGCCCGTCGCGCGCCTGCCGTCCTACGAGCAGGGGGGCGACGACCTCGACGCCTGGTCGAGCTTCGCCACCTCGGGGCCCCGCTGGCGGGACCAGCCCCGGCAGTGGGAGGCCGAGGACGAGGCCCGCACCTCCGTGCTGGCCGGTGGGCGCCGGAGGAACCGCAGCGAGGAGGGCGGCCGCCGTCGCCGCCGCTGGGCCGAGGCGGCCCGTCCCACGGCGGACGCCGCCGGCCCCGAGGCCGGCGACGAGGACATCGCCCCGCCGGTCGAGGACCGCGGCCCGCACGAGGCGCCGCCGCCCCCCGCCCCCGAGCCCGACGCCGGCAGCTCCGTCCTGCCGGACGAGGACACCGGCGCCGGACGTGCCTTCTTCGAGGGGGCCCCGTCCGGCCCGTCGCCGGACGACGACATCGACATCACCCGCGACCCGGGGCTCCGTCCGTCCAACCGGGTGGTCAGGGGACGCCCCCGGCCCACGCCCGACGCCGACGCCCCGGCGGGCCGGGCCGGACGGGGGGCCAGTCCCGACCGCGACCTCACCCGGGCCGTGGCCATCGGCCTGGCGGTGGCCGGCGCCGCCCTCGTGGCCCTGGCCATCGGCCCCGCCGTGGGCGTGGCCCTCGTCACCGTGATCGTGGTGCTGGCCGCCGGCGAGCTGTTCGCCACCATGCGCACGGCCGGGCACCACCCGGCCACCCTCGTGGGCCTGGTGGCCTCGGCCTCGCTGGTCACCGCCGCCTACTGGCGGGGGGAGACGGCCCTGCCCCTGGTCATGGCCCTCACGGTCGTGGTCGGCTTCCTCTGGTACGCCGTCACGCCCCGCCCGGTGGCGCCCTCCCTCAACACGGCGCTGACCGTGCTCGGGGTGGCCTACGTCGGGATGCTCGGCGCCTACGCCGCGCTCCTGCTGGCCGGGCCCGACGGGGTGGGCGCCTTCCTCGGCGTCGTCCTCGCCGTGGTGGCCAACGACGTGGGGGCTCTGGCGGTGGGGTCGAAGTTCGGGCGCCACCCCCTGGCCCCGGCCATCAGCCCCCGCAAGACCTGGGAGGGGCTCGCCGGCGGCGCGGTGGCCTCGGTGGTGGTCAGCGTGGTGATCCTCGGGATGATCGGGCTGGCCCCCTGGGACAGCGGGTCGGCCCTGGCCCTCGGGCTCGTGGTGGCCGTCGTCGCCCCGATCGGCGACCTGTGCGAGTCGATGATCAAGCGGGATCTCGGCGTCAAGGACATGGGCAGCGTGCTCCCCGGCCACGGGGGTCTGCTCGACCGCTTCGACGCCATGCTCTTCGCCCTCCCCGCCGCCTACTACCTGTGCCGAGTCCTGGACATCTTCTGAGGACGCGGTAGTGGCGACCACGGTCGCCGTGCTGGGGTCCACCGGGTCGATCGGCACCCAGACCCTCGACGTCGTCCGGGCCGACCCCGAGCGACTACGAGGTGGTGGCCCTGGCCGCCGGCTCCTCGGTCGACGCCCTGGCCGCGCAGGCCGTCGAGTTCCGGCCCCGGGTGGTCGCCCTCGGCGACGCCGGCCCGGGCGGCGGAGCTGGCCGGGCGGCTCCCGGCCGGCACCGAGCTGGTGACGGGTCCCGACGCCCTGGCCGAGCTGGCCGTCGTCGCCAACGTGGTGGTCAACGCCGTCGTGGGCTTCGCCGGCCTGCCCGTCACCCTCGCCGCGCTCGGTGCGGGGCGGACGCCTCGCCCTGGCCAACAAGGAGTCCCTCATCGCCGGCGGCCCCGTGGTGCAGCGGGTGCGGAGCACGGCCGGGGCCGAGATCGTCCCCGTCGACTCCGAGCACTGCGCCCTGCACCAGTGCCTGCGCGGCGGGTCG
Source organism: uncultured Actinomycetes bacterium (assembly GCA_963839545.1). Taxonomy (GTDB): domain Bacteria; phylum Actinomycetota; class Acidimicrobiia; order Acidimicrobiales; family CADCSY01; genus CAWIVE01. The sequence continues at coordinate 642,790 of CAWIVE010000003.1, forward strand.
CCGGGCCGAGGTGGCCCGGCTGGTGCTCACCGCCAGCGGCGGGCCGTTCCGGGGGCGCATCCGGGGCCGAGCTGGCCGGCGTCACCGTGGCCGACGCCCTGGCCCATCCCACCTGGTCCATGGGCCCGAAGATCACGGTGGACTCCTCGACCCTCATGAACAAGGGCCTCGAGGTGATCGAGGCGGACGAGCTGTTCGGCGTGCCCTACGACGCCATCGAGGTCGTCGTCCACCCCCAGTCGATCGTGCACTCGATGGTCGAGTTCACCGACGGCGCCACCGTGGCCCAGCTGTCGCTGCCGGACATGCGCCTCCCCATCGCCTACGCCCTGGCCTGGCCCGACCGGGCCCGCATCCCCTTCGGGCGCATCGACTGGGCCGAGGTGGGCCGGCTCGACTTCGAGCCCCCCGACCTGGAGGCCTTCCCCTGCCTGGCCCTGGCCTTCGCCGCCGGCCGGGCCGGCGGATCGGCCCCCGCCTGGCTCAACGCCGCCAACGAGGTGGCCGTGGCCGCCTTCCTGGAGGGCCGCCTGGCCTGGTCCGGCATCGCCCGCCGTGCTGGACGAGGCCCTTTCCGAGCACACTGGAACGGAGCTCGACGACGCCGACGTTGTGATCGAGGTCGATCGCCGGGCCCGGGAGCGGACCCGGTCGATCATCGAGAGGAGAGCGGCAGCGTGACCGAGATCCAGGACCCGACGACACGGACGCCGCCGCCGGCGCCCCCGCCGCCGCGGGCCGAGGCCCGGGGCACCGAGCTGTGGCGCCTGGCCCTGGTCGTGGTGGCCACGGTGGCCTTCGGCATGTGGGCCGGCCTCGGGACGCTCGCCATCGTCCTCGCCCTGGTCTTCATGATCTTCATGCACGAGCTCGGCCACTACGTGACCGCCAAGGCGGCCGGGATGAAGGTCACCGAGTTCTTCATCGGCTTCGGGCCCCGCCTGTGGTCGTTCCAGCGGGGCGAGACCGAGTACGGGCTCAAGGCCATCCCCGCCGGGGCCTACGTGAAGGTCATCGGGATGAGCAACCTCGAGGAGGTCGACCCCGAGGACGAGCCCCGCACCTACCGCCAGCAGCCCTACTGGCGGCGCCTGTCGGTGGCCGTGGCCGGCTCGACCATGCACTTCCTCATGGCCCTGGTGCTGATCTTCGTGGTGCTGGTCGGCTTCGGCATCCCCAAGCCCGACTCGGACAACTGGTCCGTGGGCGCCCTCACCGAGCGCAGCCCGGCCGACGAGGCCGGCATCGAGCTCGGCGACCGCATCGTCTCCGTCGACGGGGAGCGCTTCGACAGCTTCGACGACCTGTCCTCGGAGCTGCGCAGCCACCCGGGCGACGAGGTGAGCCTCGAGATCGAGCGGGACGGTGCGGTGCGCCGCCTCGACGTCGAACTGGCCGACGTCAACCCCCAGGGCGAGGACGTCGGCTTCCTCGGCATCGGTCCCTCGTTCGAGCGGGTGCGCGAGGGCCCCGTGTCGGGCGTGGTCGAGTCGTTCAAGACCACCGGCGAGACGATGTGGCTGTCGGTCAAGGGACTCGGGTCGTTCTTCTCGCCCTCCGGGCTGAGCGGCTACTACGACACCCTCACGGCCAGCACGAGCGGCGACGGCGACTCCGACGTCGAGTCCAACCCCAACCGGGTCGTCTCCATCTACGGCGCCGTCCGTCTCGCCAGCGACACCGAGGAGGTGGCCGACGTCCTGGCCTTCCTCTTCGCCATCAACATCTTCATCGGCATCTTCAACCTGGTGCCCCTGCTGCCGCTCGACGGCGGTCACGTGGCCATCGCCACCTACGAGCGCATCCGCAGCCGGCGGGGGCGGCCCTACCACGCCGACGTGGCCAAGCTCATGCCGCTGACGTACGCCGTGGTGCTGCTCCTCGTGCTGGTGGGCGTCACCTCCCTGTACCTCGACATCGCCGATCCCCTGAAGCTGCAGTGATCGAGCGGCGCCGGACGCGGCGGCTCATGGTGGGCGCGGTGCCCGTGGGCGACGGTGCCCCGGTCACCGTCCAGTCGATGACGACGACCAAGACGGCCGACGTCGACGGGACCCTGGCCCAGATCTACGCCCTGGCCGCCGCCGGCGCCGACATCGTGCGCTGCACCTGCAACGAGGAGGAGGCGGCCGAGGGCCTGGCCCGCATCGTCCCCCGCTCGCCGGTGCCGATCGTGGCCGACATCCACTTCCACCACCGCCTGGCCCTGGCCGCGCTGGAGGCGGGGGTGCACGTGCCTGCGCCTCAACCCCGGCAACATCCGCAAGCCCGAGCGCATCAAGCTGGTGGCCAGCGAGGCCCGGGACCGGGGCGTCCCCATCCGCATCGGCGTCAACGCCGGCTCGCTCGACCCGGAGCATCGAGAAGCGGTACGGCATCACCCCCGAGGCGCTCGTGGCCTCGGCCCAGCAGGAGCTGGCCTACTTCGAGGAGGTCGGCTTCGACGACGTCAAGATCTCGGTCAAGGCGTCCAACGTGCCCCTGATGGTCGAGGCCTACCGCCAGCTGAGCGAGGCCGTCGACTTCCCGCTGCACCTCGGCGTGACCGAGGCCGGGCCCGCCGCCCGCCGGCCTGGTCAAGTCGACGGCGGGCATCGCCACCCTGCTGCTCGAGGGCATCGGCGACACCATCCGCTACAGCCTCACCGCCGACCCGGTGGAGGAGGCCAAGGCCGGCCGGGCAGCTGCTCGAGTCGCTCGGGCTGCGGGAGCGCAAGGGGGTCGACCTCATCGCCTGCCCGAGCTGCGGGCGGGCCGAGATCGACGTCATCGCCGTCGCCGAGGACGCCAACCGGGCCTTCTCCGAGCGGGAGCTGCCCCTCCAGGTGGCCGTCATGGGCTGCGTGGTGAACGGGCCCGGCGAGGCCCGCTCGGCCGACCTCGGCATCGCCGCCGGCCGCAAGCGGGGCCACCTGTTCATCCGGGGCCAGATCGTGCGGGTGGTGCCCGAGGACGAGATGGTGGCCGCGCTCGTGGACGAGGCCGAGAAGCTCGTGAAGGAGGGCGTCGAGGCCCGCCTGGCCGCAGCCGACAGCGGCGCCGCGGCCGCGGCCGAGGCCGACCGTGCCGCGCTGCTCGACGCCCAGGGCGACGACGCCAACGACAGCGAGACCAAGGTGGAGCTCGTCCGCCGCAAGGCGGAGCAAGGTTGAGCAGCCGGAAGCGGGTCGAGGGGGCCGAGGCGACCTCGTAGCCTCGGCGCCATGCCCAAGGCGCCCGTCCTCACGCCCCAGGCCGAGGACTTCCCCCGCTGGTACCAGGACCTGGTGACCAAGGCCGAGCTGGCCGACAACGGGCCGGCGGCGGGCACCTACGTCTTCCGGCCCTACGCCTGGGCCCTGTGGGAGCGCATGCAGGCCGAGGTCGACCGCCGCATCAAGGAGGCGGGGGCGGCCAACGTCTACTTCCCCCTCTTCATCCCCCAGAGCTACCTGACCCGGGAGGCCGAGCACGTCGAGGGGTTCAGCCCCGAGCTGGCCGTGGTCACCCACGGCGGCGGCGAGGAGCTGGCCGAGCCCCTGGTGGTGCGCCCCACCAGCGAGACGGTGTTCGGCGAGTACATGGGCAAGTGGATCCAGAGCTACCGGGACCTGCCCCTGCTCCTGAACCAGTGGTGCAACATCGTCCGCTGGGAGCTGCGGCCCCGGGCCTTCCTCCGCACCCGCGAGTTCTTCTGGCAGGAGGGCCACACCGCCCACGCCGTCGGCCGACGACGCCGCCGGCTACGCCCGGCGCATCCTGCACGAGGTCTACGAGGGCTTCATGGTCGACTCGCTGGCCATGCCCGTGCTGACGGGGCGGAAGACGGCGGCCGAGCGCTTCCCCGGGGCGGTCAACACGCTCGCCTGCGAGGCGATGATGGCCGACGGCAAGGCCCTCCAGATGGGGACGAGCCACGAGCTCGGGCAGAACTTCGCCCGCGCCTTCGACATCACCTACCTCGACGCCTCCGGTGCCGAGCAGCTGGCCTGGACCACGTCGTGGGGCGTGTCGACCCGGATGATCGGCGGGCTGATCATGGCCCACGGCGACGACGCCGGCCTGCGCCTGCCCCCCGAGGTGGCCCCCGTCCAGGCGGTGGTCCTCCTGGTGCGGGACGAGGACGGGGCGGGCGACCGGGCCGCCGCCCTCGTGGACGAGCTGAAGGGCGCCGGGGTGCGGGCCTCGCTCGACGACCGGGTCGAGACGGGCTTCGGCCGCCGCTCGGTCGACTGGGAGCTGAAGGGCGTCCCCGTGCGCCTCGAGGTCGGGCCCCGGGACCTGGCCGGCGGCACCGTGACCCTCGTGCGCCGGGACACCGGGACGAAGGAGTCGGTCCCGGTGGAGGGGGCCGCCCGGGCCGTCGGCGATGCGCTCGCCGCCGCCCAGCGCGACCTCCTGGAGGGCGCCCGGACCGCCCGGGAGGCCCGCACCGTCGACGCCGCCGACGCCGGCGAGGCCCTCGAGGCCGCCCACGACGGCTTCGCCCGGGTGCCCTGGAGCGCCCTCGGCGCCGAGGGGGAGGCCCGCCTGGCGGCGGACGGCGTGACCGTGCGCTGCCTGCGCCGGCCCGACGGCTCGGTGCCCGACGCCGACGACGAGCCCGACCTCCTGGCGGTGGTGGCCCGGGCCTACTGAGCCCGGCTCGCCTCCGGTTCTCGCCTGCGGATCGGGGCGGATTCCACCACGTCCTGCAGGCCAGAACGGCGCGGCGCCCGGTGTGTGACGGGCGCCACATTCGACCCGGCCGGGGGGCCGGCCCCGCCGCTAGACTTCGACGGTTCCGTGATGGTCCGCGGCCCGGGGGAACCCGGGACCGTGTCACGAGCGTGGGCTTCCGGGCCCACGCTCTGTTCGTCTATGGCCCTTTGAGGAGGTGAGCGGTGGTGAGCGAGCTTGCGAGCACGGTGGAGCGGGTGCGAGCCGTGGTCGAGCCGATCGTCGCCGCCGCCGACCTCGAGCTCTACGACGTCGAGCTGGCGGGCGGGACCCTGCGGGTCCTCGTCGACCGGTCGGGCGGCGTCGACCTGGGTGTGCTGGGCGAGGTGACCCGGGCCGTGTCCGAGGCCCTCGACGCCGACGATCCGCTGCCCGGGCGCTACACGCTCGAGGTCTCGAGCCCCGGGCTCGAGCGCCGCCTCCGCACGCCCGAGCACTTCGCCGCCGCCCTCGGCACGCAGGTGCGGGTGCGAACCGTGGCGGGGACCGAGGGCGAGCGCCGGGTGGAGGGCGAGCTCACCGCCGCCGACGCCGACGGGGTGGTGCTGGCCACGGCCGACGGCGAGCGGCGGGTGGCCTACGCCGACGTCGAGCGGGCCAAGACGGTGTTCGAGTGGGGCCCCACGCCGCCCCCGGGGCCGGGCGGCAGAAGCGCCGCAAGGGCGGGCGTGAGCAGGTCGACGCGGGTGCGGGTTCGAGGAGGAGGGTGCGGGAATGAGCGGGAACTTCGAGATGATGGAGGCGCTCCAGGCGCTGGCGGCGGACAAGGGCATCCCGGCCGACACGCTCCTCGAGGCCCTGGCCAACGCCCTGGTCGCCGCCTACAAGCGGATGCCGGGGGCGGCCGAGGAGGCCTACGTCACCATCGACGCCGAGTCCTTCGAGATCCGGGTCTACGGCCAGGAGCTCGACGAGGACGGCAACGTCAGCCGCGAGTGGGACGACACCCCCGACGACTTCGGCCGCATCGCCGCCCAGACGGCCAAGCAGGTCCTCATGCAGGGCGTGCGGGAGGCCGAGCGCGAGCTCAAGTACGAGGAGTACGCCGGCCGCGAGGGCGACATCGTCACCGGCATCATCCAGCAGACCGACAGCCGCTTCACCCTCCTCGACCTCGGCAAGGTCGAGGCGCTGCTGCCCCAGGCCGAGCAGGTGCCGTTCGAGCGCCCGGAGCCCGGCACCCGGCTCAAGGCCTACATCGTCGAGGTGCGGAAGAACCCCCGCGGCCCCCAGATCGTGGTCAGCCGCACCCACCCGGGCCTCATCAAGCGCCTGTTCGAGCTCGAGGTGCCCGAGATCGCCGACGGCATCGTCGAGCTCAAGGCCGTCGCCCGCGAGCCCGGCCACCGGACCAAGGTCGCCGTCTGGTCCAACGACCACAACGTCGACCCCGTCGGTGCCTGCGTGGGCGCCCGCGGGGCGCGGGTGCGCATGGTGGTCAACGAGCTGCGGGGCGAGAAGATCGACATCGTCCCCTTCACCGACGGCGTGCAGGACTTCGTCATGCGGGCGCTGTCGCCGGCCAAGGTCAAGGAGGTCCGCCTCGACGAGGAGACGGGCACGGCCGAGGTGATCGTGCCCGACTACCAGCTGTCCCTGGCCATCGGCAAGGAGGGCCAGAACGCCCGCCTGGCGGCGCGGCTCACGGGGTGGCGGGTCGACATCAAGAGCGAGACCCAGCTGGCCGAGGAGGAGGCCGGGTACGACGGCGAGGAGTGGGCCGAGGGCGAGTGGGTCCAGGACCCGGCCAGCGGCGAGATCGTCTGGAAGCCGGCCGAGGGCGGCCCCGCGGTCACCGCCGAGGAGTGGAGCCACGGCGACACCACCACCGAGGGGGCGATGGTCGACCCCGGCGGCGACCGGGTCACCGAGGTGGGGGACGACGGCTCGGTCCTCCCCGGGACGGACGCCGACCCGGACGCCCGCCCGGACAGCGAGCGGGCGCCGGAGATCGGCGCCACCCTGCCGGTGGACGACAGCGCCCCGGCGCTGCCGGGCGACCAGCTGGCCGAGGCGGCCCTGCCCGACGACGAGGTCGAGGACCTCGAGGCGGGCATCGTGGCGACGACCACCGAGGCGTCGCCCATCGAGGACCCCCTCGAGCTGGAGGGAGCACCGATGGCCGCCGAGGAGGCCGCCGTCTTCGGCGGACCGGCCGAGCCGGTGGCGGTGTCCGACGAGGCCCTCGAGGAGGACCTCGACCTGCTCGGGGTGCCCGACGACGAGCGGGCCTTCGACGCCCTGGCCACGGACGAGCCGGTGCTGGCCACCGACGACCCCGAGCAGGCCCTGGCCGAGGGGGGCGACACCCCGTCCCTGGAGGGCACCGACCCGGTGGACGGCGCCTCGGGCTAGGGACGTCGCCGTGCGGCGCACCTGCCTCGGCTGCCGCCGGACGACCGGTCCGGAGGACCTGGTGCGTGTGATCCGGCGCGAAGACGGCAGACTGGAGGTCGGTCGCACGCTCCCCGGCCGGGGCGCGTGGCTGTGCGTCGGCTCGCCGGCGTGCGTCGACCTGGCGCGACGGCGCCGGGCGTTCGACCGGGCGCTACGGGGCCCGGTGGACGACCGCTCGGTGCAAGAGCTTCGAGCCGAGGCTGCTGATCGTGCGAGAGTGGAGGGCTGGCCCACGACAGGGCGGGCCGGAAGGGACGAGAAGACACTTCGTGGCACAGAACATCCGAGTCCACCAGCTCGCCCGTGAGCTGGGGCTGGCCAACAAGGACATCCTCGACCTCTGCAGCGCGCTCGGCATCGGCGTCAAGAGCCACTCGTCGAGCATCCAGGAGGCGCAGGCCGACCGGATCCGTCGCCGCGCCCAGCGGGAGGGGCTCGGGTCGACCGTCGTTGACACCGCGCCGCCCGAGGCGCCCGCCGCCGCCGCCAGCCCCGCCGCCGAGCCGGCCGGCGACCGTGGCACCCACCGCCTGGTGACCAGCGGCCGCACCCCCGAGGGTGACCGGCCCTTCGCCGACGCCCCCCGCCCCGCAGCGCCGCCCGCCGCCCGCCCCGCGGGTGAGCCCGCCGCCGCCCGCAGCACCGCCCCGCCCTCGGCGCCGCCCACCCGCTCGACTCCGCCCCCGCCCCGGCCCGCGGCCGACCGCCCCGCCGCCGCCCGGGCGGTCCCGCCGCCGCCGCCCCCCCGCACCGCTCCGGCCGCCCGACCGCCGGCGCCGCCAGGGGCCACCGGGGCCCGTCCGCCGGCGCCCCCGGGCGCCCCGTCGCGCCCGCCCGCGCCGCCCCGGCCCGGCGACGGCCGGTCCATGCCGCCGCCCCCGCGCCCTGCCGCGTCCGGAGGCGCACCGCCCCGGTCGGCCGACGGCGCCCCGCCCGCCGCCCCTACGGCCCGGTCCACGTCCGACGGCGCCCCGCCCGCCGGCCCCGGCGGCGGTCCCGTGCCGCCCCCGCCCGGGCAGGCCCGCCCCGAGGGTGGCCCCGACGCCGATCGACCGATCCCGCCGCCCCCCGGTGCCCCGCCCCGCTCCGGCACGGGCCGTCCCATCCCGCCGCCCCCCGGTGCCCCGCCCCGCTCCGGCACGGGCCGTCCCATCCCGCCTCCCCCCGGTGGTCGCCCCCGCCCCGGCGGCGGCGGCTGGTGGTGGTCCGTCCGCCGGCCGCCCCGGCCCCCGCCTGGGCGGCTACGGCCCGCCCGGCAACCGCCCCGGTGGCGGTGGCCCTCCCGGGTCCCGTCCCGGTGGCCCGCCCTTCGGCCGCCCCGGTGGCGGCTTCCCCGGCCGCGGCGGTCCCGGTGGCCCCCGCCGGCCCCGCAAGAGCCCCGGGCGCCGGCGGCGCAACCGCGAGGAGCTCCAGCCCCAGGACATCCCCACCTACACCCCCGAGGACGCCCCCGTCCCCGAGGGCGAGGTGGTCATCGAGCGCGGCGCCACCGCCAAGGACGTCGGCCCCAAGCTCAACCGCTCGGCGGCAGACGTGGTGCGGTTCCTGCTCCAGCAGGGCGAGATGGTGACCGCCACCCAGACCCTGTCCGACGAGATGATCGAGCTCTTCGCCACCGACATCGGCGCCGTCGTGCGCCTGGTCGACCCCGGCCAGGAGCAGGAGGTCGGCCTGCTCGCGCAGCTCGACGCGCTCGACGAGGAGGACGAGGACGAGGCCGACCTCGAGCCCCGGCCCCCGGTGGTCACCGTCATGGGCCACGTCGACCACGGCAAGACGCTGCTGCTCGACCGCATCCGCTCGACCAACGTGGTCGAGGGCGAGGCCGGTGGCATCACCCAGCACATCGGCGCCTACCAGGTCGAGCGGGACGGCAAGCTCATCACCTTCATCGACACCCCCGGCCACGAGGCGTTCACCGCCATGCGGGCCCGCGGGGCCGAGGTCACCGACATCGTCATCCTCGTGGTGGCCGCCGACGACGGCGTCATGCCCACGACGCTCGAGGCGCTGGCCCACGCCCGGGCCGCCGAGGTGCCGATCGTGGTGGCCATCAACAAGATCGACCGGGAGAACGCCGACCCCACCCGGGTCATGCAGCAGCTGTCCGAGAACGGCCTCATCCCCGAGGCCTGGGGCGGCGACACGGTCATCGTCGAGATCTCGGCGCTCCAGAACCTGGGCATCGACGAGCTCCTCGACAACATCAACGTGGTGGCCGAGCTCGAGGACCTGCGGGCCAACCCCGCGGGCCGGGCCCAGGGCGTGGTCCTCGAGGCCAACCTCGACGTGGGCCGGGGCCCGGTGGCCACCGTGCTCGTGCAGCGGGGCTGCCTCTCGGTGGGCGACCCGCTCGTCGCCGGTCCCGCCTGGGGCCGGGTGCGGGCGCTGCTCGACGACCGGGGCGAGTCCGTCAAGACGGCGGGCCCGTCCACGCCGGTGCGGGTGCTCGGCCTGTCCGAGGTGGCCGAGGCCGGCGACGATTTCATCGTGGCCCACGACGACCGCACCGCCCGCCGGGTGGGGGAGACCCGGGGTCAGTACGCCCGCCTGCGGGACCGGGCCGAGGACGCCTCGCCCATCAAGGCCGGCGTGCGCCTGGAGGACGTCTTCGCCTCCATCCAGAAGGGCGAGGCGGCCACCCTCAACATCGTCCTCAAGGCCGACGTCACCGGCTCGCTCGAGGCGCTCACCGACGCGCTGCGCAAGCTGGAGCGCGAAGAGGTGAAGATCGCCTTCGTCCTCCGCGGCGTGGGCGGCATCACCAAGGACGACATCCAGCTGGCCAGCGCCACCGGCGCCACGATCATCGGCTTCAACGTGCGCCCCGACCGGCGTTCGCGCGAGCTGGCCGACACCGAGGGCGTCGAGATCCGCACGTACGAGGTCATCTACAACGTCCTCGAGGACATCGAGCGGGCCATGGTCGGCATGCTCGCCCCCGAGTACGTCGAGGTGGTCACCGGCGACGCCGAGGTCCGGGAGGTCTTCCGGGTCCCGCGGGTCGGGGCGGTGGCCGGCTGCTACGTGCTCAACGGGGTCATCACCCGGGGCTCCAAGGTCCGCTTCCTGCGGGAAGGGGTCATCATCTGGAAGGGCTCGATCCAGTCGCTCCGGCGGTTCAAGGAGGACGTGCGCGAGGTGGCGTCCGGCTTCGAGTGCGGGATCGGGCTCTCCGACTTCCAGGACCTCAAGCAGGGCGACATCATCGAGACCTACGAGGAGCGGGAGGTCCCGCGGACGTAGTCGCCGCGGGGCATCCTGGCGCCGTGCACTGCGCGGCGGTGGAGATCGACCTGCACATCCCCGAGGCCCGGTCGCTCAAGGCCAAGCGCGCCGCGGTGAAGCCCATCGTCGAGGGGCTGCGCCGCCGGTTCGCGGTGGCCGCCGCCGAGGTCGACCACCTCGACCAGTGGCAGCGGGCCGGCGTCGGGGTGGCGGCGGTGGCGTCCACCGCGTCGCACGTCGTCGACGTGCTCGACGAGGTGGAGCGGTTCGTGTGGTCCCGCCCCGACGTGGAGGTCCTGTCGATGTCGCGGAGCTGGCTCGATGCCGAGGCGTAGCGGCCGGGGGGGCTCGCCGCGCGGCTACGCCCGGACGGCCCGGGTCAACGAGCTGTGCCGGGAGATCCTGGCCGACGAGCTCGAGCGCATCGACGACGAGCGCATCGAGCTGGTCACCGTGACCCACGTGGCGGTGGATCCCGATCTCCGGCACGGCACCGTCTCCTTCAGCCGCCTCGACCGGGACGTGGCCGAGGCGAGCGAGGCCCTCGCCGCCCTGCGCCCACGGCTCCAGGCCGCCATCGGGCGCCAGGCCCGGCTGAAGCGCACGCCGGAGCTGCGGTTCGTCGTCGACGACATCATGGCCAGGGCCGAGCGCATCGAGGACCTCATCCGGGAGGCACCGCCGCCGCAGCCGGACGCGTGAGCGGACTCGACGGCGTCGCCGTCGTGGACAAGCCCGGAGGCTGCACCTCCCACGACGTCGTGGCCCGGGCTCGCCGGCACCTGGGGACGAAGAAGGTGGGCCACGCCGGCACCCTCGACCCCGATGCCACCGGCGTGCTCGTGCTCGGGGTGGGCCGGGCCACCCGCCTGCTGCGCTACGTGGGCGACCTGCCCAAGTCTTACCGGGGCGAGGTGGTCCTCGGGGTGGCCACCACCACCCTCGACGCCGCCGGCGAGGTGGTGGCCACGGCCGACATGGCGGGGGTGGCGCTGGCCGACGTGCGGGCGGCCGCCGCCGGGATGGTGGGGGACCTGCTCCAGGTCCCCCCGATGGTGTCGGCCGTCCAGATCGGCGGGCGTCGCCTGCACGAGCTCGCCCGCGAGGGCGTCGAGGTCGAACGGGAGCCCCGGCCCGTCACCGTGTGGCGGTTCGACGTCCCGGCGGAGGTCGAGCCCGGCGTGTTCGGGGTGGACGTCGAGTGCTCGTCGGGGACCTACGTGCGCTCGCTGGCGGCCGACCTCGGGGCGGCCCTCGGCGGGGTGGCCCACCTTCGGGCCCTGCGGCGCACCGCGGTGGGGCCCTTCACCGAGGACCGGGCCCGGCCCGTCGAGGAGCTCGAGGTGCTGCCGCCCTTCGCCGCCGTCGGCCACCTCGCCGCGGTGGCGGTCGACGAGGAGGTGGCCGCCCTCGTGCGCACCGGCCGCCGCCTCGACCGGGCCGGTCCCACGCCCTTCGCGGGCGACGGCCCCTGGGCCGTCGTGGCGCCCGACGGGTCGCTCCTGGCCGTCTACCGGGCCGACGGCGACCTCGCCCGCCCCGACGTGGTCCTCGCGGGCTGAGCCCCGCGACGCTCTTCGTCGCGTTGAGCACCCAGGGGGTAGCCAACGCGACAAAGAGCACGGGCGGCCCGGGTGACGGGGGCGGGAACGGGGGCCGGGTACCGTCACCTGCGGTGCAGGTGCTGCGGGAGCCGGGGCCGTGCGCTCGGCCGGAGGAAGGCTCGGCCGTGGCCATCGGCGTCTTCGACGGGGTCCACCTGGGCCACCAGCAGGTCGTGGCCGAGGCCCGCCGCCTGGCCGCCGAGCGCCGGGCCCGCAGCGCCGTCGTGACCTTCGACCGCCACCCGGCCGCCGTGGTGCGCCCCGAATCGGCCCCGAAGCAGCTCACCGACCTGGATCAGCGGCTCGAGCTGCTGGCCGGGCTCGGCGTCGACCTGACCTACGTGGTGGCCTTCGACGAGGGCCGGTCCAAGGAGTCGGCCGAGGACTTCGTCGAGACCGTCCTGGTGGGCTGCCTGGCGGCGAAGGCCGTGGTGGTGGGGGCCGACTTCCACTTCGGCCACGCCCGCCGGGGCAACGTCGACCTCCTCCGGGAGGTGGGCCGCACCGCCGGGTTCGAGGTCGACGGCATCGAGCTGCTCGCCTCCAAGGAGGAGGGGGCCACCCCGATCTCCTCCACCGCCATCCGGGCCGCCCTGGCCGCCGGCGACCTGGACGGGGCCAACCGCATGCTGGGCCGGCCCCACGAGGTGCGGGGCGTGGTGGCCATCGGCGACCGCCGGGGCCGCGAGCTCGGCTACCCGACGGCCAACGTGGCCGTGCCGGGCGACATCTGCCTCCCGGCCGACGGCATCTACGCCGGGTGGTACGTGCGCCCGGACGGCTCGGCCCACCCCAGTGCGATCTCCCTGGGGCGCCGCCCGACCTTCTACGCCGACGCCGACGCCTCGCTCCTGGAGGCCCACCTGCTCGACTTCGAGGGCGACCTCTACGACGAGCCGGCCCGCGTGCGCTTCGTGGCCCGGCTGCGCGACGAGCTGCGCTTCGACTCCGTCGACGACCTGGTCCGCCAGATGGCCACCGACGTCGACGAGGCCCGCGCCGTGCTGGGGTGGTCGCCGTCGCCACGCTGATGCCCGACCTGTGGCCCGCCCGCCGGGGGAGCGCACCGGCCCGGCCCCGCCTCACCCGGCACGTGCTCCACCTGGAGCGGGGCAACCGGGTGCAGGTGTCGGTGGCCGGCCGCGGGGTGCCGCTGGTCCTGGTGCACGGCTACACCGCCGAAGGCTTCCTCTACGCCCAGAGCCTGTCCCGGCTGGTGGCCAGCGGGTTCCGGGTGGTGGCCATCGACGCCGCCGGGCACGGCGGGACCGAGGGCCTGGAGGAGGGGGGCGCCGACCTCCAGTACTACGCCGGGCTGCTCGGCCGGGTGGTCGACCACCTGGGCATCGAGCGGGCCGTGTACGCCGGCCACTCGATGGGGGGGCGCCTGGTCACCGAGCTGGTCGCCCGCCAGCCCCGACGGGGCATCGCCGTGGTCCTGATCGACGCCATCGTGGGCGACACCTGGGACGGGCTGGTGCAGCTGTGGCGCCTGGTGCCCGCCCTCATGGGCATGACGGGGGCCGCGCTGGCCCTCGACACCGCCACCACCGTGCCCCTGCTCCGCGACCCGCGCCAGGCGCTCAAGCTCAGCCGCCTCTGGGTCCCGGTGGCCCTGCACAACCTGCGCCGGCCCGGCGGCCTCGTCGGCGCCGCCGTGTCGATCCTGCGGTCGGGCCCGACCCGGTGGATGCTCGACCGCCTGGCCGACGAGGGCGTACCGGTGGTGGTCGTCCACGGTGACCGGGACGTGGCCGTGCCGCTGCGCACCGGCGAGGACGCCGCCCGCCGGACCGGCGGCGAACTGGTCGTGGTCCACGGCGCCACCCACGCCTGGCCGCTGAAGGACCCCGAGACGCTGCCCGCCATCGTCAACGAGCTGCTGTCCCATGGCAGCCTCGGCCCCGCGGTGGGGGCGGCGGTGCGGTCCGTCGGCCTCGATCCCGCCCGTGCCTCGCTCGCCGACATCGAGGCCGCCTTCTGCGCCCCCGGCGCCCGCCTACCCGCGTTGGACCCCGAAGCGGGGGAGGAGGCCTTCGTGTCCTCCCGGCCCCGCCGGCCGCGGTACCAGTGGACCCGCCGCCGACCGGCGGACGTGGCCCCTCGGTGAGGGGGCCCTTCCGGCCGGGGCGGGTCGGCGGCGAGGCGCTGGCCGAGGCCCTGGCCGCCTCGACCGCGGCCGAGGTGACCTACCGGCCGGTGGGGGTGACCCTCGGCGACGCCGCCCTGCCCGGCTACCGGACGGACCGGTACGAGATCGAGCTCGGACGGGGGGTGCTGGTGCTCGATCGGGCCCGCGACGGCCTGCGGGCCTGGGCCGCCCACCGGGGAGCCGGGGTGCGGGTCGAGCCCCCCGACGCGGCCCTGGCCGAGGGCGCCACCGTGGTCCTCGTCACCCGCCTGGGCCCTGCCTCGGTGCTGGCCGCCTGCCGGGTGGTGGCGCTGGTCGACGAGCCCCGGCGGTTCGGCTTCGCCTACGGCACCCTGCCCCTCCACCCGGAATCCGGCGAGGAGGCGTTCCTCGTCGAGCGGGGGTCCGACGACCTCGTGTGGTTCCGGGTGGTCGCCGTGTCCCGGGCCCGCCACCCCCTGGCCCGCCTCGGCGCCCCGGTGGCCCGGTCGGTCCAGGGCCGGGTCACGAGGGGATACCTGGAGGGCCTCCGCCGGGCGGTCTCCGACGGCCGGGCGTGAGCCCCAGGCAACTCTGTGCGCAGAAGGGCTCAGGGGGTGGACCGAACTGCGCAAGGAATGGGTGGGATCTCGCTGAGGGCGCATCGGGTCCGGCGGCGCGCCTCGGCCCCCCGCGAGATTCTCTGCGCAGAAGGGCTCAGGGGGTGGACCAAACTGCGCACAGAGTGCAGCGACGGGTCACCGGCGTGCACCCGCATGCACCGCGCGACACGAGGCTGCGCTCCCGAGGGGGCCGGCGTGTAGCCTGGTGGAGCGCCCGGCGTTCGCTCGGGCCACCCGGCACGGCCGACGCCGTACCCGATCGCACGAAGGAAAGCGACCGCCAGAGCTCCATGCCCGATCCCGCAGCCACCATCCAAGAGCACCGGCTCCACGAGTCCGACACCGGTTCGCCCGAGGTCCAGATCGCCCTCCTCACGGAGCGCATCAACCACCTCAACGAGCACCTCCGGGTGCACAAGAGCGATCACCACAGCCGGCGGGGCCTGCTCAAGCTGGTGGGGCGCCGTCGGCGCCTCCAGACCTACCTGCGGAAGAACGACGTGGAGCGCTACCGGGCCATCAACGCCCGGCTCGGGCTGCGCCGGTAGCTCCGGCCCCTCCGGGCCACAACCAGCAGCGCAGCGGTCAGCTGCCAGTCGCCGAGCCCCCGCCCGGCACATCCGTGGGGGGCCCGCCGACTGGGAACTGGCCTGCGCTCCACGAGAGGAGTGACATGGCCGAGGCCATTCGCGTATCCGCCCCCGTCGAGGGGTCCGACAAAGAGCTGTCCTTCGAGACGGGCAAGCTCGCCACCCAGTCCCAGGGAGCCGTCGTCGGCTCGCTCGGCGGCACGGTCGTCCTGGCCACCGCCAACCAGAGCAAGCCCCGCGAGGGCATCGACTTCTTCCCCCTGACGGTCGACATCGAGGAGCGGATGTACGCCGCCGGGAAGATCCCCGGCTCGTTCTTCCGCCGTGAGGGGCGCCCGACCGACAACGCCATCCTCACCTGCCGGCTCATCGACCGGCCCCTGCGCCCGAGCTTCGCCGAGGGCTACCGCAACGAGACCCAGGTCGTCGGCACGATCATGGGCGCCGACCTCGAGAACCCCCACGACGTCCTCGCCATCAACGCCGCCTCGGCGGCGCTGATGCTGTCCGGGATGCCCTTCGAGGGGCCCCTCGGCGCCGTGCGCCTGGCCTTCACCACCGAGGGCGAGTGGGTCGGCCACCCGACCTACCAGGAGGGCGACGAGTCGACCTTCGAGCTCGTCGTGGCCGGCCGCGAGGTCGACGGCGACGTCGCCATCATGATGGTCGAGGCCAACGGCACCGAGGGCTCCTGGGACCGCTACGAGGCCGGGGCCCCCAAGGTGACCGAGGAGGCCATCGCCGATGGCCTCGAGGTGGCCAAGGGCTTCATCAAGGCCTCGATCGACCTCCAGCACCAGCTGGTCGAGAAGGCCGGTCGGCGCGACCCGATCGCCTTCGAGCCGGCGGTCGACTACAGCCCCGAGGTCTACGAGCGGGTCAAGGCCGTCGGCACCGACCGCGTCGCCGAGGCCTCCGCCATCGCCGACAAGGCCTCCCGCAGCGCCGCCACCGACGAGGCCACCGCCGCCATCCGGGCCGAGCTCGAGGCCGACGTGGCCGAGGGTGGCCCGCTGGCCGGCCGGGGCGGCGAGATCAAGGCCGCCGTCCGCTCACTGGTCAAGGAGGTCGTGCGCCGCCGCATCGTGACCGAGGGCAAGCGCATCGACGGCCGGGGACCGGCCGACCTGCGGCCCGTGTCCGCCGAGGTGGGGGTCATCGCCACCGCCCACGGCTCGGGCCTGTTCCAGCGGGGCGAGACCCAGGTGCTCAACGTCACCACGCTGGGCATGCCCCGCATGGACCAGCTCCTCGACACCATCGGCATCGACGACCGCAAGCGCTACATGCACCACTACAACATGCCGCCCTACGCCAACGGCGAGACCGGGCGGGTGGGCAGCCCCAAGCGCCGGGAGATCGGCCACGGCCTCCTGGCCGAGCGAGCCCTGCTCCCCGTGGTGCCGGCCCAGGACGAGTTCCCCTACGTGCTGCGCCTCGTCTCGGAGGTGCTGGCCAGCAACGGCTCCACGTCCATGGCCTCGGTGTGCGCCAGCTCGCTGTCGCTCATGGACGCCGGCGTGCCCATCAAGGCCCCCGTGGCGGGCATCGCCATGGGCCTCGTCTACGCCGAGGGGAAGTACCTCGCCCTCACCGACATCCTCGGAGCCGAGGACGCCATGGGCGACATGGACTTCAAGGTGGCGGGCACGGCCGACGCGGTCACCGCCCTCCAGCTCGACACCAAGATCGACGGGCTCCCGGCCGAGGTGCTGGCCGACGCCCTGCGCCAGGCCCGCGACGCCCGGCTCACGATCCTCGACGTCATGCGCGACGCCATCGCCGAGCCTCGGCCCGACGTGGGCGAGACGGCGCCGAAGATCGTCGGCTTCGAGATCCCGCTCGACAAGATCGGTGAGGTCATCGGGCCCAAGGGCAAGGTCATCAACGCCATCCAGCAGGAGACCGGGGCCGACATCGCCGTCGACGACGACGGCATGGTCGGGCGGGTCACCATCGGCTCCCGCGACGGCGGGGCGGTGGCCGAGGCCCGGCGCCGCATCGAGCTGATCCTCGACCCGCCCACCGCCTCGGTGGGCGAGGTGTACAGCGGCCGGGTGGTCAACGTGACCAAGTTCGGGGCGTTCGTGAACATCCTCCCGGGTCGTGACGGCCTGGTGCACATCTCCAAGCTCGGTCGGGGCAAGCGCGTCGACCGGGTGGAGGACGTGCTGAACCTCGGTGACGCCGTCGAGGTCCGGGTGGACGACATCGACCCGCAGGGCAAGGTCAGCCTCAGCCCCGTGGGCGACGGCGACAGCTCGTCGGACGACAACGGCGGGTCGAGCGGCAGTGGCGCGGTGGCCGGTCGTTCGGGCCCGGCGCCCGATCCCGTGGCCACCCGGGCCAGCGCCGCCGGCGCCACCGGTGCGGCGGCGGTGTCGTCGGGCAACGGCGGCGGCGACGTGCAGACCGTGAGCTTCGAGGACTCCTTCGACGCCGAGATCCGCTCGGAGCTCGGCGATCTGGGCCCCGCCACCCGCACCAGCGGGGGCGAGGGCGGTGGCGAGCGCCGTGGTGGTGGCGGCGGTGGCCGACGCCGCAGCGGCGGTGGCGGCGGTCGCAGCCGGCGTCCGGGTTCCTGACCGTCGAGGTCACCCGCCTCCCAGCGGGTCTCCGGGTGGTCACCGAGGCGGTGCCCGGCGCAGCCTCGGTGGCCCTCGGCTTCTACGTCGGCACCGGCAGCCGGGACGAGCCCGAGCCGGTCGCCGGCGCCTCCCACTTCCTCGAGCACCTGCTGTTCAAGGGGACCGAGGCCCGGGGCGCACGCGCCCTGGCCGAGGCGGTCGACGCCGTGGGCGGGGACCTCAACGCCTACACCGCGGCGGAGCACACCGCCTTCCACGCCCGGCTCCCGGCGGCCGAGCTGGACCTCGGGCTCGACGTGCTGTCCGAGGTGGTCTGGAGCCCCGCCCTGCGGGCCGACGACGTCGAGGCGGAACGGGCGGTGATCCTCGAGGAGCTGGCCATGGAGGAGGACACCCCGGACGACCGGGTGCTCACCCTGCTGGCCGAGGCCCTGTTCCCCGACCACCCGCTCGGCCGCGAGGTGCTCGGCACCCGCGACTCGATCGGGGCCATCGGCCGCGACGACGTGGTCGCCTTCCACCACCGCTGGTACCGGCCCGCCAACGTCGTCGTGGCGGCCGCCGGCGCGGTGGACCACGCCGAGGTCGTCGAAGGCGTGCGGAACCGGCTCGGCGACGCCTCCGGCGGCGAGGTGCCGGTCCGGACGGCGCCGCCCACCGAGGCCCGGCCCCGGGCCGTCCTGCGCCGCCGGGCCGAGCAGGCCCACATCGCGCTCGGGCCTCCGAGCGCTCCCCCGGGAGGACGAGGACCGCTTCGCCCTGGCCGTGGCCAACCAGATCCTCGGCGGCGGCACCGCGAGCCGCCTCTTCCAGTCGGTGCGGGAGGAGCGGGGGCTCGCCTACAGCGTCCACAGCTGGGTCGAGTCGCACGCCGACACCGGTGCCCTGGTGGCGTACGCGGGCACGGCCGTCGAGCACCTCGTCGAGGTGCTGGCTCTCTTGGAGGACGCGCTGCGAGGCCTGGCCGACGGCGTCACGGACCGGGAGGTGGACGTGGCCGCCGGCTACCTGGCCGGGTCGACGGTGCTCGGCCTGGAGGACCCGGGGAGCCGCATGGCCCGCATCGGCGACTCGCTGCTGAGCACCGGGCGGGTGACGCCGGTCGACGACGTCCTGGCCGGCTTCCGCTCGGTGACGCCCGACGACGTGGCCCGGGTCGCCCGCCGGCTCCTGGCGGGCGGCGGGCCCTCCGTCGCCGTCCTGGCGCCGGGGCGGGCCTTGCGCGGGGTGCGGGTGGCGTGACCGCTTCGCCCCGACGACGGAAGGGCAAGACTGGGGGCGTGACCCGACGGGTGGCGGTCATGGGGGCCGCCGGCCGCATGGGGCGGACCGTGTGCGCCGCCGTGGTCGGCGACCCCGACTGCGAGCTGGTGGCCGCCGTCGACCCCCACCACGCCGGGCTCGACCTCACCTCGGTGGTGGGGGTGCCCACCGACGTGATCGTGGCCGCCGACGTCGACTCCCTGGACGGCGCCGGCGTCGACGTGGCCGTGGACTTCACCGAGGCGGCTGCCGCCCGGGCCAACCTCCGCTGGTGCGCCGGGCGCCGGCGTGCACGCGGTGGTGGGCACCACCGGGCTGGGCGAGGACGACCTCGACGAGCTGCGGTCGCTGTTCACCTCGAGCAACTGCGTGGTGGCGCCCAACTTCGCCCTCGGCGCCGTGCTCATGATGCGCTTCGCCGAGCTGGCGGCCCCGTGGTTCGAGTCGGTGGAGATCATCGAGCTGCACCACGACGCCAAGGTCGACGCGCCCGTCGGGCACGGCGATGCTCGACGGCGCGAGCGCATCGCCGCCGCCTCGGCCGAGTGGGCCCCCGACCCGACGGTCGACACCGTCGTGGAGGGTGCCCGGGGCGGGCAGGGCCCGGCCGGCATCCCCATCCACGCCGTGCGCCTGCGCGGCCTCGTGGCCAACCAGGAGGTGCTGTTCGGCACCACCGGGCAGACCCTGTCGATCCGCCACGACACCACCGACCGGACCTCGTTCATGCCCGGCGTGCTACTGGCGGTCAAGGCGGTGGCCGACCGCCCCGGGGTCACCGTCGGCCTCGACGCCCTCCTCGGCTTGTGAGGAGCCTGTCGAGCAAGGAGCCGTAGGCAGCTCGTCGGCTGTCGCCGCCGCCCGCGGCGTCCTCCCTCGTCGAAGGTGGGCAAGGCACCTCCTTCCTCGGTCGGTCCTTGCGGGCGACGCCGAGCAGCTCGACGATCAGCCACGTCTTGCTCGACAGCCTCCTCCCCGTTTGGTCCGCGGCGCGGGCGGGGCATGGTCCTCCAGCCACACGCGGCGACCCGAGGAGCACTCGACCATGGCGGAGACGACCACCAGCCCGGCAGCGACGTCCGGGGGCAGCAGCCCGCTGCTCTCCGAGCGGGGCAAGACCAGCATCGCCGACTCCGTGGTCTCGAAGATCGCCGGCATCGCCACCCGTGAGATCGCCGGCGTGCACTCCATGGGCACCGGCGCGGCGCGCGCCCTCGGCGCCATCCGGGACAAGCTCCCGGGGTCGGGGCCCGCCCGCGGCATCACGCAGGGCGTGAGCGTCGAGGTGGGCGAGCGCCAGGCAGCCATCGACCTCGACGTGGTCGTCGAGTACGGCGTGCCCATCGTCGACGTGGCCAACGCGGTGCGCGACAACGTGTCCTCCCGGGTCGAGCGCATGACCGGCCTCGAGGTCACCGAGGTGAACGTGACCGTCGACGACATCTACCTGGAGAGCGAGGAGGAGGAGCCTCCCGCTCCCGAACGGGTGCAGTGACGGACCCGTCCGACGGGCCTCCCGTCGACGCCGAGCGCGTGGCCC
The DNA here is from genome assembly GCA_963839545.1 of uncultured Actinomycetes bacterium. Taxonomy (GTDB): domain Bacteria; phylum Actinomycetota; class Acidimicrobiia; order Acidimicrobiales; family CADCSY01; genus CAWIVE01. The sequence goes on from CAWIVE010000003.1 coordinate 663,431, forward strand.
AGGCGGTCGAGCGGGTCCCCACCGTGGCCCGGCTCTCGGCCGGGTCGACGGGGGCCGAGATCGCCACCTACCTCCCCGGCCGCCGGGTGCGCGGGGTCCGTGTGGCCGACGGCACCGTCGAGGTCCACGTGGTGGCCCGCTGGCCCGCGGTCCTGCCCGAGGTGGGCGAGGCCGTGCGCTCCGCGGCGGCGCCGCTCGTGGGCGGTCGGCCCGTCGAGGTGGTCATCGACGACCTGGACGTGCCCGGGCTCGACGAGCCGACCGAGCCGGTGGCCGAGCTGCCCCCGGCGGGCGGCACCGAGGGACCGTGAACCCCTACGAGGTGCTGGGGGTGCGTCCCGGCGCCTCGCCCGACGAGCTGCGGGCGGCCTGGCGCCGCCGGGCCCGTGCCACCCATCCCGACCGAGGCGGCGACGAGGCCAGCTTCACCGAGGTGCTCGAGGCCTACCGCACGCTGAGCGGCGAGCGGGCGCCCCGGACACCCGGGACCGGCGTCCCCGTCGTCTTCTTCCGCAGCGCCGGCGCCACCCGCCGGGCGGCCCGCTGGTGGCGCCGCCGGCGCTCCGGCCGGTCGTCATCCCGAGTCGTCTGAACCCCTTCCTAGGAGGATCCGTGCAACCCAGTGTCATCGGCCTGTTCGTAGGTCTCATCCTCGGCCTCATCCTCGAGATCGACGGCTTCGGCGCCATGGTCGTCACCGCGGTGATCGGCCTCATCGGCTACGTGGTCGGCAAGGTCCTCCAGGGCGAGATCGACCTCGGCGAGCTCATCGACCGCACCCGCAGGCCGCAGCAGTGACCGACACGGGGACCGCAGAGATCCCCGCGCCCCGGACCGACGAGCTGGCCACCTCGCGCGGCGAGACCTCCATCGCCTCGGGGGTGGTGGCCAAGATCGCCCGGCAGGCGGCGCGGGAGGTGGACGGCGTGGAGATCGCCGGGGCCTCCGGCCTCCGCGGCTTCCTCGGTCGCGTGCTGCCCGGCCCCACCGCCCCTGGCGTCGGCGCCGACCTCGCAAGCCGCCGGACGGCGCTCGACCTCCACGTGTGCGTGGCGTGGCCCCGCCCGGTGGGCACGGTGACCGCGGAGGTGCGCCGGCACGTCCGCGGCCGCGTGCAGGAGCTCACCGGGTACGAGGTCAGCGACGTCGACATCACCGTGGATGCCCTGCCTGCGCCGAGCCGGCGTCGGGCACGGGTGCAGTAGGAGACAGCCGTGCGCACCGTGACCCGCCTCGTCAGCGCCCTGCTGGCCCTCGCCCTCCTGGTGGGCGGCCTGCTGGCCGCGCTCGAGATCGCCGCCGCCGGCCTCGGTCGGGAGGACCACCTCGTCGTCCCCTGGCGGGACTGGCGCCAGGACCTGCTGGACACGCCCTGGGAGGACTTCACCGTCCGGGTCGTGCTGGCCGCCATGCTCGCCGTCGGCGTGCTGCTGCTCTTCCTGCTGCTGGCCCGCCGTCGCCCCACCGCCGTGCCCCTGGCCGACCGGGTGGCCGGCAGCGCCGCCGACCTCGACCGCACCGGGCTCGAGCACTTCCTCGCCGCCCGGCTCGACCGGGTCGACGGCGTGGGCGGCGCCAGCGTCAAGGTGCGGGGGGGCAAGGCCCGGGTGACGGCGGTGACCCCGGCCAGCGACACCGCGCCGGTCGAGTCGTCCCTGCGGTCGGCCACCGACGCCGCTCTCGGCGAGCTCGGCCTGGCCTCGTCGCTCCCCGTCCGCGTGTCGGTCTCCTCGAGGAGGGAGTCGTGAACAAGCTCGACCGGGCCAACCGGCTCGTGGGGACCATCGTGGCCCTGGTCCTGATCGCCATCGGGGCGCTGGGCCTCCTCCGCAGCTACGGGATCATCTTCGACGACGACGCCATGGACGACCCGGTGCTGCTGCGCCAGGTGCGCGACTTCGTGGCCGACAACGACGCCTGGTTCTGGTGGGCGGCGTTCGTCGTGGCGCTGGTGCTGGCCTACATCGGGTGGCGGTGGCTGCGGGTGCAGCTGCTGCCCTCGCCCTCGCTCGGTGAGCTGACCGTGGCCCGCACCGACGACGGGCGCACCACGCTGCCCACGCGGGCCCTGGCCGACGCCGTCACCCGCCAGCTCGAGGACGACCCGGAGCTGACCGGGGCCCGTGTGCGGGTGGTGGGCAGCGAGCGCTCGCCCGCCCTCGACGTGCGGGCGTCCGTGGCCGACGGCGCCGACCTGGAGGGCATCCGCCAGCGGGTCGAGGGCGAGGCCGTGGGCTCCACCCGCGGCGCCCTCGAGCGCCAGGACCTCACCGCCACCGTGCGCTACCGCCTCGGCGACCCCACCGCCCGGGTGGTCAGCTAGCCCCCTCTCCGTTCTCGCCTGCAGAACGTGGCGGAATCCGCCACGTTCTGCAGGCGAGTTCGGCTCTTCGGTGTCAGGTCGGGCGGCGGGCGACCATGCCGGGGCCGGTGCCGGCCTGGTCCCGGGGGAGGACGACCATGCGGTCGACGTTGACGTGGGCCGGGCGGGTGGCCACGAAGGCGATGCACTCGGCCACGTCGTCGGCCGAGAGCGGCGTGACCCCGGCGTAGACGGCGTCCGCCCGCTCCTGGTCGCCGTCGAAGCGGACCACGCTGAACTCCGTCTCCACCATCCCGGGGTCGACCTCGCTCACCCGCACCGGGTGGCCGAGCAGCTCGATCCGGAGCACCCGGGCCAGGGCGGCCTCGCCCGCCTTCGCCGCGTTGTAGCCGGCCCCGCCGGCGTAGGGCTCGAGGGCGGCGATGGAGCCGACCACCACCACCTGGCCGTCGCCGCTGGCCTCGAGGGCGGGCAGCAGGGCCTGGATCGTGCGCAGGGTGCCGAGCACGTTGACCTCGTACATCCGGCGCCACCGCTCCTCGTCGGCCTCGGCCACCGGCTCGAGCCCGAGGGCGCCGCCGGCGTTGGCCACCAGCAGGCGGCAGGCCGGCACCTCGGCGGCGAAGGCGGCCACCGAGGACGCGTCGGTCACGTCGAGGGGGAGGGCCCGGGCGCCGATCGGGTCGGCCACCGCCCGCAGCCGGTCGAGGCGCCGGGCGCCGACCACCACCTCGAAGCCGGCTCCGGCCAGGGCGGCCGCCGTCGCCGCCCCGATCCCGCTGCTCGCTCCCGTCACCACCGCCACGCCCCGGTCGGCCACGGTCGGCGACCCTAGTGACGGGGCGCGAGGCTGCGGCCATGCCCGGCACCGTCCGCTCCGAGGTCGTGGAGGAGGGCATCACCGTGCTCACCCTCGACCGTCCGAACCGCCTCAACGCCATGAGCAACGAGCTGGTGGCCGACCTGCACACCGCCCTCGACGACGTGGCCGCCGACCGTGCCTGCCGGGCCGTGGTGCTGACCGGCGCCGGCCGTGGCTTCTGCGCCGGGCTCGACCTCAAGGGCATCGGCCCCAACCCGGCGGCCGAGGGGCTGGGCCGGGCCGCCGCGGGGCTGACCACGCAGCAGCACATCGCCACGCTCGTCCCGCACCTGCGGTCGCTGCGCCAGCCGGTCATCGCCGCCGTCAACGGTCCCGCCACGGGCGGCGGGTTCGCGCTGGCCCTCGCCTCCGACGTGCGCATCGCCGCCACCTCGGCCCGGTTCGGGACGGCCTTCGTGCGCCTCGGGTTGTCCGGGTGCGACATCGGGGTCAGCTGGATGCTGCCCCGCCTGGTCGGGGCCAGCCGGGCCTTCGAGCTCATGCTGACGGGCCGGGTGTTCGACAGCGCCGAGGCCGACCGCCTCGGCCTGCTCACCCGCCTCGTCCCCGACGACGAGCTCCTCGACAGCGCCCTCGAGACGGCCCGGCTGATCGTCGGCAACAGCCCCTTCGGGGTGTGGCTGACGAAGGAGGTCATGTGGTCGAACCTGGAGGTGGGGAGCCTCCAGGCCGGCATCGACCTCGAGAACCGGACGCAGATCCTGGCCAGCTTCACCGAGGACCACCCCGAGGCCATGGGCGCCTTCCTGGAGAAGCGCCCGCCCGTGTACCGCTATCGCTGAGGCCCGCCCTCCTCGGCGGCCTCCTCGGCCTCTCCGGACCCCTCTTCCTCCTCGATGCGGTCCTCCAGCTCGGAGATGGCCTCCAGCTCACCCGTGCCCCGCCGCTTGTCCCACGCCGCCTGGGCCACCACCAGCCCGATGGTCAGCAGGGTGAGGCGCAACTGGTTGCGGGCGATGAAGTCGAGCACCGTGTCGAGGGGGTCCTCCAGGACGTCGCCGAGGGCCCGGAGCAGGATCAGCCGGGTCACCGTCCCCGAGATGTTCAGGATCAGGAACACCGGCGGCGTCATCCGGCTGGCGCCGGCGAAGAGGCAGATGTAGTTGTTCGGGGCCAGGAAGACGAGCGGGTAGGAGGCCTTGCCGAAGAAGCGCTCGACCACCCGCAGGAGCCGTCCCATCGTGCCGGACTGGGCCTCCACCCAGTCGAGCGCCGCCTCTCCGTACCAGTACCCGAGCAGGTAGAAGAGCGGGTCGGACAGGGTGAGGCGCAGCGTCCCGATCAGGTAGTACGGCACGGCGTCGATCTGGTTGGCCACCAGCAGGACGTGGCGGATCCGGGCGTCGAGGCACAGCAGCCACACCGGGTGCTCGGTGACGAGGGTGGGGGCGAGGGCCGAGCCCACCATCGAGGCCACCACGAGGCAGCTGATGGGGGCCAGCAGGAGCGCGAGCCGACGACGGCGGAGGCGCTCGTCCACTCCGAGCAGCGTATTCTGCGCCGGTCGGGGCCCACTGCCGAGGCCCGACAGGGGGGTCGCCATGCAGGGTCTGATGCAGGACGCGCCGCTGGTGCTGCCGCACCTCTTCTCGCGGGCCGAGCGCCTGTTCCCCCGCAAGCAGGTGATCACCGCGACGGCCACGGGGCGGGAGCGCATCGACTACGGCACCTACGCCGAGCGCACCCGGCGCCTCGGTGGGGTCCTGGGTGACCTGGGCATCTCCGGGGACGGCCGGGTGGGCACCTTCGCCTGGAACACCGCCCGCCACCTCGAGCTGTGGTTCGCCACCCCCTGCACGGGGCGGGTCCTGCACACGCTGAACATCCGGCTCTTCCCCGAGCAGCTCACCTACATCGCCAACCACGCCGAGGACGAGGTGGTCTTCGTCGACCGCTCGCTGGCGGCGCTGCTGTGGCCCCTCCTCGACACCTTCGACACGGTGCGCCACGTGGTGGTCATGGACGACGGCCGAGGCGAGGTCCCCGACGCCCCGAAGGGCAAGGAGGTCCACGACTACGAGGAGCTGCTGGCCGCCGCCTCGCCGGTCGACTTCGCCGTCGAGGACGAGGACCGGGCCGCGTCCATGTGCTACACGAGCGGCACCACGGGCAACCCCAAGGGCGTCGTCTACTCCCACCGCTCGACCTACCTGCACACGATGGGGGCGATGCTGGCCGACGCCATCGGCATCCGGGAGTCCGACGTGGTCCTCCCGGTGGTGCCCATGTTCCACGCCAACGCCTGGGGCCTGGCCCACGCCGGCGTGGCCTCCGGCGCCACCCTGGTCATGCCCGGCCCCGACCTGTCGGCGCCCGCGCTTGCGGCCCTCATCGAGGAGGAGCGGGTCACCGTGGCGGCGGGCGTGCCCACCATCTGGATGGGGGTGCTGCCCGAGCTGAAGGGGCGGGACACCTCCTCGCTGCGGGCCATCCCGTGCGGCGGCTCGGCCGTGCCCCGGGCCCTGTCCGAGGCCTACCGCGAGCAGACGGGCCTGCCCATCATGCAGGCGTGGGGCATGACCGAGACGAGCCCGGTGTGCACCGTGGGTCGCATCAAGTCGACCCTCGAGGACCTGAGCGACGACGAGAAGGCCGACATCCGCACCAGCGTCGGCTACGTGGTCCCCGGGGTGGACTTCCGGGTGGTGGACCCGGTCAGCCTCGAGCCCATGCCGTGGGACGGGGTGGCCAGCGGCGAGCTCCAGGTGCAGGGGCCGTGGATCGCCGCCTCGTACTACAACGACGACCGCTCGGCCGACTCGTTCACCGAGGACGGCTGGCTGCGCACCGGCGACGTGGCCCGGGTCGACCCCGAGGGCTACATCTACCTGGTGGACCGGACGAAGGACCTCATCAAGTCCGGCGGCGAGTGGATCTCCTCGGCCGAGCTCGAGAACGAGATCATGGCCCACCCCAAGGTGGCCGAGGCGGCCGTGATCGGGATCCCCTCGGCCAAGTGGGGCGAGCGCCCGCTCGCGTGTGTGGTCCCCCGGCCCGGCGAGAGCCTCGAGCGGGACGAGCTGGTGGCCTTCCTCGAGCCCCGGGTGGCCAAGTGGTGGCTCCCCGAGGAGATCGTCGTCATCGAGGAGGTGCCCAAGACCTCGGTGGGCAAGTTCTCCAAGAAGACCCTCCGCGAGCGCTTCGCGGACAAAGTCGCACCGGCCTAGATCGCACCCGTCCTCGGGCCACGTTCGGTCGAAAGTGGTACCCGCCTCGTTGGCTGGTCAGTAGGGTCGGCCGCGCATGGCCCACCGCTCCGAGCCCCGGTTCCTCGTGCTGCACGGGCTGCGGCTGAAGGGCTTCGCCGAGGCCGGGCCGGTGGCCGACGGCGTCGGCATCGACGGGGCCGAGGCCGAGGCGGCGCTCCAGGCGCTGGCCGGCGAGGGGCTCGTCGCCCACCGGGAGGGCAGGATCTCGGGCTGGTCCCTGACGCCCGACGGCCGGGCCGAGCACCGGCGCCTCCTGAGCGACGAGCTGGACGCCTCGGGGGCCAAGGCCGTGGTGGACGACGCCTACCGGCGGTTCCTGGCGCTCAACCCCGAGCTGCTGGCCGTGTGCACCGCCTGGCAGCTGCGGACCGAGGGGGAGGCGTCGGTGGTCAACGACCACACCGACGCCGACTACGACCGGCAGGTGGTCGAGCGGCTGGCCGCCGTCGACGCAGAGGTGCGGCCCGTCACCACCGACCTCGAGGGGCACCTCGAGCGCTACGGGCGTTACGGGCCTCGGCTCGCGGCCGCCCTCGAGCGGGTCACCGCCGGCGACGTCGACTGGTTCACCAAGCCGATCATCGACAGCTACCACACCGTCTGGTTCGAGCTGCACGAGGACCTCCTCTGCACCCTCGGCCTCGAGCGTGGGGCGGAGGGAGGCGCCTGATGGCGCGCTTCGGGGCGGTCGTCACCGCCATGGTCACGCCCTTCGACGACGACCTCGCCCTCGACCTCGACGCCGCCGCCGCCCTGGCCCGCTGGCTCGTCGACCACGGCAGCGACGGTCTGGTGGTGGCCGGGACGACGGGGGAGGGGGTGACCCTCGACGACGCCGAGAAGCTCGACCTCTTCCGGGCCGTGGCCGAGGCCGTCACCGTCCCGGTCATCGCCGGCACCGGCAGCAACGACACCCGCCACAGCGTGGAGCTGACCCGGGCCGCGGTGGGCACCGGCGTCGACGGCGTGCTGGCGGTGACGCCGTACTACAACCGGCCGTCGCAGGCCGGCATCGAGGGCCACGTCCGGGCCATCGCCGGCGCCAGCGACCTGCCGGTGGTCCTCTACGACATCGCCTTCCGCACCGGCCGGAAGGTCGAGGGTGACACTGTGCTGCGCCTGGCCCGCGAGGTGCCGACGGTGGTGGCCCTGAAGGACGCCGGCGGGGACCCCGCGGCGACCGCCCGGGTGGTGGCCGCGGCGCCGGCCGGCTTCGAGGTCTACAGCGGTGACGACAAGCTGACGCTCCCCCTCCTGGCCGTCGGTGCGGTGGGCGTGGTCGGGGTCGGCACCCACTGGTGCGGCGAGCTGGTCGGCGAGATGATCACCGCGTTCGGCAAGGGCGACGTCGAGACGGCCCGCGCCATCAACGCCCGGCTCATCGAGAGCTGGGACTTCCAGTCGACCGACGCCACGCCCAGCCCGCTCCCCACCAAGGCCGTCATGCGCGTGCTCGGCCACCCGGTGGGCGACGCCCGCCCGCCGATGGGGCCGTCGCCCGAGGGCCTCGACGAGCGGGCCCGGGCCGTCGTGTCCGCCGTGCGGCACTAGTGGCGAGCCCCGTCCGCGTCACCTTCCTCGGCGGGCTGGGGGAGATCGGCCGCAACTGCGCCGTCCTCGAGCTCGACGGGCGCATGGTCCTCCTCGACTGCGGGCTCATGTTCCCGGAGCCGGACATGCCGGGGGTCGACCTCGTCCTGCCCGACTTCACGTGGCTGCGGGAGCACGCCGACCGCATCGAGGGCTGCATCCTCACCCACGGCCACGAGGACCACGTCGGTGCGCTGTCCTTCCTGCTGCGGGAGCTGTCGTTCCCGCTCTACGGCTCGGCGCTGACCCTGGGGCTGGCCCGCAGCCGCATCGAGGAGGCGGGGCTGCTCGACCGGACCGAGCTCATCCCGGTGGCCGACAACGAGCGGCGGGACATCGGGCCCTTCGACGTCGAGTTCCTCCCCGTGACCCACTCGGTGCCCCACGGCTTCGCCACCGCGTTCCACACGCCGCAGGGGGTGATCCTCCACTCGGGCGACTGGAAGCTCGATCTCACGCCGGTCGACGGCCGGGTCACCGATCTCGGTCGCATCGGTGCCATCGCCGTCGAGGAGGAGGTGCGCCTGCTCCTGTCGGACTCGACCAACGCCGAGGAGCCGGGGCACTCGCGCTCCGAGCGGTCGGTGGGCGAGGTGCTGGGCCAGCTGTTCGCCGCCGCCCGGGGCCAGCGGGTCATCGCCGCCTGCTTCGCCAGCCACATCCACCGCATCCAGCAGATCGCCGACGCCGCCATCGAGCACGGCCGCGAGGTGGCCACCCTCGGCCTGTCCATGCGCCGCAACGTGCGCATGGCGCGGGAGATGGGGCTGCTCCGCATCCCCGAGGACCGGCTCCACGACATCGCCGACATCGCCGACGTCCCGCCCGAGCGGCTGTGCGTGATCTCCACCGGCTCGCAGGGCGAGCCCATGTCGGCCCTCGCCCTCATGGCCCACGGGGAGAACCGCTGGATCAAGGTGGGGCCGGGCGACACGGTGATCCTCAGCTCCCACCCCATCCCCGGCAACGAGAACAGCGTCGGCAAGGTGATCGACGGCCTCCACCGCGTCGGCGCCGACGTCGTGCACTCCGGGCTGGCCGCGGTGCACGTGTCGGGCCACGCCAAGCAGGAGGAGCTGAAGACCCTGCTGACCATCGCCGACCCCGAGTACTTCGTGCCGGTGCACGGCGAGTACCGCCACCTCGTGCACCACGGGCGCCTGGCCGTGGCCATGGGCCTCGACGAGGACCACATCCTCGTGTGCGAGGACGGCGACCAGCTCGAGCTGTCCGACGACGGGTTGCGCAAGGTCGACCGGGTGCCCGCCGGCTACCTGTACGTCGACGGGGTGGTGGGCGACGTGGGCCACGGCGTCCTGCGGGACCGGCGGGTGCTGGCCGAGGAGGGCGTGGTCGTGGTGATCGTGGGCGTCGACGTCCGCAGCGGCGAGGTCATCTCCGGGCCAGAGATCATCACCCGGGGCTGGGTCTACGCCCCCGAGGCCGAGGACCTGCTCGAGGAGGCCCGGGCCCGCGTGGTGGAGGGCCTCGCCCAGGCCGACGACACCGACCCCGAGACGCTCAAGCGCCACGCCCGCAAGGCCCTCGGCGCCTTCGTCCACGAGCGCACCAAGCGCCGTCCGATGATCGTCCCCGTGGTCATGGAGGCCTGAGGCCGACCGCCCCCTCGTTCCCGCCTGCAGGACGGGGCGGAATCCGCACCGTTCTGCAGGCGGGAACGGCGTGGCACGACCATCCGCGGTGCCGCACCACCACGGCCCTACCGTCCCGGCCCGGCGCCGTCGAGGGCCGGCCCCGCCCGCCCCGGGTGCCGGCTCTCCGGCCCGTTCCCTGTGGCCCGTGTTGCTGGTGTGGCTGCTGGTACGGTTGGGGCTCCTGTGGCGACCTCGGCCCGCCGTCGGCGCTCGTCGCCCGCCCGTTCCACCCCCGCCTGGCGACAGGTGTGGGACCGGGCGCGGCCCTGGCTCTCCCGCGCCGACGCGTGGGGGGTCGTGCTCATCGCCCTCGGCGTCCTCGACGCCCTCGGCACCTGGGTCGACCGGGCCGGGCCGCTCGGCCGGGCCCTCGGCGGGGCCGGCGAGGCGGCGGTGGGCCTGCTCGCGTTCGGGATCCCCCTGGTCCTGGCCGGCCTCGGCATCGCCCTCCTCCGCCGCCCCGAGGGCGTGGTCCGCCTCGTCGCCGCCGGCGCCCTGGCCGCCGCCACCACGGCCGGCCTCCTGCACCTGGCCAAGGACCCCGGCCCCGACCGCCGCTCGGCCGGCGGCTGGCTCGGCGCCACGGTGGGGGACCCCCTGCGGTCGTTGCTCGGCACCGGCGCCGCCGCCCTCGTGCTGGTCGTCGCCCTCGTCGCCGCCCTCCTGGTCCTGACCCGGACGACGCCGCGGCAGGCGTTCGGCGGCCTCCGCACCGGGGCCCGCGCCGTCGGCGGCGCCGTCCTCGGGACCCTCCACTGGCTCGGGCTCCTGGTCGACCGCCCCGGCTCCGACGAGGACGAGGACGCCGAGGACGACGACCCACGGCTCGTGGACCTCGACGTCGAGGAGGACGAGGAGGAGGAGCTCGACGAGGACCTGCTCGACGAGGAGGAGCTCGAGCCCGAGCCGCTCCCGGTACCGGTCGCCGAGCGGGAGCCCGTCGTCGACCTCCGGGCCGTGGCCGACCACGGTCCCTGGAAGCTGCCGCCGCTCTCGCTGCTGCCCCGCGGCGCCGCCGGCGAGGTCGACGCCAAGGAGGTCGAGCGGGCCGGGCGCACCCTCGAGCGGGCGTTGGCCGCCCACGGCGTGGAGACCCGGCTGGTGGGCAAGACGGTGGGTCCCACCGTGACCCGCTTCGAGCTGGAGCTGGGCCCGGGGGTGAAGGTGGCCAAGGTCACCAACCTCCACAAGGACATCGCCTACGCCATGGCCTCGCCGGACGTGCGCATCCTCGCCCCCATCCCGGGACGCTCGGCCATCGGCGTCGAGGTGCCCAACGCCGCTCGCCAGCTGGTCACTCTCGGCGACATCCTCGACAGCGACGAGGCCCGCAAGGCCGTCCACCCGCTGGAGGTCGCCCTCGGGCGGGACATCGGCGGCCGCTCGGTGATGGCCAACCTGGCCGAGATGCCCCACCTGCTCATCGCCGGCGCCACCGGGGCGGGCAAGTCGAGCTGCATCAACAGCCTGCTCACCTCGATCATCCTGCGCAGCACGCCCGAGCAGGTGCGGCTCATCCTCGTCGACCCCAAACGGGTCGAGCTCGGCGCCTACAACGGGCTGCCCCACCTCCTCAGCTCGGTCGTCGTCAACCCGAAGAAGGCGGCCAACGCCCTCTCGTGGGCGGTGAAGGAGATGGAGCGCCGCTACGACCTCCTGAGCGAGGTCGGGGTGCGGGACGTCACCGGCTACAACGCCGCCTTCGACCGCGGCGAGCTGCCCACCGAGCCCCGCGCCACCGGCGTGGACGACCCGGGCGAGCCGGTCTACCGGCGCCTGCCCTACATCCTCGTCGTGGTCGACGAGCTGAACGACCTGATGATGGTCGCCGCCCGCGACGTCGAGGAGTCGATCTGCCGGATCGCCCAGATGGCCCGGGCCGTCGGCATCCACCTCGTCATCGCCACCCAGCGCCCCTCGGTCGACGTCATCACCGGCGTGATCAAGGCCAACGTGCCCGCCCGCATGGCCTTCGCCGTGTCGTCGCTCCACGACTCCCGGGTCATCCTCGACCAACCCGGCGCCGAGCGCCTCGTGGGCCGGGGCGACCTGCTCCTGCTCGGGCCGGCGTCGTCGCACCCCCGCCGGGTGCAGGGGTCGTGGACGGGCGAGGACGAGGTGCGGGCGGTGGTGGCCCACTGGAAGCGCCAGGTGACCAACGGCGTCGCCGTGCCCGGCAGCGAGGTCCCCGAGGAGGACCTGCTCCTGGCCGAGGGCACGAGCTCCGGCGGCCGCGGCGGTGGCGACGACGATGACGACGACCTGCTGGCCGAGGCCATGGAGCTGGTGGTGCGCACCGGCCTGGGCTCGACCTCGATGCTCCAGCGCAAGCTCCGCGTGGGCTTCGCCCGGGCCGGCCGCCTCATGGACCTGCTCGAGCAGCGCGGGCGTCGTCGGCCCGTCGACCGGGTCCAAGGCCCGCGACGTGCTGATGACGGCCGAGGAGCTCGACGAGGCGCTGACCCGCACGCCCGGCTAAGAAGCGGGGCATGGCCTTCGAGAACGCGCGCGTGGTGGCCACCGGCCTCGGCTTCCCCGAGGGACCGGTGGCGATGCCCGACGGCACCGTGCTGTGCGTCGAGCTGCGCCACGGCCGGCTGGTGCGGGTCGCCGAGGACGGCGGCATCGACGTGGTGGCCGAGCTCGGCGGCAGCCCGAACGGCGCCGCCGTGGGCCCCGACGGCGCCGTGTACGTCTGCAACAGCGGCGGCTTCTGCTTCAACGACCTGGGCTGGATCGTCGTCCCCCAGACCCCCGAGGGGGTGACCCAGCCCGACGACTACATCGGCGGGCGCATCCGAGCGCGTCGACCTGGCCACCGGCGAGTGGACCGACCTCTACACCGAGGTGGGCGGCGTCGGCCTGCGAGGCCCGAACGACCTCGTGTTCGACGCCGACGGTGGGTTCTGGTTCACGGACCACGGGAAGCGCCGGGCGAGGGACGAGGACCGCGGCGGCCTCTACTACGCCCGGGCCGACGGCTCGTCGGTCACCGAGGTCGTCTACCCGCTGGAGGCGCCCAACGGCGTCGGCCTGTCACCCGACGGCCGTCGGCTCTACGCCGCCGAGACGCACACCGGTCGCCTGTGGGCGTGGGAGCTGGCCGGCCCGGGGCAGCTGGCCGGCACGGCCGACGAGCGGACGCTGGTGGCCGGGCTCCCCGGGTTGCAGCTGTTCGACTCGCTGGCGGTGGAGGAGGGGGGCAACGTCTGCGTGGCCACCCTCGTCAACGGCGGCATCTCCGTCGTCACGCCCGCCGGCGACGTCGAGCACCTGGCCGCCGACGGCGAGCTGTTCGACCCGCTCGTCACCAACATCGCCTTCGGCGGACCCGAGCGCCGCACGGCCTGGATCACCCTCTCGGGCACGGGTCGCCTGCTGGTGTGCGACTGGCCCCGGCCGGGCCTGCCGCTGCAGTACTGACCTAGCTGGGGATGCGGCAGGTGGCCAGGCCGCGCTTCTCCAGGTACTGCTGGTGGTAGTCCTCGGCCTTCCAGAAGGTCTCGGCCGGGACGACCTGGGTCACGACCGGGCGGCGGTGCCGACCGGAGCGCTCCTCGGCCTCGAGCGAGGCCCGGGCCGCCTTCTCCTGGTCCTCGTCGTGGAAGAAGATCACCGAGCGGTACTGGTCCGCCCACGTCGGGGCCCTGGCGGTTGAGCTGGGTCGGGTCGTGCTCGTGCCAGAACACCTCGAGCAGCTGCTCGTAGCCGACCTTCTGCGGGTCGAACTCGACCTGCACCACCTCGGCGTGGCCCGTGGTGTGGGCGCACACCTGCTCGTAGGTGGGCCGGTCGGCGTGGCCGCCCTCGTAGCCGACGGCGGTGGCCGTGACCCCCTCCACGTTGCGGAACGCCGCCTCCACGCCCCAGAAGCACCCTGCACCGAACGTCGCCGTCGCCATGTCGCCCAGGCTACGGGGAAGGGCCGCCCGGTACCCTGCCGTCCGTGAGCCGGCGCTTCTGGGTGGAGACCTTGGGTTGTCCCAAGAACGCCGTCGACTCGGACAAGCTGACGGGCACCCTGCTGGCGGACGGCCTCGCCCCTGCCGACGGGCCCGCCTCGGCCGATCTGGTGGTGGTGAACACCTGCGCCTTCGTGGAGGACGCCCGCCGCGAATCGGTCGAGACCATCCTGGCCCTGGCCGACGCCCGCAAGGCGGGCGCCGAGCTGGTGGTCACCGGGTGCCTGGCCGAGCGCTCGGGCGACGAGCTGGCCGCCGCCCTGCCCGAGGTGGACGCCGTCGTCGGCTTCGGGGTGCCCGTGGGCCTGGGCCCGACCCGCCGCCGGGTCGACGTGGCCCGCCTCGACCTCCTCGAGCTGCCCCGGCCGCCGTCGCCCGTGCCATGGGCCTACGTCAAGGTGGCCGAGGGCTGCGACCGGGCCTGCGGCTTCTGCGCCATCCCGTCGTTCCGGGGGCCCCAGCGCAGCCGGTCGGTCGAGTCGATCCTGGCCGAGGTGGACGCCCTCGCCGTCCGCGAGGTCGTGCTCGTGGCCCAGGACCTCGCGTCGTTCGGCCGGGACCAGGGCGAGGGGGACAAGCGGCTCGTGCCGCTGGTCGAGGCGGTGGCCGAGCGGGTCGACCGGGTGCGCCTCCTCTACCTCTACCCGTCGGAGCTGACCGACCGGCTCGTCGACGCCGTGTGCGCGACGGGCGTGCCCTACTTCGACCTCTCCCTCCAGCACGTGTCCCGGCCGCTGCTGCGACGGATGCGCCGCTGGGGCGACGGCGACCGCTTCGCCGAGCGCATCGCCGCCGTCCGCCGCCATGCCCCCGACGCGGCGCTGCGCTCGAACTTCATCGTGGGCTACCCGGGCGAGACCGAGGAGGACCACGACGCCCTCCTCGCCTTCATCGACGAGGTGCAGCTCGACTGGTGCGGGTTCTTCGCGTACTCGGCCGAGGAGGGCACGTACGCCGCCGGGCTCGACGGCGCCGTGCCGGCCGGGCTGGTGGCGGAGCGCCTGGCCGAGCTGACCGAGCTCCAGGACGGCGTCACCGCCGCCCGACGTGACGCGCTGGTCGGTCGGCGGGTCGAAGTCCTCGTGGACCGACCGGGGGAGGGCAGGACGTTCCGCGAGGCGCCGGAGATCGACGGCGTCGTCTCCGTCCCCTCGGACCTCGCCCCGGGCACGATCGTCGAGCTCACGGTCACGGCCGCCCTCGGCCCCGACCTGCGGGCGGCCTGACCACCGTGGCCACCACCTTCGGTCCCTCGGCCCTCGCCACCCCGGCCAACGCGGTGACCATGGCCCGGGTCGGGCTCACGCCGGTCCTCCTGGCCGGCATCCTCGCGTCCGGCGCCTCCTGGCCGGCCCTCGCCCTCTGGATCGCGCTGGCCTCGACGGACGGCGTCGACGGCTACCTCGCCCGTCGCCACGGGACCACCCGCTCCGGCGCCTTCCTCGACCCGCTGGCCGACAAGCTGCTCGTGCTCGGCGCCCTCGTCTGCCTCGCCGCCGAGGACCTGGTCTGGTGGGTGCCGGTGGCGATCATCGCCGTGCGCGAGCTGGCGATGAGCGCCTACCGGAGCTGGATCGGCCGCCACGGGATCTCCCTGCCGGCCCGCCTGTCGGCGAAGGTGAAGACCGTGGTGCAGTCGGTCGCGGTGGGCGTGGCCCTGGCCCCGACGCTGGAGGGCGCCGACTGGCTGACCTCCACGGTGCTGTGGGGTGCCGTCGTCCTGACCGTCTACTCGGGGCTCCAGTACCTGGCCGACGCCCGGCGGCAGGCCGTCGACCTTGCGGTGTGAGGTCCTGGCCGTCGGCACGGAGCTGCTCCTCGGCCAGATCAACGACACCAACTCCGCCTGGATCGGCGCCCGCCTGGCCGAGTCGGGCATCGACTCGCTGTGGCAGACGAAGGTGGGCGACAACCACGCCCGCATCGTCGAGGCCCTGCGCACCGCGCTCGAACCGCAGCGACGCGGTGATCATCACCGGCGGCCTGGGTCCGACGCAGGACGACATCACCCGGGAGGCGCTGGCCGAGGTCATGGGCGTCGAGCTCGTGCGGGACGAGGCGGTGCTGGCCCGCATCGAGGCCATGTTCTCCGGGCGGGGGCGGACCGATGCCGCCGAGCAACGGCCGCCAGGCCGACGTGCCCGAGGGGGCGTCGGTCATCGAGCAGCGCCGGGGCACGGCGCCCGGGCCTGATCTGCCCGGTCGGGGAGGGCAAGGTGGCCTACGCCGTGCCCGGCGTGCCCCACGAGATGGTGGAGATGCTCGAGCGGGCGATCCTGCCCGACCTGCGCGAGCGGAGCGGCGTCACCTCGGTGATCCGCAGCCGGGTGGTGCGGACGTGGGGTGATGCGGAGTCGGCCATCGCCGAGCGCCTGGGCGAGCACATGGCCGAGCTCGACGCGGCCGGGCCGGGCGCGCCCACCATCGCCTTCCAGGCCAGCGGCATCGAGGGCATCAAGGTGCGCATCACCGTGAAGGACGAGCCCGATGCGGCGGACGCCCGCCTGGCCGAGGAGGAAGCTGCGGTGCGGGCCGTGCTCGGCGACATCGTCTTCGGCGTCGACGAGGAGAGCATGGAGCACGCCGTCGGCGAGCTGCTGAAGGAGCGGGGGTTCTGCCTCGGCCTGGCCGAGTCGGTGACCGGCGGGCTGGTCGGCTCGCGACTGACCGAGGTGCCGGGCAGCAGCGACTGGTTCCGGGGGTCGATCGTGTCCTACGACTCCGAGGTGAAGTTCGACCTGCTGGACGTGCCCCGGGGACCGGTGGTCAACGAGGCCACCGCCGAGGCCATGGCCCGGGGCGCGCCGGCGTCTGCTCGGGGCCGACGTGGCCCTGGCCGTCACCGGCGTGGCCGGGCCGGCCGAGCAGGACGGCCAGCCCGTGGGGACGGTGTGCTTCGGGGTGGACATCCAGGGCGACGTGACCTCCTCCACGGTCCGCTTCCCCGGCTCGCGGGAGCTGGTGCGGCAGTTCGCCGCCATCTCGCTGCTCGACGCCCTGCGCCGGCGGCTGCTCGGCTCGCCCCTCCGTCGGACCTGAGCGCGGCGCCGGCTCCCCCGAAGCCCCGGCGGCTGTTCGTCGCCGCCTGGCCGCCGGCCGAGGTGGTCGAGGCGCTGGCGGCGCTCCACCGCCCGGAGGAGCCGGCGGTGCGGTGGACCCGGCCCGAGGCGTGGCACGTGACCCTGCGCTTCCTCGGCGGCGTGGCCGCCGCGGCGGTCCCGTCGCTGGTGGACGCGCTGCGGGCGCTTCGGTCCGTCCCCGCGGTGACCGCCGAGCTGGGACCGGTCACCCGCCGCCTCGGGCGCTCGGTCCTCGTGGTCCCCGTGGCCGGCCTCGACGGGGTGGCCGCCGCCGTGGACGGGGCCCTGGCCGGCGCCGGCGTCCCGCCCCCGGAGCGGCCGTTCACCGGCCACCTGACGGTGGCCCGGCCCGGGGCCGGGCCGCCCTGCCCCGGGGCCACTCCGGGGTGCCGGTGGCCGGCCGCTGGGTGGTGGACGAGGTGACCCTCGTGGAGAGCACCCTCGGGGGCGCCCGGGGGAGCCGCTACGCGGTGCTCGAGCGGGTTCCCCTCGCCGGCTCCGAGCCGCCCTGACGTTCAGCGCGGCCCGGAAGGGCGAGCCCACGCTCGACGCCCGGGTGAGCACGGCGACGGTCACCGCTGCCACCGGCAGCCCGATGAGCGGCTCGGCCACGGTCACGACGACGAGGACGGCCACGAGTGGCAGCCACAGCCACCACCGCTCCACAGCGCGGGCTGCCGCCGGCCACCGCCGGCGGAGGACGACGACGACCACCGTCCGGGCGAGGAAGGCCAGCAGCACGAGCGGCAGCAGGACGACCACGGCGCCACGGCCCATGCCGGACGGTACGCCAGACCTCGCCCTGCGGTCCTTGACCGAACGTGCGTTCGTCGGTAGCGTGACGAATCACAGGGGTGTAACTGTCACACCCCCCGTCGTACGATCGCCACGCAGTCGGACCCCGAGACGAGCGGGTCCCCCACATCGACAGCGAGAGAAGGAACGAGACGTGGACCGGGACAAGTCACTCGAGATGGCGCTGGGCCAGATCGAGAAGTCGTTCGGCAAGGGCTCGATCATGAAGATGGGCGAGAAGGGGTCGATGGTCGTCGAGACCGTGCCCACCGGCGCCCTGGCGCTCGACATCGCCCTCGGGGTCGGGGGCCTGCCCCGGGGCCGGGTGGTCGAGATCTACGGGCCGGAGTCGTCGGGGAAGTCGACCCTGGCCATGCACGTGGTGGCCGAGGCCCAGCGCAACGGCGGCATCTGCGCCTACATCGACGCCGAGCACGCCATGGACCCCGTGTACGCCAAGGCCATCGGGGTCGACATCGACGAGCTGCTGATCTCCCAGCCCGACACGGGGGAGCAGGCGCTCGAGATCACCGACATGCTCATCCGCTCCGGGGCGCTCGACGTGGTGGTGATCGACTCGGTGGCCGCCCTCACCCCCCGGGCCGAGATGGAGGGCGACATGGGCGACGCCCACGTGGGCCTCCAGGCCCGCCTCATGTCGCAGGCCCTGCGCAAGCTGACGGCCAACCTCAACCGGTCGAAGACCATCTGCGTCTTCATCAACCAGCTGCGGGAGAAGATCGGGGTGATGTTCGGCTCGCCCGAGACCACCCCCGGCGGCCGGGCGCTGAAGTTCTACTCGTCGGTCCGCCTCGACATCCGCCGCATCGAGTCCATCAAGGACGGCGTCGAGATCGTGGGCAACCGCACCCGGGTCAAGGTGGTCAAGAACAAGGTGGCCCCGCCCTTCCGGCTGGCCGAGTTCGACATCGTCTACGGCCGGGGCATCAGCCGCGAGGGCTCGCTGCATCGACGTCGGGGTCGACCTCGACATCGTGAAGAAGTCGGGGGCCTGGTACACGTACGAGGGCGAGCAGCTGGGCCAGGGCCGGGAGAACGCCAAGGCCTTCCTGGCCGAGAACCCCGAGCTCATGGTCGAGATCTCCGACAAGATCTTCACCAAGGCGGGCATCAACCCGGATCCGGCGGCGGTCGAGCCCGCCGACGGCGAGCTCGACCCGGACGACCAGCCCATCGAGCTCGACTGACCCCGGCCTCGGTTCTGGTCACTGGCCCGCGCCTATCGCGGCGGAGTGTCCAGAACCGATGAACCGGTCGACCCTTCCCCCGGACCGCCGACACTGACAGGCTGGCGCCATGGACGGACGCAAGGCACTCGAGGCCGAGGTCGACTTCCGGGCGGTACCGGAGGTCCCGCGGGCGGGGGTCGCCGCCGCAGCAATGCTCCCCGTGTGGTTGGCGGTGGTGGCGGGGCTCCTCGGCCCGGTGCTGGCCGAGGTGCGGACGCTGCTCGAGCCGGCGTCGGCGGACGCGGGCGCCTCGTTGCCCGTGATCGCCGTGGTGATCGGGGTCGTCGAGCTCGCCGCCTGGGTGGGTGCGGCGTGGATGGCGCTGCAGCGGCGTCCGCTGGCCCTCGGCTTCGCCGCCGTCGCGGCCGCCGCCGCCGTGGTCGGCGCGGTGGCCTGCCCGACCACGGGGCACCACGTGTCGGTCGGCCGCCTGGTGGTACGCCGAGCTGGCCGTGTGCCTCGGCGCCCTGGCCGGCACGGTGGCCGCCCTCCGCTGGTGGGCCACCCGCACCGCCCGCTCCTCCCGCACCGCCTGACGCCGCCTGACGCCGCCTGACACCCTCCGTTCTGGGCGGTTGACCCGCCCTGTGCGGGACACGTGCCCGGAACCGGGTCAGCCGGGCGGGCTCGCCGGGGTGGTGAACGTCTGGACCGGGTGGCCGTAGGGGGCCGCCTCCTCGTAGCGGCCGCCCGTGTAGGCCCCGATCACCTGGCGCCAGAAGGCGGTGGCGGCGGTGTTGCGGCGGAGCTGCTCGACCCGCCACCGCCCGGGGAACGCGTCGAAGGCCAGCCGCGCCGCCCGGTGGCCGACGCCCCGGCGGCGCTGGCGGGCCACCACGAAGAACTCGCCCATGGTGTGGTCGGGCCCCGGGGGCACGAACGGGAAGCCGGCGTGGGCCACCAGGGCCAGGCCCGCCACCCGGCCGTCGGTGGTCAGCAGGAACGGCGTGCACCGGTCGGAGCCCAGCCACGTGGGGAGGTGGTCGGGCACCCAGCGCCCGGCGCCGTCGAGGTCGTAGTACTCGGTGAAGGCCGACAGGTCGTGCAGGTACAGCGGGTAGAGCCGCTCGATGACCGCTCGATCGGCGGCGGTCACCACCGGGTGGAGCGCCACCCGGGGAACGACATCGGCGACCATGGCCTCCTAGCCTGGTCCGGTGCCCCGTCGCTACGCCATCCGCACCTTCGGGTGCCAGATGAACGAGCACGACTCCGAGCGCATCGCCGGGCTGCTCGAGGCCGACGGCCTCGAGGCCACCGACGACGTGGCCGACGCCGACGTCGTCGTCCTCAACACCTGCTGCATCCGCGAGAACGCCGACAACAAGCTCTACGGCAACCTCGGCCAGCTGAAGTCGGTCAAGGCCGCCCGCCCCGGGATGCAGATCGCCGTGGCCGGGTGCCTGGCCCAGAAGGACCGGGACCTCATCCAGCGGCGGGCGCCCCACGTCGACGTCGTCCTCGGCACCCACAACGTGGGCGCCGCCGTCGACCTGCTCCACCGGGCCGAGCTCGAGGGGCCCGTGCTCGAGATCCTCGAGGAGAGCGACGCCTTCCCCTCGGCCCTGCCCGCCCGTCGCGACGTCGGGTGGTCGGCGTGGATGACCATCCAGATCGGCTGCGACAACAGCTGCGCCTTCTGCATCGTCCCCGCCGTGCGGGGCGCCGAGATCAGCCGGCCCTTCGACGAGCTGGTCGACGAGGCCCGGACCCTGGCCGCCGCCGGCACCGTCGAGGTCACCCTCCTCGGCCAGAACGTCAACTCCTACGGGCGTGACCTCACCCGGGCCCGCCGGGCGGCGGGCGAGGCGGTCCGGGCCCGCCCGCTGTTCGCCGACCTGCTCCGGGCCGTGGGCGAGGTGGACGGCATCTCCCGGGTCCGCTTCACCAGCCCCCACCCGAAGGACCTCCGGCCCGAGACCATCGCCGCCATGGCCGAGACGCCGGCCGTGTGCGAGCACCTCCACCTGCCGCTCCAGGCGGGCAGCGACCGCACCCTGGCGGCCATGCACCGCGGCTACACCGCCGAGCGCTACCTCGAGCGCCTGGCCGCCGCCCGCGCCGCCATCCCCGACCTGGCCGTGACCACCGACCTCATCGTCGGCTTCCCGGGGGAGACCGACGACGACTTCGAGCGCACCCTCGAGGTGGTGGCCGAGGCGGCCTACGACAGCGCCTACACCTTCCTCTTCAGCCCCCGCCCGGGCACCGAGGCGGCCGTCCGCGTCGACGACTTCGTGCCGCCCGCCGTCGCCGCCGAGCGCTTCGAGCGCCTCCGGGTGGTGGTCGAGCGCAGCGCCCTGGCCCGCCACCGGGCCCGCATCGGGCGGGTCGAGGAGGTCCTGGTCGAGGGCCCGAGCCGGAAGGACCCCGACGTCCTCACCGGCCGCACCCGCCAGAACAAGCTCGTCCACTTCCGGGCGCCGTCGCCGATGGCCGCCGGGTCGCGGGCCGACGTGCTGGTCACCGGCGCCGCCCCCCACCACCTGCGCGGCGACCTGGTGGCGGTCACCGCCCGGCCCCGGCACCGCACCCGCATCCCCGTCGCCGCCGGCTGAGGCGGGTGCCGAAACCTCCGTTCGACGTCGACGCCTTCCTCGCCGCCCCCCTCGTGGCCCGGGTGGCCGCCGCCGGGCCGAGCGTCCGCCCGGTGTGGTTCCTCTGGGAGGAGGGGGCCTTCTGGTGGCTCACCGGGGGCTGGTCGCGGCTCCCCGGCCTCGTCGCCGACGATCCCCGGTTGGCGCTCGTCGTGGACACCTGTGACCTGGCGACCGGTCGCACCCTCCAGGTCACGGCCCGCGGCCGGGCCGAGCTCCGGCCGTTCGACGCCGACCGGGCCCGGCGCAAGCTCCGCCGCTACCTCGGAGACGAGCAGGAGCGGTGGCACGAGCGCTTCCGGAGCGGCACCTTCGACGACCCCACCGCCGCCTTCATCCACCTGCGGCCCGACGCCCTGCGCGCCCGCGATGTCTCCTTCTCCGCCGCCCGCTGACCACCGCCGTCCGGCCATGGCGGCGCTGGTCGGGCCCACGGCGTCCGGCAAGTCCGCCGTCGCCCTCGAGCTGGCCCGCCGGGCACCCGGCGTCGAGCTCGTCTCCGTCGACGCCATGCAGGTCTACCGGGGCATGGACGTCGGGACGGCCAAGCCCACCCCGGCCGAGCAGGCCGCGGTCCGCCACCACCTGCTCGACCTGGCCGAGCCGACCGCGGCGTTCTCGGTGGCCGAGTGGCGGGCGGCCGCCGATCGCGCCCTCGACGACATCGCCGGCCGGGGCGGGCGAGCCCTCCTGGTGGGCGGCACCGGCCTGTACCTGCGGGCCCTGGTCGACGACCTCGACCTCCCGGGGCGGTGGCCGGAGGTGCGGGCCGAGCTGGAGGAGGAGCCCGACACCGCCGCCCTCCACGCCCGGCTGGCCGAGGCCGACCCGGTGGCGGCGGCCCGCATGGCGCCCTCCAACCGGCGCCGCGTCGTCCGGGCCCTCGAGGTGACCCTGGGCAGCGGCCGTCCCTTCTCCTCCTTCGGCCCGGGCCTGGCCGCCTACCCGCCCGTCCCCGTCCTCCAGGTCGGGCTGCGACCGCCCCTCGACGTGCTCGACCGGCGCATCGCCGATCGGGTGGCGGCCATGGCCGACGCCGGGCTGGTGGACGAGGTGCGGCGCCTGTTGGCCGCCCCCGGCGGGCTGGGTCCCACGGCCGGGCAGGCCCTCGGCTACCGCGAGGTGGCGGCCGCCCTCGAGGCGGGCACCAGCGTCGACGAGGCGCTCGACGAGACCGTCCGGCGCACCCGCACCTTCGCCCGCCGGCAGCTGCGCTGGTTCCGCCGCGATCCCCGCATCGCCTGGGACGACGGCGAAGACGGTGGTCGCGCCCGGCGGTGGCTGGGAGACTGGGTGTCGTGCGGCTGACCAAGCACCACGGCCTGGGCAACGACTTCCTCGTCCTGCTCGACGCGGCCGGCGACCGCCACCCTCGACGCCGACCTGGCGCGGGCCCTGTGCGACCGCCGCCGGGGCGTGGGGGCCGACGGGCTCATCGTGGTCGGCCCCGGGCACGACGGCGCCGACGTCTCCATGGGCCTGCGCAACGCCGACGGCAGCCGGGCCGAGATGAGCGGCAACGGCATCCGCTGCCTCGGCCAGGCCGTGGCCCTCGACCGGGGCGCCGACCACCTCGACCTGGTGGTGGCCACCGACGCCGGCCACCGGGCCCTGGCCGTCGCCCCCGGGCCCGATGCCCGCACCGCCTCCGTGCGGGTCGACATGGGCCCGGCCAAGGTGGACCTCGAGCCCTCGATCGACGCCCTCGTCGGGCGGGCGGCGCTCGTCGACGTGGGGAACCCGCACCTCGTGCTCGAGCGCGAGGACCTCGGGGCGGTCGACGTGCGCGGGCGACGGGCCCCGCCTGGAGGCCCTCCAGCCGGGTGGGCTCAACGTCGAGTGGTACCGCCGCCGGCCCGACGGCGACCTCGAGCTCGTCGTGTGGGAGCGGGGCGCGGGCGCCACCGAGGCGTGCGGCACGGGGGCGTGCGCGGTGGCCGCGGCCGACGCCGGCTGGTACGGCCGGCGGCGGTGACGTGCGGGTCCACATGCCCGGCGGCGTCGGTCGACGTCGGGCTCGGCGAGGCGCTGACCCTCACCGGTCCCGCCGTCCTGGTGGCCACCGTCGAGGTGCCGTGGCCCTGATCGAGCGCTCCTTCCGGGAGCGCATCGTCACGGTCGGGGTCACCCTCCCGTCGAGCAGCACCGAGGAGACCGAGGCCCACCTCGACGAGCTGGCCCAGCTCGTCGACACCGCCGGTGCCGACGTGGTGGCCGAGGTGGTGCAGCGCCGGGACGCCCCGGACCCCGCCACCTTCGTGGGCAAGGGCAAGGCGGCCGAGCTGCGACAGGTGTCGCGAGGAGGTCGACTCCGACACCGTCGTGTTCGACGACGAGCTCACGCCGGCCCAGAGCCGCAACCTGGAGAAGCTGCTCGGCCGCACCGCCATCGACCGCACGGCGGTGATCCTCGACATCTTCGCCCAGAACGCCTCGACCCAGGAGGGCAAGGCCCAGGTCGAGCTGGCCCAGCTCCGCTACCGCCTGCCCCGCCTGCGGGGCCGGGGCCTGGCCCTGTCCCAGCAGGCCGGGCGCATCGGCACCCGGGGCCCGGGCGAGACCCAGCTCGAGGTCGACCGCCGGCGCCTGGTCCGGCGCATGACGAAGCTCGAGGCCGAGCTGCGCCAGCTGCGGGCCACCCGGCGCACGCAGCGCAAGGCCCGGGCCCGGTCCCGCAACCGCACCGTGTCGTTGGTGGGCTACACCAACGCCGGCAAGTCGACGCTGCTGAACCGGCTCACCGGCGCCGGGGTGCTCGTCGAGGACCGCCTGTTCGCCACCCTCGATCCCCGGGTGCGGCGCCTGGAGCTCCCGGGCGGCGAGGCCGTGCTGCTGTCCGACACCGTGGGCTTCGTGCGCAAGCTGCCCACCACCCTGGTCGAGTCCTTCCAGTCGACCCTCGAGGTGGTGGCCGAGTCCGATCTCCTGGTCCACGTCGTCGACGCCTCGGCGGCCGACCCCGAGGGCCAGATGGAGGCCGTGCGCTCGGTGCTGGTCGAGATCGGCGCCGGGGACGTGCCCGAGCTGGTGGCCTTCAACAAGGTCGACCGGCTGGCCGCCGGGGTCGCCGCCGGCCGTGCCCCTGGAGCGACTCGAGGCGCGGTACCCGGGCTCGGTGGCGCTGTCCGCCCTCGACGGCGAGGGCATCGACGGGTTCCTGCGTGGCCCTGGCCGACCGGCTGCGGGCCCTCGAGGAGGTGGTCGAGCTGCGCGTCCCCTACGACCGGGGCGACGTGCTCGCCGCCCTCCACCGCGAAGGCGAGGTGCTGCTGGAGGCCCACGAGGACGAGGCCACCCGGGTGCGGGCCCGCCTCGACCCGGCCGCCACCGCCCGCTTCCGCGAGTTCGCCGTGGGCGACGGCGAGCCGGCATGACGACCGTCGGGTTCCGGCCGCCCGCCTACCCGTACGACCGGCTGGCCCCGCTGGCCGCCGTGGCCGCCGCCCACGAGGGCGGGCGTGGTCGACCTGTCCGTGGGCACGCCTGCCGACCCGCCCGCCGCCTTCGTGGTCGAGGCCCTCGGCTCACTCCGGGCGCCGAGCGGGGCTACCCCCCGTCGATCGGTTCGGCCGAGCTGCGGGACGGCGGCGGCGAGGTGGCTGGGCCGACGCCTCGGCGTGGCCGTCGACCCCTCGGCGGTGGCCGCCTGCATCGGCACCAAGGAGCTGGTGGCCGGGCTCCCGCACTGGCTCCACCTCCGGCACCCCGACCGCGACACCGTCCTGTTCCCGGCGGTCAGCTACCCGACCTACGCCATGGGGGCGACGCTGGCCGGGCTGCGGCCCGTGCCGGTGCCGATGGACGACCGCTTCCGGCTCGACCTGGCCGCCATCGGGGCCGAGGACGCCGCCCGGGCCCTGTGCCTGTGGTCGAACTCGCCGGGCAACCCGGCGGGCGGCCTCGACGACCTCGACGCCGTGGCCGCGTGGGGGCGGGAGCACGACGTCCTCGTCCTCAGCGACGAGTGCTACGTGGAGCTCACCTGGGACGGCCCCCGTCGCAGCGTGCTGCAGTCGGGCGCACGAGGGGCGCCTGGCCGTCCACTCGGTGTCGAAGCGCTCGAACCTGGCCGGGCTCCGGGTCGGCTTCTACGCCGGCGATCCCGAGCTCGTCACCTACCTGGCCGAGGTGCGCAAGCACGCCGGGTTCATGGTCCCGGGCCCGGCCCAGCACGCCGCCGCCGCCGCCCTCGACGACGACGGGCACGCCGAGGCGCAGGCGGCGCGCTACCGCCGCCGTCTGGTCCGCCTGGCCGAGGTCCTGCGCGCGGCCTGCGGCGTGGACGTGGCCCTGCCCGGCGGCGGGCTCTACCTCTGGGTGCGGGCGCCGGGCGGCGACGCCTGGGCCTTCGCCGAGCGCTTGGCCGCCGACGCCGGCTGCCTCGTCTCGCCGGGCGAGTTCTACGGGCCGGCCGGCGCCGACCACGTCCGCATCGCCGTGGTGCAGCCCGACGAGCGCATCGAGCTGGTGGCCGCCCGCCTCGGCGTCGGCTGACCGGGCCTAGCCTGCCGCGATGGCGGATCTCCGGGCCCTCGTCGACGACCTCTGGGAGCGACGCGCCGAGCTCGAGCCCGGCGACCCCGAGGTCGGCCAGGTCCTCCTCGACGCCGTCGGCCTCCTCGACCGGGGCGAGGCCCGGGTGGCCGAGGTGGACGACACCGGTGACGTGGTCGTCCACGAGTGGCTCAAGCGGGCCATCCTCCTGCTGTTCCGCCAGAGCGCCATGGACACCGTCGAGCTCGGGCCCTTCGAGTTCGCCGACAAGATCCCGCTCAAGGGCGGCTACGAGGCGGCCGGCGTGCGGGTGGTGCCCGGGGCCTCGGCCCGCTGGGGCTCGTTCCTCGACCGGGGCGTCATCCTCATGCCGAGCTACGTCAACATCGGCGCCCGCGTGGGGGCCCGCACCATGGTCGACACCTGGGCCACGGTCGGGTCGTGCGCCCAGATCGGCGCCGACGTCCACCTGTCGGGCGGGGTCGGCATCGGCGGCGTGCTCGAGCCACCCCAGGCGGCGCCGGTCATCGTCGGCGACGACGTGGTCGTCGGCAGCCGCTGCATGATCACCCAGGGCGCCCGGGTGGGGGACGGCTGCGTGCTGGGGGAGGGCGTGATCCTCAACCCCGGCATCCCCGTCATCGACGCGGAGACGGGGGAGGAGCTCGAGCCGCGGCGTGGTGCCGCCCTGGTGCGTCGCCGTGCAGGCCATCCGCCCCCGCCGGTTCCCCGGCGGCGAGTTCGGGCTGCCCTGCGTCCTCGTGATCCGTCGGCTGACGCCGGGCGAGCGCCACGACAAGGCCATGCTCAACGACCTCCTGCGCACGCACGGCGTGGTGGCCTGACCGGGCCCCGGGCGTCGTGACCTCCACGGACGTGCTGCCGACGGACCTGCTGGCTCTCACCGCCGAGCTCGTCGACATCCCCTCGGTCAGCCGGGACGAGCGGGCCCTGGCCGACCACCTCGAGGCCCGGCTGCGGGGCGCTGCCCCACCTCGAGGTGGTGCGCCACCTCGACAACGTGGTGGCCCGCACCTCCCTCGGGCGCCCGTCCCGGCTGCTCCTGGTGAGCCACATCGACACCGTCCCCGTGAACGGGAACGAGCGGGCCCGCATCGACGGCGACGTCCTCCACGGCCTCGGCTCCGCCGACATGAAGGCGGGCGTGGCCGTGGCCCTGGCCCTGGCCCTGGCCGTGCCCGAGCCGGCGGTGGACGTGACCTGGGTGTTCTACGCCGGTGAGGAGATCGACGCCGCGTCCAACGGGCTCGGCCACCTCTTCCGGGACCGGCCCGACCTGCTGGCGGGGGACGCCGCCATCGTCGGCGAGCCCAGCGACGGGCTGGTCGAGGGTGGGTGCCAGGGCTCCATGCGCGTGGCCGTGACCCTCCGGGGCGAACGCGCCCACACCGCCCGGCCGTGGATGGGCGTCAACGCCATCCACCGCCTGGGCGAGGTCCTCGCCGTCGTGGCCGGCTACGAGGCCCGGTGCCCGGTGCTCGACGGCTGCGAGTTCCGCGAGGCGCTCCAAGCCGTGGCCGTCGAGGGAGGGGTGGCCGGCAACGTGGTCCCCGACCGGGCGGCGGTCACCCTCAACCACCGCTTCGCCCCCGACCGGAGCCCGGCCGAGGCCGAGGCGGCCGTGCGGGCGCTCCTGGCCCCGGCGCTGGCCGACGGGGACGAGGTCGAGGTCCTCGACGTCGCTCCCGGGGCGCCGCCGGCCCTCGGGCACCCGCTGCTGGCCGGCCTCGTCGCCCGCAGCGGTGCGCCGGTCCGGGCCAAGCTCGGGTGGACCGACGTGGCCCGCCTCGCGCAGCACGGCATCCCCGCCTGCAACTTCGGGCCCGGCGATCCCGACCCTGGCTCACACCCGCGAGGAGCGGGTGGGGCGGGCCCCGATCGAGGCCGTCTACCGGACACTCGCCGGCCTGCTGGCCGGCGAGGGCTGAGCGGCGGCGCCTACTTCGGGGTGAGCGTGATCGTCTGGGGGCAGGCGGTGACCTCGCCGTTCCCCTGGTAGACGGTCTCGTCCGTCTGGTGGTCGTAGCGGCCGTTGTTGTTCAAGTCGCGGTAGACGATCCACCCCACCTGGACGGGCACGCCCGTGAACGGCACACCGTTGGCCGCGCCCCCCGGGGTGGTGTACGTGCCGTCCGCCTCGGTGGGGGTCCCGAAGTCGATCACGAAGTTGAATGTCCTGCCGTTGCGCGGGCCCTTCATGATGATGACGGACTGGAACGGCTGGCTGGCCTGGAAGCCGGCGAGCCGGCCGCTGACCCGGTTGGTGCCCAAGGTGGGTTCGCCGTTGTTCACCACGCACTCGGCGTGGGCCGAGGGGGCCGCCGTCCCGGCGCCCGCGGGCGCACCCCATCCGCCCACCGCGACGGTGGTGGCCAGGGCCACGCCACCGGCCACGGCCTGATGGCGCCGCCGGCGTGATCGGGATCCGGCCCGTCGCTGTTCGCGGTTCTGCTCCACGGTCGGTCCTCCCCTCGTCGCGTCGAGGTGCCGAGAACGTAGTCCTGGACCGGCTAGAGCCGCCTCATGACGCTCACGACCTTGCCGTAGATGCGGATGTCGCCGGGGGCGAACTCCATGGGCGCCAGTCGGGCGTTGGCCGGCTCGAGGACGACCTTGCGGCCCCGGCGGCGCAGGGTCTTGACCGTGGCCTCCTCGTCCGGGAGGCCGGCGACGACCACCTCGCCGTCCCGGGCGTCGGGCTGCGAGCGGACGACGACGAAGTCGCCGTCGAGGATCCCCGCCTCGATCATGGAGTCCCCCCGGACCCGGAGCATGAACAGGGGGCCGTCGCCGGTGAGGTCGGCCGAGACGGGCACCATCTCCTCGACGTTCTCGGCCGCGAGCACGTCCGTCCCGGCGGCCACGTCCCCGACGAGGGGGACGTGCGCCACCGGCCGCCGCTCGACGGTGGCGCCCGAGGCCGGGTCCCAGCGGACCTCGATGGCGCGGGGCTTGGTGGGGTCCCGGCGCAGGAAGCCGCGCTTCTGGAGGGTGGCGAGGTGGGTGTGGACGGTGGACGGCGAGGTGAGGCCGACCGCCTCGCCGATCTCCCGCACCGAGGGCGGGAAGCCCCGCTCGCGCTCCGCGGCGACGATGTGCTCGAGGATCGCACGCTGGCGGGCGGTGAGCTCCGTGCTCGCTGCCATGGTGGCCTGGCCTCCTGCTCGGACGTCGAACGACTGTTCGATCCGGGACGATAGCGGAGCACGCCGGCCGGTGCAAACATCTGTTCGATCTGCCCCTTGACAGCGGCGCCCGGGCCGTGGTTGCGTGCAGCGAACGCACGTTCGTGAAACGCACGTTCGAAGGAGGGCGCATGGCGACGATCGTCTGGGACGGGCCGAGGGATCGGGTGCACCGCACGGGACGGCGGCCGCCCCGGTGTGCGGGGGCACCGCCGGTGGGGGGCGCCCGGCAGCGCCGGCAGGAGGCCCGCGCCGCCGCCCGGTGCCGGGCCCGTGCCCGCTCGCGCCGGCTCACCGCCGGCGTGGGGGTGGGCGTGGCGGTGGCCGGTGCCCTCGCCCTCGGCCTCGTGCCCGGCAGCGACCGACCGGCGTCCCCGACGCCCGTCGGCCCGCTCCAGCCGGTGTCGGCCTCGCCGTCGGGCACGGGGTCGGATCCGGAGGTGGGCGGCACCTACCGGGCCATCGACCGGGCGCTGTCCGGGTCGGGCGACGTGGGTGGCCTGGTGGCGGGGCTCGAGGGCGCCGCCGGCGAGTGAGGGGCGTTTGGGCACCTGGATCGACGGAACCCGCGGATCTGCGTGCCCAAAGAGCCCGAGGGCTGCCTCAGGCGGGCCGGCGGAGGTAGCGCAGGAAGAGCACGTCCTCCTCCTCGAGCACGGACGCCAGCCGGAACCCCACCGGGGCGTCTGGCAGCGGCCCGGCCAGGATGCGGGGCGAGGTGCCGCCGGCCAGGAGCGGCGACAGGGTGAGGCACAGCTCGTCGAGCACGTCGGCGGCGGCGATCTCGGCGAGGAGGCTGGGCCCGCCCTCGCAGAGCACCACCCGGTGGTCCCGGCGGCCCAGCTCGGCGAGCGCCCGCCGGGGCTCGACCCGCTGCTCCCCGGCGACCACCACGTCGGCCACCTCGTTCGCCTCGGCCACGCGGGCCGGATCGGCGGCGGCGGAGGTGACGACCAGGGGACGGGCCCGGGCCTCGGTGAAGAAGCGGCTGCCCCAGTCCAGGGTCAGGCTGCCGGAGACCACGGCGATGGGGGCGGGGTGCTCGCCCCGGGCGGGCCCGTAGCCCTCGGCCCGCACGGTGCTGGCGCCGACCAGGATCACGTCGGCGACGCTGCGGAGGCGGTGGAAGAGGGCCCGGTCGGCCTCGCTGCTGAGCCCGCCCGACCGGCCGGTCAGGGTGGCGGCGCCGTCGGCCGACGACACCATGTTGGCCAGCAGCCAGGGCCGCCCGTCCTCCCGGGGGGACCGGTCGCCGGCGTCGTACACGGCCCCGAGCTCGACGTCCGCCCCGGCGCCGGGCAGCAGCTGGCGCACGTCAGGCGGCGCCGGGGCGGCGGGCGGGCGCGACCGTCCGGATCGCGCGCCGTTCGTTCGGGTTCGCTGGCCCACGGACGCCCCCTGGCTCGGCCGGTCCGGCGCACCGTAGCCTGGCCTCCGTGGGCCTCCGGAGGGCCGATCGGGGCCGTCACCAGGGTCCGCGAAGTGCCCGTTGACACCGCTGTAGTTACGCTGGTGTAATCACCGGACCGCTCGGCCCCACGAGGCGGCTCGGGGCCCGGGAGATCGGGTTCCTGCGGAGGACTGGCAGCGCCCGGGAGCGGGCGCTCGAGGCGAGGGAGACGGGCACATGGCGATGGCGCCGGAGCGGACGGGCGAGACCGGGATCGGGATCGGGCGGCACTTCACGGTGGAGGGGGTCTCGCCCTACGAGGCGGTGACCTGGGACCGGCGCGACAGCCGCATCACCAACATGAAGGACGGCTCGGTCGCCTTCGAGCAGCTCGAGGTCGAGGTCCCGACGTCGTGGTCGCAGAACGCCACCAACATCCTCGCCCAGAAGTACTTCCGGGGCGCCCTGGGCTCGCCCGAGCGGGAGTCCTCGCTGCGCCAGGTGGTCGACCGCGTGGTCGACACCATCACGGAGTGGGGCGTGGCCGACGGCTACTTCGTCGACGAGGCCGAGGCCGAGGCCTTCCGCGACGAGCTGAAGCACGTGGTGGTCACCCAGCGGGCGGCGTTCAACTCCCCGGTGTGGTTCAACATCGGCGCCGCCGGCCGCAGCAAGCAGGCCTCGGCGTGCTTCATCCTCTCGGTCGAGGACGAGATGCGGTCCATCCTCAACTGGTACGTCGAGGAGGGGACGATCTTCAAGGGCGGGTCGGGCTCGGGCATCAACCTCTCCCGCATCCGCTCCTCGAAGGAGCCCCTCAAGGGCGGGGGCACCGCCTCCGGCCCCGTCAGCTTCATGCGGGGGGCCGACGCCTCGGCCGGGACCATCAAGTCGGGGGGCGCCACCCGCCGGGCGGCGAAGATGGTGATCCTCGACGCCGACCACCCGGACGTCCAGGACTTCATCTGGTGCAAGGCCCTCGAGGAGCGCAAGGCCCGGGTCCTGCGCGACGCCGGCTTCGACATGGACCTCGACGGCAAGGACAGCAACTCCCTCCAGTACCAGAACGCCAACAACTCGGTGCGGGTGACCGACGAGTTCATGCAGGCCGTCGTCGACGGGGCCGACTGGGAGCTGAAGGCGGTCACCACGGGCGAGGTCCTCGAGACCATCCCCGCCCGGGAGCTCATGCGGTCCATCGCCGAGGCGACCTGGGAGTGCGCCGACCCCGGCATGCAGTTCGACACCACCATCAACCGCTGGCACACGGCCGCCACCACCGGCCGGATCAACGGGTCCAACCCGTGCAGCGAGTACATGCACCTCGACGACTCGGCGTGCAACCTCGCCTCCATCAACCTGCTGCGCTACCTGGACGACGAGACCGACGTCTTCGACGTCGAGGGCTTCAGCCACACCGTCCAGCTCGTGATCACCGCCCAGGAGATCCTCGTCGGCAACGCCGACTACCCGACCGAGAAGATCGGCGAGACCTCGCGGCGCTTCCGCCAGCTCGGCCTCGGCTACGCCAACCTCGGCGCCCTGCTCATGGCCCTCGGCCTGCCCTACGACTCCGACGCCGGCCGGGCCTGGGCCGGGGCCATCACCGCCCTCATGACCGGGCACGCCTACGCCACGTCGGCCCGCACCGCCGCCCGCATGGGGCCCTTCGCCGGCTTCGCCGAGAACGAGGAGCACATGCTCCGGGTGCTGCGCATGCACCGGGAGCGGGTGGCCGACATCGACGAGGAGATCGTGCCCCACGAGGTGCTCGGGGCCGCCCAGGTGGCGTGGGACACCGCCGTCGAGCTCGCCGAGGTCGACGGCGTGCGCAACAGCCAGGCCACCGTCATCGCCCCCACCGGGACCATCGGCCTCATGCTCGACTGCGACACCACCGGGATCGAGCCCGACCTCGGCCTGGCGAAGATGAAGAAGCTGGTGGGTGGCGGGACGATGACCATCGTCAACCAGACGGTGCCCCGCGCCCTGCGGCGGCTCGGCTACGGGCCCGAGCAGATCGAGGCCATCGTCGCCCACATCGACGAGCACAAGAGCATCCTCGGGGCGCCCCACCTGGCCGCCGAGCACGTGCCCGTCTTCGCCTGCTCCATGGGCGACAACACCATCCACTACACGGGGCACATCCGGATGATGGGGGCGGCCCAGCCGTTCATCTCCGGTGCCATCTCGAAGACCATCAACATGCCCGAGGACGTCTCGGTGGCCGACGTCGAGCAGCTGCTGGTCGACTCGTGGCGGCTCGGGCTCAAGGCGGTGGCCATCTACCGGGACAACTGCAAGGTGGCCCAGCCGCTGTCCACGGCCAAGCGCGAGCCCGCGCCATCGACACCGCCGCCGCCGAGGACCTGCTGGCCGCCATCCCCGGCGCCGAGCTGGCGCCGGCCCAGGTGGTCGAGCGCATCGTCGAGAAGGTGGTCACGGTCAAGGAGCCGGTGCGCCTGAAGCTCCCGCGCAACCGCCGCAGCCGCACCTTCGAGTTCCGGGTGGCCGACTGCAAGGGCTTCGTGACGGTGGGCGAGTACGACGACGGGCGCCCGGGTGAGGTGTTCATGAAGGTGGCCAAGCAGGGCTCGACGCTGGCCGGGATCATGGACGCCTTCGCCATCTCGGTGAGCTACGGCCTCCAGTACGGGGTGCCGCTCTCGGCCTTCGTCAAGGTGTTCACCAACATGCGCTTCGAGCCGGCGGGCATGACCGACGACTCGGACATCCGGTTCGCCTCGAGCGTGGTCGACTACATCTTCCGGCGCCTGGCGGTCGACTACCTCCCGCTCGAGGAGCGGATGGAGCTCGGCATCCTGTCGGTGGGGGAGCGGGTCGCCCCCACGCTGCCCGGGATCGAGGAGGCGGTCGTCGAGACGGTCTCGGGGCAGGACGTGACCGCCGGCCCGCCGCCCCAGAACACCGACTCGGCCGACCTGGCGGCCCTGACCGAGCTGGCGCCGTCCCCGGCGCCGCGGGCGGCCCACGCCGACGCCCCCTACTGCATGCAGTGCGGCGTCCAGATGCAGCGGGCCGGCTCGTGCCACGCCTGCCCGAGCTGCGGCACCACGAGCGGCTGCTCGTAGACGTCCGAGGCTGTCCGGCGCCCGCCCATCCCCCCCGGAGCGGGCGCCGGACAAACCTGGCCAAGTCTACCGAAAGCACGCAAAGGGTACTGGAGGCCCCGTGACGTTCCGGCGACGTCCGAGGGCGCGTGGCTGGGCTACGGTGGCTGCACCGAAAAGTGAACGCGTTCAGCTAGCGTTCACCACGATGAGGCGAGGGGCGGCGCCGTGAGGACAGCGGGAGGGGACCGGCGAGCGGCGCTCGCCCAGGTCACCGCGGCCGCCCGCCGGAGGCTCCCGACACCCCCGAGGGGGCGACGGCAGCCGTGACGTTGCTCCTGGTGCTGGTGGCGTGGTTCGCCGCCGGGGTGCTGGCCACCCTGGTGCTCGGCCCGCGCCTGCGCCGGGCGGCGGAGCTGGCGGGCGTGGCCCTCGAGCCCGAGCCCGTCTTCCTGGCCAACCGCTCGCCCCTCCGCTGGCGGGTGGGCACCCTCGGGGTCGTCGGCCTGCTGGCCGGCAGCACGGGCATGGCCGCCGCCGGCGCCCTGCCCGGCTCGGCCCAGACCATCGCCCACCACGTCCTCAGCACCGTGGGCGTCCACGTGCCCGAGGCCCCGCCGGCGGCCGAGGTGGTGGCCGCACCGACGGCGACCCCGTGGGCCGACGTGGGCACGGGCGCCACGCCGCCGGGCACGGCGACCGCGACCGGTCCCGGCTTCGGCCCCGCGACGGGCGCCGGCCCGTCCGGGACCAGCGCCCCCGAGGCGGCGGCGTCCGGCGGCGGCGACGTGGTCACCACCCCGTCGACCCGCGGCACCGTCGGCGGGAGCACCGCCGAGACCGCGCCGGTGGTCGAGCGGCCCGAGCCGTCGGACGTCGACGACACCGCCGCCGTCCCCCGCGACGAGCCGTCGGACGTCCCCAGCGATCCGGTCGTGGAGGAGCCCACCACCACGACGACGACGCCGCCCGAGGAGGAGACCCCGCCCACCACGGAGCCTCCGCCCGAGGAGCAGCCCGAGGCGTCAGGCGACACCACCACCACGACGACCCTGGTCCCGCCGGACCCCGGCACCCCACCGCCGCCGGCCGGCTGACCGTCCCGCCCGCTCAGCCCTCGGCCACGACGGCCAGGAGCTCCTCGCCGTACAGCTCGAGCTTCGTCGGCCCGATGCCGGGGACCTGAGCCAGCTCGTCCAACGACGCCGGCCGGGCCTCGGCCACCGCCCGCAGGACGGCGTTGCTGGCCACGATGAAGGCGGCGACCCCGTCGGCCCTCGCCCGTCCCCGCCGCCAGGACTTGAGCGCCTCCTCCACCCGGGCCCCCTCGGGCGGGAGCGGCTCCGAGGGACCCGGGGCGGCCCGGCGGGTCGTCGCCGGCGGGCGCGACGCGGCCGGCGCCGCCCGCTCCGCCGGCCGGGTGGCCGTTCCTGCGAGCTCGTCGAGGAAGGGCGACGGGCGGGCGGCGTCGGCCAGGACGGCCACCCGCCGCCGCCCCCGGGTGACGGCCACGTGGAGGATCCGGCGCTCCTCCTCGACGTCCTCGGCCAGCCGGTGGGGGAGGAGCCCCTCGCTCACGCCCACCACGGCGACCCGGTCCCACTCCCGGCCCTTGACCCGGTGGATCGTCGAGAGGGTCACCCCGCCCCCCGCCGCGGGGCGGGCCAGCGCCGCCCGCAGCCAGGGCTCGAACGCCGCGGCGTCGGGCTGGAGGGCGGCCACCTGCTCGAGCGCCTCCAGGTCGTCGAGCTGCGAGGCCACCTGCCCGCCCTTCGAGGCGTCGAGGAGACCCATGGCCCGGCCGAGACCGACCTGCTCCCGCACGGCCGTCAGGACGTCCCGGGTGGTGCCGCCCCGGCGGGCGCCGACCACCACCTCCAGGTCGTCCACCAGCTCGTGCACCTTGGGGGCGTCCTTGGCCGGCACCGTGTCGGCCACCGCCCGCAGCGCGGGCAGCGACCACCGGGCCCGTCGTCGCACCCGGTCGCCGAACCACGGGGGCAGGCCCCGGCTGGGGCGGCGCAGCACCTCGAGCACGTCGGCGCCGGCCACCCGGTCCGGGTCCTCGCTGATGCGGAGGTAGGCCAGGGCCGCCCGCACCCCCAGGCGGTCGAGGACCTCCGCGCCGAGGATGGAGGCCACGGGCACCCCGGCCTCGCCCAGGGCCACGGTGGGGGCCAGCAGCAGCGACGCCACGCGGGCCAGGACGGCCACGCCGTCGGGGGCGGCCCCCGGCTCGGCCAGCCAGCCCTGCACCACGTCCACGAGGGCGGTGGCCGAGCGCTCGGAGGGGCACCGGTCGACCCGGAGGGCGCCGGGCTCCGGGTCCGAGGCCGGCCCCGGCCGGATGGCCTTGTCCACCCGTCGCCGGTTGTAGCCGAGGAGGGTGCGGGCCCCCTCCACCACGGCCACCGGGCAGCGGTAGTTCACCTCGAGGGGGGACGACCCGGCGCCCGGGAACAGCTCGTCGTAGCCGAGCAGGAAGCCGGGGTCGGCGCCGTTGTAGCCGTAGATGACCTGGTCGTCGTCACCCACCCCGAACACCTCGAGGCCGGGCAGGGCCAGCAGGCGCAGGAGCAGGACGTGCGCCGGGGTGAGGTCCTGGAACTCGTCGACGAGCAGGTGGCGGGTGCGGGAGGCGAGCCGGGCCCGCAGGTCGGGGTCGGCCAGCAGGGCCTCCACCGCCCCGTACACCTGGTCGTCGAAGTCCACCGCCCCCAGGTCCCGCAGGGCGGTCCGGTAGCGGGGGAAGGCCTCGGCCAGCCCGGGCACGTCGTCCCGCTCGGCCTCGACGTCGGCCGGGTCCCGCAGCCCGAGGCGGACCGACGTCAGGCCCTCGAGGTAGGGGGCCACGGGGTCGGTGTTGGCCCGGCGCCGGCGCCCCTTGGCCAGGGGCACGAGGCCCTCCAGCTCGCGGCGCACGTCCCGCTCGGAGAGGACCCGGGGGGCGCGCCCCCGCGCCTCGCGCAGCACGGACAGGCCGAGCGAGTTGAGGGTCTGCACCCGGGCACCGAGGCCGACGCAGCGCTCCTCCAGCTCCTCCCGGGCCCGGACGTTGTAGGCCACGGCCAGGACGAGCTCGGGCTCCCACCCCCGGTCGACGAGGAGGTGGCGGAGCCGCTCGGTGAGCACCCGCGTCTTGCCCGAGCCGGCCGGGGCCAGCACCCGGGTGGCCCCGGCGACAGCCTCGACCGCGATCCGTTGGTCCGGGGCCAGCTCGGCCTGCGCCGACCCCGGGGGCGGGGCCACCCGCAGGGTCCCGAGGTCCACGGACTCGCGGTGCACCACCTCGGCCCCCAGCTCCCCGGGGTCGAGCGGGCCCCGGGGGCCCCCGTCGACCCACGCCCGGCGGCCGTCGGGCAGCACCACGTCGCCCGCGCCCTCGGCGACCGGCCGGGCGCCCAGCCGCTCGGCCTTGCGCCCCCACCACCAGGTGGGGACGTCCCCCTGGCGGGCGTCGTAGGTGTTGGCCCACAGCAGGAACTGGAGCCGCTCCAGCCCGGGCTCGAGATCGGGCCCGACCGTCCACGGCTCCACCGCCACCGAGGCTGGCTCCCGCAGGCGGGCCGGATCGACGGCCAGGGCCACCGCCACCGGCCGTCGGGCGGCCCACGCCTCGTGGAGCACCCGCAGGGTGGCGGCGGGGGCGGCCAGGACCCCCTCGTCCACGTCGACCCGGGGGGCGTCCCGCCACGGCGCCGGCACCTCGCTCCCGGCCAGGACCACCACCCCCCGCCCCAGCGCGGGCGGACCGGGGTGCAACAGGGGCGGCACCCCGCCATCCTGCCGTCGGTTGGCGGCCCCGCTGGTCAGTCGCCGCCTGCGTGGCGCGGTATCTCATGGGAGTCGGCTCTTGACCTCGCTCGTACACTGGGCAACCGACGCCGGGACGGGGGCGCTCCCTGCGCCTCCCCCGCTCGCCTGGACAGACGGAACAAAGGGGTCACACCGAGTGCAGAAGCAACGCCCGGAGCGCGCCGACGAGGACCTCGTCCGGCTGTACCTGAGCGACATCGGCAAGCACGCGCTGCTCACGAAGGACGACGAGGCCCGCCTGGCGCAGGCCATCGAGGACGGCAACGCGCGCCCGGGCCGAGCTCCAGCGGGCCGAGGAGGCGGGCGAGCGCCTGACCCCCGGCCGCAAGCGCGAGCTCCGGCTGGCCCTGCGGGCCGGCGAGGACGCCACCCAGACCTTCATCCAGGCCAACCTGCGCCTGGTCGTCTCGATCGCCAAGAAGTACCAGGCCTCCGAGCTGCCGCTGCTCGACCTCGTCCAGGAGGGCAACCTCGGCCTGATCCACGCCGTCGAGAAGTTCGACTGGCGCAAGGGCTTCAAGTTCTCGACCTACGCCACCTGGTGGATCCGCCAGGCCATCACCCGCGGCATCGCCAACACGGGTCGCACCATCCGCCTGCCGGTCCACGCCGGCGACCAGCTGACCCGCCTGCGCAAGGCCCAGGCCATGCTCGAGGTCAAGTTCGGGCGGCCCGCCGACCATGGCCGAGCTGGCCGAGGAGATGGACCTCCCCCTCGACAAGCTGGCCGAGATCTTCCGCTACGCCCGGGACACGCTCTCGCTGTCCGAGCCCCTGCGGGAGGACGGCGACGACGAGCTCGGCGACCTGGTGGCCGACCCGACGGCCCTGTCGCCGTTCGAGGCCGCCGCCGAGGCGCTGCTGCCCGAGGAGATGGCCCGGCTGCTCGAGCCGCTGGACGAGCGGGAGCGGACGATCATCAGCCTCCGCTACGGGCTCGACCGGGGCGAGGCCCGCACCCTCGAGGAGGTCGGCGAGACCTTCAACCTGACCCGGGAGCGCATCCGCCAGATCGAGGCCCGGGCCATGTCGAAGCTGCGCCACCCCTCCGCCGACACCGGCGCCCGCGAGCTCCTCTCCGTCTAGGAGGAGCGGCCGCTCCGGCGGTCGCGTCGATGTGGGCCAGCGGCCCGACGCGGACGACCTCCTAGACCCGACCGGCCCCGGGGGCGGGCCCCTGGGCCCCGACGCGCCCGACCCGGAGCCGGCACCCCCGTCACCGTGGCGGCGCGCCCTGCAGGGCGCCCTGTCCTTCATCGTGGTCGCCGCCATCTTCTACGGCCTCCTGCGCGACACCGATCTGGCCGAGGTGGGCCACGCCCTGGCCGACATGACGGCGGTCGAGCTCGCCGGCCTCCTCCTGGTGACGCTGTGGAACACGGTCACCTACTGGCTC
This sequence comes from uncultured Actinomycetes bacterium, assembly GCA_963839545.1. Classification (GTDB taxonomy): domain Bacteria; phylum Actinomycetota; class Acidimicrobiia; order Acidimicrobiales; family CADCSY01; genus CAWIVE01. Next base: position 702,148 of record CAWIVE010000003.1, read on the forward strand.
GTCCTCATGAGCGCCCTGCCGGGGCTCACGCTGCGCCAGGCCGCCATCTCGAGCACCACGTCGACGGCAGTGGCCAACACGGTCCCCGGCGGCGCCGCCTTCGGGGTGGTGACGACGACCGCCATGTACGCGTCGTGGGGCGTGCCGGGCCCGGCCATCGCCCGGGCCGTCGTGGTGACCGGCGTCTGGAACACCTTCGTCAAGCTCGGCATGCCGGTCGTGGCCCTCGCCTGCCTGGCCGTGGTCGACGAGGCCGGTCCCGGTCTGGTGAGCGCCGCCCTCGCCGGCGTGGCCGTGCTGGCCGTCGCCGTCGGCGTCTTCGCGCTCGATGCTGCGCAGCGAGTCGCTGGCCCGCCGGGTGGGCTCCCGCCTGGCGTCGCTCGCCACCCGGGCGTTGCGCCTGTTCCGCCGCCCGGGGGTCCGGGACTGGGGTGAGGCCGCCGTCCGGTTCCGGGACGACACCATCGGGTTGCTCCACCAGAAGTGGGTCCCCCTGACGCTGGCCACGCTCGTCAGCCACGTCTCGCTCTACATCGTCCTCCTGGTGGCGCTGCGCGACGTGGGCGTCTCCGAGCAGGAGGTCTCGTGGGCCGAGGTGCTGGGGGCCTTCGCCTTCGTCCGGCTGCTCACCGCGCTCCCCATCACCCCCGGGGGCGTGGGGGTGGTGGAGCTGGGCCTGACCGCCGCCCTCGTCGTGGCCGGGGGCGACCGGGCCGAGGTGGTGGCCGCCGTGCTCGTCTTCCGGGGCCTGACCTACCTGCTGCCCGTGCCCTTCGGGGCGTTCACGTACCTGCTGTGGCGTCGGGAGGGTCATCCAGCTCGAGGTGGAACTCCCGATCCAGCTCGGCGCTGAGGCGCGACCTCGGGTACAGCCCGACGGTGGTGTCGAGGTCGAGCAGCCGCTCGCTGGCGTCGGCGTCGCGGGGCAGGTCGAACTCGGTGGTCACGCACCCGCCCTCGAACACCGCGTAGTCGGTGCCGGCCACGCGGGGCGTGAGGGTCGAGGCCCGCCGGAAGTGGTCGACGTCGGGCTCGCCCGCCTCCGGCGGCTGCTCGCTCGCCCCCTGGGTGTCGCAGCTCCGGGTCAGCTGCGACCCGGGCCGAGCGGCCCGAGGGGTCGATGTAGACGAGCGACAGGCGGGCCCGGCCCTTCTTCACCGTCAGGCTGGTGAACCGCCAGGGGCTCTCGTCGTCGGCGATGCAGGGGACGTAGGCGGCGGTGGGCACGGCCTGGGCCAGGATCGCCAGCCGCCGCCCGGGGCTGCACTCCGGGGTGGCGTCGACCAGCGTCGTCGGGCTGCCGCCGCACCCGGCGGCGGTCAGCGCCAGCAGCGACGCGGCGACGAGCCGCCCCCGCCTCATTGCAGCCCCGCCGCGCCGAGGAGGGCCAGGCTCAGGCTGACCACCACGCCGGCGGCCAGGACCACGCTGGCCAGGAGACCGACCCGGCGCCAGCTCCAGTGCTGGATGGAGATGGGGCGGCGATCGGGGGCGAGCTCGCGGAAGCGGGCGACGAGGTCGCGACCGTCGGACCGGAGCCAGGCCCGCGACTGCGAGGGGACGGTGACGCTGCGAGTGGCGGCGAAGGCCTCGGCCACCTCCTCGGGGGTGAACACGAGGAGGGCACGCTCGTAGACCCGCTCGGGCGTCGAGCGCAGGGCGAGGCAGAGCATCATGTTGGCCAGGTCGACGGCCTGGCGCCACGGGGTGGGCCGCACGGTGGCGAAGGCCACGTCGATGAGCAGGAGCCGGCCGTCCTGCACGAGGATGTTGGCGGGCTTGATGTCGCGATGGGCGAGGCCGACGTCCCACATGCGCCGCACGACCGCCATCCCGCCGTCGATCAGGTCGTCGTCGACCTCGGCCCCGCTCAGCTCCTCGGCCCCGGACATGAACTCGGTGACGATCAGGTACTCGCGCTCGGGCGTGATCTCCACGAAGCCGAAGGGCTCGGGGGTGGGCAGGCCGGCGTCGCGGAACAGGCGCAGCAGGTAGTCCTCGTACTCGACGAGGCGGCGCACGCTCGTGAAGAGGCCCTCGTCCTCCAGGCGCCCGTAGGCGATGGCGCGGCCGAACTTGTACCACTGGTCGGCCCGGAGGTGGCTCGAGGCGTAGAGCTTGCCGAACAGCCGCGCCGGCGCCTCCCCCTCCTCGGCTGCGACCTGGATGCGCAGGGGGGTGGAGCCGGCCGAGCCCTCGAGGGCGTGGGGCTCGACGCCGGTGACGTTCAGCGCGAGCTGCTGGTCGAGGGCGGCGAAGATGGCCCGGCCCCGCCGGCCGCCCACGTCGAGGTGGGCGCTACGGCCCCGGCGTCGGTAGCTGACGGGCCACACCTCGGTGGGGGTGAACAGGCGGAAGAGCACGACCGGCACGGCCATCCCGATCACCAGTGCGGCGAGCACGTCGGTGGGGTGGTCCACGGCGAGGTACAGGTGGGCCACCACGAGGAGGGTCACGGGAACCCCGGCCAGCCACTTCGCCAGGTTCCGGGGCCGCCCGGCGGGCACGAGCGTGTACAGCACGCCGATGAGGGTCAGGCCGAGGGCGGCCACCGGGCCCGAGGGATGGGAGTACCCGGACCAGTCGCCGAGCACCTCGACGCCGATGGGGCGCATGCGCCCGATGGCCACCGCCGCCACCGAGACCACGGCCGCGATCAGGAGGGTCACGAAGAGGAACACCACGAGGTGCCGGAACCGGCGCAGCGCCAGGAGGGAGAGCACCGTGCCCCAGCGCAGGACCCGCACCACCCACTCGTCGCCCAGGTGGTTGAGGTTCCGCATCACCGACGTCAGGCCGTCGGTGCGCAGCTCGGCGATGGCCTGGAGGACCGCCACGTCGGCCCGGGTGATGGCCACGAACACCGGCTCCACCGCCAGCATGGCGATCCAGAGCACGAGCACCAGGCCGGTCATCGAGAGGTAGAACCGGCCGCTGGCGTTGATGGGCCGGGGCAGGGGCGGCGCCTCGCCGGACGGCCGCCGCCGCCGGCCAGTGCGGGTGGTGCGGGTCACCGAGGGCAGCACGAAGCGGGAGTCGAGGGTGCGTCCCGGAACGGTGCCCACGGCTCGATATCGTACGGGCCGGTCCCATTCGCCCCGGGGGAGGTCATGCGCCGCCGCACCACCCTGGGTCTGCTCGCCATCCTGACCCTCGCCGCCTGCGGCGCCCCGCCGGGCCCCCGGGTCCCCGATCGGCCCCCGCCCCGCACCGACGACGCCGTCGTCGTGACCTCGTTCGACTTCCCCGAGAGCGCCATCCTCGGCGAGCTCTACGCCCTGGCCCTCGAGGGGGCGGGGGTGCCCGTCCGGCGCGAGCTGCTGCTCGGGCCCCGCGAGCTGGTGTCCCCCGCGCTCGAGCAGGGCCTGGTCGACGTCGTGCCCGAGTACCTGGGGACGGCCCTCGCCTACCTCGGGGGCGAGCAGCGGCAGCCGGCCGACGAGGAGCAGACCGAGGCCCGCCTGGCCGAGGCCTTCGCCGACATGGACGTGCGCCTGCTTGGAGCCGGCGCCGGCCGAGGACCAGAACGCCCTCGTCGTCACCGAGGGGACGGCGCTCGTCTACAACCTCCAGCGCACGAGCGACCTGGCCGATGTGGCCGCCGCCTTCCGCTTCGGCGGGCCCCCGGAGTGCCCGGACCGCGCCTTCTGCCTGAAGGGCCTCGAGGAGGTGTACGGCCTGCAGTTCGAGGACTTCGTCCCCCTCGACAGCGGTGGCCCGTTGACGGTGGCGGCGCTGCGGGACTCCGACATCGACGTGGGCGTGCTCTTCAGCACCGATCCCCAGCTCGTGGGGCGGGAGTTCGTCGAGCTGGAGGACGACCGCGCGCTCCAGCCCGCCGAGAACGTGGTCCCCGCCGTGCGCGCCCCGGTGCTGGAGCGCTGGGGGAGCCGGCTGCAGGAGCCGCTCGACGCCGTGTCGGCCGCCCTCACCACCGCCGAGCTGCGGGGGCTCAACCGGGAGGTCGTCCTCGGGGGCCAGACGCCGAGGCGCGTCGCCCGCAACTGGCTGGCCCAGCTGGCGTCGGCCTGAGGCGGGGCGGTCAGTCGACGGGGCGCACGGGCTGGCCCGGCTTCTCGATGGGGGCCCGGACCAGGTTGCCCCACTCGGTCCACGAGCCGTCGTAGTTGCGCACCCTCGGGTACCCGAGGAGGTGCTGGAGCACGAACCACGTGTGGCTGGAGCGCTCGCCGATGCGGCAGTAGGCGATGACGTCGTCCTCCGGCCGCAGGCCCTGCTCGTCGGCGTAGATCGCGCGCAGCTCGTCGGCGCTCTTGAAGGTGCCGTCCTCGTTGGCCGCCCGCTTCCACGGCACGCTGGCGGCGCCGGGGATGTGGCCGCCCCGCAGGGCGCCCTCCTGGGGGTAGTTCGGCATGTGGGTCAGCTCGCCCCGGTACTCCTCGGGCGAGCGGACGTCGACCAGGCGGCCGCCGGCCCGGACGTGCTCGCGCACCTGCGGGGCGAAGGCCCGGATGGCGTCGTCGTCCCGCTCGACCACCGGGTACTCGGCGGCGGGCGGGGGACGGCTTGTCGGTCGTCATCGGCCGCCCCTCGGCCTCCCACGCCTGCCGGCCGCCGTCGAGGAGCCGGGTGTCGGGGTGGCCGAACAGGCTGAACACCCACAGGGCGTAGGCCGCCCACCAGTTGAAGTTGTCGCCGTAGAACACCACCGTCGAGTCGCGGGCGATGCCCTTCTCGCCCAGCAGGCGGGCGAAGCCCTCGCCGTCGAGGTAGTCGCTGGCGACCGGGTCCTGGAGGTCGGTGTGCCAGTCGATCTTCACCGCCCCCGGGATGTGGCCCGTGTCGTAGAGGAGCACGTCCTCGTCGGACTCGACCACGACCACCGCGGGGTCGTCGAGGTGCTCGGCCAGCCACGACGTGGTGACGAGCTTCTCCGGGGCGGCGTAGGCCTGGAGCTTCTGGGCCGGGTCGGGGGGCACGGTCACCCCGGTAGAATACCCGACGAATCTGGTCAGGAATAGGGGAACCCGGTGACCACGCCCGCCAAGCTGCAACGCATCGTCGACCTCTTCGCCGGCGCCCCGAAGGACCTGCGGCTCGAGGCGCTGCTCGAGTACTCCCGCAAGGTGCCGCCGCTCCCGCCGGACCTCGAGGGCCACCGCGAGGCCATGGAGCAGGTGGTGGAGTGCCAGACCCCGTTCTTCCTCGCCACCGAGGTCGACGACGAGCGGCGGGTCCACGTGTGGTTCGACTGCCCCCGCGAGGCGCCCACCACGAGGGGCTTCGCCGGTCTGCTCTCCGAGGGGCTCGACGGCGCCACCGTCGAGGAGGTCCTCGACACGCCCGACGACTTCTACACCCGCATGGGGCTGGCCGAGGCCATCTCCAGCCTGCGGCTCCGGGGGATGGGCGCCATCCTCCACCGCCTCAAGCGCCAGGTGCGGGAGGCGGCGGCCACCTCCTCCTGAGCCCGTTCGGGAGAGGTCGCCCTGGTCCGGCCCTGCCCTTGTCGAGGCAGCGAGGCTCCCTTCTCGGGGCCTCGTTGCTGCCTCGACACCCACGATGTCCGTTGGAGCGCCTGCCGGCGCTCGCTCCGACCCGGCTCCGGCCGATGGGAGGGGATGACCGCCTCCGGCCGCAGCCACGCGCTGTTCGTCGCCGTGACGGCGGCGATGGTCCTCGCCGTGCTGGCCCTGGGCAGCCTGCCCCACCCCACCCGGGTGGAGCGGGCCGCGGCCGAGGGCGTCGCGCAGGACGGGGCCCGGCGGCCCGAGCGCCGGGCCCGGGCGACGACGACCACCACCGAGCGGCGGGCGGCGACCATCGCCCCCGGCGTCCACGACGTGGGTCCCTCGGGCCTGCGCGCCGGCGTGTACGTGACGTCGGCCGACCTGTGCAGCTGGGAGCGGCGTGGCCCCGTGGGCGAGGTCCTGGCCGGCGACACGGGGAGCGGCCAGGTGCTCGTGGAGGTGCGGCCGACGGACGCCACCTTCTCGTCCTCGCCCGGCTGCGGGCGGTGGCGCGAGCTCCTCCGCCACGACGACGACGCCGACGTCCGGCTCTCGTCCTTCGGGTCGGGCACCTTCGCCGTCGGGGCCCAGCTCGCACCCGGGCGCTGGCGCTCGGACGGCGGGGACCTCTGCTACTGGGAGCGGCTGAGCGGCCTCACCGGCGGGCTGGACGAGATCGTGGCGAGCGCCAGCACCACCGGCCCCACGGAGGTCGCGGTGGCGGCCGCGGACGCCGCCTTCAGCTCGCTCGGCTGCGGCACCTGGCGGCCGCTGGGCTGACCGCGCCGACCTACGGTGGCGTGGTGGAGGACGTGGAGGTCCGGGGGGTGCGCCTGTCGGTGGACGTGCAGGGGTCCGGCCCCACCCTCGTGTGGGGCCACGGGCTGACGTCGAGCCGCCAGCGCGAGGACGAGATGGGCGGCCTGTTCGGCTGGTCGGGCCTGGCCGCCGATGGTCGGGCCACCGTCGTGCGCTACGACGCGCGGGGCCACGGGGGATCGGGGGCGACGGGCGACCCGTCGGACTACCGGTGGCCGTCGCTCGCGCTGGACGAGTGGGCCCTCGTGGACGCCCTCGGACTCGACCGCCCGGTGCTCGGCGGCGCGTCGATGGGGGCGGCCACGGCCCTCCACGCCGCCCTGCAGCGCCCCGCGGAGGTGGCCGGCCTGGTGCTCGTCATCCCGCCCACCGCCTGGGCCACCCGGGCGGCCCAGGCCGAGCTGTACGAGGCGGGCGCCTCGCTGGTCGAGGCCGACGGGGTGGGTGCCTTCGTCGAGGCCGCCGCCGCCGCGCCGGTGCCGGCGCCGTTCGTCGACCTGCCCGAGGCGCCCCGGGCGGTCCCGGACGTCCCCGAGGACGTCCTGCCGACGGTGCTGCGGGGGGCGGCGGCCTCGGACCTGCCGTCACCCGATGAGCTGCGGTCGCTCGACGTGCCCGCCCTGGTCCTGGCCTGGGCCGGCGACCCGGGCCACCCGGTGGCCACGGCCGAGGCCCTCGGCGAGGCCCTGCCCCGGGCCACGGTGGCGGTGGCCGACGACCTGGCGACGGTCCTCTCGTGGCCCGAGCGGGTGGCCGACCTGCTGTCGACGGCCGCCCGCTAGCGGATCAGCCCCGGGCCTCGTCCTCGTCGCCCGCCGGTACCGGCTCGGCCTGCTCCTGCGCGTCGGCTTCGGGGACCTCGATCCCGATCGTCGGGACGTCGGGGGTCTCGGCGGGCACGACGGGCTGCGCCTGCTCCTGCGCGTCGGCCTCGGGGACGGTCGGGTCGCTCACGGGCGGACGGTACCCAGGAGGCCCGATGGTGATCCGTCCGGTCCCCGGCCGGCGAACCCCCGGGGACGGCCCCGGTGGGGGGCCCGGTCGAGGAGGGGTGCGGTGGGAGCGAAGGCGCAGGTGGTGCACCAGGCGTACGAGGCGTTCGGGCGGGGGGACATCCCCGCCGTGCTGGGCGTGCTCGACGATGGCGTCGAGTGGACGTCCCCCGGCACGCTGCCCCACGGGGGCAGCTTCAAGGGGCCGGAGGAGGTCGGGCAGTTCTTCGCCGGCCTCGGCGCCGCGTGGGAGGGCCTCGACCTCGACGTCGAGGCGGTGAGCGAGCTCGGCGGCGACCTGGTGGTCGGCGTCGTGCAGGCCAGCGGCAGCCGGCGGGGCGGCGGCCGCTCCACCTACGGCGCCGTGCACGTGTTCGACGTGCGCGACGGGCGCATCGCCCGCTTCCGCGAGTACACGGACCTCGACGCCGCCCTCGCCTAGCGGGCCTCGGCCAGGACGTCGTCGGCCAGCGCCGGCCACGCCTCGGCCGCCCAGGGGCCGAAGGGCCGGTCCGTCAGGCAGCCGCAGGCCAGGCCGGCGTCGGGGTCGACCCACAGGAAGCCGCCGGCCTGGCCGAAGTGCCCGAAGGTGCGCGGGGAGTTCCGCGATCCCGTCCAGTGCGGGGCCTTGTGGCCGCGCAGCTCGGGGCCGAGGCCCCAGTCGTTCGGGTCCTGGCGGCCGAAGCCGGGCAGCACGCCGGCCAGGCCGGGGAAGGCCACCTCGGTGGCCTCGGCCACGGTCGTCGGCGCCAGCACGGTGGGCGCCAGCAGCTCGGAACCCAGCCGGAGCAGGTCGGCCACGGGGCCCACGGCCCCCGCGGCCGGCGACCCCTCCAGGGCGGTGCCGCCGAGGCCCAACGGCCCCAGCACCGCTTCGTCGAGGTAGGTGGCGAAGGGCAGCCCGGCGGCGCCGGCCACGGTGTCGGCCAGTGCGTCGTACCCGGCGTTCGAGTAGATGCGTCGCGCCCCGGGGGGAGCCAGCACGGCGCCGTCCGGCCCCAGCCCGCCGGCGTGGGCCAGGAGGTGGCGCACGGTGGCGCCGGGGGGCCCGGCGGCGCCGTCGAGGGCGACGGTGCCCTCCTCGACGGCGACGAGCACGGCCAGGGCGGTGAGCAGCTTGGTCACCGACGCCCAGGCCAGCGGCTGGTCGACGGGGCCGGCGACGCCCCGGACCCCGTCGGCGTCGACCACGCCGGCCGCCGCCGTGCCCACCGGCCAGCGGGCGAGGGCGTCGAGGGCGGCCACGGGCCCACGGTGCCACCGCCGGTGCGCGGGCGAGGGTGAACCGCAGGTGAACGGGTGGGTACGCTCCCGCGGTGACCCGGCGGGCCAGGGGGCACGAGGACCACAAGGAGCGGGTCGACCGCGAGCTCATCGAGCTGCTGAACGAGCTGCGGGTCGCCCTGCCGGGCGTGCAGGTGCTCTTCGCCTTCCTGCTCACCGTGCCCTTCTCCCAGCGCTTCGACGTGCTGTCGGCCTCCGACCGCCGGGTCTACTTCGCCGCCGTCCTCGGGTCGGCCGCCGCCTCGGCGCTGCTGATCGCCCCGAGCGCCCACCACCGGCTGCGGTTCCGCTCGGGGTCCAAGGAGCGCATGCTGAAGACGGCCAACGCCCTGGCGGTGGCCGGGATGGCGTTCCTGGCCCTCAGCATGGGCGCGGTCGTCTACGTCATCACCGCAGTGCTCCACTCGTCCACCACCGCGGCGGTGGTGGCCGGCGTCGTCACCGCCGGCATCGCCGCCCTGTGGTTCGTGCTGCCCCTCACCTATCCGGCGGACGGCGACGACGAGGTCGACGAGGCGCTCGCCGACGGGCAGGAGGCGGCCACGGGGAGTGGTGTGACCACGCCCGTACCCTGACGGAGGGCCCCGCCCCGGTACGGTCCCGGGTTCGTGGGCCTCCGGGTCGTCGTGGCCGAGGACAACGCACTGCTGCGCGAGGGCCTGTCGCGCCTCATCGCCGCCGAGCCCGACCTCGAGCTGGCCGGCACCTGCGGCGACCTGCCCGGGCTCCTGGCCGCCATCGACGAGGAGCCGCCCGACGTCGTGGTCACCGACATCCGCATGCCCCCCTCGGGCACGGACGAGGGGATCCGCGCCGCCAACACCGTGCGCGAGCGCCACCCCGGCGTCGGGGTGGTGGTGCTCAGCCAGTACGCCAACCCGGACTACGCCCTGGCCCTGCTGGAGGGGGGATCGGCCGGACGGGCCTACCTGCTCAAGGAGCGGGTCGGCGACGTGGAGGAGCTGCTGGCGGCCATCCGCGAGGTGGCCAGGGGCGGCTCGGTGGTCGACCCCAAGGTCGTCGACGCCCTGGTCACCGCCACCTCACGGGCGGTGCGCTCGGACCTCGACCGACTGACGCCCCGGGAGTCGGAGATCCTCGGCGAGATGGCCACGGGCAAGAGCAACGCCGCCATCGCCTCCAGCCTGATCCTCAGCGAGCGGGCGGTGGAGAAGCACACCAACTCGATCTTCTCGAAGCTGGGCTTGACCGAGGAGCCGGACGTGAACCGGCGGGTCAAGGCCGTGCTGCTCTTCCTGGCCGAGCGGGGAGGGTAACCACCCCCCCCGGACACCTGCTCGCACGCTGGCGAGGGCGGCGCACGAGACACGACGATGGAGGTGAGTGATCAGCACCCTCGAGGTCTCGGTCCTGGTCGTGGACGACCAGGCGCCCTTCCGCCTCGCCGCGCGTGCCGTCCTCCGTCGGGCCGAGGGCTTCTCCCTGGTCGGTGAGGCCGGCACGGGCGAGGAGGCCCTCGACCGGGTGGGCGAGCTGCGCCCGGGGCTGGTCCTGATGGACATCAACATGCCGGGCATCGGCGGCATCGAGGCCACCCGCCGCATCCGGGAGGCCTTCCCGGACACGGTCGTCTTCCTGTGCTCCACCTACACCCTCGACGACCTGCCCGCCGGCGCCGTCACCAGCGGGGCCACCGCCTACGTCAACAAGGAGGAGCTCGGCCCCGCCGTGCTCCGCCGCCTCTGGGACGCCCGGGACACCGACAGCGGCGGGGGCCTCGCCACGGTCTGATCCGACGGGCCATCGGGCATGGGCGGACCAAGACAGGTGCACGGACCACGTCTGGGCGACGCCAGTTCGGATTTTCCGAACTCTCGTAGACGAGACGTCGATGACCGGCGGTCGGCGGGTGCTCGCCGAGACGGGGGGGCTCAGCCCTCGGCGGGCGCCGCCGTCACGGGGGCCAGGGGGACCTCGCCGGAGATGCGGGTCCCCTTGCCGGGGATGGAGTCCCACCGGACGACGCCGCCGTAGGCGCCCACCCGGTCGCTCATGTTGGTGAAGCCCTGTCCCCGTCCCTTGGTGGCGACGTCGAAGCCGGGGCCGTCGTCCACCACCTCGAAGTGGAGGTGGCCCGGGGCCTCGGACACCTTCACCGTGACGGTGGCCTCCGGGGCGTGCTTGCTCGCGTTCTGGAGCGCCTCCAGCACGCAGAAGTAGACCGCCGCCTCCAGCTCGGTGGGGTAGCGGCCCACCCCGTCGGCCTCCACCGTGACGGCCAGGGGGCTGCGCCCGGCCGCCGCCCGGAGCGCCTCCGGGAGCCCGCTGTCCACCAGGAGGGGCGGGTAGATGCCGTGCGCCAGGCTGCGCAGCTCGGCGATGGTCTCCTTCACGCTGCCGGCCAGCTCGTCGAGCATCTCGGCCGCCGTCTCGATGTCGTCGGACAGCAGGTCGCGGGTGAGGCGGAGGTTCACGGCCAGGGCCACGAGGTGCTGCTGGGCCCCGTCGTGGAGGTTGCGCTCGATCTTGCGGCGCTCGGCGTCGGCCGTGGTGACGATGCGGGCGCGGGAGGCCCGCAGCTCCTCGGCCTGGCGGCGCACCTCCTCGAGGCTCTCCTGGAGCGCCGAGTCGAGCTGCACGTTGTGGAGGGCGAGGCCCACCTGGCGGGCCAGCTCGGTGAGGACCCGCTCCTCCTCCTCGGTGTACGCGTCGCCGTCCGGCGGACGCTCGACCACGACGAGGCCGAGCAGCTCGCCCGAGTGGCTGACCGGGGCCACCCGCAGGACGGCGCCACCGCGTCCCTCGAGCAGCGCTGGCACCCACACCTGGAGCCACGCGTTGCCGACCACCCCCGCACGGGTGAGCACGGGCAGCTCCTCACCGCCCAGCGCGAGCGTCCCGGTGCCCCGGTCGGGCACCGACACCGCCCGGTCGAGCCGGCCGTCCGTGCCGGTCCACACCTCGGCCGCCTGCAGGGCCATGGTCTTGCGCAGCGACTCGGCCAGCTGGAGCAGCAGCTCGTCCATGGGGATGGCGCGGGAGAGCCGGTTGCCGAACGTGCGGAGCGACTCGTCGGGCGCCTGGCGCTCGCCGTAGACGAGGCGGTTGGCGGCGTCGCCCAGCCACTCCCGGGCCGGGAGGTAGAGCAGCGCAGCGACCGCGGCGGCGGCCATCGACAGCGCGAACAGGCTCCGCTCGTCCTCGCTCGGGACCCGGCCGAGGCCGACCACCACGACGAGGTACACGGCCACCACCACACCGGTCAGGCCGGCGAGGGCCACCGTGTGCACGAGGAGGCGGTCGACGCGGGTCACCAGCCGGCGTGACGCCCCCGCCGCCAGCGACAGCGGCAGCAGCACCGTGCCGAGGGCGGCCAGCTCCCCCCAGTGGTCCGGCCCCCCGAGGAGCAGGCGCAGGGCGGCGAGGACCAGGGCGGCCTCGGCGGCCACGGCCACGGCCAGGCCGAGCCACTGCAGGCGCTGGCGGTCGAGCCCCCGGGTGGTGCGGTAGCGCGCGTTCGAGGCGGGGAGGCCGATGGCCACGAAGACGGCCGCCTCGAGGAGGACCGGCCACCACGGCGGCGGGGCCTCCGCCAGCGCCAGCCCGATCCCGACGGCCAGCCCGGTCCCGTAGCCCACCAGCACGGTCGAGCGGCGGAAGCCGTCGAGGGCGCCCGCGGGCAGCGCCAGCAGGAAGTGCAACCCGGCTGCGGGCAGGAGGCCGAGGGCGAGCCGGTGCACCACCTCGGCGCTCTCGGGCTCGGCGGTGGCGCTGCACACGCCGCCCAGGACGGCGAGCAGCAGGGCCACGGTACCCAGGCTCACGTGGCGGCGGGAGCCGACGAGGGCCGCTCCGGCCCCGGCCCAGGCGCAGATGAGCACCAGCCGCACGATGTCGCCGACGGTGGCGCCGTCGTCGACGGCGGCCACGAGCCCCACGGCGGCGAGGGCCACCGCCACGGGCGCCAAGGCGATGACCGGCGACGTCCGCCCCGGCGGTACCGGAGGGGCGGCGTCGGCTGCCGGCAGGGTGAGAGGTTCGACGACGGTGGCCACGGTCACTCCGATCGAAGCACGGTTGGAGGGCTGATGCGCGGCGCCATCACTCGCTCCGCAGCACGAGGGCGGGCTCGGTGGCGGAGGCCGAGCGGGCGGGGGCAGCGGCGACGACGGCCGCCACGAGGAGCGTGAGCGGGGCCGCGAGGGCGACGACGAGGACGGGGACCACCGGCGGGGCCGGGGTCCCCAGCGAATCGGCGACCAGCCGCCAGGACCACCGCCCGATCGCGATCCCGAGGGGGGTACCGACGGCGACCGCCAGCACCACGGTGGTGGCCGCGAAGGCGAGCACCGCGACCCCGACCTGGCGGCGGAGGAACCCGAGGGTGCGCAGCACGGCGAAGTCGCGGCGCCGCCGGTGCAGCGTCGTGACGAGGGCCGAGGTCAGGACGGCGACGGCGAGCGCGGCCACGAGGCCGGCGAGGACGGTCGGTATCGCGCTCACCCGGCGCAGGTTCTCCACGTCGACCGCATGGAGGGGCCGGACCACCGTGCGCCCGAAGTCGGCTTGGAGGGAGCGGTACGCCTCCCTCTCGTCGACCCCCTCGGCGTAGTCCACGAGGAAGCGGTTCACGAACGGGTCGACGCCGAGGGCCTCCAGACCGTCGAGGGTGACGAGGGCTCCCTGCCCGAGCTCCGTCTGCTGCTCCTCCGCGTCGTTGAAGAGCACCGTGCCCACAACGGTGAGCGTCCCCCGGCCGCGGAGCTCCAGGCCTTCGTCGGTCACGGTGTCGATGGTGAGCTGCACCGGGTCGCCGATGCGGGCGCCCACCGCCTCGAGGGTGTCCTCACCGAGGGCCACCTCGCCCGGGCTCGACGGGGCCCGGCCCTCCGTGGCGGCCGCCGTCGGCCCGTCGCCCCTGCCGATGGCCTCGAGCTCCACCTCCTCGCCGTCGACCGTGGCGGAGAAGGGCGGCATCCGCCCGGACCAGCCACCCACCAGCGGGTTCGCCTCGAGCAGCTGGCCCTGGTCTTCGATCGACTCGTCCTGGCCGTTGCCGACAGCCACGTCCCAGTTCCAGCCCTGGAGCGACGGTGAGTGCACCAGGTTGTCGAGGCTGCGGGTGAAGGTCGCCGCGGCCACGATGACGACGACGGCCACGGCGAGGCCCGCCAGCGCGCTGCGGCCCCGGCCGGGCTGGAGGGCGAGGCGGACGCCGGCCACCAGGGGCGGGGGCGCACCCGCGTCGGCCAGCCGACTCGCGACCCGCGACGGCCGACGCCGCCGGACGCCGCCGGCGCCGTGCGCCAGGCGCGCCCCGGTGAGGACGCCACGGACGACGAGCACGACGACCACGGCGAGGGCGCCGAGGAGGAGGACGGGCACGTCGACATCGACGCCCCGGTCGATCTCCGCCCGCCGGGCCAACCCGATGGGGAACAGGGGGGACAGGGCCACGGCCACCGCGACGGCCACGAGGGCGGCGGGGACGGCCACCGCCAGCGCCCGCAGGGCGGCAACGGCCGTCAGCGACCACGGGCCGAGCCCGATGGCCCGGAGCACGGGTCCGTCCTCGGCCTCGAGGGCCAGGCTCCGGGCCAGGACCTGCCCGACGAGGGCGATCCCGACGAGGGCGACCATCGTTGCGAAGGCGGCGATGCCGGCGACGCCGAAGCGCACGCTCCGGTCGCTGGCGTCACGCGCATCCGAGGATTCGGAGGCGTCGTCGACGAGCGCCGCTTCTGCTCCGGGGAGCTCCCGGATCTTGGCCGCCACCGCGTCCGGATCGGCTCCCTCGCGCAACCGGAGCTCCATCTCGAGCGAGCCGTCGTCGTTGGTGAACATGGCCACCTCCGACCCGAACCGCTCGTACCACGCCCGCCCGAGGAGCATGTCCTTGCTGCTCGTGTAGACGACGTCGGGCGGGGACGGTCGGGGCACGACGTCGGCCGGCGTCCGGAAGATGCCGCTGACCACCAGGTCCATGCGGGGCCCGGTCGGGCGGTCCGCGAACGACCCGCTCTGGAGCTGCTCGTACGTGTAGCCGTACATCCGGAGCGTGTCGCCCGGCCGCAAGTGCCGGTCCTCGGCCGCCTCCTCGTCCACCATCGTGGCGAGCGGGTCGTCGGGGTCCGGCTCCTGCCCCTCGACGACGAGCTTGCGGTTGCTCTCCTCGCCCGAGTCCTGGATCACGAGGAACGGGTTGATGGCGCCGGCCTCGTCCACGCTGGGCTCACCGTCGGCGCCGGCCGGCGCCATGAGCACGTAGGAGGCCCGCGACGTGGACGCGACCTCCGGGAGCGAGCGCACCGCCTTCGCGTCGAACGCCTCCGACGTGTTCCCGACGAAGAGGGTGCCCGGCCGGTTGAACTCGACGAACCGGTCCATGGCCGTGCTCGTACGCCGGGCCCCGGCGACGCTGGCCAGGACGATCCCGCCCGCCAGGCCGGCCAGCAGGGCGAGGACGAGCGTGGACCGCCACCGCCGCCGCAGCTCGGCCCGGGCCCGGTACCAGACGGCGCCGCTCATCCCTGTGCCCCTGCGATGACCGAGGCCAGCTGGTCTGGTCGCACGTGCGCACGGAAGTCCTGCACCGACATCGCGGTGAGCTCGACGGCGGTGCGGGCGCGGGCGGTGGCCGAACGCTGGAGCCCGAACAGGGGCGCCAGCTCCCCGAACCACTGCCCGGCGCCGACCACGGCCAGGAGCTCGTCGTCGCCGTCGGCCCGCCGCCGGATGATCTCCACCTCGCCGTCGTCGACGACGTAGACGAGGTCGCCGCGGTCGCCCTGCTCGAACACCACGTCGCCGGCCGCGTAGGTCAGCCGGCGCGGCGGCCCGCCGACGTCCGCCGCCCGGGGGCTCAGGTGCACCACCCGGTCGGCCAGCGGGAGCAGGCGCTCGTCGTGAGTGGCCACCACCACGGCCCGCCCGGGCGCGGCCAGGCGCCGGAGGGTGCGCAGCACGACCTCCACCTGCACGTAGTCGAGGTGGGCCGTGGGCTCGTCGGCCAGGAGCAGCGGGGGCTCGAAGGCCAGGGCGCGGGCGATGGCCACGCGCTGCTGCTGGCCCCCGGACAGGTCGCCGGGCCGGTGCGATGCCCGGTCGGTGAGGTTGAGCTCGTCCAGGAGGGCCTCGGCCCGACCCCGCGCCGCCCGTCGCCCGCGACCGGCCAGTCGGAGCGGCGCCTCCACGTTCTCCCGGGCGGTCAGGCTCGGGATCAGGTTGAAGGCCTGGAAGACGACGCCCACCTCGTGGCGGCGGTAGTCGCGGAGGGCCCGGCCGCTGAGCGCCGTCACCTCCGTGTCGCCGACCCGGACGGAACCACTGGTGGGGGTGAGGATCGAGGCGAGGGCCGACAGCAGCGTGGTCTTGCCGCAGCCGCTGGCCCCGAGGAGCAGCACCAGCTCGCCGGAGGCGACCGACAGGTCCAGCCCGTCGATGGGCCGGGCCACGTACCCGCCGCTCGAGTACTCGATCACCAGGTCCCGGATCTCGACGCCCGCCATCACGCCCCCCCAAAGGCGAGCGCCGGGTCGACGCGGATGGCCCGTCGCAGACCGGCGAGGCTGGCCAGGAGCCCGACGGCGACGGCGATGGCGGGGAGCAGGAGGTAGGCCCCGAGCGACGTCTGGATCTGGAAGGGGAAGCCGGGTTCGAGCAGCCGGGCCAGGACCACGGCGGCGAGGGCGGCGGCCACGGACAGCACGACGGCCTGGAGGGCGAGGCCGACGAGCAGCGCCTTGTCGGCGGCCCCGGTGGCCTTCAGCACGGCGAAGTCCCGGGCCCGTTCCAGCGACGAGAGGTAGACGATCGAGCCGATGATGCCGGCGGCGATGACCCACAGCAGGACGTTGATGAAGTCGATGGTCTGGAGCCCGCTGGCCATGGGGCGTCGCATGTCCGCCACGACCTGCTCGTCGTCGAGCACGGTGAGCCCGTCGAGGGTCGACTGCGGCGTGCCGTCGGTGACGATGCTGGTGGCCAGCGGCGAGCCGCCGAAGGCGAGGGCCTGCACGTCCTCGATGGGCACGAAGAGGGTCGGCACCCCGAAGTTGAAGGTGATGCCGCCGCGCTCGCCGACCACCCGGAGGGGCCGGTCGTTCAGCAGCAGCTCCTCGCCGAGGTCGTAGCCGAGGCCCGGATCGGCCAGCGCCTCGCCCGGGCGCCGTGGGGCACGGCCGTCGTCGACCGGGGGCGCCACCACGCCGCCCGTCGTGTAGCCGATCACGTTCACGTCGCGCTGGTCGTCCTCCCCGACGGTGCCCCGCAGGAACACGAGGGGATCGGCGGCGCGCACCCCGGGCGCGGCGGCCACCTCGTCGGCCACCGAGGTGGGAAGGGCCGACGATGCGGTGAACGGACCCGACGTGCCGTCGGGGACGACCCAGGCGTCCACGCCGACGGTGTCGACGATGGCCGCGGCTTCGTTCCTGAGCCCGCTGCCCGCTCCGGAGAGCAGGAGGGTCAGGGCGAAGACGAGCGCGGTGGCGAGCACGGCGATGATGAAGCGGCGGCGACGCCACTGGAGGTCCCGGAGGGCGATCATCCACATCGCGTCACTCGCTCCTCAGGACGGCGGCGGGCGACATGGTGGCGGCGCGGTGGGCGGGGAGGGCGGCCGCCAGGTTGGCCACCCCGAGGGCGGCGACGGGCACCAGCACCAAGGCGACGACCGGGACGGAGGGGTCGTCGAGGACCCCGAGGCCGTCGGCCACGAGCGTCCAGGCCCACCGGCCGACGGCCACGCCGAGGGGGAGGCCGACGACCACGCCGACGAGGGCGAGGCTCGTGGCCTGCCAGGCCACGGCGGAGCGGGTCTGACCGCCCCGGAACCCCACCGCCCGCAGGACGGCCAGGTCCCGGCGCCGGCGGCGGACGCCGACGACGAGCGCGTGGGCCACCACGGCCACCGCCAGGGTGGCGAGGAAGCCGGCCAGGAGCCACGGGAGGCGGTCGACCTGCGCCAGGTTGGCCACGTCCCCGGGTCGGTTGGGGCGGGCGTACACCGGGAAGCGGTTGTCGTAGGCGTCCGTCAGGCGCTCGAGGGCGGCGGGCTCGTCCACGCCGGGCCGGAACGTGAGGATCGTCCGCCGGGACAGGTCGTCGCTCAGGCCGACCCGCGCCAGTCCCTCCGGCGTGAAGCCGGCGCCGCCGGCGAAGGCCTCGGTCTCGAACGTGGGGAAGACGGCGGTGCCGACGACCTCGTAGCTGAGCGGCTCGTCCTGCCTCCCGGAGGAGGGGCTGAGCGCCACGGTGTCACCGACCTCCTTGTCGAGTCGCCCGAGGAGGTCCCGCCCGAGCACCACCTCGCCGGCGTCGGCGGGCTGGCGCCCGTCGAGCACGGAGAGCCACGGCGTGCCCTTCCGGGGCTCGACGGCGAAGCCCTGGAGCCCCTCGCCCTCCACCTGCACGAAGGTGTGGACCACCTGGCCGACCTCGGCGATGTCCGGGTCGGCGGCGAAGCGGTCGAGGTCGCCGTCGACGGCGTCGGGCAGGAGGTCCCAGTTCCAGCCCCACCGGGCGGGGGTGGCGACGAGGCGGTCGAGGCTGCTGGCGAAGGTCAGGGCGCCGACCACCCCCACCGTCCCGATCACCGCGCCCAGGAGGGCCGAGCGCACGGGCACCCTCGTCCGCCCGTGGCCCGGCTCGAAGGCCATCCGCAGGCCGGTCACCGCCGAGGGCCCGATGCCGGCTCTGGCCGCGAGGGCGGAGACGGTCGAAGGCGTCGTCGTGGCCTCGCCGCGCTCGTCGGTCCCCCGGCTGGCCGACCACGCCGAGAACAGCGCCTGGAGCCCGATCAGGAGGACGATCGTGGTCGCCCCGGCCACCAGCACGGGCCCGTCCACCGACACGCCGGGGTCCGGCTCCGCCTGCCGGGCGAGGCCCACGGGGAACAGGGGGGAGACGGCCACGGCTACGGCCACGGCGATCAGCGACCCCGCGACGGCGACAGCCATGCCCGGGACGAGGAGGCTGGTCGCGCGCTGGCGGCGCACCATCCCGACGCCGGCCAGGGTGGGCGAGTCGTCCCGACGCAGGGAGAGCTGCCGGCCCAGGGCCTGCCCGGCACCGACAGCACCGAAGACGCCGCAGCCGACGGCGAAGAGGACGAGGCCGATGGTCAGCACCCGGAGGGTGTCGCGCACGAGGGTGGCGCCGTCCTCCGCCGCCTCGATGCCCCACTCCTCGTCGTCCGGCAGCAGCTCGGTCGCCCCGGCGCTGAAGGCCTCGACGTCGCCCTGGCCCCCGTGCAGACGGACGGCGTAGAAGCCCTCGAAGTGCCCGACGGTGCTCCGGTAGCGACGTTCGAAGGCGGGCGAGGCGTAGCCCCCGAGATCATCGGTGCCCTGGAGGTCGTCGGGCGTCCGGATGAGCCCGACGACCTCCAGGGGCACGGTGGGGCCCTCGGGCTCTCCGGAGAAGTCCTCTTCGATCGCCCCGAACTGGTCCGGTGTCAGCGTCTGGAACCGGACGGTGCCACCCACGTCGACGCCGATCTCCTCGGCGGCGTTCTCGGTGATGACCACCTCCGACGCGGCGTCGAGCGCGGGCAGGCGCCCCTCGAGGACCCGGGGCCGGTCGAGTGCGGCGCCGAGGCGGTCGTCGCTGGGGGCGATCACGCCGAAGTCGTGTGACGTCCCGGCGCCGCCGACGAAGAGCGACGCTCCGCTCCAGGTCGCCACCTGGGGCAGGTCGAGCACCGGCCGCACCACCTCGGGATCGAGGCCGGCGGTCTGGAGGAGGACGTCGTGGGCGTCACCGGCGGCGCGGAAGCGGTCGTACGACGACGCCGTGCGGCGGGCGCCGGCCACGGCGGCCATGGTCACCCCGCCGGCCAGGCCGACGACCACGGCGACCACGGCGAGCGATGCCCACCGGCGCCGGAGGTGGGTCCGACCGAGGTACCAGACGGCGGCCATCACTCGGTCCTGAGCACGGTGGCGGCAGGGACGGCGCTCGCTCGTCGCCCGGGGATGGCGGCCACCAGGTTGAGGAGCACGAGGGTGGCCGGCACGGCCACGAGCACGGCCAGTGCGGGGGTCACCGGCTCGGACGGGATCCCCAGCCGGTCCGCGAGCAGGCTCCACAGCCAGCGGCCCGCGGCCACGCCGAGGGGGAGCCCCACCAGGAGGGCGACGACGGCCACAGTGGTGGCCTGCCAGGCCACCGCTGCGGACACCTGGCTCCGGGTGAAGCCGATGGCCTTGAGGAGCCCGAGGTCGCGGCGGCGGCGGCGGGTGGCGGTGATGAGGCCGTGCGCCGTCGTTCCGACCGCCAACAGTGCGAGCAGCCCGGCCAGCACGACAGGCGTCGTGTTGACCCGCTCGTAGCCCGACAGGTCGTCGGGGCGGTCGGGGCGGGACAACACCCGAGGCTGCGCCACCGAAGGGTCGTCGGTCTGCAGCGCGGGGGTCGCGTCGCGGACGGCGGCGATGCCCTCCGTCGCTCGAGGTTCCGGGGGTGAACCGCACGAGGGCGAAGCCGACGGCGGCGTCGGGGACCAACCGGTGAAGGCCCTCGATCGTCATGGCCGCCCCCACCCCCAGCCCCGTGCGGTCGGCCCCCGGGTACTCGGCGAACTTCGGGAAGACGGTGCGGCCCACGACGCGGGCGCGGACCTCCTCCGTGCCCTCGGTCAGCCGCACCTCATCGCCCACTTGGCGACCCAGGCGGTCCAATGTGGTGGTGCCGAGGACGATCTCGTCGGCGGCGGCCGCCGGGCGGCCCTCGAGTAGCGGCGGGTGCACGCTGGGGGCGTCATCGCGGCCCAGGCCCACGGCGGCGACCGAGCGGCCCTCGACATCGACCTGCCCGTACGCCCCCTCGGTGAGCGGCCGCCACCTCGTCGAGGTCCGGCAGCCGGCGCAGCAGGGCCTGCATCGTCTCCGGGTCGTCGACGTCGGCCCGGATCATGGCTTGCCAGTCCCAGCCGTACAGGCGGGGCGTGTCGAGCAGGTGGTCGAGTCCCGCGCCGAAGGTGACCGCGGCCACCAGGGCGGCCAGGCCGACCACCGCCCCGACGAGCGTGGTGCGCACCGGCACAGAGGTGGCCCCGCGGCCCGGCTCGACGGCCATGCGCACCCCGGCCGTCGCCGCCGCGGGGGCGCCGGCTCGGGCCAAGAGGTCGCCGATGCGGGAGCGGCGGAGGGCGGGTGGTGGCCGTCCCGCCGCGACGATGGAGCGCAACCCGACCGTGACCCCCCAGGCCGCGGCCAGCACCACGATGGCGGTGGCCCCGAGAACGAGGACGACGGCGTCGGCGTGGAGCCCGACATCTGGGTCGACGGTCCGGGCAGGCCCGATCGGGAAGAGGGGGGAGAGCGCCACGGCCACCAGCACGGCACCGACGGCCCCGGCGCCGGCGAGCAGCGCGGCGTGCAGCACGGTGCCGGCGAGGAGCTGGCCCCGGGTCATCCCCACGGCGACGAGCGTGGGCAGGGCGGGGGCGTCGGCCAGGAGATGCCGGGTGAGGGCCTGGCCCACCACGAGCACGGAGGCGAGGGCGGCGGCGGCGGCGAAGAGGGCGAGCGCGGCGACGTAGGGGCGCAACGAGCGCTGCGCCTTGTCGGTGGTCTCGTGCTGGAACTGGAGGAACAGCCGCCCGCCGGTGAGCTCCTGGGCGGCGGCGGCGAACTCGGTCCTCGCCTCGGGTCCCCCCCGCAACTTCACCGGCATGGCAGTGAACGTGGACCCTGCGGCCCCGTACCGCTCCCGGAACGCGGGGGTGAGGAGGAGCACCGGGGAGCTCAGGGTGTCGTCCTCCTCCTGGAGGGCGTCCATCGGGAACAGGCCCACACCGACGACGTGGGCGTCGATGGCCACCGGCGGCTGATCCTCGCTGACGAAGGTCACGATGGGCAGCCGGTCGCCGACCTCCACCCCGATGGCCTCGGCTCCAGGGGTGCTGAGCGCGACCTCCTCGGGGCGGTCCCGATCGGGGAGGCGCCCCTCGAGGTTGGCGGGGCGGGCCACGTCGTAGCCGAACCGACCGTCGGTGGCGATCGGCAACATGGTGTTCTCGAAGTCCGGCAGCCCTTCAGCGGTGGCCGGCGCGGTGAACGTCCCGTAGACGCGCACGGCGTCGACCACCTGGGGCAGGGCCTCGATGGCGTCGAGGTCCACGTCGTCGGTGTCGGGGTTGACCAGCACGTCGAAGCTGTTGCTCTCCTCGAGCATGCGCGGGTAGGCGGACGACGTCTGCCTGGCCCCGACCGCCGCCGCCATCACGGCGCCCCCGGCCACGGCAATGAGGACCACGAGGGCCACCGCCGAGACCGGCCGGGCCCGGACCGCTGCCCCCAGGCGTATGAGGATCGCTCGCATCGCGGTGGCTCCTGGCCCCCGCTCAGCTCGTGCCTACGACGTCACGGCGGCGCTCACGCCGCCGGGGGATCCGCCCCCGCCGGCCGCCCCCTCGTCGACGACCTTGCCGTCGCGCATGTGGACGATCCGCTCGGCGGCGGCGGCCACGTCGTCGTCGTGGGTGACGAGGAGGATGCTCTGGCCGCCGGCGTGCAGGCGCCGGAACAGCTCCATCACCTCGGCGCCGCCCTCGGAGTCGAGCGCGCCGGTCGGCTCGTCGGCCAGCACGAGGGTGGGGGAGTTGGCCAGGGCCCGGGCGATGGCCAACCGCTGGCGCTGCCCGCCGGACAGCACCCCGGGCGCCGCCTTGGCCTTGTCGGCCAGGCCGAGCAGGTCGAGGAGATCGCGGGCCCGCGTCTCGGCCGCCTTGCGCTTGGTCCCCGCCACGATGGCGGGCAGGGCCACGTTCTCGAGCACGCTCATGCCCTCGAGCAGGTTGAAGAACTGGAAGACGATCCCGATGTGGCGGCGCCGCATGCGGGCCAGGTCGTCCTCGCTGCGCCCGGTGATGACCTCGTCGTCGAGGGTGATCTCGCCCTCGTCCGGTCGGTCGAGGCCGGCCACCATGTTGAGCAGCGTGGACTTGCCGCAGCCGGAGGGTCCCATGACGGCGGCGAACTCGCCCCGCCGCAGCGTCAGGTCCGTCCCCCGGAGAGCCCGCACCGGGGCGCCCTCGGCCTCGTAGGTCTTGCGCAGGCCCCGCACGACGAGCACCTCGCCGTCCGGCGCCGTCGTCGCCTGCGTGCCGGCGAGCGTTTCGGTCATGGTCGTACCCCTTGCCTCGAGAGGATCTTCGACGCCAGGACCGGGGTGTCCCGGCCCTTGACGAGCTGCGGTTCGAGCTCGACGCACTCGACGGGCTCGGCGAGTGCGTCCACCGTCGCGGCGCTGAGCACCGTCTCCCCGGCCGCCGCGATCTGCTGGAGGCGGGCGCTGAGGTTCACGGTGTCGCCGACGAGCGTGTACTCGAGCCGCTCCTCCGAGCCGAGCAGCGCTGCTGCCGCGGCGCCTGTGGACAGGCCGATGCCGAGCCCGAACGGGGTGAGGCCGGCCTCGGCCCACTTGGCGTTGACCGCGTCCTGGGCGGCGTGCATGGCCAGGGCCGCGGCCACGGCGCGGTCGGGATGGTCCGAGGAGGGCACCGGCGCGCCGAACACCGCCATCACGGCGTCGCCCACGAACTGCATGACCGTGCCGCCCTCGCCGAGGATGGCGTGGTTCATCTCGGCCCGGTGCTCGTTGAGCTGGCGGGCGAGGGCGCTGGGCGCGGCGTGCTCGGCGATCCCGGAGTACCCCCGGATGTCGGACATGAGGACGGTCACCTCGACCTCCTCCGTCTCGCCGATCCGCTGGCCCTCGCGCCGCACCTTCTCGGCCAGCCCGCCGGGGAGCAGCCGGGACAGCGTCTCGCCCTGCTCCTCGCGGTCGACGATGGCCTGGTGCAGCATGCGCAGGCGGCGCAGCGAGCCCTCGGTGCCGGCCGACACGCCCTGGGCCAGCTGGAAGAAGAGGCGCTCGACGTCGGCGTCGACTGCCGCCGGGGTGGTGTTCCGGGTGGCGGCGATGGCCTTGATGGGCCGGCCCTCGGCCACCTGCTGGAGGAGGTCGTCGTCCTCCGGTGACAGGCCGGCCTCGTCGCGGACGGGCCGCACCATGGCCTCGACGATGACCGGATCGAGGGCGCTGCCGCCGGAGGCCACCGTGCGGATGGCGTCGGCCAGCTGGTCGCCCTCGGCCAGGCGGTCCTTGAGGAGGTAGGCGTAGCCGGCCTGGCCCTCGCTGAGGAGGGAGATGGCGTACTCGGGGTCGTCGTACTGCGAGAGGATCACCACGCCGGTCCCCGGGTGGCGCTTGCGCAGCGCGTGGGCGGCCTCGATGCCCTCCCGCTGGAAGGTGGGCGGCATGCGGATGTCGGAGACCAGGACCTGGGGCGCCGCCGCCTCGGCCCCGGCCAGCAGCTCGTCGTAGTCGGCGGCCTCCCCGACGATCTCGAAGTCGGGGTCCCGGTTGAGGAGGGCCCGCACCCCGGCGCGCACGATGAGGTTGTCGTCGGCCAGGAACACGGTGATTCCGTCACCCATCGCAGCGCAGGCTACGTTCGCCGGGGGGTCGGGAGAAGGGCACAGGCATGCGGAGCCGAGGGGTGCCAGCCCCCCTCCGGGGAGGCCAGGGAGCCCCCTCCCGCGATCGTTCCCCACGTCGTACGGTGCCGGCATGCGAGTGCACTCGTTCGCGATCGCTCTGTCGTGGATCCCCTCGGAGGCCATCAAGGGCGTCATGAAGCTGCCCTTCTCGGCCGGCATGGCCCACTACGACGACCCGCCCCCCGACGAGGTCCACCCGGCCGACCTCCACGCGTTGCGGGCGGCCGGGCGCTTCCGCTTCGCCAACGAGCTCCGGGCCTGGGTCGAGGTGGAGGACGGGAAGGTGGTGGCCTTCGGCCAGGAGGGCGGCGGCCACCTGTCCACCACCCTTGTGGGTCCGAGTCGGGCCGAGGTCGAGTTCGAGCCCATCCCCCTGCCCGACCTGCGGCCCGAGCCGAAGGTGAGCGACACCGAGGTCACCTTCTTCCAGACCGCCGGCGGGCGGACCGGGGCGCCGGCGCCCCGCACCGTGCGGCGCAAGCCCTTCGTGCAGATGGCCGCTCCGCTGGCCTGGAGCACCTTGGCCCTCACCGTCCGAGCCGACGGGTCCAGCAGCTTCGAGGTCCTGGGGGCGAGCCCGTTCCCCCGCCACTGGGTGTACGGCTCCGACGGGAAGCTGGCGGCCAAGTCCGGCCGGATCGACTTCGACGCCTGGTACCGCTACGCCTTCGGCAACGCCACCCCGTGGGGCGAGGAGGACTCGCCGGCGCTCATGACCGCGGTCGAGACCGCTCTCGAGCGCCAGCTGTCGTTGACGCTCATGCGCAAGGGCGCCAAGCCCCGCATCAAGAGGGTCAAGGAGGGCCGCACGCTGGTCGAGCAGGGCGACAGGACCGAGGAGCTCCTGCTCGTCCTCGACGGCGTCATCTCGGCGGAGGTCGACGGCGAGCCCATGGCCGAGTTCGGGCCCGGTGCCCTGCTCGGCGAGCGGGCCATGCTCGAGGGCGGCGTGCGCACGGCGACCCTGCGGGCGGTCACGCCCTGCAAGGTGGCCATGGCCCGGGGCGACGAGCTCGACCCGGCGGCGCTGGAGGAGGTGGCCAAGGGCCACCGCAGCGAGGAAGCCCGCTGAGGCGCGCCACCCCCGAACTGGCCTGCAGAACCCACCAGGAAGTGGTGGGTCCTGCAGGCGAGAACGCCGCGACGTCGTGAGGATCCACGTCTGCGGCGTCCGCGGGTCGACGCCGGCACCGGGCGCCGAGTTCGCCGCGCTACGGCGGCCACACCTCGTGCCTGGCCCTCGCCGCCGACGGCGGCGTCCCCTCGCTCATCCTCGACGCGGGCACGGGGATCCGCCGCGTCACGGGGCTGCTCGACGGGCACGCCTTCGCCGGCAGCATCCTGCTCGGCCACCTCCACTGGGACCACACCCAGGGCCTGCCCTTCTTCGCCGCCGGGGACCGGCCCGACGCCTGCACCACGCTCTACATCCCGGCCCAGGGCGATCCCGTCGAGGTGCTGTCCCGGTTCATGGCACCGCCGCACTTCCCGATCCCGCCCACGTCGCTGCGGGGCAGCTGGCGCTTCGAGGGCCTCGAGGCCGGGGACCACGAGATCGAGGGCTTCTCCGTGCTGGCGCTCGACATCCCCCACAAGGGCGGTCGGACGTTCGGCTACAGGGTCAGCGACGGGCGCTCGTCGCTCGCCTACCTCTCCGACCACAACCCGGTGGCGCTCGGGCCGGGCCCGGGCGGGCTGGGGCCCCACCACGACACCGCCCTGCGCCTGGCGGAAGGGGTCGACGTCCTCGTCCACGACGCGCAGCACACGGCCGAGGAGCTGCCCGCCAAGGCCGCCTTCGGACACTCGGCGGCGGAGTACGCCTTGACCCTGGCCGAGGCGGCCGGGGCTCGCCGGGTGCTGCTGTTCCACCACGACCCCAACCGCACCGACGACGAGATGGACGCGCTGCTGGCCCGCTTCGCCGAGAGCCGCGTCCCCGTCGACGCCGCCCGCGAGGGCGAGGTCATCGACCTCTAGGACACCTCGAACCAGACGCACTTGCCCGAGCCGGCGGGCTGGACGCCCCAGCGCCGGGCCAGCGAGTCGACCAGGCGCATGCCCCGCCCCGATTCGTCGTCGAGGGACGGGGACCGCACCTCCGGCTGGCCCGGATCGTTGTCGCACACCGAGATGCGGGTGCGGCCGTCGACCGTCTCGACCTCGACGCGGACGGCCGAGCCGCCGTGCACCACGGCGTTGGTGACGACCTCGCTGGTGAGCAGCTCGGCCACCTCCACCGCCCGGCGGTCGGGCAGGGCGGCGAGGGCGGCGGCCACGAAGCGCCGGGCCCGGGCGGCGCTGGCGGCAGTGGGCGGGAGCTCGGTGGAGGCCGAGGTCGACGTGGCCGTGCGGGTGGGGACCCGGACGACGAACAGGGCCAGGTCGTCCCTCCGCTCGTCCTCCACGTAGGCCCGGGCCGCCGTCTCCACCCGTTCGGCCACGGTGGCGGCGGTGAAGCCCGCGCACCGGGAGAGCACGGAGGCGAGCGCCTCCTCGTCGAAGAAGCGGCGCCCGGCGTGGCGCTCGGTGACGCCGTCGGTGAACAGCACCAGCGAGTCACCGGGCCCCAGCTCGACGTCGACGTCCTCGACGTCGATGCCTGGCAGCACCCCGAGGAGCGTGCCCGGCCTGCCCACCTGCTCGGTCGAGGCGTCGGCCCGCAGCGCGAACGGGAGGGGGTGGCCACCGACGGCGAGGCACACCAGGGCCCGCCGTTCGCCCGGCGTGACCGTGGCCACCGTCGCGGTGCAGAAGCGGGGCTCGCCCTCCGTGGGGCCCGACCGGAGGAGGACCTCGTTCAGGTGGCGGAGCATCCGGGCCGGTGAGTCCTCCAGGACCGAGATCGAGCGCAGGGTGTTGCGGGCCGTGGCCGTCAGCGCCGCCGCCTCGACCCCCTTGCCGCGGACGTCGCCGATCACGATCACCCAGCGGTCGGGGCGACCCTCCGGCGAGCCCAGCGGGAAGGCGTCGAAGAAGTCGCCGCCCACGTCGACCCCTTCCCCGCCGGCCACGAAGCGGTCGGCCACCTCGAGCCCGGGGATGAGCACGTCGACGGTGGGGAGCAACGCAGCCTGGAGGGTGGCGGCGATGTGGGTGCGCTCCTCGAAGAGGCGGGCGTTGACGATGGCCTGACCGGCACGGGTGGCGACCTCGGCGGCCAGGGTCCGGTCGGCGTCCCCGAGGCGCCGCTCGAAGGTGCAGCCGAGGCTGATGGCCCCTACCGCCCGGCCCTGGATCATCAGGGGCACCACCAGCAGCGAGCGCACGCCGACGCCCTGGAGCAGCGACAGGTGGTCGTCGTCGAGCGCCAGCTGGCCGATGAGCTCCCTCGGTCACCTCGGGCACCAGCACCGGCTCGCCCGTGCGCAGGGCCCGCAGCAGACCGTCGGCCCGACCGGCGTCGAGGGGGTAGCGCTGCACCAGCTCGCGCAGCGCCGTCTCCCGCTCCGGATCCACGTGGGACACCGCCAGGGGCCGCAGCCCTGACGCCCTCGACCGACACCACCGCGCACCAGTCGGCCAGCGACGGCACGGCGTGGGCGGCGATGCCGCCGAGCGTGGACTCCCAGTCGAGGGAGGAGGCGAGGGAGGCGCTCGACCTCGGCCAGGAAGGCCACACGCTCGCGGGCCCGCTCGGCCTCGTCGCGGGCGGCGCGCTCCGCCTCGAAGAGACGGGCCCGCTCGAGGGCGGCGGCCAGCAGGCCGGCCACCGCGGCCAGGAAGGCGCGCTCGCCGGGGTCGAACCCCCGCTCCGCCGCGAAGCCCACGTCGATGGCGCCGAGGGTCCGCCGCTCGGCGGTGAGGGGGAGCACGGCGAGGGAGTGGATGCTGTCGGGGACGTCGGGGAAGCGGGCGCCGACGAGCTCCCGTGAGCCGAGCAGCAGGGGCTCGCCCGTGCGGATGACCGAGGCGTGCGGGCTGTCGCTGTCGAGGGGGAGGCGAGCGGTGCGGCCGCCCTCCGGCAGGTCGCTCTCGTAGTGCACGGTGATGCCCTCGGCGTCGGCGAGGGCCAGTGACGCCTCGTCGGCCCCGAAGACGTGGCGGCCCTGGGCCAGCACGACGTCGACCACCTCGGTCAGGGTGGCCGCGCCGGAGAGCCCGGCGGTCACCGCCTGGATGCGGGCCACCCGGTCGAAGAGCAGCGTCCGCTCGCTCTCCACCCGCACCCGGTCGGTGACGTCCTGCACCACCACACCCACGCCGGTGAGGGTCCCCGCGGCGTCGCGCACCGGGTAGAAGCCGGCCACCGCGTGCAGCGGCGCGCCGCTGCGCCGCCGCCGCCGGTCGATCTCGACGTCGAGGATGGGCCGGCCGGTGTCGCGGACCTCGCGGAGGAAGGCGGCCAGCTCGTGGCCGGCCGGTCCCAGCACCTCCTCGGCCGAGCGGCCGAGGTGCGACGACTCGGGTTCCTCGTCGAGGTCGGCCATCGCCTCGTTGACGCGAGCGAAGCGGAGGTCGCGGTCGAAGAAGGCGAAGCCCACCGGGGCGTTGGCCAGGATGCTGTCGAGCAGCCCCAGCGACCGGTCGCGGTCGGCGATGGCCTCCACGGCGGCCTGCCGCGACGTCTGCAGGTGGTCCAGCACGAGGCAGAGCAACAGGCTGGCGATGACGAAGGCCAGGACGCCGCCGAGCTCCCCGGTGTCGTCGACCCGGAGCGTCCAGGTCGGATCGAGGAAGAGGAGGGGGAGCAGGACGGTCGACCCGGCCACGGCCAGCAGGCCGGCGGCCAGCCCGCCCGCCAACGCCGCCAGCACCACGGCGAGCAGGAACCACATGGCGGGCACCAGGAGGCCCTCGGAGTCCCACGTCAGGCTGGCGAGGGCGGCGGCGACCAGCGGCCCGAGGACGACGATGACCGCCACCACGCGACGCGAGGCGCGACCGAGCCGGAAGGATCGTCGGGCGACCACGTCCGCCACCGGCTCACTTCAGCACACGCCGGCCCTCCTAAGGTGCCCAGGTGGAGTACCGCAACCTGGGACGTTGGGGCGTCAAGGTGTCGTCGGTCGGGCTCGGCTCGTGGCTGACCTACGGCGGGTCGGTGGAAGCCGACACGGCCCGGGAGTGCATCCGTCGGGCCCTCGACCTCGGCGTCACCTTCTTCGACACGGCCAACGGCTACACGCGAGGCGGCTCCGAGGAGGTGGTGGGCTCGGCGCTGGCCGACTTCCGGCGCGACGACTACGTCCTCGCCACGAAGGTGTTCTTCCCGATGGGCGACGGGCCCAACGACGGCGGGCTGTCGCGCAAGCACGTCTGGGAGCAGCTCCACGCCTCGCTCCGCCGGCTCGGCGTCGACTACATCGACCTGTACCAGTGCCACCGCTACGACGAGTCCACGCCGCTCGAGGAGACGTGCCGGGTCATGGACGACCTCGTCCGCGCAGGGCAAGGTCCTCTACTGGGGCACGTCGGAGTGGACCGCCGACCAGATCGCCCACGCCACGACGCTGTGCCGCGCCGAGGGGTGGGTGCCGCCGGCGAGCAACCAGCCGCAGTACAGCGCCCTGTACCGGCGCGTCGAGCGGCGGGTGCTGCCGGTGTGCCGCGACCTCGGCATCGGCAACGTGGTGTGGTCGCCGCTGGCCATGGGCGTGCTCACCGGCAAGTACACGTCGACGTCCGACCTCCCCGAGGACAGCAGGGCGGCCGGGGAGGGGCGAGGTTCATGGAGGCCTACCTCCGCCAGGAGACGCTCGACGCCGTGGCCTCGCTCCGCCCGGTGGCCGACGAGGCGGGCTGCTCGCTGTCGCAGCTGGCCCTCGCCTGGCTGCTCGCGCAGGACACCGTGGCGAGCGTGATCGTGGGCGCCACCAAGGTCGAGCACGTCGACGACAACGCCGCCGCCGGCGACCTCAGGCTGCCGGCCGACGTCATCGAGCGCGTCGGCGAGGTGCTGGAGCCGTTCGCCGTCACCTGACTGGCAAGGACTTGCAAGGTCCGCTTGTGGTTGCGCCCACTCCCCGTGGGGAAGGAAGGGGGACGCCGACAACCCAAGGAGCAACACCATGCTCGGCTTTCTGCTGTACCTGATCGTGATCGGCGCCGTCGCCGGCTTCGTCGCCCGTGCCGTCGTGCCCGGCCCTGACCCGCTCGGCGTGGTCGGGACCATCGTCCTCGGCGTCGTCGGCTCGTTCGTCGGCGGTTTCCTCGGATGGGCGCTCTTCGGTGAGGACTTCGACGAGGGCGCGTTGCAGGCCTCCGGCATCATCGGCTCGATCGTCGGGCGCCATCGCTCGCCCTCCTCGTCTACCGGATGGTGGGCAGCCGCAGCAGCGGGGCGCTGGCCCGCCGCTAGCCCGACCGACCGCCCGGTGGCCGCCGACGCCCGGCGGCCACCGGGGGCGGTAGGCTTGGTCCAACGAGCCACCGTCGGTGGCCTCGGAGGTCGCTGAGAGGTACCTGACGGCAGGACGAGCGGCCTCACCGCCGCATCCCCGACCCTCAGGAAAACCCCACATGACCCCCACGTTCTCGGAGCTCGGCGTGCCCGCCGACCTCGTCGATGCCCTCACCAGCGAGGGGATCGACTCCCCGTTCCCGGTCCAGGCCCTGACCATCCCCGACGGCCTGGCCGGCCGCGACGTGTGCGGCAAGGCCAAGACGGGCTCGGGCAAGACCCTCGCCTTCGGCATCCCGCTCGTCGACCGCGTGCCCAAGGCCGAGCGGCGCCGGCCCACCGGGCTCGTGCTGGTGCCCACCCGGGAGCTCGCCGTCCAGGTCCACGCCGCCCTCACCCCGCTCGCCGCCTGCCGTGACCGGCGGGTGGTGGCCGTCTACGGCGGGGCGGACCTCGACCGCCAGGTAGCCGCCCTGCAGCGCGGGGCCGAGGTCGTCGTGGCCACCCCCGGGCGGCTCATCGACCTGCTCCAGCGGGGCGACGTCAAGCTGACCGACGTCGCCGTGCTCGTCATCGACGAGGCGGACCGGATGGCCGACATGGGCTTCCTGCCGCAGGTGCAGTGGGTCATGCGCCACCTGGGTGGGCCCCACCAGACCATGCTCTTCTCGGCCACCCTCGACGGCGAGATCTCATCGCTCGTGCGCCAGCTGACCGATCCCGTGCGCCACGAGGTGGACTCGCCCACGGTCACCGTCGAGGACATGGTCCACCGCTTCCTCGCGGTGCACCAGATGGACAAGGTCAAGGTGGCCGCCGCCATCAGCCGCGGGACCGACCGGTGCCTCGTGTTCGTGCGCACCAAGCGGGGGGCCGACCGCCTGACCGCCGACCTGCACCGGGAGGGCGTCAAGGTCGACGCCATCCACGGCGACCTGCGCCAGTCGGCCCGGGAGCGGGCGCTCAACGACTTCTCGGACGGCAAGCTCCCCGTGCTGGTGGCCACCGACGTCGCCGCCCGGGGCATCCACGTCGACGACATCGACGTCGTGCTGCACTACGACCCGCCGACGGACCACAAGTCGTACCTGCACCGCTCCGGGCGCACCGCCCGGGCCGGGCGGGCGGGCGTGGTGGCCACCCTCGTCCTGTGGGACCAGGAGAACGAGGTGCGCACCCTCCAGAAGCGCCTGGGCCTCGACCTGCCGCTGGTGGAGATCTTCTCGAACGACCCCCGCCTGGCCGACCTGGCCTCGTGGGACGACGCCGAAGCGGTGGCCTAGCGCCACCGTTCTCTGGTACTCGGGCGACCGCATCCGTCGGTCAACCGCCAAAGAACGAACCGCCCCGCCCGATGACCTGGCTGGCCGAGCTGGCCGCCGGCGTCGCTGCCGCCCCCGACCCCGCCGCCGCCCGGGCCCGCGCCCTCGGCGGCGTCGTGCGGGCGGTGGCCTCGGCGCACGGGATCCGCCTGCCGGCCCTCGACCTCCTCGAGCGGTGGGGCCCGCCGACCGAGGTGGCCGTGCCGCCGGAGGACCGCACCGCGGCGGTCGTCCCCCGGGCCACCGAGGCCCTGCTGCCCCGCCCGGAGCGCCGCCGGCTCGGCGCCTACGCCACCCCGCCCGATGTGGCCGCCGACCTGGTGGGCCGGGCGCTCGCCGCCTGCCCCACCCCCGCGCCGGTCGTGTGCGACCCGGCGGCCGGCGGGGGCGCGCTGCTCCTCGCCGCCGCCGAGGCCGGCGTGACGCGGCTGGTCGGGCTCGACGTCGACCCGGTGTCGGCCGCGGCCGCCACTGCCGCGCTGTGCCTCCGCGCCGGTGGCCGCGAGGCGCCCGTGGTGCGGGAGGGCGACGCCCTCGACCCGACCGCCTGGCCCGGACGGCCTGACGTGGTGGTGGGCAACCCGCCCTACCGCAGCCCGCTGCGAGGCGGCGCGGGGACCGATGCCCGCCTCGGGCCCTACGCGGACGTGGCGACCGCCTTCCTGCTGCGAGCCCTCGACGAGGTGGCACCGGGCGGCGTGGTCGCGCTGCTGCTGCCCGCCTCCTTCCTCGCCGCCCGGGACGCCGGCCCCGCCCGCCGGCGCGCCCTCGAGGCGGCGGAGGTGGTGGACGTCTGGCGGCCGGCGGCCCGCTTCGCCGGGGCCACGGTGGAGGTGTGCGCCGTCGTCCTGCGCACCGGCGGCGGCGGGACGGGCACGGGTGCGTCGTGGTCGCCGCGGGTCGCCGGCGTGCCCGACGTGGCGGTGCCGGCGCAGGGCGAGCTCGGCGAGCGCTTCGAGGTGGTCGCCGACTTCCGGGCCCAGTACTACGCCGTCGCCCCCCACGTGGTCGACGGACCGGGGGAGGGGACCGACGTCGGGTTCCCCCCGCTCGTCACCGCCGGGCTGGTCGATCCCGCCGACTGCGCCTGGGGGCGCCGGCCCGCCCGCCACGGCCGCCGCCGGTGGGCCGCCCCCCGGGTCGACCTGGCCGCCCTGACGGCGGCCGGGCACGGCACCTGGGCCCGGCGCCGACTCGTGCCCAAGGTGGTGGTGGCGTCGCAGACCCGGGTGGTCGAGGCCGCGGTGGACGAGACCGGGGCGTGGCTGCCGTCGGTGCCGCTCGTCAGCGTGACCGGCGCCCCCGAGCGCCTGTGGCACGCCGCCGCCGTGCTGCTGTCCCCGGTGACGACGGCCGGTGCGCTCCGGCGGGGTGCCGGCTCGGCGATGGCCGCCGACCACATCAAGCTCGGGGCCCCGCAGGTGCGGGCGCTGCCGCTCCCCGCCGACGGGCCCGACTGGGACGCCGCCGCCACGGCCGTGCGGGCGGCCTCGTCGGCCGCCGATCCGGTCGCACGACGGCGGGCGCTGGTGGCCGCCGCGGTGGCCTCGTCCGCGGCCTTCGGCGTGGCCGCCGACGGCCTCGTCGACTGGTGGGCGGCCCGGTTGCCGGCCGACCGGGCCCCGTAGGGCCCCTCGGGGGCCGCCGGTAGCGTGGCCCGCCGTGCTCCCCGCTCGTTCTCGCCTGCAGAACGTGGCGGAATCCGCCCCGATCTGCAGGCGAGAACGGGTCGGTTGATGGCGCCCAGCTCGCTCCGGGCGCTGCGCCACCGGGACTACGCGCTGCTGTGGGGCGGCGGCCTCGTCTCCAACGCGGGGACGTGGATGCAGGCGGTGGCGGTGGGTGCCCTGGTGGTGGCCGACACCGAACAGGCCGTGTGGGCCGCGCTGGTGGCGGTGGCCGCCTTCCTGCCCATCGGGGTGCTGTCGCCCGTCGGCGGAGCCCTGGCCGACCGCCTCGACCGCCGCCGGTTCATCATGGCCACCGACCTGTTCGAGGGCCTCCTGGCCGCGGTGCTCGCCGTGCTGGCCTGGACCGACCAGGCCGGGCCCGGGGTGGTGACCCTGGTCGTGTTCGTGGCCGGGTGCTCGTCGGCGCTGCGCATCCCCTTCCAGCAGTCGATCCTGCCGGACGTGGTGCCGAGGGAGGACCTCCTCTCGGCCACCTCGCTGTCGTCCGCCCAGTACAACCTGGGGCGGGTGGTGGGGCCGGCGCTGGCCGGGCTGGTGATCGCTCTGGGCTCCTACGGGCTGGCCTTCGCCCTCAACGCCGTGTCGTTCCTCGCCGTGGTCGCCGCCGTGGCCCTCGTGCGGGTGCCCCGGCGCACGCCGGCGGACGAGGGCGGCATGGGGACGCGCATCAAGGCCGGCGCCCGGGCCGCCCTGGCCGAGCCGGCGTGCCGTTCGGCCATCGTGCTCATCGGCGTCGTCGCCCTGTTGGCCTCGCCGTTCATCGCCCTCGTCCCTGCCGTGGCCGACCGCCTGGTCGACGGCAAGGACGCGCTCGGCGCGGCCACCGGGGCGCTGACCACGGCCCAGGGCGTGGGGGCCGTGCTGGGCGCCCTGTGCGTCGTGCCCCTGGCCGACCGGATCGGGCTGCGGCGGCTCCTCGTGGCCGACCTCGTCGTGTGCCCGCTCGCGCTGGTGGTGTACGGCTACGCCCCCCACATCGTGACCGCGGTCCTGGCCCTCACGGTCGTCGGGGCCCTCTACATCGGGCTGCTCTCGGGGCTGTCGACGGTCGTGCAGCTGCGGGCGCCGGAGGCCTACCGGGGCCGCGTGCTCAGCCTCTACATGGTCGCCCTGGGCGTTGTGTACCCGATCGGGGCGTTGCTCCAGGGGGCCGTGGCCGACGTGGTGGGGCTGCCGGCCACCACCGCCGGGTTCGCCCTCGCCCTGGTGGTGGTCGTCGGAGCGCTGGCCTGGTTGCGCCCCGACTTCCTGGCCGCGCTCGGCGGGGCCGACGACGACGTCCAGGTCCCCGCCTCCGCACCGGCCGCCCCTGGGGCGGTGGCCGAGGCGCCCGAGCCGGTCGAGCCCCTGCCCAGCGCCACCGGCCGGGCCTGACCGGGGCACCCGGCAATCGCCCCCGGGGATCGGGGGGACCCCCACTACCCTTTCGAGGGATGCGTGCCGTGCTGCCCGTCACCGGGGCCTGGCGCCCGGGTGACCCGCCGGCGTGGCGTCGGTTCACCTCGCTGGCCACCGATCGGCCCTTCGTGCTGGAGGGCGGTGGGCACCTGCGCGACATCACGGTGGCGTACGAGACGTGGGGCGAGCTCGCCCCCGACGGCGGCAACGCCGTCCTCGTGTGCCACGCCCTCACCGGCGACGCCCACGCCGCCGGTCCCCGCGCCGACGGCCAGCCCACCGCCGGCTGGTGGGAGGGCCTCATCGGGCCCGGCCTGGCCATCGACACCGATCGCTACTTCGTCGTGTGCGCCAACGTGCTCGGCGGCTGCCAGGGGACGACCGGTCCGGCCAGCGCCAACCCCGACCGCGACGGCCGTCCCTACGGCGCCGACTTCCCCGTGGTCTCGATCCGCGACATGGTGCGGACGCAGGCGGCACTGGCCACCGCCCTCGGTGTGCAGACCTGGCTCAGCGTCGTCGGGGGGTCGATGGGCGGGATGCAGGCCCTCGAGTGGGGAGCCATGTTCCCCGAGCGGGTGCGCTCGCTCGTGCCCGTGGCCACCGCCTCGGCGGCCAGCGCCCAGCAGATCGCGTGGTGGTCGGCCGGACGCCGGGCCATCCGGCTCGACCCCCGTTGGCGGGGCGGCCACTACTACGACGCCCGGCCGGGCGAGGGCCCCGACGAGGGCCTGTCGCTGGCCCGCATGATCAGCCAGATCACCTTCCGCAGCGACGACGTGTTCACCGAGCGCTTCGGACGGTCGGTGGTCGAGCCCCTCGACGGCTTCTCGATGTGGCAGCGCTTCCAGGTCGAGCGCTACCTCGAGTACCACGGCACAAAGCTGGCCCGACGGTTCGACGCCAACAGCTACCTGCTGCTGACCAAGGCCATGGACCTCCACGACCTCGCCCGGGGTCGCGGCAGGCTGGAGGAGGCGCTGGCCCGCATCGTGGTGCCCACGCTCGTCATGGGCATCAGCTCCGACATCCTGTACCCCTCGTACCAGCAGCGCGCGCTGTGCGCCGACCTCGAGGCGGCGGGCACGCCCGCCCGCTACGTGGAGATCGAGAGCCCCCACGGGCACGACGCCTTCCTCATCGACCTCGACCAGGTGGGCGAGGCGGTCAGCGAGCTGTTGACCGAGGTGGAGAAGGCGTGACGGCGGAGGGGGAGCGGCCGCCCCAACGGCCGGAGACCACGGCGCTCACCGCCGGGCGCAGCGCCAACGGCAGCTCGCTGGCCACGCCGCTGTGGGCCACCAGCACGTTCGAGCCGGAGGACGTGGAGGCGTCGCTGCGCCTGGCCACGACGCCGCGGGCGGCGCACTTCTACAGCCGCCACGGCAACCCCACCGTGCGGGCCTTCGAGGAGGCGGTGGCCGCCCTCGAGGGGGCCGAGGGGGCGCAGGCCTTCGGCTCGGGCATGGGCGCCATCAGCACGACGGTGCTCGCCATCTGCTCGAGCGGCAGCCACGTGGTCGCCGCCCGTCAGCTCTACTCGGCCACCACGACCCTGTTCGCAGCGGTGTGCCCGCGCTTCGGCATCGACGTGACCTTCGTGGACGGCACCGACCCGGAGGCCATCGCCGCCGCCGTGGAGCCGGGGCGGACCGGGCTGCTCTACGTGGAGACGCCCGCCAACCCCCTGCTCGAGCTGGTCGACCTCGAGGCGGTGGGCGGCATCGTCGGCCCCATCAAGGTGGTGGACTCGACCTTCGGCGGCCCGCTCGTGCAGCGGCCCCTCGACCACGGGCTCGACCTCGTCATCCACTCGGCCACCAAGTCGCTGGCCGGGCACAACGACGCCACCCTCGGCGTGGTGGCCGGGGCGGAGGACCTGCTCCAGTGGATCTGGGGGTACGGGACCATCCACGGCGCGGTGGCGTCGCCCTTCGACGCCCTCAACGGCCTCCGGGGGATCCGCACCCTCGGCGTGCGGGTGCGCCAGCAGTGCGAGACGGCGCAACGGCTGGCCGGCGTCCTCGAGGACCACCCGGCGGTGGCGCGCGTCTTCTACCCGGGGCTCGACAGCCACCCCCAGCGGGAGCTGGCCAAGCGCCAGATGGCGCTGGGCGGCCAGGTGCTGAGCGTCGAGGTGGTCGGCGGCTGGGAGGGCGGCACGCGCTTCGTCGAGGGCCTGCGCCTGGCCCACCTGGCCACGTCGCTGGGCGGCCCCGAGACCCTGGTCGCCCACGCCGCCTCGTCCTTCGCCGCCACGGTGCCCCCGGAGGAGCGTCGTGCCCTCGGCATCGACGACGGCCTGGTGCGGGTGTCGGTCGGCCTCGAGCACCCCGACGACCTCCTGGCCGACGTGCTCGCCGCCCTCGACGGCGTCGGCTAGCGCTGCCCGAGCTCCCCGAGATCGAGGCCTACCGCCGGCTGGCCGAGCGGGTGGTCGGCCGCCGCGTGGCCCGGGTCGACGCGCCCGACGCGTGGTACCTGAAGGGTGGGCTCACCGCCGGCGCGCTCGGGGCTGCGCTCGACGGCTGCCGACTCGCGGCTGCCCGGCGCATCGGCAAGCTCCTCCTGCTGGACACCGACGGTCCCACCGTGGGGCTGCGCTTCGGGATGACCGGGCGGCTGCTGGTGGACGGCGTGCCCGGCGTCGACGAGCTCCAGTACGCCAGCGTCCGCGACGTGCCCGCGTGGGACCGCCTCGTTCTCGGCTTCGCCGAAGGCGGCGAGCTGCGGGTGCGCGACCCCCGCCGGCTGGGCGGGGTCTCCCTCGAACCCGACGAGGCCGCGCTCGGCGTGGACGCCGCGGCCGTGCGCCCGGCCGAGCTCCGGCGCCTGCTGGCGGGGAGCACGGCGCCGCTCAAGGCGCGCCTCATGGACCAGGCCCGGTTGGCCGGGGTGGGCAACCTGATCGCCGACGAGGTCCTCTACCGGGCCGGCCTCGATCCCGCCCGCCCGGCCGGGTCCCTCGACGACGCCGAGGTCCGACGGCTGCACCGCCACCTGCGCTCCACCATCGACGACCTCCTCGAGCGGGGTGGCTCCCACCTCGGCGACGTCATCCCCGCCCGGGGGCCCGGCGGGACGTGTCCACGCGACGGGACCCCGCTCGTGCGGCGCACGGTCGGCGGTCGCACGACCTGGTCCTGCCCCCGTCACCAGCGCTAGGGGCGGTCTTCCCGGCGGGGGCCGGAGGCGGGGGCCTCGCTAGGGTTCGGCGATGGCGAGGCCGCGACGATCCGCCGTCGTGGCCCTGCTCCTGTGCGCCCTCATCCTCCTGGCGAGACCGGCGGTGGCCCAGGAGGCGTCGACCACCACCAGCCGACCCCGGTTGACGACGACGAGCGTGGAGCCGGGGGAGAGCGACGGGGGGGACAGCTTCTCCACCGGCAACAAGGTGGTCGTCCTCATCGTCGGCCTCGTGGTGCTGGCCCTCGTCCTCATCGTGTTCACCTGGCGCTACTGGCGGGCCACGAAGCCGGCTCGATCGTCGGCCCCGTCAGCCGCCGCCGCGGCCGCGCCGTCGCCCCCGCCCCGCAAGTCGGCTCCCACCGTCTGACGCGAGCGGGCCGCGAGGGACACCAGCAGCCCGGCGCCGGCGACGCACAGCAGCGCGGGGGTGCCGTAGGCCCAGCCGAAGCCGAAGCGGTCGGCGATGGTCCCGATCAGGTAGGCGCCCAGACCGGTGCCGACGTCCATGAAGGCGGTGAAGGACCCGAGCGCCTCGCCCCGTTCGTGGTCCGGCACGCGGTCGACCGTGAAGGCCATGAGGGCGGGGAAGATGAGCGCGAAGCCGACGCCGAAGGCGGCCACCCCCACGTAGGCGAACGCGGGTTCCTGGACCAGGGCGAGCACACCGAGGCCCAGCGCGGCCAGCGCGAGCCCGGGGAGGGCGACGGCCACCCGCCCGATGGAGTCGGCCAGGCGGCCGGCCACGAGGCGCACGCCGATGATCGTGACGGCGAAGGTGGCGTAGAGGAGGCCCGGGTCGTCGAGGCCGATGGACCGGCCGTAGAGGCTCGAGAAGCCGGTGATCGACGCGTAACCCATGCCGGTGGTCAGCAGCACCAGCCCGGGGCCGACGGCGGCGGGGTGGAGGAGGCGCGGCCGGGCCGGGCCCAGCTCGGCCCGCACGGCGATGCTGTGCGCTCCCGTCTCCGGCAGCAGCGCGACGCACACCACGCCGGTGGCGCCGAGGGCGGCGGCGGCGAGCCACACGGGCGCGAAGCCCGCGGCCCCGATGATCCACTCGGCGCCCACGGGACCGAGGGCGAAGCCGCCGTACAGGAACAGCGAGAAGCGGGCGATGGCCGAGGCGCGGCGCTCGACCGGCGCGAGGTCCGTGGCCACGGCCGCGGCGGTCGTGTAGAAGGTCCCGCCGGCCACGCCCTGGAGCAGGCGCAACCCCACCACCGCGGGCACGGAGCCGGCGACGAGGA
The DNA here is from genome assembly GCA_963839545.1 of uncultured Actinomycetes bacterium. Taxonomy (GTDB): domain Bacteria; phylum Actinomycetota; class Acidimicrobiia; order Acidimicrobiales; family CADCSY01; genus CAWIVE01. Next base: position 741,374 of record CAWIVE010000003.1, read on the forward strand.
AGCCGAGCGAGGTCAGCGCCAGCAGCGCGAGGGCGGCGAGCAGGAAGGGCCGCCGGCCCCGGGCGTCGATGCCACGGCCGATGAAGGGGCGCACGAGGAGGGCCGACAGGGAGAACGCCCCGACGGCGAGGCCGACCGACGACCGGCTGGCGCCGAGGTCATCCTCGACGTAGAGCTGGATGGCGGCGAAGTAGGCGCCGAATGCCGTGAAGTTGCAGAGGGTGGCCGCGTAGAGGAGGCGCAGACCGGAGGCGCTGCGGCCACGCGGCCCGTCCTCGTGGTCCTCCGGCACCGCCTGATCGTAGGGTGCCGGGCATGGCCGACGAGCTCGACATCGACGGGATGATCACCCGGTTCCGGGAGCGGGCGCGGGCCGTGCGCAACCGGCCGCTGCCCCCGGTCGGGGGGCCCGAGCGACAGCACTTCCTGGCCCAGGCGCAGGTCGATTTCCAGGACTTCGCCATGCTCGGCGACGCCACGGGCGAGCTGGTCGACGGCGTCCTGGTGCTGCGCATCGACCTCCGTCCCGCTGGGGATGGCGGCGCGGACCCGGGGTAGGGTGGACCCTCGTCATTCGGCCTCGCCCGTGGGGGGACCATGAAGCGACTGACCGGTCTCGACGCCAGCTTCCTCTACATGGAGACGCCCACGGCGCCCATGCACGTGGCCGGCCTGTACATCTACGACCCCTCGGACATCCCCGGCGGGTACTCGTTCGAGAAGGTCGAGCAGGTGGTCCGCGAGCGGCTGCACCTGCTGCCGCCGTACCGCCAGCGGGTGGTCGAGATCCCCTTCCAGCTCTACCACCCGCTGTGGATCGAGGACCCCGACTTCGACCTCCACTACCACCTGCGCCGCGCCGCCCTGCCGGCACCCGGTGGCAAGGACGAGCTGGCCGAGCTGTCGGCCGACATCATGTCCCGCCCCCTCGACCACACCCGCCCGCTGTGGGAGATGTGGCTCGTCGAGGGGCTCGAGGGCGGGCTCGTGGCCTGCATCTCCAAGACCCACCACGCCGCCATCGACGGCGCCTCCGGTGTCGACCTGACCGTGGGCCTGCTCGACCTCGAGGCGGACGCACCGCCGCCACCCCCGCCCGAGGAGGAGTGGAAGCCGGACCGGATCCCCACCGACCTCGAGCTGGTGAGCTACGCCACGCGGTCGCTGGCCCGCTCACCCATCTCGGCGGTCAAGGCCACCCGGCGCACGCTGGAGGCGGGGCTCACCCTCCGCCGGCGCAACCGCCAGCCCGACGTCAAGGCCCCGCCGGCGCCGTTCAGCGCGCCCCGGACGTCGCTCAACCAGGCCCTCACCTCGCACCGGTCCTTCGGCATGGCCGAGGTGAGCCTCGACGACGTCAAGACCGTGCGCAAGGCCCTCGGCGGCACCGTGAACGACGTGGTGCTGGCCGTGTGCGCCGGCGCGCTGCGCGAGTACCTGGCCGAGCGGGACGAGCACCCCGACCGGCCGCTGGTGGCCATGTGCCCCATCTCCGTGCGGACCGCCGACCAGGCCAACACCCTGGGCAACCAGGTGTCGCAGATGCTCGTGTCGCTGGCCACCGACATCGACGACCCGGTCGAGCGGCTCAAGGTCATCCAGGACGGCACCAAGCAGGCCAAGGAGCAGGCCGGCGCCATCGGAGCCGACACGCTCACCGACTGGATCGAGTTCGCCGCTCCGGCCGTCGCCGCCCGGGCGGCCCGCCTCTACAGCCGCACGCAGTCGTCGTCGCGGCTCCGACCCATCTTCAACGTCACCATCTCCAACGTGCCGGGGCCGCAGGTGCCCCTCTACATGGCCGGCTCGAAGCTGGTGGCCTGGTACCCGATGGGCCCGCTGGCCGACGGCCAGGGCCTCAACATGACGGTGATGAGCTACCTCGGCGTCATCTACTTCGGGCTCGTGGCCTGCCCTGACGTGGTGCCCGACATCCACCGCCTGGCCCACTACGTCAACGACGCCGTGGAGGAGCTCAAGAAGGCCGCGGCGCCTCCGGCGGCGAAGCGCACGACGCCCCGCAAGAAGCGGGCGCCGGCCGCCACGGCGTCGACCGCCTCGAGCGCGTCTTAGCCGTCTCCGGAGGAGGCCGGGCCTCCGCGATGAGTTCCGGCGGGCGTCGGGGTCAGCAGGGGGACGACGACGTGAGAGGAGCGGCACCATGCCGACGCTGACCAAGATCACCCCCTGCCTGTGGTTCGACACCCAGGCCGAGGAGGCCGCCACCTTCTACACCAGCGTGTTCGAGGGCTCCCGGATCGTGGAGGTCACCCACTACGGCTCGGCCGGGCCCCGGCCCCAGGGCATGGTCATGACCGTGGTGTTCGAGCTCGCCGGCCAGGAGTTCCTGGCCCTCAACGGCGGCCCTGACTTCACCTTCGACGAGGCCATCTCGTTCCAGGTCAACTGCGAGTCGCAGGACGAGGTGGACGAGTTCTGGGCGAAGCTCTCGGAGGGTGGCTCGGAGGGCCCGTGCGGCTGGCTCAAGGACCGGTTCGGCCTCTCGTGGCAGATCGTCCCCGTGCGGTTGAACGAGATCATCCGGGACGCCGAGCCCGAGGCCGCGCAGCGGGCCATCAAAGCCATGCTCGGCATGGGCAAGCTCGACATCGCCGCCCTGGAGAAGGCCGCCGCCGGCTGAACCCACACCCCACTCTGTGCGCAGTTGGGCTCAGCACCTGAGCCCAAAGCGCGCGAAGAATCGAACGGACCGGGCGTCAGGGCCCACCAGCCCGGCCAGGTCGTCGGCCATCTGGTCGTACCCGAGCCGGTCCGCCGGGTTGTCGGTGCCGCCGTGGCCCCGGGCGTCGGGGCCTACGACCCGGAAGCGCCGGGCCAGCGCCGGCATGGTCTGGGGTCAGTCCGGGGACGTTGAGCTCTCGATCACCACGCAGCCCATCAGGGCTGGCACCTCCTGCGGTCGGGTGCCCTGTAGACGAAACCGGTGCCGAAGGCTCATCGGCGTGGTGGACTGGTCCGGCGATGCGGTGGTGGACGACGCGAGGAGGTCTTGGTGGCGCGTAGAGGGGCACGTTCGGTCGAGCGCGACCAGCGGGCGTGGCGGTTCGTCGCTGTCAGCGTGGTGCTGGCGTGGGCCCTCGTGGTCGGCCTCGACGTCCTCCCCGAGGTCGGTGGCCGCTCCGTCGCCGACCGCCCGGAGCAGACCAGCCCGGAGGAGGCTGGCTCGGCCGAGATGGGCAGCGACGAGGACACCAGGAGCCCGGTGCCGTCGGTGCTCGCGGATGCCCCCGCCGTCGCCCGCCGCGATGGCCGGCCCGCACCCTCGGACCTCGCGGCCGTGGCCTCGGGTCCCCGGCCGCGCGCCGACGGCGGCACGCCGGTGGGGGAGGCCGCTGCTCCCACCCCTGCGCCCGAGGGGGGCCCCACCGCTGGGGCGGCGGCGCCCCCGACCCGGCCGGTCGCGCCCGCGGCGGTGGTCCCGACCACGACCCCCACCCCGGCCCCGGATGCGGTCGGGGACGTGGCCGCCCCCCTGCCCGCCGAGGAGGCCCTCGAGGCCGACGACGACGATGCCGACGACGTGGACGGCAACTCGGGCCGGGGACGAGGCCCCCAGGACGACGACGACCGCTCCGGGCCCGGGAACGGCCGCGGCCCCGACGAGAAGGCGAACGACTGAGTCACCCGGTGTTCATGGCTGTGTCACGTCGACCGGGACAACACGGAGGCCAGCCCGGGGCGCACCTCGTCGGGTTTGAACACCTCTGGTAGCACGGTCCTGTCAGAGAGGCGCCGAACCGGTACCCCACTCGGATTCTTCAGTGACTGGAACCCATCCGCCCACCGCGCGTCGTGGCGGTTGCGGACCTCGATTTGGAACATGCCGAGCCTGGCCCGGACAGCATCAGAGGCCCAGCGAGGGGCCCCTGACCTGCTGTCGTGTTGGAGCGGACGACGGGACTCGAACCCGCGACCCTCACCTTGGCAAGGTGATGCTCTACCAACTGAGCCACGTCCGCGTGCTTCCGACGGAGATTACCACTGCCAGGAGGAACGGCGTCTGGAACGCACCCGACACCCACGCTCACCTGGGATGACGCTCGAAGGATGCGTGAGATCGAGCGGGCGCCGTCGTGCGCTTTTCGAGAGGCTGCATCGCCTGACCCCGCCGGGTGATGTTGACCTTGCCCCGTTCGACGAGGCCGATGTAGGTGCGCTGGAGCCCGGAGCGCTCAGCGACACGCTCCTGAGACACGAATCCGTATGGGTCACGTGGTCCCGCACGGATGCGTCGAACCCGATCGCCGAACTCCCTCGCCTGGCGACGCCCTCGGCCGTCCGCTGCACTGCAACGGACTCGACAGGCGTTGCACCCTCCCTGCAGAACACGCCGTACCTGGCTGCCATCCCCGGATCGTCGGCGGCTCGTTCTCAGACGAGGTTCCGGCCCTCGGCGGGGACCGTCCAGGCCCGCAGCGTCTCGGTCTCGGCGTTGCCCGGCCGGCGACCATCAGCGGCATCTTCGTCGTCCGCCGCCGAGGAGTGGAACCGGTGGTCCTCCGGGCCCGGTGGGGCGCTTCCGGCCGCGTCCGGGGTCGGAGGTGTGCGAGGCTGGCCGATCGAGGGCAGGAGGTGCCCGATGCAGCGCAGGCGGTCGGCCAGGTGGCTCACCGGCGGGGTGGCGGGGGTGGCCGTCGTCGCCGGTCTTGTCACTGCGTGCACCCCCGATCCGGGCCGCTGCGACGGGCGCGTGGCCACCATCGTGGGAACCACGGCCAGCGAGACCCTGACGGGGACCGAGGGTGACGACGTCGTCGTCGGGCTGGCGGGGCGTGACACCATCGACGGCTTCGGCGGCAACGACGTCATCTGCGGGGGGCCCGGGGACGACATCATCCGGGCCGGCGGCGGCAACGACACCCTCGACGGTGGTACCGACCGGGACATCCTCAACGGCGGGGACGGCCTCGACACCGTCACGTACCGCTCTGCGACCGCTTCCGTCGACGTCAACCTGTACCTCTACATGGGAGGCAAGGCCGGCGACGACAGCACGCAACGGGACGCGATCACCCTGGTCGAGGACGTCATCGGCTCCCCGTACAGCGATCGGCTGAGCGGGGACGGCGGTCCCAACCGGATCGTGGGCCTCGGGGGCTCCGACACCCTCGCCGGCCTGTGGGGCAACGACCAGCTCGCCGACTCGGGACCGGCAGGCACGACCAACGAGTTCGACGGCGGGCCGGGGAACGACGTGCTCTTCGGTGGTCCGGGCAAGGACAGCGCCGTGTACGCCCCCGATGTCCCGTCGATCTGGGTCAACCTCACCTCGGGCCTGGCCTTCGGTGACGGCGACGACGTCCTGTCCGGCATCGACGGCGTGGAGGGAACCGAGGGGAACGACACCCTGCGGGGGGACGGGTTCGCCAACGACTTCCGGGCCGGCGGTGGTGACGACTTCATCCAGGGCGACGGCGGCGACGACTTCATCCTGGGCGGCACGGGGCGCGACAAGGCGAGCTGGTTCGCTTTCGAGTCCGCGGTGACCGTCGACCTCGTGACCCGCCAGGCGACGGGCGACGGCACCGACCGCGTGGAGCAGGTCGAGGACATCACCGGGGGCCGCGGCAACGACTCCCTCACCGGTGACGCCGGGCCGAACATCATCGACGGCAGCGATGGCGTCGACACCTGCGTCGGTGGCGGCGGCCTGGACACCTTCTTCCGCTGCCCCTGACCCCCTTGCGCACCGACGGCCCGGACTCGAACCCCGACACGTCGCCCCTCTGGCACGGTCGAGCACCGGCATGAGGCGAGCTGGCGGCGGCGGCACAACCCCGGTGGCGCCTCGGGCATCGTATGTGGCGTCGGTTCGAACCGAGGCAGACGGGGCCCTCACGCCGACCTACGTCGTCACGCCCAAGGAGCGCTGGGCCGACCACCGCCCGACCGGGTCAGACCGCCCCCGATCTCGCAGCCGACGTCGCCTGCCTACAGTGAGCCTCCCGACGACCGGGAGGAATTCCTGTGCGCCCCAAGAACCGGTTCCTGCTGGCGACCCTCGCCGGCGCCGCCGCCACCGCCAACGCCCTGCGCCCGGTCAAGCGCTCCGGGCCGCTGTCCGTGCCGGCCTTCTTCTCCGGCCTGCCCGTCTCGGAGCTGCCGCTCCAGAACCTGGCCTTCCAGGCCTCGCTGGCGCTGGTCGCCGGTCGGGGCGGGGGCCGGCGCGGCCTCAAGGGCGCCGCCGGGTTCGCCCTCACCGCGGCCTCCGCCGTCGGTCTGGTTCGGCTGCACAGGGAGTCGCTTGCGTCGGACGAGGTGCTCGAGCAGGCCCTGCGCGACGAGCTCGGCACCGACTACCGCTCCCGCATCCGCGAGCCGTTCGAACCGGCGCCGGACGCCAAGCTGTCACATCGCGAGATCCTGGCCCCCGACTTCCGCGTCCGCCGGCGCTACCGCGTGGAGAAGGACATCTCCTACGGTGAGTTCGGCCGGCGCAACCGCCTCGACATCTGGCGCCGCCAGGACCTCGGGTCCGACGCCCGTGCCCCCGTCCTCGTCCAGATCCACGGCGGCGCCTGGATGATGGGCCAGAAGGAGGGGCAGGGGGAGCCGTTGATGGCCCACCTCGTCGAGCGGGGCTGGGTGTGCGTGGCCCCGAACTACCGGTTGAGCCCCCGCTCGACGTGGCCCGACCACATCGTCGACGTCAAGCGGGCGCTGGCCTGGGTCAAGGCCAACATCGCCGAGCACGGTGGCGACCCGGACTTCGTGGTGATCACCGGTGGCTCCGCCGGGGGCCACCTGTGCTCGCTGGCGGCGCTGACCCCGGGCCTCCCCGAGTTCCAACCGGGCTTCGAGGACGCCGACACGAGCGTGGCCGCGTGCGTGGCCTTCTACGGCGTCTACGACTTCACCAACCGCCACGGGACCGGTCGTGAGGACATGCTGCCGTTCCTCGAGAAGCGGGTGTTCAAGTCGCTCGTGGCCCACGACCGACCCCGGTGGGAGCAGGCGTCCACCATCAGCCACGTCGGCCCCGACGCACCGCCCTTCTTCGTGCTCCACGGCACCAACGACTCGCTCGTCCCCGTGGAGCAGGCCCGCACCTTCGTGGACGAGCTGCGCAAGGCCTCGAGCTCGCCGGTGGCCTACGCCGAGCTGCCGCTGGCGCAGCACGCCTTCGACGTCCTGCCGTCGATCCGGGCGGCGTACACGTCGCGGGCGGTCGAGCGGTTCCTGGCCGTGATCCTCAGCGAGCACGGGGGCCGCACGCCGGCCGAGGCCGTCGCCAGCGGGTGACGGACGGAGCTGCCGTCGACCTGGCCCTGCTTGGCCTCCGATGCGCAACGGGGGCGGTGATGCTGGCCCACGGCATCAACCACGTGCTCGGCGGCGGCCGCATCGCCGGGACCGCCCGGTGGTTCGAGTCGCTCGGGATGCGCCCCGGGCGGCTGCACGCCTGGCTGGCCAGCGGGACGGAGATCGCCGCCGGCGCCCTGCTGGTGCTCGGCCTGCTCACCCCCGTTGCCGCGGCCGGTGTGGTGGGCGTGATGGTGGTCGCCTGGATCACCAACCACCTGGGGAACGGCTTCTTCATCTTCCGCCCGGGCGAGGGGTGGGAGTACGTGATGACCCTCACCGTGGTCGGCCTGGCGCTGGGGGCCCTGGGGCCCGGTTCGTGGTCGCTGGACGACGCCCTCGACCTCCGGGACCTCGCCGGCACCGAGGGCCTGGCCCTCACCGCCGGCCTCGGCCTCGGCGGCGCCGCCCTGCTGCTCGTCGGCTTCTGGCGCCGCCCGGCCAGCTAGATCCGCGGGCGCTCGGCCCCACGAGAGCGAACCGGGGGTCGGTCAGGACGCCAGCTCGACCAGCTCCGCCATCCCCGACTCGATGCCGCTGCACAGCACGTCGATGTCCGGCGCCGTGTCGTAGTCGCCGGTGACCCCGAAGTTGATCTCGCCGAGGTACGAGAAGATGGCCACGCCCACCCGCACCGAGCCGGCCAGCGGGACGTAGGGGAAGGCCCGCAGCATCTGGCGCCCGGCGGCGTACAGCGGCGTCTGCGGCCCGGGCACGTTGGTGGTGACGGTGTTGATGTTGCGCTGGGGCACCCGTGAGAAGGCCCGGGTGCCGAGGGCCAGCAGCATGGGCGGGGCGAAGCCGCTGAGGCGCGTCAGGCGCTCGCCGGCCACCGCCTGCTTCGAGTCCTTGAGCCCGTCCATCTGCGCCCGGATGGCCTCCAGGCGGGCCGCCGGCTCCTCGATGCCCACCGGCAGCTCGGCGAACATGGCCGAGACCTTGTTGTCGTAGGTGCCCTTCTCGCCCGGCGTCCGGACCGAGACCGGGACGAGGGTCCGCACCACGCGGTCCTCGACCGACTCGCCGCGCGAGCGCAGCAGGTCGCGGAAGCCCCGGGTGATCGCCGTGAGGACCACGTCGTTGACCGTCCCGCCCAGGCCCTTGCGGACCTTCTTGACGTCGTCGAGCGTCGTCGACGCCCAGGCGTAGCGGCGGTGGGGACCGATGGGGCCGTTCAGGGTGGATGGCGGGGTCGGCCGCACCAGGCCCGCCATCGACCGCAGGCCCCGGCCGGCCTCGGCCAGCTGCTCGCCGAGCTGGCGGGGCGCCCGCAGCCGCGCCCGCAGGGCCCTGACCTGCTCGTACGGGCTGAGGGTGGTGTCGACCACGGCTCGGACGGCGAGGTTGGTCGAGGAGGGCGCCGGCTCGGGCCGCCAGTCGTCCGGCACCGGTGGGCTGGGCTGGGGGGAGTCGTCCATGACGACCGTGAGCAGGTCGGTGCCCGACACGCCGTCGACCATGCAGTGGTGGGTCTTCGAGAGGATGGCCCACCGGTCGTCCTCCAGGCCCTCCACCATCCAGAGCTCCCACAGCGGCTTGGACCGGTCGAGCTGCTGGGCCATGACCCGCCCCACCAGGCGCCGCAGGTCGTCCTCGGTCCCCGGCGGGGGCAGGGCGGTGTGGCGGACGTGGTACTCGAGGTTGAAGTGGGGGTCGTCGACCCACACCGGCCGGCCCAGCTGGAGCGGGACGAACCGCACCACCTGGCGGTACCTGGGGACGAGGGGCAGCTTCCCCTGCACCATGCCCACGACCTCGTCGTAGGCCGGCGCCGGCCCCTCGAAGATCGCCACCGAGGCGATGTGCATGTGGCTGACGGCGTCCTCGATGTGCAGGAACGACGCGTCCAACGGGCTCATCGTGTCCATCGGATCCCCCCCGGGCTCGACGTGCACCCTTCCTACCCCGGGGGTCGACGGGCCTGCACGCGGGACCCCGACGACCACGCAGTGTGAACCGGCGACCTCCCGGCGGCGCGTACGCTGCCCGGCGTGGCGACCGCACGGCCGAAGAAGCAGCAGGCAGCACGGCGGGCATCGACCCCGAAGTCGGGGAGCCGTCAGGCCAGCTCGGCGGCGGCGGTCCGGCGCTACCTCGTGGCCCTGGAGAAGCACCAACCCCGCCGAGGCCGACCCCGGACGCCCAAGACGCTCGAGGACCGGCTCCGCAAGCTCGACGCCGAGTACGAGCAGGCCGATCCCCTGCGCCGCCTGCACCTCGAGCAGCGGCGCCTCGACGTGCAGGCCCAGCTCGACGAGCTGCTGGCCTCACGGGGGGAGGCGCCGGCCGAGCTGGAGGACGGCTTCGCCGCCGTCGCCGCTGACTACGCCGTGAAGCACGGCATCACCTACACCGCCTGGCGGCGCCTCGGCGTGCCGGCGCGGGTGCTGCGGAAGGCCGGGGTCAGCCGGACCTCGGGCTCCGCGGAGGCGGCGACGAAGAACGGTTCCTCGGCCTGATCCTCGCCGCGGCGAGGACGCGGTCCGGGATCCCGACGGCCCACCACGGCTCGGTGCTCTGCTACGGGGCGGGCTGACCCCGGCGGACACGGGCCGGCGCCGGGGGCGGCCTTGCGCCGGGCGATTTGGGCGTGTTTGGATCACATCCCGGTCGACGCAGGTCGACCTCGACGTCGGGGGTTCCGAGTGGTCGCAGCGTTGACAGGGATCCGGGGTCGGGCGACCCGGCGGGGACCCCGTCGGTTCCTCTCCGTCGTCGTGCTCGGCGTGCTGGCCGCCACCGGCCTCACCGGGTGCCACGGTGCGCCCCACGCCGAGGTCGTGGCCAGCGGGCTCGAGTCGCCCACGTCGTTCACGATCGACCCGAACGGCGTGGACCTCTGGTACAGCGAGCGGTTCACGGGCGAGATCCGCCGGTTCAACCAGAACACCGACCAGAACGTCCTCGTCGACACCATCCCGAACGTCGTCACGGCGGGCCGGGAACAGGGGACGTTCGGGGTGGCCCTCCACCCCAACTACCCGACGACCCCGCTCCTCTTCGTCATCGCCACGGTCTCCGTGGGGGGCCAGGACCGTGAGCAGGTCTTCCGGATCCAGCTGAACGCCAGCGGCGTCGCCACGGGTCGCACCACGATCTTCGACATCCCCGCCGCCACACAGCACGTGGGCGGGCGCATCCAGTTCGGCCCCGACGGGCAGCTCTACGTCGCCATCGGGGACCACCTGGTGCACGCCAACGCGCAGAACCTCAACAACGCCGTGAAGCCCGGGAAGATCCACCGGATCACGACCAGCGGGGGCGTGCCGGCCAACAACCCGATCGCCGGCAACACCCTGTGGGCCTACGGCATCCGCAACTCCTTCGGCTTCAACTTCGACCCGGCCAACGGGAACCTCTGGTTCACCGACAACGGACCGACCTGCAACGACGAGGTGAACCTCCTGACCAAGGGCGGCAACCACGCCTGGGGCCCGAACGGGGAGGCGTGCGAGCCCGGGATCTGGGAGTCCACCAACGAGGACGGTCCCGAGCCCCGCATCGGCCCGAAGGTGCTCTACAACCCCACCACCGCCCCGACCGGCGCCGCGTTCTGCTCCAACTGCGGGCTCCGCGCCGAGGACAACGGCACGCTGCTCGTCGGCAACGTGAACAACGGCCACATCCGGAGGCTGACGCTGAACGCCGGCCGCACGGGGGTGACCAGGGATCAGCTCCTCCTCGACCACACCTCCGGCGTCCTCGCCGTCGAGAGCCGTCCCGGCGGGCCGGTCTACTTCAGCGACTTCACGTCGATCTACAAGCTCACGCCCACCGGCTGACCCGGCGGGATCCGGAGCAGCTGATGGCGGGGACGGTGCGCCTCGACGTCGACGGCGCGGTAGCCACGATCACCAACGACAACCCCGAGAAGCACAACGCCTTCGACGACGACATGGACGCGCAGCTGTTCGCCGTCCTCGAGGAGCTGAGGGGCCGGAGCGACGTGCGAGCCGTGGTCTGGCGGGGCGAGGGGCGCTCGTTCTCCTCCGGTCGGGACGTGAGCGCCATCGGCACCGTCAAGGTCGAGCTGTCGCACCACGAGCTCATGCGCCGCGGCCATCGGGGCATCCAGCAGCTGTGGGAGCTCGACGCCCCCGTGATCGTGGCCTGCAAGGGGTGGGTGATGGGCGGCTCGTTCCAGCGGGCCCTCCTGTGCGACGTCCGCATCGCCGCCGAGGGCACCCGCTTCCGCCTGCCGGAGGTGGGCCACGGCGTCATCCCCGACACCGGGGGGGTGGCCGTGCTCTTCCAGATGTGCGGGCACGGGGTGGTCAGCGACCTCGTCCTGACCGGGCGGGTCCTCGAGGTCGACGAGGCCAAGGCCCTCGGCATCGTGAGTCGCGTGGTGCCGGAAGCGGAGCTGGACGACACCGCGCGGGAGATGGCCGAGCGGGTGGCGGCGGCGCCGGCGGTGACGGTGAAGATGGCCCGCGAGGTGCTCCGCCACCTGTCCGTCCCCGCGGTGCGCGCCTCGATGGCGGACGAGATGATCTACCAGACCTTCGTCAACCGCAGCGACGACTTCGCCGAGTTCCGGGCCGCCCGGGCCGAGGAGCGCCCGCCCCGGTGGACGGGGAGCTGACAGGCTGAAGGTGTGGCCGACCTGATCGGGCTGCCGGCCCCGCCGCCGGTGGGGGAGACGGCGCTGCGCCCGGGGACCTTCGACGGGCAGTGCGTCCTCGTCACGGGCGGGGGCACGGGTCTGGGCAAGGCCATCGCCGCGGAGTTCGCCCGCCTGGGTGCCGCCGTGGTCGTGGCCAGCCGCAAGGACGAGCACCTCGAGGCGGCCCGCGCCGCGCTGGCAGGCCTCGGCGGGGGTGCGCTGGCCGTGCGCTGCGACATCCGCTCGGCCGACGACGTGGCCGCCGCCTTCGACGCCGCCGAGGACGCCTTCGGGCTGCCCGCCGTGCTCGTCAACAACGCCGCGGCCAACTTCCCGTCACCGGCCGAGGACCTGTCGCCCAACGCGTGGCGCACGGTGGTCGACATCACCCTCAACGGCACGTTCCTCTGCGCCCGCGAGTTCGGCCGCCGCCACCTGGCCGCCGGCACGCCCGGCTCGATCGTCAACATCGGGGCCAGCTACGCGTGGACCGGTGGTCCCGGCTTCGCCCACTCCGCCGCGGCCAAGGCGGGGGTGAAGAACCTCACCGAGTCGCTGGCGGTCGAGTGGGGGCCCTACGGGATCCAGGTCAACGCGCTGGTGCCCGGCCTCTTCCCCCACGAGGACATGACGGCCGACATCACCGGCAGCCTCGACCGGACGAGCGACAAGGACGCCTGCCAGCCCGCCCTGCGCGTGGGTCACCGCCAGGAGCTCGGGTGGGCGGCCACGTTCCTGGCCTCCCCGTACGCGCGGTTCGTGTCCGGCCACACCCTCGTGGTCGACGGCGCCAACTGGCAGCGGCGCACGCTGACCAACCCACCCGTCGTCCCCGTGCGGGAGCAGCTCGGCCGGGACGCGTTCACACCGTGACGACGGCGGACGCCGCCATCGTGCGGACCATCGAGCGGTACCAGTCGACCTTCTCGGCCGACGACCGGGACGGGTGGCTGGCGCTGTTCACCGACGACGCCGTGCTGGAGGACCCGGTCGGCTCGTCGGCGCACGAAGGCCGCGAGGCCATCGCCGCCTTCTGGGACACCGTGCACGCCCGCACCGACCGCGGGACGGTGCGCATGACGCAGGGCCCGGCGGTGTGCGGCCTCGAGGCGGCGTGGGCCTTCGAGCTCGACGTGACCGTCCGGGGGCGCCGCAGCCTGGTCGACATCATCGACCACGGCACCTTCACCGAGGACGGGCGCATCCGCCGCATCCGTGCGTTTTGGAGCCCCTCGACCGTCCGACCTGCGTAGGGCACAGGTTGTCGACGGCTGCGCCGCCGACACGTGCTGTGCTGGTCTGGAGCGAGCGCCTGACGGCGCTCGCTCGCTGGAACGCCGCCACGGTCCGCCCCGGCTGACCGCCGCGAGCGGCATCGGCCTATCCTGCGGCCCGACCTGCGGGAGGGTGCCTTGCGCGAGGGGACGCTCGAGCTGAGCGGGCTCATCCAGGGGCACCGGCGCGCCCGGGGCCTGACGCAGGAGGAGCTGGCCGACCGCGCCGGCATCGGCGTGCGCACGCTGAGCGATCTCGAGCGCGGGGTCCACACCACGGCGAGGCGCTCGACGGTGCGCCGGCTGGCCGCCGCCCTGGCGCTCGACGGCGCCGCGCTGGCCCGGTTCGAGGCCGTGGCCGCCGGCGGGACCCGGCCTCCGGACCCCACCCTGCCGCCGCTCTTCGATCCGTTCCCCGCCGGGCCGTTCGTCGGCCGGCGCCCCGAGCTCGCCGTGCTGCGCCGGGCCTGGGACGGGGCCGCCTCCCGCGGGCGGGTGGTCACGCTGGTGGGCGAGCCGGGGATCGGCAAGACCCGCCTGGCGGCCGAGCTGGGCCACCAGGTGGCGACCGACGGCGCCCTGGTGCTCGCCGGGCGCTGCGACGAGCACGTCGTGCTGCCGTACGGCCCGCTGGCGGAGTGCTTCTCCCACCTGGTGCGGGGCGCCGCGCCGGAGCCCGTGTCGCGCTCGGCGGGCGCCCGCCAGCTGGCGGGCCTGCTCCCCGAGCTGGTGGTGGGCGCACCGACGTCGGCGCCTCGACGGGCGGAGGGGCGGCCGGACCTCCCCGTGGCCGTCAGCACCGCGCTGGGGGACGTGGCGGCGACCGCCCGGCTCCTCCTCGTGATCGACGACCTGCACTGGGCCGACCGCCCCACGGTCCTCGTCCTGCGCCACCTCGCCCGGAGCGCTCCTCCGGGCCTGCTGGTGGTGGCCACCTACCAGGACGCCGAGGTGCCTCCCGGCTCCCTCCTGGGCGGCACCCTGGCCGACCTCCGCCGGGCCGGCGTCGTCGACCGCGTCCCCCTCGGCGGTCTCGGTCTCGACGACGTGGCCGAGCTGCTGGCCCGGTGCGACCGTGGCGCGCGCAACCCCGGCTGGCCCGGTCGGTCCTCGAGCGCACCGGCGGCAACCCCTTCTTCGTGGGCGAGGTCCTCCGCCACCTCGCCGAGACGGACGCCGATCCGGACGCCGTGCCCGAGCTCGTCCGGGAGGTGCTGGCCACCCGGCTCGGGCGCCTTCCCGATCCGGTCGGCCGGATCCTCGGCATCGCCGCGGTGCTCGGTCCCGAGTTCGACCTGGCGGCGCTGCAGTCGTTGGCCGACGTGCCCGAGGCCATCCTGACCGAGGCGCTGGAGACGGCCGTGGCCGCCCGGGTCCTCGAGGAGTCGCGGGACCGGGCCGGGCACTTCCGGTTCGCCCACGTCCTCGTCCGGGACGCGCTGTACGAGGGGTTGGGCAGGACGCGCCGGGCCGCGCTCCACGGTCGCGCCGGCCGTGTCCTCGAGGCCCGGGTGGACGCCGGTGAGGAGGCCGCCGCCGCCCTCGCCCGTCACCTGGCGGCGGCCGGAGCGGGCGAGGCGACCGACCGCGTCCTGCACTACGCCGTCCTGGCCGGCGACCACGCCGCGCGACCTCGGCGCCCACCAGGAGGCGGCCGACCACTACGAGCTCGCGCTGCGGGCCCTGGCCGACGCGCCCGGCGTCGAGGAGCGCCGCTGCGAGCTCCTGCTCGCGCTCGGGGAGGCCCGCAACGCGGCGTTGGAGCGGCAGCGGGCGCGACCCGCCTTCCTGGAGGCGGCCGGCGCGGCGCAGGCGCTGGGACGCTCGGACCTGTTGGCGCGGGCGGCCCGCGGCTACGGGTACATGACCAAGGCGGGCGACACCGACGGGGCCGCCGCTGCGCTGTGGCGGGCCGCGCTGGCCGAGGTCGGCCCCGAGGACGGGGCCCGCCGGGCCGTCCTGCTGGCGGCGCGGGCGACGGCGTCGATGCTCGGCGGAGACGCCGAGGCCGACGACCTGGCGGCGCAGGCCCTCGTCGATGCCCGCCGGTCAGGCGACGAGGAGGCCCTGGCCACCGCACTGGCCACCCGCAGCCTCGTCATCTGGGGCGCCGACGCCGTGGAGGAGCGGCTCGCCCTCGCCACGGAGCTGCTCGAACGGGCCGGGGCCCGGTCCGAACCCGACACGGCGCTCGACGGCCTCGAGCTGCGCGGGGTCCCCCTCCTGGAGCTCGGCCGGGTGGCGGCGTTCGACCAGACCACCGACGAGTTGCTGCGCCTCGGGGGCGAGCACGGCAAGCGCGTGTCCGTGGCGCAGGCCACGCAGTGGCGGGCCCTGCGGGCGCTGATGGCCGGGTGCTTCGAGGACGGCGAGCGCCTGGCCGCCGAGGTGCTCGAGCTTTCCGGCGACGCCCCCAACTTCGCCATGGGCTACGCCGCCCAGCTGTACGTCACCCGTCGCGCCCAGGGGCGGGCCGAGGAGCTGCTCGGCGGGCTCACCGCCTACGTCGAGGACCACCCCGACGTCCCGGCGTGGCGGGCCCTGCTGGCGGTGGCCCACGCCGAGGCCGGACGGCACCGGGAGGCCGCCGTCGAGCTCGACCGCCTGGCCGCGCACCGCTTCGCCGACGTGCCCCGCACCTGGACCCGGCCCGTCACCCTGGCGCTGGCCGCGGAGTGCGCCGTCCTGCTCGACGACCGGGAGCGGGCCGCGTGGCTCCTCCCGTGCCTCGCCCCCCGTCGGGGCACGCTCCTCGTGGTGGCGTCGGGCACGTCGTGCGAGGGCGCGGTGGACCGGTACCTCGGTGCCCTCGCGGCGACGCTCGGCGAGCACGAGGCGGCCGAGGGCCACTTCGCCGATGCCCTCACCCTCGAGGAATCAGTGGGCGCCTCCGCGCTGGCCGTGCGCACCCGGGTGGCCCATGCCCGGGCCCTGCTCCGCCGGCCGCAGGAGGCGGGCGACCGGGCCGCCGCCCTGCTCGACGCCGCCGAGGACACCGCCTCCCGCCTCGGCATGGCCGGGGCCGTGGCCGAGGCGCGGTCGCTGCGGGCCGGCCGCACCTAGCGCCGAAGGCCGTTTGGGCAGCCAGATCGCCGGAAGGCGGCGATCCAGCTGCCCAAACGCAACGACGAAGCGCTGGCGCCCGCCCTACTTGGACGAGCCGGTGGTGATCGTCACGGTGTCGGAGTCCCGGTTCCCGGCGTTGTCCGAGACGGTGACCCGGAAGGTCATGACCGTGCCGTCGGCGTGGTCGCCGCTGACCCGGGTGCGCCCCGCGTTCGGGGTCTCGATCACGACGGCGGGCCCGCTCAGCCGGGTCCAGGCGAAGGTCAGGGGGTTGCCCTGCGGGTCGGTGGAGTTGCGGGCGTCGAGGAAGAACGCGGCGTTGGCCGCGGCCGAGGCGTCGGGCCCGGCGTTGGCCACCGGCGCTCCCGGCACCCCGGTGTGCAGGGTGATGTTCCCCATGGCTCCGTCGAAGCCGTCCACGGCGATGCGGTAGGTCGTCCCCTCGGTCACCGGGAGCGACACCGCGCTCTGGACGCCGGTGCCGACGTCGTCGTTGGAGGCCCGGGGCGTCAGCGCGCTCACGCTGTTGCCCTGGTACACGGCGAGGACGGTGTCGAAGGTGCTGCCGGAGGTGTCGATGGCGGCGGTGCCGGTGGCCGGTGCCACCCACGTGAACCACGACGTGGAGCCGCCCCGGACGCCGGCGTGGAACGGTTCGCCCCCCTCGAAGCTCGACCAGAGGTTCCTGCCCGTGGTCGTCCGGGTGGCCCCGGTCGTCCCGCCGATGACCGTCGCGTTGGCGAAGCGGTCGTTGGCCGGTGCGGTCATCGGTTGGGTCAGGGCCCGGGTGAGGTCGGGCAGCGGACCGATCTGGCCGGCGACAGAGGTGTCCTGCGCCGTGCCGGTGGCCCGGAGCCGGCTGCGGGCCTGCCACGACAGCATCGTCGAGCCGGTGCCCTGCTCGAACGCGCTCGACAGCGCGGCGGCGGCGCCCGCGACGATGGGGCTGGCGCTCGACGTGCCGCCGAAGGTGCTCGTGTACCAGGCGTTCGGGTTGCCCCCCTGGAGGTGGCCGTAGCCGGTGGTGGTCACGCACTCGCCCCACCCCTGGAGGTTCACCCGACGCCCGTAGCTGGAGAACGTGGCCCGGGCGCGGGGGCCGGAGGGGTTGGTGGCGCAGTTCGGCGCGCCGCCGGCCCCGACGATGATCGCCCCGGAGTCGCGGCGGCCGCGGGGGAACGGGTTGCCGTAGTTGGCGGCGTCGAGGTTCTGGTTCCCGTTCCCGGCCGCCTCGACGACGATGATCCCCCTCGAGGTGGCGAACACGACGGCGTCGTAGATGTCGGGCAGCCACTCGACGGCGACGCAGCCCACCTGGTCCTGGCCGCAGCCCCCGTTGGCCCCCGGCACCTGGGCCTCGATGAGGAGCACGTCGCCCGGCAACATGCGCTGGACGGCGGCGAAGATGGCGTTGGCGATGTCGCCGGCGCCCCGCTCGACGTTCGACTGGTTGACGAAGCCGATGGCGGCGTCCGGCACGAGGCCGGTCACGCCCTGCGCGTCGGGGTCGCCCGTCAGCTCGCCGAGCACGGCGGTGCCGTGGTCGGTGCTGTTGAACGGATCGTGGAACGTGCCGTTGGGGATGAAGGCTCCGGCCTGCCCGGCCTTGGCCAGGTCCTCGTGGGTGACGTTCCAGTTGTACTCGAGGTCCACCACCTTGACCCGGCCGCCGCGGGAGCCGGCCACGCTGCCCACCCCGTCGACCCCGATGCCGCCCGGCGCGCCGCCCCGGTAGCCCTGCATGGAGACGAAGCTGGGGGACGGCGGGGGGACCGGGAGCGGTTCGGCGTAGGCGAGCTCGACGACATCGAGCGCGTTGAGCGCGTCGAGCAGCGCCGGGGCGTCGGTGCCGGGCGGGACCTGGAGGCGGTAGTACAGGTTCAGGTCGGCCTGGCGCCGACCCGAGCGGCGCTCGGCGAGCGCGGTCGCGTCGGCGACCTCCTCCTCGGGCGCGGCCATCAGGCGGTCGCGGCGGAGGCCCGTCACGCCGGCCAGCACGTCCTCGACGGCGCTGACGTCGGCGCCGGAGGACGAGAGGAAGCGGCCGCCGCGGAGGCGCACCCCGGTGCCCTCGCGGAACTTCAGCCGCAGGGCGGACGACGAGTACCCGGGAGGCACCGTCGACTCGGCCGGCTTGGGCGCCGGGTCCCGCCCGCGCAGCGCGCCGTCGGCCGTCGCCTTGTCCGGCCGCACCGCCGGCGGGGGCGGGGGCGCCTCCTGCGCGCCGGACGTGCTCGGCACGGCCGCGGTGGTGGTGACGGCCAGCGCCCCGATCACGACCAGCCGCAGCCACCGTCGTCGCGTCGCCTTCGTGCTGCTGATCGCCATCGCGTCGTCCCCTCCGCAACCCCTCGCAGGCGGGCGAACCTAGGAGCGGCCCCCGGCGGGGTCCACGACCCGAGGCAAGACGTGGGCGAGACGTGGGTTCCGCCGCGCGTTCCCCGGCCCCTCTTCGCCGCGAGGTCCGAGCGGGCCGGGGTCGTAGGGTGCTCCCGTGGCGGTCGACGGCGAGCTGGCCAAGGCGCGGACGCTGCCGGCGTCGTGGTACCGGAGCGACGAGCAGTACGAGCGCGAACGGCGGGGCGTGTTCGCCCGCGAGTGGCTGGTGGCCGGCCCGGCGGCGTCGCTGGAGGCGCCGGGCCGGTTCGCCGCCGTCGACGTGTGCGGCTGGCCGCTGCTGCTCGTGGTCGGCGACGACGGCGAGCTGCGGGCCTTCCACAACGTCTGTCGCCACCGGGCCGGCCCGGTGGCCGAAGGGGAGGGGCGGTGCCGGGCCCTCGTGTGCGGCTACCACGGCTGGACCTACGACCTCGACGGCCGCCTCCGCCGGCCCCGCGACTTCGGCGCGGCGGCGGACTTCGACCCCGCCGACTTCGCCCTCCTGCCCGTGCAGGTGGACCGCTGGGCCGGCCTCGTCTGGGTCAACCTCGACCTCTCGGCCCCACCGCTGGCCGAGGCCCTCGGCGGCCTCCCCGCCGCCTGCGCCGCCGTCGACCTCGGCCGCCTCTCGTTCGGCCACGAGCGCAGCGTGGACGTCGCCTGCAACTGGAAGACCTACGCCGACAACTACATGGAGGGGTACCACATCCCCTTCGTCCACCCCGAGCTGCACCGCGAGGTGGACGCCCGGCGCTACCGGGTCGACGTGGAGGACGGGTACTGCCGCCACTCGGTGCCCACCCGGGACGGCGCCGTCAACGCCGGGACCTGGCTGTGGCGCTTCCCCAACATCGCCCTCAACCTCTACGAGGACGCCATGAACGTCGAGCGCTTCGTGCCGCTCGGGCCCCGGCACACCCGGGTCGTCTACACGTACTTCTTCGCCGACCTCGGCCCGTCCGCCGCCGCCCGCAACGAGGACGTGGTGCGCATGTCGACCGTCACCCTCGAGCAGGACCGCCGCATCTGCGAGGCGGTGCAGCGCAACCTCGAGGCCGGCGTCTACGACACGGGCCGGCTCAGCCCCCGCCACGAGAACGGCGTCTTCCACTTCCAGGAACGGGTCCGGGCCGCGGTGGCCCGGGGCTGAACCCTCACGTGCGGTCGGCCGCCGGGCGGTGGCGCCGGGCCCGCACGACCACGACGACGATGATGGCCCCGACGACCACGAGCGAGACGGCGGTGCCGATCCGATCGACGACGCGGGCGATGTCGTCGCCGAGGAGGGCACCGAGCCAGATCATGGTCGTCACCCAGAGGACGGCGGCGAACGCGTCCCAGAGGAGGAAGCGCCGGTAGGGCATCTCGGCGGTGCCCGCCACCGCGGGGACGATGGCCCGCAGGGCCCCGACCCACCGGGCCAGGAAGACGGCCCGGCCGCCGTGCCTCTCGAAGTGCACGCGGGCCCGTTCGAACCGGGGCTCCACGCGTCGCCGCAGCCAGCCCCACCGCCGCACGAGCGACATCCCCCACCGCCGGCCGACCAGGTAGCTGAAGCTGTCGCCCAGCACCGAGCCCACCGTGCCGAAGGCCACGAGGACCCAGGGGGAGAGGTCGTTCCTGGACGCGGCGGCGCCGGCCACCACCATCCCGACCTCGCCGGGGATGACGAAGTCGAGGAGGACGGCGCTCTCGCCGAAGGACACGCCGAGGACGGCCAGGCACAGGAGCCCGCCACCCAGGCGGGCGACGGCGTCGAGGATGCTCGAGCCCACGGGTCAGCGGGCCCGCAGGCGGGCGCCGAGCAGCTCCGGGTGTCGAGCGACCAGGAGCCGGAGCTCGTCCTTGACCACCTTGCCGGCGGCGTTGCGGGGCAGGCCCTCCACGAACACCACGTGGCGGGGGCGGGTGAAGCTCCCCAGCTCGTCCGCCACGCGGTCGGACAGCGCCTGGGCGTCGGCCTCGGCGCCGGGGCGGGTGGCCACCACGGCGCACACGTTCTCGCCCCAGTGCGGGTCGGGCACACCGATGACCGCGGCCTCTCGGACCGCGGGCGAGGCGTGGAGCACGTCCTCGACCGCCACCGACGACACGTTCTCGCCCCCGGTGACGATCACGTCCTTCAGCCGGTCGACGACGTGCAGGCGACCCGCCGCGTCCCACCGCCCGACGTCGCCGGTGCGAAGCTCGCCGTCGACGAAGGTGGACGCCGTCGCCGGCCCGTCCTCCCAGTAGCCGGCGGCCACCTGCCCGGCCCGGACCACGATCTCGCCGGTGGTCCCGGCAGGCACGTCCCGCAGCTCGGCGTCGACCACCCGCACGGCCACGCCCGGTCCGGGTCGTCCGGCCGAGCGGAGGAGCTCGGCATCACCCCGTCGCAGCCCCTCCCGGTGCTCGTCGGGCCCGAGGAACACGGCGTTGCCCGACAGCTCCGTCATGCCGTAGCCCTGCGCGAAGCCGCAGCCGAGGAGCGCGTCGGCGCGGCGCAGCAGGGCCAGCGGCATGGGGGCCGCCCCGTAGGCGATGGTGCGCAGGGAGGCGAGGGCCCCGACCGCCCCGCTGGCCTCGACGTGGTCCAGCAGGCTGCTCAGCATGGTGGCGGCCAGCGACGCCGTGGTGACGCCGTGCTCGGCCACGGCGGTGACGAAGGCGGCGGGCTCGAAGCGGGGGAGCACCACCACGGGCCGGCCCCGCCGGTGGTGGACCAGGAGGTTGTAGCCGGCGACGTGGCAGAGGGGGAACGGGAAGAGGTACACGTCGTCGTCGGCCACCGGGCGCCCGGCGAGGGTGGTGTCGACCGCGGCGAGGAGGCTGCGGGCGGTGAGCGTGGCCCCCTTGGGCCGACCGGTGGTCCCGCTCGTGAACAGGAGCCAGGCCAGGTCGTCCGGACCGACCTCAGGAGCGGCCGGGCCCGGCGGCGAGATCGCCACGAGGTCGGCCAGCTCGGTGAGGTCGAGGGCGGCGGGGACGGCGTCCCGGAGCGGGTCGACGTGCTGCGCCTCCCCGAGCAGGACCGTGGCCCCGGCGGCGGCCAGTGCCCGGCGCAGCTCGGCCGGGGCCAGGCGCTGGTTCAGGAAGGTGAGCACCCGTCCGGCCCGGGGCACGCCGTAGTAGGCCTGCACCCAGGGGAGGGAGTTGTCGCCGACGAAGGCGACCCGGTCCCCCGGGGCCGAGCGGCCCGCCACCACCGCGCCCAGTCGGGCGGCGCCGTCGGCGAGGCCGGCGAACGACGTGGTCGTGGCCCCGACCACCAGGGCGGGCGCCTCCGGGGACCGCGCCGCCCGGTCCTCGAGCACGTCGTGCAACCGCACCGGAGCACCGTAGGCTCGCCACGAGGCGTGACCGACCGGCGGACGGGGTATGAGCGTTCGTCGGGAACCACACGGTCTGTCACGAGATCACCGCTCTGCGTTGACTCGTGCACTTCGTACCCGCGACAATGAGGAGCTGGCAGCGCGCCCCGCTGCCCGGGAGGAGCCTGCCGGTGAGTCGCACGTCCACGTTCGGAGCCCGGCGCCGCCGAGCCGCCGCCACCGGCATGTTCGGCGCCCTGGCTCTCCTGGCCTACGTGGCCCTGACCGCCGTCCCGGCGGCGGCGGTGGGGGGGACCTACGTGGTCAACTCCACGGACGACCGGAGCGACCTGCAGAGCATCCCCGGCGGCGTGCCCGACCAGATCTGTCGCACCAACCAGAACGTCTGCACGCTGCGGGCGGCGCTGTTCGAGTCGGAGCAGGACGGCGGCCCCTCCACGATCAACTTCAACATCACCGGGGCCGGGCCCCACACGATCGCCAGCTACACCAACCTCCGTGGTGCCCTGCCGGCGCTGACCGAGGGTGGCACCACCATCAACGGCTACAGCCAGACCGGGGCCACCCCCAACACGAACCAGTTCGTCAGCAACGCCGTCATCAAGATCGAGCTGGCGGGGGTCAACGGCAACCCGCAGGCCCTCCTCATCACCTCCGACGCCAACGCCGTGCGAGGGCTGGCCATCTACGGCGCCGACCGAGACATCCGCATCGGCAACACGACGGACCCCGGCGGCGTCGTCCAGTCGGGCAACGACAACGTCATCGCCGGCAACTTCCTCGGCACCAACGCGGCCGGCACCTTCGGGGCCACCACCCGCGACAACGCCAACGACTTCGGCGTCATCATCCGGTCCGCCTCCAAGCGCAACACGATCGGCGGGCCGGCCGTGGCCGACCGGAACGTGCTGTCCGGGCACCAGGGTCGGGCCATCCTCATCGGGGTCCCCGGGACCACCGAGATCGACACCGGCGTCCAGGACAACGTGGTCGAGAACAACATCATGGGCCTGACCCCGGACGGCACGGCCGCCCGCCCGAACTACGGGCACGCGATCGACATCAACAACGGTGCCTCCGGGAACCGCGTCGAGGGCAACGTCGTGTCCGGTCAGATCGGCGTGGCCGAGGGCATCGAGGTGTCGCACAGCCCGAGCACCCACGACAACCAGATCATCGACAACAAGATCGGGACCGACCCGACGGGCACCTCCGGGCCGGCCTACGCCGCCAACGGCGGGAACGGCATCCGGATCGAGGACGGCGCCGACGCCACGGTCGTGCGGGGCAACATCATCGGGAACAACGGGGACGAGGGCATTGCCATCGGGAGCCTGGCCAACCCGGCGACCTCGACCGTGGTGGAGGACAACTTCATCGGGGTCACGCCCGGCGGGGTGGCCATCCCCAACGCCGGCTTCGGCATCCGCATCACCCCGGGGGAGGGCACGCCCAACCCCGCCGCCGCCACCGACACGCTCATCACCGGCAACACCATCGCCAACAACCCCACCGGCATCGGCATCGAGGGCAGCGGCAGCGTGCGCAACCGCATCACCGACAACTCGATCCACGACAACACCGGCCTCGGCATCGACCTGGCCCCGTTCGGCCAGGCCAACCAGAACGACGTCGGCGACGGCGACTCCGGCCCGAACACGCTGCTGAACTGGCCCGAGCTCACGGGGGCCACGACGCTGACCGTGTCCGGCACCGCCTGCGGCGGGTGCGCGGTCGAGGTCTACGACGCCGACAGCTCGGCCACGCTCCCGGGGAACCTCCAGACGTCCTACGGCGAGGGCCAGACGCGCATCGCCACCACCACCGCCAACCCGGACGGCAGCTTCGTCGCCGCCCTGCCGCCCAGCACGAACGGCCACATCGTGACCGCAACGGCGACGGACGCCACCGGCAACACGTCGGAGTTCTCGCGCAACATCGCCGTCCCCGGCTCCAACGCGCCGCCGGTTCCGGCCTTCATCGCGACCTGCCCGGGCCTGGACTGCTCGTTCAACGCCGGCCCCACCACGGACCCCGACGGCGACGCCATCACGTCCTACAGCTGGAACTTCGGCGACAGCGGCACCGCCACCGGGGCCACCCCGTCGCACACGTACGGGGCCCCAGGCACCTACCGGGTCACGCTCACCGTCCAGGACGCCCGGGGGGCGAACGGCTCGAACACGTCGAGCCTGTTCGTGTCCGGCGACACCCGCAAGGCCCGGGACGGCTTCAGCCGCACCGTCGCCTCCGGGTGGGGCAACGCCGAGACCGGCGGGGCGTGGACGGGGACCAGCGGCAACACCGGCCTGTCGGTCAGCGGGGGCGCCGGTGTGGCCAGTGTGCCCGTCAACAGCAACCGCGAGGTCGACCTCAACGGCGTGAGCACCCAGCAGACGGACGCCTCGGTGACCGTCACCGTCAACCGGGTCGCGGTGGGGGGTGACCACCTGGCCGCCATCGTGGCCCGCCGGCAGAGCGCGACGCTCGCCTACCGCGGCCGCGTGCCGCATCGCGTCCGACGGCTCCGTCTTCGTCGGTGCCGAGGCCGGTGGCACCCTGCTGCTCGAGCAGCTCGTCCCCGGGCTCACCGCCCCGGCCGGCACGGCCATCCGCCTGCGGGTCCGGGTGACCGGCGTCAACCCGACCACCATCGAGGTCAAGGCGTGGCGGGCCGACCAGGCCGAGCCGGGCTCGTTCCAGCTCACCACCACCGACTCGACGGCCGGGCTCCAGCAGGCCGGTGTGGTCGGGGTCCGGGCGGCGTCGACCGAGACCGTCGGCGCCAACCTGCAGGTGCGGTTCGACGACCTCGACGTGGTCGCCCCCAAGTAGAGGACCTACAGGACGGTCGCCGCCGGGAGCACCTCGTCCGCCACCAGGCGCACGTGGTCGAGGTCGGCGAGGTCGAGCACCTGGAGGTAGACGGTGTCGGCCCCCACCTCGCGGAGTGACTCGAGCTTGGCGACGACGTCGGCCGGGGTGCCGGCCAGGGCGCCGTCGCGCAGGTCCTCGACCCGCTGGCCGATGGCCGCCGCCCGCCGGGCCACCTCCTCGTCGTCCCGGCCGCAGCACAGCACCTGGGCGGCCGAGAGCCGCAGCGAGGCCGGGTCCCGGCCCGCCGCCTCGGCCGCCGCCCGCACCCGGCCGAACTGCTCCCCGGTGGCCTGCACCGACGAGAAGGGCAGGTTGAACTCGTCGGCGTAGCGGGCGGCGAGCCGCGGGGTCCGCCGAGGCCCGCCGCCACCGACGATCACCGGTGGCCGAGGCGTCTGCACCGGCTTGGGCAGCGCCGGGCTGTCGGTGAGCCGGTAGTGGCGGCCGTCGAAGGAGAACCGCTCACCCCGAGGCGTCTCCCACAGCCCGGTCACCACGGCGAGCTGCTCCTCCAGCCGCTCGAAGCGCTCGCCGAGGGGCGGGAAGGGGATGCCGTAGGCCTCGTGCTCGCCGTCGAACCACCCGGCGCCGAGCCCCAGCTCGATCCGGCCGCCGCTCATGGCGTCGACCTGGGCCACGGCGATGGCGAGGGGTCCGGGCAGCCGGAAGGTGGCCGACGTGACGAGCGTCCCGAGTCGGATGGTGCTGGTGTCCCGGGCCAGCGCGGCCAGGGTCACCCACGCATCGGTCGGGCCCGGCAGGCCGTCGCCGCCGAAGGCCAGGTAGTGGTCGGAGCGGAAGAAGGCATCGAAGCCCCGGTCCTCGGCCAGCCGGGCCACGGCCAGGAGGTCGTCGTAGCTGGCCCCCTGCTGGGGCTCGGTGAACACGCGGAGGCGCATGCCCGAGTCTCGCCCACGACGCCGGAGGGCGGGCCCGGCGCTCAGGCGACAGGCCCGGTCTGCCGATGGTGGCGGAGTGGAGCGGACGGGGGAGGCGGCCGGCCGCGACCTCTGGCGCGCCCACTGTGATGAGCTGGTCCGCAGCACCGGCGAGACCGGGATGCTCGGCGGTGCCCTGCTCCTCGTGGCCTTCCCGCTGTGGTCGCTGTTCGACCGCGTCCACGAGCCCCAGCACGCCGACACGTTCTTCCTGGTCCGGGTGGTCGTCGAGCTGGTGGCCCTGGTGGCGTGGCTGCTCCTCTGCCACCGCCGCTTCGGGCCCCGCCACGCCGAGGGGCTCGTCCTCGTCCTGCTGGCTCTCCCGGAGGTGGCGCTGGCCTGGATGCTGGCCCAGGTCGACTCCTCGCTCGAGCCGTACCTGCTCGGCCTCACGCTGCCCATCTTCGGCAGCGCCTTCCTCGTGGTGTGGCGCTGGCAGCTGTCGGCCGCGCTCATCGGCATCACCGGCGCGGCGGTCGCGATCGCCCTCGCCTTCCTGTCGCCCCATGAGGTGCCGGCCGCCGACGTCGCCACCACCGCCTACTACCTCGTCACCGCCGCCGTCATCGCCATGCTCGGTCAGGCCTACCGCCACCGGCTGGCGTGGCGCGAGTTCCGCACCCGGGCCGCGCTCGAGCGGGCACAGGAGCGGTCGCGCGAGCTCCTGGGGGAGCTGGAGCGGCTCAGCCGTGAGGACGGGCTGACCGGGCTGGCCAACCGCCGGTGCTGGGACGAGCAGCTCCAGCGGGAGGTCGACCGGGCCCGACGGGGCGCCCGTCCGCTCTCGGTCCTGCTCTGCGACGTCGACCACTTCAAGCAGATCAACGACCACCACGGCCACGCCGAGGGCGATGCCGTGCTGCGGCGGGTGGGGGAGCGCATCGCCTCCCGGGTCAGGTCGGGCGACGTGGTGGCCCGCCTGGGCGGTGACGAGCTGGGCGTGTGCTGCCCGGACACCACCCTCGACGAGGCGGTCACCCTCGCCCTCCAGCTGCGAGCCGTGGTGCTCGACCGGGCGTCCTCCGTCACGGTGTCGATCGGCGTCGCCACCCTCGAGGTGACCGACGCGACGCCGGAGCCGCTGCTCGACCGCGCCGACCGCGCCCTGTACCGCGCCAAGCTGACACGGGACTCGGTGTGGGCCGGTGACCATCGGCGGGACAGCGGGCCGGCCGATCGTCTGACCGGCGTCTGACGCGCCTCCGAGCGCGGCGAACGGACCACTCGTCTTCGCGCGTTCCGGTCCGCGCTCGTTGACACCGCGTGGCGGCGATGTTCGAGTGCCCGGGACCACCCTCCCTGAAACCAGAGGTGCAGCGCGTGATGGATGACCGAGCTCCCTCCGTCGACCACGCGACATCGAGCCCCCGACCGGTCGGGCGACGGGTGGCCCTGGCGGTGGCGAGCGTGCTGTGCCTGAGCGGTGTGTTCGGGATCAGCCCCCAGGTCGTCGCCGCGGCCACCCAGCCGGCGGCGACGACGGTGGCGGGGAACGCCTCGACCGCACCCGGTCAGTCCAACGAGGAGCTCCGCAGGTACTGGACGCCCGAGCGCATGGCGTCCGCCCGCAACGCCGACGTCCTGGCCCCGGCGCCCGACGACGGCTCGGGGCGCGGCGCCACGACGGAGCCGGGCGAACCCGTCTCGGTCCCCGGTGCTCCCGGCTCCCTCGGCCCCGGGACCACCGACACCGGCGGCGGCGGCGCCTCCACGCAGGAGCCCTCGCCGTACACCAACCTGCCGAACCGGACGAACGGGAAGGTCTTCTTCAGCAAGCCCTCGGGCGGGAACTTCGTGTGTTCGGGCACGCTGATCAACAACCCCAGGCAGAACCTCGTCATCACCGCCGGTCACTGCGTCCACGGCGGGCGCAACGAGACCTGGCACACCAACTGGCGGTTCATCCCTGCGTACGACGGCAGCTCACCGTTCAACTCCGAGCCCTACGGCGCGTTCGGGGCGTTCCGGCTGAACACCCGCCAGGACTGGATCAACAACAGCAACAACCGCCAGGACATCGGCGTCGCCGTCCTCAACAACCAGAGCAACGGCCAGCCCCTCGGCGCCCGCATCGGTGGCCAGGGGATCCGGTTCAACCAGTCGGCGTCGCAGACCTTCGTCGACTACGGGTACCCGGCCGCCCCCCCGTTCAACGGAGCCACGCAGTGGAAGTGCGTCTCCACGCTCCAGGGCCGGGACGAGGCCATGCCCGGGACGGGACCCGTCCCCCTGCGCATCACGTGCGACATGACGCAGGGCTCGAGCGGGGGCGGTTGGCTCATCGGCATCAGCAACGGGCTCGGCTTCGTCAACTCGGTGAACAGCTACGGCCGGTCGAACGACCCCGGCTTCGAGTACGGGCCGTACTTCGGCAGTGAGGCCCAGTCGCTCTACGACAGCACCAAGGACCTGGGGCCCGGCAGCAAGTAGCCCCCGACAGCTTGCGGGAGGGAGACCGCCCCCGTCGGGTCGCTGCGGCCCGGCGGGGGCGGCCTCGCGCCCGGGCCCTACGTTGGTGCGGTGGCGGCGGCCGAGGACGGTGAGCTCGAAGCGTTCCTGACGGCGCTCGGCGCCACCCCCGACCGCATCAGGGCGGCGGCCGGCGCCGGCCACCTCCACGGGCTCGCCGCCGACCTCGTGCTCACGCAGGGGGCGGACCTCAGCGCCCGCGAGGTGGCGGCCCGGGCGGGCACGACCGTCGAGGTCGTGATCGACACCTGGCGCATCCTCGGGATCGCCGTGGGCCCGGACGAGCCCGCCTTCTCCCCGTCGGACGTCGATCTGGTGCAGGGCATCGTCGCCCTCGAGCACTTCCGCGGCTACGAGGGCGACGAGCTGCTGCGGGTGATCGGCGCCGCCCTCGGGCGGGTGGCCGACGCCGCCGTGGCCGTCTACGTGCAGACGGTGGAGACCGACATGCACGCCGCCGGCGCCTCCGGGATCGAGTTGGCCCGGGACAACGCCCGGACCGCGACGATGGCGCTGGAGCTGGGCGACGCCCTCGGCACCCTGTTCGCCCACCACCTGCGGGCGGCCATCGCCCGCCAGCGCGTGGCCCAGGTGGGGCTCACCGAGCGGACGCTCATGCGCCTGGCCATCGGGTTCGTCGACCTGGTCGGCTTCACGCCGCTCGCCCAGGAGCTGCCCGCCCGGGAGCTGCTGGCGGTCATCACCAGCCTCGAGGCCCGGGCCTTCGACGTGGCCGCCGCCAACGGTGGCCGGGTGGTGAAGCACATCGGCGACGAGATCATGGTCGTGGCCCTGGACGCGCGGTCCGGCTGCGAGACGGTGCTCGGCCTCATGCGCGACCTGGACGCCCGCGGCATCGCCCCCCACGGCGGGCTCGCCTTCGGCGAGGTGGTGGCCCGTCACGGCGACTACTACGGGCCCGTGGTGAACCTCGCCTCCCGCCTGGCCGACGAGGCCATCCCCGGCGAGGTCCTGGTCGATGCCGCGATGGCCGACGGCGTGGTGGGGGACGGCCTCGCCTTCGAGCCCGCCGGGCAGAGGCTGCTCAAGGGCTTCGCCGAGCCGGTGCGGGTCGCGAGCCTCTCGGAACGGACGTGAGCGGGGGCGGCGAGAGGAGGTACGAGCGCATCGGGCACGGCTACGCCACCGCCCGGCGGGAGGACCCCCGCATCGCTGCTCCCGTGCGCGACGCCCTCGGCCCCGCCCGCACGGTCGTCAACGTCGGGGCCGGAACCGGCAACTACGAGCCGCAGGACCGCGTGGTGGTCGCCGTCGAGCCGAGCGAGGTGATGATCGCCCAGCGGGCCGGCCGGCCGGCGCCGGCGGTACGGGGTGTGGCCGAGGCGCTGCCGTTCCCCACGGGTGCGTTCGACGCCGCGCTGGCCTTCCTGACCGTCCACCACTGGTCGGACCTGGCGCAGGGCGTCTCGGAGCTGCGGCGGGTGGCCCGCCGCCAGGTCGTCTTCCTCTTCGAGTCGTCGGTCACGGGCGGGTTCTGGGCCATCGGGTACTTCCCTGAGGCGCTCGACGTCCCCACCGAGCGCGACGCCCCCGGGGTCGACCGGCTGGGCCAGCTCCTCGACGTGCGCGAGGTGCGACCCGTCCTCGTGCCGCGCGACTGCACGGACGGCTTCGGCGCCGCGTACTGGGGCCGGCCCGAGGCGTACCTCGACCCCGATGTCCAGGCCGGCATGTCGTGGCTGGCCGTGCTCCCGGCGGGCGTCCGGGCCCGGGGGACGGCCCGGCTGGCCGCCGACCTCGAGTCGGGGGCGTGGGACCGCCGCCTCGGCCACCTGCGCCGGCTCCCCGAGCTCGACGTCGGCTACCGCCTGGTGATCGCCGGGGACTGAAGCGTTCTGGCCTGCAGAACGCGCTGCTCAACGGCGCGTTCTGCAGGCCAGAACGGGAGGAGGTCGGTCAGACGGGGGCCTCGAGGAGGAGGCGGGGCTCGTGGGCCGGGGGCTCGCTGGCCCGCAGGTCGGCCACGAGGTCGTCGCGGAGGGCCCGCTGGGCGGGGTCGTCCCACCGGTTGACCCGCTGGAGCGGGTCGTCGACCAGGTCGTAGAGCTCGCCCTCGGTGCCGTCGTGGGCGGTGCCCGCGGCGTACGTGCTGCACACCCACCGGTCCCGCACGAGGGTGCGCACGTGCACGTCCACGCCGAACAGCTCGCTGTCCCACTCGGTGCGGGCCCGCTCGAAGCCCCGGGCGTCGGCGTCGGCGTCGTCCCCCGGCAGGGTCGCGCCCTGGAGCCAGTCGGGCGCCGCCACGCCGGCCACCGCGCAGAAGGTGGGGGCCAGGTCGACCAGCCCCACCGGTCGGGTGACGACCGCCGGCGTGGCGCCCGCCGACGGCGCCGGCCGCCAGATCAGCGGCAGCCGCATCAGGGCGTCGACGTGGTACGGCCCCTTGAACAGCAGGCCGAAGTCGCCCTGGAGCTCGCCGTGGTCGGTGGTGAAGACCACGTCCACGTCGTCGCCCCAGCCCCGCTCGCCGATGCGCCCGAGCACCCGCCCCAGGGCCTCGTCGATCAGCTCGCACTCGACGGCGTTGCGGGCGTTGACCTCGCGGACCTGGTCGGCGGTGAGGGTGGCCGGGACCCAGGAGGCGGGAGCCTCGTAGTTCGACACGAGGGATCCGTCGTACCAGAGGCGCCAGTGCCGCGGCTTCTGGTCGAGGGTGCGCTCCCGGTCGTCCCGGCGCTCCTCGTACCCGGCGGGCAGGGGCACCTCCCGCCAGTCGACCCGGCCCACCTCGGACTGCGGCGGGTCCCACGGGTGGTGGGGGTCGGGGAAGCTCATCCAGCAGAACCAGTCGTCGTCGTCGGCCAGCGAGTCGAGCCAGCCGATCGTCCGATCGGCCACCCAGTCGGTGTGGTACCACTCCCGCGGGATGGGGTTGACCTGCGTCTGCGGGGCACCGGTCTCCCCGCCGCCGGCGGCGTTCACCTGGAGGTCCCCGTCGAGCACGGCGTAGAACCCGCCGACCGCCTCGGGGTGCTCGGCCGTCAGCCAGCGGGCGTAGTGCAGTGGGCCCACGGCGCCGTGGGTGGCCAGCTCGAGGTGCTCGAACCCCCGCCGCACCCCGCCGGTCGGCACCGGGCCGGTGAGCCCCATGGCGTTCTCGGGGAAGCGGAGGAACGGGTCGAGGAAGGGCTCGAAGTGGGACTTGCCGATGAGCGCGGTGCGGTAGCCGGCGTCGTGCAGCACGGCGGCGACCGACGGGGCCTCGGGCGGGAGCGGCACGCCGTTCATCCAGACCCCGTGGGTGGTCGGGTGCTGCCCGGTGAGGATCGTGGACCGCGACGGCATGCACACCACCGAGGACGGGGTGGCCCGCTCGTAGCGGATGCCCGAGGCGGCCAGCCCGTCGACCACCGGCGTGCGGGCGAGCGTGCCGCCGTTGCAGCCGAGCGTGTCGTAGCGCTGCTGGTCGGTGGTGACGAACAGGATCTTGCGGCCCATCAGCCGACTCCTTCCATCATGCGGCGGAGGTGCTGGAGGGCGTTGCCGGCGGCGCCGCCGAGGACCAGCGCCATCGTCGCCGGGTCGGCGTCGGTGGCGTAGACGACGAGGCTGGTGCCGTCGCCGAGGTCGTGCACGTCGATGGTGGAGAGGTGCTCCCGGAACGGCGGCGCCGCGATGCGGTACTGGAACCGCCGCTGGAGCCGGTCGACCGTCAGCAGCTCCTCGGGCATCGGCAGCCCGCTCCCGGCGGTCACCACCCGGGAGGTGCCGTCGACGGTGCACGCGGCCACGCCCGGGGAACCACTCGGCCAGGCGGGTCGGGTCGCCCACGACCGCCCACACGTCGTCGGGAGCGGCGGCGATGCGCACCTCCCGGCGGACGCTGGCCCGGTTCGTCATCGCGGCACCGGGTCGCCGGCCACCAGGGGGACCAGGGCCTGGACGAGGACGGCGGACGCCCGGTCGCGGGACAACCCCTGGTCGAAGCGGAGCAGCTCGACGGCCTCGAACGAGCACAGGGTCTCCGTGGCCGCCACCGCGGCGGCGGCCCGCTCGGGCTCCAGCGCCGCCAGCTCGGGGGCGAAGAGGCGCTCGATCTGGTGCCGCAGGTAGGACCGGCTCGAGGTGATCTGCTCGGCCAGGACGGGATGGCGCCACGCGCCGATGCGGGCGGCCCGGGCCGCCGGGGCGATGGCCTCGTAGAGCCGCAGGCGGGCCTCGACGAGCGCGCTCGACCTTCGTGCCGGTCGGGTCCTCGGGCCGAGCGTCGCACCGCCAGCAGCGGCCGGGCCCGGGCCAGCTGCTGGTCGATGGTGGCCCGGTTGAGGTCGTCGACGTCGTCGAAGTAGCGGAACAGCGAGCGGGGGGAGAGGCCGGCCCGCTCGGCGATCTCGGCCGCGCTCGGCTCGTAGACGCCCTCGCCGTACAGCTCGGCCAGGGCGTCGAGCACGGCGGCCCGGTTCTGCTCCCGGCGGGCCCGGCGGCCGTCCAGCTCCGGCGTCACGCCCGCACCGTAACTATTGACAGTCCCTGTGTCAATACCTAGGTTGGCCGGCGGTGGGCGGAGGGACGGGACGACGGGTGGCGCTCGTGGCCGACGCCGCCGGCTACGTCGGACCGGCGCTGGCCCGGCTGCTGGCCGAGCGGGGCCACGACCTCGTCGTCGGCGACCCGGCCGACGGGCTGGTCGACGAGCTGACCGACGCCGGCGCCGCGGTCGAGGTCGGTCGAGGGCGTGCGCGACCTGGCCAAGCCGACGGCGCCGCCGAGCGCCTGGTGGCCGCCGCCGTCGACCGCTTCGGCCGCATCGACGCCGCCGTGGCCGTTCACCGGCCGGATCGTCGTCGGCCGGTTCCTGCGAGTCGTCGGTCGACGACCTGCGGGCCGTCGCTCACCGGGCTGCGTCGAGGCGCCGTACCACTTCCTGCGGGCCGTCGTGCCGGTGATGGTCGAGCAGGGCGAGGGCCAGGTGCTCGTGTTCACCAGCGCCGCCGGCGGCCCGCCCGACGCCGGGCGCGCCGCTGTACTCGTCGGCCCGGGCCGGCGGCGAACATGCTCGTGCGCAACGTCGCCGCCGAGGTGGCGCCGCACGGGCGTGCAGGTCAACGCCATCGGCACGAACTTCATGGACTTCCCCGAGTTCCTCGCAGGCCAACCGGGCCGACGGACGCCGAGGGCCGGGCCAGGGTCGAGGCCCAGGTGCCGATGGGCCGCCTCGGCACGCCTCGACGAGCTGGCCGCACTTCGGCATGGCCGTTCCTCGACGGCACGAGCCGCTTCACCACCGGCCAGTTCGTCGCCTTCGCCGGCGGCTGGGTCGTGGGATGACGCGCCGAACGAGCCGGAGCTTCGGCGGGCGCATCGGGCGCACGCTACCGCGACTCGACGCCGTGGTGGCCCGACCCGCCCGGCCGGGCTCGGCGGCCCGAACGTCGTGCTGGTCGTGCTCGACGACACCGGCTTCGCCCACTTCGGCTGCTACGGCTCCGAGCTGGCCACGCCGAACATCGACCGGCTCGCCGCCGGCGGCCTGCGCTACACCGAGCTTCCACACCACCGCGCTGTGCTCGCCGTCGCGGGCCGCGCTGCTCACCGGTCGCAACCCCCACGCCGTCGGCATGCGCGGCGTGTCGAACTGGAACACCGGCTTCCCCCACATGCGGGGCGGCATCACGCCCGCGGGCGGCGACCGTCGCCGAGCTGCTGCGCGGCGCACGGCTACGCCACCTACGCCGCCGGCAAGTGGCACCTGGCGCCGATGGAGGAGTGCTCGGCCGCCGGGCCCGCACCACAACTGGCCGCTGCAGAAGGGCTTCGACCGCTTCTACGGCTTCCTCCAGGGCGAGACCGACCAGTTCCACCCCGAGCTCACCCGCGACAACGGCCACATCGACCCGCCGGCCGGCGCCCGAGGACGGCTACCACGTGTCCGAGGACATCGTCGACCGAGTCGATGCGGCTGGATCAGCGACCTGCAGTCGGTCCGGCCCGACCGGCCGTTCTTCCTCTACCTCGCCTTCGGCGCCACGCACGCGCCGCACCAGGCGCCGGCCGAGCTACCTCGAGCGGTGGCGGGGCCGCTTCGACGAGGGCTACGACGTCGTGCGCGAGCGGTGGTTCGAGCGCCAGCTCGAGCTCGGCATCGTCCCCGAGGGCACGACGCTGGCGCCGCCGCAACCCCGGCGTCCCGGCGTGGGACGACCTCACCGACGAACCAGCAGCGCGTTCGTCGGCCCGCCTGCAGGAGGCGTTCGCCGCGATGCTCGAGCACACCGACGCCCAGATCGGCCGGCTCGTCGACTTCCTCGAGGAGCGCGGCCTGCTCGACGACACGCTGCTGCATGGTGCTGTCCGACAACGGCGCGTCCCGCGAGGGCGGGCCGTACGGCGTGATGGACGAGTTCAGCTTCTTCAACGCGCATGTGGGAGGACATCGACGAGCATCGTCGGCCAACCGCCTCGACGACATCGGCGGCCCCCACTCGCACTCGCAACTACCCGTGGGGCTGGGCCCAGGCCGGCAACTCGCCGCTGCGCTGGTACAAGCAGAACACCTACGGCGGCGGCGTGCGCGACCCGCTCGTCGTCCACTGGCCCGAACGGCATCGCCGACCGCGGGGCGACATCCGCCACGCAGTTCTGCCACGCCGTCGACATCGCCCCGACCATCCTCGACGCCACCGGCGTCGCCGCTGCCGGAGCACGTGCGACGGCGTGCCGCAGATGCCGGTGCACGGCGCCTCGATCGCGCCGACGTTCGACGACGCCGACGCGCCGGCGCCGCGGTCGGTGCAGTACTTCGAGCAGATGGGCCACCGCGGCCTCTGGGCCGACGGCTGGAAGGCGACCACCTACCACGAGCCAGGGCCAGCCGTTCGACGACGACGAGTGGGGGCTGTTCCACCTCGACGAGGACTTCTCCGAGTGCCACGACCTCGCCGCCGAGCAGCCCGAGAAGCTGCGCGAGCTGATCGACGCTGTGGTGGGCCGAGGCCGGGCCGCACGGCGTGCTGCCGCTCGACGACCGCACCATCGAGCTGTTCGGCGGCGCCGCCCCGGCCGGGCACGCCGCACGCCCGCGGCGAGTACGTGTACTGCCCGCCGATGGCCCACATCCCGGCCGACGTCGCGCCGCCGCTCGGCGGCCGCAGCTGGACGATCACCGCCGACGGTCGACGTCGGCGACGGCGGCGTCGAGGGCGTGCTCTACGCCCGGGGCGGCCACAACGTCGGCCACATCGTTCTTCGTGCCAGGACGGCGCGCTGCACTTCGACTACAACGCGCTCGGCACCCACCACCGGGCGCTCGGCGCCGCGTCGCCGCTGGCGCCGGGCCGCCACGAGCTCGTCGCCCGCTTCGAGCGCGACGGCAAGGGCGGCGTCGCTCACGCTCGGCCGTCGACGGCGACGACCTGGCCGTCGATCGAGATCCCGCAGCTCGTGCGCATGCTCGGCTCCACCGGGCTCGACATCGGCCGCGACGCGCTGTCGCCGGTGGTCGACGACTACGAGGCGCCGTTCCCGTTCACCGGCACGATCGACCGGTCGATGTTCCACGATCCGCAGCCGGGCCGACGCCGCCGACGTCGCCGCGCACGGCCCGGGCCGAGCTGGCCAAGGAGTGACGCATGGACGACCGAGCTGATCCTCGACTCGCTGCGGCGCCGCATGACGGCGATGCACTCGCTCTGGTACGAGGCCGTCGCGACGATGGACCTCGACCAGGTGAACCACGTCGAGCGGGAGCCGGTGCTGCCCATCGCCTTCTCGCTGTTCCACCTGGCGCAGATCGAGGACGGCTCGGTCACCATGCTCGGCGGTCCGGCCGCCGATCTACGACGAGGCGTGGGCCGAGCGGATGGGCCTCGCCATCGCCGACCACGGCAAGCACCGCACCGTCGACGAGATGGTCGGCCAGCGCATCGGCGACTACGACGCGTTCCGCGACGTACCAGCGGCGCGGTGTTCGCGAAGACCGAGGCGTGGCTCGGCCACGCTCGACCCCGGCGACGCTCGACCGAGGTCGTCGTGCGCGCGCCCGTTCCCGCCGCAGATCGCGTCGACCTACAGCGCCCGGGTGGCGGGCGAGGCCGGCATCACCCGCCTCGACGGCATCGAGTGCTGGATCTACCAGCACGGCCTCCGCCACATGGGCGAGATCGAGCACGCCCGTGCCCTCGTCGGCCTGGAGGGCATGACCTCGTAGGTTCGCGGCGTGGCGACGCGCCTCAACTCGGTCGTGTTCGACGCCGCCGATCCCGCGGCGCTGGGTCGGTGGTGGTCGGACGTCGCTGGGGTGGCCGGTGGCCGTGGAGGAGGACGAGGGGGTCGCCCTGCTGGCGGCGGAGGACCAGGGCCTGTCGTGGCTCGGCTTCCTCCCCGTCACGGACCCCAAGGTGGGCAAGAACCCGGTCCACCTCGACCTGACCAGCTCGTCGGCCGAGGACCAGGCCGCCACCGTGGACCGCCTCGTGGCGGCCGGCGCCCGCCGGGTCGACATCGGTCAGGGCGACGTGCCGTGGGTGGTCCTCGCCGATCCCGAGGGCAACGAGCTCTGCGTCCTGGAGCCCCGCGAGGGCTACGGGGACGGTCCGCTGGCGGCGGTGGTGGTGGACGCCGCCGACCCCGCCGGGCTGGCGCCGTTCTGGGAGGCCGCCTCGGGCTGGCCCGTGCACGATCGCGACGACGAGGTCATCGACCTGCGCCCGCCGGGCGCCACCGGACCCGAGCTCGAGCTGGTCCTCGTCCCCTCCGCCGGCGCCACGGCGGGCAAGAACCGGGTCCACCTCGACGTGGCCCCCTCGCCGGGCGACGACCAGGCCGCCGAGGTCGAGCGCCTCGTGGCCCTCGGTGCCCGCCGGGTCGACGTCGGCCAGGGTCCCGACGTCTCCTGGGTGGTCCTCGCCGACCCCGAGGGCAACGAGCTCTGCGTCCTCACCCCCCGCTGACCCCCTTCGGATCGAGGTCAGGCCGAGGCGGCGGAGGCGGCGAAGAAGGCGCGGTGGCGGGCGGGGGTGGTGCCGTGGCGGCGGCGGAAGGCGCGGTACATGGTCTCGACCGTGCCGAAGCCGCAGCGGCGGGCCACCACGTCGATGGGCTCGTCGGTGGCCTCGAGGAGCCGGCACGCCGCCTCGGTGCGCAGCCGCTCCACCTGCTCGGCCGGCGTCCGGCCCGTCTCGGCCCGGAACCGGCGGGCGAAGTGGCGCTCGCTCATGGCCGACCGGCGGGCCAGGGCGGCCACGCTCAGGTCCTCGTCGAGGTGCTC
Organism: uncultured Actinomycetes bacterium; assembly: GCA_963839545.1. Classification (GTDB taxonomy): domain Bacteria; phylum Actinomycetota; class Acidimicrobiia; order Acidimicrobiales; family CADCSY01; genus CAWIVE01. Next base: position 778,849 of record CAWIVE010000003.1, read on the forward strand.
CGCCATCCACGCCTGGAGCTCCTGGAGCGAGCTCCGCTGCGCCAGCTGCCCGTCGAGGTGGGCGCTGAACTGCGCCTGCCCGCCCGGGCGCTGGAGGTAGAGCACCAGCCACCGGGCCACCGAACGGGCCAGCTCGGGACCGTGGTCGTCGGCCACCAGCGCCAGGGCCAGGTCCATGCCCGCGGTCACCCCGGCCGAGGTCCAGACGTCGCCGTCCCGCACGAAGATGGGGCGGGGGTCCACGGTGACCGCCGGGTGGCGACGGGCCAGGGCGGCGGCCGAGGCCCAGTGGGTGGTGGCCCGCCGACCGTCGAGCAGCCCGGCCTCGGCCAGCAGGAAGGCGCCTGAGCACACGCTCGTCACCCGCCGGGACCGCGCCGCCAGCCGGCGGACGCCGTCGACCAGGACCCGGTCCTGAACCGCCACTCGCGTCCCGCCCCCACCGGCCACCACCAGCGTGTCGACCGCCCCCCGCACGGTCGACAACGGCCGCGCCGCCAGCTCGATGCCGCTCGTCGTCGGCACCGCACCGCCGCTGCGGGTGGCCACCACCACCTCGTATCCCGGCTCGGCGCCCAGCCGGCCCGCCACCGAGAACACCTCGGCCGGCCCGGTCACGTCCAGCACCTGGGCGTCGGGGAAGGTGACGATCACGACGCGTCGCATGCCCGCAGTGTGGCAGGTTTCGTCAAGGACCTGTCCTTGCTGCCATCGCCGGTCGGCGCGACGGTGGAGCCATGCAGATCGCCATCGCCCTCTACGACCGCTTCACCGCGCTCGACGCCGTCGGCCCCTACCAGGTCCTGTCGTCGATGCCGGGGGCCGAGGTGGTCTTCGTGGCCGACCGTCGCGGACCGATCCCGGACGACACCGTGCTCCCCATGGTGGCCGGGGCCACCTTCGACGAGGTCCGCGCACCCGAGGTCCTGGTGGTGCCCGGCGGCATGGTGACCCGGCGCATGGCCCACGACGGGCACCCGGTCATCGACTGGGTCAAGGCCGTCCACCCGACCACGCAGTGGACCACCTCGGTGTGCACGGGCTCGATCCTCCTCGCCGCCGCCGGCGTGCTGGAGGGCCTCGATGCCACCTCCCACTGGGCCGCCCTGCCGCAGCTCGAGCAGTTCGGCGCCCGCCCCACCGTCGAGCGGGTGGTCGTGCACGACGGGATCATCACCGCCGCCGGGGTGTCGTCAGGCATCGACATGGCCCTGCACCTCGTGGCCCAGCTCCAGGGCCCCGAGGTGGCCCAGGCCATCCAGCTGGCCGTGGAGTACGACCCCCAGCCCCCCTTCGACGCCGGCTCGCCGGCCAAGGCGAGCGCCGAGATCGTGGACCTCGTCCGGGCGATCAGCGCCGAGCGGGAGGCGGCGACGCTGGCCTGAGGCCTTCGAGGTCGTCCCACAGCACCGCCAGGCCCTCGACCGGGTCGTCGGGGGTCGCTGTAGGTTCGCCGCCATGGCTGGACGGCTGGACGGGACGGTGGCGCTGGTGACGGGGGCGTCGAGCGGGATCGGCGAGGCCACGGCCCTGTCCCTCGCCGCCGAGGGCGCAGCGGTGGCCGTCGCCGCCCGCCGCCGGGACCGGCTCGACGGCCTGGCGCAGAAGATCGAGGGCGACGGCGGTCGCGTGCTCGTGCGCGAGACCGATGTCACCGACGAGGGCCAGGCGGTGGCCGCCGTCGAGGCCACGGTCGAGGAGCTGGGCCGCCTCGACATCGTGGTCAACAACGCCGGCCTCATGCTCCTCGGCCCCATCGTCGGGGCCGACACCCGGGAGTGGACGCGCATGGTCGAGCTCAACGTGCTCGGGCTCATGTACGTCACCGCCGCGGCGCTGCCCCACCTGCTCCGGGCCGCCGAGGACGGCCCCCGCCGGGTGAGCGACCTGGTGAACGTCAGCTCCGTCGCCGGGCGCGTGGCCCGGGTCAACACCGGCGCCTACAACGCCACGAAGTGGGCGGTGAACGCCTTCAGCGAGTCCCTGCGCCAGGAGGTCACCGAGCGCCACGTGCGCGTGGCGCTGGTGGAGCCGGGCGCCGTCTCGACGGAGCTGGCCGGCCACAACCGCCCGGAGGTCCTCGAGGGCCTGCGCAGCAGCCTCGGCGACATCGAGCGCATGGAGGCGGGCGACATCGCCGACGCCATCACCTACGCCGTGACCCGGCCCCGGCACATGGCGATGAACGAGCTCCTGATCCGCCCCACCCAGCAGGTGCGCTGAGGCGAGATCCTGCACATCCTGTTGTCAGCTTCTCTGTTGGTGGGGTAGACTCCCCCCAACACGGAGGTTCACCACAGGAGGTGGAAAGGATGTTGATGCGCTTCGATCCGTTCCGCGAGCTCGATCGCCTCGCCGAGCAGACCTGGAGCGGGACGCGCCAGCCGGCGATGCCCATGGACGCCTACCGCCGGGGCGACCACTTCGTGGTCCACTTCGACCTGCCGGGGGTGGAGCCGTCCTCCATCGACCTCACCGTCGAGAAGAACGTCCTCACCGTCGCCGCCGAGCGCCACTGGGAGCCGGACGAGGGCAACCAGGTGGTCGTGGCCGAGCGGCCCCAGGGCCGCTTCAGCCGCCAGCTGTTCCTGGGCGAGGGCCTCGACCCCGACGGCATCGAGGCCGCCTACGACGGGGGCGTCCTGACCGTCCGCGTACCCGTGGCCGAGCAGGCCAAGCCCCGCAAGGTCGAGGTGACCTCGACCGGGTCGTCGGCCGCCATCGAGACGGGTTCGACCGCGGCCGCCTGACGGCGTCCGCACCGCGACCGGCCCCGGCTCCGGCCGGGGCCTCGTCGCGTGGGCGCTCAGCCCGAGAGGGCGTTCATGAACGACTGCAGGTCGAAGTAGTCGCGCCAGGCGGCGATCTTGCCGTCGCGCAGCTCGAACGTGCCCATCACCGGCAGCTCCAGGCGCGTGCCGGGCGCGTTGAACACGTCCACCCGCTCGGTCAGGACGACGTCGCCCGAGGCGGCGATGGTGCGGACCTGGAACTCGACGGAGTCCATGCCCCCGATGAAGCCCTCGATGAAGGTCCGGATGGCCTCGGGCCCGACGACGGGATCGAGGGGCATGTTGTGGTACACGGCGTCGTCGGTGAAGGCGCCGACGATGGCGTCGAGGTCCCCCGCGTCCCACGCCGCGGCAGAAGCGGCGCACGACCTCGATCGGGGCGTCGGGTGCGTCCATGCCCACGACCCTAGGACGGCGCCGGGGTGGCCAGGGCCTCGACGACCTCCACGCCGGGCACGGCCAGGAGGAGGGCGGGCGGGGCCAGCAGCTTGCGGGCCCGGCTGCCGCCGCCGAGCACGATCCGCGGGCGGTCGAGCACGGCGGCGTCGACCCAGAGCGGGACGTCGGCGGGCAGGCCGACCGCGGTCACCCCGCCGAGGGCCATGCCCGTCAGCTCGAGGGTGGTGCCGGCGTCGGCGAACGAGGCCTTGCGGGTCCCGAGGCGGCGCCGCACGATGCCGTTGACGTCCAAGCGGGTGGTGGCCAGCAGCACGCAGGCGGCGTAGCGGGGCGGGTCGCCCTTGCCCACCACCACGATGGTGTTGGCCGAGTCCTCCATGGCGTAGCCGTAGGCGGCGCAGAAGGCGGCGGTGTCGGCCAGCGCGGGGTCGCACGGGACGACCTCCACGTCGACGTCCGGGCCGAGCTCCGCCAACCGGCGGTCGACGAGGGCCTCGGCGTCGTCGGTCAGTGCGCCGCCGCCCACGCCTGCGCCTGGCCTGCCACGAGGTCGATCAGGTTCTCCAGCGCCACGTTGACGTCGACCAGGTGCATGCCCCACTCGGGGGTCAGGTCGCCGCCGATGTCGTCGACGCGGGGCCCCGGATCGGGGTTGACGTGGAGTGCCAGGTACGAGTGCGTGCCGTCGTTGGCGCACTGCGAGCTGACCAGGCCCGGCAGGGACACGAAGGGCGTGGTGATGGGCGGCGGGTCGGTGATCGCCGGATCCCACGCCAGCAGCGGGTTGGCCGGGGCGAACTGCGAGCCCTCGGCGATGTCGACCGGCCGCGCCGGTGACGCCGGCCAGGCCGGAGACGAGCAGCACCGCTCCGAGCAGCGAGCGCAGGGTCTCCGTGGCCGCGCCATCCGAGTTCCCCCTAGGCAGTCTCTCCGGCCCCGCCCGTCCCGACCCTTGCATGGCGGTTGCGGCGTCGGCAAGGACCGGCGCGAGCATGGGCCGGTGGACCGGGCCGGGGTCGAGGCGTGGGTGGCGGCCTACGAGCGGGCGTGGCGGACGCCGGGGACGGGGACGCTCGGGGCGCTGTTCGCCCCTGACGTGACCTACCTCTACGACCCCTACGAGGAGCCCGTGCGGGGGCTCGACGCCCTCGGTCCCTGGTGGGAGGAGGGGCGCGACGGCCCCGACGAGGTCTTCACCATGTCGAGCGAGGTGGTGGCCGTCGACGGGGACGTGGCCGTGGTCCGGGCCGAGGTGACGTACGGCGATCCGGTCCGCCAGGAGTACCGGGACCTCTGGGTCCTGCGCTTCGGCCCCGACGGCCGGTGCGCCGCCTTCGAGGAGTGGCCCTTCTGGCCGGGCCACGGCCGCTCGCCGTCGACCGCCCGCCCGTTCGGCGACGGCTCCTAGCGTCGCCGCGGCTCGGCTCCGGGCTTCTTTGTCGGCTTGTGCACCGTGGCGGTGCACAAGTCGACAAAGACCCGCGGACCCCGTCGGTGGGACGCCGGAGACGGGCGCGCCGTACGATCCGACCATGGAGAAGCTCTGCTACGCCGTGTCGCGCCGGGCCGACGAGCCCCTCGACCGGGTCGCCTCGTGGCTGCACACCGACGTGGCGGCGGCGCTCGGCGACGACGCCACCGTCCTCGGTGCCCGGGTGCTGGCCGAGGCCCCCGAGGGCGCGCCGATGCGGGTGGGCACCGGTCCCGACGGGACGCTGCTGTGCGGGCTGGTGGCGCTGTGGGTCGCCACCTACCAGGACCGGACGGGCGTCGAAGCGGTCCTCGGCGCCGGACCGGCGGCGCGGTTCGAGGGCTGGCTCGTGGCCGAGTCCCTGCCCCAGGGGGAGGGACCGACGCCCACCCCCGGCACCGTGTCGCCCGGGCTCACCACGGCCACGCTGCTCGACAAGCGGCCGGGTCTCGACGAGGCCGAGTTCTACCGGCTGTGGCACGAGATGCACCGCATCACCACGGCCGACGTGCACCCCTTCACGCTCTACGCCCGCAACGAGGTGGTGCGCCCGCTGACGCCCGGTGCCCGCCCGCTGCGGGGCATCGTCTACGAGTCCACCGCCACCGTGGAGGACACCATGGACCCGCACCGCTTCTTCGGCTCGCACGGCGACGACGACGTGCTCAAGGCCAACATGGAGCGGGTGCTGGGGGAGACGATGGCGTTCATCGACTTCGACTCGATGGAGACCGTGCCCATGCACGACCTCGTGGTGCGGCCCCTCGCCGGGACGGCCTAGACCTCCACCTAGATCGGCAGCTCCGGCGTGCCCGCCATCAGCTCGATGCGCACACCGTCGGGGTCGGTCAGGTAGACGAGCCGCACGGGACCGCCGTGCACCCCCATGCCCGGGAGCTCCGTCGTGGTGTGGCGGTGGGCCGTGCCCCCGGCCCGTTCGGCCGCCTCGAGCACCGGCTCGACGTCGTCGACCCGGAGGCACAGGTGGGTGAGGCCGAGCTGCGTCATCGGCCGGCGCTCACCGTCGCCCTCGGCCTCGGGGGAGCGCCAGTGCAGGAGCTCGACCCGGACGTCCCCCCGCCCCAGCATCCGCGAGGTGAACCGGCAGTCCTCGACCTCCATGGTGGCCGCCACCTCCGGGCCGATGTCCATGGTGAGGACGGGCCGGAAGCCGAGCACCTCCGTGTAGAAGCGGGTCGAGCGCTCGAGGTCCGAGACGCACACCCCGATGTGGGAGAAGGCGAGCTCGCTCATGACCGCGGGTCCGGGCGGTCGGGGCGGACGGCGGCGTCGGTGCCGCCGTCCATGAACACCACCGAGCCGCAGAAGAAGGCGGCGTCGGGGGAGAGGAGGTAGGCCAGCAGGCCGGCCACCTCGTAGGCCTGGCCCGCCCGCCGTTGGGGCACGGGGTAGACGTCACCGAGGGCCAGCACGAAGTCCTCCGTCCCCGCCGTCATGGGTGTGGCGATGAACCCCGGGGCGACGGCGTTGAGGCGGATCCCCGAGCCGGCCCACGCCTCCGACACCGCCGAGCGGCGGACCCAGCGGGCCAGGGCCAGCTTCGTGGCCGGGTACACGGCCACGGCGTCGATCCCGGTGGCGGCGGCCCGAGCTGCGTCCTCGTCGCCGGAGAGGCAGGCCTCCGTCACCGCCATCGGCAGGTCGGGGAACGTCGTCGTGGAGTTCGAGCTGATGGCCACCGCGCTCGGCGAGGTGCCCCGCTCCAGCAGCGGGCGCAGCCCCTCGAGCGTGGCCACGGCGCCGAAGTGGTTGACGGCCACCACGGTGGGGCCGTCGCCGCCGAGCAGGCCGGCGGCGGCCACCACGCCGTCCAGCACGCCCTCGCTGGCGGCGGTCACCCCCTCGACCATGGCGGCCCGGCCGTCGGGGGTCGACAGGTCGGCCTCCACCTCGGCGTCGCGCACGTCCACGCCGACGACCGTGTGCCCGTCCTGCTCCAGTCGCTCCCGGGTGGCGGCGCCGATGCCCCCCGCCGAGCCCGTGATGGCGATCGTCGCCACTGCCCCTCCTCTGTTCCCCTGCGTTCTGGCCTGCAGAACGTGGCGGAAAGCGACACGTTCTGCAGGCCAGAACGGAAGGGAGCGGTTGCTAGGCGGCCGGGAGCGTGACCGGCAGGTGCTTGATGCCGGCGATGAAGTTGGAGCGGAGGCGGTCGAGCTCGCCGGCGGGCTCGATCCGGGGCACCCGCTTGACCAGCTCCTCGAACAGCACGCGGATCTCCATGCGGGCCAGCGACGAGCCCAGGCAGAAGTGGGGCCCGCCGCCGCCGAAGCCGACGTGGTCGTTGGGGGAGCGGAGGATGTCGAAGCGGAAGGGGTCGTCGAAGACGTCCTCGTCCCGGTTGGCCGAGGCGTACCAGATGCTGAGCTTGTCGCCGGCCTGGATCTGCTCGCCCCCGAGCTCGGCGTCCTGCGTGGCGTTGCGCCGGAAGTACATGACCGGCGACGCCCACCGCACGATCTCCTCGGTCGCCGTCTCCAGCAGCGCCGGGTCCTCGACGAGCATGGCGTACTGCTCGGGGTGCTCGAGGAGGGCGTGCATCCCGTGGGCCATGGCGTTGCGGGTGGTCTCGTTGCCCGCGACGGACAGCAGCAGGAAGAAGAGGTTGAAGTCCATCTCCGAGAGGGAGTGCCCGTCGACCTCGGCGTTGAGCAGCGTCGTCATGATGTCCTGCTGCGGCTCCTTGCGGCGCTCCTCGGCCAGCCGTGCCGCGTACATGAACATCTCCGCCTGGGCCTCGAAGACGGCCTCGTCGCTCACCCGGTACTCGGGGTCCTCGGACCCGATCATCCGGTTGCTCCAGTCGAAGATCTTGTGGCGGTCCTCGTGGGGCACGCCGATCAGCTCGGCGATGGCCTGGAGCGTGATCTCGGCGGCGACGTCGACCACGAAGTCGCAGCCGCCCTCGGCCACCACTTCGTCGACGATGCGCTCGCAGACGGCGCGGATGCGGGGCTCGAGCTGGCCGATCATCCGCGGGGTGAAGCCCTTGTTCACCAGCTTGCGGTAGCGGGTGTGGTCGGGCGGGTCCATCGTCAGCATCAACTTGCCGGCGCCCTGGAACTCCTCGCGCCCCGGCACCTCCTCGAGGCCGACGACGCCGCCCCGCTCCTGGTCCGACGAGTACTCGCGGGCGTCCTTGCCCACCGCGCACACGTCGGCGTGGCGGGTGATGACCCAGAAGCCGGGCCCGTCCGGCTCGGGGTGCTTGTAGACCGGCGCGTTCCGGCGCAGGTACGTGAACCACTCGTGGGGCACGCCCCGCGTGAACCGGTCCCGGTCGAGCAGGTCGATCTCACCGAGGTCCATGCCGCACAGTAACGTGCGACGAGAACCCGTTCTCGTTCCAGGAGCGCTCCATGCCCCAGGTCCTCGTCGAGCGCGACGGCCCCGTGATGGTCGTCACCCTCAACCGTCCCAAGCGGATGAACGCCATGACGATGACGATGTTCTCGTTGCTCGACGAGGTGTGGCACGAGGCCAGCGAGGACGACGAGGTGCGCTGCTGCGTCCTCACCGGCGCCGAGGGCAACTTCTGCTCGGGGATGGACCTGCGGTCGCTGGCCGGCGACACCGACGACGAGGGCGAGATCGACACCTCGGCCCAGCTGGCCGAGGACCCCGACTTCATCTACCGGGGCCTGCTCAAGACCTACCAGCCCACGAAGCCGATCATCCTCGCCGTCGAGGGCGTGGCCATCGCCGGCGGCACCGAGATCCTCCAGGGCACCGACATCCGGGTGGCGGGGGAGAGCGCCCGCTTCGGTGTGTCGGAGGTGCGCTGGTCGCTCTACCCGATGGGCGGCTCGGCCGTGCGCCTGCGGCGCCAGATCCCCTACACCGAGGCCGCCGACATCCTCCTCACCGGCAAGCACATCCTCGCCCCCGAGGCCAAGGCCCTCGGCCTGATCGGCCACGTGGTGCCCGACGGACAGGCCCTCGACAAGGCCATGGAGATCGCCCGCACCATCGGCGAGAACGGCCCGCTGGCGGTCGAGGCGGTGCTGCGCACGCTGCGGGAGACCGACGCGATGACGGAGGCCGAGGCCTTCGCCCACGAGTCGACCTACGGGCTCGCCGTCCTCGGCTCGGAGGACGCCAAGGAGGGGCCCCGGGCCTTCGCCCAGAAGCGCACCCCCGAGTTCAAGCGGCGGTAGGGGTGGACTTCTCCTTCGACGAGGTCCAGGAGGACGTGCGGGGTCTGGCCGCCGGCCTCGTCGAGGCGCGGGTCACGCCGAGCCGGCTGCGGGAGCTGGAGGCGGGCCTCGAGCGCATGGACCGGGAGCTGTGGGCCGAGCTGGCGTCCGCCAACCTGCTGGGGCTGTGCCTCCCCGAGCGGGACGGGGGCAGCGGCTACGGGATCATGGAGGCGGTCGTCGTCCTCGAGGAGCTGGGCCGGGCCGTGGCCCCGGTGCCCTTCCTCGAGACGGTGGTGCTCGGGGCCATGACCGTGGCCGACCACGGGAGCGACGAGCAGCGGGCCCGGCTGCTGCCCCGGGTGGTCGACGGCTCCTCGGTGCTGACGGCGGCGCTCCAGGAGGCGGTGGCCGACCCCCTCGCCCCGGCCACGACCGCCCGGCGGGACGGGCGCGGGTGGCGGCTCGACGGCGAGAAGGTGGCCGTGCCGTGGGGGCCGCTGGCGGACGTGGTCGTCGTCCCCGCCACCACCGGCCCGGGCACGGTGGGCCTGTTCCTCGTCGAGCCCGACGCCTCCGGCCTCACCGCCGAGCGGACCGAGTCGACGCACCGCCAGCCCCAGCTGAACCTCTCGTTCGACGGCCTGGCCGTCGACGATGCCGGCGTGCTGGGCGACCCCGAGGCGGGGGACGAGGCGCTGCGCTCGGTGCACCGGCGGGCGCTCGCCGGGCTGTGCGCCCTCGGCGTCGGCGTCTTCTCGCAGGCCGTGCGCATCACCGCCGACTACATCAGCGAGCGCGAGCAGTTCGGGAAGCCCATCGCCACCTTCCAGGGCGCCACCCTCACCGCGGCCGACGCCTACATCGAGACCTCGGGGCTGACGCTGGCGGCCCGGGCGGCGGCGTGGCGGTTGGCCGAGGGCCGGCCGGCGGACGACGCAGCTCGCCATCGCCAAGTTCTGGGTGGCCGACGCCGGCCAGCGCATCGCCCACCGGTGCCAGCACCTCCACGGGGGCATGGGCGTCGACATCGACTACCCGATCCACCGCTACTTCCTGTGGGCCAAGGAGCTCGAGCTGACGCTGGGCGGGGCCACGGCGCAGCTGCTGCGCCTCGGGGCCTCGATGGCCGAGGAGGCGACGTGTACATCGACCTGAACGACGCCCAGCGCGCCCTGCGGGACGAGCTGCGGGCCTACTTCGGCCAGCTCATGACCCGCGAGCGACGGGCCGTCGTCGACGAGGGCCACGCCGGTGGCGACGCCTACCGCGAGGTCGTCCGCCAGCTCGGGCGCGACGGGTGGCTCGGCGTGGGCTGGCCCAAGGAGCACGGGGGCCAGGGCCGCGGCCCGATCGAGCAGCTCATCTTCCTCGAGGAGGCCAGCCGGGCGAGCGTCCCCATCCCCATGGTCACGCTCAACACCGTGGGCCCGACCATCGCCCAGTTCGGCACCGACGCCCAGAAGGAGCGCTTCCTGCCCGCCATCCTGCGGGGCGAGCTGCACTTCGCCATCGGCTACACCGAGCCCGGCGCGGGGACCGACCTGGCGTCGCTGCGCACGCGGGCCGTGCTCGACGGCGACGAGTACGTCGTCAACGGCCAGAAGGTGTTCACCACCGGGGGGCACGACGCCGACTTCATCTGGCTGGCGTGTCGCACCGACCCCGACGCGCCCAAGCACAAGGGCATCTCCATCCTGTGCGTCGACACCAGCCTGGCCGGGTTCAAGTGGACGCCCATCTGGACGGTGGGCGGGGGCCACACCAACGCCACCTACTACGAGGACGTGCGGGTCCCGGCCGACATGCTGGTGGGGGAGGCGAACGGCGGGTGGAAGATGATCACCACCCAGCTCAACTTCGAGCGGGTGTCGCTCGGGCCCTCCGCCGGGATCTTCCGCAACCTCGATCAGGTCAAGGCGTGGGCCGGCGACCACCCCGGCGGCCGACGGCGGCCGGGTCATCGACGCCGAGTGGGTCCGCATCAACCTGGCCCGGGTGCGGGCCAAGGCCGAGGTGGCCGAGCTGTTCAACTGGCAGGTGGCGGCCGTGCAGGAGACGGGCCGGCTCAACCCGGCCGACGCGTCGGCCATGAAGGTCTACGGGACCGAGCTGCGCATCGAGGCCCTGCGCCTCCTCATGGAGGTCATCGGCCCGACGGCCACGCTGAAGAAGGGCTCTCCCGGAGCCGCCCTCGGCGGCGCCCTCGAGGGCGAGTACCGGTCGGCCATCGTCGGCACGTTCGGCGGCGGCGTCAACGAGATCCAGCGAGAGATCGTGGCCGCCGCCGGCCTGCGCACCCCCCGCGTCCCCCGCTGACCCGGGGAGGGGGCTACGGCGTGGGGACGGCGGAGTGCTGGGTCCGGGCGTCGACCGTGGGGCTGCGGCCGTCGAGGGCGGCCACCACCCGGTCGGTCTGGGCCTGCTGCTCCCAGCACAGGCGGGCCAGCCAGAACCGCAGGAACGAAGCCACGGCGTAGCGCACGAACAGGGCGCCACCGGCGACCGACACGGCCACCCCGATGAGCGCGAGCACGATGGCGTCCCGCTGCTGGAGCGGGTTCTCCGTACCGTGGCTCACGAAGTAGGCGACGACCCCGACGACGGGCCCCGCCACCAGCAGCGCCACGGAGGCGCGCAGCAGCAAGCGGTCCCTGGCCACGGCCGGGTCCTTGACGCCCATGTCGGCGATCTCGCTCTTGAACTGCTCGACCCGTTCGGATCGCTCCATCGCTCGCAGCCTCCTCATCCCCCCAGGTAGGCCTGGGACAGCGTCTCTTCCAGCTCCTTCGGCGGGCCGACCTGCACCACCTTGCCCTGGATCATGACCGCAGCGACGTCGGCCACGTCCATGACGATGCGGGCGAACTGCTCGACCACGAGGATGGACACCCCCTCGGCGGCCACCGAGGCCACCAGTCTGTACAGGTCCTCCACGATGATGGGGGCCAGCCCCATCGACAGCTCGTCGAGGACGAGCAGCGCCGGGTCCGTGGCCAGGCCCCGGGCCATGGCCAGCATCTGCTGCTCGCCCCCGGACAGCGTCCCCGCCATCTGCCCGGCGCTTGTCCTTGAGGCGGGGGAACCGTTCGTAGGCGGTCTCCTCGATCTCCCGGAGCGAGCGTCGGGAGTGGCTCATCATCCAGAGGTTCTCCCGCACCGTGAGGTTCGGGAAGATGCCGCGGCCCTCGGGGATGAGGCACAGCCCGCGGCGGGCCAGCTCGTCGGGGTGGGCGCCGTTGACCCGGTGGCCGGCCACGAGCACGTCGCCCGCGGTGGCGGGGTGGAGCCCCGCCGCCACCCGCAGCGTCGTCGTCTTGCCGGCGCCGTTCGGCCCGAGGACGGCCACCACGCTGCCCTCGGGGACGACGAGGTCGACCCCGCGCAGGACGTTGATGCGTGTCGTAGGCGGCGTGGATGCCGCGCAGCTCGAGCAGCGGCGGCGACGCCGGTGCCGGCCCCGCCCCGGTCGTGCTCGTCGTCGTGGTCACGCCGGATCCGCCGTGGTGCCGAGGTAGGCGGCCAGCACGGCCTCGTCCTGCTGGATCTCCGCCGGGGTCCCGGTGGCGATGATCTGACCGAAGTCGAGCACCGAGATGCGGTCGCACACGGCCATGACGAGCTGGACGTCGTGCTCCACGAGCACGATCGCCATGCCTTCGCCGGCCAACTGGCGCAGGAGGTTGGCGAACTGCTCGGTCTCGCTCTCGTCCTGGCCCGACGCCGGCTCGTCGAGCAGGAGGATCGAAGGCTTGCAGGCGAGGGCCCGGCCCAGCTCGACGAGGCGCCCCTGGCCCGTGGGCAGGGAGGTCACCCGGACGTCGGCGACGGGGCGGAGGCCGACCCGCTCGATGATCCGGTCGGTCAGCTCGCCCGGGTTCTCGGGGTCGCGCGACCACCGCTTGTGGATGTCGGCGGCCACCCGGATGTTCTCCCGGACGGTCAGCATGGTGAACAGCTCGAGGCGCTGGAACGTCCGGGCCAGACCCTTGCGGGCCCGCTTGTGGGGGCCGAGCTTCGTGACGTCCCGCCCGTCGATGGCCACGCGCCCGAGGTCGGGGGGAGCAGCCCGGAGACGACGTTGAACAGCGTCGTCTTGCCCGCGCCGTTCGGCCCGATGAGCCCGGTGACCTGGCCTGCGTCGGCCGACACGGAGGTGGCGTCGAGGGCCATGTTGCCGCCGAAGCGGACGCTGACCTCGGTGACCTCAAGCTTCGGCACGGAGCTCCACCTGGTCGAGCAGCAGGCTCCGGTCGAGGGCGTGCACGTGCTGCGGCTGCCACGGCACCGTCACGCCGATCCACTCCAGCTCCGGTTCCTTCTCCTCCGCCAGCTCCCGCAGCGCCGTGCGGGAGCGGTACAGGGCAACGCCGTAGGCGCCGAGGAAGGTGGCCACCAGGAGCAGCGCGAACGGCCAGTTGCCGATGACGTCGAGCACCCGCAGCGCCCACCAGAACACCATCACGCCGAGCATCGGGTAGAGCACCCGGCGGTCCGCTCGCACCGGCGCCACCGCCTCGCCCATCTCCTGGGTGGCGCCGCTGGGGTTGCGGCCGAGCCCGATGCCGATCGCGCCCGGGAGCAGCGTGCCCAGCTTCTTGAAGAACTCGCCGAACGACGCCATGATCGGGATCACCCCGTACAGGCTGGCCCCGGCGAAGAGCGCGCCGCCCACCAGGCCGGCGCCGCCCACCACGGTCAGCATGAAGATGGGCAGCCCGGTGACGAAGTCGAACCGCTGGGGCGAGATGGACCGCAGCTGCGTCCCGTACAGCGCGCCGCCGAACCCGGCGATGGCGGCCGACAGGGTGAACACCGCCAGGCGGGTGCTGACGAGGTCCATCCCGAACGTGGCGCACGCCGCCTCGCTGTCCCGGATGGCGAGCAGCCGGCGGCCGAAGGCGCGGCGGCGCACGGCCACGACGAGCATGGCCACCAGCACGAAGCAGACCGCGGTCAACATGAGGCTGCGCGTGGGCGTGTCGAAGCGGTACCCGAACACCTCGAGGGGGTCGACCGCCGCCGAGCCCAGCCCGAAGAAGCTGATGTGCGAGCGGGCCCGAGGTCGAAGTCGGGGAGGTTGAAGATCCACCGGTCGAGGGCCACGGCGAACGCCGCTGTCCCCGAGCGCGAGGTAGATGCCCGACAGGCGGAGCAGCGGGCAGCGCCACCACGGCGCCGGCCAGGCCGACGAGGACGACGGCCAGGAGCAGGCCGAGCGGGATCGCCACCCTCGCCGTGGTGGGCCATCACGACCGCGCCGATGCCGGCGAAGCTGAACTGGGCGAGGGAGATCTGCCCGGCCATCCCCAGCAGCGGCACCAGGGACAGGGCGACGATGCCGATGGGGAAGAGCTGGCCGTACGTGATCTGGTCGACCTCGCTGAGCGTCGTGGCCATGATGACGGCACCGAACACCACCAGGCCGGCGAAGAGCATCGCCCCCTCGAACGACGGGGCGGGGAAGAACTCCCGGAGCGCGCCCGGAGCTGCGCAGCCGGGGGTTCGGCAGGATGAGCAGCGACGAGGAAGAGGATGATGACGGCGGCCGCCGGTCGCAGGCCGGCCAGGTACTGGTTGTCGCCGGGCAGGTAGCCGGAGAGGTAGCCCTCGGTGAGGCCGACGACGATCGCGCCGAGGAACGTCAGCGGGAGCGACCGCGAGCCGCCCGAAGACGGCGGCGGCGTAGGCGTTGACGATGATCAGCGACAGCGAGCCCGAGTCGAGGGTGACGCTCGGCGCGATGAGGATGCCGCCGAGGGCGGCCAGCGAGGTGCCGATGGCCCAGCTGAAGAGGGCCACCCGGTCGGGGCGGGCCCCGTTGAGGAGCGCCAGCGACCGGTCGTCGACCTTGGCCCGCATGGCCACGCCGATGCGGGTCCGGTAGAGGAGGAAGCGCAGGCCGACGGCGACCAGGACCGCCACGGCGATGGTGATCGCCTGGTGGTAGGTGATCGTCGTCGCCCCGAGGTCGATGGTCTCGCCCCGGAAGAAGCTGTCCATCGGGCGGCTGACGCCGGGCTCCCAGATGATGTTGGCCAGGCCGATCATGAAGGCCAGGAGGCTGATCGAGACGACGAGCTTCGTCGCCTCGCTGGTTCCTACGAGCCCGCGCATGATCACCCGCTCGAGCAGCAGGCCGAACGCCGGCGCCAGGACGAAGAGGACGACGAAGAGCGCGACGGGCGCCGGCCAGCTCCCAGTCGAACCGCAGCTGCCAGTAGGCGAAGGCGGCCAGCATCCCCGCCGCCCCGTGGGCGAAGTTGAAGATCCCCGTCGTGGTGTAGGTGAGGACGAGGCCGCTCGCGATGATGGCGTAGACGGCGGCCAGGCTCAGCCCGACGATGGTGAAGACGAGGAACTTCTCCATGGCGACGCCCCCCCGAGCCTCGGGCCTACTCGAGGTCGTCGATGGTCTTGCCGACGTCCTCGAGCGTCACGCCCCGCCCGTAGTCGCCCTCCAGCTCGGCCACGTTGTCGGGGTTGCAGTCGTAGAGGCCCTCGCTGGGCTCGAAGTCCTCGGCCACCTGGAAGCCCTCGGGCGTGGCCTCGGTGATCGTGACGCACTCCGCCGGCCGGCCCTCGCCCGGCTTGCTCGGGGCGTGGAGGCCCCCACCGGTCCAGTCCTCGACGGCCGAGGCCTCCTCGAACACGCACTTCCGGGTGACCTCGGACCCACACGCCTTGACGGCGTTGGCGAACAGCAGCCACGACGAGAAGGCCTGGTAGCCGAGGTAGGCGTTCTTCCTCCCGTCGGGCAGGTACTCGTCGAACAGCTCCTGGTACTGCTGCGTGGCCTCGTTGTCCTCGGCCTGGAAGAACGGCACCACCGAGCCGGCGATGAAGACGTTGCGGACGGCGCTCCCGCCCTGGTCGATGAGCTTCTCGTCGACGTGGTTGGCCGCGGTGGCCACCCACTCGAGCTCGTACCCGAGGTCGGCCACGGCCTGGAGGAGCTTGGCCAGGTTCTCCGGCTCACCGGTCCACTGGAGGCCCTTGACCTCGTTGCTCCGGAGGGCCTCGGCGAAGGGCGTCCAACTCGACTCACCGGCGGCGTTGTACTGGGCGTTGTGGACGGTCTCGAAGCCGATGGCCTCGGCCGCCTCCTGGTTCTGGTCGCTCACCACCACCGTCGTCGGCAGGTTGCCGGTGAGGTAGCCGACCGAGTCGAGCGTGTCGGGGAAGCGCTCCTTGATGTACAGCTGCGCCCCCACGTTCACCGCGTCGACCGAGTTGGGCACCGGCTGGACGAGGAGGTCGGCGCCCTTCGCCTCGCTGGTCACCACGTACCCGGCGATGTCGGGCAGCAGGCAGTTCAGGCGGTCCTCCTGTCCCTCGTTGTCGAACACGGCGCCGCCGCCGACCATGAAGAAGTCCTCGCGGCAGGCCTCGGACATCCGGGCCCGCACCTCCGTGAGGGCAGCGTCCCGCTCGTGGACCACGATCTCGCGACCGTTGATGCCTCCGGCGTCGTTGCACCAGGCGGCGAACACCTCGGCGGCGTCGAACAGCTCCTGGTTCAGCCCTGGCCGCCCGGCGAAGCCGGGGTCGGAGAAGGTGGAGACCGCGATCTCGTCGTCGGTCACGCCCTGCGCCGTCGCGCCGCTGGCGTCGCCGTCGCTGCACACCTCGGTGAGGTCGCCGAAGTCACCTGCGCCGGCGCCGGCGGCGTCGTCACCTCCACCGTCGGGCGCGGTGGTCTCCGCCGTGCCCGATTCCTGGTCGTCGTCCGAGCGGCCGCACGACGCAGCGAGCAGCCCCAGAACGGCGACGATGACGACCAACCAGCGAGTGCGCATTCCCATGACCTCCGCTGCCCCCCCTTGGACGGGGCGCACAGTAGCCGCGGCCGGCCTGACGGGTCGTCACGGCCCGCTGGGGGCCGTGACGGTCACGCGACGAAGTCGAGCTCCACCTGGGCCGAGCGGAGTCCGTAGACGAAGGCGTTCGGCATCTCCTCGACCGTCCCGGGCACCACCCGGACCTCCCGCACCCGGCGGGCCAGCTCCTCGAGGAACACCTTGATCTCCAGGCGGGCCAGGGCGGCCCCGAGGCAGAAGTGGGTGCCGAACCCGAAGGACAGGTGGTGGTTGGGACGGCGGGTCAGGTCGAGGCGCTCGGGGTCGTCGAAGTGGGCGGGATCCCGGTTGGCCGAGGAGTACATGAGGACCAGCTGTGAGCCTGCTGGGACCGGGTGCCCGCCGACGGTGGTGTCGACGTTCGCCACCCGGCACATGTTGTGGATCGGCGTGACGAAGCGGATCAGCTCCTCGGTGGCGCAGGCCAGGTCGACGCCGTTGCGCAGCAGGGCCCACTGGTCGGGCCGGGCCGACAGCTCGACGAGCGACCGGGCGATGACCGTCCGGGTGGTCTCGGCCCCGCCGTCGAGCAGCAGCAGCGAGTCGGCGATCACGGCCTCGATCGGCAGGGGTGCCCCGTCGAGCTCCGCCGTGGCCCACACCGTCATGAGGTCGTCGGCCGGGCACCCCCGCTTGTCGCCGTGGAGGTCGGCGGCCGCCTGGGCGAACTCCATGGCCGCCGACCATCCCGTCGTCGTTGAGGTAGCGGGGCCCGCCGCCGAGGGCGATGGTGCGCTCGGACCACCCCTGGAGGTCGTGCCACCGGTCGTCCTCGAAGCCGAGGAGGCGCCCGATCATCTTCGCCGGCAGCGGGGCGCCGAGGTCGCCCACGGCGTCGCCGCGGCCGCCGGCGGCGGCCACGCCGTCGAGCAGCTCCGTCACCACGGTGCGCACGTGGTCCTCCCAGGCCCCGATGGCCCGGGGGGTGAAGCGGCGGGCGACGAGGTTGCGACGCCGGTGGTGCTCGGGGTCGTCGAGCCCGATGAGGGCGGGATCAGCCGGGAGGTTGGGCCGGTAGCCGCCCTTGGTGCGGTCGGCGCTGGTGAAGAGCGTCCTTGCGCGTCTCCACCTCGACCACGTCGTCGTAGCGGGACACGCCCCACAGCTCGTTGGTGGCGTCCCAGTAGAGCGGCGCGTGCTCGCGCATCCAGGCGTAGGTGGGGTACGGGTCGGAGACGTAGAAGCCCCCGTCGAGGAGGTCGATGTCCCTGCGCTCGGCCCCGTCCGGCACGGCCGGGGAGCATATGCAGACCGCCGTGGGGGACACTGGGGCCGTGAACGCGCCCACCATGACCATCGCCGGCGAGGCGGCGCCGACGGAGGCCACCTTCGAGGTGGTCAACCCCGCGACCGGCTCGGTCCTCACCGACGCGCCCGACTGCACGCCCGAGCAGCTCGACGCCGCCATGGAGTCGGCGGCCAAGGCCTACCGGGACTGGCGGTCCGACGAGGGCGCCCGCCGCGACGCGCTGCGGGCGGTGGCCGACGTCTTCGACGCGTCGGTCGACGACCTTGCCCCGCTCCTCACGGCCGAGCAGGGCAAGCCCCTGCGCGACGCGAAGCGCGAGGTGCGCGGCGCGGCGCTCTGGTGCCGCTACTTCGCCGACCTCGAGGTGCCCCGGGAGGTCATCCAGGACGACGGGCGGGCCCTCGTGGAGGTGCTGCGCAAGCCCCTCGGCGTCGTGGCCGCCATCACGCCGTGGAACTTCCCGCGTGTCGCTGGCGTCGCTGGAAGATCGCCCCGGCGCTGCTGGCCGGCAACACCATGGTGCTCAAGCCGTCGCCGTTCACGCCCCTCTCGTCGCTGCGGCATCGGCGAGCTGTTGCGGGGCGCGCTGCCGCCCGGCGTCCTCAACGTCGTCAGCGGCGGCGATGCCCTCGGCGGGTGGATGACGGCCCACCCCGTGCCCCGCAAGATCAGCTTCACCGGCTCGGTGGCGACCGGGAAGCGGGTGGCGGCGGCCGCGGCGCCCGACCTCAAGCGGGTGACGCTCGAGCTCGGGGGCAACGACCCGGCCATCCTGCTGGACGACGTGGACCCGGAGGCGGTGGCCGACCGCCTCTTCTGGGCCGCCTTCGCCAACAACGGGCAGGTGTGCTCGGCCATCAAGCGGGTGTACGTGCCCGAGGCGCTCTACGGGCGGGTGGTCGACGCGCTGGCCGACCGGGCCCGGGCCGTGCGGGTCGGCGACGGTGCCGCCGACGGCACCGAGCTCGGGCCGGTCAACAACCGCCCCCAGTTCGAGCGGGTGGCCGAGCTCGTCGACGACGCCGTGCGGGGCGGGGCCCGGGCCGTGGCCGGCGGCGTCGGCCCGGGCGGGCGAGGGCTACTTCTTCGAGCCGACGATCCTGGCCGACGTCAGCGACGGCACCCGGATCGTCGACGAGGAGCAGTTCGGGCCCGCCCTGCCCGTCATCGCCTACCGCGACCTCGACGACGCCGTCGACCGGGCCAACGCCACCCACTTCGGGCTCTCCGGGTCCGTCTGGAGCGGCGATCCGGAGCGGGGGGCCGAGGTGGCCGCCCGCCTGGAGTGCGGGACCGCCTGGAGCAACACCCACCTCGTCCTCCAGCCCCACCAGCCCTTCGGCGGGGCCAAGTGGAGCGGCCTCGGGGTGGAGAACGGGCCGTGGGGGCTGCTCGGCTTCACCGAGATCCAGGTGCTCTACCAGGCCCGGGGCTGAGATCGATCGCGACACCCGGCTGCCTTCGTCGCGGCTGAGGGCGTACGGTAACGCCATGCTGACCGCGCAGACCCCCGAGGCGCCGGCGACGCCTCGCTCGCAGGGCTACGCCGCCCTGGCCCTCCTCTCGCTCGGCGCCGGCTTCCTCCACGCCGCCGTCATCAACGCCCACGAGGGGCACGGCCTCGGCGAGCGAGGTCGTTCACCGCCGCGGCCATCTTCCAGGTGGCGTGGGCCGGCCTGGTGCTGGCCCGGCCGACCCGGGGCCTGTTGGCTCTCGGGGCGCTGGTCAACGCCGCCTTCGTGGGCGGGTGGGTGCTGAACCGCACATCGGGGATCTCCTTCATCGACGGGTTCCAGGACAAGGAGCCGGTCGGCTTCACGGACGGCGTGACGGTGGCCCTCGAGGTCCTCCTGGTCATCGGGGTGGCGATCATGCTGCGGCCTGCACGCGGCGAGCGGCCGGCCCGGGTGGCCCGGCTCAGCACGGCCGGCCTCGGGCTCATGGGCCTGGCCGTGGCCGGCCTCGCCGTCCCCGCTGCGGCTGCGGGCGGGGACCACCCCCACGCCGAGGACGGGGCCGAGGTGGCCGCCGGCCGACCACGGCGAGGGGCACGGCGACGGTGACGCAGAGGTCCACGGCCACGACGAGGCGGGACGGCCACGAGGACCCGAGCACGGCCACCCCCGAGCAGCGGGCCGCAGCCGACGAGCTCCTCCAGGACACGAAGACAGGGTTCTGGCAGTGGACCGACGAGCAGCGCGTCCACGAGGCCGGGTTCCGGTCCATCGGCGACGGCCTCACCGGGACCGAGCACCTCGTCAACTGGAACTGGATCAACGACGACACCGTGCTCGACCCGGACCACCCCGAGTCGCTCGTCTACAACGTCGGCCCCGACGGCAAGCGCACGCTGGCGGCGGCCATGTACATGGCACCGGCGGGGACCCCGGACGACGAGGTGCCCGACGTGGGCGGGCCCATCACCCAGTGGCACATCCACAACAACCTCTGCTACTCCCCGGCGGAGACGGTCGACGGCGCCCCGCAGCGGCGGGTGGTGGGGCTGACCCGCGACGGCACCTGCCGCAACGGCGAGTTCCTCGACCCCCACGCCCCGATGCTCCACGTGTGGGTGGTCGAGCACGAGTGCGGGCCCTTCTCGGCCCTCGAGGGCGTCGGCGCCGGCCAGGCCATCCAGGAGGAGCAGGACCCGAACGCCCCGCCGGACTGCCAGCACTCCGAGCACGCCTGACGCACGGACGGAGCGTCTCGCCTGCAGAACGGGGCGGTTTCCGCCACGTTCTGCAGGCGAGAAGGGCTACGCGACGAGGACCCGCCCGTCCTAGTGCTCGGCGAGGCCGCGGCGGCGGCTGATCGACCGCTCGACGGTGCCGAAGAACAGGCTGTCGACGAGGACGCCGATCACCAGGATCACGATCATCACGGCCAGCACGCGGGGGCGTCCGACAGCTGGCGGGCGGTGTCCAGATCCACGCCGATCGACGACTTGTTGGCGATGGTGACGAGGAGCTCACCGGCCAGCAGGCTGCGCCAGGCGAAGGCCCAGCCCTGCTTCAGCCCGGCCACCACGTTGGGCAGGGCCGCCGGCAGGACGACGTGGCGCCAGGCCGACAGTCCCCGTGCCCCGAGCACGCGACCGGCCCGCAGCAGGAGCGGCGGCACCTGGTCGATGCCCGAGATGAGCCCGTTGGCCACCGACGGCGCTGCCCCGAGCACGATCACGAACAGGATCGCCGCCTCGGTGCGCTTGAAGAGCAGCACGGCCAGGGGGAACCAGGCGATGGAGGGCATCGTCTGGAGCCCGGTGATGAGCGACCCCACCGCCGAGCGGAGGATGCGGGACCGGGACACAGCGGCGCCGACGAGGCCACCGATGACCACGGCCAGGGCGAAGCCGACAGCGGCCCGCCGCATGGTGGTGCCGATGGCCTGCCACAGCTCGGCGGTGCCCATGTCCTCCCAGAGGCGGTCGAGCGTCGTGAACGGCGAGGGCAGCACGAACTCCGGCCGCCACCCGCTCATCACCACCAGCTGCCAGATCCCGAGGGCCAGGCCGACGGCGGCCAGCTTCGGCCACGCCGCCGTCCACAGGCGCCGAAGGCGACCAGGGTGGTCCTCGTCGTGGAGCTCGAGCGCGTCGAGGCCCGACAGCTCCGCGTCCAGGCGGTCGTCCCGGGTCTCGATGCGACCCTGCACCTCACGCGTCGCCATGGCGGCGCACCTCCTGGCGCAGGCGCTCGGTGACCTCGCCGGCCAGCGCGGCCACGGACGGGTCCTCGATCCGGCGGGGCCGGGGGGAGTCGACCCGGAACTCGGCCGCCACCCGACCCGGGCGGCTCGTCAGCACGACGATGCGGTCGCCGAGGCGGGCCGCCTCCCGCACGTTGTGGGTGACGAACAGCACGGTGAAGCCCCGCTCCTGCCACAGCCGCTCCAGCTCGTCGTGGAGCAGGTCGCGGGTCATGGCGTCGAGGGCCCCGAAGGGCTCGTCCATGAGCAGCACGTCGGCGTCCTGGGCCAGGGCCCGGGCCAGCGCCACCCGCTGGCGCATGCCGCCGGACAGCTCGTGGGGCCGCCGGTCGGCGGCGTCGGCCAGGCGCACGGCCGCGAGCAGCTCGGCCGCCCGCGCCCGCCTCTCGCCCCGGGCCACGCCCCGCAGGCGCAGCGCCAGCTCCACGTTGGCCGTCACGGTCAGCCACGGGAACAGCGCCGACTCCTGGAACATGAGGGTGGGGCGGCCCGACACCGAGATGCCGCCGGTGGTGGGGGAGTCGAGGCCCACCACGAGGTTGAGCAGCGTGCTCTTGCCGCAACCCGAGGCCCCGACGAGGCAGACGATCTCGCCGGGGTTCACGGTCAGGGAGATTCCGTCGAGGGCCACCACGGACCCCGGCCCCCGGCCGTGGCGCTTGGACACGCCATCGACCGTGATGGCCGGCGTGGGAGCGGCGCCGTTCGTGCGCCGCTCCCGCTCGACGGAGGACGTGAGGATGGTCACAGGTCCTCTACGGCAGTTTGGCCCTTGTCGGTGAGCACCTCGTTGAGCGGCCCGAGGTCGTAGATCCCGTCGAGGTCGACCGGGTCGAGGAGGCCGACGGCCTCGGCGTCCTCGGCGCCCTTCTGGAGGGAGGTGGCGATCGGGTCGGCGGTGAACGTCAGGTTCTCCCAGGCGGCGTCGATCACGGCGTCGTCGAGCGGCTTGTCCGTCAGCTCCTCGAGCTGGGCGTTGGCCGCCTCCTTGGCCGCCTCCGGGTCGTCGTTGGCGGCGTCGATGGCGTCGACGGTGCCGTCGAGCAGCGCCTTGACCGCCTCGGGGTTCTCCTCGAGGTACTCGGTGCGCACGATGAGGTGGGTGGTGACGTACTTGCCCTCGGGCCACAGGTCGCCCTCGTCGACGAGCACGTGCCCACTGCCCTCCTGGACCATGCGGGTGGCCCAGGGCTCGGGCACCCAGGCGCCGTCGATGTCGCCGGCCACGAAGGCGGCCAGGGCGTCGCCGTTGGCCTGGGGCTCGATCGACACGTCGCCGCCGCCGGCCTCGTCGGTGGCGTAGCCCTCGTCCTTCAGCCACGACCGGAGGGCCACGTCCTGGGTGTTGCCCAGCTGGGGCGAGGCCAGGGTGGTGCCGGCCAGGTCCTCGGGGGCGTCGATGCCGTCGCGGACCACCAGGTAGGCGCCACCGGAGGTGGAGCCGGAGATGATGCGGACGGCGGCGCCGTCGGACTGGGCGTAGGCGTTGATGGCCGGGTTGGGGCCGATGAAGGTGGCGTCGAGGGCATCGGCGAAGAGCGCTTCCACCGCCTCGGGACCGGCGTTGAAGGTCGAGGTCTCGAGGGTGGCCTCACCCTCCAGGGCGTCCTCGAAGATCCCCTGCTCCACGCCGACCAGGGCGGGGGCGTGGGTCAGGTTGGGGAAGTAGCCCAGGCGCAGGGCGGGGACGTCGGTCGACGTCTCGCTGCTGTCACCCGAGGCGTCGTCGGAGGAATCGCCGTCGTCCCCGCAGGCGGCGGCTCCGAGGAGCGCCGGGACGAGGAGCAGTGCGAGCCACCAGCGGCGGCGGGGGGTGGACATGTGCAGGGGGACCTCCGGGACGGCCGGGCTCTTCCCGACGTTCCCCACAAGTTTGGTCGGAAATGGGGCCTTGTCAAGGCACCCCCGCCGCCGGCGCCGCCGCAGGGGCCCGGTAGGCGGGGAAGAAGCGAACCCCGCAGGGTGCGGTAGGCCTGCCCCGCCGGCGAGGAGGCGGGGACGAGGGGCCGCGATGCGGCGCCGGCCGCCGCGTGCGGCGGGGATGGTGGCGAGGGCGGCGAGCCCGGCGGCCTCCTCCAGATCGGCGGCGCTGCGCACCGTGTCGTCGAGGTGCTCGCGGAGGAAGGCCAGGGCCACCCCGCCGACGATCCCGACGGCCAGGGCGACCACGAGGGCGAGGACCGTCCCGCTGGACGCCGTCGAGGTCGGCACCCGCGCCGGGCTGATCACGTCGGCGACGTCGTCCCGGACGGCCCGGGACTCACGGAACGTAGGGGCTACCTGTGGACAAAACTGGTGCAGGTCACCTAAGTCGTCCATGAAACCGCCACCGCGCCGACGCGGAACCGACGACCGGGAGGGCCCGACGGGCCCGGCGTGGCTAGGTGCGCTCGACCCGGGCCAGCCCCCGGCCCTCGTGCCACGAGCGGATGACGAGGCGGTCCCCGGCGACCTCGACGAGGGCCACCTCGGTCACGTCGATGCGCCAGAGGACGAAGGGCCCGGGCTCGCCCTCGACCACCGCGGCCCGGGTGGCCTCGTCGGCGACCTCCTCGGCCCGCCCGGTGATCTTGGCGTCGCCGCCCGCCATCTCGGGGTCGGCCGTCGCGCTGTGGAGGGCGAGGCGGGGGTCGCGGCGGATGTCGTCGGCCTTGCGAGCCGGCTCCATGCTGCCGAGCCACAGCTCGCCGTCCTTGAAGGTGGTCTCCGTGCCGCTCAGCCGGGGGCCGCCGTCGCGCCGGACGGTGCCCAGCACGGCGTGGCGGTGGGCGGCGAAGCGGGCCTCGACGGCCTCGGCCAGCTCGGGGGCGGCTGCAACCACGTCGCGCCAGGAGGCCATCCGGCATGTTCCCGACCCGTGCGGGACCGGTCAAGCGCTGGTGGCCGCAGCGGCGTTTGCCGTCGGCCGCCTCCCGGTAGGGGTGCGCGATGAGCTTCCGCCTCTGGCACCTCCCGGTGCGGGCCGCCACCGGGGCCTACATCCTGAACTCCGGCCTGACCAAGCGGGACGCCCCGCCCGAGGTCGCCGAGGGCGTCCACGGCTTCGCCAGCTCGGTCTACCCCCAGGTGTCGGACGTCCCGCCGGACAAGTTCCTGTCCTCGCTGGCCGTGGCCGAGATGGCCGTGGGTGCCGTGCTCCTCCTCCCCGTCGTGCCCCCCGGCCTGGCCGGCCTGGTCCTGACCGGGTTCTCGGGCAGCCTCCTCGGGCTGTACCTCAAGTCCCCGGGGATGACCGAGGAGGGGAGCGTCCGCCCCACCCAGCAGGGCGTGCCCCTCTCCAAGGACGTCTGGATGCTCGGCATCGGCCTGGCCCTGGTGATCGACTCGCTCAGCCCGAGCGGCAGGAACAAGAAGAAGAAGAGGAAGAAGCGCAAGGGCTAGCGACGGCGTGGCCCGGCCCCGGGGAGCGGCCCGCTAGGTTCCGCCCGCGGATGGACAACGACGTCGTCTTCGGTGCCATCCTCGCCGCGCTGGCCGCCGGGATCGCCTCCCGGCGGGCGCGCGACGCCGTCGGTCGCCTCGGCACCCGGGGCGTGAGCTCGGTCCGCGGTGCGCTCGGGGCCGCGGTGCGCCGGGCCCGCGACCTCCTGCCCCGCTGAGGGCCGCTCAGGCCTCGGACCCGGCCTCCGCGTCCGCGCCGTCGGCCCCGTCGAAAGCCACCGTCACGGCGAGCTCCTCGACGCCCCGCACGACGGTCAGGGTGAGGTCCTGGCCGGCAGCGACGCCGTCGAGGACGTCGTAGAGGTCGTCGGGGGTCACCAGGGCACGGTCGCCCGCGGCCACGAGGAGGTCCCCCTGGCGGAGCCCGGCGGCGGCGGCGGGGCTGCCGTCGGCCACGGTGCGCACCAGCAGACCGTCCCGCTCGGGGAGCCCGACGGAGCGGCGGAGGCGGCGGGCCACGCGGGACGGGGCCAGGCCGAGGCCGAGGGTGGGCCGTTCCACCGACGTGCCCGCGGCCAGCGACAGCACCCGGCGTCGGAGGTCGTCGTCGGCGGGGAGGGCGAGGTAGAAGCCGTCGCCCATCCGGTTGGTGTTGACCCCGAGCAACCGGCCCGCCCGGTCGAGCAGGGGCCCGCCCGAGGCGCCTCGGGCCAACGGGGCGGTGTGCTCCACGCTGCCGGTGATGCGCCGGCCCCGCGGGCCCCGGAAGGCGGCCTCGACCCCGCTCACGAGGCCGAAGGTGACCCGCAGGCCCCGGCGCCCGCGGGAGGCGGCCAGCACCACGGCCCCCGGCTCGACCGCCCCGTCCCCCCACTCGACGGCCGGCGCCCCGGCCGTGTCGACGGCCAGGACGGCGAGGTCCCCGTCGACGTCGACGCCGGCCACCGTCCCCTGCTCGGACCGGCCGTCGGCGAACGTCACCGTCGTCGTCCGGTCCCGCAGGTTGTGGGCGTTGGTCAGCACCTGCCCGTCGCCCACCACCACCCCGGTGCCCCGGGCGCCCCGCCCGATGGCCACCACGGCCGGCCCCACCCGGGCCGCCGCGTCCCGCACCAGCTGCTCCAGCTCCTCGGCCACACCCATCGCTCCACCTCCGGCTCGACTAGCGACTTGCATCTCGCAAGTGACTCTAGGCCCGGCGGCCCCGGTCGCGCGCCCCAACCGGCGCGGACGGGCGGGGGACCGGCAAGATGGGCCCGTGGACGAGGCCGAGCCCCTGGAGCGGGCCATGGCCAGCGTGGGGGACCGGTGGACGCTGCTGCTGGTCCACGCCCTCCTCGACGGGCCGCTGCGCTTCACCGAGCTGGCCGAGGCCGTGCCCGGCGTGGCCCCCAACATCCTCACCCGGCGTCTGCGCCACCTCGAGCACGAGGGCCTGGTGGTGGCCACGCCGTACTCCCGCCGCCCGCTGCGGGTCACCTACGACCTGACCGCCACGGGCCGGGAGCTGGCCGGGGCGCTCGCCCTCCTGAGCGAGTGGGGGGCCCGCCAGGGCGGGGAGGCGGCCGCCCGACACCACGCCGCCTGCGGCACGTCGCTCGAGGCCCGCTGGTGGTGCCCGACGTGCGACCGGGCGGTGGTCGACGGCGAGGCCGACGAGCTCCGCTACGCGTGACGGCGTCGCCCGTGGACCCCGTCGTCGCCTTCGGGTACCTCGAGCACCTGACGGCGGCCGACCTCCACCTCCTGGGCGAGGTGGCCGGCGTGGCCCCGGAGGAGCTGCGGGGGCGACCGGCGCGACTGGTCGAGGTGCTCGGCGCTCCCGCCACCGAGGCCGCCGTGCTCGGGCCGGCGGCCGACGACGAGCCCTTCCTGCGGGCGTCGTCGTTCCTCACCTTCGCCGTGGCCGTGCACCGCAGCGCCGCCCACCTGGAGCGGGTCTCCTCGACGCTCGAGTGGGTCGGCCCGCGGCAGCGCCTGCCGGTGTTCGACGTCGCCTCGCTGCGGGACTTCCTCGCCGACCCCCTCCGCCGCCTGTTCCTCGTCGAGCTGCTGACCTCCTTCACGTCAGCGGCGAGCGGCAGCACCTGGGAGCGGACGCGACGGGGCTGGAAGCGCCGTCGCTTCAGCGAGCTCGACCCGGTGCGGCTGGCCTCGCTGCTCGAGGTGGTGGGGGAGGCCGAGCGCCCCGGGGTCTACCGCCGCCTCGGCGACCTGGCCCTGTTCCTGACCGGCGTGTTCCCCGACCACACCGCCGAGCGGGGCCTGGGTCCGCTCGACGCCGGCCGCCTCGTCCGCCTGGTGGCCGCCGCCGGCGACGGGTCCGGCGGTCCGCCTCCCGACGCCGAGCGCCTCGGGGCGGTGGGCCTGCTCGAGCACCTGGGCGCCCGGTGGTACCGCTGCGCGGCGGCCACGGCTCCGGGTCCGCCCACGGCCACCGCCCAGGTGCTGCCGGCCGGCGGCGAGCGCTTCCGGCAGGCCCGCCGGGTGCTGAACGTGGTCAGCGAGTCGACGATCTTCCCCCTCCCACCAGCCGCGTTCGGCCTGACCGGCCCGTAGGGGGAGCGTCCGGGGTCAGGCCCCGACTCGTTCTTTGGCCGCTCACCGACCGCTGCGGTAGGGAGAGAACCAAAGAACGGCCCGGTCAGCCCGGCTTCAGGCCGGGGCCGCCCCATCCGACAGAGGGAGGGTGACGGCACCGCTGCTGGACGAGCGCGCCCTCGACGTCGCCGGCCCCCGGGCCCTGGCCGCCGCCGTCGGGGAGAACCTCGGCCGGGTGGTGCGGGGCAAGCCCGCCGCCCTGGACCTGGCCCTGGTGGCGCTGCTCTCGGGCGGCCACCTGCTCATCGAGGACGTCCCCGGCCAGGGCAAGACCCTCCTGGCCAAGGCCCTGGCCCGCTCGCTCGGGGGGACCTTCCGCCGGGTGCAGGCCACGCCGGACCTGCTGCCCAGCGAGCTCACCGGCGTGTCGGTGTTCTCGTCCGAGCGGTGGGAGTTCCGCCCGGGGCCCCTCTTCGCCAACGTCGTCCTGGTCGACGAGGTGAACCGGGCCACCCCCCGGACCCAGTCCGCGCTCCTCGAGGCCATGGAGGAGCGCCAGGTGTCGGTGGACGGCGTGACCCATCCGCTGCCCTCGCCCTTCTTCCTCGTGGCCACCCAGAACCCCTTCGACCACGCCGGCACCTTCCCCCTCGTGGAGGGCCAGCGCGACCGCTTCGCCCTCGTGCTCGAGCTCGGTCACCCGCCCCGCCTGGCCGAGCGCGAGCTGCTCCTCGGGACCGGTGGCACCGACTCCCTCGAGCTGCTCGAGGCGGTGACGACCCCGGCGCAGCTCGGCGCCGCCATCGCCACGGTCCACGCCGCTCCACTGCGCCCCGGCGGTGGCCGACTACATCGTGGAGATCGGCGCCCGCACCCGGGCCCACCCCGACGTCCGCCTCGGCGCCAGCCCCCGGGCCGCCCTCGGGCTCCTCCACGCCGCCAAGGCGCGCGCCGTGATGGCCGGTCGGACCTTCGTGCTCCCCGACGACGTCAAGGCCCTCGCCCCGTGCGTCCTCGCCCACCGGCTCGTGCTCACCGGGGGGCCCGACATCCGGACCGCCGCCGCCCTGGTGCGGACCGTCCTCGAGGTCGTCCCCGTACCGCGCGACGGGGGATGACCGAGCTGCTGGCCGGTCCCGTGGTGGCGTCCGCCCGGGGATCGCTGGCGGGGGTGGCGCTCGTCGCCGGGCTGGTCGTCGTGGCGGCGGCCCAGGCCCGTGGGCTCCGGCTGCGCCCGACCCGGCCGGCCTGGGTGCTGGTCCTCATCGCCGCCGCCCTCTTCGCCGTGTCGCGCACGACCGGCTCCGGCTGGCTCGTCGTGCTGCTCGCCGGCATCGTGGCCACCTGCGCCGTGGGGCTGGCGTTGCCCCTCGTCGCCCTGCGGGGCGTGGGCGTCGCCGTCGAGGCCCCGACCGACGCCACCGTCGGCCAGCCGGTCCACCTCGAACTGGCCGTGACGGGCCGGGCCCGGGACCTCCGCCTGTCGCTGCCCGCCGTCGGGGTGGCGGAGGTGGCGGTGGACGCGCCTGCCACCGGGGTCGTGCAGGGCCTGCCCGCCCGCCGCGGCGTCGTGTGGTCGGTCGGCGTCGACGTGGTCGCCGCCGGCCCACTCGGCCTGTGCGTGGCCCGTCGCCGCGGCCAGGTGGTCCTCGGGCGACCGATGGAGGTCGGGCCCCGCCCGCTGCCCGTCGAGCTGGCGCTGCCGCCGCTCGCCGGCGAGGCCGACGAGGTGGACGACGGGTGCCGCGGCGACGGCAACGCCCCCGAGCTCGTGCGGGGCGCCCGGGCCTACGTGGTGGGCGATCCCCTCCGCCTCGTCCACTGGCCGGCCAGCGCCCGGGCCGGGGGCCTGATGGTGCGCGAGCTGGAGGCGCCGGGACGGGCCCCCCTGACCATCGCCGTGGACCTGCGGGGGCCCTCCGAGGAAGCGGAGGCCGCGGCCGGCCGTGCCGCCGGCCTGGCACTTGCCGCCCTGCGGGCCGGCGTCCCGGTGACGCTGGCCACCGCCGAGGCCGACGGGCCGGTGACCGCCCCGGTGACCGATGCCGTCAGCGTGGGCCGACGCCTGGCCCGGGCGGTGGCCGGCCCGCCAGCCCACCGCACATCGTTCTGGCCTGCAGATCGCGCCGTTGAGCGGCGCGATCTGCAGGCCAGAACCGGAGGGCACGTCATCCGGGTGTCCGCATCGTGACCCCGCCGGGGGGTGTGCTCGAGCGGATCCGGCGGGTCAACGCACCGCCGCCGCCCGAGGAGTCGGTCGCCCTGCGGGGGGCGGTCCTGGCCGCCGTCCTCGTCGCCGCCGGCGCCGTCCTCGCCGAGGACGTGGGCGGTCCCATCCTGCGGGTGGCCGTGCTCGTCGGCATCCCGGCGGGCTTCGTCTGGTCCCACGTGGCCCGTGAGCGCGAGGGCTTCTGGCTGAAGCTGGGACTGGCCCTCGGCGTGCTCGTGGTCTTCGGCGGCTTCCTGCGGGCGGTGTCGGGCGCCGCCGGCGGCTCCTTCGCCGAGGTGCAGGTCCCGCTGGCCGAGCTGTTCCTCTGGGTCCAGCTGCTCCACTCCCTCGACGTCCCCGGTCGCCGGGACCTGCTGTTCTCCCTCGTGTCGAGCCTGGTGCTCATCGCCGTGGCCGGCGTGCTCTCCATCTCGCTCGGCTTCGGGCTGTACCTCCTCGCCTGGGGCATCGCCGCGCTGTCCGCCCTCGTGCTGGCCCACCGCAGCGAGGTGGCCGACCTGCCCCGGCTGGGCGCGCCGCCGGCCGCGGGTCGAACGACCGCCGTGGGCCCGTCGCTGCGCCCCCTGTTCGTCGTCGTCGCGCTGGTGGCCGTGCTCGGGGTCACCGCCTTCCTCGTCTCGCCGGCGGCGGGCGGCGCCCGCTCGCTCACCTTCCCGACCTCGCTGCCCACGCTCCGCCCCACCGGCTCGGCCGGCGGCATCGCCAACCCGTCCCTCGGCGCCGCCGATCCCGCCGCGCCCGAGGGATCGAGCGGGGCGCCCGCCTCGTTCGGCTACTTCGGGTTCTCCGACGACCTCGACACGTCGACCCGGGGCCGCCCCGACGACACCCTCGTCATGCGGGTGCGGGCCTCCGCCCCCGACTTCTGGCGGGGCCAGTCGTTCGACCGCTGGGACGGCCGCCGCTGGACGTCGTCCGACGACGACCCGGAGCCCGTCGTCGGGGGGTCCCCGTTCCAGCTCCCGGGGGCACGGCACGGCGGCGAGGAGTTCGTGCAGACCTACTACGTCGAGAAGGAGGGCCCGAACCTCGTGTTCGGGGCCATGGACCCCGTCGAGCTGCACCTGGCCGAGTCCGGGGTCTTCGTGCTGTCGGACGGCACCATCCGCACCGCCGCCCAGCTCCCCGGCGGCACGGTCTACACCGTCGTGAGCCGACGGGAGCCGGCCACCCCCGAGCTGCTGCGGCAGGCGTCCGGGCCCGATGCGCCCGGGACCCGGGCGGCGCTGGCCGAGCGCTACCTCCAGCTGCCCGCCGTCCCCGACCGGGTGCGCGCCCTCGCCCTGGAGGTCACCGCCGACGCGCCGACGACGTACGACAAGGTGCGGGCCCTCGAGGCGTGGATGGGCGACCACACCCGGTACACGCTCGACATCCCGCCGCTTCCCATCGGCGAGGACGCCGTCGAACGGTTCCTCTTCGTCGACCGGCAGGGCTTCTGCGAGCAGATCGGCACCGCCCTCGTCGTGATGCTGCGCTCGCTCGGCGTGCCCGCCCGCCTGGGCGTGGGCTACGCGTCG
Source organism: uncultured Actinomycetes bacterium (assembly GCA_963839545.1). Taxonomy (GTDB): domain Bacteria; phylum Actinomycetota; class Acidimicrobiia; order Acidimicrobiales; family CADCSY01; genus CAWIVE01. The sequence continues at coordinate 810,159 of CAWIVE010000003.1, forward strand.
GGGGAGCGCAACCCGTTCACCGGGCTCTACGAGGTCCGGGCCTCCGATGCCCACGCCTGGGCCGAGGTCTGGTTCCCCGGCGTGGGGTGGCAGATCTTCGACCCCACCGCCTCCGTGCCGCTGGCGGGGGAGAGCGACCTGGCCGGCGCCGGGTCCGGGCTCGGCTCGTTCCTCTCGGCCCGGCTGCCCGACCTGCCCGACGCGGTCCCGCTCCTGCTCGCCGTCGCCGCGCTCGCGGTGCTCGGCGCCGGGATGCGCAGCCTGCTCACGTGGCGGCGCCGACGCCGGGCGGCCCGGGCCCGTTCGTGGGGGGAGACGTGGTCGGCCGAGCTGGAGGCGATGGGCGCGGCCGTGGGCCGACCCCGTCGCTCGAGCGAGAGCCTCCGCGAGTACGTCAACGCCCTGCGTCCGGTCCTCCCGGCCCGGGGTTGGTCGCAGGCGGTCGCCGTCGTCGAGGAGGACGCCTTCTCGGGAGCACCGGCGCAGCCTGACCGCCGGGCGACGGCGGAGCGGGTGCTGGTCGAGGCGCGAGGTGGCGACCGGTGAGGCGGTTCGCCTTCCCGACCCTCGGCGTCCTCGCCGTCGTGGTCTTCCTCGTCGCGCAGCTCGCCACCGGGGCGTCGCTCGGGGCGGCCCGTCGTGAGTTCGGGAACGGGCGGCGGTCGTTGGTCGCGGCCGCCGCCGAGCGGGAGCGGGCGGCCACCGCCCGGGCCGAGCGGCAGGCCCGGGCCCGGACGGCCGAGGAGGACCTCGACCGCCTGCAGGCCCGGCTCGACGCCCTCCAGGTGGCGCTGGTGGCGGGCGGGGCCCCGGCCGTGGCCGACGTGCTGGCCGACCTCCAGGGCGCCCGGTCGGACCTCGAGGGCGCCACCGCCACGCTCACCGGTCGCCGGTCGGAGGTCGAGGCGCTGCGGTCGTGCTTCGTCTCGGTGACCCAGGCGCTGGCCCTCGTCAGCCTCGAGCACCGGGCCGAGGCGCTCGACGTCCTCGGGTCGGCGGCGCCGCGCTGCCGGGAGGCGGAGGCCGCCCGGTGATCACCCGTCGCGGCGTGGCTGCGCTCGCCGCCGTCGCCGTGGTGGCCACGGTGGCCCACCTCGACCTCCGCTCGGACCTCGGGCGCTCGCGCCGCGAGCTGGCCGGCGTCGAGCATCGGCTCGTCGCCACCAGCCACGAGGCCACCGCCGAGGCGGCTGCCGCCGAACGGGCCGGGCGCCGGGCCCGGGGCGCCGAGGCGGAGCTGACCGCCGCCGGCGAGCGGGCCGTCGCGCTGGCCGACGACGTGGTGGCCGCCCTGGCCGACGGGGAGGCCGTCACCGGGGCCATCGGGGACGATCTCGCCTCGGTCTCGGCCGACCTCAGGACCGCCTCGGCCGCCTCCCGGACCGCCGCCGACCAGGCCGCCGCGCTCGACCGCTGCCTGGACGGCGTGCTGGAGGCGATCCGGCGCCGGGGCTCGGACGACAACGCCGGCGCGGTGGCCGCGCTCGCCGCCGTAGCTCCCGACTGTGCCGCCGCCGACGACGCCGCGGCCGCGCCCGGCGCCCGCCCACCGGTCCTGCCCTACGACTTCGCCGACCCCGACGTGGTGGAGGTCGGGGGCACCTACTACGGCTACGCCACCAACGGCGGCGGCGGCAACGTCCAGCTGATCCGTTCGCCCGACCTGGTCCACTGGGAGTGGCTCGGCGACGCCCTGCCGGTGCTGCCGGCCTGGGCGGCACCGCACCGCACGTGGGCGCCCGCCATGCTGCCCCGGCGCGGCACCTCGGTCCTCTACTACACCGTGCACGAGCGGTCCTCCGGGCGCCAGTGCCTCTCCGCGGCGACGGCGGCCCGGCCGGAGGGGCCGTTCCTGGACGGGTCCTCCCGGCCCTTCGTGTGCCAGCACGGGCGTGGGGGGTCCATCGACCCGAGCACCTTCGTCGACGATGACGGGCGCGCCTACCTCCTCTGGAAGAGCGAGGACGAGACCGTGGGCGGGCGGGCCACGCTGTGGTCGGCGCCGCTCAGGGCGGACGGCCTCGCCCTGGCCGGACCGCCCCGTGCGCTCCTGACCGCCGACCGGGACTGGGAGCACCGGACCGTCGAGGGCCCGGCCATGGGGCGGTCCGGCGGCGGCTACCACCTCCTCTACTCCGGGAGCTCGTGGGCCGGTCCCGACTACGGCGTGGGGCACGCCGGCTGCGCCGGGCCCCTCGGCCCGTGCCGGCGGAGCGCCGACGGGCCCTTCCTGCGCGCCTTCGGCGACGCGGTGGGGGCGGGCGGGGCCGAGGTCCTGCGCGACGCCGGGGGCCGGTCGTGGCTGGTGTTCCACGCCTGGACGGCGCCCCACGTCGGCTTCCCCAACCGCAGGACCCTGCGCCTGGCGGCGCTCGACTTCCCCGGTGGCGTTCCGCGGCTTTCGCCCGGCTAGGTTCCCCCGGCGGGGGGGTGGTGCTCAGATGCGACGTCGCGGCGCAGCGGTGGTGGTGGCGGTCCTGGCCGTGGTGACCGTCGTCGCCGGGTGCGACCCGGGGGGATCGACGCCTCCCGGCCCGCGGTGCCCGGCCTCGCTCGTCGACCGGCTGCCCCAGGGCCCGGCCGGCGCCGCCCGGGCCCGAGCCCTGGCCGACCGGTGCGTGCGCATCAACCAGATCCAGGTGCTGGCCTCGCACAACAGCTACCACGTGCAGGCCCGGCCCTCCCTGTTCGCGGCCATCCGGGGCTTCGACCCGGGGCTGGCCAGCACCCTCGAGTACACCCACGGGCCGCTGCGACAGCAGCTGACCCGCCAGGGCATCCGCCAGATCGAGCTGGACGTGTTCGCCGACCCCGAGGGCGGGCTCTACGCCGACCGGGCCGGCCTGCGGGTCATCGGCGAGGACCCCATCGGCTCGCCCGTCCTCCAGCGGCCGGGGCTGAAGGTGCTGCACGTGCAGGACCTCGACTTCGAGTCCACCTGCCTCACGTTCAAGCAGTGCCTCCGCCAGCTGCGGCGGTGGTCGGACCGCAACCCCGGCCACCTCCCCGTCGTGGTGCAGATCGAGCCCAAGGACGACGTGCTGCCCGACCTCGGGCTCGGGTTCGTCGAGCCGATCCCGTTCCGGGGCCCGGAGTTCGACGCCTTCGACGCCGAGATCCGGTCGATCCTCGGTCCCGAGCGGCTCATCACCCCCGACGACGTGCGGGGCTCGCGCGACTCGCTCGAGGAGGCGGTGCTCGAGGACGGCTGGCCGACCCTGGGCCAGGCCCGCGACCGCTTCCTCTTCGCCCTCGACACCGGCGGCCCGAAGCTGGACGCCTACGTGGCCGGGCACCCGGCGCTCGAGGGACGGGTGGCGTTCACCGATTCCGCCGTCGGCACGCCGGAGGCGGGCTACCTCGTGCGCAACGACCCGGTGGGCGGGGGCGCCGCCATCCGTGACCTCGTCGCCCGCGGCTACCTCGTGCGGACCCGGGCCGACGCCGACACCCAGCAGGCCCGCTCCGGCGACACCACCATGCGGGAGGCGGCATTCGCCAGCGGGGCCCAGTTCGTGAGCACGGACTACGAGACGCCCGACACCCTCTTCGGGACGGGCTACGTGGTGGACCTGCCGGGCGACGGCACGGCGCGGTGCAACCCCGTCAACGCCCCGCCCCGCTGCGACCGGTTCGTGCTCGAGGACCTCGGCTCCGGCTGAGCCAGTCGGCGGAACACGACCCAGGACAGCACGGCGGTCACGCCGTCTCCCAGGGTCATGGCGAACGCCAGACCCGCGGCCCCGCTGGTGGCGCCGAGCACGAGACCGCTGACCAGCGTCAGCGGCCCCGACACCGAGCGCACCCGCAGCAGGCGCCGCGGCGCCTCCAGCGCCTTGAGGGCCACGAGCGGCCCGACGGCCAGCGCCTGGAACACGAGGCCGCCTGCGAAGACGACGGCGACCGTGCGGGCGTCGCGCCACTCGTCGCCGAGCAGCCACTCGCCCGCCGGGGTGACGAGGGCGAGGAGCACCAGCCCCGACCACGCTGCGCCGACCGCGGCCAGGCCGAGCGACGAGCGCGCCGCCAGGCGGCCGAGCCCGTCCCGGGTGCGGCGGGTGGCCGCCGGGAGGAGCAGCAGCCACGCGCTCTGGAGGACCACCCCGAAGGGCCCGAACGGGATGTAGGCGGCCCGGGCGATGCCGAGCTCCTCGAGATCCGACACCACGGGCGCCAGGGCGAAGAGGAGGTAGGGCGGGGCCACGCTGAGGGCCCAGGCCCCGACGAGGGGGAAGCCGAGGTCCCGGGTGTCGGCCAGCCAGCGGCCGACGGCCGTGAACGCGACCCGGCTGTGGAGCTGGATCAGCAGCACGAGGCCGGCGATGGCGCCCGTGCCCAGCCACGAGGCGACGTAGGCCCACAGGGGGACGGACGGCAGGGCGAGCAGGACCCCGAGGGCGACGATCAGGGCGGCGGCCCAGCCGGCGTCGTTGGCGGCAGCCGTGCGGGGCCGGTCGAGGGCGAAGCAGAGGACCCGGCCGGCGTCCTGCACGAGCAGCAAGGGGAACGTCACCCCGAGCACGGCGAGGACCGGGCCCAGCGTGCCGCCGGCGGGCACGGCGGCCACCAGGCAGCCGACCCCGAGGAGGGCGCCCAGGATGGCGCTGGCCCCGAGGCACCGGGTGGCGGCGCGGCGGAGGCCGTCGACCGAGCCGCTGTAGCGGATGACGAGGGGCTCTGCGTTCTGGGCCCGGTTGGCGCCCACCGCCAGCACGTGAGCGGACTGCTGCCTCCAGCGTGTGGACGTTGCGGAAGAACGGCAGCCCCACCGTGACGAGTGGGGTCACGGGCCCATTGTCGGTGGCGCTGCCCGCACGCGGCCGTCACCGCCGAGACGAGCGCCCTCCTGCGCCGTGCGGGACTGGCCCATCCCGCCGCCCGCTAGCGTGGCCCGTCCTGGCGGCGTGGCCGAGTGGTTCAGGCAAGGGCCTGCAAAGCCCTCTACCCGGGTTCGATTCCCGGCGCCGCCTCCAGTGCGTGGCCAGGTAAAGTGCCTGGTCAGGACCCGTTATTTGTCAATCAGACAGTGTCCGTTGTTCTCGTTGGTTGACCGCCAGAATCCGTCGTTTCGCTCACCGGCTGCTCACTTTTCGCTCACCGGTGGGGGAGTGGAGAGGTGGCCACCGGGCTTCATCGAGAAGCGAGCCGGCGAGCGGGGCTACCGGGCTCGCTACCGCGACCCACTCGGCGAGCAACGCTCGAAGACCTTCGCCCGCAAGGCCGACGCGGAGCGCTTTCTGATCGAGATGGAGAGCGACAAGGCCTGCGCCCGGTGGATCGACCCTCGAAGCGCTGAAATGCCGGTGGCGACGTGGGCCGAGGAGTTCCTGCGGCTGTGCCGCAGACTGTCGCCCACGACGCTGGAGGCGTACCGCCGCGATCTTCGGAAGTACGTCCTGCCACGCTTCGGTGCCGACCGGCTCGGGCGCATCCCGCCGGAAGAGGTCGAGAACTGGCTGAACGACGAGATCGACGCCGGCATCGCCCCGTCGTCCGTGCACCGCCACTATCGAACGCTGCGACGCATGCTCCAGGTCGCCGTCGACAAGCAGAAGATCCTGACGAACCCCTGCGTCCGCGTGCAGCCGCCGCGGGTGCCGAAGCGGGAGATGGCGTTCCTCTCGTGGCAGGAGGTTGCCGCGCTGGCCAACGCCCACAACGACCGGCTGCGGACCTTCGTCCACGTTCGTGAGTCGAGATCCAGGAAGGTCGTGATAGGACGAGCTTCATCGTGGCCTCGTAGGTGACCGGGGGAACGCTGAGGGGTCGCGTCGGCGAGGTAACCGACGTTGTCGGCATCCCGTTCCAGCTCGAGCCGGTAGCGGCATGAGCCGCTGGAAGCCGGTCAAGCGGGCGTGGTCGTCGATCGCGTGGCGGACGGGGCGTCCACGTGTTGCGCCAGACTGCCGTCGTGCCGGTCAGACCCGAGACCCGCTATGCCCGCTCGGCCGACGGCGCCTATGTCGCGTATCAGGTCTGGGGGGACGGCCCCGTCGATCTCGTCACGTCCGGCTCGGCCGTCATGTGGCCCATCGATCTGTTGTGGGACGAGCCGCGTGTGGCCGACGTGCTCGATCGGCTCGGGACCTTCAGCCGTACCATCCTGTTCGACTGTCGAGCAGGGGCGAGCAGCCGGCGGAGCTCCGCTAGGACCACATCGAATCTCGACGTCTGGGTCGATGACATGGCCGCCGTCACGGCCGCCGCGGGGTCGGAACGAGCGGCGCTGCTCGGCTTCAGCGAGGGTGGCGCCGGCGCCATGCTCTATGCCGCCACCTATCCGGAGCGCGTGTCGGCCCTCGTGCTGGTCAACAGCTTCGCCCGCTACATGCGAGCACCCGACTACCCGTTCGGTCTCGTGCCCGAGAACGTCGAGCGCTTCACGGAGGCGTTTGAGGCGAACTGGGGAACGGTCGCCGAGCTCCGCATCATCGCCCCGAGCATGGTGGACGACCCAACCTGGTCGCGTTGGTTCCTCCGATCTCAGCGCCTCGCCCTCGCCCCCAACGACGCTGCGGCCGGGTGGCGCATGGTCACCGCAACGGACGTCCACCACGTGCTGTCCTCCATCCAGGCCCCCACGCTGGTGCTGCACCGGCGAGGGGACCGCCACGCTCGAGTCGAGCACGGGCGCTATCTGGCCGAGCACATCTCGGGGGCGGCATACCAGGAGCTGCCAGGTGACGACCACGCACTGTTCGCCGGGGACACCGACGTGCTCCTGGACGAGATTGAGGAGTTCCTCACCGGAACACGCCCAGCGGTGAGGACGAACCGGGTGCTGGCAACGATCCTCTTCACCGACATCGTCAGCTCATCCGAGCAGGTCTCCGGTCTGGGCGACGAGCGCTGGCGCACGACCCTCGACGCCCACGACGCCGTGGTGCGGAACCAGCTGGCTCGCTTCCGCGGTCGCGAGGTCAACACCACCGGCGACGGATTTGTCGCCACCTTCGACGGTCCCGCTCGGGCACTGCGCTGCGCCATGGAGATCATCGCCACCCTCCGCCCTCTGGGCATCGAGGTCCGGGTGGGCGTCCACACGGGCGAGATCGAGCTCCGCGGCGATGACATCGGCGGCGTCGCCGTGCACATCGCCGCCAGGGTTTTGGCCCTCGCGCAGCCGGGGGAGGTCCTCGTGTCCCGTACCGTCACCGACCTCGTAGCCGGGTCGGAGATCGACTTCGAGGACCGGGGAGAGCACGAGCTGAGGGGCATCCCAGGAGGCTGGAAGCTCTTCGCCGTGAAGGGGGGGCTACGAGCGGCCGAAGGTGGCGTCCGGAGGTGACCGACCTTGCGGCATGCCGTTCTACCTCGAGCTGATGGCAGCGTGAGCAGATACCACGAGACGCCCCAGCCCAACTTCGGCTCCAGTGGGAAGCAGTGCGTTCGGTGCGAGCGATGGTTCTCCTGGCAGTGCCCTTTCACGGGCTACGGCCACCGAGACGTCTGCACGAAGTGCCTCGCGACGGCTCAGGACCCGCGTCGACGGGCCGCGGGAGGGCGTCGGAGGGGCTCCGGAGCGCCCCGACGGCGTCGGTAGCTACCTCGACAACCCGAACTCCGAAGGTGACGTTCCCGAGTAAACGCGCTCGTATACATGCGGTGCCGGGACGCCGCCGGGCTCGACCGCTGGACCGGGCGGCGGGCACGATCCGCTTCGACGGCGGCGGGCTGCTCGTGTCCACGGAGCGCAGCCGTACGTCCGGTTCGCTCGCGTGCCAGAGCGCACCGCCCGGCCGCGAACGCCACGCTCGCGCTCCGGGGGCCGGCGGAGGGCCGGGACTCAGTCGTCAGTCTCCGAGCCCTTAGAAGGCGCGGACGGTAGAGGGGGCGGCGCCGGCGTCGGCACGACGGTCGGTGTCGCCGTCGGGCCCGCTGGCAGTTCGGCCGGTGCCGGAGGACGAACCACGTCCGACGGGATGAGCTCTCCGACGCCCGCTCCCGAGACCGATGGGCGGATCTCGATCGCGAGCAGCCGGTCGAGCACCGCAGTGGACGCCGTGGACTCATCCGTCGGTGCCGCCGACGTCCCGGTGCTCTCGGGGGACGGCGAGGCGGGTCCGCTCCGCACCGTCGACGTCGCTGCCGACTCCAGTGCCCCTGCGCCGCTCTGGCCGCCGGCGGGCGCCTCCTGACCCGCGTGCCTGCCTTGCTCGACAGCAGGGGCTACGGGCCTGCTCGACGCACTGGCCGGCTGGAGGCCGCCCCCGACGGACAACGCCACGACCCCTGTGGCGGCAGCGCCAGCGGACAGCCCGCCGGCGGCCAGCTGCCCTCCGGCCATCGAGGCCCGGACCGAGGCCTCGGGGACGGCTCCGAGGAAGGGAAGGGCGCCGATCCACGCCATGGGGCCCATGATCAGGCGCAGGCGCCGGACGGAGATCCCTAGGAAGGCACGGACCACCGTGGGATCGAAGTGGGATCCGGCCGAGCGGGCCAGCTCGGCCTTGGCTGCGGCGGGGTGGAGCGGGCGCTTGTAGGGACGCGTCGCCGTGATGGTCTCAAAGGCGTCGACCACCGACACGACCCGACCGGCGTAGCTGATCTCCTCACCAGCCGTGCCCGCCGGATAGCCCGTGCCATCCCATCGCTCGTGGTGGTCCCGCACAGCGTCGGCCCACGGTCCGAGCCAGTGCCGGAGCGGCTCGATCAGGCGATCCCCCTCGACGGGATGTCGCCGCAACTGCCGCCACTCCTTGTCGTCCAGCGCTCCCGGCTTGTTCAGCACCCGTTGGGCGACCTGCAGCTTGCCGATGTCGTGGAGCAGCGCCGCCCAGCGGAGCTGCTCGAGGTCACGGCCGGTGATGCCCAGCTCGTGGGCGAGGACCTCGGCCAGTGCCCGGACCCGTTCCGAATGGCCGCGGGTGCGCCGGTCGTGGGCGCTGAGCGACGCGGCGAGGCTCAGGATGGTGGTCGCCGCCTTCGCCGGCTCGGCGTCCAGCCGACCGGCTGCGAAGTCTTCCAGGCGCCGCTCGAGGCCCGAGGTCGACCCGGCACGGAGGGCAACGGACAGTCGTGATGGCGTCTGGTCCGGAAAGGCCAGGGACAGCTTCAGCAGGGCGGCGAGGGGCAGCAGGCGTCGAGCCAGCCGATCGACCAGGAAGAGGACGACCGTGGCGGCCACCGTGATGCCGGCGCACCAGAGGCTGACCGGCCCCCATCCGTCCGGGCGGCGGAACACATGGCTCAGTGCTGCCGTGGCGACGACGGCCGTGCCCAGCGGCAACAGGAGGACGATCCCCCGCACACCCAACGCGGCCAGAGGCCGGGGGACCCAGGTGCGGCGCTCGCCCGGCACCTCGGTCCACCGCCGACCCGTGGACCGACGCTGTGCCGTCGTGCCCATCTGTCGGTTGTCGCCCGCGACGCACGAGCTCTTGAGGACGGACAGGTTACGAACCCGTACCACATCCCGCGTTCCGACAGCAGGAAGCCGGCGGGTCGCATCGGGTCGGCGGCTCCTCACTGCGCCACGGCGAAGAGCGGCCAAGGGCCCGGGATGCCGCGCAGCTCGTGTTCGCCGCGGTCGATGAAGGAGATGCCGGATCCGGCGACGAGGTCGGTGACGGTGCGGGAGACGAGGACTTCGCCCGGGCGGGCCAGCGCCTGGACCCGCGCCGCGCTGTTGACGGCAACGCCGCCGATGTCATCCCCTCGGAGCTCGACCTCACCGGTGTGGGCCCCAGCGCGGATCTCGATGCCCAGCCCATGGAGGGCTGCAACGATCTCCGTGGCGCAGCGGATGGCCCTCGCAGGACCGTCGAAGGTGGCGACGAACCCGTCACCCGTCGTGTTGATCTCCTCGCCGCCGAATCGAGCGAGCTGGCGACGCACTACGGCATCGTGGGCATCCAGCAGCGTTCGCCACTGCTCGTCGCCCAGCTCCGCCGCCCGCTCGGATGACCCGACGATGTCGGTGAAGAGCACGGTCACGAGGACGCGATTGGTCTTGACGGGTGGCCGCGCGCCGGTGACGAACTCCTCGATCTCGTCGATCACCTGGTCGCTCTCGCCGGCGAAGAACATGTGGTCATCGCCGTCGAGCTCCCGATAGGTGGCGCCGGGGATGCGTTCGGCGATGTGGCGGCCGTGGTCGATCCGGGCGTGGCGGTTCCCCCGTCGGTGCAGCACGAGTGTCGGTGCCTGGATCGAGGACAGGACGTGGTGGACGTCCGTCTCCGCAACCGTCCGCCAGCCGGTGGCGGCGTCGTCGGGAGCGAAGGTGAGCCGCTGCGAGCGACGCCACCACCGGCACCAAGACGGGTCGTCGACCATGCTGGGCGCGAGCATCCGCACGAGGTCCATCGTCGCCCAGTTCGCTTCGAAGGCCGCAAGGTAGCGGTCGACGTCCGCGACGGGCAGCCCGAGCGGGTAGTCCGCCGAACGCATGAACCGCACGAGCCCGTTCACGAAGACCAGGGCCGATACGCGCTCGGGGTAGGTGGCGGCGTAGAGGGCGGCCGCAGCGGCCCCCTCGCTGATGCCGAGGAGGGCCAGGCGCTTCGCGGCCTGCGGCGGCCAACACCGCGTTCACATCGTCGACCCATGCGTCGAGGCCGCCCGAGCGATGGTCCTTCGATCCCCTGCTGCTCGCGCCGCAGCCGCGAGCATCGAACCAGATGTTGCGGGCGAAGCTGCCGAGCCGCTCGAGGGTGTCGGTCACACGGGGGTGCTCCCACAGGAGGTCGATGGTCCACGCGCCCCCGAACGCCACGAGGTCCACCGAGCCGGCCCCCCACACCTGGTAGGCGACGTGGCCGTCGCCGGACCGGACGTAGTTGGTCTCAGGCGGTGCCCCCACGCCGGGGAGTCTGGCGCGCTCGCTCCGTCATTGCTCGTTCGTCAGCTCGTCATGCGTGTGGGGCGGCGCCCGTGAGTCGAGTCTGCTCTGGAGCGATCGCGAACCGCTCGCAGTACGACCGGACTACCGGGTGGCTCCAGACGAACTGGGGCGTGTAGCACATCGGATCGAGGTGAGACGGCGGCGGGACGCGCCCTCCGCCCCGCTGGTCGGCCAGAAACCTGGCCACCGCCGAGTGGAGGTCGAGCCGCCGCATCCCCGCAGCCCTGAGCACCTCGTGCGCGGTGTCGCTGGGATCATTGACGAGCGACGGGTAGGGGACATGGAGGACGCGGTCCGAGGCCGATGTGGTGAACGAGGTGATGGCCTCCAACTTCTGGACGGTGGACCCAAGTCCGATCTGAGACCGTCCCCCGTCATTGGCCATCGGGTTGTCATGGCAGAACGGCTCGACGATCGCCGCCCCGAGCACGGTCATGGACACCAGGCACCGGAACGGGTCGCGGTCGGTGATCACGAAGCGCGCTTCGGGAAAGGTCCTTGCGAAGGCAGCGATCGAGGCAGCGATCTGCGGCGCCTTCAAGACGAGGAAGCCACCAGGCGGGATCGGGTGCTTCCACAGCAGCAACTGCAACAGGCGGCGGTGGTGCTCGAACGTCGGGATGAGGTCCGCCTCGAACAAGAACCGTCGCCACGCAGGCATGCAGAGGCACGCGGCTTGACCGAGCATCGACACGGCGTCGATGAACCCCCAGACGCACTCCTCGGGTTCGTCGGCGTTCACCCAGTGCATGCGCTCGAGTAGTGAGCCTCGAAGCGGACGGAGCGACGCCTGCACAGCGTCGATGCGCGGGTCCGTGTCGTACGTGGCCGCCTCCGGCGGTGGCACCGGCTCCATCAGCTCCCACCGCCGAAGGACCCGGGCATCGTGATGAAGCGCGAGGAGGTTGTGGAGCAGCGTCGTGCCGCTGCGCTCGAGTCCAGTGATGTAGAGGATCGGGGGGATCGTCACCTGAGCTATCTCAGGGTGCACTCGCAGCGTGGCCAAAACCCGGAGGCGGCGGGCGACGTCTCGCACCGCCAGGGTCCGGAGGAACCGTCGGCCGAACTCGTTCAGGTGCGGCTGCTCCAAGTCGTCGGCCCACGCCGAGAGAGGGGTGAGGAACCACTCGTCCCCGAAGTCATCGAGTCCCGCCCCGGCCGCCGCCTCCTCGAGGATCGACTCGACGGTGGCGGTGGGAACCATTGCCCTGGTCTAGTCCTTTGTGGGCCGGCTTCGTGATGACGTGCGAGGACGTCGACTCGGGAGCGTCGGTCGCGGAGCCAGGATGTCTTCGGGGTGTTGCGCCAATCCGGCCGCCGCCGCCGTGCCGCGGCCTCGTGTCAACCGGACAGGACGTGGCGCACGTCAGTGTCGTAACCAGACGCGGTCAGTGGCCCGGGGCGGTCGTGCTCCAACCGGTAGACCGCCCATCGCCCCGGCACGCCCTTCAGCTGGTGCTCACCCCTCGGCGAGAACGACAGGCCGGAGCCGATGATCAGGTCCTTGACGGTGGACGACACGAGCACGTCTCCCGGATCAGCAAGTGCGGTCACCCGAGCAGCGACGTTCACGGCCAGTCCGAAGAGGTCGCCTCGGACCGCTTCGCACTCGCCCGTGTGGATGCCGGCGCGGAGCCGGAGCCCGCAATGCCACGCGGACCTCGCCATGGCCGCAGCGAAGCGGACAGCGCGAGCTGGCCGAGCGAAGTGGACGAGACGTCCGTCACCGGTGTGCTTCACGGGCTGCCCCTCGAAGCGGCCGAGCAGGTCGTCCATCCGCCGATCGTGGTCGGCGAGCACGGTGCGCCACCTGGCGTCACCCATCGTCGCCAGCTGGGGCGTCGAGTCGACGATGTCCGTGAACACGACCGTGGTGAGCACCCGGTCCGGCTCGTACGGCGTGTGCGGTTGACCCGTGAGGAACTCCTCGATGGCCTCGGGGAGGCGCTCGCTGTTGTGGATCCAGACAACGTGATCGGGTCCAGCCAGGGGAACGAAGACTGCGCCCTCGATACGGCGCGCCAGCTCACGGCCGAAGTCCGCATCCAGCCATTCCTCGTCCTCGCAGTGCAGCACCAGGGTGGGCACGTGCACGGATGCGGCCGCCTCGCGGCCGTCGATGCCGCGATACCCCTGGAGCACGGAGCGGGCCATGCCGGGGCTCATGCAGGCACGCTCCACGGCCGGAAGGATCGACTTGTAGGCGGGGTTCATCCGCCATGTCGGTGCCATGGCCGACATGAGGATGCCCTCTCCCCATCGGGCACACGCTTCGTCGAGGATGGCCCACATGCGGGCGTACTCCTCGGGCGATCCGTCCAGACCGGGCGCCCAGTCCATCGCCACGATGCTGTCCAGCAGGACCAGCGCCTCCACTCGCTCCGGCCGCGTTGCCGCGAGGGTCATCGCCGGTAGCCCGCCCTCGGAGTACCCGAGCACGACGGCCCGCTCCGACCCCACCGCGTCGAGAACCGCAACGAGGTCGGCGGTGCGCTGCTCGATCGTGGGGGCCGCCGGGATCGGGTCGGACAGCCCCGTACCGGGCTTGTCGAAGAGGATGACCCGGCAGAACGAACCGAGCCGCTCCAGCATGGCGGTGGCGAGCGGGTCGGCCCACCACAGTTCGAGGTGCGACATGGTGCCGGTCACGAAGAGGAGATCACGGGGCCCGGCTCCGAAGACCTGGTAAGCGATGCTGATGCCGGCGTTGTCGGCGTAGCGAACCTCGGGCCCTGCCATCACGAGGACTCTAGGTTCCTGCCAGCCAGGCCTGTTCGTGGTGCAGCAGTCGTGCGGCGCTCGCCTCGGCGCGACCCCCGATCCACGAGAGAGGCGACCGACGTCGGCGCCATCCGATCCCACGCCGGGCTGTTGAGAACGGGGTGATTCCGGTCGCAGACGACCGCCACGGGGATGAGGCCACCAGGTCGCCGGCCGGGCACCAGCGACACGCCGAACGGGCAGCCCCACAGCGCTCGGCGGCTGGTCCACGACGCCTACCGGGGGAGTGGCGTGGGTCTCGGCCGGTTCGATCACCGCGTCGGCCCGAAGGACTCGTCCCCCGCGCTGACATTGCCGACGACCAACGGCTCTGGGACGAGCGCGGGCCGGCTAGGCCCAGGTCGCCGTGAGATCCCGGACGTGGCGCTCGATCGCCGCCACGACCGCATCCGAAGCCCCCGGGAACGGGCGATGATCTCGTCGCCCGTTCCCTTGACCACGGAGCCGCCGCGAAGTTCCCACACCTGTCACCACGGGCCCGGCGACCAAGGCGGAGCGACAGAGCACACGAACCTGCTGTTCGCTCGGATGCGCCCTCCGGGTGCTGAAGAAGGCCGCCGGGTGAGCCGCTCGAGACCGGCGGCGGCGGCCGGCTGACAAGATGGCAGCCGGCAGCGACCAAGGACGGACCCCGGATGGCCGACGCGTCGTCACTCATGTGCCCGTCCTGCCAGGCCGCGAACCGGGAGGGCGCGAAGTTCTGCGACGCCTGTGGAACGGCCATGATCGCTCGCTGCCAGGGCTGCGAGCGTGCGCTCCGGCCCGGGGCGCGGTTCTGCGACGAGTGCGGCCGGCCGGCGTTCGTCCTGGCGCCGCCACGCGAGGTCCCAGCGCCGCCGAGTGAGGTCACCGAGCAGATCCTGGACACCCGTGACGCCCTGATGGGTGAGCGCAAGCAGGTCACGGTCCTGTTCGCCGACGTCAAGGGATCGATGGACCTGCAGGCGGATCTGGACCCCGAGGAGTGGGCGCGGATCATGGGCCGTTTCGTCGACCTCCTCGCCGAAGGTGTGCACCGCTTCGGCGGGACCGTCGACAAGTTCACCGGTGACGGGATCATGGCGCTGTTCGGCGCGCCGATCGCCTTCGAGGACCACGCCCGGCGGGCGTGTCACGCCGCTTTGCACCTCGTCGCCGAGATCGGGGACTACGCCGAGGGGCTCCGACGGTCCCACGGGCTGAGCTTCCACGTCCGTCAAGGGCTCAACTCCGGGGAGGTGGTCGTCGGACGGATCGGCGACGACGCCCGCATGGACTACACGGCGATCGGGCCCACGGTGGGGCTCGCGCAGCGGATGGAGTCCATCGCTGCACCGGGCAGCGCCTACCTGACGGGCGCCACGGCGGCGCTCGTCACCGGCTTCTTCCGCGTGAGAGATCTCGGGCCGTTCCCGATCAAGGGCGTCTCGGACCCCGTGGGTGTCCACGTGCTCGAAGGGATCGGGCCGGTCCGTTCCGGACTCGACTTCGCCCGCCAGCGCGGGCTGTCGCGCTTCGTCGGCCGCGACCGGGAGATGGACGTGCTGGGGGAGGCCCTCGAGCAGGCACTCCGTGGCAACGCGCAGGTCGTGGGGGTGGTCGGTGAAGCCGGCGTCGGAAAGAGCCGGATCTGCGAGGAGTTCGCACGGGCGTCCGAGACCCGAGGCGTCAACGTCCTTCGGGCGCGAGGCGTCTCCCACGGCACGAGCGTCCCCTACCTCCCCGTGCTCGAGCTGCTGCGCAACTACTTCGGGATCACCGACGTCGACTCGCCGCGGCAGGCCAGGGAGAAGATCGCCGGCCGCCTCGTCGTGACCGACAGGTCCCTCGAGTCGGAGCTGCCGCTCTTCTTCGACCTGCTGGAGGTGCCGGATCCGGATCATCCTTCCCCGCAGCTGGGCGAGGAGGCCCGCCTGCGGCGCGTCTTCGCCGTGGTCAGGCGCCTGGCCCGTCGCCGCACCGAGCGGGACGAGGGGCTGCTGGTCCTCCTCGAGGACCTGCATTGGCTCGACCGCCCGAGCCGGATGTTCTTCGAGCAGTACATCGAGTCCTACCCCGGCACCCGCACGCTCGTCCTGGCGAACTTCCGCCCGGAGTTCCACGCCCCCTGGATGCGCCACTCGTACTACCGGCAGATCCCCCTCGCCCCGCTCGACCGGGACTCGGTCGGTCAGATGGTGTCGAGCATCGTCGGGCCCGATCCCTCGCTCGACGGCTTCGCCGACCACATCATCGCCCGCACCGGTGGGAACCCCTTCTTCATCGAGGAGTTGATCCGGATGCTCGGGGAGGAAGGGGTTCTCGAGGGCTCACCCGGCTCCCATCGCCTTGTGCGCTCCCTCGACGGGGTGCGGGTGCCTGCGACCGTCCAGGCGCTCCTGGCGTCGCGCATCGACCGTCTCGAACCGGCCGACAAGCTCGTCCTCCAGACGGCATCGGTGCTGGGCATCACGTTCTCCGACGACGTCCTCGCTCGCGTCATCCCGACCTCCGGCCGGGGCCTGGCCGAATCACTGCACACGTTGTGCGGCGCCGAGTTCCTCATCGACGAGGCCCGCCACCCGGTGTCCGAGTACCGGTTCTGGCATCCGTTGACCCAGGAGGTCGCCTACGGGTCGATGCTCAGCGATCGGCGGGCACAGATGCACGCGCTGGTGGCGCAGGCGCTGATCGAGCTCGACCCGGGCCGGCTCAACGAGCGGGCCGCCCTCATCGCCAACCACTTCGAGGCGGCCGGCTGGCCGCTCGACGCGGCGCGATGGAACACCCGAGCGGCCGACTGGGCCCTCCGCACGGACCTCAACGAGGCACTGCGACGATGGCGCACGGCGATCGACCTCCTGGAGACCGCGCCGCCATCGGAAGAGGGCCTCGAGCTCGGGCTTCTGGCCCGTCACCGGCTGGCCCGCTGGAGTGCTCGCGCCGGCGTGCCCGAAGAAGAGGTCGATCGCATCCTCGAGGACGCCGCAGGCCTCGCGCAGAGCGCCGGCAACACCACCGCCCTGGCGATCGTCGCGTTCGCCCACGGAGCCATCAACCTCTACCGGGGCAACCTGCGAGAGGCGCGCAAGAGCACCTTTGAAGCCGTACGCCTCGCCGACACGACGGACGACGTCGGGTTGAAGACCGCGGCACGGGTCGCTCCGCCCGTCGTGATGAGCGTGACCGGACCGCTGAACGAAGCGCTGGCGATGCTCGACGAGGCCCTCGCCTGGGCCGAGGAGGATCCCGGGCGAGGCGACGGGCACCTGGGCTACAACCTCCTGGCCCGTAACCTGTGCACCCGTTCCTACCTGCTCGCTCGCTCCGGTCGCCTCGGGGAGGCCCGGGCCGACGCCGACCGCGCTGTTGCCATCGCACGGGAGCGGGGTGAGGCCGAGATCCTCGGTTGGACCCTCGCCGTCCACCCGTACATCGACTTCCTCGCCGGCGATGCCCGCGACTCGGTCTCGGACGTGGAGGAGGCCGTGCGGGTGGCCGAGGACACGGGCAACCTCAACCTGCAACCGCTCGCCCGCTGCGCGCTCGGCACCGCCCACATCAACCGTGGCGACTGGTCCGACGCCGTGCACCACTGCGGCGCCGCCCTCGATGTCGCTCGCCGGCACCGGGTGTGGCTCTTCGAGGAAGGCGGCCTGGCGATGTTCCTCTCCCTGGCCCACCTCGGCGCCGGAGACCACCCGGCCGCGGTCCGGTCGGCGGACGAGGCGGTCGTCGCCTCAGACCGGCGGAAGACGCCGATCCTCGAGTGCGGCGCGCTGGTCACCCGGAGCCGGGTCCGGCGGATCGGTGGCGCCGAGGACCTGCAGTCACAGTGCAAGGCCGACCTTGAGCGCGCGCTGCAGCTCGTCGACGAGACCGGTGCCCATGCCTGGCTCCCGTTCGTGCAGGGGGAGTCCGCCGAGCTCACTCGGCTCTGACTCAGGGACCTGTCTCGCAGTTGACCGTCGTACCGCCGCCCGGACCCACGTCGCAGAAGTCCGTCTCACTGCCGCCGTCGAGGGTGTCGAACCCCTCTCGCCCGCGGAGGTCGTCATCGCCTGTCCCGCCATCGATCACGTCGTTGCCGGCGTAGCCGTCGATGTCGTCGTTGCCGGAGGCGCCGGAGAGTCGGTCGTTGGCGTTGCCCCAGTTCGTGCCCGTGATCGAGTCGTCGCCGCCCTTGCCGTCGATGACCGCTCCCCCGGTGAGCTGCTGCACGTCGACGGTGGCGTCGGTGGGGTCCAGGGCTTCGATCCAGTTCCGGTCACCGTCGCCGGTCAGCGTGTCGGCGTTCCCCGTGCCGCCGATCCCCTCGACATCGATCTTGACGTTGTCGCCCTCACCGGGGCGCCCGTCGTCGGCGACGTCGTTGAGGCTGATGCTCACCGCGTGCAGCACACCCGCATAGCGCACGAAGTCGCTTCCGGCTCCTCCGGCGAAGACATCCCGGTCCAACCCATCGGAATCCTCGAAGAAGATGTCCCGCGACGGTCCGCCGTTCAGGGTGTCGTCGCCCGGCCCGGCATGGACCACGGTGTCGCGGGCCAGGGCGACCGTGGTGACGAAGGAGTCGTCCCCGTCGCCGAGCTTGATGATCTGATCGAGGAACCCGACGGAGCGCGATGGGTCGTGCGAGCAGCGCACGGTGTTGTCGTCCACTCGGGTGCAGCCGGACCCCGGTGTGACGGGGTTGCGCGAGTCCGTCAGCAAGAGGGACGTCGGATAGCCGCTCGACGAAGTCCCGAGGGCCACCGTGATGCTGTTGCTCCGTCCGTTGACGGCATCGAAGTGCAACGTGCTGAACAAGGGCTGCGCCGTCACGGACGCCGTTCCCCCCGAGGAGGGCGTGCAGGCGGACAGCGCCCCGGCGACGACCACGACGGGCGCCAGCGCAACTGCGTGAACGAAACGGCGGACGGTCGACGACCATCCCGTGCCGATGCCCTTCGGGGGTCGGGCGGTCCTTCGGCCCGTGGCGTTGACTGCCGGGTTCATGACGTCACCCGGATTGCTCGGCCGCGGCCGCCATCTCGGGGTCGTCATGCATGCACCTTCACCCGGCCGGCCCCTGAGGGCAACTGGTCGTCCGTCACGGGACGGCGAGCCGCTCCTGCCGGCGATGCGGCCGCGATCTTGCGCTCGGCGGGGCGGACCACGGCTTCTGCCCGCCGACGGGCCAAGGCCGGATGCACCGTGGTTACGTCGAGGTGCCGGGCACGTTCCGCGACGCGCACGCCGCCACGCAGCACCACATCCTCGGCCAGGGCGGCTATGAAACCGCTGGCAAAGTCCTGTTTGGTCTGCCTCCCGACGGGCCGGTGTGCCCGGAGTGTCGACCAATCGTTATCCGGAGGTGGGCGCCGCCACGGTCTGCGCACACCCTGCGAAGTGGGCCCGCTGGGCAACAAGACGGAGGAGCGCTCAACCTGCCCGGCTGGTCCCGGTTGGAGGTGGCGTGCCGCCCCCAAGGTTGACGACATCTCAGCAGGAGGGTCGGTGCCGTGATCCCGTCGAACTGGCCGGGGTGGTACACGCAACTTCAAGCGATACGTACAGCCGTTCGGGTAACCCGCGGTGCCCCAGCACCGCGTCGAGGTAACCAACCTCCGGTCGCCACGGAAGACATCGCTCCGGGGTCAAGCGAGGAGCTCTAACCCGCCCGCCCGCGGGTCAGGTCGACCTGACGACGAGCCCGGGGAACACCTCGCCGAAGTTCGGGCTGGCCGTGCTCGCCTCCGAGCTCGCCGGCGATGCGCTGACTGCGCTTGTCCCATCGCTCCAGCAAACCCACGGGGGTGAGCTTGCCGGCTCCGCCCTCCCAGAGTCGCTCACGATCCGCTCACTTTGCGATCACCGAGCGGTAGGTTCACGGCGGTCAACCTGCGAGAACGCCGGTGGCGGCAAGGGCCTGCAAAGCCCTCTACCCGGGTTCGATTCCCGGCGCCGCCTCCAGCGGCTGACCAGGCATACTTCCTGGTCAGGGACACTTTTCTGAGTGTCCGGCATGGCCGAGCAATCACCGCTGGATACCCCGAGAAGCCCTGGTTTCGCTCCCATGGCGCTCCCACAGCGCTCCCAAGGGACCGGACAGGAGGACGGATGGGCTTCGTCGAGAAGTGCAGCGGCAACTATCGGGCGCGGTACCGCGACCCACTCGGGCGCCAACGGTCCGAGACGTTCACCCGGAAGGCCGACGCCGAGCGGTTCCTGCGCGAGATGCAGGTCGACGTGGAGCGGGGACGCTGGATCGATCCCGCCGGCGCCGATGTCGCCCTGGCTACCTGGGCCGAGGAGTTCCTGTCGTTGGCCCGCCGGCTGTCGCCGACGACGCAAGAGACGTACGAGCGCGATCTGAAGCGGTACGTGCTGCCCAGGTTCGGCTCGTATCGCCTCGGCCGCCTTCCAGCGGACGAGATCGAGAACTGGCTCAACGACGAGGTTGCTGATGGGATCGCCCCGTCTCGGGGTGGACGGCAGTGGCGCGTTCGGTCACGATCTTGTTCATGCCAGAGCGCGCGTTGCGTGTCGTGCAGTTGAACGCGGACTCGCTTGTCGGAGCTCGGTGGCGGGAGCGCCGCCAAGAGATCGTGGCGTGGCTGGACGAACTCGATCCCGACGTTGTTTGCCTTCAGGAGATCTGGCAGGACGATCGCCATCCGAACACGGGAGGTTGGATCGCCGAACACTCTGTCGAGGATTGGCAGTGGGAGTTCGGCGGCTTTCCACCGCCCGACCCGAGTGCTGTCGGCGCCGACCCTTCGCTGCGGTTCGGTTCGGCGATCTTGAGCCGATGGCCACTCGATGCAGTCGAACTGATGAAGCTGCCGGTGGCACACGACGCACCTCATCGACCTCACGTGACCATGAGACCGCCTGCGCTGCCACCGGGCATGCCGTTCGATCTGTTTCACGTCCGCACGGCGGGCATCGACGTGTACAGCACGCATCTGCAACCGATGCCCGCCCAGGCCGCTCATCGTATTGCGCAGGTGTTGTTCATCGATGAAGCGATCGGCCGCACTTGGGATCCGTCTGCTTCGATGCCGCCCATCGTCTGCGGTGACTTCAACGCCGAGCCCATGTCGGACGAGATTCGGTTCCTCACCGCAAATGCGGTGGTCGATGGGCGTAGCACGTATTTCCAGGACGCCTGGGCGGTGATCCACGACGGCGGCGGCATGACCTGGGACCCCGCAAATGAGCACGCCGCCGCAGCCAATGAGCCGCCACGCCGCGTCGACTATGTGTTCGTGGGTGAGTCGCGTGCAGGCACCGGCGGTGCAGGCCGGATACTGCGCGGGTCGCTCGCGTTCGACCGCAAGCGGACGGGGGTGCTCGCCAGCGACCACTTCGGACTCGTCGTCGAGATTGCGTGGCCAACACGACCGCCCACAAGCCAACATCAGTCATGACGCCGGGTGCACACGACCGCCCGGACGCCGAGCCGACAAGCCCTGCGGTTCCTGGCAACCAAGGCCCCGCAGTCAGCACGCGCGGAACCGGCGTTCTGCCGCGGTGCGGGCAGACGATCGCGAGGTGAGGGGGAGCCGGGGCGACGATGACGACCAACGTTGGCATCGCTACTCGTCGAGGAACTGGAGGACAGCGTCGGTCACGACCTCGGGCCGACAGAGCACCGAGCCGTGGCCAGTGAGGTCCAACTCGACGAGCCGGGCTGTGTCGAATGCGGGAAGTGCACGGCGGCTCGAACGCGAGGTTCGGGTCGTGGTCGCCGGTGGCGATCAGGGTGGGAACCCGGACCTGCTCCACGAACGGGAGCAGATCGGTGTGCGACAGGGTTGCTGCCATGGCGGCTCGCATCGCGTGCGGATCGTTGTGGTCGCGCACGCCTTGTGGGATCGGTGGATCGACGATCGCCGCGGTCGCCCGAGCCGCTTTCGCGTCCGTGGCGCCACGCTTCTGCGCGTCGACGTCGGCGGGATCGATCGAGAAGTCCGACAGCGCGAGGCGTCGCACCTGATCGGGATGCCGCGCCGCGGTGACGAGCGCAACCCGCGATCCCCACGCCATCCCCCAGAGGTCGAACTCGTCGAGCGAGAGCTGAACGGCGATCGCGACGATGTCGGACGCGTACTGCTCGAAGGTGTACCCGGCCTCCGGCCCCGGCGAGCTCGACCCAGTGCCCCGCACGTCGTGGCGAACCACCGTGTGCTCTGAGGCCAGCCGTTCGATCACGCCATCCCACTGCCGCACGTTCAGCGCGGCGCCGTTCACCAGCACCAGCGCCGGGCCTTCCCCCTCGACCTCCACGTGCAGCTCGGCGCCGTCCACGGCGATCCGCTGGGTGGGCATCTCGTGATCATCGCAGGTGCGCCCACGGCTCGAAGCCGTCCCATCGGCTGCTGTCGTAGCCGGTCGCCTGGTAGTGACGCACGAGCGTCATTGTCGCAGCGGCCTCGATCCCGTGACGCCAGAAGCCCGGCGCTCACGCACAGACGGCTCGGCCGACCGGCCCGGGCAGATCCGCAGTTGTGCCCGCACGCATGCCTGGGTGCACCGGTAAGGTCGCCGGACAGCTGCGTGCTCTGTTGCCAGCGGAGGGAGAACTCGGATGGATCCGTTTCCGCTCCCCGACAATCCGACATTGGCGACCTTCGCAACGGTGTTGAACGAGCTGGGTCATTCGGCGCACGTTCTCGATGCGCGATGGCGCGTCGTGTTCATCACCGACGAACTACGACGGACCATTGGTGATGAAGGGTCCACGATCTCCCGTCTCGGCGGGCACATGTTCGGATCGTCCGAGGTTGCGGTCAGAAGGGCGTTCTACTTCGACGACTGGCAGGAAGGGCTCCGAGAGCAATTCCGCCTCATGGGTCCCTTCGTTCTCTTCGACACCGCCGGTGGGCGTGACGGGCTGCGCCAGGTCGTCGATCCCGTCCTTCGTGACCTCGTCGACGAGATCGAGCCTGTCGAGCTCCCCGCTGCTTGGGGTCACTCCGCGCTAGTGGCCAAGCACGCGGGGTCGGGTGCCAGGAACACCATCCTGTACCTGCGGGTTCGCGCGAGCGATGGGACGGTCGCGGGAAACGTAAGTCTCGCGAAGCCGGGCGCGGGGATGTCACAGCTCATGGCGGCGGCGGCGATAGCGGACCTCGGTCACCTCGAACGCATGGCCATGGTGGAACGGCCGGGACGCAGACCGGCAGCTGTGTTGATGGCCGACCTCGACGCGTCCTCACCCCTGAGCCGGCGACTCTCCACATCTCAGTACTTCGCCTTCGGTCGCCGTTGGGTGCGATCGGCGGATCAGTGCATCATCAACCATGGGGGCATCATCGGCCGCCATGCCGGAGACGGTGTCGCCGCCTTCTTCCTCGCCGAAACGGCGGGATCTGAGTCTGCGGCCGCGCGAGCCTGCATCGAGGCTGCCCGGGAGCTCAAGACTTCTCTCCCCGACATCGCCACGAGGAGCGGCCTGCAGACCGACGTGTCCTTCCGCTTCGGTCTGCACTGGGGAGCGACGCCGTACGTCGGTCGGATCACAACCGCCGGACGAACCGAGGTGACCGCCCTCGGCGACGAAGTCAACGAGACCGCGCGTCTCGAAGCGTCAGCCACCGGTGGTCGCACACTCGCCTCGAAGGCGCTCATCGAACGCCTCGACCCTTCTGACGCGGAGATCCTGGGCATCGAACCAGCCAATGTCACATACACCCCTCTAGCCGAACCTTGCCACGGCCACCGACAAAGCACGCCGAGACGCGCCATCAATCGCTGTCTGCGACATCTAGGCCAACACGGGCGCCTCTGTCATCACCACTGCGCCTTTCGACTAACAACGGGACCGGGCGCCTCTCCAGTCGAGCGTCCGACACGAGGTGACCCATTCGCTCAGACGCAAACGGCGGACGACCCCTACTGCCCGTTACTCCCGACTTCCTCTGCCGCGAGGGTGGTCGCTCAGGCTGGGGCTTTCGAGCCGTACTTGCGCTGGGCGGCTTGCTTGGAGACGCCGAGCATGGCGCCGATCTCGGACCAGGACCGGTTGGCGGCACGAGCCGCCTGAACCGACTCGGCCAGGTCGACGTCGAGGTCGTCGCGCTGCTGTGCGAGCTCGGCGATGCGACGCAGCGCCTCAGTGTCGGCGACGCGGAGGTCGGCAGGGTCGACCGCCTCGGCCCACTTCTCCAGAGCGGTGGCGCGCTCGGCTCGGCTCGTCTTCATGGCGACCACCATCCCTTCAAGAACTTGGCTCGTGCCGGCATCGCATGGATACCGCGGTGCCGTCCTCGTCGACGACGACGCCGACCTCCAGTGGCTCAGTGCCCGTGGAGGGGCCGATACACATCGTCACGGCCGGATCGTCGGTCTCCAACGTTCGCCAGTGGTTCGGAGTGCGTGGAGCATGTCGTCGTCGGGGACACCGTGCTCGCGCGCGCTCGCCTCAATGTCGACCGCCTCGCACGGTACCGACTTCACCATCCGATCGTCAACGCATGTTGACGCTCCGACTGCCGTGCCGAGCGCATCCGAGCCGGGTGGCCTGCTTGCTGTCGACGGCCATTCGCAGTCCGCCAGTGGCCGTTGGGCCGCGCCTCACTCACCCCTCAGAGCGTCCTCCTGCATCGAGAAAATGCCCACTGACCTGCGGCTATGGGTGGTCGGGAGCCAGCCTGCAAAGCCCTCTACTCGGGTTCGATTCCCGGCGCCGCCTCCAGTGCGTGGCCAGGTAAAGTTCCTGGTCAGGACCCGTAATCGTCAACCAGACGGTGTCCGCTGTTGTCGTTGGTTGACCGCCAGAATCCGTCGTTTCGCTCACCGGCCGGGCTCCCACCCGACCGCCCGTCGCGTGGGACGGTGCCGGCGTGATCGACCTGGTCGACCAAGTAGCGTCGTCGAGATCGCCGGGCGACTCCGTTCGTGCGCTGTCCGACGGGAATCTCGAGCATGGGGGCTCCTGCGAAACGGGGGGCGATGACGCACGTGGACGAGAACGTCCGGCTTCTGGACCCAGGTTCCGCGACGGCGTCGGAGGAGGAGATGCACTTCGACGACCGCGCGCCGACAGACGATGGTTCTCCACCGCCGGAGGCGGTGCCGTACTTCAGCCCCGCCGAGCGGGCTGCCCGGGGCAGGGCCGCACGAGGTGATCAACCGCGCTCGACGCATGCCGACTGGGAGCCGGGGCCGAGCCGGAGGGACCCTGTCGATCTTCTGCAGCAGCAGGCGGAGACGCGTCTCCGAGAGCTCCGTCCGATTCGGTATGGGCGCATGCTCGAATCGCCGTTCACCTTCTTCCGCGGCGCCGCCTACCTGATGGCGACCGATCTCGCGGATGGGCCGCGGACGGGGTTGCACGCTCAGCTCTGCGGCGACGCGCACCTCTCCAACTTCGGCATCTTCGCCGCACCGGATCGGAGGCTCGTCTTCAGCATCAACGACTTCGATGAGACGCTGCCGGGGCCGTTCGAGTGGGACGTGAAGCGGCTCGCCGCGAGCTTCGCGGTAGCGGGCCGGGACCGCGGCTTCAAGGCTGCGATCCGCCGCTCAGCGGTGATGGCTGCGGTGCGTGAGTACCGGGAAGCGATCGCGCGTTTCGCCGAGATGCGCAACATCGACGTCTGGTACGCACGCCTCGACGTCGCGGGCATTCGAGAACAGCTTGGAGCTGCGGCGTCGAGGAACCAGATGAAGCGGTTCCAAGCGCAGGTCGCAAAGGCTCACACGAAGGACAGCCTGCGAGCGCTCACCAAGCTGTGCCGGACCGTCGACGGCGAGCCACGCATCATGGGCAGGCCTCCCCTCGTGACGCCGATCGAAGACGTGTTGCCGGGGGCGGAGCAGGCGCACCTGGAGGACGTCGTGCGGCGCATGATCGGCACGTACCAGCGCGCGCTGCCGCGCGACCGGCGCACGTTGCTCGAGAGCTACCGGTATGTGCATGCCGCTCGGAAGGTCGTCGGCGTCGGCAGCGTGGGTGCCCGCACTTGGATACTGCTCATGGTCGGCCGTGATCACGGCGACCCGCTGTTCCTCCAGTTCAAGGAAGCGCAGGCGTCGGTGCTCGAGCCCTTCCTCGGGAAGAGCCAGTACGCCCAGCACGGACAGCGCGTCGTCGAGGGTCAGCGCATGATGCAGGCGGCGCCCGACATCCTGCTGGGCTGGGAGCGAATCGAGACGATCGACGGCCAGACGAAGGACTTCTACATCCGGCAACTCTGGGACGCGAAGGGCTCGGCCGAGGTCGAGCTGATGGACCCAATGGCCCTCGAGGCGTACGGCAGGGTTTGTGGCTGGACGCTTGCCAGAGCCCACGCCCGCTCGGGCGACAGGATCGCCATCGCCGCCTATCTCGGCAGCGGCGATGTGTTCGACCGGGCCATGGCCACGTTCGCCGAGACCTACGCCGACCAGAACGATCGCGATTACCAGGCATTGCAGGACGCAGCAGCGTCCGGCCGCGTCGCAGTCGAGATGGGCGCTTGATCGCCTGCGCCGCGCTCGACCCCGCCCGTAAAATCCTTCACGGTCTCGCACCCATCAGCCGACGCACCCATCGCCGCTAACGGCGAGAGTTCGACGTGGCGTCGGGGGTTTGAGGCCGATCTCGCCCGTCACGTCGAGACGGCCGCTGACCTCGAGGCCCGGCGCGGCTGCTGCGGACGAGCATCTGCACGGGGGCGACGACTGCGCGGGACACCGTCAGGGCCTTCGACGCCCTCGCCGAAGGCGGCACCGTCACCCAGGCCCTCGAGCCGACGTTCTTCTCGACCCTTCGGCATGTGCACCGATCGCTTCGGCACCCCGTGGATGATCGTCGGCCCCGACCCCAACCAGGCGGCCTGATCGGCTCGTCAGGGGCGAGACAGCGAGCAGTCGAGACCGGTTGCGATCTGGTCTGCCTGCCGGGTGAGGTCGGCGGCCAGCCCGCCCGACAGCGTGGCCTGTCGCTCGAACCGGCGCACAGCACTGGTGAAGGCATCGAGCAGCCGACAGGCCGACGCGTCATTCGACGGGCGACTGTCGTGCAAGACCTGCGACACCTGCGTCAGGAAGCGCGCCAGTTCGGTCCGCGTCGAGCGTGAGGTGACGAGCGACTCGATCTGCCCAAGGAGAGTGTCGGTTGCGCCGCCAGGCGTGATCACGCTCACCGTCCTCGTCGCCGTGACGACGTTCCCGGCCGCGTCGGACACCGAATAGCCGAGCGTGTAGTCCCCTGGTACATCCACATCGACAGGGCTCGTCGTGACGATCTGCGTCGACAGGTCACCTGACACGGTGTCGGTCGCGGTGGCTCCGGCATCGACGTAGTCGTTGTGCTGCACGACCACGACCGCCTGCTGTCCGAGGACCGTGATCCCGGGCGCTGTGGTGTCGCTGACCGTCACCGGGAACGCCGTCGTTCCGCTGTTGCCGACGTAGTCGGTGGCGGTGCACGACACGGTCGTGGCGCCGAGCGGGAACGTCGCGCCCGATGCCGGCAGGCAGGACACCGTCGGAGCGGGGTCGAGGTCGTCCTTCGCCCGGACGTGATAGCTCACGATCGCACCGGCAGCGCTGGTGGCCTCCGTGACCGCCGGCGCCGTGGCATCGAGCGTGGGCGCCGTCGAGTCGCACCAGTTCCTCGGCGCACTCCCACCGACCGGGTTGCCCGCCAGCGCACTCCCGCAGCGCAGGCGGAAGTCGCCGCCCGTGTTGTCAATCGTGCTGAGGTTGTCGATGGTCCCGTAGTTGTCGAGGACCGAGCCGTTCTCGAGCCGTCCGTTCGGGGCCACGGTCGTAACGAGCGCGGCGCTCTCGTTGACGAAGGTGCCGAGGTTGGTCAGCCGTCCGCCGACGTCGAGCACGGCGCCGGTCTTGTTCACGACGGTGGCGCCCTGCTCGTTGCGGAACTTCGAATCGAGCACGACCGAGCCTGCCGTCGTCGCGGTCAGCACGGCATGGGCCAAGTTCTCGAACCGTCCGTGGTTGTAGAACCCGTGGTCGGCGAACTGCCCGGCACGGATCTCCAGCTCATCCGCGTTCCGGAATACTGCCGAGGGCCCGTTGACCGTTCGCAGCGCGGTGAGCAGCTGCCCGTTGTTGACCAGCGTCCCGTCGTTCATGAGCTCGCGGATGACGGTCACATCCCCGCCCTGGATGAACGTCTCGCCATCCCCCCAGACGACCAGCTCACCGGCGGAGAGAAGCCCGCCGACGAAGAGGAAGCCGCTGATGCCGATCTCTGCCTGCTGCATGATCACGCTGTGGTTCGCCGGGATCGTGACCGCGATGTTGCGGGGGATGGTGACGGTCGTGAACGAAGCGTCGGTGGGCACAGCGCCGCCGCGTCAGGTCGCGGGGTCGCTCCAAACGCCGCTCTGGACGGCCGCGAAGTCCTGGACCGCGCCCGCTGGGCGAGCATCGAACACGGCGCCCCCGATCGCGACGGTCAGCACCGCGAACAGCGCGCCGCCAGGCCTCATCCATGCGCTCGAACCGATCTGCTGGAAGCTGGCCATCGTCCATCCCTCCGTCTCGTCGTGCGCGGTCCCGGCGGCGCCGGGCGTCCCACGATCCGGGGACGTCCGGCCGCCGCGAGCCAGCCGCTAGGGCTGGGGGCAGTCCCCCACGAGGGGGTTGGTGTCGTCGTGCATGTCGCCGGGGTTGTGCATCCACACCCAGGCGTGCAACACCCACAGGTCGACGACCGGGTTGTAGTGCAGCGGCATGCCGAGCACCGTGCCGGGACCGGTCGCCACGTACTCGACGGCGACGAGCCGCAGCCGGTCGCCGACGTGGGCGTAGACGAGCGCCTCTGGGGCGGCGGCGGTCACCACGCCGTCGATCTGCGAGGGCCGGCCCCAGTGCTCACCCATCTGGTCGAAGCAGAGCCCGAGGTCGACGTAGCCGTCCGCCTCGGCGGCGGCGACGTCGTGGTACCGGGCCGTGGCGGCGCGGACCTGCGCGAGGTCGGCCTTGCCGTTCGACTCCGCGCCGGCACCGGTCGCGGCGACGAGCCCCAACGCGATGCCCAGGACGACGGTCGTCGCCGTCGCCACGCCGAGCTTGGAGATCCGCGGTCGCCGGCTCACGACGCCGACCCCGTGTAGAAGTACGGATCGAGGACCCGCACCTCGGCCACCGCGTCGATCGGCAGACCGTTGGCGGCCGCCGCCCGGTCGATCGCCTCGGCGCTCGGCCCGTCGTAGACGCAGTACGTCTTCGTCCTGTCCGTGGAGACATACGACGTCACCCACGTCACCCGCTCCTCGGCGTTGTTCTCGATCACCTCCAGACAGGTCTTCGCTCCTTGATCGGACGTTGGGATGTCGAGCCCGTCCGGGAACGTCCGCTCGACGATGAATCGAGGCATCAGCTGCTCCTCCGCACTCCGCTGTCAGCACGCCGGCGGCGTGGCCTCGCTCACGGGACCACAGTCCGGTCCAGTGCTGGTCCAGCGCTGGACCACGGTCACGTATCGTGCGCTCGTGCGGGTCAGCCTCCTCGGGCCGCTGCAGGTGGACGATGTGCCGGGGTCGGTCGTCCTCGGCGCGGCGAAGGAGCGGTCTCTGTTGTCCGCGCTCGCGCTGCGGCCGGGGTCCATCGTCTCGACCGACGCCCTCATCGGCGCGCTCTGGGGCGAGGATCCGCCTGCCGCCGCCCGAAAGACCCTCCAGACCTACGTGTGGAACCTGCGCCAGGCGCTCGGCTCCAACACGATCTCCACCGAGCCGACGGGCTACGTGCTGGGTGTCGACGCCGACGATGTCGACGTCAGCCGGTTCCGGGCACTGGTGCGCGCCGGCACCGCCGCCATGCGCGATCGCACTGCGGCCGAGGCTCGGGCGAGCCTCGGCGCAGCCGTCGCGCTCTGGCGCGGCGAGCCCTTCGAGGGCGTCGCGTCGCACACCGGGCTGGCGACGGAGGCGGTCCGCCTGAAGGAGGAGTACCTGTCGGCCCTCGAGGCCCGCGTCGCCGCCGACCTGGCCGACGGGCGACACACCGAGCTCGTCGGCGAGCTGGAGGTCCTGGTCCGCGACCACCCCTTCCGGGAACCGCTGTGGGCCCACCTGATGGTGGCGTTGTACCGCTGCGGCCGCCAGGCCGACGCGCTTGCCGTCTACCAGCGCGTCCGCACGACTCTGTGCGACGAGCTCGGGCTCGAACCCGGAGGCGACTTGCGCCGCCTCGAAGCGGCGATCCTCGGCCACGAACCGTCGCTGGCCGCCCCGACGCCGACCTCAACGAGCGAGCGAGCAGCGGGCGAACGACCGGCCCTGAAGCGCTCCCCGGTGCGGTACGCCCGCTCATTCGACGACGTGAGTGTCGCCTACCAGGTCGCCGGTGACGGTGCGACCGACGTCCTCGCCGTCGCCGGCTTCATCAGCCATCTCGACCTCTGGTGGAACGCACCGACCGATCGCCTCGTCCACCGGCTCACGGCGATGGGGCGCCTCATCTCCTTCGACAAGCGCGGGATGGGGCTCTCGGATCGCCCGGCGGTCGTCGAACCTGAGCGCTGGGTCGACGATGCCCTCGCCGTGCTCGACGCGGCGGAGTCGGAACGAGCTGTCGTCCTCGGCGTGTCCGCCGGGGTGCTCACCGCCATCCGGCTCGCCGCGCAGCACCCTGAGCGGGTTCGAGCGCTGATCCTGCACGGCGGGTTCGCCCGGTCGTTGGTCGATGATCGACTACCCGATGGGCTGGGACCGCGACATCGTCAAGGCGTTCGCCGAGGAGCTCGAGCGTGGGTGGGGTACCGGGGTCTGGATCGAGCTGTACACGCCGAGTCGAGCGAACGATCCCGGCGTGCGCGACTACTGGGCCCGCTACCAGCAGCTCTCTGCCAGCCCGACGTCGGCGATGCGCTTCTTCTGGGCCTCCATCGAAGACGACGTGCGCGACCTGTTACCGAGCATCTCCGTGCCGACCATCCTCATCCACGCCGACGCGTGACCCCATCGTCCCGTTGGCGCAAGCCGAATACATCGCCGAGCAGATCGAGGGTGCCGAGCTGGTCGCCCTGGACTCCGACGTCCACCTGATCTGCACCTCGGACGTGATCGACGAGCTCGCCGACGAGGCGGAGCGGTTCATCGGCGCGCTCGCCGTCAGCTGATCGACGACGTCAGACTGGGGCGATGGTCACGCGCTCCGCGCCCTCTCGGGCCACGCTCCTCGCAATGGAACCGCCCCGCACCGTCGGCGAGCTCGGCTTGCTGGCCACCGACGGGCGGCAGCGACGCTGCGGTTCTCGCCGGGCGCCGGGGCCGGGCACTTGGCCATCCGGAACGTGAGCGCGCGACGAGGGCGGCGGTTGCCTCCTGACAACCGGCGTCTCCAGGAGCTCGGCCAAATCCTCTACCGAGCCCGGCGCCCACCAGGTCGCCAAGCCGGCGGAGCGTCACGGTTGGCCGTCCTCCGCTCACGATGTGCTCACTTTGCGATCACCACACGGTACGTTCACAGCGGTCAACCAGCGAGAACGCCGGTGGCGGCAAGGGCCTGCAAAGCCCTCTACCCGGGTTCGATTCCCGGCGCCGCCTCCCAGCACCTGACCGGGCATACACGCAGGTCAGGGGCCGTTTCTGATCTGTCCGCCACAACCGGGCAGTGACCGCCGATGTGGGGTTCGTCGACAAGCGCAACGGCCGGTACCGAGCTCGGTACCGCGACCCGCTCGGGCGGCAACGGTCCGCACCCCGCCGGCCCGATGTTCGAGCCACCCTCGCGGCCTGAGCTCATCGCGTGTGAGCGACGCTGGAGGACGGCCGAACGTGGCTCCTCGCCTGCTTGGCGACCTGACGTCGCCGTGGCGCTCCTCAGCGCCCTCGTGGTGCTCCCCCGCTCCTCGTCTGGGCCGACAAGCGGAACTGGGTGTCGCACGGCATGGTCCCGAGGAGGTCCTGGACCGGAACCTGGAGCCGGCCCGAGCCTGACCGCCGGGTCCGCCGCTCCGTCAGCGGCATGCCGCTCGAGTCGGTCAGGGTGCGAGGCCGTCGACGAAGGAGAGGATCTCCCGTACCGTGCGGTCGGGCTGCTCCTCGTGCGGGAGGTGACCGCACCGATCGAGCACCACGGTTCGTGCGTGGCGCACCGGGACCGGCGTGGCCCAGCGGTCCGTCGTGCCGACGACGACCAGGCAGGGCTGGTCGACCTCGACGAGGCGCGCTCCACGACGTCCCGGACGTCCCGAGCCGCTGCCATGGCCCAAAGGGCCTCGGCCACCCCCGGCTCCCGGAGGGGTCGGCGGTAGCCCTCGACGATCTCCTCCGACACGGCGGATGGGTCGTCCCAGGCCCTCCGCAACGCTGGTCCCACGAGCCCGGAGGTGGCGCGCAGGAGCGCTGGGGCGACGCGTCGGGAGCCGGGGATGCGCACCGCGGCTCGCACCAGGCCGGGCGCGCCGCGACCGACCACCGGCCCGAGCAGCACCAGGGCGCGCACGCGCTCCGCCGCGTCCAGGGCGGCGCCGAGGGCGACCTCCGCGCCTGCGGAGTGCCCCACGAGGACCCAGTCATCGCACTCGCGGTGCTCCGAGCGCCTGCACGGTGGCCTGGACCTGGTCGTCGAGAGGCCCCCACGGCCGGTCCAGCACGGTGACGGCGTGGGCGGCTCCGCAGCGGCTCGACGATCTCCCGCCAGGTGAAGCCGGTGGCCCCGAACCCGTGCAGGAGCCCGAGGCGGAGGCGCACCACGGCATGGTCGCGCCCGGTGTGCGAGCGGGGCCCTCAGAAGGTCAGGCGGCCCCGCAGCACGCTGTCGCCCGAGTGGGCGGGGTCGCCGTCGAGCGGCTCGACCGAGACGTCGACCACGGGGAACTGCTCGGGGTCGAGCCCCGGGGGCAGGTCGTAGTCCCCGTCAGGGCGATAGGGCCCGAGCGACACCAGCTTCTCCACCGCCGGGTCGATGACCCAGACCTCCAGGAAGCCGTCGCCGGGGTCGAGGCCGGCGGTCTCCACGTGGAGCACGAGGTCCCCGTCGTCCTCGACCAGCTCGGCATCGCCGGCGCCCGACGGCCCGAGGCGCTCGAGCGGGGCGGAGGCCACGACCGACGCCTCGTCCCGCTGCGCGAGGCCCACGGTCAGGGCCACGACGGCCACGACGGCCGCCGCCGCCGCACCCAGCAGCCAGGGCGCCCGGCGGCCCCTGCGGGCCCGGTCGAGCGGCACGACGTCGGGCCGGGGGAGCGGCGGCATCGGCGGCGATGCGGTCCCAGAGGTCCGCCGGGGGTCGCTCCCAGGAGACGTCCTGCTCGAGCTCCAGTCGTCCCCGGAGCTCCCGGAGCTCCCGGAGCTCGTCGTGCTGATCAGGCATCGACGGCCCCCGCTTCCAAGTGGGGCCGCAGCCGCTGGAGAGCTCGGCGCATGTCGCTCTTGACCGTACCGAGGGGGAGGTCGAGCGTGGCCGCGATGTCGGTCTGGGTGAGGTCCGACCAGAAGGCCAGCTCCACCACCTGGCGGGCGCGGGGGGCGAGGGACTCGAGGGCGCGGGCCACCAGCAGTCGGTCGGCGAGGCGGTCGTCCGGCGCGGGCCGGGGATCGGGCCGCTCGGCGTCTGCGGGCGCGAGGCCCGGAGCCGGCACCCGGGAGCCCTTGCGGAAGGCGTCGAGGGTGCGGTGGCGGGCGATGCCCACCAGCCAGGCGGCCAGCGGACCCTGCGCAGGGTCGAACCGGGCCCGGGACCGCCAAGCGCTCACGAAGGTCTCCTGCGTGCAGTCGGCGGCGGCGTCCCGGTCCCCGAGGGCCCGGCAGCAGTACGTGAAGACGAGCGTGCCGAACTGGTCCCAAGCCAGGCGCAGCGCCCTCTCGTCGCCAGCGGCCCACGCCTCCTCCACGGCGGCGTCGGCGGCGGATCGCGCCCCCTCGTCGCCGGCGGCCGCCACTCGGCCAACGTACTGGGCGACCGGCCCGTCGAGCAGGGGGGCGACCAGCGGGGCCATGGTCACCCCGCCGGCTCGGCCCAGGCCACGACGTTGTCCTCGTACGACCGGCGAGCGCGATCGAAGTCGCCGCCACACGTCACCAGCGCCACCCTCGGGGGCCCGGTTCGGTCGAAGGCGCCCGTGGCGGCCAACCCCGCCTTGGGGACGCGGGTCACCTCGGACACGGTGAGCTCGAGGGTGGCGCCGTCCGGGCCGGTCACCTCGACGCGGTCACCGGGCTCGACGTCGCGGAGGCGGAAGAAGGCCCCGGGCCGGCCGTCGTAGTCGACGTGGGCGGCGAGGAGCGCCGATCCCGGCTCGCCGGGGCGGGGGCCGAACTCGTACCACCCGGCCACCGAGGGGCCGGGCACCTGCATGTCCCCGGCGGTGTCGACGCCGACCGGCACCACGTCGACGTCGACGCCGATGCTCTCGATGCGGAGGGCGCGCCGGGCCCTGCCGTGGCTCGGCCGGACGCAGGACCCCCGGCGTCGTGGCCACCGTCCGGGGCTCGGGTTCGGTCGGTGCCACCTCGGACGTGATGGTCGCTGCTCGGGATCCGGTGTCGCCGTTCCCCGACGAGCCGCACCCCGCCGCCGACACGACGAGGAGCAGCAGGCCCAGGGCGCGCGCCGCCCGCACCGGGCGGGAGGACCGGTGCGGGCGGCGGCGGGGGGACATGGAGGGCCTAGCTCCGGACGTCAGCGGTCTGCCGGCGGCGGGCCAGCATCACGAGTCCAGCGGCGCCGGCCACGGCGATGCCGGTGGCGTACAGGGCGACGGGCACGTTGCCGTCCGTGCCGGGCTCGGCGGCGAGGCCGCTGGTGCCCGTGTTGACGGCGCCCGGGGCCGAGTGCAGCCCGGAGATGCTCTGGCTGAGCACCTGCAGGTTGCCCGCCTCGGCCGAGCCGACGGCGTACACGATGGTGGCCGCACCCTCGGTGACGGGGACGTCAGCCGGCCCGATCACAGGCTGCGTGGTCCCGGCCAGGGCCACTGCGGCCGACACGTTGCCGGCGGGGAGGTCGGCCTTTGCCTCGTTCGGGTTCGAGAGGTTCGTGAACACCGGCGTGCCCCCGGCGAGGACGTCGACGGCCGGCGCGGCCGCGGTGTGGCGCACCACCAGGCGGCCCTGGCCCGCCGCCACGGGAGCGGTGTCGTTCACGAAGGGCGTCGAGCGCGGGATCGCCCGCCTCGCTGAGGTGGGCGACGAGGGAGACGTTCTGCCCGGCGGACAGGGAGGCGTTCGCGCTCAGGAGCGGCGCAGCGCTCGCATCGGCGTCGCCTGCCCGCACCGCGATGGCATGGTCACCGGCGGGCAGCGACACCGGCTCGGTGACGGTGCCGAAGGTGAAGTCGTCGAGCGTCAGCTCGTCGTCGACGTACACGTCGACCGTTGTGTCCGGGATGCCGTGGACGACGACCACGGACGCGTCGGCCTCCTGCGCGGACGCAGTCGGCACGGCGGCGAGGGCGGCGGCAGCGGCCACCGAGGCGATCACCAGCTTCTTCATCAGGGTTCCTCCTGGGGGGTGAGATGTCGACCCCTCCTTCGCGAGGAACCGCCCACGCGGATGCAGCCACTCGGAGGAAGATCGCTCAGCAGCCGGGAGGTCCTCCGCCGACGCCGCGTCCCTCCGTGCTCAGCCGCCTTGGGGGCGGCCGCCGTGCTCCTCCCAGGCGGCCGCGCGGAGCTCGGCGTCGAGCCAGACGTCCACACCGGTCATGGCGAGCGCCTTGGACGTGTCGACCACCAGCGCGTCCGCCCGCTCGGTGGCCGGATGAAACCGGCGACGCCGGGCGGCCCGTCGAGGAGCTCGGCCGTGGCCGACACGACCTCCGACTGGATGCGCCCGAGGCTCGCGGGAAGGCGAAGGTGTTCAGCGCGTTGTCGTGCAGGAACATGGTGGCGACCTCCGTCGCCACCTCGTGCACCCCGGGTCCGCCGTCGTAGACCATCCCGAAGGTGCGCCCGTCCTGCCAGCGGACGTCGCCGGCACGCCGCTGCTCGAGCATGGCGACGATCTCGTCCTTCGACGGCCCCTGCTCCGGAAGGCCCACGGGCGACGGAGTGTCGATGGCGGCCGTGCTCAACCGGCCAGCGTGCCGGCGAAGACCTGCCAGGCGAGCGCCGACTTGGCGACCAGGCTCAGCCCCACGTAGGCCGCCTCGCCGAAGCGGTAGCTGCGCCACGGCCCCACGCGGCGGTACTGGAGGACCATGTTGACGGCGAAGCTGTTGAAGAGGACGAACAGCGACACGAAGATCCCGTACACGAACGTCGGCACGTCGCCGTCGGTCTCGGCCCCCACGAGGGCGACGGTGATCGCGATCCAGGGCACGGCGCCGGCGAGGCACCCGAAGCCGAACGCGGTCCAGTTCGCCCGGCCGGGCTGGCTGGTGCGCTCGACGACCCAGCCGAACAGGATCATGGCTGCGTTCACGCCGAAGATGGCGATGAGGGCGGTGACGTCCGTGATGCCGGTCAGCATCGCGATCAGCACGATCATGAGTGACGCGCTGACCGAGTACTCGGTCCACCGGAACAGGTTGCGGCCCGCCGCCAGCCCGCGCTCGTAGCGATCCACCACCCGGGGAGCGGCCACGACGAGGTGGTCGAGCGCGGCGAGGAGCAGGAAGGCGGCCACCGCCGGCCCGATGGCCAGGTCGAACAGCGTCGACGGCTCGCCGGGCGGCGTCCCGGGGGGACCGGTGGCGAACGACGCGGTCACGGCGATGGTGAACCCGTTGCTGAGGGTCAGGATGACCGCGGCCTGCACCAGGTGGACGAGCCCGACGGCCACGTTGGCCCGCCGCAGGCGCCGAACCGACGCCGGCCGGGCCGGGCTGCCGGCGCCTGGCTCATCCCGGTCGGTCGGGTCGCTCGGGTCGGTCGCAGGCTCCACCCGCCGATGTTCGCACCGGACCGAGGAGGTCATGGCGCCGACCGGGTGGTGGCGGGCCGCTCGCCGAGGCGATCCACCGGTCCGGCAGGTGGTGCCCTGACCGGCGAACCGGCCGGGCACCGGCGGCCGTGGAGACCACGCCGAGCCAGGACGGACACCCAGGTCGAGCCCACGGCGATCGCGAGGGAGATGGCGACGAGCGCCAAGAGGGCGAGCGAGAGGGGGTCGGATGGCATCGCAGCTCCTCGATCGGGTCCGTTCGCACTTCGTGCGAAGGTCTCACCGCAACGGCTTGGAGGTGCTCGGGCGCGACGAGCCTCGAGCTGTTGGCCTCATCCACGCTGGGCCGGATCGGGCTGTCGACGGGGCTGGCGGCCGCAGGCTCCGCAGGACGGAGTCACGATCGGCCGTCCTCGAGCGCTTCGCTCAGGATTCGCTCACTTTGCGATCACCAAGCGGTACGTTCACCGCGGTCAACCAGCGAGAACGCGGTTGGTGGCAAGGGCCTGCAAAGCCGTCTACCCGGGTTCGATTCCCGGCGCCGCCTCCCAGCACCTGAGCGCGGGTACTCGCAGGTCAGGGGCGGTTTCGCAGCTGTCCGCCACGACGGGGTAGCGGCCGTCGAGGACCCCCAGAACGACTTCGTTGGCTGTGCCAGTCCTGACGCTGCGCGCTGCGGCCGTCGCGGGCCCGTCATCGTCGTGGGGGCTTGGGTCATCTCTTCTGGTCGCGGTTGCATCTTGGACGCCGAGAAGCAGGTGACGCGCAGATGAAACGCGGTGCGGCGCACGATCACTGAGCCGAATCGGAGATACCGAGGACGCGGCGAGGTGACTGATGTTCGTGACGGTGATCCACCGAATCCATGACCCCGAGGGTTTCCAGGCCGCCGAGGAGAAGGCGCTCCAGGCAGGTCTGCCTGCGCAAGTCACGTTGCCCATCCACGCGAGCACGCCCGACCACCGGCTCGGTGTCTGCATCTGGGAAGGCGAGTCCGTGGCGTCCGTACGTGAGGTCGTGGAGGCCGTGGTCGGGGCCTATGCCGAAAACGAGTACTCCGAGATGGAAGTCGACGGCCTGACGGCGCAGCTCCGGAGCTAGCCCTTGGCAAGCTCCTGGGACATCTGGGTCACGATCGGGAGGTCAAGAGTCCTCGCTGGCCTGACCGAACGCGGCGACGAAGGCGCGCTGCTCGTCCGTCTCGACCGCCTTCTCGCAGTACGCGGCATGCACCCAGGCGACCGCCTCGCCGGACGGCGTTCCGGTCAGCACGGCAAGGCATGCCAGCGCGGTGCCGGTGCGGCCGTGCCCGCCGAGGCAGCCCACCTCGACGCGCTCGCCGCGGCGCGCGCGGACGAGCACGTCCTCGAGCGCGGCGCGTAGCTCAGCGGCATCGGGGACGCCGAAGTCGACCCACGGCAGGTGCGCGTGGTCCCACGGCGGCGCCCAGTGCTCGTCGAGGTAGAGCCCGAACGTCGGCGCCTCGTCGCACGTGTACGGGTCGTCGACGAGGAACCTGGCGCCGACGACCGTCGTGCCGTCGGCGAACGTCACCGCGTCGCGGTGCACGTGCGGGCGGACGATCGGCCGGCCCGCCGCCTGCCACTGCTCGCGGATCGCGACGAGCAGCTCATCGGTCACCGCAGGCTGCTCGCCCCCGCTCACTCGCTCCGCGACTCGCTTCCCCGCGGGCGTTTGCGTCGAGAACGCCCACTCCACTGCAGCACGGTCGTCACCCACCAGCTCGTCAACCACGTGCGCCAGCATGCACGGGATGTGCCGGTGGACGGACCTGGCGTCGGTCGGTCAGGCCGGTCGGTTCGGGTCGGGGGCGACGACCATCCACGGCGTGCCGAAGCGGTCCGTGCACATGCCGAACCCCTCGGAGAAGAAGGTGGGGATGAGCTCCTGGGTGACGGTGCCGCCGTCGGCGAGTGCATCCATGACGCGCTCGGCGTCGGCCCTGTCGGCGGCGTCGTAGCTGACCATCATCCCCTGGACAGGGCCGAAGGAGTCCGACATGGGGTCGTCGGAGCCCATCAGCAGGTCGTCGCCGATGGTCACGGAGGCGTGGATGACCATGTCCTCCTTGCCGGGGGGCGGCTCCCCGTCCGGAGCGTCCTTCATGGACATCACGCTCAGCTCGCCGCCGAAGATCTCCGAGTACCGGGTGAACGCCTCACGGCAGGTGCCGCCGAAGAAGAGGTAGGGACGGAAGGCCATCGTTCCTCCAAGGGTCGCGTGTCACGCAGTCTGACCGTTCCGCCGCGCTGAACTCATCGGCGCTCACGTAGATCGCCCAGGGCACCCGAGCGGGTACAACGGGCGCATGGCTCGACCCGTCTGGACCGGATCCATCAGCTTCGGGCTCGTGAACGTGCCCGTGAAGGCCTACACCGCCGTGCGCGACCACGACGTGCACTTCCACCAGCTCGAGAAGGGCAGCGGGGCGCGGATCCGGAACCGCAAGGTCTCTGAGAAGACCGGTCGAGAGGTCAAGGCGGACAAGATCCAGATGGGCTTCGAGGTCCGCAATGGCCGCTACGTCACCTTCGACACGGACGAGCTCAGTGACCTGCGGCCGGCGTCGACGCGTGCCATCGAGGTCACCGACTTCGTCGCCCTCGACGACGTCGACCCGATCTACTACGAGCGCACCTACTGGCTCGGGCCCGACGGCGATCAGGGCAAGCAGGCCTACAACCTGCTGCTCGCCGCGATGGAGGACCGCCGAGCGCGTCGCCATCGGCACCGTGGTCATGCGCAACAAGCAGTACCTCTCTGCCATCCGGCCGCTCGACGGTGCACTGGCCATGTCCACCATGCGCTTCGCCGACGAGGTCGTGCCCCGGGCCGACGTGGACGGAGTGCCCACGCGCCGGGCCAAGCCCGAGGCCAAGGCCTTGAAGCTGGCCACCCAGATCGTCGACTCGCTGTCTGCGGACTGGAAGCCCGAGCAGTACCACGACACCTACGTCGAGGAGCTGCGGGCCCGCATCAAGGCCAAGGACAAGGGCAAGGAGGTCGTCGAGGCGCCCGAGGAGGAAGAGGAGAAGGGCGACGTCCTCGACCTCATGGCCGCGCTCGAAGCGAGCGTGGACCGGCGGCGGGCCACGGGCACGGGCCGGCGGAAGCCGTCCCGTACGAAGAAGACGACGAAGAAGGCGTCGCGAAGCAGGGCTCGCACGAGCGCCTGACCACTCGGCCGCCCCGCCGACCAGGAGATCTGCGGCAGGCCCCTCGGTGGGCCAGACTCCCAGCCGGAGCACAAGGGGGCAACGTGGATTCGTTCGAGGGACGGCTGGCCGTCGTGACCGGTGGTGGGGCGGGGATGGGCCGTGAGCTCGTCATCCAACTCGCCAACGAGGGATGCTCGGTCGCGACGTGCGACGTCAACGCCGACAACACGGCCGAGACGGTCGACCGTGCGACCAAGGAAGCGCCGTCGGGCGTGAAGGTCACGACGCACGTCGCCGATGTGTCGGACGAGTCCGCGGTGCACCGGTTCCGCGACGAGGTGGTCGAGCAGCACAGCACGGATCACATCAACGCCCTGTTCAACAACGCGGGCATCGGCGGTGGCGGCTCCTTCGTGGCCGGCGACCGGCACGCCTGGGATCGCACCTTCGGCGTGTGCTGGGGCGGCGTCTACAACTGCAGCCGCGCCTTCGTCCCGCTGTTGATCGCCGCCGACGAGGGCGTGATCGTGAACACGAGCAGCGTCAACGGGTTCTGGGCGTCGCTCGGCCCCGGCGTCCCCCACACGGCGTACAGCGCCGCCAAGTTCGCGGTGAAGGGGTTCACCGAGGCGCTCATGGAGGACCTTCGCGTCAACGCGCCGCACGTCACGGCGGCCGTCGTGATGCCCGGCCACATCGGCACCGACATCGTGATCAACAGCCGCAAGATCATCTCGGGCCACGACGAGATGACCGCCGACGACCTCGCCCAGGTGCGCGCCGACATCGCACGGCGGGGCCTGCCCGTCGATGGCCTCGACGACGAGGCCCTCGAGCGCTTCATCCAGACGATGGGCGAGGGCTTCCGCGACAACGCGCCGATGTCGGCCGCCGACGCCGCGACGTCCATCCTCGACGCGGTCAAGGCCGGGACGTGGCGCATCCTCGTCGGCGACGACGCCGTGGCGCTCGACCAGGCGGTGCGGGCCAACCCCGAAGGGGCGTACGGTCCCGACGGCATCGGGCTGTCGACGGTCACCCTCGACGGCAGGTAGCTCGTCGGGGCGGGCGACCACCGTCCTACGACGTGGTGGCCAGTTGGCGGCGGGTGGCCTCGGCCGCCAGCTCGGTGCGGGAGGAGAGGTCGAGCTTCGTGAAGACGTGGGCGAGGTGCGTCTCCACGGTCCGGCGGGAGACGAACAGCCGCTCGCCGATGACCCGGTTCGTCAGGCCGGTGGCGGCCAGCTCGACGACCCGGAGCTCCGTGGGGGTCAGGCTGGCCCAGCCCGACGTCGGCCGCGGGCGGGGGCGTCGCCGGCCCCGGGGCGAGAGGGCGCGGAACGCAGTGGTGGCCCGGTCCGACGCCGCGGTCGCCCCGAGCCGCTCGAAGGTGTCGAGGGACGTGACGGCGAGAGGCCGAGCGGCGTCGGCTCCGCCGGCGGCGAGGTGGGCGACGGCGGCGTCCTCCGCCGCGAGGGCGGCCTCGAAGGGGCGGCCGGCCCGCTCGTAGGCGGTGGACGCCGCCGCCAGCAGCTCGGCGTCGGCCTCGAGCAGGCCCCGGCAGCGGAGCGCGGCGCCGCGGTCGCTGGCCGCGCCGGTGCGCTCGGCGACCTCGTCGACCTCGGCGGTGACGGCCCGGGCCCGGTCCGCCTCGCCGGCCCCCACGGCCAGGCGCACGAGGTCGGGGCCGATCGTCTGGCAGTGGGTCACGAGGCCGAGGGCGCTGTAGAGGCCCCAGCCGTTGCTGAGGCCGATCAGGGCGCGGGCCGGGTCCACCGGTTCGCTGACGAGAGCGCGCGCCCAGATGAGCCAGTCGAGCCCGAACTGCGGGCCGGAGCGCTCGGCGTGGGCCTCGGCCGCCGCCACGGCCCGCTCGGCCGCCCCGTCGTCGCCGTGGTGGTGGTGCAGCAGGGCGACGATGCTCTGGAGGAAGAAGACCACGAGCCCGGTCCCCCGCTCCTCGGCGAGGGCCAGGCCGGCCTCGGCCTCGGCCTGGGCGTCGTCCCACTCGCCCGAGTGGAAGCGCCGGAGAGCCAGCCCGCAGTGGTGCACGGCCGTGCTGACGCGGCTGCCGGTCCCCTCGCCCAGCCGGCGGGCCTGCTGGAAGACCTCCTCCGCTTCGTCCAGGCGATCGGCGCTGCAGAGGACGATGCCGAGGAAGAAGTGCGGTGAGTGGCGGCTGAAGTCGCGCTCGCCGACGGTGGCGACCGCGGCCCGGGTGAGCTCGATCGCCTCGTCCAGTCGCCCCGTGGCGTGGGCGATCCACCCCTGGGTGGCCAGCGCCACCGAGATGGCGACGGTGGCGCCGTGGGCCCGACCGAGGGCCAGCGCCGCGGTCGCCTCGTGCTCCGCACCGGCCAGGTCACCCGACAGCAGGCGACCGAGCGCCGCCTCGGCCCGGAGGGTCGCCCACTCGTGGCCGGTCGGGTCGCTCTCGGCCATCACCGCTCTGATGGCGTCGGCCGAGTCGGCCACCCGCCCCATGACGAGCAGGGCCGAGGCCCGCACCAGGTGGAGCCGGAGCGCCGCCTCCCCCGGGTCGTGGCCAGCGTGGCGCGGGCCAGCGCCTCGGCGTCCGCGGGCCGCCCCGCCCAGAGGAGCGCCTGCGCGAGGTCGGGGGCCAGCCCGTCCCGCTCGGCGGGGTCGACGGCCAGGTCCCGGGCCGTCTCGAGCAGCTCCACCGCGGAGGCCGGTGCCGACGGTGCGGCGCGCCGGGCGGCCCGGTGCAGCCAGGCCACGGCCTCCGAGTCGCCCTTGTCGGCGCCCCGGGCGAGGTGGTGGGCGACCTGGTCGGGGGCGGCACCGGCGGCGGCCAGCGACCGGCCGATCTCGAGGTGGAGCTGGCGGCGGAGGGCCGGGGGGAGCTCCTGGTAGGTCGCCTCTCGGACCAGGTCGTGGGTGAAGGCCAGCCGGTCGCCCTCGTCGGTGAGCAGGCCCGCTCGGAAGCACTCGTCGAGGGGGTCGAGCAGGGCGATCGCCGGCTCCCCGAGGACGGCGGCCAGGTCGCCGACGGAGAAGGTGGTCCCGAGCACGGCGGCCACCCGCAGGACCCGCAGCACCGGGCTCGACAGCGAGTCCAGGCGGCGGCTGACCGTGAGCCGGAACGACGCCGGCAGGGGAGGGCGGGTGACCACCGCCTGACCGCCGGTCCGCTCGACGGCGCCCTCGTCGAGCAGCCCGCGGACGAGCTCGATGACGAACAGCGGTGAGCCCCCCGCCCCGGCCAGCTCCTGCAGCAGCGTGGGTCCCGGCGCGGCGGCCACCAGCCTTCCCACCAGCTCCGCCACCGCGCCCTCCGGGAGGGGCGCCAGGCGCATGGTGTCGGCCCCCTCGGCGACGAGGCCGGCGATGGTCTGCTGGAGGTCCGGGGAGTGCGGCTCGGGGCGGCAGGTGGCGACCACGGCCAGCGCCTGGGGGCGGAGCCGCCGAGCCATGACCCGGAGCGAGAGCAGGGTGGCGGGGTCGGCCCATTGGACGTCGTCGAGGACGAGGACCAGCGGCCCCCGAGCGGTCAGCTCCTCGATCACCCCGAGCAACGCCTCGAGCACGGCGAAGCGCTGTTGGGGGACGGCCGCCCGCTCGAGGGGCTCGACCGGGCCCGCCGGCTCGGCTGCGAGCAGCGCACCCACGGCGCGGAGCTGGGGATCCGTCGCCCCCGGGCGGCACCCCAGGGCCTCGGCCAGCGACCAGAAGGGCCTCGTCCGGGCCAGCTCCTCGGCCGCTCCCCATCGGAGCTGGATGCCCTCGTCCTCCAGGCCGGCCAAGGCCTCCGTGACCAGCCGGGTCTTGCCGATGCCGGCGGGGCCCTCCACGAACAGGGTGCACGCCCCCCTGCCCCCTGCGGCGACGGCCCGCAGCCGCTGGCGGAGGAAGCCGAGCTCCTCCTGCCGGCCGACCAGGGGCACCGAGGCGCCGACGGGCACGGCAGGAGCCTACGGCCGCCCCCTGCGGCCGTCCCGGGCCTCGATATCCGTCACCTCACGGATGTGCCGGCGCGGCGGATGGCGGACCTTGCTCGTACGGACGACCAGAACGGGAGACCAACGATGCGACGGCTCGTGCTCGGAACCATCTTCGCCCTGGTGGCAGGTCTGGCCACCGCCTGCCAGCCCCCACCCACGGCGCGCTTCGCCGTGCAGGACCTCGGCACCCTCGGCGGCAACGTCTCGTGGGCGCAGGACATCAACAACAACGGCGTGGTCGTCGGGTGGTCCACCGACGGGCAGAACCGGACACGGGCGTTCCGGTCCGACGGCGCAGCGATGACCGACATCGGGACCCTCGGTGGGGCCTCGGCCTCGGCCGCCGCGGTCAACGACCCCGGCGAGATCGCCGGCGCCTCGCTGGTGCCGACGCCACCCGGCGGCACCGCCCGCGAGCACGCCTACCTGCGGGCGCCGACCGGCCCGATGCGTGACCTCGGCACCCTCGGGGGCACGGGCGAGACCAGCCGGGCCACCGACGTCAACGCGTCGGGCGATGTCGTCGGCGCCACCTCGACGGCGGCCGGCCCGCAGCACGCCTTCCGCCGCGGCCCCTCGACCAGCGACGTGATGGTCGACCTCGGCGCCCTGGTCGCCACCGGCACGAGCGCCGCCCTCGGGATCAACGACAACTTCGACGTGGTCGGGGCGAGCGAGGACAGCGCCGGCCGGAACCGCGCCTTCCTGATCAGCGGGGCCTTCACCGGCGGGCGGATGGTCGACCTCGGCACCCTGGGCGGGCCGCAGAGCAGCGCCACCGACGTCAACGACAGCGGGTTCGTCGTGGGCACGGCCACTGTGTCGTCGGGCCGCCGCCACGCCATGGGGATCGTCTACGGCGGGGCGATGGTCGACCTCGGGACCCTGGGGGGCCTCGACAGCGACGCCAAGGCCGTCAACGAGGAGAACCAGGTGGTCGGGACCAGCCTCATCGCCGACGGCTCGGCTCGCGCCTTCCTGCACGAGGGCACGAACATGGTCGACCTCAACACCCTCATCCCCTCCGGGAGCGGTTGGGTGCTCGAAGAGGCGTCCGGGATCAACGACCACGGCCAGATCGTCGGTTACGGCAAGCACAACGGCGTCACCCGGGCCTTCCTGCTGTCGCCGTCG
This sequence comes from uncultured Actinomycetes bacterium, assembly GCA_963839545.1. Classification (GTDB taxonomy): domain Bacteria; phylum Actinomycetota; class Acidimicrobiia; order Acidimicrobiales; family CADCSY01; genus CAWIVE01. The sequence goes on from CAWIVE010000003.1 coordinate 854,798, forward strand.
CCCGAGGTCTCGATCGGCGACGCCAGCGTGACCGAGGGAGACAGCGGCACCCGGTCGGCGACCCTCACCCTCACCCTCGACCACACCACGAGTCGCTCGGTGAGCGTCGCCTACGCCACCCGCAACGGGACGGCGACGGCGCCCGGCGACTTCACCGCCGCCAACGGCACGGTCACCTTCGCTCCCTTCCAGCGGACGAGGACGGTCTCCGTGACGGTGAGGGGGGACACCTCGGTCGAGCCCGACGAGGCGTTCACCGTGGTCCTGTCGAACCCCGCCGGCCTGACCGTCGGCGACGGCGACGGCCGGGGGCTCATCGTCAACGACGACTGAGGCTCACGGACCGGAGCGGGCGGCGTGCCCCTGGGCGAAGGCCCGGGGGCACGCTCCGGCATGTCGTTGGAGACGATCGAGCGCTGATGAGCCGGTGCCCCAGCTTCGGGCAGGGAACGGCCCGCGCGTCGGGAGTTTCCCTGCCCAAACGCTATGGGGAGAGGGCTCAGCCGTCGAGGACGACGTGCTCCTCCGCGAGGAAGATGGGTGAGTGGGCGAGGTCGATGAAGCGGCGCTCGTCGTCGAGGAGCTCGGCGCCCGCCCGCTGCCCCTCGGGCGTCGCCACCGCGGCGGCGATCGCCTCGAGCGAGTCCCACCACAGCTCGGCCACCCCGTCGTACTCCGCGTCCTCGACCGCCCGGCTGGCGGCGAGGGCCGCCGAGGTTTCGCCGGGCAGCGTGTGGACCTGCACGTACCGGCGGATCCCCAGCGCAGCACCGTGCTCACGCACGAGCGGCGCGTGGGTCTCCCGCCAGTAGCGCTGGAACTCCTCACGGGACAGCTCGGCGCGGCGGCGCAGGCAGAAGACGAGCTTGACCACGCCCGCCATGCTGTCAGGCCCCGCGCCCGCCCCTCACCCGTCCGACATCGGCCGGTCGGGCCCGGGGTCGCCGCCTGAGGCAGCGACCGCCAGTCGGCCGAGGTAGTGGTCCCAGCCCTGGGTGTGGTCGCCGACCGCGTCCTCCGGCAGCCCGCGGTGCACCATCCGCACGCGCGTCTTGTCGCCTTCGGGGTGCAGCGAGATCTCGACGGTGGTCGAACCCGGTGGGATCGGGTGCCCCTCCTGCTCCCAGCCGAAGGTGAACACGACCTTCTCCCTCGGCACGACCTCGACGTACTCGCCCGCCGACTGGTGCTGGCCGGCGACCAGCACGCGGTAGGTGCCGCCGGGTTGCGGGTCGAGCTCGGCGACGGTGCCCTCCCATTCGACGTGCTTGTCGGGTTCGGTGAGGAACGGCCAGATGGTCTCCGGGGTGGCATCGATCATGATCTCGCGAACGAGCTCGGCCATCACTTCCTGCCTTTCGTCTGTCGCTTACGGGTTTCGGCGGCCTCGGCCGCGTCACGCAGCCGTTCGAGGCCAGAGGTCCAGTAGTCGTCGAGGAACGCGCGCAGCTCCGCCATCGTCGTGGTGTTCGCGCAGTAGAGCCGTCGCGTGCCGTCACGCCGCTCGGTCACGAGGTCGGCCTCCTTGAGCACGGCGAGGTGCTGCGAGATCGCCGGCCGCGTGACGTCGCGGAAGCGATCGGCGATCTCGGTGGCCGGGAGCTCCTGGGACCACACCAGCCGGAGGATGGCCCGGCGTCGGGGCTCGGCGAGCGCCTTGAGAGCTGCGTCCACGCCCTGAGACTAAGCCATCACTTACGTAAGTGTCAACTAACTATCTGGGTGCCCCGGGCCAGTCGCCGTCAGCCGGCCCGCCAGCCCGTGACGACGTCCGGCTCGATCACGATCGTCGCCTCCACGGCGCCGGCCGCCCGGTACGGCGGGAACCGGAGCAACGCCTCGTGCCGGCCGTCGACCACCGTCGCCGTGCCGTGCACCCGGACCCACCAGAGCGTCGCCCAGTCGTCGTCGTAGTGGTCGACCAGGAGCACGCACCTCGGGTCGTTCGCCAGGTTCACCAGCCGCTGCAGGCGGGTCGTCGACTTCGGCTTGACGGTGTCGACGGGCAGCAGGACCCGCTCGCCGTCGACGGCGAAGACCACCGGGACGGCGTCGACCCCGCGCTCAGCGTGCACCGTGGCCAGCACGCCGTGGTCAGCGTCCCCCAGCAACGACCAGGCTTCGGCCGGGCTCAGCCGCACGCCGACAGCCTCGCGCCCGTCAGGACCCGAGACGGGCCCGTTCGCTGCGTGGCAGGCGGCTGACGACCAGCTCGTAGGAGTGGTCGACCATCTCCCGGAGGTCGGCCTCCTGCACGGTGCCGTCGAGCTCGACGGTGTTCCAATGGCGCTTGTTCATGTGGTAGCCGGGCCCGACCGCGGCGTGCACGGTTCGCAGCTCGAGGGCCCAGTCCGGGTCGCACTTGAGGTTCACCCGGCCGGGCTCTCCGGCGAGCACGACGAGTGCGAACATCTTGCCGCCGACCTTGAACACGGCGGCGTCGTCCCCGAAGGGGTAGTCCTCGACCGCGCCCGGGAGGCTGGCGCACAGCTCGAGCACCTCGTCCCTCGTCACCGCATCAGCCCCGGTCGTCGGGTGTCGCCGCTCACGTCGGGTTCGAGTAGGCGCGGGTGGGAGCGACGAGGACGACGGTGCGTCGCTCGTCGCGCATCGTCTGGTCGAAGGCGGCCCAGTCGTCGTGGGTCCCCCCGGCCGCGCCGAAGACCTCGCGGAGCAGGAGCCGGAGCCGCTCGTCGTCCACCTCGGGATGGGGATCGTCGGGTCCGATCAGCTCGGCGCGACCTTCGACGGTGGCCCACTGCCAGCCGGCTCGGACGACGACGGCGATGGTGGCGTCGGCGCGCAGGTGGGCCAGCTTCCGGGTCCCACCGGCGGCGACGAACGCAACCACGCGGTCAGCGGTGACCGGATGGGGGAGGACGCCGGCGTTCACGACCGTGGTGTGCGGCGTGTGGTCGGCGCGACGGGTGACCACCACGCTGAGGCCGTGGTCGAGGGGCACCAGTGCTTCGAACGGTGCGAGGTCGGGCATGTCCACCGGTCACATGATGACGCTCGGCGGGCGCTCGGCGCTCTTTGTCGAGTTGAGCACCGCCACGGTGCACAACGCGACAAAGACCGTGTGGCGGGTGACGGACACCGCCATGGCGGCCCGGAAGCACTACCTGCTGCGCATCCGCCCGGAGCTGTACGAGGCGCTGGAGGGCTGGGCGGCGGACGAGCTCCGCAGCGTCAACGCCCAGATCGAGTACCTGCTCGACGACGCCGTGGCCCGGGCGGGGCGCCGCCGCCGCCGTCCACGCTGAGGCCCGGAGCGGCGTTCCTCACAGAACCCTCATGTCCCGCTCGTCATCGGCGCGCATCCGTGGGCCACCATTGGGCCCATGCACAGGAGGATCCGCCTCGCCCTCGCCGGCTGCGCCCTCGTCGTGGGGACCGGGGCCCTCGTCGCCTGCGAGCCGGGCGGGACCCGCTACGTGGACCAGGTGTTCGCCAGCGCCGACGTCACGGGGGACGTGCAGTACGCCACCGCCCCCGACCTGGTGACCGGCGCGACCCGGTCGCTCACCCTGGACTGGTACGAGCCGCACGGTGACACCTCGTCGTCGCGGCCGGTGGTGGTGTGGATCCACGGTGGGGGCTTCCGCGGCGGCACGAAGGCGGCCACCGCCGAGGTCGCCGAGGCCTACGCCCGCCGTGGCTACGTCACCCTCTCCATCAACTACCGGCTGGATCCCGGCAGCCGCTGCCAGGACGTCCAGGACGGCAAGATCACCGATCCCGACCAGTACGCCGTCGAGCGGGCCCGGTGCGAGCGGGCGATCATCGCCGCGCAGCACGACGCGCAGGGCGCCATCCGCTGGGCCCGCGGCAACGCCGCCCTGCTGGACATCGACCGGGCTCGCATCGCCGCCGGCGGGTTCTCGGCCGGCGCGGTGACCGCCGTGCACGTGGCCCAGCGGTCGGAGGATCCGGGGGACGTGGGAGACCACGACGGGCGGGTGTCGTGGGTGCGGGCGGGCCTGGCCGCTTCGGGGTGCAACTACGACCCCGGATCGATCGCCGCCGGCGACGCCCCCGTCTTCCTCCTCGCCTCGGAGCACGACGCGGCGGTGCCCTTCTCGTGCGTCCGCGACACCGAGGCCCGGTCCCGGGCCGCCGGCATCCCGGTGGGCACCCGCTACTACTTCGACGAGGGGACGCACGCGAAGGCCCTCTACGAGAAGTACCGGCCCGAGGTCGACGCGGCCTGGACGGCGTTCCTCGTCGACCACCTGGACCTGTCGTGAGTGTGCGCCGGCTGGTGGCGGTGGCCGCCACGCTCCTCCTGGTGATCGGGGCCTCCGCCTCCTGCGAGGAGGGACCCGACTCGTGTGCCGGGACGGGCGCCGTCGCCCACCAGGACCTCCGCTACGCCAGCAGCCCGGGCACCACCGCCGGGCTCCAGTCGCTCGACCTCTACACGCCGGTCCGCCCCGCCGGGTGCGCAGCGGCGCCCCTCGTGGTCTGGGTCCACGGCGGCGCCTTCGTCACCGGCGACAAGAGCAACGGGATGGCCAAGAAGGTGGCCCTCTTCACCAACGAGGGCTGGGCGCTCGCCAGCCTCAACTACCGCCTGGTGGACCACCCCGGCGCCGGCCCCACGGAGGGGCGCTACCCGGCCCCCGAGCAGGACGTGGCCAGCGCGCTGGCCTTCCTCCGGCGCTCGGCGGCCACCTACGACCTCGACCCCGGCCGGCTCGTGCTCCTGGGGCACTCGGCCGGTGCCTTCCTCGTCTCCCTCGACTCGACCGACGCCCGCTTCGTGCGGGGCGCCGGCCTCTCCCTGGCGGACGTCGACTGCACGGCGTCCCTCGACACCACCTACGACATCCCCACCCAGATCGCCGCCGGCGGCGACTCCGAGGCGATGTTCCGCAACGCCTTCGGTGACGACCCCGCCGTCTGGGAGGCCGGCTCGCCGATGCGCAACGTGGCTCCCGGGAAGGGGATCCCCGACTTCCTCGTCGTGACGCGGGGCACGCCGGCCCGGGTGTCGCAGAGCGAGGCCTTCGCCGACCGGCTGCGGGATGCGTCGGTGCCCGCCCGGGTGGTGCGCGCCACGGGGCTCACCCACGAGCAGGTCAACTCGTCCGTGGGCCAACCGGGCGACACGGTGGTGACCCCCCCGCTCATGGACTTCTACCGGGGCTGCATCCGCAGGTGACCGGCTGCGGCTCGGACGCCACCCGGCTGCCGCCCTGCGACCTGACGGTCCGCCCGGGACCTGGTTGGCTGCTCACCGGTGCTGATCGAGACCACGACCTTCCGCCTGGCCGCCGGCGTCGACGAGGCGGCCTTCCTCGCCGCTGACGAGGCGCTGCAGGCCGAGCTGAGCCCCTGGCCGGGGTTCGTCCGCCGCACGACGGCGCGAGGCGCGGCGGGGGAGTGGCTGGTCCTGGCCCTGTGGGCGACTCCGGACGAGGCCGACGCCGCCCCGTCGGCCGTCCCCGGCGACCTGGTCGACCCCGGGAGCGTCCGGGCCGATCGGTACCAGACCCTCGACTGAGGCCTACTGCTGGACCAGCACCACCGGGTTGCCCTCGGGGTCGGTGATGCCGGCGATGGTGGGGCCGCCGGGGATGTCGAACGGCTCGGCCACCACCGTCCCGCCGAGCTCGCCGGCCTGGTCGAGGGAGGCCCGCAGGTCCCGGACCTGGACGTAGAGGTTCACGCCGGTGCGATCGCTGCCCCTGATGTGGCCCGCGGGGCCGGGCTCGGGCCCCCCGACGCCGGGCGCGATCTGCATGATCGGTCCGTCGCCGATGTCCCAGTTGAACAGGGCGGTGTAGAAGCCCCGCAGCCGGTCCGGGTCGCGGGCCTCGATCTCCCAGTGCACCACCGGCCGGGCCCAGTCCTTCCCCACCACGCCGACGCTAGTGGGGGGCCTGACACCGGGTCCGCCCGGGCCTCCGTACTCTGTCCCGGTGGATCTGCTGCACCCGGACAAGCTGATCGAGGCCTTCGGCACCCTCGGCCTCTTCTTCATCGTCTTCGCCGAGTCGGGCCTGTTCTTCGGCTTCTTCCTGCCGGGTGACTCGCTGCTCTTCACCGCCGGGGTCCTGTGCGCCAAGGCCGACTCCCCCCTGTGGCCCCTGCCCATCGTCCTCGTGGGGGTGGCCGCCGCCGCCATCATCGGGGACCAGGTCGGCTACGTGTTCGGCCGGCGGGTGGGACCGGCGCTCTTCCGGCGCCCCGACTCCCGGCTGTTCAAGCAGGCCCACGTCGACAAGGCGCAGCGCTACTTCGAGGAACACGGGCCCAAGACGATCCTGCTGGCCCGCTTCGTGCCCATCGTCCGCACCTTCGCCCCGATCGTGGCCGGCGTGGGGCACATGAACTACCGGGTGTTCCTCACGTACAACGTGGTCGGTGGGCTGCTCTGGGGCGTGGGGATCACCCTCCTGGGCTTCCTGCTCGGCGAGGCGGTCGACATCGACAAGTACCTGCTCCCGGTGATCTTCGTCATCATCCTGCTGTCCGTGATCCCCGTCCTGCTCGAGGTGCGCAAGGCTCGGAAGGAAGGGCGTGAGGCAGGCGCCGTCGAGGACGCCCCCACGACGTGACGGTGCCCGACCTGGTCGTGCAGGACGCCCCCGAGCGGGAGCGGTACGAGGCCCGGGCCGGCGACGAGGTGGCCGGGTTCTCGATCTACGAGCGGGCCGACCCCGGTGGCGACGGGCGCGGCGAGCCCCTCTTCGTCTTCATCCACACCGAGGTGGAGCCGGCCTACGAGGGGGAGGGTGTGGGCGGCACCCTCGTGCGGGGTGCCCTGGACGACGTGCGGCGCCGGGGGGCGCAGGTGGTGGCCAACTGCCCGTTCGTGCGCAGCTGGATCGAGCGCCACCCCGAGTACCAGGACCTCGTCTTCGAGCCCCCGGAGGGCCGGATCGGCGACTGACGGATCAGGTGGGTCGGGGCACCAGCGCCAGCTGGCGCGACTGGGCCACCAGGCGGCCGGTCGCGTCCCACACCTCGCCGTCCTCCTCGAGGAAGCCGTCCGAGACGTAGCGGGTGCGGAAGGCGCAGCGCAGCCAGCCCGGCTCCGGGCGGGCCCGCACGTGGACCGTGAGCTCGAGGGTCGGCGTCCAGGCCACGGGCAGGTGGGCGTTGAAGATCGTGGGTGGGAAGGCGTCGGCCACCAGCAGCAGGGCGAGCGTGTCGACGGGCTCGTCGTCCCGGAGGCGGAACCACCCCCGCACCCGGGGTTCGCCGCTCGGTTCCCCCCGGCCGTAGCCGGCGTCGTCCGGGTGGAGGCGGGGGTCGATGCGGCTCATGAACGGCGGCGGCGTCTGGCTGGCCTGGTCGACGGCCACGCAGTCCTCGGGGGGCGGCAGGTCCGGAGGCCCGCCGTCCACCCGCTCGGGCCCGTCGGTGGCGACCAGGTCGGTGAAGGAGCCGAGGACGGCGAGCAGCGGCCGTTGCCGGTCCCGCAGGACGCCGGTGGCGGTGGCGAACCGACGGCCGGACCGCACGACGCCGGCGTCGACGGTGACCGCTCCGGCGGCGCCCGGGGCCAGGAAGTGCCCGGTGACGGTGGCCGGGTCGGGTCGCCCGGTGGCGTCGGCCAGGGCGCGGGCGGCGATGGTCAGCAGGTACCCGCCGTTGGCGTTGCCGGCGATGTCCCACCCGGGTTCGATGGCGCCGGTCCACGTCCCCTCCCCGGTGCGTTCCACCCCGCTGGCGTCGGCCAGGCCCACCCCCACACCGTACGGGGAGGCCGGCGACGGGCCGGTGTGACGGTTGACACGGGCAGGGACGCCCGGAACCGGCGAGACTCGGGGGGATGGGCACCTGCGGGGTGTGCGGTGCGGCCAACCCGGCCACCTCGCGCTTCTGCGGCAGCTGCGGGGCGCCGTTGGGCGGCGTGGTGTGCCCGTCGTGCGCCAGCCCCAACCCCGACGGCCAGCGGTTCTGCGGGCAGTGCGGCGCCGCCCTCGACGGCGCACCCGCCCCGGTCCCCGTCCCCGTCGCCGTCGAGGAGCGCAAGCTCGCCACCGTCCTGTTCGCCGACGTCGTGGGGTTCACGTCGCTGGCCGAGCGCACGGACGCCGAGGCCGTGGCCCGGACCGTCGACGCCGCCTTCCGTCGCCTCGGCGAGGTGGTGGCCGAGCACGGCGGCACGGTCGACAAGTACATGGGCGACTCGCTGCTCGCCGTGTTCGGGGTCCCTTCCGCCCACGACGACGACGCCGAGCGGGCCGTGGCCGCCGGTCTGGCGATGCGCGAGGTCGGAGGCGACCTCGCCTTCTCCATCGGCATCAACACAGGCGAGGTCATGGTCACCTCGCTGGTCGACGGCCAGACCACCGTCATCGGCGACGCCGTCAACGTGGCTGCCCGCCTCGAGAAGGCGGCGGGGGCGGGCCAGGTCCTCGTCGGGGAGCTGACCGCCCGACTGGCGGGCCGCCGGGTGGCCTTCGACGAGGGCCACCCGCTGGTGGTCAAGGGCAAGCGCGAGCCGGTCAACGTCTTCGCCGCCGTCGGGTTGCGCGTCGGGGGCGACGATCACGACGACGACCCGGGTCGTTCGCCGCTGGTCGGGCGCGACGCCGACCTGGCCTTCCTCCTGGCCCAGTGGGATCGGGTGGTGGCCGAGCGCAGCCCCGGGATGGTCCTCGTGGTGGGGGAGCCCGGGGTGGGGACCACCCGCCTCGCCGAGGAGCTGTGCGTGCGAGCGTCTCCGTGCGCCAACGTCGCCTCGGCCGCCTACCCGGCGTACGGCGCCCTCGGCGGACCCCGCGTGGCCGCCGAGCTGGCGCGCCAGCTCGGGCCCTTCGGTGATCCCGACGTCGATCTCCGGGTGCGCTCGGCCGCGGGCGACCTCGACCCCTCCCTCCGCTCGATCGACCCCACGACGATCCGCTCCGAGCAGGTGTGGGCCTTCCGCCGGCTGTTCGAGGCCAAGGCCGCCGACCGGCCCCTGCTGGTGGTGCTCGACGACGCCCACCGCGCCGGGGACAAGACGCTGGAGCTCATCGACGAGGTGGTGCAGCACCTCGACGACGTCCCCGCCCTGGTGGTGCTGGTCGGGCGCCCCTCGCCGTCGGCGTGGCTCGAACGGTTCCCGGCGGCGACCACGCTCAGGGTGGGTCCGCTCGGTCGGAGCGACGCCGCCACGCTGGCCCGCGCCCTGGTGCCCGACGCGCCGCTCACCGAGGAGGCCACCGCCCTGCTGGTGGACCGCTCCAGCGGCAACGCCCTCTACCTCCGCGAGCTCGTGGCCCTGGCCCGGGAGCGGGGGGAGCTGGTCGTCGACGGCGGCCGCACGCGCCTGTTGTCCCCGAGCGCGGTGCCCCCGAGCCTCCGCGCCCTCCTGGCCGCCCGCCTCGACTCCCTCCCGCCGGAGGAGAAGCTCGCCGTGCAGCACGTCGCCGTGCTCGGCCCCGCCACCCCAGAGCAGGTCGAGGCCCTGGGCCTCGAGGGGGCGGCCGCGCCCCTGCGATCGCTCGTCGCCGCCCGCCTGCTGCGCCACGTGTCGGGCGAGCGCCTGGACGTGGCCGACCCGTTGCTCGGTGAGGTGGCGTACGAGACCCTCCCGCGGGAGGTCCGGGCCGAGCGCCACCGGCGGGCCGCGGCCATCGCGGGCGGGTTGGAGGAGCGGGCCCGCCACCTGGTGCGAGCTGCGTCCTTCGCGCCGGAGCGCGAGGACCTGCGAGCCGAGGCGGCGGAGACGGCGGCGGCCGCGGGCCTGGAGCTGCTCGCCGCGCTGCGCCACTTCGACGCCGTGCGCCTGCTCCACCAGGCCGTCGACCTCGGCCACCGGGACCCGAACGTCATCCTGAGCCTGGCCGAGACCGTCGGCCCGCTCGGCCGTCCGCACGAGGTGATCGCCGCGCTCGACCTGCTGCCCGAGCACCTCGACGATCCCGCTGTCGAGGCCCGCCGGGTGCACGTGCGGGCCGCCGCCGAGATCTTCTCCGACCCCGCAGCCGCGGCCGAGGCGCTGGAGGAGGCGGCGGCCCGGTGGGAGGCGGTGGGCAACCGGTCGAAGCAGGGCTGGGCCCGGTCGAACCGCGGGGTGGCGCTGTTCAACCTGAGCCTGATGGACGAGGCCTCGGCGGAGCTCCACCGGGCCCTCGAGATCTTCAAGGACGCCGGTGATCGGGAGGGGCAGCACTCCGCCCAGGGCTTCCTCGGCCTCATCCACCCCGCTGATCCGCGGGTCAGGGGCTGGCTGGAGGAGGCGGCGCTGGCGGCGGAGGAGGCCGGCGACCGCAGTCGGCAGCTCGGCGTGCAGGTGTCGCTGGCCTGGCACCTGACCTTCCGGTCCCGGGGTGGCGGGCCCGACGAGATCGCCGAGGCCTACGCCAGCGCCCTGCTCCTGGGCGAGCTGGCCCACGACATCCGCAGCCCCGACTTCATCGTCCACGGGTCCGCCCTGGCCGCCGACCTGGCCCGCCTGGCCGGGCTGCACGACGACGCCATGGCCGCGGCCGAGCCACTGCGGGGGCCGGGCTCGGCGGGGGCCACGCCCACGGGCCTGGCGGAAGCGGGCCTGTTCGTCGTGAACGTCTCCGCCCCCGGCGGGGAGCGGACCTCGGCGCCGGAGCCGGTCGACACCACCGACCCGGTGGCGGCCGCCGCCGCCGTCATGGTCATCGAGGGGCTGGCCCTGGCCGGTCGCATCCCGGAGGCCGTCGGCCGGGTCGAGCGGTGGCAGGGCGGTCCGGGGGCGGCCGAGTCGCGCTTCGGGACGCTGGGCGCCTTCGCCAGCCCGTCGGTGGCCCTGGTGCTCGTGCTGGCCGGGCGCCTGGACGAGGCCCGGCTCTGGCTCGAGGCCGGGCTCGAGGCCTCCCGGGCGATGGGGGACCGCGCCGGCACCGCCATCGTGCGGAGCCTCCTGGCGGAGATCACGGTGCGGACGGGCGGTTCGGCCGACGAGGCGCGGCGCTGGCTCGACGGCGTCGAGGATCCCGGCGGCATGGCCGGCGCCATCCTGCTGCGGGGCCGGACCTTCCTCGACGAGCCCGGTGCCGCCGCCGCCCTGGCCACCGCCGCCGAGCGGTTGCGGGCGCCCGGTCTCGTCGCCGACCTGACCGGCTGACCCGGCGGTGACCCGGTTCGAGCCGCCGCGCTCGACGAGGGCCTTCATGCCGGCCACCACCTCGCCGGCCTCGGCCTCGGCCCGGCGCTCGACGCCGAGGCGCCCGGCCACCTTGCCGAGGACGCCGAGCGGCAGCCGGTAGTCGATGTGCAGCCCGAACCGGCAGCGGTCGGGCCCGAGCTCCTCGAGGGACTCGGTGAGGCAGTAGCGCACGCCGTAGCCGACGTCACCCTCGATGGTCAGGCTCCGGCCGGGCTCGAGGGCGGTCACCACCCACTCGGAGTCGAACCGTCGCCCGAGCAGCTTCACCTCCTGGTGGAACGTCTGACCCGGGGCCGTCAGGCGCTCGGGTGCGTCGCGGACGGCGACCGTGCTGACCGAGAACTCCGGCAGCCGGCGCACGTCCTCGAGCACCGCCCACACGGCCTCCGCCGACCGGTCGATCTCGATGGCCTGCTCGATGGTCGGCACGTGGTACGTCTAGCCCATGACGGGGTCGGGGTAGGGGCTACCCATGAGCGAAGGGCGAGCGCTCGGTGGCGCGCACGCGCCCCGGTGGCCGCTGTCGGCCACCGTGCTGGTGATCGGCCTGGTCGTGGCCAATGCCGGCTTCCTCGTCGCGGGCTTCGCCACGGGCCGCCCGTGGCAGGGGCTCACCGCCACCCTGGGCGTCTTCGGCGCCGTCCTGGCGCTGCGGCTGCTGGGCCTGGGGGAACGCCGGTCCGGCGACGACTGAGGCCGGGGCGGGCGGTACGGTCGGCCCGTGGAGCGCATCGTCGTGGTGGGCGCCTCCCTGGCCGGCCTGCGGGCGTCCGAGGCCCTGCGGCGGGGCGGCTTCACCGGGACGCTGACGCTGGTGGGGGCCGAGGACCACCTGCCCTACGACCGGCCGCCGCTGTCCAAGCAGGTGCTGGCGGGGGAGTGGGACATCGACCGGGTGTGGTTGCGCCAGCCGGACGACTACGAGCCGCTCGGGCTCGACCTGCGCCTGGGCCGTCGGGCCACCGACCTCGACATCGAGGGCCGGGAGGTCGTGCTCCACGGCGGTGAGCGGCTGCCCTACGACGGCGTCATCCTGGCCACCGGTTGCGTGGCGCGGCGCCTCCCCGGCACGCCCCAGCTCGACGGGGTGCTCGAGCTGCGCACCCTCGACGACGCCCTCGCCCTGCGGGACGCCTTCGACCAGCGGTCCCGGGTCGTGGTCGTCGGTGCCGGCTTCATCGGGGCCGAGGTGGCGGCCACCGCCCGCCAGCGGGGGCTCGAGGTGACGGTCCTCGAGGCCCTCCCCGTCCCCCTGTCCCGCGGCCTCGGCGACCGCATGGGCGCGGCCTGCGCCGCCCTCCACCTCGACAACGGCGTCGACCTCCGGTGCGGCGTCGGGGTGGCCGGCTTCGAAGGCGAGCGGCGGGTCACGGGCGTGCGCCTCTCCGACGGCTCCCTGGTGCCGGCCGACGTGGTGGTGGTGGGCGTCGGCGTGGCGCCGTACACGGCTTGGCTGGAGTCCTCCGGGCTCGAGCTGAACGACGGCGTGGTCTGCGACGAGCACTGCCGGGCAGCGCCCGGCGTCTACGCCGCCGGCGACGTCGCCCGGTGGCGCAACCCGCTGTTCGGTGAGTCGATGCGGGTCGAGCACTGGACCAACGCCGCCGAGCAGGGCCAGGCGGCGGCCGAGAACCTGTTGGCCGGCGAGGGCGGCGGCACCCCCTTCGCGCCGGTGCCGTACTTCTGGTCCGACCAGTACGACGTGAAGATCCAGTTCGTCGGCCGTTCCCGGCCCGGCGACGACGTGGAGGTGGTGGACGGCAGCGTCGAGGGCCACCGGTTCGTGGCGCTCTACGGCCGGGCCGGCCGCCTCGTCGGGTGCCTCGGGTTCTCGCGTCCCCGCCTGGTCATGACCTACCGCCGGCTCCTGGCCGAGGGCGCCTCGTGGGACGAGGCCCTCGCCCTCGAGGTCTGACGGGGACGGGCGCGCCGTGACGCCGGCCGACGATCCCCGGCTCGACCGCTACCTGGCCAAGCGGAACTTCACCGTCACGCCCGAGCCCTCGGGGGGCAGCCCGAGCGAGGCGTTGCCCCGCTTCGTGGTCCAGCAGCACGCCGCCCGTCGCCTGCACTACGACGTGCGGCTCGAGATCGACGGCGTGCTGGTCTCGTGGGCGGTGCCGAAGGGCCCGTCCATGGACCACGCCGTCCGACGCCTGGCCGTGCGCACGGAGGACCACCCGATGGACTACGCCGGGTTCGAGGGGGCCATCCCCCGCGGCGAGTACGGCGGCGGCACGGTCGTCGTCTGGGACGCCGGCGTGTGGCACAACCTCACCGAGTCCAAGGGCCGGCTCAAGCCCCCGGAGGAGGCGGTGGCCCGCGGCCACGTCCGGGCCTGGCTGGAGGGCGAGAAGCTGCTCGGCGCGTGGGACTTCGTGCGCACCGACGACCGGAACTGGCTGATGATCAAGGTGGCCGACGCCGCCGCCGACCCCGAGCTCGATCCGGTGCGGGACGAGCCCCGGTCGGTGCTGTCCGGTCGCACCCTGGAGGAGGTGGCGGCCGACCCGGGAGCCGAGTGGCACTCCGACCGTCCCCCGCCGGGCTAGGGCCGGATCCACGTCCAGCTACTCGAAGACCGCCGCCGCGACGCCGCGTCGGTCCCTTCCGTCGGTCTGCCACCATCGTCACGTGGGACCGCTGACCGCCCGCCCCTTCGTCGAGGACGACCTCACCTGGGCCGAGCCACTCGTGGCCAGCGAGCTGGGGGGCGGTCGCAGGCGCGGCGGGGCGAGCTGGTCGACGCCCTCCAGCCGCCGGGGTGGGTGGCCGAGCGTTCCGGTCGACCGGTCGGGCTGCTCACCGCGGCCGAGCGGGACGACGGATGGGAGGTCGTCCTCCTGCTGGCCACCGAGCGCCGGTCGGGTGTCGGCTCGCTGCTCGTGCGGCGGGTCCTCGAGGACGCCCGGCGCGCCGGCGCAGCGCGGGTGTGGCTGGTGACGACCAACGACAACATCGGCGCGCTCGCGCTTCTACCAACGGCAGGGCTTCCGGCTCTCGGCCCTCCGGCCCGGTGCGGTGGACGAGGTCCGGGCCACGCTCAAGCCCGAGCTGCCGGTGACCGGCCAGGACGAACTTCCCATCAGGGACGAGCTGGAGCTCACCTTCCCCCTGAGCGACGGTGCCCGCGACGGCAGGCCGCCGATCGGGTCGTACCGTCGTGCGGTGACCACCTCCCCCCACCCCACGATCGAACTGGTCCCTGGCGCCCCCCTGCCCGACGTCGAGCGGGCCACCGTGGCGATCCCCGCACCCGGGGAGGGCGCGGGGTACTGGGCCGGTGGCCCCAGCGCCGTCCAGGTCGACGGCGTCTTCTACCTCGCCTACCGGCTCCGCCGGCCGGTGGGGCACGGCCGCGGATACGCCGTGGTCGTCGCCCGCTCGGAGGACGGCGAGCACTTCGAGACGCTGAGCGTCCTCGAGCGCGACGCGTTCGACTGCGAGTCCCTCGAGCGACCGGCGCTCGTGGCCCTCCCGGGCGGCGGTTGGCGGCTGTACGTGAGCTGCGCCACGCCCGGCACCCTCCACTGGCGGGTCGACGTGATGGACGCCGCCACCCCCGCCACCTTCGACCCGGCGCAGGCCCGCACCATGCTCCCCGGCGACGAGCGCACCGCCTACAAGGACAACATCGTGCTCTTCGACGGCGAGCGCTGGCACCTGTGGGTGTGCTGCCACCTGATCGAGGACCCCACCGAGGCCGACCGCATGTACACCCGGTACGCCACCGGCCCCGACGGCCTCTCGTGGACCTCGTGGCACGGCGTCGTCCTGGAGGGGCGGGCCGGCGCGTGGGACGAGCGCGGCGCCCGCATCGCCTGCGTGCTGCCGACCCCCCAGGGGTGGGTGGCCTACTACGACGGGCGCGAGCTGGCGGAGCAGAACTGGGAGGAGCAGACCGGGTTGGCCCACGCCACCGTCGTCAGTGGCAACGGCTCCGCCCACTTCGTGCCGCTCGACGGTCCCGTGGCGACGTCACCGCACGGCGGGGGCGGTCTGCGCTACGTCAGCGCCGTCCCCCTGGCCGACGGCGCCCACCGGCTGTTCTACGAGGCCACCCGGCCCGACGGCGCCCACGACCTCCTGACGGAGTACGTCCCCTCGCAGGACTGAACCCGCCAGTCGGCGAACGACTGGCCGGTGAGCCGTTCGAGCAGGGCGATGTCGTCGGCGAACGGCTCGAGGAGGCGGGACCGGTCGACGGCCGACAGCTCGGGCCGGTGGCCCCCGCTGCGGCGCAGCGCCGACAGCAGCGGCGCGCTGGCCCGCCGCCACACCTGGGGCGGCAGGAACTGGCCGATCGTCGCCCCCGAGCGCACGGCTGCCTGCAGGACCTTGGTGGTGGTGGACGGCGGCACGTAGGTCGACACGTTCTCCGACGGGACCGTGACGACCGCGTCGGCCTCGATCCCGAGGAAGTCGCAGATGCCGTTGAGGGCGGCGGTGGGCTCGTCGACGAGGTCGCGGTAGCGCAGGACGTGGACCTGCTCCTTCGGGAACCGTTCGAGCACGGTCGCCAGCTGCGCGCCGTAGCGTCCGAGGCCGAGGTAGCGCCAGAAGGGGGCCCACCCCTCGGCCGCGCGGCGCTCCTCGTCGGCGCAGGCGGCCAGGAAGTCGCTCGACGGCTCGAGGCCGTCGGCCCAGAGGTGGGCCCAGTTCGAGTAGGCGCGGTCGACCGGGTGGCGCAGGACGGCGATGAGCCGGGCGTCGGGCACGGCGGCGGCGATGCGGTCGAGGGCGACCGGATCGGACAAGTAGAAGGGCGTGCTCTCACCCCGCAGCGCGCCGGGCCGATCGGCCCAGAGGGCCTCGTACTCGTCCCGGCGCCATACGTGCTCCTGGACGCTGTGGGCGTCCCCGGGGCCGGCCGGGCGGGTCGGCGGCTGGCCGTCGCCCAGGAAGAACTTGGGCTCCTTCACCAGCGACATCGACAGCTGCGGGTGGGTAGCGAGGGCAGCGTGGAGTGCCGTGGTGCCCGCCTTCGGCGCACCGATGAGGAAGAACTGGGGGAGGGCCATGCTCGGCTCCGATCGGGGGGCGGGCCGTCACGAACAGCTTCCTGATCGGCCGCGCGGCCGTCAAGGAAAGGAAGGCCTGGTCGGCTACACCGCCGCCTCGCCGAGGGACCAGCGGACGGGGGAGCCGGCGGCCCGCCGGACGTGGTCGTGGCGCTCGAGGACCACGAGGTGGGCCAGCGTCTCGCCGTTGGCGGCCCGTTGCATGAAGCCCGGGATCTGGTCCCACGGGCGGGACCAGGTGAGGTTCACGGTGAGCTCCCACGCGGTCTGGCCGGGGGTGGCCCGCAGCGCCGCCTCGATCTCCTCCATGCGGTGGCCGTGGTGGGTGATGAGCTCGTCCACCCGGGTGTCGAGGCCGGCGAAGCGCCACTCGTGGGCGGGCAGCACCTCGTCGGTGGGCAGCGCGCGCACCTTCAACAGGCTCTCGAGGAAGTCCCCGAGCGGGTTCTCGTGCTGCTGGCTGTGCACGGCGATGTTGGGGGTGATGCGGGGGAGGATGTGGTCGCCCGACAGCAGCAGGCGGCGCTCGTCGCTGTAGAAGCAGACGTGGCCGGGGGAGTGGCCCGGGGTCCAGACGGTGGTCAGGTCCCAGCCCGGGAGGTCGGGCCGGACGCCGTCCTCCAGCAGCACGTCCGGCTCGGCCATGGTGACCGCCGAGCGGATGGCCATCGAGGCCATGGCCAGGTCGGGCAGGGTCTCGGCCGGCACGCCGGCGTCGGCCAGGAGGGCGGACATCCGGGCCACGAGGTCGTCGGTGTCGACGTAGCGGGCCTGGAGCATCACCGCGTCCTCGCGGTGGAGGGCGATCCACGCGCCGGAGGCGGATCGCACCCGTCCGGCGAGGCCGTAGTGGTCCGGGTGGATGTGGGTGACGAGGACGGCGCGCACGTCGCTCACCGAGCCGCCCGCCTCCTCGAGGCCGTCGCACAGGGCGGCCCACGCCTCATCGGTGTCCCAGCCGGCGTCGACGAGGGCGATGCCGTCGTCGAGCTCGAGGGCGTAGACGAGCACGTACCTGAGGGGGTTCTTCGGGATGGGCACGGGGATGGACCACAGCCCCGGCCGCACCTTCTCCACGGGTGGCATCACCCCGGCATCCCAGGCCCGGACCTGCGCTTCGCCCGTGACCTCGATCACGCCGGCCACCGTAGTGGGACCCGGCCGGGCGCCCTCTGGCAGGATCCTCACGTGCCCGAGCTGGCCGATGAGCTCTCGCTCCTCCAGGAGAACGCCGACGAGGCGGGGCTCCCGTGGCGGGGACGCCCGGCGGTCGAGCGGCGGGAGGTGGCGTTGCCCGACGGCCGTTCGGTGAGCGCGCTGGTGTGGGGGACGGGCCCTCCCGAGGTGGTCCTGCTCCACGGCGGCGCGCAGAACGCCCACACCTGGGACACCGTGGCCCTGGCCCTCGACCGCCCCCTCGTCGCAATCGACCTCCCCGGGCACGGCCGTTCGTCGTGGCGGGACGACCACGACTACTCGCCCCCGAGCCTGGCCGAGGACGTCGAGGTGGCGGTGCGGGCTCTCGCCCCCGAGGCCGGGTTGCTCGTGGGGATGTCGCTCGGCGGGCTCACCGCGCTGTGCCTGACCGCCCGGGCGCCCGACCTCGTGCGCCGGCTGGCCGTCGTCGACGTCACGCCGGGGACGGACGCCGTCAAGGCGGAGCCGATCATCGCCTTCATCTCCGGCCCCGAGCGCTTCGAGTCCTTCGACGCGCTGCTGGCGCGCACCGTGGAGCACAACCCGACCAGGTCGGTGTCGTCGCTGCGGCGGGGGATCCTGCACAACGCGCGGGAGGACCCCGACGGCTCGTGGCGCTGGCGCTGGGATCCCGAGCGGGCCGACGACCGGCGCGGTGAGTTCGGCGACCTGTGGGCGACCGTCGACGCCGTGCGGGTGCCGTTCCTCCTCCTGCGGGGTGGGACCTCCGGCGTGGTGGGCGACGAGGACGTGGCCGAGGTCCGGCGGCGGGTCCCCGCCGTCCAGGTGGAGGTGGTCGAGGGCGCCGGCCACAGCATCCAGGGCGACCGCCCCGTCGAGCTGGCCCGCCTGCTGGACGCCTTCAGCACCACCACCTGACCGTTCTGGCCTGCAGAACGCGCTGCTCAACGGCGCGTTCTGCAGGCCGGAACTGCCTAGGGCCGGGCGGCGGCGGCGGCGAGGATGCGGGCCGGTTCGTGGGCCCGCCCGTACTCGGGGTCGGCGGCGAGGACGATGTCGAGCAGCTCGGCGTGCTGCGGGGTGTCCCGCCAGGGCAGGGCGATGTAGAGCGGGAGCCCGAAGGTGCGCAGGCGGTCGAGGTCGCGGTAGATCCTCCGCTGGTAGACGAAGCGCTCCTCCCAGGCGAGGTCGTGGGGGGCGAAGCCCGTGCCCGGGTCGAGGACGCACCGGCGGCGGAGGCCGAACCCGTCGAGCCGGCGCAGGGCGGCCTCGAACCAGTCGACGAGCACCCCCATCGGGTCGGCCGCCGCCACCGGGGCGAGGGCCAGGGGTGACGGCCCGTTCAGGAAGGGCAGGACCACCGGGCAGCCGGCGTCGGCCGCCACCCGGGCCAGCTCGTCGTCCTGGAGCCCGTCGGCGGCGTTGAGCCAGGTGGCCCCCGCCTCGAGGGCCCGGCGGGCCACCGAGGGCCGGAAGGTGTCGATGGACAGGGGCACGCCCAGGCCGGCGAGGGCGGGGACGAGGGGGGCGACCCGGGCCCACTCCTCGTCCTCGGCGACCTCCTCGGCCACGTAGGTGGTGCCCTGGCCACCGAGGTCGAGCGCGACCGCGCCGTCGGCCAGCAGGGCCCGGCCCCGGGCCCGCGCCTCGGCCGGCGTGTTCGCCACGGAGTCCCGGTGCAGGGAGTCGGGCGACGCGTTCACCACGCCGAACAGGTCCACCTCCCTAGCGTGCCCGCTCCCGGCCGGGCCGCCCAGATGCGAACCGGTAGCATCTGGTGCAGTGACCGGCCAGCGGGCCCGGGCGACGCCTCCGGAGGACCGGGGCGGACGCCTGGACGAGATCCTGGCCGGCATCCGCGCCGCCGGCGAGCGGGTCACCACGGCCCGCCGGGCGGTGGTGTCGGCCCTGCTCGACGCCGATGGCCACGCCACCGCCGAGGAGCTGCTGGCCCGGGTCCAGGCCGCCCACCCCGAGGTGCACATGGCCACCATCTACCGGAACCTGGAGACGCTCGAGCGCCTGGGCGTCGTCGAGCACACCCACCTCGGCCACGGGCCCGCCGTCCACCACCTGACCGACGCGGTCCACCAGCACCTCGTGTGCGAGGCCTGCGGCCGCGTGGTCGAGGTCCCGGCCACCCTCCTGCGCCCGGTGGAGGAGTCGGTCCGCGCCACCTACGGGTTCGTCATGCGTCCCGGCCACTTCGCCGTGGTCGGCCGCTGCGCCGACTGCGCCTGACCCCCAGATCCACTCTGTGCGCAGTTGGGCTCGACAGGTGAGCCCCAAGTCCGCGAAGAACGAAGCGGGCGCGGCGTCCAGACCGGGGGTCGGCTCCGAAGTGGGTTCGGGCGGTGCAGAGGTGGTCGCCCGCGGCTGAGGGTCGCGATGCGAGCTGGTCGCAAGTAGGTGCGGAGCGGAGGCGGCGTGCACATCCCTGACGGCTTCATCGACGGCCCGACCTCCCTGGGGGCCGCGGGCGTGGCCGTCGCCGGCGTCAGCATCAGCGTGCGCAAGGCGGCCGACGCCCTCGACGACCGCCGGGCCCCCCTCGCCGGGCTCGTGGCCGCGTTCGTCTTCGCCGTGCAGATGCTCAACTTCCCCGTGGCCAGTGGCACCAGCGGCCACCTGCTCGGGGCGGTGCTGGCGGCGGTGCTGGTGGGACCGTGGGCGGCCGTCATCTGCATCGCCGTCGTCCTCGTCGTCCAGGCCCTCTTCGCCGACGGCGGTCTGACCGCGCTCGGGCTCAACATCGTGAACATGGGCCTCGTCGGCGGGCTCGGCGGCTACGCCGTCTTCCTGGCGACCCGCCGGCTGCTGCCCCGCACCAAGGCCGGCGTGGTGGCCGCCTCAGCGGTGGCCGCCGGCCTCTCCGTGGTGCTGGCCTCGGTCGCCTTCGTGATCGAGTACGCCCTGGGCGGCACGGTCGACCTCTCCCTCGGCGCCGTGCTCGGGGCCATGGTCGGCGTGCACTTCTTCATCGGCATCGGCGAGGCGGTCATCACCGCCATGACCGTGAGCGCCGTGCTCGCGGTCCGCCCCGACCTGGTCCACGGCGCCGCCGACCTCCTGCCCGTCCCCGAGGTGCGCCCGGCCATGGCCCGATCGTGAAGGCCAACACCAAGCTCTTCCTCGTCGCCGGGCTGCTCCTGGCCCTGGGCCTGGCCGTCTTCGTCAGCCCCTTCGCCGACAGCTCGCCCGACGGCCTGACCAAGGTGGCCGAGGACGAGGGCTTCGCCTCGGCCGAGCGGGAGCACGACCTGGACGACAGCCCGGTGGCCGGCTACGAGGTCGCCGGCGTGGACGACGATCGGGTGAGCACCGGCGCCGCCGGGCTGGTCGGCGTGCTCGTCACCTTCGGCGTGGGCGTCGGCGCCTTCGCCCTCCTGCGCACGCTGCGCCGCCCACCCGGGACCGAGACCGAGTCCGCCGCGAGAGCCCGGGCCGGCTGACCGGGGTGGGCGCCGGTCACGCCGCGACGTCGCTGCACGTCGACGCCGACTCGCCCCTCCACCGCCTGCCCCCGCAGTGCAAGGTGGCCGCCACCGGCCTGTTCGTCGTCGCCGTGGTCGCCACCCCCCGGGAGGCCTGGTGGGCGTTCGCGCTCGACCTCGCCGTGCTCGTCGGCCTGGCCGGGATCGGCCGGGTCCCCCTCGGCGTGGTGGCCCGCCGGCTGGTGCTGGAGGCGCCGTTCCTGGCCTTCGCCCTCCTCCTCCCCTTGGTGGCGGCCGGCCCTCGCCTCGACGTCGGGCCCCTGTCGCTGTCCGAGAGCGGGCTGTGGGGCGCCTGGAACATCCTCGCCAAGGGGACCCTCGGCGCCTTCGCCGCCATCCTGCTGGTCTCGACCACCGAGCTGGCGGCGATCCTCCGCGGCCTCGAACGGCTGCACGTCCCCCGCGCCTTCACCACGGTGGCCGGGTTCATGGTGCGCTACGCCGACGTGGTGTCGGGTGAGATGCACCGCATGGCGGTGGCCCGCCAGTCCCGGGGGCACGACCCGCGCTGGATCTGGCAGGCGCGCGCCGTGGCGGCGTCGGCCGGTGCCCTCTTCGTCCGCTCCTACGAGCGCGGCGAGCGCGTCTACCTCGCGATGGTGGCGCGGGGCTACGACGGCGCCATGCCGGTGCTGCACGACGATGCCGCGCCGGCCGGGCGCTGGGCCACCGCCCTGCTCGCACCGGCCGCCGCCGCCACCCTGGCCGCGCTGGCGTGGAGCCTGACGTGACGCCCGCCCTCGAGGTGCGGGGCCTCGCCTTCAACTACCCCGACGGGCATCCGGCGCTGTGTGGCGTCGACCTCCGCATCGAGGAAGGGGAGCGGGTCGCCCTCCTCGGGCCCAACGGGGCGGGGAAGACCACGCTCGTGCTGCACCTGAACGGCATCCACCTGCCCGCCACCGGGGAGGTGCGGGTGACCGGCCTGCCCGTGGCCAAGCCGGCGCTCAAGGAGATCCGCCGGCGGGTGGGCGTCGTCTTCCAGGACCCGGACGACCAGCTCTTCATGCCCACCGTGCGCGACGACGTCGCCTTCGGCCCCGCCAACCTCGGCCTCCGGGGCGCCGAGCTCGAGGGGCGGGTGCACGAGGCGCTGGCCGCCGTCGGCATGGAGGGGGTCGCCGACCGTCCGCCCCACCACCTCAGCTTCGGCCAGCGCCGGCGGGTGGCGGTGGCCACGGTGCTGGCGATGCGTCCCGACATCCTCGTGCTCGACGAGCCGTCGTCGAACCTCGACCCGGCGGGGCGGCGCGAGCTGGCCGACGTCCTCCGGTCGCTCGACCTCACCATGCTGATGGTCACCCACGACCTGCCCTACGCCCTGGAGCTGTGCTCCCGTTCGGTGGTGATGGACGGCGGGGTGGTGGTGGCCGACGGGCCCACCCCGGCCGTCCTCGGCGACCGAGAGCTCATGGCCGCCCACCGGTTGGAGCTGCCGTTCGGCTTCGACCCGCACGTGGTCGCCGGCCGGGGTTCGCCTCCGGCCTGACGGGCAGGATGGGGCCCGTGCCCTCGCGCCGCCTCGGGATCGCCGTCCTCGCCGTGGTCCTGCTCGCCGCCTGCGGGAGCGACGACGGAGCCGCCGGCGACGAGGAGCCCACGACCACCACGACCACGAGCACGCCGGACCGCTCGACACCGGAGCGCCAGGAGGACATCCGTCCCACGGAGGACCTCGATCTCATCCCCCAGCTCGTGCGCGAGCTCCAGCCGTCGGTGGTCGCAGTGCTCACGGACGAGGGCGAGGGGAGCGGTGTCGTCTACGCCGAGGACGGACGGGTGGTCACGAACAACCACGTGGTGGACGGGGCCGACGACGTGCGGGTCGCCTTCGTCGACGGCGAGCGGGTCGACGCCGAGGTCGAGGCCACGGACCCCCGCAGCGACCTCGCCGTGCTGCGGGTGGACCGCGACGACCTCCCGGCGGCGCCCTTCGCCCGGGAGCTGCCGGCGGTGGGCGAGCTGGCGGTGGCCATGGGGAACCCCCTGGGCTTCGAGAACTCGGTGACCGCCGGCATCATCTCGGCCATCCACCGCGCCATCCCGGGGTCGGCCTCACGCAGCCCGGCGCTCGTCGACCTCGTGCAGACGGACGCCGCCATCTCGCCCGGCAACTCGGGCGGTGCCCTCGTCGATGCCCGCGGCGAGGTGGTCGGCATCAACGTCGCCTACATCCCGCCCGGCGACACGGGCGCCGTGTCCATCGGCTTCGCCATCCCCTCGACGACGGTGGTGGACGTCGTGGACCAGCTGCTCTCCGAAGGGGAGGTGCGGTACCCGTTCCTCGGCGTGACCCCGCAGGCCGTCACCCCGCAGATCGCCGAGCGCCTCGACCTCGGCACCGACGAGGGCGTGATCGTGCAGTCGGTGGTGGAGGACGGGCCGGCCGACGACGCCGGCATCGAGCCGGGCGACGTCATCGTGGCCCTGGCCGACGAGCCCGTGCGCACGGTCGAGGACTTCCTCGTGGAGCTGCGGGACTACGAGCCGGGCGACGAGCTGTCCGTGGAGGTCGTGCGCGACGGCGACCGCCGTACCTTCGACGTGCGCCTCAGCGAACGACCTGACGAGTAGGGCGGGGCTGCCCGAGTGGGGCGGGCGGGCTGCCCGAGTGGCCGGCTCCTGCTCCGCCAACGTCGCCTGCCATCGGGCAGCCCGCCCTGATCCGAGAACTGCACCAGGCCGGTCGCGCACCGAGGGCCGAGCGGGCCCCTTGGATAGGCTCCGGCGAGCACCGCCGACGATCGGGGTTGACCCTTCGTGCTGGAGGTCCGGGTCCTCGGGCCCATCGAGGTGACGGGGGAGGGGCCGCCGGTGCCCCTCGGGGGCGCCCGGCAGCGGGCGGTCCTCGGGCTGCTCGTGCTCGCTGCCCCCGCCCCCGTGCCCACGGATGTGCTCGTCGACCGCCTGTGGTCGGGCGAGCCGCCGGCCACCGCCGTGGTCACCCTCCAGGGCTACCTCTCACGGCTGCGCAAGGCCCTGGCCGGGCTCCCGATGACGATCGAGACCCGGAGCCCCGGCTACGCCCTGGTCCTCGACCCCGACCTCATCGACGCCCGCCGCTTCGAGCGGCTGCTGGGGGAAGGGCGGGCCGCCCTCCAGGAAGGACGGGCCGGCGCGGCGGCATCGCTCCTCCGCGAGGCGCTGGGCCTGTGGCGGGGGCCGGCGCTGGCCGACCTCGCCGACGAGCCCTTCGCCGTGGCCGAGGCCACCCGGCTCGAGGAGCTGCGCCTGGCGGCGCTCGAATCCCGCTTCGAGGCCGAGCTGGCCCTCGGGCGCTACGGCGACGTGGTGGCCGAGCTGGAGGCCCTGGTGTCGGCCCACCCCCTGCGGGAGGGCCTGCGGGCCCAGCTGATGCGGGCGCTGCACGGGTCGGGCCGGACGGCCGATGCCCTGCGGACCTACTCCGCCGGGCGGGAGGTCCTGGCCGAGGAGCTCGGCATCGAGCCGGGCACGGCGCTCCAACGGCTGGAGCACGCCATCCTGCTCCAGGACCCGTCCGTGGAGCCGGAGCCGCCCCCGCCCCTTCCCGCCGTGGCCGCCCTGCCCCCGCTGCCGGTCCCGCTGACCACGTTCGTCGGTCGCGAGCAGGAGGTGGCCGACATCGACGCCGCCCTCCGGCGGTCCCGCCTCGTCACGCTGGTCGGTCCCGGCGGCACGGGCAAGACCCGCCTCGCCGTCCAGGTGGCCACCGAGCGCACGGCGGCCGAGCCCGAGTCCGGTGTGGTGGTGGTGGAGCTGGCCGCGCTCGCCGATCCCGACCTGGTCCCGTCGGCGGTGGCCGCCGTCGTGGGCGTGCACGACAACCCCGACTGCCCCCTGACCGAGGCCCTCGTCGGTGTGCTGTGCACGCGGCCGTTGCTGATCGTGCTCGACAACTGCGAGCACGTCATCGACGCCAGCGCCGAACTGGCCCGGTCGCTGCTGATCGGCTGCCCGGAGGTCCGCATCCTGGCCACCAGCCGGGAGCCGCTCGGCCTCCCCGGGGAGGTGGCGTGGCCGGTGCCGGCGCTGCCCCTGCCGACGAGCGGGGACCGGCCCATCGGGCTCGAGGAGGCGCTCCGCTCCGACGCCGTCCGGCTGTTCGTGGAGCGGGCCAGGACGGCGGCTCCCACCCTGCGGCTGACCGACGCCGACGCCCCGACGCTCGTGTCGGTGTGCCGGCGCCTCGACGGCATGCCGCTCGCCCTCGAGCTGGCTGCCGCCCGCCTGCGCGTCCTGTCCCTCGACCAGGTGGCGGCCAGGCTCCGTGACCGCTTCCGGCTGCTGACGGGGGGAGCAAGGCGGTGCTGCCCCGCCAGCGCACGCTCCGCGCGGCGGTGGAGTGGAGCTACGACCTCCTCGAGCCGGGCGAGCGGCTGCTGTTCGAGCGGCTGTCGGTGTTCGCCGGCACCTTCGGCCTCGAGGTGGTCGAAGCGGTGTGCGCCGACGACGAGCTCGATGCCGACGAGGTCCTCGACCTGTTGGCCAGTCTCGTCTCGAAGTCGTTGGTGGCGAGGTTGCTCGACCACGACGGGAGCGCGCGCTACCGGCTGCTCGAGACCCTGCGGGACTACGCGGCCGACCGACTGGCCGACCGAGGTGACGACCTGGCCCTGCGCCGCCGCCACGCCAAGGCGGTCACGGCCATGGCCGAGGAGGCCACCGGGGGACTCGAGGGGCCGGAGCGGCGGGTCGCGCTCGAGCACCTGACCACCGCGGCGGATGACGCCCGCCTCGCCCTCGAGTTCGCCCTCGACTTCGCCGAGGTCGACCTCGCGCTGCGGCTGGCGGCGGCGCTGTGGCCGTTCTGGGACCACCGCTACGACGTGACCGAGGGGCGGTCGTGGCTGGACCGGGCGCTCGGGATGTCGGGTGGCCCGCCGGAGGCCCGCCTCGGGGCGCTCCTCGGCGCGGCCAAGCTGGCGATGGTCGACGACGACCACGACGCCGCCGCCGCGGCGTGCCGGGAGGGGCTCGCACTGGCGGCGTCGCTCGGGGACCAACGGGTCCGGGCCCGCCTCCTCGTCGTGCTGGCCGAGGTCCACCGCTACCGCGACGAGGACCCCGGGCCGGCCGAGGTGTGCGCCGACGAGGCGCTGGACCTCACCGCCCGCACCGGGGACCGGTGGTGGCAGGCCGATGCCGCCCGGGTGCGGGCCCTGTTGGCGTGGGACCAGGGCGACGGGGCGGCGGCGGCGGCGATGGCCGAGACGTGCCTGCAGCTGAGCAGCGAGGTGGCCGACCTCGAGGGCTCGGCCGGCGCCCGGGCCATGCTCGGCACCCTGGCCCGGGAGCGGGGGGACCTGGCCGGCGCCACCGAGCTCTACGAGGGCGCGTTGACCGACTTCCGCCAGGCCCGGGAACCGTGGGGGACGGCCCAGGCGGTCCGCAACCTCGGGATCCTGGCCGTGCTCCGGGGCGACGCGGACCTCGGCTGGCGCCTCGCCGAGGAGAGCCTCCGGCTGCACGACGAGCTGGGGAACCAGCGGGGCGTGGCCATGTCGTACGTCCTCATGGGCGAGGCGGCGCTCGTGGCGGGTGAGCTCGACCGGGCCGCCGTGCTGCTGGGGGAGGCGCTCGACCGGTTGCGCACCCGCGGGTTCGCCCTGGAGCTGGCCGAGGCGTCGGCCCGGGCTGGCGAGGTGGCGCTGCGCCGGGGCGATCCCGTGCGGGCGCTGGAGCTGGCCGAGGAGGCGCTGGCGCCGTACCGCACCAGCGCGCAGCGTCGCGGGGCCAGCCGGGGGCTGTGGCTCCTGGCCCGGGTGCGGACCGCTCGAGGGGACCACGCCGCCGCCACGGAGACGGCCGAGGAGGCCGCCGAGCTGGCCCGGGAGCAGGGCGACGACGGGGGCGTGGCCCGGTCTCTCGACGCCTCGGCCGAGGCGCTGCTGGCGGCGGGCCACGTGGAGCGGGCGGCCCGGGCGCTGGCGGCGGCAGCCATGACCCGGCGGGTGGCGGGTGTGGCCCCGGTGGGGCCGGAGGCCGATGACCACGCCGCCGTCCTGGAGGCCGTGCGGCACCGCCTCGGGGATCCCGCCTTCGGTCGGGAGTGGGCGGCGGAGTGGCCCGAGGTGATCGACCTGCGGGAGCCGGCTCCGGAGGTCGACCTGGCGCCGGAGGTCGATCCGACCGCGGTTGCGCTAGGCGGTCGACAGGCCGGCCACCACCGCGGTCACGGCGTCGACCTCCTCGACGGTGGAGTAGCCGTGGGGCGACACCCGGATGCCGCCGGCGCGGGCCGAGCACACGACGCCCTCGTCGAGCAGGGCCGCCTTGACGGCCGTGGGCTCGTGGCCGGGCACGGCGAAGCTGACGATGCCGGAGCGCCCGGCGGGGGAGCGGTCGCTGAGGACCGTGGCGCCGACCGCGGTGAGGGCGTCGACGAGGCGCTCGCACAGGCCGTCGACGTGGTCCCAGATGCGGTCGATGCCGGCGGTGGCGAGGACGTCGAGGGCGGCGCCCAGGCCGAGGACGCCGGCGACGTTGAGCGTGCCGCCCTCGAGGCGCCGGGCGGTGGGGTCGAGCGCGAGGGTGCGGTCCTCGTAGGCGTCACGGTCGGCGGCCGAGTTCCACCCGGGCTCGAGCACGCGGAGGCGGTCGAGGTGCTCGCCCCGCACGTAGAGGACGCCCGCCCCCTCGGGCCCGAGGAGCCACTTGTGGCCGTCGGCCGCGGCGAAGGCGACGCCCCACGCCTCGAAGTCGGCGGGCAGCACGCCGAGGCCCTGGATGGCGTCGACGCAGAGGAGCGCGCCGGCCTCCCGGCAGCGCCGGCCGAGGGCGGCGAGGTCGGCCCGCCGGCCCTGGCCGTACTGGACCCAGCTGGTGGCCACGACCTTCGGCGTCGGGCCCGTCTCGAGGGCGCCGGCGAGCCCCTCCGGCGGCACGCGGTCGACGACGACGCCCCGGTCCGCGAGCGCGAGCCACGGGTAGGCGGTGGACGGGAACTCCCCGTCGGGCACCAGCACCCGGTCACCGGGAGCCCAGGCGAGCCCGCTGGCCACGAACCCGAGCCCCTCGGTGGTGTTCTTGGTGAAGGCCACGTCGGTGGCGGGCACGCCCATGAGGGCTGCAGCCTGTCGACGGACCGCTTCAGCGGCGCCCTCGTGGTCCGGGCACGACGCCGAGCCGAGGGCGGCCTGGCGCTCGATCACCCCGCGCATGGCCTCGATCACCGGGGTCGGGGGAGCGCAGGTGTGGGCGACGTTGAGGTAGGTGCACCGCTCCGTCACCGGGAACAGCGACCGGTCGAGCGGCGGGGGACCCACGGCGGCCGAGGCTACGGGGGTCGCCGCCCGCTCCTTGTCGCGTTGTGCACCGTGGCGGTGCCCAACGCGACAGAGAGCGGCCGTGGCGGGCGCTGCTAGCGTTGGCCCCCCTCGGGGCCGTTAGCTCAGTTGGCAGAGCACTTGCATGACGCGCAAGGGGTCGGGGGTTCGAATCCCTCACGGCCCACCCGAAAGGCCAGATCACGGGCCCAATCTCGATCCTGCCCAGTGTTCCCCGGCGCGACGTAGCCAGATCGACGTAGGCGTTTCGCTTCTGGCCGAGAGACGGGGCACGCATGCGTGCAGCCTCGCTCTCCGGGCCGGCGCCGTGCCCGGGCGCTACTTGGACTGCATGGTCCAGCTGCCGCTGGTGCCGTCGGAGAAGACCACGATGTGGGTGCTCCGGAGCAGGTCGACGGCGCCGCTCCCGGCGACCGAGGCCATGGAGCCGCTGCCGTCCGTCGCCGCGCCCGCCGTGTCACCGTGGGGCGTCTCGAACTCGACGCCGACGTTGATGCGCTGCGTGGCGCACGGGTCGGCCGTGGTGATGACCTGCGTGAAGCCCTGCACGAAATCGCCGAATCGCGCCGAGGAGAGGCGGACCTGACAGGCCACCCCGTTCACCGTGACGGTCTTCACCGTCGTGTGGCTCTCGTCGGGCGAGCCGCCGGCTCCCGCAGGGGAGGCCCACAGCGGGAGCGAGGCGGCGGTCAGGGCCGCCGCGGCGGCGGCGACCTTCAGGGGACGGTGTCGTGCTCGCATGGTTCGGAGTCTGCTCGCTCCGGGAGAAGCATGGGGATGTAGCACGGACTCAGCCCCCCCCGGAGGCGCCGCCCGTGTCGCAGCAGCGTCGTGTGCGCTCCGCAGGAAGTCCGGTGGGGCTGGTCGTCCAGTGCTGGACAGCGCACGGCGACCACCGATGTGCTCCAGGAAACGAGGCCCTGTCAGGACCGTCGAGCTCGAGCGGACGGAGGTCGGTGACGCCCACCTCCGACGTCGCAGGCACTGCATGGCTGCGGAGCACCGGCAGGTGCGTCCTCAACGTAGCCACGAACGTAGCCAGCGCCTTCTCTGGCGCGCGGTGCAGACAGGAGAACACCGCCCGGTACGCAACATCTCTCGGCGTCACACCGTGGACGGTTGAGCACTTGTAGGCGGTCCGGACGCAACGACACGCCCTGACCGCGCCGACACCCGAGCACTTTCGGCGCATCACCCGGACGGTCCGTGGGTTGCATGACGCGCTCTTCGGGCGCCGCCCCGGGGGACGCCGTACGTTCGTGACCCGTGGAGTCGAAGAGCACTGCGACGGTCGACGAGCTGTTGGACGGCGCCGTCGCAGCTGTGAACCGGGGTGACGTCGAGGACGCACATCGGCTGGCGAACGAGGTTCTGGCCGCCGACGCCACCAACCCCGAGGCCGGCGACCTGCTCGCCACCGATGCCTCGTCGGGTGGCGAGCTCCGGCGTCTGACGATCCTGTTCGCCGATCTCGTCGGCTCGACGGCGCTCTCTGCACGGCTCGAGCCCGAGCGGTACCGCCGCATCATCGGTCGCTACAAGGCCACATGCCGCCACGTCATCGAGGAGCGGTATGACGGCCACATCGGCGATTTCAAGGGCGACGGCGTGCTGGCGGTGTTCGGCCATCCGTCCGCCCATGAGGACGACGCCGAACGCGCCGTGCGCGCGGGGCTCGAGCTCGCGGCGGCAGTGGTCGAACTCTCGGGCGAGGAGCAGCGCGGCGTCGGCGACGCGCTGGCGGCCCGCGTAGCCGTGCACCGGGGGCTCGTGTTCCTCGACACCGAGGAGGACGACATCTACGGCCTGGCCGTCAACGTGGCGGCGCGGCTGCAGGACCTCGCCCCACCCGGCGGGCTCATCATCTCCGAGGAGGTGCTCCGCCTCGTCGGCGAGCGGTTCGAGACCGCCCCGCAGGCGGCGCAAGCCGTCAAGGGGGTTGAGGCGCCGCTGTCGTCGTGGGTGGTCCGGCGCGAGCGTTGGGGTCGCGCGGTGGCGACGTACCGCTGGCCGGCGCCGCTCGTGGGCCGGCACGGCGAGCTCGAGCAGCTGCAAGCCGCCTGGCAGGTTCGGCCCGGAGCCGTCCTCGTACGAGGCGATCCGGGGATGGGCAAGTCCCGGCTCGTCGGCGCCTTGGCCGCCGTGGCGTCCGCCGAGGGGGCGGAGGTCGTCGAGATCATCGGCTCGCCGTTCCACCGCGAGGCCGGCTTCCAGCCACTGCGGACGTTGATCGAGGGACGCTGCGACATCCGCGTCGACGAGGACGCCGGCGAGCGGCTCGGCCACTTGCGGAGGCACCTCGCCGCCGGCGGCCTCGACGAGCTCGTCCCGCTGCTGGCGCCCGTGCTCGGCATCGCCCCCGCGGCCGGCTTCACCCCGCCGGCGTCGGACGCCCACAAGCTGCACGAGGAGATCAGCGCCGCCATGGCCCGCTATCTCGCGGCGGCCGTCGGCGCCGGACCGATGCTCCTGGTCGCCGAAGACATCCAATGGTTCGACGAGTCGACTGCCGACCTCGTGACCCGCCTGGCCGGGCGACCGCCTGACGACGTTCTCGTGGTCCTGACGGCTCGACCGGGCGTGCGGCCCCCGTTGGCTTCGGTCGGGGTGGTGGATCTCACGCCCTTGTCCCTCGCCGACAGCGCCGCCCTGGCGGCGGCGCTCGATCCCGGAGGGCGCACGACGGCGGCTGTCCGGGAGGACCTTGTCGTCCTCGGCGACGGGGTCCCTCTCTACCTCGAGGAGCTCGTCAGGGCTGCGGTGGAGGCGCCTGCTGAGGAGCGCCCTGTCACAACCGGTCACGTGGGCCCGCCGACGACCTCGACGGTGCCCGAGGTCCTCTACGAGCCGCTGGTGGCGCGCCTCTACGCCACTGCCGCCGATGTGCGCGTGGTCCAGGCCGCTGCCACCATCGGCCGGTTGGTCGACGGCGACCTGCTCGCCGACGTGGCGGGTGTCGACAAGACGACGCTCGACGCCTCCGTCGAGGCGCTGTTGTCGGCGCTCATCCTCGAGCGGGAACCCGGCCCGACCGAGCGCTACCGATTCCGACACGCGCTCATCCGCGAGGTCGCCTACGACCTCCAGCCGCCGTCCACCCGTCTGGGCATGCACAGGAGGGTGGCGGACGCCATCGCCGGCGCCATCGGGGCGGACGGCATCACGGACTGGTTGTTGCTCGCCGGCCACTACGGCCGGGCGGAGCGACCACTCGAGGCCGTGGACTGCTACGAGCGCGCCGCCGAAGAGGCCCGAGGTCGCGGCGCCCTGGGCGAGTCCCGCGCGCACCTGACCCGGGCCATCGACCTCGTGTGCGACATGCCGGACAGCACCGCCCGGAACGGTCGTGAGATCCACCTGCTGCTCCGGCGCGGGTTCCTGGCCGTGTCCGCCGAGGGGAACGGCAGCCCGCAGGCGGCGGCCGACTACGAGCGCTGCCTCGAACTCGCCATGCGCGACCGCTCCCAGGACGAGATGTTCCAGACCCTCATCTCGTTGTGGGGCTACTACAGCAGCCGGGCGGACCTCCGTCGCGCCCGCCAGGTGCTCGAGCTGAGCCGGACCCTGCTGACGGCCGGTCGGGAATGGTTCTCCGTCGAGAACGAGGCCGGCTTCGGCATCCTCGACTGGTTCGCAGGCCGCTTCGTGTCCGCCCACGAACTGCTGGAGCACGCCGCCGCCGACATCCTCGCCCGCGGCCGCGATGAGCGGAGGGACGCCGCCTGGTACCTGCCGAACGACCCGATGACGACGACCTTCACGCATCTGGCGCTGGCTCGCTTCATGCGTGGCGACGCCGACGGCGCCGCTGACGCCCTCGCCACCGCCGACGGGCTCGCCGCCGGGCTGCCGTTCCCGCAGGGGCCGTTCAGCGCCGCCTACAACGGCACGTACAAGGCGTGGATCCTGATCCAGGAGGGGGCGCTCGATCGCGCCGAGGCCGTCCTCACCGACACATTGGCCCTGGCCGAGCGGCATGGCTTCAGCTTCTGGATCCTTGCGGCGACGACCAATCGGACGCTGCTCGACGCGCTGCGGGCCGCCGACGCCCAGCCGATCGACCTTTCCGGGCTCGACGCATACGCCAGCACGCTGGAGGCACTGGTCTCGGCGTGGCGCATGGTCGACACGCGGCTGTTTCTCCCGGCTGTGCTCACCATGTTGGGCACCACGCGCCTCTTCGCTGGGGACCACGCGGCAGCGGCCGAGCAGCTGGACGACGCCCTCGCTCTGGCCAAGGAGACGGGTGTGGAGTTCTCCGTCGCCGAGACGCTTCGGGTCCGAGCGCACCTGGACGGGGACCGCTCGGAGGAGGCCGGTCGGCTGCGGGAGGCCCTCGACGTGGCCCGGCGGCAGGGTGCCGTCGTGTTCCAACTGCGGATCGCCTGCGACCTGTTCGCGCTGGAAGGCGATGCCGAGCCCGCGGCGCTGGCCGAGGCGTTGAGGGCGTTTCCGCCTGCGGCGTCGTACCCGGAGCTCGAAGCAGCTCGTGCCCTGCTGGCTTGACCCTCGTCGTCCCGGCGAGCGGGAGCTGACTGTCGGTGAGCGGCGGCGCAACCGTGGTTGCTCGGAGCTGTCGACAGAGCCGACGCGCGTCGGGTGTGACAGCGGACTCCGAGATATCGACACCGGAGACGCACCGATCCCGCGTCATCGGATCTGGACGCCGAGACGCTCGACGTAGTCCGAAGGCTCGAGGCACCGCGCCGGCCGTCCGCTGCGCACGACGCTCGTCTTCGTCGACGACGACGGCGCAGCCATCCACCCGAGAGCGTCCGAGTCGTCTTCGAGCGTCTCCATGCCCACGCCGCTGTCTCACGGATCCGGCTCCACGGGACGTTGTGCGACCCACGATGACTGAGCTACCGGGCGAGCGGGCATGCCGCGGCGGTCGACACGTCGCCCGAGATGCTGCCCGCCGCCGAGCGGCGGCCCGTCGAGCGCCAGCGCCTGACCGCGGGCGGGGCCGGGGACCCTCGTAGCCTGCGAGCATGCCCCTCGATCGGGTCGACCGGATCGTCGACGCCGCCCGCTCGATCATCGAGGCCGGTGGCCTCGAGGCCCTCAGCATGCGGAAGCTGGCGGCGGAGGTGGGCGCGGCGCCGACGTCGATCTACTGGCACGTCGGGAGCCGCCGCGATCTCCTCGACGCCGTCCTCGACCGCATGGTCGCCGATCTGCCCCCGATCGCGGTCCGGGGCCGGACCCCCCGGGCCCGTCTGGCCTCGGCGGCGCAGTCGTTCCGGGACCAGATCCGGGACACGACGCCGACCCAACAGCTGGCGGGAGCGCTGGGCCGCAGCGCCGAGCTGTCGTTCCCGGCTCAGGTGATCCTGGCGGGGGAGGCGCAGGCCGCCGGGCTGGCGGGCGCCGCCGCCGCCCAGGCGGTGCGGGCCCTGCTCTTCCTGGTCGGGGGGTTCATCCTCCTCGAGGACAACTTCGCCCACCGGGAGGCGGGCGCCCGCACGACGCAGGAGCTGTGGGAGGGGGTCGACGACGACCGCCTCGACCCCGCCCTGCGGAACGCCATGAGCCTGGGCGTGGACGCCGACGAGCTCTTCGACTTCGCCGTCGACCGGCTCCTCGCCTCGATGCTGCCGCCTGTGTAACACTGTTCCAGAGGCGCCCGGAGACCGGCGCGCCGGGGGAGGGGTTCCATGGCACACGTCCGCTACGCCGGCCGGCCGGTCGACCAGCAGCGCAACCGCGAGGTGGAGGCGGTGAGCTCACGGATCTGGACCCGGGCGGTCACCGTCGTCTTCGAGACCGATCCGGAGGTCGTGGCCGCGGTGCTGCCCCCGCCACTCGAGCCTGCCGAGGCGACTGCCCGGGTGCGGGTGGCGACGGTCGACATGGGCACCGGCCTGCCGCCGTTCGGCGCCGGCTGGTTCGGGGTCCGGGCCCGCCACGGCGAGGTGGAGGGCGAGTACGCCCTGTTCATGCCCATGACGACCGAGCAGGCGACCATCGGCGGCCGCGAGACCTTCGGCGAGCCGAAGAAGATCGCCGCCGTGTCGCTCACCGTGGACGGCGACCGGGTGGCGGCGTCGATCGAGCGCATGGGGTTCCGGCTGGTGGACGTCAGCGGCACCCTCGGCGCCGAGCTGCCCGGCTACGAGCGGGACAAGGTCGACTTCTACCTGAAGCTCAGCCCCGCTGCCTCCGGGGAGGGGCTCGACGGCGACCCGCTCCTGGTGCACTGCCACCGCCACGAGGAGGCCCGGTCCCGGCGGGCGGTCGAGGGCGACCTGAAGCTCCTCGACTCGCCGCTCGACCCGGTGGCCGACGTCCCGGTGCGGCGCATCCTGTCCTTCGAGTACGCCGAGCTGGCCAGCAGCCAGCGCGGCGAGGTGGTGGGCTCGGTGCCGGCAGCGTCGGCCCTCGCCTTCGTCCACCAACGCTACGACGACCTCTCCGTCCTGGGAGCCAAGCGATGAGCGAGCGCTACACGATCATCTCCGCCGACGGCCACGCTGGCCTGTCCTGCGAGGAGTACCGGCCCTACCTGGAGACCCGCTTCCACCCGGCCTTCGACGACTTCCTGGCCGAGCGCCGGGCCAAGCGGGACGCCGACCTGAAGATGAACTACGAGTACATCATGGGGTGGGAGACGGCGAACGCCGAGGGCCTCAAGGGCGCCTGGGACCCCGGGGTGCGGACCAAGGAGCTCGACGCCGACGGGGTCAGCGGCGAGGTCATCTTCGCCGACGCCGACTCCATCACCGGCATGGCCTCGCCGCCGTTCGGCGCCGGCCTCTCCGCGGGCACGATCGCCGACCCCGAGCTCGCCTTTGCCGGTGCCAGGGCCCACAACCGGTTCCTCGTCGAGCTGTGCTCGCACGACCCGCACCGGCGGGCAGGCATCGCCCTCGTCCCCATCGGGCACGACCCGGTGCGGGCGGTGGAGGAGGTCGAGTGGGTGGCCCAGCACCCCGGCATCCGGGGCGTGATGGTCCCCACCATGTGGCACGACCACCCGCCGTACCACGACCGCGTGTACGACCGGGTCTGGGCCGCCTGCCAGGACCACGGCCTGCCGGTGCACACCCACTCCGGCGAGGCCCCCTCGGAGGAGTACGGCGACCACATCGGGATCTACCTGGCCGAGGTCGTCTGGTGGGCGGTGCGGCCCGGCTGGCACCTGCTCTTCGGCGGTGTCTTCGAGCGGTTCCCCGGGCTGCGGTTCGTGGTCACCGAGGCGGCCGCCTACTGGGCCCCCGACATGATGTGGAAGTGGGACCAGTACATGGGCGGGGGCCACACCACCAAGAAGATGGCGGCCATGCTCGAGGGTCGGATCTCGGGCCTCCCGTCCGACTACTTCGGCCGCAACCTGTTCATCGGGGCCTCGACCATGTCGCCCGAGGAGGTCCGCCGCCGCCACGTCATCGGCTGCGACGTGATGATGTGGGGCACCGACTACCCCCACCCCGAGGGCACGTGGCCCAACACCGTCCCCCGGCTCAAGGCCACCTTCGCCGACGTCCCGGTGGAGGACAGCCGCAAGCTGCTCGGGCTGACGGCAGCCGAGGTCTACGGCTTCGACCTCGACGCCCTTCGCCCGGTGGCCGAGCGTGTCGGACCGACGCCTGAGGACCTGGGCCAGGACCCGTCCCTCCGCACCGACCCCGAGGAGGTCGCCCGGGCCCGGTGGTGGAAGGCCGAGTACGGGCTGACCACGGGCTGACGGAGGACGCTGGCTACCAGCTGCGCAGGACCTGGGCGGTGTCGAAGGCGTTGCAGGTCGAGTCGGGCGGGTAGTCCTCGGGGGCAAGGGGCTGCGCCACCTCTTCCACCAGCGGGCCGATCCGGTCGCCGAGGGGGCGGAGGGCGTCGAGGTCGAACCCGAAGAAGTCGGCCGCCGCCGTCTCCACCATGATCCGCACCTCCTGCTCCGGCACGCCGCCGAAGGCGGCCCGCAGGGCCTCGGTGGTGTGGGGCCAGCTCCCCTCCGAATGCGGGTAGTCGGCGCCCCACATGAGCTTGTCCACCCCGAGGACGTGGCGCAGCGGCGACTCGGTGGGGCGGAGGAAGCTGGCGCCGATCCAGAAGTTGCGGGCGAAGTACTCGCTCGGGGTGAGCGACATGCCCTTCGCCACCGCGCCGAAGAAAAGCGCCTCCGCGGCGTTGGGCAGGGTCATGCGCCGGTGGAACCAGTCGAGCGTCTCCAAGCCCCGCTCGAGCCAGGCCACGCCCTGCTCGGTCAGCACCACCCGCAGCGACGGGTGACGCTCGAGCACGCCGGAGAAGATCAGGTGCCACACGGGTCGATGGGCGAACCACGGCAGCTCCACCAGGAGCATGGCACGGGCCGCCTCGTGCTCGCCGTAGTCCGGCACACCGCTCCCGCCATGGACGTTGACGGGGACGTCGAGCTCCTCGCACAGCGACCACAGAGGCTCGTAGTAAGGCTCCCACAGGCCCGGCAGGGGAGAGCCGGGCGGGATGGCCGGCAGGAGTACGCCGGTGAGGATGGGCATGTTGGCCGCCGCCCAGCGGATCTCGGCGAGGGCGTCCTCCATCCGGTTCACGAACACCTGCACGCAGGCGCCCCGCCGCCCCGGAGCGAGGGCGCAGAACTCGGCCATCCAACGGTTGTGGGCCTGGAGCCCGGCCCACCGGCGGTCGTAGTCGGCCTCGGTCGGCGGCTTGGCCACGAGCCCGCCCTCATCGAAGAAGGGGGGAACCGTGTTGGGGAAGAGGACCTCGGCCACGATGCCGTCGGCCTCGGTCTCGGCGAGCCGCCGCTCGCTGTCCCAGCTGCGGTAGGCGGTGGGCGCGAGGAGGTCGGCGTAAGGGTTGACGTAGGAGGCGGCCCACGTGTCGAACTCGTCGTGGAGCGCCGACGGTAGGTACGGCCGGTAGTCGAGGAGGTCAGCGCCGGCGTGGCCGTCGGACGAGATCAGCGTGTAGCGCTCGGACACTCAGCCTCCCAGATCGTGCGTCGGGGGGAGCTCCCCCTTGGCGATGGCGTCGGCCCTGGCGTGGAGCAGCTCGCCGTCCCGTTCCGGGTCGCCCCCGATGACGTAGCGGCCCTCCTGCACCCCCCGCACGACGGCCCGCCCCAGCTCCAGCAGGTCGGCCGGCTCCGACGGCAGGCCGGAGTCGGCCAGGAACCGCTGGTACTCGGCGAAGGTCGTCATCGGGGCCGGCGGCCGGGGCCGCGTCCGGGCCAGCTCGGCCGGGCGGTTGCGGGCTGCCGTCCAGAGCCCGGTGTCGAGGAGCCCGCCGAAGGGGTAGAAGACCGCCGCCCGCACCGGCGCCCCGGTGGCGACCAGCTGGTGGGCCACCGCCTCGGTCAAGCAGCTGACGGCTGCCTTGCTGGCGGCGTAGACCGACGCGTGGGGCACCGGGGCGATGCCGCCGTCGCCCGAGGAGGTGTTGACGACCACGCCGGGCTCGCCCGACGCCAGCATCCGGGGGACGAAGGCGATGACCCCGTGGGCCACCCCGAACACGTTGACCCCGAAGCACCAGCGCCAGTCGTTCGACTCCTGCTCCCACGGCTTGCCGCCACCGCCGCTGGTGACGCCGGCGTTGTTGAACAGGAGGTGGCAGGCCCCCTCGTGCCCGTACACGTCGGCGGCCAGCGCCTCCACCGAAGCGGGGTTCGACACGTCGGTGACCACGCCGCGGAACACGCCCCGCTCCGACAGCTCGGCCACGGCCTGGTCCAGGGCCGGGGCCTCCACGTCGGCCACCACGACCCGCATCTCGGCCTCGAGGAGCGCCTCCACGATCCCCCGCCCGATGCCCCCTGCCCCACCCGTGACGACGGCTACCCGCCCGGCGAGCTTCATGGCGGCGACGCTACTCCGCCTGTAACGGTGTTGCAGCGGGGCCACGGTCTGGCGATGCCGTCATCACAACACGGGATCTGCAGGGTGGTGTCAGGCGTCACTTCGGCGACGTGTGCGGAGCATCGTGCACCGGTCAACCCTCGTAGGCGGCGGCCACCTTCTTGGGCACACACATGCGCCACGCGTCGACGAGCAACTCGCGCAGTTCGTCGACGTCGATGGCGTCGAGACGGAGGCAGACCCACCGGTACCGCATGTCGGAGAGGCGAGGCATGAGGAACTTGTCGGGCTCCGAGGCCACGAGCGCCTCACGCTCCTCCCTGGGGAACCCGAAGCCCATGACCATCTCGTCACGGGAGAACGCGGCGTAGACCATTTGGCCAACGCGGAACTTCACCTGGTGGCGCACGAGCGCCTCGTAGGAACGAGGGAGCGTGGCGGCGATCGCCCTGCCGTCGTCGATCGTTACCCCACCTCGGCGGCGCAGCACGTCGGCGGCTTCCATACCGGTGAGACGGCTCGCAGGGCCCGAACTCATCGCCGCACGGGACACCGGCCGGCCGAGCCCCTATCCCGCTCCTGTTCTCCGCCGGGCAGCGCTACGAAGCCAGTTCAGACGTAGCCGCTTGTCTTCTGACAGCCGATGTCACGGCCGCAAGAGTTGCGCTACGCCGACCTCGGGTTGTCAGGACCTGGGTGACTTCGTACGTTCGCCCGACCGGGGAAGTCGTACTGCGTCTACGACGGCCCGAGCGCAACGTCCATCCAGCGGGCGGCGGTCTCCAACCGGTTGCCCGTTGACTCGTTCCGAGGTCCCGGTCGTGGACCCGTACTTCTACCTCGGTCCGGCGTCATGATGACGGGACGGGTCGTGCTGCGGTCGCTGGCCCGCCGTCCTCGGCGCCCTTGGGCCTGGCCGCCACCAACGGGGGCGGATCGAGCGCCATGCGGCCTCGCCGCCTCGAGTCGATGGAGGCGCGCTCCCGCGACGTCAGCCTGGACAGGGCGCAGCCGGTGTCTTTCAGGCCGTCGAGCAGGAGGGCGCGCCGGGCCAGCAAAGGATGTGCGCGAACGTGACGTCCGCGGTATCCGAGGTCGTAGCGCGATCGACCGCCGGGATGCTCCCGGGGAACTCTTCGGTGTTGCCCGTCATCAGCACGGGGACAGCGCCAGTTGGCGCGGCGGTGGCCCACTTCCACTTGGTCGTGAAGGTGGAGCCCTGAGGACCGGGGCAAGCAACGACGATGAGTGGCAGTCCCTGCACGTAGGGATTGACGGGGTCGAGGTACCGCCAGTTCGGCGAGCCCACGGATGCGGTCACGCCGACTCTGTGCGGTCGCGTGCAGCGGATGTCAACGCTGAGCGTGACCACCTTGGTGAGGAGCTCATAGGACCCTGACGGCTTGACGTCGAATGTGAGCTCCATCTGCTTGGTCGGCTCGCATGCCGTTCCCACCAGCGCCAGCGCGGCGACCGCCACGGCCGCCAACCCCGTTCGTCTAGGTCCCATGGGAGGCAGCAGACCACGTGCCGGTCGAGCGGCGGTCCAGCGGCGATCCAGCCACACCCGCCCACGACGGGGCAGCGAGCACCAGCAACGGGCTCGTGAGACTCTGCGAACCGAGTGGTCCGCCCCGGGTCCAGGGAGTCGAATACCTGGAACGTGATGCTGCTGTCCCAGAGAAGGACAGCATGGGCAGATGTGGCTACCCGGCGGAGTTCAGGCGCCGAGTGTTGGACCTGATCGACGCCAGAGGCAAGGTGGCCGAGGTCGCGAGGACCTTGGCATCAGCGCTCAGACGATCTACACGTGGCGGCGACTGGACCGCACCGACCAAGGCATCGAGCCGGGGCTCTCCTCGGCCGAGAAGGCCGAGTTGGTGCCCGCCGCAAGCGGATCCGTGATCTCGAGGCCGAGCTGGCGGTCCACAGCCGGGCCACGGAGCTGCTTGCGGGCAGGGCCGACCGGGTCATCCACGAGGCTGCCGATGACGAGATCGGCGTGGGCGTTCACACTGGTGAGTGCTTCCCCACGGACGTCGGCTACCGCGGGAGTGCCGTCGACGTTGCTCACCAACTCTCCGCCGCCGCGACCGGCGAGGTGCTGCTCACCCGTACGGTCTGTGACCTCG
Source organism: uncultured Actinomycetes bacterium (assembly GCA_963839545.1). Classification (GTDB taxonomy): domain Bacteria; phylum Actinomycetota; class Acidimicrobiia; order Acidimicrobiales; family CADCSY01; genus CAWIVE01. The sequence continues at coordinate 894,760 of CAWIVE010000003.1, forward strand.
TTGCTGATCGGGCACTCTGCGTCGAGCGGCGCGCAGTCACCGTCAGAGAGCGTCACGTCGACGTCGTGGCGCTCGTGTCCGAGGCGGCCACTGCGCCGAACTGACGTCCTCGGCGAACGCCGGCAGGCGCACTGTCCGTCGCGTCAAGGCGGGTGCGAGGCACAGGGCGGCACCACGTCTGACAGTGCGTCAAGGCCGCCTCGCCGGACGTAGCCACGAACGTAGCCACCACGCTCTGGGCTGTCTGACGAAGACACGAGAGCACCAGCCGACACGCAACGACACGCGACGTCACGCCGTGGACGGTTGAGCAACTGTGAGCGACCTGGACGCAACGACACGCCACAGACGCAAGGACACGAGAGCTGTCTCCACGGACCCGCCGGACGGTCCGCGGGTTGCATGACGCGCAAGGGGTCGGGGGTTCGAATCCCTCACGGCCCACCCGGGACTCCCCAGCTCGTCGGTCGAAACGCCGGCTTGCATGGGGTCGGCCAACACTGTGTCGAGCTGCGGTGCACAACATCCGCACAACACCAGAGGCGCACACGCAGTGCCGCCGAACTGCCCATGGGTACGGGCGCTGTAGGGGTTGCTACGGGCGCCTCAGCGCCCACCGTCAGGTCCAGGCAGCGACGCTTCCGCTTCGCTCCTTCCGGGAGGCCGTGACGAAGCGTCATCGAACGTCGCCTCCCCGGTGAGCGCCCCCTTGGCGAGACCATCGGCGGCTCCTCCGACACCGAGTCCTCCCACGGGCGAGACTGACGCGGTGGACTGGCCCCTACTGCGGCCGCTTGACGAGGCGGATCGGCGGCGGGTTCTGGCCGCTGCCTCCCGCCGGAGGTACCGCCAGGGCGAGGCCATCTTCCGCGAGGGCGATCGCGGAGACAGCCTCCACCTTCTCGACAGGGGCCATGTCGCAGTGCAGATGACCACCCCGCTGGGAGACGTCCTGACCCTGGCGGTGCTCGGCCCGGGGGAGATGTTCGGCGAGCTGGCAGCCCTCTCGTCCGAGTCGCACCGGACGGCCACAATCCTGAGCATCGAGCGCACGGAGACGCTCGTCATCTCGGGGGACGACTTCGCAGACCTGCGTCGACGACACCCGTCAGTGAACGAGCTCCTGCTTCAGCTCGCCAACGCTCGCATTCCCCGCTTGTCCGGACAGCTGCTGGAGGCATTGTTCGTGCGCGTCGACAAGCGAGTCCTGCGGCGGGTTCTCGCCCTCGCCGAGCTCTATGGCGGCTGTCGCACCGGCACGGTGATCCCGGTGCGACAGCACGACGTCGCCGAGATGGCCGGCGCCAGCCGCTCCACGGTGAATGGCGCCCTCAAGGAGGCGGAAGCCTGCGGCGCGATCGTCGTGGGTCGCGGACGAATCACCGTGGTCGATCCGGAGGGCCTGGCCGGCCTCTGCCGCTGAGCGACCGTCCTGCGATGTGCCGGCAGTCACCCCAGCTCTGTCGCTCCGCTGACAGACGCCGGCGTTCCCGGGCGCGACGGTGACGCCAAGAGCGCAGTTCCCGGAGGGAGAGCACCATGACCGTCACCGTTCCCGACCCGATCACAAGGCACCTCTTCGCCTACGTGGCAGCCGCCGTCGTCGCCGTCGCGCTTCTCATCTCCGTCGTCGCGGGCTTGGCCATCGCCGACTCCGACTCGACCCCTGCTGTCAACGACACCGACACCGGCCTGAGCTGGGAGATCTCCAGCCGCTTCAGCGACGACCGCATCGGCTCCCCGGACGCCCTCGAGCGGCGGGCCCTCGACGACCCCCGGCGCTACGGCTCGGCCGACGCCGCCGAGGAGTACAACAGGTAGACCTCCGGGGCGACCGCCGACGTAGCCACGAACGTAGCCAGCGTCTTCTCGGACGGTCGGCTCAGACCGGGGAGCGCTGCCCGACACACAACGTCACGCGCCGTTACGCCCTGGACGGTTGAGCACTTGGGGGCAGCAGACGCAACGACACGCCATGGACGCAACGACACTGGAACGAGCTCCGTGGACCAGCCGGACGGTCCATGGGTTGCATGACGCGCAAGGGGTCGGGGGTTCGAATCCCTCACTTCCAGCCGTCTCGAAGCCCGTCCTCGCCCAGCCTCACGGCCCACCGAACGTCGAGGTCGGTGGCGTGTCCGGTGCCGATGGCGCTCAGGCCACGGACGTGACGTCCTACCCGGGCTGAGCCGAACGTCGGCGACCGAGGAGCTCGGGCAGCACCAGCTCGGTCACGAAGCGCTCGCGGACAGCGGTCGCGAGGTGCACGCCGTCAGGACGGCCATCCGGCCCCTCGAGCCCCTCGGCGGCCAGCCAGGCGCCCAGGTCGATCTCTCCGACCCCCAGGGCCCGGACCAGCTCCCGCAGGGCGACCCAGCGCTCGGGGTCGTCGAGCACCGTGTCGAACCGTCCCCACCCGAACTTCAGGTCCGCAGGGAGGATCCACACCACGCGAGCCCCGGCGGCCTCCGCCCCGGCGGCGAAGGCCCGGTACGAGTCGCCGATCAGCCGCCGCCCGGCCGGCTCGAGGACGGACACGACGTCGCCCTCCGGCCGGTGGATGTCGGTGCCGTCCCAGGGGCCGATGCTCACGAGCACCACGTCGATCTGCTCCGTGCTGATCCGCTGCAGCGCCCGCTCCCACGCCCCTGCGCACGGGCTGAGGTCGTGCAGCTCGATGGTGCCGTCGACCTCAGAGGCGCCGTGGAGGCGTCCGTCGGTCGAGGCGGACAGCCCGCACCCGCCGAACGCATGGCTGGCGACGGCGAGCTCGGACGGCCGAGCCCACGCCTCGGCCGTGAGGGTGTCGGCAAGGTGGACCGCGGTGCTGTCGCCGACGACGAGCACTCGGGGTGGGCTCGACAGGAGGGCTGCCGACCGGACAGGCGACGTGCCCGTGCGGGGGTCGTCGCTGGCGGTCGTGGGCGTGGGTGGAGGTGGCAGGGTCACCACGGACGCCTCGGCGACCCGTTCGGTGGTGGGCGGGTCGCCCCGGGTCAGCACGAGGGCGCAGGCGGCCATCGTGGCGAGGGCGATGCCCGGAGCCCACCGCCACGTCACGTGGGTGGATCGGCGGATCGGTTGCTCGAGCCAGCGGTGCGAGGCCCACGCAAGGGCCACCGAGAGCGCGATGCAGGCCGCGGTCGCGCACGGGCCCCAGGTCGACGTGCGGGGGCGCGAGCAGGAGGATCACAGGCCAGTGCCAGAGGTAGATCCCGTAGCTGCGGTCTCCGACCCACCGCAGCGCGGGGTGGCCGAGGGGTCCGCCCTGGGGGAGCTCGGCCACGCTCATCACGACCACCGCCATGGCCGCGGCGAAGGTGGGGAAGCCCCATCGGTAGAGCCAGGTCGAGCCTTCGTCGCCAAAGGCGAGGATCGCCACGACCGCCACGGCAGCTGGGAGCACCGCGACCCGCACGGTCCGGCTGATCCAAGGGCGGTGGGCCGCTCCGAGCGAGGCGACCGCCGCGGCAGCGCCGAGCAGGAGACCGTGGGCACGGGCGCCGGTGTGGAGGTAGGTGTCGGTGGGGTTCGACGGGTCGAACAGCACGACCATCGTGGTCACCGATGCGCCGGCCAGCGCGAGGGCGACCCAGCCCACGGTACGGGCGCGGCCGCCGGCGCGGACCACGATCCAGAGGACGACCGGCCACACCAGGTAGAACTGCTCCTCGACGGCAAGCGACCAGAAGTGGGCGACGGGCGACGCCTCGTCGAAGCGGGCCCAGTAGTCGCCGCCGCTCGTGATGGTGCCCCAGTTGGCCGCCCAGCCCAGCGCGAACAGCACGTCGCGGCGCAACGATGTCACCTGGATCTCCAGACGCGGTCCACACCACCGAGACCACGATCAGCGTGACGGCGCTGGCGGGCAGCAGCCGCCTCACCCGCGCCGACCAGAAGGACGTGAGGTCGAGCCGGCGAGCGGTCGGGTCGACGCTGGCGAGGAGAGCGCTGGTGATGACCCAGCCGGAGATCACGAGGAAGGCGTCGACCCCGAGGTTCCCGCCCGGCAGCCGGTCGAGGTGGAACGCCACGACGGCCGCGACGGCGATGGCGCGCATGCCGTCGAGGCCGGGGCGTCGCTCGACTCGCCGACCGTCGCCGTGACCGCTCGAGGGGCGCACCTGACGCATCGCTGGCGGCACGATACCAACGCCTCCCGCTACTGGAACTGGGCCAGCGCCACGTCGGCACCCGGCTCGAGGACCAGCACCGGCGGCGCCCCAGAGGCTGAGCGTGTCGTCGATCCGCAGCCGCCTGTGGCACTGGCGGCTCAGTAGCGACAGGCGAGGTCCCACCTGCCCTGCCGGTTGCTGGCGGGGAGTGGCTCATGATGCTGCGGGCCAAGGGGATCCGGCGGATCGCCGTGAGCGGCTCGGTGTCGGTCGTGCGCCAGCTGCGCGACGCCGGCCTCCTCGACGAGCTGCTCCTGTTCGTCCACACGGCGACCGCCGGGATGGGGCTGCGGTTGTTCGACGACGGCGCCCCTGCCCGGCACCTCAAGCTCCTTTCGGCCCAGCTGTTCCGACAGGTGTGGTGCCCGGTCACCTCGTCTACGCGCCGGATCCGGAGCCGTCCTCACCGCCGTCGCCGGGAGCTGCGGCGTTCGTTCGCGCCGAAGTCGAGCACCAGCCGTCCGCTGCTGTCGCCGATCTCGACGACCGGGCTCCGGAAGGGCGTGGTCGACCAGGGGTTGTCGTAGCGGAGCTCGTTCCGCAACGGGACCTCGGCGCCGGCAACGGTGAAGGCACCGTCCTGTCCGATCGACACGACACCTTCGGAGGGTGAATCGAAGGCCACGTCGAACCCGCCGGGGAACCCCTCGGCCGTGGGCGCTCTGACATCGACCTCCGGCACCCGGGCCGTGAGGTCGGCGACGAACGACTCGAACGAGCCGTCGAGCCGCCGAGATCCCACGTGGGAGATCCACACGTTGTCCGGACCGCCCGGGGCGACGAGGTCGAACGGCTCGGTCAACCCGTCGGTGAACACCTCGCCCGGTGCGTAGGTGCGCCATTCCACCGGCCGGTGCGACCACAACGCCACGTAGCCGTCCCCCTCGCGCCCGAACGTCCAGTTTCCGGCGCGCACGACCTCGTCGAAGCGCTCGGTGGGGAACCAGGCGTGGGTGTAGTCGAGACGGGTGAACCCGCCCAGGACGAACTCGTTCGGAACCCGCGGTGCGTAGAGCGAGACCGACGTCCGGCCGTGTTGCGCCGACCGCGGGAGCGCGCCGCTGCCCGTCCAGTAGCCGTCGGCGTCGGGCCAACCATCAGCTCCGACGAACGGCTCGTTCTTCGGGAGGGTCGTGAACACGACGGCGTCCTCGCTGAGGGTGGCTTGCCAGACGTGGTGCTGGTCGCTGTAGGTCCCGGGCCGGAAGTCGTTCACCGTGGACAACATCACGTCCCGGTCGCGGTAGGTGACGGTGTTGGCCTCGTTCAACAGCGCGAATGACAACGTCCGCGAGAGCGACTGGAGCAACGTCCGGGCTGCGTCGCGGTCGTCGCCGACTGCGTCCCGGAGGGGCTTGAACTGCTCGAAGGTCGGCGTGTCCCACAGGTCGTAGGTGTCGATGGCGTCGATCGTGATGTCGACGGTCTGCCAGGCAGGTTGTGCACCTCGCTCCCACCAGAAGTCGACGTTCTCCGGGTCGTCGAACCCGTACCCGTACGGCGCCTCCGGATCCGGCGTGACGGGGACGGTGATGTCGAGCGGGACGCCCATGCGCTCACGGTCCACCATGGGCTTCTTCGATCGGGCGACCCGTCGGATGACCGCAGGCAGGCGGTACCGCTGGGCTCTGGACAGCAACGTGGCGCCGGCCTCACCTCGCGAGAGGTAGTCGAGCTCGGTGTCGTCGAAGAGGAGCTTGGCCAGGTGGAACGTGTCCTGATCCGCCGCCTTGGACTTGTCCTTCATGTACGACCGGCCGTGCGTGGCACCGAGGTTGCCGTCGTGGAGGTGCAGGGCGACATCGAAGAGCACGAGGTCGAGCACCATCGAGGCGCGAGTCGTCAGCTCGTCGTCGCCATCCGCCCACTCGACCAGCGTGAGCAATGGCGTGACGTCCTTCTGGTAGTAGACGTCGGAGTGCCACTCGGTGAAACCGAGATCGGCCTTCTCGTCGAGCCAGTCGATGATGCGGCCCCGAGCCTCGACCATGTGCTCCCGGCCGGTGCGACCGTCGTTGCGAAAGACGTCGTCGGGATGGCGCTGACCCACCAGGTACTCGATCGTGTGGAAGATGATCCGGTGGTTCTCGGACCAGTAGTACTTCTCGTCGACGATGCCGTCGGGGGTCGGCTCGGTGAACCAGTACTCGAACCCGAGGAGCGCGTCGTCGATCTCGGCGACGACGGCGGGAGGGAGCTGTCCCTCGTACCCGTACAACAGGTTGACGAAGTACAACGCGTCGAAGTCGCTGGTGTCCTTCCAGTTGCGCATGTCCGACAACTCGTCGGCGAAGCCCTCGACGGTGACGGCGTCGGCATCCCACGTGAACCGGCGATCTCGTTCAGCCCGCTCGGCGTGAGCAAGCACGTTGAGGATGCTGCCCGGGTCCAGTACCTGTGTCGCGAACTTCAGATAGTCGTCCTGGCGGTCACGGAACCGGGCCCGCCCCACGAAGTCACCACCGCGGCCCTTGCCGTGGCTCGGGCCGTGCCCGTTGTCGCGTCCCGTGCCGTGACCGTGGTCGGCCGGCGATGGGGGCAGACACGCACTTGCCGTCAGCACGATCACCATGACGGCTGCCAGTCGCGCCACGCCGGTCGTCGTCCGTTCTGTCCCCCTCATCGACCAAACCGTAGGCGGCGTGCAGCGCCCGGACAACGTGCGGTCCCGTGTCCACCACGTCCATCCTCATCGCTTCGGGCTCGGCGTTTCGAGGCCGGGTTCAGCGTTGGCCCGTAGCCGGGGCACGAGCGGGCCGGCCTCGCTCGTGCGCTGGGCCCCGGCCCTAGGGTTCGCGGGATGGCCGATGTGGTGGTGCCGGAGGAGGCGGGCGAGCCGCTCCCTCCTTCGTCCGTCGTCGCGACGCCGGCCGCTCGCCCCATCCGGGAGGTCCTGGCGTCGCCGGACTTCCGGCGCTACTGGCTGGCCCAGTTCCTCGCCGCCATCGGCAACGGGTCACTGCGGTTCGTCTTCGTGTGGGTGGCCCTCGACCTGTCGGACAGCGCCGCCGCCCCCGGCCTCCTCGGCGTGGCCCTGGGCCTCCCCGGGCTGGTGCTCATGATCCCGGCCGGCGCGTGGTCCGACCGGGTCGACCGCACGCGCCTCATCGTGGGGGCGCAGATAGCGGCGGCCGTCGTCCTCGTCGTCGCCGCGGCGGCCACCTGGGCGGGCGTGCTGAGCATCCCGTTGGCGGGGGCGTTCGCCGTCGCCGCCGGCGCTGCCCTGGCACTCTCAGCGCCGGCGCTCCAGGCGCTCGTGCCGAGCCTCGTGCCCCCCCATCGCCTCATGACCGGCGTCGCACTCCAGGGCATGGGCCTGAACGCCGCGCTCCTGTTCGGCGCCGCGGTCGGTGGCGGCGCCATCGCGGTGGCCGGCGCCGGCGGCGCCTTCGCCCTCTTGGCCGCGCTGCAAGTGGTGGCGGCGGGCGCCATCAGCCGCGTGCGCCTCCCGGCTCGGGAGCAGCAGCCCCGTCGGGGGATGCGGGGCGACATCCGGGAGGGCCTGCGCTTCGCCCTCGGTCACGAGCCGGTGCGCAGCCTCCTCGGCGTGGGCATGCTCGCCGGGTTCACCTGGGGGATGGTGTCGATCCTGCTGCCGGAGGTCGCCAAGGACGACCTCGGTCTGGGCGCCTTCCAGACGTCGCTACTGTTCTCCGCCCTCGGCATCGGGCTGTTCGTCACCTCGATGGTGCTGGCGTCACGCCAGCACATCCGTCGTCCGGGGCTCCTCGTCGCCTGCTCGATCTCCACGCTGCTCGGCGGGGGCGTGCTCATCATGGGACTCAGCCGCAGCTACCTGCTCACCCTGGCGGTGATGGCGGCGTGGGGGGTCGGCGGGGGCATCACGATGACCCTGCAGCGTGGGTTGCTCCAACGCCACACACCGGACGAGCTCATGGGCCGGATCATGGGGCTCAGCGGCCTCACCCTGATCGGGTCGTTCCCGGCCGCCGCCGCCGCGGCATCAGGGCTGTCGTCCCTCATCGGCCCCGCCGACACCCTCGTCGCTGTCGGGCTCGGGGCCATCGTCGTCGCCGTGGGCCTCGGCCTGCGTCCCGCCGTTCGCAACGCCTGACCGTACGGAGGGGTTGGCACTTCGAGAGGGAGCAACCTCGCCGAGCCTCGACCCGGACGCTCGGTCTGCTCTAGCCACCTCGTCAGCGTCCGATCGGTCCAAGGTCGATCCATGAGCTCCTCGAGATCTCTGTCCGACGCCGGGTCGCTCCGCTTCGCGACGCCGAGCCGATGTGCCTGCGCTCGTGAGCGGCCTGGACGTCACGACACGATGCACACAACGGCACTCGGGCAACCTCCGTGGATCGGCTGGACGGTTCGCCTCACCGAGAGCGTCACGCCGTGCACGGTCCACCGCTTGTGAGCCGCTCGAACGCCATCACACTCCGGGCAAGCAAGGGTTCTGCAGCAGGCGGCACGACGGCGAGACGCGTCCCGGCCCCGACCCCCGGGTCGTGGTCGCGACCGGCGGCTCTGGATCGGACCGACTGTCTGAAGCAGGTCGGCGAGGCCGCTCGGACAGGCGCCGACCAACCTCGAGACCCGGCCGAAGCCTGAGGGCCCCAGTGGTGGGCACTCGACGCAGCCACGAACGTAGCCAAGGCCCTCCTCGGGGCTCTCGGAAACGCGGCGGCACTGTTCGGCACCTGGCCGCATGCGACATCAGGCCACGGACGGCTGAGCACTTGTGAGCGTCTGAGACGCAACGACACGCGATGGACGCAACGGCACTCGAGGCCGGAACGGTCGGAACGTCACGCGGTCGAGCGTCAGCACGCCAGCGCCGATCCGCGACGGGCGGTGGGTACCGGGGCCTCTGTGCGAAGCCCCCTCCGAACGGACGGCGCTGTGCGGGCAGAGCGCCTACAGGCCGGGTCAGGCAGTGCGCCGGGTGGCGAGGGCGACCAGGTGGAGCCCACCGGCATCTCCATCGCCACGGGTGCGACGACCACGTTCATGGTACGAGTGGTGTCGCACTGGCGTCGGTGGGAAGTGCCGCGCCTCGGCCATGAGGGGGGATCATGAGCGACACCGAGATCGGTGCGGGCGGCGTCCTGGGCTCGCTGGACGAGCTCGTCCCCGACCTCATCGACTGCTACGTCGACCTGCACCGGCATCCCGAGCTGTCGACGCAGGAGCACCGGACCGCAGGGATCGTCGCCGACCGCCTGGCTCGCTCGGGCTACGAGGTGACCAGTGGCGTCGGCGGGACGGGGGTCGTCGGGGCGCTGCGCAACGGCGACGGGCCGATCGTGGCCCTCCGGGCCGACATGGACGCCCTGCCGGTGCGGGAGCAGACCGGCCTGCCCTACGCCAGCGAGGTGGTGGCGAAGGACCCTGAGGGCCGGAACGTCCCGGTCATGCACGCCTGCGGCCACGACGCCCACACCACGTGCCTCGTGGGGGCGGCCGAGCTCCTGGCCCGGGACCGCGACGCTTGGCAGGGCACGCTGCTGTGGTTCGCGCAGCCGGCCGAGGAGACGATCGCCGGGGCGCGGCATGATGTTGCGCGACGGGCTCTACGACCGCTTCGGCACGCCGGACGTCGTGCTCGGTCAACACGTCGGGCCGTTCCCGGCGGGAATGGTGTTCCATCGACCCGGCCCCATGATGGCGGGGACGCAGAGCATCGACGTCACGATCTTCGGCCGGGGCGGCCACGGGTCGAGGCCCGAGACGACCATCGACCCGGTCGTGGTCGGCGCCTACATCGTGACCCGGCTCCAGACCATCGTGTCCCGGGAGATCGAGCCCCTCCAGCCGGCGGTGGTGACGGTGGGGGAGTTCCACGCCGGCACGAAGGCGAACGTCATCCCCGACCGGGCCACGCTGGCCCTCAACATCCGCGCCTTCGACGACAAGGTGCAGCGGCAGATCGTCTCGGCCATCGAGCGCATCGTCCGGGCCGAGGCCGAAGCGGCCGGCTGCCCCCAGCCGCCGGACATCCGCCTCTCGGACGGCGGTCCCGTCACCAGCAACGACGCCGCGGTGGTGGACCGGGTCAAGGCGGCCCATCTGGCCTGGTTCGGCGACAAGCGGGTCATGGACATGCCCGTGCCGGCCATGGGGAGCGAGGACTTCGGGCTCTTCGGCCACCCCGACGGCGATCAGGCGTCGCCCCGCACCGTGCCCACGGGCTTCTGGTTCTGGGGCGGCGCACCCGCCGAACAGATCGCCGCCGCGGAGGGCGAGACGATCCTGGAGAAGATCGGTTCCCTCCCGAGCAACCACCACCCCGGGCTTCATGGTCGACCCCGAGCCGACCTTGCGCGCCGGGGTGGAGGCATTGTCCGTCGCCGGTCTGGCCTACCTCGGCGCCTGAGGTCGCCGGCGGACGCCGCAGGTGGCGTTCGTGCGCTCCCTCGGCGGGCCACGGAAACGCCTCGGGCAGCCTCGCGCTCCGGGCGGCGGCGCCGTGCCCGAGCGCCTACTTGGACTGCATGGTCCAGCTGCCGCTGGTGCCGTCGGAGAAGACCACGATGTGGGTGCTCCGGAGCAGGTCGACGGCGCCGCTCCCGGCGACCGAGGCCATGGAGCCGCTGCCGTCCGTCGCCGCGCCCGCCGTGTCACCGTGGGGCGTCTCGAACTCGACGCCGACGTTGATGCGCTGCGTGGCGCACGGGTCGGCCGTGGTGATGACCTGCGTGAAGCCCTGCACGAAGTCGCCGAACCGCGCCGAGGAGAGGCGGACCTGACAGGCCACCCCGTTCACCGTGACGGTCTTCAGCGTCGTGTGGCTCTCGTCGGGCGAGCCGCCGGCTCCCGCAGGGGAGGCCCACAGCGGGAGCGAGGCGGCGGTCAGGGCCGCCGCGGCGGCGGCGACCTTCAGGGGACGGTGTCGTGCTCGCATGGTTCGGGACCTCCGGGTCGGGAGCGGATGGGGACATGTTTCATGACGAGGCGACTGAACTCGACCTCCATTGGTCGTCGAGGCGGTCGGGCCCGCCGTTGCCGAAGAGATGGTCGCTGCCGCGGCACCAGGCTCCCTCCGAGACCTGCCTGCGCTCGAGTCCCCATTGGGACCCCGGGCCCGACCCTCCTCTGCCGGTCCGGGGCCCTGCCCAACTGGCGGTCAGCCCAACAGCCCCGTGACGCCGAGTGAGCAGCGGCGTAGGTTGCCGGAACCAACGACGGGAGGGGGCCCGATGGGTGCCAAGGAGAACGCCGACGCCATTCGCGGGACGTGATGCGACGAATCCACCTTGCTGCTGCAGCGCTCGTTGTCGTTGCAGTGATGTGCCTGAGCGCCGCACCGGCTCGCGCGATGAGCCTGCCGCCAAACAGTTACGTGTCCGGTGCGTTCTCGGGCACAGCGCTGCTGAACTCCGCGCCGGACTGCTCCGGACAGCACGTGAACCACGAATGGGTCTACGGGGCCAGGAAGCCGCCGCCGTTCTCGGGCACGGTCGCCATCGACTCATGTGTGGACACGAGTGGGCTGCAGCCCTGGGCGATCTCCGCGACGTTCGTGTTCACCGCTCGTAACGGCGCGAGGCTCTCTGGAACTCTGGAAGGCCTTGTGAGGTCGATCCCCAACGGGTTCGCGTTTGACGACGTGTTCACGGTCACTGGTGGCACGCGACAGTTCACGCTCGTGACAGGAACGATCGACGTCAGCGCTACCGCAACTGCAGGTCCTCTGTTGGCGGTCGCCGGTACCTTCACTCCACACCTGACCTTCTCGCGCAAACCCGCAACGTCACCCAACCGCTAGAACCGAGCACAGTTGAACGAGGCCGGAGCAGCTACTTCCGCCGAGTCTCCAGCACGACGTTCGGACAGCCCGTGGGCACGTCACACGAGTAACCCCACTCGTACCTCGTCCTAACGTTGGTCACGCGGGCCTGGTATGGGGTTGAGGATGTAGAGGTCCTCTCGACCGGGCGACGCTCGAACGCTCTGTGCGCACTCCGGCTCTGCGTCGTCCTCTCTCCTCCGCAGACGTCGATTCGGTTGTAGCGGACCAGGTTTCCGTCGAAGGACTGGCAATCGCCCGTCGAGGACACGACGCTCGTGGCAGTGACTCGCTGCTTGCGCCCGGCTTGGCGCCGTATCCGGCAACCATCGCTGGGCGGTCGTTCGCGTGCGTCCCGATTCACCACGATGGCGAGAAATCGGTAGCGCGCTACCGAGGCGGCCGCTCGTGCCCCGGAGGACGATCACGGCACCGATGGGGAGGGGACCATGGCGAGCCCGAGATGGATCCGCCGGCTGGCGGTCGGTGTGGTGGTGACGGCGGCGAGCGCCCTCGTGGCCGCCGCGTGCGGGCCGCCCCCGCCGGTCTTCGCCGACGTCAGCACCCCCGAGCGGGCAGGTGCAGCCGTCTTCACGGTCAACCTGCCGCCCGGTACCCAGCGCCCGCTGAGCTTGCTCTACGTCACGGCCGACGGAACGGCTCGCCGACCGGACGACTACGCCTTCACGAACGGGACGCTGACCTTCGAAGCGGGGGAGTCGAGCAAGACGGTGTCGGTCCCCGTGGTCGACGACGCCCTCGATGAGAACGACGAACACTTCCGCCTCGACCTGTTCTCGTTCTCTCCGTCGAACCCCGGCGGCTTCGTCCTCGAGGACCAGGCCATGGCGACGGTGGTGGACGATGATCCGCCGCCCACCGTGACCCTTGCCCGCAGGCCGACCTTCGTCGAGGGCAACAGCGGCACTTCCGGTGGCGGGGACAGCTTCCGCCTCGACCTCTCGGCTCCCAGCGGCCACCAGGTCGCCGTCGACTTCGGCACCGCGGACGGCTCCGGCACCGCCCCGCGGGCGACGGCTCCGGCCGACTACAAGGCGACTGCGACAAGGGCCATCTTCGCGCCGGGAACCACGTCGGTCTCGGTCCCGGTGCCCATCGTCGGCGACACCCTCGACGAGGCCAGGGAGGCGTTCACGGCCACGCTGAGCAACCCTGCGAACGCCAGCCTCGGCACCGTGACGCAGGCACCGGGGTTCATCGCCGACGACGATGACCCGCCGTCGGTCATCATCGGCGACGCCTCGGTCCTGGAGGGCGACGCCCTGACGTTCCGGGTCCGCCTGTCGGCCCCGAGTGGCCGGCCGACCAGCGTGGCCTTCGCGGCGGGGGACGGCACGGCGGAGCAGCCCGAGGACTACGTCGCCACGGCCGGGACCCTCAGGTGGACGTCCGGCACGACCACCGAGTGGACCGTGTCGGTCCCCACCGCCGAGGACGGCTGCCGGGAGGGCAACGAGTCGATGCTCCTGAACCTCGGCACCCCGGAGAACCTGGCCCTGCCCGACTCGTCCGGCGTGGGCACCATCCGCAACGACGACCTCGCCTCCTGCTGAGCGGTACGGCTCGCTCGAGAATCAGTAGCGCGCTGCCGAGGCGCCCCGCGTGCACCGGGAGGACGATCACGGGCAGCGATGGGAGGGGAGCCATGCGACGCTCGAGGTGGATCCGCCGACTGGCGGTCGTTGCCGCGGCGGGCGCGAGCGGGCTCGTCGGGACCGCCTGCGGGCCGCCCCCGCCCGTCCTCCACGACGTCGGCGTCCCCGAGCAGGGCGGTCCGGCCGTCTTCCTCTTCAACCTGGGCACGCCGGCGCCGGGCCCGCTCGCCCTCCGCTACTTCACGGGGGATGTCACGGCCACGGCGCCGGCCGACTACACGGCCACGAGCGGCACGCTGACGTTCGCCGCTGGGGAGACGAGCAAGACGGTGTCGGTCCCCGTCGTCGACGACGCCCTCGACGAGGGCGACGAATCGTTCGGCCTCGGGATCGCCGATGGTGGAACCATCCTGGCCGCGGCCTTCGCCACGGTGGCCGACGACGATCCGATGCCGACCGTGGCTCTTGCCTCGAGGCCGACCTTCGTCGAGGGCAACGTCGGCACCTCAGGCGGCGGCACCAGCTTCCGCCTCGAACTGTCGGCTGCGAGCGGGCGCCCGGTCGACGTGTGGTTCGGCACCAGCGACGGCTTCGGTGGCCAGTCGCCGGCCAAGGCCCCGGCCGACTACACGGCCACCGCGACGAGGGCCGTCTTCGCCCCGGGAGCCACGTCGATCTCCGTCCCGGTGCCGATCGTGGGCGACACCCTCGACGAGCCGAGGGAGGCCTTCACGGCCACGCTCAGCGACCCCAGCTTCGCCATGCTCGGGGACGTCACCAGGACCCCCGGGGTCATCGCCGACGATGACGATTCGCCGTCGGTGATCATCAGCGACGCCTCGGTGCCGGAGCGGGTCGGCGCCCTCGGCTTCCGCGTCCGTCTGTCGGCCCCCAGCGGCCGCCCGACCAGCGTGGCCTACGCCACGAGGGACGGCACCGCCGCGGATGGCGAGGACTACGACGCCACGTCCGGCACCCTGCGGTGGACGACGGGCACGACCACCGAGTGGATCGTGTCCGTCCCCGTGAGCTCGGACAGCTGCCGTGAGGCCAACGAGACGGTCCTGCTCGACCTCAGCAGCCCTGAGTTCCTCGCCCTTCCGGACCCGTCCGGGCAGGGGACCATCGTGGACGACGACCTCTTCATGTGTTGAGCACCGCCCGCAGCCGGAGATCCAGAAGGGGGACCATGGGAACGCGTCGATGGCTTCGCAGCGTGGCAATCGGTCTGGCGACGGCGACAGGCGGAGGGCTCGTGGGCGCCGCCTGCGTGCCACCGCCGCTCCCTGTGGCCCGAGTGGCCGACGTCCGGGCGCCCGAGCAGGGAGGTTCTGCCGCCTTCGCCGTCGTCCTGTCGAGCGCCGCTCCGGGCCCAGTGACCGTGAGCTACGCCACCGCGCCGGGCACGGCTACGGCCCCGGCCGACTTCAGGACCACGAGCGGGACCCTGAGCTTCGCCGCTGGGCAGACGAGCAGGGCGGTGTCCGTACCGGTGACCAACGACGCCCTGGACGAGGACGAGGAGGCCTTCCGGCTCGACCTCTCGGCGCCCTCGGGGGCCACCATCGGCGACGGCTCGGGCACGGCCACGGTGGTCGACGATGACCCGCCGGTCACCGTCAGGTTTCCCGACGCGCTCGGGGTCGGCGAGGGCAACGGCGGCCCTTCCGGCGGAGAGACCGCGTGGTGGGACATCGTTCTGTCGGCTCCCAGCGGGCGGCAGGTCTCGGTCCGATTCACCACCAGCGACGGCTGGTTGTCCCACTTCTTCCCGGCCACCGCCCCAGCCGACTACGCGGCCACCTCCGCGTACGTCAGCTTCCCGCCCGGAACCACCTCGGTCAGGGTCGGGGTGCCCATCGTGGGCGACACCCTCGACGAGGCCGACGAGCTCTTCACGGCCACCCTGAGCGACCCGACCAACGCGTTCATTTGGAACGTGGATGGCTTCCCGAGCTACGCGGGGATCGTGGATGACGACGCCCCTCCCTCGGTGGTCATCAGCGACGCCTCGGCGCCGGAGCGGACGGGGGCCCTGGGCTTCCGGGTCCGCCTCTCGGCCCCCAGCGGCCGCGCCACGAGCGTGGCCTACACGACGAGGGACGGCAGCGCCGAGGAGGGCGCGGACTACGACGCCACGTCGGGCACCCTGCGGTGGACGGCGGGCACGACCACCGAGTGGACCGTGTCGGTCCCCGTGAGTCCGGACAGCTGCCGTGAGGCCGACGAGTCTCTGTTCCTCGACCTCGGCGGCGCCGAG
Organism: uncultured Actinomycetes bacterium; assembly: GCA_963839545.1. Classification (GTDB taxonomy): domain Bacteria; phylum Actinomycetota; class Acidimicrobiia; order Acidimicrobiales; family CADCSY01; genus CAWIVE01. The sequence continues at coordinate 910,561 of CAWIVE010000003.1, forward strand.
AACCTGGCGGTGCCGGATCCGTCCGGCCAGGGGATCATCGCCGACGACGACCTCTTCACCTGCTGAGCCGCCGCCGGAGCGACCGTCAGCGGGTGGCGGCCGCTCCTGGGTTGCCGTCCATGAGCTCGGCCAGCTTGGCATCGGCAAGGGTCAGCAGCGGGCCGACGGCTCGGGGCTCGACGTCCAGCACGCGCTGCCACGCTCTCGGCCTCGATGCCCTCATCGCGGAGCCGCAATGCAATCGCGTAGGTGACCGGGAGGGTCTGGATGGCCTCGGCGCGGTCCACGGCTCGACCGTACGGGGAGGTCCGAGGAGGCGCCTCAGTAGCGCGCTACCGATCTCTGACAGGGCCCCCGTGGGACGGGCGACCGCGACCGGTGCTCGGGGCTACCGTGGCTCCGGAGGTTGCTCATGGGCAGGTCCGCTTCGGCCGGAGCCCAACCGATCCTCGACCGCTGGCCGCTCGTGGGGCGGACCGCGGAGCTCGCCTTCGGCCGCGACCGGATCGCCGCCGGCGGGAGCGTCGTCATCGCCGGCGACGCCGGGGTCGGCAAGACGCGGCTGGCCCGGGAGCTGATCGCGCTCGCCACGACGGGGGGGCGGCGTACGGCCTGGGCGGTGGCGACCCTGGCTGCCCGTCCGCTGCCGTTCGGTGCACTGGCCCACGTCGTCCCCGCCGATGCCGTCGGCGGCGGCCGCCAGGCGACCCTCCGGGCGGTGGTCGATGGTCTCAGCCAGGGCGAAGGTCCGTTGGTGCTCGGTGTCGACGATGCGCACCTCCTGGACGGCGCCTCTGCCGCTGCCGTCCACCAGCTCATCTCGCAGGGGGCAGCCTCAGTCGTGCTCACCGCCCGCAGCGGCCAGCCCGTGCCCGACGCCGTGCTGGGGCTCTGGAAGGACGACCTGGCCGTGCGGATGGACCTCCAGCCACTGGCCCGCGCCGAGGTGGCGGAGCTCCTGGTCGAGGCCCTGGGCGGACCCGTCGACGGAGCGACCATGCGCGGGCTGTGGGAGCTCTCCCAGGGCAACGTCCTGTTCCTGCGGCAGCTCGTCCTGCACGGGCTCGAGTCCGGCTCGCTTCGAGCTGGAGCGCTGTGGCACTGGCGCGGCCGGCTCGGGCCGGGGCAGCGGTTGCGAGAGGTCGTCGAGGCCCGTCTCGGGAACCTCGACGACAGCGAACGCGACGCGCTCGAGGTGTTGGCCATCGGCGAGCCCGTACCGCTTCGCTGCCTGCTCGGCCTGGTTCCACCCGAGGTGGTCACCCGACTCGAGCGTCGGGCCCTCGTCCTCTCCGATCGTGAAGCACCCGATGTCCAGCTCCGGCTGGCCCATCCCCTGTTCGGCGAGGTCCTCCGGGTCGGCGCGCCGGCGTCGCGGTCCGACGAGGTGCGGCGTCGCTTGGCTGATGCCTTCCACGTCCACGGGAGTCCCGGGCCGGACGCGACGCTGCGGATGGCGACATGGCGGGCCGAGATCGGTGACCGCTCGGACCCGCGCCTGCTGGTGGAGGGCGCCCGCCGGGCCTGGGCGCTCGGCGATACGGCGCTCGTCGAGCGTCTGACCCGGCTGGCGCTCGAGGCCGGGCCCGACTTCGAGGCGAGCTACCTCCTCGGGAAGGCACTCGTCGGCGAGGGGCGCTCGGAGGACGCCGTGCGAACGTGGCAGGCGGCCCTGGGTCGTTCGACCACCGACGCCGAGCGCGGCGCGCTCGCCGCCGGGCTCGCACACCTGCTCCTGCTGGGTCTCGGTCGCCCGGGGGACGCCGACGCCACGGTGCGGCGAGCTGCGCAGTCGATGGAGGACGGCGTCGACCGGCAAGAGCTCGAGGCCGTGCGCGCGCTCATGCGAGCGGTCGCCGCCGAGACGGCCGGGGAGCGGATGGAATATGCCACCGCAGTGCTAGGGGACCCCGGGCTGCCGAGCCGGATCCGGGCCAGCGCCACACTGGCTGCTGTCACCGCCCTGACCGAGCTGGGGCACTTCCAGCGTGCCGTCGAGGCGGCCACCGACGCCATCGCAGTCGCCGACGCCGGGACAGGCGGCACTCGCGCCACCATGCTTCGCACCTGTCTGGGTGATTCCCTCTGGCCGGCGGGCCGCCTCGCTGACGCCGAAGCACTCGCGATGGACGGCTATGCAGCCGCGCTCGAGCACGCTGACCACCGTCGAGGCATCTGGTGCCGCTTGTTGGGCTCCGTCGCACTGGTGAGCGGAGATGCGCGGCGCGCGCTGGTCTGGCTGGAGGAGGCCGAGCTCGTGCTGCGCGAGCAGTCCGATGACGGGTTCCTGCGCGGCGTGCTCGTCCGCCTGAGCATGGCCGCTGCACTCCTCGGAGACGTCGAGCTGGCCGCGCGGGCACTCCACGGGACGGACCGTTCCAAGGCGCTGTTCGCGCGCGGCTGGGACCTCGAGCTCACTCGGGCCCAGGCGTGGCTGTGCATGGCCCGCGGAGAGCGCTCGGCCGCCGTCCGGCACGCCCGCGCCGGGGCCCGGGCCGCCGCCGATCGCGGGCATCGGACCGTCGAGGCGTTCGCCCTCCACGACCTCGTCCGCTTCGGCGAGGCCCGCGGCGCAGTCGGCCGCCTGCGGGACTTGGCCCTGGAGGTCGATGGTCCGCTGGTGTCCGGGATGGCGGCGCACGCACAGGCCTTGGTCAGCAGCGACGGCTCGGCGCTCGACGCGGTCGCCGCTGACTTCGCGTCGCTCGGCTGCCACCTCTATGCCGCCGAGGCGGCGGCAGCGGCGGTGGCGACCCATCGGGCGGCCGGAAGACGATCTGGCGCGGCGGCGTCCGCGCGTCGTGTCCAGGACTGGATGGCACGATGCGATGGCGTCCGTACGCCGGCGCTGGCGGAGGCCGACCACGATGACCACCTCACCGCCCGTGAGCGCGAGGTCGCGACACTCGCCGCGAGCGGCCTCGGCGACCAGCAGATCGCCGAACGCCTCTTCATCTCCGTCAGGACCGTGCACAGCCATCTGCATGCCACCTACACGAAGCTCGATGTCTCGGGCCGCAGCCAGCTCGGAGCGGTCCTGGGTACGGGCGAGTAGCGAGCGAGCGGCACCGCTGGAGACAACGCCGGGCCATCGGTGTCCTCGACCTCAGCCAGGAGCACCAGGCCGTCGTAGCGGGACGCCGGGGCCACTGGCGGGGCCGTGCCAGGCGCTCCCATGAGGCACCAGCATGCGCACCGACCCGCCGCCGGGCATCCCGCGAGCGCGCAATCGTGGACTCACGCTGGCTCCCGTCGTGCTCGGGTGACTACCTTCGACGCCCACGGCCGGGAGCGTTGATCCGAGCACCCGCGCCGATGGCGTGGCGGTGGAGCTGGTGGCCGATCCCGGCCTGCCGGCGGACATCGCCGAGGACATCGCCGAGCGGCTGCCAGAGGCCCTGCGTCGCACCGGCGCGAAGGACGGCGGCTGGACCTTCGACGTCGCCGTCCGCCGGTTGGCCGCCGACGAGCACGGCGAGATCCGCCTCTGCGACCTGGTCCGCTCCACCACGACGGACCCGCGCTTCGACCTCCACGTGGCCCTCACCGACCAGCCCCGGCGCGCCGGTGTCCGGCCGATCGTCGCCGACGTCAGCACCTCGTCCGGAGCGGCAGTGGCGTCGCTCCCGGCGATGGGTGCCCTGCGCCTCCGGAGACGTTCCCGGGACGCGGTGGTCGAGGTGCTCCGGGAGCTCGTCGGGGAGGAACGCGACCCCGAACGGCGGTTCGGGCCGTGGCGCCGGACGCGGTGGCGGGAGCGCAGCGAGGCCTCGGGGGACATCGACGACGACGTGGATGTCCGCTTCCTCGGCACGAGCCGCCACAGCAAGCTGCGGCTGGTGGCGGGCATGGTCCGCGCCAACCGCCCGTGGCGCCTCGTTCCCGAGCTCTCCGGCGCCTTCGCCGCTGCACTCGCCACGGGGGCCTACGTGCTCATCACCCAGAGCGTCTGGGAGCTGGCCGACGCCCTCGGGCCCCTCCGCCTGGCCGCCGCCGCCGTGCTGGCGGTGGTGGCCATGGTGGCCTGGCTCATCATCGACCACGAGATGTGGGAGCGGCCGCGGGAAGCCGAGGACCGGGAGCTGGCTGTCCTCTACAACGTGACCACCGCGATCACGGTGGCCATCGGTGTGGCGTGCCTCTACGCGGGGCTGTTCGTACTCGGCATCGTGGCCGACCGGATCTTCGTCGAGGACGGCATCCTCCGGGAGGTGCTGGGACGCCCCGTCACCTGGTGGGATCACCTCACCGTCGTCTGGATGGCGTCGTCGATGGCGACGGTGGCCGGCGCGCTGGGCACCGGCTTCCAGAGCGACGAGGCGGTGCGCAAGGCGGCCTACGGCTTCCGTCAGCGCGAGCGCCGCGCTCGTCAGGAGGCGGCCGCCGAGGCCGCCGAGGGCGAAGAGGAGGACGGGGGCTGAGGGGTCGCGCCGTCCTCCGGAGAGGCCGTGGACGCCCGCGCACCCTCGAGCCACCGCCGCAGCGACATCAGGCGTTCGTGCACGCGGGCGCCCCCGGCCAACAGAGGATGCGGGTGAACGTGACCGTTTCCGCATCCGCGACACCGTCACGGATCCAAACTGTCGCGAGGCCGCCCCCGGATACGTAGGACTTCGTGCTGTACATCCTGATGACCTTGCTGGCCGGAGCCGGGTAGGGCCACTCCCATTTGGTGGTGAACGTCCCGCCGGCAGGACCCGGACATTGGACCCCGGTCCGGGCGTGCCCGCCCGGGGAGGTAGAGAGGGATTGCTCCCCGTAGGGCACGGGGAAGGCTGCTTCCAGGACCACGCCCACCGGCTGAGGACACGAGACCCTCACGTCGACCGCGATGACGCTGGTGAGGATCTCATACGTCCCCGACGGACTGATGTCGAGCTCGAGCTTCACCGGCGGCGTCCCCGTGGGCTCGCACGCCGTGCCCAGCAACGCCAGTACGGCCACCGCCAGGGCGGCCGATGCAGATCGTCTCAGTCCCATGGGGCAAGCGAACCACCTGCCGGTCCAGCGACGGTCCAGCGCGGGTCGAGCCCGCTCCCGTGACCTAGCCTCTCCGCCGTGCAGGTGAACCTCCTGGGGCCTCTCCGGGTGGATGGTTCGCCAGGCAGCGCGGTGCTGAGCGCAGCGAAGGAGCGCTCGCTGTTGGCTGCGCTCGCGTTGAACCCCGGTGCGGTGGTCTCGACCGACTCGCTGATCGCCGCTCTCTGGGGTGAGGACCCCCCGGCCGCAGCGCGCAAGACTCTGCAGACCTACGTCTGGAACCTACGCAAGTCGCTCGGCACCGAGGTGATCGCCACGGAGCCCCCCGGGTACGTGCTCCGCATCGCGCCCGCTGATGTCGACGTCGGGCGATTCCGGGTGCTCGTTCGCGACGGCGAGGCAGCGATGGGCGCCGGCGACGCGGCGAGAGCCGAGCGCGGTGCTCGGCGACGCCATGGCACTCTGGCGGGGCGACCCGTTGATCGGCGTGGCCCCGCACACCGGCCTCGCCGGCGAGGCGGTGCGCCTGAAGGAGGAATACGCCTCCGCCCTCGAGACTCGCGTCAGCGCCGACCTCGCGGCAGGCCTGCACGCCGACCTCGTCGGCGAGCTGGAGGCCCTCGTCCATGACCACCCGTTTCGCGAGCGGCTGTGGGGCCACTTGATGGTGGCGCTGTACCGCTGCGGCCGGCAGGCCGACGCCCTCGCCACCTACCAGCGGGCGCGCGAGCGCCTGGTCGAGGAGCTCGGGCTCGAGCCCGGCGGCGAGCTGCGCCGCGTCGAAGAGGCGATTCTCAACCAGGACGCCTCCCTCGCCGTGCCAGGCGGTATCGACGCTTCCATCGCGACCGCCGCCGGTACGGCGAGCGGGGTTCTCCGCTCGCCGGTCCGCTACACGAGGTCGAGCGACGGCATGAGCATCGCCTACCAGGTGGCGGGCGACGGTCCGATCGACATCCTCGCCATCCCTGGCTTCGTGACCCACCTGGACATCTGGTGGAACGCGCCGACCGATGGGCTCGTACGCCGGCTCACGTCCATCGGGCGCCTCATCTCCTTCGACAAGCGGGGGATGGGACTCTCGGACCGGCCCGAGTCCGTCGACGCGATGAAGTGGGTCGACGACTCGCTCGCGGTACTCGAGGCAGTCGGGGCCAAGGAGGTCGTCGTCCTCGGGGTCTCTGCCGGAACGCCGACCGCGATCCGGCTCGCGTCGCTGCACCCCGAACGGGTCCGTGCCCTGGTCCTCTTCGGCGGCGGCGCCCGAACGATCGCCGGCCCTGGCTACGAGATCGGGCACGACCGCGAGACGTTGGAGAGCTTCGCCGCGAACCTCGAGAGGAGGTGGGGCTCAGGCGTGGCGATCAGCTCGTACGCACCGAGTCGGGCCAAGGAACCGCACGTCCGAGAGTACTGGGCGCGGTACCAGCAGCTGTCGGCCGCCCCGGCGGCGGCCATGCGCTACTTCTGGGCGACGGTCGAGACCGACGTCACCGACCTGCTGCCCACGATCAGCGCACGAACCCTTGTGCTGCACCCCGAGCGAGACATCATCGCTCCCATGGACTGGGGCCGGTTCATGGCCGACCGCATTCCGGGCGCCGAGTTCGTGGCCCTCGACTCCGACGTCGATCTCATCTGCGTGTCCGACGTCATCGACGAGATGGCTCAGGAGATCGGCGCCTTCATCCGGCGCGCGGTGCTCGCGCCGGATCTCGAGGAGGACGTCGAGCCGGCGCTGTGACCGTGCTCGCCGTGCGCGTCATTGACGCCCACCGACGCGACGTCGAGGATTTCATCGAGCGGTGCGGTGGCCGCCTTCAGCGCCCAGCGACAACGGGGATCTTCGACGCCCCGGGTCGTGCCGTTCGGTGTGCGTCACGGGTCATCCACCAGACCGACGAAGACGAGATCGGCGTGGGCGTCCACACCGGTGAGTGCTTCCCCATCGACGTCGGTCTGCTCACCCGTACGGTCTGTGACCTCGTCGCTGACCAGGGACTCTGCGTCGAGCGGCGCGCAATCACCGTCGGAGAACATGACGTCCCGCGTCGTGGCGCTCGTGTCCGGCGGCCACTGCGCCGAACTGACGCCGTCTCGCCGACATCGTCCTGACGGGCGGTCCGGGCCGGACCGCCGCTGGACCGCCGCTGGACCGGCGGCTGGTTGGATCGCTGCGTAGGACCAAGGCGATCGGAGGAAGTGATGCGGCCAGGTGCGGGTCGAGCCACTGTTGCCGCGGGTTCGCTCGCCGCGAGCCTGCTGTTCCTGGGCGCCGGCGAAGCGACGGCGGGCGATTCCGTCAAGCGGGCGAGCGCGGAGCAACCGTTCACGTTCACCACAGACTCGGGTGACGTGACGTGTCTGTTCACCGCGTCCGCGACCCACTCCACCGAATCCGACCGGGCCGGCGGGTACGTCCAGATCTCCGGACAGGATCCCTTCTGCACCGAGCCCTACAACTTCTACGCCTGGGTGGAGATGACATTCACCAACCTCAGTGGCCGAGCGTCCTATGCGGCGGCTCGGGGGTACGCAGGGACTGACCTCACCGTCGATGGCGTGGCGGGCGATGTCGTCGTCCGATACGGGACCCTGATCCTCAGAGAGTGCCCCCCCGACGCCGCCTGCGCGACGGCCAACTACACGCTGACGCCGAAGTAGAGCCGTCGAACCCATCACCTCGCGCCGTTGGTGGGCAGAGGTCAGGGTCGCGCCGTCCTCAGGAGGTGGCGGCCGTGGACGCCAGCGCACCCTCGAGCCACCGGCGCAGCGTCGCCTCCGGCGCCGCCCCGATCTGGCGGGCCACCTCGACGCCCCCCCGCAGCACGACCAGCGTGGGGATGGCCTGCACGCCGAAGCGCCGGGACACGTCCGGAGCGCCGTCCACGTCGACCTTCACGAGCTTCACCTCTCCGGCGTGGTGGCGGGCCAGCTGCTCGAGGGCCGGGCTGACCGCCCGGCACGGGCCGCACCACTGCGCCCACAGGTCGACCAGCACGGGGAGCCGGCCCGAGGCGACCAGCTGACCGTGGTGCGGCGGAGCTCGAATCGTTGCTTGCGGCTGGCGCGGGTGACGTCCCGTCCGGCGAGGCGGATCGTGCCCGAGGTGGGCTCGTCCAGCAGGCCGATGAGGTTCAGGAGCGTCGTCTTGCCGCTGCCCGATGGCCCGAGGATCACCACGAGCGCCGCTTCGTCGACGTGGAGGTCCACGCCGGCCAGCGCCGTGACCGTGGTCCCGCCCAGGCGGTAGCGCTTCGTCAAGTCGTCGAGGTCGACCCGGGTGCCCGCCGGCGCCCCCGCCACGGGCCGCGCCGACTGTGGGGTGATGCGCTGGTCGACGGCCATCGCACTCGAGTGTCGACCAGCCGGTCCGCCCCGCGACAGGGTCCTTCGTCACCAGCAGATCTGTCACTGATGGTCCTTCGGCCCTACGACCGGGCGGTCAGGCGCGGTCAGGGTGACTGGAGGAGGCAGCTGTGCTCGAGTTCGACGCCGCCAGCAAGCGGTTCGGGACCCTTGCCGCACTCGACGCGTGCTCGTTCGCGGCCCGGCCCGGTCGACTGACCGGCTTCCTCGGGCCGAACGGAGCCGGCAAGACCACCGCCATGAGGACCGTGTTCGGGCTGGTGGAGCTCGACAGCGGATCGGTCCGCTGGCGCGGGGCGACCATCGGTGCCGAGGAGCGGCGACGGTTCGGGTACATGCCGGAGGAGCGGGGCCTGTACCCCCGCATGCGCGTCCGGGACCAGCTCGTGTACCTCGGGCTGCTCTGCGGCGCGTCACAGCAGGACGTCGGGCGCAGCGTGGACCGGTGGCTCGACCGGCTCGCGCTGGCGCAACGGGCGGACGATCGGCTCGACACCCTCTCGCACGGCAACCAGCAGCGAGTCCAGCTCATCGCCGCACTCGTCAACGAACCGGAGCTGTTGGTGCTCGACGAGCCGTTCTCCGGTCTCGACCCGCTGGCGATGGCCGCGATGTCCGACCTGCTCGCGGAGCTCGCCGGACAAGGCGTGACGGTGCTGTTCTCCAGCCACCAACTCGACCTGGTCGAGGACATCTGCGAGGACGTCGTGATCATCGACGCCGGGCGGGTCGTGGGCTCCGGCACCCTGACCGACCTCCGCGCCGGTGTGCCCGAGCGCTTCGTCGCCGTCCGCTACCGAGGCGGTGCGCCCGACTGGTCGCGAGTCCCCGGGGTCCAGCTGCTCGAGGAAGGTGCGGGCGAAGCGAGGCTCCTCGTCCACCACAACGTCGACCTCCGGTCGCTCGTCACGGCGACGCAGGCATCGGACCTGATCTCCTTCACGTACGAGCCGCCCACGTTGTCCGAGCTGTTCCGACGGGCGGTAGCAGCGTGAGCGGCGTCCGCCAGAGCTGGCTGGTCGCCGTCCGGGAGATGCGCGAGCGAAGCCGATCCCGTGCCTTCCTCGTGTCCGTCGCGGTCATGCTCATCTCGGTGGCCGGCGCCATCGTCCTGCCCGGCCTGCTCGACACGGGCCCGGGGACCAAGGACGTCGGCCTCACCGGCGAGGTCCCGACCGAGCTGCCCGTTGCGCTCCGGGCGCAGGGCGACGCCGTGGACACGGCCATGCGCATCCACCGCTACGACACCCTCCCCCGAGGCGAGGACGCCGTCCGGGAGGGCAGCATCGACGTCTTGGTCGTAGACGCGCGCCGCCTCGAGTGGCGGAAGCGCGTGGACGACCAAGTGGAGGCGATCGCCACCAGCGCCATCCAGCTCGTCAGCGTTCGCGACCGTGCCGCTGAAGTGGGCATCCGGCCCGACGACCTGGCCACGGTCATGGCGCCCGTGCCGGTCGAGAGCGTCGAGCTCGGCCGGGTGGCAGGTCGCAGCCCTGATGACGAGACCGCCGCCTTCATCATGACCCTGATCCTGTTCGGAACCATCAGCACCTACGGGGCGATGGTCCTCAGCGGTGTGGTCGAGGAGAAGTCGAGCCGGACTGTCGAGGTGCTCCTCGCCCGCATGCCCGCCCGCAACCTCCTCGCCGGGAAGATCGTCGGCATCGGGCTCCTCGGCCTGGCCCAGATCGCCGCGACGGCCGCAGTGGCGGTGATCGCCGCCGCCTTCGTCGACTCCGTCGACACTCCGGCGGTCGGCGGCGGCGTCGTCGCGTGGGCGGTCGTCTGGTTCCTGCTCGGCTACGCGCTGTACGCCACCGTCTTCGGCACGCTCGGCTCCCTGGCGTCGCGCACGGAGGACGCGTCGAGCGTCACCGGGCCGGTCACGATCGTCCTGGTACTCGGGTTCATGGCGTCCTTCGCCGTCATCGGGAGCGCGGAGACGACGTGGGCCCGGGTCGTCTCGTGGTTCCCGCTCACTGCGCCGACCGCGATGCCGAACCGCGTCGCCATGGGTGCGGCCACGTGGTGGGACCCCGTCGTCGCCGCCGCGCTCACCCTCGGAACCATCATCGGCCTGGTGGTGATCGGCGGACGCGTCTACACCCGGGCGATCCTCCACACCGGCGCAGCGCTCACCTTGCGCGACGTCTGGCGCGGCACTCCTGTGGCCCGAGGTGCGACCCGGGTGCAGCCGGTCGCCGAAGCCCACGTCCAGGGATCCAGAGAGGCCACCACCGAGCGGCCGGACGGGGGACGCCCGCACCTCGCTCCTGCCGCCGTCGGGGTTCTCGTCGGACTCGGGGTGTTCGCGCTCTCGCGAGACGTCATCATCGGCGTGGCAGTCGGGGCGGCGCTGTACACCTTGGTCGAACGTGCGCGAAGGACGTGCGGAGCCTCGTCCCGATCGCGACGTCACACCCTCGTTCGAGGCCGGTGACCCGCCCTCGTGGTGGTGTCGAGCTGTCGACGGTGGTTGCGCGTCCGGTTCGGGACTTCCGGCTCTAGCACCTTCCATGCCGAGAGCGGATGCTGCTGCCAGCGCCGGCCATGGCGCGCAGCACGAAGGTCCCATCGAAGGAAGCTCCACGGCGTGACACGCGGTCCGACGGCACGATCGAGAGGAGGGACGGCGATGAGCACGGCGAGCACCCGGCCACGGAGGCTGCCGCCCCCGTGGTTCATCCACACGGCATGGCGCGTTCACCGCGCGCTCTACCGGCTCAGCGGTGGCCGGTTCCTGTGGAGCACCTCGAACAAGCGTGGCTGGGGCGCGCTGCGCCTCACGACCACCGGCAGGAAGTCCGAACGGGAGCGCAGCGTCATCATCGGCTACATCGAGCACGGACCGAACCTCGTCGCGCTGGCGATGAACGGATGGGACGAAGGCCATCCCGCGTGGTGGCTCAACCTCGAGGCCCATCCGGACGCCGTCGTCCGGCTGGCACACCAGCAGCCTCGCACGGTGCGTGCCCGCGCTGCGACTGGCGAAGAGCGTGACAGGCTGTGGCGGCGCTGGGCCGAGGTCGACGTGGGTCTCGACGACTATGCCCTTCGGCGGTCACACGAGACGCCCGTGGTCGTGTTCGAGCCCCGAGAAGGAGCGGTCTGAGCGCGAACGATGTCGACGAGACATCGATGCTGCGGCCGGTTGCATACCCGGGGGGGTATCCGGTAGAGTAGCTGGCATGGAGCTGCCCAAGGAGACCGTCTCCGATGTCACTCGCCGCTTGCGACGGATCGAGGGCCAGGTGCGCGGGTTGCAGCAGATGCTCGTGGAGGGCCGTGACTGCCGCGAGATCATCACGCAGCTCTCGGCGGCGAACAAGGCGCTCGAGCAGGCCGGCTTCGTCATCGTGGCCGCCGGCCTGACCTGGTGCCTGGAGGATCCCGAGCGCTCCGCGGCCGAGGGATACGAGCTGGCCGACGTGCAGAAGATGTTCACCAAGCTCGCCTGAACGCTCCGGCGCCTCGGCGCCGGCACAACCGAGTCCGTTCCGCCTCCCGGCCGACCCGCCACCGTGGCCTGTCGCGCCTCGACCCGAAACGAGTCCCATGCCTCTTCTCGATCCATCACGCGCCACTGACCGGCACTCAACCACCGGTTCGTCGCGCCAGCCTGGCGATGACGGTCTGCTCGCCCGTCTGGGTCGAGCCTCCGCGCGCCGGCCTCGGCGCACACTGCTGGCGTGGGTGTTGGTGGTGCTCGCCGCCGCTCCGCTGGCGGCGACGTTGACCGGCGCGCTGTCGGGCGCCGGCTGGGAGGCGCAGGGTTCGACCGCCCAGCAGGTCCGCGACGAGCTCCGACGCGAGTTCCCGCAGGTGGGCGCCGAGGCCGCGATCGTCGTCTACCGCCAGGACCTCCCCGTTGCCGAGAACCCCGACGGCCTCCGTTCGCTGCTCGACGCGCTGGAGGGCAGTTCGGGCACCCGGTCGGTGATCGACCCGCTCTCACAGCCGGCGGAAGCCGGACTGGTCAGTCGAGACGGACGGGCAGCCCTTGTGCCCGTCGCGCTCGCCGCGGGCACCGACGCGGAGCTGCCCGGCGCCGCCGGTGACGTGATGGCGACCGTCGACTCGGTGCGTCTGCCTGCGGGGGCGTCGGCGGACGCGACCGGTGAGTGGGCGGTGTGGCACGACTTCAACGAGAGCAACGAGGAGGCGCTGCACACGGCCGAGCTGCTGTCGGGACTACCGACGATCATCCTGCTCTTCGTGGCGTTCGGCTCGGCGATCGCCGCCGGTCTCCCACTCGTGCTCGCCGTCGCCGGCATCGCCGTCGGCTTCGCGGTCCTCCACCTCGCTACAGGCGTCACGCCGTTGTCGGTGTGGGCCATGAACTTCTCGATGATGATCGGCCTCGCTGTGGGGATCGACTACAGCCTGTTCATCGTCTCCCGCTATCGCGAGGAGCGTGAAGATGGACGCGACGCGCTCGACGCCGTCGCCGTCACCCTGGCCACCTCGGGCAAGGCGGTGTTCCTCTCGGCGATGACCGTCGTGCTGTCCCTCGCGGCGATCTTCCTGGTCCCGGTCATGGTCTTCCGGGCCATGGCGCTCGGCATGATCCTGTCGGTGGTCGCTACCGCGGCGGCGTCACTCACGTTGCTGCCGGCGGTCTTGGTCGCACTGGGCGACCGGGTGCTCGTCGCCCGCGGGAACGCCGACCCCGACCGGGCCGCGGAGGGCCGCTGGGCCCGGTGGACCGCAGGGGCGATGCGTCGCCCCGGCGTGACCCTCGCATCGGGCCTCGCGCTGCTGCTGCTGCTGGCCGGGCCGGCGCTGGGGATGCGCCTCGGCATGCCGGCCGCCGGGGTGGTCGACCGGGGGGAGCAGAGCCGCGACGGCTACGAGACCGTGGCCGCCGAGTTCGGTCCGGGGGCGCCGGCACCGCTGTTCGTCACCGTCCCCGCCGCACAGGCCGAACGGGTGGTCGCAGTCGCCTCCGCCGACACGGGTGTCGTCGCCGCGTCGGTCGTGGCCGAACCCTCGTCGTCGGGTCGCACCGTGGTGCGGGTGACGCCGGCGACGGCTGTCGACAGCGAGGAGACGTCACAGCTGGTCCATCGTCTTCGCGACGCGCTGGGCGACGACGTGCCGGGTGCGCGTCTGGGCGGGCCGGGCAGCCAGAACAGCGATCTCACCGAAGCGTTGACCGGCACTGCGCCGGTGGCGATCGCATTGATCATGGCGGTTGCGTTCGTGTTGCTCTTGGTCGTGTTCCGCAGCACGCTCATCGCGGTCAGCTCGATCGTGTTCAACCTGATCGGCGTCGTCGCCAGCTTTGGCTTCGCCACCCTGGTGTTCCAGCACGGCCTCGGCGCATCGCTGCTCGGCATCGAGCACCAGGGGTTCGTCGACGCATGGGCGCCGCTGTTCTTCTTCGCCCTGCTGTTCGGACTGTCGATGGACTACCAGCTGTTCCTGCTCGCCGCGATCAAGGAGCGCCGCGACGCGACCGGCGACGCCCGCCGAGCTGTCCGCGACGGCATCGCCCGCACCGGCCGGCCGATCACCAACGCCGCGCTGATCATGATCGTGGTGTTCGTCGCCTTTGGCGTCACTGGCCCGATCCCACCGACCGAGCTCGGCGCCACCCTGGCCGTCGCCGTCCTGCTCGACGCGACGGTGATCCGGATGATGCTCGTCCCGTCCCTGCTCGGGATGCTCGGCGAGCGCGCCTGGCGACTCCCGGGCTGGCTCGACCGGCGCCTCCCGCACGTGTCGTTCGGCCACTGACTCGCTCAAGGAGACCTGTCGTGGAGATCCTCACCATCGAGACGAAGTCCCTCGGCGACCGCAGCTACGTGGTCATCGACGGCGCCTCGGCCGCCGCCATCGATCCCCAGCGCGACATCGACCGCGTCCTCGCTGCGGTCGATGCCCGCGGACTCGCCCTCACCGTTGTGCTCGAGACCCATCTGCACAACGACTACGTCACCGGTGGCTTCGTGCTCGCCCGCGTCACCGGCGCCGACTACGTCTTGCCCGCCGGGGACGACGTCGACTTCGACCATGTCGGGGCGTGCGACGGCGACGAGCTCGCGGTCGGCGAGCACGTCACGCTGCGAGCCGTGCACACGCCCGGGCACACGCCGCACCACCTCTCCTACGTGCTGGTCGAAGACGGCGAACCGGTGGCGGTGTTCACCGGTGGGTCGCTGCTCTATGGGACCGTCGGGCGCACCGACCTCATCAGCGACGACGCCACCGAAGACCTCACCCGCGCCCAGTACCACTCCGCTCACCGCCTCGTCGCCGAGCTCCCCGGCGACGTCAGCGTGCACCCGACACATGGCTTCGGGAGCTTCTGCTCCTCGATCTCCACCAGCGGATCGGACTCCAGCACCATCGCCCAGGAGCAGCGCACCAACACCGCCCTCACCACTGGCGACGAGGCCACCTTCGTCGACGAGCTCCTGGCCGGGCTCACCGCCTATCCCCGCTACTACGCCCACATGGCACCCCGGAACCGTCGGGGCCCCGACCCGATCGACCTCTCCGAGCCCGAGCCGGTGGACCCGGTCGAGATTCGGCGGCGCATCCACGCCGGCGAATGGGTGGTCGATCTGCGCGACCGCAAGGCGTTCGCCTCGTCCCATCTCGCCGGCACCATCAACGTCGAGATCGGCGACAGCTTCGTCACCTACCTCGGCTGGACCGTCCGCTGGGGGACGCCGGTCACCCTCGTCGGTGACACCGCCGACGAGGTGGCCGAGGCCCAGCGCCAGCTCGTGCGCATCGGCATCGACCGTCCTGCGGGCGCGGCCACCGGCGGCCTCGACCGCTGGGCCGCCGGCGGCGATCGGCGGTCGTACCGCAGCGCCACCTTCGCCGAGCTCGCCGCCGAGCGCTCCGACGCGCTGACCGTGCTCGACGTGCGCCGCACCGACGAGTGGGAAGCCGGCCACCTCGACGGCGCCCTCCACATCCCTCTCGACCAGCTCGAGGACCGCATGAGCGAAGTACCCGCCGACCAGCCGGTCTGGGTGCACTGCGCGTCGGGCTTCCGCGCCTCGATCGCGGCGTCGCTCGCCGACCGCGCCGGCCGCCAGGTCGTCGCCATCCACGACGAGTGGGACGAGGCCGCCAAGGTCGACGCCCTGTTCGTCGGGAAGCGGGGTTAGGTGGACGCTGAAGGCTGGAACCGCCGCTACGCCACAACCGAGCTGGTCTGGAGCGCCGAGCCGAACCGGTTCCTGGTCGAGCAGGACCCCGGCGTGCTGTTCACGCCCGACGCCGTCGTCGCTGACCTGTCCGGCACCGGACTCCAGGTCGAGCGAGCGGAACGAGTGCAGAGAACTGTCACCACCGACGATGGTCCCCGCATCGCCATCGACGCGCTCGGGCGTGCCCACCGCCCCGACTCGCCGGATGCCTGACTGGCCCTCCATCACCGCAGCCGGACTCGCGGTCGGCATCCTGTTCGGCCTCTTCGGCGTGGGCGGATCGAGCTTCGCCACCCCCGCCCTCGGACTGCTCGGCGTCCCCGGCCTGATAGCCGTCGCCGCTCCCTTGCCGGCGACGATCCCCGCCGCGGTGGTCGGCATGGTCGCCTACGTGCGCCGCCGCCAAGTGGAGTGGCCCGTCGCCCGGTGGTCGCTCCTTGGCGGCGTCCCGGCGACCATCGTCGGTGCGCTGCTGTCCCGCTATGTCGGCGGGCGCGCCCTGCTCGTCGCCTCGGGCGTCGTCCTCGCCCTCGTCGGCGTCCGCATCCTCTTCCCGCTCCCCGAGGAACGCCTCGTGCTCCACAGCCGTCGCCGGCCCGGCATCGTCGTGCCCGCTGCCGCGGCGATCGGCCTGGTCACCGGACTGCTCGCGAACGGCGGCGGCTTCCTTCTCGTGCCGCTCTTCGTCCTCGTTCTCGGCCTCACCATGCCCGAGTCGGCCGGCACGAGCCTCGTTGTCATCGCAGTGCTCTCCATCCCCACGTTCGCCACCCACTGGATCCTCGGCCACATCGACTGGGCCGTCGCCGCCGCCTTCGCCGCCGGGAGCATCCCCGGCGCCGGCATCGGATCGACGCTTGCCCAACGCCTGCCCGCGGAAGCCATGAAGCGCGCCTTCGGGCTGCTGCTCATCGCCTTCGCCACCTACTTCATCGCCCACCAACTGACCCGCTGACCGCACCGGAGGAGGACGACAGGGCGTCACCCGTCGCACCTCCGCCGCACCCCGGTACGACCGGGATCCCGCCCCCACCCGTGCAGATGACCGTGACGCCGTGCTCGACCAGGTGCCGCGGCCCTCCCTCAGCGTGACCGCTGGGGTGTCTTCTGAGGGCTCGAGGAGTGGCCCTTCGACCCTGGGCGACAGCCTGCGGGGGTGGTTGTCTGGCGTCATGACAGAGCCGCTGGAGGCGTCGGACCTGCTGCGACTGGACGAGGGCGAGTGCTGGCGGTTCCTCGAGCGGCACTCGCTCGGCCGGGTGGCGGTGGTCCACTTCGGTGACCCCATGGTGTTCCCCGTCAACTACGCCCTGGACGGGCATTCCGTCGTCTTCCGCACCGCGCCGGGCACCAAGCTGGCGTTCGCCGCCCAGGGACGGACGGCGGGCTTCGAGGTCGACGAGGCGGATGAGCTGTTCGAGAGCGGGACCAGCGTGGTCGTCCACGGACGGCTGCACCGCGTGATCGACCGGGAGCAGGTCGCCTGGCTCGACCGTCTGCCCTTGCGCACCTGGGCGCCCGGCCGCCGGGACCACTACGTGCGCGTCGAGCCGATCCGGGTCACCGGCCGGCGGATCGCGCCCCGGTCCGGCGACGACGGCGTAGCCGCCGACGGCGGGTGACGGCCGGCGCAGGGGCGATCGACTCGACGCTGAGGTGGTGCACATGTCCGAGGGCAACCGACATCCGGCGGGGTTGAGCCGCGGGGGAGCCGCACCCCGACCGGCGCCGGCCCGGGCTCGGCTGGCGCTGCACATCGCCACCATCGGCGGGATCGACGTCCGGGTCCACATCAGCTTCCTCGTGCTGGTGGCGCTCGTGGCGCTGGGGTCGACGGCCCCTGGCGGCCCCGGCCTGGTGCCGGGCGTGGCCTGGCTGGTGGCCCTGTTCGCCTGCGTCGTCGCCCACGAGGTCTCCCACGGCGTGGTGGCCCGTCGCCTCGGCATCCCCGTGCTGGAGATCGAGCTGCTGCCCATCGGGGGCGTCTCGAAGCTGGGCCGCTCGCCCGACGACCCCGGCACCGAGCTGCGCATCGCCCTCGCCGGACCCGCCATGAGCGTCGTCCTCGCTCTCCTGTTCGCCGGGGTGGCGGGCCTCGCCGGCGTGGCGCTGTGGCCGCCCGACCTCTACGGCGGGGGGTTCCTGGCAAGGCTGGCGTGGGTCAACCTGCTCCTCGCCGCGTTCAACCTCCTGCCCGCGCTCCCCCTCGACGGCGGTCGGGTGTTCCGAGCCGTTCTCGAGGAGCGGATGGGCCGTGAGCGAGCGACCGTCCTGGCCGCCCGTACGGCTCGGTTCCTGGCCGTCGCCATGATGGCCGCCGGCGTTGCGTTCAACGTGTGGCTCATCGTGATCGGCGCCTTCGTCTACCTGGGCAGCTGGACCGAGGAGCGAGCGGCGGTCATGCACGAGCACCTCAAGGGCCGGTGAGGCGCTGCGGCACACGGCGCAGCGGGAGTTCCCGGTCGTCGGCGCCGACGACGAGGTGGTCGGGGTGGTCACCGCCGATGACCTGGCCGGTGCACCGGCGGGCACGGCCGTCGCCGACCTCGCCCGCGACACACCGGTGCTCGGCCCGGACGACCCCTTGGAGAGGAGCGGCGTGCTCGATGGCGAGCTCGCCGTGGTGCCCGTGGTCGAGGGGGGCCGGGTCGTGGGCCTCGCGCGCGCCGCCGACGCAGTGCGCCTCCTCCAGCGCCTGCTCCGGGCGTCGGCCCGCTCCGCGGGTGGTACGCGAGCCTGATCCGCGCCGGGATCCGCGCTCAGCCGCCCAGGCGCACGTACAGGTAGAAGACCGTGCAGCCGTCGCTGCCCGTGGCGTCGACGTCGTGCTCGACGCCGCTCGGGATGTGGGCGCAGTCGCCCGGCCCCAGCTCCGTGCCCAGGACCGCGGCCCGGCCGTCGAGGACCCAGAGGGAGTGGTGGTTGGCCCGGTGGGAGTGGCGGCCCACCGGGGCGCCCAGCGGCGCCAGAGGAAGGGCGGTGATGGCCTCAGCGGTGAGGACGGTCGGTCCCGTCGTCGTCGCATCCATGACGCCACGATCGCGGCTGGGCCGGTCGCGGAGAAGGGCCCAAGGACCATTCGTCGGTCTGCCCGGACGCGGCGGGGCGTCGAGCACGACCCGATCGTCGGGGCCGCCCGTCAGCTCCTGGCGAGGACCACCTTCAGGGCCCCGGTGTCGCCCGCCCGGGCGAAGACGTCGTACGCCTCGATGAAGTCGTCCATGGCGAAGTGGTGGGTCACGAAGCGCCCGGGGTCGAGGTGGGGACCGGTCACCAACGTGAGCAGCCGGGGGGTCGACGAGGTGTCGACCAGCCCAGTGGTGATGGTGACGTCCCTGATCCAGAGGTCCTCGAGGTGCAGTGAGGCCGGCCGGCCGTGTACCCCGATGTTGGCGACCCTGCCACCGGGCCGGACCAGGGCGGCCGACAGCTCGAAGGCCTCGGGCACGCCCACCGCCTCCATGGACACGTCCGCACCCAGGCCGGCGGTGAGGTCCCGCACGACGTCGACGGGTTCCTCCCGGTCGTTGTTGATCGTGACGTCGGCCCCGAACGCCTTCGCCGCCTCGAGCCGGGCATCGGCCTTGTCGATGGCGACGATCAGCGAGGGGCTGTAGAGCCGGGCCGTCATCATGGCCGCCAGGCCGATCGGACCGGCGCCCACCACGGCGACGACGTCACCGGGGGCCACCTGGCCGTTCAGGACGCCGACCTCGAAGCCGGTCGGCAGGATGTCGGCCAGCATGAGCAACTCCTCGTCGCTGACCCCGTCAGGGGCGCGGTAGGTGGAGGTGTCGGCGAAGGGCACCCTGACGTACTCGGCCTGCGTGCCGTCGATCAGGTGCCCGAGCACCCAGCCGCCACCACCGAGGCACTGGCCGTACCGGCCCTCGCGGCAGAACCGGCACGTCCCGCAGGCGCTGATGCACGAGACGAGGACGTGGTCCCCCACGCGCACGCTCCGAACGCCCGGGCCCACCTCCTCGACGGTGCCGACGGCCTCGTGTCCCAGGACGCGGCCCTCGGACACCTCAGGGACGTCGCCCTTGAGGATGTGCAGGTCCGTGCCGCAGATCGTGACGGCGTCGACCCGGACGATCGCGTCGGTCGGGTCCTGCACCGTCGGCCTCGGGACCTCCTCCCACGCCTTGTTCCCGGGTCCGTGGTACACGAGCGCTCGCATGGCCGCCTCCTCGTCGCGGTTCCTCGAGTGACGGTACGGAGCGAGCCCGATCGGCGGCAGAGGCGAAGGTCCCGGGACCGGAGCGGTTGGACCCTCGTTGCCGCTCAGCCCACCGGGCGAGGCGACCGCCGACGAGCCGGTCGACCGGCGGCCACGACCTCGTCGAACCCGGCCCGGAGGTCCTCCACCAGCGCGTCGGGATCGGGGACGGCGGCGGTGTCGGCGTTCACGCCGATGCAGCACGTCCCGCAGTGCGACAGGAGCGCCACGTTGCAGGCCGCGCCGGACGGCGGGGCCAGGGCGTACAGGCGCTCGACGCCGGCACCGGCGAAGTACACGGGCACGTCGAGCCCCGGGACGTCAGTCGCCACGAAGTCGATGGCCTTGAGCATCGCCCCGAAGAGCCGGGTGGTGGCCGGGGCGGGCATGCGGTTCAGCGCGAAGGCGAGCACGTCGGTGAGGGGGAGGGCCGGTTCAGCCCGCCAGGTCCTCGAGAGCGCGCTGATCCGACGCATCCGCTCCTGGGGATCGGCCACGGCCACGGGGACGGGGAACCGCGCCGGTGCGAAGCGGTTGCCGCCCGACGCGTCGCCCTCGCCCCGCAGGTTCACCGGCATGGTGACCCGGAGGGCCTCGACCGGGGCGTGGTGCCGCTCGTGGTAGCGGCGCAGGCCGCCGGTCACCGCAGTCATGAAGGCGTCGTTGAGCGAGCACCCGGCCCGGCGGCCGGCGTCGTGGAGGTCGCCGAAGGGCACGTCGAAGACCCGGACGCTTCGCTCGAGCCCCCGTGCCGTCATCAGCGGCGAGAGCGGGGCGTGGACCGGGGCCAGCAGCGTGGCCACCGAACGGGCCACCGCGACCGCCTCGGCGGCCGAGCCCAGCGGATGGCGGACGACGTGCGCCAGCGCCCCGGGCGCCCGGCGGGCCGTGCCCGCCACCAGGCCCTCGGCCAGCAGGGCGTCGTCGACCAGGGCGGCGCCGGCGAGAGCCAGCGATCCGCCGCCGCCGGTGGCCGCGGCGGGAACGGGCGCCCCGACCGCCGCCGGCGACCGCTCGAGGTCGAACAGGCTCCCGGCCAGCGCCAGCGCGCCCACCCCGTCGGTGAGGGAGTGGTGGAGCTTCAGCACGAACGCCGCCCGACTGCCCTCGAGCCCATCGAGGAGAACGAGCTCCCAGAGGGGCTGCGCCGGGTCGAAGTCCCCGGCGACCACCTGCCCGGCGATCTCCAGCACCTCCTCGAGGCCGCGAGTCACCGTTGTCCGGCGGAGGTGGCGCGCGAGATCGAACCCGGGCACGTCCACCCACCGGGGCGGGCCGAGGCGGAGCGGCGGGCTCACGGCCCGCTGGCGCAGCCGCGGCACCTCCTGGCCCAGCCGCTCGAGTCGCGCCCGGAGGCGCCCGTCGTCCGGCGAGCGGTCGAGGAGCCCGACGGCGCCGATCGTGGTGCGCAGCACCGGGTCTCGCTCGATGGTCCACAGGACGGCGTCGGCGTCGTTCATGCGGGGTTCGAACCGTGTCTCGCTCATGCGTACAGCTCGGCGATCTCGGCGGCGTACTTGGCGTGGATGCTGCGCCGCTTGGGCTTCATGGTCGGGGTGAGCTCGTCGGAGTCCGGCGGCCAGTCGTGGGGCAGGACGCAGAACCGCTTGATCTGCTCGACCCGGGAAACGGTGCCGTTCACCTCGGCGACCTCGTCCCGCACCTCGGCCAGGACGTCGTCGTGGCGGACGAGGTCGGCGAAGGGGAGGTCGACGCCGCGAGCGGCGGCCCAGCCGGGCAGCACGTCCGGGTCGAGGGTGAGGAGGGCGGCGAGGTACGGCCGCCCGTCCCCCACGACGCAGGCCTGGCTGATCAGTGGCCGGGACCGGAGCGCGCCCTCCAGGTTCGACGGGGAGATGTTCTTCCCGGCGGCGTTGATGATGAGCTCCTTCTTCCGGTCGATGATCCGGAGGAACCCCTCCTCGTCGAGCACGCCCACGTCACCGGTGTGGAGCCAGCCGTCGGCGTCGACCATCTCCGCCGTCTTCTCGGGGTCGTTGAGGTAGCCGGCGAACACGTTGCCGCCACGGGCGAGCACCTCCCCGTCGGGCGCCAGCCGGAGCTGCACCCCGGGGATGGCCCGGCCCACCCAGCCCGGGCGGGACCGGTAGGGCTCCCAGGTGAGCGGCCCGCAGGACTCCGACAGGCCGTAGACCTCGGACATGGGGAGCCCCAGGGCCATGAAGAACTCGAGCACCTCCTGGGGGATGGGCGCCGCCGCGGTGACGGCCACCTCCACTGCGTCGAACCCGAGCAGCAGGCGGAGGACCGACAGGGTCTCGGCGTCGGCCTGCCGCCAGTCCGCGACGACGTCGGGGGGCGGATCGACGCCGTCGACCCGCGCGAGGGCCACCTGGCGCCCGAGGGCGACGGCCCGATCGAGGGCGCCGCCGTGCTCGGGGGTCGACGCCGCCAGCGCCTCGAGGCGTGACCGCGCCTTCTCGTAGATCCGCGGCACGCCGAAGAAGATCTGGGGCCGCACGTCCCGCAGGTAGTCGGCGACGAGGTTGACGTCCGGACAGGTGACCACCTCGGTGCCCTGGTGCAGGTTGACGTAGTGGGTCGTCATCCGCTCGGCGATGTGGGCCATCGGCAGGTACGACACCATGCGCTTCCCCGCCACCGGGTGGCCCAGGGCCCGTAGCAGGCTCTCGACGGTCCAGCACGCCTGGCGGTGGGTGACCATGACGCCCTTGGGCGGTCCGGTCGTCCCCGACGTGTAGATCACCGTCGCCAGGTCGTCGGGGTCGCAGGCGCCTGCCGCCGCCCGCCAGTCCATGGGGGACTTCTGCAGCAGGCGGCCGAAGTGGATGGCGTCGACGGGCGCCAGAGCTTCCGGGTCGTCCACCACGACCAGGTGCCGGAGCGACGGCACCTCGTCGCGCACCATCACGAAGCGCTCGCACAGCTCGGCGTCCTCCACGATGGCGACCGATGCCTCCGCGTGCCGGGCGAAGTAGCGGATCTGCTGCGACGAGGAGGAGTTGTACACGGAGATCGGTGTGGCCCCGAGCAGCAGCACGGCCACGTCGGCGATGTGGAACTCCTGACGGTTCCGCAGCATGAGCAGGACACGGGAGCCGCGCCCGATTCCGAGCTCGCGCAGCCCCGCCGCCACCCGGGCGGCGCGGTCGGCGTACTGGCTCCAGGTCAACGTTCCCCAGTCGCCCCCCTCCCTCCACCGGATGGCGACCGCGTCGGGTCGGGCGTCGACGGTGGCGACGAAGGCCGAGGCGATCGTCCGTCCCTCGATGGCGGCGTCGATGGCTTCGGCCACCGAGCCGACGGGGGCCTGCTCCTGCACGGTCATGTCAGTACCTCCTCGGGCTCCGCCTTGGTCGATGGGGGCGGTGCGGCGGCGGGGACGGCCTCCGGGGGAGCGGGCGGGCGGCGGCGGAGCACCAGGGCCAGCGCCAGGAGCACGACACCTCCGACGGTCAGGGCCCAGGGCACCCACCGCTCGACCAGGTCGAGCTTCCGGGCCTGGCTGCGGGCCTTCGCGCCGAGCTCGGCCGACGACGCCGCGGTCTGCCGGTAGATGAGCTCGATCACCTTCTCGGGAGGCGAGGCCGCCAGGCTGTCCAGGCCGGCGGTGACGGCGGCGACGGCCGGGATGCCGGCGTACCGGTCGAGGAGGGGCCGCAGCCGGTCGAGCCCGGACAGGTCGGGCGCCGCCTTGACGCCCTCCTGCCTGGCGTGGACGTCCATGAGGGATCCGGTCTGCGGCTCGATGGCCACCTGCCCCGCGAAGTAGAAGCGGTACTCGATCGGCACCGGGGTGGCCAGGACCTCGTCGAGGAGCGCCGCCTCGTCCGCAGTCAGCTGCGGGCGGACCTGGGTGATCACGGCGGCCACGTCGATGCCCATCGCCGCCAGCCGGGGCGCCAGCTGGGTGGGCGTGAGCTCTCGGGGGAAGCCCTGCTCGACCAGCCAGTCGACGTAGTAGGGGCGGGCCGGTGCCTCGAGGGCGCTGTCGAAGTCGACCACCTCGACGCCGGCCTCGGGGTGGAAGTGGGCCGGCGAGCCGCCTCGGAGCACGGAGTACCTGCCGGTCTCGTTGTTCCAGCTCCGGTACGTCCGGTCGGGCGACGTGCCGAGCGGGAACTGCACCCGGTGCGTTCCGGCCGGGTCGGCCACGTCGCTCGCGGAGAAGGCCTCGGTGCGGGGGTCGGAGCCGAACCGCATGGACCGGCGGTCCATGACGTACCGGAACCCGTACCGCATGACCTGGTCCCCGGGGCGGATGGTGACGTCCTCGGTGATGACCACGTCGGAGAAGGAGCTGCTCTGCACGGCGACCTGCCGGTCGAGGCGGAGCGGCTGCACGTCGGGCTCCTCGAGCGGGAGCATGGTCTCCTGGTCGACGTAGGTGGAGAACTCGCCCGAGAACCGGGCGTTGACGTCGAGGTCGTCCGGGAACCTCGCCAGCACGGGGACGCCGACGGCCAGCCACACCGCGGCCAGCACGACGAGCACCACGCCGGCGATCGCCGGGCCCCGCCGGATGCGCCGAACGAACGCTGCCATGCCTGCAGCCAACGCCTCCGGGGCCCGTCCGGACAGGGCCACAGGTCACATGGCCGTCAGGTCCGCCGGCCCCTGGTGCCACCCGTCCACGCGAGAGCGCCGCCCGCAGCTCGGACGGGGGCGCTCACGTCGTCGTGCGGGGACCAGCCCTTCGCTGGTGCTCGAGCTCGGCGAGCACCTCGGCGGTGAACTGCTCCGGCCCGGGGGTCCACCCACGGGCCGCCTGATCGAGGAAGTGCAGCTCGGCCGGGACGAGCACCCCCTCCTGGAGATCCGCCAGCGCGGTGCCCTCGTCCGCGGCCAGGTCCAGGACCTCGTCGGCGAGGAAGCCGATGGCCCGTCCCCACGAGCCGACGGGTCGATCAGCGGGGGTCGACAGGGTCGCCAGGACCTCCGTGCCGCCGTGGGTGAGGGCGGAGATCCACGCCCAGCCAGGCAGGCGAGCGGTCCGGGAGCCGGCCCGCTCGGGGAAGGTCCCGTTCAGGAACGCGTCCACCTCGTCGAGCACCTCGAGGTCGGGGTTCCACTTCTTCCGCAGCCACGCTCGCATCGTCGCCCTCCTGCGTCCGTGCCGTCATCGTGCACCCAGGAGGGAGCGGTGGCAGCAGGGCCGAAGGTCCGGGCCTCGAGACCAACGGTCACGGGCTGGCCGGACCTTCGCGGTCTGCCGTGGGCACGATCACGACCGGGCAGGAGGCGTGGTGCGCCACCTGTTGGCTGACGGACCCGAGGAACAGCGAGCGGAGCCCGCCGCGCCCCGCGAGCCGACCACCAGGAGGTCAGCGTGGGGGGTGGCGTCGACGAGCACCGTCCCGGGCCCGCCCTCCTCGAGCCGCTCGTGGACGGTGACGCCGGGGACGAGCGCCCTCGCTTCGGAGACGGCACGATCGAGCACCTTCTGCGACTCGTCGTGCACGGATCGGGGGTCGACGGGATAGGCGCCGACGCCCATGGGCGCGTACACCTGCGGCCGCTCCCAGACGTGCACGACCTCGAGCTCGCCGCCGCGGCTGGCGGCCTCCTCGGCCGCCCAACGCAGCGCACGGCGCGGAAGCCTCGGACCCGTCGATGCCGACGACGATCATCGTCTTGGGGGTGGACCCTGGGTTGCGCATCTGCGACCTCTTCTTCGTCGGTTCCCATCGTGGGCAGCGGGAGTGCAGCCCACCTAGGGCCATTGGTCCTCCGCTCGCCACGACGGGATGCCGCCGAGGCCATCGGCCGCGGCCAAGGGTCGTTCGGCCCTGCTCGGTGGTCCTGGCCAGGGCGACACTGTGGGCGCATGGACCGAGGCGACGATCACCGCCGAGCGAGCCGCCACCGCCGTCGCCGGCACGTCGCAATGCTCGTCGGCGGCGCCGTGGCGGTCGCGCTGGTGGCGCTGGCGTACCCCTACCAGCGACAGATCTGGTCCTACCTCACCCACTGGAAGGGCAGTCCCACTTCGACCCAGCCGTACGTCCCGTTCCCGCCGGACGAGCGCCCGGAGCTGCGCATTGCCGTGGCCGGCGACGTGGGTGACAGTGGGGCCCGAATCCGTGAGACGGGTGCCGCCGTGAGCCGGCTCGCCGACGACGACCCCTGGGACGTGCTGCTGCTCCTCGGAGACAACGTGTACCCGGCGGGCGACCCGGACGGACTCGACACCACCGTGTTCGAGCCGTTCGGCCCCGTGCTCGACGGCGGGGCCGAGATGCTGGCCATCCTCGGCAACCACGACGTCAAGGGCGACCGGGTCAACGAGATGGAGCAGCGGCTCGGCATGCCCGGGCGCTGGTGGTCCCGGACCATCGGGGACCTGCTGGTCGTCGGCCTCGACTCCAACCAGCCGGGCAACGTCGACCAGCGGGCGTTCCTCGAGCGCACGCTGCGGGGCTCCGACGCCCGCTGGAAGGTCGTCGCCCTCCACCACCCGCCGTACTCCGCGGGCTACCAGGGCTCGGACCACGCCGCCCGGGACGCGTTCGTCCCGCTGTTCGAGCGCTACGGCGTGCAGCTCGTGCTCTCCGGACACGAGCACGACTACCAGCGGAGCGAGAAGATCCACGGCGTCACCTACGTGGTCTCCGGTGCCGCGTCGGGCACCCGGCGCACCGGCGAGGCCGACTTCACCGCCGTGTCGTTCTCCTGGCACCACTTCCTCGAGCTGGGGGTGTTCCCGGACCGCTTGGTCGGGCGGGCCGTCAACCAGGAGGAGCGGGTGGCGGATACATGGACCATCCCGTTCCGGCCGAGCGAGCCGTAGTTCCGTCCTCTCGTCGAGTCCTCGTGGCGTCCCGATCCGGGCACGACGAACCTGCACAGAGCGCGCTGCCGAGCGCTCCGAGGGTGAGAAGGGCACCGACCGTCCGTTGGTCAGCGGGCCCGAGCAGGGGTGTGCGGCTCCGGAGCGGCGAAGATCGTCTGAGCGACGACTGGCCGCAGCGCCCGGTCGAGGTCGTTGGCCAGATCGATCACGAGGTCGTCGACGGTCAGGACGCCGAGGGGCGTCTCGCCGTCGAGGACGGGCAGGCGACGGACGGCGTGTTCGGAGAAGACGTCGATCGCGTCGTGGAGGTCCGCGTCGGCATCGAGCGTCTCCAGGGCGGTGGTCATCACGGCATCGACGCGGGCATCCATGGGGAGTCGTCGGGCCACACCGCGGACGACGACGTCCCGATCGGTCACGATGCCGACGAGCTGGCCGCCGTCGGTGACCAGCACCGTGCCGACAGCGGAGCGATCCATGATCTCGGCGGTGGCCAGCAGCGTGGTGGCGACGTCGACGGTGACCGCCTCCTTGCGAACGGCATCTCGGACCTTCATCGTTCCCTCCCCGGGTCTTGAACGACGCTACGGACGAGTCGTGCCGGCGAACAGGGACGAAGGGCCCGGTCTCGGGCGGGCGTTGGGCACGAGGGTGGCTGCCCTGCCACCTGCTCGGCGGTGCAAGATGGAGACGTGGCGATCCGCATCTTCCTGCTCGACGACCACGAGCTCGTGCGGCGGGGTCTTCGCGATCTCCTGGAACTGGAGGAGGACCTCGAGGTGACCGGCGAGGCGTCGACGGCCGACGAGGCGTTGCGACGGGTGGCGGCCGCCCGGCCGGACGTGGCCGTGCTCGACGTCCGCCTCCCCGACGGCAGCGGTGTGGAGGTGTGCCGGGAGATCCGCTCCCGCCACCCCGACGTGCGGTGCCTGATGCTCACCTCGTTCGCCGACGACGAGGCCCTCTTCGACGCCATCATGGCCGGCGCCGCCGGCTACGTGCTCAAGCAGGTGCGGGGGAACGAGCTGGTCGAGGACATCCGCCGCGTCGCCGCCGGCCAGTCGCTGCTCGACCCGAACGTGACCACGAAGGTGCTCGATCGGCTCCGCCAGGGACCCGAGCAGGACGAGCAGCTCGCCTCCCTCACCGAGCAGGAGCAGCACATCCTCGACCTCCTGGCCGAGGGGCTGACGAACCGCCAGATCGCCGAGCGGATGTACCTGGCCGAGAAGACGGTCAAGAACTACGTGTCCAACCTCCTCGCCAAGATGGGGATGCATCGGCGCACCGAGGCCGCCGTCTACGCCGCCCGGGCGGAGGAGCGCCGGCGGCGCACCACCTGATGCCACCAACGGGCCTCTGCCGCCCCCCGGGTGACCTTCGGCCCTGCTGACGCGCCCGGCGAGGGGAACACGCTGGGTGCGGAGCCAGCGAACGAACAGGACGGACATGGCGGCGGAGCAGCCCTTGGATCTCGATCGGAACGGCCTCGAGGTGCTGTGCCGCGAGGAGTGCCTGGAGCTGCTCCGCTCGGCCGCCGTGGGCCGCATCGGGCTGTCGTCCGCCGCCCTCCCGCTGGTCCTGCCGGTGAACTTCTGCCTGGACGACGAGCGCATCGTGCTGCGCACGGGTGCCGGGACCACGCTCGGCGCGGCGAGCCACAACGCCGTGGTGTCCTTCGAGGCCGACGACATCGACCCGCTCTTCCACGCCGGGTGGAGCGTGGTGGTGACCGGGGTGGCGCGGCCGCTCACCTCCGCGAACGACGTCCGGCGGGCTCGACGGTTGCCGCTGCTGCCGTGGACCGGGACCGGGGACCACTTCGTGGCCATCGGCCTCGACAAGGTCTCGGGGCGGCGCATCCACCGGCCGGCGTCGGCTCCGAGGAGTCGGATGGTCTGGCACTGACCGGCGGCGGGTGCCACATCTCGCCCGACTAGGCGGGGAGGGGCACCTGCCATTCGATCCGGGTGCCCACGCCGTCGCGGGTCGGCGTCGTCGTGAAGGTGCCGCCCAGGCGCTCCGCCCGATCGCGGAGGTTGCGCAGGCCGCGCCCTCGCCCGGGCGCCGGCTGCTCGGAACCCATCCCCCGACCGTTGTCCTGCACGACCACGGTGAGCTGGTCGCCAGCGGTGATGGTGACCTCGACCCGGGTGGCGGCGGCGTGGTCGGCGACGTTGCTCAACCCTTCTCCCACCACCGTGAGGACCACCTCGCACAGGTCCCCCGTGACCACGGTGTCGACGGGCCCCTCGAAGCGCACCGCCGGGGAGAACCCGAGCGCCCGGGAGAGGTCCTGGGTGAGGGCGAGGACGCCCTGGCGGCAGCCCGCCCGGGAGCGGACGGTCTCGAGCTCGAAGATGGTGGTGCGGATCTCACGGACGGTGTCGTCGAGGTCGGCCACCGCCTGGTCCAGACGGGTGGCCACCTCGGGCCGGACGCTGAGGCGCGCCGCACCCTGCAGGGTCAGGCCCGTGGCGAAGAGCCGCTGGATCACCTTGTCGTGGAGGTCGCGGGCGATGCGGTCTCGCTCCTCGAGGACCGTCGCCTCCTGGAGCCGGTTGTGGAGGCGGGCGTTCTCGATGGCGATCCCGGCGGCGACGGCGAGGGCCACCACCAACTCCTCGTCTACGTCGGTGAAGGCCTGTCCGTCGTGCTTCTCGGTGAGGTAGAGGTTCCCGAAGACGTCGCCGCGGGTGCGGATGGGGACCCCGAGGAAGGAGGTCATCGGGGGGTGGTTCGGCGGGAACCCGTAGCTGTCGGGGTGCTCCTTGAGGTCCGGCAGTCGGATGGGCCGGGGATCGGCGATCAGGACGCCGAGGATCCCGTGCCCCTTGGGCAGCTCCCCGATGGCCCGGATGTGGGGCTCGTCGATGCCCGTGGTGATGAACTGCTCGAGATGCGTCTTGTCCTCGTCGAGGACGCCAAGGGCGGCGTACTGGGCCTCGGCCAGGTCGCGGGCCGACTCCACGATCGTGCGCAGGACCGCCGGCAGGTCCAGTTCGGAGCCCACCGCCAGTACGGCGTCGAGCAGCCGGTGGAGCTGCGAAAGGCCGGCATACCGGGGAGGCACTGCTTGCACGCTACCGCCGCCTGTCGGGCGGGAGCCGGGCGGGAGCCGGGCGGGAGCCGGGCCGATCGGTGGGCGGAGGGGGACCCGATCGGCGACCCCGCCACGGGCGCGCCCACGGTGGGTACCAACTGGGCCGAGGTCGACGAGCTCAACCCCTGGAACCTCGTCTCCGGGCGCGGTCCCCGGTCCGACGACGAGGTCGTCATCGACAAGGCCAGCGCCGACGAGGCCGGGTACACCGTCGGCGATACCGCCACGGTGCTCGTCAAGAGCGGACCGCAGCAGGTCCGGGTGGCGGGGGTCACCAAGTTCGGCGACGCGGACTCACCTGGCGGCGCCTCGTTCACGATCTTCACCACCGCCACCGCCCAGCGCCTCGTGGCTGTGCCGGATCGCTTCGACACCGTGTCCGTGGTGGCGGACGACGGCGTCAGCGAGACCGAGCTCACCGCTCGCCTCTCGGATGTGCTGCCCGACGGCCTGGAGGCGGTGAGCGGGGCGGTGGTCACCCAGGAGAACCAGGACGTGTTCCGGGACATCCTGTCGGTGTTCAACACCTTCATGCTGGTCTTCGCCTTCATCGCCCTCTTCGTTGGCGGCTTCATGATCTTCAACACCTTCTTCATCACCGTCGCCCAGCGCACTCGGGAGAACGCGCTGCTGCGGGCGGTGGGGGCCAGCAAGCGGCAGGTGCTCGCGTCGATCCTCCTCGAGGCTCTGGTCGTCGGTGTGGTGGCCTCGGCCATCGGCGTGGCCGCCGGCGTGGGCGTGGCCTTCCCCTGAGTCGTCTCATCGGCTGGCCGCTGCCGCGGCTGCGGGGCATCACCGGTGAGCTCGCCCGCGAGAACGCCATGCGGAACCCGAAGCGCACTGCAGCGGCGGCCTCGGCGCTGATGATCGGGGTGGGAGTGGTGTCGCTCGTCACGATCTTCGCCGCCTCCACCACGTCGTCGATGGAGCACGCCATCGACGAGGCGCTGGTCGGCGACCTGGTCATCACCGGCGCCGGCGGGGGCTTCGGAGGTATCGACCCGGCCGTCGCCCAGCGCGTCGACGGCCTGCCGGAGGTCGAGTCCGCCGTTGGCTTCCGCACGGGCTCCGTGGAGGTGGACGGGGACGCCACCACCATCGTCGCCGCCGACCCGGCCAAGGCCTTCGACCTGATCGACTTCGGCCCGGTGGAGGGCCGTCCCGGCGACCTCGGCTCGGACGCCATCGCCGTGCAGCAGGACGAAGCCGAGCAGCGGGGCCTGGCGCTCGGCGACCGGATCCCCGTGGTGTTCAAGGACTCCGGCCGGCAGGACCTGCGCGTCGGGCTGATCTACGGCGAGGACGAGCTCCTCTGGGAGGGGGAGTGGTTCCTCGGCCTCGAGGCCTACGAGGCCAACGTCGTCGACCAGTCCGACTGGGAGGTCTTCGTGCAGGACGCCCCCGGTGTGGCGCCCGAGCGGGCCCGCGCCGCCGTCGAGTCGGTCGTCGCCGACTACCCGGGGGTGGAGGTGCAGGACGAGGCCGAGTTCGGGAAGGACCAGACGGCGCAGGTGGACCAGATGCTGGGGCTCATCTACGCCCTGCTGGCGCTGGCCATCGTCATCGCCCTGCTCGGGATCGGCAACACGCTGGCGCTGTCCATCCTCGAGCGGACCAGGGAGCTCGGGGTCATGCGAGCGGTGGGCATGACCCGCCGCCAGCTCCGATCGGCCATCCGGTGGGAGTCGGTCATCATCGCCCTCCAGGGCACCGCCCTCGGGCTCGTGGTCGGCGTCTTCGTCGGCTGGGCACTGGTGCGGGCACTGGCGAGCGAGGGGTTGACGCGCTTCGCCCTGCCGATCCCCAGCCTGACCGTGATCGTGGTGCTGGCCGCCCTGGCGGGGGTCCTCGCTGCGGTCCTTCCGGCGCGGCGCGCCGCCCACCTCAACGTGCTCGGGGCGTTGACCCACGAGTGATCCATCCTGGCCGCATCGGCGCCGCTCCGTGTCCAAACGCGGCGACGAGACGGCCCTCCGCCCGCCTCCTTCGGGACCTTGGCCCCTGTGCCGGGGACGCCGCCGGGGCGACGATCAGAGGGTGATGCTCGACGTGAGCTCCGTGGAGGGAAGGTCCTCATGACCCCCGTCGCCATCCTCGCCGCCTGCTGGCTCGCCATCGGGACCGTGACCGCGGCGGTGATGTGGCGTCGCGGTCACGACGGCTTCGGCTGGCTCCTGCTGGGAGTGATCCTCGGGCCGTTCACGCCGCTCTTCGCCATGGAGGCGTGGCGCCGCCGTGAGGCCGTCACGGTCGTGGCACCCGGCGTTCCCGGTCGCCGCGACGGCCCCGTCGACGTGCTCGTGGGCATCGACGGCTCCGCTCGGAGTGCCGCCACGGTCCTCGGCACGGTCCACCTCCTGGGGCCCCGCATCGGCCGACTGACGGTGGCCACGGTCGTCCCGCACGACGTCGGAGCGGACGACGAGCGGATGGCCGCAGACGCGCTGGCCGCCGTCGCCGCCGGTCTCCCCGCTGCCCGCTTGGAGGTGCTCCACGGTGTGCCGTCGGCCGCACTCCTCGAGCACACCGCCGAGGGGGGCTACGACCTGCTGGCCGTCGGCGCCCGCGGCGCCGGCCTCGGTCACGCATTGGTCGGCAGCACCGCTCGGCAGCTGGCCGGGACGAGCAAGGTGCCGGTGCTCGTCGTCGGTTCCGGCGAGAGCCCCGCGACGTGACGACCGCACGTCGTTCGCCGGCCGAGCCCATGCCTCCGAGCCCGAGGTCCCCGGACACGGGGACCTTCGGCCCTCAAGAAGTGGAGCGGCTCACTGCCATGCTGCGGCCATGACACGGATCGTCGTTGGCGTGGACGAGTCGGAAGGCGCGGCCGCAGCGCTGCGGTGGGCGGCGCGTGAGGGCACGCTGCGGGGCGCCTCGGTCACGGCGGTGCTGGCCTGGGGGTGGCTCGACCAGCACCATGCCGAGCCCGGCCCGTTCGACCCTGACTACGACGAGGGTGACCGCGTGCCGCCCTCGACGGCATCGTGGCCGATGTCCTCGGCGAGGACGCACAGGTCACGATCCACCGCGAAGTCGTCTGCGACCTGGCCGTCCCTGCGCTCCTGGGAGCGGCGGCGGGCGCCGACCTGCTCGTCGTGGGTGCCCGGGGCCTCGGCGGCTTCCGCGGGCTGCTCCTCGGCTCCGTCAGCCAGCAGTGCCTGCACCACGCCCCGTGCCCCGTGGCCGTCGTGCGGGGGGACGGGCGCGCCCGTGAAGGCTCGCCCGAGCGCATCGTGGTGGGCACGGACGGTTCCACTTCGTCCCACGAGGCGCTGGCCTGGGCGGTCGAGGAGGCCAGGCTCCGGTCGGCGGCACTGACCGTGGTGGTCGGCTACCTCCCGCCGTACATCGGCAACGCGGAGGCGGCCTGGGACTTCGACGACGACGCCGAGATCTCCAAGGCGGCGCTGGACGCAGCGATCGAGGCCGTGGACACGACCGGGCTCCCGACGCCGATCGAGCGCCGGCTCGTGGCCGACGGTGCGGCCCCGGCCATCCTCTCCGCAGCGGAGGGCGCAGATCTGGTGGTCGTCGGCTCCCGGGGCCTCGGCGGGTTCAAGGGGCTGGTCCTGGGGTCCGTGTCCCACCACGTCACCCACCACGCGTCGTGCCCGGTCGTGGTCCTGCGGGCCGCCGAGGACTCGTCATAGCTCATGGCTCCGTCGCCGGGACTCGAGAACGCCCCCCGGACGCCCACCGACCGCGGTCGTCGCAGCGTGACCTTCCCCCAGAGTGGCGGTGAGGCCCTATGTCCTTCCCAGGTGTGTCCCGGGACCGTGGTCCTGACCACGTCGGTGGGCGGATACTCGAACCATGACCGACTTGCCGCACCAGCCTCACCAGTGTCCGTGTTGCGAGCTGCGGTTCGCATGGAGGACGGAGATGGAAGACCACGTCGCCACTGACCACGTCACGCCCGCCACCGGCTCGGAGGCGAGCACCCAGGGCGCTGTGGCTCCCGGTGGCGCTCGCCGCACCGAAGGGACGACCGATGCGCCACATCGATGATCGAACGGGCCTCGAGATCCTCTCGGAGAACGAGTGCCTCCTCCTCCTCGGCCCCAACACGATCGGGCGCTTGGCCATCGTGCACGACGGCCGACCCGAGGTCTTCCCGGTCAACTACCACCGCGACGACCGCTCAATCGTGTTCCGCACCGATGAGGGCACCAAGCTCGACCTCATTGCGGAGGGACACCCGGTGGCCTTCGAGGTCGACGAGTTCGAGCCGCAGGCCCGGGCGGGCTGGAGCGTGGTGGTCACCGGACGGGCCAGCGACGTGACCGAAGCCGAGGGCGCCGATGCGCTCGCGGAGTTGCGGATCCAACCCTGGTCGGCCGGGCCGAAGTCCCGCTACGTGCGCATCATCCCCGATCACATCGAGGGCCGGCGGCTCGTCCGCACGCCCGATGCGCACTATCGCCGCGACGCGTAGGGAGGGGCAGCCTCGTGGCCGACCTGTCCGAGCGGCCACGTCCGCTCGCACGCCGCTGAGGAGCTCGGCCGTGCTGCCCGTCGCCGTGTCCGAGACCCACTCGGCGGCGGTGATCTTCTTCGGGGATCGGGCGTACAAGGTCAAGAAGCCCGTCGATCTCGGCTTCCTCGACTTCCGCAGCCTCGAGGCCCGGCAGCGGGTGTGTGCGCACGAGGTCGAGCTGAACCGTCGGCTCGCTCCGGACGTCTACCTCGGAGTCGGTCAGCTCCTCGATCCGGCCGGGTCGTCGTCCGAGCCGCTGGTCGTCATGCGGCGCATGCCCGACGACCGCCGGCTGAGCTTCCTGGTCCGGACCGGTGCCCCAGTCGCTGACCACCTTCGTCGACTGGCCCACCTCATGGCCTCCTTCCATGCCTCGGCGGCAACCGAACCGAGCCTCCCGGACGCCGGCACCCGGTACTCGGTGCGGCGCAACTGGGAGGCGAACACCGAGCAGCTGCGACCCTTCGTCGACAGGGTCGTCGACGGCGCCGTGGTCAACCGGGTGGCGACGTTGGCGGCTCGCTTCCTGGACGGACGCGAGCGCCTCTTCAGCGACCGGGTCGCCGCCGGTCTGGTGCGTGACGGGCACGGCGACCTGCTGGCGGACGACATCTTCTGCCTCGACGACGGTCCACGGGTGCTCGACTGCATCGAGTTCGACGACGCCCTTCGCCATGGGGACGTGCTCGCCGACATCGCCTTCCTCGCCATGGATCTCGAGCACCTCGGCGCACCCGAGGCCGCGGACAGGTTCCTGTCCTGGTACGACGAGTTCTCGGGGGAGGTGCACCCGCCGGCGCTCACGGACCACTACGTGGCGTACCGAGCCCAGGTTCGGGCCAAGGTGAGCTGCCTGCGACACGACCAGGGTGTCGAGACCGCAGGCGAGTCCGCCCGGCACCTGCTCGACCTGTCCCTGGCCCACCTGGAGCGAGCTCGCGTCCGCCTCGCCCTCGTGGGTGGTCTGCCGGGGACGGGCAAGACCACCGTGGCGCAGGCGTTGGGTGGCGCGCCGGGCTGGGTGGTCCTCAGCTCCGACGAGGTCCGCAAGGAGCTGGCAGGTCTCGCGTCGACCACGCCGGCCGCCGCGCCGTTCGGAACGGGCCTCTACACGCAGGCGCGCACGGACGCCACCTACGCCGAGCTCCTGCGTCGTGCCCGGGAGGCGCTCGTCCGGGGGTCGTCCGTGGTCCTGGACGTGTCCTGGTCGGACGCCCGGTGGCGCCGGCGAGCTGCTTCGGCGGCCGCGAGCACGTCGAGCGACCTCCTCGCGCTGTGCTGCACCCTGTCGGAGCCGGAGGCGGATGTCCGTCTCCTGCAGCGTGCGACCACCGGCGGTGGCGCCTCCGACGCGACGCCGGCCGTGGCCCGTGCCATGGCGGGCCACTGGGATCCCTGGCCCGAGGCGCTGCCGCTCACCACCACGGACCCACCGGAAGCCGTGGTGCGGGCGGCCACGGCGATGGTGCAGCGCCCGGAAGGGGGGCCGATGACGGCGTCGTCCGCACCGGGTCGCGCCGGGGGGCCGACGGCGGGTCGTCAGAGGTGACCAACGCCCCTGCCCCTCAGGACCGAGAAGGTGCACGCTGGCGGCATGGAAGAGACTCGAGCGACGGTCCGAGGAGAGGCCTCCCGAGGGATCGGACCTGCCTACGCCGGACGGACGCTGCTGCAGCTGCTCCCGCCTGCCGAGTGCTGGCGCCTGCTCGGTGAGCATCGGCTGGGGCGGCTCGGGCTGGTCGTCGACGGCGAGCCCGTCATCCTGCCGGTGAACTTCGTCGTCCACCAGCGCAGCATCGTGTTCCGCACCGCGGGCGGCACCAAGTTGGACGCCGCCACCGACTGGCCGGCCGTGGCGTTCGAGATCGACGGAACCGAGGGTGAGCGGGGCGGATGGAGCGTCCTCGTGTCCGGCCGAGCAGAGCGGGTCCACGACAGCCAGGCTCAGCGCGAGGTGGAGGCGCTCGGTCTCGAACCCTGGGCACCGGGCGCCAAGCTCAACTGGGTGCGGATCGTCCCGAGGCGGGTGACAGGGCGGCGGCTGCCGCCGGCCCGGGAGCCCCATCCGTGAGGATCGTGGTGGACCTCTCCGGCCCTCGACGACGGTGTCGATGAGGGTCGCGACGAAGGTCGCCGTCGGAGCAGCCGCTGCGGCCGCGGCCAGGCGCCGGTTCCGGAACTGGGGATCGACCTCGGAGGAGCGGGTCCGCCGCCTCCCCGGCGACGAGCTCGTCCCCGAACCGGCCACCACGGTCACCCTGGCGACGACGGTCGACGCCAGCAGCGAGGAGGTGTGGCGCTGGCTCGGGATGCTGCTCGGCATCAGGTCGCGAGCGGAGCGCGGAGCCGCGCCCACTGGCGCCCGCTGCAACCCATCGCAGCCGCCGCCCGCCGCAGACGAGGCGCTCGCGGCGTAGCTGAGGTGGACGAGGCCGCGAGCGCAACTCGTCGAGCTCGGGATGGAGCTCACGATGCCGACGTCGCCTGCGTCGATGCGACGACCGAGCGCACCCTGTCGCGGAAGGTCCGCCACCGGCGCTCGTTGTCGTGTACGAGTCCGGCAGAGTCGCTGCACAGGTCCGCCGCGTGCGAGATGACCTCGGCGGCGGAGTACAGCCGGGCCGGTGTGACCCGTGGCCCGCTCAGGTCGGTCCGAAGGGCGGCAGGCGTGAAGTCGATCCGCTCGAGCATGTCCGCGGCTCGCTGGAGCAAGCGGCCCATCAGGGAGTTCAGGGCCGCCGCCTGCCAGTCGTTGGCGATGATCCGGTGGCGCTCGCCGAGGACGTCCGCCAGCCCGTCGTGGTCGATGAGCACCGCCGCCATGTCCCACGACGCCTGCATGGCCTTGCCCAGCCAGTCGCCCGTCGCCGCGAAGTCCTCGGCGGTCGTGCGGAGGTCTCTGATCAGGTGGGTCAGCTCGGCGGGGCAGCCTTCGCCTTCCATGAAGAGCACGCCGTCGAGCTGGACGGCGGCGGCGCTGTTGAGATCCTCCGCCCCCTCGAACGGGCTGAGCGCCTGGCGCCCGGAGGGCTCGGCCTGCGACCACTGGTCGGCGAGTGCCTCGAGCGTCCTGGCGTGCCGCTGGAGCATCACGGCGAGCTCCCGAGGAGACGACGCGTAGAACTGCTCGTGCTCGCGGTGGTACGTCGAGAGGTTGAGGATCGCATCGAGCAGGGGCGAGGCCGCTGCGCTGGTCGTCGTGCCGCCTGGGGTCGTCGTCACCCATCGAGTGTGCGCCCGCTGCGGCGCAGCCCTCCAGGGCCGTTCGTCACTCGGACGCAGCGGGTTGGCCTCCGGCGTCCGCCGCCCACGTGCCGTCGCTCAGACCGCAGGGTGGTCCAGGAGCGCCCTCAGGTCGGTGACGACCACGTCGGCGCCGGCCGCTTCCAGGGCCCCGCCCGCGGCGCCGCGGTCCACGCCCACCACCAGCCCGAAGCCGCCGTTCCGCCCCGCCTCCACGCCCGAGATGGCGTCCTCGAGGACCACGGCCCTGGCCGCCGGCGTGGCCAGCAGCTCCGCGGCCTTGAGGAAGGTGTCGGGCGCCGGTTTGCCGGCCAGCTGCCAGGCGGTCGCCTCGCGACCGGTGACCCGGGCGTCGAAGCGGTCGATGAGACCGACGCGCCGGAGGATGGCGTCGCAGTTCTCGCTGGCCGAGACCACGGCCGTGCGCCGCCCGTGCCGGCGCGCCTCGTCGAGCAGTGCCACGGCGTCCTCGAAGGTCTCGACCCCGTGCCGCTCCACCGCCTCGAGGAAGAAGCGGTCCTTGCGGTTGCCGAGGCCGACGACCGTGCGCCGGTCGGGGCCATCTCCCGGCGAACCCCACGGCAGCTCGATGCCGCGAGAGCGGAGGAACGTGTCCACGCCGTCGTACCGGCGCCGGCCGTCGACGTGCCGGAGGTAGTCCTGCGGCAGGCGGAACGGCTGGAACGGCCGCCCGGTGGCGGCCGCCTCCTCGGCGGAGGAACTCGTCGAACAGCCGCTTCCAGGCGGTGGCGTGCACCGCAGCCGTCTTCGTGATGACCCCGTCGAGGTCGAACAGCAGCGTCTCGAAGCGCTCGAGGACGCTGCCCACCGGGCGGACGCTACGTCGCCGGCCGACCGCCGGTCTGCCCGTTCGGTACCGTTGCCCATCCGCAAGCGCGAGATCGTCCCGCCGCCGAGCACCTGTTCCCCCGCGACGAGTGGCGCATCGTGTCGACGCGCTGGACGCCCCGCTTCTCGGACCGGGCCGAGACCGTGTTCGCGCTGTCCAACGGCTACCTCGGCATCCGGGGCACGCCCGACGAAGGCCGTCCGGCACAGGCCGCCGGCACGTACATCGCCGGGTTCCACGAGACCTGGCCGATGATCCACGCCGAGGAGGCCTACGGCCTGCCACGGGTGGGTCAGACCATCATCAACGTGCCCGATGCCACCGTCATCGAGCTGTTCGTCGACGACGAGCCCCTGTACCTGCCCACCGCCCGGGTCTTCCGGTACGAACGGGTCCTGGACATGCGCAACGGCACGCTCACGCGTGAACTGCAGTGGTCGACGGCGTCGGGCAAGCACGTCGCCGTGCGGTCCTGCCGGCTGGTGTCGCTGGAGCACCGCCACGTGGCCGCAGTGTCCTACGAGGTCACCGTGGACACGCCCGCGCCCATCGTGATCGTCTCTCGGGTCGTCAACCGGATGGACACCGAGGACGGCCACCCGATCACGCCCGGGGAGCCCGGCGACCCCCGCCGGGGCCGGCGGCTGGAGCACCGTGTCCTCGAGAGCCACCTCGCCCGGGTCGACGGGCGAGCGGCTGCTCCTCGGCTACCGGGCCGCGAACAGCGGCATGGGGCTCGCCCTGGCCGCCGAGCACGTCCTCGACGCCGAGTGCACCCACGAGGCGTCGTCGCGGGCCGAGGCCGACGAGGCTGCGGTGGTGATCGCCGCCGAGGCCGAGCCCGGGGTCACGATCCGCCTCACCAAGTACCTCACCTACCAGACCTCGCGGAGCGCGACACCCGAGGAGCTCGCCGAGCGCTGCATCCGCACCGCCACGCGGGTCCGCCGTGAGGGCTTCGACGCCCTGCTCGCCGCCCAGCGCAACAACCTCGACCTCTTCTGGGACCGCGCCGACGTGGAGATCGACGCCGTCGAGGACCCGGTCACGGTCCAGCAGAGCACCCGGTGGAACCTCTTCCAGCTGGCCCAGGCCACCTGGCGGGCGGAGGGGACCGGCGTGCCGGCCAAGGGCCTCACGAGCGCGGCCTACGACGGCCACTACTTCTGGGACACCGAGGCCTACGTGCTGCCCTTCCTGGCCTACACCCAGCCCCGCATCGCCCGGAACCTCCTGCGCTTCCGCCACAGCATGCTGGTGCGGGCCCGCGAGCGGGCCGGGTGCTCGGCCAACGCGGCGCCTGCTTCCCCTGGCGGACCATCAACGGGGACGACTCGTCGACCAGCATCCAGGCGGGCACGGCCCAGTTCCACCTGAACGCCGACATCGCCTACGCGATCCGCCGGTACGTCGCCGTCCGGGACGACGTCGGGTTCCTCGTCGAGGTGGGAGCGGAGATGCTGGTCGAGACCGCCCGGCTGTGGCAGGACCTGGGCTTCTTCGGCGCCGACGGCGACTACCACATCCACGGCGTCACCGGGCCCGACGAGTACACGACCGTCGTGAACGACAACGCCTTCACCAACCTGATGGCCCGCATGAACCTGCGCTACGCGGCCGCCGCCGTGCGCCGCCTGGAGGCCGAGCGGCCGGACGCGCACGCTGCCCTCTGCTTCGAGCTCGACCTCCAGCGGGAGGAGGTCGACCAATGGGAGCGCACGGCCGACGCCATGTTCGTCCCCTACGACGAATCCCGGGGGATCACCCCCCAGGACGAGGCCTTCCTCGACCACGAGGTGTGGGACCTCGAGGCCACGCCGGTGGAGAAGTTCCCGCTCCTGCTCCACTTCCACCCGCTGGAGATCTACCGCCGGCAGGTGCTCAAGCAGGCCGACGTCGTCATGGCCACCTTCCTCCTGGGAAACGAGTTCTCGCCCGACCAGAAGCGGCGCAACTTCGAGTACTACGACGCGCTCACCACGGGTGACTCATCCCTGTCAGCCAGCATCCAGAGCATCGTCGCCGACCGAGATCGGGGACGAGGAGGCTGCGCTCCGGTACTTCGACCACGCCCGACTGATGGACCTGGCCGATGCCCCGGGTGACGCCCCCGACGGCGTCCACATCGCCTCCTCGGCCGGCTGCTGGATGGCCCTGGTCTTCGGGTTCGGCGGGGTCCGGGACTTCGGCGGGCGGTTGACCTTCGATCCGCGACTGCCGCAGGCCTGGCGGTCGTTGCGGTTCTCGCTGCGGTTCCAGGACCGGCAACTGCGGATCTCGCTCGGCCACGACCTCGAGCAGTACCTCCTCGAGGAGGGGGAGCCGCTCGAGGTCACGATCCGCGGCACTGCCCACCGGCTGGGGCGGGGCTCGCCGATCGAGCTCCCGGTGCGCGCCGACGAGTGGGCTCGTGGTCCCGCCGCCCCGGTGCCGACGACGGCGGCGGGCTCCTGACCTCGAGCCCCGGTCTGGTGCCGCGGGAGCGGACGATGCGGCCGCCTACGCCGAGCGGACGTCGCGGCGCTCGACGGCGACGACGCCGGCGACCACGAGACCGACCGTCACGGCCACGAGGAGCACGAGCCGGCCGGGGCTGACCCCGTCGCTCACCGGTTGCTCGCCGATGGCCCAGTACCAGGGCGACCACCTGCGGGCACCCTGCAAGGGCTCCGCCAGCGGCACGAGGAAGTTCCCGACGTAGCCGACCACCAGCACGAGGACGGCGATGCCCGCCGACAGCCCCCGGCGACATCCTGCGCCGCCCGCGATGAAGGCGACGGCGGCGTGGAAGCACCCGAGGAGGGCGCACGCCAGCGTGGCCGTGGCGACGCGCGAGGCGCTCACCTCGTCCAGGGAGAACAGGCCCAACGTCGTCGCCACGAGGGCCGCGGTCACCACCGCCACGATCGCCAGCGACAGGACCACCGCGCCGAAGCGCCACAGCCAGACCGCCCGGCGACTGATCGGCAACGCCAGCAGGAGCTCCAGTCGGCCGGCGTCCTCGTCGCCCGACGTGACGGCTGTCACCTGGGCGATCGCCATCCCCGACAGCAACACGGGGAGCATGAGCGCGTACATCTGCCCGTCGAGGTACCCGGCGGGGCTGGCGATGTCCTGGGCGCCGAAGGCCTCGAGGAGGCGCTCGGAGGAGTCGCCGAGCTCGGTCAGCGCCGCGGTGCCCTCCAGGCTCGGCCAGAACGCCACGGTCACGAGGGCCAGTGCGGCGATGCCGAGGCCCCACCAGAACGTCGAGCGACGCAGGGCGCC
This sequence comes from uncultured Actinomycetes bacterium, assembly GCA_963839545.1. GTDB lineage: Bacteria > Actinomycetota > Acidimicrobiia > Acidimicrobiales > CADCSY01 > CAWIVE01. The sequence goes on from CAWIVE010000003.1 coordinate 952,016, forward strand.
CGCACCTCGCCGGAGCAGCTCACGGCCGGCCCCCGTCATCCCCGGCCCTCGGGCTCATCGGCCGAGTAGAGCTGGAGGAAGGCCTGTTCCAGATCCGGCTCGGGGACGAGGAGGTGCCGCACCGGGTGCCGGGCCAGCACGGCGAGGAGGCGGTTGGGTGGCCCCTCCAGGACCCCTTCGACCTCCAGGCCCCTGACCTCGAGGCTCGTCACACCCTCGACCGCCCGCAGCTCGGCCTCGGGCGGCGGCGCGTCGAACCAGACGGTGAACGGTTGGCGTGCCGCCTGCCGCAACGAGGCGACGTCACCCCGGGCGACGATGGTGCCCTCCCGGATGACGAGGACGTCGTCCGCCACCCGCTGGACCTCGCTGAGCACGTGCGACGACAGGAACACGGTCCGCCCCTCAGCCCGCACGTCATCGACCAGCTCGCGGAACTGCTCCTGGACGAGAGGATCGACGCCACCGGTGGGCTCGTCGAGCACGAGGAGCTCGGGCCTGGCCATGAAGGCGCCGACGAGCCCCACCTTCCTGCGGTTGCCGCTGGACAGCCCCCTGGTCTCCCGGGAGCGATCGAGGTCGAGGCGCTCACACAGGGAGGAGACGAACGGCTCGTCGATCGCGGTTCCCCGGAGGTGGCCCCACGAGCGCAGCGTCTCGTCCACGGTCAAGCGGTCGTCCAACCGCAGCTCGCCGGGCAGGTAGCCCATGCGTCGACGCAGACGCGGGCCCGCCTGGCGTGGATCGGCGCCGAGCACCCGCACCTCCCCGTCGTCGGCACGTGCCAGATCGAGGAGGATGCGGATCGTCGTGGACTTGCCGGCGCCGTTCGGGCCGAGGAACCCGACGACCGAGCCACTGCTGACGGTGAAGTCGAGCCCGTCGAGGGCGCGCACCTCCCCGAAGCGCTTGCGGACGCCGGTGCACGTGATCGCCGGGGCCAGGGGGCGCACGCTAGCGGTGGGTCCGGCCGGCACCCGGGCTTCGCCCGGGAGAGGGTGGTCGCTACCCTTCGAGCCCGACGCGGGAGGGTCGATGTTCTCAGTGATCGTGGTCGGTACCGATGGTTCGGAGACAGCGGCCAAGGCGGTGGCGATGGCGACCGAGCTGGCCGAGGTGCACGGCTCCCGCTTGCACGTCGTGACGGCCTATGACGCGGTCCTGCCGTCGTTGTCGCCGGAGGCGCGGGACGCCCTGGGGGAGCTGGCCTGGATGGCGAGCCCGGGAGAGCGGGCGGAGCGGCTCGGCGCCGAGGCGGCCGAACGTGCGGCGGCAGCCGGCATCGAGGCGGAGACCCACGTCCGTGCCGGGGACCCGGCGTATGCCCTCATCGAGGTGGCCGAGGCAGAGGGGGCGGACCTCATCGTCGTCGGGAGCAAGGGGTTGAGCAGCCCCACCCGCTTCCTCCTCGGCAGCGTGCCCAGCAAGGTCGTGCACCACGCGCCCTGCCACGTCCTGGTCGTGCGCACGATCTGAGTCCGACAGGGGCAGGGGGACCTCAGCTCCTCGTGCCGACGAGCTCCGTCAGCTCGGCCAGCCGGTTGGCGTACCCCCACTCGTTGTCGTACCAGCCGAGGATCTTGACCAGCTTGCCGGACGCCATGGTGAGCGGGGCGTCGAAGACGCACGAGGCCGGCGATCCGATGATGTCCGTCGAGACGAGCGGCTCCGTGGAGAACTCGAGGACGCCGGCAAGCGATCCCCCGGCCGCCTCGGCGAAGGCGGCGTTGACGTCGGCCGTTGTGGCTTCGCGCTCGACCAGGGCGACGAGGTCGGTGATGGAGCCGTCAGCCACGGGAACGCGCAGAGCCGTCCCGTCGAGGCGGCCCTCCATCTCGGCGATCACACCACTGGTCGCCCGCGCCGCCCCGGTGGTGGTGGGCACGATGTTGAGGCCCGCTGCACGCGCCCTTCGTGGGTCCTTGTGGGGACCGTCGACGAGCGCCTGGTCGCCGGTGTAGGCGTGCACCGTCGTCATGAACCCCTGCTCGATACCGAAGCGGTCCTGGAGGACCTTGATCATGGGGACGAGGCAGTTCGTCGTGCAGGACGCGTTCGACACGACCTGATGGAGGCTCGGGTCGAACTCGTGGTCGTTGACGCCGATCACGAAGGTCGCGTCGGCCCCCTTGCACGGTGCCGATACCACGACGCGCTCGGCCCCGGCCGTGAGGTGGGCGGCGGCGGTGTCGCGTGTCCGGAAGTGCCCCGTCGCCTCCACCACGACCTTCACGCCGAGGTCGCCCCACGGCAGTGCCGCCGGGTCGCGCTCGTCGAGGAGCCGGACCCACCGGTCCCCGATCCCGAACCCGCCTTCGCCGAGGACGATCTCGGGCGTGAACCGGCCGTGGACCGAGTCGCGGGCCAAGAGGTTCACGGTGGTCGGGGCGGGACCGAGCTCGTTCACGGCCACCACGTCGAGGTCGAGCCCCCGTTCCTCGATGATGCGGAACAAGGCTCGACCCATGCGGCCGAACCCGTTGATGCCGATGCGCAGGGTCATGCCGTCATGGAAGCGCTGCCACGGGAGCCGGAACAGGGCCCAAGGTCCTCACTGGCGGCCATTCGAGCCCGCTGCGTCTCGTCGGACCTGATCCCTCGTCACCGGCCCGTCCGAACGGGACCTTGGTCCCACTCCGCAAGGACGGGTGGCAGTGGCGGGCGGCCGCCGGAGGTGGTCCACTGGACGGAGGAGAACAGACGGAGAGGTATGGCCATGCGCACCATCGACGAGCGGACCGGCTTGGAGGAGCTCGACGAGAAGGAGTGCCTGCTGCTCCTGGGCCGCCACACCATCGGGCGGCTGGCCGTCCTGCGCGACCGCCGGCCCGTGCTGTTCCCCGTCAGCTACCGCAGAGATGGATCCACCATCGTCTTCCGCACGGACGAAGGGCCGAAGCTGGACGCCATCGAGCGCGACGACGCCGTCGCCTTCGAGGTCGACGACCTGGACGACCGGACCCGCAGCGGCTGGAGCGTCGTCGTCACTGGTCGGGCGGTCGAGGTGACCGACCCGCCGGAGGTGGAAGCGCTGCGCAAGCTCCGCCTCGAGCCGTGGGCCCCAGGGCCCAAGGCCCACTACGTGCGGATCACGCCTGACAGCATCGAGGGCCGGCGCATCCTGCGCCTCCCGGATGTCCTGTACCGGCGCTCGTCGGTCCGGGCCGAGGGGGGTGGCGGTGACGGGCCAGGAACGAGCTGACCTCGAGAGGCTCGAGCGGGCCGAGTGCCTCAGCCTTCTGGCGACGGCGCCCGTGGGCCGGGTCGCCGTCCCCGTCCCCGGGGCGGCGCCGCTCGTGGTGCCGGTGAACTTCCTGCTCGTGGGCGAGCGCGTCCTCTTCCGCACGGACTACGGCACGGTCTTCCGGCGAGCCGTCCTCGGCGAGCAGCCGGTCAGCTTCCAGGTCGACGAGATCGACGTGGCCACCCGCACCGGCTGGAGCGTCCTGCTGACAGGGCAGGCCTCCGAGGTGGGGGAGTGGGAGGCGAGCTCGCTGGAGCTGCAACCGTGGGCCGCTGGAGGCAAGGACCACTGGGTGCAGCTCGACGCCGTGTCGGTGACGGGGCGGCGCCTGGCCCTGCCCGAGGTCGTCGGCGGCGGGGGTGGCAGCGGCCACCGCTGATGGCGTGCGACTCCCGACGGAGACCATGGCCTCAGTGCTCACACCCGCTGGATCTCCCCGTCAGAGGTACCCGAGCGCTCGAGCCTCGGCCGTGAGGCCTTCCCGGAACTGCGGGGCGGCGATGCCGATGAGGGCGGCGGCCCGCTGCGAGATCGACCGCCCCCGCATCTCGACCACCCCGAACTCGGTCACCACGTGGTCGACCGTGTTCTTGGGCGTGGTGACCATCGAGCCAGGGGTGAGCGTCGCCCGGATGCGCGACACCTGACCGCCGGCGGCGGTCGACGGGAGGACGACGAACGCCATCCCGTGGGCCGAGTACATGGCCCCTCGGGCGAAGTCGGACTGTCCGCCGCTCGAGGACCAATAGCGCCCGCCCACGGTCTCGGAGGCGCACTGGCCCACCAGGTCGACCTCCGTGGTGGCGTTGATGGAGACGAAGCACTCCTCCCGGGCGACGACCCGGGGGTCGTTGACGTAGTCGACCGGTAGGAACTCGACGGCCGGGTTCTCGGACAGGAAGTCGTAGAGGGCGTGGGTCCCCAGGGCGAACGTGGTCACCACCTTCCCCGGGGCCACCCGCTTGCGGGTGCCCGTGACGACGCCCGACTCGACGAGCTCGATGAGCCCGTCGGACAGGAGCTCGGTGTGCACGCCGAGGTCGCGGTGGGAGCGCAGCCCGGCGAGCAGGGCGCTCGGGATGGAGCCGATGCCGGCCTGGATGGTGGCGCCATCGGGCACCCGCTCGGCCACCAGGGCGGCGATCCGCTCGTCGACGTCCGACGGGAGCGGCGGAGGCACCTCGATCAACGGGCGGTCCACCACGGTCCAGCCTTCGATCTGGCTGACGTGGACCTGGTTGCGGCCGAACGTCCGGGGCATCCGGGCGTTGACCTCGAGGAAGAACGGGACCTGCCCGATGAAGGGGGCGACGTAGTCGCAGTTGGTGCCCAGCGAGAAGTAGCCGTGGCGATCCATGGGCGCAGCGGCGGCCAGCACCAGCGAGCACCTCGTGGTCTCCCGCAGCAGCCGGGGCACCTCGCTGAAGTTGTTCGGCACGAGCTCACAGCCCCGCTCGTGGAACGCGGGCCGGGTCACGGGGGACAGGAAGTAGGAGACGTGCAGGAGGTGGTCCCGCATGGTCCCGTGGAGGTAGGGCCGGTCGTACAGGGCGTGCATCTGGTGCACGCGCACGCCGTGCAGGGCGCCGGCGCCCGCTTCGACGGCGTCGAGCAGCGAGACCGGCTCGCCGTTGGCCAGCGGAACGATCAGGTCGGCGCCGTCGTCGATGTACCGCAGGACCTCCTCCGGTGCGCTGGCGCTCTCGGGGGAGGTCAGCGGGTCTCGTCCTCGGGCACGATGACGATGGGGCAGGGCGCGTGCTGGACGACCTGCTGGCTCACCGATCCGAGCAGGAGCGAGCGGAAGCCGCCGAGGCCCCGGGACCCGACCACCAGGAGGTCGGCAGCACGGGCCGCTTCGAGAAGCGCCTGCGCGGGAGCGCCCTCGACCAGCTCGCCCTCGACCTCGAGGCCGGGCACGAGGCTCCGGGCCTCGGCCACGAGCCCGTCCAGCAGGCGGGTGGCCGCCTCGAGGATCGGTTCGGGATCGATGGGGTAGGCGCCGAGGCCCAGCGGCGCATACGCCTGAGGGCGATCCCACACGTGAACGAGCTCGAGCGCGTCGCCGCGAGCAGCGGCTTCCGTGGCGGCCCACCGCAGGGCGCAGCGCGAGCCCTCGGACCCGTCGACCCCGACGACCACCGTCTTCGTGCTCCTCGGTCGGCCGTCCTCCGTGGCGGTCATCGTCGCCTCCTTCGCGCACCACCATGGTGGCTCACGACCCCGGAGGGTTGGGCCACCGGCGGTCCCTTTCGGCTGGGACCTTCGTCCCTCGTTCGCTTCGGCTCCTCACGTGCGGCTCCGTCGGTCTCGTCGGGCGCGACGTGGTCGGGGTTGGCTCGGGCCACGTGACCGACTCGACGGACCGAGGTCGGGCGGCTGCCGCCCGCCGACGGCGGCATGGGCGATGAGTCCGTCGGTCCTTCGAACATGGGACCTTCGGCCGGTGCGGCGGTTGGGGCGCTCCTCGTACCGTCAGGACGTCAGCACACCACCCGGGCCAAGGAGCCAACCATGACGACGATCGAAGAGTCCCCGGCGGCGGTCCGGTCGCGATCCACCGGTGACGAACCCGTGGTCGCCCTCAAGCGGCGTGCCATCGACACCATCCTCATCGCCAGCGGCGCGGTCCTCACGGCCGCGCTCCTGGTGGCCGGGGGGCTCCTCGCCTGGGGAGCCACCTTCGCGGCCGACTATGTCGACGACGAGCTCTCGTCCCAGAACATCACCTTCCCTCCGGCCGCTGCACTCGAGGAGGAGGGACGCACCGATCTCCTGGAGTACGCCGGGCAGGACGTCAACACCGGGAGCGAGGCCGAGGCCTACGCCAGCTTCATCGACGGCCACCTCCAGGACGTCGCCGATGGCGCCACCTACGCCGATCTCGGCACCCCCGAGCGCGAGGCGAACGCCGCGGTGGAAGCCGCTGTCGCAGCGGACGCCGACCAGGCGACCGTGGCTGGACTGCAGGCCGAGGCTGACGAGATCACCGGCCAACGCAACACGCTGTTCAAGGGCGAGACCCTGAGGGGCCTGCTCCTGTCGGCCTTCGCCTGGTCGACGGTGGGCCAGATCGCTGGCTATGCCGCGATCGGAGCGTTCGCCGCCGGCGCCGTGATGCTGGTTCTGGTGCTCCTCGGCCTGCGTCATCACCACAAGGTGGCGGTGCAGCAGCGCTGACCCATGCCGGCCGAACGGCTGGCGACGTGAGCCACGAGGCAACTCGCCGGAGTTGCCTCGTGGTCGCGTCGACGTCCGACCAGGTCGGAGGTTCGCCTGACGGCCCACACCTCAGCCTGGGGCTCGACATCCATCAGATCTGGCAGAAGCGTCTTGATGGCGGCGCCGGTTCGTCCATCGCCCGGCAGAACAGCTCCACGCGGAGGGTCGGGCCCGTCGACGGCCCGACGTAGCCACGAACGTGGCCGGTGCATCTTCAGGCGGCCGTCGTGGACGAGGCGGCACCACGCCGACACGCCGCGGTTCGGCTCACCCCGCTGTCGACAGTTGAGGACCTGTCGAGCAGGTCAGGCCTCTCTCCTCCAGCAGACGTCGATTCGGTTGTAGGGGACCAGGTTTCCGTAGAAGGACCGGGTGATGCCAGGCCGTGGATCCGGCGGTCCGTCTGCCGGTTGTGCGCCGTTCGGGGCGGCGCCTTGTGCCCCGGACCTCCACGCTTGTGGGGTTGGAGCGGCTACAACCATCGGGGGACGCGGCGTTCGTACACCTGGTACGACTCGCCGAACTTCCCCCTGAGCATTCGCTCCTCATACGGGACACCAACGGCAGCCAGCGCCGCGAGCCACGCCGCCCCGGCGACCGTGGCTCGCCGGCTGCCAAAGACGGCCGCCCACCCGAACCACATCGCCATCCCCCCGATGTAGAGGGGATTCCTGGACACCGCGTAGGCACCTTCGATGGCGAGGTAGTCCGGGCGGGCTGTCAGGCCACCGTCGGCCGGCGCAGCGCGGTAGTGACCGGCGACGGCCCAGGCGATGAACAACACGCCAGACAACACCAGCCCCGCTCCGACCCGGCTGAGCCCTACCCGACGGTCGGACCTCCAGCCAACCTTTCGATCGGCGCGACCGAACAGCCACGGGAGCATCGAGTACGCGAGTGCGTGGTAGCCGACGCCAGCCAACAGGTACACCGGAAGCGGCGGCTTGCGCACCGGGCTTTCGTATCACTGGGCGCTGGCTCGCGTCGTCGGACACCAGGAACGCAGCGACGCCGCACAAGCGCACCCGGTGGCCCGGCGACGGCGCGATGGCATGGCCGCTTCTCGGTAGGACGGGCGGCCGCTGACGCGCAGGTGTAACGGCCGGGGAGGAGCGTGGCCTTCGGAGGCGATCGTGTCGCCTTCGAATTCGCAACCCGACCAGGAGGAACAGCTCGATGGGACACGTACAGCTGTCACACACCAGGATCGTCCCCGACACGTGGCGCGACCTCAGCGACGCCGACAACGATGCGCAAACGGCGGCGATCTACGAGGTCATCGGCAAGAACGGAGGGGACGTCAAGGTCGTCGCCTTCGTTCCCAACGACGGCACGCTTCTCTCGGTCATCGACTACCCCGACCTTGCTTCGGCACAGAGCAGCGTGGCCGGCATCCTCGCGCTCCGGACCCTCGAGTTCGAATCGATCCAGGAGCTCTGGGACGTCGTCGAGTTCACACAGATGGTTCGCAAGGCAGAAACCGGCAGCTGATCGGAGAGGCAGGGGAGAGGTCCGTTCTCGGAACCGGCCTCTCCCAACCTCACCAACGACAGGAGGACGAAATGGGTGCGAAGGAAGACGCCGAGGCCATTCGCGGCGGCTACGAGGCGTTCAACGTTGGCGACCTTGACCGACTCGGGCCGCTGTTCGACGAATCAGCGCGCTGGCACGTGCCGGGCCGGAGTCCGATGGCCGGCGACTACGAGGGCCGCGACGCCACCTTCGGCCACTTCGGCCGCCTTGGCCAGGAGACCGGGGGCACGTTCCAAGCCGAGCTTCATGACGTCGTCGCCAGCGGGGATCATGTCGTCGGGCTCCACCACAGCAAGGGCGAGCGGGGGGGCAAGACCCTGGACGTCAGCGTGGCGCTGGTGTTCCACATGCAGGGAGGCAAGGTCGTCGAGGCCTGGGAGCGCTACGACGACTTGTACGCCTGGGACGACTTCTGGCAGTGAGGCGCTCCTCGGCGGCCTCTTCCTGGCTCGCCCGGGCGGGCGGCTGGCCGTCAGCTGCTACTTCGAGGTCACGAACTCTGTGCTGAAGTCGAACTCGGGGGCTCCCGCGTTGTTCTCGATCAGCGGCTGGTTGAACGAACGCTGCAGCCCGTTGGTGCCGTCGATGCTCTCCACCCCGACGGTGGCGGACAGGCCGCGCTCCCGCTGGGACTGCATCGCGACGTCGATGTTGCGGTACAGCATGTGGACACCGCCGCTCGAGGCGAGCCAGAGCTCGAAGTCGAGCCGCCGGTCGAGGTCGTCGATGAAGCGCACGTTCCTCCACTCGATGACGAAGACGCCCGGGAAGGTCTCTGTCCGCACGCTCGCAGAAGCATCGACGACGAGGTCGTCCCAGAACGGGTAGATGGCGGCGTTGGGCGCCGACGACGAGGGCAGCGGGGTGTTGTTGAACTGCGACGCGTGGCCCACGAAGTTGACGAAGCCGTTGGTGCTGACGAACACCGTGCTGAAGCTCTGGCCTGAGAACGAGAAGCTGAACGGCAGCGCCACCGCCGTCGATTGGTCGTCACCGCTCAGCGGGAGCACGTTGGTCGCCTCGATGTAGCGGAAGAAGCCGCGGTGACACCTAAGGCCGACGCCCCGCTCGTCCGCCGCCGAAACGGTGAAGTTGACGACCTCCGTGCCGTTCACGATGACCGCCCGGCTCTGGTCCCTCTGGCATGGCGCCAACAGCTGGACCTGGTACGGGCCGCTGGCATGGGGGACGCTCGGGACCGTGTACGTTCCGTCCCTAGCGGTCTCGACGAACGAGCGTTCGAGCGCGTACACGCCCACCCGCAGGCCCGTCACGGGTTCGCCGTTCGAATCGGTGACCCGGCCCGAGATCTGCCCGACGCCCTGGGCCTCGACGACCCGCACCTGATACGGCGCCACGAACACGAGCAGGAACCCGAAGGTCACCGCTGCCGCCTGCCCGAGCCGCCTCCCCAGCATCATGAGTCCACCCTTCCGGGTGCCCGGGGCCACTGCCTGTTCAACACCAGGGGAGCCGGTTTGGATGACACGGACCCCGCCCAGCACCGGCGATGCCGGACGCGGCGCCCACCCACCTCGAGCCCCGTTGGGCCCCTACTTGGAGACGGCCCGCTGGACGATGGAGGTGGTGCCCGCCGGCCCGTTCTCGTAGTCGACGGCCCAGCCGCCGCCCGGCCCCTTGCTCACCGCCGGGCTGTCCTCGTCGGCGGTCGTGTTCGTGACCACGAAGCCGTTGGGGTCGGTGATGGTCCCGTTCGTGGCGATGCGGCTGACCAGGATGTCGCCGTTGGTCCCGTTGCGCCGGTCCCGCCACGCCGCCAGGTAGGAGCCGTTGAACACGATGGCGGCGTCGTTCTGCTCGTCGGCGATCGTGCAGATCGGCGTGCCCAGGAAGTCCGGCGGGACCCCTTCGGAGGTGATGGGCTGCCCGTAGATGTCGTTGGTCCCGCTGCGGGCGTCCTCCCAGACGACGTACCAGCCCGTCCCGTTGCTCGCCACGGCCGGGTCCCGCTGACGGCCGCTGGGGTTGGCCACGATGGAGCCGCCACCCTGCACCACGTTGGCGGCCGTCACCAGGCTCATGAGGATGTCGTCGTCGCTGGCGTTGAACTGGTCCTCCCACACGACCAGGTACCGGGTGCCGTTGAAGGCCACGTCGGGGACGAAGTCGTTCTTCGTGCTGAGGCTCACCTGCACGCCGTTCCCGTCGAGGTTGGCGCCGGTGTAGGAGACCCGGCCGCCGAAGATGTCGCAGTTCCCGCCGACCCGGCAGTCGTGCCAGACGACGTAGAACCCACCGCTGGCGGTGTTGCCGGCGACGGCGGGCGCCCGCTGCACGCTGGTGAGGTTGACGAGGGGGACGACGCTGCCCGTGGCCGAGCCGGTCGTGGTCACCCGCCGGCCGACGATGTCGGCGTTCGTGGGCTGGAGCTGCTGCTCCCACACCACCAGGAAGCTGCTGCCGTCGAAGGCCACGTCCGGCCCCACGTCGTTGACCGCGGGGCTGGACGAGATGAGGAAGGCCGGGTGCGCGGCCCCGCCGTTCCCGTCGACCTGGGCGCCGAGGATGTCGGACTGGGCGCCGATCACCTCCGTCCACACGACGAGGAAGTTGGTCCCGTCGAAGGCGACGCTCGGCTGCGAGCGGTTGCCCGCCGGGGTGACCGGCAGGGGGCTCCCCACGGTGGGGTCGAGCGTCACCGGGTAGGTGGCGCCACGCAGGGCGGAGGCGGGGACCGAGAGCACGAGCTCGTCACCGTCGACCGTCGGAAGGGCGCGGTGGAGCTCACGGCCGGTGGCGTCGACGACGACCAGCTCCCCCAGCCGCACGGTGTGCCCGCCGGCGAGGCGGAGCTGGAGCGCCCGACCGCCGGCCGCCGGGACGACGGCGCCGGCTCCGGGGGCGAGCCCGTCGATGCGGGCTCGGACGGCGATGTCTCCTGACGTGCTCAGCGGCCGCGAGAGGACGACGTCCCACTCGACCTCGCCTTGGCGCGCCGTGACCCGCTCGACGGCGCCGCCACCGAGCGAGCGGTGGGCAGCGCTGCCGTCGGCGCTCCAGGCCACGTCCACCGCCGGACGGGTCGTTGCGCCCGCGCCGACGGACACCAGATCGACCTGCAGTGGCGTCGAGGCCGTGGCCGGCAGGTACGAGAAGCCGCCAGGGTCGAACGTCGCCTGGTAGGTCCCGTCGTGGACCCCGAGCACGCCCGGTGAACCGGGCACGGCGGCCACCTGGTGGCGGGCCGCGCGGACCGCAGCCTCGCCGTCGAGCGCCGGGGCAGGTGCGGCCGGCGAGGGCCGAGCGGAGGCGGCCGTGACCGGCGTCGCCTGCGACGGCCCATGGACCAGCTGGGGCGCCCAGCCCTGGGCGAGGAGCACCACCAGGGCGGACACCACGACCAGAGCCAGCGGCCGGGGCATGCGCCCCGGTGCCGGTCGGGTGTCGAGCGCTCCGACGCCCGGAAGTGCAAGGGGCTGCAGCATCGTCGTCTCCCGTTGTCGCACCGAGGGCCGCCGTGGCCGGATGGGCTCCCGCCCGCCGGCAGCATCCCACAATCGAGGCTCGGCCTGCCCGGGGATCGACCCCTTCCAGCTGCTGCAGGCGTCGGGCGGGCGAGGCGGCTCAGGGCCTGACCATCGTCTTCCCGATGTTGTCGCCGGTGAAGAGGGCGTTCAGGGCGTCGGGGCAGCGCTCGAGGCCTTCGAAGACGTTCTCCCGCACCTTGATGCGCCCCTCGTCGGCCCATCTCCGCAGCGACCCGGAGATCTCGTCGAAGCGATCCCAGTGGTTGAACGTGACGAAGCCGGTCATGGTGGCCTCGCGGCTCATCAGGTTGGTGTAGTTCCGCGGTCCGGGCAGCTTCCCTTCGAGGTACGACGCGATCGCGCCGCAGAGCACGACGCGTGCGCCCTGGGCGATGCCCCCGAGCACGGCGTCGAGGATCTCGCCGCCCACGTTGTCGAAGTACACATCGATGCGGTTCGGGCAGTGGTCCCTCAGCTGCGTCTTCAGGTCGCCGGCCCGGTGGTTGATGCACGAGTCGAACCCGAACTCCTCCACGGCGACCTCGCACTTCTCCTCCGACCCGGCGATGCCGACGACCCGGCCGGCGCCCATGATGCGAGCGACCTGTCCGGCGACGCTCCCGGTGCCCCCCGCAGCTGCGCTCACGAGGACCGTGTCGCCCTCGACGGGAGCGCCGAGCTCCATCCCGAGCACCGCGGTGACGCCGGCGGTCGAGTAGAGCGAGAGGTGCCGGCGGGGCTCGACGTCGGGAGCGACCTTCGTGGTGAAGAAGTCGTCGCGACAGACGGTGAAGTCCTGCCACCCACCCAGGGAGGTGACGATGTCACCCACCGCGTAGGCGTCGCACCGGCTCTCGACGATCTCACAGACCGCAGAGGCCTTGACGACCTCGCCGATGGCGACCGGTGGCAAGTACCCGCCCTCGGTGCCCGTCAGCCAGTTCCGAATCGCCGCTTCGACGCCGAGGTAGAGGTTCCGGGCCAGCGCCTCGCCGTCGTCGAGCATCGGGATGGGTGACGTGACGAGCTCGGTGTCACCGGGCGACAACAGGCCGCGTGGCCGGCGGCGGAGGACGATCTGGCGGTTCACGTCGGCTCACCCGGCGAGCTCAGCCGGCCGGGTCGAGGACGAACAGGGGGATCGAGCGCTCCGTCCGAGCCTGGTAGGCGTCGTAGTCAGGCCAAACGGCCACGGCTCGCTTCCACCACGCCGCCTTCTCCTCGCCCTGGGCCTCGCGGACGGTGAAGTCGCGGGCCTCGGTGCCGTCCTGGAGCCGAGCGACCGGGTTCGCCCGCAGGTTCTGCACCCACTGCGGATGGGTCGGCGCGCCCCCCTGCGAGCCGATCACCGCGTAGCGACCCTCGCCGTCGGCGATCCTGACGAGCGGGGACTTGCGGACCTTGGCCGTCTTCGCTCCAAGGGTCCACAGGACGATCCACTGCTCGCCGACGATGTCGCTCGGCTCGGTGCCACCCGTTCGCTCATAGCGCTCGACCTCGTCGGCGATCGGCCCCCACGGGCTCGGCTCGTACTCGGCGTCCCACAAGGACATCAGTGCCTCGCTCTCTTCGCGACGTCCTCGCCGCGGCGCTGGGTGGACAGAGGGACCGTGCCTACACGCCCGATCGACGATCCGCCAGGAGGACGACGGGAAGCGCGCCTCGAACCGTGGGGATGCGATTGACTCCTGCAGCGTGACCGTGTCCGAAGCCGCGCCCTTCGAGGTGCAGATCCCCGCCGCCGCCGTCGACGACCTCCGCGACCGCCTCCGACGAACCCGGTGGCCGGAGCCCGAGGCCGTCGACGACTGGAGCCAGGGCGTTCCCTTGGTGTACGTCCAGGAGCTCTGCGGCTGGTGGGCCGAGGAGTACGACATGGCGCTGGCCGAACGGGTCAACGCCTTCCCCCAGGCCAAGCTGGAGATCGACGGCGTCGGCATCCACTTCCTGCACGTGCGGTCGCCCGAGCCGGATGCCCTCCCGCTGGTGCTCACCCACGGGTGGCCCGGCAGCGTCGTCGAGTTCCTCGACGTCCTCGGCCCGCTCTCCGATCCACGTGCCCATGGCGGCGATCCCGCCGACGCCTTCTCCGTCGTCGCCCCCTCGTTGCCGGGCTACGGCTGGAGCGACAAGCCCACCGAGGCGGGGTGGGGGATCGAACGCATCGCCTCGGCGTGGCACGAGCTGATGACCGGCCTCGGCTACTCCCGCTACGTGGCGCAGGGTGGCGACTGGGGCGCCGGCGTGACCACGGCGCTGGCCCAGCAGGCCCCCCACGGGCTCGTGGCCATCCATCTGAACATGGCGTTCGCGTTCCCGGACGCCGAGGCCATGAGCGACCTCACCCCCACGGAGGCACAGGCGCTCGCTGACCTGGCGGCCCACGCCGAGTCGGGCATGGGCTACTCCTCGCAGCAGTCGACCCGCCCCCAGACGCTCGGGTACGGCCTCACCGACAGCCCCGCCGGCCAGCTGGCGTGGATCGTGGAGAAGTTCTGGGCCTGGACCGACTGCGGCGGCCACCCCGAGGGCGCCCTCACCCGCCAGCAGATGCTCGACGACGTGAGCACCTACTGGTTCACGTCGACGGCGGCCTCCTCGGCCCGCCTCTACTGGGAGAGCTTCGGGACGCTGCAGGCCGGCGGGACGGGTCGACCTGCCCACCGGCATCACGGTGTTCCCCAAGGAGATCATCCGTCCCTCGCAGCGCTGGGCCGAGAAGGTCTACGGAGACCTGCGCTGGTTCGAGGAGGTCGACCGGGGCGGCCACTTCGCCGCCCTCGAGCAGCCCGAGCTCTTCGTCGACCAGCTCCGCAGCTGCTTCCGTCAGTTCCGTTGACGGGCGCCCTCGACTACGACCCGATGCGGCGGCCGCCGCAACCGGACACGCCGGCTCTGGACGCCTTTCCGGTCCAACGGGCGCGCGTGGACCGGGGGGTGGAGATCGCCTTCGTCCGCGAGGGCATCGGCGGCGTGCCCTTGGTGCTCATCCACGGGTACCCGGAGACGAAGCGGATCTGGTGGCGCAACGTCGGCCCGCTGGCGGCCGCCGGGTTCGAGGTGATCGCCCTCGACCTGCCCGGGGTGGGGGACAGCGGCCACCCGCCGGACGACGTCCACGACATCGCGTCGTACGCGCAGGACGTCCACTCGTTGGTGGCCGGTCACCTGGGGCATCGCTCCTGCTGCGTGGCCGCAGGCGACGTGGGTGGGGTGGTGGCCACCGATCTCGTCCACCGCTTCCCCGGGTTCGTCACCCGGATGTGCATCTTCAACACCGTTCCCCCGATGAGCGCCGCCGGCTACGCCGGGGCGGGGCTCGACATCGCCACCTTCAGCGGCCTCGCCGATGGGCCCACCGGGGACTACCGCCTCCTGCAGGGGGCGCAGCCTGACCGCCTCGCCGCCATGCTGCCCGACGAGGACGCCCGCCGTCTGTGGGTGGCGTCGATGTACACCTCCCGGCTCTGGGCGTCCCCGGGCTCGTTCGGTCGCGACGACGTCGCCTTCATGACCGAGCCCTTCGCCGACGAGGCCCGCCTTCGAGCCGGCTGGGCCGTCTACCAGCTCGCCCACGGCCGAATGGCGGCCACACCACCGTTGACCGATGCCGTGGACGTGCCCACGCTGGTGCTCTACGGGCCCGACGACCACGTCGTGGGACCGGACTTCCTCACCTTCGCCGAGATCGCCTACCGGAACCGGATCGGTCCTCTCGTCGTCCCGGGCGCCGGCCACTTCCTGCAGTGGGAACGGGCGGACGTGTTCAACGAGATCGTTCCTGCCGTTCTCCTGCCGGACCGCTGATCCGCGACTGCACGTGGAGCGGGCTCGCAGACGGTCGACGGAGGTTCAGAACTGGGGGAGGGAGGGTGCGCTCGGCCGCTCGGAATCGTGCGCCGGATCGTCGGCGGGCAGCGTTCCCTCGAACCACGGTTCCCTCTTCCAGTCCGGTACCGGCGGTGGCTCGTCCCCCCGGGGCACGAAGACCGACCGCCGGTCGTCGCCGTGGGTGTGGACGTAGCGCCGACAGTTGGGGAAGACGGCGCGAGCCCGGATGCGGACCACGAAGAGGGCCCCCACGAACGAGTCCATGAGCGGATCGTCGGGATCGATCGACGCCTCGCCGTTGAGGCGCAGGCGTGACCCGTTCTCGAAGTCGACGAACAGCAGACCGACGGACGGCGTTCTCGGAGAGGTTCCCTGCCGTGAGGAACATGCCGTTGCCGTCGTAGACGGGGAAGGCGATGGTCGTCTCGTCGATCACTCGAACGAACCCGGGATCACCGCCCTTGTAGGAGCACTGCGGCTGCCCGGCTGCGTCGGCGGTCGCGATGAAGAACATGTCCCGCGCCTCGATGAAGTCACGGAACGGCGCAACGGCGTCTCCGGCGGTCTGGGCCAACCGGTCGGCCAGCCGTCTCGTGTCGTAGCGATCCTGCAGCTGCCGATGGGAGTCCCGGTAGTCCATGTCCCCCCTTGCCCGGAGAGCACCACACTACCCTCGCGCCTTCCCGGCCGAGCGTGCTCCTACCCCGTGCTCCGCGGGCTCTGAGGCCCCCCGGCTACTTGACCCCCCGGTGGAAGATGCCGCTGCCGTCCCCGAGGGTGTGGTGGTAGACGAGGGCCCAGCTGGAGGCGTTCGTGAGCGCGGGGCTCAGCTCGTCCGTGGGACCGGTCGAGAGCGCCAGGCCGTTCGGGTCCTGGACGGTGCCGTCGGTGGCGACCCGCGTGCCGTACGTGTCGTAGGTGACCCCCGAGCGGCGGTCGTTCCAGGCCACCAGGAAGGTGCCGTTGAACGCCACCGCCGGCGAGTCCTGCTGGTCCCCCGCCAGGGAGAGGGCGATCCCCGACGGGTCGACCACCCCACCGGCCTTCGTCACCCGGCTGCCCCAGATGTTCCCGCTCTCGTCCCACGCCACCAGGTAGCTGCCGCCGCCGCCGCCGAAGGCGACGCTCGGCCGGAACTGGGTGACGCCGTCGGTCTGGATGCCGATGCCGGCGGGCTCGAGGACCGCTCCCGCGGGGCTCACCCGGGCGCCGTAGATGTCGTTGGTCGCGTTCCGGCCGTCGCCCCACACCACCAGGCTGTTGGACCCGTCGAAGGCCACGCTCGGCGCCGACTGCGAACCGGATGCTGTCGAGACCGGGATCCCCAAGGCGTCGAGGACCGATCCGGACGGGCTGACCCGGGCGGCGTAGACGTCGGCGCCGCCGTTGCGGAAGTCGGTGAAGGCGACGAGGAAGTTGGTCCCGTCGAAGGTGACCGTCGGCTCGGACTGGTCCGTGGCCGCGCCGGACACGACGAAGGCGGCGCCGGCGGGGACGCCGTTGGTGCCGATGCGCTGGCCGTAGATGTTGGCGTTGTCGGAGCCGGACGGGTCGTTCTTCCAGACGACGAGGAACTGGCCGCCGCCGTAGGCCACCGCCGGGAACCCGTCGGCGCCGGGCAGGGACGTCAGCGGGATCCCCCCCGGATCGAGGGGCGCGCCCGACGAGCTCACCCGCGAGGCGAACACGTCGTCGTTGCCGAAGGTGCGGCCGTCCCGCCACACCACGAGCTGGGTGCCGCCACCCGACGCGATCGCGGGCGAGAGCTGGTTGACGGTCTGCTGCGAGAGCAGGCGGCCCGGGCTGTCGAGGGCGGTGCCGTTGGTGGCCATCCGGGCCGCCAGCGCGTGCCCGTCGGTGCCGGTCCCAGTGCCAGTCGCGGTGTCGCTGTCGTTCCAGACGACCTGGAGGGAGGAGCCGGCGGCGGCGATGGCGGGGAAGTGGTCCTGCCGCCCGGGCGTGTTGGCCACGAGCTTGGCCGGGCTGTCGAGCACGGAGCCGTCCGTGCCCACCCGGCTGCCGAGGATGTCGTCGGTGGGGGATGCCGACCAGACCACCTGGAAGCTCGACCCGTTGAAGGCCACGCTCGGGCCGCCGGACGCGGCGGTGCCCGGCAGGGGGAAGCCGCCCGCGTCGACGGCGGCCCCGGCGGAGGTCAGGCGCACCGCCCGGATCCCGGCGCTGGTGTTGTACTGGTCCACCCAGGCCACGAGGAAGCCGCTGCCGCTCGACGCGACGTCGGGGAAGGCGGCGAAGGGGCGGTCGACGAGGAGGGACCCGCCGGGGTTGAGCACCGTGCCGGCCGGGGTGACCCGCGCCCCGTACAGGTCGAAGTCGTTGATGAAGTTGGGACTGCTGCGGGAGTCGCTCCAGACCACCATGTGGTTGGTGCCGTCGAACGCGATCGACGGCCGGTCCTGGTACAGCGGGGCGCTGGCGATGGCGAAGCCGGACGGATCGAGCACGGTGCCGTCCGACCTGATCCGGGCTCCGAACAGGTCGGTCGCCGTCCCGTTCCGCTCGTCCGACCAGGCGACCAGGAAGCCACTGCCGTCGGCGCTGACGGCGGGCCGGTGCTGGGAGGCGGCGACGCCGGGGGTGATCTGGAAGGACCCGCTGAGCGGCCTCCCGTCGACGCCCACCCGGATCGCCATGATCTTCTCGGGGGTGCCGGAGCCGGAGTTGGCGGAGAACACGACCAGGTAGACCCCGTTGACGAAGGCCACCGCCGGGTCGCTCACGCTGGCGGCGGCGCCGTACAGGATGGTGTTGACCGGGTCGAGGACGTTCCCGTCGGCATCGAGCCGAGCTGCCTCCACGCCCTGGACGCCACCGCCGAACCCGGAGCCGCTGAAGACGGCCAGCCGGTTGGTGCCGTCCGAGGCCACGTCGGTCCCGTCGATCAGGTTGTCGCTCGGTACCGGCGACACGTGGCGCTCCGGGCTGATGGTCGGGTCGAGCGTGAGCGGGTACGACGCCTCATTCAGGACGGCGGCCGGGACCCGGAGCCGCAGCTCCCCGTGCTCCAGCGTGGGCGCTGCCCGGTGCAGCTGGCGGCCCCGGGCGTCGATCACCCGCAGCTCGCCGACCCGGACGCTGCTGCCTCCCGTGAGGGCCACGTGCAGTCCCGAGGCGTCGGCTCGCGGCGACCCCGTCCACGCCGCCGAGGCGGGCCCGCACGGTGAGCGGCCCCTCGCCCGCCGGTCGGGTGGCGAGGACCACGTCCCACTGGAGCTCCCCATCGCGGGCCGTGACCTGCTCGGAGACGCTCCGCCCGAGGGCCCGGCTGGTGACGCTCGCCTCCCGTTGCCAGGCGCCGGGGGCACCGGCCACCGCGACGCCATCGCGCTCCACGGAGGCGAGCGACCAGTCGAGCGCGCCGCCATCCGTGTCGACGCTGAAGCCGCCGTCGTGGAAGCGGGCCTGGTAGGCGGCGTCGTCCGCCTGGAGCGATCCCTCGGCAGCGCGGTCGACGACGTTCGAGGTGCCTCGCGGGCCCAGCGCCATCCCGAGCACCTGGCCCACGGCCATCGTGGTCACCACGAAGAGGGCCGCGCCGACTGCGGTGCCCACCCGGCGGCGCGTGGGTCCGACAGGGAGGTCGGTGGTCACATCGGTTCAACACCCGAGGGCACGAATCGGATGACACCCGTCCGGCCGAAGGGGCCGAAGGAAGATGTCGCCGCCCTCCCCTCACGGATCGCTGGCGTTCGTTGCCTCGGTGCTGGCGCGCACGAGGCGGTGCCAGGTGTCGGCCAGCCATCGCTCGTAGACGTCGACGTCCCAGTCGGTGGTGGCTCGGAGCAGCAGGTAGGTGTCGGCCTGCGCGAGCAGCGCAGCGGTCTCACCGAGCCAGTCGAGGTCGGCCTTGGTGGGGAGGAGCCCGTCGTCGGCGGCGCGTCGCCAGAACTCGTGCAGGGTTCGGCGGGTGTCGTCGCGCCCGGCCTGAGCGGCTGCCGCGATGTCGGGTTCGGTGGCCGCGGCCTGGCGGGCGACGTCGAGGAGGGCACCGGTCCGCTCCATGAGCCGAGCGGTGACCGCCGCCATCTGCTGGATCCGATCCTCGAACGTGGGCGCCGTCATCGTGGCCGCCATCCAGTTGCGTTCGGCCAGGGGGACCGGCGACGCGTCGCCCACGATGGCGGTGCCGATGCAGCGACGAAGGAGCTCGGCCTTGGTCGTGAAGCGCAGGTACACGGTGCGCGCCGCGAGCCCTGCCCGGTCGGCGATGTCGGCGAGCGTGGTGGCGGCGTAGCCGCGCTCGACGAAGAGCTCCGTGGCGGCCTCGACGAGGCGGGTCTCGGTCTCGGCGCGGCGGGCGGCTCGACGGTCGGGCTTGACGGCCTCCGGCATCTTTGTGCAGTATAACTGCATTCATGCAGTCGGTCTGCATGTCGAAGGAGACGGCCATGGGCTCGGCACCTGCGCTCGAGGGCATCCACCACCTGAAGCTCCCGGTGAGCGACCTCGAGCGCTCCCTCGCGTGGTACCGGGACCGGCTCGGCTACGAGGTCATGCACGAGTTCGTGGAGGACGGCGTGCGCATGGGCATCGCCATGACCCATCCCAACGGCGGGCCCGACTTCGCCGTCCGGCTCGATCCGGATCGAGCCCGAGCCTCGGCGGGGTTCGACTACTTCGCCATCGGCGTCCCCGGCCGGGAGGCCATCGAGGCCCTCGCCGCCGCCTTCACCGAGCGAGGCGATCCCCACGCCGGCGTCCTCCGCACGCCGGTCGGGTGGGTGCTCCTCGGTGTGCAGGACCCGGACGGCCACGCCGTCCGCTTCTACACCGTTCCGCTCGAGCTGCCGCCCGACGGGGCCGCCGAGTAGCGGACCTGTGGCTGTTCGTGGTCAGCCGCACGCCCTGCGATGAGTTCCGGAGGTGATCGTGGTCTGACTCACGATCGACGCCTCCCGAGGAGCACTCCATGACCGCGATCTACACGTTCGACGTCTTCGCCACCCTCGACGGCTACGGCTCCTACGGGCCGGCGGGCGATTGGGGCGGGTACTGGGGCAAGCAGGGCCCCGAACTGATCGACCGTCGCCGCTCGCTGTACGACCACGAGCAGCGGATGGTCTTCGGTGCCAACACGTTCCGGGAGTTCCTGGAGATGCTCGGACCGGACCCCGGACCGGCGGGTGAGGACGACTCGATCGTGCGGATGCGGGCGATGCCGACGACGGTGGTGTCGTCGACGCTCGAGGGTCCGTTCGCATGGCCGGACGCGACCGTCGTGCGGCGGCGACGGTGTCGGTGTCGTCGCCCGGCTCAAGGAGGAGTCCGACGTGCCGTTGCGTTCGCACGGCAGCCTCGAGCTGAACTGGTCGCTGATGGCCGCCGGGCTCGTCGACCTCGTTCAAGTCACCGTCTTCCCGGTCATCAGCGGCACGACCGGGACGGACCCGATCTTCGGCGGCGCCGGCGACTTCGACCTGGAGCTGGTCGAGCACCGCACGCTCGACGGTCACACCCAGGAGCTCACCTACCGACCCACGATCCACTGACGCATCCGTGGCGAGCGCTGTCGCGCGCGCCTCCTACGAGTCCACCACCGCCGTCCGGGCGAGCTCGTCGACGTACTCAGCGGGAAGCCCGTTGGCCCGCGCCGCGTCGACGATCGGGTCTCGATACGACCGCGTCGGCAGCATCGAGTCGTCGATCATCTCGGCCCGGGCGACGTACACCGATGCGTCGTGCTCGGCGCCGTCCGGACCGACGACCGTCACGCGCTCGTCCCGATAGCCGGCGGCGCGTTGTCCCTCGTCGATGTGCTGCCCGTCGAGGCCGTCCACCTCGTAGACGACCCCCCACACGACGTCATCGGGGTGACCGGTGCGCAGTGCGGCGAGCTTTCCCCCGGCAGCGCTCCGTTTGTGCCATCGCAACGTGAAGCCCGACAAGGACGCGATGGTGAGCCGACGTGCAGAGGGGATCCACTCTCGCAACCGTTCCTCGTCCATGTTGCTGCCGACTGCGAAGAACCGCACCGTCCGGACTGTAGGACGCAGCGGGTCCCGGACCCGCCTCGTCCACTCGACCACTTCGGTAGGGTCGGCGGCGCCGGCGCTTGGCCAGGCGTCCCTGGGTTCAATCCCTCACGGCCTACCCTCAGCCTGGGCGTTACAGGAGTGCTGACCCGCGGAGCCAGCACTCCTTGATCAGGTAGCGGACTGCCAGAGCCCCATGACGTTGCCCTCGCTGTCGTTGAAGTAGGCGGCGAAGCCCATGTCGCCCACGGGCAACTTCGGCGTCGCCGTCGAGCCACCGTGCTGCTCGACCACCTTCAACGTGGCGTCGATGTCGTCGACGGCCAGGACGATGACCGGGTTCTTGAAGGAGTCGTCGCGCTTGGCCATGCCGCCGCCGATGAAGCCCGGCTCTGCGGGCATGCCGTCATCCCCTGCGGGCCCGGTCGACACGCTGTTGTAGTCCATCTCCGGGATGGGCTGGATCGACCAGTCGAAGACATCCCGGTAGAAGCTCCGGGCACGATCCGCGTCGTCGAACGGCACCTCGAAGTGCACCACTCGGGCTGCAGCCACGGTTCCTCCCTGTCTCTCGAGTTGACAGCTCGACGCTATCCGACGCCCGCTGGGGGCCTCGATGCCGGTGCAGGCCACGACCAGCCTCGAT
Organism: uncultured Actinomycetes bacterium; assembly: GCA_963839545.1. GTDB lineage: Bacteria > Actinomycetota > Acidimicrobiia > Acidimicrobiales > CADCSY01 > CAWIVE01. The sequence continues at coordinate 973,973 of CAWIVE010000003.1, forward strand.
CGGCGTCCGCGTCAGCTCAGGTGGCGATGTCGCGGCGGCGGAACGACATCGTGGCCACCGCCGCGACTGCCGCGACGTAGGCGACGATGGTCATCGTGGCCGTCAGGGGAGCGCGTGTGAACGGCATGTCCTCGACACGGCCGCCCAGGAGGAAGATCGCCACGTTCTCACTGATCAGCCAGCGACCGACCCCCGGCTTCCAGGCGCGCAGCACCCCTTCGACCACGTTGAGGTACACGAACGCGGCGCCCAAGGCGACGGCGGTGTTGCGTCCGACCATGGCCAGCGAGGCGCCGACAGCGGCCGCCAGTCCGGTCAGCACTGCGATCGCGCGATCCCTCCGGCCATGCCCCAGAACCACTCGGCGTCGGCACCGGCCGTGCTGCCGTGGGCCAGCAGTGCAGGGAGGAGCGCCAGCACGAACACGACCTGCAGGATCAGTCCGATGGCAGCGGCCGCCAGTGCCGCGGTCGCGACCTTCGCCACGGCCACCCGGCCCCGACGGGGCTCCCACGTGAGCAAGGTGGAGATGCTCCCCGCTCGCCATTCTGCTCCCACCACCGAGGCGCCTGCCAGCAGCGCACCCGCGGCGAGGAAGATGGCCGGGACCAGGAGGATGGGGTCCTCGCCGCTCGTCGGCCACAGGTCGACCACGGCGATCGGACCGTCGCTCGAGGGTTCGCTCGACTGGATGTAGGTGACCACGCCGACGACGCCCGTGGCCACCAGGGCCAGCCCGATGAGCACCCGTACCAGGCGTCGCGCCAGTGCGCGCCGCAACTCGACCGACAGCAAGGTCGTCACGACGCCGCCTCCGTGAGCTCGAGGAACACGTCCTCCAGGCTGAGCTCCCGTGGCCGCATCTCGGTCACCCAGAGCTCGTGGCGCGCCAAGGTCTCCGTGACCCGAGCCGGGCGTGCGGACACCTCGTCGACGAGGAGGAGCCCGTCGCTCGTGTGCGCCGCATGGATCCCGACGCTTCGCAACGCGGCGAGGGCGGCGCTGCTGTCGTCGACCCGCACCAACAGGCTGGCGGCGCGACCGTTCGCGAGCACGTCGTGCACCGACCCGCTCGCGATGCACCGACCGCTCCGGAGGATCGCCACCCGGTCGCAGATCTGCTGGATCTCGCCCAGTTGGTGGCTGGAGACGAACACCGTGCGGCCCTCGTCGCCGAGCTGGCGCAGGAGGACACGGATCTCGCGGATCCCCGCAGGGTCGAGCCCATTGGCCGGCTCGTCCAGGATCAGCACGGCCGGGTCCTTCAACAGCACCGCCGCGAGGCCGAGGCGCTGGCGCATGCCCAGCGAGAAGCGCCCGACCAGGTCATCGGCTCGTTCACCCACGCCCACCTTGTGGAGGACGTCGTCCACGGCGCGAGGCCCGATCCCTTGGAGCCGGCCGAGCAGCTCGAGGTTCTTGCGGGCCGAGAAGGAGGGGAAGAACGCAGGGGTCTCGACGATCGCACCGACCCGTCCGATCACCGGCGAGAGGGACACGCCGACGTCGGCGCCGAGGAGCCGGCAGGAGCCCGCCGAGGGCGCGATCAGACCCAGCAGGCAGCGGATCGTCGTCGTCTTCCCCGACCCGTTGGGCCCGAGGAAGCCGAACACGCCTCCCTCGGGCACCGACAGGTCGAGTCCGTCTACGGCGACCGCCGTGGGTCGCCGTAGACGGCGGTACTCCTTGCGGAGCCCGGAGATCTCGATCACTGGCATTCGGGACGGTCCGACGTCAGCTCAGGTTGGCGCAGGCGACCTTGTTGGCCGTCGACGGGAGCGAGAGATCGTGGACGACGACCGAGACGGCGTCTCCGTTGGCGACGTAGTTGGCCGTGGTGCCGACGTTGGCGTTGCCACTGGCGTTGGCCGTCCAGGGTCCGTCTCCCGGCCAGATCTCGTTCGGCGGGGTCGTTCCTGCGGTAGGTCCGTGCTGCTGGAAGTGCCCGTCGGCATCGCCCAGCTCGCACGCCTGCTTGTGGACGTGCGATGCGTAGGACCCGCCGGGCGTCAGTCCTTCCACGTGGATCCGCACCAGCGTCGTCCCGTTCCGGTCGCGCACCATCTGCGCGTGCCCGTCGATGTCGAGCGCCGCGCCCGCGGCGAACGGACGGAAGTCGCCCCGGGTCACCTGGGCCCCGGGGGCTGATGTCGCGGAACCCGATGTGACGACGACGCCGCCCGCGATCGATGCGGCGAGGATCCCGATGGCGAACTTCTTCGATCTGGTCATGTACGGCACGGTACGGATCGCGACTCGACGTGAACACCGTGCCCACCGGCATGTCGTTCGGGTGTGCTGACCCACCTACGCACGGGCGGTCCGCCGTCTGTCGAGCCGACGCTGACGGCGCCAGGTCAGGGTGCGTCACGGGGGTGCGAGCCACCGAACGCCGCACTGGGGCCGAGACGCAAGGACATGTCCTGGGCGCAACGAGACCGGGCCCAGCCCCTGAACCCGGTGGACGGTTCGCAGGTTGCACGACGTGCGAGGGGTCGGGGGTTCGAGTTCCTCACGGCCCACCCGAAGCGCAGAGCGACCCTTCCGCTGCACAAGGAGAGGTAGGCCGGTCCGGAGGCTGCCCGGCGCTGCGGCATGGCCTGGACTCCTTCCTGGCCTGGCGCGTACTCGAGGAGTCGCCCGTTCCGACGAGGTGGGATGCGTCTCGACGCATCAGGTGCTGTCGGAAGGCCGACTCCTCGAGCAAGGCCTGCGTCAGTAGCTGATCCGTCCTTCGTGCACTTCGCTCTCGGCGGAGGTGACCGTGGAGCCCACCGCCGACACGGGCCCGCTGGTGATGCTGGTGGTGAGCGTCCCGCTGGCGTCGGCGAAGCGGCCGGTGCCACCGACGACGGTGCTGATCAGCGTGAGCTCGCCTCCGGTCGCGGTCAGGGTCCCCGTGCCGCTGGCGACCGTGTGGACCTCGTCACCGTTCGCTGCCACGATGTTCCCGGTGAGGGCGATCGTGGTCGCGTTGCCGACGATCGTGAACGACGTGATGTCGTTCGTGAAGGTGAACCGCCCGAGGTGTGAGATCTGACCGCTTCCGATGGTGGAGCCCCTGCCAGTGACGACGTCGAGGCTGGTGGTCGACGTGCTCGTGCCGCGCAGGGGCCGGTCCGTGCCGTGCGTCGCCGCGAGCGCAGGTCCTGCGGTCAACGTGGCCGCGACCGCGAGCACGCTGAGGGTGAACGTGAATCGACGCATCGGTCATCTCCTTGTGTCGGTGGGCGAGGCTCCGGCGATGCCCACGCGAACGTGGTGATCGGTCATCGGATGCCTCTCTGACTCCGGGTGTGGAGTCGCAGCCCATCGTGAACCCGGCCGGTGGTGCGGCGGTGGTGTGGCGGTGGTGACGCGCCGCGCCCAACTCCCGCTGCTCCGGGGGTGACGGCCTGGGACCTCCGGCTCAGACGGCGGATCTCGTCGGCGAGGAGAGCACGCCTATCGGATCCGTACGACCACGCTGCGGGCGTCGCGTTCGACGTAGCCGTAACCCCGCTCCAGAGCGACGGGAAGGGCGTCGGCGACAAGAGCTCGCGCCCGGTCGCGGTCTCCGACCTGGTCCCGGTCGGCGAGCAGCCCCGCCCACGCCGCCTGTGTCAAGGCGACGAAGAACGGCGCCTGCATCGTCTCATGGAGGGCAAGAGCCTTGGCGAACCACTGGTCGGCCTCGTCATGACGGCCGAGCGTCTGGGCGAGCAGCCCGAGGAAGTGGCTGACGCCCCCGTTGAGCGTGGTGTGGGTGGTGGCGAACTGTTCGTGCCACGGCAACAGCCGTTCGTACAGGACCATCGCGCCGGGCCGATGGCCGCTCCGGGTGACCGCAAGGGCCCAGCACCCGTGTGTCACGAGCCACAGCATGTCGGCGTGCACCGGGAAGCCCTGCTCCACCTGGGTGTCGACGAGCTGGCGCAGTCGCCCGTGCTCCTCGCCGTGGCTCAGCACGAATGCGACCGTCGACTGGAAGATCGGGAGCCGGGGGTTGTCGTCGGCGACCTGCTCGGCGAGCGCCAGCACCTCGTCCATCCGGCCCTGCATCCAGCGCACGGTGAAGAGTTGGCCACCGAACACCGTGGCGGCGTCCGCCGGGATGCCCGCGGCCGAACCGAGGGAGAGCGCATCGTCGGCCCACTGCTCGGCCGCGTCGGGGTCCCCGTCGAGCATTCGCTGCCACGACCGGTGGTAGGCGACCTGCCATCGGTTCAGTGGCTGCCCGATCCGCTCGGACTCAGCGTCGAAGATGGCGTACGCCTCCCTCATCGTTGCGACGTCACCGGCTTCCAACGCGGCCAGGGAGCGGAAGTCGTTGGCGTGGAGGCGTGCGTTCGGATCACCGAGGTGGTCGGCGAGGCTGCACGCCTCGGTGTTCCAACCCCGGCGGAGCTCGAGTGACTGGGGCGTCGCGATCGATTCGTGGCACAGGCGGATGGCGTCGACCAGCGCGCCCTCGTCGCCGGAGCGCCGTGCGATGTCGACCGCCTGCTTCGCCATCGACAGCCGCTCCTCGAAGGCGATGTCCCAGTTGCGCTCGGCGCACAGGACCGCGAGCAGGCGGGCACGGTCCGGGGTGTCCGCGTCGCCGAGCCGCGCCAGCGCGCGCTCGTTCATCTCGACCCGGTCGTGGTCGACCGCACCGATGATGCTGTTCCACCCACGGTTGTTGCGCAGCGCAGCGCCCACGAGGACGTCGATCGCGCCGATGTCGTCGGCCAGGCGGCCGGCGGCCAAGAGCGTCTCGCGGTGGGCAGGGTCACCGACCTGACGCTGTGCATCGCCGAAGCCGAGCAGCAAGGCAGCTCGCCGCGGTGGGTCGCCGGCGGGGGACCGGTCCAGCAGACCGAGCGCATCCCCGTACCAGCGCAGTGCCTCGTCGGGCGCCAGCTGCGCCAGGGCCCGATCGCCGGCCCGTTGCGCATACGCCATCGCCTTGGCTGCGTCCGGCGGCTGCGCGTGAGCCCAGTGGTGGGCCAGTTGTCCGACGCCGATCCCGGGATCGTCTCCACAGAGCTCTTCGAGTGCCTCGGCCACCGCCCGGTGGGCCCGTCCCCGCCGGCCGGCCGAGAGCCCGTCGTACAGCGTGTGCTCGATCAACGCATGCGAGAACGTGTACCGCCCGGCCACCGATCCTTCCATGAGCACCGCGGCAGTGACCGCCCGGTCACACAGGTCGATGACGGTGTCCTCGTCGACCTCGGCGACCCGGCCGAGGACCTCGCTGTCGAACTCGCGGCCGATGACCGCGGCGAGGGACAGCGCCCCTGGGCCGGGTCGCCCAGGCGGGCGACCCGTCGGCCGATGACCTCGTGGATGCTGACCGGCAGGCGCGAGGTGTGCAGGGCCGGGGTCGCCAGCCAGCGCCCGTTGTCGGCCTGGAGGACGGCCTGCGTCTCGGCCAGGTGGCGGAGCAGCTCGCCCACGAAGAAGGGGTTGCCGTCCGTCTCGGCCAACAGCGCATCACGCAGGGCGAGACCGTTGTCGCCCATCTCTGCGCCGCCCGCCGTCCTCGAGCAGCGTGAGGAGGTCCGCGGCTCCGAGGCCGCTGAGGGCGAGCCGCTCGACCCCGGACTCCCGGTGGAGCGACGCGAGCGCCTCGGCAAGCGGGTGGTCGCTGGTGAGGTCGGAGTCCCGGAAGGTGGCGATCACGAGCAATCGGCGGGGCGCCTCCCCCGACACGACGTGACGCAGCAGCTGGATCGTGGGGCGGTCGGCCCAGTGCAGATCGTCGAGCACGAGCACGACCGGCGCCACTGCCGAGACGCGCGCCAACAGGTCCACGACGGCACCGAACAACAGGTACCGCTCGGACGCCGCGTCGCTCGACGGAACGTGCGCACCCGCCGCACGGCGAGCCAGCTCGGGCGCGAGGCGAGCGAGCACGCTGCCCCGGACATCGACGTGTTCGGCGAGCATCTCCTCGGGGGCATGACGAACGAGGTGCACGAGCAGCTCGGCCCACGCCTGGTACGGGATCCCGAGGTCCTCGTCGCAGCGCCCGTACAGGACGACTGCGCCGGCGTCGAACCACGCGCCGGCGGACGCCACTGACAACGACGTCTTGCCGATACCTGGTTCGCCCGAGATCATCACCACTCGCCGTTCGCCCGTCACGACAGCCTGCAACGCCGTGTCCAGGCGGTCACGCTCGTCCGCCCGCCCGACGAACACCGACGAGGCTGCCGCGGCGACCCGACGGGGGAGCGGGATGTCCAGCCCAGGGCCGACGTCGGCGGACGACGTCGGGATCGCCACAGGTGGGTCGAGCATCGGGTCACCGGCGAGCACGGCGGCCTCGATCCTGCGCAACCCCGCGCCCGGCTCGAGGCCGAGCTGCCCGACGAGCACGTCGCGTGCGCGTTGGTAGGTGCGCAGCGCCTCCGCCTGACGTCCGGCGCGGTGCAGGGCCATCATCAGGGCCGCCCACAGGCGTTCTCGCAATGGGTACTGGGCCAGCAACGACTCCAGCTCACTGACGAGCATCCCGTCGTTGCCGAGCGCCAGGTCGGCGTCGATCCGGTCCTCGACGGCGTCGACGCGCAGGCTGTCGAGCCGCACAGCCTCCGACGTCGCCCATCCGCCACCGCGGCAGTCCGCCAGCGCGTCGCCCCGCCACAGCGCAAGAGCCTGCCCGAGCTCGACCCTCGCTCTGGTGGCGTCACCGTCGTGGAGGGCCCGGCGCCCAGCACCGGCACGGCGTTCGAACTCGGTGACGTCCACCGAGGCAGACGGGATCAGGAGCAGATAGCCCGGGTCGCGTGTCGCCAACGCACCCGCCAGCCCGGCTTCCTCGAGCGCCCGTCGCACCCGGGCGACGTGACCCTGCAGCGTCTTGACCGCGGTCTTGGGCGGATCACCACCCCAGATGCCGTCGACCAACGCGTCCCGCGACACCACCTCGCCCGTCCGCAGCCCGAGCAGGGCCAGCACCAGCCGCTCCTTGGCCGCCCCGATCCGAACGCCCCCATCCGGGCCCACCACCTCCAACGGGCCCAGCAGACCGAACTGAACCCGTGCGGAGCCATGCTCGTCCGCAGGGCCGCTCACCACCGGCGCACAACCGCCGCACCACCAGTCGGGTCGACGATCCGACCACAGCCGCCACCGAGCGCACAGGGAGCCGTCCGATGACCGCAACCACGACCCCGTCCGACTCCCATCCCGCCATGATGGCCCAGGTCACCGGGTCCCGGGCCGGGGGTGAAGAGCTCGGCTCCCCGACGGTTCAGTGGGCTGCGCCCACAGTCACCGTCGCCTTGGCCGGGCTCCTCTCTGCGGGCGCGGCCGCGGGCCTCACCGTGATCCGCACCCTCGCAGGGCACGTGTCCCCGGTGCCAGCCCGTCGGCGGAGAGCCCTCGCCGTGCCAGGGGCATCCCGACGGTTCCTCACCACGGTCGGCCTGGTCCCAGCGGTGCTCATGGCCGCAGCGCTCGCCGGCTGCGCGCCCACTCCGGGTGGGACCGCTTCGGTGACGTCTGGGTCCTTCACCAGCGGTCTCTCCTTCGATGCGGTCGGCGGGAGGAACAACAGCATCACGGTAGCTCTCGGCGCCCAGGGAGCCTGGGGGCGTCCGAGTGCCTTGCTGCTGACGGACGCACGGAACCCCATCACGCCCGGGCCCGGCTGTACGCGGGTTGATGACAACACGGTCCGCTGCTCGACGGACGGGACGACGAGCATCGGCTTCGTTCAGCAAGTCATCCGACTGGGTGACGGGAACGACAGCTACGCCAGCTCGGCCACCCTCGACGGCACCACGATCCACGCCGGCGCCGGCGACGACACCGTGAATGGCTCGGCCACCCTCGACAGCACCACGATCCACGCCGGCGCCGGCGACGACACCGTGAACGGCGGACCGTCGAGCGAAGTGATCTACGAAGACTCCGACTCGCTCGACCGCGACTCCTTCAGTGGAGGAGGCGGGGGCGACTGGGTCCTCTACGCGGGCGTGATGCACGCAGTGAACATCAGCCTCAACGACACCGCTGACGACGGACGCCCAGGCGAGGGCGACAACGTCAAGAGCGATGTCGAAAACATCGGCGGCACCGGGAACGCCGACACCTTGACCGGAAACGGCCAGGCCAACACCTTCGGCGGCCCCAACCCCGTTCTCGATGTTCCCCTCGACGTGGACCAGCTGACCGGGGGAGCCGTCGTGAACGGCGGGGGAGGACCCGACGTGATCTGGGGCAGCAACTGGGGACGTGCTGACCGACTCTTCGGTGGCACCGGCGATGACACCGTCTACGGCTTCGCCGGCGGCGACGTGGTCAGCGGAGGAGCCGGGAACGACACCCTGTGGGGCCACGCTGGGTTCGACGCACTCGACGGCGGTAACGAGACGGACTGGTGCAACCTGGGACCGGACGGTGGTACCGCCGTCAACTGCGAATCAGGACCCTGAGAGGCCTTCGCTGTCGCGGTGCGGTCGCCTGCGCCAACATGAGCTGACGTCGGAACGTCCCGCGTACGGAACGGTCCGTCTCCCACAGGAGCGGGCGACGCGTCCAGCTCTGACGTGCGGCTCGAGCGGCCTCCTTCGGCGCTCGGCGAGGACGACTACGCCGCCGCCCGAAGCGAGGGAGAGCAGATGACGATCGACCAGGCCGTGCGCCACGCGCTGGGCGAAGCGACCACCCCGCTCGCCTGACGGCTGCCGCGATCAGCCAGCATGACGACCGGGATCGCCCCGAAGTCGCCGGACCACGTCGGGGCGTCGTGCCGTGGTGGGCGCCGATCACGACATGGCCCGGCGGTTCGGGGGCACGGCCTGCCCTTCTCCGTGTCCGGATAGGCTGGGTGTTCACCGAGTCGGCCCTCTTCCGTGCGGTAGGGACCGTGACTGGCTCACCACCACGGGAGCCACCATGGCCGACTACCCGGACCACCTGTCCGAGGGGATCGCCGAGCTGTCCCGCCTGCTCGTGAACGAGGAGGCGCTGGAGGACACGCTCCAGCGGGTCGCCGACCTGGCCTGCCGCTACGTGGGCGGTGCCGACGTCGCCGGGGTGACCCTCCTCCGGGACGGCAAGCCGGCCACGACGGTGTACACCGATCCCACCTCGCCGCAGATCGACTCGGCGCAGTACGAGACAGGGATCGGGCCGTGCCTGGAGGCCTTCCGCCAGCAACGGGTGTTCCGGATCGACTCGACGGAAGATGACGAGCAGTTCCCCGCCTTCAGCCAGAAAGCCGCCGAGCACGGCATGCAGAGCACCATCTCCCTCCTCCTCGCCGTCCGCGGCAACGGGATCGGAGCGCTCAACCTCTACTCCCGGGAGCTGGCCGCCTTCTCCGCCGACGCCGAGAAGGTCGGCATGCTGTTCGCCGAGCAGGCCTCGGTGGCGCTGGCGAACGCCCAGCTCTACGACAGCGCCTATCGCATGACGCAGCAGCTCCAGGAGGCGCTGACCAGCCGGGCGGTGATCGATCAGGCCAAGGGCATCCTGATGGCGCAGAACGGCGGGAGCGCCGACGAGGCGTTCAACGTCCTGCGGACGAGGTCCCAGCAGGAGAACCGCAAGCTGCGGGACCTGGCGCAGGAACTGGTGGAACGAGCACGCCACTCGTGAGCGTCACCTGGCGGCCACGTGCTCGCTCAACCCGGTCAACTGGAGCACCCGCCGCACGTTGGGACGTGCCGCGGAGAGACGCAGCTGGGTGAACGACTGAGGGGTTCGCTGCAGTGCCTGCCGAACGGGGCGCAAGCCGGCGCAATCCACGAAGGTGAGGCCGCTGAGGTCCAAGTCGATGGCCGGAGGGCCTCCCACGAGGTTCTCCAGCACCTGTTCCAGGGCTGGCGCCGTCCCGAGGTCCAGCTCGCCCACGGACAGACCAGCACGGTGCCATCGAGGTGCTCGACCACGACCGTGAACCCCACTGCCGCCATGCCTCTTCTTCGCTTCCAGAGAGGGCGGCGACGGCTTCACCTGGCCCGAAGGGAAGGTACCGCGGTCCGCAGGGCTCTGCCGCCGGTGCCTCTGCCCGGCTGGAGCGAGGTGATGATCGGTGATCGTCCGCCGAGGGCATCACCCGGTTTCCCTCAGGACGTGCGGGCGGTCGCCTTCCCACCCTTGCGGCCCGCTTCCTTCTTCTGCGCGGTCGTACCGCCCTGCTTCGGGGAGCTGCCTGAGCCGCTCTTCTTGCCGCCACGGCTCGATGCCCCGGGTGAGTTGGCGACCTTCGCGGCGCGTTCCTTGGACATGCCCTTTTCCTTGAGGCCTTCGTACTGCTTCTCGTTCTTCACGCTGGGACGCTTGTTGGGCAGCGTCGTTGCTCCTCGAGTCGGGGACTACTTGTGGCCGAGGGCCCGGGCGAGCTCGGCCCGGCCCATCCTCGAGCGGCCGGGAAGGTCGCGGCGCTTGGCTTCGTCGTAGAGCTCCTGGCGGGTCTTCGGTGACGAGCCGCCGGTGCGCTTGCGCTTGGCGACCGCCGCACCCTGCTTGCCGAGGGCGGTGCGGGTCTTGGCGGGCATGGCGGCGATCGACCTCTTCTTCTGTGCGCCCGCACGGGCCTTCTTGACGTTGCGCTTGGCCGCCTGCACCTGCTTGGTCGTGGCCACCGTCGCTACCTCCCCACTGCCCGCTCGAGCTCGGCCTTGGTCATCTTCGAGCGGCCCTCGATGTTCTTCTCGCGGGCTTCGTTGTAGAGCTGGTCGCGCGTCCGGCCACCGGGCCCTCGGTGCGAGCGGAGACCGCCACGACGTCCCGAGGAGATGTCCTCCGTCGAGGTCCGGCTGGATTCCTTCGCCTCGCCCTCGCGGGCCCGTTCCTTGTTGACGGTGCGGGCCGCGATCTCCTCGGCGGTGTCCTCGTCCTCGCCCCGTTCGAGAAGGCCTTCCTTGATGTGGCCGTACTGGCGCTCACGCTTGTCGCTCCACGCTTCCTGCGGCATCGTCCTCACTCCTTGCGATGGGTCGCACACCTCGTGAACATCGAGGTCACGCTGTCCGGCGCCATCGCTCTTGTACCCGAACGGCCTCGAGAGGAACACCCAGCCCCGGCGCTTCACGTGTGACGCGAGGAGTGTCGTCCGGATGGGTGCGGGAGGCGCCGGGTAGGGCGGCCCGCATGGTGTCGTTCGGCTACACGCTCTCCAGTGAGGAACACCCGCCTGCCGTTCTGGTCACGAACGCCGGCCGGGCCGAGGCGGCGGGGCTCGAGTTCGTCTCGATCTCCGATCACTTCCACCCGTGGACGAGCGCCCAGGGCCACAGCCCGTTCGTCTGGTCGGTTCTCGGGGCCATCGCCGCGTCGACGGACGCCATCGACGTGGGCGTGGGCGTCACCTGTCCCACGATCCGGGTGCACCCGGCGATCGTCGCCCAGGCGGCCGCCACCACCTCGCTGCTGCTCGACGGCCGGTTGTTCCTCGGCGTCGGGACGGGCGAGGCGCTGAACGAGCACGTCCTCGGCCACCGCTGGCCGCGGCCCGAGGTCCGCCTCGAGATGCTCGAGGAGGCCGTCGAGATCATGCGCCGCCTCTGGACGGGTGACACGGTCGACCACCGAGGCGTCTTCTACGAGGTGGAGAACGCCAGGCTCTTCGACCCGCCGGTCGAGCAGATCCCCGTCATCGTCTCCGGGTTCGGTCCGAAGGCCGTGGACCTGGCCGCCCGCATCGGCGACGGCTACTGGGGCACGGCCCCCGAACCCGAGTTGCTCGAGCGCTTCACCGGGGCCGGCGGGTCCGGACCTCGGTACGCACAGCTCGACGTCTGCTGGGTCCGACGACGCGGCCGCCGCCCGGTCGCTCGTTCACCGCGATGTGGCCGAACGGCGGCATCACCGGCCAGCTCTCGCAGGACCTGCCGACGTGGACCCACTTCGAGGAGGCGGCGCAGCTGGTGACCGAGGAGGACGCCACGGCCTCCGTGCCCTGCGGTCCCGAGGTCGCGCCCGTACCTCGAGTCGGTCCAGAAGTACCTCGACGCCGGCTACGACCACCTCTACTTCCACCAGATCGGACCCGACCAGGAGGGCTTCTTCCGCTTCTGGTCCGACGAGCTCTCCGGCTCCGTCCGTGAGCTGGGGCCGGCCACGGGCTGAGCAGTCCGGCGAGCTCCCGTCCCGGCGGAGCCGCCCTGGCGCACGCCCGCGACTGGATCGACACGCGCCGCGGGTGACGGGCGCGCCACGAGACCTACGCTCGGACGGCAGGTGGACGCCCCGCTGCCGGAAGGCACCATCACCTTCCTCTTCACGGACATCCAGGGCTCGACCCGGCTCCTCGAGCGCCTGGGGCCGCTCTACGGGGAGGTGCTCTCCACCCACGGGCGGCTCCTCCGCCAGGCGGCAGCCGACCACGGCGGCGTCGAGGTCGACACGCAGGGCGACGCCTTCTTCCTCGCGTTCCCGGATCCGGGCGAGGCAGTGGCCGCCGCCGTCGACGCCCAGCGGCTGCTCCTCGGCCACGCCTGGCCCCACGGTGAGCCGGTGCTGGTGCGGATGGGCCTGCACACCGGCACCGCCTCCATCGTCGACGGTGGGTACGTGGGCATCGAGGTCCATCGGGCGGCCCGGATCGCCGGGGTGGCCCACGGCGGGCAGGTGGTCGTGTCGTCGGAGACCCACCGGCGGGTGCAGCCCACGGGGGCGGGCGGCGTCACGTTCCGCTTCCTCGGCGAGCACCTGCTCAAGGACCTCGACGAGCCCGAGCCCATCCACCAGGTCGAGGCCGAGGGGCTCCTCGCGTCCTTCCCCCCGCTCACCTCGCTCTCGCCACCCACGAACATCCCGCGCCGGGCGGGCACCCTCGTCGGTCGGGATCGCGAGCTCGCGCTGCTGGGTGGCCTGCTCGCCGACCCCGCCGTCCGTCTCATCACCATCACGGGGACCGGGGGGGTGGGCAAGACGAGGACAGCGGCCGCAGCGGCGCTGAACGCCCTCGACCACTACGCCGGCGGCGGCTACTTCGTCGACCTCTCCGCCGTCGAGCACCCGGAGCAGGTGCCGTCCGCCGTCGCCGGCGCGCTCGGCCTCGAGGTCGACAGCGGCCAGCCCGAGCTGGATGCGCTCCGCACCCGCATCGGGACCCGCCGCATGCTGCTGGTCCTGGACAACTTCGAGCAGGTGCAGGATGCGGCTGTCGCCGTCGCCGAGCTGCTGCGGTCGACCCCGCGGCTCACGGTGCTCGTCACCAGCCGATCACTCCTCGGCGTGGCCGACGAGACGGTCTGCGCCCTGCAGCCGCTCGACCAGTCGGCGGCCGTCGAGCTGTTCCTCGGACGGGCACGAGCAGCGCGGGCCGACGTCCAGCTGACCGATGCCAACGAGGACACCATCCACGCCATCTGCTCGCTGCTCGACGGCTTGCCCCTCGCCATCGAGCTGGCCGCCGCCCGCCTCAAGCTGTTCTCGCTCGAGAGCCTCCGCCGCCGCCTCGACGACCGGCTCGGCGTGCTCACCGGCGGGCCGGTCGACGCCCCGGAGCGGCACCAGGCCATCCGGGTGACCGTCGACTGGAGCTACGGGCTCCTCCCGCCCCAGGCCCAGGCCCTGTTCCGGCGGCTGGCCGTGTTCCGGAGCGCCGTCCCGCTCGGCACCGTCGAGGCCGTCGTGGCCGGCGAGCAGGTGGAGGAGGCCCTCGTCGGGCTCGTCGACCACAGCCTCGTCCGGGCCCGCGAGGACGAGGCCGGCGAGGTCCGCTTCTCGCTCCTCACCCTCCTTCGGCAGTACGCGCTCGAGCAGCTCGACGCCGATCCCCACCGGCACGCGGTGCTCGAGCGCCACGCCCGCCACTACGCAGCCCTGGCCGAGGCCGGCGATGGTCCTGCACTGCGGGCCGAGCAGCAGGAGGTCCACGCCGCTCTGGCGTGGTTGCTCGATGCCGCTGAGGGCGGACAGGCCGAGCTCGCGCAGCTGGCGCAGCGCGCCTCGGCTGCCGTGGGGCCGTTCTGGTACCAGCACGGTGACGTGCGGGAGGCGACCGCGCTGCTGGAGCGGGCCGCGGCGCTCGCCTCCGGTGCGCCCGCTGGCGCGGAAGCGGCGGTGCTGCGGTGGCTGGGCGTGCTGCTCGAGCACCAGCACCGTCCGGACCAGGCGCGGGCCCGCTTCGAGGAGGCACTGGCCATCTTCGTGGCCGAGGGAGATGCCACTGGCGAGGCCGCCTGCCTGAACAGCCTGGGGGTGGTGGCCCGGAGCACCGGGGACCTGCAGACGGCGTCGGAGCTCTTCGGCCGCAGCCTCGCCCTGCGGCGGGCCGTGCACGACGACTCGGGCGTCGCCACCACCATCAGCAACCTCGCCCTGGTCCTCATCGACCGAGGGGAGCTCGACGAAGCCGTGGCGCTGCTCGAGGAGGCGGACCGGTTGGACCGGGCGTCGGGCGACGACTGGGCCATCGCCTGCACGGCGAACAACCTCGGCGTCGCCCGCCTGCTCCGTGGACAGCGTGAGGAGGCCGCCGCCCTCGTCACCGACGCCCTGCGGCGATTCGCCGCCGCCGGCGACACGGACGGCGTGGCCGAGAGCATCGACGCCCTCGTCGGGGTGGCGGCGGCCGAGGGGTCGTGGGTGCGTGCCGCCCGGCTGGCCGGCTCGGGGGCCGCGCTCCGGTCCCGCGTCGGCCTCCCCGCCGCTCCCGTCGACCGCCAGCGGCTCGAGCACTGGCTCGAGAGGCCTCGTTCGGCGCTCGGCGAGGACGCCTACGCCGCGGCCCGGACCGAGGGGGAGCAGATGACGATCGATCAGGCCGTGCGCCACGCCCTGGGCGAAGCGACCACCCCGCTCGCCTGACGGCTGCCCGTGAGCCGGAGGACCTGCCACCTGACAGGTGCCAGGTCCCCTGCGACCATTCCGCCGATGTTCATCCTCCGGTTCGACATGCGGGCGCCGGCCATCGGGGCGCCGGCACCCGACCTCTACGCCACTGCGCTCGAGATGGGGGCCTGGGCGGAGTCACGCGGCTGCCTGACCGCCGTCGTGTGCGAGCACCACGGGGTCGACGACGGGTACCTGCCGTCGCCCGTCATGCTGGCGACCGCCCTGGCCGCCCGCACGACGACGTTGCCGATCACCGTCGCCGTCGTGGTGCTGCCGCTCTACGACCCGGTCCGGCTCGCCGAGGAGATGGTGGTCCTCGACGTCATCAGCCGGGGCCGGGTCTCGTACGTGGCCGGCATCGGCTACCGCCCCGTCGAGTACGAGATGCTCGGGGTCGACTTCCATCGCCGTGGTCGACTGGCGGACGAGAAGCTGGACGTCCTCCTCAAGGCCAAGACCGGAGAGCCCTTCGAGCACGACGGCCGGCGCATCCACGTGACGCCGAGCCCCGTCACCCCCGGCGGCCCGATGGTGGCGTGGGGGGGTGGCAGCGTCGCCGCCGCCCGCCGCGCCGGCCGCTTCGGGGTCGGCTTCTTCGGCCAGCGGGACGGGGCGCACCTGGCCTCGGCCTACGTGGAGGCCAGTCACGCTGCGGGCCACGAGCCGGGCATGTGCTTCCTCCCCGCCTCCGACGCCCCCGCCACGGTCTTCGTCGCCGAGGACGTCGACCGTGCGTGGGACGAGCTCGGCCCCTACCTGATGCACGACGTCCTCGGGTACGCGGAGTGGAACGAGGGGGACACGGACACCGCGAGCGTGTCCTCGGCGACCACCGTCGAGGAGCTCCGCGCCGCCGACACCACCCACCGGGTCCTGTCGGTCGACCAGGCCGTCGAGCTCGTGCGGAGCGGCCAGCCGCTGGCCCTGCACCCGCTGATCGGCGGCCTTCCCCCCGCTATCGCGTGGCGGTACCTCCGCACGGCCGTCGACGAGGTGCTGCCGAAGGCCGGCGTCGGGGCGGACGCGCTCCGATGACCGAAGCCGACGACCGCCTGCCGACCTACTTCCTCCGACATCTCACGAACCGTTCCCTCGAGCCCACGAGCTGGTCCGTGGTCACAACGGCCCGTACTTCCCTCGCAGGAAGTCCACGGCGTCGGTGGCGGGGGCGAACGCCCGGGCGATGCCCGCTCCGGTGTAGCCGGCATCGGTGATGAGGGTGACCCCGTTGACGCTCGCCGCGGCGTCGCTGCAGAGGAAGACGAGCGGGTACGCCTGCTCGAGCGGGGTCGAGGGCTCGACGCCGGCTTCCTGCCGGTAGTCGGCGCCGAACGTCAGCCAGGTGTCGGCATTGGCCTGCGCCAGGGGAGTGTTCGTCGGTCCCGGGAGGGTGGCGTTGATCCGCATGCCCCTCGTGAGCATCGGGAAGGCCTCGCGGGCGACGTAGGCGTTGATGACCTGCTTGGACCACATGTACGTCGATCGGTCGTGCTGCTGGGCCCACGCCGTCGCCGCGTCGAAGTCAGTGATCTCGAGGAACTCGAGGATGAGGTCGAGGTTGGCTTCCCAGCCCAGCCCTGCCGCCGAGGAGATCATGCCCACGGCCGAGCCGCGCCGGAGGAGCTCGGCGTCGAGCATGCGCTCGATCATGTAGCGGTGGCCGATGAAGTTGATGCGCTCGATGCCCGGCGTCCCGTCGGCGACGCCGGCGCAGGAGAACAGCGCGTCGACCGGCCCACCGCACTCCGCGACGGCGGCGTCGATCGACGCCCTGTCCGAGAGGTCGAGGGTGATGGCCTTGACGCCGTCGAGCGTCACCTCGGCGCGATCCATGACGACGACCTCGGCTCCGGCGTCCTGCACGAGCTCGGCGGTGGCCGCCCCCATCCCCGTGGCGCCGCCCACGACGACCGCTCGCTTGCCGCGGTAGGAGAACGCGTCCAACAGCCCCATCACAGCTCCTTGGTTCGGCCTGCCGCAGTACGCAGGCGAGACGTCACTCCTCCAGCAGGTCGGGCTGCTCCTCGATGATCCAGTCGTACATCGGCTGGAACGAGAGCCAGCCCGCGACGTGGCTCCCCACCTGGCCTGCCGTCAGCTCGGCCTGCTCCGGATCGATCGGCACCGGCGTCCCCGCCGCCTGGCCCAGCAGCTGGGCCTGGCACGAGCGCTCCATCGTGATGAACCACCACGCCGCTTCGTCGACCGTGTGGCCGACGGTGAGGAGGCCGTGGTTGGAGAGGATGACCGCCTTGGTGCCGCCCAGCGCGTGGGCGATGCGCTTGCCCTCCTCGAGATCGAGGACGACCCCGGTGTAGTCCTCGAACACCGCGTGGTCGCCGTAGAACGCGCACGCGTCCTGGGTGAGCGGGTCGAGGGGGGTGCGCAGCATCGAGAACGTCTTGCCGTAGACGGAGTGGGCGTGGGCGGCGGCGACCACGTCCGGTCGCGCCTCATGGACCTGCGAGTGGATGACGAACGCCGCCCGGTTGAGCGGCCAGCTCCCCTCGACGACCTCGCCCGTGCGGTTCACGAGGACCAGGTCCTTCACCCGGATCTGCTTGAAGCTCATGCCGAGCGGGTTCACCCAGAAGTGGTCGAGCCGCTCGGGGTCCCGGGCGGTGATGTGCCCGGCGACCCCTTCGTCGAAGCCGAAGCGGCCGAAGAGGCGGAAGGCGGCGGCGAGGCGCTGCTTGCGGTGCCGGCGCTCGTCCTCGACGTCCTCGAACTGGGGGAACGTCTGCGGGATCCGGTCAGTCGATGCGCCCGAGCGGTCATCGGAGTAGGTTGCCGGCATGCGCTTCGGCCTCGACGTCGCACAGCAACGGATGTCCTGGGACGAGCTCGTGTCCCGTGTCCGGCTCGCCGAGGACCTCGGCTTCGACGGCGTCTGGGGCTTCGACCACTTCCAGCCGATGTACGGCGAGGGCCCGGGCGAGACCTTCGAGGGCATGACCACGCTGGCCGCGCTGGCCGGCGTGACCTCGCGGATCCGCCTCGGGCTGCTCGTGGCCGGCGTGACCTACCGGCACCCGTCGGTGCTCGCGGCGCAGGCGCTGACGATCGACCACGCGTCGCACGGCCGGCTCGAGCTCTCGTTGGGTGCGGCGTGGTACGACAAGGAGCACCAGGAGCTCGGGATCCCGTTCCCGCCGACGTCCGAGCGGTTCGACCTGCTCGAGGACGCGCTCGAGATCGTGCAGCGGCTGTTCACCGGTCAGGTCTCGTCCTACGAGGGCCGGGTCGTGTCGCTGCGGGACGCCCAGCTGCTGCCCGAGCCGGTGCAGCGGCCCTCCCCACCGATCTGGATCGGGGGCAGCGGGCCGCGGCGCACCCTGCCGCTCGTCGCGAGGTACGCCGACGTGTGGCACACGTGGGGCTCGCCCAACTCGCTGCGCGGCCTCAACGACCGGCTCGACGAGCTCGCGGCGGAGGCGGGGCGCGATCCGGCGTCGATCATGCGGGCCAGCTCGCTGTCGCTCGACGACCTCGACACGGCGCGGAAGCACGCGTCCAAGTGGCGTGACGCCGGCGCCGGCTACCTCGTGTGCGGCTGGCCGGAGGCCGGGCCGGCGCAGATCGAGGCCTTCGCCCGCGACGTGATGCCCGAGTTCGCGACCTGACCGCCGGCCTGCCTCATGACCGTGCCCGCGTACGACCTGCCGCCGGAGATCGAGATCGAGGTCGACGGGCCGATCCGGATCGTCCGGCTCAACCGGCCCGAGCAGCTCAATGCCACGAACCACGAGCTCCACTCGGGCCTGGCCCGGCTGTTCCCCCAGCTCGACGCCGACCCCGACGCCCGGGCGGTGGTCCTCACCGGCAACGGACGGGCCTTCTCCGCCGGTGGCGACTTCTCCTACATCGACGAGCTCTCCCGGGACGAGGCCAAGCGCCACGAGAGCCTGGCCCACGGCAAGCAGATCGTCACCGGGATGGCGGCGTGCCGGGTGCCCATCGTCGCAGCCGTCAACGGGCCGGCGGTCGGGCTCGGGTGCAGCCTCGTCGCGCTGTCCGACATCGTGTTCATGGCCGAGAGCGCCCACCTGGCCGACCCCCACGTGGTGGTGGGACTGGTGGCGGCCGACGGCGGCGCCGTGACGTGGCCGCTGCTCACCAGCCTCCAACTGGCCAAGGAGTATGCGCTCACCGGCGACCGGCTCCCGGCCCGGCGGGCGGCCGAGATCGGGTTGGTCAACCACGTCTGCCCCGACGATGAGGTGGTGGACGAGGCGCTCGCCTGCGCCCGGAAGATCGCGGCGCTGCCCCGCCAGGCGGTGCAGGACACCAAGCGCATCCTCAACCTCCAGCTCGAGCGGGCCGTCGTCGCCACCATCGACTTCGCCCTCACCGCCGAGGACCGCTCCTTCACGTCACCCGAGCTACGGGCCAACCTCGGCCGCCTGATGAAGCAGTGAGCGCATCGGTGCGAGAACGCCACTGCTCGTAGCCTTCGGGCGATGGGGTGGGACTTCGAGACCGAGCCTGCGTTCCAGGCCAAGCTCGACTGGGCGGACGCCTTCGTGCGGGAGGAGGTCGAGCCGCTCGACCTGCTGTTCCCGGGCCTGGCGTTCACGCCGCCGGACGACCGGCTGCGCAAGATCATCGATCCGCTCAAGGAGGAGGTGCGGCGCCAGAAGCTGTGGGCCGCGCACCTCGGCCCCGAGCTCGGCGGCGAGGGCTACGGCCAGCTGAAGCTCTGCCTGCTCAACGAGATCCTGGGCCGATCGCAGTGGGCGCCGGTGATCTTCGGCACGCAGGCGCCCGACACGGGCAACGCCGAGATCATCGCCCACTACGGGACGCCGGCGCAGAAGGAGCGCTACCTCCGTCCGCTGCTCGACGGCGAGATCTTCTCCTGCTACTCGATGACCGAGCCCTCCGGCGGGTCCGACCCGACGATGTTCACGACGCTGGCCACCAAGGACGGCGACGAGTGGGTGATCAACGGCTGGAAGTACTTCTCGTCGAACGCGCCGACCGCGTCCTTCCTCATCGTCATGGCCGTGTCGAACCCCGAGATCAGCGCCTACCAGGGGATGTCGATGTTCCTCGTCCCGAGCGACACGCCGGGGGTCAACATCGTCCGCAACGTCGGGCTGGGCAGCGAGCCGCTGGGGGAGGGGAGCCACTCGCTCATCCACTACGAGGACGTGCGGGTCCCGGAGGACGCGCTGCTGGGCGGCGAGGGCCAGGCCTTCGCCATCGCCCAGACCCGCCTCGGCGGCGGGCGCATCCACCACGCCATGCGGACGATCGGTCTGGCCACGAAGGCGCTCGACATGATGTGCGAGCGGGCGCTGAGCCGCGAGACGCAGGGCAGCCTCCTGGCCGACAAGCAGTTCGTGCAGGGCTACATCGCCGACTCCTACGCGCAGCTGCTGCAGTTCCGGCTGATGGTCCTGTACACGGCGTGGTCGATCGACCGCCACAACGACTACCGCAAGGTGCGCAAGGACATCGCCGCGGTGAAGGTGGTCATGCCCACCGTGCTGCACGACATCACCTGGCGGGCCATCCAGATCCACGGCGCGCTCGGGGTGAGCAACGAGATGCCGTTCTCGGGGATGCTCCTCGGCGCCAGTGTGATGGGCCTGGCCGATGGCCCGACGGAGGTCCACAAGGTCACCGTGGCCCGCCAGGTCCTCCGCGACCACCGGCCGAGCGACGACCTCTGGCCCACGCAGCACATCCCGAGGCGCCTCGAAGCGGCGAAGGCGAAGCTGGCGGAGCACCTGGAGATCGAGGTGGGCAACCTGTGATCGACGTCGACCGCCTGGCCGCATGGATGGACGACCAGGGCCTGGCCACGGGCGAGCCGGTCGAACAGGCATTCGTGTCCGGCGGCACCCAGAACGAGATCTACGAGATCCGGCGAGGCGACCTCCACGCCGCGCTGCGCATCCCGCCGCCTTCGGCGCCTGCGACCCGGGACGAGGGCATCCTCCGCGAGTGGCGGATCATCGATGCCCTCGACGGCACCGAGGTCCCGCACACCCCGGCCATCGCCGCCTGCGAGGACCCGAGCGTCCTCGGCCGGACGTTCTACCTGATGGGCTACGTCGAGGGCTGGTCGCCGATGAGCACCGACGGGTGGCCGGGGCCGTTCGACACCGACCTCGAGGCCCGCGCCGGGCTCGCCTACCAGCTGGTGGAGGGCATCGCCCTGCTCTCCAAGGTCGACTGGAAGGCCAAGGGCCTCGCGGACCTCGGTCGGCCGGACGGGTTCCACGAGCGGCAGGTCGACCGCTGGACGGCGTTCCTCGAGCGCATCAAGGGGCGCGAGCTGCCGGGCTGCGAGGTGGCCGCCCGATGGCTCCGCGAGCACAAGCCGATCGACTACGTCCCCGGGGTCATGCACGGCGACTACCAGTTCGCCAACGTCATGTACCACCACGGTGCGCCCGCTCGGCTGGCGGCCATCGTCGACTGGGAGATGGGCACGGTCGGCGACCCCAAGCTCGACCTCGGGTGGGTGGTGCACCCCTGGCCCGAGGACACCGACGTCGTCGACGACGGCTTCGCCTACGTCGACATGAAGGGCATGCCGTCGCGCTCGCAGGTCCTCGCGCGCTACGCCGAGGTGTCGGGCCGCCAGGTCGACGACATCGACTACTACATGATCCTCGCCAAGTGGAAGCTGGGCGTGGTGCTCGAGCAGGGCTTCCAGCGGGCGGGGGACGACGAGAAGCTGCTGGCGTTCGGCCCGGTGGTGCTCGGTCTCATGCGGGGCGCGGCCGAGCTGGCCGAGACCACGACGTACGACCACCACTGACGTGCGGGCCGCACCGCGCCGGAAGCGCCACGGTGGCGCCCTGCGCGGGTTCTACCGCACGGTGAGCACCACCAAGTAGGGACGTCTCCGGACGGCAGCGGCCCGTTCCTTGCCTACGGGATGCCGGCGCGGCGCATGACAGCGTCGAGCGCCGGCCACGGCGGGCCCTCGTGCAGAGCTCCGAGCAGCGCCCGCGCTGCTCGTCGCCCGTTCGGGAGTTGGTCGTCCGGCTCGAAGCGCCACGCTGCCACCATGGCCAGGACGAGGCCCCGGCACGCGCCGAGCAGTTGCCGATCTGCGCTCGCGTAGCGCTGGCTGACCTGTTCTGGCACGTGGGCGAGGTCGAACTCGACCGGTCCCCGGCAACACGTCTCGAGGTCGATGAAGCGCAGCCCGTCCCTCGTGCGCAGGACGTTGCCGGGATGCGGCTCGCCGTGCAGCAGCTGCTCGACGGCGCCGTGGTCGACGATCGCTCGTCTCAGGTGTCGCAGTGTGGTGC
This sequence comes from uncultured Actinomycetes bacterium, assembly GCA_963839545.1. Lineage (GTDB taxonomy): Bacteria > Actinomycetota > Acidimicrobiia > Acidimicrobiales > CADCSY01 > CAWIVE01. The sequence goes on from CAWIVE010000003.1 coordinate 996,013, forward strand.
CGAGGATCTCCCGGTCGGCGTCGCCGAGCAGAGGATCGTCGCAGCTCGCCACTGCGTGTTCAGCCTCTGCGACACGGTCCGTGAAGTGCGGACACGCGACATCGACGGTCCGCATGCCCGCGTGCAGCCGCTCGAGCGCCCGTGCGTAGTCGACTGGTGGGACGTCTCCAGACGTCGCAGCTTCGTAGTAGGTCCACAGCGTGATCACGAAGCCGTCACGCTCGTAGGGGCGCGCCGCCACTCGAGGCTCGAGGGCAGCCACCGGGCTCTCGGCTGCGGCGAGCTGTTGCGCGAGCTCGACCTCGAACCGTGCGACCTCACGCCCCGCATGTGCGACTCGGGCGAAGACGTCACACGGGAGCAGGCGCACGGCGAGCTTGTTCGAGTTGTGGAGCACGATCGCGTCGTCGACCGCCAGGCCGAGCGCCGAAGCGCTCGACCTGGCCGCAGCTACCGCGCGCCGAACGTCCGATGCGTCGACCTTCACTCACCTCGCTGCTGTACGTCCGCCGCTGCAGAGAACCACGGAACTCGCTCCGGCGTGCTACGGGTTCGCACACGCCGGCCGGTCCGGGCCGGACGTGGAGAAGTAGGTGCGCCACTCGAGATCGGTCAGCTCCTGACCGGCGAGCCGGCAGGCGGGCGTCGACCACCGGTCCACCACGAGGTCCCATGTCATCGTGCCCTGGGGGCCGGGGATCACCATCGTCCGCCCGTCGGGCGCGAAGCCGCCGACCCCGAAGGCCATCGGCGCGGCGCCGGGGAAGGGGTTCCCGATCCGGCGTCGTTGCCCGACGTCGATGAGGTGGTTCTCGGCCTCGATGTCCTGGACGACGAGAAGCCGGGCGTCGGGGCTCCAGGCCAGGGAGGCGAGGAGGCCGGGGGACACGGAGACCGAGGTCCCGACAGGTGCGAGCGTCTCGGCATCGAAGAACGACAGCGTGCCCTCGGCGGTGCCCAGCGCCAGGCGCGACCCGTCGGGGCTGAATGCGGCGGACACGGTGAGTGACTCGGTGATGGTGAGGGGCTCGCCGGTCCCGATGACACCGTCGCTCACCGGGTAGCGGGACGCGCCGCCTGGGCCTGCGGTGACGACGAGCTCCCTCCCGTCGGGCCGGAAGGCGGCCGAGAGGGCGTAGGGCATCGGCGGGTCCAGCGCCCGCACCCGCCCGGTCCCGAGGTCGAGGACATGGGCCCCGTTCACGTTGTCGGAGTTGCTCGTGGCCACGAGGGACCGCCCGTCGGGGTGGAAGCTCAGGGCGACCACCGGGGTCGGCCCGACCGTGACCGGCGGGCCGGCGGACTCCAGGGTGGCGGTGTCGAACAGCTGCACCGCTCCCGATCGGTCGCCAACCGCGAAGGTGCGTGAGTCGGGGGCGAACGCGATGGGCGTCGCCCCGTCGAGGGCCCCGCGCCGTCCCCGGCCGCCGACCGAGACCGTCCCGACGAGGCGTGCGCCATCCGCTCGGTACAGGGTCACCGTGTCGTCATCGGCCACGACGGCGAGGTGTTCGCCGTTCGGGCTGTAGGTGCCGCCGAAGGCCGGCGCCCCGTCGACCACTCGAGCGATCGCGGGCAGCCCCTCCGCGTCCCAGGTGCTCAACGTTCCGTCGAAGCCGCCGGTCAGGAACGTCCGGCCCCGGGCGCCGAGGACGCTCCGCGCTCCATGTTGCGAGTCGATCGGCTCAGTCGTGACCCTGTCCCAGCCGTCCGCGTCGAAGACGTCGATCGTGTCGCCGGCGGTGACGAAGCGGCTCCCGTCGCCACTGAAGCCGACCGCCATGAAGCTGGCCTCGGCCAAGGCCTCGGTGACCACCTGCCGCGCGGCCACGTCGACGACATAGGCGTGGCCCAGCCCCGTCCCGCCGAACGTCCCGACACCCAGCCATCGCCCGTCGGGGGAGAAGGCGAGGCGATAGATCCCCTCGTCCGCGCCGACGGGCACGGCGGCGCCGATCGGAGCGCCCGTCGCGGGGTCGTGGAAGACCACGCGGCCCGAATTGTCCCCAGCGGCGAGCAGGCGGTCGTCGGGGCTCAGTGCGAGCGCGTTCACCGTCCGGTCGTGACCGTCCAGGGCGCCGCCCGCCGGCCGCCCGGTCGTCACGTCCCATATCCGGGCTGCGTTGGCCTGCTCCACGGGGTCGTCGCTCTCCAGCCGACCCACGGCGACTGCGAGGCGGTCCCGGCCGACGAAGGCGATGTCGGCAACTCCTTCGCCCGCGTCGATCGAGCTCCCCACGGCCTCGAAGGTGCGGGTGTCCCAGATGCCGACCCGGCCCGTGCGACTTCCGGCGGCGACGAGCGAGCCGTCGGGGCTGACGGCCAGACCACTGCCTTCGGGCGGGACGTCGAAGCTGCCGTCCCGCTGCCCGGTGCCGAGGTCCCAGACGTCGACGCCGTCACGACCGAGGGCCGCCACCCGCTCCCCGTCGGGGAACGGCGCAAGCCACGCGTAGCCATCGCGGCCGCCGCTGACCGTGGCCTGGAGCCGGGGCTCGTCGACGAGGGCGGCGAGCAGCGCACCCGCCGTTGCGGCGCCGGGCCGGATGCGGTGCGCCTGCACGGCGAGCAGCAGGGCCAGGCTCCGATCGCGGTCGAGCAGGGTGGGGACTTCGGCGACGGCCCGATCGACCTCGGCCGCGACTGACGTCGCTCGCGCGCGATCGGCCTGGCGGTCGGCCCGCCGGCGCTGCGCGACGGCCAAGGATCCGGTCACGAGGGCGACGACGAGGGCGACCGCCGTCGCTGCGAGGAGGACGCGCAGCCGCCGGTTGGTCCGCTCGCGCGCCGAGACCCGCTCCTCCTCGGCCCGAAGAACCTCCCGCTCGGACGCCTCGCTCGCGTCGACGAACGCGAGCTCGCGCTCGTTCAGCTCGGCCTCGCCGTCACGGCCCAGCCACTCTCGGGCGGCGACGAGGCGAGGTCCGCGATACAGCTCGGCCGGGTCCCGGCCGAGCTGGTCCCAATCCTCAGCTGCGTGGGTGAGGTGGCGGTGGGCGCGGAGGCCCTCCCGGTCGTCGTCGAGCCACGTCCGCAGCCGCGGCCACTCCCGGATCAGCGCCTCATGCGCGACCTCGATGGTGCCCTCGTCGGCGGTGACGAGCCGGCGGTCGACGAGCAGGCGCAGCACGGCGTCGACCTCGTCGGCGTCGGGGCCGGAGGCCATGTCGGTCCGCGCAACGCGGCGCCGGGTGTCCTCGGTGCCCTCGCCCAGCTCGGTGAGGCGGAGGAAGATGCGGCGGGCGACCGGCCGCTCGCGCTCGCCGAGGGCTTCGTTCCAGACCGCCTCCGCGGTGGTGGCGATCGCGCCCCGGACGCCGCCGGACTCGCGGTAGCCGTTGATGGTGAGCGTGCGACCCGAGCGCCGGCGCCAGGTCTCCAGCAGGGCGTGGGACAGCAGGGGAAGCGAGCCCGGCTCGTGGGCGAGGTCGCGCAGCACGAGGTCGGCCAGGCCTGGCTCGAGCCGCAGCCCGGCGACCCCGGCCGGACCGTCGATCGCTCGACGAAGCTCCCGCTCGACCATGGGGCCGAGCAGGAAGGTCACGTCGGAGACAGCGGCGGCCAGGCGCGCGATCGAAGCGCAGCTGCCGTAGAAGTCGGCCCGCAGGGCGCAGACGACGAGGACGTCGCGAGAGTCGTCGGCCACGGCGTCGAGGAGGATGTCCACGAACCGCTCGCGCTCGAGTGGGTCACGGCACACGATGAACAGCTCCTCCATCTGGTCGACGCCGACCACCAGCGGCCCGGTTGCGCCACCGCCCTCCTCCGGCGGCGTGAGGACCTCGGCGAGGCGAAGGGCCGGATGCTCTCCCGGCGTGATGACCCGGAGCGGCCACCTCTCGCTCCCGGGGACGTCGCCCCGCCGGAGCGCCGCGAGGACGCCGGCTCGTACGAGCGAGGACTTCCCGCTCCCCGAGGCGCCGACGACGACGACGAAGCGATGCTGGAGCAGCCGATCGAGAAGGGCTTCGACCTGCGCCTCCCGCCCGAAGAAGATGTCGTCCTCGTCGGGCTGGAACGCCAGCAGGCCCTTGTACGGGCAGAGGCCGCCGAGCGCCTCCCGGATGGGCCGCGCGGCATCGACAACGGCGCGCACCCGCTCCGGGCGGGTCAGGCCGCGCAGCTGCTGCTCGCCGAGCTCGACGAGGGAGACGTCGTCGGGCAGGTGGTCGACCACCATCTCGGCGGCCGCCTGGGACACGAGGATCTGCCCACCGATCGCCAGGGACCGCACCGCGCGGCCCGGTTGACCGCGGTGCCGTAGTAGTCGCCGTCCCGGGCCTCGACCTCGCCGACGTGGATCGCGAACCGCGACTCGAGGCGCATGCCGTCGGGCCAGGCCGCCGCCTCGAGGCCACGCCTGGCCGCCACCGCCGCCCGCACCGCGTCGGTCGGGCGCTCGAAGACGGAGAAGGTGCTGTCGCCCTCTCCCCGTGCCTTCAGGAGACGGCCGCCGGAGGCGCGGACTGCGCTCTCGATCGTCCGGTCGTGGACCTGGAGGGCCGCTGACATGACGCTGGCGTGCTGGTCCCAGAGCGCCGTCGAGCCCTCGACGTCGGTGAGCAGGAACGTCACGACGCCCGTCGGCAGCCCGGCGGCGCCCGTCGGCACACGAGGAGCGTAGGTCCTCGATCGATGGGCGAGGTGGTGGACGACAGGTCGAGGGTCGATGAGCGTCATGTCCAGGTCGAAGCCCAGCCACCAGCCGATCAGTTCCCACCGGCAGCTCGCCAGACCCACTCGCTGACCCGAGGGTGGCCTTCGAGGTCCGCTCTGCCGGTGGCCCAGAGCAGGATCTCCGTCGCCCGCCCGGGTGGTGCATCGGGGAGCAGCCGAGCGACGACCAGCTGACAGAGGGGCTCCGGGGGGAGCCAGGCCACGCCGAGGCCCTGCGTGATGTCGTAGGTGTGCACCAGCGCTTCCGCGACGCCCATCGCGGCGAAGCCGGCTGCGTCCGACATCCCCCAGTGCCATGCGACGGGGCCGGCGCCGGAGTTGGCGACTGCCCTGCTCAGGAGGTGGCCGCACGCGGAGACCACCTCCAACAGCTCCCGAGGTGCAGCTTCTCGGGCGATGACGAGGTCGAACGGGAGGTAGCCGGCGGTGGCGCGCGCCGCGACCTGTCCGGCGTAGGCGAGCAGGTCGTGTGCGACATGAGCCGCCGTCGTCCAACAGCTCCACTCGAGCGACCCGGCGGGCACCTGCCAGTCAGCTTCGACGTGGGGTGTGAGCACGGCCGTCATCTCGGCGACTGCCGCGTCGACGTGCTGGCTGCCGACCCCGCTCACGGCCACATGCTCGCAGCCGCCCCCCTCGTCCGGCCGCCCCGTTCAGAGACCCAGCGGTCGTTCGCCGATCACATCGGCCTGGCGGAGGTCGGCGATGTCGTCTGCGTCCAGGCCGAGCAGTCCCCCGAGCACCTCGTCGTTGTGCTCCCCGACGAGCGGGGCCGGCGAGCGGTGCCATCCGGTCGGACCGCCGGACAGGCGCATCGGCCACCCGGGGTAGCGGTGCTCGCCGACGACCGGGTGGTCGACGCTCTCCCAGAAGCCCCGCGCCACCATCTGCTCGTCCTCGTCGATGGCGAAGGCGGCCACCACCGGCTCGGCCCCTGCCCCGCGGAGCGCGTCGACGGCGACAGCCAGCGGGCGGCCGGCGCACCACGCCGCGATCTCGCCGTCGAGTCGATCGTGGGCGGCGTGGCGCCCGGCCACCGAGGCGAGGTCGGGGTCGTCGAGCCACCCGGCCGTCCCGATGACCCGGCAGAGCTCGCGCCACTCGGACTCGTCGGACACCGAGAGCGCCAACCACTCGTCGGCGCCGGCGCACTCGTAGACACCCTGGGGGGCACACCGGTCGGATCGGTTCCCCAGCCGCGTCATCAGCGACCCATAGGCCGCGTGCTCGAGGATCTGCTCGGCGGCGACGTTGACGGCCACATCGATCATCGACAGCTCGACCTGCTGGCCACGTCCTGTCCTCCGGCGCTCCTCGAGCGCGGCGAGCACGGCGAACGCACCATGGATCCCCACGAGCGGGTCGCAGAGGCCCGGTGCCAGGGGCGGCCCGTCCTCGTAGCCGGTGACGACGGCCATGCCCGCCGCCTGCTCCATCGTCGTGGCGAACCCGGGCCGGTCCCGCCACGGACCGTCGAGGCCCCAGCCGGGCATGCGGACCATCACGATGTCGGGCCGCACGCCGCTGACCACGTCGTAGGTCAGCCCGAAGTGCTCGAACACGCGGGGCGTGTAGTTCTCGACGAGGACGTCTGACAGGGCGACGAGCTGCAGGAACAGCTCGCGTCCGCGCGGGTCGCCGAGGTCGAGCGTGATGCCCCGCTTGTCGAGGTTGGCGGCGAGGTAGAGGTACCCCTGTTCCCACCACTGGTCGGTGCTGGGTGGCACGCCGACGTTGAACCGCATGGCGTCGGGCCGCTGGACGGACTCGACCTTGATCACTTCTGCGCCGAGTGAGGCGAGGTACTGGGTTCCGGACGGGCCGGCCCAGAAGGCTGTCACGTCGAGGACGCGCACCCCTTCGAGGGGGAGGCGGCTGCCGTCCTCCCGAACGGCATCCACCGGCTTCGACCGTGACGTGGCGAAGGGTCGGCTCCCATGCTCGTCGATCGTCGGAGCTCGGCGGACCGGACGTCGTTCTGTCCCTGAGCTCCGGAACGGCGGACGCGGGTGCGGGAGGTCACCGCGAGGGTTGCAGTCGAAGAGCGACCGTTCGGTGAGGGGCTCGAACCCGGGCAACGTGGCACCGTCGAGCACAGGTGCGGCCGGGACCCGGAACGACGCCGCGAGGTCGATGATCTCGGCGACGGTGTGGTCCCGGGTCCAGTCCTGGATGAGGCCGCGAACCTCCGCCGCTCGGGCGACACGACCCCGCGTGCCGTCCAGCTGGCGGTCGGCGACGAGGTCCTGGCGATCGATCATCGCCAGGAAGTCGTGCCACTGCTGGGCGGTGAGCGTGGTCAGACCCACGAAGCCGTCCTTGCAGGGCTCGATGCCTGGCAGGAGGACGTAGGTCGTCCGCCGTCGGGCGCCGCCGGGGAGCGATGCGGCGACCGAGGGGTAGCAGACGAGGGTGATCGCCTGGCACTCCAGGGCCGACACGTCGACGACCTCGCCCCGCCCGGTCCGAGCGGTGCGGGCCCGGGCGGCGAGCGCACCCGCCGCGGCGTAGGCACCTGCGATCCACTCACCCAACCCGCCACCCACGGCCAGCGGCTCCCGGTCGGTCGAACCGTGGCCGTGCATCGACCCGGACCGCGCCTGGAGGCGGAAGTCGTTGGCCCTGTCGTGCGCCCGGGGACCGGTCAGACCGAACGGTGTGATCGAGACCACGGTCAGCGCCCCGTTGACGGCGTGGAGATCCTCGCCCCGGAGACGACGGGCCTCGAGCACCCCGATCGGGGCCGAGGAGACGACGACGTCGCTGCTCGCCGCCAGCTCGAGGAGCCGGTCGCGGTCGCCGGTGACGTCGAGGTCGAGGGTCAGGCTGCGCTGACCGGTAGCGAGGTACCGGAAGAGGGCCCCGTCGGCGTCTCCGTCGGCGCCGGCGGAGCCGGATCTCGACCACGCCCGCAGCGGGTGCCCTGATGCGGGCTCGACCTTGAGCACCTCGGCTCCGGCGTCGGCGAGCAGCTTCGTGCAGTAGGAGCCGGCCAGGTCGTCCGAGAGGTCGAGCACCCGGACGCCACGGAGCGCATCGAGCGGCCCTCCTGGCATGCGCCGACAATATGCTCGGCGGTCACGGCCACGGAGGGGGCGCGAGCTCGATGGGTGGGGAGCGGCACCGACTGTTCGAAGCCGGCGGCATGGTCGTCGTTCCCGGCGAGCGCTACATGTCACGCGAGTTCTTCGATCTGGAGGTCGAGCACCTCTGGCCGAGGGTCTGGCAGGTCGCCTGTCGCGAGGAGGAGATCCCGAACGCCGGCGACTTCCTCGAGTACACGATCGTCGACCAGTCGATCCTCGTCGTCCGCAACGACGCCGGGGACATCAGGGCCTACTTCAACACCTGCCCACACCGGGGGACTCGCCTCGCGTCGGGTGTCGGGAGCTTCGGCTCCCCGGAGATCCGCTGCCCGTACCACGGGTGGCGGTGGGACCTCGACGGCTCGAACATCGAGGTGGTCGATCGCGAGGACTTCCCCGAGACCATGACCGACGAGCTCACCTCGCTCGGCGAGGTGCAGGTCGGACTGTGGGGAGGGTTCGTGTTCGTCAACATGGACCCGGGCTGTGAGCCGTTCGATGCGTTCCTGGGCTCCATCCCCGAGCGATACCAGACGTACCGGTTCCACAACCTCCGCTTCCGTTCGTTCAGGACGATCGTCTTCGAGTGCAACTGGAAGACCGCGGTGGATTCCTTCAACGAGGGCTACCACCCGCAGGCTCTCCATCCGCAGATGTTGACGTGGTTCAACGACACGCTGTTCACCTACGAGCAGATCGGTCAGCACAGCTGCTACTACGTGCCGGAAGCCCGTCAGCGCGAGTCCGGGCCCAGTCCGCGACTCGGGATCAGCCGGGAGGAGAGCGATCCCGCCGAGCTGCTCGCCGAGCGGATCGACGCGATCGCCGGCCTGTTCCCACGTGAGGACCAGGCGATGCTGCAGGACCTCAAGGAGAACGGGCTCCCTCCCGGCCGGACGATCGGGCAGGTGTTCGACGAGTTGCGGCTCAAGGGGTTCGAGCACCGCGGGATCGACGTCGAAGGGCTCTCCCCGAAGGACCTGCGGGGCTCGGGGACGATCCACCTGTTCCCGAACCTCCTCGGGCCGATCACCCACGGCAACGCCACGCTCTACCGGGCCAGGCCGAACGGCTCGGACCCCCACAGCACGCTGCTCGACTTCTGGGCGCTGGAGTGGGCCCCGCCCGACGCCGAGCCGCGGGAGATCGAGCGGAAGTTCTACGAGGACTGGACCACGAAGGACTGGGGCACGATCAACAACCAGGACTTCGCCAACCTCGTCGAGATCACGAACGGCATGAGGTCGAAGGGGTTCCGCGGGGCCCTGCTCAACCCGGTGCAGGAGGCGAACCTCCTCCACCACCAGCGGATCATCGACGAGTACCTGGCCGGGTCCCCTGGATGACGGACGGTCACCCCGGGGCCTGAACGCCTCGCTTCGTCACGACGGTGTCCCGGAGCGGTCGTGCCTGGCAGGCGAGCCGGATGTTCTTCCCGGCGTAGAAGGAGCGCCCGTCGAACAGGCTGAGGCCCTCGAGCTCGAGGGGAGCCGGCGGCTCGAACGCCTCGGGATCCTCGACCTCGATCCAGCACGCGGTGCACTGCGCCTGTCCGTGGCACAACGTCGGCCAGCGGTACCCCAGCCGTTCGGCGGCGCCCATGAGCCGCTCGCCCGTGCGCACTCGGACCTCCGCACCGAGGGGCTCGACCCGGACCGTCGCCTCGTGACGCGTACGAGGGATCCTACCCGGATCGCACGCACCGACCGATGAGTCTGCCCGGCGCCTAGCGTCTCAACGGCATGCCCCACGAGGAGATCGACGGCCTGCCCATCTGGTACGAGGAGCTCGGCGACCCCGCAGGACCGCCGCTCGTCGCCCTGCACGGGGGCATCCTCACCTTCCAGGCCAGCTTCGGCGACGTGCTGCCCTGGCTCACCACCGGGCACCGGGTGATCGGCGTGGAGCTCCAGGGCCACGGTCACACGCCCGACACCGGACGCGCCATGTCGATCGAGCGCTTCGCCGACGACGTCGCCGAGCTGATCGACCGGGTCGCGGGCGGCGGGCCCGTCGTCGTGTGGGGCTTCAGCCTCGGCGCCCTCACCGCCACGAGCCTCGCCCTCCGCCACCCGGCCAAGGTCCGCCGCCTCGTGCTGGCGGCGTCGAACATCCGCCCCGACGGCTACCACCCCGAGATCACCGCGCCCGAGCAGGACGACCCGCGGCTGCCGACGCAGGAGGAGTTCGCCACCTGGCAGGCCGACTACGAGGCGGTGGCACCGAACCCGGCGGACTTCTTCCCGTTCCTCGAGCGGATGCAGCCGGTCGTCCACGACTTCGCCGGCTGGACCGCCGACGAGATCCGATCGATCACCGCACCCACGTTCCTCGTGATCGGCGATCGCGACTTCGTACGCCTCGACCACGCGGCCGAGATGCTCGACCTGTTCCCCGACTGCCGGCTCGCGGTCCTGCCCGGCACCAGGCACACCGAGGTCATGCAGCGGTCCGACGAGCTCCGAGCGCTCGTCGGCCCGTTCCTCCGGTAGGAGCCCGCCGGGTAGTTCCGGGCCGTCGGTTCCGGCTCGCCGTGCGCCTTCCACGCGGGATCGAGCCAGGGAAGTGCAGGCCACGAGGCTCGAGCGGAGGAGGGGCCTGCGACCGCCGGGCGCCGAACCTCACGGCGGTAGCGTCGGGCGTCGGATGGTCACCGAGACCGAACGCAAGCCGATCCTGCTCACGGTCGACGACGACCCCGGGGTGTCGCGCGCCGTCGCCCGGGATCTCCGCCGCCACTACGGCGAGACCTACCGCGTGGTGCGCACGGAGTCCGGACCGGAGGCGCTCGAGACGCTCCGGGAGCTGAAGCTCCGGGGAGACGTGGTGGCCGTCCTGCTGGCCGACCACCGCATGCCCGACATGACCGGTCTCGAGTTCCTCGAGGAGGCGATGGACCTCTTCCCTCGGGCCCGGCGTGCGCTCCTCACCGCCTACGCCGACACCGACGCCGCCATCGAGGCCATCAACGTCGTCGACCTCGACCACTACCTGCTCAAGCCGTGGGATCCGCCCGAGGAGAAGCTCTACCCCGTCGTCGACTCGCTCATCGAGCTGTGGCTGGCGAGCGACGAGCACCCGGTCGAGCGGGCCCAGGTGGTGGGGCACCGCTGGTCGGCCCGCTCGTTCGAGGTCCGCGACTTCCTCGCTCGCAACTCGGTGCCCTACCGCTGGTACACCAGTGAGGAGCCCGAGGGCCAGCGGCTGCTGGCGGCGGCCGGCGCCGATGCGACCCAGATCCCGCTGGTGGTGACCCCGGGCGGCGACCACCTGATCGATCCGAGCATCGGCGAGCTGGCCACCGAGGTGGGGTTGTCGACGACGCCGGCGACCGACTTCTACGACGTGGTGATCGTGGGCGGGGGACCGGCGGGGCTCGGCGCCGCCGTGTACGCCGCGTCCGAGGGCCTCCGCACCGTCCTGGTCGAGCGGCGGGCCACCGGCGGGCAGGCCGGCCTGAGCTCCCGCATCGAGAACTACCTCGGCTTCCCCGACGGGGTGAGCGGCTCCCAGCTCACCGACCGGGCCCGCCGGCAGGCCCAGAGGTTCGGCGCCGAGATCCTGACCACCCGCGACGCGGTCGGCCTCGAGGTGCGAGCGTCCTCGCGCGCCCTTCGCTTCGAGGACGGTGGTGAGGTCGTCGCCCACTCGGTCCTGCTCGCCACCGGGATCTCCTACCGCAAGCTCCAGGTGCCGGGCGCCGACGCGCTGACCGGGCGCGGCGTCTTCTACGGCTCGGCGATGACCGAAGCCTCGGCCTGCGTCGGGAGCAACATCTACATCGTCGGCGGCGCCAACTCCGCCGGTCAGGCGGCGGTGTACCTGGCGCGCCATGCCCGGCGGGTGACCATGCTGGTGCGAGGCGACGGCCTCGAGACCTCGATGTCGCACTACCTCATCCGGCAGATCGCCGAGATCCCCAACATCGACGTCCGCCTCGGGACCGAGGTGATCGCGCTGGACGGCGACGGTCACCTCGAGCAGATCACGTTGTGCGACGGCGCGGCGGGGACCACGGAGAAGGTGCGAGCCGATCACGTCTTCGTGTTCATCGGCGCCGCACCGCGCACGGAGTGGCTCGACGGTGTGGTCGAACGCGACACGAAGGGGTTCGTGCTCACCGGTCCCGACCTGATGGAGCGCGAGCGGCGGCCACGGGGGTGGGACCTCGGCCGCGACCCGTACTACCTCGAGGCCAGCGCGCCGGGTGTGTTCGCGGCGGGCGACGTCCGAGCCAACTCGGTCAAGCGGGTCGCATCGGCGGTCGGTGAGGGGGCGATGGCGATCCAGCTGATCCACGGCTTCCTGGAGCACCAGTGAGCGAACCGGCGCGCCTGACGCCGGACGAGCTGCGGACGCTGTTCCTCTTCGAGTCCCTGGACGACGATCAGCTCGGGTGGCTGGCGGGGGCCGGTCGGATCGTCGAGTACCCGGCGGGCGCGATCGTCGCCAGCGAAGGTGCGCCGGCGACGTGCTTCCTCGTGCTGCTGTCCGGGATGCTTTCGATGTCCCGCCGCGTGCAGGGAGGCGAGATCGAGATCATCCGGACCGAGCACTGCGGCTCGTACACCGGAGCCTTCGACTTCTACCGGCCCGACCAGGGCGTCCCTCAGGTCTACCCGGCCACCACCAGGGCGGTGACCGACTCCCGCCTCCTCGAGCTGCCCGCCGCCGAGCTCGGGCGCGCCTTCCGGGAGTGGTTCCCGATGGCGATCCACTTCCTGCAGGGCCTCGCCACGACGGGCATGGACACCCGCGACGCCGTCGAGCGCCATGAGCGGCTCGTGGCTCTGGGCTCGGTGACCGCCGGGCTGACCCACGAGCTGAACAACCCGGTGGCCGCCGTCTCGAGGGCGACCGCCTCGCTGCGCGAGCGGCTCGCCGGCATGCGGGCCGAGCTCGGGACGCTGGCGCGGGGCGCCCTCACCTCGGACCAGCTGGAGGCGGTGGCCGCTCTGGCCGGCGAGGCCATCGACAAGCGTCGGGAGGCACCGCACCGGTCTCCGCTGGAGGTGTCCGATGACGAGGAGGAGCTGGCTGACTGGCTCGACGACCACGGGGTGGCGGACGGCTGGGAGCTCGCATCCACCCTCGTGAGTGCCGGGTTGACCGTGGCGTGGGCCGAGCGGCTCGCGGAGGTGGTGCCGACACCGCACTTCGGGGCCGCGCTCACCTACCCGGTGCGGGCGCTCGAGACCGACAGCCTGCTCGACGAGATCTCGGAGGCCGTCGGACGGATCTCCGCGCTGCTGGGGTCGGCCAAGCAGTACACCCAGATGGACCGGGCGCCGCTCCAGACGGTCGACGTGCACGCCGGGCTCGACGCCACCCTGACGTTGCTCGGGCACAAGCTGGGCGACGATGTCGAGGTCGTCCGTGACTACGACCGAACCCTTCCGCTGATCCTCGCCTTCGCCGCGGAGCTGAACCAGGTGTGGACGAACCTCATCGACAACGCCATCGATGCGATGGAAGGTCGGGGCACCGTCACGGTGCGCACCCGGCCCGTGGGTGACGACCGTCTGATGGTGGAGATCGGCGACACGGGCCCCGGCGTGCCGGAGGAGATCCGCAGCCGTGTCTTCGAGCCGTTCTTCACCACGAAGGAGATCGGCCGCGGCACCGGTCTCGGGCTCGACATCGTCTGGCGGATCGTCGTCGGGCGGCACGGGGGCGAGATCCTCCTGGAGTCGAAACCCGGCGACAACCGGTTCCAGATCGTCCTCCCGCTGCAGGCCGCCGACGACAGGCACCCCGCCTGATCGCCCGCAAGGGCGCGCCGGCGGCCTGGCTCAGTCGGCGTACCCGCGAACGCCTCGGACGGGGCCCACTTGCTGCTGGTGGGCGACTGCGGCCAGCCGTCCGGCGAGTCCTGCCAGTCCTCCTGGCGGCCATAGGGGAGGAGGTCGATGAGCGGGAACGTGTGGCTGAGCTGCTCGGTGCCGCGGCCCTGGGTGTTGTAGGTGCGGTACACGGTGTCCCCGACCCGGAGGAACACGTTCACCTGGAACCCGCCGCCGGGAGGAGCCCCCATGTCGGTGCCGAACGGGCTGTTGGCAGTCGAGTACCAGGTCATCTTGTTGCCGACCCTGGCCTTGTAGGCGAGCGCCTCGTCGATCGGCCCCTGGGTGACGATGACGAAGCGGGCGTCGTAGGGGTCCAGGAACTCCAGCCGGGTGAACTGGCTGGTGAGGCCGGTGCAGCCCGAGCACTGCCACGTCTCGCCCGGGAACCACATGTGGTTGTAGACGATGAGCTGGTGCTTCCCCTCGAACACGTCCGCCAGCCGAACGGGGCCGTCGGCTCCCTCGAGGGTGTACTCGGGGAGCTCCACCATCGGCAGGCGCCGCCGAACGGCGGCGATGGCGTCGAGCTCCTTCGTGGCCGCCTTCTCCCGGGCCCGCAGCTCGGCCAACGCGGCTTCCCAGGTGGGTTGGTCGACGATCGGCGGGATGGCGACCGTCCCATGCTCGCCGTCGAGGTCGTGTGCTGGCATCGTCAGCTCCTTCAGGACGGCAGGGCGCGCCGTCCGCTCACAGGTGGAGACGACCGCCGGATCGCGAACTCATCGATGAGATCCGGTCGGAGCGTGCGTCAGACGTTCCATGAGGACCCTGCACCTCGGCCTCCGTGTCGACGATCTCGGCCGACTTCGCGGGGTAGCGGCGACGAAGGCTCAGGCGGGCCGACCCCGCACGAGGTGGCCCGGCCGGGCCCCGGTGGGCGCACCGGCGGCGAAGGTCTGCTCGCCGGCCACGAGGGTGGCGACGTAGCCGTCGACCCGTTGCACGAGCCGCCGACCGGAGGCGGGGAGGTCGAAGACCATCTCGGGGGCATGCAGGCGGAGCCCGGGGTGGTCGATGACGTTGAGGTCGGCCCGCTTCCCGGGCTCGAGGGTGCCGCGGTCGGTGAACCCGTAGAGCTCGGCGGTGCGGCCGGTCTGCATGCGGACGACCTGCTCGACCGGCAGGCGCTCGCCGCGGCTGCGGTCGCGGGCCCAGTGGGTGAGCAGGTAGGTGGGCATGGAGGCGTCGCAGATGAGGCCGCAGTGGGCGCCGCCGTCGGAGAGACCCAGGACCGTGGCCGGGTGGCTCATCATCTCCCGGATCACCTCGTGGTCGCCGTCGACGTAGCTGGCGAGCGGGGCGAAGAGGAAGGCGGTGCCGTCGCGCTCGAGCAGCCACTCCAGGGCGACGTCCTGGGGCGTGCGGCCGGTGGCGGCGGCGACGGCGGCGATGGAGGTCGACGGGTGCGGCTCGTAGTCGGGCGGATCGCCGAGGCGGAAGATCTGGTCGAACCGGCTCATCAGGTGGACGGCGATGACGTTGTCGGTGCCGGGTGACTCGGCGAGGAGCTGGTCGCGGATCTCCGGTCGACGGAGGCGTGCGACCCGCTCGGCGAGGGGCAGGTCGGCGAGGGCGCGGTAGGTGGGGTGGGTGATGAAGGGGTGGAGGGACGACTGGAGCCCGAAGAGCATGCCGGTGGGCCGGTTGGACACCTGGGGGGCGATGTGGCGCCCGGCGGCGAGGTCCTCGGACGCCTGCTCGAGGGCCTGGCGGTAGGCCTCGGGAGCGAAGCCGGCCTGGGCGAGGCTGTAGGTCACGGTGCCGCAGCGCTTGGCCAGCTCGAGGAGCTGCTCGTGGCCGCCGCCGGTGGTGTAGGCGTCGTCGATGATCTCGACGACGCCGTGGCCGGCAGCGCCGACGGCGTCGGCCAGGGCGTAGAGCTCGTCGAGCGGCGCCTCGGTGCCGGGGACGAGGCCGTGCTTGGAGCTGTGCAGGATCGTCCGGGACGTGGTGAAGCCGACGGCGCCGGCCCGCATCGCCTCCTCCACGATCGCCGCCATGGCGGCGACCTCGTCGGTGGTGGCGGCCTCGTGGGCCCGCTCGCCGAGCACGAAGGCCCGTACGGCGGCATGGGGCACCTGCGCGGCGACGTCGAGGACGCGTGGCGTCGCCTCGAGGGCGTCGAGGTACTCGCCGAAGCTCTCCCAGGCCCAGTCGATCCCTTCGTGGAGGGCGGTGCCGGGGATGTCCTCGACGCCCTCCATGAGCTCGATGAGGAAGCCCTGGCCGCCGGGGCGGACCGGTGCGAAGCCGACACCGCAGTTGCCCATGACGACCGTGGTCACGCCGTGCCACGACGAGGGCGTGACCTCCGGGTCCCAGGTGACCTGCCCGTCGTAGTGGGTGTGGATGTCGACCCACCCCGGGGTGACGAGGGCGCCGTCGGCGTCGATCTCCCGCTCGCCACGACCGTCGATCCGGCCGACGGCCGTGATGCGGCCGTCGTCGATGGCGACGTCGGCGGTGCGGGCCGGGGCGCCGGTGCCGTCGACCACGATGCCACCGCGCACCACCACGTCGTGCCCTGTTCCTGCCATCGGGGGTGCCTCCTTGGCGCCTGTCGGTCGAGCACCGGCCGCCGCGAGCGGCGCCCTGGTGGTCCCCAGGATGCCTCCGATCGGCGGGTCGGTGCCGGGCGAGCCGTCCAGCGCGTCGTCCTCGCCACTCTTGGTCAACGCCGCTCCAGAAGATGGAGCAGAAGTGACCAAGGCGTCGGCAACGGCGCTCGTCAGGGGGGCTGCACGGCCGGCCCGTGCGAGCCTCCGGGCTAGAACGGCAGCATGCAGATCCGTCGCGTCGCCACCGGCCACGACCGCCTCGGCAAGGCGGTCTTCGCCTCCGACGAGCTCGTCGACGGCTACCGCCCGATGCTGAACCCCGAGTCCGCGTTCCACATGCTCTGGGGGGCCGACGAGGTCCCGCAGTTCCCCGACGACGGCTCGAAGCCCACGTACACCACCTACTTCCCAGGCGTCGGCGGGTTCCGCTTCGGCACCTTCACGCTGCCGCCGGTCGGCACCGAGCCGCCCCCCGACCTCGACATCCCCGCCGCCCTCGCCGAGATGGAAGCGCACCTGCCCGGCCTGCTCGCCCACATGGATCCGGGCCACCCCGGCATGCACACCACGTCCACCATCGACTTCGAGGTCGTGCTGTCCGGCGAGGTCGTCCTCGAGCTGGACGACGGAGCGGAGGTCACGCTGCGGCCCGGCGACACCGTCGTGCAGAACGGCACCCGTCACGCCTGGCACAACCGGGGCGAGGTCCCCGCCCACATCGCCGTCTTCCTCGTCGGGGCCCACCACGCCGACGTCGGGTGAGCACGACCGCCGACGTCGACAGCATCCTCGCTGACGCGGCGGAGCACGCCGGTCTCCACGACCTCGGAGAACCCTGGTTCCTCGGTCCGCTGTCCGCCTATGCCGCCGACCTCCAGCAGCGCAACCTCACCGACTGGGCGAGGGAGTTCCTGCGGTCGCGGGCGGTGCAGGACCTGGTGCGGCGCCTGCGCGTCCTCGACACGCTGCGACGACACCCGGAGATCGCCAGCGTCCCGATCCCGCCGATCGTGTACATCACCGGCCTGGAGCGCAGCGGGACGACGTTGCTCCACAACCTGCTCGCCCTCCATCGGGACGCGCGGGTCCTGCGTCGGTGGGAGCTCCTGGAACCGGTGCCCCCGCCGCAGACCGCCACCTATGAGACCGATCCGCGCATCGCGCTCGTGCAACGCCGGACCGACGTGCTCCGCGGGACGCTGCTCGAGCACATGCACTGGGTCGATGCCACCGATCCCGAGGAGTGCGTGAGCGGCTTCATCGACGCGGTGTCCATGCTCGCCTGGCCCGCGGGCCCGTGCCTCCCGGCGTGGTGGCGCTTCCTCACCACGGCAGATCTCCGTCCTGCGTTCGAGAGCTATCGGCGGGTGGTGCAGCTGCTCCTCTGGAAGCACCCGGTCGCCCCCGGCGGCTTCCTCGTGCTGAAGGCCCCCCAGATCGCACGCCAGGTCGCGCCGTTCGCAGACGTGTTCCCCGAGGCTCGGTTCGTCTTCACCGATCGCGACCCCTATCGCTGCATCGTGTCGCTGGCCGTGTTGGGTCACGGGATCGCCGAGTGGTTCTGCGAGCGCAACCCGCTGACCGACGACGGGCACCGGTCGGAGCTCACCATCGACCAGGTGCGCGACAAGCTGCTGAGCGTCGCCTCGTTCACGACGGACGAACCCTCGCGAGCGATGCACGTCGCCTACCCGGCCCTGGTCGGCACGCCCGTCGACGTCATCCGAGACGTGCTGGAGGGGAGCACCGCCGACGATCAGCTGCCCGCCAGGATCGTCGCGTACCTCGAACGGCAGCGGGAGGGCCGACGGGCCGCACCGCCAGCGGTGCTCGATCGGATGGGCTACGACCAGGCGAGCGTCTGGGGCGATCCGGTCATCGCGTCGTACTGCGACCGCTTCGACATCGAACCCGAGCGCACTCGCCTGACCGGCGCCGCCCCGACGCCCTGACGCCGGTCAGACGTAGCCGACGAGGAGGTCGGTGAGCTCCTTCGGGTGGCTGAGCGCGACGCAATGGCAGCCGGGGACCTCGTCGGCGACCACGCCCAGGCGTTGTCGCGCCACCCGCCGCAGGAAGGCGGCGGGGAAGAACTGGTCGTCCTTGCACACGATGAACCTGGTGGGCACGTCCGGCCACGCATCCAGTGGCCAGGGCGTGTCCCAGACGACCGAGGACTCCCCACGCTCGCCCCTCCGCAGGGCCTCTTCGGCCAACGGGAGGGGTACGCCGTTGTAGTACGTGACGAGCGGGTCGTCGTGGGCGGTCCTGCCGCCGTCGAGCCTGGCCTGCTCCTCGGCGGCCTGCCGGTAGCCGGTGCTCGTCCACCACTGGCCGGGGCTCTCTCCGGGGACGGGGATCATCCCGGCGAGCAGCACGAGCAGCTGTGCCGGGAGCCGGGTCGCGGCCAGGGTGGCGGTGAACGCGCCGTAGGACTGGCCGACGATGACCAGGTCATGCCCGCCCGCGGCAGCGTCGGCCACCGTGGCCGCGTAGTCGTCCAGGCTGGCCGTGTCGTCGTCGCACGGCAGGTCCGGCGCGACCGTGTCGTGCCCACGGGCTCGCAGCTCCGCCTCGACCAGGTGCCAGTACCAGCCGGCGTCGCCGGCGCCGTGGATCAGCACGAAGGTCGCCATGGGTGCGGTCCTTCCCGAGGTGGAGCGGCGTTGCCGGAGCGGGGCTCTCGCGTCCGCACAGTACGACCCGATGGTCCATCATCGACGCGTGGACCTGCCCCGGAGCCGCGCATCGGCACAGGGCGTCGATCCGGCCGGCGTCGTCGCGCTCGTCGACGCGCTCGAGGGCGACGACCGGCTCGAGCCGCACGGCCTGATCGTCCAGCGCCACGGCGTCCGGATCGTCGAGGCCGCCTGGGCGCCGCACCGGGTCGATCGCAGCCGGCTCGTGTACTCGCTGAGCAAGACCTTCACCGGCACCGCGCTGGGCTTGCAGCTCGGCGAAGGGCGGCTGTCCCTGGACGACCTCGTCTCGGACCACCTCCCGGAGCTCTTCGAGGGCGTCGACGAGCGGACCCGGAGGCTGCGCATCCGCCACATCGCCTCGATGTCGAGCGGCCACGATCGGGAGACCTACCTCGAGGCGCTCGTCCTCGATCCGGACGACCCGGTCCGGGGCTTCCTCCGCATCCCCCCGGACCACGAGCCCGGCACCGCCTTCGCCTACAACCAGCCGCCGGTGCTGGCGCTGGCCACGGTCCTGCAGCGGCTCGCCGGCCAGCGCCTCTCGGAGTACCTGCGCCCCCGGCTGCTGGACCCGCTCGGCATCGACGACCTTCGCTGGGCGGAGCTCCGACCGGGGGTCGAGCTCGCGTTCTCCGGCGTCTTCACGACCCTCGACGCGGTGGCACGGCTCGGCCAGCTGTACCTCGACGACGGGGTGTGGGACGGCCGGCGCGTCCTCCCGGCCGGCTGGGTGGCCGAGGCCTCGAGGCCCCAGGTGGCGAACCCAGCGGAGCCCGATCCCGACTGGCAGCAGGGCTACGGCTTCCAGCTCTGGATGTCCCGCCACGGCTACCGGGGTGACGGCGCCTTCGGCCAGTACATGCTCGTGCTGCCCGAGCACGACGCCGTGGTCGCCATCTTCTCCGGCAACGAGGACATGCAGGCGCTCCTCGAGCACGTGTGGGCCCACCTCCTCCCGGCGATGGGGGCCGCCCCGCGGCCGGGTGGCGACGGCGACGATGAGCTCGCGGCCCGCCTCGCCACCCTCTCCGTGCCGACCGCCGCCGAACGGGTCGGCGGCGCTGCTCCCGAGCCGGCTTCGGGCACGTTCACCCGAGCGCCCACCGGACGCTCCCACCGATCCATCACCTCGCTGGTGCTGGCCGGCGACGAGTTGCTCGTCATCGAGGGCGAGGCATCGTTCGCCGTACCCCTCCGCACCACGTGGACCGAGGGTCCGACCGGCCACGTCGCGACGAGCGCCGCACGGGATCGCGACAGGCGGCTCGTCGTCGACCTCTCGTTCCTCCGCACGCCGCACCGGCTCGAGCTGCTCCTCGACCCGGCGACGGGGACCTTCACCGCCGAGTGGCCCGCGGTCCCGCTGTTCGGTGCCGGCATCGGGCCTCGGCTCTCCGAGCTCCGGCCGCCGGCTCGTTCCCGACGCTGATCACCGATCCGGGCGTGTACCGGGATCGCACCCCAGCCGTAGGTGACGAGCGATGACACGGGCGCCGCGGGGGACGGGGCGGTTACCGTGTGGGTGCCGTCATCTCCGGAGCCGGATGCAGGAGGCGGATCCATGGGCACCATCACGCCTGGGGGGGCCGAGGGTCCGGAGCCCGCGGCGGCCGATGGAAGGCTCCGCCTGCTCGAGCAGCTCGTCGACCAGCGGGTCCGGGTCGCCGGCGACGTCGTGGAGGTCAGCCTCGGCACCTGGGCCGTCCACGGATCGATCCCGGTGGACGGCGAGGTCATCCTGGCGGAGTTCTCCCGGCGGGACGAGGCGAGGTCCGTGCTGGACCAGCTCGGGCCGAACCGCTCGTAGTCCGAACGGCGGCGCGGCGGGGGAGGAGCGGCCCGTGCCGGCTCATCTAGGGTGCTCCCCGGCGGCACGAACGCAGGCGGGGGGGGATCGTGGACACACGGCGAACCGGGCGGATCTTCGGCTGGTTCTTCATCGGGACGTTCGTCACGAGCATCCCGGCCCGGCTGCTCTTCATCGACGGGCTCGACACCAGCTGGACCGACACGGTCTTCAACCCCGGGGCTGTCTCCGACACGAGCCTGCAGCTCGGCTCGATCCTCGAGTTCGGGGTGATCGCCTTCAACATCGCAACCGCGGTCGTCATCTACCCGCTCGTGAAGCGACAGAGCGCAACCCTGGGGCTCGGCTACGTCACCGCTCGCATCATGGAGTCGGTCTTCATCGCGATCGGCCTGATCAGCATCATCGCCGTGGTGGACGTGAACGATGCATGGCTCGGGGCCAGAGGCGTCGAGGCCGCTGCGCTGGAAGCACAGGGCAACACCCTGGTGTCCGTCTACGACTGGGCCTTCCAGTTCGGGCCCGGGCTCGTCGTGGGCTTCGGGAACGGCCTGATCCTGGGCTACCTGATGTACCGCTCCGGCCTCGTGCCTCCACGCATGGCGATCTTCGGTCTCGTCGGTGGCCCACTGCTGATCCTCTCCTTCGTCCTGATCCTGTTCGGGGCCTACGACAACGGAGAAGGGCCTTCCGGCCTGCTGGCACTGCCGGAGATCGTGTGGGAGGCGTTCCTCGGCATCTACTGCGCGTGGAAGGGCTTCAGGGCGAGCCCGATCGCCGAGCCCCGGATGGCGACGGCCTAGCCGAGTCGGCTCAGGTCCTCGGATCAGCGAAAGGCGTGGACCAGGAGGTCGGCGAACACGACCTCCGGATCGCGGTCGACCCCTCGCCGGGCGAACCACCGGCACACGTTCACGACGTCGCGATGGAGGAAGTCGAGACCCGACGGGTTGGTCGCCAGGTCGACGGCCTGCGGGAAGTCGATGAACACCAGCTCCCCGTCCCACCAGAGCAGGTTGAAGGCGGACAGGTCGGCGTGGGCGAAGCCCTCGGCGACCATGGCCTGGAGCCCGTCCTCCAGCTGCCGCCACGCACGTTCGAGGTCAGCCGGGCCGAGGCGGGCCCGAGCCAGGTGCGGGGCGGCGCACGTCGGGGCCCCGATGTACTCGAGCAGCAGGATGTCGTCGCCGTAGGACACGGGGTACGGCACCCGCACGCCGGCATGCCACAGCCGGTGCATCACCTCGTGCTCGTGACCGGTCCAGCGGTCCTGGAGGAGGTGCTTGCCGTAGGTCGTCATGCCCTCGACGGCGCGGCGGTCCCGGCTCTTCCGGAACTGCCGGCCCTCGCGGTACTGGACGTCGTTGTGGAAGGTGCTGGCCTTCTGCACGCCGAGCGCCTCCAGCTGGCCCTTCTGGCGGACCGTCCGGGGCAGGTAGCGCTTCCGGGCGAGGAGACAGGTACGGCCGTCGTCGCCGATGCGCTCGACGACGTCGACCTGCGCCTCCTTCCCGCTGCGGAGGGTGCCGAGGTCGAGGTCGGTGAACGGCTCGCGCACGAGCCACTCGGGGAGAGGGCGCACAGGGGCTCCAGGGATCGACGGGTCGGGACGACCGGTCGCGAGCGCCGAGTGTCAGCAGGCGGCAAGGGCGCGACCGGGGGCGGCAACCAACGCGATGGCAGTCATCGTCGGCTCCCTTCCTCGGCGGCTCTCGTCGGGACCAGCGTACGGCACCGACCCCCTACGTCCGGGAGATTTCCCGTCGCCGGTGGTGCCGGCCGCGGACGGGCCGCAGGCCCGACAGGTCGCGCGGCACCACGGTGTTGCGGTCGGACACGCTGGTGCCGAGCGCGAACTGGGGCCAGAGGCCCACGATCTCCTGGCGGCTCCGCTCGGTCCACTCCCGGGCCAGGTCGCTCCGCGTCTTGTGGAAGTTCAGCGCGTAGCCCCCGGTGTGCAGCCGCAGCAGCGAGAACCCGCCGGGGTACTCCTTGCCGGCCGCGATCTCCTGGTGCGTGACGTTCGGCGCGACCGGGCTGACCGTCCGCTTGTTGCGGTGCGTGTGCCCGGCGTGGTGCAGCAGGACGCCCGGAGCGCGGGCGTAGTCCTCCAGGATGGTGGCCGCCTGCGCGGCGTCGAGCGAGCTGCTCGCCGTGATGGGGAACACCGAGTCCTGGACCACGAGCGGGTGGTGGCCGAACACGAGGGTCGGCTGGTCCCGTTCCCTGGCGAGCTCCGTGCGGAACCAGGCGAGCTGCTCGGTCGAGAGCCCACCGGCATCGCTGCCCCGGCCCGGCTTGTCGTACGTGTCGAGGCCGATGACCCGCAGGCCGTGCAGCTCGCGGCTGAAGTAGGTCGGCCCGTCGCCGGGGAAGAACTGGTCGTGGAAGCAGTCGTTCCCCTGCCACTGGCCCACCCGGCAGCTGGACCAGGCGTCACCGGCATGGGCGCGGTCGTGGTTCCCCCGGGCCACGAACCAGTCGCGACGGAGCCTTGCCGAACCGCCTGAGCAGGCGTCCCGCCTCGCTCAGGTCCATGGGGACGGCTTCCGCCGTGATGTCGCCGGCCGCCAGCAGGAAGTCGGCGCCCAGGGCCTCGGCGTCGTCGACGAGGGACTCGAGCATCACCTCCGGGTACGGCGGTCGGCCGGGGAGCTGCTCGATCCCGACGATCTGCGGCAGGTCCCCGACGAGCCCCGCCTGGGTCTCGCCCACGTGCAGGTCGTTGCACAGCGCGATGGAGAACAGGTGGCGGCCGGGCGGTGGCAGCGGCGCCGTGAAGCTGTAGGGGCCACCCGTGCCGAGGCCGAAGTCCGACGTGCCGACCGCGTTGCCGCTGGTGAGGGTGAAGGGTGTCGGCGTCGCCCGCTTGCCGTTCGACCGGGCCTCGTAGAAGTAGGTCCGCCCCGGCTCGAGCCCGTGCAGCTCCACGTAGTGGTACGGCGTCTCGGACCGGCTGCCGGCCACCCGGTGCAGCCGGTGGGGGTGGGTCCCCCAGTGCACCTCGCCGTCGGCCGGGGCCGGACGCATCCGGTGCAGCCCGTCGTCGGTGCCCGTGTAGCCGGTGTACCAGGTGATGACCGCCCGGTCCTCGGTCAGGGTCACGAGCTCGAGGTTCACCGGCGACACGTCGTCCCTGCCGGTTGCGGCAGCAGCGACACCGCTGAGGAGGTCACCGCGGACGACGAGCGGGGACGCGAGGGCCGCCGCGGACCACCGCAGCACATCCCTCCGGCTCACGGCGCAACCGGGCACGCCGCAACCTATGTCGCTAGACGGTAGGAGGAGGCGCGGTCAGCCGGTTGACGGCGCGGGCGGAGGCGTCGCGAAGCGCCGCTCGAGCAGCGCCGTCGGCCGGTCGCCGAACAGGTCGCTCCACCGCTCGTCCAGCTCGGCCAGCGTCCACCGCCCGTCCTTCTCGATCGAGCTCTCGACCCGCCAGCCGCTCACGAGCTGCACCGTGCCGCCGCCGACCACGAAGTTCTGGCCACTGACGTGTGCGGCCGCGTCGGTGCACAACCACACGACCCAGGGGGCGACGTTCTCGGGGTTCCGGGCGTCGAACTCGCCGTCCGCGGCCGGGCGGGTGCCGAAGGTGTTCTCGGTCAGGCGGGTGCGGGCCCGTGGCGCGATGGCGTTCACCGTCACGCCGTACCGCGCCAGCTCGCGGGCGAGCACCACCGCCATGGTCGCGATGCCCGACTTCGCCGCGTCGTAGTTGAGCTGTCCGGGGTTGGCGAAGAGCCCCGACTCCGACGACGTGAGCACGATGCGCCCGCCGACGGGATCGCCGGACTCCTTGTGGCGCTCCCGCCAGTACGTCGCCGCCCAGCGCACGGGGACGAAGTGCCCCTTGAGGTGGACACGGATGACGGCGTCCCACTCCTCCTCGGTCATGTTGAACGTCATGCGGTCCCGCAGGATGCCGGCGTTGCAGATCAGGATGTCGAGGCCGCCGAACGACTCGACCGCGGCGTTGACGAGCCGCTGGCCGCCCTCCCAGTCGGCGATGTCGTCGTAGTTGGCGACCGCCGTGCCGCCGGCGGCGGCGATCTCCTCGACCACGAGCTGCGCAGGGCGGTCGTCCGCCCCGCTGCCGTCCCACTCGCCGCCGAGGTCGTTGACGACCACGCTCGCCCCTTCGCGTGCGAGCAGCAGCGCATGACCCCGCCCGATCCCGCGGGCCGCCCCGGTGACGATCGCGACCTTGCCGTCGAGCGCCCCCATCAGGCCCCCCGCTGCGTGCCGACCTTCAGCTGCTTGAAGGGGAGGTCGCGGTCGACCTGCGGTTCCTTGGGGAGCGCCAGGACCCGCTCGCCGATGATGTTGCGCTGGACCTCGTCGGTGCCGCCCGCGATCCGAGCAGCAGGCGCGGTGAGCACCTCGGTCGTCCAACGACCGCCCTTGCGGTCGGCGGGCAGCCACGCCTGCGCCGCCGGTCCGGCGATGGCGGCGCCGAGGTTCGACCGTCGCTGCGAGAGCAACGCGCCGGCGAGCTTGGCGATCGACCCCTCCGGTCCCGGCGCCCTGCCCGACTGCACGGCGGCGCGGATGCGGAGGCCGATGAAGCCCATGATGCGCTGGCGGATGTACACGTCGGCCAGCCCTTGGCGGATGACGGGATGGTCGATCACGCCTCTCCGGCGGGCGAGCGCCACGAGGGCCCCGATGCCGTTGCCTGCGCCCCGGCGGGCGCCGCCCGCCGGCGCCGATGGCGACCCGCTCGTTGGCGAGCATGGCGATCGCGCAACGCCAGCCGTCGTCGACCTGGCCGACGACGTTCGTCGCCGGCACCCGCACGTCGGTGAAGTACACCTCGTTGAACCCCGATCCGCCGTTCATCTGGCGGAGCGGGCGGATGTCGATGCCGGGGGAACGGAAGTCGATGATGAACATCGTGATGCCGCGGTGCTTCGGCATGTCCGGGTTCGTGCGGGCGATGACGGCGCCGAAGTCCGAGTGCTGCGCGCCGGTCGTCCACACCTTCTGCCCGTTGACCACGAACTCGTCGCCGTCGCGCTCGGCGCGCATCTGCAGCGAGGCCACGTCGCTGCCCGCCCCCGGCTCGGAGAACAGCTGCGACCAGATCTCCTCGCCCCGCAGCGCCTTGCGGACGTAGCGCCCCTTCTGCTCCTCGGTGCCGTGCTCGACGATCGTGGGGATCACCATCCCGAGGCCGATGGTGTAGACCCCGGTCGGGATCTCGTAGCCGGCTGCCTCTTCGTTGAACACCCGCTGGTGCTCGGCGGTCAGGCCCTGCCCGCCCACCTCGACCGGCCACGTGATCCCCGCCAGGCCGGCGTCGTACAGCGCAGCCTGGTAGCGCTTCGAGGTCGCGACGTCGGTGACGCCCTCGAGGGCGGCGGTGTCGTCGGCATCGTCGTCGTCCGGCCGCCGGTCCCGCAGCGGCTTTGCGTTCGCGACGAGGAACTCCCGGCACCGCCGGCGGAACTCGGCCAGCTCAGGCGTGTCGTGGGTCGCTTCCTCGTCCCGGGCCAGTTCCGTGCTCGTGGCCGTCTCCTTCCCCCGTGCCACCGGTCCGCGGCAACGCTGCCCCCTGCTTACACGCCTCCTGGGCCGCCAGGCGAGCGCTCGGCACCGGCGGAGCACACGCCGGACCAGGCGTCACGTGGGCAGGGCCCGCTTCAGCAGCTTGCCGGTCGGGAGGCGGGGCAG
Source organism: uncultured Actinomycetes bacterium (assembly GCA_963839545.1). Lineage (GTDB taxonomy): Bacteria > Actinomycetota > Acidimicrobiia > Acidimicrobiales > CADCSY01 > CAWIVE01. The sequence continues at coordinate 1,022,365 of CAWIVE010000003.1, forward strand.
CTCGTCGACGAAGCGGACCTCGGTCGGGCACTTGTAGTGCGTCAGCCGGTCGCGGCACCACGCGAGGAGCTCGTCGGCCGAGGTCGTCGCCGGCGCCGGTCGGCCGGCGCGAGCTGCACGAAGGCGACCACCCGCTCGCCCATCTCGTCGTCGGGCACGCCGACGACGCCGACGTCGAGCACGGCGGGGTGCACGATCAGGACGTCCTCGGCCTCGCGCGGGTAGATGTTGACGCCGCCGGAGATGATCGTGTGGGCGACGCGGTCGGTCAGGTAGAGGTAGCCGTCGGCGTCGACCCGGCCGATGTCGCCCATCGTGCTCCAGCCCCGGTCGTTCCAGGCCGACGGCCGTCTTCTCCGGCGTCGCCGTGGTACTCGAAGCGGGTGGCCGCACTCGAACCACACCTGGCCCTCCTCGCCGGTCGGCACCTCCTCGCCGTCGTCGCCGACGATGTGCACCGCGCCCATGAGCGAGCGGCCGACCGAACCCGGGTGCGCCAGCCACTCCTCGGGCCCGATGGCGCAGAACCCGCTGCCCTCGCTGCCCGGAGTAGAACTCGTAGACGATCGGCCCGAGCCACTCGATCGCCGCCCGCTTGACCTCCGGCGGGCAGGGCGCGGCGGCGTGCACGACACGCTGCAGGCTCGACAGGTCGTAGCGCCGGCGCACCTCCTCGGGCAGCTTCAGCAGGCGGACGAGGTGGGTGGGCACGAGCTGCGTGTGGGTCACGCGGTGGCGCTCGACGAGGGCGAGCCACTCCTCGGCGTCGAAGCGCTCCATCACGACCGCGGTGCCGCCGAGGCGCTGGGTCATCGTCGTCCAGCCGGCGGGGGCGGCGTGGTAGAGCGGCGCCGGGCTGAGGTAGACGGTGTCGGCCGTGAACCCGTAGAGGCCCGATGAGCAGCGAGCCGAACGGCGTCTCGGCGCGCCGAGCGGGGCCGCCGCAGCGGCGGCTTGACGCCCTTGGGCCGCCCGGTCGTGCCCGACGAGTAGAGCATCCACGAGCCCTCGCACCTCGTCGTCGATCGGGTCGGCGGGTGAGGCGGCGACCGCGGTCCGCGTAGGGCGTCGAAGCCCGTCGAGGTCGCCCGCCGACGGCGAGCCGTGAGCCCGACGCCGTCGAGGTCGGCGCCCATGCGCGGCCACGGTGGCGGCCAGCTCGGCGTCGGCGAACGAGCGCCCGCGCCCCGCAGTCGCGCGACGATGTAGCCGGCCTCGGCCGCGGTGAGGTGGAAGTTGACCGGGGTGACGTAGAGGCCGGCCCGCAGCGCTCCCCACACGACGTCGTACCACTCGCGCCGGTTCGTCGAGCAGCACGGCGACGTGGTCGCCCGTGCGCAGGCCGGCCGGCCCGCAGCAGCTGGGCCACGCGGTTCGACGCATCCTCCAGCTCGCCGTAGGTCAGGCGCTCGCCGGAGCCGCCCATCACCACGGCCGGCGTGTCTCGGGCTGGCGGCGGCGTGGGCGGACGGGGTGCTGCACGGCCCGACACGATACCTGACGACCACTGTTAGACGCCCCCGGAGCGGGGGGCTACGTTCCCGGCCGATGGCACGGGTCGGCGTGATCGGGGTGGGCAACATCGGCGGCGGCGATCGCCGCCAACCTCGTCGCCGACGGGCACGAGGTGGCCGTGGCCGACGCCGACCCGGCGCGGGCCGGCGGCGGTCGACGGCGCCAGCGCCGGGAGCGTCGCCGACGTGGCCGCGGCCAGCGAGGTCACGATCACCTCGCTGCCGACGCCCGAGGTCGTGGCCGAGGTGGCGGCGGCGTGGGCCGCGGCCGCGGCCCGCCGGGTCCGATCCTCCTCGACCTCTCGACCTCGTCGCCCGACGGCAACCGGGCGCTGGCGGCCACCGCTCGCCGCCGGCCGGGCACCACTTCGTCGAGGCGCCGCTCACCGGGGGCGCGGTCGGCGCCCAGAAGCGGGCGCTCGTCTTCATGGTCGGCGGCGACGACGAGCCGGTGGCCCGCTGCCTGCCGCTGCTCGACCAGCTGGGACGGGCGACGTTCCACCTCGGCCCGGTCGGGGCGGGCACGACCATGAAGCTCGTGAACAGCCTGCTCGCCTTCACCTGCACGTGGGTGTCGCTCGAGGGGCTGTCGCTGGCGGCGGCGGCGGGGCTCGACCTGCGCACGCGGTGGAGGTCGTCCGCACCGGCGGGGCCTCCAACTTCTTCATCGACCGGGGCGTCGAGGGCATCGACATCGCGGGACCGGCCACCGCAGTTCGCCCTCGCCCTCGCGGCCAAGGACGCCCGCCTCATCGAGGAGGTCGCCGACGCCGCCGGCATCCCCGCCCCGGTGGCCGCGCGCGGTGCAGCGGCGTCCTCGCCGACGCCGTCGACCGCGGGCCTGGGCGACCACGACTGGAGCGACCTCGTCCTCGCCGCCGAGGCCCGGGCCGGCCGCCCGCTCGACGCTCGGGCCCGGAGCGCTGATGGCGACCCGCGTGCCGATCGAGGAGGGGTACTTCACCGTCCCCGACGACCCGGCCGACGCGCCCCGCCTGCTCGGCAGCCGGTGCCCGGTGCCTGCGGCGAGCACTTCTTCCCCCGCCGGCTCGTGTGCGCCAAGTGCCTGGCCGAGGGATGCGACGACGTCGCTGCTCGGGCCCCGCGGGCCGCTGTGGACGTGGACCTACGTCCACGTGCCGCTGTTCGCCAAGAAGGACGCGCAGCGTCGACGCCTACGGGGTCGGGCAGGTCGACCTGCCCGAGGGGCCCCGGGTGCAGGCGATCCTCATGGGCGGGCCCGACGACTTCAGCATCGGCATGGAGATGGAGCTCGACCTCGAGTCGCTGCGCACCGACGACGACGGCGACGAGGTCGTGATCTTCCGCTTCCGGCCGGTCGGCGGCGTCGAGGCGTGTCGCTGAGGATCGAGGGCGCGGCGGTGGCGGGCAGTCGGGCATCGTCCGCTTCGGCATCCACCGCGACCGGACGACGGCCGAGCTCGCCCGCGACGCCGGCCTCGCCGCCCTGCACGACGCCGGCATGACCCTGGCCGACGTCGACGAGGCGTTCGTCGGCTACATCCAGCCCGCGATCGCTGCTCGGCGTGCAGGCGATGAAGGAGCTCGGCCTCACCGGCCTGCCGGTCACCCACGTCGAGAACGCCTCGGCCACCGGGCTGGTGGCGCTGCGGGAGGCGGCGTGGGCGGTGGCATCCGGCCGGGCCCGGGTGGCGATGGCGATCGCCTTCGACAAGATGACCGACATGGCCGGCGGCGGCGGCCGTCGGTCGCGGGGGACCGGTCGCGACCAGCTCGACGTCCACGATCCTGCCCGCGGCGTACTTCGCCCTGTGGGCGCAGCGGCGGATGCACGACCACGGCACGAAGCCCGAGCACTTCGCCGCCATCGCGGCCAAGAACTGGAACCACGGCGCGCTGGTGCCCGTGGAGCCACCGGCAGACCGACCACGTCGTGACCGTCGAGGAGGTGCTCGCGTCGCGGATCGTCGCCGAGCCGCTCACGGCGATGATGGCGTGCCCGGCCGACGACGGCGCCGCCTGCGTGATCGTCGCCGCCGAGGACGTCGTGCGCGCCGGCCAGCCCGGCCGGCGGATCGTGCGGCCGGTGGCGTCGGCGCTGCGGAGCGAGACGTACTCGCCCGGGCACACCTTCCTGGGACCGGTGGTCGGTCCGGCGACGATGACGCCGCGACACCGCGCGCGGCCGCCTACGAGGACGCCGGCATGGGCCCCGACGACGTCGACCTGGCGCTGTGCCACGACGCCTTCGCCAACGAGGAGCTGGAGTACTACGAGCTGCTCGGGCTTCTGCCCGGAGGGCGACGGCGAGAAGCTGGTCGAGACCGGCGCCACCGCGCTCGGCGGGTCGATCCCGTTCAACACCGACGGCGGCCTCATCGCCCGGGGCCATCCCGGTGGGCCGACCGGGCTGGCCATGGTCCACGAGATCGTGCACCAGCTGCGGGGCGAGGCCGGCGCCCGCCAGGTCGAGGGTGCCCGCACCGCGCTGGCCCACCTCGTCGGCGGCGGCAGCGTGTGCACCGTGAGCCTGTTCGAAGGGGTGTCGTGACGGACCGACGGTGACGAGCTGCTGGCACGGGGTCGGGCGGTCCAGGCGCAGCTCTGGCCGCAGGTGGCGCGCGGCCCGACCGGCCAGTTCCCGGCGGCGAAGCTGGCGCCGGACTTCTACCGCTACGTGGCCGAGACGGCCTTCGGGATGATCTGGTCGCGGCCCGGGCCTGGCCATCCGCGACCGCAGCCTGGTCACCGTCGCCCAGCTCGCCGCCCTCGGTCGCACCGACGAGCTGCGGGCCCACCTCCGCGGCGCCCTCAACGTCGGCCTCACCGCAGGAGGAGCTGGTCGAGGTGCTGATGCAGACCGCCGTCTACGCCGGCGTCCCCGCCGCCAACGACGCCCTGAAGGTCGCCGCCGAGGTCCTCGGCACCGATTGACCGACGCCGAGCGGCACTCGTTGTCGACGTGAGCACCCTGGAGGTGCACAACTCGACAAAGACGAGCCCGCCCCTCGCATGCTCAGTAGTAGATCGTCGTCTGCTCGCCGATGCGGACGGGCTCGCCGTCCTGGTTCTCCCAGCGGAACTCGCTGGTGAAGAACACCATCGGGCCCCGCTTGGTCTCCCGCTCGACGACGTCGACGAAGCGGCGGGTGCACGGCGATGACGTCGCCGGGGCGGATCGGCGCGCCGTAGACGTTGCGCTGGCCGCCGTTGAGCACCCGCTTGCCCGGCTCGGTGCCCATGCCCCACAGCCAGTCGCCGGCCCACGGGCGGTCGGGCATCCAGGCGAACGGGTCGAAGTCCCGCGGCGCCACGACGCCGCCCCACGGGCCCTGCTCCGCCGGCAGCGGCGTCGAGGAAGACGGCCGGCGGCGGCTCCGGCCAGTAGGTGGCGATGGCCCATCGGGCGATGTCGTTGGCGCCGACCGGCGGGCGCGGCGACCGGCGGCAGCGTGCGCCCGATCTTGTCGATCGTCGCCTGGTCGAGGAACGTGCCCGGCGTCGGCGCCGCCCGACGGCTGCGGTCGGCGCCGGCACCGGCGGCATCGCCGGCGCCGCCGTCGAACCGCACGACCGTCGCCGTGCCGGGCGTGGTCTCGACCCCGTCCTGGTTGCGTCACGCCGAGCGTCGAGGTCGACGAGGTCGGAGCCGTCGACGGCGCGCTCGCCCGTCGACCGCGCCGTGGCACGTGAGCATGTCGCCCTTGAGGTTCAGGCCGCGGAACTCGCAGCGCGAACGTCGACGATGTCGCCCTTCCCGGCCGAGCCAGTCGTGCAGGAGGTTGTGCAGGTAGGCGATGCGCAGGTTGCCCATGCCGAACACGTCGGGCATGCCGACCGCCTTGGCGGCGTCGGGGTCCATGTGGATGTCGATGAACTCGTCGTTGACCGCGGCGTAGCGGTTCCAGTTGGCGAGCCCGGTCGTGCGGACGAACGGCGGGACGCGTCGAGACATGACGCACGATGTTAGATTGCGGCGCATGGCCGCCTCGCTCGAGCAGCACGTGATCGCCGACAGCGACCTGCACGTGATGGAGCCGCCCGACCTCTGGCAGCGCTACATCGACCCGGCTACGCCCACGCCGCGCCGATCGGGCTGGCGGAGATCCCGCGGGACATGCGGGTGCGGGTGAAGAACCACACCATGCTGCGCCTCGGCCGGGTGCGGCCGCTGCGGGTCGACGGTCGCAAGACGGGGTGGCGGGAGGAGCACGACTCGGTCTACGCCGACCCCGAGGCACGGGGCTGGGACGCGGCGTCGCAGATCGACGCCATGGACGTCGAGGGCATCGACCTCGCCGTGCATGTTCCCGTCGCGCGGCCTGTTCGTGCTCGGCCTCGACTCGGTCGGAGAGCATCGGGCCCGACGGCCTCGAGCCGGAGTTCGCCATCGGCCATCGCCCGGGCCTACAACGACTGGCTCGCCGACTTCTGCGCGCACGCCCCCGACCGGATGTTCGGCGCCGCGATGGTCGCCCCGCACGACGTCGACGGCGCCGTGGCCGAGGCCCGCCGCTGCGTCGAGGAGCTCGGCTTCAAGGCGGTCTTCCTCGCCCCCGGCTGCGTGAACCGCCGGCCGTGGCACCACCCCGCCTACGACCCGCTGTGGGCGGAGATCGCAGCGCCTCGACGTGCCGATCGCGTTCCACGGCGGCGGCCAGACCTACCTCACGCCGGACTTCTCGCTCGAGGTCCTCGACAGGCTGATGATGTGGCACACGTTCAACCAGCCGCTCGCCATCCAGTTCGTCGACCGTCGTGCCTGTGCGGCGGCGGCGTGCTGGAGCGCTTCCCGGACCTGCGGGTGGCGCTGCTCGAGGGCAACTGCTCGTGGGCGCCGTGGCTGCTGCACCGCCTCGACGAGCACTACGAGTGGACGGGCTGGTACGAGGCCACCGACCTCACGATGAAGCCGTCCGACTACTTCCGGCGCAACTGCTTCCTCGTCGGTCGAGGCCGACGAGGAGACGGCGGTCCACTACGTCGACTGGTTCGGCGACGAGAACCTCGTGTTCTCCACCGACTACCCCCACGGCGATTCGCCGTACCCCCACGCCGTCGACGGCTTCGAGAAGCTCGACATCCCCTTCGAGGCCAAGGTCCGGATCGTCGGCGAGAACTGGTCCCGCCTCTACAAGATCCCGCTGGCCGAGAAGGCCCCCCGCTGACGGGCGCTGCTCAGAAGCGGTCGGGGGCGTCGTTGCCGTCGAGGTCGGCGTTCGGCCTCGCCGCGGCGACCAGGTCGGCGATGACGGCGCCCACCCCCTCGGGGGTGCCGGCGTTGGTGCGCCTCGGGGCCGCGGTGCCACCCCTCGGCGACGGCGATGCGATCGCCGCGCACGTCGAACACCCGCCCGGTGACCCCGCGCGACGCGGGGCTGGCGAGCCACGTCGCCACCGCCGCCACCCACCGGGGCGCGAGGCGCTCCCTCGTCTCCTCCGGGATGTTCTCCTCGCCGCCCATCACCGGCGCGACCAGTCGGGTGATGGCCGTCGGCGCCAGGCAGTTGGCGGTCACGCCGTAGCGGACCAGCTCGAGGGCGCTCACCATGGTGAGGGCGGCGATGCCGGCCTTGGCGGCGCCGTAGTTCGCCTGGCCGACGTTGCCGTAGAGGCCCGACGGCGAGGCGGTGTTGATGATGCGGGCGTCGACGTCGTCGCCCGCCTTCGACCGGTCCCGCCAGTGGGCGGCGGCGTGGCGGGTGGGGCAGAAGTGGCCCTTCAGGTGCACGCGCCACGACGGCGTCCCACTCGGCCTCCGACATCGAGAAGACCATCCGGTCGCGCAGGATGCCGGCGTTGTTGACGAGCACGTCGAGGCGGCCGAACGCCTCGATGGCGTCGGCCACCATGCGTCCGGCGTCGTCGAAGTCGGTGACGTCGGCGCCGTTGGCGATGGCCTCGCCGCCCATGGCCTCGATCTCGGCCACGACCTCCTTCGCCGGACCGGAGTCGGATCCGGTGCCGTCGGGACCGCCGCCGAGGTCGTTCACGACGACCCTGGCCCCCTCCGACGCCAGCATCAGGGCGTGCTCCCGCCCGATGCCCCGCCCCGCCCCGGTCACGATCGCCACCCGTCCCTCGCACAGCCCGGCCATGCGGCCCTCCGTTCGTTTCTGACAGCGACGTCATCTTCGCGCGCCCGAGCCGCCCCGCCACCCGCCCACGTCACCGACGCGCTCCGGGTCCACTCCTACGCTGGATCCGGTGGAACGCCGGACGAAGATCGTGGCGACGGTGGGGCCGGCGTCCGATCGACCGGAGACGCTCCGGGCGATGATCAGCGCCGGCATGGACATGGCCCGCGTGTCGCTGTCACACGGGCCGCTCGCCGAGACCGTGAGCCGGATCGGCCGGGTACGGGAGGCGGCCGACGCCGAAGGGAGGATCGTCGGCGTCCTCGCGGATCTGCCCGGCCCGAAGATCCGGGCCGCGGCGTTCCCCGAGGGCGGCATCCACCTCGCCGAGGGAGCTCGGCTCGAGCTGGCACCGGCAGCGGGCGACGACTCGAGCGACGAGCAGCGGATCGCCATCGACCATGCCGCGCTGTTCGAGGACCTCCGACCCGGGGATGCCGTGGTGCTCGGCGACGGAGCGATCCGCCTGATCGTCGAGGAGGTCGCAGCCGAGCGGGCCGTCGCCATCGTGCAGACCGGCGGCTGGGCCCAGGGTCGGCCGGGGGTGAGCCCCCCGCCCGGCCGCACCCGGCTGTCCTCGCCGACTCCCGAGGACGTCGCGCTGTTGCAGTCGCTGAGCGGGGAGGTCGACGCCGTGGCGGTGTCGTTCGTCCAGAGCGCCGCCGACGTGGACCGGGCCAGACAGGCCATCACGGCCGGGAACCCGATGGTCCTCGCCAAGATCGAGACCCAGGAGGCCGTCGACGCCATCGACGAGGTCATCGAGGCGGCCGACGGCGTGATGGTGGCTCGGGGCGACCTCGGGATCCGGTGCGCGCTCGAGGACGTGCCGCACTACCAGAAGCAGATCATCCGCACCGGTGTGGCCTATGGCAGGCCCGTGATCACCGCGACGCAGATGTTGGAGTCGATGGTGCGAGCGCCGACGCCGACCCGGGCCGAGGTGAGCGATGTCGCCAACGCCGTCTTCGACGGCACGAGCGCGATGATGTTGTCAGGCGAGACCGCGATCGGACACGACCCGGTCGCCGCGGTCCGCACCATGGCCCGCATCGCCCTCCGAGCCGAACGGGACTTCGACTACCACGGGTGGGGGCGGAGCCTCGGGCGGCAACTGACCGGTGAGGCCAGCGAGGCGCAGGGTCAGGACCGGATCACCGCGGCGGTGTCGGCCGCCGGCTGGCGGGCGGCGCTCGACGCGGAGGTCGCCGCCATCATCGCCTGCACCAACAGCGGGACGACGGCACGGGCCATCTCGCGCTTCAGGCCGACCATGCCGATCGTGGCGGCCACGCCGTCGATCGGCACCGCCCGCCAGCTCTCCGTGGCGTGGGGCATCACGCCGATGCTCACGGATCGTCACGGGACCACCGACGAGATCGTGTGGTTCGCCGTCCAGGCCGCCGTCCAGAGCGGCATGGTGCGGCCTGGCGACGTCCTCGCCGTCCTGGTCGGCTCCCCGAGCGATCTCGATCCGGCCACGGACACGCTCAGACTCGTCCGGGTCCGGTGACGCTGCCCTCGATGAATGGGCCCTCGACCTCCTCGATCGCGCTCGCATCGCCGCCCTTCCCGGCCTCACCGAGCGTGCCCGGCGAGCACGGCCTAGCGTCGGGGCAGGAACACAGGATCGTGAGGGGGCCACATGAGCCAGACGACGGATCCGACCTTCTACCGGAGCCCCGGCGACGCCATCGCCGCACCCCCCGAATCGCTGGCGTACGTCGCTGCGTTCGACCCCGCTGGGCGGGCGAAGGACGCCATCGCGGTCATCGACTGCGATCCGGAGTCGACCGACTACGGCAAGGTCGTCGGCTGGAGCGAGCTCCCGACGGCGGGGAACGAGCTCCACCACTTCGGATGGAACGCCTGCTCGAGCGCGCTGTGCCACACGGGACACGGCGACCACGGCGGAAACGGGGGTAGCCCGCTCGAGCGCCGGTACCTCATCGTCCCGGGCCTCCGCTCGTCCCGCACGTACGTCCTCGACACCAAGCCCGACCCGCGCACGCCGCACGTGGTGCGCGAGATCACAGCCGAGGAGCTCGCACGGAAGGCGGGCTACTCGTGGCCCCACACCCTGCACTGCGGCCCGGACGGCATCTTCATGTCGGCGCTGGGCGGTGCCGACGGCACCGGCGGCCCGGGGGGCGTCGCCCTCATCGATCACGACACGTTCGAGGTCCTCGGGCCCTGGGAGGCGGACCACGGGGAACAGGTCCTGGCCTACGACGTCTGGTGGCACCTCGCCCACGACACGGTCATCACGTCGGAGTGGGCGACACCGGCGATGATCGCCGATGGCCTGAACCCCGAGGACCTGCTCGGGCGTCGGTTCGGCCATCACCTGAACTTCTGGAGCCTGTCGGATCGCCGGTTGATCCAGCGCATCGACCTCGGGGACGAGCACCAGATGGTGCTCGAGCTCCGTCCCGCCCACGACCCGGCCCGGGCGTGGGGCTTCGTCGGCGTCGTGATCAGCGTCGAGGACCTCTCTGCCTCCGTCTGGCTGTGGCACCAGGACGGTGATGAATGGGCGGTGCGCAAGGCGATCACCATCCCGGCCGAGCCGGCGGACGCCGACCAGCTGCCGCCGGCGCTCCAGCCCTTCGGAGCCGTGCCGCCCCTGGTGACCGACATCGATCTGTCGGTGGACGACCGCTGGCTGTACGTCTCCTGCTGGGGAACGGGTGAGCTGAAGCAGTACGACGTCAGCGATCCGTTCCACCCGAGGGAGGCGGGCTCGGTTCGACTGGGTGGCATCGTGCGCAGGGAGCCCCATCCGGCACGCCCCGAGCTGGCCCTCTCCGGCGGACCACAGATGATCGAGATCAGCCGGGACGGCCGTCGGGTCTACGCCACGAACTCGCTCTACGCCCCATGGGACGAGGTGTTCTACCCGGATGGCGTCGGCGCCTGGTTGGCCAAGATCGACGTCGATCTCGACGGGGGCGGGCTCGGCCTCGACGAGCGGTTCTTCCCCCACGGCCAGGACTTCCGCTCGTTGCGGGTGCACCAGACCCGCCTGCAGGGGGGTGACGCCTCGAGCGACTCCTACTGCTTCACGAGCTGACCGGGGGAGCGGAGATTCGCGGCGCTCGACGCCGGGTCCGGTGACTCAGGGGCAGCTGAAGAAGGAGTCGGCCCCGCCGCCGCCGGTGCACGTGTCGACGCCTTCGCTGCCGTCGATCACGTCGTTGCCGAAGCCGCCGTCGAGGACGTCGTCGCCGGCGGCGCCGACGACGAGGTCGTTCCCGCCGTTGCCCCGCAGGGTGTTGGCGCGGCCGTCGCCGGTCAGCTGATCGCCCTGGTCGCTCCCGTAGACGACGTCGATGCCCGACAGCAGGTCGTTCCCGTCGCCGAAGGCCGTGCCGGCCCCGAGGTCCACCTGGACGGCCGGCGCACCGAAGTAGCCGTAGCTGACCTGGTCGTCGGCGGGGCCTCCGGTATGGGTGTCGTTGCCGGGACCACCGAGGAGCAGGTTGGTCCCGGAGGAGGACGTCCCCCCGTCGACGAGGTCGTCGTTCCCCGAGCCCCCGAACAGGTGGTCGCTGCCGTCGAGGCCGACGAACCTGTTGTTCCAGACGTCGCCGTGCATGCGGTCGGCGTAGGGGGTGCCGATCACGTTCTCGACCTCGCTGAGCACGTCGGCTCCGGCCGTGCCGCCGGTCAGGTCCACGACCATGCCCTGCGTCTCGCGCCGGTAGGAGGCCGTGTCGATGCCCTGCCCGCCGCGCAGGGTGTCATTGCCGGGGCCGCCGTCGAAGAGGTCCTGATCGTTCCCGCCGTCGAGCGTGTCCACACCGCCCCCGCCGCAGAGGACGTCGTTGCCGCCGAGGCCGTAGATGTTGTCGTTGCCCCCCAGGCCGACGATGACGTCGGGGCCCGACGTCCCGAGGAGGGTGGTGTCGTTGCCGGCCGTCCCGAGGATCGTGGCGGCCCGTCCCTCGCAGGTCGTCGGCTCGGGCGAACAGGCGGCCGTGAACCCGGCGGCGGCCAGGACCACGGCAGCGAGGGCAGCGCCCCGCGCCCACCGGACGGCCATCCTGCGTCTCGTCGTCGTCATCATGCGCCGATCCTCTGACGCGCGACGTGCCCCCGTCGTCCGCGACCGTTACGCAGTTCCCGGCCCGCGACTACGCAGGGCCCCCCCGGAGCTCGCGTCCGGTGACTCCGTGGCCCCTCCGAAGGGCGGCGCCGGTAGGGTCCGGCCCGTGCGGGAGCACCGCTACCACCTGGACCTGCCGCACTCGCCGGCGCGGCTGTGGGCCCTCTTCCAGGACTACGACCGGTGGACCGAGTACGCCCCCATGGTGCTGCGAGTCGAGGTGGTGTGGCCGGGCGACGCCGAGGGCAACGGGCTGCTGCGCCGGGTGGTCTACCGGTTGCCCCTCGGCCGCAAGGGCTCGGCGCTCGAGCTCGTCAGCGACGTGCACCCCGACCGTGGCTACTCGTTCACGATGCTGTCGCACCAGCCCGGCAACGACCAGACGGGGAAGATCACGCTGGAGCCCGCCGGCCACAACCGCACCCGCTTCTCGTTCGAGGAGCGCTACCACCTGACCTCCCGGCCGTGGCGGTGGCTCGAGGGGCCGATCTACCGCTTCATCAACCGGAAGAACGAGGCCTCGATGCGACGGGCCTCGGAATGGCTGACCGAGCACCCGGAGTACCGCGCCGACCTCGTCGACGTGTGACCGAACCGTCGTTCTTCGAGGTCGTCCTCGGGCAGCGGGCGTGCCGATCCTTCACCGACGAGGAGGTGGGCGACGACGACCTGGTGCGGATGCTCGAGGCGGCCGTGCACGCCCCGAGCGCCGAGAACGCCCAGCCCTGGGTGTTCGTGGTCGTCCGCGAGCCCGCTCGGCGCGCCGCCATCGCCGACCTGACCCGGACGCTGTGGCGGGAGGGGGCCCGGGCCCACGCCGAGGCGCGACTCGACGCCCGGCTGCTCGACGAGGTCGATCGGGCCACCGCCGAGGGCTACGGCGGCGCCCCCGTGCTCGTGGTGGCCGCCGGCGACACCCGGGCCGGCACCCCGCGGCGGGCGCTCCCGTCCTCGGTCCTGCCTGCCGTCCAGAACCTCCTCCTGGCGGCTGCCGCGCTCGGGTACGGCTCGGCGCTCACGACGCTGGCCACCGTGGCCGCCGCCGAGCTCCGATCCCTGCTCGAGCTCCCGGAGGGCGTCGAGCCCCTGGCGGTGGTGCCGCTCGGCCGCCCCGCCCGCCCCCTGGGCCCACCCCGGCGGCTGCCGGTGGCGGCCAGGGCCCACCGCGAGCGCTACGGGCGGCCCTTCGGCCAGACCTGACGCCGGGCGTCCCCTACACCACCCACTGGCCGAGGATGCCGCCCACGACCAGCCCGGTGCCGAGGCCGGCGGTCACGTCGAGGGGGTTGTGGGCCCCGACGTACACCCGCGCGACGGTGACGAGCGCGGTGAGGGTGAACGGAAGCCAGACCACTTCGTCGGGGATGCTGCTGAGCACCACACAGGCCACCCCCGCGACCAGGATCACGTGGCCGGAGGGGAAGCTGGGCCCGGAGGACGGCACATCGCCCCCGCGCCGGATCGCGCCCGGCTGGCTCGTGCCCGGGCGCTGCCGGACAGCGAGGTAGTCGGCGGCGCGCCCCGGACCACCCGCTCGGCGACGAGCTTCAGCGCCGCGGCGACCACGACGCCGGCGGCCATCAGCCAGTTGCGGTACCAGGCCGCGATCGCAAGGCCCGCAGCCGTCCCCGCGATCAGGTTCCCGAGCTGCATGGGCAGCCAGAGCGGGAGGTAGAGCCAATCGGGTAGGCGGTTGACGAAGCGGAAGACCCGTCGCTCCAGCGGGTGGATCTCGGGGAGGCGGGCGCCGGCGGCCGACCCCGCGAGCAGCAGCCCTCCGATGATCGCGACGACGATCACGCGGGCCTCCGGCACTCGTCGGTCGCCGCTGTGGCAGGCATGCATGGGGTGATGGTCCGAGAGTCTGACCGTCCGCGACACCCGACCGGCGCGGCCGGACCTGACGCCCGCGTCACCTCCGGTAGCGTCGGCATCCGCAGGAGGGGAGGGGTCCCATGGGTGCGGAGATCCTGGGCACGCTCGTCGGCCGCTGGTACGTGACGCTCTTCGGCGTCGCCTTCGTGGTGCTGGCCATCCGCCACCTGGGCTGGAGGCGCACCGCCATCTACACCGCGGTGGCCGTCGCCGTGGGAGGCATCGCCGAGAACGGTGCCGTCCACACCGGCATCCCGTACACCCGCTACGCGTTCGACGACGGCCTCCGGGGCGACGAGGTGTTCCTGGGCGACGTGCCGCTCATGGTCACGCTCTCGTACACCTTCATGGCCTACTTCGCGTTCGGGGCCGCCCGGTTGGTGGTGGCCGGGCCCCATCGCTCCCGTTCGGCCATGCCCGTCCTCGAGTACGTCACCGCCGTCCTGCTCGGCGTGTGGATCATCTGGGTCATCGACCCGATCAGCCGCCTGGGCGCCCACTTCTTCCTCGGGGAGCTCTTCCGCTACGAGGGCCCGGGCTTCTGGTTCGGCCTGCCCCTCGGGAGCCAGCTGGGCTTCGTCCTGACCCAGGGTGTGCTGATCGGGCTGCTGACGTGGCTGGCGCGGGACGAGCCGTCCTCCGACGTCGACCGCCTGCTCGACCACCCCCACCTCGGCGCCCTCGGCGGGCTGGTCGGGCAGCTCCTGTTCATGACCGTCACCGCCTTCGTGGTGGCCCGCACCACCGGTGACCCGGCCGTGGCCGCCACCGCTGACGCCCTGGCCGGTTCCACCTTCATCATCGGCCTGCCCGTCGTGCTGCTCACGGCCGTGCACTGGCGGTCGCTCGGGCTCGCCCGGGCGAGCTCAGCGATCGGGCAGCAGACTGATGGCCTGGAGCTCGACGAACTCGTCGAGCCCCTCCGGTCCGTACTCCCGTCCGATCCCGCTGGCCTTGAACCCCCCGAAGGGCGATCCGAAGTCGGCGGCGTAGTGGTTGACGGCGGTGGTGCCCGTTCGGACCCGCCCGGCCACGGCGAGGCCGCGCTCGGGGTCGGACGTCCACACCGAGCCGGCCAGGCCGAACTCTGAGTCGTTGGCCAGCGCCACCGCGTCGTCCTCGTCGTCGTAGGGGATGACGCAGACCACGGGCCCGAAGATCTCCTCGCGGGCGATGCGCATGGTGTTGTCGACGTCGGCGAACACCGTCGGCCGGACGTACCAGCCCCGATCGACCTCGTCCGGCAGGCCGAGCCCCCCGGCCACCACCTTCGCCCCCTCGGCCACCCCCAGATCGATGTAGTCGGTCACCCGCTGTTGCTGGCGGCGGGCGACGAGCGGCCCGATCTCGGTGGCGGCGTCGCGCGGGTCGCCGATGACCAGGTCGTCGGCCATGGCCGCCACGGCGTCGACGACCTCGCCGAGGCGGCGACGGGGGGCGAGGACCCGGGTCTGGGCGGCACAGGCCTGGCCGGTGTTCATGAACGACGCGAACCGCAGGCCCTCGGCCGTCGTCGCCGGGTCGGCGTCGTCGAGCACGATGGCGGCCGACTTGCCGCCCAGCTCGAGGCTCACCCGGGTGAGGCGCTCCCCGCAGAGCGCGGCGATGCGGCGCCCGGCGGCGGTGCTCCCGGTGAAGGCCACCTTGTCGACGCCCGGGTGGCACACGAGGTGCTCACCGACCTCCCGCCCGGCGGGCAGGACGCTCACCACCCCCTCGGGGAGATCGGCGGCCTCGAGCAGCTCGGCCAGGAAGAAGGCGTCGAGGGGGGACTCCGGGGAGGGCTTCACCACCACCGTGCACCCGGCCAACAGGGCGGGGACCAGCTTCGCCACGAGGACCACCTGGGGCACGTTCCACGGCACGATGGCGGCGACGACCCCGACAGGGAGCCGACGCACCAGCGACGTCCCGCCCATCACGGTGGGGCGGCGCTCCTCCCACGGGTGCCGGGCGGCGAGGTCGAGGAAGGTCCCGATCATCATCGACGGCGCCAGCGACTGGGCCAGCTGGGAGAAGGTGATGGTGGAGCCGATCTCCTCGGTGACGAGCGCGGCCAGCTCGTCGGTGCGCTCGGCGTACCGCTCGGCGAAGGGGCGCAGCCGCTCGACCCGCTCGGCCGGGGCGAGCCGGGGCCACGGCCCCCGGTCGAAGGCGGCGCGGGCGGCGGCCACCGCGGCGTCGACGTCGGCGGCGCCGGCGTGGGGCACGGTGGCCACGACGTCCTCGGTGCGGGGTGACACCACCTCGATGGTGTCGGCGCCGGCGGCCGGGACCCACCGGCCGCCGATGTAGACCCGGTCGTACGAGCGGAGCGTCATGCCAGCACCGCCGGCAGTGTGACGTGGCCCCGGACCAGGGTCGAGCGGGTCCAGGTGGGATCGCCGGTGACGGCGAAGGCGGGGAAGCGGGTCAGGAGCTCCTCGAGGAACACCCGGGCCTCGAGCCGGGCCAGGCCCGCCCCCAGGCACAGGTGCTCGCCGAAGCCGAAGGCGAGGTGGGTGGGGGAGGCCGGCCGGGTGACGTCGAACCGGTCGGCGTCCGGGCCGAAGACCGCCTCGTCGCGGTTGGCGCTGGCGTACAGCAGCACGACCCAGTCGCCGGCGTCCACGGCCTGCCCGCCGAGGTCGAGGTCCCGGGTGGCGGTGCGGGTCATGGCCTGGATGGGGGTGACCACGCGCACGCACTCCTCCACCGCCCCCGGGAGCATCGCCGGCTCGGCTCGCAGCGTCGCCCGCTGGTCCGGGTGCTCGGCCAGCAGCGCCACCGAGCCCGAGAGCAGGTGCCGCGTGGTCTCGTTCCCGGCCACGAGGAGCGACATGCAGTACAGCACCACCTCGTCGTCGCCCATGGCCCGACCCTCGACCTCGGCGCTCACCAGGGCCGACAACAGGTCGTCGCCGGGCCGTTCCCTCCGGCTCCGGACGGAGGCGGAGAGGAACTCGAGCAGCTCGCCCACCGCCTGCATGTTCGCCGCTGCATCGGCGTCGTCGGCGCCCTCGATGCAGGCGTCGGACCACCGGCGGAGGTCCGAGCGGTCGGCGTGGCCGAGGCCCAGGAGCTCGGCGATCACCAGGACCGGGATGGGGGCCGCCACCGCGTCCACCACGTCGATCGGCGCACCGGGGGGGACCTCGTCGAGCACCTCGCCCACCACCACCCGCACCCGCTGCTCGAGCCGGGCCACGGCTCGGGGGGTGAACCAGCGTGATCCCACCTTGCGCCACTCGGCGTGCTGGGGCGGATCCATGTGGAGGATCGACCCCGGCAGGTCGGACCCGTCGCGCTTCGGGTCGTGCAACAGGACGCCCTGCCCTGAGCAGAACCGCTCCGGGTCGCGGCTGACGGCCCGGACGTCGTCGTAGCGGGCGACCGCCCAGCGGTGCGGGGCGTAGCGGTACACCGGTGCCTCGGCCCGCAGGCGGCGCAGGACGTCGAAGTAGTCGGACCGGGTCGACAGGCCGGGGGACCCGGGGTCGAACTGCAGGCGGTCGAGGGCGGTGGCCACGGCGCCCCGACCCTACATCTGACACGCATGTCACCTTCGCCTGGCACGATGGCGCCGTGACGCTCTTCGTGCACGAGACGCACCGTGTCCGGGGCGCGCTCGAGGATCGGTTCGAAGCGCACTACCGGGACGGCTGGATGGGGGCGCTGGCCGAGGACGACGACGCCCGCCTCGTCTGGTACGCGCAGCAGGCCCACGGCAGCGGGCCCGCGTACCGCGTCTGCACGATCACCGCGGTGCGCGACGCCGCCGCCTACGGCCGCCTCGTCGACCGCGTGGCCACCGGCGACCTCCGGGCGTGGGCACGTGACCTCGACGGGTTGCAGCACGACAGCGTCGGGAAGGTGCTGCAGCCGCTCCCGTGGTCGCCGGTCGCCGAGATCGACCTCGCCGCCGTCCCCACGGACCCCGGGGTCGACCACGAACCCACGCTCTACATGGAGGACACGGGCTGGCCGCACAAGCCGCTCGACGACTACACCGCCTTCTGGCGTGACGTGTACGCGCCCCTGATCGCGAGATCGGCGCTGCTCCGCATCGAGGCGTGCTTCCAGGTCGCCTTCGGCGGCGGCCGGCGCCCGGAGGCGATCCTCCTCCAGGAGGTCGTCGACCACCAGGCGCTCCTGCGGCTGCTCGAGACCGAGACCCCGGCGGCGATGCGGCAGCCGGGCACGTTCATGCACGACGCGCTGGAGGTCCGCGACCAGTGGGAGAGCCGGCTGCTCAGGACCTCCCGCTGGAGCCCCCGCTCCTGACGAGCCGCTCGCGCACGTCGGCGAGCGCCTGGAGCTGCTCGAGGAGGTGGCCGAGCGAGTGGTGCACGACCTGGGCGGACACGATGGTGGCGCCGTCGTCGTGGAGGGCGGACAGGCGCTCGGCCGTCTGGTCCGGCTCGGCGCCGGGGTCGAGCGGCCGGCCGGGCTGGAGCACGACCTCGAAGCCCGGGGGCAGGTCGAACCTCGCCAGCCAGGCGGCCGCCGTGGCCGACGAGATGGCGAAGGGCGACCAGCCGTCCGCCAGGGTGACCGCCCGGCGCAGCGAGCGCACCGTGCGGCCGCCGACCCAGATCGGCAGCCGTGCCTGCACGGCGCAGGGGTCGATCACGAGCCCTGCGAACCCGTAGTGGTCGCCCGCGTAGGCCGGTTCGCGGGTCGACAGCGACGTGCGGAGGGCCCGCAACGCATCGTCGGCGCGCGCCCCGCGATCCTCGAAGGGGGCCCCGAGGAGCTCGAACTCCTCCCGCAGCGTGCCGACCCCGACCCCGAGGATCAGCCGGCCCCCGCTGACGCGATCGAGCGTGCCGTAGCGCTTGGCGATCTCGAGCGGGTGGTGGTAGCCGAGGACGAGCACGTTGGTGGCGAACCGGATGCGCTGCGTGCGCGCCGCCAGGAACCCGAAGGTCGCCAGCGGATCCCAGTAGGTCGCGCCGCGCCGGCCGGCCTCGCCGACGGGGACGCCGACGTGCTCGCTGCAGGTCAGGTGGTGGTAGCCGAGCTCATCGGCCGCCTCGGCGACGCGAGCGACCTCCTCGATCGAGGCGTCCTCCTCCCACCTCGCATGCGCCCCCGGCAGCAAGGTCACCACGGGCGTCGCCACCGACAGCTCGAGGGCCGGGCTCACGGCACGTACCGGTCCCACGACCAGGGCACGACCGAGAAGAACGGGGCGGCCAGCAACGGGCGCACCCCACCGGCGTGCCACCGCTCCGCGAGCAACGGCCCCAGGCCTTCGGCGACCCCGACCGGATCGTCGTCGAGGAAGCAGTACGTCACCTGCGTCGGCCCGTCGCCGTCGGCCCGGGTGGCCCACCACACCCCGGCCACGCCGTCGGCCTCGCCCAGACGGCCGGAGGCGGCCGTGCCCTGTTCGAGCAGCAGGTAGACGCCGATCGCCGGGCGCCACGGGACGACGTCGGCCCCGACCACGACGCGGGGAGCGGCGGCGGTGCCGGCGACCTGGTACGAGGCCAGCTCGACGCTCGGCAGCCGGAGCGGCATGCGGCCGGCCACCCCGAGGGCGCGACCCAGGGCCATGAACGGGCGGAGCGACTCCGGGTCGGCGAACCAGTAGGTCATGACGTGGTCGACGGCGTCGTAGCGGTCGTCGCTCGCGGCGCGCGCGGCACGGCACGCGGGCGTCGACACCAGCCGCAGCGAACCTCGGAGCCCGGCGAGCCGGTGCTGCTCGGGTCGGTGGTCGAGCGAGTGCCAGCGGATGTACTCGACATCGCGCCCGTCGGGCTCGCGAGCCGCCAACGAGACGAACACGGTGGTGACGTCGCCCCGGCCGGTCTCCAGCACGGCGGGAAGGTCGTCAGAGGGGGTGCCGGCGAACGGGGGCACGGTCGGAACGTAGCCGCCGGGTCCGGAGGCCTGCCGCGACGCGATCCGGGTCCGTCTGTCATCCATCCCTGGCCTGTCGGGTGTTGAGCAGGCGTGACGTCTCGTCCGCGCATCCACACGGACCGGACCGCTTCGGCCCTGCGAGCGGTGCTGGTTCCCGTCCTCCTCGTGGCCGTCGCCGCCCTCGGCCTGGGGGCGTGCACGCCCCCTGCGGGCCCGACCGCCGACTACCGCTTCCAGGACTCCGTGGCGAGCACCGTGGGCTCGCCCCCCGCTCTCGTGAACATCACGAGCGCGCCGAACGGTCCGAACACGTTCGCAACCGAGGTCGTCGACGGCCGCTCCCGCCGGGTGCTGCGCTTCCCCCAGGGCAACGGTCTCGCACTCCATCCGTCGTACCCCACCGTGGGGTACGAGGTGTACTCGATGGCCGCCCTGTTCCGCTTCGAGACCGTCACCGGCTACCGACGGGTGCTCGACGTCCGGGGTGGGTTCCGCGAGTCAGGCCTGTACACCCGTTCCGGCGCCCTGGACTACTACCCGTTGGTGAACGGGAGCGGGGCGCCGATCGCGGCGAACACGTACGTGCAGGTGGTGCTCACCCGGGACAGCGCCAAGAAGGTCACGGGCTACGTCAACGGCACGCAGCGGTTCCAGTTCACCGACTCGACGGACGAGGCCGTGATCCTCAACGACCTGTTCTCCGGCATCCGGCTGTACTGGTTCTTCGACAACGAGTACGGCGGCACGATCCACACCGAGGAGTCAGCGGGAGCAGTGGCGCGCATCCGCCTGTGGAACCGCCCGCTGACCGTCGGCGAGGTGTCGAACCTCGCTCGGCTGCCCTGACACCGGTCAGGCCGTGGCGCCGACCAGCAGGCGGGCGGTGCGGATGGCCAGCGCGACGAGGGTGAGCGTCGGGTTGTAGCCGGACGAGGTGACGAACACCGACGAGTCGGCGCACAACAGGTTCTCGACGTCGTGGAACCTCCCGTCGGGCCCGACCACGCTGGTCGCGGGATCCGCTCCCATCCGGCAGGTGCCCATGACGTGCCGGGAGGCCGGGGCCACGCCGAGCGGGTTCCGCTCGTGGAGCGAGAGCTCGCCCTGGGGCGGCGAGGTGCTGGTGACCGCCCACTCGGCGCCGGCGTCCCGCAGCACGTCCTCGAGGACCGGGGCGAAGTGCCGGGAGGCGGCGAGCTCGTGCCGGTGGGGCGCGTAGGTGACCCGACCGGCGGGCCGGCCCCACGCGTCCCGGACCGACGGGTCCAGATCGACGCGGTTCCCGAGCTGCGGGAGGTCCTCGCCCTGCATGGTGAAGGCCCAGAGCCTGTCCCGGAGCACCGACGACCGCATGGCGTCGGCGTGCGTCGGGCCCGGCGGGTACGTCTTCGCCTCCTGGATGGGCAGGCTCGACGCCCCGTGCTCCACGGTCCCGCCCCGGAACCACGGGAGCCCGGCGTCCTTCGCCGCCCGGAGGTCGTCGGGACCGGGCACGAGGAAGTCGTCCTGGAGGTGGGTGACGCTGCGGCCCCGGTGGCCCTGCAACGAGAACGGGAACGACCCCACCACGAACGTCTGGAAGTGGAAGGTGAGGTTCCGGCCGACCAGCCCGGACGAGTTGCCCACGTCGCTCGCCAGGAGGAGCCGGGGGGTCTCGAACGCGCCGCACGCCAGCACCACGTGCGCCGCTCGGACCTCGCGCCGCTCGCCCTGGGCGTCGACGTAGGCCACGCCCCTCGCCCGGCGTCGGGGGGCGTCGAGGAGGACGCCGGTGACGTACGACTCGGGTCGGAGGTCGCACCGCCCCGTGCGGAGGGCCCGTCGCAGCGACGAGACCGGATCCCCCTTGGCGTGGATCGGGCACCCGAAGTGCGCGCAGAACCCGCAGTCGTTGCACGCCGGCCGTTCGTCCCACGGCACGCTGTTGATGCCCGTCGGCGCCCGGTACGGGTGCAGCCCGCGCCGCGCCGCCGCCTCGGAGGAGAGCACCGCGCCGAACATGTCGGGGCCCGGTGGCATGGGGAACGGGCCCGACCGCCAGGCGGCGAACGGGTTCGCCCTTGCATCGCCGGCCACGCCGATCATGTGCTCGGCCTCGGCGTAGTGGGGCTCGAGGTCGTCGTACTGGACGGGCCAGTCGGCCACCTCCGCACCCGGGACGGGCCCTCGCGCCGAGAGCAGGTGGAAGTCCTCCTCCCGGAAGCGAGGGAGCTTGCCGTCGGCGTGGGGGCCGCCCCCGCCCACGGTGCTCGGCACGTTGTTGACCTCGCCCACGACGAGCCGCTCGCCCTCGGCCTCGTCCCGCCGGTAGGTCCGCGGCTCGAGCAGCG
Source organism: uncultured Actinomycetes bacterium (assembly GCA_963839545.1). GTDB lineage: Bacteria > Actinomycetota > Acidimicrobiia > Acidimicrobiales > CADCSY01 > CAWIVE01. The sequence continues at coordinate 1,044,164 of CAWIVE010000003.1, forward strand.
GGTCCGGTCCGAGGAAGTGCCGGTGCAGGAACTTCAGCTCGTCGTTGGAGAACTCGCCCTTCAGGCGATGCGGGGCCTCGAGGTCGATGAGGTGGTTACGGCCCTTCTCGAGCACGACGACGTCCCAGCCAGCGGCGGTGAGCACGTCGGCCACGGTGGAGCCCCCCGGTCCGCTCCCGACCACCACCGCGTCCGCGTCGAGCTCAGCCACGGTGGGTCACCTCGACCGCCGTCCACCCCCGCGGCTGCACGTCACCCGGGAAGCCGATGTCCCGCCAGCCCGCGCCGTCGCGGTTGCCCCCGTACACGGGGTCCCCGTAGGTGCTCTCGCAGGCGTGCTCGTGGAGGAGCGCGGTGAGCTCCGGGACGGCGTCGAGCCGGGCGTCCTGTTCCTCGGGGCCCAGCGCGAGGAAGTCGGTGCCCAGCGCGGCGAGTCCCTCGGCGTAGCGCTCCTGCAGGCCGACCACGGGGCCGTTCCACTCCCGCTCGGGCATCCCCCTCGACCCCTCGATGCGGGTCCGCCAGGCCAGCTCCTCCATGCGACCGAGGGGCAGGAAGCGCGAGAACCCGTCCTCGCCGCCGTGGCGTCCCGAGAAGGGGCCGCCGGCCCAGATCCGGGGTGGATCGACGGAGAAGGCACCGAGCAGCCCGTCGACGTAGTCGGCCACGCCGGCGGCGGCCGACCCGGGGACGAGGCGGTCGCAGGCGGCGGCGACGACGGCGTGCTGCGCATCCGACAGCCAGAGCATGCGGCGGCGAACTCTATGCTCGGCCGCCGTGACCAGGAGGGGGGTCGCGGTCGCGGCTGGTGCTGGCGCTGATCGCGCTGATCGCCACGAGCATGCCGACGGCGGCCGGGAGCGAAGGCGGCGACCGCCCGCCCGATCGTCCCCGTGGTCGGCCGCCCCAGGCGTCCGTGCTGTTCAGCGGCGAGGGCAACAACCTCAACGCCTACGCCACCGAGTCGCCCTTCGTGAAGCAGAACGTGATCCGGAACGCCGGGGACGATCCCGAGGGCCTCGACATCAACGCGCAGATCTGCTTCTTCCCCGACGGCTCCCGGCGCTTCATCGCCGGCGAGGACACGGGCCAGCCGGACCCGCCGGCCGGGTGGGGCATCTTCGAGCTGCGGGGCCGCCGGGTCGGGAAGCTGTCGGCCCGGCAGGTCGGCAAGCTCACGCCGACCTACCAGACGGACGGCCCCGAGAACTACGGCTGCGGCTTCCTCGGCGACGGCCGGGTCGTGACCACCGACGTCGGTGACCAGGTGGAGGGGGAGGGCAACGGCCAGCTGATCGTCTGGTTCCCGCCGTTCGACGAGTTCACCGTCCGCTACTGCAAGATCGACGTCGGCATCGCCACCGCCGGGCAGATCCACGTCGACGACCACGACCGCGTCCACGTCATGTCGGGCCGGGGGCCGGACGCCGGCGTGCTCCGCTACTCCGGCCCGTTCCCGACGTCCGACGACGCCTCCGGTGGCTGCGGGCGCCGGGACGCCACCGGTGCGCCCCTGGCCGACGCCGTGCAGCGCGACCAGTTCATCGGGAGCGACCAGCTCGGCTTCGGCGCCGTGGGCATCGTGGCCTCGCCGGCCGGTGGCTTCTACGTGTCGAGCATCGCCGTCGGCGCGATCCTCGAGTTCGACGCCGCCGGTCGGCTCCTGCGCCGGGTACTCGACCCGCCCGCAGGCCAGGGGCTGGGGTCCTTCACCTACGGCACGCCGTTCGGCCTCGCCGTGGACGCCGCCGGCACCCTCTACTACGCCGACCTCGACCTGGTGGTGGGGCCCGACGGCATCGGGCCGGGCCCTGACGGCAAGGTGTGGCGGATCCGGTTCGTGGACGGCGAACCCCAGCTGCCGGAGCTGTTGGACCGTGGCCTGGCCTTCCCTGACGGCCTCGGGATCCTCGACCACCGCCGCCTCCGACCGCCGCGACCGGCCGGCACGGAGTCCCGGACCTATGCGTACGGCCCCGAGCGGACCTTCTTCAACGACTCGGAGCGGTTCCTGACGCCCGAGTCGGCCGCCGGGCTGCACGAGCGCTGGCGCTTCCGGACCGGCGCCATCGTCACCGGGTCGCCGGCGGTCGCCGAGGTCTCCGTCCCGGGCGAGGGCCGGATCCGGGTCGTGTACCTCGTGTCCTGGGACGGCAACGTCTACGCCGTCCGCTTCGACGACGGATCGGAGCTGTGGCGGTTCGCGTGGGACCGGCAGCCCGGCGCCGGCTACCCGGGAGCGGCCTCGGCCCACGTCGAGGAGATCGGAGGACGCCAGCGCGTGCTCGTGGGGGCGGGGGAGAGCTTCTACTCCCTCGACGCCGCCACCGGGGAGCGACGGTGGCGCTTCGTCGCCGGCACCGGGTGCGTCGACGAGGCGGGGGAGCCGCCCGGCGACTGCGGGTTCGACGGCGAGCGCAACGAGATCCTGTCGTCAGCGATCGTCGCCGACGGCAAGGCCTACTTCGGGATGGACGTGAACGAGGGCCCGACCGGCAAGGGTGGCTTCTACGCCGTGGACGTCCGCACGGGCACCCTCGAGTGGTACTTCGACGTGACCACCGGCGCCACGTGCACGCCACGGCCCTCCGACCGGGTGCGCCGGTTCGACGGCTACCACTCGGCGGACGAGCTGGGCCTGCCCCGCGACTTCTTCGCCACCCGCTCGGGGTGTGACTTCGACCGGGGCCCCAACGGGTGCGGCGACGTGTGGTCGTCCGCCGCCCTCGACCGGGACCGGCGGTCGCTCTACTTCGGGACCAGCAACTGCGAGACGAGCACCGAGCCGGGGAGCCCCCGGCCGCAGCCGCCCATGCCGCCGTTCGACGAGGCCCTCGTCAGCCTCGACCTCGACGGGCACCCGCGGTGGCGGTGGCGGCCGCGGGAGGTGGACAACGAGGACCTGGCCTTCGGGGCCGTGCCCAACCTCTTCTCGATCGACGTGGACGGGCAGCCTCGGGATGTCGTCGGCATCGGCAACAAGGACGGCACCTACTACGTCGTCGACCGCGACGGCGTCAACGCCCGCACCGGCGTGCGGTGGGACGACCCCGACGCGTCGTCCCTGCCGTACTGGCGGCGCAACGTCGTCCCCGGTGGCGCGATCGGCGGGGTCATCGCCACCGCCGCGGTGGACGAGGACACCCGACGGGTCTTCTTCTCCACCGGTCCGGGCCAGGACGTGTTCAGACCCCAACAGCCCACCGTCCACGCCCTCGACCTGGACAGCGGGGAGGTGGTGTGGCAGAACACCGCGCCACCCGGTCAGACGACCGACGCCAGCTACGCCCCGACCAGCGCGGTGCCCGGGCTCGTCATCGTGGGGAGCGCCCTCTCGCCGCGCCTGCGGCTCTACGACGCCGCCGACGGCACCGTGCTCTGGGACGAGGTCATCGGCGACCCGACCACCCTGGGCGGCGTCGCTTCAGGCGCCGTCGTCCTCGACGGCACCCTCCTGGTCGGGAGCGGCCTCGGCTTCCTCTCCCGCGACCCGCAGGACATCTCGAACGTGGCGGCCAACTCGCCGTCGAGCCTCGTGGCGCTGTGCGCGCCCCTGGCCCCCGGCTGCCCGGAGTAGACCGGCGCCCACGCCGATCAGTACTGGCCGCCGTCCACCCGCACGAGCGCGCCCGTGGTGAAGCTCGAGGCGGGGCTGGCGAGGTAGAGCGCGGTGGTCACGACCTCCTCCGGCCGGCCCGGCCGCCCGACCGCGCTGCGGGCGGTGGTCCGGGCCTCCTCCGGCCAGTGCCGGGAGACGTCGGTCAGGAACGGGCCGGGGCACAGGGTGTTGACCCGGACGGTGGGCCCGTACTCGAGGGCCAGCACCTCGGTCAGGGTGTTGAGGGCGGCCTTGGCGCAGGCGTACGGGCCGAAGCTCGGCTGGGGCATGAGCGAGCCGGTGGACGAGACGTTCACGATCGACCCGCCGCCGCTGTCCGCCATCCGCTTGCCGACCAGGGCGCCGAGACGGAACGGGCCCTTGAAGTTGACGGATACGACCTTGTCGAACAGGTCCTCCGAGGTCTCGGCCAGCGACGGGGCCAAGGGTGACATGCCGGCGTTGTTCACGAGCACGTCGACCCGCCCCGGGTCCGCGTAGACGGCGTCGACGAGGCGGTCGATGTCCTCCCAGCGGCCGACGTGGCAGGCCCGAGCCCACGCTCGCCGGCCGAGCGCCTCGACCTGGGCGGCGACGCGCCGGCACGCCTCCAGGTCCCGGCTCGTCACCACCACGTCGGCGCCCGCCCGGGCGAAGGCCAGCACCATCTCCCGCCCGAGGCCGCGGCTCCCCCCGGTGACCAGGGCCACCTTGTCGCTGAGGTCGAACAGCTCGCTCGTCACGGGCCCGTCCCCCCTCTGCGCGCCGCCGGCGTACCGTAACGGCCGTGGCCGCCTGGGGGAGGGGGCGCCGGTACCTGGTGGTGGCCGCCGTCGCCGCCCTGCTGGCGGCCGGCTGCTCGGGCGACGACGACGGGGACGACGCCGTCGAGTCCGCGTCCCGGTCGACCGAGGCACCGGGACCTCGGGACGGTGACCTGCGCCTCGTCAGCATCAACCTGCTCCACGGGGTCCTGTGCGCGGACGAGGACCACTGCGACGCGCCGAACCGCGTCGAGCTGCTGGCCCGCCAGTTGGAGGCGGCCCGCTGCCCCGACGTCGTGGCCCTGCAGGAGATCTCGCCCTGGATGCACGACCTCGTCCAGGCTCGGGCCGAGACGTTGTGCGAAGGCGGGTACGACGTCGTCTTCCCACCCCTCGACGAGAGCTACATCGACGTGGAGATGGTGCTCACCACCCTCCCGGCTCGGGACGCCCGGCGGGAGGTGCTGGCCCAGGGGTTCCGACGGGCCCTCCGGGTCACCCTCGAGTCGCGCATGGGACCGGTCGACCTCGTGGTGACCCACACCGGCACCGGGGCCGGGTCCGACAGCATGGGCGGAGGCCCGCCGTGCGCCGGCGGCCGCAACGCCTGTCCGCCACCGTGCGACGGCGACGGGACGATCTTCGCCTGCCAGATCACCCAGGTGAGGGAGCTCCTCGACGCCCGTCCCACCGAGGGACGGGCGGCGGGCGTGCTCGTGGGCGACCTCAACCTCGTTCCCGAGGCGCCTCCCGTGCGAGCCCTACTGGAGGGGGGCTGGGTCGACAGCTACGTGGAGGCGGGGAACCCAGCGTGCGACCCGGCCACGTCGGCGGGCTGCACGGGAGGCCGCGACGACGCCACGCTGACGTCGCTGCGCGACCCGACCAGCCGCGAGCGGGAGCGGATCGACTACGCCCTCGTGTCCCCGGGTGGGTGCGAGCCCGGGTTCGACGCCCCCGAGGACGATGACGGCGACGGGCTCGGCACCGGCCTGTTCGCCGACGAGCCGGCCACCGACGGGCCGGGGGGCCTGGCGTGGCCGTCCGACCACGTGGGGGTGGCGGTCGACCTCGCCTGCCGCTGATCGGCGCGCGCCCCGGAACCTGACGCCGGCGTCATGGTAGATTCGGGGGTGACCCGTCCCCCTTCGTGGAGGTGACCGTGGCGACCATCGAGACCGAGCGTCCCTTCGCCCCGTCCCTGCCGGCGCTCAGCCCCCGGGCCGAGCTCGCCCTGCTCGCCCGCCTGCTGCACGCCGAGGGCTACGACGACCACCTGTCGGGCCACATCAGCTACAAGCAGGAGGACGGGAGCCTCCTCGTCAACCCGTTCGGGCTGACGTGGGACGAGATCCGCGCGGGCGACGTGATGCGCATCAGCCCGGACGGCGACATCCTCGACGGGCCCTGGACGGTCACGCCCGCCATCGAGCTCCACCTGGCGTTGCACCGGGCGCGACCCGACGTCGTGGTGGGCGTGCACAACCACTCCCGCTGGGGGACGATCTGGGCCGACTTCCAGCGGGTGCCCCCCATCTACGACCAGACGTCGGCCATGGTCGACGGTGAGATCGCCGTGTTCGACGCCTACGACGGTGACGTGGCGCAGCGCGGGAACGCCGAGGCCGCGGTCGCCGCGCTGGGCGACGCGAAGATGGCGCTCCTCGCCAACCACGGCGTGTTCGTGGTCGGCTCGAGCGTGCGCCAGGCCCACCAGCGGGCGATCACGCTCGAGTGGCGCTGCCGCCAGGCCTGGCACGTCGAGGCCGTCGGCGGCGGCGTCCCCATGAAGCCAGAGGTGGCCGACGGCTTCGGATCGATCCTCGACTCCTTCGGGTTCCCGGGGTTGTTCGAGGCCATGGTCCGGCGCGAGCTGCGCCGCGATCCCTCAGCGCTCGACGAGTAGCCCCTTCACGACCTTGCCGGTGGCGTTGCGGGGCAGCTCGTCGACGAAGGTCACCGCCCGCGGCACCTTGTAGTCGGCCAGCCGTTCGCCCAGGAACACCTGGAGCTCCTCGGTCGACAGGGAGGCTCCCGGGCGGGCGACGACGAAGGCGGCGACGTCCTCGCCGAGGACCTCGTGGGGGATCCCGACCACGGCTGCCTCCTGCACCTGGGGGTGCTCGTGGATGGCCGACTCGACGTCGACGGCGTGGACGTTGTTGCCCCCGCGGATGATCACCTCCTTCATCCGGCCGACGATGTAGAGGTAGCCGTCCTCGTCGAGGAAGCCGACATCGCCGCTGTGCAGCCAGCCCCCGGCCCACGTGCGGGCGGTGGCCTCGGGGTCGCGGTAGTACTCGCGCTGTCGTCCGGGCAGCCGGATCAGGACCTCGCCCTCCTCCCGGGGACCGCGGTCGCGCCCTTGCTCGTCGACGATCCGGACCTCCATGGGTGGCATGGGCTTCCCGACCGAGCCGATGCGGGTCAGCGCCTCCTCCTTGGGCATGGCGCAGAACGCGGGGCCCGCCTCGGTCATGCCGTAGCCGTTCGTCACCGTGGCCCCGGGCATCCGCGCCTGCAGGCGGCGGAGGGTGGCCGGCGCCAGGGGGGCGCTGCCGATGGCGCAGATGGCCAGGCTCGAGAGGTCGACCTCGTCGAAGCGGGGGTGGGCCACGAGCAGCTGGGCCATGGCCGGGACGATGAAGGTGGCGAGCGGTCGTTCCCGCTCGACGAGCTCCAACCACCGGCCGGCGTCGAACCGCGGTTGGTAGAGGCCGGTCAGCCCCAGCTTCATGGGGTTGTAGATGAACCCGATGCCGGCGAAGGTGAACAGCGGTGAGCCGTGCAACCACCCGAGCCCGGTCCACGCGGGCTCGTTGTTGGGCACCATCGCCGAGTCGCGGTGGCGGACGACCACGCCCTTGGGGCGGCCGGTGGTGCCCGACGTGTACATGATGTCGGCCAGGTCCCCGCCGTCGAGCGGCACCTGCACCTCGGAGGCGTCGTCCTCGAGGGCCTCGTCCCACGAAGGCCCCGTGGACACGACCACCTCGAGGGTGGGCACGTGCGCCCGGGCCTCGTCGAAGACGTCGCCGAGCGCGGGCGACGTCACGCCGGCGCGGACCTCGGCGTGTGCGAGCACGCCCGCCAGCTCACGTGCAGGCTGTCGCGTGTTGGCGGGGACGGCGACGAGACCGGCCTTGTGGATCGCCGAGTAGGAGACGGCCCAGCGCAGGACCTCGTCGTTCGGGAGGTGGATGGCCACCCGGTCGCCCGTGGCCAGGCCGCGGGCGAGGAACCCGCGGGCGAGCCGGTTCGACTCCTCCTCCCACGCCCGGAAGGTGATGGCCGTGCCGGCGTCGAGGTCGCGGTAGGCGGGCTCGTCGGGGTGCAGCCGCGCCATCGTGCGCAGCTGGTCGACGAGCAGCTGCGCCACTAGCCGATGCCGATGGGCGGGACGCCGGTGTCGCGGTCGCCGAAGAGCTCGCCGGCGCGGTCCTCGAGCGCGGCCACGGTCCAGCGCTCGTCCCGCTCCAGCGCCCCCGCCGTGGTCCACCCCTCGAGCACGTGCACCTGCCCGCCGAACACGAAGAACACCTGCCCGGTGATGTGGGCGGCGGCGTCGGTGGCCAGCCAGGCGACGACCGGAGCGATGTTGTCGGGGTCCCACTCGTCGAAGCCCTCGGCCGGCCCGGCCAGCCCGAGGAGGTCCTCGGTCATGCGGGTCCGGGCCCGGGGCACGATGGCGTTGGCGGTGACGCCGTAGCGCCCCAGCTCCCGGGCCAGCACCATCGCCATCGAGGCGATGCCGGCCTTGGCTGCGGAGTAGTTGAGCTGACCGGCGTTCCCGAAGAGACCGGCCTCGCTGGACGTGTTGATGATGCGGCCGGAGACCGCCTCACCCGCCTTCGACCGCTCCCGCCAGTGGGCGGCGGCGGCGCGACTCGGAGCGGCGTGGCCCTTGAGGTGGACGGTGATCACGGCGTCCCAGGCGTCCTCGTCCAGGTTGAAGCTCATCGCATCCCGGAGGATCCCGGCGTTGTTGACCAGGACGTCGAGGCCGCCCAGCTCCTCGACGGCGGTACGCACGACGTCCTCCCCGCCGGACCAGGTGGACACGTCGTCGGCGTGGGCCAGCCCCTTGCCGCCGCCGGCGGCGATCTCGTCGACCACCGCGTCGGCCGCCGCCCGGTCCACGTCGTTGACCACCACCGAGGCGCCCTCGGCGGCGAGGAGCAGCGCCTCACCCCGACCGATGCCCCGGCCGGCGCCGGTGACGACGGCCACCTTCCCGTCGAGTCGACCCACGGCCGGAGCATAGGCTGACGGCGACGTCAGGTTTCCAGGGAGGGGTCGATGGAGATCCGTGAGGCAGTGCTGGTCGGCGCCGTGCGCACGCCCATCGGCAAGCGGGGCGGGGCCCTGGCGGGATGGCACCCGACGGACCTCCTCGCCTCCGTGCTGCAGGCGCTGGTCGAGCGGACGGGCGTCGACCCCGCCGTCGTCGACGACGTCGTGGGTGGGTGCGTCACCCAGGTGGGGGAGCAGAGCACCAACGTCATCCGCAACGCGTGGGTGGCTGCCGACCTGCCGTGGCACGTGCCGGCGACCACCGTCGACCGCCAGTGCGGCTCGTCCCAGCAGGCGCTGCACTTCGCCGCCCAGGGGGTGATGGCCGGCAGCTACGACGTGGCCGTGGCCTGCGGGGTGGAGTCCATGACCCGCGTGCCCATGGCGTCCAACGCCCGGGGCGGCACGGGGCCCTTCAGCCCCGCCTTCCTGGCCGCCACCGACGGGCAGCTCAAGACCCAGTTCGAGGTGTCCCAGATCCTGGCCGAGCGCTGGAAGATCACCCGGGAGGACATGGACGCCCTCGCGGTGGAGAGCCACCGCCGCGCCGCCGCGAGCACGGATGGCGGGCACTTCGCGACGGAGATCGTCCCGGTGCCGCGCCGGGACGAGGAGGGGGCCGAGACCGGCGAGCTGGTCGAGCACGACGAGGGGATCCGGCGGGGGACGACCCTCGAGGTCCTGGCCGGCCTGCCCTCGGCCGCGTCATGGGATCCCGAACTGGCCCCGGACATCACCGCCGGCAACGCCTCGCAGGTGTCGGACGGCGCCGCCGCCGTGCTCGTCGCCGACCGGTCGACGGCCGAGCGCCTGGGCCTCCCGATCCGGGCCCGCGTCGTCCACCTGACCGTGGCGGCCGAGGACCCCGTCGTCGTGCTGTCGGCCCCCAACCCCGCCACAAGGCGGCTGCTGGCCCGCTCGGGCATGGCCGTCGAGGACTTCGACGCCATCGAGTGCAACGAGGCCTTCGCCGCCATCCCCCTCATGTGGTCCCGCGAGTTCCTGCCGGACACGGCTCGCCTCAACCCCCGGGGCGGCGCCATCGCCCTCGGCCACCCCCTGGGGGCCAGCGGCGTCCGCCTCACCACCACCCTGCTCCACCACCTGGAGGCCACCGGCGGCCGCTACGGGTTCCAGACCATGTGCGAGGGCGGCGGCCAGGCCAACGCCATGGTCATCGAGCGCCTGGGCTGACCGGGACGGCGTTCTGGCCTGCAGAACCCACCACGTTGTGGTCGGTTCTGCAGGCCAGAAGGGGTCAGGTCGACCGCAGGAGGAAGCGGATGTTGTCGCCGAAGAGCCCGGCGGCGTCGTCGGGGCGGCATTGCGCCCGCTCGTAGTCGGCGACCGGGCTGGCCGTGCCCTCCGAGTGGGGGTAGTCGCTGCAGCACATGAACAGGTCGGCGCTGCGGGCGGCCAGGCGGGCGGGGTCCTCGTAGGAGAAGGCGGCCACGCGGACCGACCGCAGGAAGTGCTCGCTCGGGCACATCGTGAGCTCCCTCAAGGGCCGCCCGTTGAGGGTGGTGGTGAAGTCCCACGCCCCGTCGAGCATGAGCAGGAACAGCGGCACCCAGATGGCACTGAGCTCGATGATCCCGAGGCGCAGGTCGGGGTGGCGCTCGAACGTCCCGTTGACGATGAGGTCGGTGGTGGCCACCGCTGGCGGGGTCCACAGGAAGACCGACTCGAGCACCGACACGAACGAGTCGTCCGGATCGGTGAACCACGCGTCGTCGAACACCCGGGGTTGCTCGGCCACGTGGAACACGGGGGTGACGCCGTGGTCGACGAAGGCCGCCCAGAGCCGGTCGTGGTCCGGATGCGACAGCGGCCGACCGTCCACCGGGGCGGGGGCGATCATGGCCAGGCGCACGCCCGCGGCATCGAGGTCCCGCAGCTGGCCGAGGAGCCAGTCCGGGTCGCGCAGTGTGAGGTGGGCGACGGGGTGGAGGCGCCCGCCGCCGTCGGCCACCACCGCCGCGCACCACCGGTTCCAGGCGGCCATGTTGGCCGTCAGGGCGGCCAGGTCCCCCGAGAGCGACCGCTCCCAGAGGAGGCCGAAGTTGGGGAAGAGGACGGCCTCGTCGACGCCCATGGCCGCGAGTCGCTCGACGCGGGCCCGCGGCGCCCAGTAGTCCTCGGGGAGGACGTCGTCGTAGCGGTACTCGGGCGGCTCGCCCTGCCGTTGCCGCTCCCGCCAGCGCCCCAGCGCGGCGGTGTCGCCCGGCTGCTGCACGTCGGCCAGCTGGAGGCGCCGGTCGCGCCACTGGAGCCAGGGGTAGCCCACCTCGTCATCGACGATGGCGAGGGCGTCCTCGCGGGAGGCGGGGTCGATGTGGTCGGCCCACATGGAGCGGGATTCGTACAGGTGCTGGTCGCAGTCGATGACCGTCACGGCGACGCTGCCTCCTCGCAGTGCCCGGCCGGGGCGGGGACGTCGAGGGCGGGGTTGCCGTCGAAGAACCCCACCGGCAGCAGCGAGAACCCGCAGCGCTCCACCGGCATGACCGGCCAGTCCTCGGGCCGGGGCACGTGGGTGACACCGAAGGTGTGCCACAGCACGACGTCCGTGCCCACCAGCGAGCGGTCGGCCGCCGTCCAGCGGGGGAGGCCGTCACCCCCGGCGTGCTGGTTGGGGTAGTCGCCGGCGGCCCGGCGCTCCTCCGGGGCGTACGGCGTGACCCACAGGCTGGCGGTGGCGAACCCGGCCCGGCGGGCCACGCTCGAGTCGGGCGACGCCAGCAGCACGGGGCCGGGGCCCGGCACGAGGCGGTAGCCGACGGGCTGGCCCACGCGGTTCCGCCGCTCCGGGTTGACCACCTTCCACGACCGCCGGCGGGCGGGGTCGGCCATGCGTCGTGCCCCCGACTCGCTCTCCAGCCTCGTCTCGCGGGGGGCGAAGGCGCCGCCCCACCGGTCGTCCGGCCCCGGGAGGCCCTCGACGTCGACCTCCCACACCTCGTTGACGGGACCGTCGACGTCGAGGTCGAGCCGCACGCAGAACAGGTGCTGGTGGACCGGCGCCCCCAACTGGGGGGCGACGAGCGGGGAGTGGGGCGTCTCCTCCCCGGGGGCCAGCGCCCGGGTCGACAGCACGCCGGTCAGCTTCACCTCGAGCTCGATGGAGCCGTCGAGCGACAGGTACCAGTAGAAGCCGTAGTCGTAGTTGCCGACCGTGGCGATCGAGCTCACCACCAGCCGCCGGGCGCGGCGCACCTCCGTGGTGCCGCCGTGGAGGTCGACGTGCTTCCAGAGGATCCCCACGTCCTCCTCGTGGATGCACACGGCGTTGGACAGCACGCTGGGCTCGCCGTTCTCGCCGGCGAAGGTGGCGTCCAGGTACCGGATCTCCCCGAGGCAGTCGCACCCGAGGGCCAGTGAGTTGGCCATGCGGCCGAGGCCCCACTCGCCCACGTCGAAGGCGTTCTTCCACCCGTGCCCGGTGCTCGGGTCGCCGTAGGGCACCACCATCTCCGACACCGACGCCCGGGAGAGGACGCTCCGGCCGTTGATGGCCACGTCCCGGAGCACGAGGCCCTCGACGGGATCGAGCAGCACCCGCAGCGTCCAGCCCTGCCAGCAGATGAGGTTCCCCTCCACCGTGAAGCTGGGCCCCTCGGGCTGGCGCACCTCCAGCGGGCGCAGGCCCGTTCGGGCGGGACCGACGTCGGCGGGCAGGTAGCCGCCCCGATCCGGGGGCAGCGGCACCACGCCCTCGTCGGCCACCTCGAGCACCTCGCCGCGGCCGATGTCGACGAGCGCGGTCACGCCCTCGATGGGGCGGGCGTAGCCGTTGTCGGTCGGTGACTCCCGGTAGTAGGCGATGCAGCGGGCCAGGCGGCGGCCGTCCTCGGCGGGCAGGCCGAAGTTGCCCGTGGGCCACGGGTCGATCTGCACGCGCTCCATGTCCTCGATGCCCCGCCGGGCCATCGCCTCCCGCCAGCCTGCGTGGTCCTGGAGCGCGACGATGGCCCCGAAGGCCTCCTCGAACAGGAGGCCGGGCCGCATGCCGGGCACCGCCTCCCACGAGCGCAGCTCGCCGGTGGCCACGGCGACGACCGCCTCCACCACGTCGGCCTCGGCGCCGGGGACGACGACCAGCCGGGCGCGGCGCTCGGCGCCGTCGTCCCCCTTCGCCGGCTCGGCCAGGGCGACGGAGGCGAAGCGGGCGGCGTCCCCGATCCGCCCGCTGCCCCGCACGGCGGCCACCGCGGCCGACAGCTCGGCCGCCGACAGCGGCTCGAGGGCGGCGGTCACGTCGCGCTCCCGTCCGGGGCCTGGACCGCCCGCTGCGCCCCCCACCGGTACAGCGGCGGCACCAGCACCCGGCTGACGAGCGCCTGCCGCAGCCAGCGGGGCACGAACCGCTCGGCCCGGCCGTGCTCGACGGCGTCGACGACCTCGGTGGCGACCCGCTCCGGCGACACCTGGCGGGGGAAGCGGCGGTCGTAGGCGTGCCCCCGGGCGGCGAAGAAGTCGGTGGCCACGGGCCCGGGGTTCACCACCGAGACGCCGATGCCGTACCGCGCCACCTCGACGGCCAGCGCCTCGGCCAGGCCCACCTGGGCGAACTTCGTCGCCGAGTAGAGGGCCTCGAACGGTGCGCCCATGCGCCCCGCGACCGAGGCCACCACGGCGACGTGGCCCCGCCGCCGCTCCACCATCCCGGGCAGGACGGCCCGGATCACGTGGGCGGTGCCGAGCCAGTTGACGCGGGTGAGGCGCTCGATCTCGTCGGCCTCGGTCGCGGCGAAGGGCCCGTAGGCGCCGATGCCGGCGTTGGCCACGACGACGTCCACCGGTCCGAGGGCCTCCTCCACCCGGCGGGCGGCGTCGGCCACCTCGACGGCGTCCGCCACGTCGGCGGGAACGGCCACGCCCCGCCCGCCGATCAGCGCCAGCACCTCGTCGAGGTCAGCGGCCGAGCGGGCCACCAAGCCGATGCGGGCACCGCGCTCGGCGGCCTGCCGGGCCACCTCGCGACCGATGCCCCGGGAGGCCCCGGTGACCAGGGCCACCGCGCCGTCCCACCTCATCGTCGAGGCAGCTTGATGGCCCGGTCGGCGATGATGTTCTTCTGCACCTCGGTCGTGCCGGCGCCGATCGAGGTGTAGCGCTGGAACACGTAGAGCCGGTTCCACGAGCCGCCGTCGACGGCGTCGGGCCCGCCCTTGCCCAGCACGCCCGCCGGGCCCAGCAGGTCGACGGCGAGCTCGGCCAGCGTCTGGGCCAGGTGGCTCCACTGGAGCTTGGCCAGCGGCACCTCGGGCCAGTTCGGCTCGCCCTTCAGGATCTTGGACAGGGCCCGGTAGTTGAGCAGCCGCGTGTACTCGATGTCGGTGTGGGCGCGGGCGATGCGCTCGCGGAGCTCGGGGTCGTCGAGGGCGTCGGGGTTCACGGCCCGGGCCAGGTTGATCATGGCGTCGAGGTCGGCCCGCATGCTGATGGCGAGGCCGGCGGTGCCGACCCGCTCGTGGCCGAGCGTGCCCATGGCCACCGCCAGCCCGGCGCCCTCGTCGCCCAGCCGGTAGGCGACCGGGACGCGGGCGTCGGTGAAGAACACCTCGTTGAACATCTCCTCGCCGGCGATGTCGCGGATCGGCCGGCACTCGATGCCGTCGGCCTCGAGGTCGACGATCGAGCGCGGTGATGCCCTCGTGCTTCGCCTCCCGCTCGATGGCGGTGGGGTCGGTGCGCACGAGGAAGAGGCCCCACTTGGCGATGTGGGCCGAGGAGATCCAGATCTTCTGGCCGTTGAGGACGTAGTCGTCGCCGTCCCGCACGGCGAGGGTGCGCAGGTTGGCGAGGTCGCTGCCGGCCTCGGGCTCGGAGAAGCCCTGGCACCAGTGGTCGTCGGCGTTGAGGATGTTGGGCACCCAGCGCTGCTTCTGCTCCTCGGTGCCCCAGCGGATGATCATGGGCCCGATCTGCCAGAGCCCGTTGGCGTTGTAGATGCCGGGCGTGCGGGCCCGGGCCATCTCCTCGGAGTAGATGACGTTCTGGGTCACGGTGGCGTCGCGGCCGCCCCACTCGGCGGGCCAGTTGATGGCCGCCCACCGCCCCTCGTTGAGGGTGCGCTGCCACGCCCGGCGGCGCTCCATCGCCCGCATGATCCCGCCCGCCTCCGGGGGGCCTCCGCCCTCGCCGTCGGGGTCGGACCACTCGGCCAGGAACTTCGACAGGTGGTCGTCGAGCCACGTCCGGAGCTCGTCCCGGAAGGCGGCATCCTCGGCCGACTAGGCGAAGTCCACGAGGCTGACACTAACGTCAGGTACCGATGGAGTTCACCTTCAACGCCGACCAGGAGGCGCTGCGCGACGCCGTCCGCCGGTTCGTGACCGCCGAGAGCCCCTCGGCCCACGTGCGGGCCATGTTCGAGGACGAGCGGGGCTTCACCGACGAGGTGTGGGGCGCCGTCGTCGACCTGGGGTGGACCGGCCTGCTCGTGCCCGAGGAGCACGGGGGCCTCGGCCTGGGCCTCGTCGACCTCGTCGTCGTGCTGGAGGAGCTGGGGCGCGCCCTCTTCCCCGGCCCGTGGTTCTCGTCGGCGGTGCTCGCCACGCTCGCGGCCCGCCGGTTGGGCCTCGACGAGCAGCTCGCCTCGCTGGCCGGCGGCACCACCCGGGGCACGGTGGCCCTCGACGAGCTGGGCCACGGCGACCCCGTGGCGCGGGTCCGCACCCGGGCCCGGCGCACCGGCGGGCGCTGGCTGCTCGACGGGCTGAAGCCGGTGGTGCCCGACGGCCACACCGCCGACTGGGTCCTGGTGGTGGCCCGCACCGAGGAGGGCCTCGGCACCTTCCTCGTCGAGGCGCCGGGCGGCGAGCCCGTGCCCGCGTGGGACGGCACCCGCAAGCTGGCCCGCCTCGCCCTCGAGGGCCGCCCGGCCGAGCCGGTCGGGCCCGAGGGCGACCACACCGCGATGTGGCGGCGGGTGGCCGACGACGCCTCGGTGGCGGTGTGCGCCGAGCTGCTGGGGACGCCGAGCAGGCCTACGACCTCGCCGTCGAGTACGCCAAGGTGCGCGTGCAGTTCGGCCGGCCCATCGCCACCTTCCAGGTGATCAAGCACAAGGCCGCCGACATGCTCCACCGCCTGGAGCTGGCCCGGGTCGGCACCCACTACGCGGCCTGGGCGTCCGACGCCGAGGCGCCCGTCCGGCCGCTGGCGGCAGCCATGGCGAAGGCGTACGTGGCCGAGGCGGCCAACGCCATCTGCGCCGAGGCCATCCAGATCCACGGCGGCGTGGGCTTCACGTGGGACTACGACTGCCACCTCCACTACCGCCGGGCCAAGCAGGCCGACCTCCTCCTCGGCTCCGCGGGCTGGCACCGCCAGCGGGTGGCCGACCTGGTCCTGACCCCGGGCTGAGCGAGCGCCATCCCGTTCCGGCCTGCAGAACGTGGCGGATTCCGCCCCGTTCTGCAGGCGAGAACGGCGGTGGTCGGCTCAAGCACCATCCCCGTGGTGCCGACTGGTCAAGCGTGTCCGGCCCGGAAGCCGTCGACCACGGAGGTCCAGGGGATCGCGGCGAGGGCTGGCTCCAGGCCCTCGTCCAGAACTCGTCGGACATCATCACGGTGCTCGACGCCGAGGGCTGCATCGTCTACTCGAGCCCGGCCGCCATCCGGGTCCTCGGGTACTCCGAGGGCTACATGCAGGGACAGAGCGCCTTCGAGCTCGTCCACCCGGACGACGTGGCGCACGTCGTCGAGGCCTTCCTGAGCATCGCCGAGCCCGGATCCACCGCCTGCGTGGAGTTCCGGATGCGCCACACCGACGGCTCCTGGCGCCGGGTCGAGGCGGTGGGCATGAACCGGCTGGACGACCCCGCCGTCCGCGGTTTCGTGGTCAACACGCGCGACGTGACCGAGCGCTCCGAGGCGGAGGCCGCGCTCCGGGAGGAGAAGGAGCGCTACCGGCTGCTGGTGGAGTGGTCGCCGGAGGTGATCGCCGTGCACCAGGGCGGGCGGTTCGTCTTCGTCAACCCCGCCGGGCTCCGACTGTTCGGCGCCGAGCGGCCCGAGGAGCTGCTCGGGCGTCACGTGATGGAAGTCGTGCACGCGGACGATCGCGCCGTGGTCGAGGCCCGCGCGAAGGCCGTGGCCGAGGGCACGGAGACGTCGCTCGGGGAGCAGCGGCTGCTGCGCCTCGACGGGGAGGTCGTCGACGCCGAGGTCGTCGCCGTGCCGATCACGTATGACCTCGGTCCGGCCGTCCTGGTCATGGCCAAGGACATCACCGACCGCAAGCGGGCGGAGCGGGCCCTGGCCCACCAGGCGCTCCACGACCACCTCACCGGCCTGCCGAACCGGTCGCTGCTGCTCGACCGCCTGTCGCAGGCGGTGGCCCGGCTCGGTCGCACGGACGACCGACTGGGCGTCCTGTTCTTCGACCTGGACCACTTCAAGGTCATCAACGACAGCCTCGGCCATGACGCCGGCGACCGGGTGCTCCAGGCCGTGGCGGCGCGGGTGGCGGGCGTGCTGCGGCCGACCGACACCCTCGCCCGGCTCGGCGGCGACGAGTTCGTGGTCGTGTGCGAGTCCCTGGACGGTCCCGCCGAGGCCAGCGCCGTCGCCGACCGCATCGCGGTGGCCCTGGCGTCGTCGATCGACGACGGCGACGAGGAGCTGATCATCGGCGCCAGCATCGGCGTCGTCGTCACCGACGACGACCGAGCCGATCCCGCGGCGCTCATCCGCGACGCCGATGCCGCGATGTACCGCGCCAAGGAGCAGGGCCGGGGCCGGGTCGAGCTGTTCGACGAGGGCATGAGGGTGCGGGTCGTCGGCCGCCTCCGCGAGGAGCGGGCCCTGCGCCGGGCGCTCCAGCGCCAGGAGCTGCTCCTGCACTACCAGCCGGTGGTCTCGCTGCCGGACCTGCGCATCACCGGCGTCGAGGCGCTGGTGCGCTGGCAGCACCCGGACCGGGGCCTCGTCCTGCCCGGGGAGTTCGTGCCCCTCGCCGAGGAGACCGGGCTCATCCTCGAGCTCGGCGACTGGGTCCTCGCCGAGGCCTGCCGCCAGGCGGAGGCCTGGGGGCGGGTGGTCGGACCGGATTGCGAGCTGGAGGTGGCGGTCAACCTGTCCACGAAGCAGCTCGGCCAGCCGGATCTGGCCAAGCGGGTGGCCGCGCTGCTCGAACGCCACCACGTGCCCCCGTCACAGGTCTCCCTCTGCCTCGAGATCACCGAGAGCCTCATGTTGGAGGACCCGCTGGTGACGACCGGCCTGCTCGGCGACCTCGCCCGCCTCGGGGTCCGCCTCGCCATCGACGACTTCGGGACCGGCTACTCGTCGCTCGCGTACCTGCGGCGGTTCCCGGTCCACACCCTGAAGGTGGACCGGGGGTTCGTGAGCGGTCTCGGGTTGGACGCGGACAGCGGCGCCGTCGTCGCCGCGATCATCGAGCTCGCCCACGCGCTCGGCCTCGAGGTGGTGGCCGAGGGCGTCGAGGAGCAGGTGCAGGTGGACGCTCTCGTCGACCTGGGGTGCGACCGGGCGCAGGGCTTCCTCTTCGCCCACCCGGCGCCGCCGGAGGAGTTGCTCGAGCAGCTCAGCCGCGGGTCGTTGGCGACGGACCGTCGTCGATCATCCCCGCGTTGAGGAGCTCCAGGAAGGCGGCGAAGAGCTCCTCGCCGTCCACGCGGGCGGCGTAGGTCAGTCCGTCGGCAGCGGCGAGGATGACGCTGGCGAGCGTGGGGGCGGGGAGCCGCAGCGTCAGGCCTGACCGTTCGGCCGTCTCCTGGATGAACGCGGCCACGAGGTCGCGGTTCTTGCGCCGGTGCGCGATCGCCCGCGCCCGGGCCGACGGGTTGCGCAGCACGTAGAGCTGGTGCTCCATGCCGAGGGCGAGGAGGTCCTCGTAGCCGGTGACGTTGGCCCGCCACATCTCGGCCAACCGGGCGACGTCCCACTCCCTCGAGTCGGCGCTGATCGGTGCGATGGCCCGGAACGCCTCGATCACCCGCTCGTTCGAGGCTTCGATGACGGCGAAGAAGAGCTCCTCCTTGCCGGCGAAGTGCTTGTAGATCGCGCCCCGGGTGAACCCCGCGGTCTCGGCGATCTCCTCGAGCGAGGCGCCCTCGAAGCCCCGACGGGCGAAGACCTCCGTGGCCGCCTCGACGAGCACGTCCCGGGTCTGCTGGCGTCGCCGCTCCCGGGTGAGCTTCTCGACCGGCACCCCGCCAAGGTACACCCTTGACACCGAGATACAGGGTTGTATCTTGGCAACGTGTCCGTTACCGAACGTCCGGCGGTCGAGGTGGAGGGCCTGTCGAAGCGGTACGGCGACCGCGTGGTCCTGCGGGACGTGAGCTTCGTGGTCGACCGGGGCGAGGTGTTCGGCCTGCTCGGCCCCAACGGCGCGGGCAAGACGACCACCCTCGAGATCCTCGAGGGCTTCCGTCCCCCGACCGCGGGACGGGTGCGCGTCCTCGGCTTCGACCCGGCGGCCCATGCCGTGGAGCTGCGCGAGCGCACCGGCGTCGTGCTGCAGGAGTGCGGCTTCCCCGTGCACCTCCGGGTCGGCGAGCTCCTCGACGCGTGGCGCAGCTTCTACCGGTCACCCCGTCCGCTCGACGAGCTCCTCGACATCGTCGAGCTGGCGCCCCAGCGGAACCAGGTCGTGCGCCGGCTGTCCGGCGGCCAGCGGCGGCGCCTCGACTTCGCGCTCGCCCTCACCGGCGATCCGGAGCTGGTCTTCCTCGACGAGCCGACCACGGGCTTCGACCCCGAAGCCCGGCGACGGTGCTGGGAGGCCATCGGGAACCTGCGCGCCCTCGGCACGACGATCGTGCTCACCACCCACTACCTCGACGAGGCCGAGCACCTCGCCGACCGGGTGGCGATCCTGTGCGACGGGAGCATCAGCGCCTGCGGCACGCCGGCCGAGCTGGCTCAGCAGGCGGGCGCCGAGCCGCGCCTCTCCCTGGTGCAGCCGAGCCTCGAAGAGGTGTACCTCAAGCTGGTGGGCACCGCCGAGGGGATGAGCTGATGACCCGCCGCCAGCTGCTCGGCGTCCAGGTGCGGCTGCACCAACGGTCGTTCTGGCGCAACCCCGAGTCCGCCTTCTTCAACTTCGCCATGCCCCTCGGCGTGCTGCTGCTCTTCGGCGCCACGTCGGGGAACGACCCCGTGCCGGGCCGCAGCGACGTCCGGACGCTCACGCTGTTCGTTCCCGGCATCCTCGCCTTCGCCGTCGTGGTGCTCGCCTACGGGAACCTCGCAGCCACCCTCGCCGTGCAGCGGGCCGACGGCGTCCTCAAGCGGCTGCGGGCGACCCCGTTGCCGCCGATGCTCTACCTGAGCGGGCAGCTGGTCGGCACCGTCCTGACCGCGCTGCTCGTCTCCGGAGCGACGATCGCACTCGGCGGCGCCGCCTTCGGGGCCTGGCCTCGGGCGGCGGCCATCCCGCAGTTGCTCGTCGTCCTCGCCCTCGGCATCTCCTGCTTCGCCGCCCTCGGGATCGCCATCAGCGCCGCCATCCCCACGGCCGACGCCTCCGGTGCCATCACCAACGGCACCTACCTCCCGCTGGCGATGGTCTCGGGGATGTTCTCCGCCACCCTCCAGCTGCCGCGGGTGGCCGACGTCGTCGTCGGCGTGTTCCCGCTCAAGGCCCTCGCCGACGGGCTGCGTTCGACCTACGACCCCGCCGCCTCCGGGCTTCCCACGGGGGACGTCGTCGTGCTCGCGCTGTGGACCGTCGCCGGGCTCCTCATCGCCCGCCGCTGGTTCCGCTGGGAGCCCTGAGCACTGGTGGCGACGGTGAGAAGACGACGGGCATCCGCTCGATGCCCGTGATGGAGCGGGGGAGCGGCTCGGTCGTGGCCAGCTCCAGATCGGGCATCCGCCGGAGCACCCGCTCGAACAGCGTCCGCAGCTCCGACCGGGCCAGGCCCGCCCCCAGGCAGAAGTGGGGCCCGAAGCCGAAGGCCAGGTGGTCGTTCGGGGCGCGCTCGACGTCGAAGCGCTCCGGCTCCGCGAAGTGCCGGTCGTCGAAGTCGGCCGACTCGTACAGCAGGAGCACCTTGGCGCCGCCGGGGATGGTGACCTCCGCCAGCTCGACGGGGGCGGTCGTCGTGCGGGCCATGCTCTTGATCGGCGAGACCCACCGGAGCATCTCCTCGACCGCCGAGGGCAGGAGCCCCTCCTCGGCGCCCACCTTCCGCCGCTGCTCCGGGTGCCGCAGGAGCTGCTCCATCCCGCCGGCGCTCACCTGGCGCGTCGTCTCGTCGCCCCCGATCAGCAGGAGGAGCGACTCGAAGACGATCTCTTCGTCCTCGAGCCGGTCGCCGTCGACCGTGGCGTGGACGAGGACGCTGAAGAGGTCGTCCCGCGGGTCGGCCCGGCGGTCGGCGATCATCCGGTGGGCGTACCCGACGTAGCCGTCGAACGCCTCCGCCGCGGCCTCGATGCCCTCGGGCTCCCCGGACAGCGACGCCAGCATGCCGTGCGACCACCGCAGCAGCTCGTCGCGGTCAGGGGCGGCCACCCCGAGCATGTCGCCGATGACGATCATCGGGAGGGGGGCGGCGATGTCGTGCACGAAGTCACACGACCCCCGCTCGCAGACGCGGTCGATCAGGTCGTCGCAGATGTCCCGGAGGTGGGGCTCGGCGGCCCGGACGCGGCCGGGGGTGAACCCGGCGCTCACCAGCTTCCTGCGCTTCGAGTGGTCGGCGCCGTCCATGTCGATCATCCACGGCAGCGGCCCGGTCTCCGGCCGGCTCCCACCGGCGCTGGAGAACGTCCGGGGATCGCGCTCGGCGGCGAGCACGTCCTCGTACCTCGCGATGCCCCACAGCCCGCTGTGCTCGTCGAAGTGGACCGGCGCGTGCTGCCGCAGCCACCGGTAGGCCTCCCGGGCGCCGTCGACGTAGAACCGGCCGGCGAGGAAGTCGATGTCGGGCACCACGTCAGGTCCGCAGGTCGAAGGCCACCTTGATGGCGCCCGTCTCCCCCTGGTCGATGAGCGTGGTGAAGGCGTCGCGCCAGCGCTCGAGCGGGAAGGTGTGCGTCAGCATCCCGCCGAGGTCGACGCGGCCGTCCCGCACGAGGTCGAGGTAGTGGGCGATGCCGTGCTGGCGGCGGCCCTCGACCTCCTCGACGCCGAAGGCGTTGGAGCCGATCAGGCGCAGCTCCTTGAAGTACCACGGCGTCCACTCGAACCGGCCGGGGGCGCTGACGCCGAGCTGCACGAGCGACCCGCGGGTGGCGAGGACCCGCAGCCCGACCTCGACCGTCTGCGGCGCGCCGACGGTGTCGTACACGACGTCGATGCCCCCCGGGTAGGCGACGGGGAGGCCGTCCCACGGGCGCTGGAGGACGCCGCCCGACCACTCGGCCAGCGCCTCCACGAGGGCCTCGGCCGGCTCCGGTGCGAACACGCGTCGCGCCGAGCTTCTCGGCCAGCGCCGCCTGCGCCGGCCAGCGGGCCACCACGCCCACCTCGACGCCGGGGAAGAGGGCGCCGAGGATGGCGGTCGCCGTCGTGCCGAGCGCCCCGGCGCCGTAGACGAGCGCGCGGCCGCCGTCCGGAGGCGGCGTGCGGGTGACGGCGTGGAGCGAGACGGCGAACGGGTCGGCGAGCACGGCCACCTCGTCGGGCACGTCGTCGGGGACGGGGAGGACCATCGACCGGTGGGCGGGCACGCAGCTCGGCGAAGCCCCCGGTCGCCTCGGTGGCGTTGCCGGTGTGGATGCCGGGGGAGAGGCGCCCGATCGTGAAGCTCTCAGCACATGCTGTAGTCGCCGGCCCGGCAGGCCGGGACACGGGGGGTCGACGCCGCGAGGCCCGCACGAGAGCCACGGGTTGAGCACCACCCGCTGTCCGACCGGCACGTCCTCCGCCGCCGGGCCCGGCCTCGACCACCGTGCCCACCACCTCGTGGCCCAGCACCTGGGGGAACGAGATGAAGGCGGTCATGGGGTTGTCGTCGGCGTCCTCGAAGTCCATGAGGACCTGCTTGGTGTCGCGACCCGCAGATGCCGGTCAGGCGCGTGCGCAGGACGACCCAGTCGTCGGCGCGAGCAGGGGGGGTCGGGCAGCTCCTGGAGGGCCATCGGCGTGGTGGCCAGGTTGGCGCAGCAGCGACGAGGCTCCGTCCGGGACCGTCGGGCGGCGGCCGCTCGGATCGACCGCCGAACACGAGCGCCTTCACGACGGCTCCTCGGGAGGACATGGCTTCGACGGCGGCCGGCGAGGAACGTGTCCGAGGTCGCCGGTCTTGAACTCGACGACGGCCTTCATGTCGGGCAGGTAGTGCTCGAACCGGTCGCCCTCGATGGCGGCGATGATGCCGTCGGCCACCAGCTCCGGGGGCTCCAGGGGCCCGCCGTACAGCGGCGGGTCGTTGTCGGGCTGGTCCCAGATCTCGGTGTCGATGGCGCCCGGGATGATGAGCCGCACCTCGACCCCGGTGCCCCACAGGTCCTGGGCCAGCGACTCGCTCCAGCCGCACAGGGCGAACTTGCTGGCCGAGTAGGCCGCCTCGGTGGCGATGCCCAGCCGGCCACCCAGGCTCGACACGTTGACGATCACGCCGGCGTCGCGCTCGAGCATCCGGGGCAGCAGGGCCAGCGTCATGCGGACGGGCGAGAGGAAGTTCACCCGCATCACGGCTTCGACCTCGTCAGCGGTGAGGGCTGGTCACCGGCCGGCGCTTGGGGATGGCGGCGTTGTGCACGACCACGTCGAGCCCGCCGAGCTCGTCGTCCGCCTCGAGGGCCACCGCCTCGGCCCGACCGAGGTCGCCGAGGTCGGCCACCCACATGCGGGAGGCGGGGCTGGAGCGCCGGCACCGGTCGAGCACCTCGGCCAGGCGGTCCTCGCGGCGGGCGACGAGGCCGACGACGGCGCCCCGCGCCGCGAGCCGCTCGGCGAGCACGGCGCCGATGCCCGACGAGGCCCCGGTGACGAGGACGGTGCGGCCCTCGACGTCCACGCCCGGAGCATGACACGCGCGTCAGATCCTGGGCTACCGTCCGCGGATGACCACGATCTTCCACGAGGCGGACGCCGACCTTGCGGTCCTGTCGGGGCAGACCGTGGCGGTGGTCGGCTACGGCAACCAGGGGCGCTCGTGGGCGCTCAACCTGCGCGACGCCGGGCTGGACGTGCAGGTGTGCGTGCGGGCCGACGCCACCCGGGAAGAGGCGGTGGCCGACGGGTTCGACGCCGCCGACGTCGCCGCCGCGGACGGTGCCGACGTCGTCTGCGTCCTCGTCCCCGACGACGCCATCCCCGGGCTGGCCCTGGCGCCGAGGGGCGACGCCCTCGTGGTGGTGGCCAGCGGCTACACGCTGGCCTTCGGACGGTTCGCCCCGCCGTGCGACGTTGGCCTGGTCGCCCCCCGCATGCTGGGGCCGGAGGTGCGTCGCTGCTACGAGGAGGGCATCGGCTTCATCACCGCCGTGGGCGTCCACGCCGACGTCACCGGCACCGCCTCCGCCCGCACGCTGGCCGTGGCCAAGGCCATCGGCGGCCTCCGGCAGGGCGCCATCGAGCTGAGCGCCATGCAGGAGGCCGTCCTCGACCTCGCCGTGGAGCAGGCGCTGGCGCCGGCGCTGCGGCGGGTGTCGACGTCCTTCGTCGAGGTCATGCTCGAGCGGGGCATCCCCCTCGAGGCGATCCTCACCGAGCTGTTCCTGTCCGGGGAGGTCGAGCGCACCTACCGGCTCGTGCGGACGGAGGGGTACGCCGCCCAGATGGCCCACCACTCGCCGGTGAGCCAGTACGGGCAGCTGTCGCGGGGGCCGCACTACGAGCACCTGGACCTGGCCACCACCATGCGGGAGATCGTCGAGGGCATCGCCTCGGGCCGGTTCGCCGACGAGTGGGACGCCGAGCGCGACGGCGGCTTCGCCGAGTTCGAGCGCCTGAAGTCGGCGGCGGTCGGTCCCGAGATCGCGGAGTTCGAGCGCGACCTCCGGCGCCAGCTGGGCGAGGGGGCTTCGTGACCGAGGTGACCGTAGGGGTCGACATCGGGTCCACCTCGGTCAAGGCGCTGGCCGTCGACGGCGACGGCACCGTGCTGGCGTCGGCCCGGGTGCCCCACGACCTCCGGGCCCCCGCGCCGGACCGGCTCGAGCACGACGCCGAGGCGGCGTGGCGCCGGGGGGTCGAGGAGGCGGTGCGCCAGGTGTGGTCCGGGCTCGACGTCCGGGGGGTGGACGTGGCCGCCATGGTGCCGTCGCTGTGCGCCGTCGACGGCGACGGGCGGCCGTGCACGCCCGGCCTCCTCTACGGCGACGTACGGGGCGGCGGCGCCGCTGGCGCCAGTCCGGCCGAGAGCGGCGAGATCGTCGGGTTCCTCCGCTGGTGCGCCGCCGAGGCCCCCGACGCCGCCGGCTACTGGCCGGCCCAGGCGGTGGCCAACGCCACGCTCGGGGGCGAGGGGGTGCTCGACTCGGTGACGGCCATGACGGCCATGCCCCTCTTCGACGGCGTCGGGTGGGACCCGGCGGTGGCCGGGGCGGCGGGCGTCGACCCGGCCCGCCTGCCTCGCGTGGTTCCGGGGATGGAGGCGGCCGGCACGGTGGGCGACGCCGCGCTGGCCCCGGGCACCATCGACGCGTTGGCCGAGCAGCTCGTGGCCGGGGCCGACGGCGACGGCGACGTGCTGGTCATCCTGGGGACGACGCTGATCACCTGGGCCGTCGTCCCGGAGTGGCGCGAGGTGCCCGGGCTGTGGACCGTGCCTCACACGGCGCCGGGCAAGGCGCTGATCGGCGGGCCGAGCAACGCCGGCGGGCTGTTCCGGACCTGGGTCGACCGGCTGGTGGGTCCGGCCGGCGGGGAGCCCGACCCGGGGCGGGTGCCGGTGTGGACGCCGTACGTGCGCGGGGAGCGCACGCCGCTGCACGACCCCGACCGGCGGGCCGGCCTGCACGACCTCGACCTGCTGGCCGACCCCGCGGCCGTCCGGCGGGCGGCGGTGGAGGCCTCCGGGTTCGTGGTCCGCCACCACCTCGACCTGGCCGGGGTTCGTCCTGCCCGCATCGTCGCCACCGGTGGCGGCGTCCGCGACGCGGGCTGGGTGGCGGCGGTGGCGGACGCCACCGGCCTCCCCGTCGATGTGGTCGCCGTTCCCGAAGGGGGCGCCCTCGGCGCCGCCTACCTGGCCCGGGTGGCGGCCGGCCTGGAGGCCTCGGCCGACGACGCCGGGCGCTGGGCCCGCACCGACCACCGGGTCGAGCCCGACCCCCGCTGGGTCGGTCTGGTGGCCGAGCGCTACGAGCGCTTCCGGGAGCTCACCGCCGCAGATCAGAGGCCGTAGAGGCGGGCGGCGTTGCCGCCGAGGACGGCCTCGGTGACGCCGTCGCCCAGGTCCTTCGCCAGGGTGCGGGCCATCTCGACGGTGCCGGGGAAGTCGGAGTCCCAGTGGGGG
The DNA here is from genome assembly GCA_963839545.1 of uncultured Actinomycetes bacterium. Lineage (GTDB taxonomy): Bacteria > Actinomycetota > Acidimicrobiia > Acidimicrobiales > CADCSY01 > CAWIVE01. The sequence continues at coordinate 1,070,214 of CAWIVE010000003.1, forward strand.
TAGTCCGACGAGTAGACGAGGCTGCGACTCGCCGAGGTGCTCGACGTAGGTGGCGAGCAGCGGCTCCTCGGCCTCGAACGAGAAGTAGCACTGGCCCCGCTCGATCTGTTCCCGTGGGTCGCTCGTCATCGCCCCGAGCAGCTCGGGACGCTTCTCCCGGTGCTCGTGCACCCGGTGCACGAAGTAGGGGACCCAGCCCACCCCCGACTCGAGGAAGGCCACCCGCAGCGCCGGCAGCCGGTCGAGCACCCCGCCCATGCTGAGCGCCGTGAACGCGACCATCTGGTCGACGGGGAACGACAGGCAGTGCACCTGGGCGTAGTTGGTGAAGCGCTCGGCCGCGGGCAGGGGGACGTTCATCCCCGGCGCGCTGTGCACGGCCACGGGCGTGCCGGCGTCGGCCGCCGCCTCGAAGAACGGCAGCAGCGACGGGTCGTCGAGGTTGCGGGGTCCGACCACCGGCGGGACGGTGACGGCCACGGCGCCCTTGCCCACCGTCCGCTGGAGCTCGGCCACCGAGCGGTCGACGTCCTGGAGGGGGACGGCGGCGACGCCGAGGAGGCGGTCCGGGGCGTGGCCGCAGACCTCGTCCAGCAGCCAGTCGTTGTAGGCGGAGGCGAAGTCGGCGGCGAAGCCCGCGTCGCTGAACGTGGTGGTGCCGATGGCCAGGCCGCCGTAGAGGACCTGGACGTCGATGCCCTCGGCGTCCATGTCGGCCAGCCGGCGGTCGATGTCCGAGGCCCCGGCGGCGGCGGCCGGCGACAGCGCCGTGGCGATGGGGACGCCGCAGCCGGGTCCCTCCTGCGTCGGGTAGAGCTTCCCGTCGATCTGCGCCACCCAGGCGCCGCCCGACCGGCCGGCCCCGAGCCAGCCCGGGTGCTGCTCGGCCAGGCCCGTCCACGCCATCGGGTCCTCGGAGACGTGGGCGTCGGCATCGATCACGCGATGTGACACGATCGTCAGTATTCCCGGACCGACGAACAGCCCGCCAGTGGGCGCCCTCGGGATCTCCGAGGACCACCAGGCGCTCCACGCCACCGCCCGCCGGTGGGTCGAGCACCGGTGCCCGCCGACGGTCGCCCGACGCGGCGCTCGATGCGCCCGAGGCGCTGCCGCCCTTCTGGGGTGAGCTGGCCGAGCTCGGGTGGCTCGGGCTCCACGTCGCGGAGGCCTACGGCGGCTCGGGTGGCGGCCTGGGCGATCTCGCCGTCGTCCTCGAGGAGCTGGGCCGGGCCTGCGCGCCGGGCCCCTTCCTGCCCACGGTCCTGGCCAGCGCCGTCGTCGACCGCGCCGGCTCGGAGGAGCAACGCGCCGCGCTCCTGCCCGGGCTGGTGGACGGCTCCGCCGCCGGCGCGGTGGCGTGGTGGGGGGCGGTGGACGTCGAGCGGCGGGGAGCGCGCGCCGGCTGTCGGGCCGCCTCGGTCCGGTGCTCGGCGCGGCGTCGGCCTCGCTCCTCGTCGTCCCCGCCGACGGTCGCTGGGTCGTCCTCGACCCGTCCGCCGTCGAGGTGGTCCCGCTGGCCGGCGTCGACGGCACCCGGGACGTGGCCGAGGTGCGCCTCGACGGGTGCGAGGCACCCCCGGAGCGGTGGTTGGAGCCGGCTGCCGCCGACGAGCTCGCCGCCGTCCTGCTGGCGGCCGAGTGCGTGGGCGGGGCGGCGTGGTGCGTCGAGACCGCCGTCGCCTACGCCAAGGTGCGGGAGCAGTTCGGTCGGCCCATCGGGCAGTTCCAGGCGGTCAAGCACCGCTGCGCCGACATGCTCCTCGCCCTCGAACAGGCCCGGGCAGCGGCGTGGGACGCGGCCCGGGGCGGGGAGGGCGGCGAGCTCGCAGCCTCCGTGGCCGGCGCCCTCGGCCCGTCGGCGTTCCTGCGCTGCGCCAAGGACTGCATCCAGGTCCTCGGGGCCATCGGCTTCGCCTGGGAGCACGACGCCCACCTGTACCTGAAGCGGGCGATGGCGCTGCAGGCCCTCGTCGGCGATCCGGATCAGTGGCGGCAGCGGGCGGCGGCGCAGGCCGGGGCCGGCGCGCGCCGGCCCCTCGCCGTCGACCTGCCGGAAGAGGCCGAGGTGCACCGCCGCGCCGTGGAGGTCTTCCTGGAGGACAACGCCGAGGCCCTTCAGGACCGGGACCGACGGCGGGAGGCTCTGGCCGCCTCGGGCTACCTCGTGCCCCACTGGCCCCGGCCGTGGGGGCGGGACGCCGGCGCCGTCGAGCAGCTGGTGATCGACGAGGAGCTGCGGGCCGCCCGCATCCGCCGACCCCACCTGCAGGTGGCCGCCTGGGCCCTGCCCGCCCTCATCGCCCACGGCTCGCCGGAGCAGCACGAGCGGTGGGTCCCGCCGTCGCTGCGGGGGGAGCTCACGTGGTGCCAGCTGTTCAGCGAACCGGGGGCGGGGTCGGACCTGGCTGCGCTGGCCACCAAGGCGGCCCGGGTCGACGGCGGCTGGCTCCTCACCGGGCAGAAGACGTGGACCACGATGGCCGCCACCGCCGACCTCGGCCTGGCCCTGGCCCGCACCGACGCCGACGCGCCGAAGCACGACGGCATCGGGTGCTTCGTGGTCGACATGCGCAGCCCGGGGGTCGAGGTGCGGCCCCTCCGCGAGCTCACCGGGCACGAGCTGTTCAACGAGGTCTTCCTCTCCGACGTGTTCGTCCCCGACGACCAGGTGGTCGGCGGCGCCCACGACGGCTGGCGGGTGGCCCGCACCACCCTCGAGAACGAGCGGGTGTCCATGGGGAGCGGGTCGTCCTTCGGCCCCGGGGTCGAGGCCCTCCTGCGGCAGCTGGGCGACGACGACCCCGTGCTCGTGGCCCGCGTCGGCTCGCTGGTGGCCGAGGCCCACTCGCTGGCCGCCCTCGGTCTCCGCATGACGCAGCGGGCCGTCGCCGGCGTCGAGCCCGGTCCGGAGGCGAGCGTCCGCAAGCTGCTCGGCGTGGAGCACGAGCAGCGCGTGCAGGAGGTCGGCCTCGGCCTCCTCGGGGGCGCGGCGGCGGCCGCCGAGGGGGAGGCGGCGGGCTGGGTGGCCGGATTCCTCGGCAACCGTGCGCTGACCATCGCCGGGGGCACGAGCGAGGTCCAGCGCAACGTGATCGCCGAGCGGCTGCTCGGCCTGCCCCGGGACCCATGACCCGTCCTCGCCTGCAGGACGTGCCGGAGCTCTCGTCGGGCCAGGACCCGGCCACGGCGACCGGCGGGCTCGTCCCGGTCCACACCGCGGCCCGGGGCGCCGACGCGGCGCGGCGGGGCGACGTCGACGAGTGGGGTCGCTCCGAGCGGACCCGCGCCGTGGCGCGCCGGGTCTTCGGGCCGCTGTACCGCACCTGGTTCCGCGTCGAGTGGGAGGGCCTCGAGCACCTCCCGACCACGGGCGGGGCGCTGCTGGTGGCCAACCACGCCGGGGCCGTCCCCATGGACGCGCCCGTGATCATGCACGGCGTCGAGGAGGAGATCGGGCGGCCGGTCTACACGCTGGCCGAGAACGTCCTGTGGTCGATGCCCCTCGTCGGCACCGTCCTCTCCCGCGTCGGCGGGGTCAACGCCCACCCCGACAACGCCTACCGGCTGTTGCACGACGACGGCCAGCTCGCGCTCGTGTTCCCGGAGGGCACCAAGGCGACGGGGAAGACGTACGCCGAGCGCTACCAGCTCCGCCGCTTCGGCCGGGGCGGGTTCGTCCAGCTCGCCGCCCGGGCCGGGGTCCCCGTGGTGCCCATCGCCGTGGTGGGGTCCGAGGAGGCCATGCCCAACCTGGCCAACGTCGCCCCCCTGGCCCGCGTCCTCGGGGTGCCGTACGTGCCGATCACCGCCCAGATGCTCGTGCTGGGGCCGCTCGGGGCGTTCGCCTTCCTCCCGGCCAAGTTCACCGTGCGGGTGCTGGAGCCCGTGCACCTCGACCTGCCCCCCGGGCGGCCGCGGTACTCGGCCGCCACCGTCATGGAGGAGGCCGAGCGGATCCGCCAGCGGGTCCAGGACGCGCTCCACGACATGCTCCAGGCCCGGTCGAGCACCTGGTTCGGCTGAAGCTCGTGGCCAGAACGGCGGGGAGGCGCCCACGGAGTGTCTCGGAGGCGGGGCCCGAGCCTCCTCCAAGCCGTTCTTTGGCCGTTCACCCACCGCTCGGGTAGGGAGAGAACCAAAGAACGGCTCGGACGCAGACTCAGGCGGCGCCGACCCCGGCCAGGGCGGCGTCGAGCTGGTGGGCGAAGAAGGTGGGGTGGCGGTAGACCCAGTCGTGCTCGACCCGCTCCTCCGGCGACCGGCCGGACGCCACCCGCAGGGGCGTGTCGAGCGCGCTGGCGAGCTGCTCGCCGAGGGGCAGGGGCAGGAGCGTGTCGTCCTCCGCCCAGAGCACCGACCGGGGCACCCCCGCCACCCGCACGGCGGCGGCGGCGTCGGCGAGGTGGCAGCTCCACCCCCACAGCGCGGTGGCGACGAGGTCGCCGGGACGCCGAGCGGCCCACCGCACGAAGTCCCGGGCGGCGGCCGGCGTGGCGAAGGTGCGGATGTGCCGGCCCTGGAGGCCGAGGCGGGCCAGCCGGGCGCGACCGGGGGAGAGGGCGAGGGCGTTCACCAGCACGAGCGCCGACGCCCGCGACGGCGCGGCGGCGGCCACGCCGAGGGCCACGGCGCCCCCCATCGAGTGGCCCACGACGGCGGCCCGCTCCACCTCCTGGGCGTCCAGGGTGGCGACCACGGCCTCCACCACGGTGTCGTAGGACCAGCGCCGACCGGCACCCCACACCCAGGGCACCAGCACCCGGTGGCCGAGGGCCAGCCGGTCGATCACCCGGAGGTACACGAGCGGCGACATGCCGAAGGCGGGGAGGAGCACGAGCGGCGGGCCGGCGCCCGACGTCACCGTCCGGAGCGGCTCGGGGGGCACGGAGCTCAGCCCGGGTACTCGAAGTGCTGGACCTCGATGGTGAGGGGGAGCAGGTACGTGACGTAGAAGCTGTGGAGCTTCAGCGCCCCGTAGTCCTCGACCCCCTGCGACGTGACCGTCACCCGGTCATCGCCCTCGCCGAAGGCCAGTGCCCGGCCCCGCATGTCCTCCAGCTCCTGGAGGCTGCCCACCGAGAGGCCGAAGTGGTCCTCGGGCGTGCACCGCATCGGCTCGTCGCGTCCGTGGAGGAACACGAACTGCTCGTGGGTCCAGGCCGACAGGACGAGCCGCTTGCGGTCGGTGGTGAGCATCGGCAGCTCCTCCCAGCCGAACACCTCGCGGCAGAAGCGGAGCAGGTCGGCCCGGCTCTCCCCGCTGAGGAGGTCCCGGTCGACGCTCATGGCCACGTGGTTGAAGCGGGGCGTGCGGGTCTTCGTGTCAGCCATCAGTACCTCCGTGGTTGGGGGTGACGAGCACCTTGCCGGCCAGCTCGCCGGTGGCGAGCCGCTCCATCGCGCCCAACAGGTCGGGGAGGGTGACGTCGGTGGGCTCGACCAGGTCGTCGACGGGGAGCACGCCCGAGGCGAGGAGGCCGACGGCGTCGGCCACGCCGTCGGCGTCGTACTCGAAGGCGCCGGTCACGACCAGCTCGTTGACCAGGATCCGGTTGTGATCGAAGCGGGGTGGGTCGATGCCGGCCCCGACGAGGACCAAGGTCCCGCCCCGCACGAGCTGGGTGAGCGCCGCCTCCATGGCAGCGGCCCGACCGGAGCACTCGAGGGCGACGTCGAAGGCACCGTCCACCACCCGACCGACGTCGCCGAAGGCGGGCACGTCGAGGTCGTCCGGCAGCAGCACCTCCTCCGCACCGAGGCGGGCGGCGAGCTGGCGGCGCGACGCTCCCGGCTCGGTGACGACGACGGTGACGTCGCCGCGCGCCCGCAGGGCGGCGATGACCAGGGCGCCGATGGGTCCCGCGCCGCACACCAGGACCCGCGCCCCGGGCGCGACCCCGCCGCGGGTGATGGCGTGGAGGGCGACGGCGAGCGGCTCGGCCAGTGCCGCCGTGCGGAGGTCGAGGCCGCTGGGTACGGGGACGAGGGCGCCGGCGGGCACCTGCACGTAGCCGGCGAAGGCACCGTCGGGGCCACCGGCGCCCGGGTCGTCGCGCCCGGCGCAGAGGGAGGGTCGTCCGGCCGCGCAGGTCCGACAGTGCCCGCAGGCCGGGCGGGGCCCGCCCACGACGGCGTCGCCGACCTCCCAGCTCGTCACCTCGGCACCGAGGTCGACCACCCGCCCGGCCCACTCGTGGCCGCCCACCGAGCCGGGCCGGCCCCAGCCCTCGAGGACGAAGTGCAGGTCGCTCCCGCACACCCCGCAGTGGCTGATCTCGACGAGGACCTCCCCGGGACCCGGGCGGGGGACGGGGCGTTGCTCCACCTCGAGGCGACGGGGACCCCGGTAGACCGCGGCGGGCATGGTCGCCGGCAGGACCGCCACGGGTCCAGCGTAGCTGACACGCGCGTCCGAAACCTCCTACAGTCCGGCGCATCGCACGCGCGCAGGGCTCACGCCGTGGGCTTGGCAGGACGGATGGCGGGGGTAACCTGACACGCGCATCAGGTTTCTCGCCCGGGGGGGTCATGCGGAGAACCACGGTCGCGATGGTCGTCGTCGTCGGTCTGCTGGCGCTCGCCGCCTGCGGCAACTCGGAGAACGAAGGGTCCGGGAGCGCCGACGAGGCGGGCGGGGGCACCCCGGGGGTGAGCGACGACGCCATCACGGTGGGCGGCGTGGCCTCGGTGACGAACCCCATCGGCGTCAAGGCGGGGGACGCCTTCGACGGCGCCAAGGCCTACCTCGACCGCATCAACGAGGACGGCGGGGTCGACGGGCGCACGATCGAGCTCGTGGCCGAGGAGGACGACAACGCCCAGGCCTCCCGCAACGCCTCGCTGGTGCGATCGCTGGTCCAGCAGGAGGGCGTCTTCGCGGTGCTCCCGGTGGCCACGCTGGCGTTCAGCGGCGCCCAGTTCCTGGCCGACGAGCGGGTCCCGACCTTCGGCTGGAACATCAACACGGAGTGGGAGGGACCGGAGAACCTCTTCGGTGAGAAGGGGTCCTACCTGTGCTTCGACTGCGGGAGCCCGTTCATCCCGTACCTGGCCGCCCAGGCGGGGCGGAACAAGACCGGCATCATCGCCTACACGGCGGCGCAGTCGGCGGCCTGCGCCGACGGCCAGCGTGCGTCGTACGACCGCTTCGGCCAGCAGGCCGGTGTCGAGCTCGTCTTCGAGGACAACAGCCTCGGGTTCGGCTTCACCCCGGCGCGCTCGACGGGGACATCCAGGCCATGCGGGAGCGGGGCGTCCAGTTCCTCGGCACCTGCATCGACGGCGCGGGGAGCGGCCGCCTGGGCGAGGCCATCCAGCGGGCCGGCCTCGACGTCATCCAGTACCTGCCCAACGGCTACGACCAGGACATCGTGGACGAGTTCGGCGACGTGCTCGAGGGCAGCTACGTCGGTTCCTTCACGTTCCCCTTCGAGGCCGAGGACCCGCCTGAGGGCATGGAGCAGTACAAGCAGGACATGGAGGACTCCGGCACCGACGTCAACGAGCTCAGCCTGGCCGGGTGGATCAGCGCCGACCAGTTCGTCGCCGGCCTGCGGGCGGTGGAGGACTCGGGCGACGAGCTGACCCGCCAGAGCCTGGTCGACGCCGTCAACGCCTTCGACGACTACGACGCCGGCGGCATCCTCCCCGGCACCGACTGGTCCACCGCCCACGACCAGCTGGATGCCGAGGTGTGCCAGGCCTACCTCAAGATCGAGGGCGGCCAGTTCACCCCGACCATCGGCGAGCCCGGAAAGCCGTTCGTCTGCTTCGACCCCGAGAACCCCGACTTCGACGCACCGACCATCCGGGGCTGAGGACCTCACGTGGAGGAGGTCCTGCGGTACGCCATCCAGGGCGTCCCCGTCGGCTGCATCTACGCCCTCATGGCCGTGGGCCTCGTGCTCACGTTCAAGACCTCCGGCGTGTTCAACCTGGCCTTCGGCGCCCAGGCCTTCGTCTCCGCCGCCGTCTTCTACCGCACCCACGAGGAGTACGGCTGGCCCCTCGTCCCGGCCTTCGTGGTGGCCGTGGTCATCGTCGGGCCCCTGCTCGGCTACCTGCTCGACCGCGCCATCTTCCGCCACCTCCGGGGGGCGTCGACGCTGGCCACGCTGGTGTCGTCGCTGGGCCTCCTCGTCGCCATCCCCGCCGTCGTGCAGCTCTGGTTCGGCACGGGCCGGAAGTTCAACCCGCCCAGCATCGCCCCCGACGCGGGGCACGTCTTCCACTTCGGCGAGTTCTCGCTCAGCAACGACGAGCTGACGACCATGGTCGCCACGGTCCTCGTGGTGGTGGGCCTCACCGCCCTCTTCCGCTACAGCGCGCTCGGACTGCGGATGAGGGCGGTGGTCGAGAGCCCGCGGATGGCCGAGCTGGCCGGGGTCAACGCCGACCGGGTGGGGTCGGTGGCGTGGGTCCTGTCGAGCTTCCTGGCCGGGCTGGCCGGCGTGCTGCTGGCGCCGCTGTACGACAGCGTCGACTCGATCACCTTCACCATCCTGATCGTGGCCGCCACGGCGGCCGCCGCCTTCGGCCGGCTCTCCAGCCTCCCCCTCACCCTGGCCGGCGGCATCCTCCTCGGGACGGCCCAGCAGGTGCTGGCCGGCTACCTCCCGCTGGACAGCGTCTTCGCCCGGGGCCTGCGGCCCTCGCTGCCGTTCCTCATGCTCTTCCTCCTGCTGCTTTTCTGGCCGGGGCTGCGCCAGCGCCGGGAGGCGACCGATCCCCTGGCCGGCGTCGACCCGCCACCACCGTCGCTGGCCATCACCTACGCCGACCCGCGGGTGGCCCGGCTCAACCGGATCGCGTTCGTGGTGTTCCTCACCGCCGTCTTCGTGGGCGCCCTCTTCGTGGTGAACGGCTACTGGCTGTTCCTCATCACCCAGGGCCTCGTGTACACGACGATCTTCCTCAGCATCACCGTGCTCACGGGGATGAGCGGGCAGATCTCGCTCTGTCCGGCCGTGTTCGCCGGGGTGGGCACGTTCACCGCCGCGCAGCTGGCGGCCGACCACGGCGTCCCCATCCTCTGGGGCATGGTCATCGGCGCCGTGGTGGCAGCCGCCGTCGGGGTCGTCGTGGCCCTCCCGGCGCTGCGCCTCGGGGGCCTCTACCTCGCGCTGGCGACGCTCGCCTTCGCCCTGATGGTCGAGAACGTCATCTTCCCGCTGGGCTGGGTCAGCGGGGGCGACGCCGGTGTGGAGGTGCCCCGTCCCGAGATCGGTCCCATCGACTTCGCCGACGATCGCGCCTTCTTCCTCCTCGCCTTCGCCGTGTTCGCCATCATCGGGACGGCGGTGGTGCTCATCCGCAAGGGCACGACGGGTCGCTACCTGGCTGCCCTCCGGGGCAGCGAGGTCGCCGCGTCGGCCGTGGGCATCAACCCCGTGCGGGCGAAGATCACGGTCTTCGCGCTCTCGGCCGCCATCGCCGGGGTGGGGGGCACGATGCTGGCGTCGCTCCAGGGCTCCGCCTCGATCGAGGAGTACTCCTCGTTCATCGGCCTGTTCTGGATCGTCCTCGTCGTCACCCTCGGCACCCGCACGGTCGACGGAGCGGTGAACGCCGGCATGGCCTTCATCCTCATGCCGGAGCTCCTCGACCTGCTGGGCGTGTCGTCCTCCCTCCAGGTGCCCGTGCAGTTCGCGCTGTTCGGGTTCGGTGCCGTCACGTTCGCCAAGAACCCGGAGGGCGTGGTCGAGGCCAACAAGCGCAAGAGCATCCAGGCCATCAGCCGGTGGGTGGTCCGCCACTTCGGTGAGCCGCCGTCCGCCGAACCCACGCTGGCGACGGGCGCCGGTGAGGTCACCGTGCTCGACGCCCTCGAGTCAGCCGGGTCGGGCGACGCCGAGGCCCCTGTCGTCGCCGGTCCGGCGTCGCGGCCATGAGCGAGCCGCAGGCGAGCGACCAGACCAGCACGGCGGCACGGTCGGAGCTCCTCGAGGCGGTCGACATCACCAAGCACTTCGGGGGCATCACCGCCCTCGAGGACGTCTCGCTCTCGGTCGGAGCGGGCGAGGCGGTCGGGCTCGTGGGCCCGAACGGCGCCGGCAAGACGACGCTGTTCAACTGCCTCCTGGGCACCCTCCGCCCGGACAGCGGTCGCATCCGCTTCGACGGCCAGGCCCTCGTCGGGCTCCCCGTCCACCGCCGCGCCCGGCTGGGCCTCGGCCGGACGTTCCAGCGCATGGAGCTGTTCTCGGGGATGACGGTGCGCGAGCACCTCGAGGTGGCCGAGCGGGCCCGGCGGGGCACGGGGCGCCTGTGGAAGGACCTCCTGAACCGGGGCGCGCCGTCGGCCGAGGAGGAGGCCGAGGTCGACGCCGTGCTCGACCTGGTCGGGCTGGCTCCGGTGGCCGACCGGGCCATCGAGTCCCTGAGCCTCGGCCACGGGCGGCTGGTGGAGCTGGGACGGGCCCTGATGACACGGCCGAAGCTGCTCCTCCTCGACGAGCCGTCGTCGGGGCTCGACCAGGCCGAGAGCCTCGCCCTGGCCGGGGTCCTCGGCACGGTCCGCCGGGAGCGGGGTACCGCCGTCCTGCTGGTGGAGCACGACCTGGCGATGGTCGAGCGGGTGGCGGAGCGGCTCTACGTCCTCGACTTCGGGCGCATGCTCGCGTCGGGCGACCGGGACGAGGTCCTGGCCGACCCGGCGGTGCGCGAGGCCTACCTCGGCGAGCAGGTGGGCACGTGAGCGACGGGGCGCGGCCGGGTGGTGCGGCGCTCGAGCTCGACGGGGTGAGCGCCGCCTACGGCCCGTTCCGGGCGCTCTTCGACGTCTCGTTCACCGTCCCCGAGCGCTCCGTGACCGCGCTCCTCGGTCCGAACGGCGCCGGCAAGACCACGGTGGCCCGGGTGTGCTCGGGGCTGCTGGCTCCCGCCTCCGGGCGGATACTCCTCGGGGGCGAGGACATCACCGGTCTGGCGGCGTGGCGGGTGGCCCGCCGGGGGGTCGTCCACGCCGTCGAGGGCCGCTCGGTGTTCGCCTCCCTCACCGTGGAGGAGAACCTGGTCCTGACCTTCCGCCAGGCGCTGGGGCAGAAGGCCGTGGCCCCGACCCTGGAGCGGGCCTACGGGACGTTCCCCCGGCTGGGGGAGCGGCGTCGCCAGGAGGCGGGCACGCTCTCCGGCGGCGAGCAGCGCATGCTGTCCCTGGCCCGGGTCCTCGCCGACCCGCCCCGGGTCCTCATCGCCGACGAGCTCTCGCTCGGGCTGGCGCCGATCGTGGTCGACGAGGTCTACAAGGTGCTCGGCGCCATCCGGGACGCCGGCGCCTCCCTGCTGATCGTGGAGCAGCAGGTGACGCGGGCCCTCGCCCTGGCCGACCACGCGGTCGTGCTCGGGAAGGGGGCCGTGCAGTACGCCGGGCCCGTCGCCGAGCTCGGCGACGAGGCCGAGCGCCTCATGCCGGGCGCGCCGGCCTGAGCGCCCAGCGTCCCTGGGCGTTCAGCCCTCGCCGGAGGCGATCGCCTCGCACTCGGGCGGCGTGGTGCCCGCCAGGGCGATGAGGTCGCAGAGGGTGGTCTTGCTCACCAGCCACTGGTCGTCGACCAGCACCGCCGTCCCCGTGCTCGGCAACACCGGTTGGCCGCTGAGCAGGACCTGGAACTCGACGTTGGCGGTGCCGTCGTCGTTCAGCGTCACGTTGTCCACCTGGGCGGTGGCCTGCGAGGCCTGCTCGCCGAGGATCTGCGCCTGCTGCTCGACGAGCGGTTGCAGCTCGTCGCCGTCCTCCAGGTAGGTGACCCGTTCGGACAGGGCAGCGCGTTGTTGAAGAACGCCTCCCAGTTCGTGGTGATCTCCTCCGTGGCGGCCTGCTCGTCGACCGAGGTGGTCGTCGACTCCTCCGTGGTGGTCGTGGCCGCGTCGTCGTCGCCCCCGTCGTCGTCGTCGCCGCCGCACCCCGCCGCGATGAGCGCCACCACGACCGTGGCGAGGACGAGCCGTCGTCCACTCCGCATGTTGTCCCCCCGATAGCTGACGTCGGTGTCAGCTTAGACCTTCGACCGGCGCGCCGCCCGGAGGCGGGGGACGGGCCCGCCGAAGAGCCCGGCGTACGTCACCTCCGCGAGGAGATCGACCACCTGCTCCGTCGGCACCTGGATCTGCCCGGACAACAGGTAGTAGTTGAAGCGCTCGACCATGGCGACCACGGCCATGCTGCTGACCGTCGGGTCCACACCGTCGTCCGTCGGGCGACGGACCCGTGCCCCGAACGTCGTGGCGACCTCGCCGAGCAGCTCGGTCCCGAGGCGACCGACCGCGGTGTCCCCGACCTCGGCCTCGGTCCAGGCACGGATGATGGGGCCGTGGCGCTCGCCGAGGGCCACGAACCGCCCGACCCAGTCCCGCAGCTCCCGAAGTCCGCCGCGCCGTCGGCTCGATGGCGCCGAGCTCGTCGGTGAGGGCGCGCATCTCGTCGACCACGTCCAGCGCCAGCGCCCGGAAGAGGTCCTCCTTGCTGGCGAAGTACAGGTAGAAGGTCCCGTGCGACGTCCGCGCGTGACGGACGATCTCGTCGACCCGGGCGGCGTGGTAGCCGGAGGTGGTGAACACCTCGACGCCGGCGTCGAGGAGTCGGCGCACGGTGCGCTGTCCGCGGGCCCGCAGCGCCCGCCCCTCCGCCGGCGAGCCGGAGCGGAGGGGGCGCTCCGGGGTCAGAGCCCGTTCTCCCGCATGTACCTGTAGACGTTGGCGAAGTCCTCGTTCACCTTGTCGGGCAGGGCGTGGGTGGACCCCGAGGAGGCGGGCCCCCCACACGATCTCGGCGGTGCGCTCGACCACGCCGGCGGCGTGGAGCGCCTTCTCCGGGCGTGGCGCCGATGGTGACCATCCCGTGGTTGGCGAGGAGCACGGCGCTGCGGTCCCCGAGCCTCGAGGCGACCTCGTCGCCGAGCTCGTCCGTGCCGGTGGTGCGGTAGTCGCACACGGGCACGTCGCCCCCGACGTGGACCACCACCTCCTCGATGGCGGCCGGCACCGGCTCGCGCACGACGGCGAACATGGTGGCGAAGCGGGCGTGGGAGTGGATGACGCCACCCACCTCGGGGAAGGCCCGGTAGCAGGCGAGGTGCAACGCCTTCTCGCTCGTCGGGCCCCGCTCGCCCTCGACGACGTTGCCCTCGAGGTCGAGCACGACGAGGTCGTCCAGGGTCATCGTCTCGTAGGGGATGGACGACGGCGTGACGCAGACGGTGCCGTCCTCCATGCGCCCGGACACGTTTCCCGAGGTGCCCTCCACCAGTCCCTTCTGCAGCAGCTCCTTGGCCGTCGCCAGCACCCGTTCCCTCACGCCAGCACCTCCGGGTTGACGATGTGGTGCGGCCGCTCGCCGGCCAGCAGGCGCACGACGTCGTCGGCCAGGAGCCGCGAGTGGTTCGCCTCGGTGTCGAACGTGGCCCCGCCGACGTGGGGGGTGAGCACCACGTCGTCGCGTCCCACGAGGGGCGAGTCGAGGGGGAGGGCCTCGCCCTCGAAGTGGTCGAGCCCGGCGCCGCCCAGGTGCCCGGACTCGAGCGCCGCCACCAGCGCGTCCACGTCGTGGAGCGCGGCCCGGGCCGTGTTCAGGTAGACCGCCCCGGGCTTCATCCGCTCGAACTGCTCGGCGCCCATCATCCCCGCCGTCTCGGGGGTGACGGCGGCGTGCATCGACACCACGTCGGCCTCGGCGAGCAGCTCGTCGAGCGAGGAGGTGGCGTCGTCGGCGTAGGGATCGAACGCGAGGACGCGCAGGCCGAGGCCCTCGAGCCGCCAGCGGAGGGCGCGCCCGACGGCGCCGAGGCCCACGAGCCCCGCCGTGCGGCCGGCCACCTGCCACGCCCGGAAGCGCTGGTAGGGGATCGAGCCGTCGCGGAACACCTCGCCCTTGCGGACGTCGGCGTCGGCGGGGAGCAGCCGGCGGGTGACGGCCAGCAGGAGCGCGACGGCCAGCTCGGCCACCCCGTCGGCGTTGCGCCCCGGTGCCCGCAGCACGGGGATGCCCTTCCTGGTGGCGCCCTCGACGTCGACGTTGGTGGGATCGCCCCGGGCCGAGCCGATGGCCAGGAGCGGGAGCTCGAGCACCGGGCCGGCGCACCGGTCGGCCTCGCACAGCACCAGGGTGGCGCCCTCCTCCTCGATGCGCCGGGCCAGGGCCTCGCCGTCGTAGAGGCGCAGGGGTTGGTGGTCGATCCAGGGGTCGAGGACGACGTCGGCCACCGACTCCAGGGTGGTCAGGCCCTCCCCCCGGAACGGCGCCGTCACCAGGGCGACAGGACGACCGTCCTCAGCGTTAGCTGACACCGGCGTCAGTGTAGAGTCAGGACATGCCGCCCGAGGCCGTTCCCTGGGTCGCTGACGTCGGATCCGACGACGACCCCTTCGAGGAGTTCAACCGGGCCATGGGGTCCGGTCGGATCGAGAACCCCTACCCCGACTTCGTCGAGCTGCGACGCGACGGGGGGGTGGTCGCCGCCGACGTGCGCCAGCTGATGGGCCTGGACGACGACGCCCCGGTCGACCACCTCGACATGCCCGACATCTTCACCGTGTCGACGTACGAGGCCCTGTGCGCCGTCCTGCGCGACGGCAGGACGTTCTCGTCGACCGGCTACGAGGAGGTCATGGGCCCGGTCCTCGGCCACACCATCCTGATGATGGACGAGCCGGAGCACCACGCCTACCGGAACGTGCTGAAGCAGGTCTTCAGCCGCAAGGCCATGGCGCACTGGGAGACGGAGATCGTCGCCCCCGTCGTCAACGCCTACATCGACGAGTTCGTCGACGCCGGCCGGGCCGACCTCGTCCGGCAGCTCACCCTGCCGTTCCCGATGACGGTGATCGCCGATCTGCTCGGCCTGCCCCGGGCCGACCTCAACCGGTTCCACCGCCTGGGCATCGAGCTCATCGGCGTGAGCATCAACTGGGAGCGGGGCCTGGCCGCGTCGCAGAAGCTGCGGGACTACTTCGCCGTCATCCTCGAGGAACGACGGGTCTCGCCGGCGGACGACGTCATCAGCGTGCTGGCCGAGGCCGAGCACGAGGGCCTGCGGCTGACCGACGAGGAGATCTTCTCGTTCCTCCGCCTCCTCCTCCCCGCCGGGGCCGAGACGACGTACCGCTCGTCGAGCAACCTGCTCGTCGGCCTCCTGAGCTCGCCGGACCAGCTCGAGGCGGTCCGGGCCGATCGCTCGCTCGTGCCGCAGGCCATCGAGGAGGGGTTGCGCTGGGAGCCCCCGCTGCTCACGATCATGCGCACGGTGTCCCGCGACACCGAGCTCGAGGGCGTCCACCTCCCCAAGGACGCGGTGGTCGTCGTGAACCTCGGGTCGGCCAACCACGACGAGTCCCGTTGGGACCAGCCCGAGCGCTTCGACATCTTCCGGCCGCCGCAGCAGAACCTCGCCTTCGCCTTCGGGCCCCACCTGTGCCTCGGCATGCACCTGGCCCGCATGGAGACGGCGGTGCTCCTCAACGCCGTCCTCGACCGCCTGCCCGGGTTGCGGCTCGACCCCGAGGCCGGCCCGCCGGCCATCACCGGCATGACCTTCCGGGCCCCGGCCGCCATCCCGGTGGTGTTCGACACCTAGGCCAAGCTCAGTCCCGACCGCCGCTCTGGCGGAGGTGGGCTGCCGCCGCCTCGGCCGCCGCGACCGCCGCCGCCTGCGCGTCGCGGCCGAGCCGCACGAAGCGCGGGATGCGGTGCGGGTGGGTGAGCAGGAACCGGATCCCCACCCACGCCCGGGGGCTGCCGTCCGGGTTCACCATGGTCATCACGACGGGGCCGAGCGAGCTGTCGCCGGCCATGTCGCTGATGGCCCGGAAGGCGAGCCACGGGATGCCACGCCGCTGGCAGACCCGGGCCACGGCCGCGGTCTCCATGTCGAGGGCCGTGTACCCCTGGTCCCGCAGGCGGGCCACGTCGCCGTCGTCGAGGCCGTAGTCGTCGGCACCGCCCATGCGGATGACGCCCTCCAGCGCCACGTCGCCCACCGGGGTGGCCCGGAACCGCTCCCCGGTGTCGTTGTCGACGACCTCCTCGGGGACGATCAGGTCGCCCACCGCCGAGACCGCCTCCAGCCCCCCGGCGATGCCGACCACGATCACCCGGTCGACCTCATTGGCCCGGAGCAGCTCCTCGGTGGCCGCCTCGGCGAGCGCGGGCCCGATGCCGGTCCGCGTGGCGACCACCTCGGCCCCCTCGAAGGTCCCCGTGTAGACGGGCATGCCGCCGCGCTCGCCGGTCCGCCGCAGCCCGAGCTTCTCGACCACGGGCCGGAGCTCGTTCGGCATCGGGGCGATGATCGCCACCCGGGTGGGGCCGCCCTCGGTCATTGCGAGGAGAGGATGTCGGCGACGGTGGCGGCCAGGTCGACGGTGGCGGTGCCGCCGACCTCGATCTCCACGTGGTCGAGCGCAGGCCCGAAACGGAACGGGGCGCGGTACTCGCGGTCGCACGGCGGGATCCCGCTGGCGTAGCCCACGGTGAGGCCGTGGCCCGTGATGGAGTACCGGCTCCAGGCCGCGCGCTTGATCTCGCCCGTGCCCACCACGTCGCCGTCGACCAGCAGCTCGCCCCGGTGGGGCCCGCCCTCGCCGGGGGTGAAGCGGAAGGCCACGCGGTGTTCGCCGGGGGCGAGGGACGGGAGGGGCGCCGCCACCCGGTACTCGCGCCAGCCCGACAGGTTGTGCACGTACACCAGCGTCCCCTCGACGACGTGGAAGGACCACCCGCCGAGCACCGATCCCTGGACGGCCAGGACGCCTTCGAGGTCGAGGTCGAGGTCGCTGCTGCCGTCGACCCGGAGGAGGGCGGTGATCGTGTGGGGCCGGTTCTTCGTCGGCGCCGCCACGTTCTCGGGCACCGGCGCCCGCCCCGGCCAGTACACGTAGCGCTGCCGCTCGGGCACCGGTGGCGGGCGGTCGAGCACGAGGTCGGAGAACGGCCGGTTGTCGAGGGGGAGGACCTGGTACCTCGCGGCCTCCACCCACCACCGCTCGACCAGCTCCTGCAGCCGCGCCGGCTCCTCGGCGGCCAGGTCGTGGCACTCGGCGGGGTCGGTCCGGACGTCGTACAGCTCCCACGCGGCGAGGTCGAGGCCGGGCTGCTCGTCCTGGATGGGGTGGTACACGACCGCCTTCCACCCCTCGTGGTAGATCGCCCGGCACCCGAACATCTCGTAGTACTGGGTCGTGTGCCGCTCCGGCGCCTCGGGGTCGTCGAAGGCGTAGGCGAAGCTGATCGCCCTCCAGCGGTCGCTGCTCGACACCGTCGAGCTGGCGGGGCGGGTCGAGGCCGATGGCCTCGAGCACGGTGGGCGCGACGTCGATGGCGTGCACGTACTGGCGCCGCACCGTGCCCTGCTGGTCGGCGGGGATGCGGCGGGGCCAGTGGACGATCAGCGGGTCGGCCACGCCCCCTTCGTGGACCTCGCGCTTCCATCGGCGGAACGGCGTGTTGCCGGCCACCGTCCAGCCCCAGGGGTAGTTGTTGTGGATCCGCGGGCCGCCGATCTCGTCGATCCGCTCGACCGCCTCCTCGACCGTGCGGGGGAGGACGTTCCAGAGGCGACCGTCGTTGAGGGAGCCGGTGGGACCTCCCTCGGACGAGGCGCCGTTGTCGGACAGGGCGAGGATCAGGGTGTCGTCGAGCTCGCCCAGCCGGTCGATGAAGTCGACCACCCGCCCGACCTGCTCGTCGGCGTGGGTGAGGTAGGCGGCGAACGCCTCCATGTAGCGGGCGTAGACCCGCCGCTCGTCGGCCGACAGGTCGCCCCATGCCGGCACCCACTCGGGCCGGGGGGACGCCTCGACTCCCGGCGGGACCACGCCGAGGGCCTCCTGCCGGGTGAGGGTGGCCTCCCGCCACACGTCCCAGCCGTCGTCGAACCGGCCGCGGTAGCGCTCGAGGTGGGAGGCCGGGGCCTGGTGGGGCGAGTGGCAGGCGCCGGTGGCGAAGTAGAGGAGGAAGGGCTTCTCGGGGTCGACGTGGCGGAGGTCGGCGATGCACTCGATGGCCCGATCGGCCAGGTCCTCGGTGAGGTGGTAGCCCTCCTCGAACGACCGCGGCTGCTCGACCAGGTGGCTGTCGTGGACGAGGGCGGGGCCGAACTGGCTCGTCTCCCCGAGGAAGAAGCCGTAGAAGCGCTCGAAGCCCCGGCCGAGCGGCCATCGGTCGCGGCGAGCCCCGACGTGGATCTCGTCCTCGGGCGTGAGGTGCCACTTGCCCACCGCCCAGGCGGCGTAGCCGGCGGGCGTGAGCATGGCCGGGAGCATCCCGCACGAGCGGGGGATGCGGGCGTCGTAGCCGGGGAAGCCGGTGGCCAGCTCGGTGACCCGACCCATCCCGCAGGTGTGGTGGTTGCGCCCGGTGAGGACGCAGGCCCGGGTGGGGGAGCAGAGCGCCGTGGTGTGGAAGTTCGCGAAGCGGAGGCCGCCGGCGGCGAGGCGGTCGAACGTCGGCGTGGCGATGTCGGAGCCGAAGCACCCGAGCTGGGCGAAGCCGACGTCATCGAGGACGACGATCACCACGTTCGGCGCACCGGGCGGCGGAGCCGGCTCCGGCGGCCACCACGGCTCCGACTCCCAGTGGTACCGACCGACGCGGCCCTGGAACTCCCCCCGCTCCATCGCCGACGTCCACCCCCCCCGGGTCGCGTGCGGAGGAAGGTAGCGTCTGGGCAGCGAACTGACCGCGCTGCGGTCACTTCCCCCGCCCAGACGCCGTGGCGGTCGAGGAGGGTACGAGCGGGTGGCCGACGCGAAGAGCTCCGGGACACCGGTGTCCGGGGAGCCGGCCGCCGGGCGGGAGCTGCGCCCCCAGGGCCGCCGCACCCGCAAGCGCCTCCTCGACGCCGCCACCGTCGTCCTCTCGGACAAGGGCTTCCACGCCACCCGCGTGGACGACATCGTGCGCCGGGCGCGGACGTCGCACGGCACCTTCTACCTCTACTTCGCCAACAAGGAGGACCTGTTCCACGCCCTCGCCGTCCAGTGCGCCGAGGAGATGACGGGGCTGGCGGCGGAGCTCGGTCCCATCGGTTCGGGGCCGGAGGAGTCGAGGAGCTGCGCTCGTGGTTGGAGCGCTTCCTCGCCGCCTACCGGCGCTACGGGCCGGTGATCCGACGGTGGATGGAGGACCAGGCCATCGACCGGTCGCTGCGTCGCCTCGGCCGCCGGGCCTTCGCCGACATCACCGGCTCGCTCGTGCAGCGGCTGGCGGAGCGGCGCGCCGCCCCCTTCGCGAACCCCGAGCTGGCCGCCGCCGCGCTGCTGGCCATGATCGAGCGCTCGGCCTACTTCGTCACCTCGCGCGACCTCGAGGTCGACGACGAGGTGCTGCTCACCACCCTGGCCACCGTGATCCACCGTGGCTTCTTCGCCGACGGGCCCGGCGTCGCCCGGCGAGGGCCTGACCCCTCCCGGCGCGAGGGACGGGTCTTCTAACATGGGTGTCACATGGGCGCGGCGAGAGACGACGAACCCGACCTCGAGGCCGTCCACGCCAAGTACCTGACCGAGCGGGACAAACGGCTCGTGCCAGGTCGGGCCGCCATCCGCGATCTCACGCGGGACGAGCACTTCGCCCGCTTCCGGGAGGATCCGTTCACCCCTCGGGTCGATCGCCCGCCGCTCGTCGAGGAGGTCGATGTCGTCATCGTCGGTGGCGGCATCGCCGGGGTGGTGGCCGGCGCCAACCTCCGCAAGGCCGGGGTGGAGCGCATCCGGATCGTCGACCAGGCCGGAGGCGTCGGCGGGACGTGGTACTGGAACCGCTACCCGGGGGTGATGTGCGACGTCGAGTCCTACATCTACCTGCCGATGCTCGAGGAGCTCGACTACGTCCCGAAGCACCGCTACGCGTTCGGCGACGAGATCCGCTCCCACCTCCAGGCGCTGGCCGAGCGGTTCGACCTGGTCGACGGCGCGCTCTTCCACACGGGCGTGACGGGGGCGGCGTGGGACGAGGCCGCGGAGCGGTGGCGGATCCGCACCGACCGCGGTGACACCCTGACGACGAGGTACTACGTCCTCGCCGTCGGGATCCTGAACCTGATGAAGCTCCCCGCCATCCCGGGGATGGAGTGCTTCCGCGGTGCTTCCTTCCACACCGCTCGTTGGGACTACGGGTACACGGGCGGTGGCCCCGGCGAGCCGCTGACCCGTCTCGGCGACCAGGTCGTCGCCCTCCTCGGCACCGGCGCGAGCGCGATCCAGTGCATCCCGCCGCTGGCCGAGGCGGCGAAGCAGCTCTACGTGTTCCAGCGAACGCCGTCGGCCATCGGCGTGCGGGGCAACCGTCCCACCGACGCCGAGTTCGGTCAGCGCCTCGAGCCCGGGTGGCAACGAGCGCGGATGGACAACTTCCAGTCGATCATGCTCGGACGTCGCGTGGACCACGACCTCGTCGACGACGGGTGGACCCGCCACTACGCAGCGGTGCACCACCCGCCGCGCTGGAAGGGGATGACGATCGAGGACTACCTCCGCAGCGGGGAGGAGGTCGATCTCGCGATCATGGAGGAGCACCGCCAGCGGGTGGCCGAGATCGTCACGGACGGGGCGACCGCCGAGGTCCTCAAGCCCTACTACCGGTACCTGTGCAAGCGCCCCTGCTTCCACGACGAGTACCTGGCGGCGTTCAACCACCCCAACGTGACGCTCGTCGACTGCCCCGCCGGCATCGACCGCGTCACCGAGGACGGGCTCGTGGTCGGCGGGGTCGAGTACGACGTCGACTGCATCATCTACGGGACCGGGTTCGAAGCGGAGCTCACGCCGTTGCACCGACGGGCCGGTCACGAGATCGTCGGACGCGAGGGGACGACCCTGGCGGAGAAGTGGGCCGACGGGGCCGCGACGCTCTTCGGGATGACGACCCGCGGCTTCCCGAACCTCTTCGCCATGCCCGCCCCCGGCCAGCAGGCGGTCGTCACCGTCAACTACACGCAGCTGGCCGTCCTCGGCGGCGAGTTCATCGGCCGCACGGTCTCGCTCCTCCGGGAGAAGGGGGTGTCCGTCTTCGACGTCAGCGCCGAGGCGGAGGCGCAGTGGACCCAGAAGATCCTCGACTCCTTCGTCGACGGGAGCCGCATCATGTCGGCCTGCACACCGTCCCGCCTCAACAACGAGGGGAACCCCGGCGCGCTGAACCCACGGAACGGCAACTACGGGCGGGGCTTCGGGGACTACTTCGGGTACCGGGAGCTCCTGCTGGACTGGCTGGACGCCGGCTCGCTGGAGGGCCTGGAGGTGCGGCACTAGGTGGGCGGCCGGCGGGTCGTCGTCGTGACGGGCGGCGGGGCGGGGATCGGGGCGGCCATCGCCGAGGAGCTGGGCCGCCGGGGTGACCACGTGGTGACGATGGACCCGCTCGTGACGCTGGACGGGACGGAGCGGCTCCCGCCGGCGGAGGAGACGACGGCCGGACGGATCGTGGCCGCCGGTGGGGCGGCGGAGGCCTCGGCGGTGTCGGTCACCGATGGGGAGGCTGTCTCCGACCTGTTCTCCCGCCTCGTGGCCGACCACGGCCGGCTCGACGCGGTGATCAACGTGGCCGGGATCACCCGCTCCACCAGCTTCGCCACGGGCACCGAGGAGGACTGGAGCGGTGTGCTCACGGTCCACCTCGAGGGCTACCTGAACGTCCTGGCCGCGGCCCTGCCCCTGATGGCGGCCGCCGGCTCCGGCCGGATCCTCGGCGTCACCTCCGGCTCGGGGTGGCGGCCGGCCGATGCCGGGGCGTATGCCTGCGCCAAGCGAGCCGTTGCCGCGCTGACGTGGACCCTGGGCCCGATCGCCCCGCCCGGCGTCACGGTCAACGCCCTGTCGCCCATCGCCGTCACCCGCATGGTGATCGAAGCGGCGCGGAAGGCCCGGGAGCGGGCCGCCACCGGCGCCGCCGGCCCGACGTCGGGGGGCATGTCGTTCGGGAGGATGCCGGAGCCGCACGAGCTGGGCCCGGTGGCGGCCCACCTGGTCGGCGACGAGCTGTCCTGGTGCCGTGGTCGGGTGGTCTTCGCCGGCGGTCCGGAGGTCGCCGTGGTCGAGCCGCCCCGACTGCTGGAGGTGGTCCGCACCGGCGGCGTCGCCTCACTGGCCGCCGTGCTCGACGCGCTCGTCCCCAAGGTCTTCGCGCCGGCCGAGGCGCAGCAGGTCAGCGGCGGGGGCGGCAACCCCCGCTTCGCGGCCCTGTTCGCCGAGCCGCCGGCTGACGTCGTCCCCTCGGACGTCGGCTCCTGCCTCCTCGTGTCGGACCGGGCCGTGCTGGCGTCGGGGGTCGAGGCGGCGCTCGGGGCCCGGGGAGTCGCCTGCACGATCGTCGGGGCGGAGACGGTCGGAGCCGGGTTCGGGGCGCGGCCGGGTGCCTGTCGGCTGCGGGACCGGTCGATGCCGTCGTCGTCGCCCGGGCTGCGACGCCGGGCTCGTCCGGGACCGGGGGCTGGGAGCAGGTGCTGGCCGAGCACGCCGGGCTCCCCGGCCAGCTCCTCGGCGACGCCGCCTGGGCGCGGGCGGTCGCCGACCATGCGGCGGGCACGCAGCGCCCGATGCGCCTCGTCACCGTCACCGACGCGGAGACCGCCGGGGGCCGGAGCCGGGCGCAGGCCGTGGCCCAGCTCGCCCGGGTCGCCCGGAGCGCCACGGACGACCGGGTGGCCATGTTCGCCGTGAGCCAGGAAGCCGACGATGCCGCCGGGGTGAGCGAGCTCGCCGCCCACCTGGTCGCCCACCCCGACGCCCCGGCGCTGTCCGGCGCCGAGCTCGTGGCCGGCGCCGGGTGGCTGGGGGTGCGCAGCCATCCCCGGCCGGCCGGCAGCATCACCGTCGGGGGGACCGACCTCCCGCACTGGTTCGACACCGCTCTCAGGGGGATCCTGTGAAGAAGCCGCGCCGCGTCGTCGACGCCCACGTCCACTTCTGGGACCCGGCCCGGGCCGACTGGTACCCGTACCTCGCGGGCCGGCGGAAGCTGGAGAACCTCGGGGACACCAGCGGCATGGAGCGGCGCTTCGACCCCGCCATCCACCGGGCCGAGTCGAGCGGGTGGAACGTCGAGAAGTTCGTGAACGTGGCCGCCGCCGTCGGCCGGCATTCGATCGACGAGACGCTCGAGCTCGATCGGCGGGCAGCCGCCGAGGACGGTCCCCACGCGATCGTCGGGGGGCTCCCGTCATGGGACACCATCGCCCCCACCGAGGCGATCGAGCTCATCGACCGCCAGATGGCCGCCACCCGGTTCCGGGGCCTGCGACCGATGGGGACGGCCGGAGCGCCGAACAACCTCCCGCCGCCCGACCTGCTGCGCGCGCTCCAGGAACGTGGTCTCGTGTTCGACCTGCTGGCCCACCCCGACTCGCTGCTGGCCGCCGCCCGCGGGCTCGAACCGTTCGCCGACCTCGTGGTGGTGGTGGAGCACACCGGCTGGCCGCTGTCCGACGACGACGACGAGCGGACGCAGTGGCTCGAGGGGATCCGGGCCCTGGCGTCGCTCGGGGGCAACGTGCACTGCAAGCTCTCGGGGCTGGCCATGCCGCTCGGCACCATGAGCGCCACCGCGTTCGCCCCGTGGATCGAGCCCGCCATCGAAGCCTTCGGCATCGAGCGCTGCTTCTTCGCCAGCAACTTCCCCGTCGACGGGCTGCACGGCACGTTCGACGAGCTGTTCACCGCCTACGCCGAGGTCGTGTCCGGCCTCGACGACGACGCCCGGGACCGCCTGTTCGCGAGCAACGCCGAGCGCGTCTACCGCTGCTGAAGCGCTACCCCGTCGAGAGGTCGTCCCTGAGCACGCGACGCAGGAGCTTTCCGGTCTCGTTGTAGGGGAGCTCGTCGCAGAAGGCGATGCGCTCGGGCGTCCTCGCCGAGCGCAGCCGGTCCCGCACGTGCGCCCGGAGCGCCTCCTCGCTCACGATGTCGCCCGCGTGCAGCACCACCGCGGCGACGACCTGCTCGCCCCACTCCTCGTGCGGGATCCCCACCGCGGCGGCGTCGGCGACCGCCGGGTGCTCCAGGAGCACGGCCTCGATCTCCCCTGGTGAGAGGTTCTCGCCCCCGCGGACGATCACGTCGTCCACCCGGCCGTGCACGAACAGGAACTCCTCGCCGTCCAGGTGCCCGGCGTCCCGGGTGGGGAACCAGCCGTCGTCGAGGTCCATCGCCCGGCCCTCGTACTCGCCGGACACCTGCTCGCCCCGCACCCAGATCTCGCCCACCTGGCCGGGCCCGAGGGCGCGGCCCTCGTCGTCGCGCACCGACACCTCGACGCTCGGCAGCGCTCGCCCGACGGAGCCCAGGCGGGCGCGGACCTCGGGGTCCTCGCTGGCGAACGCGGCCCGATGGTCGTCCGGGCCGAGCACCGTGATGGTCGAGGCCGTCTCCGTGAGCCCGTAGGCGTTCACCAGATCGAGGGTCGGCAGGAGGGCCATGGCCCGCTCCACCACCGGACGGGGCATCGGGCCCCCGCCGTAGGCCAGGGACCGCAGCGACGGGAGCCCGCCACCGTCCCGCTCCACGACGTCGAGGATGCGACGCAACATCGTCGGGACGACCATCGCATGGGTGACCGACTCACGGCGCACCGTGTCGACCCACGCGTCCGGTTCGAAGCGCTCGAGCTGCACCGTCCGCCGCCCCGCGTAGGTGGCCGACAGCACCGATGACACGGCGGCGACGTGGTAGGGCGGGACGCTGACGATGGTGGCCTCGTCGGGGCTCGCCGCGCCGAACTCCACGGAGCCGATGAGGTACGCCGCCAGGTTGCGGTGGCGGAGGACGGCGGCCTTGGGTTCCCCGGTGGTGCCGCTCGTGAAGAGGAGCACCGCGGTGCCGTCGGGGTCGCACCCCCAACCGTCCGTGGGCTCGATCGACTCGTCCTCGGTGGCGGCGAGGAAGCCGGCTCGGTCCACGATCGTGAGACCCGGCACGCCGTCGATCCGCTCGGCGACGCCGTGGCCGGCCACCACCGTCGCCGGAGCCGTCCGTTCGAGGATGGACCGCAGGCGGTCGTCGGCCAGGCGGTAGTTCAGCGGTACGAACGGCTTCCCGGCGACGGCGGCCCCGAACAGGGCGAGGGGGACGGCGAGCGAGTTCTCGTCGACGAGCACGATCCGGTCCCCGGGCGAGGCCGCCAGCCACGTCCCCGCCCGCCGGGCCCGCGCACCGAGCTCCCCGAAGGTGACGCCGCTCTCCACCGGGCCGACGGCGACGCGCTCGGCCAGGCTGTCGCTCGCCATCTCGATGACCATCCCGACGTGCACCGGATCAGACGGTGAGGACGACCCGGCCCCGCACCTTGCCGGCGAGGATCTCCGTCGCCAGCTGGGGGGCGTCGGCCAGCGGTCGGGTGGTGGTGAGGGTGTCGAGCGCCGCCGGATCGAGGTCCTGCGCCAGCCGGTCCCACGCTCGCAGGCGCCGCTCCCGCGGGGCCATCACGCTGTCGACGCCGGCGAGGGTGACCCCCCGCAGGATGAACGGCGCCACCGAGCCGGGGAGGTCCATGCCCTGGGCCAGGCCGCAGGCGGCCACGGTGCCGCCGTAGCGGGTCTGCGCCAGCACGTTGGCCAGGGTGTGGCTGCCCACGCTGTCGATCGCTCCCGCCCACCGCTCCTTGCCCATCGGCCGGCCGGGCTCGGAGAGCTCCGACCGGTCGACGATCTCCGAGGCGCCCAGCGAGCGGAGGTAGTCGCCCTCCTCGGCGGCCCGACCGGTGGACGCGTGCACCTCGAAGCCGAGCCTCGACAGGAGTGACACGCCGACGCTCCCGACCCCGCCGGCCGCCCCGGTCACGAGGACCGGGCCGCCGTCCGGGCTGACGCCGTGGTCCTCGAGGGCGAGGACGCACAGCATCGCGGTGTAGCCGGCGGTGCCGATCGCCATGGTCTGGGCCGGGGTGAACGCCGACGGCTTCGGGACGAGCCACTCACCCGGGACCCGGGCCACCTCCCCGTAGCCGCCGAGGTGGGTCTCGCCCGCCCCCCAGCCGTTCAACACCACCTCGTCCCCGGCGGCGACGCCCCCGGCGCCCGACTCCCGCACGGTGCCGCGAAGTCGATGCCGGGGATCATCGGCCAGCGCCGCACGACCGGCGACGAGCCGGTCAGGGCCAGCCCGTCCTTGTAGTTGACCGTCGAGTGGCTCACGGCGACGGTGACGTCGCCGTCCATCAGGTCCTGCTCGTCGACGTCGGTCCAGTCCAGGGACTGCTTCTTGTCATCGCCTCGGGTGAGCAGGAAGGCCTTGAACGTGGGCACGGCCGACCAGCCTAGGATCTGACACTGACGTTAGAAAACCGACCGGGATCGCAGGGGGATCGATGGGCGACTACACGTTCCTGCAGTACGAGACGCACGACGACGGCCAGATCGTGCGCATCCTGCTGGACCGACCCGACGCCAGGAACGCCCAGAACCGCGGGCTGCTGGTCGAGCTCGACGAGGCCTTCCTGCGGGCGGAGGCCGACGACGCCTGCCGCGTCGTCATCCTCGGGGGCACGGGCCCGATGTTCTCCAGCGGGCACGACATGGGGTCGAAGGTCGCCCGCGAGGAGTACACGAGCCACCCGACCGCCTCCATCAACGGCGCCACCCGGACGGGCGCCGAGAAGCGGATGCTCGGGGAGTGGCACTACTACTTCGAGAACACCCGGCGGTGGCGCAACCTGCGCAAGATCACCGTGGCCCAGGTGCACGGGCCCGTCTACGCCGCCGGGCTGATGCTGATGTGGGCGTGCGACCTCATCGTGGCCGCCGACGACGTGGTCTTCGCCGACGTGGTGGGCACCCGTCTCGGGATGTGCGGGCTCGAGTACTTCGCCCACCCGTGGGAGCTCGGGCCCCGCAGGACGAAGGAGCTGATGCTCACCGGCGACTCCATCGACGTCGACGAGGCCCACCGCCTCGGCATGGTCTCGAAGGTCTTCCCGAGGGACGAGCTGGGCGACAGGACCCTCGACTTCGCCCGGCGCATCGCGTCGCTGCCCACCATGACGGCCCTGATGATCAAGGAGTCCGTCAACGAGACCATGGACAACCAGGGCTTCTACAACTCGCTCAACGCGTGCTTCACGATCCACCAGCTGAACCACGCCCACTGGGCGGAGGTCCACGAGGACGGGTGGCCGGCGGCGAAGCCGGAGGACGGCATCCCGCTCTGGAAGGAGGCCAAGCCGATCGTGCCGGCGGAGAAGGACACGGTGCGGGCGGTCGAGCCGGCGTGAGCTCGACGGCGCAGACGGGGGAGCGGCGCCTCCTCGTCGACGGGAAGCTCGTCGACGCCGGGAGGACGTTCGAGAACGTCAACCCCTTCACGGAGGAGCCCATCGGCGTGGTGGCCGACGCCACCGCGGCCGACATGCAGGCCGCCGTCGAGGCGGCCCGGCGGGCGTTCGACACCACCGACTGGGCGACGGACCACGCCTTCCGCTCGTCCTGCCTGCTGCAGCTCCAGGCCGCGCTCGAGCGCGAACGGGAGGAGCTGCGCGCCGAGCTCGTGTCCGAGGTCGGCTGCCCCGTGCTCCTCACCTACGGCCCGCAGCTCGACGCCCCCCTGCGCGAGGCGCTCACCTGGCCGGCCGAGCAGATCGAGTCCTTCCCCTGGCGCCGGTCGCTCGGACCGAAGGACCCGTTCGGCATGGGGACCGACAGCGAGCGGGAGGTGTGGAAGGAGCCCCGGGGGGTGGTGGGGGTCATCGTGCCGTGGAACTTCCCGGTCGAGATCACCCTCAACAAGCTGGGGCCCATCCTGGCCATGGGCAACACGTGCGTGATCAAGCCGGCCCCCGACACGCCCTTCAACGCCACCCGCCTCGGCCGGATCGTGGCCGAGGAGACCGACATCCCGCCGGGGGTCGTGAACGTCGTGACGTCGGCCGACCACATGGTGGGGGAGGTGCTCACCACGTCGCCCCTCGTCGACATGGTGGCCTTCACCGGGTCGAGCGCCACCGGCCGCCGGGTCATGGAGGCCGCCTCGGCGACGCTCAAGCCGGTCTTCCTCGAGCTCGGCGGCAAGAGCGTGAACCTCGTCCTCGACGACGCCGACTTCTCGCACGTCGGGGCCCTGTCGTCCTCTGTCTGCTTCCACGCCGGGCAGGGCTGCGCCATCCCCACGAGGCTCCTGGTGCCCCGGTCCCGGTACGACGAGGCGGTCGAGTCGGCGGCGGAGGCGTTCGGCCGTGTGTCCTACGGCGACCCCCAGGACGCGGCGAACATCATGGGCCCCCTCGTCTCCCGCAAGCAGCGGGAGCGGGTCCTCGGCTACATCGAGCAGGGCCGGCGCGAGGGGGCCCGGGTCGTGGCCGGCGGCGGGCAGCCGTCGCACCTCGACACCGGGTGGTTCGTCGAGCCCACGCTCTTCGCCGACGTCGACAACTCGATGACCATCGCCCGCGAGGAGATCTTCGGCCCCGTGCTCGTCGTCATCCCGTTCGAGGACGACGACGACGCCGTCCGCATCGCCAACGACAGCCCGTTCGGGCTGTCGGGGATGATCACCTCGGGAGACCTCGACCGCGCCAAGTCCGTCGCCGCCCGCATCCGGACGGGGACGCTCGGCCTCAACGGCGGCATCTACTACGGCGCCGATGCGCCGTTCGGCGGCTACAAGGAGTCGGGCATCGGTCGGCAGTGCGGCATCGAGGGCCTCGAGGTGTTCACCGAGACCAAGACCGTGGCCTTCCCGGCATGACCAGGCCGCTCGAGGGGATCCGCGTCGTCGAGGTGGCCAGCTGGATGTTCGTCCCCTCCGGGGGGTCCGTCCTCGTCGACTGGGGCGCCGACGTCATCAAGGTCGAGCCCATGACCGGCGACCCGCAGCGGGGCCTGATCACCTCCGGTCTGCTCCCCGGCGGTGCCGGCGGCGTCAACTTCATGGTCGAGCAGCCCCACCGCGGCAAGCGCTCGATCGGGATCGACATCTCGACGCCCGACGGGCGCGAGGTCCTGCTGAAGCTCGTCGAGACGGCCGACGTCTTCCTGACCAACTACCTCCCGCAGGTCCGGCGCAAGCTCGGCATCGACACGGACGACCTCCGGGCCCGCAACCCCGGCATCATCATCGCCCGCGGCTCCGGCACGGGGCCGAAGGGGGAGGACGCCGAGCGGGGCGGGTACGACGGGGCCGCGTTCTGGGCGCGGGGCGGGATGGGCATGACGCTGCCCGGGGTCAAGGACGGCTGGCCGTCGGCGCAGCCGTCACCGGCCTTCGGGGACGTGATGGGTGGTCTGGCCACAGCCGGCGCCATCGCCGCCGCGCTCCTGAAGCGGGAGCGCACCGGCGAGCCGAGCATCGTCGACGTCTCGCTCCTGGCCACCGCGATGTGGCAGCTGTCGCCGCTGGTGGTGGCGTCCAAGCTGTTCGGGTTCTCGAAGATCCCCCAGGGGGACCGCACGAAGAACCCCAACCCCGGCGTGTCCAACTACCGCACGAAGGACGACCGGTTCATCGCCCTCATCCTCCTCCAGAGCGACAAGCACTGGACCGACTTCGTCACCCGGCTGGGGTTGCCGGACATGGCCACCGACGAGCGCTTCGTCGACTCGGCGGCGAGGGCGCAGCACGCCGAGGAGTGCGTGGCGCGGCTCGACGAGGGGTTCGGGCGGATGACGCTGGCCGAGGTGACCGAGGCGTTCGAGGGCTTCGAGGGCGTCTGGGCCCCGTACCAGACGCTCGACGAGCTGTACGAGGACGAGGCGGTGGTCGCCAACGGCTACCTGCCCTCCATGACCGCCGGCAACGGGCAGGAGGTGCAGCTCGTGGCCAGCCCCGCCCAGTTCGACGAGCAGCCCGTGCCGGTCGAGCGGGCCCCCGAGCACGGCGAGCACACCGAGATGATCCTCATGGACCTCGGCTACGACTGGGACCGGATCACCGCCCTCAAGGAGGGCGGCAGCGTCCTCTGACCAGGCTGGCCCCTACTTCCCGCCCGTCCGCCGGACCTCGCGGTAGGGGATGTCCCGGTCCTCCGCCATCTCGCGAGGGAGCCCGAGCACCCGCTCGCTGATGATGTTGCGCTGCATCTCGTTCGACCCGCCCCCGAGCGACATGCCCTGGCGCCCGAGGGTGTAGGTGCCGAGCTGGGCCCCCACGGGGAGGTCGTCCGCCGGGGGCCAGACGACGGCATCCGGTCCGGCCAGCTCGAGCCCGATCTCCGCCCGGCGCATCACGTTCGTGGCGGCGAAGAGCTTCATGATGGCTCCGGCCGGGGCTGGCACGGCGCCCGAGGCCATGCCCCTGGTGAGCCGGTCGGCGAGGGCGCGCTGCACGACCCGGCGGGCGTGGGCCTCGGCGAGGAGCTGGCGGGCCAGTGGGTCACCTTCCCGGCCCGCAGCGCGGACGACGTCCACGAGCATGTCCCCGTCGTCCGCATCGGAGCTGCCCGCTCGCCCGCTCGTGTAGGGGGAGCCGCCGCCCACCGCCATCCGCTCGTGCACGAGCAGGCGCGAGGCGACCGTCCAGCCGTCGTCGACGTCGCCGACCACGTCCGACGCCGGGAGCAGGACGTCGTCGAAGAACTCCTGGCAGAACTCCATCGAGCCGTCGACCTGCCGGATCCGCTCGACGGTCACGCCCGGCTGGTGGATCTTCATGATGAACATGGTCAGGCCCCGGTGCTTGGGGACGTCCCAGTTCGTGCGGGCCAGGCACATGGCGTAGTCGGCGTCGGCGGCGCCCGAGCTCCAGATCTTGGACCCGTTCAGCACGAAGACGTCCCCGTCACGGTCGGCTCGGGTGAGGCACCCGGCGAGGTCGGAGCCGCCACTCGGCTCGGACAGGAACTGCACCCACACCTCGTCGCCCCGCAGCATCTTCGGCAGGTGGCGCGCCTTCTGCTCGGGCGTCCCGTAGTCGACCAACGTGGCGCCGAGGATGCCGAACGTCGGCACGTTCAGCGCGTACGGCATGTCGTAGGGCAGCGACTCCTCGGTGAACGCCCGTTGGTGATCGCGGGACAGCCCGAGCCCGCCGTACTCGGCCGGGAAGCAGATGCCGGCGAAGCCCCCGTCCCACAGGCGCCGTTGCAGGCCGCGATCGTGCTCCCAGCCACCCGGCCGGCTCCGCCTCCCGAGGCCGTTGCACTCGGGCGGCATGTTCTCCTTCAGCCACTCGCGGGCCCGGGCTCGGAACTCGTCGACGGGTTCCATGTCCGACGTGAGCGCGAACTCGCTCACGACGCGCTCTCCAGCAGCGCGCCGGCGATCCGCTCGGCATGCCACTCGGGCGTGCCGTGCAGCACCCGGTTGACCGTGGCCCGACGCAGGTAGACGTGGAGGTCGTGCTCCCACGTGACCCCGATCCCGCCGTGGAGCTGCACGCAGTCCTGGATCAGCTCGGTGGCATGCGGTCCGATCCAGGACTTCGCCACGCTCACCAGCTCGGCGGCCTGCGGCGACGAGGTGGCCACCGCTCGGGCGGCGGCGCTCGCGGCCGCATGGCACGACTCGAGGACCACCTTGTCGTCCGCCAACCGGTGCTTGAGCGCCTGGTAGGACGACAACGGCCGGCCGAACGAGTAGCGGTCGCCCAGGTACTCGACGGTCATCCCGAACACGACGTCGATCAGCCCGCAGGTCTCGGCGCACTGCAGCACGCACGCGACCTGGAGGCTGCGCTCCACGGGCTCGTCGACGGCGGCGTCGCGTGGCAGCCGGGTCTCGGCGAACGTCACCGCGGCATGGCGGCGGACGAGATCGAGCCCGGCGAGGGGCGTGACCGTCACGCCGGGGGTGGCCACGGGGACGAGCAGCTGGACGACCTCGGAGCCGGTGGTGGCCGCCACGAGGAGGTGGTCGGCCTGGGCGCCGGCCTCCACGACGGGGACCGATCCCGAGAGGACCCACCCCTGGCCGTCCGCCGTCGCCTCGACGGGGGACGTGCCCGCACCAGGCGGCGATGGCGGAGCCGTCCAGCAGTGACGGGAGGACGGCCACCCGCTGCTCGGCGGTGCCTCCCCGGGCGATCGCCGCGGCGACGACGTTGACCGGCGCCAGCGGTCCCGGCGCCACGTGTCGCCCCATCTCCTCCGCCACGAGCACCAGGTCGAGCAGCCCGTGGTCCGACAGGGAGCCCCCGCCCAGCGCTTCGGGCACCAGCATGGACGTCCACCCCAGCTCCGCCCCCTGGCGCCAGGAGGACCCGTCGAAGCCGGCCGGGTCGTCCTCGAGGGCACGGACGAGTGGGATCGAGGCGGAGGCGTCGAGGAACCGGCGGGTCGTGTCGAGGAGGAAGGCCTGGTCCTCGGTCAGCTGGAGCTCCACCCGACGGCAGTGTAGGGTTATCTAACAGCCACGTCACTTCCCGAGGGGGGCTCCGACGATGCCGTCTCGTCAGCTCGACTTTCCCGTCTTCGACGTCGACAACCACATGTACGAGACGAGGGACGCGCTCACGAAGTTCATCCCCGAGCGCTACAAGAACGTGATCGGGTACGTCGAGGTGAACGGCCGCACGAAGATCACGGTCAAGAACAAGATCAGCGACTACATCCCCAACCCCACCTTCGACCGCGTGGCCGCCCCGGGAGCGCAGGAGGAGTACTTCAAGGTCGGCAACCCCGACGGCAAGAGCCGTCGGGAGATCATGGGGAAGGCCATCGACGCCATCCCCGCCTTCCGGGAACCGGGCCCCCGCCTCGAGCTGATGGACGAGCTCGGCCTCGACCGGGCGGTGATGTGGCCGACCCTCGCCAGCCTCGTCGAGGAGCGCCTGCGCGACGATCCCGACGCCATCCACGCCGTGATCCACGCCCTCAACGAGTGGATGTACGAGACCTGGACGTACAACTACGAGAACCGGATCTTCCCCACGCCGGTGATCACGCTCCCCATCGTCGAGGAGGCCATCAAGGAGCTCGACTGGGTCACCGAGCGGGGCGCCAAGATCGTCCTCATCCGGCCCGCACCGGTCCCCGGCTTCCGGGGGACGCGATCCTTCGCGCTCCCGGAGTTCGATCCGTTCTGGCAGCTGGTCGAGGAGCGCGACATCGTCGTGGGGATGCACGCCTCCGACAGCGGCTACCAGCGCTACATCAACGAGTGGGAGGGCATCAAGGACGACGAGTTCACGCCCTTCTCGGGCGGGTCGGGCTTCTCGGCGATCGTCGGCCACGCCGGTCGGCCGATCATCGACACCATGGCCTCGGCCATCGGCCATGGCCTCTGCAGCCGCTTCCCGGGGCTGAAGATCGTCCCGGTCGAGAACGGGAGCGGCTGGGTCCGCCAGCTCCTGGAGGACATGGGGGGCGCCTACGCCTTCAACCCCCACCTCTTCGCCGAGGACCCGGTGATGGTGTTCAAGCGCAACATCTACGTGCACCCGTTCCACGAGGAGGACCCGGTGGGCGTCGTCAAGCTCCTCGGCGCCGACCACGTGCTGTTCGGCTCGGACTACCCCCACCCGGAGGGGATGTCGGACCCGCTCAGCTTCGTGGACGACCTCGACGGCCTGCCGCCGGAGGACGTCGCCAAGGTCATGGGGGGCAACATGAGCCGGCTGATCAACCTCGCCGCCTGAGCACGGGAGGCAGCCTCCTGGTGACCGCCCGGTCTCCGAGCTTCCCCCCGTACCTCCCGACGAGCGGCAACCTCGTCCGCTCGGCGGTGGCGCGCTCCGGCAGCCGGGTGCTCGCCGTCCTCGACGACCGTCGCCTCACGTACGCCGAGGCCGATCAGGCGTCGGCCTCGATCGCCAAGGGCCTGCTGGCCCGGGGAGCGGGCAAGGGGACCCGCGTCGGCCTGCTGGCCGGCAACAGCCCGGAGTGGATCGTGGGCTGGCTCGGCATCACCCGCATCGGGGGCGTCGCCGTCCTCCTGAACACCTACAGCAAGGCGAGGGAGCTCGGCTGGCTCCTCCGGCACGCCGACGTCCAGGTGCTGCTGACGGTCGACCGCCACCTCGGTCACGACTACCTGGCCCGCCTCGAGGAGGCCGTTCCCGGCCTCGACCGGCAGGTGCACGGCGAGATCCTCGTCGAGTCGCACCCGTTCCTCCGTTCGGTCTGGACGTGGGGAGACGGCCGTCGACCGTGGGCCGCGCCGGTCGAGGAGCTCGTGGCGTGCGGGCAGCGCATCGGCGACGGGCTGCTGGCCGAGTGCGAGTCGGAGGTGACGCCCGCCGACCCGATGGTGGTCGTCTACAGCTCGGGCAGCACCGCCGATCCCAAGGGCGCCGTCCACGCCCACGGGCCGGCCGTGCGCCACAGCTACAACCTCTGGCAGATGCGCGACCTCGTCGAGGACGACGTCCTCTACACGCCGATGCCGCTGTTCTGGGTGGGGGGCTTCAGCTTCACGCTGATCGCCGCCATGCACGTCGGGGCCACCCTGGTCTTCGAGGACCAGTTCGAACCCGGTGCGACGCTCGACCTGATCGAACGGGAGCGGGTCACCCAGGTGCTCGGGTGGCCGCACATGGCCAAGGCCCTCGTCGACCACCCCAGCTTCCGCGCGCGCGACCTCTCGTCCATCCGCGCCGGCTCGTACGCGGCGCTCCTGCCGCAGGACCTCCAAGCGGGGGCCGACGTCCCCACCGCCAACAGCCTCGGGATGACCGAGACCCTCGGGCCCCACACGTTCGACTCCAAGGAGGAGCCCCTCCCACCGGAGAAGGACGGCTCGTTCGGCCCGTCGGTACCGGGGGTGGAGCACCGGATCGTCGACCCGGTCACCCTCGAGCCGTGCCCTCCGGGCCAGAGCGGGGAGATCTGGCTGCGCGGCTACTCCCTCATGCTCGGTCTCCACAAGAAGGAGCGGGCCGAGGTCTTCACCCCCGACGGGTGGTACCGCACCGGCGACAGCGGCTACCTCGACGAGGACGGGCACCTCTACTTCACGGGTCGGATGGGCGACCTCATCAAGTCCGCAGGCATGAACATCACGCCGCGCGACGTCGAGCTGGTCCTCGAGTCGTTCCCCGAGGTCGTCCTCGCCTTCGTGAGCGGCATCCCCGCCGGCGAGCGAGGCGAGGACGTCGTCGCCGCGGTCGCGCTGACGCCCGGAGCTCTCCTGGACGAGGACGAGGCCCGGCGGCGGGTCAAGGAGGAGATGGCGTCATACAAGGTCCCCCGGCGGGTCCTGGTGTTCGGTTCGCAGACCGAGCTCCCGTGGCTCGACTCCGGCAAGGTCGATCGCCGCAGGCTCACCGCGGTGCTCCACGAGGCGTTCCGGGAGGACTGATGGAGATGGAGTTCGATCCGTTCAGCGTCGAGTTCTTCGAGGACCCGTGGGACATGTACCGGTGGCTCCACGACGAGGCGCCCGTGTACCACAACGAGCGGCTCGGGTTCTGGGCGCTGTCGCGCTACGACGACTGCGTGGACGCGGCTCGCGACGTCGCCACGTTCACGTCCACCAGGGGGGTGAACCTGGCCCAGCTCACGTCGACCGAGTTCGGCGACGTGGCCGGATCGGACTTCCTGCCGCTCCTGATCATGATGGACCCACCCGACCACGAGCGGATGCGCAAGCTCGTCAGCCGTGCGTTCACGCCCCGGCGCGTCGCATCCTGGGAGCCGGTCGTGGAGCGGGTCATCGGCGGGTTCCTCGACGACCTGGCCGGGGCTCGGGAGTTCGACGTGACCCGGGACCTGGCCGGCCCCTTCCCGGTCGAGGTCATCTGCGAGATCGTCGGCGTGCCGGAGGGCGACCGGCAGCAGATCCGCCACTGGACCGACGCCATGATCGAGGTGGAGGTCGGCAACCCGTTCCCCACGGCCGAGGGCATCGAGGCGTCGCTCGCCTTCCAGGAGTACGTCCAGGCCCTCGTCACGGAGATGCGCCGCGGTCCGCGACGGGAGGGCATGCTGTGCGACCTCCTCGAGGCCGAGGTCCAGCGGCCCGACGGCGGGCTCGAGCGCCTCACCGATGCGGAGGTGGTGGGCTTCGTCATCCTCCTCACCGCCGCCGGGGCCGAGACGGTGACGAAGCTGGTCGGCAACGGGGTCATGACCTTCGAGGAGTGGCCCGACCAGCGCGAGCGCCTGAAGGCCGACCCGGCGCTGGCCGCCCCGGCGGTGGAGGAGTCCCTGCGGTGGCGGGCGCCGTCGCAGTACCAGGGGCGGTTCTCGCTGCGGGAGCGCGAGTTCCACGGGGTGTCGATCCCGGCCGACCAGCCGGTGCTGATCGTGACCGGGGCCGCCAACCGGGACGAGCGGGCCTACGTCGAACCCGATCGGTTCGACATCACCCGCGACGGTCCGTTGGGGATCGCCTTCGGTCACGGGATCCACTTCTGCATCGGGGCCCACCTGGCCCGGCTCGAGGGCCGCACCGCCTTCAACGAGCTCTACCGTCGGTGGCCGGACCTGCAGGTCGACCTCGACGGCGTGCAGTACGTCCACATGGCGAACGTCGCCGGGCCGAGCTCCGTGCCCGTCGCGGTCTGAGAGGATGTCGCAGTGCAGCTGAAGCCCGGCACCCGGCTGGAGAGCGTCACCTGCGCCACCCAGGTGGTGGTGGTGCGGGCGCCGGCCGACGACGTCGACGTGCGCTGCGGGGGCGAGCCGATGGAGGACCTCGGGGCCGGCGGCGAGCGACGGCCGGTGGCGGGAACCGGCGACCCGACGCTCACCGGGAAGCGCTACGCGGACGAGGACCTCGGGCTCGAGCTCCTGTGCACCCGGGCCGGCGACGGCTGGCTGTCGGTGGGGGACCAGCCCCTCCTGGTCAAGGGGGCCAAGCCCCTCCCGTCGTCCGACTGAGACAGGGTGTCAGCCGGGGATCCGGCGGACCATGGCCTCCTGGGCGAAGGAGGCGACCAGCTCGCCGCCGGCGAAGACGTCGCCCCGGCCGTAGCTGCGGCCCCCGGCCACGACGGGGCTGTGCTGGCCGACCTGGAGCCAGGCGTCGACCCGGAACGGCTGGTGGAACCACACGGTGTGGCTCGTGACCGCGGTGTGGAGCGTGACGGTGGAGTCGGCCTGGCTGATGCCCTCGAAGGGCCGCAGCGCGGTCCCGATGAGGGTGAGGTCCGTCGCGTGGGCCAGGAGGGCCTGGTGGACCGCGAGCGCACCGGACACCGGTGCGGCCCGCATCCACCAGTCGAGTCGCGGCGGACCCGACTGCCCGGTCCGTGAGGTCGACGTCGTCCACGAGGCGGGTCTCCCACGGGACCATCCCCAGGTCGACCCCCGTGGCCTCCTCCGGCGGACCGACGTCGCGGGACGGTCGGAGCGCTGGAGACCGTCCTCGCCGACGTGCATGGAGACGAGCGCGACGGAGATCACCTTGTCGCCCTGCTCGGCCACGACCTCGGTCGAGCCGAAGGTCCGGCCGTCCTGCAGCTTCGTCACCCGGTAGCGCATCGGCTTGGTCGTGTCGCCCTCCCGGGGGAAGAGCACGTGGATCGACTTCACCGCCTTCTCGGGCGACGCGGCCGCGGCCGCAGCGACGACCTGGGCGAGGATCTGCCCGCCGAACACCCGGTGGTACCCGATGTCCAGGTTCCGGCCCTCCACCACCCCGGGCTCGACCTCGGTGAGGGCGAGGCAGGCGACGAGGTCGTCCTGGTCGAAGGCCACCCGTCAGCCCTCCTTCGAGAGCAGCATGGCGCCGGCGATCGGGCCGCCGCCGTTGGCGACCGCGGCCACCTCGACGTCCTTGCGCGGTGACCTGGCGGTCGCCGGCCTCGCCCCGCAGCTGGAGGCACGGCCTCGTGGATGAAGCCGAAGCCGTGGAGCCGGCCGGCGGACAGCTGGCCGCCGTGGGTGTTGAGGGGCAGCTCGCCGTCGAGGCGATGCGGTGGCCCCCCTCGACGAACGGACCGCTCTCGCCCTTCCCGCAGAAGCCCAGCGCCTCGAGCCAGGTCATGGCCAGGAAGCAGAACCCGTCGTACAGCTCGGCCACGTCGACGTCGGCCGGCTTCAGGTCGGTGCGGGTCCACAGGTGGGCGCCCGGCGTCCCGGGCCGCCATCGTCGTCAGGTCGTCGAACTGGTCCCACGACGGCCGGCCCTGCAGGGCGGTGCCGACCGCCTCGACCCGGGCCACCGGGTGGTCGACGTCCGGCGCGTGGTCGGCGGCCGAGACGATCAACGCGGTCGAGCCGTCGACCGGGGCGTCGCAGTCGAACAGCCGGAAGGGCGTGGTGATCATCCGGCGCGGCGAAGTAGTCGTCGAGCGTCATCGGCTCCCGGTAGACCGCCTTGGGGTTGAGCCTCGGCGTTCCGGCGACCGTTGAGGGCGATCATCGCCAGCTGCTCGGTCGTGGTGCCGTACTCGTGGAAGTGGCGGTGGGCACGTGAGCGCCAGCCAGTTCGCCGCCGAGTAGGCCCGGAACGGGATGTTCCACTGGAAGGCGCCGCCCATGCGAGGCGCGCGCCACCGCCGCACCCGCCGAGCCCCCCAGCGCCGATGCCCTGGCGCCCGCCGCTGCCCTGGCCGGTGGACTCGGTCACGGTGCGGTAGACGAGGACGTGGCGGGCCAGGCCCGCACCCACGGCCAGCACCGCGTTCACGACCGCCGCCAGCTGCGCCGCGCCCTCGATCCCGCCGGTGTGCCAGCGCACCTTCAGGCGGAGGGCGTCCTGCACCTCGGGCGTGCCCGGGCCCGAGAAGCCGGGCCCGCGCCACCGCCGCCGCCGGGGTAGGTGGCGATGCCGTCGATGTCGGCCGGGGTGAGGCCGGCGTCGGCGATGGCCTCGAGGGCGGCGTCGATGGTGAGGTCGAGCCCGGTCCGGCCCAGGCGCCGCCCCACGTCGGACTGGCCGATGCCGGAGATGACGGACCGCCGCTCGAAGTCGGTCATGACCCCGCGGCTCGGGGGTGAACAGGGGGAACCACACGTCGCCGTGCTGCTCGAAGACGACCCGCACCGGCATGCCGATGCGGACCTCGTCCGGCGGGCAGCCGACGAGGTTGGTCGTGAGGCGGAGGCCCTCCTGCTCGGGGAAGGCGACGAGCACGATGGCGTAGGGCTCGGTCGCCGCCGTCCCACGGCTGGTGGTTGACCGTGACGCTGTGGACCTCGCCGCGGCCGCTCACGGCCTCGGGCGCCACGGTCCCGGCTGCCGCACTCGGGGCAGCGGGGGAGCGGCGGGTGGAGGTAGTAGCCGCAGGACCGGCAGCGCAGGAGCCGGAGGACGGCCGTCGGCGCCCGAGGTCCAGAAGAAGCGGTTGTCGTCGTCCAGGACGGGGCAGGACCCGGAAGGGCGTGTCCGACAAGGACTAGGCGCTGGCCTTGTGCGCCGCAGCCATGCGCTCGGCCAGCGTCATGGCGGTGACGATGCCCGTCGTCCTGGAACTTCCCCGTGCCGTGGCTCACCGGCGTGGTGTCGACGTCGGTGGCCTGCGCCCGGAGGGCGCCCACGGTGGCCTGCTCGCGGGGGATGTGGGCGAAGGGGTCGAAGCTGAAGTTCCGCATGGCGTTGAGGTGGGTGATCTGGTCGATCTCCTCGTCGGGCACGCCCTCGAGGTACTGCATCGCCATGCTCGGGGGCGTTGGGCCAGGTGCGAGTCGGAGTGGGGGTAGTCGCACTCCCAGTGGATGTGGTCGAGGTTGAGGTGGTGGCGCACCTCCATGCCGACGGCGTCGTCGATGAAGCAGGTGAGGACGTTCTCGTTGAACACCTCGCTCGGGAGCTTGTCGCCGAAGTCCTGGTTCGTCCACGCGTGGTGGTGCTGGTAGACGTAGTCGATCCGCTCGAGGAAGTACGGCACCCAGCCGATGCCGCCCTCGCTGAGCGCGATCTTCAGGTTCGGGAACTTCCGGAACACCGGCGACCACACCAGGTCGGCCGCGCACTGGACGATGTTCATCGGCTGCAGCGTGATCATCGTGTCGATCGGCGCGTCCATGGCCGTGATGACGGTCTGCGGACGACGAGCCGATGTGCAGGCAGATCACCGTGCCCACCTCCTCGCAGGCGCGGAGGAAGGGGTCCCAGTGGTCGCTGTGCCAGCTCGGGAGCCCCAGCTTCTCCGGGTTCTCCGAGAAGGTGACCGCGTGGCAGCCCTTCTCGGCCATGCGCCGCACCTCGGCGGCCATGAGCTCGGGGTCCCAGACGGGCGGGACGAGCAGCGGGATCATGCGCCCCGGGTAGGTGCCGCACCAGTCCTCGACGTGCCAGTCGTTGTAGGCCCGCA
Source organism: uncultured Actinomycetes bacterium (assembly GCA_963839545.1). GTDB lineage: Bacteria > Actinomycetota > Acidimicrobiia > Acidimicrobiales > CADCSY01 > CAWIVE01. The sequence goes on from CAWIVE010000003.1 coordinate 1,110,267, forward strand.
GCAGCTCGATGGCGATGTCCTTGTCGTCGCAGGTGGAGAAGAGCTGGCCCGTGAACCCGGCGATGCTGGGGAAGTTGAGCGACCCGAGCACGCCGTTGACGTTCATGTCGCGGATGCGCTCGTGGATGTCGTAGCACCCGGCCCGCATCTCCGAGAACGCGAGCGGGTCGAGCCCGTACTCCTCCGGCACCCGCCCGGCGACGGCGTTGAGCCCGACGTTGGGCAGGGCCGAGCCCTCGAACATCCAGACCTCCCGGCCCGTTCTCGAGGGTCTGGATGAACGGGGCCCGCTCGGCCGCCTTCGCCGACAGGCGACCCTCGAACAGGTCGGGCGGCTCGACGACGTGGTCGTCGACGCTCACCAGGATCAGATCGTCGACCTGCATTGGCAGTCCCCCTCGTGCGGCGTTGCGGCCCCGTCAGATGACGTGACTGTTAGATGTACCACGGTGCCGGCGCAGGTATCTTCCCTGCAAATGGACCTCGGCATCGATCGGCGGGCCGCCGTTCGGGAGCAACCCGCTGGTCGGCGAGCGGGGGACCGACACGCAGCGCCGGATCCTCGAGGCGAGCGCTGTCGGTCTTCGGCGAGGTGGGCTTCAGCCGAGGCCCGGGTCGAGCTGATCGCCGAGGCGCGCCGGCTGCTCCCGACCGGCCTTCTACCAGTACTTCTCGTCGAAGGACGACGTCTTCTGGGTGCTGGCGGCCGAGCTGGGCCGGGAGATGGTGGCCCTGGCGGAGCGGCTGGAGGCGGTCACGCCCGACGCCGACGGGCTGCCGCCACCTCACGACGTGGATCGGCGTACTTCATGGACCTGCACGAGGCGTGGGCGCCCGTGTTCGACTCGTTCCAGGCCGCCAGCCGCGACCACGAGCGCCGTCGGAAGGGCTCCAGCGGCATCAGCGACCGCACCGGTTCGGCGCTCCTGCGGGCCTTCGGCGTCGGGGGCGAGCGGGACACCACCGTGGTCACCGGCGCTCGTCGCCGTGCTGATCCGGTGCAGCTTCTACGCCGAGCACACCTCCAGCGCCATGGACAAGCAGCCGCTCGTCGAGGGCTTCGCGCTGCTCCTGCACCGGGTCTTCCACGGCCCGATCGAGGGGGTCAACCTCGACCGCACCGCGTCGCCCCATCGGACGCAGCCGGATCCCGGGCTGCCCGAGACCACGGCCGACACCAGGCCCATGCGGCGTCGTGGCGAGCAGACCCGTCAGCGCCTCCTCGACGCCGGCGCCGCGGTGCTGCCCCGACTGCGGCTACCACGACACCCGGGTGGACGACATCGTGGCGGCCGCCGAGGTCAGCCACGGCACCTTCTACCGGTACTTCGGGAACAAGGACGACTTCTTCCGGGTGCTGGCCGAGACGGCGAGCGGGCGGATGCTCGACGCTCGTCGACGAGCCTGCGCATCGACGCCAGCCCGGAGGACCTGCGCACGTGGCTGCGGATCTGGTTCGACAGCTACGAGGCCGACGGCGGCGTCATCAGCACGTGGCAGGAGATGCAGTGCGAACGACGGGCTGGCCGAGTTCTCCCGGGTGGTGGCCGCCTCGGTGTTCACCGCGCCTCGCGCGGGTGCTCGAGGAGCGGGACTTCGGCGACCCGGCCACCGACGCCCTCGTGCTCCTGGCCCTGATCGAGCGGGTGCCCTACAGCGTCTACACCCTGCGCTTCAGCACGGCCGACGAGGCCATCGAGTCCATGGTGACCATCCTCCGCAGGGGCTTCCTCGGCGCCAAGGCCTAGCTGGCCATGGACTTCGAGTTCACCGAGGACCAGCTCGACCTCCGCGAGGCGGCGCGGTCCGTGCTCGCCGCGGCCTGCCCTCCGTCCCTCGTCCGAGCGGTGCACGAGGGGACCGGGGACGGCGCCGCGCTGTGGCGCACGCTGGTCGAGCACGACTGGCCGGCCCTCGGGCTCCCCGAGGACGCCGGCGGACTCGGGCTCGGCTTCGTGGAGGTCGGCATCCTCGTCGAGGAGCTCGGCCGGGTCGCCGCCCCGTCGCCCTACCTGGCGACGGTCACCCAGCTGGTCCCTGCGCTGCGCGAGGCGGGGAGCACCTCCCTCCTCGGCGAGATCGCGTCGGGGGCCGTCACCGGGTCCCTGGCGCTGGCCGAGGACGGCCGCTGGGACCTCGACGGGGTGGCGACGACGGCCCGGGGGACGGCGCGGCGTGGGTCCTCGACGGCGTGAAGACGCACGTCATCGACGCCGGCACCGCCACCGAGCTCGCCGTCGTCGCCCGGGGCGATGCCGGCCTCGGGTGTGTTCGTGGTGCCGACGTCGGCCGTCCGTTGCTCCACGCCACAGCCGCTCGATCCCACCCTCCCCTTCGGCACCGTGACGCTGCGGGGCACATCCGTCCAGGGGGAGCGGGTGCTGATCGAGCCGGGCGACCCTCGAGCGGAGGTCGTCCTCGACGCGCGTGCTCGAGCAGGCGACGACCGCGATCGCCCTGTCGACGGTCGCCACCTCACGGGCGATCTTCGAGACGACCCTCCAGTACGCGAAGGATCGCGAGCAGTTCGGCCGCCCGATCGGGTCCTTCCAGGCCCTCAAGCACCGCCTGGCGGAGTGCTACCTCGCCGTCGAGCGGGCGTCGGCCCTCGCCTGGTTCGCCGCCCTCACGATCGCCGAGGACGACGACCGCCGCGCGACGGCGACGGCGATGGCGAAGGCGGCGGCGGGGGAGTGCCAGCGGCTCCTGACCCGGGACGGGCTCCAGCTCCACGGTGGTGTCGGCTTCACCTGGGAGCACGATCTCCACTTCCTCCTCAAGCGGGCCATGGCCGGGGACCTCCTCTTCGGCACCGCCGCCACCCACCGGGCCCGGCTCGCCTCCCTGCTGGGGCTGGTGGCATGAAGCTCCGGTTCGACGACGAGGTCGAGCGGTTCCGCGCCGAGTGGCTCCAGTGGCTGGCGGCCAACCGACCGAGTCCTGACGAGATGGCAGCCGAGCCGTCCGTCTCGACCGGCCACGCCCCGGGGTGGGCCCGCCGCTGGACGAGGGCGATGTTCGACGCCGGTTGGCTGGTTCCGGGCTGGCCGCCCGAGCGCGGCGGCCGGAACGCAGGACCGATCGAGACGCTGGTGTACCTCGAGGAGCTGGCCCGGGCCCGGGTGCCGAGGACCACGAACGTGCAGGGCCTCGGCATCATCGCCCCGTCGATCCTGGACTACGGCACGCCCGACCAGGTCGAGCGGTACGCCATGCCGATCCTGCGGGGCGAGGCCACCGCCTGCCTCGGGATGAGCGAGCCCGGGGCCGGGTCCGACCTCGCCTCGCTCTCCACCCGCGCCGTCCGCGACGGCGACGACTGGGTGATCGACGGGCAGAAGGTCTGGACCTCCGGGGCCAACTACGCCGACTTCTGCTTCCTGTTCTGCCGGACGAACCCCGATGTCCCCAAGCACAAGGGGATCTCGATCGTCCTGGTGCCGATGGACACCCCGGGCGTCACCGTCCGGCCGTTGCCCGAGATCGTGCACCCGCAGCACCCCGATCTGAACGAGGTCTTCCTCGACGATGTCCGGGTCCCCGCGGGGAACCTCGTGGGGGAGCTCGACAACGGGTGGGCCATGGCCAACGGGTCCCTGGCCCACGAGCGGGGCATGGTGTGGGTGTCCGCGGTGATGGGCCTCGAGGAGTCGCTCGGCCGCCTGCGGGACGAGGCACCGGCGGCGCTCGACCGCCTTCCGCCCCTCGAGCGGGCCCTGGCCGTCGACCAGATCGTCCGGATGGCGATCGACACCCAGGCGGCGCGGTGCCTCGGCTACCGCGGGTTCGCCAAGCTGGCCCGGGGGGGCACCGCACCCGAGCAGGCCCTGATGAAGCTCTTCGCCAGCGAGGCCCGGCAGCGCATCGCCCTGGTGGCCACGGAGGTGCACGGCGCCGGTGCCCTCGAGGTGGGGACCGTCGCCATGGACGGCCACGTCGCCGTCGACGAGCCCCAGGGCACCTGGGCCGAGCAGTACCTCCAGTCCTTCGCCAACACCATCTCGGCCGGCAGCTCGGAGATCCAGCGCAACATCATCGCCGAGCGGGTCCTCGGCCTCCCTCGTGGCTGACACCATCGCCCAGGCGCTGGCCGACCGGGCCGGCGACGATCGTGGCGGCATCCGCACCGACGAGGGCACGTGGAGCTGGGGCTCGGTGGTGGAGGAGTCGGCCGCCCGGGCCGCGCGCTTCGTCGGAGCTCGGGGTCGCCGGCCGGCACGTCGGGGTGCTGCTGCCGAACGTCCCCGAGTTCGTGTTCCTGCTGGGCGCGGCGGCGCTCAGCGGCTCGGTGGTCGTCGGCATCAACCCGACGAGGAGGGGTGCCGAGCTGGCGCGGGACATCCGTCACACCGACTGCGCGCTCGTGCTCACCGACGTCGCCCAGGCGCCGCTGCTCGCCGGCCTCGACCTCGGGTGCGACGTGCGGGTCGTCGACGACGGGGCCTGGCTGAGAGACGTGGGCGTCCACCGCGGCGCACCGCTCCCGTCCACCCTCCCGCCACCGGAGGCGCTGTACCTGCTCCTCTTCACCTCCGGGTCGACCGGAGCCCCGAAGGCGGTCCGGATGACCTCGGGGCGGGCGGCGCGGACACCGTCCGGCTCGGCCGCGGCGTTCGGCGGCGACGCCGTCCTCTACTGCTCGATGCCGCTCTTCCACGGGAACGCGCTGCTGGCCAACCTCTTCCCGGGACTGATCGCCGGGTCCACGGTGGTCCTCAAGGAGCGGTTCTCGGCGTCGGCCTTCCTGCCGGACGTCCGGCGTCACGGGTGCACCTACTTCAACTACGTCGGCCGCGCCCTCTCGTACATCCTCGCCCAGCCCGAGACCCCGGACGACGCCGACAACGCCCTCCAGTGGTGCCTCGGGTCCGAGGCCTCACCGCGGGACCGGGCGGAGTTCCAGCGGCGGTTCGGCTGCCTCGTCGTGGAGGGGTACAGCTCGAGCGAGGGCGGCGTGGTGATCCAGCCCTTCAGCGGCATGCCGAGGGGTGCGCTCGGGCGCCCCGCCCCGGGGACGGACGTGGTCGTCCTCGACCCCGACACCGGGCGCGAATGCCCTCGCGCCGAGCTCGGGCCGGACGGGCAGCTGCGCAACGCCGCCGAGGCGGTGGGGGAGATCGTCGGACGGAGCGGTGGGTCCTTCGAGGGGTACTACGACAACGAGGCGGCGAACGCCGAGCGGACCCGCGAGGGGTGGTACTGGTCGGGTGACCTCGGCTACGTCGACGGGGACGGCACGTTCTGGTTCGCGGGCAGGACGGCGGACTGGCTGCGGGTGGACGGCGAGAACTTCGCCGCCGGTCCGGTGGAGGCCGTGCTCGGGCGGTACCCCGGGGTCCGCTCGGTGGTGGTGTACGGCGTCCCCGACCCCCGCACCGGCGACCAGGTGATGGCCTCGCTCGAGCTGGACGACGGCGCCGCGTTCGACCCGGAGGACTTCGCCTCGTTCCTGGTCGAGCAACCCGACCTCGGTACGAAGTGGGCGCCGAGGTTCGTCCGCGTGGTCGATGCGATCCCCCTCACCGCCACGGGGAAGGTGGATCGCAAGCCGTTGCGGGCCGAGCGGTGGACGACGGCCGACCCGGTGTGGTGGCGACCGGCACGCGACGGGGGCTACCGGAGGCTGACCGAGGCGGACGTCGCCCGCCTCCACGACGAGTTCGCCACCGCCGGGCGGAGCACGGTGCTGTCGTCGTGAGGTTCAGCATCACCCACCCCCTGATCGCCCACCCGTACGACCCGGGCCTCGCCAGTGGGGCGGGCATCGCGTCGGTGGCGCGGGCGGCCGAGGCGGCCGGGTTCTCCGGGTTCGGCTTCACCGACCACCCTGCGCCGTCCCGACGCTGGCTCGAGGGTGGCGGCCACGACGCCGTCGACCCCTTCGTGGCGCTCGGGTTCGCCGCCGCCCACACCACGACCCTCCGGCTCGTCCCCAACATCGTCGTGCTGCCCTACCGCAACCCCTTCCTGGTGGCCAAGGCGGGCGCCACGCTCGACCGCCTCTCGGACGGCCGGTTCACCCTCGCCGTGGGCGCCGGGTACCTCAAGAGCGAGTTCGCCGCGCTCGGCGTCGCCCACGAGGAGCGGAACGAGCTGTTCGACGAGGCGCTCGAGGTCATCCACCTCGCCTGGACCGGCGACGAGGTCACGTTCGACGGCCGCCACTTCTCGGCGCGGCAGGTGGCGGCCCATCCGCGCCCGGTGGCGGACCCTCGCCCCCCGATCTGGATCGGCGGCAACTCGTCGGCCGCTCGCCAGCGTGTGGCCGACCACGCCGAGGGCTGGTGCCCCTTCCCGGCGCCGCCTGTCCTGGCTCGGACGGCACGCACCGTCCCGATGGACTCGGTCGACGCGCTGGCCGAGGGGGTGGACGACCTGCGGCGACGACTGGACCGGTCGGGGCGAGATCCGGAGGGCGTCGACGTCTGCTTCGCCGCCCCGTCGGGCGGTGGGGCCGGCGGGCACCTCGGTGCCCTCGAGGACCTGGCCCGGATCGGGGTGACGTGGGTGCAGGTGCCCGTCCCCGGCGACAGCGTCGAGCACGCGGTCGAGACGGTCCAGCGCTACGGCGAGGAGGTCATCGGTGCTCTCACGTGAGGCCGTGTCCCTGGACGGGGTCGTGGCGGTCGTCACGGGCGGCGGCGCGGGGATCGGGCGGGGGATCGCGGCGGGGCTGGCGGCGTTCGGCGCCCGGGTCGCGGTGTGGGAGCGGGACGCCGAGCGGTGCGAGGCGGTGGCCGCCGAGGTCGGCGGGGTGGCCTGCGTGGCGGACGTCCGCGACGAGGAGCAGGTCGACGCCGCCCTGCGCCGGACGATCGACGAGCTGGGCACCCCGACGGTGCTGGTCAACAACGCCGGCGGCGTCTTCGTGGCCCCCCTCCTGGAGGCCAGGCCCAAGGGCTGGGATGCGCTCATCCGGTCGAACCTCACCCACGTCCTGCTGTGCACCCAGCGCGTGGCCCGGGCGATGGTCACCGCCGAGCGGGCCGGCAGCATCGTGAACATCACGTCGATCGAGGGCACGCGCGCCGCCCCCGGCTACGCCGCCTACGCCGCGGCCAAGGCGGGGGTGGTCAACTTCACCAAGACGGCGGCGCTCGAGCTCGCCCCCCACGGGATCCGGGTCAACTGCCTGGCCCCCGACGTCACCATGACCGAGGGGCTGCGCGCCGTGGCGCCCCCGGGGTTCGAGGGAGGTGTGGCGTCGATGATCCCGATGGGCCGAGCGGGCCACGTCGACGACCTGGCCGGGGCGGCGGTGTTCCTGGCCTCGGACCTGTCGAGCTACGTGACCGGGCAGACCCTCCACGTCGACGGCGGCACCGCCGCGGCCGGCGGCTGGTACCGGCGGCCGGATGACGGCACCTACGTCCTCGGTCCCGGCTGACCCGGGCTTTGGGCACGCAGATCCCGGTACAACCGGCATCTGCGTGCCCAAACGCTCCACCTAACCTCGGCCGGCATGGCGACCGTCAACCACGTGGGGCTGTGCGTCACCGACCTCGAGCGCTCCCGCGCCTTCTACGAGGGCGCTCTGGGGTTCCGCCACCGGTCGGACCTCGACGTGCCCGACGGTCCGGCCGGCACCCTGCTCCGGGTGGCGCCGCCGGTCGGGCTGCGGGCCGTCTACCTCGAGCGGGACGGGTGGGTCCTCGAGCTGCTGCACTTCGACCGGCCCGGCAACGAGCCCCGCCGCGACCGGCCCTTCACCGAGCCGGGCCTCACCCACATCTCGTTCGCCGTCGACGACCTGGCGGCGGCGTGCGAGCTCGTGGCCGAGCACGGCGGCGAGGTCCTGGAGGACACCGAGTCGGGGGGATGGCCATCATGGTCCGCGACCCCGACGGCCAGCTGCTGGAGCTCTTGCCCCGGCCTTGAGTCGAGGGCAGGTTCCTCTCGACGACGATCGACGCTCTGGCGGGCTCGGTTCACAGCGACCATGGTCTGTCCGTGCCCGCCTGCGACTGCAGCCCCAGCTACGACCTGCACCAGACGAAGTGAGGGCGACCGGCATCTGACAGCCACGTCAGGTTTCTCGTAGCCTCCCCGAGGCATGCCGATCCACTACGAGCAGCTCGAGGGCCACGTCGCTCGGATCACGATCGACCGGCCGGAGGCCCGCAACTCGCTGGACCTCTACCACTTCCGTGACCTGGCGACCGCCTGGCGCCGGTTCCGTGACGACCCCGACGACTGGGTGGCGATCGTCACCGGCGTGCCCGGGCAGTTCATGTCCGGCGCCGACCTGAAGACCTACATCCCCCAGATCACCAAGCTGCAGAAGGAGATCCAGGAGGGCGGGGTCGACCGAGATCGACGGGTGCCAGCTGCCGCGACGGCACCGACGCCGTGCTGCGCAGCCTGAAGATCTACAAGCCGATCATCGCCGCCGTGGACGGGCCCGCGCGTCGCCGGCGGGATGGAGATGCTCGGCGGGGTGGACATCCGCGTCGCCACGGAGCGGGCCGTGTTCGGCGTGATGGAGCCCAAGCGGGGCCTCTTCGCCGGGGGTGGCACCACCGTGCGCCTCCCCCGGCAGGTGCCGTTCCCGGCGGCGATGGAGTTCCTGCTCACCGCCGAGGCCTTCCCCGCCAGCCGGGCGCTGGAGCTCGGGCTCCTCAACGAGATCGTGCCCGTCGACGACCTCGCCGACCGGGCCCTCGAGTGGGCCCGGCGCATCACCGCCAACGCCCCGCTGGCCGTGCAGGCGACGAAGGAGAGCGTCCTCCGGGGGCTGGCCGCCGCCGACCAGAAGGAGGCGCTACCGCATCGAGTCCGAGCTGGCCGGCAGGATCTTCTCAGAGCGAGGACGCCAAGGAGGGTCCGAAGGCGTTCGCCGAGAAGCGGGACCCGGTGTGGCAGGGCCGGTGACCATCGACCCCCGGACGCCGTGCCTGATCGGCGCTGCGCAGCGGACGGTGCACCCGGGCACGGGGCCGTCGCCCGAGCCCCTGGAGCTGTGGGCGGACGTGGCCCGACGGGCGGCGGACGATGCGCTCCCCGGCGGCGGGGCGCGCGTCCTGCGGTCGGCCGAGAGCCTCCAGGTCGTCTACTGCATGAGCTGGCCCTACGACGCGCCGGCCGACCGGCTGGCCGCCGCGCTCGGCATCGAGCCCGGCCACCGCCTCTACTCCGGGATCGGTGGCACCACCCCGCAGGTCCTCGTGCAGGACGTGGCCACGGCGATGCTCGGCGGCGAGATGGACCTGGCCGTCATCGTCGGCGCCGAGGCCCTCGAGACCAAGCGGCAGGCCAAGAAGGCGGGGGAGCGGCTGGCCTGGAGCCATCGCGACCCGGAGCCGCCGCCGTTCCCGTTCGAGGCGCCGTTCCACCCGGCCGAGGTGGCCCACCAGGTCTTCCAGGCGTGGCTGACCTTCCCGGTCTTCGACATCGCCCGCCGCGCCCGCCTCGGCACGGCGCCTGCGAGCTACGCGCCGCGAGGTGGGGGAGCTGCTCGCGCCCTTCAGCGAGGTGGCGGCCGAGAACCCCTACGCCTGGTTCCCGACCCGGCGGTCCGCCGACGAGCTGGCCACCCCCACCCCGGAGAACCGCATGGTCGGCTACCCGTACACGAAGCAGTCGGTGTCGATCATGGACGTCGACATGGCGGCGGGCCTCGTCGTGGCCACCCACGCCCGGGCCGACGAGCTCGGCGTCCCCGCCGACCGCCGGGCCTACCTGCAGGGGTGGTGCTACGCGACGGACCCGGTGTACCTGGCCGAGCACCCCGACCTCTCGTCCTCGCCCGCCATGGCGTCCGGCGCCGTCCGAGGCGCTCGAGTGCGCCGGGGTCGGCATCGACGACGTCGCCCACCTCGACCTGTACAGCTGCTTCGCCAGCTCCGTGCACCTGGCCTGCGACGCGCTCGGCATCGGCCCGAGCGACGGGCGCAGCCTCACGGTGACGGGCGGCCTGCCCTTCGCCGGCGGCGCCGGGTCGCAACTACATGCTCCACTCGATCGCCACCATGCTCGACGTGCTCCGCGGCGATCCCGGGTCGCTCGGGATGGTCAGCGGCGTCGGGATGCACATGACCAAGCACGCGTTCGGCCTCTACTCGACCGCCCCGCCGCCGGGGGGTTGCGTCCGGCCGCCCGGTCCGGCGCCGGCGCCCGCCACCGTCCCCATCGCCGATGTGTTCACCGGCGACGCGACCGTCGCGTCCTACACGGTGGCGCACGGGCGCCCCGGCGGGCCGGAGTGGGGCCTGGTGATCGCCGACCTCCCCGACGGGCGTCGGGCCTACGGCCGCGTGGAGGAGCCGGAGCTGCTGCAGTCCCTGGAGGCCGAGGAGTGGGTCGGCCGCACGGTCCGGCTCTCGGAGGGGGAGCGGGGCGTCAACCTGGTGAGCGCCTGACCGTTCTTCGGTTCTCTCCCTACCGCTGGTGTCGGGAGAGAACCAAAGAACGGGCCAGCTACGGTCCTTTCCCGTGCGTGGCCGATCGAGGGTGGCGATCGTCACCGGCGGCAGCAGCGGCATCGGCCTCGAGGTCGGGCGCCGACTCGTGGCTCGGGGCGACGACGTGGTGCTGACCGCTCGGACGGCGTCGCGGCTCGAGGCGGCGGCGGCCGAGATCGGCGCCCGCTGGAGCGCGGCCGACAGCGCCGACCCCGACCAGTTCCGGACCGTCGTGGAGGCGGCCGGCAGGGTCGACCTCCTGGTCCACGCCGCCGGGATCATGGAGGGGACGCTTCGTGCGCACGGAGGCCCTCGACACCTTCGAGCGGGTGCTCCGCACCAACCTCACCTCCGCCTTCGTGGTGGCCTCCGCCGCCCTCCCGGCCATGGCTCCCGGCGGGCGCATGGTGTTCCTCTCGTCCAGCTCGGCGCACTCGCCCCAGCCGGGCCGGTCCGCGTACTCGGCCTCCAAGGCGGGGCTCAACGCGTTCGCGTTCGCGCTGGCGGCGGAGGTCGAGCGCGACGGCATCGCCGTCCACGTCCTCACGACCGGACCGGTGGCCACGCCGATGCTCGACGACGTGCGCTTCCCCATGCGCACCCTCGACGTGGCGGAGGTGGCGGACGCGGTCGTGTGGCTCGACGAGCTCCCCGGCAACGTGGTCCTCCCGGAGGTCCGGATGTCGTCGGTCGACAGCGGCCCCTTCGCGCCCGAGGCGTTCGTGCCCGAGGCCGCCCGCCGCCTGGGCCGCACCGAGCTCTCCTGATGGACCTCGGGCTCGCCGGCCGGGCCGCGATCGTCACCGGCGCCAGCCGGGGCATCGGCCGGCAGGTCGCGCTCCAGCTCGCGGCCGAGGGCTGCCGGGTGCTGCTCGTGGGGCGCGACCGGGATGCGCTCGCCGCCGTGCAGGCCGAGACCGGCGACGCCGCGGTACCGCTGGCCTGCGACGTCACCGACGACTCCAGTGCCGACCTGATGGTCGCCGAGTGCCGGCGGGCGTTCGGGCGCCTCGACATCGTCGTGAACAACGCCGGCTCCGCGGCACCGAAGCCCCTCGTCGAGCTCACGCCCGCCGACTGGCAGCAGGGCCTCGACGTCAACTTCCTCGCCGCCGCCCGCCTCTCGATCGCCGCCCTGCCGGGGATGCAGGCCGCGGGCTGGGGGCGGCTGGTGCACGTCGCCTCCATCAGCGGCCGGGAGCCCGACCCCCTGTTCGCTCCCTACTCGGCGGCCAAGGCCGCCCTGCTCAACCTCTCCACCTCGCTCTCCCGGGCGGCGGCCGCCGACGGGGTGCTGAGCAGCTGCGTGATCCCCGGGGTCACGGTCACGGAGCTCGTGCGGGACAACGCCCTCGCCACCGCCGAGCGCACCGGTCGCCGCCCCGAGGAGGTCATGGAGCGGCTGCTGGCGAAGCCCGGCGTGGCCGCCGGTCGCTTCGGCCGGCCGGAGGAGGTCGCCGCCGCGGTGGTCTTCCTCGCCAGCGACGCCGCCTCGTGGATCACCGGAGCGACGCTGGAGGTCGACGGAGGCACGCTACGGGCGACGTGACCCCTCGAGGCAGTGCGGCAGGTCGGCCCGCACCACCTTCCCCATCGCGTTGCGGGGCAGGCCGGGGACCACGACGAACCGCTCGGGCACCTTGTACCTGGCCAGGTTGGCCAGGCAGTGGGTGCGCACCGCCTCCTCGTCGAGCGGTGCTCCGGCATCGGTCTCGACCACGGCGACGACGCGTTCGCCGAGGCGCTCGTCGGGCACCCCGAACACCGCGCCCGCAGCCACGCCTGGCGCCTCGAGGAGGACCCGCTCGACCTCGGCGGGGTAGACGTTGGCGCCGCCCCGGATGATGACGAGGCTCTTCCGGTCCCGGAGGTGGAGGTAGCCCTCGTCGTCGAGGAAGCCGAGGTCACCCGTGTGGAGCTCGCCCCCGGCCAGCGTCTCGGCGGAGGCGTCGGGGCGGTTCCAGTAGCCGAGCATCAGCCGGTAGCGGTCGTCCCCCGGCGCCGCCGCGACGCACAGCTCGCCGGTCTCGCCCGGCGGGAGCGTGCCGCCGTCGGCGCCGGCGATGCGCACGTCCAGGTGGGGGAGTGGCCGGCCACTGGCGCCGGGCACGTGCCGCCCGTCGACGGGATCGATGGCGACGACGGTGGGCGCCTCGCTCAGCCCGTAGGTGGCGAGCACGGGGAGGCCGAACTTGTCCGCGAAGGCCGTCCGGATCGACTCCGGGCAGTCGGCCCCGCCGGTCCAGACCTCCCGCAACGAGGCGAGGTCCTCCGGCGCCACCGAGTCCATGGTGGCCAGGCTGTGGAGGAGCGCCGGCGGGCCGTTCCACGTGGTCACCCGTTCGGTCCGGATCCACGCGGCGACGCCCTCGGCATCGATGCGGTCCATGACGATCGACGTGCCACCGGCCTGGCTCACGAGCAGGGTCGTGAGCACGGCCATGTTCAGGACCGTGAACGGGAAGCAGTCGCCCTTGCGCAGGTCGGGCCCGTAGCCGCGAGACGCCACCAGCACCGATCCGGGGACGAGCAGGTTGTGCTGGCTGTGGACGGCGCCCTTCGGCCGACCTGTCGTGCCGCTCGTGTACGCGAGCCCGGCCGGCGCCAGCGGGTCGACCTCGATCCCCACCGGCCCGTCGGGGGCTGCGCCGACGGCGGCCGACCACTCGGCGAGGGGGATCTGGCGCCCCGCCAGCTCGGGGACGGCCGCCTCGCAGAGGAGGAGCGCCGCCCCCGAGTCGTCGAGCAGGTACTGCTTCTCGGGCGGGGCGAGGGCCTGGTTGACCCCCACCCACACGGCGCCGGCGCGCATCGCCCCGTGGAACGCCACCACCACGTCGGCGTCGTTGGGAAGGCAGGCGGCGACGCGGTCGCCCGGCTCGATCCCCATGGCCCGCAGCGCGTGGGCGGCTCGATCGGCGAGTCCGTCGAGCTGGGCGTAGGTGAGGCGGCGGGTCCGGGTGACGAGCGCCTCCCGCTCGGGGTCCTCGGCCAGGGCCCGGTCCAGCACCGAGGCCACCGAGCGGGGACGCTCCATGGGACCGACGGTAGTTCGTCGGACTAACGTTCGTGTCAGGTATGGACTTCGACCTGGGGGAGGGCGCGGCCGCCCTGCGCAGCCGTCTGCGGGGGCTGATCGCGGCCCACATCGCCGAGGACTACCTCGGGGCCTTCACCGACGACCCCGCGGACCTCGACGTCGCCCAGCGCTTCTGCAAGACCCTCGCCGACGAGGGCCTCCTCACCCTCTCCTGGCCCGTCGAGTTCGGCGGGGGCGGCGGATCGCTCTGGGACCAGACGGTGGTCCGGGAGGAGATGTGGGCCCACCACGAGCCGCGGGGCGCGCAGTACATGGGCCTGAACTGGGTCGGCCCGGCGATCATGGCGTTCGGCACCGACGCGCAGAAGGCGCAGCACCTTTCCGCCATCGCCGCCGGGGACGTCATCTGGTGCCAGGGGTTCAGCGAGCCCGAGGCCGGCTCCGACCTGGCGGCGCTGAAGACCCGCGCCACGCCCGACGGCGACGGCCATCGCATCAACGGCCAGAAGATCTGGACCTCGTACGCCGGGATGGCCCAGTGGTGCGTGCTGGCCGCGCGCGTCGGACCGGGGGAGCGGCACGAGGGCATCACGATGTTCGTCGTCCCGATGGACACCGCCGGCATCACCGTGCGGCCGATCCGCTCCATGCTCGGCCCCCACCACCTGAACGAGGTGTTCTTCGACGACGTCTGGGCCGGCCCGGACGCCGTGCTCGGCGAGGTCGGTGGTGGGTGGGCGGTCATCCGCAGGGCGCTGGCCCACGAGCGGGTGGGCATCGCCCGGTACGCCCGCTGCGAGCGCCTCCTGTCCGCGCTCGGGCAGGAGCTGGCGCCCCACTGGTCCGAGCTGCCCGCTTCCCTCCGGGTCCAGTGGGCCCGCGCCCTCGTCCAGGTGCGCGTCGCCCGGCTGCTCGCGTACCGGACCGTCGCCGCCCAGGAGGCCGGCGAGCTCCCGGACGTCCATGCCTCGACGGCGCGCATCGCCGTCACCCTGTGCGACCAGGCGGTGGCCGAGGTGCTGTTCCAGGCCGTGGAGGAGCGCGCCCTCGAGTCCGGCACCGCGGCCCCCCTCCACGGAGCCATCGAGGACCACTGGCGCTACGCCCAAGCCGCCACCGTCGCCTCCGGCACCATCGAGGTGCAGCGCATGATCGTCTCGAAGGCCCTGCTCGCCCAGGTGGGCTCGTGAACCTGCTGCCGCCCGAGGAGGCCGGCGAGCTCGGCCTCGCCGCCTCGAAGGCCTTCGCCGCCATCGGCGGGATGGACGCCGCCCGGCGGGCGGAGGAGGATCCGCCGTTCCGCTCGACGCAGGTCGCCGGCACCTTCGCCGCGCTCGGTCTGGAGGACCTGGATCCACGAGCGGATCCCGACGCGCTGGCGGCCGCCGCCGCGGTCTGCGAGTCCGCCGGCCGGGTGGCGCTGCCGTACCCGATCGCGTCGGTGCTCCTCGCCGATGGCGACGGCCGGCCGTTCGCCGTCGTGCCCGACGCGAGGCCGCGGGTGGACCACGGCGACCTCTTCCCCGAGTGGGCGGTGGGCACCGGGAACGGGGCGATGGCGCTGGCCCGACCGGCGGGGGATCGCCTGGGGACGGTGCTGGGGCCGTTCGTCACCGACGTGGCGCTCGGTGGCGCAGTCGCCGGTCCGGCCCCGGTCGACCACCACCTCGCGCTCACCGCGTGCACCGTCCTCGGGGCCGTCGATCGGGCCCTGGAGCTGGCGGTCCAGCACGTCAACGGCCGCATCCAGTTCGGGAAGCCCATCGCCAGCTTCCAGGCCGTGCAGTTCCAGCTGGCCGACTGCGCCGTCGCCGTCGCCGGGCTCCGGGAGCTGACCCACTTCACGCTGTGGCGGCTCGGGGCGGACGGGCACAGCGCCCGGCCGGACGTCCTCGCGCTGCGGGTCCACTCGATCGACGTCGCCCGCCAGGTGCTGCGGACCTCCCAGCAGCTCCACGGCGCGGCCGGTGTGTGCGACGAGTACGACGTCTCGGTCCTCACCCGCATGGTGCAGCCGGCCCTCCGTCTGCCGTGGAGTGCGGAGCGGACGGCGGCCGCCCTCGCCGACGCCATCCACGAGCAGGGGTTCGAAGGCCTGTTCCCCCACGGGGCGGTGCCGGCGTGACGACGTTCAGGGGTCCGCCGCTGGCCTCGGCCGAGGGCATCGGGGCCCTCACCATGGGAGGGTTCCTCGAGGAGGTGGCAGGGCGCTCCGGACCCCGCGAGGCCCTCGTCTTCGACGACCCCTTGACCGGGTCGACCACCCGGTGGGACTACGACCGGCTGCTCGAGGAGGCCCGGCGGGTCGGGCGGGGGCTGGTGGCCACCGGCGTCCGACCGGGCCAGGCGGTGGGGATCCTGATGGGGAACCGTCCGGAAGCGGTGGCGTCGCTGTTCGGCGCGGCGCTGGTCGGGGCCGTGGCCGTCCCCCTGTCGACGTTCGCGCCGAAGCCCGAGCTGGCCTTCATGCTGCGGAAGGCGCAGGTCGTCGCCGTGCTCACGCAGCGGGCCCTCCTCCACCGCCGCTTCGGAGACGAGCTCGACGAGCTGCAGGTCGAGCAGGTGGCGGTGGTGGGGACGCCGTCGTGGGAGGAGCTGCGGGAGGCCGGTGACGGTGTCGCGCTCGACGTGTCGGTGCGCCCGGACGACGACGCGCTGGTGATCTTCAGCAGCGGCACGACGAGCACCCCGAAGGGCATGCTGCACCGCCATCGGGCGGTCACCCTGCAGTTCTGGATCCAGGCCCGGCTCTTCGCTCGGAGTGAGTGCACCCGGATGTGGACCGCCCTCCCGATGTTCTGGACCGCCGGCCTCAACTCGGCGATGGGTGCCACCCTCGCCGCCGGCGGTTGCTGGGTGATGCAGGAGACGTTCGAGCCCGGTGCCGCGCTGGCCCTGATGGAGCGGGAGAAGGTCACCGAGCCGTACACGCTGCCGCACCAGACGGGAGCGCTCGCCGAGCACCCGGCCTGGGCCACCACGGACCTGTCGTCCCTCCGGTGCGTGTACGGCAAGGGGGCGTTCGCCCGCCACCCCACCGTGTCCGGTGACCCGAGGTGGCTGATGCCGGTCGGCTACGGCCTGTCGGAGACGTGTGCCTTCTTCACGAGCCATGCCTCGGACGCCGACCGGGAGGACACGAAGCGCAGCATGGGCCCGCTGCTGCCGGGCAACGAGCTGCGGATCGTCGACCCGGGGTCCGGCGCGGTGCTCGGCGTCGGTGAGATCGGCGAGCTCGCCATCCGTGGACCCACGCTCATGCGCCGCTACCTCGGTACGGAGCCGTCCGAGTGCTTCGACGCCGACGGCTTCTTCCGGACCGGCGACATCGGCTGGGTCGATGCCGACGGGTTCGTCCACTTCGAGGGACGCCGCACCGAGATGATCAAGACCGGCGGCGCCAACGTCAGCCCGGCGGAGCTCGAGGTCCAGCTGCGCGCCTGCGCCCCGGTGAAGCTCAGCCGGATCGTCGGCGTCCCGGACGAGCGCCTCGACCAGGTGGTGGTCGCCTGCATCGTGCTGAAGGAGGGGAGCGGCGCCACGGAGGACGACATCCGCTCCTTCCTGCGCGAGCGCGTGGCCGCGTACAAGGTCCCGAAGCGGGTGCTCTTCTTCGACGACGGCGAGATCCCGATGACCGGCAGTGCCACGAAGGTGCGTGACGAGGCGCTCCTCGCCGCCGTCCACGCACGTCTCGAACGACAGAACGGAGTGCGATGACCACGACCGAGGGTCCCGACACCCGCAGCGAGGTCGACGGCCTCGACGCGTCCGACCTCGACCGGTACATGGGCGTGCCCATGGAGCCGGGCGAGCTGAAGGAGCCGGTGGCGCTCAACGACATCCGGCGGTGGGTGCAGGCGATGCACTTCCCCAACCCCCTCCACTACGACGAGGCGTGGGCGGCCGAGAGCCGGTTCGGCCGGATCGTGGCGCCGCAGTCCTTCACCGTGGCCACCGACACGAGCCACGGGTGCTCGCCGGCGCAGGTCGGCAAGATCCCCAACTCGCACCTCATCTTCGGGGGCGACGACTGGTGGTTCTTCGGACCGCGGATCGAGCCCGGGGACCACCTGGTCTGCCACCGGATGCCGTACGACTACAAGGTCACGAACACGAGCTTCGCCGGCCCCACGTGCTTCCAGCGGGGTGACACCCTCTACATCAACCAGCGGGGCGAGCGGGTGGCGTTGCAGCGCTCGACGTCGATCCGCTACCAGGTGCGCGAGGCCAAGGAGAAGAAGCTGTTCTCCGACCCGAAGGACCCGGTCTGGACCGACGAGCAGCTCGCCGCCCTCGACGAGACGAAGGCTCGGTTCATCGACCAGATCCAGGAGCTCCGTCACGACAAGCGGCTCTTCGAGACGGTGGCTGTCGGCGACCAGCTGGCGCCGAACGTCCTCGGTCCCCACAGCCTCGCCAGCTTCACGACGGAGTGGCGGGCCTACCCCATGACGACGTGGGGCGCCACGGCCAAGGGTCCGACGACGGTGCGGGCCGAGGAGCTCGGCTACACGAAGGAGATGGCCGGCTTCGAGGGTGACCGGCGCATGGAGCGGCTGAACCCGGAGCTCACCGACGGTGCCTACTACGGGCCGTCCCGGGGACACCTCCAGCCGCGGTGGGCCGAGCACGTCGGCATGCCCCGTGGCTACGGGTACGGCGCCTCGATGGGTGCGTGGGTCCTCGACTACGTGGCGGCGTGGGCGGGGGAGTGGGGGTTCATCACCTCCTCGTCCGCCTCGTACCGGAACCCGGCGTTCACCGGCGACGCCACCTTCCTCAGCGGCGAGGTCGTCGACAAGCAGGTCCGCCGCCGGCGCAAGCACCTGGTGACGGTGCGGGTCGAGATGCGGAACCAGGACGACGCGACGATGTGCACGGGCACCGTCGAGGTCGAGCTCCCCGCGGAGGGCTGACGCGCACACCCCGGGGTCGGAGATTTCCTTGCATCTCACCCCCTCTGTGGCGTACCATCGAACACATGTTCGATGCGAGGGAGGAGAGTGAGGCGGAGGGCCATGTCGCGGCCTTGTGCGGCGTGCTGCACGCCACCACCGCCTCCTTGGTCGGGCTCCTCGCCGGCGTCCTCTCGAGCGGGGCCTGGGAGCAACCCGGCATCCGCTCCCCGGCGCACTGGGTGACGTGGCGTTGCGGGGTGTCGTCGGCTCGGGCCCGCTCGTGGGTGCAGATGGCCGAGCGCATGACCGAGCTGCCGGCGGTGTTCGCGGCCTTCCGGGCCGGCGAGCTGGCCGAGGACCAGGTGGCGGTGCTGGTGCGCTACCTCCCGGCGCACAACGACGCCGAGGGGGCGGCCCTCGCCAGGGAGCTCTCCGTGCCCGTCCTCCGCCGCACGCTCCGGGACCACCCGTTCCCGTCGGCCGAGGAGGGAGCGGAGGCCGAGCGCCGCTCGGCCACCTTCTGGTACCGGGAGGACGGGACCTTCGCCCTCGCCGCCGAGCTGCCCGCCGACGAGGGGGCGGTGGTGGAGCGGGCCCTGGCCAAGGCCAGGGACGAGCTGGTCGAGGACCGGGGCCCCGGCGAGGAGCGGGTGACGTGGGCCGACGCCGTCGTGCACCTGAGCGAGGTCTCCCTCGGCGGAGCCTGCCGGCCCTCGTCCGAGCGCTACCAGGTGGTGGTCCACGTGCGGGGCGACCGCCCCGGCCGCGATGCCTCGGTGCACCTCGGCCCCGCGCTCCCGGCGTCGCTCCGGCGCTACCGCTCCTGCGACACGACGCTCCGCTACCTGCTCGAAGACGATGGCCGGCCGGTGGCCCTCGGGCGACGGTGCCGGACGGTGCCTCACAGCCGCCGCCGGATCATCGAGGCCCGGGACCGGGGCTGCCGGGTGCCGGGATGCGAAGCCAGCCGGTGGCTCCACGTCCACCACCTCACCCACTGGGAGGACGGGGGCACCACTGATCCCACCAACCTGGTGTGCCTGTGCTCGGCCCACCACCGGGCCCACCACCGGGGCGAGCTCGCCATCGAGGGCGACCCGTCCACCGCCGACGGTCTGGTGGTCACCGACACCGCCAGCGGCCGGGCGCTCACCGGTCTCGGCGGGCCCAGCCCACCGGCACACCCCCCGCCCGAGGCGGCCCGGACCCTCGGTGTGGCCGAGGCCGACTGGCACCACCCGACCGGTGAGCGCCTCGACCGCCGGTGGCTCCAGTTCGCCTGAGCCCCAGGCGGGCCGTGCTCGTGCTCGCCCGGTGACGTGCTCTACGTCCGCGCCACCGTGGCCCTCGTCCTGCCGGTCATGGTCGACGTCGTCGTGCCGGCGATGCTCCTGGCCGCTCCGGGAGGTCGGTTCGACGTCGGCGCGGGCCGCTTCCTCGGTCTGGCGCTGGTCGTCGCCGGTGGTTGGGTGCTGCTGGACAGCGTCTTCCTCCGCTTCGCCCACGAGGGACGAGGGACCCTGGCGCCCGTCGACCCGCCGCGATCCGTCGTTCGCGGTGGTGTCTACCGAGTGGTCCGCAACCCGATGTACGTCGCCAACGTGGCGATCGTCACCGGGAGCGGGCTGCTGTTCGGGTCCTGGCGGCTGCTCCTGTGGGGCGCCGTGGTGTTCGTGGCGTTCCACGTCTTCGTGATCGCCTACGAGGAGCCGACCCTGCGTCGTTCGTTCGGCGCGACCTACGAGGAGTACTGCCGCACCGCCGGTCGCTGGCTCCCCAGGCGGCGTCCGCGGCCCGGAGCGGGCCAGGCGCCCTAGCCTCCGGCCGTGGACCTCGACGAGGCGCTCTACACCACCCGGGCGATGCGACGCGTGCGGCCCGACCCGATACCGACCGATGTGCAGGCTCGCATCCTCGATGCCGCCATCCGGGCGCCGAGCGGCGGGAACGCCCAGGCCTGGCGGTTCCTGCTCGTGGACGACCCGGAGGTCAGGGCCCGGCTGGCACCGGTGTACCGCCGCGCCCTCACGACGCTGTGGGAGACCTTCTACGCCGACCGCCTGGCCGAGGCCCGGTCGGACCCCGAGTCCCCCGAGGGCGCCTCGATGCTGCGGACCCAGCGGTCGGCCGACTGGCTGGCCGACCACTTCGCCGAGGTGCCGCTGTTCCTGTTCGCCTTCGTCCAGATCGACCCCACCGGCGGCTCGATCTTCCCGGCGGTGTGGAGCGCGCAGCTGGCCGCCCGGGCCGAGGGCGTGGGGAGCGCGCTCACGACCGTCCTCAGCTTCCTCGCCAAGGACGAGGTGCTCGAGATCCTCGGCGTCCCGACGGACGAGGGCTGGATGAACGCCTGCTGCGTGAGCTTCGGGTACCCGACGGGGCGCTGGGGCGTGCCCGAGCGGCGGCCGGTGCACGACGTGGCCGCCCGCAACCGGTGGGACGGGCCGCTGGGCTTCGAGGTGCCGGCGCCGCTCTGGCCCCGCCGGCGTCGTGACCGGTCCGCTCGAGGGGATACGGGTCGTCGAGCTCGGCGTCTGGGTGGCCGGGCCCGGGGCGGCCGGGATCCTGGCCGACTGGGGCGCCGACGTGGTCAAGGTCGAGCCGCCCTCCGGCGACCCCGCCCGGCAGTTCCACCTGATGCTGGGCGGCGGCCCGGACGACGTGAACCCCGTCTTCGAGCTCGACAACCGCGCCAAGCGGGCCGTCGCCCTCGACCTCGGTTCGGAGCGGGGCCGGGAGGTGCTCGAGAGACTCCTGGCCGGCGCCGACGTCCTCGTGACCAACATCCGCCCCGCGGCCCTCGAGCGCCTCGGGCTCGGACCCGACCGGGTGCTCGAGGACCATCCGCGCCTGGTGTACGGCATCATCACCGGCTTCGGGATGGAGGGACCCGACGCCGGCCGCGCCGCCTACGACATCGCCGCCTTCTGGGCCCGGGCCGGCATCGCCGAGTCCCTGCGGACGCCGGGCGGGCCGCTGCCCTTCCAGCGCGGTGGCATGGGCGACCACTCGGTGGCGATGACCGCCGCCGGCATGATCAGCGCCGCCCTCGCCGGCCGGGCCCGCACGGGCCGGGGGCAGCTCGTGACCACGTCGCTGCTGCGCCAGGGCGCCTACACGATCGGCTTCGACGTCAACGTGGCCCTCATGTGGGGGCGCCCGATCGGCATCGGGGTCCGGGACAAGATGGGCAGCCCGACCATCAACAACTACACCGCCGGCGACGGGCGGGCCTTCTGGCTGGTCGGGCTGGAGGGGCCGCGGCACTGGCCCGCCCTGGCCCGGGCGGTGGGGCGACCGGAGTGGATCGACGACGAGCGCTTCGCCGACCCCCGGGGGCGGGCGATCAACGCCGAGGCGCTGATCGCCGAGCTCGACGCCATCTTCGCCTCCCGTCCGCTGGAGGAGTGGGCGGCCGTGTTCGAGGCCGAGCCCGAGATGTTCTGGAGCCCGGTGAACTCGATCGAGGACCTCCTCGTGGACGCGCAGTTCTGGGCCTCGGGGGCGGTCGTGCAGGTGGCGGACGAGAACGGCTCCTGGGCCGAGCTGGCCACGCCCGCCGACTTCGACGGCAGCCCTCCGGTGCCCCGGGGCCCGGCGCCGCGCCTTGGTCAGCACACCCGTGAGGTGCTGGCCGAGCTCGACTACGACGCGGCGATGATCCAGGACCTGCTCGGCCACCGGTGCGGCCACCGAGGGCTGATCACCGACACGGAGGACCATCCACACCATGGAGATCGCAGGCAAGAAGGCCATCGTGGTCGGCGGGGCCTCGGGCATGGCCCGGGCGTCGGCCGAGCTGCTCGTCGGGAAGGGCGCGAGCGTCGCCATCCTCGATCGCCCGCAGTCGGCCGGCGCCGAGGTGGCCTCCGCGTTGGGCGGGACCTTCCACCCCTGCGACGTGACCGACGACGACGGGACCGAAGCGGCCATCGACGACGCCGTGGGGGCGCTCGGCGGCTCGTTGCACGTCTCCGTCAACACGGCGGGCGGTGGCATCGCCCGCCGCACGCTCGCCAAGGACGGGCCCCACCCGCTCGACGAGTTCCGCGGCGTCATCGAGCTGAACCTGATCGCGTCGTTCAACGTGGCCCGCCTGGCCGCCGCCCACATGGCAAGGAACGAGCCTGAGGACGGGGAGCGGGGGGTCGTCGTCAGCACCGCCTCCATCGCCGCCTTCGAGGGCCAGATCGGGCAGGTGGCCTACACGGCGGCCAAGGCGGGCATCGCCGGCATGGTGCTGACCATGGCCCGGGACCTGGGGAGCCTCGGCATCCGGGCCCTGGCCATCGCCCCGAGCCTGTTCTCGACCGGGCTGACGGAGGGCATCCCCGACGAGTTCGCCGAGGCCCTCACCAAGGATGCCGCCTTCCCCAAGCGGATGGGCCGTCCCGAGGAGTTCGGCCGGCTCGTCGTCGCCATCGTCGAGACGCCGATGCTGAACGGGTCCTGCATCCGCCTCGACGCCGGGCAGCGCTTCGCGCCGAAGTAGGCGGTCAGCCGTACACGGTGCGGACCACCCACTCGGCGGCGAGGGCGGGCTTCTCCTCGCCCTCGATCTCGATGGTGACGTTGCGGGTGACCTCGACGGCGTTCCCCTTGAGCTCGGCGTTGGCCGTGACCGCCCGGCCCCGGATGCGCGACCCGACCTTCACCGGGCTCGACGAACCGCACGCGGTTGAAGCCGTAGTTGATGCCCATGAGCATGCCGGCGTACTTGCCGGGGTCGGGCGGCGCGGAGCTGGCGCCGCCCGCGAGGTGCGTGAGCATCGACAGGGTGAGGAAGCCGTGGGCGATGGTGGTCCCGAAGGGCGTCGCCTTGGCTCGCTCCGGGTCGACGTGGATGAACTGGTGGTCGTGGGTCACGTCGGCGAACCCGTCGATCTGGGCCTGGGTGACCTCGAACCACTCGCCGGTGCCCTCGTCGTTGCCGATGTCGGCTCGGAACAGCTCGAACGCCTTCGCCGCAGCTTCGCTCATGTCGCCAGACCCTAGGCAGACGAGCGCCTCAGCGGAGCCGCGGCTTCGCGCGGCGCCCCGAGGCGAACGCCTCCTGGCCTTCGAGGAGCGCGTCGGTCGTCGTGCCCAGCTGGAGGAACAGGTTGCCGAGGTCGGTGGCCTGGACGCCCGGGAGGTCGCGGGCCGCCCAGAGGGTGCGGAGCGTCGCCTGGACCGCCAAGGGCGGCTGGGCGGCGAAGACGGCCGCCAGCTGCTGTGCGCTCGGGAGCAGGTCCTCGGCGGTCGTGACCTCGCTCACCAGCCCGAGGCGCTGCGCCGTGGCGGCGCTGACGCGCTCGGCGGTGCCGGCGAGGGCCATGCGCAGCACCTCGCCGAACGGCATCCGGCGCAGCAGCAGGATCGGCTCGAACGCCGCCACCATGCCGAACGTGACGTGGGGGTCGAAGAAGGTGGCGTGGTCAGCGGCGATGATGACGTCGGACTCCCCGAGGATGTAGAACGCGCCCCCGCAGGCCATGCCGTTGACGGCGGCCACGACCGGCTTCCAGAGCTGCGCGCTCTTCGGCCCGATCAGCCGGCCGGGGTCCTCGTAGGTGAACGGGTCGAGGCCGAACTCCTCGACGCTCGACCGGTCGATCCCGGTGCAGAACGCCTTGTCGCCGCGGCCCGTGACGACGACGGCCCGGACCTCCGCCGCCTGGCGCAGCGCTCCCCACACCTGCGAGAGCTCGGCCGTCATGGCCCCGTCGAAGGCGTTGTGGACATCCGGGCGGTCGAGGGTCACCGTGGCGACGCCGTCGGCCACCTCGAGGGCGAGGGTCGTCAGCTCGAGCGCGAGGAGGTCGTCGTTCCCGTCCATGGGCCGCAACCTAGGCGCCGGTCGGAGGGTTCCCGGCGCCCGCGGCCACCCACGCCGCGACCTCCGACAGCGCCGTGTCGATGAGCCAGCGCCCGCCGGCCTGCAGCGCCGTGTCGACGGCCACCGCGGCGGCGATGCCGCTGAGCGGGTCGGCGACGGCGTCGGCCAGGAAGACGGGTCCGCCGGCGTCGGAGGCCACCAAGCCGCCGGCCACCGCGGCGTCGTCTCCGAAGGCGACCCGGTCCACGGCTCGCCCGTAGCCGGTGATCGACAGCCAGACCCTCGGCCGGACCTCCTCGGCCACCAGTCCCACCTGGGCGAGGGCACGTGACCTCGACGCGACGACGACGACGTCGGCATCGCCGAGGAGCCCGTGCAGCACAGGGCCGCGCAGGTCGCAGACGACCTCCCGCTTGCCCTCGTTGAGGCGCTGGAAGAACGCCGGGGGGCCCCGCCGAGCGCCGTCGGGCCGTGCCGGGGACTCGACCTTGACGACCTCGGCCCCTCGGTCGGCGAGCAGGCGCGTGCACAGCGGGCCGGCCCAGAGGGCGGACAGGTCGACCACGACGGGCGGGCGGGTGAGGGGGGCGGCGTCGCCCGTGCGCAGGCTGCGCACCGGCTCGGCCGGGGCGGGCACCTCGCCCAGGGCGGCGACCGCCAGGCCGAGGAGGGTGGCCCGCTCGACGAGGTCGGCGCACGTCCGGTGGGGAACGGTGTCGCTCACCGCCGCCCAGGGCTCACCCCGGTCGTCCCGCTCCAGCCACGCCGGCACGGCGGCCAGATCCTCGTCCCGCGGCAGGTTGACCGCCAGCCAGCCGTCGGCGGCACGCAGGAGGCGCCCGGCGCCACCGCAGGTCCTCGTCCCGCCGCGCGCCAGGCCGGCGGCGGAGGCCCGCTCGGCGAGGAGGGGGAGCGGATCGATCGACAGGGGCGCACCGAGGGCGCCGATCCGATCGAGCACGCCGGGAGGCGGGACCAGCGGGGGGCCGTCGGGTCGACCCGTCAGCTCCCAGGCCGGCGCCGTCGTCGTCACCACCGCCCGACGCTAGGGGGTGCGGTCGGGGTCACCTCGGCGTCAGGGTTCCCGGTGCACCACCGCTCCGCCCTGCACGGTCAGGGTCACGTGCTCGGCCGACGGGTGGGCCAGGGCCTCGTCCAGCGGGGCGTCCAGCAGGCAGAGGTCGGCCGGGGCACCGGGACGCACTCGGCGGGGCGCTCCGCCCGGGTCCCGGAGGTCGCCGAGGAACAGAGCAAGGGCGGTGCGGGCGTCGACGGCCTCCTCCGCCCCGAGGGCGCGTCCCCCGCCGTCCGGCGCGTGGTGGCGGCGGCCACCGCCCGCCAGGGGTCCGGGTGGCTGAACGGCGCGTCGGTGCTGCCCGCCACCGCCACCCCGGCGTCGAGCAGCGTCCGGCAGGGCCAGAGGTGGGGGCGGTCGACCGGGTCGACCTCGACGAGGTAGCGGTCGCCGCGCTCGGCCACGAACCCGGGCTGGGTCACCACCGTGAGCCCGAGCGCCGAGAGCTGGCGCGCCAGCGGGCCGTCCACCACCGCCCCGTGCTCGACGCGGTCGCCGGCGAGCGCGCCGGCCGTCCCCCACGCGGCCAGGGCCAGGACGAGCGCTTCGCGGGTCACGCAGTGCACCGCGACGGATCGGCCGTGTCGGTGCGCGTCGGTGACCCAGGCGATCACCTCGTCGAGCGCCGGGAGCCGGTGGTCGGCGAGGAGGACCTTCACGGGGCCGCGGAGGAGGCCGGGGGGCACCTCGATCCCGGCCAGGGCCGGTCCGCCGGTGACCTGGACGTGCTGCGGGAGGTCGCCGCGAGCGTGGGCGGCGGCCAGGACCTCGAAGTCGTCGGCGCGCTCGACGGGGGTGGCGTCGGTGACGCCCGTCACGCCGTAGGTGCTCAGCGCCGCGCCGATGGCCCTCAGGTCGGGGACGTCCTGCGGCGGCAGGCGGTCCCGGAGCCAGCGGTCGGCGCCGAAGAGGCGACCGTCCCCCTCGCCGTGCTCGCCGACGGCTCGCAGCGCGGCGGTGTTGAGCACCCAGAGCGCCCCGCTCCGGTGCTGGACCCGCAGGGGGCGCGTGGCCACGACCTCGTCGAGTCGCACCCGGTCGAGATCGCCGGCGACGCTCTCGTGGTAGCCGACGGCCCGCAGCCACGCACCGGCGGGGAGCGCGGCGTCGGCAGCTCGCAGCGCCGCCACGAACCCACCCTGATCGAGCACCTCGGGCGGCCCGATGCGGACCGACCGACGGGCGGCGGCCATGGCGACGAGGTGCACGTGGTGGTCGTGGAGGCCCGGGAGGACGGCACCCCCGCCGCCGTCGACGACCTCGTCACCAGCGGGGAACGCGATGCGGGGCGCGACCTCGGCGACGACCCCGTCGACGACCCGGACGTCCACCACGGCGCCGTCGACATCCACCCGCCGGAGGCCGAGGGCGCCCACGCCGGACCATCATGGTCGACCGTGCGGGTCCTCGAGCTGTCGGCCGCCGAGCTGTTCGACCGGCTGGCGGTGGGTTCGGTCGACGAGGACCTCCTCGACCCGACCGGTGTCGTGGTGGTGCTCGGGCCGGACCCTGTCGCGCCCGAACGGATGCACGAGCTCGCCGCCCGGGTCGGCACGTTGCCGGCGATCCTCGTGGCGCCGCCGACCCTGGCCGCCGTCGCGGACGTGGTGCCCGAGGCGGCGGGGGACGTCGACGGCGTGACCGCCGCCGTCGAGGGCAACCCCCTGGCCGCGACCGCCCTCGTCCTGCACCTCCGCCACGGCGACGGCCGCTCGGTGGCCTCGGGGCTCGTGGCCGAGTCGGCCGTGTACTCGACGTTGCAGGGAGGTCCGGAGTTCACCGCCTGGCGAGCGGCCCGCCCCCGCCGGGAACCGCCGCCGGACGAGGGACCGGCCATCCGGTGCGAGCGGGACGGTGCCCGGCTCGAGATCCGCCTGCACCGGCCGGCGCGCCGCAACGCGCTGAGCGCCCGCATGCGCGACGAGTGGCTCGAGGCCCTGGCGGTCGCCGCCGTGGACGGGAGCGTGGCCGAGATCCACCTGCGGGGGGAGGGAGCGTCCTTCTGCAGCGGCGGGGACCTGGACGAGTTCGGCACCTTCCCCGATCCCGCCACCGCCCACCTGGTGCGGGTGGGCCGCAGCGTGGGGGCGGCCATCCACGCCGTCGCCGGCCGGGTCGTGGCCCACCTCCACGGCGCCTGCATCGGCTCCGGCATCGAGCTGCCGGCGTTCGCCGGGCGGGTCCTGGCCGCCCCGGACACGCGCATCTCCCTGCCGGAGGTCACCCTCGGCCTCGTTCCGGGCGCGGGTGGGACGGTGAGCCTCCCCCGCCGGATCGGGCGTCACCGCACCGCCCTGCTCGCCCTGACCGGCCGGACCATCGACGTCACCACGGCGGTGGCGTGGGGCCTCGTCGACGAGGTGGAGCCGGGGGGCTGATCTGCGCCGGTCCCGGCCGTCAGCCGAACCTGGGCCGCCTCATGTTGACCTCGCTCTCGAGCCGGTGCAGCCGCTCGTCGTAGCCGATCTGGCGGAACAGGTCGGCCAGGCTGTCGTAGTTGCCGAAGTCACCCGTGAACGAGCCGTCGTAGGGCTCGTCCTCCCACTCGGGGTGCTCCTGGACGAGGTGGGCGTACTCGTGCTCCGCGTGGTCCTCGAAGTCCGCGTTGAGCCGGTAGCTCCATGCCGGTCGGGCCACGTAGAGGAACCACGAGAGCTGGTAGTAGGCGAAGGCCAGCAGCTGGGGGACCACTCGCGACCGGAGGAAGGACGACCGGCCGGCCCGGCCGGTGAGCTCCTCCAGGATCAGCAGGTGCCACTGCTCGTTGTCCTGCTCCCAACGTGCCGTGCGCACGCGGTCGAACACCCGTCGGGCGAAGCCTGGCTTCTGGGCCGTGTGGGTCACGGCGACGTAGGCGACGTTCTCCCATGCCTGGTACGGGACCCGGGCGACCAGCTCGAGGACCCGGAACTTCTCGAGCGTGCGGTCCTCCCCGTAGAGGCGGTCCATGGTGGTGAACAGGAGCCGCGCCGAGAGGGAGTACCGGCGGCGAGGCGTCGCCAGCGTGACCCGCTGCTCGGCGACGAGCCGGTCGTGGGGCAGGCGCTCCATGGGGCCGAACGGCGGGCGATCGCCGACCGCAGCCGTGATCGGTCCGGCGCCGGATGGCGCTCGCTCGGCCACGCCGGTCAGCCGCTCGTGATCGTGGCCGGGTGGAACTGCTGGGCCCAGTGCCGGAACCTCGGGATCGGGCCGTCTCCCTTGACCAGCCGGGGGCGATCGACGTGGCGGAGCCCCTCCCAGATCGGGATGTCCTGGCGGACGCCACCGATGGCACCCCGGTGCATGAAGTCGGCGACCTCGTCGATCGGCACGCCGGCGATGGCGTCGCCCGCAGGGGGGCGCTGCACGGTGGTGGCGACGGTGAAGTCGAGGTTGCCGGCGGTGGTCGGCGTCGTCAGGAGGAGGACCCGGTAGCGGAGGCCGACCGCCTCGGCGGTGTTGAGCGAGTGGGCGTACCCGAGCCCATGGGTGTCGGTGTCGAAGAAGGTGCTGAACTCGGCGGGCCCCTCGCGGAGGAAGTTCGGCGTGGAGAAGTGGAACTCGGAGTGGAACGAGGCGCCGTGGTCGCCGTAGCTGGGCTCCGACAGCGGGAAGCCGTGGACCACCCCGAAGTGCACCGTGTCGACGCCGTTCTCGTGGATGGTCTCGACGTGGGCGCCGATCGGGATCGTCGTGACGGTCATGTCGGTCCATCCCGAGAGGTCGAGGTCCGGGATGTCGAACGTGGGCTCGCCCCCCGTTGGGTCGTGCCAGGCGAAGACGAAGCCGAAGCGCTCGGCGGTGGGGTAGGCGGGCAGCCTCACGGCGTACGGGGGATCGCCCGGGTACTCGGAGCCGACGCAAATCCCGTCGACGCCCCACCGGAGGCTGTGGAACGGGCACCGCAGCGACTCGTCGACGACCGTCCCGCCGCGGGCCAGGTTGGCGCCCAGGTGCGGGCAGTGGGCGGACACGACGGCACTGCGGCCCGACTCGGTGCGGAAGGCGACCACCTGCTGCCCGAGGAACGTCCGCTCCAGCACGGCGCCGGGCTCGAGCTCGTCGGCCCGGGCCACCATGAACCAGCCGATCGGGAACGGCGGGCGCGGGTCCACACCCGGCGCGGGGCCGTGGCTCATCGACTCGCCCCTCGGGCGATGTCCGGGGAGAAGCGGCCGGCGAAGGCCCGCAGCGGCAGATCGGCGCTCGTCACGAGGCCGGGTGGGGCGGCCACGACCGAGCGGATGGCGTTGAGCGCGGGCATGCCGGTGACGGTCATGCCGACCGCGGCGAAGGCGTCGGCCGAGGAGAAGTCGGTGCCGGGCTTCGGCAGGATCAGGTGCTTGGAGTAGATGCACGGGTCCCCGTCGATCTGCGTGATGTAGCAGGCCTGGATGTCCCAGTGCGGGTCGGTGAGGGGCGTCATCTGCCACTCGAGGTGCATCTCGATCCTCGGCACGCCGTCGACCAGGCCCAGGTACTTCAGGTAGCAGCCCCCGAGCGAGCCCTTGGGCAGCTGGTACCAGCCCAGGTCGACGTCCTTGGTGCACGCGCCGAGCTCGTACTCGAAGCGGACCTCGTCGAGGGGCAGGTCGAAGGCGTCCGCCATGAGCCGGACGGCGTCCTCGAACACCCGGGTGTACTTCTCCAGCATGCGGGGGACGGCCGGGTCCTCGGTGGAGCGCCCGAAGCCGACCTCGACCCACGTGTCGACGGAGTGGTGGCAGGACACGTCGACCGACTCCTTGCAGAGGACCCGTTCGATCTCGGTGACGTCCGTCGAGTGCACGATGGTGAGGACCTGGGCCAGGCCCGGGTTCATCCCGGTCCCGTAGAAGGTCGAACCGCCCCGTTCGCACGCCGCCTGGATGAGCTCCTCCTCGGTCCTCCCCGAGGGATGGGGGTGGTTGGCGTTCCGGTGGTGGCCGGTGATCCAGTCCGCGGTGGTGACGATGTCGATGCCGGCCTCGAGGACGGGGAGGTAGAGGTCGAGGTCGGGGAACACGCCGTGGAAGGTCACGCAGTCCGGCCCGGCGGCGATGATCTCCTCGACGGTCCCCGTGGCGGTGACGCCGACCGGATCGATCCCCACGATCTCACCGGCGTCCCGGCCGACCTTGTCGGGTGAGTAGCAGTGCAGCCCGACCAGCTCGAGGTCCGGTTGGTTCCGGATCCGCTTGATCATCTCCCGGCCGACGTTGCCCGTGGCGACCTGGAACACCCGCACCCGGTCACCTGTGATGGATGTGGCCATGTGTCGTTGCCCCCTGAGGTCGGTGCTGGGCTCATTCTGGCCGCTCCTGTCGGTTCCGTTCGCCGGGCGTGACAGACCCGGGCGCCGGGCACGGGCATCGCCGGACGCGGGTGATCGCTAGCCTCTCGTCCGACCGTGGGGGGATCGATGTTCTCTGTGATCGTCGTCGGTACCGATGGCTCCGAGACCGCCGCCAAGGCGGTGGCGGTGGCGATCGAGATGGCGGAGGTGCACCGCTCACGGGTGCACGTCGTGACGGCCTACGAGGCGGTGCTGCCGGCGTTGTCGCCGGACGAGCGGGAGGCCCTGGGCGAGCTGGCCTGGATGGCGAGCCCGGGGGAGCGGGCAGAGCGACTCGCCGCCGACGCG
Source organism: uncultured Actinomycetes bacterium (assembly GCA_963839545.1). Taxonomy (GTDB): domain Bacteria; phylum Actinomycetota; class Acidimicrobiia; order Acidimicrobiales; family CADCSY01; genus CAWIVE01. The sequence continues at coordinate 1,141,106 of CAWIVE010000003.1, forward strand.
GCCGAACGTGCGGCGGCAGCGGGCACCGAGGTGGAGACCCATGTCCGTGCCGGGGACCCTGCCCAAGCCCTCATCGAGGTGGCCGAGGCGGAGGGGGCGGACCTCATCGTCGTCGGGAGCAAGGGGTTGAGCAGCCCCACCCGCTTCCTCCTCGGCAGCGTGCCCAGCAAGGTCGTGCACCACGCGCCCTGCCACGTCCTGGTCGTGCGCACGACCTGAGCGCCGTCCGGGTCACGGGCGCGCCCGGGCCGGGTGAGCCGACGACGTCGGGTCCCCGGGCGCTCGGACGAGCGTCGCCGTCGTCCCCGGTGCGGCGGCGGGCCCGGTACCAGGCACGAGCGGCGACCGCCGAGCCCAGCAGCCCCAGGGCACCCCACCCCTCGCTGCCCGTGAGCAGCCGGACGACGAGCGCCGCCCCGATGCAGAGCCACAGGACGCCGAGCGTCCACCGCAGCGGGCTCGTCCCTGCTCCCTCGGCCACCCGGGGGCGGGCCCAGGCCCACTCCTCACGCTGGTGATCCGTCCTCACGTCCGTCATACCGTGAGCTTCCACCCGAGAGCTCGGTCGCCGGCAGAGCCGAAGGACCCTTGCTGGCACGGACCTCGGCACTGTTCACGATCAGGTGCCGACGCGGCGGCCGGTGATCCGGCTGGGGACGAGCCGCAGCCAGTGGTCCCTGTCACCCTCGGCCCACGGCGTCACCGGCAGTGAGCGCAGGCGGGCGAGGTCCCGTGACGCGTGTTCGTCGACTTCTTCGAGGCGTCCGCTCACCACGACGCTCCACCCGTGGTGGGTGGCGCGGTCGAACGCGTCGATCTCGAAGCACGCCGGTGACCGCGATGCGGCATCGAGCTTGGTGCCCGGCGCCGTCCGGAACACGACGTCCTCACCGTCGAGCGCGTAGTTCACCGGCAGGATCACGGGCGCTCCGCCGCTGACCACTGCCAGCCGTCCGACCTCGTCGGCGGCGAGGAGGCGCAGGCACAGCGCACGGTCGATGACCTCGATGCCGGAGTGTGCGTCCCTCAGTCGCATGCCCTGAGCATGTCGCCCGGGTGCGCACCCGAACAGGGCCGTAGGTCCCTTTCCCGGGGGGTCAGGGGGTGGGGACGATCACCACCGGGCAGGTGGCGCGGTCCGTGCACCGACGGCTGACCGATCCGAGCACCAGGCCGGTGTGGCCGCTGGCGCCCCGGGAGCCGAGCACCAGGAGCTCGGCGCCGGCCGCGAGCTCGGTGAGGACCTCGGCCGGGTCGCCTCGCGACAGCACCGCCTCCACCATCACGTCGGAGACGTCGGCCCTGACCCGCTCGACGGCGGCGTCGAGCACCGCGGCGAAGTCGCCCTCGAGGGCGGTCGCCTCCGCCCCCGTCAACGCCACCTCGCCGGCGAGCGGCGGGGACCAGCAGTGGACGGCGACGAGCTGCGCACCGAAGGCGCCGGCGTGGGCCGCGGCCCATCGCAGGGCGGCGTCCGAGCCCGGCGAGCCGTCGACCCCGACCACGATCCTGTTGTCCACGGCACCTCCCGGCTCGATGTCGCCCCCATGCTGGCCGCTGAGGCCCGGATGGCGCGCCGTCGCGCCGCCGCACGGCTCCTAGGGTGGGCGGTCCGTGACGACGCACGAGCCCGAGCTGTCGGAGCCGGTCGACCTCTGCACCGCAGACGGAGTCGCCCTCAACCCCGCCGCCCGGGGGTGGTCACGGCGGCCGTTGCACCGGGCCAACCTCGACGGGCAGCACGGCCGCAACAAGCGCTGGGACTACTGGGCCGTCCTCGCCGGCGACGTCGTGCTCTCGGCCGTGTACGCCGACATCGACCACTTCGGCCTGGCCGACGTCTGGTGGGCCCATCTCCCGACGGGCACGGCGGGCGGGGCCGGCGTGCTCGTGCCCGCGGAGGAGGTGACGCTGCCGGAGCGGCCCGGCACCGCGCCGCTGCGGCTCGCCCACGACGACCTCGACCTCGCCATCGTCGACGATCGGCGCGGCACCCGCCTGACCGCCCGGTGGCGCGAGGAGGACGGCCGCACCGGGTCGCTCGACGTCCACGTGGAGCTGCCCGCAGGGCACGAGTCCCTCAACGTGGTGGTCCCCTGGGACGACGAGACGTTCAACTTCACCTCCAAGCACCAGGCGCGACCGGCGAAGGGCGCCCTGACGGTGGGCGACCGGCGCTGGGAGGTCGGCGGCCCGGCCGGCGACGCCTGGGGGGTGCTCGACGTCGGCCGCGGGCGCTGGCCCTCGACGATCCGCTGGAACTGGGGCGGCGGGGCCGGTCGCGCCGACGGCCGTGTCATCGGCCTGCAGTTCGGGGCGAAGTGGACCGAGGGCACCGGGTTCACCGAGAACGGGTTCCTGGTCGACGGCCGGCTCACCAAGATCGGTCGCGAGCTCACCTGGGACTACGACTGGGACGCACCGATGCGACCGTGGCGGATCACCGACGAGGACGGCCAGCTGGAGGTCGTGCTCACCCCCCGCTACGACAAGCACACGAAGGTCGGCGACGACGGCGGCTTCGGGGGCGAGACCCACCAGGTGTTCGGGACCTTCGCCGGCAGTGTCTGCACCGACGACGGCCAGACCACCACGTTCGCCGGCCTGCAGGGCTTCGCCGAGGAGGCGCGGCAGCGGTGGTAGCCCGGCCGGCGCGTCAGCTGCCCGGCGGGCGGTAGTCGACCGAGCGGGCGATCGCCGCGTCGGCCTCGTCGAGGGTCAGGAGCTTCCTTGTCGTGATCTGCGTGGCGCCACTCCCTCCGACGGTGAACGCCGCGGCTGCGGCAGCCTCGTCGTCCGGGAGATCGACCACCACGTACGCGTCCACGTCACCGAAGGCGAAGTAGAACGACTCGAGGCTGCCACCGAGTCCGGAGGCCATGTCGTTGACCGCCTTGGCCCGGCTCGACGCGCCGGCTTCCTTCAGGCCACGGACGCCCTCGGGCGTGTACTTCGCCTCGAACAGGTACTTGGGCATGGTGTGCTTCCTCTCTGGTCGGGTTGCTTGCTGAGAGCTCAGCTGAGGCGGCGCAGCAGGCGCTGCGACGCGGAGCCGGGGATGAAGAGCGGGCCGGCGTCGTCGATCCGCTCGACGTAGGTCGGGTCGTTCGTCAGGGTCGCGGCCGCGTCGTCGACCTCCTCGATGGACTCGGCGAGGCTGATCCAGACGAGCGACGCCCACGGGCCGTACAGGCCGCGGAGGAAGAGGCCGTCGAGCCCGGTCGCCTTCGAGGCGTGGCTCAGGATGTCGACGCCCCACGCGGTCGCTTCCGCGATGCGGCCCGGCGCGCACTGGGCGAGGATCACGGATGCGAAGCGGCCGGTGCTGCCGCCGGGGCCGGCGGAGGTCACGAGCTCCCCGATGGCGTCCTCGCCCGGGCCGTGGTAGAGCGCCCTGCCCGACTCCGCGATCCGACGTTGGTAGCCCTGGTCGGCGCCGAGCGTCGTCAGGGCGGCGGCCATGGCCGCCTGCGACTCGACCCGGACGCTGTACACCACCGTCCCGAGGGGCAGGCCGTAGACGCTCGTCCACGGCACGACCTCGAGGCCGGTCGTCGTCGCCGCGTGCTGCGCCATGTCCACCGCGAAGGCGAAGGCCTCCGGTCCCTGCAGGACGTCGACCTGGCGCGTGCGCGTCCACAGGAGCATGGGATCCCTTCCTCCAGCCGGCGATCGGCTGACCTCCGCCCATCTTCCGTGCGGCCGGTTACACCCGCGCGTCACCGCCGATCGACCGACGGAGCTGCTCGACCTGCCTCGTCACGATGCCCAGCCCCCGCTCCGCGGCGATCGACGCCGCGTCGTGGAGCCACGCCTGGCCACGGGCATCGAGCCTGCCGGTCCGGCGGTGCTGCGAGACGGCGAGGGCGACGAGCGTGGTGGCCTCGTGGTACTTCCACCCGAACTCGAGGTTGACCTCGAGCGACCGGCGCAGGTGGGCGTCGGCGACGTCGTGGTCGCCGAGCAGCGACGCCAGCTTCCCGACGTAGGCGCCGACGTGGCCCTGGCTGGTGCCGCCGGTGAAGGCGACCTGGTCGGCGTACGGCTCGATGATCGGGTAGAGCGCGGCGGCGGCCTCCACGTGCTCGAGCTCGATGGCGAGCACCGCGTAGCCGATCATCGTCGTCATCCACGGCCAGTCGACCGGGACGCGTGTCGAAGCCCGACGCGAGCCCGTCGAGCAGGAAGGCGAGGGCCTCGTCCTCGCGGCCCGACACCGAGCAGCTGATGGCGTGGGCGACCCGGTACGCCATCGCGTCCGGCGTCTCCTCGATCGCAGCCTCGAGGAGGGGGATCACCTCGTCGTAGCGACCGGCGAACGAACGGTTCACGAACAGCTGCGCCGCGTACAGCGCGAACGCGTCCGGCTCGCCGATCTCGGTGCCGATCTCGAGCATGCGCTCGCTGTGCCGCTCGGCGTCGTCGAGCCGAGCCTCCATCATGGCCTCGAACGCCTCGAAGGCGGCGCAGATCCAACGCAGGCGGGGCTCGCCGATCTCGGCGGCGATGGCCTTGATCCGCTCGAGGCTCGTCGCGGCCAGGGCGGCGTCGGCGGACTCGACGCCGACGTAGTACGCGGCGCGGCGGGTCGTGAACTCGAGGATCGGGTCGCCGATCCCCTCGGTCGCAGCTACCGGCTCGGGCGGCGAGCTCGCGCCGGAGCTCGAGCGTGCCCGGTCCCCACAGCCCGAACGCCAGCGCCGAGGCCATCCTGCGGCAGGAGCTGCGGGTCGTCGCTGCGATCGAGCAGCTCGATCGCCTGTCGGGCGGACGCCAGCCGCAGCTCGTGCTCGGGGGTGTGGACCAGCTCCTGGGCCCGGAGGGCGAGGAGCCGCGCCATCGTCGAGGTGTCGGCCGGATCGACGGCGGCGATGGCCGCGTCGAGCAGCTCGAGCTGCTCGACGTCAGGCACACGGGGGCTGGAGAACCCTCGGTCGTTCGCCAGGGCGGCCCGGACCAGCACGTCGACCGCGCCGACCCGGCGCGCCGTCGTGGCGGCGGCGAGGAGCGTCGCGCGCGCCCGGGGATCACCGGAGCGGTGCTGGGCCTCGCCCAGCCGGGCCTCGAGCTCGGCCCGATCGGCGTCCGGGACCTGCCGTGCCGTCGGCGTAGGCGAGGGCCCGCTCGTACCACCGGGCCGCCTCGGCGGGGGCGAGGTTCTCGTACGCGTACTCGCCGGCAACGACCGCCCACCGCTGCGCCGCGGTCAGGTCGCCGGCGAGGGAGGAGTGGCGGGCGAGGTCGACGACCACGTCGGCGCCGAAGGGTCCGCCGCCGCGTTGGAGCACCTGCACGGCCCGGCCGTGGAGCCGCCGCTGGTGGCGTGCCGGCAGCTCCGAGTACAGCGCGTGCGCGACCAGCGCGTGCACGAACCGCAGCGACCGCCGCGCGTCGCCCGTGTCGACGAGCAGGCCCGCACCGATCGCCGAGTCGAGCGCGGCGTCGACGTCGGGCTCGTCCAGCTCCGTCATCTGCATCACGACGTCCTCGGCGAACTCGGTGCCGAGCACCGACGCCGCGCTCAGGACCTCGGCGGTCCGCTCACCGAGCGCGTGCACCCGGCTCCACACGACGTCGAGGAGGCTGCGGGACAGGTGCTCGCCCCGCTCACCACCCGCGAAGCAGAGGCGCTCGTCGACGACCGCCAGCAGCTTCGACTCCCAGAGGTGCCGGATGAGCTGCAGCGCGAACAGGGGGTTGCCCGACGTCTCCTCGCGCAGGTGGGCCAGCACGTCCGTCGCCGGCTCCGCGTCCGCGCCGATCACCGACGTGGTCAACCGCGCCAGCTCGGCGTCGTCGAACCCGGTGAGGGAGATGGAGCGGCATCGCCCTCGGTCGAGGTCGGCGAGCGCCGTCCGCAGCTCCGGGTTCGCGTCCGACGGCGCGTCGCGGTACCCGGCCACCAGGAGCACGGGCGCGTCGGCGAGTGCCCGGCCGAGGTGGCGCAGCAGCAGCAGCGCCGTCGGTTCGGCCCAGTGCAGGTCGTCGAGGATCAAGGTCAGGGAACCGGCCGATGCGACCCGCTGCAGGAGGTCGGCGATCGCCTCGAACAGCTGGTAGCGCTCGGTGGCGACGTCGCTGGCGACGGGAGCCGGGGCCCACAGGCGATCGACGAGGCGGGGAGCGATGCGCTGGAGCTCGCCGCCGCATCGCTCGCAGTGCTCCTGCAGCAGGTCGAGCGGGGCGTGCTCGACCAGGCCCTCGACGATGCCCCGGAAGGGATCCAGGGGAACCGCCGCACCCTCGGCGCAACGCCCGAAGGCGACGACGTTGCCGGTCTGGAGGTGGGCGCGGGCGAAGGCGGCGAGCATCGTCGTCTTGCCGATGCCGGCTTCGCCACCGACGACGACCGAGCGCAGGGAACCGGAGCGGGCGGCGACGAGATCGGAATCGAGCCAGGTCAGCTCCCGCCGCCGGCCGATGAGGTCGGGCGCCTCGGCCAGCTCGCCGGGCAGCGGCACGGCGACGACCGGTGCCCGGCGGCGGCCATCGTGCCGGTGCGACGCGCTCGCTGGGTCGGGGGCGTCCTCGTCGACCGATCCGGCGGCGACGCGACGCTCGATGGAGCACACGAGCGCTGATGGCTCGGTGCCGGTCTCCTCGGCGAGGAAGGTCCGGTAGACCTGGAACGCTCGCAGGGCGTCGGCCTGGCGACCGCTGCTGGCCAGGGCCTGGATGAGGAGGCCGCGGGGCCGGTCCCGCAGGGGGTTGGCGGCCACGTGGGGCTCGAGCGCCGCCACCGCCTCCTCGGCGCGTCGGCGGGCGATCAGCAGCTCGGCGCGGTCCTCGACGGCGAGGGCACGGAGCTCGTCGAGGCGGGCGACCTCCGGCGCGGCCCAGGGTTCGTGGCGGAACTCGTCGAGCGCCTCGCCCTGCCACAGGGCGAGGGCCTCGTCCAGCGCCGCCAGCCGATCGGGATGGTCCCGCCGTTCGACCAGCAGGTCCGTGAACTTCGTGGCGTCGACCGCGCAGGTGATGCGGTAGCCGGCGGAGTCGGTGTGGATGACGCCGTCACCGACCCGGGACCGCACCCGGGACACCGTCGTGCGGAGCGAGCCGCTCGTCAGGTCGAGGGCGTCGCACAGGTACTCGGAACGCTGGGTGGCGCCGTCGGCGAGCGCGAGGGCGGCGAGGAACCGTCGCTGTGCCGCGCTGGGGAGGTCGACCACCTCGCCCCGCTCGTCGATGAACCGAACCGCTCCCAGCAAGCGGACGCAGGCCGTGGCCATGGACTCCCCGATGGCGCCGGAGCGTACTGAACCGCTCGGTGGCGTTGTCGGCCGAGGCGGGTCCGAGGCCGCTACGACTCCAGGTAGCGGGCGAGGCCGTCCAGCGAGGACGTCAGTCCTGCGGCGTGGTCGTCGGCGGAGATGCCGTCGGGGACGTCGGCGGCGATGATCTCGACACGGGTCCCGCCGTCGCCCGCCCGCACGGCCCAGGTCATCGTCATCGTCCCGGCGAACGCCGGGTCGTCCGAGACGAAGTCCACCGCCTGGACGACACGATCGCCGGGCACGATGTCGACGTAGCGCGCCTCGACGATGTCCGCGTCGGCCGAGCTCTTCCCGCGAGCGCCAGATGGGTCCGCGTAGGTCAGGACCAGTCGATAGGAGCCGCCAGGCCTGGGGTCGAACCGTTCGAACCTCGCCGTCATCCCACCGGGCGGGAGCCACGTCTCCAGGGCGTCGCGGTCCACGAGCGCCGTGAACACGCGGGCCACGGGGGCGTCGATGACCCGTGAGGCGCGATCCGTGCGAGGCATCGCCCGGACGCTAGGCGCCGACGTGGTGCCGGCGTCCCGTCGGACAGAATCGTCCAGAGGAGAGCCTGTGGACATCTCGATGACACTGCCCACGATGGTCCCGCACGGCCGGGCCGAGGTGCTGTCGTGGTGCCGCGCGGTGGACGAGGGTCCGTTCGCCAGCCTCGCCGTCCCCGAGCGGATCACCTATCCCAGCCACTCGTGGGTGGTGCAGCTCGCCGCCGCCGCTGCGCTCACCGAGCGGGTCCGCCTGTGGACCACGGTCGTCGTCCTCCCTGCCCACGACGCGGTGGAGACCGCCAAGCACCTCGCCTCCGTGGACCGGCTGAGCGGCGGCCGGCTCACCGTCGGGATCGGTGTGGGGCAGCGCGAGCACGACTACCGGGCGATCGGCGGCGACATGCGGCGGCGCTGGGCCCGCATGGACGAGCAGGTCGCCGCCATGCGGTCGATCTGGGCCGGGAAGCCGCCCTTCACTGGCGCCGAACCCGTGGGGCCGCCGCCGCACCAGCCCGGCGGCCCGCCGCTCGTGGCCGGGGTCATGGGTCCCAAGGGCCTGGCTCGGGCCGCCCGGTGGGCGGCCGGCGTCGACGACGGGGCTTCGGTCGTCGGCGTGGACGGATCCGTCGCCGAGGCCACCTTCGAACGGATCCGGGCGGCCTGGCGGACGGCCGGTCGCGACACCGCCCCCCACATCTCGGCCAGCCTCTGGTTCGCGCTCGGACCGGGTGCGGAGGACCGCCTGCGGCGCTACTGCTTCGACTACCTGCGCGACATCGGGGAGGGCATCGCCCGGGCGATGGCCACCCGGGCCACGTGCCACACCCCCGACGCCCTCCGCGAGGCGGCCCGGACGCTCGAGCAGTTCGGGTGCGACGAGCTGTTCCTCGTCCCGACGACCGCCGACGTCGCCGAGCTCGACCGCACCCGCGACGCCCTCGGCCGGTGAGGGGAGCGACGGCACCCCCAGCGTGAGGGGAACGACGAGCCGGGCCGCGGACCGTTCATGCGAGGCTTGGTTCGTGCGCGTCGACGAGCGACCGGGCTGGCTCCTGGACGAGCTCGCGAGCGCGGGCCGGGAGAACCTCGATCCCGACCACGTGGCCCGGTACGACGACAAGGAGGACGCCCGGGCCGACGCGGAGGTCGAGAGGCTGACGTCTCTCGGGCTCGAGGAGGGATCGACGCTCGTCGACCTCGGAGCCGGAACCGGTCAGCTCGCGCTCGCCGCCGCACCACGCTGCGCCCGTGTCGTCGCGGTGGACGTGTCGCCGCTGATGCTGGACGTCATCCACGCGAAGCTCCGCGCCCGGTCGCTGTCGAACGTCGAGGTCGTCGAGGCCGGCTTCCTGAGCTACGACCACCACGGCGAGCCAGCGGACTTCGTCCACTCGCGCTGGTCGCTCCACCACCTCCCCGACTTCTGGAAGTCGATCGCGCTGACCCGGATGCGGGCCGTCGTCCACCTCGGCGGGACGCTGCGACTGTCGGACATCGTGTACTCGTTCCTCCCGTCGGAAGCGGCAGACAGGATCGAGCAGTGGTGCGCCACGCTGCCGGTCCACGCGACGGAGGGCGAATGGGTGCGCGCCGACATCGAGGAACACGTTCGTGACGAGCACTCCACCTACTCGTGGCTCCTCGAGCCGATGATCGAACGCAGCGGCTTCCGCATCGACCACGTCCGGTACTCGTCCGACGGCTTCGAGGCGGAGTACACCGCGACGGCGGTCTGAGCGGCAGGTGCCCCCGGACTAGCGGCCGCCCTCGCCCACGAGGCCGCGCACGAGGGTGTCGAGCACCTCGTCCACCTGGGCCCGGGCGGCGGGCGGGTCCGAGGCGCGGGCGATGTAGAGCGACGCGCCGTAGAGGCCGCCGAGGGCGACGTAGGTGAGCGCGTCGATCGCCATCCCCCCGAAGGTGCTCGTGCCGAGGAGCGGGGTGAGCACGGTCCGGAGCATCGGCAGCTCGACCGGGTCGATGCCGACCTCCAGGACCTTCGACTGCAGCACCGACACGCTGTCGAGCACGACGATGCGACGGAACGAGGGCTCGAGGCACGCGTCGAGGAACGTCGAGAGGCCGGCGCGCACCGCGTCCCAGGGTGACGGCTGCGACGCCGCCGCCTCCAGGACCCGGGCGACGACCTCACCCTCGACGGCCTCGTACACGGCGCGGAACAGCGCCTCCTTGCCTGCGAAGTGGTGGTACAGCGCCCCGCGGGCCACGCCCGCCTGCCCGATGATGTCGTCGATCGACGTGGCCGCGTAGCCGTGCTCGGTGAAGCTCTGCCGTGCCACCTCGAGCAGGAGGGTGCGCGTCGCCTCCGCCTGGCGGGCGCGGAGCGGCTTGACGGGCACGTCCCAGGATATCCAGTTGACCGACGATCGGTCACCGACTTAGAGTCGGCGAACGACACATGGTCGGCCGGAAGTGCGGTCGGCCCGAGCGGTGGAGGATCGACGTGCCGATCCCGACGAGCGAGCACACCTCCCGTCCCTGGCGCATCCACGAGCTCACCGGCGACTTCCGCCTCGAGGACGTCTGGGAGCTGCCGCTGGTCGGCGGTCCGGACGACCTGCCCCGGTTGGTGCGGGTGCTCGCCTCGTCCGACCCGTCGCACAGCGCCTCCCGTGTCGCCCGCACGCTCTTCGCCCTCCGGTGGCGCATCGGTGCGCTGCTCGGCTGGGACGGTCCGGACGCCGGCACCGGTGCCCGGGTGCCGACCCTGCGCGACCGGTTGCCGGCGGACCTCCGCGACGGGCCATCGGGACCGGCGTTCGACGCCCTCCCCTTCACCCCGCTGTACCTGCTCGACGACGAGTGGGCGGCGGAGATCGCCAACCGGACGATGCACGGCGTCATGCACGTGGGCTGGGTCCCGGACGGCGCCGGGGGCTTCCGCGGCCAGCTGGCGGTCCTGGTCAAGCCGAACGGCTTCCTCGGGAGCGCCTACATGACGGCGATCAGGCCGTTCCGACACCTCCTCGTGTACCCGGCGCTCATGCGGGAGCTGGGGCGGGCGTGGCGGGAGGCCACCGGACCGGGGCCCCAGGGCGTCCCGACGTGACGCTCCCCCCCGGTCAACGGGCCATCGACGGGTGCGACGCCAGTGACGGTCATGGCTCGGAGGGCACGGCGGCGGCCCGTCGCATCGGCAGCATCGACACCACGGCGCCGTCGTCGAGGAAGTCGACGATCAGGCGGTTGACGAGGTCGGGCTTCTCGACGGGCACGAGGTGCGAGGTCCCGGGCACGATCGCCAGTTGCCCCTGGGGGAGCGCCTCGTACAGAGCGATGGTGTGGGGCAGGAACACGGCGTCGTCGTCCCCGACCAGCACGAGCACCGGCCGGTCGATGGTCGCCAGGTCCGCCTCGGTCAGGGTCGGGCCGGTCCGCCACATCTCGAAGACCTTCGCCTTGATGGTCGGCCAGTGCTCCGGCCCGTCAGGTGACACCGCCTGGTAGAGGTCGCGCATCATGTCGTCGCCCTCCTCCTCGCCGCCCGTGTCCTCGTGGAGCGCCGGGTTGGCGCCCTCGTGGTGGAAGTTCGACCCGATCACGACGAGCTTGCGGACCAGGTCGGGGCGTCGGAGCGCCACGTGGAGGCCGATGTTCCCGCCATCGCTCCACCCCACGAGATCGACCGGACCGCCGGCGGCCGCCTGCTCGATGAACGCCACCGTGTCGGCGGTCATCAGCTCGTAGCTCACGTCGCCCACGTCGGCCGTGCGGCCGTGACCCCGCTGCTCCGGGAGCAGCAGCCGGCGTCCGGCGCCCAGCGCCTCCAGCTGCATGCCCCAGGTGTCGGCCGTGGCCAGGCCGCCGTGGAGCAGCACGACGGCGGTTCCTGGGCCGCCGCCCTGCTCGTCGAACCACATCCGCACCGCCCCGAGGTCCACGTACGTCGCCATGGAGCAACTCTTGCCGATGCGGCGCAGGCCCGGAGCAGCTGAGTCGTGGGTCGACGTCTGACCGACCTCTGACCGGAGGGACCGGTCTCGGACCCGCCGGATGCCGGGGCTACCTCATGGCGCTAGCAGAGCACGGCGACCAACAGGAGCGGGACCGGGAACCATCGGGGTCGCAGCATCGGGCCGGACCGTAGCTGGCGCCCCCGGGAGGTGCGGGCCGACGTCAGCGCTCCCGCACCTCGGCGAGGACGACGGGATCCTCCTGCTCGTCCCAGGTCGCCGTGAGCCCGATGGCGGGCTGTGGCCCGGGAACGGGGCGTCGGAACACGGTCAGCGCGAACCGGTCGTTGTGGAGCTCGGCGGCGTCCGCCTCGTCGGCTCGGAGCTCGAAGCCATCGACCGGCACCCGTTCCTGGGTCCAGCCCCCGCCCCGGATGCGGACGTTGCTGGGGGCGATGTACCACCGGCCGTCGTACACGGCCAGGCCGAGGGCCTCACCCTGACCGGTCATGGCCACGGCGGCGAGCATGACGACGAGCCGCGGGTCGCGCAGCCCGTCGTACACCCAGCGGGTGCCGAGCACGGAGTGCTGCATCTCGGTGATCAGGGCGTCCTCGGCCCCCTCGAGGGGCGCATCCCGGTAGGTGAGGGGGACCTGCAGCACCGCGCCGCCGGCGTCGACGAGGTGGACCTCCATGCCGACGCGACCCTCGGGGTCGTCGAACCGGTAGGACCCGATCGTCTCGATGGGGTCGCCGGAGGAGGGTCCCCACGACCGGGTCGGCGCCCACTCGGCGATGAGCTCGAGCTTCGTCGGTGTGATCGTCGCGCGGTGGAAGAGGGCCACGGGCGGGGCACCGTAGGACGCCGGCGCGTCCCCGGCGCTCACCAGTCGTCGGTTTGGGCAGTTGACCGGTTTGGAAGCGGTGAAGTGACCATTCCGGCCGAGCGCGGCAGCTCGAGGCGGCACCTGAACCGCGGCGGGCCCGGTTGGGACCCGCCGATGGTGTCCACCCCGAACCCGACGGCGCGGTAGAAGTCGACGGCGTCGGCGTCGGCGTCGGCCTCGACGGCTCGCAGCCCCAGGTGCTCGCACGCACCGAAGAGCAGCGCTCGGGCGAACCCCTGACGGCGCCACTCGGGCAGGACGGCCAGCGCCGTGATCTCGGCTTCGTCCCCACCGCTGGGCTCCAGCCCGATGCACGCGATCGGCGTCCCCGGGGCCGTGCCCTGCGCCTCCCACGACCGCTCGACCACGAGGCCGAGCAGCAGCGCATCGGCACCGCGGTAGCGGTCGACGTCGCCGCCACCGCCCCGCCCGCCGAGGACCCCGAGCACGGTCCGCACAGCCGGCTCGTCGAGCCGGGGCCGGAGATCCACGGGACGTCCCGCGGCCGCCAGCAACCAGTGCGGCCGACGGCGCGTCTCGAGCGAGGGATGCGGGCCCGGGAGGAGCCGGCCCACCACGTCGCGATAGACGAGCGCGCCGCGATCACCGTTGGTGAACACGACGACACCCAGTCCGTCGGCCGGCCGCCCGATGACGAAGTTCTTGTACCCGGGGTTGTTGCCCCACTGCCAGACGGCCCGACCGCTCTCGCTGTCCTCGACCCCCCATCCGAGTCCCCAGGACAGCTCGTCGTCGATCCGGACCTGCGGCTCGAACTGGCGGTGGTCGCTCGCGAGCGAGTGGACGAGGAAGCGGAGGTAGTCGGGCCCGGTGGTGTACAGGCCGCCGGCGGCCGCCTTCGCCACTCGGTCCGGGCCCCGCGGGCGCGGCCTCCCGTCGTGGTCGTGCCCGACGGCGGCGCGCGCCTCGTCCTCGTCGCGCCACACGAAGCTCGAGTCGTCCATGCCGAGCGGTCCGAGCACGGCATCGGCCAGGTGCAGGTCGAGGCTGACCCCGGCCAGGTGCTCGACGACCCGCCCGAGGTAGACGTAGCCCTCGCCCGAGTAGCCCCAGCGCGTCCCCGGCGACCATCGCAGGAACAGCGGGCCGTCCTCGCGCCAGTTGGGGAAGCCGGTGGTGTGGCTGAGGACCATGCGGGCGGTGATCGTCGCGGCCCGCTCGTCGTCGGCCAGGTACGGCTCCGCGACGTAGTCGGTCAGCGGCCGGTCCAGGTCGAGCGCGCCCGAATCGACCAACGACATCACGCCGGACGCGAAGACCGGCTTGCTCAGGGAGGCCGCCTCGAACACCGTGTCCTCGTCGACCGACCCGCGACCGTCGCCACGAGTGCCGGCGGCCGCGACCCGCGCCGAGCCCCCGCCGTCGACGACCCCGACGACGGCGCCCGGCACGCCGTGCTCGTCCAGGAGGTCGGCGACCAGCGCCCGGAGGTCCACGGCTCGACGCCCGAGGCGCGGCTCAGATGCCGATGCTGGTGCCCACCGGGGTGCCGTCGACGATCTGGTCCAGGTACTCGGACAGCCCGGCGCCCTGCAGGTCCCCGTGGCGCCACCGGGTCATGCCCTCGGTGATGCGGGTGACCATCCCCTCCCGCCGGTTCCGGAGGGGGATGTTCGACCACACGTCCCCCTCGACCTCGTAGGTGTGATCGTCGGTGGTGACGGTGATGCGGTTCTTCAGGGGGAACCAGTCGTCGTCGTAGTCCGAGGTCAGCGTGGCGTCACGAACGGGCACCCAGCGGTCGTCCCCGAGGCGCTCACGGTCGTAGAGGAAGCCGTGCACGCGGCGACCGCCCCCCTCGTCGCCGCTGATGGTCGCCGCGAACCCGAGGTCGGGGCCGAGGTTGACCGTGAGCCAGCGGTACCACCAGACGTTCTGCCAGTAGCGCGGGCCCCACGAGTGGTCACGCAGGCCCAGGCCGTCGGCGATCTCGAAGGTGTCGTTCCCGACGGTGACCGTGCCCGCCGCGCGCATGTGCTGCTCGGTGTGGCCGCGGGCGAACATCTTCTCGGGGTCGAGGTCCGGCTTCTCCTCGCCCTCCTCCCACTCGGGCTCGCCTCCCTGGGCCGGGCCCACCGCCGTGAGGTGGAGGTCGATGGCGCACTCGAGGTGGGGGTTGTTCGCGAACGCCTCCCGCGGGTCCGCCATGTCCCTCGGCTGGTCGAGGACGCAGACCTTGGCCTCGTAGGTGATGCGGTGCTCCTCGTACGGCGTCAGCACTTCGAACCGCAGACCGCCGGCATCGTGCTCGGCGTTGGACGTGATCTTCGGGCGCTTGAACATGAACCCGACGCGGCCGTCCGGGAGGTAGAGGCACACGGTCAGCTCGGCGTAGCCCTCGTTGACCCGGTTGCCCATCCGGACCCAGCCGCCCATGCCGGCCCCGTGGTCGAACCAGTTGTAGTAGCGGCTCTCGTTGAAGTTCGAGGCCGACTCCGGTTCGTGCATGTAGTCGTCCTGGGGGAGCCTCCGCATCTTGACCATGGAGGGCAACCTAGTGACCCCGAGCCCTGGCGGCCCGGCCCGGCTACGTTGCGCGGCCATGCCCACCGCAGCGGAGGTCCGCCAGCAGCTCACCGGTCCCGGCGGCATGTTCGAGATCACGACCAAGGAGGTCGACGGCCGGACGCTGCAGGTCTACAAGAACCGCCTGCCGTCGTTGCGCCAGATCCCCGAGCTGGCTATCACGCGCGGCGACGGCGAGACCTTCATCGTCTACGGCGACCGCACCTACGGCTTCCAGAGCTTCGTCGAGACGGCCAACGGCGTCGCCCACGCCTGGAAGGACCGCTACGGCCTGCGCCACGGCGACCGCGTGGCCGTCCTGTCCCAGAACAACCCCGAGTGGTGCCTCGCGTTCTGGGCGGCGGTCGCGAACGGGGCCGTCCTCGTCGGCCTCAACGGCTGGTGGAAGACCGACGAGGTCGAGTACGGGCTGCAGGACTCGGGCTCGAAGATCCTCGTCGCCGATCGGAAGCGGTTCGAGCGCATCGCCGCCTCGCTCGACCGAGCCGCCGACCTCGAGCACGTGTTCCTGGTCGACTGCTCTCCGGAGGACTTCCCCGAGGCGGCGAAGACCGGGAAGCTCCACCGCTTCGACGAGCTCACGCAGGAGCCGACCGCCACCTCCGTCGACACCCCGATCGACGAGGAGGACGCGGCGGTCATCTTCTACACCTCGGGCACCACCGGCCGGCCCAAGGGGGCGGTGTCGACCCACCGGAGCATGGTCGCCAACCTCCAGAACACGATGTTCGGCGCGGTGGCGAGCGCCATGCTGGGCGCCGACCTCCTCGGGGGCGCGGGCGGTGGCGGTGCTGCCGCGCAGACCGTGTCGCTGTTCACCTCGCCGCTGTTCCACGTGTCGGGCTGCCACTCCACGCTCGTCGTGGGCCTGCTGGCCGGCATCAAGCTGGTGATGCCGGTGGGGCGCTTCACCCCCGAGGAGGCGCTGCAGCTCATCGAGGACCACGACGTCACGATCTGGGCGACCGTGCCGACGATGGTCTGGCGCGTGTGCGAGCACCCGGCGCGCCACGAGTACGACACGTCCTCGGTGATCTCGGTGGCGTTCGGAGGATCACCGTCGGCGGACGAGCTGCAGCGCAAGGTCCGCGAGACGTTCCCCAACGTGAAGGCCACCACCAACGCCTACGGCCTGACCGAGTCGAGCTCGGTGGCGACGTCGATCACCGGACAGGACGCCGTCGAGCGGCCCACCTCGGTCGGCCAGCCGGTGCCGACCGTCGAGATCAGGATCGTCGACGAGCTGGGGGACGAGGTGCCCACCGGCGAGACCGGTGAGGTCTGCATCTCCGGGCCGATCCTCATGAAGGAGTACTGGAACAAGCCCGAGGCCACCGCTGAGGCGATCCGCGACGGCTGGCTGCACACCGGCGACCTCGGCCACGTGGACGAGGACGGCTTCCTCTACATCACCGACCGCAAGAAGGACATGATCATCCGCGGCGGCGAGAACATCTACAGCGTCGAGATCGAGAACCGGCTCGTCGAGCACCCGAAGGTCGCCGACGCCGCGGTGATCGGCGTGCCCCATCCCTCGCTCGGCGAGGAGGTCAAGGCCGTGGTGCAGGTCGAGCCCGGCGAGTCGCTCAGCGAGGACGAGGTGCGCCAGTGGGTGGGCGAGGCCCTCGCGCAGTTCAAGGTGCCGGCATTCGTCGAGGTCCGGGAGGACAAGCTGCCCCGCAACGCCAGCGGCAAGCTGCTGAAGAACGTCCTCCGGGGCACCGGCGACGTCACCTTCGACGAGACCCTGTAGGGCCTGGAACGGGGGGGAGCAGGATGGCGATACTCGACGCTGACTACCTCGTCGTCGGAGCGGGCGCCTCCGGCATGGCGTTCGTCGACAGCCTGATCGGCGAGTCCGATGCCGAGGTGGTGCTGGTGGACCGGCGCCACCGGCCCGGGGGGCACTGGAACGACGACTACCCCTTCGTCCGGCTGCACCAACCCTCGGCGCTGTACGGCGTGGCCTCGCGCCCGCTGGGAGACGATCGCATCGACGAGACAGGCCCGAACGCAGGGTTCTACGAGCGCGCCACCGCCGCCGAGCTGTGCGACTACTACGGCCGGGTCCTCGACGAGCACCTGGTCCCGTCCGGACAGGTGCGCTACCTCGGGATGCACGACTTCCTCGGTGGCGACCCGGGCGAGTACCAGCTGCGGTCGCTGCTGACCGGCGAGGGGACCTCGGTGCGGGTCCGGCGCCGGCTCGTCGACGCCACCTACCTCGAGTCGACCATCCCGGCCACGCACCGGCCGCCGTTCGCCGTCGACCCGGACGCCCGAGTGGTGACGCCGAACGACCTCGTCGAGCTCACGGAGCCGCCGTCGGGCTTCACGGTCATCGGGGCGGGCAAGACGGCGATGGACACGTGCTGCTGGCTGCTCGACAACGGGGTCGCTCCCGACGCCATCCGGTGGGTCCGGCCCCGGGACGCGTGGACCAACGACCGGGCGTCCCTCCAGCCGCTGCAGCTGGTGGGCAACTTCACGACATGGCTGGCCGACCAGAACGAGTCCTGTGCCGAGGCGGCGGACTTCGGCGACCTCGTCGCCCGGCTGGAGGACACCGGGGTGTTCGTGCGGCTCGACCCCGACGTGGAGCCGTCCTTCTACCGGGGCGCCATCCTCAGCGAGCAGGAGCGGGCGACGCTGCGCACCATCGAGCAGGTCGTCCGGCTGGGGATGGTGGTGGGGGTCGGCACCGACCGCATCGACCTCCAGGAGGGGTCGGTCCCGACGGACACCGCGCACGTGCACGTGGACTGCACGGCGGCCGGGCTCGGTGCCGGGCCGCTGCGCCCGGTGTTCGGGGACGACCGGATCACCCTGCAGTGGGTGCAGATCGGCATCGCGCCGTTCAGCGCAGCGCTCATCGGCTACGTCGAGGCCACGAGGCAGCACGACGAGGAGAAGAACGCGCTGTGTCCCGCCAACGGGTTCACCCCCGAGGCGGATCTCCGCAACTACGCCCGGGGCTGGGCCACCACGCAGCGGGCGGTCGGGGCGTGGATGGCCGAGCCCGACGTCAACGACTGGCTGAGCCGGTGCCGACTCGGCCCGCTCGGCAACGCCGGCGAGCACCTCCGGGAGCCGGCGGCGATGGACCCGCTCATGCGCATGCTGGCGGCGCAGCCGGCGGCGGTCGACAACCTGGAGCGCCTGCTCGCCGACGCCGGCGACCCACGGCCGTAGGAGCTCCACCGACCCCGGCGCCGAGACGGTCAGGTCGGGAGGCCCTCCCGGAGGATGAGCAGCCGCACCAGCAACAGCGACGGCGGGACAGGGATGACGCGGGGGTCGAACCGGGTCCTCAGCCGCGTCCGAGCCGGACCGGGGACGAGTCGCCGCGCGGCGCGCCTCGCGGGCGCCCGCCACCACTGCGGCGTCGACTGGACGGCGGCGGCGAGCAGCTGGTGGGCGACGTCCGGCGGCACGAGGTCGTCGACCACGCTCGACTGGCGGTCGATGAGCCGTCGCAGGGCACGGGCCTGGCGAGCCACCTCGGTGGGGTGGTCGACCCGGTAGTTCTGATCCCGGGCCAGCGGGATGCGAGCGAGGTCCGGGTACTTCGCCTCGAGGGTGCGCACGTAGAGCCGCTTCCCCCGGCGCAGCTCCGTCGGCAGGACGGTGACGAGGTCGAGCACGTCGTTGTCGAGGAACGGCCGACGCACCGTCGCCGAGCGGCCGGTGAAGGCTTCCCGCCAGGGCAGGATGACGTAGGGCAGGCGCTGGTCGATGTTGAGGAAGTCGGCGGCGTCCTGCAGGTCGTCGGTGCCGGCGCACCGGGACCAGATGGCCTCGCGGTCGGCCTCGAGGCCCTCGGCCATCTCGCGGTAGGTCCGGCTGGGCAGCACCTGGTCGAGGCCGGGGGCGGCGTCGACGCCGTGGATGAACAGGGCATCGAGCACCTCCTGCGGTGAGCGGAGCGGTATGTCGACCCAACCGAGCGCCGTGTCGCCGGTCAGGACCACCGGTCGATCGACGGCGCCGAAGCACTCGGACATCGCTTCCCAACCGGCCACCTCGTGCACCAGGTTGGTGTTGCCCTCGCCCTGGCGGGCGTTGTCGAGCACCAGCCGGACGAGATCTCCGTCGTCGCTCTGGACCAGCCGGTGGGGGTAGCCCAGGAGACCGGCGATCTCGGCCGCGACCTGCTCGTCGCAGCCCGCCCGGGGGTTCCCGCGCACGAACGAGAAGCACTCCACGCCCTCGGCCTCTGCGCCCCATCGCAGCTCGGCGCCGATGCCCCGGGAGTCCATGCCACCGCTCAGCGCCAGGAAGGGGGTGGGACGGTCGAAGAGGCACCTGCCGACGGCGGCGGCGAGGCGGTCGGAGAGCTCCGCCTGCAACTCCTCCTCGGGGGCACGGCTGGGATCGAACTGCACGTGCCAGTACCGCGCGGCGGTGAGCCCACGGTCGGTGAGCCGGTGGATGGACGCCGGTTCGAGCAGGCGAACGCCGTCGAGGACGGTCCGACCGGCGAAGGCCCTTCCGTTGACGAGGAACGACGCCACCCCGGTGGGGTCGGGCGTGCGCCGCCGCGTCCGGTGCGGGGCCAGCGCTGACGAGAGCAGCGTGGCCCCGTCGAGGGTCGAGCAGAAGAGCCGCCGCGAGCCGAGCCGATCGGTGACGAGCGAGAGCTCGTCGCGATCCCGGTCAGCGACCAGGAGGGCGAACGAGCCGGAGAGCTCCCCGACGACAGCGTCCCCCCGGCGGGACCAGCTCGACGCGATGGCGGGGCCCTCTTCTCCTCCTCCGTAGGTCTCGCCGTGGACCACGAGGCTCACCGGGCCGATGTCGACGACGGCCGAGGAAGGAGACGTCCGCAGGTGGGCGACCCAGCTCGCCGTCGTCAGCGAGAACGATGGTGGCTCACCGGTCAGCTCCGAGAAGTGGGAGCGCTGGCGCTCCGTGTCGTCGTCCGCGCGACGGCAGAGGTACGCCGTCAGCGACGGCGGCTGGTATGACACCGGCGGTGACCGTACTCAGCCCGGTGTCGGCCTCACGTGCAGGGCCCCCGCCCGCAGGGTCATGATGTGCCCATGGCCTTCGACGTACGCACACGAACCGACGGCGACGGCGATCGACTGGAGCCCGCCCTCGTCCGGGACGGCATCGCCGCCGCGCTCGAATCGAGCGCCGACCTGGTGCGCCCGGTCCTGCAGTACGCCAAGCACCCGCTCACCGTCGATGTCGACGGCGACACCTGGCACCTGGCGAGCGACGGGAGATCGGTGGCGCTGTCCGACGGCGCCGCGAGCGAGGGCCTGCGCCTGAGGCTCACGGCCGACCAGCTCGCCGACCTCTGGAGCGACCAGGCGACGCCCATGGGATGGTTCTCGAGCGGCGCCCTGGAGCTCGATGGCCGCCTCGAGCACCTCCTCGACTGGTGGGTGCTCCTGCGAGCCGCGATCGACCAGCGGGAGCCGCACGTCCCCGGGGCGATCGACTTCAGCGGGACGGATCTCACCCGGTCGTTCACCCTCGACGACCGCGACGAGGACATCGCCGCCTTCCTCGCCGAGGCGGGGTTCGTCCACATCCGGGGCGTCTACGGCGAGGACGAGATGGCGACCGTCGGCGCGGACATGGACGCCGCCGCTCCCACCTACGAGAAGGGCGACGGCCGTTCGTGGTGGGCCCGGACCAACGACGGCGTCGACCGTCTCGTACGCATGCAGGGGGCGGACACGGTCTGCCCGTCGATCGGCCGGCTCGTCGAGGACGAGCGCCTCGCCCGCATCGGCGCGATGCCCCGGAGCGGCCACCAGTGGGGGACGCGCACGGGCAATCGGATCGAGGCGCTCTTCAAGCCGATCGGTGTCGCCGAAGGCATCTCGGACGTCCCGTGGCACAAGGACTGCTCCCTCGGCCGGCACAGCTACGAGTGCTGCAGCCTCACCGTCGGGGTCTCGGTCATCGGCGCCGACGAGACCTCGGGCCAGCTGCGCGTCATCGCCGGCTCGCACCGGGCCCTCGTCTGGCCCGCCCTGCTCCGCCGGGACAACGACCTGCCGGAGCTCGGTCTGCCGACGCAGACCGGTGACGTCACGATCCACCTCAGCTGCCTGCTGCACATGGCCCAGCCGCCGGTGGACCGTGAGCGCAAGGTGCTGTACACGGGCTTCCGCCTGCCGCCGTTGAACCCCGAGGCGGCCCGCGCCGCCCGGGAGCGGCTCGGCGCGGTGCGGGAGGCGGCATCGGTCACGGTGTCGCAGCCATCGAGCCCCGTCAGCCGGTCCTGAGCACGGGCACCTACCGGTCGAGGAGGTCTCTCGCGATGTGGGTCACCTGGATCTCGTCCGTGCCGGCGTAGATCTGCAGGACCTTGGCGTCGCGGGCGAGCTGCTCGACCTGGTACTCGGACATGTAGCCGTTGCCGCCGAAGAGCTGGACCGCCTCGAGGGCGACCTCCGTCGCCGCCTGGGCCGAGTACAGCTTCATCGCCGAGGCCTCGGCCAGGGTCAGGCCCTTCCCGGCGGCGCTCATCTCCATGGACCGGAACACGAGGTTCTGCACGTTGAGCCGGGCCACCTCCATCTTCGCCAGCTTGAGCTGGATCAGCTGGAACTGGCCGATGGGCTGACCGAACTGGACCCGGCTCGTCGCGTAGTCGACCGAGAGCTCGAGGCACTGCTCGATGATCCCGAGCGCCATGGCGGCGACGCCCGAGCGCTCCATCGAGAACGTGTCCTTGGCGGCGGCGCGCCCGCTCTTCGCCGCCGCCTCCTCCGACTCGCCGATCAGGCGGTCGATCCCGACGCGCACGTCGGTGAGGAACAGCTGGCCGGTGGGGGAGGAGTGCATGCCCATCTTCCGCAGGGGCTTCGACTGCTCGAGGCCCGGCATGCCGCGGTCGAGGACGAAGCTGAGCACCTTGCGCTCGGCCGGCGGGTTGCCCTCGTCGAGCTTGCAGATGAAGACGATCGTGTCGGCGTAGGGCCCGTTGGTGATGAACGTCTTCGACCCGTTGAGGACGTACTCGTCACCGTCGCGTCGGGCCGTCGACTTCATCGAGCCGAACGCATCCGATCCGGAGTCCGGCTCGGTGATCGCCCATGCGCCGACCTTGTCCATCGTCAGCAGGTCGAGCGCCCACCGCTCCTTCTGGCGGACCGTGCCGCGGCTCAGGATGGCGCTCGCGGTCAGCCCCATGGACACCCCCATGGCCGTGACCATGCCCGGGCAGTACCGGCAGATCTCGATGATGGGGATGAGGGTCATCCCCGCACCACCACCGCCCGAGCGGCCGTCGGCGTCCTCGACCTGTTCCCCCGCCTCGATCGCCCTGTCGCGCTCGATGCGGCGCGTGAACGACTCCCGCGCCATGGCGTCCATGCCGAAGGTCGCGAACATCTTCCGGAGGATGTCGTACGGCGGCAGGTCGCCGTGTTCGAGCTCCTCGACGTGCGGCTTGATCTCCTTCTCCACGAACTGCCGCACCGCGTCGCGGATCATCTTCTGCTCTTCGGTCCACTCGAACATGGGGGCAGCCTAGGAGTGGAGGGACCACCGGTCGGCCCGGGCCACTACCGTCGGCAACGGCCTCCAGCCCGAGGAGCGGCGATGATCGAGAAGACGGTGGCGAACTGGCACCGGCACCTCAGGGGGCA
This sequence comes from uncultured Actinomycetes bacterium, assembly GCA_963839545.1. Taxonomy (GTDB): domain Bacteria; phylum Actinomycetota; class Acidimicrobiia; order Acidimicrobiales; family CADCSY01; genus CAWIVE01. Next base: position 1,163,831 of record CAWIVE010000003.1, read on the forward strand.
GCTGCCCGGCGGCCTCGACGCGCTCCTGCACGACGACGTCGTCTTCTACTCACCGATCGTCTACACGCCGCAAGCGGGCAAGGCCGTCACCACGCTGTACCTCGAGGCGGCCGGCCAGACGCTCCCGGGCGACCGTCCCGACGGCGACCACGCCGCCGGCGACCGCCCGGGCGCCTTCCGCTACACGAAGCAGGTCCTCGCCGGGGACGTGGCCGTGCTCGAGTTCGAGACGACCGTGGAAGGGAAGTACGTCAACGGGGTGGACATCATCCGGTGCGACGACGAGGGCCGCATCGTGGAGTTCCGGGTCATGATCCGGCCGCTCCAGGCGGTGAACCTGGTCCACCGCCAGATGGCGTCCATGCTCGAGTCGATGAGGCCGCCGGACTGACCCGTCCGTCCGTCACCGCCTCCGTAGCCAGTCGACCACGTCCGCGGTGACGGCGTCCCGGTTCGTCTCGTTGAGGAGCTCGTGGCGGGCGCCCTCGTAGAGCGTGAGCTCGACGGTGCCGCCCGCGGCCCGGAGGGCGTCGGCCAGCTTGGTGGCGTGGGCCCCCATGCCGGCGGCGGGGTCGTGGTCGCCGGCGATCACGAGGACGGGGCAGCTGATCGATCCGAGCTGGTCCCGAGCCGGGGCGACGACGTCGAAGAGGTCGAGGAGGTACCCGTAGGTGAGCGGGTTCCCGTCGCCGCACATCGGGTCGGCGATGTACCGGTCGACCTCCTCCTGATCACGGCTGAGCCAGTCGAACGGCGTCCGGGCCGGCTCGAAGTGCCGGTTGTTGTCGCCGAGGACGTCGACCGGCTCGTCCCGCATCCCGGCGTCGACGGCGCCGCGGAGCAGCGTGGCGAGCGACTCGGTGTCGTCGAGGTCGGCCGGGAACCCGCACAGCACGCCCCCGGCGAGCCCGTCGGCGTGACGGGTGAGGTAGGCCAGCGCGATCAGCGAGCCCATCGAGTGCCCGAACAGGAGCACGGGCACGTCGGACCCGAAGGTGGAGCCGGCGGCGTCGCGCAGCTCGCGCAGGTCGTCGACGACCGCTTCACCGCCCCCGGCGCCCATGATCCCCGGGGCGGTGGAGGCCGCCGTGCCGCCGTGCCCGCGGTGGTCCAGGGCGACGACGGCGAAGCCGGCGTCGTTGAGCGCCCGGGCGAACCGGTCGTAGCGCCCCGAGTGCTCCGAGGCGCCGTGGCTCACCAGGACGACGCCGTCCGGGGCCGGGTGCAGCCACCACCGCGTGCGCACGTCCACCCCATGGGCGTCGACCATCGTCCGCTGCTCCACCCGAGCACCTCCGCTCCGCGTGCCTCCGACGGGAGGAGACTACGGACCGCGACCACGGAATTTCGGAGGATCCACTACCCCTGCGGTAGTCGATCCTCCGAAATGGGGCTGGTGGGGCTGGTGGGGCGGCGGCGAGGACGCCGTCGGCGCACGTCGGTCCCGCTCAGTACCGTGGCTCGATGGTGCCGGTGCCCTTGCCGAAGGCCGACGAGGTCAGGGCCGGGCTGTGCGCCGGCGACCCGACCCTCGGCCAGGACGGCGGCGCGGAGGAGGACAGGGCGTACCGGGACCCGAGCACCACCGTCGCCGCCACATGAAGCCCGACGCGTCGTGGCCGGCGCTGCCGGTGGCGGCGTGGCAGGAGACCCGCGACACCCTGCACCTGTGGACGCAGATCGTGGGCAAGATCCGGCTCGCCCTCGCGCCCATGGTCAACCACTGGTGGCAGAGCACCCTCTACGTGACGGCCACGGGCCTGACCACCTCGCTCATCCCGTACCGGAGCTCGGGGTTCGAGCTGACCTTCGACTTCCCCCGTCGACTCCTGGCGCTGCAGACGGTCGAAGGCGAGCGCCGGGAGCTCCGCCTGGAGCCCCGCTCCGTCGCCGACCTCCACGGCGAGCTGTTCGCCCGCCTCGCGGAGCTCGGCATCGAGGCGCCCATCCTGGGCCGCCCGGTCGAGGTCGCCGTGGCCATCCCCTTCGCCGAGGACGAGGAGCACGCCTCCTACGACGCCGAGGCGGCGACCGCGTTCTGGCGGTCGCTCGTCGACGCCAGTCGCGTGCTGAACGCGTTCCGATCGGGCTTCGTGGGGAAGTCGAGCCCGGTGCACTTCTTCTGGGGTGCGTTCGACCTGGCCGTCACCCGGTTCTCCGGGCGGACGGCGCCGCGGCACCCGGGCGGCGTGCCCAACTGCGCCGACTGGGTCATGGAGCGCGCCTACAGCCACGAGGTCAGCAGCGCCGGCTACTGGCCGGGGGGTCCCGACGAGGGCATCTTCTACTCCTACGCCTACCCGGAGCCGTCCGGCTTCCGGTCGGCCGCGGTGCCACCGGGCGCGGCGTTCGACGAGACCCTCGGCGAGTTCGTCCTCGGCTACGGGGACGTCCGCCGGGCCCCGGACCCCGACGCCACCCTTCTCGCCTTCCTCGAGTCGACCTATGCCGCGGCTGCCGACCTCGGGGGGTGGGACCGCTCGTCCCTGGAGGTGTCGGCGGGGTGAGGTACGCAGACGGACCGACGGTCGAGGTCGAGGTGCTGGTGCATGCGCCGGTGGAGCGGGTCTGGGAGCTCGTCACCGACATCGATCTCCCCGCCCGGTTCTCGACGGAGTTCCTCGGCGCGAGGTGGCTCGACGAGGGACCGAAGCCGTCGGCCCGTTTCGTCGGACGTAGCCACCACGACGCGCTGGGGGAGTGGGAGACCACCTCGACCGTGACGCGGTTCGAGCCGCACCGTGCCTTCGGGTGGGCGGTCACCGATCCGGCGAACCCGTCGTCGAGCTGGTGGTTCGAGCTCGAGGAGGAGCCGGACGGCGTGCGGCTCCGGCAGGGCACGCGAATCGGTCCGGCGCCCTCGGGGCTGACCATCGCCATCACCTCGATGCCGGACAAGGAGGAGCGGATCATCGCCCGGCGCCTCGAGGAGTTCCGGCGGAACATGGAGGCGACGCTGGGCGGCATCAAGCAGCTGGCGGAAGCCGGTACATGACGCTCCGGGTGGGCGTCGGCGCCATGCCGTTCAGCCGTCAGGGCGTCGACTTCGTCCGCGAGGCCGAGCGCCTCGGCGCCGACTCCGTGTGGGTCCCCGAGTTCTGGGCCTTCGACGCCCTCACGCCGCTCGGCTTCCTCGCCGCATCGACGTCGACGATCCGCCTGGCGACGGCCATCGTCCAGCTCGGAGCCCGCACCCCGGCCGTCCTGGCGATGTCCGCCATGTCGCTCCAGGCGCTGTCGGGCGGCCGGTTCGTCCTCGGCATCGGCACCAGCGGTCCCCAGGTGATGGAGGGGTGGCACGGCGTGCGGTTCGATCGACCCGTCCGCCGCACGCGCGAGACCATCGAGATCATCCGGAGGATCACGTCAGGAGATCGTCTCGACTACCGCGGTGAGGTCTACACGCTGCCGCTTCCCGACGGTGAGGGCCGGAGCATCCGCTCCCAGGCACCACCGGTGCACGTGCCCGTGTACGTCGCATCGCTCGGCCCGGCCAACCTCCGTCTGACCGGCGAGCTCGCCGACGGCTGGATCGGCAACTCCTTCTTCCCCGAGACCGCCGACGTGTTCCTCGACCCGATGCGGGCCGGCGCCGCCGAGGCGGGTCGATCCTTCGACGAGCTCGACCTGACGGTCTCCGTGGGTGTCGAGCTCACCGACGACGTCGAGGAGGCGGGTCGGCGCCACGCCGCGGGCTATGCCTTCACGTTCGGGGCCATGGGCTCGGCGACCCGGAACTTCTACAACGATGCCTTCGCCCGTCAGGGGTACGGCGAGGACGTGCAGGAGGTGCAGCGCCTCTGGCTGGCGGGCGACCGCGAGGCGGCGCGCCGCCGGGTCCCGACCGCCATCGGCCTCGGGACGAACCTGATCGGCACCGATGACCTCGTCCGCGACAGGCTGCGCCTGTACCGGGACGCCGGCATCACGACGCTCCGAGCCGGCCTCCCCGGAGGACCGATGGCGACCGACATCGACGCCCCGCTCGACCAGCTCGGGAGGCTCCTCGAGCTGGTGCGCGAGGTGAACGAGGAGGGGACGTAGGGGTGGGCCTCGCGGCCGGCTCCTCTTCCATCGGCCCGGAGACGGGCGCGCTCACGTTGCACACCGGACGTGGCGGCTTCGGCGCCATGGCGGGGCACGATCTCGTGATCGAGGTGACGCGATGGGCCGGCACCGTCTCCATCGACGCAGCCCGGATCGAGGCGTCGACCGTGGAGGTCGTCGTCGACGCCACGTCGCTCGAGGTGCGCGAGGGCACGGGCGGCGCCGTGCCGCTGCTGGCGATCAACAAGTCGGAGATCAAGAAGACCATCGGCAAGGTGCTCCGCACCAACGACCATCCGGAGATCCGGTTCCGTTCGGCTGCCGTGGACCCGACGGCGGACGGGTTCGATGTGTCCGGCGACCTCACGATCGCCGGCGTCACCCGTCGTGCCGAGCTCGCGGTCGTGGCCGACCCCGACGCCGGTCAGCGGCGATGGACGGTGACCACGACCGTCATCCAGTCCGAGTTCGGCATCAAGCCCCACTCGGCGATGCTCGGCGCGCTGAAGGTCCTCGACGCGGTCGAGGTCCGGGCCGAGGTCCAGCTGGCCCCGCCCTAGCCCGAGCCTCGATCAGGAACGGGAGCGCAGGGCGGCCAGCGCCTTGTCGGCGTGGGCGTCCATGTTGATCTCGCTCCGAGCCACCTCGAGGACCGTCCGGTCCCGGTCGATCACGAACGTCGCCCGACGGTTGGGCAGCATCGGGAGTCCCCGCTTCACGCCGAAGGCGGCGGCCACGCTGCGGTCGCGATCGGACAGGAGCGGGTAGCCGAGGCTGTGGCGCGTGGCGAACTCCTGCTGCTTCTCGACCGTGTCGGCGCTGATGCCCACCCGCTGCGCCCCCAGCTCGGCGAACTCGCCGGCGAGGTCCCGGAAGTGGCAGCTCTCCTGCGTGCAGCCCTTCGTCATGGCCGCCGGGTAGAAGAACAGCACGACCGGGCCTTCGGCCAGCAGGTCCGAGAGCTTCCGCATCGTGCCGGTCTCGTCCGGGAGCTCGAAGTCGGGAGCGGTGTCCCCTGTGCGCACCCGACCACGGTACGCCCCCGACCGGCCCTCGTCCCGCGAGCCGTCAGGGGTGGATCGGGGCGGCGTCCCGGATCTGGAGCGGTGCGACCTCGGTGCCGTCGCTCCACTCGCCGTTGGCCCGGTGCTCGGGGGTGTCCCCGAGCGCGAACGCGCGTCGTCGTCGTCGTCGTCGAAGGCGGCGGAGCGGAGCGCGTCCCACACCTTCCAGCAGAAGTTCCAGTCGTAGGCGTCGGCCAGGTCCTCCGGCGCGGCGCAGACCCCGTGGGGTGCGGGGAGGTCCGGGTCGCCGTGGGTGTCGGGGGTGGTGAGGACGAGGTCCTTCCGGTCGGCCGGGAGGTGGTCGAGGAGCGGGAAGATGGCGTTGCAGCTCGACCCGTCCTTGCCCTGCTCACCGGTGACGCCGTCGGCGCTGACGTGGCACTGGAACAGGGTCGTCGGAGGGATGCCGGCGAGGCTGTCGTCCACCGCGGGCTCACCCTGACCATCCAGCCCGCCGTCGTGGGGGTCGTCGAGGAAGACGACCTTCGGCTCGGGCAGCTCCAGCTCCTCCCACCGGTTCGCCATGTTCGTCGTGACGATGCCGCCGAAGGAGAACCCGTAGTAGCTGGCTTCGTCGAGGCGGGGCTGGACGCGGCCGGGATCGGCCCGGAGGTGGTCGAGGGCCCCGCGGATGCCGTTGACCGCGGACGTGACGCACGGCTCGATGTCGAACGGTCCCGGGCACGGGCTGGTGAGGCCGGTCTGCCACCGGGGGAAGACCACGACGGTGCCGTGCCGGACGGTGTGGCGGATGAGCTCGTAGAGGACGCCGTAGCCCTGGTACTCGCCGTAGCCGTGCATGACGATGGCGAGCCGAGCCCGCCTCGGCCGGGGATCGACCGGCTCGAAGGTGAACCAGGCGTCGTTGCCGGCGCCGCCCTCGCTGATGCGCCAGCTCCCGTGCTCGTAGTCGCTGCCGCCGGGCCCGCACGTCGGCTGGGCCGGCTGGGCGATGGCGGTCGGCCCCGGGCCCGGGACGGTCGTGGTGGTCGCCGGGGTCCGGTCGCACGCCTCCGTCGCTGACGTGGTCGTCGTGGTGGTCGGCGGTGCGGCGGCATCGTCGCCACCCCCGCACGCGACCAGGGTCAGGACGGTGATGCCGGCGGCCAGGGCGCGTGCGCGGCGGCGGGGTCGCGTCTTCACCAGGACATGGACTCCTGCGGGCGGCGGCGTGTGTCGGACGTGGCTGCGAACGTAGCCAGGCCGCGCTCGGCGGCCCTGCCGCCAGGCGCGGCCTAGATGCGGCGGTGCATGAGGAGCAGGTCCACCGGCCCCTCCCGGGCGTGGCGGAACGCCTGTGGCACCCGCCCCACCTCCTCGAACCCCATCGACCGCCAGAGCCCCACGGCGCGGTCGTTGGTGGCCACGATGGCGTTGAACTGCATGGCCACGTAGCCCGCCGCCCGGGCGCGATCGAGGATCGCCTCGGCCAGGCGTCGGCCCACGCCCCGGCCGCCGAGCGACGGGTCGACCATGAAGCCGGCGTTGGCCACGTGATCGCCGAGACCCGGCTTGTTGGGCTGGAGCAGCGCCGTGGCGACGATGCGCCCCCCGTCCTCGGCCACCCAGACCTCGGCGGGCGGCGGGAGCATCCACTCCGCTCTCGCCTCGGCCTCGGGCGTGCCCGGCAGCCAGACGTACGAGTCGCCCGCCGCCACCGTGTCCCGCCAGATGGGCCAGATGCCGGCCCAGTCGGCCTCCTCGGCGCGGCGGATCTCCATGGCCGCCCTGGCTACCCGAGGGGGTGGCCGGCCCGCCACTCCGCCTCGACCGGAGCGACCACTACGGTCGCTGCGGCGGCACGTCCGAGGGGAGCTGATGCCCGAGCACCGCTTCGTGGGCAACGACGGGTGCTCGGACATCGACGGTGTCGCCGTCGTGGTGGACGTCCTGCGGGCGTTCTCGTTCGCGGCGTACGCCCTCGACGGCGGCGTCGAGCGGCTGGTCCTGATGGACGACCTCGACGACGCCAAGGCGGTGGCGGGGAGCATGCCGGGCGCGCTCCTCGGCAAGGACGGGCTGCCCGCGCCGGGCTTCGACCTCTTCAACTCGCCCGGCCAGCTCCTGGAGCGATCGGACCTGGCGGGACGGACCGTCGTGCACCGGACGGCCGCGGGGACGATCGGGGCGGTGGCCGCCCGCGGCGCCGAGCACCTCTACTGCGCCAGCTTCGTGGTCGCCGGGGCGACCGCGCAGCGGCTCCGCGCCCTGCAGCCCGCCTCCGTGACCTTCGTGATCACCGGTGAGGGAGGACGGGCGGACGAGGACCTCGCGTGCGCCGAGCACATCGCCGCCTGTGTCGACGACCCGGCAGTGGAGCCCGGCCCGCGCCTCCGACGGGCGGCGGTCGCGGCCGAGAGGCTGCAGCGCGGCATCGAGCTCGGGCACCGTGGGATCCACCGGGACGACGTCGACCTGTGCCTGCAGGTCGACCGGTTCGACTTCGCCATGCGGGCGGGCGAGGAGGACGGCCTGCTCACGCTCCGGAAGGGGTGACTCAGGCGCCCTCCGGTGCTGACGGAGCCGTCGAGCCCCGGACGGTGCGCTCGAGGATGCCGAGCGTGGCCTTCAGCGCCGACTCCGAGATGATCGGCCAGCGGCCCTCGGGCTTCCACTTCTCGTCGACCGCCGACCAGTCGTAGATGGAGGTGACGAGCGTGCCGCCCTCGGCGGGCTCGAGCCGGTACCCGTAGTAGTGGCCGATGCTCGGGAAGTTCTCGCCCGAGACCTCCCAGGTGATGAACCGGTCGCGCTCGTAGGCGGTGATGGTGACGATCACGTCGTACTTGCCCATCGGCAGATCACCCAGGGCCTCCCGGTCCATGTGGATCACGAAGGTGTCGCCGACGCCCTCCGCAGGGTCGCCCGTCGCGCCCTGCAACATGCCGGAGGCGTCGATCAGCACGTGGCCGCGGGGGCTCCGCAGGAGGTCGAAGATGGCTCGGGCCTCGGCCGGGATCGTTCGCTGCACTTCGAAGCGCTCGTTCATCGCGACCATCCTGGCCCACCCTCCGGCGCCACCCGTAGCCGGCGCTCGTCGTCCACGAGATGACCCTCGGCCTCCAGGAGCGGGACCTGCACGGGCGCATGCGTCCGGTAGAGCCGGCCGTCCGCCGGCAGCACCCGCCACCAGGGGAGCCCGGGGGCGGACCGGAGGACGTTGGCGACGGCCTGGGCCGACCCCGGCCGGCCGATCTCCTCGGCCAGCTCTCCGTAGGTGAGCAGCTCGCCGGGGCGCAGGCGGGTCACCGCGTCCACGACGGCCCGCTGGAAGGCTGTCGGCTCGTGGTCATCGGGCCAGGGCGTGGCGTTCGGAGGGGCCGGGCACGCCACCGCCGTGACGGTACCGGGCCGCTTACGGTCGTCGGGCTCGTGCGGGCGACGGAGCGAGCTCGCCGGGAGGTAGGCCGGGCCTCACCCGGTGGGGCCGGGGCGGTCGACGAGGGCGACCAGCTTCTTCGGCGCCAGCACGCAGTAGCTCTCGGTGACGAGCTCCCGCACCTCGTCCCAGTCGGTCGCGTCGTCGAGCACCATGCCGACCGCGTTGCGGCCCCATCCGAGGAAGAAGAACGGATGGCCGCTCGCCACGAGGACGTCGCGTTCCTCCTCGGGTGACCTGAAGGCCAGCATCGTCGCGACGGCACCGCGTTGGTCGCACATGGCGAAGACGTGGGCGAAGTTCCGCTTGCGGACCAGGAACCGGCGCCCGACCCACGCCTGCTCCTCCCAGGCGTCGGGCAGCGCCAGGCAGCTCGCCCGCAGCCGCTCCAGGACCTCGCCGTCGACGTCGACGTAGTCGAGGCGTCGGGGGGTCACCGGCGGTCGGCCTCGTCTGGGCAGATGATGAGGTTCAGAGGACGTCCTTCCTCAGCAGGTGATGGCGAAGGAAGCGGTTCGCCCGGACCACAACGCTGCCATCCCCGGCGGAGGCTGCGCCATCACGCTCGTCCACACACGAGACGCAGCTGACTGAGCACCAATCGGTCCGGGGCGAGTGCCAGGACCCGGGACCGAAGGTCGTCACCTATGGCACCGTCGGGTCGGCCCACGGCGCTGATCAGCCGCGCCGTCAAGGTCAGCAGCCAGGCTCGCGCCCGCCGGGCCCGTTCGTAGTCGTAGAAGGCAGCCGTGGGGTCTGATGATCTGGCCAAGGCGTCAGCGACCGCACCCGCGTCGAGGATGGCCTGGCAGGCGCCCTGCCCGAGCTCGGGTGTCATGGGGTGCGCGGCATCACCGAGCAGGGTGATGGGGCCGACCGACCAGTGTCGCAACGGCCATCGGTCATAGATCCGGTCGAACCAGAGGTGCTCATCCGGCGTGTGGTCGATCAGCGACGGGATGGGCTCGTGCCAGTCCCCGAAGCAGGTCCGAAGCGCGCCCCGCTCGCCCCTGGCGCCGTCGTCGACGGCGGCGTACCACGCGATTCGTGAACGACTGATGGGCACGAAGCCGAAGCGCCCCGTTGCTCCCCACGTCTCGCCGACAACGGTGTGCCAGTCGGACATGGGCGGCTGGACGGCCGTGCCTCGCCAGCTCCCGTACCGGCAGTCCCGGAGGCGTGCTCCTCGGTTCCCGAACAGGATGGCTCGGGTCACCGAGCGCTGACCGTCGGCACCGATCACTGCGTCGGCCACGACGACAGCACCGTCAGTGAAGCGGACGGCGATCCGGCCGTCACGTCGGTGCTCGATCGTGTCGCACCGGCGACCGGTGTGGACCGTCCCCGGCGACAGCGCCGCGAGCAGCGCCGACTGCAGCTCGCCACGGTGCACCGCGATGGTGGCCGCACCCAGGGACGACGCCAACTCCTGGCCCGTGTACCGCACCAGGAAGGAGCCATCGGGGCGGCGCAGGCCGGCGACCGTCCACGGCCGACCCAGCGCCCGGACGGCGGGTCCGAGGCCCAGCCGATCGATCATCGCGAGCGCTGGTGCCCAGAGGGCGACACCGGCACCGATCTCGTGAAGCTCTGGTGCCTGTTCGTTCACGGTGCAGGCGATGCCATGGCGCTGCAGGGCCACCGCCGTCGTGAGTCCCCCGATCCCGCCGCCGATGACGGCGACCTGCACGGCCATCAGGTCGATGAGACCTGCTGAGGCCCGCGACGGCAATGGGGCAGGCAGGTGTCGCGGGGGAGTGGTGGCAGGTGTCGCCGGATCGGCGTCCCGCCACGCGACGAGGTGGCGGGCCGCTACAGCCGAGCGTCGACCGGGGGATCGGGGTCGACGGCGGCGCCGGCGAACTGGGCGTGGTACAGCCGGGAGTACGGCCCGTCGTGGTCCAGCAGGGTGGTGTGCGAGCCCTGCTCGACGATGCGCCCGTCCTCCATCACCAGGATCACGTCGGCCCCCCGGATGGTCGACAGCCGGTGGGCGATGACGAAGCTGGTGCGGTTGGTCCGCAGGCGGTTCATCGCCACCTGCACCTGCACCTCCGTGCGGGTGTCCACCGAGCTGGTGGCCTCGTCGAGGATGAGGATGGCCCGGTCGGCGAGGAAGGCGCGGGCGATGGTCAGGAGTTGCTTCTCGCCGGCGCTGATGTTGTCGCCCTCCTCGTTGATGACGGTGTCGTAGCCGTCGGGGAGGGAGTGGACGAACCGGTCCACGTAGCAGGCCCTGGCCGCCTCCAGGACCTCGTCGTCGGTGGCGTCCGGGCGGCCGTAGGCGATGTTGTCCCGGATGGTCCCGCCGAACAGCCAGGTGTCCTGGAGCACCATGCCGATGTTCGAGCGCAGCTCGGCCCGCGGCAGCGACGCGATGTCCCGGCCGTCGAGCGTGATGGACCCGCCGTCCAGCTCGTAGAAGCGCATGATGAGGTTGACCAGCGTGGTCTTGCCGGCGCCGGTCGGGCCGACGATGGCGATCGTCTGGCCCGGCTCGGCCACCAGGGACAGCGAGTCGATGAGGGGCCGGTCCGGGTCGTACGAGAAGGTCACGTCGCGGAACTCGACCCGCCCCCGCACCGGACGCCCGTCGGCGGGCCCGGGCTCGGGCGACTGCTCCGAGGCGTCGAGCAGCTCGAGGACCCGCTCGAGCGAGGCGATGCCGGACTGGAAGACGTTCATCATCGACGCCAGCTGGGTGAGCGGCATGGAGAAGGTGCGGGAGTACTGGATGAACGCCTGCACGTCCCCGACGCTGATGGCCCCGCTCGCCACCCGCAACCCGCCGACCACGGCCACGAGCACGTACTGCAGGTTCCCGATGAACATGGTCGCCGGCTGCATGAGGCTCGACATGAACTGGGCCCCGAAGGACGACTCGAACAGCTCGTCGTTGGTGCGCCGGAACCGCTCCTCGACCTCCTGCTGGCGCCCGAAGGACTTCACGATGGCGTGGCCCGTGAAGGTCTCCTCGATCTGGCCGTTGAGGGCGCCGGTGCTGCGCCACTGGGCCATGAACCGAGGCCGGGCGCGGGCGGCGATCCGCCGCATCAGGAAGATCGACAGGGGCACCGTGGTCAGCGCCACGGCGGCCAGCACCGGTGAGATCGTGATCATCATCACGGCCACGCCGATGAGCAGGAGCACCGACGTGAGCATCTGGCTCAGCGTCTGCTGGAGGCTCTGGGCCACGTTGTCGAGGTCGTTGGTGACCCGGCTGAGCAGGTCGCCCCGTGCCTGCTGGTCGATGTAGCGCAGGGGGAGCACGTTGAGCTTGGCCTCGGCCTGCTCCCGCAGCCCGAACATCAGCCGCTGCACCACCCCGGCCAGAACCCAGGCGATGACCACGCCCATCGCCGCCGCGCCGGCGTAGAGGAGCCCGACCAGGGCCAGGGTGCGGTGGAGCTCGCCGAAGTCGATCCCGCCCGCGCTGGCCACCCCGGCGATGATCACGTCGGTGGCGTGGCCGAGCACCCGGGGCCCGGCGACGTTGAGCGCGGTGCTGACCACCGCCAGGACGGCGATGAGCACGAGCCGCGGCCGATCCGGGGCCAGCAGCCGCCACAGCCGGCGCAACGCCACCCCGAAGTCCTCGGAGCGCTCGGTGGGGATGCCGAAGCCGCCCAGGACCCGGGGTCGGGCGCCGGGTCTCGGGCGGGATGTCCCGCAGCTTCTCGTTCTGGCTCTGGTCGGTGGCGGTCATGCGGCCTGCTCCGCGCCCACCTGCGACTCGACGATCTCGGCGTAGGTCGGGCAGCTCGCCAGCAGCTCGTCGTGGCTGCCCAGCCCCACGACCTCGCCGTCGTCGAGGACCACGATCTGGTCGGCGCTCATGATCGTCGACACCCGTTGGGCGACGATGACCACGGCGGCGTCCCTGGTGTAGGGGGCCAGCGCGGCCCGGAGCCGGGCGTCCGTGGCCAGGTCGAGGGCCGAGAAGGAGTCGTCGAACACGTAGATCTCCGGCCGGCGCACCAGGGCGCGGGCGATGGCGAGCCGCTGGCGCTGGCCGCCGGAGACGTTGGTGCCGCCCTGCTCGATCCTGGTCTCGAGCCCGCCGGGCATGGCCCGCACGAAGCCCTCGGCCTGCGCCACCCGCAGGGCCTCCCACATCTCGGTCTCGGTGGCATCGGGTCGGCCGTAGCGCAGGTTCGAGGCGACGGTCCCCGAGAACAGGTAGGGCCGCTGGGGCACGAGGCCGATGATCGACGACAGGACGTCCGGGTCGAGCTGGCGCACGTCGACCCCGTCGACGAGGACCGTCCCCGACGTGGCGTCGAACAGGCGGGGTACGAGGTTGACCAGCGTCGTCTTGCCCGGCGCCGGTGCTGCCCACGACGGCGGTGGTGGTGCCCGCGGCGGTGGTGAAGCTGATGTCGCGCAGCACGGCGTGCTCGGCGCCGGGGTAGTGGAAGCCGACGCCCCGGAGCTCGAGCACGCCGGCGGTGGGGAGGTCGGTCACCGGGTCGTCCGCCACCACCACCGACGTCGGCGTGGCGAGCACCTCCTGGACGCGGGCCCCGGCCACGGACGCCCGGGGGATCATCGACACCATGAACGTGGCCAGCACCACCGACCAGAGGATCTGCGTCAGGTAGGTGAGGTAGGCCACGAGCGAGCCGACCTCCATGCTCCCGGCGCTGATGCGGTCGGCGCCCACCCACAGCACGGCGGCGCTCGAGAGGTTGATGAGCAGGTTGACGATCGGGAACATCGAGGACATCAGCCGCCCGGCCCGCAGTGACACCTCGGTGAGCTCGTCGTTGGCCGTCTCGAACCGGGCGCCCTCCTCCGGCTCGCGGACGAAGGCGCGCACCACGCGGATGCCGGTGATCTGCTCGCGGAGGACCCGGTTGATCCGGTCGATCCGCACCTGCATGAGCTGGAAGGCCGGCACCATGCGGGCGACGATGATCCCGAGGACGACCGCGGCGGTGGGGATGCTGACGGCCAGGATCGACCGAGAGGCCGAGGTCCTGGCGGACGGCGAGGACCGTCCCGACGGCGATGGTGATGGGGGCGCCCACCGCCATGGTGGTGGCCATCACCACCATCAGCTGGACCTGCTGCACGTCGTTGGTGATGCGGGTGATGAGCGACGGCGCGCCGAACGCACCGACCTCCCGGGCCGAGAACCCCGTGACCTGGTGGAACAGGTTGGTCCGCAGGTCGCGCCCCACGGACATGGCCACCCGGGCGCCGACGTAGACGGCGGCCGCGGCGAAGGTGCCCTGGACGAGCGTCACCAGCAGCATCGAGCGCGCCCTCGGACCGGATGAACGCCTGGTCGCCGACCAGCACGCCCTCGTCGATGATGCGGGCGTTGATGCTGGGCAGCAGCAGGGCCGCCGTCGTCTGCACCGCCTGGAGGGCGACCAGCACGAGGAGCAGCCGCTTGTAGGGGGCGAAGTGGGCCCGCAGCAGCCGGATCAGCACGGCGTCCCCTTGCTCACCCCGTGGAGGAACGTGCGGGCGATCTCCCGGGGCGGGGCCGGGCGCTCGACCATCAGGGGGTGGGACATGGCGAAGGTCAGGGCCCTGAGGGTGCGGGCGGCGGCCCGGGGCGGGACGGCCAGCTCGGCCCGGTGGGCGGCGAGCAGGCGGGCCAGGGTGGGGCTCTCCGCCATGGCCCGGGGCCGAGGATCGTGGACCCGGCGCCCCACGTTCGAGAGCAGCCGCCACGTCTCGGCGAACCGGTGCAGCGAGACCGACACGGCGTCCGTGACCACGTCGACCAGCGGCCTCGACGGGTCGATCGCCTGGAGGGCCCGCTCGTAGGGGTCCGGGTCGAGGGCGGCGTCGACGGCGGCGGCGACGATGGCGTCCTTGTCGGCGAAGACCCGGAAGATCGTGCCCTCGGCGACCCCGGCGGCCTCGGCGATCTGCCGGGTGGTGACCTGCTCACCGTGCTCGACCAGCAGCGGGATGGTGGCGGCCACGATGGCGTCCCGGCGCTCCCCGGGGGGGAGGGCCGCCGCCCGCCGGCGGCCGCCGAGGGGGACGGTGGTGGACGGGGGCGCCATCTCCCCACCCTAGTGAGTGAGTGCTCACTCCACTCACCCCACGACCTGAGATCCCGGCCGCCGGCGGACGTACGATCCGGTCGTGGCGGCATCGGGCGAGCTGGTCCTCGAGCTGCGCCGGATCCTCCCTGCGGCGCCGCCGGTCGTGTTCGCGGCGCTCACCGACCCGCACGAGCTGGCGCGGTGGTGGGGCCCGGAGGGCTTCACGACCCCGAGCCTGTGGTTCGACCCTCGCGTCGGCGCGAGCTACCGGATCGAGATGCAACCCCCGACGGGGGACCCCTTCTCCCTGACCGGCGACTTCCGCGTGGTCGATCCACCGAACCACCTGGCGTTCACCTTCGCCTGGGAGGACCCTGACCCGGATGACGTCGAGACCCTCGTGGATCTGTCGTTGCGGGATCTCGACCGGGCGACCGAGGTGACGCTCGATCAGGGCCGGTTCACGACCGACGCGCGCCGAGAGCTCCATCGGAGCGGGTGGACGGACAGCTTCGACAAGCTCGAACAGCTCCTGTCGGCACGATCGTGAGCGTCGCACCCGGCTGGGCGATGCCACGGGCCGAGCGGGGACTCAGGCGCCGGCCTTGAGCTTGCAGATGGCCAGGTGGGCGGCGAGCACCGCCTCCCGGGCCTCGCTCGACAGGCCGGCATCGGCCTCGGCGGCCGCCTTGGCGCTGTCGCCGGCCTGCTCCAACTCGATGACGTCGTCGTGGCCGGGGACGCCGTCGGTGGCGTGCCGCTGTGCCTTGGCAAGCTTCGACCGGAACTCCTCGACGACGGCCACCAGCACAGGTGACGACCCTTCGTCGACGTCGACCTGCCGGGCTGCGCTGGTGATCTTCTCGACGACCTCATCGAACGCAACCGGCATCGCCGCCCCCTCGCGCCGCCTTCGTGGGGACCGTAGTCCACATGGTTCTTTCCCGCCGAGGCGGATCGGCCCCGGCCGGAGGGCCTGCGTCGTAGCGTGCCCGTCCGACGGCCCGAAGGGGAGGGTTCATGACCGGTGCGGATCTCGAGTCGCGGCGCGCGCTGCGGGAGCTCATCGCGCTCCTGCAGGAGGTCGACGAGCGCTACCTCGGCGACGAGTGGGGGTCGCCGGGCTTCGGCGACACCGTGGACGGCTTCCGCAGCGTGGCCAACATGATCGAGGGCGGCTTCTTCCTCGCCTTCGAGAGCGATCCGGAGCGCCCGTTCTTCCGACCGATCGTCAGCCGCAGCCGCAAGATGCTGGGCGACAACCCCGACGCCGTCTACTACACGGCTCCGGTCCGCTCCGACCGCTCGTATCGGGTGACCGGCAACCTGTCCGGGGCGGTGTACCTCTCGTTCACCGTCGAGACGGGGTCGGGGGGCGGCGGGTACAGCGACCAGACCGCCGGGATCCTGCGTGACCGGGACATCGACGCCGCCCCCGACGGCAGCTTCGAGGTCTTCTTCGGGGGCGAGGAGCGGGACCGCAACTGGCTCGGCTTGGTGGAGGGGGCCTCGGAGCTGATCGTGCGCTGCTACTTCGAGGACGTCCGGCCGGTCGCGGGGGACGTCAACAAGGTCGTGCCGCTCGAGATCGAGGTGCTCGAGCCCGTCGGGCCGCCCGGCCCGTGGGACGACGCCGCCGTCGCCGCCGGCTACCGCCGGGCCGCCACCTTCATCCGCAGCCGCACGCTGGACCAGCCCAAGCCGGGGGAGCGGGTGCAGCCGACGTGGGTGTCGGAGACCCCGAACCAGTTCCCGCCGCCCGAGGTCCCCGGCGACTTCGCGTTCGCGGCGTTCGACGCGGCGTACTCGATGGCGCCGTACGTCCTCGGTCCCGACGAGGCCCTGGTGATGACCGGCCGCTGGCCCGAGGCCGCCTTCGCCAACGTCTCGGTCTGGAACCGGTACCTGCAGACCTACGAGTACGTCCACCGACCCGGCGGGCGGAACCGGGCCAACACGACGCTGGAGCCCGACGGCTCGTACCGGATCGTGATCGCCCACGAGGACCCCGGCGTGCCGAACTGGATCGACACCGGGGGACGGCCGTTCGGGATGGTGTTCTGGCGGTTCTTCCTGGCCGAGGGCGAGGTGGATCGGCCCGTGGCCACGGTGGTGCCGGTGGCGGAGCTCCGTGGCTGAGATCGACGCCGGGGTCCTGATCGACCAGGCGACCGCGTCAGCGGGCCTGGACGACTTCGGCGGGGACAGCTGGCGGGAGGGGCTCGACCGCCTGCTCGACTCCCTCAACCGCGAGGCGGCGCTCAGCGAGCTGGGGGTGGCGGTCGCGTCGGACGAGATCGTCGGCTACCTGACCAGCCGGCTCCAGGTGGTCGACGAGCGCAGGCGGCACCCCGCCATCGCCGACGCGCCGGTCGAGCCCCCGATGGTGATCATCGGGCAGGGCCGCACGGGCACGACCATCCTCTACGACGTCCTCGCCCAGGACCCGGTCGTGCGCGTGCCGCTCACCTGGGAGGTGGAGCACCCGTGCCCGCCGCCCGAGACCGCGACCTACGGCACCGACCCCCGCATCGAGGAGGTCGACGCCAGGCTGGCGGGCATCGACCTCGTGCTGCCCGACTTCCGGGCCATGCACCCCATGGGCGCGCGCCTGGCCCAGGAGTGCGTGCGCATCACGGCGCTCGAGTTCCGCAGCTTCATCTTCCCGACGCAGTACCGGGTGCCGAGCTACGCCCGCTGGCTGCTCGACGAGGCCGACATGGCCCCGGCCTACCGGTGGCACCGGGTCTTCCTGCAGCACCTCCAGTCCCGCCACCCGGCGACCCGCTGGGTGGTGAAGTCGCCCGGGCACATCTGGCACCTCGGCGCGCTGCTGGCCGAGTACCCGGACGCCCTGCTCGTGCAGACCCACCGGGATCCCCTGCGGATCATCGCCTCGCTCGGCTCGCTCGTGCCGACGCTGCGGTCGTTGGCCAGTGACGAGGTCTCGGTGCCCGGCGCCTCGGCCGAGTTCGCCGACTACATCATCGAGGGCCTCGACCGGTCGCTCGAGGCCAGGCTCGACGGGACCGTGCCCGCCGAGCAGGTGGTCGACACGCAGTTCGCCGCGTTCATGGCCGACCCCCTCGCCACGGTCGCCACCATCTACCAGCGCCTCGGGCTGGAGCTCACGCCGGAGGCCGAGCGGCGGATGCGGGCCTTCCTCGACACCCACGCGCAGGACCAGCACGGCGGGCACCGCTACACGTTCGCCGCCACCGGGCTCGACGAAGCCGAGCTGCGAGCGCGGCACGCGGGCCTACCAGGAGCACTTCGCCGTGCCGAGCGAGCCGCTCCCCTGAGGCGGGTGCGCGTCGACGGGCCGGGGCCGGCGCGGATCCGCCTCGCCGTCGCTGCGCGATGATCCGTCGATCGCCGTCGAACCGGACGAACTGGACCAACCCTGCACCCTCCGCGCCCTCGTCGAGCGCTGGGCGGTGGCGACGCCGACGGCACCCGCCCTCCTCGCCCCCGGGCGGGCTCCCTGCTCGTACGCGCAGCTGTTGACCCACGTCGACGCCACCGGCGACAGCCTGCGGGCGGCGGGGGTGGGCGCCGCGGGCACGGTGGCCGTGGTGCTGCCCAACGGGCCCGAGATGGCGGCCACGTTCCTCGCCACCGCCTCGACGGCACGGTGCGCGCCCCTGAACCCCGCCTCCACCTCCTCCGAGGCGGCCGCCGCCTTCACCGACCTCGACGTCGCCGCCGTCGTGGTCGCCGCCGGCGTCGACTCCCCGGCCCGCCAGGCCGCCGTCGACCTCGGCGTCCTCCGCCTGGAGCTCTCGCCGCAGCCCGGCGGCCCGGCGGGGACCTCCACGCTCACGCCGTCGGACGGCGCGGGGCCACCCGCCGGGACCCAGCCCCGACCCGACGCCGGGGACGTGGCGCTCCTCCTGCGCACGTCCGGGACCACCGCCCGCCCGAAGTCGGTGCCCCTCACCCACGCCAACCTCTGCACGTCGGCCGGCAACGTGGCCCGGGCCCTCGAGCTCACCGGTCAGGACCGCTGCCTCAACCTCATGCCGCTGTTCCACATCCACGGCCTGGTGGCCTGCCTCAGCGCCAGCCTGTGGGCGGGAGGGTCGGTGATCTGCACCCCCGGGTTCGACGGCGATCAGGTCCTCGGCTGGATCGAGGACGCCGGCCCGAGCTGGTACAGCGCGGTGCCGACCCTCCACCAGGCGATGGCCGGCGCCGCCAGCCGCCGAGGGGCCCACGTCGGCTCGGGGCTGCGCTTCATCCGCTCGTCGTCGGCCGCGCTCCCACCGCAGCTCCTCGACCGCCTGGAGCACACCTTCGATGCGCCGGTGGTCGAGGCCTACGGGATGACCGAGGCCGCCCACCAGATCGCCAGCAACCCGCTCCCCCCCGGCACCCGCAAGCCGGGGACCGTCGGCCTCGCCGCCGGGCCCGAGGTCGTCGTCCTGGGGGCGGACGGCACACCGGAACCAGCGGGCGTGGCCGGCGAGATCGCCATCCGGGGACCGAACGTCACCTCGGGCTACCTCGACGACGCCGAGGCCAACGCCGCCGCCTTCACCCCCGACGGCTGGCTGCGGACCGGTGACCAGGGCGTGCTCGACGAGGACGGCTACCTCACCATCACCGGCCGCCTGAAGGAGCTCATCAACCGCGGCGGGGAGAAGGTCGCTCCCCGGGAGGTCGAGGAGGCGCTGCTCGACCACCCGGCGGTGGCGGAGGCCATCGCGTTCGCGGTGACCCATCCGACCCTGGGCGAGGACGTGGCTGCCGCCGTCGTGCTGGAGCACGACGACCGCGGCCGCACCAGGGCTGGCGACCTGCGCCGGTTCGCCGGCGGACGCCTCGCCTCGCACAAGCTGCCGCGGCGGTTGGTGATCGTGGACGCCATCCCCCGGGGCGCGACGGGCAAGCTCCAGCGGCGGGGGCTGGCTGCCGTCCTCGGGCTGGAGGGAGGCCCGACGACGACGACCCGCGAACGGCGCTCCCCGATGCAAGCGGCGCTGGCCGGCCTCTGGGCCGAGGTGCTCGAGCTCGAGCGGGTCGAGCCCGACGAGGACTTCTTCGTGCTGGGCGGCGACTCCCTCTCGGCGTTGGAGCTGGCCGCGCAGGTGCGGGAGGTCTTCGGGGTGGAGCTCCCCGACGAGGCGATCGTCGAGGAGGCGAGCACCGTCGCCGGCATGGCCGGCCTGCTGGCGTCCGCCCGGACACGACCGGGCGGCTCGAAGCGCGCCGGCGACGCCGCGCCCGCGACGATCCGACGACGTCGGGCGCCGCTCCGCCTGCCCGATCCGTCGTTCGTGCCCTCGCTGACGGAGCGGTGGCACGGGGATCTCAGGCTGCTCGTCGACGAGGGCGCCGCCGCCCGGGGGATCCTCCTCGCCTTCAGCGACCGCAGCGGCGGCGTCAGCCAGCCGCCCTTCGACTCCGCCAACCTCTCCCTGGTGCGCGGCGACGGCCCGACCTCCGTGCTCGAGAACCGCCGGCGGGTGGCGGCCGCCGCCGGGTTCAACCCGTACTCGCTGACGGTCTCGATCCCCGTCTTCGGGGCCGACGTCGTGGAGGTCGGCCGCCGGCAGCGCGGAACCCTCGGAGAGGGGGACGTCCTGGTCGCCCGCACCTCCGGTCCCGTCCTCGGGCTCTTCTACGCCGACTGCGCCCCCCTCGTGCTCGCCGGCCGCGGCGGGGTCGTCCTCGTGCACGCCAGTCGGGACGGACTGCTGGCCGGCGTGGTGGAGCGAGCGGTGGCCGCCGTCGCGCCGGTGTGGGCGGCGTGGATCGGGCCATCGGTCCGAGGCTGCTGCGACGTCGTCGAGCCGGAGGTGATCGACGACTTCGTGGCCCGTGGCCTCCCCGTCGTCGACGGCTCGCACGTCGACGTCCCCCGGGCCGTGCTGTCCGTGCTGGGACGGGCCGGGGTGGAGCAGGTGGCCGTGTGCCCGGACTGCACCTGCTGCGACGAGCGGTACTTCTCCCGGCGGCGCTCGAGCCCCTGCGGCCGCCAGGGGGCGTTCGTCGGCATCCGGTCGGACGCGACGCCGTGGGAGCACCTCCGCAGCGTCGCCTCCACGGGACGCGCGGTGACGCCCCGGAAGGTCCTCCGGCGCCTGCGCCCGCGGCGGTGATCTCCGAGATCACGCCGCCATCGGTACTGTGCCGCCGGTGTCGAGGACGCGCACGGTGGCCGCCGTCGTCGTGGCGGCGGTCCTCCTGGCCGCGGCGTGCTCCGACGGCGACGAGGCCGCCGATCAGCCCGCCGCCGAGCGCGAGGACGAGGCGCAGGACGCGCTCGAGCTCCCGCCCGAGGTGGCGGCCCACCCGGGGGAGTGGCCCGTGCCCGGCGGGGACTACGCCAACGGCCGGGCCAGGCCCGACGCGTCGATCACCACCGACAACGTGGACGACCTGGAGGTGGCCTGGACGGTGCCCCTCCCCGGTTCCGGCGTCTTCGGCAACGCCAGCACCACGCCCGTGATCGTCGACGGCGTCGTCTACGTGCAGGACCTCCAGAGCGACGTCATGGCGGTCGACCTCGACGACGGGACGGTGCGCTGGACCCACGAGTACGGCCTCCTCCAGGTCGGTCCCAACGGCGTGGCCGTCGGCTACGGGAAGGTCTTCGCCACCAAGGGCATGGACGAGATCGCCGCCCTGGACATGCGCACCGGTGACGAGCTGTGGGCCACGAAGATCACGGCCACCGAGACCGACGGCGTCGACATCCAGCCCCTCGTGGTGGACGGGCTCGTGCTGGCCAGCACCGTGCCCGTCAGCCTGGACGGACAGTTCCGCGGCGGGGACCGCGGCGTGATCTGGGCCCTCGACGCCGAGACGGGCGAGCGGGTGTGGACCTTCGACACCGTGCCGGAGGACCTGTGGGGCGATCCGGCGGTGAACTCGGGCGGTGGCGCGTGGTTCCCGCCGGCGGTCGACCCGGAGCGGGGCCTCGTCTACTGGGGCACGGCCAACCCGGCGCCCTTCCCGGGCACACCGGCGGCACCGAATGGCTCGAGCCGGCCGGGAGACAACCTCTACACCGACTCGATCGTGGCCCTCGACGTCCGGACCGGCCGGTTGGTCTGGCACCACCAGGTCTCACCGCACGACCTCTTCGACCACGATCTCCAGTTCACCGCCATCACCACGCCGCCGGACGGCGGGAACCCGCTCGTCGTGGGGACCGGCAAGGCCGGTCGTGTCGTGGCGGTCGACGCCCGGACCGGGGAGCTCGTCTCCGACACCCCGGTCGGCGTCCACCAGAACGACGACCTCACGGAGCTGCCCGGACCCACGGAGGTGCTCCCCGGCCTCTTCGGCGGGGTCCTGACCCCGCCGGCGGTGGCCGACGGCGTGGTGTTCGCGCCGACGGTCAACGCGCCGTCGCGGCACGACCCCGGGCGCGAGGACTTCTTCGGAGGTGCGCCGCTCGGCTCGAGGCCCGGCCAGGTGGTGGCCGTCGACGTCGGGCGCGGGGAGGTCGTCTGGGACACCGAGGTCCCGGGTGACCCCCTCGGCGGCGCCCTGGTGGTGGGCGACCTCGTCCTGACCGCCACCGCCGAGGGCGAGATCGTGGCCCTCGACCGGGGGAGCGGTGCCGTCGTCCGCACCCTGCGGGCCCCCGGCGGCGTGAACGGCTGGCCCGCCGCCACCGACGACACCATCGTGTGGCCGGTCGGCCAGGCCGAGCCCGCGGCCCTGGTCGCCTACCGCGCCGGGGGCTGAGCCCGCGGCGCCTCCTCGGCGGTCAGGTCGATGACGGGTGCGGTCTCCGACGGGGTGCGGACCGGCACCGGCTCGTCCCGGTGGCGGACGCCGGTGAGCAGCACCTCGACCGTGCGGCGCGGTGCCTCCGCCAGCAACGGGAAGACGAGCGCCCGCTTCGGGTGGCGGACGTGGCGGCGGCCCGTCCGGACCGCGTCCACGACGGTGCTCGCCACCCGCTCCCGGTCCACGTCGACCAGGAGCCCGAGTCGGTAGAAGCGGCGGAACGAGGCACGGGCCGGGGCGCAGCCGTCGACCCGGGCCAGCATGTCCGTGGGGATCGGCCCGAGCTCGACCACGGTGGTGCCGATGGGCGTCCCCTGGAGGTCGGCCCTCAGGCCGGCGGTGAACTGGGTGAGCCCGGCCTTCGTGGACGAGTAGCTCACCATCCCGGGGAAGACGGCGGTGCCGGCCAGCGAGGAGACGTTCACGATGTGCCCCCGCCCCCGGCGCAGCATCCCGGGGAGCGCCTGGCGGGTCAGCTCGACCGGGCTCAGCAGGTTCACCCGGAAGATGCTCTCCACCTCCCCGGCCGACTGCGCCTCGAAGGCCCCGAGACCCTCGACCCCCGCGTTGTTGACGAGGACGTCGACGGGGCCACCATCGGCCTCGACCCGCTCGATCAGCCCCCGCACCTGCTCCCGGTCGTCGAGATCGGCGGTGTGCGCCGTGCCCCCGAGCTCGGTGGCGAGCTGCTCGATGGCGCCCGAGGAACGAGCCACCAGGGCCACCCGGGCGCCGGCGGCGGCGAAGCTCCGGGCCAGCGCCTCGCCGATGCCCCGGGACCCCCCGGTCACCAGCACCCGACTGCCGGACAGCTCCATCTGGCCTCCTTCGCTCCGGCACGCTACCGGCGCTCGTCCGGGCCTGACGGGGGCGAGCCGGCCGGCTCAGGAGCGGTGCACGCGGCACCGAGCGGCGGCCTCGGCGATCCGCTCGGCGACGGCGGAGGCGCCCTGGTCGCGGGCCACCCCCTCGGCCCGGCCGAACCGGGCCGCCACCTCGTCGGCCGCGGCGTCGCGGGACCGGGCGAGCTCGGCCTCGGCCAGCAGCAGGATCGGCTCGGTCCAGCCCTGGCCGGTCGCGTCGAACTCGGCGCGGGCGTCGGTGATGAGCCGCTCCGCCTCGTCGATGGCGCCGTGGCCGAGGGTGGCCAGTCCGAGCTCCTCTCGCCCACGACGATCGTCGGCTGCCACACCCCGGCCATCGGCCTCGGCTCGGTGGCCGCGGCCATCGCCTCCACCCGGCGCACCCTCTCGGCGCTCGTCCCGCCCCAGCCCGACCAGGCCGTGCTCGACGAGATCCAGCGGGCCCTCGAGGCCACGGCCGCGGCGTGAGCTGCTGATCCGTCCTCACCGGGGGACGTAGAGCCCTCCGGTGACCATCAGCCGGGGGCCGTCGGCGTGGTTCGGGGCGGCCGCGTGCAGGACGTGGGGATGCAGGAAGACCACGTCCCCCGGCTGGCCGGTGAGCTCGACGACGCGGACGGGAACACCCCGCACCTCGTGGCCGGTCAGCAGCGCCTCGTCGCGACCGGCGTCGGGCTCGTCCCGTCGCAGCCGCAGCAGCCACGGGTCGAGGGCGAACAGCGCGTCCCGGACGGTCGCCGACCGCCCCGGATCGCCTGGCGACGCCTGCGCCGCCCACCCGGCGACGAGCCGGTGGGACCCGGCGAGGGCGACCGTTCCGCCGCCCCCGGCGACCACCGGCGCGAGGTACGCGAGCCACTTCAGCACCAGGGCCGAGCCGGGAGCACCACGGACGGGGTAGTCCAGGTGCCAGCCCCCGGCCGGGACGCGCCACGTGCCGGGGGCGGGGAACGTCACCAGCGGCCCGCCCCAGTCGTCGTGCCGGTGCGGCGGTCGGTCGGGCACGAGCTCGGTGACGGCCTCCTCGACGAGGTCGGTCCCGATGGCGCCGAAGGCCGCCTCGCTCCGCAGCCGTCCGAGGCCCCGGGCCTCACCCGCCGGCCACGTCGCCGGGTCGTCGCGGCGGATGCCGTGGACCCGTCCCAGCTCGGTCCAGACCGCCTCCGCCATGGAGGCGGCCGCCGCCCCGGGGAAGCCGCCGGCCAGCCGCGCCACGCCGTCCCGCCGGTACTGCTCGCCGCACCCGCTCGATCCCATCGGTCGCTCCCTCGCGGTCACCCGTCGGGCGGGCCGTCGGCACGGGGCCCGGCGGGTCCGTACGATCGGGGCCAGCGAACGACAAGGAGACGCCGTGGCCTGGGACTTCTCGACCGAACCAGAGTTCCAGAAGAAGCTCGACTGGGTGGAGGAGTTCTGCCGCGAGGAGGTGGAGCCGCTCGACTACGTGTTCCCCTACGCGGTCCGCTCCAAGGACCCGAAGATCCGGGCGCTGGTCAAGGGCCTCCAGGACCAGATCAAGGACCAGGGGCTGTGGGCCCTGTTCCTCGACGAGGAGCTGGGCGGCCCCGGCTACGGCCAGCTCAAGCTGGGGCTCCTCAACGAGATCCTCGGCCGGTACGGCTCGGCCCCGGCAATCTTCGGCGCCGCCGCGCCGGACACCGGGAACATGGAGATGCTCGCCGCCTACGGCACCGAGGAGCAGAAGGAGCGCTGGCTGAAGCCGCTCCTGAACCAGGAGATGTTCTCCGCCTACTCGATGACCGAGCCCCAGGGCGGCTCGGACCCCAACCTGTTCAAGACCTACGCCACCCGCGACGGCGACGAGTGGGTCATCAACGGCGAGAAGTGGTTCACGAGCGCCGGCCGGGTGGCGGACATCCTCTTCGTGATGTGCACGAACGGCATGTTCGTGGTGCCGCGGGACACCCCGGGGGTCGAGATCCAGCCCGAGCCCCGCACCCACAGCCACATCATCTACAACGAGGTGCGGGTGCCCCTCGACCACCTGCTCGGCCCCGAGGACGGCGCCAAGGTGCTGGCCCAGCGGCGGCTCGGCGGCGGCCGCATCCACCACGCGATGCGCACGATCGCCCAGTGCAAGCTCGCCTTCGACATGATGTGCGAGCGGGCGCTCAGCCGCGAGTCGCACGGCAAGATCATCGGCGAGCACCAGATGGTGCAGGAGAAGATCGCCGACTCCTACGCCGCCATCCGCATGCTGCGCCTGTTCGTCCTCGAGACGGCCTGGAAGATCGACAACACGAGCACCCAGGAGACCCGCACCGACATCGCCGCCGTGAAGTACACGATGGCCAAGGTGCTGCGCGAGGTGTCCTACAACGCGCTCCACATCCTCGGGTCGCTCGGCACCACCAACCTCACCCCGATCCAGGCCATGTACGCGGCGGCGCCGACCATGGGCATCGCCGACGGCGTCGACGAGGTCCACAAGGCCACGGTGGCCCGCAACGTCCTGAAGGGCTACCGACCCCACGAGGGCTACTGGCCCACCGAGTACATCCCGGCCAAGCGGGAGGAGGCGTGGCGGAAGTTCCAGCCCCGCTTCGAGGCCGACCCCGACCTGCTCGCCATCGCCGAGGGCTACAAGAAGTACTTCGCCAACCGGCAGTCCTAGAGCTCGCGCCGCATGACGACCCGCTGCGACGGGTCGAGCCCGAGCGTCGTCTCGTGGTCGCGCACGGCGGCCAGGGCGGGGGAGAGCTCGGCCTCGGTGAGGCAGCGGAAGCCGAGGTGCTCGTACAGGGGCCGGTTCCAGGGGACCTCGGCGAAGGTCGTCAGGGTGAGCGCGGTCAGCCCCCGGCCGCGGGCCCAAGTGCCGACCTCGTCCAGCAGCTGGCGACCGAAGCCCCGTCCCTGGTGGTCGGGGAGCACGGAGATCTGCTCCACGTGGGCGTCGTCGTCGACCAGGTCCACGATCACGTAGCCCACGACGGTGCCGTCCGCCGAGAGGGCCACCCAGCACCGCCCCTCGTCGGCGTACCGGACCAGGCGCTCGGCCGCAGGCGGCTCGTGCGCGGCGATCTCGGGCATCCCGACGTCGGCGAACCGCAGCCCGGCCCCCCGCTCGATGGCGCGGAGGCGCTCGGCGTCGTCGGGCCGTCCGGGGCGGATCACAGGTCCGGCAGTCTGCTCCCGGACGCGACGAAGGGGCGCCCGTAGGCGCCCCTCCGTCGAGTCCGGGGACCGGATCAGGTCTGGGGCATCAGCACCGAATCGATGAGGTGCACCGTGGCGTTGGCCGTGGGGATGTTGGCGCACACCACCTCGGCCTGACCGTTCACCGTCACCGAGTCGCCGCTGGCGTCGATGGTGATGTCGGCACCGTTGGCGGTGGTCACGCTGTCGACCTCGGCGAGCGCCTCCGAGTCGAGCTGCTCACCCGGCACGACGTGCAGCGTGAGGATGCTGCTCAGCAGCTCCTTGTCGGCCAGCACGGCCTGGAGGTCGGCGGCCGGGATGGCGGCGAAGGCCGAGTTGACGGGGGCGAAGACGGTGAAGGGCCCCTCGCCGTTCAGCGTGTCGACGAGACCGGCCTCGGTGACGGCCTGCACGAGCGTCGTCAGCTCGGGGTTGTTCGACGCCGCGGTGGCGGCGGGGTCGTCGGCCATGCCGGAGAGGCTGCCTTCGCCGTCGGACGGCACCGCCGAGCAGGCGGGGCCCTCGGTGGCGGCCATCTCGGCGTCGGCGGCCGTGTCGTCCATGGCGGTCGAGTCGGTCGACTCGTCGGCCTGGGTCGTCGTGGTCTGGTCGCTCGAGGCGTCGTCGCCGCCGTCGTCGTCGCTGCACGCAGCGCCGAGCAGCGAGAGGGAGGCGACGGCCGCCAGCGCGGTCATCCTGAAGGTACGGGTGCTCATGAGGGGGTTCCCTGTGGTCTCGGGGGTGGGTTCCTCGGGTCTACGGAGCCGCCCCGGACCCCGGATGACGATTTAGCGCTGAACCGTGACCTGCACGGTGTGCCAGCCGGTGGCGCCCTCGGGGATGGGGGCCTCCCGCTCCTCGACCTGGAGGGCGCCGGTCCCGTCGGTGGCGCGGGCCTGGAGCGAGTGGGTGCCGGGGGTGGCGTCCCACTCGAGGACCCACTGCCGCCACGTGTCGTCGCCCACCGCCGTGGCGAGGCGGGCCGGGGCCCAGGGGCCGTCGTCGACGCGCACCTCCACGGCCCGGATGCCCCGCCCCTGCGCCCAGGCCACGCCGGCCACGGGGACGCGTCCGGGCTGCAGGCGGGCCAGGCCGCGCGGGGTGTCGATGCGGCACGAGGTCTTGATCGGCGCCTCCTTGGCCCAGCCCCGGCGGACCCAGTAGGAGTCGAAGGCGTCGAGCGTCGTGAGCTCGATCTCCTTCAGCCACTTCGTGGCCGAGACGTAGCCGTAGAGCCCGGGGACGACGAGGCGGGCGGGGAAGCCGTGGTCGAGGGGGAGCGGCTCGCCGTTCATGCCCACGGCGACGAGCGCCTCACGGCCGTCCATGGCCACCTCGGTCGGGAACCCCGCGGCGTAGCCGTCGACCGAGCGGGGGACCACCTGGGTGGCCCCCCGCCGGACCCCGGCCTCGCGCAGGAGGTCGTCGAGGCGGGCGCCGAGCCAGCGGGCGTTGCCGAGGAGCCCGCCTCCGACCTCGTTGGACACGCACGTCATGGTGACGTCCGCCTCGACGAGGTCGCGGGCCAGGAGCTCGTCGTAGGTCAGCTCGAGCTCGCGCTCGACCATGCCGTGGATGCGCAGCGTCCAGCCCTCGGTCTTCACCTGGGGCACCAGGAGGGCGGTGTCGATCCGGTAGAAGTCCCGGTTGGGCGTGACGAAGGGGACGACGCCGTCGATGCCCAGGTCGGCGCCGGCCGGGACGGGTCGCAGGCGTCGGACCGCCCGGGGGAGCACGACGGCGGCCCGGGAGGTGGCGGCGCTGGCCTGGGCCTGCAACCACCGCCCCGCCGTGCCCAGGCCGCCGGCGGCGGCCGCCGTGACGACCGCGAGGCCGAGGAACTGGCGCCGGGCCAGCACGGCGGGTCGACCCTCGGGGGCCCGCACGAGCGGGCCCTGGGGGGCCCGGCGGCCGGCGAGCAGCAGCGCGATCCCGGCGAGCGCCCCGACCACGCTCGGCGTCACGTCGACGAGGAACGACTCCGAGGAGCTGTCGGTCCGCGAGGCGAGGGCACCGACCAGGCCGAAGAGGCCGATGCCGGCGGCACCGAGGAGCGGCCGACGGGCGGCGACCACCCCCACCACGGCGGCGAAGGTGGCGAGCACCAGGAGGATGCCCACGACCAGGGCGACCTTGTCGTTCGTGCCGAAGAGCTCGATGGCCAGGTCCTTCACCGCCGGCGGGACCCGGTCGATGGCGGCGTCGCCCACCGACACCACGGGCGAGCTGCCGCCGAGGATCCCCGCCACCAGCTCGCCCAGGGCCAGGGCCACGGCGCCCGCGAGCAGGCCGACGAGAGCGGCGGCGGGGCGGCTGGAGGTGCGGGCGCGGGGCATGGCTCCCGTCTCCGGCGCCGGCGGGGTCGCCGGATGGGTGGTGGCCCCCCGTTCACCCGGTGGCGTGGTGCGCCGACTAGGTGGGGATGGAGGAGTCAGTCGGGAACCAGCGACACGACCGGCTGGTCCAACTTGCGCCTTTCGCGCTGATGGCGTCTGCGCCGCTGCCGTTGGCGATGCTGTCCTCCGTCACGAACGTCGGCGCCCTGGTGGCGTCGGCGGTGCTCACCGTGGCCGTCGCCGCCGCCATCGTCCTCCTGCCCTGGGACGACCTGCCGTCCGGCGCCCGGGCCGGGCCCGTGGCCGCCTACTGCCTCGCGGTCGCGTGCGCCCGTCACGGGGTGCCGAACGCCTCGTCGGGGCTGGTGCTGCTCCTGCTGCTGCCCGTGCTCTTCCAGGCGCTGTACAGCCGGCGTCGCGACCTCTGCGTGGCCGTGGGCATGACGACCGCCACCATCGTCCTCCCGATCCTGGCCGTCGGCCGACCGACCTACCCGCCGACCGACTGGGGCATCGCCCTTCTCTGGGTGGTCGTGGCCCTCATCACCGGGCTGGTGACGAACGACCTCGTCGGGCAGCTGCGGGCCGGTGAGGCGACGATGGCGCGGATCACGAGCGTCGCCCACGGCCTCACCACCGCGGGCGACAACCGCGAGGCGATCTGTCGCGCCGCGCTCGAGGTGGCCGAGGCCGACGTGGCCTACCTCTTCGAGCCGGCCGGCGACGGCCACCTGATCTCGACGGCGGCGGCGGGCGTCGTCCTGCCGACGCTCCGGATCCCCCTCTCGGGCGAGGCGTCTGTGACGGTGCAGACCTACCTCACGGGCCGCCCCCGCTTCGTGAGCGACCTGGACACCTCGGTGTCGTCGCCCCGCCTCCTGGCCGCCACGGGCGCCGAGTCCGGTCTCTACCAACCCGTCCTCCGCGGGGCCGACGTGGCCGGGGTCCTCTTCGTCGCCTGGCACCACCCTCGCCCCAAGCTCCCGCACCAGACGCTGTCCGGCATGCGGCTGCTGGCGGCCGAGGCGGCCCTGGCGATGGAGCGGGCCGACCAGATGTCGGAGGCCGCTCGCCTGGCCCGCCTGGACCCGCTGACCGGCCTGCCCAACCGCCGCTGGTGGGACGAGGAGGCGGCGCGGGCCATCGCCAGCCGGCGGCGCAGCGCCGAGCCGGTGGCCCTCGGCCTGATCGACATCGACCGGTTCAAGGAGCTCAACGACTCGCGTGGGCACCACGAGGGCGACCTGCTGCTGAAGGAGGCAGCCGCCGCCTGGCGGGAGGCCCTGCGGGCCGGCGACCTCCTGGCCCGCTGGGGGGGCGAGGAGTTCGCCGTCCTGCTCCCCGGCTGCCCGGGCGGCGCAGCCGCGGTGCTGCTCGAGCGCCTCCGAGCGGCGACGCCACGAGACGTCACCTGCTCCGTGGGCGTGACCGAGGTCGTCCCCGACGACACGCTGGAAGGCGCGGTGCAGCGGGCTGACGCCGCGCTCTACCGGGCCAAGGCGGGCGGGCGCGACCAGACGGCCCTCCACGAGGGGCCGGGACCGCCGGTCGCCCCCGGCGTGCACCGCGCCGACCCCTGACCGGGCGCCCGGTCCTCACCTGTCGGCTCGGAGCCCCCTGACCAGCCGCGTGCCGCGACCCCGCACGCCCACCGCGAGGTCGGTGAGGCGGTTCCGCGCCGAGTCCCGCGCCGACGGCCGATCGCCCGACCGCGGGTAGCCGAAGTGGTCGAGCAGGTCGCCCGCCAGCCAGTCGAAGCGGAGCCGCCGCCGCCGGTCCCAGTGGCCCCAGCGCCCCCGGGCGAAGTCCGGCGGCCGCGGCACCGGGTCCCAGTGGACCGTCGGCCGGCCCCCCGTCTCGACGGACGAGCCCCGGACGGGGAGCTGCTCGAGCGCGGCGAAGTCGTACACCTCCGGATCGGCGTCGACGGCCTCGAGCAGCCCGCGGACGGTGAGGGCGGGGTCGGACAGGAGGTCCTCGTAGCGCACGCGGACGTAGCGGGCCCCCCGAAGTCGGGGGTCCGTCTCGAAGGTGCGGACCGCCTCGGCCCCCTCGACCCACACCGCCATGGCCCGCTCGTAGCTCCACCCGAACGTCCGGACCGCCGACTCGACGACGTCCCGCCCGTCGCGGACGAGGACGACGGCATGAGACTCCGGGAACCACGACATGAAGTGGGCGAGGCCCTTCACGCTCGGCGTCTTGGTGAGCAACCGGCGCGTCGGGCTCGATCCGGTCGGTGAGCATCGTCAGCGTCGCGGGCCCGAGCTTCCCGGGGAGCACGGAGCGGGCGATGTCGTGGGCGCCCGACTGTGGGTGGGTCTGCTCGTAGTTGCCGGACAGAGCCGCCACGTAGCGGCGCAGGAGGCCCACGTGCCGCAGCAGGGCGTCCTCCCAGAAGGGCTGGGGGGCCTGGAGGTCCGGGTGGAGCAGGAGGACGTCGGACAGGTGGTTGGTGCCGCACCGCGGGGCGATGCCGAGGACGAACACCTCCTTGCCCTGCACCACCACCGCCCATCACGAGGCAACCCGGACGGATCGTAGGCGTCACGGTGCTGACCGGCGCCCGTCGACACGCCGACGGCTACGGTTCCCCCGTCGTGCCCGTCCGACCGCTTCGCCAGTTCTACGCCGATGAGCGCACGTTCGCGCTCGACGGCCTGCCGCCGGCGGACGAGCCCTTCCGGCGCCACCGCCAGCGCTTCCTCGAGTCGCTCGGGTCGCTCTCCGAGGACGAGTGGGCGAAGACGACGCGGTGCGATGCGTGGAGCACGAAGGACGTCTGCAACCACCTCGTGACCGCCGACGGGTTCTTCACGCTCACGTTGCAGAACCGCGCCGCCCCCGAGCCGACGACCTTCCTGCGCGGGTTCGACCCGACGACGAACCCGGAGGCGGTGATCGCCCCGCTGCGGGACCAGGCGCCCGCGGCCGTGCTGGACGCCCTGACGGCGTCGACGGCGCAGCTCCTCGAGACGCTGTCGGGCATCGCCGACGACGAGTGGTCGCTGCGCAGCGAGTCGCCGTTCGGGCACGTGCCCGTGCGGGTCATCGCCGCCCACTCGTTGTGGGACTCGTGGCTCCACGAGCGCGACGTGCTGGTGCCGCTGGGCTCGCTCCCGACCGTCGACGACGAGGAGCTGGTGACGGCGGCCGCGTTCACGCTGTTCTTCGGCGGCGCACAGGGCGGGGTCCTCGACGACCCGTCGCCCGTGGGCGACGGCCCGCCCGGACCCGTCGACGGGGCCCTCTCGTTCGACGACCTGCCCGGCCGCACCCTGCGGCTGTGCGTCGACCGGGACGTGCGGGTGGTGGTCGAGGGAACCGACGCAACGGCGCCGGCGGTGGGCTCCGCGGTGACCTTCGTCGAGGCGATCACCGGCCGGGTCCCGGCCGGCCCGACGATCGAGGCGCTCCCCGTCGAGCTCGCCGCCCAGCTCGACCGGGCCCGCCAGATCCTGTAGCCCGGAGGGACGTGCCGGGATGAGCTCGAGCCGCGGAGCGCCCTCGTCGGAGGCGTCGGCGCCGCCCTCCTCCCGCTTCGTCGTCGACCTGCGCGACGCCGAGGCCCGGGACCCTTCGTTGACCGGCGGCAAGGCCGCCGCCCTGTCGGCCGCCGCCGTCGCCGGCCTCGACACGCTCCCCGGGGTCGTCCTGACGACCGCGTTCTCCGACGACGTCGACGCCGGTGCCCCGGTGGCCGGTCACCCCGCGGTGAAGGAGGCCTTCGAGCGCGCCGACGGCGACCGCCAGGCCCTGGTGGCCCGCAGCTCGTCGGTCGTGGAGGACACCGCCGCCTCGTCGATGGCCGGCCAGTTCGAGTCCGTCATCGGCATCAACGGGCTGGAGGAGTTCACCGCGGCGGTCGAGGCCGTCCTCGATTCCCGGGAGCGCGCCGGCGCGACGGACTCGCCGATCGCCGTGCTCGTCCAACCGCTCATCGACCCGCGGTTCGGGGGCGTCATGTTCGGCGTCGACCCGGTGAGCGGACGGAGCGACCGCCGGGTGGTGTCCGCCGTGCGGGGGGGTCCCGAGCCGCTCGTCAGCGGCGAGGTGGACGGCTCCCGGTACCTGCTCGACACGCAGGGCAAGGTGCTCGACTTCGAGGCCAACGACGGACCCTCGCTCCCTCCGTCGGACCTGGTGGGGCTGGTCGCCCTGTCGGCCGAGGTGGCGCGTGCCTTCGGGCGCCCCCAGGACGTCGAGTGGGCCATCGCCGAGGACGGCCACCTCTGGCTCCTGCAGTCCCGCCCGGTCACGACGGAGATCCGCGGGGTGCCGCGAGGACCGATCTACGGGCCGGGGCCGGTGGCCGAGACGTTCCCCGAGCCGCTCACCGAGCTCGAGTACGACCTCTGGGTGCCCCCGCTGCGGGAGGCGGTCGGTCAGGCGGTCGTCCTGGCCGGCGCCGCCACCCCGGCCGACGTCGAGGCCAGTGACGTCGTCGTCTGCATCGACGGCCACGTCGCCATCGACCTCAGGCTGGCGGGTGAGATCCAGCCGAAGGGGTCGAGGCTGCGCGGTGCTCAACCCGATCATCGCCGGCCGCCGTCTCCGGGGGGCGTGGCGCCTGGGCCGGCTCCGAGGCGCCCTCCCGGGGCTGGCCGAGCACCTGCTCGACCGCGTGGACGCCGACCTCGAGGCCGTGCCCGCCCTGTCGGACCTGACGAGCCGGCAGCTGATCGCCATCCTGCACCGGGGCCACGCCGTCCTCCGGGCCCTCCACGCCCACGAGATCCTCATGGGGATGCTGACCGACACCGGTCGGAACCGCATGACCGGCGCGTCGGTGGCGCTGCGCGTGCTGGTCGAGGCCCGCCAGGACGGGCTCACCGACGAGGAGATCCTGAACCGGAGCCCGATCGTCCTCGCCCTGGCCCCGCCGCGGGTGGCGCCGAGGCCGGAGCTGCCCGCCGAGGCCACGGCCGTCTACACGGGCCACGACGGCGAGAGCGGCAACGACAACGGCATCCTCCGGGAGGCGCTGCGCCTGCGGGTCCGCTGGATCCAGGAGCTGGCGGGTCGGGCGGGGTGGGAGCTGGGGGTGCGCCTGACCAACGCCGGCGACCTGACCGATCCCAGCCTCATCCGGCACATGACCCTCGAGCACCTCGAGTCCGTCGCCACCAAGCGGGCCGTGCTCATCCCCGGGCTCGTCGACATGCACCGCCACTACTTCGGGTCACCGCTGCCGGCGAGGTTCCAGGTGTCCGACCTGGGTCGCGCCATCCGGTGCGAGGTCGAGAGCGAGGGCGGTGGCGGGACGGGCGCCGGCGGCGGCGTGGCCACCGGCACGGTGACGCACGACGCGGTGGACCCGCCGTCCGGTTCGGTGCTGGTGACCACCACGCTGACGCCCGGCCTCGGCCCGCTGCTGCCCCGCCTGAAGGGCATCGTGGCCGAGACGGGCTCGGTCCTGTCGCACCTCGCCATCCTCGCCCGGGAGGGTGGGGTGGCGACCGTGGTGGGCTACGCCAACGCGACGCAGGAGCTGACGGAGGGCGCGACCGTGACCGTGGACGGGGAGAGCGGGCGGGTGACCGTGGAGGAGGCCGAGTGAAGACGATCGCGTGGTTGGCCGGCGTGGGGACCCTCCTCGGGGGCCTCGTGTACATGGTGGTCTCGCTGAACCGCTGGGAGTGGAACCGGGCGCTGTTCTTCGGGCTCATCGTGGTGATCGCCGAGATCGCGCTGGCCACGGGGCTCGTGCTGCGCAAGCTGGGCGACGTCCAGCGGGCTCGGAGCGTCGACCCCGCGGTCCTGGGGGTCCTCCGGGACGCCCGACCCCCGTCGCCCGACCGCTTCGCCTGGCTGAAGGAGACGAGCGGTCGGACCAACGTCTTCATCACGTTCCTCGTCGGCGGTGGGGTGATCCTCTCGGCGCTGGCGTGGATGGTGGACCGCATCGCCTCGAACACCTCGACCCCGCGGGGGGAGGAACGCCTGGCCACCGAGCTCGGCCCGATCAGCTACCCGCGCGGCGGCCTGCTCGTCGACGACGTCACCGTCCTCGCCCAGGAGGTGCCCGGCGCCGACGACGCCCAGATCCACATGCTGCTGCGCCGCGCCGGGCACGCGTGAAGCTCTCGCCCGGGCGGGTCGCCCTGGGCGCCGTGGGCCTGGCCGTCGGGATGGCGGGTGTCCTCTCGCTCCGGGAGGCGACCCTCTCCACCCACCAGCCGGTGGCCCCGGGCTCCACCACGGAGGTCAGGTTCAACGCCGGATCGCGTCACGGCGAGCGGGGCCAGACGCTGGCCGAGATGGTGAACGCGCTCGTGCTCACGTGCCGGCTCGAGGTCTCGTCCGATCTCGTCGGCGAGGTGGAGTCCCTCGGCGACGATCGCTTCCTGGCCGTGCTGCGACCATCGCTCGACCAGACGAACCGCCGGCAGTTCCGGGGGTGCGTGGAGGACTGGACCGTCGACCAGCTCCAGACCGACGACCTCGACTTCACCGACGGGCCCCCGGGGGAGCCGCCCTCGTAGGGGCCGCTCAGCGGGCGAGCGCGCGTTCGGCGGACCGGCGCCACCCCACCGGCACACGGGGATCGGCGACCGCCAGACGGAGGACCTCCTCGGCGATCGGGTCGGCGGTCAGCGAGACGACGCGAACGGCGGGGACATCGGTGGGGACGACGACGATCTCGTCGCCGGCAGCGACCTCCCCGGGCGTGACGATGCGGAGGTAGGCGCCCGGCCGGCCGGCAGCGGCGAACCGACCGGGGAACTCGTCGTCGCCCATCCGGATGCCCAACTTGAAGCACGGCTGGCGGGGCTGCGCGACCTCGAGGACCGCCGATCCGACCTGCCACCGGTCGCCGATGTGGCAGGCGCCCAGGTCGAGGCCGGCGGTGGTGAGGTTCTCACCGAAGGTCCCCGGTTCGAGGACGCCCGTCGTCGACGACCACCAGTCGTAGTCCTCGGTGGCGTAGGCGTAGACGGCCTTGTCGTCCCCGCCGTGCACCCGCCGGTCGGCCTGGTCGTCGCCGGCGAGGTTGACGCCCCGGACGGGGACCCGCCCCTCGACGGGGTGCTTCCAGATGGCCGTGGTCACCTGCCGGTGGCGCCACGCCACCGTGCGGACGCCGCCGACGTTGACGGACACCACACGGGGTCCCTGCTGCGGAGCTGTCATCCCACCTCGATCGCCAGGGTGCCGGCGGTCGAGCCTACGGCTGCCGCCGGGCGGCGACCCGCTCCACGAAGGCGTCGGCGTGGTCGGCCATCTCGTCGAGGACCTCCCAGTCGGGCTCGGCCCGGGTGAGGTCCTCGGGCCACGTCCGGACAACGTCGGCCGCCCATCCCGCCCAGCGGTCGACGGCCTGCTCGATCTCGTCGAGGAAGCGCCCGGCGAGGAGCAGCCACGGGAGCCGCTCCGGGTAGGCGCCCCGCTGCTCCCGGTACTCGCGCGGGATGCCGGCGGTCGACGCCGCCTGCTCCTCCAGCGACGCCCGCACCCCCTCGATGGTGGCCAGCAGGTCGTCCCGGGTGCCGTGCTCGGCGAAGAAGACCTTGACGAGCTGCTCGAACTCGATGACCGGTCCGGCCCCCGGGGTCGGGACCCAGGCGGCCAGCGCTCGACGGCCCTTCGGCGTGATCGAGTAGCGGGTGCGGGGCCGGCGACCCACGCTGTCGGGCGTGGCCCGGGCCAGGCCGGCGGCCACCAGCTTCTTCGGCTCCTCGTACAGCCCGCTCGTGGCTCGGGGCCAGAAGAGGCCGAGCGCCCGGCGCATCTGCTCCGCCAGCTCGTAGGTCGTCCACGTCCGCAGCGAGAGCAGCCCGAGCACGGCGTACGAGGTCGTCGTCAGGTCGCCGGTGGCCATTGTGTTTCCTCCACTTTGGAGTATAGTCCGGTTCGCAGCTCGGGAGGGGGATCCGATGGCGATCGCCAACGTGGAGATGGCAGCGGCGTGGGACGGGCCCGAGGGGGACCACTGGGCCGAGCACGCCGGCCGCTACGAGTCCCTGGGCCCCGCCTACTGGGACGCCCTCGCCGCCGCCGTCGCCATCGGGGCGGACGACGACGTCCTCGACATCGGGTGCGGGACCGGGCGCTCGACACGGGACGCCGCCCGCCTCGCCCGGTCGGGGAGCGCCCTCGGCGTCGACCTCTCTCGGCGGATGCTCGACCGGGCCAGGGCGGCGGCCGAGCAGGAGGGGCTCACCAACGTCCGCTTCGAGCAGGCTGACGCGCAGGTGCACCCCCTCGGCGCCGCCACCTTCGACGTGGCCGTCAGCAGCTTCGGCGCCATGTTCTTCGCCGACCCGGTGGCCGCCTTCGCCAACATCGCCCGTTCGCTCCGCCCCGGAGGCCGGCTGGGACTCCTCGCCTGGCGGCCGCTCGGCGAGAACGAGTGGCTGCGCACCCTCCGTGGCGCGCTGGCGGCCGGGCGGGACCTGCCCACGCCGCCGGTCGGCGCCCCCGGCCCCTTCGGCCTCGCCGACCCGGCGGGCACGGCCACGGTGCTGGGGGAGGCCGGGTTCCGCGACGTCGCCGTCGAGCCGGTCGAGGCGCCGATGCGGTTCGGGGTGGACCTCGACGACGCCTTCGCCTTCGTCTCGACCCTCGGCATGACCCGCGGCCTCCTGCACGACCTCGACCCCGAGGCCGCCGCTGCCGCTGTCGACGCGCTGCGGCAGGCGCTGGCCGACGCCACCACCGCCGACGGCGTGGTCCTCGGCAGCGCCGCCTGGCTCGTGACCGCCCGCACGCCGGGGAGCGTGTGAGGGAGTGATCGACCCCAGGGCCGGGTGACCTGATCCGTCCGGTCCGGGATGCAGCGCCCGACCGGACGGCGTAGACAACCGTCCACCATGACGACCTCCGCTTCGGACCACACCGTCGCCGCCAACCACGCCTTCGCCTCCGGTTCAGGACTGGCGCTCGACGACCCCGCCGACCTGGCCCGTGTGCGGCACGGGCGCATCGCCGGGCTCGACCGGCTGGTCGTGCGCCACGACGGGCACGGCCACCCCATCCTCGACACGGCCGACTGGGACTTCCTCGACGCCGAGAGCGCGCCGCCGACCGTGAACCCGAGTCTGTGGCGCCAGGCCCGCCTCAACCGCGAGCACGGCCTCTACGAGCTCGTGCCCGGGCTGTACCAGGTGCGGGGCTACGACATCTCCAACATCAGCCTGGTCGAGGGCGAGACGGGCTGGATCGTGATCGACCCGTTGACGTCGACGGAGACGGCGCGGGCGGCGATGGACCTGGTGCGCGAGCACCTCGGCGACCGCCCGGTCAGCGCCGTGATCTACACCCACAGCCACCTCGACCACTTCGCCGGCCTCGCGGGGGTCATCGGCCTCGACGAGCTGGCCGAGCGCAAGGTCCCCGTCGTCGCCCCCGAGGGGTTCCTCGTGGAGGCGGTGTCGGAGAACATCCTCGCCGGGCCGGTGATGCTGCGCCGGGCCGGCTACATGTACGGCAACCACCTGCCGCGCGGTCCGGAGGGCCAGGTCGACTGCGGCCTGGGGCGGTCGGTCCCCGCCGGCACGGTGTCCCTGGTGGCGCCCACGCACGAGATCGGCACCACCGGTGAGGAGCTGACGCTCGACGGGGTGCGCATCGTCTTCCAGTACACGCCCGACGCCGAGGCCCCGGCCGAGATGATGTTCCACTTCCCCCAGCTGCGGGCCCTGTGCGCGGCGGAGAACTGCACGAGCGTGATGCACAACCTGTACACGCTGCGGGGCGCGCAGGTCCGGGACGCGCTGGCCTGGAGCAAGTACGTCAACGAGGCCCTGCGCCTGTTCGGCGACGACTCCGACCTCGTCTTCGCCAGCCACGGCTGGCCCCGCTTCGGCGCCGAGGACGTGCACCACTACCTCCGCACCCAGCGGGACACGTACCGCTACCTGCACGACCAGACCATGCGCATGGCCAACCGGGGCCTCGTCATGAGCGAGATCGCCGAGGAGCTCGACCTGCCGCCGTCGCTGGCCGGTGAGTTCGGGAACCGGGGGTACTACGGCACGGTCAACCACAACGCCAAGGCCGTGTACCAGCGCTACCTCGGCTGGTTCGACGGCAACCCGGCCACCCTCCACCCGCTGCCGCCGGAGCCGGCGGCGGCGCGGTACGTCGAGTACATGGGAGGCGCCGAGGCGGTGCTGGCGCGGGCCCGCGAGGACCTGGCCGCAGGGGAGTACCGGTGGGTGGCCGAGGTGGTGAACCACGTCGTGTTCGCCGATCCGGGCAACACCGAGGCCCGTGAGCTCCAGGCCGCCGCCCTCGAGCAGCTGGGCTTCCAGGCGGAGGCGGGCCCGTGGCGGAACTTCTACCTGACCGGCGCGCAGGAGCTCCGCTCGGGCACCTCGCGGCGGCTGGCCAGCGGTCCGCAGGCGGCCCCGCTGCTCGCGGCCATGACCGTCGAGATGGTGTTCGACCTCCTCGGCGTGCGCCTCGACGGACCCCGGGCCGACGGCGAGTCGATCGCCATCGGCTGGCGCTTCCCCGACATCGGCGAGGAGTGGACCCTGCGCCTCGAGCACGGCGCCCTCAACGCCTGGGCGACGATGGACGACGACGTGGACGCCACCCTGACCATGGCCCGCACGACGCTGACCGACGTGCTGGCGGATCCCACGTCGATCGGCGCCGCCCTCGAGGACGGGTCGCTCACCATCGACGGCGACGGCGGCGCGCTCGGTCGCCTGTTCGCCCTCCTCGAGCAACCCGACATGGGCTTCAACATCGTCGAGCCCTGAGCGCCGTCGCCCTGATCAGCTCGCGGGCGCGTTGCGCCGGCCTCGGCGGTCGACCACCAGGGCGGCCAGCGCGGTCGTCAGGGGCACGGAGGCCACCAACCCGATGCTGCCCGTCAGGGTCCGCACCACCTCCACGGCGACGGCCTCGCCGGTGACGACCTCGCCGAGCTGCTGGCCGGCCTGCGTGAACAGGAGGAGGAGGGGCAACGAGGCCCCGACGTAGGCCAGGACCAGCGTGTTCACCGCCGAGGCGATGTGGTCGCGGCCGACCGTGATGGCCGAGCGGTAGAGGTCGAGGCGGCCGTACCCGGGGTTGGCCCGTCGCAGCTCCTCGACGGCGGAGACCTGGGTCACCGTGACGTCGTCCAGGACGCCCAGCGTGCCGATCACGATCCCGCCCAGGAGCAGGCCCTGGAGGTCGATCTGGCCGGCCGTGATCGTCAGGTAGCCCGACTCCTCCGAGGCCAGTCCCGTGAAGTGGGCCAGGTCGACGAACACGACCGCGAGGAGACCGACGAGCGCAAGGCTGGCCAGGGTGCCGAGCAGGGCGGTCGTGCTCGAGAGCGACACGCCGTGCGTCAGGTAGATGGCCAGGACGCCGATGACGGCTGCGCCGACGAGTGACACGGCCAGCGGATTCGAGCCGTCGAGAAGGGCGGGCAGCACGAAGGCCACGACGACGACCACGCTGACGGCCGTGCCCAGGAGCGCCCGCAGGCCTCGCCAACGGGCCGTGGCGAGGACGACGACGACGAACAGCGCCCCGAGGGCCAGCAACGGCCCGCGGCGCTCGAAATCGGCCAGCGCGTACTCGAAGCCGGGCTCGGCGTCCGCGTGGTAGCTGAGGACGACCGTGTCCCCCTCCTCGAGGTCGATGGTCCCGGCGCTGCCGAACGGCTCCGCAGGGAGGTCGACCTCCCGCCCGTCGTCCGGGCCCTCCAGGAGTCGGACCGTCGGCGTGGCGCACCGGAGGTGGGGGGCGGAGGGGTCGTCCCCGCAGGGCCCGCGCTCGACGGAGACGACCCGGGCGTCGACCAGCTCGCCGAGATCGGGCGCATCGGCGGGAGCCGGTCGTCGTACCTCGCTCGGCCAGAGGACGAGCAGCCCGACAGTGGTGGCGACGAGGAACGGTGCGAGGAGGACGAGCAGCAGGGGCTCGGAGCGGCGACGCCACCGCCGCACGGCACCGCTCAGGCGTCCACCTCGGACGGACGGCGCTCGCCCGCCGTGTCGTCACGTCTGCCCTCGACGACCCCGTGCGGCTGGCGCCGTCGGCGCTGCCACGACCTGCCCTGCACGACGGCGATCGCGGGCACGAGGTAGGCGGCGCCCTGAGCCACGCAGGTGGCGCACATGCGATCAGGCTAGCGAGCGTCCGTCGCGCGTTCGGCTTCCCGCTGCCACTCTGTCGACTCTTGACATAGTACGTCGACAGTCGACATAGTGGAGGCGATGGCCCGGCACGACGGCGACGACCCCCACGACCACCTCCCACTGCCCGCCTCGGCGATGCACATCGTGGTGGCGCTGGCGGAGGGGGAGAAGCACGGGTACGCCATCATCCGCGACGTCACCGAGCTCAGCGGCGGCACCGTGCGCATGGGCTCGGGCACGCTCTACACCGCCATCAAGCGGATGCTCGAGCAGGGCCTCATCGAGGAGGCCGACGAGCGGCCCGACCCGGCGATGGACGACCAGCGACGGCGCTACTACCGGCTGACCGCGCTCGGGCACCGCGTCGGTGCCGCCGAGCACGCCCGGCTCAGCGCGCTGTTGGATGCGGCCCGCCTGCGACAGCTCGGCATGCGCCCCGGCGGGGCGTGGTGAGCGCCCTCGTCCGGTTCCACCGGCTGCTCCTGCCGCGCCTACCCGGCACCGTTCCGCCGCGACTTCGGGCCTGCCATGGCGCAGGCCCTCGTCGACCAGCACCGCTACGACGGCACCGGCGCCTGGCGCCTGCTCCTCCGGGAGACCGCCGCCGTGGCCGCCACCGCTCCGAAGATGAGATGGGAGTCCACCATGGTCAAGGTCGCAGCCGCTGTCGGGATCGCCACCCTGGTCGTGGTCCTGGTCCTCGTGGCCGGGCCCGCCGCCCTGCTCCTCGTCGCCGCTGGCGCCGTGGCCCTGCTCCTGGTGGGGCGTCGCGGGAGCAGCACCCGGCCGGTCGAGGAGCTGCGTGCGGGCTGGTCGTGGTTCGTCGGCGGCGCGGTCGCGCTCCTGGCCGCGGTCGCCATCCCGGTCCTCGACGGCGGGGAGCTGAGCGAGGTCCGGTGGTCGGCGATGGCGTTGCTGGGGGTGACCGGCATCGCCCTGGTGCTGACCGGCCTGGTCACCGCCACCACTCGGCGGGGCGCGGTCTGAGGTCCCCGACGGCGGTGCCCCCCGGCTAGTTCCGGGGGTGGTCCACCACCAGCGAGTCCTCGTTGGGCCGGTAGCGGGCGATCTCGGCGCGACCCACGACCATGTGGTGCACCTCGTCGGGCCCGTCGGCGAGCCGCAGCGTGCGCGTCGACGTGTACATGTCGGCGAGCGGCGTCCACTGCGAGACGCCGGTGGCGCCGTGGATCTGGATGGCCTGGTCGATGATCTGGCAGACGCGCTCCGGCACCATCGCCTTGGCCGCCGAGACCCACACCCGGGCGTCGGCGTTTCCCATCACGTCCATGGCCTTCGCCGCCTTGAGCACCACCAGCCGCATGGCCTCGATCTCGATGCGGGCCCGGGCGACGAGCTCGGTGTTCTTCCCGAGGGCGATGATGGGCTTGCCGAAGGCCTCGCGCGAGAGGCCCCGCCCGACCATCAGCTCGACGGCCTTCTCGGCCGTGCCGATGGCCCGCATGCAGTGGTGGATGCGGCCCGGGCCGAGGCGCAGCTGGGAGATCTCGAAGCCTCGGCCCTCGCCGAGGAGCATGTTCTCCTTGGGGACCCGCACGTCGGTGAAGCGCAGGTGCATGTGGCCGTGCGGCGCGTCGTCGTGGCCGAAGACCTGCATCGGCTCCACGATCTCGACGCCGGGGTGGGGGAGCGGCACCAGGATCTGCGACTGCTGCAGGTGGGCGGACGCCTCCGGGTTGGTCTTGACCATCACGATCATGATCCGGCAGCGGGGGTCGCCCGCACCCGAGATGTAGTACTTCTCGCCGTTGATCACCCACTCCTCGCCGTCGAGGACGGCGGAGCACGAGACGTTGCGGGCGTCGCTGCTGGCCAGCCCCGGCTCCGTCATGGCGAAGGCGGAGCGGATCTCG
Source organism: uncultured Actinomycetes bacterium (assembly GCA_963839545.1). GTDB lineage: Bacteria > Actinomycetota > Acidimicrobiia > Acidimicrobiales > CADCSY01 > CAWIVE01. The sequence continues at coordinate 1,206,393 of CAWIVE010000003.1, forward strand.
CCGTTGAGCAGCGGCTCGAGCCACTGCCGCTTCTGCTCGGGCGTGCCCACCCGCTCGAGCACCTCCATGTTCCCCGTGTCCGGGGCCGAGCAGTTGAGCGCCTCCGACGCGAGCCGGCTCTTGCCGAGCTCCATGGCGATGTAGGCGTAGTCGAGGTTCTCGAGGCCCTGGCCGGTCTCGGCGTCGGGGAGGAAGAAGTTCCACAGGCCGTTGGCCTTGGCCTTGTCCTTCAGGCCCTCGAGCAGCTCGAGCTGGCCGGGGGCGTACGACCAGCGCTCGGTCCGGGTCGCGCCCAGGCGGTAGTACTCCTCGGAGACGGGCTCGACCTCGTTGGCGATGAAGCTCCTGACGTGGTCGAGCAGGGGCGCGCGCCCTCGGACATGGCGAGGTTGTGGAGCTCGCCGCCGAAGTCGTCGGTGTTCAGCGGGTTGGCGGGCATGACCCCGATCCTTGCAGCAGGGCATGGCCTCCGCTGCTGCGCCTGCTGTCAGTCGCCCACCCGGGCCTGCTGCGCCAGCGTCGCCTGGCGGCCGTGGAGGCGGGCGCCGACGAGCAGCCGGGCCACGGCACCGCACATGGCGCCGAGGGCGGCGCCGCCCACCACGTCGAGGGGCAGGTGGGCACCCACGTAGACGCGGGCCACGCAGACGACCAGGGCGGCGCCCCACAGCGCCCACCGCACCTTCGGGGGCGCCCACATCACCAGGACCGAGACCAGGGCGACGGCCACGGCGGCGTGACCGGACACGAACCCCAGCCCCGACGGATGGGCGCCCCGCAGCTGGACGGAGGACAGCACCGCGGCGGGTCGCCCGCGGTCGACGGCCTCCTTGACGACGTTGGCGAGCAGGTAGGCGGCGCCGCCGGCGAAGAGGCACCCGAGCGCCAGCCGGTAGCGGCGCCCACGCGAGGGCGACCGCGGCGACGCAGAAGACGGCGGCGACGTTGCCGAGCTGCATGACGACCCACATGGGCCGGTACAGGAACTCCGGCCACTCGTTGATCCACCGGAACACGGCCCGCTCCCAGTCGGGCACGTCCCCGTCGCCCACCGCCAGCGTGGCGAGGCCGAGGAGCACCGCGGAGGCGACGAGCAGGGTGAGCTCGGCGCCGGCCACCGAGGCCCACACCGGGAGGCCGGATGGCCGGCGGTCGTCCGCCGCCCCCGGGGGCGCCTCGGGCCGGGCCATCGGGCGACCGTACAGCGCGACGGGGTGTGCGCCGGCTGAGCGGCTGCAGCCGCAGGTCAGCTCGCGGGTGCGGTGGCGGCGCGCTCGTGCCGCTCGACGGCCAGCGCGAGGCGGGAGGACACGCCGAGCTTGACGTAGATGCTCCGCAGGTGGGCCTCGACGGTGCGCCGGCTGATGCCCAGCCGCACCGCCACCTGGCTGTTCGACTGGCCCCGGCACACCTCGTCGACCACCTCCTCCTCCGTGGCCGTGAGGGCCTCCCACCCCACGGCGGCCCGGCGGGGCGCCGCCCGCCGCTGCCGGGGACGGAGGCGCGCCAGCAGGGCCCGGGCGCCGTCCGCCTCCCGCAGGGCGCCCAGCTCGTCGAACGTCGCGAGCGCCTGCTCGGCGAGGCCGCCGGCCGCCTCGCCCCGGCCACCGACCAGCAGGGCGTCGGCCGCCTCCTTGCGGACGGCGGCCACCTCGAACCGGTGGTTGACCCCCGAGAAGTGCTCGGCCGCCTCGAGGAGGGCATCGGGATCGCGCTCCACCAGCCCCCGGGCCCGCGCCTCGCGGCCCCGCACCACGAGGTCGTCCGGCGAGCGGGCCACCAGCCGGCGCAGCTCGGCCGCCACCTCCCGGGCCACGTCGTCCTCGCCGCTGTCGACGGCGAAGCGGGCCAGGTCGCCCCCGATGGTGACCAGCGCGGCCGACGCCTGGAGCCCGGCGGCGCCCTCCCACAGCGCCCGCAGGAGGTCGAGCCCCTCGGGACGCCGCCCGTGGGCCTCGGCGAGGAGGGCCCGGCCCAGGGCCAGCCAGTCGAGGCCGTACTGCATGCCGCCCTCCTGCACGACGGCGTCACCGGCGTCGAACAGCGTGCCGGCCCGGACCAGGTCGCCACGGTGGACGGCCACCCGGCCGGCCACGCCGTAGGCCCACACCTGGCCGATGGACGAGGCCCGCTCCTCGCCGAAGGCCAGCCCGGCGTCGACCTCGGCCAGCAGGTCGTCCCAGCGGCCGACGTCCCAGTGGGCCAGGGCCGCGAGGAAGTGGTAGATGGGCAGCGCCCACGACGCCCCGAGCGACTCGCCGAGCGTCCGCCCGCGGTCGAAGGAGACGGTGGCGTCGGCCGGGCGCCCGAGCGACTGGAGGGCGATCCCCCGGAACAGGTGGGGGTGCATCCGGTGGCCCTCCCCGCCGGGGGTGGCGTCGGCCCGGCGCACGGCCTCGGTGGCGAGGTCGGTGGCCCGGGCGCTGTCGCCCAGGGTCACGCCGCCGAAGGCCTGGACGCAGAGGCCGAGGATGGCCGCCGCCTCCTCCCCGCCGCCCGCCTCGGCCTCGGCCACGGCGTCGACCGCCTCCCTGAGGGCGCCGTCGAGGTCGAGGGCGAACAGCCGGCACACCGCGCTCTCGGCCAGCGTCCACGCGGTGGACCGTCCGAGCGACCGCGACAAGGTGACCAGCAGCTCCTCGTGGGGCAGCGCGTCGGCCGGCCGCCCGAGGAGCAGCAGCGAGCGGCTCACCGCCGAGCGCAGCCCGATCTCCGCCTCGGCCGACACCGGTCGGGACAGCACCGCCTCGGCCGTCGCCTGCGCCTCGTTGACCCGACCGCTCCAGGAGAGGGCGTCGACCAGCTGGGCCACGAGCAGGTCGTGCTCGGGATCCGACGGCCGGCACAGCTCCAGGGCCCGTCGCAGCAGCCCCACCGCGGCGGTGGGGTCCTGGTGGACGACCTCCGCCGCCGCCGCCCGCAGGACGGCCACCGCCTCGGCCGACCCGGGGGGCGCCCCGAGCGCCAGCTGCTCGGCCACCCGGACGGTGGGGGCCCCGGCGGCCTGCAACGCCGAGGCGATCTCCCGGTGGAGCCCGGTGCGCACGCTGGGGGGGAGGGCGGAGGCGACCGCCTCCCGCAGCAGGTCGTGGCGGTAGGACAGGGCGCTGCCGTCGTCGACGACGAGGCGGGCCTCGACGAGCGTTTGCACGACCGGCAGCAGATCGGCCGCCGACCGCCCGGTCACGGCGGTGAGGTCCCCCAGGGTGAAGCGGCTGCCGAGGAGGGCGGCCACGCTGGCGAGGGTCCGCACGTCGTCGTCCAGGTCGGCCATGCGGTGGAGGACCGTGTCGGCGAAGGTCGGGGGCAACCCGAGCTCGTCGAGCCGGGTCGCGGTCGCGTCCACCGCACCGTCCCGCTCGGTCAGCCGGTCGGCGGCGCGCAGCCAGGAGAGGAGCTCGACGACGAGGAGGGGGTTGCCACCGCAGCGGTCGAGGACGGGTCGCAGGTCGGGCCCCACCGTGGCCCCCACCAGGGTCGAGGCCAGGGCCCCGACCTCCTCCCGGGACAGGGGCCCCACGTCGACGGTCGTGGTCGGCGCCCCGCGGCCGGTGCGGGCCACGGCGGCCCGCAGGGCGTCGAGCTCGGGCCGGGAGGGCACGGGCCGCAACGCCACGGCGACGAGGAGGGGGAGGTCGGCTGCGTGCCGCACCAGCGAGGCGAGCGCGGCCATCGTGGCCCCGTCGGCCCAGTGGAGGTCGTCGACCAGGAGCGCCACGGGCGAGACCATGCACAGCTCCTCGACCTGGACCACGACCTCGTCGATGGCCATGGACCGGGGGCCGGGGCCGGTCTCGAGCGGCGACACCGGCCCCTCGCGGTCGGCGACCAGCAGGCGCCGCACGGCGACCACGGCGGCCCTGCCCTCCGGCGCGCTGGCGAAGGCGTCGAGGAGGGGAGCGAAGGGTCGGGTGGCGCCCAGCTCGTCGCCCGTCCCGGCGAGGACCAGCGCCCCCGCCTGCCGGCAGCGGACGGCGCAGGCCGCCAGCAGGGCGGACTTGCCGATCCCGGCCTCACCCTCGACGACGAGGAGCTGCCCGTGGCCCCGGCAGGCCCGGTCCAGGAGCGAACCGACGAGCTCCAGCTCGGTCCCCCGACCGACGAGCATGGCGCATGGTACGAGCCGGCACCGGTCCGGGCACGGGTGACCTAGGTGGATCCACCGATGTCAGCGGTGCGGGGCCCGTCGTACCGTCGCCTCCGTCGGCGTGCACCGAAGGGGGAGATCATGAGGCGGACGGCCCGGATCGTGCTGTGCCTGCTCATCGTGGGTGCGGCGGTGGGGATCGCCCGGCCGGCGGCGGCCGTCGACACCACGGTGTCGGTCGACAGCGTCTCCGTCGTGGAGGAGGACGGCGGGATCGGCGGCATCCTCTTCACGGTCACCGTGAGCGGCGACCGCTCCGGGAGCGTGAGCGTCCAGTACCGCACCGCCGACGTCACGGCCACGGCCCGCACCAGTGGGAACTGCACGAGCGCGTTCGACTACCTCGAGCAGTTCAGCGGGCTGTCGTTCTCCTCGTCGGAGAGCTCGAAGACGGTCCTCATCACCACGTGCGGCGACACCAAGGACGAGATCGACGAGACCTTCTCACTCCAGCTCCACAGCCCGTCGTCCGGGTTGACCATCGCCGGGAGCCCAGGGACCGGGACCATCCTCGACGACGACGACCCCCCCCGGCTCACCACCACCAACGTGTCGGCCACCGAGGGGGCGTCGGGGTCGGCCAACGTGACCGTCCCCGTCGAGCTCGAGCAGGCGAGCGGCAAGACCGTCACCTTCGACTTCGCCACCCGGGCGCCGGCCTCCGGCGCCGCCGCCACCGCGGGCACGACGTGCGGCGGCGGCGTCGACTACCTCAGCCGTACGGGCAGCCGCACCATCACGGCCGGCAGCACCACGCCGTCGCAGGCCGTCACCGTGCCGGTGTGCGGCGACGGGCTCGACGAGGCGAACGAGCGGTTCGCGGTGCGCCTCAGCAACATCGTCCAAGCCGGCGCGCCGTCCGGCGACGCGATCGTGACGATCACCGACGACGATGCCTCCTCGTCCCTGAGCGTGAACAACGTGACCCGCTCCGAGGGCGACACCGGGTCCGCGAACGCCCGCTTCACCATCAGCCTCTCGGCCGCCACCGGGGTGCCGGTCAGCGTGAGCTACGCCACCAGCAGCGGCACGGCCACGTCGGCCGTCTCCACCGCCGACACCTGCGACGGCGAGGTCATCGACCACCTGCGGCGGAGCGGTTCGGTCAGCATCCCCGTCGGGTCGACGAGCGCGGTCGTGGACGTGCCGGTGTGCGGCGACCTGCGGGACGAGCCCAGCGAGACCTTCAACCTCGACCTCTCGGCCGCGAGCGGGGCCACGCTGTCCGACTCGCGGGGCGTGGCCACCATCACGGACAACGACCCGACGCCCACGCTGTCGCTCAGCAGCAGCCGGGTCATCGACGAGGGGGCCGGCGAGCGCAACCTCACCTTCCTGGCCGTGCTGTCCGCCGAGAGCGGACGGACGGTGACCTTCGACTTCGCCACCGGCCCCACCGGTACCACGCCGGCCACCGCCGGTCCGGCGGGCTCGACCTGCTCCGCCGGCATCGACTACATCGCCAGGTCGGGCTCCACGACCATCAGCCCGGGCGGCCGCTTCCGGGCCGTCAACGTCCGGATCTGCGGGGACGGCGTGGCCGAGGCGGACGAGACGTTCCTGTTCACCATCGACGACGTGGTCAACGCCTCCAACGCCGAGGACGAGAGCCTGACCACGCTGCGCAACGACGACGGGAACGCGCCGCCGACGGCGGACGCCGGGCCGGACCAGCAGGTGGCCTCGGGGGCGGCGATCACCCTCGACGGCGGGGGATCGACCGACCCGGAGGGGCTCCCGCTCAGCTACGCCTGGGTGCAGACGGGCGGCCCGCAGGCGGTGCTGCGGAACGGGAACTCGGAGCAGGCCCAGGTCGACGGCGTCCGCGGTCCGGCCACGCTGACCTTCCAGCTCACCGTGCGGGACAGCACGGACCAGCCCGACAGCGACACGGTGGTGGTCCAGGTGGCCGCACCGAAGTAGCCGTCACGGGTCGCGGAGGAGCGGGCACGTCATGCAGTGCCCGCCGCCGCGGCCCTTGCCCACCTCGAAGCCGTCGATCTCGACGACCTCGATGCCGGCGGCGCGGTAGTTGGCGTTGCTGTAGGTGTTCCGCGAGTAGGCGATGACGACGCCGGGCTCGACGGCGAGCACGTTGTTCCCGCTGTCCCACTGCTCGCGCTCCTGCTGCGCCGGGTCGCCCCCGGTGGTCGCCACCCGGAGGTCCTTCTCCCTGATGCCGATGGCGTCGGCCACCCCGGCGAGGAAGCTGGCCTCGGGGGTCACGTCGAGGGTGCCCGCCGTCGGGCCGGGCCGGATGCTGAATGCCCGCGCCGTCTCGACGACCTTCGGGTACACCGTCACCACGTCGCGGTCCATGAAGGTGAAGACCGTGTCCAGGTGCATGTAGGAGCGCCGCTCCTCCAGCACCGGGCAGATCACCCGGTCGGCCGCGCCGCGCTCGAAGAGGCGGGTGGCGAAGACCTCGACCATCTGGGCCGTCGTGCGCTCGCTGATCCCGACGAGGACGGTGCGGTTGCCCACCGGCATGACGTCGCCCCCCTCGAGCGAGGCCTTGCCGAAGTCCTGGAGGGCGAACTCGTCGTGCTCCTCGGACCGGTCGGCGGCCGGGTACCAGAAGGGGAAGTCGGCGTCGCGGAACATGGGCGAGAACCGGTAGATCACGCCGATGTTCACCGCCTCCAGCTGCCGCGCCCGCCAGAACATGGGGTTCAGCGAGACGCCGTCGTAGACCCAGCACGAGCTGTCGCGGGTGAACAGGTGGTTGGGGAGCGGGGGCAGGACGAAGGCGGTCTCGCCGGCGGTGGACGCGGTGAGGGAGCGGGCGGTGACCTCCGTGCCTGCGTAGTCGGTGACCTCGGCCCGGGTCAGCCCGCCGATGAGGTGGGTGGCCAGCGTGGCGGGCGCCATGGCCTCCAGCGTCGACTGCACGACGTCCACGGACGACGAGCCGACGGTGTAGGGGCTGACCGAGTGCTCGATGGCCCACGTCCGCGCCTCGGGCGCCTCCAGCGCCTCGGTCAACAGGTCGTGCACGTGGAAGACCTCGACGCCCCGCGTCGTCAGCTCGGAGACGAACTGGTCGTGCTCCTGCTGCGCCCGTTCGACCCACAGGACGTCGTCGAAGAGCAGCTCGCCCCGGTTCGTCGGCGTCAGTCGCTCGAGGCTGAGGTCCGGGCGGTGGACCATGACCTTGCGCAGCCGACCGACCTCCGAGTGCACACCGAACGCCGCTGCGGGGTCGCGGTGGGTGCCGACCGGGGCCGTCACCCCGGTGGCAGGTCGGCCCGGCAGACGCAGAACTCGTTGCCCTCGGGGTCGGCCATGACCACCCAGCGGGTCCCGTGCTCCTCGATGGCGTCGGGCCCCACGCGCGTGGCGCCGAGCCCCTCCAGGCGGCGGACCTCGTCGTCGACGGTGGACGTCTCGATGTCGAGGTGCATCCGGTTCTTTCCGGCCTTGGGCTCGTCGACCCGTTGCAGGAGGAGCTTCGGCTGCCGCCCGTCCTCGTCGACGAGCAGCACGTAGCTCCCCGCCGCCCCCAGGGTCGTGTAGCCGAGCGCCGCCGACCAGAACGCCGCCAGCTGCTCGGGGTCCGAGCAGTCGAGCACGAGGCCGAGCTGCGCGGCCATCAGCGGGTGTCCGGGAGGATGGGGAGCATGGAACCGCTCCAGGTCTACCCGATCGGCCACGTCCGCGGCGGCCGCGCCATCGTGGAGGACGATGCCTGGGGCGGCGTCGTCGAGCCGCATCGAGCTCGACACCGGCGTCGTGGAGCCCGCCGCCACGCAGGGCCTCGAGGCGTTCTCCCACATCGAGGTCGTCTACGTCTTCGATCGCGTGGATCCGGCGGCGGTGTGCACCGGGGCCCGCCACCCGCGGGGGCGCGCCGACTGGCCGGAGGTCGGGATCCTGGCCCAGCGGGCCAAGGACCGCCCCAACCGCATCGGCGTGACGGTGTGCGAGCTGCGCCGGGCCGACGGCGCCGCCATCGAGGTCGCCGGCCTCGACGCCGTCGACGGCACGCCCGTGCTCGACGTCAAGCCGTACCTGCCGGGCTTCGCCCCCCGGACCGAGGTCCGCCAACCGGCCTGGGCCGAGGAGCTGATGCGCGACTACTGGTGACCGCGGCCCCGGAGCGGCCCGCCGTCGACAGCGATCAGGGAGGCGCCCGCTCCGGCCCACCGCCGGCCCCCGCCCGCCAGCGGTTGTGGTAGCCGCAGGCGAGCTGGCCGTTCTCGGCCAGCGTCGGACCACCCTCGGCCCAGGGCAGCACGTGGTCGACCTCGCACTCCTCGGCGGGCACGTCGCAGTAGCGGGAGGTGCATTCCCGGTCCCGCACCTCCACGGCCCGGCGCTCGGCCCCGGTGAAGAGCCGCTTCTCCGGCCCCACCCCGAGCACCCGGTCGGTCCCGTCGAAGACCACCCGCTGGACCCGGGCCTCGTCCACCCACGGGAGCAGGCATCCCCGGGGTCACCACCGTGCCCCGGGCCAGCTCGCAGAGGCGCCCGGTGAAGGTCGGGTAGTCGAGGTACACGGTGAACAACGGCTCGGGGTGCCTTGGCGCCCTCGGGTACCGCCCCGGCCCGGCGGGCCAGCTCCACCAGGGCGTCGGCCCGGCGCTGCTGGGGGGTGCGGGCCAGGTGCTCCTTGGTGGTGGCCTCGCCGTGCTCGGACCGGGCCTCGGCCCAGTCGCGGCGGAACAGCTCCTCCTCGATGCGCCGGAGGGCGGTGGCCACGATCTCGCCGCCGACGGGGTCGAGCACCCCGTCGAGGACCCAGCGCCCCTCGAAGCTGGACGACAGGTGCACCCGCCGTGCCGTCGTGCAGGGCCTCGGCCTCGTCCTCCACCCCGTCGGGGTCGGCCCGCTGGCGCCAGTAGGCGAGCGCCTTGGCGAAGGACCCGTGCGAGAGGCGCCCGGCGTGGTCGACCAGCAGCGCCTCGTCCCGCGCCAGCGCCTCGGCCGTCGCCTCGGTGCGGGCATTCGCCAGCAACCCCACCGCCGGGCCGTTCACCTCCCCGTCGAGCCAGGCCCGCTCGGCCACGGGCAGGTCCCGGAGGGCCCGACCGACGACCACCCGTCGCCGGGCCGTCCGCAGGGGGAGCGAGCACTCGGCCGCCAGCCACGCCGAGGCCGTGCGGGCCCCGTCGGCCTCCCACGCCCGCCCCCGCTCGAAGGCGCCGACGGCCCGGGTGGTGACCGCCTCGAGCTGCTCCAGGTGGCGGTGCAGGGCCACGATGGCGTCGCCGTCGCCCAGCTGGCCGGGCTCGAGCGCCCGCAGGGCGGCGAGCGCCTGCGTCAACCGTTCGAGCGGGTCACCGTTCGTGCACATGGCCGGTCCTGAGCGGAAAGGGACGTCGGAGGGGCCGGAGCCCGAGGCCATGCGGCAACATCACCCTAGACGAACACCTGTTCGCCTGTCAACCCCTGACCCGCCTCCCGGGATGTGGTTCGCTTCCCCCCGATGGCAGCGCAGCTGAACGAGCTCGGCTTCTACACGCTGGCGGGCGCGCCCGAAGTCACCGGCGGAGCTGCTCGACGAGGTGCCGGCGGCCGAGTCCCTGGGGTTGGGCAGCGCCTTCATCTCCGAGCGCTTCAACATCAAGGAGGCGAGCACCCTGTCGGGCGCGGTGGGCGCCGTGTCGCGCACGCTCGGCATCGCCACGGCGGCGACGAACCACAACACCCGCCACCCCGTCGTGACCGCGTCGTACGCCACGACGATGCACCGCCTGACCGACGGCCGGTTCACGCTCGGGCTCGGGCGGGGGATCGCGCCGCTGTTCGACGCCTACGGCATCCCCCGGATCACCACCGCGCAGCTCGAGGACGTCGTCGGCCTCCTCCGTCGCCTGTTCCGGGGTGAGGTGGTGATGGGCCACGACGGGCCGGCGGGTTCGTACCCGGTCCTCCACCTCGACTCGTCCTTCGACGAGGACATCCCGCTCGGCTTCGTCGCCTTCGGCCCCAACTCGCTGGCCTTCGCCGGCCGAGCGGTGGACATGGTCGTCCTGCACACCTTCTTCACGGACGAGACGGTCGAGCGGTGCGTGCGCACCGTGCGGGACGCCGCCGAGGGCGCCGGTCGTGACCCGGCGTCGGTCCGCATCTGGTCGTGCTACGCCACCGTCCACGACGGCCTCCCCGAGCCGCTGCGGCTGAAGAAGACGGTCGGTCGACTGGCCACCTACCTCCAGGGCTACGGCGACCTCCTGGTCGAGACGAACGGTTGGGACCCGGCGGTGCTGGCCCGGTTCCGGGCCGACCCCGTGGTGTCGTCGTTCCCCGGCGCCATCGACGCCAAGGCCGACACCGCCACGCTCGAGCACGTCGCCACGCTGCTGCCCGACGAGTGGCTCGAGCCCTCGGCCACGGGCACGCCCGAGCGGTGCGCCGAGCGCGTCCTGCGCCAGTTCGACCTGGGCGTCGACGGCGTGATCATGCACGGGGCCACCCCGACCGAGCTGGCGCCGGTCGTCGAGGCCTACCGCTCGCTGCGCCCGGCCGGCCGCTTCGACGGCCTCGACCCGAACCCCGGACGGTGGTCCGGGGCCGGGACGAGCTAAGACGAGCTGAGCCCAGCCCGAGCGGCGCTCAGGCCGCGGCCGCCGCCTCGATCTGCTCCTTGAACGCCTCGAGGGCGCGCTCGACCTTGTCCTGCGGATCGGCGAACAGCTTCGCCACCGCGTCGCCCACGACGCCGGCCGGCGGGTCGTAGGTCAGCGCCACCTCCACGCCCGTCGCGGCACCGTGGTCGTCGAAGCGCACCGCGCCCGAGGTGGCGACCGTGTTCTCCGCGCCGATGCTGGCCCAGGCGATCTTCTGGTTCGGGACGTCCTCGACGATGCGGGCGTCCCACTCGACCGCGGTGCCGAGCGGCCCGTGCACCTTCCAGTGCGTCGTGGTGCCGGCGGGCCCGCCGGCGGTGATGGACTCCACGTCGGGCATCACCGAGGGGAGGTTGGTGAGGTCGCGCCACCAGGCGTACGCCTGGGCTGCCGGCACGTCGACTTCGAGGTAGTGCGCCACGGTTCCCATGGCCCGCTCCCTACCCGACCTCTTTACTACTAAACGTGGGCCGACGGCGGGCTGAACGCCCGTCGCCACCAGAGCACCGGGAACGCACCGAGGAACACCACGTTGAGGGCGACGCCGACGGGGGACCCCTGCACCGCCCACCCGAGCGCCACCGCGGCGGTGGCCAGCTCGAGCACGGCCAGCTCCCCGAGCCGACGCCGGCGCAGCGTGGCGGGCAGGCGCACGACCAGCGGGACGGCCACGGCGTAGCCGACGACGAGCAGGAGGACAGCGACGGCAGACACGGCCGCGCTCAGCGCAGGGCGGCGCGCCAGTCGCCCCGTACGAGGACGAGGCCGCACGCGGCCAGCACGGCGAACAGCACGAGGCCGATCCAGAGCCGAGGGCTGCCGGGATCGACCTGGCTGCCGTAGCGGAGCACCTGCACCACGAGCGCCGGCAGGGCGATCACCAGGAACGGGCTCACCAGCCGGACGCGGGTCCTGTCGTCCTCCCGGGCGATCGACAGCAGGAGGGCGCCGACGAGGACGAGCCACCCGCAGAGCGCCCGGGTGGTGAGCGGCGTGAGCGTCCACGGGAAGGAGTCGACGAACCAGGCGGGGTGGACGAAGGCGACGACGGCCTCGACGGTCAGGAGCCCCCCGACGACGACCAGCGTCTGGCGCAACCGGTGGGGGAGCGGATCGGTCGGTGGCGGCACGCCGCCCTGCCGCTCGTGCCAGAGGTAGCCGAGCAGGAAGACGGGGGGCGGCACGACGTAGCTGACGAGCCACACGTCGAAGGGGAGGGTCCCCACGGAGAACTTGTCCCAGTGGAGGAGGGTGGCCACGAGCTCGGCCGTCGTGAAGGCCAAGGCGGGGAGCACGATGACGCGGATGTTGGCCCACCGGCGGGCCAGCAGGACCAGCAGCAGGACGGGCGTGAGGGAGATGTAGAACGCGCCGAGCGCGCTCGCCATCACCGTCGGCTCGATGGGCCAGGCGAACCGGTCGGCGGTCTCCTCGGGGAACCGCACGAGGCTGAGGAGGGTCAGGACGCCGAAGAGCACCTCCACCCCGAGCCACACGAGGAACGCGGGCGCGACGGGGAGATCGGCGCGAGCTTCGGAGCGCTCGTCGGTCAGGACCGCCGCCGTCACGACGCCACCCCCTCCGCGCCGGTGCCCACGGATCGGGCCGTCACGGGGGCCAGGCCGGCCACCGCGAGCGTGAACCCTGCGAACCACAGCCAGGCGCTCACGTCTTCGGCGGAGAACAGGTCGAGGTGCAGTGCGGAAGCGACGAGCACGCCTCCGGCGAAGACCAGCATCGTGACGGCGCCCACCCGGACGTCGCGCCAGCTCCGCTGCCGGGACAGGATGACGCTGCCGACGCCGTAGGCGAGCAACGGGGCGGCGTAGAGCTGCGCCAGCAGGGTGGTGATGGGCCACGGCCACACGTCGACCATGGCGCCGGGGGCGAGGAGGAGGGCGAGCGCCACCACGCTCGCCACCGCGCCCTGGACCCGGAGGTAGGTGCGGGCCCAGGGCGCGAGCGGCGGCCCGGTGTGGGCGTCGCCGGCGTCGTGCCGGTGGCGCCACATGAGGCCGATGGCGATCAGCGGGTAGGCGAGGTAGGCGGCGAACCAGATCGTCGCACGCGGGCGGTGTCGGCCCCGAGGTCGAAGGCCTCCAGGTGGAGGAGCGAGACGACCAGCAGCCCGCCCGTCCACACCGCCGTGATCGGCGGAAGGACGCGGATCTCGCACCAGTGCCGGGCGAGGATGCCGCCAACCATCAGGGTCAGCCCCGACAGGTACATCACGCCGAGGAAGCGGGCGTGCAGGGGTGGGACGAGGAACGGGAGGGCGGTGTCGACCCGGGAGGGCACGACGAACCCCCACACCCCGACCCACAGGGCCAGGAGCCCCACCGCGCCGAAGTAGGCGCGCTCCCAGGGCCGCACCGCCGCCGTCGCCCCCGGCGCGTCGGTCGGCGCGAGCGCGGGCGCCATCGGTCAGCACCACCGTGCCCACCGGATCAGACGCCGGCCGCGGCCCGGCGGCGAGCAGCCCACCCATGCTCGCTCCGATGACGACGGCGTGGCGCTCCGACATGGCACTCCCCTCACGTTCCACACAAACATACAAACGATATGTATGATTAACGGATCGGCGGGTAGCGTGTCAAGGACGTGGACGTGACCTGGTGAAGCGGACGGCGGAGGAAGCGGCCGAGACGAGGAAGGCCATCCTCGTCGCCGCCCGCGCCCTGTTCGCCGACCGGGGGTTCGCCGCCGTGTCGACCTCGGAGGTGGTCGAGCAGGCCGGCGTCACCCGGGGTGCGCTGTACCACCACTTCGGTGACAAGGCCGATCTGTTCCGGGCCGTGTTCCGTGACCTCGAGACGGAGCTCAACGAGACGGTCACCGCCAGCGCCCTGGCCCACGACGAGGTGTCCGCCGCCTTCGTGGCCGGCTGCCGGGCGTGGATGGCCTTCGCCGAGCGGGCGGACTACCGCCAGATCGCGGTGGTCGACGCGCCCAGCGTGCTCGGGCAGGAGGAGTGGCACGCGGTCGACACGTCGATCGGGCTGGCGTCGATGGAGGGCGGGCTCCGCGCCCTGCACCGGGCCGGACTGCTCGAGGAGGCGCCGGACCGGGCGATGGCCACCGTTCTGTTCGGGGCGCTCACCGAAGCGGGCATGGCGGCGGCCCGGGGGGACGGCGACGCGGAGGAGCTGTTCGACGCCTTCCTGCGCCTGGTCCGCCACCTGGCCCCGGTGTCGGCCCGCGCCGCCCTGGCCTGAACAGGACGGCCGGGATCAGGAGCGGTCCTCCGGCTCCAAGGTGACCCGGTCCCCGTCGCCGGCGGCGGCGTAGCGCCGCACCACGTCGCCCTGGAGCGCCAGCGTGTCCTCCCGGGTCTGGCACGCCAGGAACAGCTCGCCCTCCCGCCGCAGGCCCTCGTCGAGGGGCAGGCGCAGGCCGTCGACGATGGCCCGCTTGGCCGCCACCACGGCCGGGCGCGGCGGCGCCGCCAGGCGGGCGGCCCACTCGACGGCCGCGTCGACGAAGCCGTCGTCGGGGAGGACGGCCTCGACCATGCCGAGGCGCAACGCCTCGTCGGCCGCCACGATCCGGCCGGAGAGGATCAGCTCGGCCGCCCGCCCGGGGCCGATGAGCCGGGGGAGGCGCTGGGTGCCACCCGCTCCGGGGATGATGCCGACGAGGACCTCGGGCTGGCCGAAGTGGGCCGAGGCCGACGCCACCCGCGTCGTGCACGCCCAACACAGCTCGCTGCCACCGCCCCACGCCTGGCCACCGACGGCGGCCACCACCGGCTGCGGCATCGCCTCGAGGAGGGCGAAGGCGCGCCCCCAGGAACCGGGATCGCCCTCCACCGGCTGCCCGGCGCCCAGCTTCGCGAGGTCCTCCACGTCGGCGTGGGCGACGAAGAAACCAGGCACGCCCCCGGTGATGACGAGGACCTGCACGGCCTCGTCGGCCGCCACCTCGCCCAGCAGGCCCTCGAGCTCCGTCATGGCCGCCATGGTCATGAGGTTCCGGGGCGGTCGCCGGAACGTGGCCAGTGCGACCCTGCCCTCGGGTGACCGCCGCTCGACCGTCCACCACCGTCGTTCCCCCATGTGACCCCCCTCGTCGTCGTGCGCCGTCGCTCCCGTCGAAATAGCACCGTCCGGGCCGCTGTTGACACCCACGTGCCCCCCGCCTCCCGCGTCCCGCTGTCGATCCTCGACCTCGCCATCGTCAGCCGGGGCGGGACGCCACGGGATAGCTTCGAGGCGAGCGTGGTGCTGGCCCAGCGGGCGGAGGAGCGGGGCTACCGGCGGGTCTGGTACGCCGAGCACCACAACATCCCCTCGATCGCGTCGTCGGCGACGAGCGTCCTCATCGCCCACGTCGCCGCCCACACCCGCACGATCCGCCTGGGGTCGGGCGGGATCATGCTGCCGAACCACGCGCCGCTCACCATCGCCGAGCAGTTCGGCACCCTCGAGACGCTGCACCCGGGCCGCATCGACCTCGGCCTGGGGCGGGCGCCGGGCACGGACCAGCGCACCTGGCGGGCGCTCCGTCGGGACCCGAGCGCAGCCGAGGCCTTCCCCCAGGACGTGCTGGAGCTCCAGGGGTACCTGGGCGGCCAGAGCCGGATCCCCGGGGTCGAGGCCATCCCCGGGGCGGGCACCGAGGTCCCCCTCTACATCCTCGGCTCGTCGCTGTTCGGCGCCAAGCTCGCCGCCGTCCTCGGGTTGCCCTACGCCTTCGCCTCCCACTTCGCGCCCGAGGCGCTCCAGGAGGCCATCGCGCTCTACCGGCGGGACTTCGAGCCCTCGGCGCAGCTCGGACGGCCCCACGTGATCGCCGGGGTGAACGTCATCGCCGCCGACGACGAGGCCGACGCCCAGGAGCAGCACCGGTCGGTCGTGCGCTCGCGGGTGGCGCGGATGCTCGGCGGCGGGCGGCGCTTCACGGACGAGGAGCTCGACGAGCTGCTCCGGTCGCCGTCGGGGCAGCACGTCGCCCTGATGATGCGCTACTCGGCGGTCGGGGACCCCCCGACGGTGGCGTCGTACCTCCGCTGGTTCACCGATCACGCCGACGCCGACGAGCTGATCGTGGTCCACGCCTCCCCGACGATCGAGACCCGGCTGCGCTCCCTCGACCTGGTGGCCGACGCCTGGGACCTCGACTCGTCGGAGGCGGGCGCCGACGCCGTGCGCTGACGCCCCTCAGACCTCGAGGGTGGAGAAGTCGTCCGGCACGGTGACGTCGGCGATGCCGCTGGCGTCGACGTCCGGGCCGAGGTGGGTGAGGACGATGGGCACGGAGGGGACCCGCTGGCGCAGGGCCCGGACGTCGTCCACCACCATGTGGATCGCAGGACCGGGGTGGGGCCCGTTGCACTCGAGGACGAGGGCGTCGCACCCCGCAGCCAGCTCGTCGAGCCCGGCGCACGGCCGGGTGTCGCCCGAGTAGCCGAGGATCCGGCCGTCGAGGTCGAGGAGGAAGCCGAAGCACCGCAGGTGGGGCACGTGCTCGACCTCGACGCCCCGCACCCGGGCCGAGCCGACGTCCTGCCACGTCCCGTCGACC
Source organism: uncultured Actinomycetes bacterium (assembly GCA_963839545.1). Taxonomy (GTDB): domain Bacteria; phylum Actinomycetota; class Acidimicrobiia; order Acidimicrobiales; family CADCSY01; genus CAWIVE01. The sequence goes on from CAWIVE010000003.1 coordinate 1,222,635, forward strand.
TCGACGAAGCGCAGGTCGGCCTCCCGGGCGGCGGTGCGGATGTCGGGAACACCACCGAGCACGAGCATCTCGTCGAGGAACGCCTCGACGCCCGGTGGGCCCACCACCGACAGGGGGTGGTCGCGCTCCCGCGCCAGGACCTCGAGCAGCAGGAAGGGCCAGCCGAAGGTGTGGTCCGGGTGGAAGTGGGAGATGAGCACCGCCTCGAGGTCGCCGGCGTCGACCCCGGCCCGCCGCAGGTGGGGGAGCGCGGTGGGGGCGGGCTCGACCAGCACCCGTCCGCCCACCACGAAGCTGTTCCAGTAGCGGTCGGGCGCGAGGAAGTTCCCCGTCCCGAGGAACACCACCGACGTCACGGCGGACGCGTCTAGCACGTGCCCGTCGTCGGGCCGTCAGCCTCAGGGGGCGCCGCGACGACGGCGGCCACGGGCGGGGGGCTCCGGTGGCGCCGGCAGGATGGACCGGACGATCGTGTCGGAGACGGCTTCGAAGGCCGCCTCCGGTGACCATGACCGGTCGACGGCGAGGGCGGCGTAGAGGTCGGTGCTTCGACCGATGGCCCAGACGAGGTCCACGGCCTCCTCGTGGGGCACCCGCAACGGCCCGACATCGCCGAGCAGCCGGACCACCGTCTCCACGTCGCGGCGCCTCTCGTCCTCGAGCTCCCGCCAGAGCTGGCGGATGGCCGGGTCCGACATGGCGGCGGCGCGCACCACTGCCGCCATCGGTTGCGCTCGCTCGAGCACCGCTGCGGTGGCACGACGCAGCAGTACCCAGCGTCCCCACTGGTCGGGCTCAGCGAGCACGGCATCCAGGGTTGGTGCGTCGAACATGCGGTCGGCGTCGTCGCCGATGGCGGCCGAGCGGACCGCTGCCCGCAGGAGCTCCTGCTTGGTCCCGAAGGCGTTGTAGATGGTCTGCGCCGACACGCCCGCCTGGCGTGCCACGGCGGTGATGGACGTGGCCTCGTAGCCGCGGTCGACGAAGAGCCGTCGGGCCGCCGCCTGGATCGCCGCCTGTGTGGTGCGGCGCTGTCGGGTGCGGGCGGGGGAGTCGTACGAACGGGGCACTTGACGTCCATCGGTCGGAGGACCATGCTGAAATCGACTGTAGTGATACTAGAGCGAATTTGAGGAGAGCGATGGGGTTCCACCACGTGGCGATCGCGACGACCGACCTTGCGGCGACACACCGCTTCTACACCGATGCGATGGGCTTCCGGCTCGTCCACCTCGAGGCGGGCGTCACCGACGCGCCCGAGCCGGGGGGCTGGGCCAAGCACGCCTTCTATGAAACCGGCGGGGGCGGGATGATCGCGTTCTGGGAGCTCCACGACCCGCGGGTGGAGGCGTTCGACCCGGCCCTCTCCCGCGGTCTCGGCCTGCCCACCTGGGTGAACCACCTCGCCTTCGACGCGCCGGACCTCGGCGCCCTCGACCAGCACCGGGACCGCTGGTTCGCGTGTGGCCTGGACGTGTTGCGCATCGACCACGGCTGGACGACCTCGATCTATACCGACGATCCCAACGGGACCATGGTCGAGTGGTGCTGCACTCGCGTGCCCTTCGGCGAGGCTGAGGCGGAGCGGGCCGAGCGGCTCCTCTCCGATCCGGCGCCGCCCCTGGCGCCCCTGCCCAGGGACATCGAGTTCTTCATCGCGTCCTCGGCCGAGGGGTCGCTGCAGCCGGCGAGGTCCTGAGGCCTCAGCGGGCGCGCACCCGGTTGCCCCGGCGCACCCGGCACCACGCATCGGGAGGGCCCTCGACGGGGAAGGTGGCCGCCCGTGAACGCCGTGCCGGATCCGCTCGACCCCGCCCACCGACGCCCGGCGGGGGTCGACGACGCGACGGTCGAGGCGGTGGGGATGGTGAGCGAGGCGCTCGAATGGCTCGAGCGGGCCCGGGGGCGGTTGTACGACTTCCACCAGATGGTGGGCCACCTCGACGCCAAGATGGGCGAGGCCGCCGCGCAGCTCCGGGCCGGCGGGCACGACGAGCTGGCGTCGCTCGTCGAGGCGGAGGTGGTGGGCCGCAACGTCCTCGACGGCCGCTGGACCTTCCAGGTGATCGAGGAGTTCGACGACGGCTACTACGAACCTGTCCGCGAGGTCGAGCAGCGGGTGCGCGACGAGCTGCTGGGCGGGCGGCGCCACGTCTTCGAGGCCGAGCTGAAGGAGGCCCGGCGCACGCGAGGCCACCCCGGCCACGAGCGGCGCCCGGTGTAGGCCGGTCCGGGGCACACTGGTGCCTCGGGTGTGCCGGGAAGCCTGGTCGGCGTCTTCATCGACCGCGCTCCCGGAGGCACCATGGACGACGACCTGCTCGGGCTGCGGCAGCTGCCGCGGCCGCTCCGCCACTTCCTGCACACGGAATCGGGGGGCGGCATCGTCCTGCTCGCCGCCGCCGTGGTGGCCCTCGTGTGGGCCAACTCGCCGTGGTCGGGTGGCTACGAGTCGCTGTGGTCGACGGAGCTGCGACTGTCGGTGGGCGGCGCGGAGCTGTCCGAGGACCTTCGCCACTGGGTGAACGACGGCCTGATGGCGGTGTTCTTCTTCGTCGTCGGGCTGGAGATCAAGCGGGAGCTCGTGGTGGGGGAGCTCCGGTCCCCCCGCACCGCGGCGGTGCCTGCCGTCGCCGCCCTCGGCGGGATGGTGGCCCCGGCCGCGCTCTACCTCGCCGTGAACGCCGGGCGGGAGGGCGTCGAGGGGTGGGGCATCCCCATGGCCACGGACATCGCCTTCGCCGTGGGCGTCGTGGCGCTGCTCGGGTCGCGGGTGCCAGCCCCCCTCAAGCTCTTCCTCCTCACCCTGGCCATCGTGGACGACATCGGGGCCATCCTCGTGATCGCCGTCGTCTACTCCGACGGGATCGACGGACGGGCCCTGGCGGTCGCTGCGGCCGCCGGCGTGGGGATCGTCGTGCTGCGCCGAATCGGCGTCGACTGGCCGGTCGCCTACCTGGCCGCCGGCCTCGTCCTCTGGGTGGCGACCTACCAGAGCGGGGTCCACGCCACCATCGCCGGCGTCGTCCTCGGGCTGCTCACGCCCGCCCGGCCGCTGGCCCCCGACCTCCTGACGCAAGACTGGGTCACCGACCTGGCCGAGGATCCCTCACCGCAGGACCTCGCCACGCTCCGCCGGGTGGCCCGCTCGAGCGTCTCGCCCGCCGAGCGACTCCAGCACGACCTGCACCCGCTGACGAGCTTCGTGATCGTGCCCATCTTCGCCCTGGCCAACGCCGGTGTGGCCATCGAGAGCGACGCCTTCGATGCGCCCGGGGCGGGCGCCGTGGCCCTCGGCATCGGACTGGGCCTCGTCGCCGGCAAGGTCGTCGGCGTGTTCGGCGCCGGGTGGCTGGCCGTCCGCACCGGGCTCGGCCGGCTGCCACCGGGCGTCACCGCACGCCAGCTGTCGGGGGTGGCGGCGGTCGCCGGGATCGGCTTCACCGTCTCGCTGTTCGTCGCCGGCCTCGCCTTCCCGGAGGCGCCCGCCCTCGAGGCGCCGGCGAAGATCGGCATCCTCGCCGCCTCGCTCGTGGCCGCCGTCGTGGGCTCGGTGGTGCTGCTGACGGCCCCCCGGCCCGACGCCTGAGGGCCCGCTGTGAGGTCGCCGTGAAGTCCCCGGAGCAGGCGGAGCAGCGGGTGGGCTCGCCGTAGGGTCGCCGCATGGACCAGGCCGAGGAGCACGATCACGACCGCGGCCTGGCGTTCGACCTGGCGACGCTCAGCCGCCGGCGCACGCTGGCCCTGCTCGGGGGCGGCGCCCTGGCCGTCCTGGTGGGCTGCGGGTCGGACGACGGCGACGACGCCGCGGCATCGACCACCACCAGCACCACCGCCGGCGACACCTCCACGACCGCCGCGGCGGCGGGGGAGTGCTCGACGATCCCCGAGGAGACCGCCGGTCCCTTCCCCGGCGACGGGTCCAACGGACCCGACGTGCTCACGGCCGACGGGATCGTCCGCAGCGACATCCGCTCGAGCTTCGGCTCCTCGACGACCACGGCCGAGGGCGTGCCCCTCGCCATCGAACTCCAGCTCACCGACAGCACCGGGGGGTGCTCGGCGCTGGCCGGCGCCGCCGTCTACGTCTGGCACTGCGACCGCGAGGGCGGCTACTCGCTGTACTCGGAGGGGATCGAGGGGGAGAACTACCTGCGCGGCGTGCAGGAGGCCGGCGGCGACGGCCGGGTGCGCTTCGACAGCATCTTCCCGGCGGCGTACCCGGGGCGCTGGCCCCACGTCCACTTCGAGGTCTACGAGAGCCTCGGGGCGGCGACCGGGGGCGGCACCCGCATCGCCACCTCGCAGGTCGCCCTGCCGGAGGACGCCTGTAACGCCGTCTACGCCTCCAGCGGCTACGAGGCCAGCGTCCGCACCATGACGCAGACGTCGCTGACGAGCGACGGCGTGTTCGGCGACGACGGCGGCACCTCCCAGCTGGGGACCGTCACCGGCTCCGTCGAGGACGGCTACACGGTCGCGCTGGCGGTGGCGGTGGATCCCACCAACGTGTCCAGCGGCGCATCGGGCCCCGGCTCCGACGGCGCCCCGCCGGGGGCCTAGTCGGCCACCTGCGGCAGGCGCCGGCGCAGGAGGGCGTGCACCCGCTCCCAGTGGAGCTCGGACGCCCGCCGGTCGTAGCGATCGGTGCCCTTCGGGGCGAAGCCGTGCACCGCCCAGTCGACGAAGTCGAGGGTGTAGTCGATCCCGGCCGCCTCCAGCGCCTCGCGCACGGGCGGGATGGTGTCCTCCGGCGCCGTGGGGTCGTCGGCGCACCAGGCCAGGTAGACCTCGGCCTGCACGTCGCCGAGGTCCCGGTGGGGGGAGTCGGGCGTGTCGCGGACCAGCCAGCCGCCGTGGATCGACGCCGCCGCCCGCAGCCGGTCGGGGAAGGCCTTGGCCACGGACAGCGTCAGGCCGCCGCTCATGCAGAAGCCGATGGCCCCGACCGGCCCGTCGGCGGCGGCGGGGTCGTCGTCGGCGAAGGCCAGGAGCGCCCGCGCGTCCCGGACGATGCCGTCGGGGGTCACGGTCCCCATCAGCTCGCGGCGGGCGTGCATGTCCTCGTCGCTGGCGGTGAACTCCCGGAAGGGCCCGCCCCGGTGGAAGAGGTAGGGGAGCATGACGTAGTAGCCGGCCGACGCCAGCCGGGTCGCCATCTCCTTGAGGACACCCCGGATGCCGGGGGCATCCATCAGGTAGAGGACCACGGGGTGGGGCCCGCCGTGCTCGGGGTGGTAGACGAAGGTCCTCATCTCGCCGTCGGCGGTGGCGATGTCCACGGTGCGCTCGATCACCGGACCTCCCTACCACCTCGCGGACGAAACGACAGGAGCACGCATGAGCAAGGTGGCGCTGGTGGCCAAGATGACGGCCGCCGAGGGCAAGCGGGACCAGTTGGTGGAGGCCTTCAGCCGCCTCTTCGACTCGGTGGAGGGGGAGCAGGGCACCGAGATCTACGCCCTCCACGTCGACGCCAACGACCCGGCGGTCGTGTGGTTCTACGAGCTCTACACCGACATGGACGGGCTGACCGTCCACGGGACGAGCGAGGCCATGAAGGCCATCGGTCCCGAGCTGACGGCCCTGATGGGCGCTCGCCCCGAGCTCACCTTCCTCACCCCGGTGCGGGCGAAGGGCCTCGACTTCGGTTGAGCGGGACTACCCGTCGGCGGTGATGTGGGTGACCAGCTGGCGCTGGGTGCGGTCGGCGCCGGCGTGGTCCACCTGGCAGGTGCCGGCGTTGGCGTGGCCGCCCCCGCCGTAGGCGAGGAGCATCCTGCCGATGTCCGTGCGGGACGTCCGGTCGAAGATCGACTTGCCCACGGCGAAGACGACGTTCTGCTTCTGGCGGCCCCACATGACGTGCATGGAGATGTTCACCTCGGGGTGCAGGGCGTAGACCATGAACCGGTTGCCGGCATGGATCGTCGCCTCGCCGCGGAGGTCCACCACGGCCAGGTTGTCGTGCACCGTGGTGCAACGGGACAGCTGCTCCCGGAACAACGGCTCCTGCTCCCGGTAGAGCTCCACCCGCTCGGCCACGTCGGGCCGCTCGAGGATCTCGTCGATGCCGTGGTTCCGGCAGGCGTCGATGAGCTCCATCATCAGCTCGTAGTTGGAGATGCGGAAGTTGCGGAACCGGCCGAGGCCGGTCCGGGCGTCCATCAGGAAGTTGAGGAGCACCCAGCCCTGCGGGTCGAGGACCTCGTCCAGCTCGAACTGGGCGCTGTCGGCCTTGTCGACGGCGGCCATCATCTCCTCGGAGACCGACGTGAAGGCGTTCCGGCCGCCGTAGAAGTCGTAGACGACCCGGGCCGCTGACGGCGCGGCGGGGTCGATGACGTGGTTGTCGCGGTGCTCGTTGCGGAGCGTCTCGCTGGCGTGGTGGTCGAACACCAGGTGGGCGCCCTCGACGTACGGCAGGTTGGTCGTGATGTCCCGTTCGCTGATGGGCACCACCCCGTCCTGCATGTCCTTCGGGTGGACGAAGGTGATGTCGTCGATGAGGTCGATGTCCTTCAGCAGGACGGCGCAGACCAGGCCGTCGAAGTCGCTGCGGGTGACCAACCGGTGGCGCGAAGAGACCTGCACCTCCCTTGTTTCGGCACGTGGGGCCGGGCCTTGATCGATCAGCGCAGGAGCTCGGCGTACGCCTCGCGCCAGGGGTCCGGCTCGACGGGGACGAGCTGCCCGGCGGCCAGGTACATGTCGAGCTGGACGAGCAGGGCGTGCCAGGTGGCAGCCAGGTCGGCGTCGCCGTCGACGGCCCCGTGGGTGAGGCGGTACACGCTCCCGTGCTCGGTGGGCTCGGCGTCCCAGCGGAGGGGCTCGCCGGCGTGGGGGGCGGCGCCCCAGGCAGCGGGGTCGGCGGCGACCTCGCGGACCCGGTCGGGCGGGACGTGGGTGGCCCGCTCCCAGCAGATGCCGCCGCCGTCGACGGGGACGCCCAGCTCGGGCCCCATCCGCCGGAGGTAGTCCCGGTACACCTCCTGCCAGCCCCCGTCGTCGGCCGGTCCGGCGCCCAGGAGGTCGTCCAGGGCGGCCAGGCACTGGTGCCAGCCGCTGCCGTTGCGGGCGGCCACGGACTGGTGGCTGAGGAGCTGGGTGAACACGAGGACCGTGGCGTCGCCGTCGGGGGTCAGCTCGAAGCGCAGGAGCTCGCCGCCCCACGTGAAGGAGAAGACGGTCGGCGGGTCGTACGCCACCACCCGGCCCCGGAGGACGGGGCCGTCGTAGGTCGGCTCACCCGCCGCCAGCGAGGCGGTCCGCTGCTCCTCGTCGGCGAAGACGAGCTCGGCCCCGACGGCCCGCTCGCCCTCGACCGTCCGACGGGAACCAGGACGCCATCTCGGCGGGGTCGCTGACGGCCCGCCAGACCCGTTCCACGGGGTGCCGGTACCGGCGCTCGAAGCGCAGCGCGGGCCGGCCGTCGATGTGCACGAGCGTGCCTTCCTTCGTCATGGTGCCTCCTCCAGGTGGCGTTCCAGGGCGTCGAGCGACCGGGTCCACAGGCGCCGGTAGGGCTCGAGCCAGGCGTCGACCTCGGCCAGGGGCTCCGGCCGGATCCGGTAGAGCCGCCGCTGGGCGTCGGTCCGCACCTCCACCAGCCCCGCCTCCCGCAGCACCCGCAGGTGCTTGGACACGGCGGGCTGGCTCAGCTGGAGCCGGTCGACCAGGTCCCCCACCGGCCGCTCCCCGTCCCGGAGGACGTCGAGGATCGTGCGGCGGCTGGGTTCGGCCAGGGCGGCGAAGCTCACGCCCTGAGCATGCCTGATCGGTTATATGCCTGTCAAGGCATAGAGCTGGCGGCAGCGGTCTCTGTCGCGTTGGCTCCCTCAGGGGTGCACACGTCGACAACAAGCGCTCGGCGTCGACGTCGAGCGACGACGATGGCGCCGTGCCCGGCACATCCGAGCGGTACGAGCGCTACCTGGCGGAGCGACATCGTCCCGCCCACGGCCGGCGCACCGCCGACCGGTGGGCTGCCGTCCTGCTCCCCCACCTCCGCGCCGGGCAGCGGGTCCTCGACCTCGGCTGCGGTCCCGGTTCGATCACCGTGGGTCTCGGCGCTCGGACGATCGGGGTCGACCTCGACCCGGTGCCGGTCGAGGGTGTGCCGGTCGTCGGTGCCGACGGCGCCGCCCTCCCGTTCCCCGACGCCGTCTTCGACGCCGTCTACCTCAACGCCCTGTTGCAGCACGTGCCGGACGCGCCGGCCGTCCTTCGCGAGGTCCGGCGGGTCGCCCGGGCCGGCGCAGTGGTGTGCGCCGGCGACGTCGACTGGGGGGGCCACCTCCTGCACCCACCGGACCCGTTGCTGGATCGTGCTCAGCAGATCCGAGAGGCGTTGCGCCCATCCGGCAACGTGCGGGTGGGACGGGAGCTGCGCGGGCTGCTCAGGGCGGCGGGGTTCGAGCGGGTCGAGCTGACCGTCGCCGGCAACGCGGTCGGGACGGACGAGGCGGTGGGTGCGATGGCGCGGTTCGAGGGGGCGTGGTTCGAGGCGCCCGAGGTCGTCGACCACGTCACCGGGCTCGGCCTGTCCGACCACGCCGAGATGGCAGCGATCGCGACGGCGTGGCGGGACTGGGCCGCCGATCCCGGCGTGTGCTCGGCGACCCTCTGGTTCACGGCGTTGGCGTGGGCGGGCCCCCCGGGGCGCCGTGCCTCACCACCTGCATCGCCACCCCCGTTGCCGTAGCGGGGCGGCCCGCCGGGTAGAGAGGCGGCCGTGCGGTTCCGACGCGGTGCCCGGCTCGATGCATCCCAGGTCTCCGATCGCCGGCGGGCCGGGGGCGCTCCTCTGGCCGTCGGGGCCGGCGGCGGGCTCATCGGCCTGGTGTTCCTGCTGGTCCAGGTCCTGGCCGGCGGGAGCGGCGGGAGCGGCCTGGCCCTCGGGGGCGAGGAGCCGGCCACCGACCTGTCGGCCGAGTGCCAGACCGGCGAGGACGCCGCCCAGTCCGAGGACTGCCGCATCCTCGCCGTGGTCAACAGCGTGCAGGAGTCGTGGACAGGCCGGCTCGACGGGTACCGCGAGGCCGACACCGTGTTCTTCTCCGGCGGCGTCCAGACCGGGTGCGGCCAGGCGTCGTCGGCCGTGGGCCCCTTCTACTGCCCGCTGGACGCCACCGTGTACATCGACCTCGACTTCTACGACGACCTCCGCAGCCGCTTCGGCGCCACCGGGGGGCCCTTCGCCGAGGCCTACGTGATCGCCCACGAGTACGGGCACCACGTCGAGAACCTCAGGGGCGTGCTCGAGCGGTCCCGCGACGGGAGCACGGGGCCCGAGTCGTCGGCCGTGCGGGTCGAGCTGATGGCCGACTGCCTGGCCGGCATGTGGGCCGAGGACGCCGAGCGGACGGACGTGATCGAGGACCTGACCGAGGCCGACATCCGGGACGGGCTCGACGCCGCTGCCGCCGTGGGGGACGACCGCATCCAGGAGTCGGTCCAGGGACGGGTCGACCCCGAGTCGTGGACCCACGGCTCCGCCGAGCAGCGCCAGCGGTGGTTCATGGTCGGCTACCGGGAGGCCAGCCTCGACGCCTGCGACACCTTCGCCGCCGAGCAGCTCTAGGCGGAGGCGACGGCCGCCCCCGGGCAGACGTGGCAGATCGTCTCCACGCCGTGCGGGAGGCCCGGTGCGAAGTCGAGCAGGTGGTCCCGGACCGGCCCGACGAGCTCCGGGCGGGGTGCCCAGAACTGGAAGCGGTCCTCGAGGGCGGACGTCCGCTCCATCCCGAGGGTCCACTCGCCCACCAGCGTCCACTCCGGCGGGTTGTCGAGGTAGCGCAGGGTCGACGGGTACATGGCCACCACCTCGACGCCCCGCCGGTCCATGAGCGTGCGCCAGTAGCCGGCGTCGGTGCGGTGGTCCTCGATGGCCTCGAGCACGTCGTGCGAGCCGAGCCCCAGGAGGTCCACCACCGGACCGTCGTGGAGGAGGGTGGCGTAGCCGAGCTCGCCGGTGGCCACCGGGCGACCGTCGTAGTAGCGCTCGAGGAACCGACCGAGCTGGTAGCGCTGGCGATAGGTGTTCTCGCTCGAGTGGGGGACCTCGTAGAGCGCCGCCCACTTGAGCGGCGCCAGGAGGGGGACCATGGCCAGGGCGGCGACGAGGAGGGCGCGCCGGCGGCGCGGGTCCGCCACCTCCGACAGCACGACGAGCCCGGCGTAGACCCCCAGCGCCACGACGTACTGCTGGTACCGCTCGTACCAGCCGTAGTCGCCGAAGGCGCTGTGCAGCAGGGCCGTACCGAGGAAGGTCATGACCGGCACGACGGCGCCCCGGGGCCCGCCGAACCGGGTCCCGACGAGGTAGGCGACGGCCACCAACGCGAGGGCCAGGACCATCGGGTCCCGGGCCATGGCCTCCGCCGTGTCCTGGATGCTGGGCAGGAGCGCGCTGCGGGCCGAGCCGCCGAGGTCGGACTTGGCGACGACGGAGTTGGGCAGCCAGTCCTGGCCCGCGGCGCGGTTGACGAGGGCGAACCCGGCGATGGGGATGCCGGTGGCCACGAGGCAGCCGAGGGCCAGGCGGACCGCCGGCCGGCGCGGGCGGCTCGCCTCGACGACGAGGGCCACCGCCAGGGAGAGTGCGAAGAACGCGGACTCGAAGCGGATGAGGCCGGCCACCGCCAGGAGCACCAGCACCGTCGCCACCGTCCGGGTGGGCAGCGCCTCCGGTGGAGCACGGGTCACGAGGTGCAGGGCCGTGAGCAGCACGGCGATGTGGAGGAGGTGTTCCATCCCGGTGACCGCCAGCGCGGGCAGGAAGAGGACCACCACGCCCAGGACCACGGCGGCGACGGCGTCGAGCGGGCGGCGGAGGGACGGGCGGATGGCGGACTGCGCCCGGCCGAGGACGACGAGGATCCAGAGCCCTGCGAGCGCGTTGAGCGCCACCGGGACCAGCTCCCGTCCGGCGCTCGACACCGCGGCGGCGCCCGCCAGGAGGGCCGTCCAGGCGGGGCTCGACGATGCCGACTCGTACGCGCCGGCGGTGACGCCCCAGGTGCCGTGGCGGGCGAGCGTGTCGGCGATGCTCAGGTGGATGGCGCCGTCGTCGACGACGAAGACCCAGTGGCCGTCGGTGCGGAGCAGCGCCAGCCCCATCACGGCGGCGAGCACCAGCAGGGCGGGCAGTGCCGTCCACCGGACGAAGGCCGCCGTCGACGACGCCGCCGTGGCCGTGGGGAGGACGACGACGTCGGCGGTCGACCCGTCGGGATCGGTCCTGCGTGCCGCCGCCAGCGTCGATGCCATCGAGCGACCCGCACCGTACTGACGCGGGCCCGCCACCAGGGGGACGGTGCGAGGGTGGGGTCGCCGCAGAACCGTGATCAAGGCTCCGCGTTGGCGGCGAGGCCGTCGCTGGGCCATGGTTCTGGCCCGTGCCGACGGGAGGGGAGACCGTGGACGACCGACATCCGGCCCTGGTGGCGTCGCAGGCCTCGTGGCGTTGCGTGCAGGCCCACGACAAGCAGGGCTGGCTCGACCTGATGGCCGACGACGTCCACATCGAGGACCCCATCGGGGGCGGGCCGACCAACCCGGACGCGACGGGGGCCCGGGGCAAGGACGAGGTGGCCGCCTTCTACGACCGCAACATCGCCCCGAACGAGCTGTCCATCACCTGCGAGCAGACGTACCTGGCCAGCTCCGACCGCGAGGTGGCGCACGTGCTGTCGCTGCGCAGCGCGTTCCCCGGCGGGGGCGCCAGCACGGTCCGGGGCATCTTCACCTACCGCGTCGACGAGGACGGGAAGCTGGCGTCGATGCGCGGCTACTGGACGATGGACGACCTGACCTTCGAGTCCTAGGGGTGCGCGTCCTCGTCACCGGGGGCACCGGCTTCGTCGGCTCGCACGCGGTCGCGTCGCTCCGGCGCCGCGGGCACGACGTCCGGGTCCTGGCCCGGAGCCCGGAGCGGGTGGCCCCCGTGCTGGCGCCCCTCGGGGCCCCCGAGGTGGAGGTGGCGCCGGGTGACATGACGGACCCGGCGGCGGTGGCCCGGGCCCTCGACGGGTGCGGCGCGGTCCTCCACGCCGCCGCCGAGATCGGCGTGGCGGGTGGTCGGGGACCGGGCGGCACCGGCAACGTCGACGGCGTGCGCGAGGTCGTGGGCCAGGCCGCCGCGCTCGGGCTCGACCCCATCGTCTACACGTCCACCGTCGCCGTCCACCTGCCGACCGACGAGCCGTCGATCACCCTGGACACGCCCCTGGCCGAGCCGCTGTCGGCCTACGGGCGGGCCAAGCGGGAGGCCGAGGAGCTCGTGCGGGCCTGGCAGGCCGAGGGCGTGCCCGTGACCACCTTCGTGATCGGTGGCGTCTACGGACCGGCCTCGTCCGTCCTGGGCGGGAGCTTCGCCGCCCTCCTGGCCGCCCTGCGCAGCTTCATGGCCGTTCCGGAGGGCGGCATGGGCGTGGTCGACGTCCGTGACCTGGCCGAGCTGCTGGCGGCCGCGGTGGAGCCCGGGCGCGGCCCCCGCCGCTACCTGGCCGGGGGCCGGTTCCTCACCTGGGAGCAGTGGGTGGCGACCCTCTCGGAGGCCGTGGGCCGGGAGGTGGCGTCGGCGCCGATGACCGCCGCCGAGATGGTGGCCATGGGTCGCGAGCTGGACGAGCGGCGGGCCCACCAGGAGGTGGACCTGCCCCTGTCGGAGGAGGCGGCGGTGATCATGACCGCCGGCGTGCCCACCGACGACGCCGCCACGCTGGCCGACCTGGGTGGGAGCTGGCGGCCCACCGTCGAGACCTTCCGCGACGCCGTGGCCTGGCTCGTCGAGGAGGGCCACCTCCCGCCCGAGCCCACGCTCGCCGGCCGGGCCTGACGGACCGTGCGCTCCTGTACGGTCGCCGCCGCATGACCGCCGAGGCCCCCGACATCGACCTCGTCTCGGGCGCCTTCTGGGGGCGCAACCCCCACGAGGGGCTCGCCTGGCTGCGCCGGAACGCACCGGTGTGGCGGGATCCGCGGACGGGCGTCTGGGGTGTGGCCACCTACGACCTGGTCCGTCGGGTGTCCACGGCGCCGGAGCGGTTCTCCAACGCCGGCGGCATCCGACCGGACTCCGGTCCCATCCCGATGATGATCGACATGGACGATCCCGCCCACCGGCAGCGGCGCAAGTTGGTGAGCACCGGCTTCACCCCCCGGCGGGTCCGGGACCACGAGGACTCGATCCGGCGCACCACGGACCTCCTCATCGATGCCGTCGCCGAGCGGGGGAGGTGCGACTTCGTCTGGGACATCGCCGCGTGGCTGCCGCTGATCGTCATCGGCGACGCCCTCGGGGTGGCCCCGCCCGACCGGGACCAGCTGCTGCGCTGGAGCGACGACCTCCTGCGGGGCCTCGGCACCGACGACCCCGTCCTGCTCGAGCGCCAGATGCACGCCTCCATCGGCTACGGCGAGTACGCCGCCAGGGTCATCGCCGCGCGGCGGGAGGCCCCGGGCGACGATCTCATGAGCGTGCTCGTCGGGGCCGAGGTCGACGGCGACCGGCTCGACGACGACGAGATCGTGATGGAGTCGCTGCTGATCCTCATCGGCGGCGACGAGACCACCAGGCACGTCATCACCGGGGGCGCGTACCAGCTGCTGACCGAGCGGTCGCGGTGGGAGGCGCTGCGCCGGGACCCCACCCTCCTCCCCGTCGCCGTCGAGGAGATGCTGCGGTGGGTGAGCCCGATCAAGAACATGGCGCGGACGGCGACGGCGGACGTCGAGCTCGGCGGTCAGCGCATCGCCGAGGGCGAGAAGCTGCTCCTGCTGTACCCCTCGGCCAACCGTGACGAGGCGGTGTTCCCCGACGCGTCGACCTTCGACATCCGGCGGTCGCCCAACGAGCACGTGGCCTTCGGCTTCGGCACCCACTTCTGCCTGGGGGCGAGCCTCGCCCGCCTCGAGCTGCGCGTCGTCTTCGAGCAGCTGCTGGCGCGACTGCCCGACCTGGCCCTCGTGGACGACGGCGAGCCCGCGCACCGCCCCGCCAACTTCGTGAGCGGCTACGAGTCGATGCCCGTGACGTTCACGCCGGCGGCGCCCCGCCCGGACTGACCCTGCTCAGTCGTACTCGTTGAACTGGTCACCGCTGTCCTGCAGGCCCCGGCGTCGCCGGCCACGGTGCGCCTCCTCGAGCGGCGCTGACGGGGGATCCGGCAGGCGTAGGGGCCTCCCCTCAATCCGCCCTGGGGCCGTTGCGGGGGCGGCCCGAGCATGGGCCTACTCGACCCATGACCACCGCACCTGCCCTGCCTCTCGACGACCGGCCGACGACCGGGCCCCGCCCGGCGCTGACGCCCGCGGAGCTGACGGGCCTGGCCGCCATCGCCATCGCCGTGGCCGGCTTCGGGCTCTCGGGCCTCCTCCGGGACGTGCCCGGCACCGCCGAGTACGTCGGCACGGTCTCGGTCCTGGTCACGGGCGTCGCCCTCCTGCGGCGACGGCCCCTGCCGGCCCCGCTGGTGGTCGCCGCCGCGGTGGCGGTCGTCGTGCACCTCGCCGGGGGGCTGGTCCGGGTCGGCGACGGCGTGCTCTACAACGCCTCGCCGGGGACGGAGGTGCTCCGGTACGACCACCTCGCCCACGCCCTGGGCATCGTCGTCGGCACCTCGCTCCTGTGGGAGCTGTTCGTGCGCGGCTCCCGTGCTGCGGCCGCCGGGGGGCAGCTGGTCGTCCTGGCCCTCCTGGCCGGGCTCGGCCTCGGGGCGGTGAACGAGACCGTCGAGTTCCTGGCCACGCAGGCCCACGGCGGCGGGCACGTCGGTGGCTACACGAACACCGGCTGGGACCTGGTCGTGAACTCGGGGGCCGGGATGGCCGGGGGCCTCCTGCTCGAGCGCCGGCGCCGGCGGGACCTGCGCGAGACGGGCTCCCCGTCGTGACCCGGTCGCCTGCGGTCCCCCTGGTCGCGGCGGCGGTCCCCACCGTCGCCGTGCTGCTGGCCGGGGCGTGGACGCCGGGCTACGACGCCGGCGCCGACACGGTGAGCCGGCTGGCGTCGGACGGGCAGCCGTGGGCGTGGCTGGTGCGGGCTGCCCTCGTCGCCAGCGGCCTGCTCGTCGTCGGCGCGGCCCGAGCCGTGGCGACCCGACTCGGGACCTCGAGGCGGGTCCTGGCCTGGTTCGTCGGGGTGTCGGGGGCGGCCACCGTCGTGGCCGGGGTGGCGCCGAAGGACCCTCCCGATGTGCCGGCGTCGATGGTGAGCCAGCTCCACGTCGGCGCCGCGGTGGTGGCGGTCGCCGCCCTCGTCGGCGCCATGGCCCTGGTCGCCGTGCGGGGCGTGCGCACCGGGGACCGGGTGGTGTCGGCCGCCGCGTGCGTCCTCACGGTGGGCGCCGGCGCCGCCTTCCCGTTCCTGTGGGGCTCGGCGCTCTACGGGGTGGTGGAGCGGGTCGTGCTCGCCGTCCCCGCCCTCTGGCTCGTCACGCTGGCGCGACCGGCGGCGGCCGCTTCGCGCGCTCCCAGCGGTAGACGAACTCCCGCTGCCACCGTCCCCGACCACATGCCGCGCAGGCCAGCTGCCGCGTGCGTCGCAGCAGGCGGTGGCGCTCGAGGCGCGACCCGCACCCCGGGCACGTCCCCACCCACGGCGCCGGCGGGCTGGCCACCTCGTCGCCGAACGTCCGGTCGGGCCGGGCGCCCACGTCCAGGGCCGTCCGGCGCCAGACGGCGTCGTGGCCGTGCCTCGGCCCGGCCAGGGCGTGGGCGATCTCGTGGAGGATCGTGTCCCGCACCACCTCGACCTCGTTGAGGGCCACCAAGTGGCGGGACAGGCTGATGGTGCGGGCCTCGAAGCGGCAGTGACCGAACCGCCGGACGGCGGCGTCGAACTCGAACCGCCACCCCTCCAGCCCCCACTGCACCAGCAGGGCGCGGGCCAGGTCGGCCGCCTCGGCGCGGTCCACGTCGGCGGCGCTACGGGGCAGGGGTCGACGACGAGCGCCGGGACCGCCAGGCCAGCGCTCCCGCCGCCGCCGCGCCGATGGCGACCCCGCCGACCGCCAGGGGCACGACCAGGTCGGACCCTCCGTCGTCGTCGCCGTCCTCCCCGGCGGCCACGGCGCCGAGGGTCGTGGTGGGGCGGGCGGGGGCCTCGGCGTCGCGGAACGGACCGGTGACCTCGTAGGTGGCGCCGCCACCGCCCAGGCCCCGCTGCGAGCTGAAGTAGAGGCGGGTGCCCGAGGGGTCGAAGACGCAGCCGGCCAGCTCGGAGTCGTCCTGGCCGAGCACCTGGAGGAAGGGGGCCACCACCCGGTCGGGGGTGATGACGACCAGCTCCATGTCGCTGCCGTCCTCGCACACGAAGAGGTCCCCGCTCGGCGCCACCGTGACGTTGTCGACGCCGGTGAGCGGCGGGTCGTCGAGGATCCCCGCGTCGTAGACGACCTCCATGCGGCTGTCCTCGACGTGGTAGCCGCGCACGACGTTGTCGCCCTTCGTCGTGAAGTAGACGACGCCCGAGTCGAACCAGATGCCCTCGCCGCCGTTGAAGGCGGTGCTCTCCGGCACCTGGGCGCGGGTGGGCGTGGTCGTGTCGGTGGGGGACGGCACCTCGAGCCAGGTGACGGTGTCGTCGTCCGCCACGGCCGCCACCTCGAGGACGCCTTCGGTCAGCTCGGGGTAGGCGGCCGGGGTGAAGCGGTAGAGGCGGCCGTCGGGCTCGTCCTCGGTGAGGTAGAGGCGCTCGCCGTCGGGGTCGACGGCCACCGCCTCGTGCTTGAACGTCCCCAGCGCGGGCCGGACCTCGGCTGCTCGCTCGCCGATGGGGTCGCACTCCCACACCTGGCCGTCCGGGACCTCCTCGCACGACAGCCACGTGCCCCACGGCGTGCCGCCCCCGGCGCAGTTGGTCGAGGTGTCAGCGAGGATCCGGGTGGCCCCGACCACCTGGCCGTCGGCGTCGAAGCGCAGGGCGCCGACCCCGCCGACGCCGCCGGGCACCTCGCTGTTCGACACGTAGGTCCAGCCGCCGTCGTCGTGGGCGAAGGTGGCCCCGCCGTCGGGGAAGGCGTGCCACTCGTACTGCGAGCCGGGCACGACCTGGCCGGCCTGGGCCAGGAGCCGGGACTCGAACCCCTCGGGGAGGACGATGCCGTTGGCGTCCGCCGCCCGGCCGGCGAGGGAGCCGTAGGGGCCGTCCCCGGGCTGGGCCGGGGCGGCGTAGGCCCGGCGCCAGAAGTCGGGGCCGAAGGCGAGGGCCCCGGCCGAGGCCGCGCTCAGGCGCAGGAAGTCCCGTCGCTGCACCGCGGCCAGTCAAGCAGCCGGCGCGCCGAGCGGGGGGCACCTGGCTCCACCTCGATCTCGGAGGATCCGCTACCGCTGCGGTACACGATCCTCCGAACTGGTGCTGGTGTGGTTGGTGGGGGTTTAGCGTCCGGCGGTGGCGTGGGAGTCGGCGACCGGGTGGTGCTGGCCGCAGTCGGTGGCGCCCGGGGAGCGGGTGGCCCTGCACCTCTCGTCGTCCGGCGGCCGACCGGTGGCCGTGGAGGTGGCCCGCATCGGGCGGGAGCGGAGCGTCGTGGTCACCGAGCCGCGGGTCGAGGCCGAGGAGCACGCCACGCCCGCCGACGCCTCGAGCCGGGGGTGCGGCTGGCCGGCGGCGCTGACCATCGACGTCGATCCGACCTGGGCCTCCGGCTACTACGAGGTCACCCTCGACGTCGAGGTCCACGGCAGGACCCGCAGGGACCACGCCTTCTTCGTCGTCCGCCCGGCCCCGGGGGCACCGTCGTCCCCCTGCCTCCTGGTGCTGTCCACCAACACGTGGCACGCCTACAACGACTTCGGCGGTCGGAACCTCTACAACGGGGCCACCACGGTCTCGCTGCAACGGCCGATGGCGCGCGGGTACCTCCACAAGCCGCCGGGCGCCGGGCGCCGCGTCACCACCACGTCGCCACCGGACCCCCAGATGGCGGCCCACGTCGGCTACCTGCGGCTCAACCACCTCTCGGGCTGGGCGGGGTCGGCGGGGTGGCCCGACTGGGAGCTGCCGTTCGTGCAGTGGGCCGAGCGGGAGGGCTACGCCCTCGACGTCGCCACCAACGCCGACCTCGAGGACCACCCCGAGCTCCTGTCGGGGCGGCACCTGCTGCTGTCCGTCGGCCACGACGAGTACTGGTCGGGACCGATGCGGGATGCGGTCGAGGCCTACATCGGCGGGGGCGGGAACGTCGCCTTCCTCTCGGGCAACACGTCGTTCTGGCAGGTGCGCCTCGAGGACCCGTCGCCGCAGGGCCCCGCCACCTCGATGGTCGGGTACAAGGGCCGCTTCCACGACGATCCCGTCTACGGCACCCCCCGGCAGCACGGGCTCACCACCATGTGGTCCGACCACCTGCTGGGGCGCCCGGAGAACGCCATGACCGGCGTCAGCTTCTCCCGCGGCGGCTACCACCGCATCGGCAAGGTGGTCACCAACGGGGCCGGTGGCTACACCGTCCACCGCCCCGACCACTGGCTCTTCGAGGGCACGGGCCTGACCTACGGCGACGTGCTCGGTGGGGGACCGACGATCGTCGGCTACGAGTGCGACGGCTGTGACTTCACCTACCGCGACGGCCTGCCCCACCCCACGGGCGAGGACGGGACGCCGCCGGGCTTCGAGATCCTCGGCACCGCGCCGGCGGCGCACTTCACGCGCGAGACGGCCCAGCGGCCCCCCAAGCCGGACGAGCCCTCCGAGATCGAGTTCATCGCCTCCCGCCTCTTCGACGAGCGCAGCCCCGAGGCGGTCGAGCGGATCGCCCACGGCCACGCTGTGCTCGGCACGTGGACCTCGCCGGCGGGCGGGACGGTCGTGACCTCGGGCTCCACCGACTGGGCCCACGGCCTGGCCGGACGGGACCCGCAGGTCGAGCAGGTCACCCGCACCCTCCTCGATCGCCTTTCCAGGTAGCGCGCTACCTACCTCCCGGTCCCAGGGAGGTGCCATGCTTGGGCAAGCGCCCGATTCGGGGCTTTTCGGTCGACGGGAGGATGTTCATGCGGGCAGGGCCGACGAGCGGCGCCCAGCGCACGACCCGGCGTCGGGTGGCCGCCGCCGTGGTGGCGGTCGTGGCGTTGCTGGGTGGCTACGGCACCACGGCGACGGTGGCCGAGGCCCAGGTGGCGTGCCCGCTGGTGCCCACGCTGCGCGACGTCTCGATCAACCAGGGCCTCGGGTCCTATCCCCGGCTGGCCCGGGGCAAGGAGACGTTGGTCAAGCTGTTCCTCTCGCTCCCCGCCTGCGCGCCCTCCGGTGCGTCCATCGCCCGCACCGGGGGCACCCTCCAGGTGACCGCCGGCGCCACCAGCGCCACGATCAGCAACTCGACCCCGGCGCCCACCGCCACCGCGCCGCCGCCCCTGGTGCCCTTCGCCGCCGGCCCCGCCCTCGAATCGACCGGGGACCCGACCTTCGTGGTGCCCGGGCCGGTGCTGGCCCCGACCAGCACCACGGCCAGCTACGACGCCAGCTTCGTGGCCACGATCAACTTCACCTCCAAGGCGTCGTCGACGGCGCCGGCCGTGCCGGGTGTGGTCACCATCGCCACCCGGCCGGGCACCACCACGCCGATCCGGGCCACGGTCGAGAAGCGCACCAACGCGCTGCGGGTGCTGCTCGTGCCCATGGGCGACCCCACCAAGACCTTCTCGACGCAGTTCTCCGAAGGGGCGCGGGCGGCGGCACAAACGGGCATGAGCGCCGTTTCGCGCCTCTTCCCCGTGCCCGCCGGCACGAGCGACCTCTCCGGCACCACCGCCGGCCTGCGGTACACCATCAACCCCGGCCTGCTCGACCTCCGCGGGGTGTTGGTCAACGGCCGGTTCTGCGGCACCGGCGCCAACTTCGACAAGCTGAAGGCACCGCTGGCCCAGACCCTCCTCAGCTGGAACACCAGGAACCCGACCCGGCCCGCCGACCGAGTCCTCGGCCTGGTCGACGCCGGGATCTCCGACGCCGGCAGCTGCGCCGAGGGGTTCGGCGCCGTGGGGTCGACCGTCGGCTGGGTGCGGGCCATCCCCCCGACGGCGACGGCCCCCTCCCGCACCGGCGCCCTGATGGCGATGGAGCTCGGTCACACCCTCGGCCTGGTGCCCCGCACCCGGTCGCTGTTCTCTGACCCGTACCACTCACCCAACCAGCAGGCCGACGTGACGGCGGTGAACCGGGGCTTCAACGTGTCCCGGCGCTCGTTCCTGAGCGACGACCGGAGCGCCATGCGGGTCTCGGGCACCTGGCACCAGGACTCCGTGCTGCTCGAGCGGGACGACTGGTCGTTCCTCCTCTGTGCCCTCGGCGGCGCGCCCGGCGGCGGGTGCACCACCTCCGGCACCGTCGGGTCGTCCGTGGGCGTCGGCGCCGAGCCCACCTTCGTGATCTCCGGCACCACCGACGGGACGCCCGGCGGGACGTCCGTCGTCAACTCCTACTTCTCGGCCGGGGTGCCGCGCTCCGAGCCCGCCGCCGTCGGTGACCTCACGCTCGTGCAGTTCGACGACGGCAACGTCTCCCTGCGGAGCGATCCCATCGACCTGGTGCGCTCGACCTCGGAGCACCACGGCTCCGATGACGCCGACGCCGACTCGCCGGGCGGGCTCTTCGCCGCCGCCGTGCCGTTCAACACCGACGCCGCCCGCATCGAGCTGCGGCAGGGCGCCACCGTCCTCTACAGCCGGCTGCGCACGGCACCGCCCCTCGGGGGCGATGCCACGGTCGGGCCCCGACCGGTGGGCACCACGGAGCGGGTGAGCCTCACGGACGGCGAGGGCGAGGCCAACGCCGACAGCGAGGCGCGCGGCGACATCAGCGGCGACGGCCAGGTGGTCTCCTTCAACTCGACGGCGACGAACCTCGTGGCCGGCGACACCAACACCTTCACCGACGTGTTCGTGCGCAACCGCGCCACGGGGACGACGCAGCGCGTCAGCGTGAGCGACGGCGAGGCCCAGGCCAACGGGGCCAGCACCGAGCACGCCATCAGCGCCAACGGCCGCTACGTGGCCTTCGCCTCCGACGCCAACAACCTGGTGGCCGGCGACACCAACGCCGCCCGGGACATCTTCGTCCGTGACCTCCAGGCGGGAACGACCGTGCGGGCCAGCGTCAGCTCCACCGGCGTGGAGGGTGACCAGATCAGCGAGCAACCGGTGCTCAGTGCCGACGGCCGCTACGTCACCTTCTGGTCGGGGGCGACCAACTTCATGCCCTTCGACTCGCCCGACAACGACGTCTTCCGCCACGACATGGTCACGGGGGAGACGATCCCGATCAGCGTGAACAGCGCAGAGGAGCAGGCGACGAACATCAGCTTCTCCGACGACATCAGCCCCGACGGCAACCTCGTCGTCTTCCAGTCGCTGGCTGAGAACCTGACGGCCGACCCCGACAGGGACTTCACCACCGACGTGTTCGTGCGCGACGTCGCCGCCGGCACCACCAGCCTGGTGAGCGTCGCCACCAACGGGGAGACCGGTGAAGCGGGCAGCCAGGACGGCAGGATCAGCGCCGACGGCCGCTACGTGGCCTTCACCTCGTTCGCCGAGGACCTCATCGCCGACGACACCAACAACACGGGGGACGTGTTCGTCCGGGACCGCCAGGCGGGGACGACCACCCGCGTGAGCCTCACGAGCACGGGGGCCCAGATCCCTGCGTTCGGCGCCGGGCTCGATGCCTTCAGCGCCGATGGCACGACGGTCATGTTCACCGGTGCGCAGCTGATCACGCCGACGGACAGCGGCATCTACGCCAGGGACCTCACCACCGGCACCCTCGAGGACGTCATGGTCGACGACAACGGCGACCCGGCGCCCGGCTTCGCCTTCGGCCTCGGCCTGTCCTCCGACGGCACCCAGGCGCTGTTCACGTCCGACTCCCAGGTCCTGGTGGAGGACGACACGGAGGGGTTCGTCGACGTGTTCGTCCGGGACCGGGACGGCGACGGCAGCACGCCGCCCCCGGGCGGCCAGGTGGGGGCCACGGGCACCGACGACAACCCGCAGGATGCCCGGGTCGACCTCTTCGTCAACTGCGGGGAGGGCGAGGTCTATCCCGTGGCCGTCGGGCTCACGCCGGAGGAGATCACCGGCTCGGCCCTCGACTTCGAGTACGCCTTCGATCCGGCGGTCGCCTGCACGGGCGGGCAGGTGAGCGCCGTCCTGAACGACGGCTTCACCACCGCCACCGGCGCGGCGCAGCCGGTGGGCGACGAGCTCGGTGACCGGAGCCCGGTGGCCGCCATCGCCCAACCGACCGGAGGGACGACGCTGACGGCCTACGACGCCATCCCGCTGCGGGGTTCGGCCAAGGACCCCGAGGACGGGGAGCTCGGCGGATCGTCGCTGAGCTGGACCGTCGACGGGGTGGGCCGCGGGACGGGCCCGGTGGTCGACGTGAACCCGCCGAACGGCGGGTTCAGCCCGGGGTCGCACACGGCGGTGCTGACGGCGCAGGACGGGGCCGGCAACACGGACACCGCGTCGGTGACCTTCACCGTGCTCGGGGACGCCGACAACGACGGGGTGCCGTCCACCCTCGAGGGCGGCGGGTGCGCGGGCGGCTCCGATGCGAACCCGAACGACGGGTACGCCGACGCCGACGGTGACGGCATCGGGAACGCCGACGACATGGCGACCGCCGGGGGGCCCTGCACCGCCGCCACCGTCTACGCCGCCAACGTCGACGTGACCCCGGACACCATCGTCAAGACCTCGACGAGGTCCCCGTTGCAGGCCCACATCTCGATCCCGTTCCGGGACGTGGCCGCCGTCAACCCGTCCTCCGTGCGCATCGCCCGCATCGGGGGGGCGGACGTGTCCTCCGACGCCCGCTTCGTGGCCACGTCGGTCACCGTGGCGAACGGGGTCGCCACCGCCACCTTCGACAGGCCGGCGGTCAACAGCTACCTCCAGGCCAACGGGGGGGACAGGACGAGCACCCCGTTCACGATCACCGGCGCCGCCACCGGCGGGGCGTGGACCTTCGAGGGGACCGACACCATCGGGACCAAGTAGGGACCAAGGTCCCGACGGAAGGGGTCGTCCGCCGGCGATCCCGAGGTCCGGCCGTCAGCACGATGGCGGCCATGGAAATCCCCGTCACGGACGCCGAGCGCCGGGAGTGGCGCGACGGCTGGATCGTCCTCTGCAGCGTGCTGGCCGCGCTGTCCCTCGTGACCGCCGTGGTCGGGGTCGGGCTGGCGGCGCGCGCCGTTGTCCGGGCCGACGACGTCCGCACGGGCGCGGCCGGGGCGCGCCGGTGACCGTGACGCTCGACGACTCGAGCATCGCCCCCGAGGTCGTCACCGCCCCCCTCGGCGGCAGCCTGCAGGTGGTGAACGCCGCCAGCGGGCCGCACAACCTCAGCGTGAAGGGCGAGGACCTGGCCACGCCCGATCTGGCGGCGGGCGACGAGGCGGGCCTCGACGTGAGCGGCCTGGCCGCCGGCACCTACACGATCATCTGCAGCATCCCCGGGCACGAGGCGGCGGGGATGACGGCCGAGCTGCGCATCGGGGAAGCGGGCGGGGCCACGGCCGAGCTGGCGTCCGGTGACCCGGCGGCGAGCCACGAGGGCCACGACATGTCGGGGCAGGGCTTCGAGGAGATGGACCGCCTCATGCGGGAGCGGACGGAGGCCTTCCCGGCCGAGACCGAGGGGGTCGGCGGCCAGCTGCTCGAGCCCGAGGTGCTCGGCGACGGCACCAAGCGGTTCGACCTCACCACCAGCGTCGTGGACTGGGAGGTCGAGCCCGGCAAGACGGTGCAGGCCATGGCCTTCAACGGCACGGTGCCCGGTCCCACCATCCGGGTCGAGCCCGGTGACCGGGTGCAGGTCGACGTGCACAACGAGATGGACGAGTCGACCGGTGTGCACTTCCACGGCCTGTTCACCCCGAACGACCAGGACGGCGTGCCGGACATCACCCAGCGGCCGATCGAGCCGGGTGCCGACTTCACGTACCGCTTCGTGGCCCAGGAGCAGCCGGCGGTGGGCATGTACCACTCGCACCACAACGCGGCCGAGCAGGTGCCGAACGGGCTGCTCGGGACCATGTTGATCGGGCGGGTGGCCCTCCCGCCGGAGGTGACCTCGGTCAGCCAGGAGCTCTCGATGGTGCTCAACGACAGCGGTGCCATCGGCTACTCGCTGAACGGGAAGTCGTTCCCGGCCACCGCTCCCATCGTGGCGCGGCAGGGCGACTGGGTGCTGCTGCACTACCTGAACGAGGGATCGGCCATCCACCCGATGCACCTCCACGGGATGCCGCAGCTCGTGGTGGCCAGGGACGGCTGGCCCCTGCCGCAGCCCTACCTGGCGGACACCGTGACGGTGGCACCGGGGGAGCGCTACACGGTGGCGGTCCACGCCACCGAGCTCGGCACGTGGGCCTGGCACTGCCACATCCTCGGCCACGCCGAGCGCTCGGACGGGATGTTCGGCATGGTCACCGCCCTCGTCGTCCAGTGACGCCGGCGATGGGGCGGTCCCGAGGCGGTCAGCCCGGGGGTCCGAGCGCCAGCTCGAGGTGCACCACCCCGTCCGAGCTCCTCGACGTGCACGGCAGGCCGGCGTGGTGGAACACGGCCAGCATCCGCAGGTTGTCCGGGAGGGTGTCGGCCACGAACCGCTGGACGCCGGCGGCCCTGGCCCGGTCGGCCAGGCGCTGGAAGAGGACGGACCCCAGGCCCCGGCCCTGCCAGGGGTCGGCCACCACGAAGGCCACCTCGGCCGCCGTCGGGTCGTCCTCCCGGTCGAAGCGGGCCACGCCGACGATCTCGCTCCCGTCCGAGGCGACGATGGCCTCCCGGTCGCGGTGGTCGACGTGGGTGAACCGGTAGAGCTCGGTCGGGCTCAGCTCGGGGTGGAACGAGAAGAAGCGCCGGTACACGGTCTCCGGCGAGAGGCCGGAGTGGAAGCGGACGAGCCGCTGGGCGTCCGCCGGGCCCATCGGGACGAGCGTCACCACGCTGCCGTCGGGCAGCGTGGTGCGCTCCGGCTCGGGCCGCCTCGGCGTCATCGATGCAGCACGGCACCGGCGTCGACGGCGGCGGCCAGCTCCGCTCCCCACCGGCGGGCCCGCTCGACCTCGCCGTCGAGGAGGGGGCCCGGCGTGCCGTCGACCCAGAAGGTGGTGGCGGGCGCCGTCATGCGGACCCCGAGGCGACGCAGCCGCCTCGCCACCTTGCGGGCGGCCGAGCCCGGCACCGGTGCGTGGACCCGGGTGTCGAAGGCCGCGCCCAGCGTCCCGGTCGGCGCCGGCCCGACGCGGCCCAGCCACTCCCGCAGCCCTGTGCAGGTCCCGGTGAAGGCCCCCGCCGCCTGCCGGGCGGCGTCCTTCCTCGTGGCCGGCCGGCTCAAGCCGAGGGCGTGCGTCGGCCCGCCGACGACCAGCAGGACCGGATCGTCCGGGAGCGACAGGGGCGCCTGGTCCACGCCCCGGACGTCCACGTCCATCCGTTCGGCGAGCCCTTCGGCCACCGCCCGGGCCACCGCCTCCGTGTTGCCGAACATCGACTCGAACACCACGAGCGCTCGCATCCTCGCACCTCCGCTCTCTCCTGCCTCCAGCGTGCGCCGCGCCGGTCCCACCCGCCAGGGTCGAAGGTCCCCGCCGAGCCCGGCACCCGCCCCGGAGCTCGACCGCCCGTACCTGGCCGAGCAGGACGGTGAAGAACGAGGCCTCCACCCTCGCCGGGGCCTCCGTCCGCGCGGTCGGGACCTTCGGCCCTGCACCAATCGGGCGACGTCCGGGACACTGCGGGGATGGCGCGGGACGAACGGGCGGTGGACCGCAACGGCCTCGAGGTGCTCGATCGTGCGGAGTGCCTGGAGCTGCTGGCGGCGTCCGCGCTCGGGCGCATCGGGCTGTCGGCAGGAGCGCTCCCGCTCGTCCTGCCCGTCAACTTCTGCCTCGACGGCGAGCGGATCGTCGTGCGCACCGCGGAGGGCACGAAGCTCGATGCCGCCAGTCGCCACGCCGTGGTCTCCTTCGAGGTCGACGACATCGACCCGATGTTCCACGCCGGGTGGAGCGTCGTGGTCACCGGCGTGGCCGCGCCACTCGAGTCCGAGGAGGAGCGGGCCCACGCCCGCACGCTGCCCCTGCTGCCGTGGGCGGCCCCCGGTGACCACTACGTCGCGATCACCCTGGAGGAGGTCTCAGGACGCCGCCTCCGCCTGGACGGCGCCGGAGTCCCGCCGTCGGTTTCGGGATCGACGACCTCGACGACCGGTCGATCAGCGGCTGGAGCGTCGCAGTCACCGGGCGCGCCGTCGAGCTGACGGATCCGCTCGAGTTGGAGACGGTGAGCACGCTGCGCATCGAGCCGTGGGCCCGGGGTCCACGCCGGGGTCCGTGCGCATCGTCCCGGACAGCATCGAGGGCCGGCGCATCCAGCGCCTCCCGGACGTCTTGTACCGGCGTTCGGCGAGCCCGGGCGGACGTCGTCAGCCGGGAGGCGGGCGATGGCCGGGCCGGGCCTCCGGGGGCACGAGCACGCAGTGCGTCCCGCGGTAGATCGTCGGCATGCACTTGTTGCAGTGGACGCAGAGCCCCTCGGCCGTGCGCCCGGACCGCCACCGGCGCAGCAGGTCCGGCTCCCGCAGCAGGGCCCGCCCCATGGCCACGAAGGCGAAGCCCTCGTCGAGCGCGGCCTGCACCGTCTCCAGCCGGTTGATGCCGCCGAGGAGCACGATCGGGGTCGACAGCGCCTCCTGGAACTGCCGGGCGTAGGGCAGGAAGTACGCCTCCTCGAAGGGGTAGGCCCGAAGGAACCGCTTGCCCATGAGCTTGAACCCCGTCCGCACCGGTTGGCGGAAGGAGGCGGCCATCTCCTCGAGGGGCACCTCGCCCCGG
The DNA here is from genome assembly GCA_963839545.1 of uncultured Actinomycetes bacterium. GTDB lineage: Bacteria > Actinomycetota > Acidimicrobiia > Acidimicrobiales > CADCSY01 > CAWIVE01. Next base: position 1,249,493 of record CAWIVE010000003.1, read on the forward strand.
AACAGGTACATGGGGTTCTTGAACGAGCTGCCGCCGGTCAGCTCGATGGCATCCAGCACGCCGTCCGACTCGAGCAACCGGGCCGCCTCGAGGCTCTCGTCGAGCCAGAGACCCCCCGGGTAGCCGTCGTCCATGTTGAGCTTGGCCAGGACCGCCATCGACGGCCCCACCGCCTCCCGGACCGCCCGCACCACCCGCCGGCTGAACTCGACCCGGTTGGCCACGCTGCCCCCCCAGCGGTCGGTCCGCCGGTTGAGGGCCGGGCTGAGGAAGGCGCTCAGCAGGTAGTTGTGCCCGAGGTGCACCTCCACCGCGTCGAAGCCGGCGTCCCGGAGCAGCCGCGCGGCGCGGGCGAAGTCCCCGGTGATGCGCTCGATGTCGTCGTCGGTGACGGCCCGGGTGAACTTCATGGCCACGGGGCTGAAGACCCGGGACGGCGCCAGGCCGGTGTGGCCGGTGCCCGCCGCCACCGGTCCGGCGTGGCCCAGCTGGGCCGAGACGAGCGCGCCCTCGGCGTGCACGGCGTCGGCCAGCGCGGCCAGGCCGGGCGCCGCCTCGTCCCGCACCACGATCTCGGCCGGGGCACCCTGCCCGTCGGGCGACACGGCCAGGTAGGCCACGGTGGTCATCCCCACCCCGCCGCGGGCCACCGCGGTGTGGAAGTCGATCAGCCGGTCGGTGACCAGCCCCTTCTTGGCCATGCCCTCGAAGGTGGCGGCCTTGACGAAGCGGTTGGGCAGGGTGGCGGGCCCGAGCGGGGCGGGGGCGAACGGGTCGACCGCCGCCGCCGTGACCGTCACGGGCCACCCCGGCGACCGCCCTCGACCCGGCGGCCGGTCACCACCTCGGCCTCGATGACGACGAAGGACTCCTCGCCCTGGGGTGCCCACCGGTCGAGCGGGAGCCCCCGGAGCCGTTCGATCTCGGCGGCGTCCTGCACCACGGTCGCCGGGCCGGTCACGCACACGCTCCACGCCCACCGGGAGTCCTGGTCGACGTCGTCGGCCTCGAACGCCATCTGGGCCCCGGTGGCGGCCACGTAGAGCTTCGTGCCAGGGGCGCTCGCGAAGACGATGCGCGCACCGTCGAGGACGAAGTTCACGGGGAGGACGACGGGCATGGCCTCGGTGGTGATGCCCACGCGCCCCACGTGGGTCTCGCCCAGCAGGCGCAGGCTCTCGTCGCGATCGAGCATCTCCAGGCCGTTGCGATCTCGCACGTCGCCAGTCTGGCCGATGGGTCGGAGGACCAAGGTCCCGACCTCGTGTGACCGGGGACCCCGGCGCCCGGGCCCCCGACCCGGCATGGTCGATGGCGTGCGCAGACGGACGTTCGACCTCATGGCGAGCCTCGGCGGACTGGCCCTGGCCGTCGTCCCCCTGGTCCTCGGGATCGTGTTCCCGCAGCACGCCGACGTCGCCGAGGACAACGTCCGCCGCGTCGTCCTCATGCCGGCGCTGCTCGGGCTGTGGCACCACCGCCGCACGCCGGTCGGGCCCGAGGTCTGAGGCGGGACCGTGGTCGTGGACAGCAACGGGCTGGAGGTGCTCGACCGGCCGGAGTGCCTGCGACTGCTGGGTTCCGCCTCCGTGGGGCGCCTGGGTGTGTGGGGGCCGGCAGGGCCGGTCGTGCTGCCCGTGAACTACGTGCTGGCTGGCGAGGAGGTCGTCGTCGGCACCGCGGTGGGCTCGCAGCTGCACGCCGCCCTCGCCGCCGAGGTCGTGGCCTTCGAGGTCGACGACGTCGACCTCGGCTACGAGTGGGGGTGGAGCGTCCTCGTGCGGGGTCGGGGCCGCCACCTCGACGACCCGGCCGAGGTGGCCCGGGCCGAGCGCCTGCCCCTGCGGTCGTGGGGTCCGGGCGACCGCCGGCGGTTCACGGCGCTGCCCACCACCGACATCTCGGGACGGCGCCTCGGTCACCACGGGGCGCCGGGGCGCCGCGAGGCTCAGACGTAGCCGAGCTCCCGGGCCTCGGCCGTGAGGCCGTCACGGAACTCGGGGGCGGCGATGGCGATGAGGGCGGTGGCCCGCTCCGAGATCGACCGCCCCCGCATCTCGGCCACGCCGTGCTCGGTGACCACGTGGTCCACCGTGTTCTTGAGCGTCGTCACCATCGAGCCGGGGGTCAGGGTCGACCGGATGCGGGACACCCGCCCGCCGGCGGCGGTGGCCGGCAGCACCACGAACGCCTTGCCGTGGGGCGAGTACATGGCCCCGCGGGCGAAATCGGACTGGCCGCCGCTGGACGACCAGTAGCGGCCGGCCACCGTCTCCGACGCGCACTGCCCCACGAGGTCCACCTCCGTCGTGGCGTTGATGGAGACGAAGCAGTCCTCCCGGGCGATGACCCGGGGGTCGTTGACGTAGTCGACGGGGAGGAACTCCACGACCGGGTTCTCGCTGAGGAAGTCGTAGAGCAGCTGGGTCCCGAGGGCGAAGGTGGCCACCACCTTCCCCGGCGCCACCCGCTTGCGGGTCCCCGTGACCACGCCCGACTCGACGAGCTGGATGAGCCCGTCGGAGAGCAGCTCGGTGTGCACGCCGAGATCCCGATGGGAGCGGAGTCCGACGAGGAGGGCGCTCGGGATGGAGCCGATGCCGGCCTGGATGGTGGCACCGTCGGGGATGCGCTCGGCCACCAGCGCGGCGATCCTCTCGTCCGCGGCCGACGGCGCCGGCGGCGGCACCTCGATGAGGGGCCGGTCCACCTCGGTCCACCCCAGCACCTGGCTGACGTGGAGCTGGTTGCGGCCGAACGTCCGCGGCATGCGGGCGTTGACCTCGAGGAAGAACGGCGTCCGTCCGATGAAGGGCGCCACGTAGTCGCAGCTGGTGCCCAGGGAGAAGTACCCGTGGCGGTCCATGGGCGCCGCCGCGGCGAGCACCATCGAGCAGCGGGTGGTCTCCCGCAGGAGCCGCGGCACCTCGCTGAAGTTGTTGGGCACCAGCTCGCAGCCCCGCTCGTGGAACGCAGGTCGGGTGACCGGCGACAGGAAGTACGAGATGTGCAGCAGGTGCTCCCGCACGGTCCCGTGGAGGTAGGGCCGGTCGTAGAGCGCGTGCATCTGGTGGACGCGCACGCCGTGCAGCCCGGCCGCGCCCGCCTCGAGCGCGTCGAGGAGGGACACCGGCTCGCCGTTGGCCAGGGGGACGATCAGGTCGGCGCCGTCGTCGATGTGCCGGAGGACCTCCTCCGGCGGGCCTGCGCTCCGGGACGCGGTCAGCGCCAGTCCTTCTCCGGCACGATGACGACGGGGCAGGGGGCGTGGTGCGTGACCTGCTGGCTCACCGAGCCGAGGAGGAGCGACTTGAAGCCGCCCAGCCCCCGGGACCCGACCACGAGCAGGTCGGCGGTGCGGGCGGACTCCAGCAGGGCCTGGGCGGGCGGCCCCGGCACGAGCGAGCCCCGCACCTCGACGCCCGGCGCCAGCTCCTGAGCGGCGGCCACCAGGTCGTCGAGCAGCTGCTGCGAGGCGTCCCGGATCGGCTCCGGGTCGGCGGCGTACACCTCCATGTCGACCGGGGCGTAGGACTGCGGGGGGTCCCAGACGTGGACCAGCTCGAGGGCGTCGCCCCGGACGGTGGCCTCGGCCGCGGCCCACCGCAGGGCGCGGCGCGAGCCCTCGGAGCCGTCGACCCCGACGACCACCGTCATCCCGCCGCCCGTGCCGTCGTCATTCGTGGTCATGCCCCGCCTCCTGGTCGTCCACCACCATGGTGGCGGACGGACGGCGGTCGTGCGGCCGCCACAATGGAGCCATGTGCCTCCTGGTGTTCGCCAGCCGACTCCGGGACGACCTGCCCCTGGCCGTGGGGGCCAACCGCGACGAGCAGCTCGAACGCCCGGCCGTGCCCATGGAGGTGCTGCGGGCCGGCGGGCCTCGGGTGCTCGGGGGCCGGGACCTGCTGGCCGGCGGGACCTGGCTGGCGGTCAACGAGCACGGGGTGGTCGCCGGCATCACCAACCGACCGCTCGTCGACGAGGGTCGCGACGCGTCGAAGCGCTCGCGCGGCGAGCTGCCCCTGACCCTGGCGTCGCACGCCACGGCGCGAGCCGGTGTCGACGCGCTGATGGCTGGCACCCGGCCCGACGACTACAACCCGGCGTGGCTGGCGGTGGCCGACCGGGACGCGCTGTTCACCATCGACCTGACCGGCGGCGAGGCCCCCGTGGTCACCGAGCACCCGCCGGGCCTCCACGTCTTCGAGAACCGCCCCCCCGGCGCCGAGACGCCGAAGGTGGCCCGGGTGTGCTCGCTCCTCGGGCGCCTCGACGCGCTGTCCGAGGACGAGCTGGTGCCCCGCCTGACCGCCACCCTCGCCGACCACGAGATCCCCGACGGCGTCGAGGAGCGCGTCCGCGTCGCCGGCGCCGCGTGCGTCCACGGCGAGGCGTACGGGACCCGGTGGTCCGGCGTGGTCACGGTGCGCGCCGGCGACGCCCGGCCCACCGTCCGCTACGCCGCCGGCCCCCCCTGCACGGCGCCGTACGCGACCGCCGACTGGGGTCCCTGACCCCGACGACGAGCTGCGGTCTTTGTCGACTTGTGCACGCTGGACGTGCACACGTCGACAACGAGCCCCGCGGCGAGCCTCAGGCCGTCACGTCAGGCCGGCTCGGGGATGCCGTCGACGTAGGTGACGCGGTTGGTGCGGACGGCGGGGACGGTGTCGCCGGGCACGACGAGGCCGACGAGGTTGAGCGGGTCGGTGGCGTCGACGGTGACCCGCTCGCCGGTGCGGGGGGCCTTGCGCACGTGCGGCCAGCTGCTCCACGGCCGCGGGCAGGGCGTACTGCTCACCGCTGAAGCCGGCGACGAAGCGCCCGCCGCGGACCAGGCCGCGGTCCTCGAGCCGGCGCAGCGCCCACTGGAGCTCGCGCCACGGCAGCCCGAGCGAGTCCCGGCACGGCCAGGTCGCGGAACACCACCCCCCAGCGGTTGAGCAGCTGCTCGGCCACCGCCTCGGCCAGCTCGTCGCGGTCGACGTCGTCACCGGCGGTGCGCCACCAGCGACCACCGACCGGCCGAGCCGCCCGTGGCCCGGCTCGACCCGGGCCAGGCGGGAGAACCGGTGCGCCGCCGGGACGGAGCGGGCGCGGTCGGCCGACCCGGGCCCGGATGGCGCCGAACCCGTCGGACATGACGAGGCCCCGGGCCACGCCGTCCCACAGGCCCGCTCGACGTCGTCGGGCAGGCGTCGGGTGGCGCCGGCCAGCGTCGCTGGCGAAGCACGCGCCCCGGGTCCGCAGCACCTCGAGCACCTCGGCCGTCGCCCCCACGGTGGGCTCGGCGGTACGGGTCGCCGCACCGGGCGGCGGCCAGCAGCCACGCCAGGTCGGCCCGCAGCACGACGGAGATGGGGGTGGCCTTGGACGGTCCCTGCGGCGGCCCGTCGACCTCGTCCCGCGGCGGGCGCCATGAGGCGGAGCCAGGCGACGTCGCCGTCGTGGCACAGGCGGTCGAGCCAGGCCGGGTCGTAGTGGCGCAGGCGGCGCGGCCAGCAGCTCCGGCTCCCACGACCACGGCCGCAGCCTCGTAGCCCTGGAGCTGCTCGAGGACGGCGACCAGCCCGGCCTCGCCCGCCAGCTGGGTGCCCGGGGCCACGTGCTGCCAGCGCAGCAGGAAGCGCATGAAGTCCTGCGCGGTGACCGGCTCGACGGACTCGCGCCGGGAGCGTCGGGAGTAGCGAGTGCATGCGGGCCAGCAGCCGCCGGGCGACCCACTCGGTGTCGGTCGCCCCCGGCCGGTAGCGGCCCTGGAGGGCGAAGCCCTCGCGCCTGGAGGACGGCCAGCCCGGCGGCCACCCGCCGCGCGGCGCAGGGTGGTGGCCTCGGCCAGCTCGTCGGCGGTGGTGATGCCCGCGGAGCTCGAGGTGGCCGCGCAGCGGCTGGACGCGACGGCGTCGTCGTCGCCGGCGAGGGCCCGGCGCGCCTGGTCGTGCCGCCTCGGTCGTGCACCACAGCTCGACGTCCGTCGCGCGAGACGGTCCGCACCCGGCCCCGGCGGCGCCAGCTCGGACCACAGCGGCCGCCAGTCGTCCCGGGGCCGGAGCACGACGAGGCGAGGCAGCAGGTCGTGGAGGTCGTCGGCGGTGGTCGGGCTCGGGCACGATCTCGGCGTGCACCCGGTCGATGGCCTCCGGGTCGAGGCCGCCGATGGACGCTGAGGTCGACGGGCAGGCCCCGCCGCAGCTGCACGGCGTTGGTGCGCCGGTTCTGGAACTCCTCGTCGTCGAGGAAGGCGTAGGGCCGGGCGGTGACGATCTCGTGGGCCAGGACCGAGGCCTCGGTGGTGTCGCAGCAGTGCACCTCCACCTCGCCGGACTCGATGCGCTCGAGGAGGGCCGCGCAGCCCGTCGACGTCGAGGGCCTCGTGCAGCGTGTCGTCGATGGTCTGGCGCACCAGCACGTGGTCGGGGATCTCCGGCGGCCCCGTGCGGTTGTCCTGGCAGGCGGCGGCCTGCGGGGAACACCGCGGCGAGGAGGTCGTCGGACTCCATGCGCTGGATGGGCGGCGGGTTGCGGCGGCCGCCCCGGAAGCGCAGCACCATCAGCGAGCGGTTGAGGTTCCAGCGCCAGCGGGCCTGGAACATGCGGCGAGTCGAGGATGGCGTGCTCGAGCGTGTCCCGCACGGTCCGGCTCGACACGTAGCGGGGCACCTCGTCGAGCGGGAAGCTGTGGTGGGGCCCGAGCGACAGGACGATGGCGTCGTCGGTGGCCGCGGCCTGGAGCTCGAAGTTGAAGGTGCGGCAGAACTTCTTGCGCAGGGCCAGCCCGAGGGCCCGGTTGATGCGCCCGCCGTAGGGGGAGTGGACGCACCAGCTGCATGCCGCCGGTGTCGTCGAAGAAGCGCTCGAGCACGAGGCACGTCCTGCGTGGGCATGGCGCCCGAGGGCGGCGCGCCCCACGGCCAGGTAGTCGACGATCATGGTGGCCGCCGTCGGGTCGATCCCGGCGGCGTCGACCAGCCACCGGCGGGCGCCGTCGGGGTCGCCCGCGGCCAGGCGCTCGTCGACCTCGCCGGCGCAGCTCGGACACCTCGGTGGAGAGCTCGGCGGTGCGGGCCGGGGCCTCGCCCAGCCAGAACGGGATGGTGGGCGGGCGTGTCGCCGGCGTCGCGCACCCGCACCACGCCGGCCTCGATCCGCCGGATCTGCCACGAGTGGGTGCCGAGCAGGAAGATGTCGCCGGCCATCGACTCGACGGCCCAGTCCTCGTTGACCGTGCCGATGAAGGTGTCGTCCGGCTCGGCCACCACCCGGTAGTCGCCCGTCTCGGGGATGGCGCCGCCGGAGGTGACGGCGGCCAGGCGGGCGCCCTTGCGGGCCCGCAGCTCGCCGTTGATCGTCGTCGTGGTGGAGGTAGGCGCCCCGGCGGCCCCGGCCCGTCTCGATGCCCTCGCGACACCAGCGCGATGACCTCGTCGAACTGCTCCCGGGTCGAGCTCGGTGTAGGGCGCCGCCCGGCGCACGAGGTCGAACAGGTCGTCGGTGCGCCACTCCTGGCGCCGCCACCTCGGCCACCATCTGCTGGGCGACGATGTCGAGCGGCAGGCGGGCCAGGTGCGATGGCGTCGAGGCGGCCGGCCCGCACCGCCGGCAGGAGGGCGCTGCACTCGACCAGCTCGTCGCGGGTGAGGGGGAACAGGCGGCCCTTGGGCGTGCCCGCCCGGCTGTGGTTGGAGCGGCCCGACCCGCTGGAGGAAGGTGGCGATGCTGCGGGGCGAGCCGATCTGGCACACCAGCTCGACGGGGCCGATGTCGATGCCGAGCTCGAGCGAGGCGGTGGCCACCAGCGCCTTGAGGTCGCCGGCCCGCAGCCGGGTCTCGACCCGGTGGCGGCGCTCCTTGGACAGGCTGCCGTGGTGGGCGGCCACGACGTCGTCGCCCAGGCGCTCGCCCAGCTGGTGGGCCAGGCGCTCGGCCAGCCGGCGGGTGTTGACGAACACCAGCGTGGTGCGGTGCTCGACGACCAGGGCGGCGATGCGGTCGAGCACGTCGGCCATCTGCTCGGCCGAGGCGACCGCCTCCAGCTCGCCGTCGGGCAGCTCGAGGGCGAGGTCGACGGTCGCGCTGGTGGCCCACGTCGACGACGACGGGAGGGGGCGGTCGCCCACCAGCAGGCGGCCGACGGTCTCGATCGGCCGCTGGGTGGCCGACAGCCCGATGCGGGCCGGCCGCCGGGCGCACAGGGCCTCGAGCCGCTCGAGGGTGAGGGCCAGGTGGGCGCCCCGCTTGTCGCGGGCGACGGCGTGGATCTCGTCGACGATCACCGTCTCGACCGTGCGCAGCGCCTCGCGGCCCCGCCCGCTGGTGACCAGGAGGTAGAGCGACTCCGGGGTGGTGACCACGAAGCTCGGCGGCCGGCGGACCATCAGGGCCCGCTCGGCGCTGGAGGTGTCGCCGGTGCGCACCCCGACGGTGATGGCGGGGGCGGCCGAGCCCCAGCTCGGCGGCGACGGCGGCGATCTCGTCGAGGGGGCGCTCGAGGTTCTCGGCGATGTCGACGGCCAGCGCCTTGAGCGGCGACACGTAGACGACCCGGGCCACCGACGCCGACGTCCTCGCCGGCCTCGTGGGCCCGGTAGAGGCGGTCGATGGCGACCAGGAAGCCGGCGAGGGTCTTGCCCGAGCCGGTGGGCGCGGCGATCAGCGTGTCCTGACCCGGCGGCGATGAACGGCCAGCCCCGGGCCTGGGGCTCGGTCGGCCCCTCCGGGAAGCGGCGGCGGAACCAGGTGGCCACGGCGGGGTGGAAGCCGTCGAGGGTCCCCGGCGCGCCCCCGCCGCTCGGCGGCTCGGCGGGTGCTTCCGGGGCCACGACCAGCATGCGGGCGATCCTACGCAGGGGGTGTGACAGCCCTCGGCGGGGTTCGGCCGGCCCCCCCGTGGTGGACTGGGGCATGGACTTCGACGCCGTCCGCACGCAGGCCGCCCGCCTCAGCCCGTGGTGCCACGTGGCCTCGGTCAGCCCGGACGGCTCCCCCCACGTCACCCCGGTCCACCCCGCCTTCGAGGGGCGGACCATCTGGGCCATGGTCGGGGTGGGGTCGGTGAAGGCGCGCAACGTCCGGGCCCACCCGGAGGTCATGCTCCACTGGCAGGTCACCGAGGCGGGGGACAACCTGATGGTCTGGGGCCGGGCCGCCGTGCACGACGACCTCGGGACCAAGCGGCGGCTGTGGGCGGGCGTGTTCGACTACGACCTGAACCTCTTCGCCGGCGGCGGGCCCGAGGATTCGGCGGGCACCGGCTTCCTGGCGGTGGAGCCGACCCGGGCGGTCTTCAGCGAGTTCTACGGCATCAAGGGCCGCTCGGAGTGGCGGGCGGAGGCGTAGGCCACACGGGCACGCTCGTGGTGGTGGTCACCTCCACGGCGCCCGGGGGCGGCGCCGGCGCGCCGAGCAGGCAGAACTCGGGCGCCGGGCCGAGGACGAGCTGGCGTTGCCACGTCGGAGCCGCCGCCGCCGTCGCGGCGAGGGCGGAGCGGAGGTCCTCGTACGCGGTCCCCGGCGCCTTGGCGAACCAGGTGGCCGGGCCGGGGGGCACCATGGCCGACCCGACCCACGAGGCGTAGACCCCGCCGGTGCCGTGGCCCGACCGGCCGGCCACGACGTCATGGGGGTCCCGGCGCCGGCCGGCCACCGCCGCCTCGTTGAGCGTGCCCAGGTCGCCGAAGCCCTCCACGAGGTACCAGTCCTCGTAGCCGACGCCCCCCGGCAGCCACGGCGCCCCCTCGACCAGCCGGGCGACCGAGCCGGCGAACCCCGGAGGTGGGTCGTCCCGGAGGACCTCGTGGAACGCACGCAGCGCGCCCTCGTAGGCGACCACGTCGGCACCGGGGACCGGCGCGTGCCAGAAGACGTAGGCCAGCACGCCCGGCGCTCAGGCGCTCGTCTCGTCCAGGTGCTGGAGCAGCTGGTGGGCGGCCAGCTCGATCGCCTTGTGCCGCCACTCGGCGGCCCGGAACTGACAGGCGATGAGCGCCGACCGGTGCACGCGGCGGAAGTCGCCGTAGACGAACCCGTACCGCGCCTTGGTGCCGTCGTTGGCGCCGTCGGTGAGGGCGAGGTGCCAGGCCGCGTAGTCGTCCCAGCCGTGCGACTCGAGGTAGGCGTTCTCGTCGTCGGGACCGGGCTGGACGTCGCCCCAGGTGCTCTCGAGGACGTACTGGCGGGCGTCGATCAGCCGGCGGGCCTGGGCCACGCCCTTGTCGTGCAGCGAGTAGGAGGCCACCTCCAGATCCTCCCAGACGGCCGTGGTGGGGGCGCGACCTCTGACCTACTCGGTCCGCAGCGCCTCGGCGGGCCGGCGACGGGTGATCCAGCGGGAGGCCGGGCCGGCGGCCAGGTTGGCGACGAGCAGCGCCGCGGCGGCGCTGACCACCACCACCCACAGGGGCACGACCGGGCCGGAGGCCACGCCGAAGGACCGGGCCAGGGTCTGCCACCCCCAGCGGGCCCCGATCACGCCGAGGGGGAGGCCGATCATCACGGCGGCGAGAGCCAGGAGCGTGGCCTGCGTGGCCACCGCGGTGTGCACCTGGCGCCCGGTGAAGCCGAGGACGCGGCACACCCCCAGCTCCCGGCGGTTCCGGCGGACGGAGGTGATGAGGGCGTGGACGAAGGTGATGACGGCCAGGACGGCGCCGCCGGTGGCGAGCAGCACGGGCAGGCCGGCGATGCGCTCGGCGTTGGCCAGGCTCGACGGGACCGGGAACGGGCTGATCGTCCCCGGCAGCGCGCGGCGCAGGGCGGCCAGGGCTTCGGAGCGCCCCTCGCCGTCCTCGACGGCGACCCCCAGCTCGGCGTCGTCGACGGCCGAGGGATCGATGCGGAGGAGGCCCTCGTGGGTCACGACGGCCCCATCACCCACGTTCGGCTCGAACCCGTCGGTCACCATCACCTCGCCCACCATCCGGAACGGGAGCGGCTCGTCGAGCCCTCGCACCTCGATGGCGATGTCGTCGCCGATGCTGGCCCCGGCAGCGGAGCTGGTGACGGTGCCCAGGGCGATCTCCCGCTCGGTGGCCGGCGCCCGGCCGGCGGTGACGACCGGCGGCGTGGGGCGCACGTCGCCGACGGGCAGGAGCGCCTGGGTCCAGACCTGGTCGTCGCCGCCGATGGCCACGTCGGTCCCGGCGATGCCCGCCGCCGAGGTGACGCCAGGGACCTCGGACAGCGTGGCGGCGGCGTCCGTCACCGACTCGAAGCCGCCACCGCCCGAGACGAGGGCGTCCCACGGCGCCCCGAAGCGGGCGGGCTCACCCGTCACCAGCCGGAGGCTGGCCGCCCCGCCGGCGGCGGTGATGATGGCGGCGATGGCGATGGCGGTGGCGGCGACGGCCGACACCAGGGGCAGCGCCGCGCCCCGGCGCAGCGACGCCCAGGCGAGACCGATGCCCGTGCGCAGGCCCGGCGGGCCGACCGAGGCAGCCCGAGCGGCTCGGCCCGGCGCCGCGCCTTCGGGTTCGGTCCGACGCAGGGCGACCAGGACGGGGATGGCGAGGACCAGGCCGGCGGTCACCGCGGCGCCGATGGCGAGGACGGGCCAGTCGACGTGCGGCGTGCGGTCCCAGACGCCCCGCCGGGCGACGCCGACGGGTCCAAGCGCACGTGGCACCCACGGCGAGGGCCACGGCGAGCGTGGCACCCCCGAGGGCCACCGGCAGCCAGCGAACAGCGGGGATGGCGGCGAGCTCGCGCCGGGTCATGCCGAGCGCAACCAGCGTCGCGCCCTCGGCGGCCTCGGCCCGGGACTGCCGACTCACGGTCTGCCCGACGAAGAAGGCGGCGGCCAGGGCGGCCGTGGCGGCGATGGCGAGTGCGGCCCGGCTCTCCAGGCTCGTGGCGTGCTCGAGCGTGTCGACCTCGCCCGGCGGGATCGCCGGCTCGGCGATCACCGCCTGGTCGCCGAGCCGCCGCCGGGCGCGATCGACGAAGGCGTCGACGTCGTCGTCCTCGAGCCAGACCGACATGGCGCCGAAACCGACGAGCTCCGTGCCGTGGCGCGTCGACCCATCCGGCGCGGGCGTGGAAGGCCGGTCCCCCCACTGACTCGAGTGGCAGCGGGAGGAGGTCGACCGGCGTGCGCACGACGCCGACGACCGTTGCCTCGATCGGGGGCGGCGGGGCGTCGCCGCCCGCCTCGGGGCCCGGTCGGAACGTCACCCGGTCCCCGGCGCCGAGCCCGAGCGACCTGGCGGCGGGCTCGGTGATCATCACCTCGTCGGCGGCCGTCGCCGATGCCACCCGGCCCTCGACGACGATGGGATCGCCGGCGACCGTCGGCTGGCGGCCCCAGCCTCCAGCGACGAGATCCCGAGGCCGGCGGGCAGGCTGCCGGTGTCCTGCCGGGCGAAGCCGAGCGACACCGGCCGGAAGGTGAACCGCGTCGCCGCGATGACCCCGGGCAGGGCCCGCACGGCATCGAGGTCCCCGGCCCCCTCATAGGCGAAGCAGGCGTCGGGGCCGTCCGCGGCGGGGTCGTGGCCCGGTGGGCAGATGAAGAGCGTGGCGTCGGCCACGTGGGCACGCTCGACGAACCGGTCCACCGCGGTGGCGGTCTGTCGGGCGGCCGACCACAGGGCCATGGGCACCGCCGCGCTCAGGCCGGTGAGGACCAGCAGGAGCACCGTGGCGGTCCGCCGCCGTCGCAGCCGCTGGCGGGCGACGGCCACGACGGCCGGCCCGGCGGTCCCCCGTCCCCCGGACACGGCGGCCATGGTCGGCCCTGCGCGCGCCGCAGGCAAGCCAGCGAGCACCCGTGCCCAGGTGGGGCCAGCACCACCCGGGCCCGGCCGACGGACCGGTCGTGCGTCCCTAGGCTCTGCGGGCGTGACCCCCCGGCCTCCGGACGGCCCCGACGTGGACGATCCCGCGCTCGCCGCCGCCGCCCGGGTCCTGGCCGACCTGCTGGAGCGCTACCACACGGCCCCCCCGGAGTCGCTCGGCGCCGTCCTGGCCGGGGCGGCGGCGCTCGCCGGCGCCGCCGACTGCGCCCTCTACCTCCAGGACTACGCGCAGGAGCTGCTGCTGCCCCTGCCGCCCCGGGAGGAGGAGCCGCCCCTGCCCATCGACGCGAGCGTCGCCGGCTCGGCCTTCACCGGGGAGTGCGACCGGGAGGAGGCCGACGGGGCGCGCGTCCGGCTGTGGGTGCCGATGCTGGACGGGACCGACCGGGTCGGGGTGCTCGGGGCCACGGTGGACCCGGCGGACGAGGCCGCCCGGTGGCTGTGCCGGCGCCTGGCGTCGTTGGCCGCGCTGTTCCTCATCTCCAAGGGCGCGAACAGCGACCACTTCTTCTGGGCCCGGCGCCGGCGACCGATGTCCCTGCCGGCGGAGATGCAGTGGCAGCTGCTGCCCGCCCTGACCGTGGCCACCCCCCGGGTGGCCGTCGCCGGTGTGCTCGAGCCGGCGTACTCGGTGGGGGGCGACGCCTTCGACTACGCCATCAACGGCGACGTGGCCCACGTGGCCATCGTCGACTCGATGGGCCACGGGCTCGACGCCAGCCAGATGGCGGCGGTGGCCGTCGGCAGCTACCGCCACAGCCGGCGCCAGCGGTACGGGCTGATCGACACCCACCGGGCGCTCGACGGCGTGCTCTCCCGGCAGTTCGGCGACGACCGGTTCGCCACCGCGCAGCTGGCCGAGCTCGACCTCGGGACCGGTGAGCTGCGGCTGCTGAACGCCGGGCACCCCGCCCCCCTCCACGTCGCCCGCGACGGCTCGTCCCGCCCGGTGCCCTGCACCCCCGCGCTGCCGGTCGGCCTCGGCCCCGACGGCACCCCCCCGGTGGCCACGATGCCCCTCGAGCCCGGGGACCGGCTGCTGTTCTTCACCGACGGGGTGGTGGAGAACCGCCGCCCCGACGGCGAGCCCTTCGGCGAGGAGGGCCTGCGGGAGGCGTTCGCCGGGGAGTGCGCCGCCGGGCACACGGCCTCGGAGACCGTGCGCCGGCTCTCCCGGTCCTTCCTCGAGCTCCACGGGGGCCAGACACGCGACGACGCGACGTGGGTCCTGCTCGAGTGGCGGGGCCCCGGCTGACCTACTTGGTCTGCACCGTCTCGCTGCCCTCGAACGTCCACGTCCCCGAGCCGCCGATGATGGTGAAGGCGGCCTCGTTCCGGCCGGTGCCCTGGGCCCGGATGAAGGCGTTGACGGTGCCCCGGTCGAAGGTGGCCGTGGCCACGCCGCCCGACACGGTGACCGACGTGGCCTGGATGTCGGCGTCGACGCCCCCGATGCGGCTGATGCGCACGGACGAGGGCAGGACCGCGGCCACCGACTGGAAGGGGATGGTGATGCGAGCCCGCACGGGCTCGGAGGTCGAGTTCTTGTCGAGGGTGTTGGGGGTGACGTCGACCACGGCGGCGTAGCTGGTGGCGGCGCTGCACGGACCGCCGGTGGTGGTCTGGTCGTCGCCGTTGCCGATCCCGTCACCGTCGGCGTCGGCGTAGCCGTCGCTCGGGTCGCTGTCGGAGCCGCCGGCACACCCGGTCTCGACGGTGGTGGGCACCCCGTCGTTGTCGGCGTCGCCGGCGATGGTGAAGCTGACCGAGGTCGACGACGAGGCCCCATCGCCGTCGGTGGCGGTGAGCGTGGCCGTGTGGCTGCCCGGCGACCACCCCCCGGTCGGGGGCGACAGGTCGACGACCGGCCCGGAGCCGACGCCGTTCCCGTCGAGGGCCCAGCTCAGTGCCGCGTTCCCGAGCTCGCCGTCCTCGGCGTCCTTGGCCGCGCCCCGCAAGGCGATGACGTCGTAGGCCAGCAGCGAGGTGCCCGGCGTGGGCTGGGCCACGGCCGGCAGCGGGTCCCGGTTGCCCGGGTCGCTCTCCACCGGCTCACCCGGCGTGCTCGCCGTCGAGAACCCGTCGTTCAGCAGCGCCGTCACCTCGCCACCCGTGCACGACACGGCCGGGTCGAATGAGTAGGCGAAGTCGATGGCGTCGCCCGTGATGCTCGACGCCGCCAGGCCCACGGCCACGGGGTGCACGTTCCCGTCCCCGCAGTCGATGAACAGATCCACCCGCGCGTCCTCGGGGACGTCGTCGGTCCCCCCCGTCGTCACGGCGTCGCCGGCGCCCGCGCCCGGGGTGATCGGACGGAGGAACGCGTCGTAGAAGAAGCCCGGCTCACCGGTCACGTACGGCGCGTTGGAGACGAAGGTCACGAAGCCGCCGTCCGCCGTGACCCGGGCCCGGAAGGCGTCCGCCGCCGGGGACGTCGTGGTGCCGTCCTGGCGGTCCCGCACCTGCGCGACCGGCGGGCTGTCCCCGACGAGGAAGCTCACGAACCGGCCGTCGTCGCTCACCGTCGGGAACGTCGACTGCCCGACGAGCTGGCCACCGCCGCCGTCCACGCTGGCCCGCTCGGTCGTGCCGTCCTGCCGGTCCCGGAGGAAGACGTCGATCACGCCGTTGGTGTCGCCCGCGACCAGGTTCGTCGCCCCCGAGTAGAAGACGACGAAGCGGCCGTCGTCGCTCATGTCGATCCCGTCGAGCGAGGGGTTGTTGCCGTCGTTCTCCGCTGAGTCGACGCTCACCTGATCCGTCGTCCCCGCCTGCCGGTCACGCACGAAGACGTCGAACGTGGTGACCGGCGCGAGAGCGTTGAAGGCGACGAACCGACCGTCGTCGCTCACGTCCAGCGACGTCGGGCTGGAGCCCTGGAACTCCCCTTCGCCGTCGGTCAGGCTGACCCGCTCGGTCGTGCCCGCTCCGCGGTCCCGGAGGTAGATGTCCGAGCTGCCGTTCGTGTCTCCTGGGACGTAGTCGGGGGAGTTCCCACCGAAGACGACGTACCGGCCGTCGGACGAGATGGCGGGAGGCGTGTTGGAGAGGTCGGCGCCGGCCGCGACCTGGTTGTCGTTGACGTCGAGGCTCACCCGCTCGGTCGTGCCGAGCTGCCGGTCCCGGACGAAGACGTCGTACTGCCCGTTGGTGTCACCCGGGACGAGGGTGGCGCTCGAGCAGTAGAGGGCCACGTACCGGCCGCCACCGCTGATGCCGGGCTCGGCACAGCCGCTGGCCGTGTCCGGGTCCTCGTTGCTGTTGACGCTCACCAGCTCGGTGGTGCCGGCCAGGCGGTCCCGCACGTAGACGTCCTGGTCGTTGGTCGTGTCGGCGGCGTCGAGGTTCGTGGCCGTGCTGACGAAGGCGACGAAGCGGCCGTCGTCGCTCACGTCGTAGGCGGGCGAGGCGCCGTTGCCGAACACGCCGGTGCTGCTCACCGAGGCGATCTCGACCGGCCCGTAGGTGATGCCGGAGCCCGGACCCACACTTGTCGTCCCGCCGACGGGCGGGTCGGAGCGGTCACGGGCGTACAGGACGGTCGCCCCCTGGCGCAGCTCGATGCGGTCGGCGCCCGTGGCGAAGGGGACGGCGGCGGCGAACACGTGGGCGTGGTCGGTCGAGCCGGCGTCGTCGCCGTGGTGCTCGCTGGTGGCCGTCTCGAGGGCCACCGGGTCCGTGCGGAGGGTCCCGCCGCCGGTCAGCTGCACGAGGCTCAGCGCCCCGCCGGTGACGGGGTCGGACCGGGGCACGCCGGGGGAGAAGTAGGAGTTGACGACGTCCGTCCCCGCCGAGGTGCCGTCGGTGGTGCCGGAGATGACGAAGGTGGGCTCGGCCCCCACCCCGGTCGACGAGCCGACCGTGCCGGGCGTGGTGCAGCCCCCGCCGGCCGTCCCGCCGAACGTGCACAGCAGGTACGACCAGTCGTCCCGCTCGAGCAGGATCGAGTCGTTGTGCCAGGTGCCCGAGACCCGCAGGGCGGTGCGGTCGTCACTGACGAAGGAACGGCGGGCGACGTTGTAGCCCCGGTTGACCGAGGTGACGTCGGCCTGCTGGTTGGGGGAGTGGTACGGGTCGGAGAACAGCGACCGGGTGCGAGGGACGAGCCCGAGGGTGTGACCGAGCTCCATGGCCATGACCGCGCCGGTGCGGGACGGCGTGGCGGCGGTGGCGGGGACGGCCCGGGCCCACGCCACCGTGCCGCCCACGGCCCCGAACCCGTCGGCGCAGCTCGTTCCCGGGGAGATGGCGGCGTCGACGACGCCCACCACCCGGTCGGCCGGCTTGGTCGGGTTCTTGGTGTTCCAGGCCAGCAGGGTGGCGGCGAGCGGGCCCTTGAGCGGCTCGAAGTTGGCGCCCGTGCCGCAGAACTGGCCGTTGCTCATCACCGAGCGGATGTCGAGCAGCGCGGGGTTCAGCGTGTAGCGCAGCCCCGCGGTCCCCCCCAGGTCGCTCGTCCCCGACGGGAGGGGGAACACGCGCGAGACGGTGGTCATGCCGTTCACCGCGGCGGTGCGGGCCGCCGGCGAGAACTGCGTGTCGTAGGGCTTCGTCGGGTCGCCCATGGGCACGAGCAGCACCCGCAACGCGTTGGTGCGCTTGTCCACCGTGGCCTGGATGGGTGACGTCGACCCGGGGCGGGTGGTGACCTGCAACACGCCCGGCACCGCCGGGGCGCCGGGGGAGGTCTTGAACGAGTACTGGATGGTCGCCGTGAAGGTCGCCGGGAACGTGGCCCCGGGGTCAGCGGACGTCAGGAGCGGTCCGGGGACGACGAAGGTCGGGTCGCCGGTCGAGTCGAGGGCGGGCGCCGCGCCGAACGGCACGAGCGGCGGTGGGGCGCTCGCCACCGGTGCCGGGGTGGAGCTCTGGACCGTGGCCACGGTGCTCCCGACCTGCATCCGCATGCTGCCGCCCGTGCGCACGATCGAGGAGCCCGCGGGCGCGCAGCTCGGCAGCGACAGGAAGAACTTGACCAGCGTCTCCTTGCCCCGGGCAAGGCGCGGGTACGAGCCCAGGCCCTGGTTGATGGTGACGTCCCGCAGCTGGGGGACGAGGGCGCACGCCGTCTGGGCGTCGGCCGGGGACGGTGTGCCGGCCCCGAACCCGGCGGCGACCGTGACCACGACGGCCACCCCGATGGCCCGCAGCGATCGATGGCGCGCCGCGCCGGCGTCGCACCCGCTCTGCGTGCCCATCAGTCCCTCCCGCGCGGGCACCGGACCCGGTGACCCGGCCGTCCATCCTGGTCGAACGGGCCGGGCATGTCCACGCGGCCCGCCCGCGCCGACGGGGACGAGGGCGTCAGGCGGAGCGCACGTCCTGCACCCGCCGGGCCTCGCGCAGCTCGGCGGCCAGTGCGGCCAGCATGCGCTCGGAGATGGTGGGCAGCTCCCGCAGCAGCGTCCGGAAGATGCGGGCGCCGAGGACGGCCAGCTCGAGGTCCGTGGCGGCGATCACGGTGGCGCTGCGGGGGGCGGCGTCGAGGAGCGCCATCTCGCCGAAGTAGGCGCCGGACCCGAGCGAGTTGACCCGGCGGTTGGCCTTGCCCTTGCGCACGTCCGCCGTCCCGTCGAGCACGACGTAGAAGGCGTCGCCCGTGTCCCCCTCCGAGAACAGCACCGACCCCTCCGGCAGGCGGACCGCCTCGGCGTGGCGGGCCACGATGCGCAGCTCCTTGCCGGTGCAGCGCGAGAACAGCGGCACCTCGCTCAGGTGGTCGATCAGGTCCTGTCGCCGGGCCACGGGCGAAGACTAGGAGGTGTCTCGTCGTGGGTGCGGCTGAGGACCTTCGGCCGCTCCGCCCCGGGGAGGTCGAGGACGGCCAGGGGCTCGTCCTCGTAGATCCCGTACCGGAGGTGGAGCCGGCGCAGCCGCGGGGGCGCCCACCAGTTGGCCCGGCCGGCGAGGCGCATCAGGGCGGGCACGAGCGTGGCCCGGATGATGAAGGCGTCGACCAGCACGGCGAGCGCCAGCCCGAGGCCGATGAGCTTGACCACCGCCACCTCCGACGTGGCGAAGGCCACGAACACGAGGGCCAGCAGGAGGGCGGCGGCGGTCACGATGCGACCGGTGCGCTCGAGGCCCACGGCGACGGCGTGCTCGTTGTCCTGCTCGATGTCGTACTCCTCCTTGATCCGGGAGAGGAGGAAGACCTCGTAGTCCATGGACAGCCCGAAGGCCACGCAGAACATGAGGATGGGGGTGAACACGTCGATCACCCCGGTGGGGGTGAAGTCCAGGAACCCCGAGAGGTGCCCGTCCTGGAACACCCACACCATCGCCCCGAAGGTGGCGCTCAGGCTGAGGAGGTTCAGGATGAGCGCCTTGGCCGGCACCAGCAGGCTCCCCACCATGAGGAACAGCAGCACGAAGGTGAGCACGGCGATGATCCCGAGGGCGATGGGGAGCCGGCTGAACAGCGTCTCCTTGGCGTCGACCAGCTCGGCCGAGTCACCGGCCACCAGCACGTCGAACGGGGCCGGCACGTCGCGCAGGTCCTCCACCAGCGCCTCGCCCTCGGCCGACAGCGGCTCCACGCTCGGCACCACCGAGAACCACGCGCTCTCGTCGTTCCCGTAGCGCTCGCTCAGCTCGATGGCCGGGGCCTGCTGCCCGCCGTCGGCGAAGAAGCCGGTCACGGCGTCGACCCGGGCCACGCCCTCGACCTCGGACAGACGGGTGGCGTAGTCGGTGATCTCGTCGGCCTGCGCCTCGATGTCGACCTCGCCCTCGGCTACCACGGACAGGGCGCCGGCCTCGTTGTTGGGGAAGAGGCGGCGGAGCTCGTCGTTGACCTGGCGCACCGGTGCGTCCTCGTTGAGCACGCGGTCGTCCGGCAGCCCGAGCTCGATGCGGAGGAAGGGCGCACCGAGCACGAGCAGCAGCGCCACCACGGCCACGGTCACCACCACGGGTCGGCGCATGACGGTCACCGCCACCCGGTGCCAGAGGCCCTGGCCCACCGGCTTCGGGGGGCGGTGGCGCAGGGCCAGCGCGTCGACCCGGGGCCCGAGCACGGCGAGGAGGGCGGGGAGCACGATGACGGCACCGACGCCGGCCAGCGCCACCACCCCGGTGCCGGCGTAGGCGAACGAGCGCAGGTAGTCCATCGGGAAGACCAGGAGCGCGGCCAGCGCGACGGCGACGGTCACGGCACTGAACACGATGGTCCGTCCCGCCGTCTGCATGGTCCGGAGCAGCGCCGACTCGTGGTCCCGCCCGAGCCGCAGCTCCTCCCGGTAGCGGGAGACGATGAAGAGGCTGTAGTCGATGGCCAGGCCGAGCCCCATGGCGGTCGTCAGGTTCAGGGCGAAGATCGAGACGTCGGTGACGGCGGTGAAGATGCGCAGCACGAGGAGGGTGCCGACGACGGCGAGGGCGGCCACCACCAGGGGCAGGGAGGCGGCCACGACGCCCCCGAAGACGACGAGGAGGAGCAGCAGCGTGGCGGGCAGCGACAGCGCCTCGGCCTTGCGCAGGTCCGACTCGGCCTGCTCGGAGATGGCCAGGAAGACCTCCGCGGCCCCGCCCACGCCGACGGTCACGGGTCCGTCCTCGTCCTCGTACCGCTCGGCCAGTCCCTCGATGCCGTCCTTCACGGCGTCCTCGTCGCCCGGGATGCGGCCGAGGACCAGTGCCGAGCGCCCGTCCGAGCCCCGCAGGGGCGCAGCTCCCCCCAGGCTCCAGTACGAGAACGATTCGGTGACGGCCGGCTCGGCGCCGAGCTGTTCCGTCAGTCGGCGGCCGACCTCGGCCACCTCGGGGTCGTCGACGTCCCCCTCCTCGGTCTCGACGAGCAGGAGCACGTTCGGGGTGCCCGTCCCGAACCGCTCCTCCAGCAGGGCGGCCCCCCGGCTGGACGGGGCCGAGTCCTCGTTGAAGCCACCGGCGGACAGGCGCTCCTGGACGGAGCCACCGAAGGCGCCGGCCACGACGAGGAAGGCCACGGCGCCCACGAGCACGGGCCAGCGCCTCCGGATGAGAAACCGTCCCAGTCGCCGCACGCGTCCCCTCGCCCCCCGTCGGGCGCACAGGATCGCACCGGACGCCCGGACGGGCAACGAGGGCCCAGGTACGCTCCGCTCGCCATGCCGAGCGGGAGGGGCCTCGTCGTGAAGCGGCGGTGCCGCGCGCGCCGTGGCTGACACCCACCTCGGCGAGGAGACCGCAGCGGCCGACGCCCAGCGGTCGTCGGCCGAGGTGCTCGACACCGGTTCCCTGTTCGCCCAGCTCCCGCTCGAGACGAGGGCCCGGGTGGAAGCGGCGGCCACGCCGACCCGGCTCGCCGGCCGACGGGTGGCTCTTCCGCCAGGGGGACGAGGGGGATGCCTTCTACATCGTGCGCTCCGGACGGGTCGAGGTGGTGGTCGAGCACGCGACCGCTCCGGTGGTCATCAACGTGCTCCGCAGCGGCGCCGCCCTGGGGGAGCTGTCGCTCCTGACCGGTGCGCCCCGGGCCGCCTCGGTGCGGGCCGTGCGCGACACCGAGCTGCTGCGCCTCGACGCCGGGCGCTTCACCGAGCTGATGGGGGAGCCCGCCTTCGCCATGGGGCTGACCCGGACGCTGGCCGCCCTGCTCCAGCGGGGCACGGCGGCGGCGACGACCCCGTTGCGACGCGGCGGCGTGGTGGGCGTCCTGCCCCTCCACGCCGGGCTGCCGGTCGACGAGCTGGTGGCCGAGCTGACGACGTCGCTCGGCGCGCCGGGGCGGGTGGCCACGCTCTGGGGGCGGGAGCTCGACCCGGGAGGGCACGACGCGGACGACGCCCTCGTGGCGTACGGCCGGCTCCTCGACCGGCTCGAGGTCGAGCACGACCACGTGCTCCTCGTCTCCGGGAGCGCGGACGCCCCGGACGGCTGGGACCGCTTCTGCCACCGGCAGTCCGACCGCGCCATCGCGCTGGCGTGGGCCGATCTCGGTCCCACCGCCGACGCCGCGACCACCGTGGGGGGCGCCGACCTCGCCCTCCTCACCCGCCACGAGGGCCCGCCCGACGTCGAGCGCTGGTTCGTGGCCGCCGCGCCGGGCCGCCACCACATCGTCCCCACGGGCGCGGGGTTCGCGCCGGCGGTCCACCGCATGGGGCGTCGCCTGACGGGCACCTCGTTCGGCCTGGTGCTCTCCGGCGGTGGGGCGCGGGGGCTGGCCCACATCGGCGTCCTCGAGGTGCTGCTCGACGCCGGCGTGGCCGTCGACCGCATCGGCGGCTGCAGCATGGGCGCCTTCATCGGCGCCCTCTTCGCCCTCGGCCGCACGCCGGCCGAGATGGTCGAGGTGTGCAAGGCCGAGCTGGTCACCCGCAACCCCTTCAACGACTACACGATCCCCCGGGTGTCGCTCATCCGGGCCCACAAGGCCGAGGCCATGCTCCGCCGGGTGTTCGGCACCGCCCGGATCGAGCAGCTGCCGATCGACTACTTCTCGGTGAGCGCCGAGATGCTCGCCGCCCAGGTGGTCGTCCACCGGCGGGGGCCGCTGGCCGAGGCGGTGGGGGGGAGCATGTCCATCCCCGGGCTGGTGCCGCCGCTGCGGGAGGCCGGCCGCCTGCTGGTCGACGGCGGCGTGCTCAACAACCTGCCCATCGACATCATGGCCCTGAGCGGGGAGGGGCCCGTCGTCGCCGTCGACGTGATGGGCCGGAAGCTCGAGGCGTCCGCCGCCCGGCCGCCGGCGACCGGCGGTCGCCGGCTCCGGGTCCGACGGCGTGACGTGAGCGGGGAGCTGGCGCTCCCCAACATCCTCGAGACCCTGTCCCGGGTGACGGTGCTCGGCAGCTGGCGGACGGCGGCCCAGAACCGCGAGCACGCCGCGGCCATCGTCACGCCGGAGCTCACCGGCATCGGGCTCTTCGAGTTCGGCCGCATCGACGCCGCCGTGGAGGCCGGCCGCAAGGCGGCCCTGGAGGCGCTCCCCACGCTGTCCGCCCTGGCCTGACCCGGGGCTCCGCCGCCGGGGGGCGCCCCTACACTGCGCCGCCGTGGCGGCCTGCCCGGCGTGTGGGGAGGAGAACCCCGACCGGGCGAAGTTCTGCATGTCGTGCGGGGCGCCGGTCACGGTCCCGCCCCGGCGGGAGGCCCGCAAGACCGTCACGGTGATCTTCACCGACCTGTCCGGCTCGACCGCCATGGGCGAGAAGCTCGACGCCGAGTCCGTGGTGCGGGTGCTGGGCGCCTACTTCGACACCATGCGGGTGGTGCTCGAGGGCCACGGCGCCACCGTGGCCAAGTTCATCGGCGACGCCATCATGGCCGTGTTCGGCATCCCGCAGGTCCACGAGGACGACGCGCTGCGGGCGGTGCGGGCCGTCGAGGAGATGCGGGAGGCCCTCGTCGCCTTCAACGTCGGGCTCGAGCGGGAGTACGGGGTCCAGATCGCGATCCGCACCGGGGTCTACACGGGCGAGGTCTTCGCCGGCGAGGAGGACATCGGCTCGTCGCTGGCCCTCGGCGACCCGGTGAACACCGCCGCCCGGCTGGAGCAGGCGGCGGGCCGGAACGAGATCCTCCTCGGCGACGACACCTACCGCCTGGTGCGCGACGCCGTCGTGGTCGAGCCGGTCGAGCCCGTCTCGGCCAAGGGCAAGGCCGAGCCGGTCAAGGCGTGGCGCCTCCTCCGCGTCTCGTCGTTGGCCCCGGGTCGCAGCCGCCGGCTGGACACGCCGCTCATCGGCCGCGACGCCGAGCTGGCGGTGGTGCTCGACCGCTTCCGCACGGCCGTGTCGGACCGGGCGTGCCGCACGGTCGGCCTGATCGGGGAGGCCGGGGTGGGGAAGTCCCGCCTGATGGCCGAGCTCGAGCATCGGCTGTCCGGCGAGGCGCTCGTGCTGACCGGGCGGTGCCTGCCCTACGGCGCCGGCATCACGTACTGGCCGATCGCCGAGGTGGTCCGCTACGCCGCCGGCGTGGCCGAGGCCGACGACGCGCCGACCGCCCGGGCCAAGGTGGCTGCCGTCGTGGCGGGCGAGGCCGACGGCGAGCGGGTGGCCGAGCGGGTGGCCGAGGTGCTCGGGCTGGCCCCGCCGTCCGGCGGCGCGGAGGAGGTGCCCTGGGCCCTCCGTCGCTTCGTCGAGGCGCTGAGCCGCGACCGTCCGCTGGCCATCGTGATCGACGACCTCCAGTGGGCCGAGGCCGGGCTCGTCGACCTCCTCGAGGACCTCGCCGGTCGGCTGTCGACGGCGGTGCTGCTGCTGTGCGTGGCCCGGCCGGAGCTGGCCGAGGTCCACCCGGACTTCGCCGAGCGCACCGGGGCGGAGGTGGTGCGGTTGGAGCGCCTCGGCCACGACCAGGCGGCCGCGCTGCTCGAGGTGCTGGCCGGGGCCGGGGGACTCCCCGGTGACATCGGGCCCCGCATCCTCGAGGCGGCCGAGGGCAACCCCCTGTTCGTCGAGGAGCTGCTGGGGATGCTCATCGACGACGGGCAGCTCGACTACGAGGACGGGGGGTGGGTGGCCGCCGGCGAGGTGGCCGACATCGCCCTGCCCCCGAGCATCTCCGCCGTCCTCAGCGCCCGCCTCGACCGCCTGCCACCACCCGAGCGGACGGTGGTGGAGTCGGCCTCGGTGGTGGGCCAGGAGTTCGAGCTGAGCGCCGTCACCACCCTCGTCCCGGAGCCCTTGCGCCTGCCCGTGGCCGGCCACCTGTCCTCGTTGGTGGGCCGCGAGCTGGTGCGGACGGCGGATCCCACGCCGCTCGACGCCCACGCCTACCGCTTCCAGCACCTGCTCGTGCGGGACGCCGCGTACGAGGGCATGGCCAAGGCGACCCGGGCCTCGTCCCACGAGGACGCGGCGCGGTGGCTCGAGGGAGCGGCCGGCGCCCGCCTGACGGAGTACGAGGCCATCGTCGGCTACCACCTGGAGCGGGCCTACCGCCTCAAGGCCGAGCTGGGCCCCACCACGCCCGACGACGAGGGCCTGGCCCGCCGGGCGGCGGAGAGCCTGGCCCGGGCCGGGCGCCGGGCCCTCGCCGCCGAGGACTTCGCCGGGGCGGCCCAGCTCCTCAGCCGGGCGGCCGATCTGGCCCGGGGCGGCGCCGGGCGGGTCGAGCTGCTGCTGGCCCTGGCCGAGGCCCTCGTCGGCAGCGGCGACCTCGGCCGCGCCGACGTGGTCATCACCGAGGCCCTGCGGGCGGCCGAGCAGGCCGGCGACGAGCGCCTCCGGGCCCACGCCGCCATGGCGGCGTCGGCGGTGCGGCGCTGGACCGGCGGCGGTGGTGGGCCCGCCACCGCGGAGCTCCAGCGGGCCATCCAGGTCTTCAGCGCCTTCGACGACGAGCGGGGACTGGCGCTCGCCTGGGTGGAGCTGGCCCAGCCACCGTGGGCCCAGGGTCGGGTCGAGGAGGCGGAGGAGATGGCCCACCGCGCGCTGCGCCACGCCCGGGCGGCGGGCGATCGGGCGACGGTGGCGCGCCTGCTCGGCAACCTCGCCCTGTCGTCGGTGGTCGGGCCGCTGCCCACCAGCGCCGCCATCGCCCTGTGCGAGGGCTACCTCGCCGAGCTCGGCGGCAGCAGGGTGGGTGAGGCCCGTCTGGCCCAGTACACGGCCCTGCCCTGGGCGATGCGCGGCGAGGTGGGGACGGCGCGCTCGCTGCTGATGCGGTCGCGGGCCACCTACAGCGATCTCGGGATGTCGGTCGACGAGGCGCTGCTCGGCATCGAGCGGGCCGAGACCGAACGGCTGGCGGGCGACGACGCCGCCGCCGAGCGGGAGCTCCGCAGCAGCTACGCCGTGCTCGACAGGCTCGGTGAGCGCTGGGTGCTGCCCACCGTCGCCGTCGAGCTGGCCCGTGTGCTCGACGCCCGGGGCGAGGTCGACGAGGCCCGCCGGTTCGTGGCCCTGGCCGAGGAGGGGGCACCGGAGGACGACATCGTCACCGTGCTGCTCGTCCGGCGGGCCGAGGCCCGGCTGCTGGCCGGTGCGGGCGAGCTCGACGAGGCGGAGCGGCGGGCCCGGGAGGCGGTCGACCTCGCGACGACCACGAGCTGGCTGAACGACCGGGCCGGTGCGCTCGTCGACCTCGGTGAGGTGCTCGTCGCGGGCGGCCGGACGGACGAGGCCGCGCGGTGCCTCGACCAGGCGGTCGCCCTCTACGACGCCAAGGAGAACCTCGTCGAGGCCGAGCGGGGACGCCGCCGGCTCGCCGAGGTGTCCGGGACTACCGGAACGAGCGCGCCGGCGGGTCCTCGCCTGCAGTGAGCTCCACGCACCCGACGTCGGGGGCCCGGTCGAGCTTCTGGCCGTCGGCGGCGATGGTGCGGGCCCACACGCAGATGGTGGTGTCCGGGTCGGTCACGCCGACGGCGAAGTCCACCCTCATGTTCTCGTTCGTGCCCCGGTAGGTGGCCTGGGCCAGGCGGGTGCCGCCGTCGTCGTCGTCGACGAGCAGGCGGTACCTGACGTCGGGGCACGGGTTGGCCTCGAGGTCCATCGAGAACAGCAGGGTGGAGCCGTCGTAGAACCCGCCACCGCCGACGATGTTGGTGCACGGCGGGCTGCCGGCGGGCGGCTCGCACGCCGCGAGCAGTGGGACCGACATGGCGACGAGCAGCACGATCAGGCGCTTCATCTCTTGGCTCTCCTGTTCTGCGGACCGGCTCCGACCAGGGGATGCCTGCGCGAACAGAACCCCTCCCGCAGGACGAAGTATGACATGGCGCCCACCTCGGACCGCCATCAGCAGCGTCACACGGGTGCTCGTGGGCGTCCGTGTCGACGCGCACCGACCGACCGTGCGCGACGTGACGGCAGACTGCGGCGCATGGACGGGACCCTCCTGGGCGCGCTGACCGACGAGGACCGGCGTGGGCTGCTCCGTCTGGCCCGGCGGCGCCGCTTCGCCCGCAAGGAGGTCGTGTTCCACGAGGGTGACCCCGGTGACACCCTGCACCTGCTCGTCAAGGGGCACGTGGCCGTGCGCATCACCACCCCGCTCGGCGACGTCGGCATGCTCGGGGTGCTCGGCCCCGGAGAGGTCTTCGGCGAGCTCGCGCTGATCGACCCGGCGCCCCGCCACGCCAGCATCGTCGCCCTCGACGCCTGCGAGACGCTGGGCCTCCACCGCGACACCGTGGCCGAGCTCCGGGCCGACCACCCTGCGGTGGACCGTCTCCTCCTCGAGGCCGTCGTGGCCCAGCTGCGCCAGGTCTCGACCCAGCTCCTCGAGGCCATGTACGTGCCGGTCGACAAGCGGCTCCACCGGCGGGTGGTCCACCTCACGTCCCTCTACGGCGACGAGGCCCCCGTCACCATCCCCCTCACCCAGGAGGAGCTCGGCCAGCTGACGGGCGCCACCCGCCCGACGGTCAACCGCCTCCTGCGCGATGCCGAGGAGGCCGGCCTGCTCCGGGTCGGCCGGGGCCGGATCGAGGTCCTCGACGTGGACGGGATCGCCGCCCGGGGCCGCTGACCGTTCCGGTCAGGCGGTGGCGCGACGATCTCGGCAGTGGATCCCCGCGCCGACGACCTCTACGCCCTCGATCCCTCGGAGTTCACCGCCGCCCGGGACCGGCTGGCCACCGAGCTGCGCAAGGCGGGCGACCGGGAGGGTGCGGCCGAGGTCAAGGCCCTGCGGCGGCCGACGGTCACCGCCTGGGCGCTCAACCAGCTGGCCCGCCGCCACGGCGACGAGGTGCGCCTGCTGCTCGCGGCCAGCGCCGAGGTCGCCCGGGCCCAGGTCGAGGTGTCGGCCGGCGGGGAGGCCTCCGCCTTCCGCCGGTTGACGAAGGAGCGGAGGGAGCTGGTCCACCGGCTGGCGGCCGCGGGCGCCGGTCTGCTCGACGAGCGGGAGCCGGGGAGCGGCGCCGGCCGGCGGGACGCGCTCGTCTCCGCGCTGGAGGCGGCGTCGATGGACGAGGAGGGTGGCGAGGCCCTCCTGGCCGGACGCCTCGCCACCGAGCCGCAGTCGACGTCGGGCTTCGGCGGCTTCCTCACCGCGGCGGTCACCGCCGCCGAGGGGACGGAGCGGGCCGGGGGCGGGCCGTCGCACCGGGAGCTGGCCTCGGCCCGGGACCGGGTCGAACGCGCCCGCCAGGCCGCGGCCGAGGCGGCCGACGCCGCCGCCGCGGCCGACGAGAAGGTCGAGGCCCTCGAGCGCCAGCTCGACGACGCCCGGGCCCGGGCCGAGCGGGCCCGGTCACGGTCCGACGAGGCGGCGCAGGCGGCGGCCGACGCCGAGCGCTCGCTGGGTGAGCTCGAGGGCTGACCCCGGACGTGTGCCACCCTGCTCCGGTGGCGGACGGAGCCGGCGCGGTGGAGCTGACGGCGGCCCAGGCCCGCGTGCTCGGGTCGCTGCTGGAGAAGCAGCTGACGACCCCCGACACCTACCCGATGACCCTGAACGCCGTGACCACGGCGTGCAACCAGACGTCGAACCGAGATCCGATCGTCCACTACTCGGCGCAGGAGGTGGAGACCACGCTCCTCGCGCTGAAGGGCAAGGGCCTGGCCCGGGTCGTGCACCCGGGCTCGGGCGAGCGGGCCACGAAGTACCGCCAGGTGCTCGACGAGGTGCTCGGGCTCGAGCCCGCCGACCGCGCGCTGCTGGCCGTGCTGCTGCTCCGGGGGCCGCAGACCCTGGCCGAGCTGAAGACCCGCACCGAGCGCCTGCACCCGTTCGCCTCGCCGGCCGGGGTCGATGCCGCCCTCGACGCCCTGGCCCGGCGCGACCCGCCGCTCACGGCCCGGGTCGACCGGCTCCCCGGTCAGAAGGAGGGCCGCTGGACCGCCCTCCTCGAGCCGGGTGCCGCCGAGCGGGCCGCCACCGCCCCGGCCCCGTCGGCCGGTGCCCCGTCCGTCCGGGGCGGCGGCCGGGTCGAGGAGCTGGAGGCCAGGGTGGCCGCCCTCGAGGACCGGCTGGCCGCCCTCGTCGCCGCCCTGGGCGACCTGGTCGATCTGCCCGAGGGCTCCGCCTGATCCGTTCTTTGGTTCTCTGCCGACAGCTCCTGTAGGGAGAGAACCGAAGAACGCCGAGCGAGGCTCAGGACCCGAGCAGCCCCCGCACGTAGGCCGCCTGCCCGACGTGCTGCAGGCAGTCGTCGGCGATGCTGACCAGGCGCACCCCGAGGGTCACCGGCGGGTCCCAGTTGCGGTCGACCACCCGGTCGAGGTCGTCGGGGCCGAGCCCCTCCAGGTACGAGGTGGTGCGGGCGTGGGCGGCGTCCAGGTACCCGAGCAGCACGTCCGGTCCCTCCGGCCGGACGGCGGCCACCTCCTCCGGCGTGTGGCCGTAGCCGCTGTTGCCCGGGTCGGGGTCGAGGCCGAAGCGCCCGGCCCAGTCGCCTCCGACCCAGAGCTGGTCGGCCTCCACGAGCTCGGAGACGTGGGAGTCCTCCACCCGGGCCAGGTGCCACACCAGCCAGCCGATGGGGTTGGCCCCGGTGCCGGGTGCCCGGGTCAGGGCCTCGGCGTCGAGGCCCTCGACGGCCCCGCGGGCCAGGGGCGGGATGCGGCCGTAGAGATCGAGCAGCAGCGGTGCGACGTCCACGCCCCGGAGTCTGCCCCACCTGCCATCCTGAGCCCGTGGAGCGGGTGGGGGACCTGGAGCTGACCTGGGGCGAGAGCCTCCGCTGGGACGACCGGCGGTCACGGCTCTACCTGGTGGACTGCGCCACCCGGACGCTCCACTGGCTCGACGGCGGGGTCCCCCCGGTGCGGAGCCTCCCGATGCCGTCGATGCCCACCGGGGTGGTGCTGACCGAGGGGGACGACGTGGTGGTGTGCCTCGACGACGGCCTCCACGTGGTCGACCCCGACGCCGGCACCACCTCGCTGCTCACCCCCTACCCGGAGGGGCTGTCGGGGCGGGCCAACGACGCCGCCGCCGACGGCGCGGGGAACCTCGTCACCGGCACCCTCAACATCGCGCCGGCCCCCGGCTCGGCGTGGTGGTACTCGGCCCGTGACGGGTGGCGCCTGCTGGACGGGGACATCGGCAACCTCAACGGGCCCGTGCACACGGAGCTGGACGGGGCCAGCACGTTGGTCCTGGGGGACACCGTGGCGGCGAAGGTCTACGCCTACCCCTACGACGCCGACCGCGGCACGGTCGGCCCCCGCCGGGTGCTGAGCGACCACGCCGCCCTCGGCGGCGCACCGGACGGCGCCACGGTGGACGCCGACGGCGCGGTGTGGAGCTGCGTCCTGCGCAGCGGGAAGCTGGCCCGCCTGACCGGCGCGGGGCTCGACCGGGTGGTCGACCTCCCCATGGCCAACCCCAGCGACGTCGCCTTCGGCGGCGGCGGCGGCGGCGGCGGACCGGACCAGACGCGCCTCTACGTCACCGCCATCGCCGTCGACCTCGGCGACGGGCCGCCGGTGCCCGAGGCCCGCTGGCTCTCGGCCGACGACACCCTCGGGCGGGGCCGCCCCGAGCACCGCTTCCGCCTCGCTGGGTAGCTTCCGCGCCGTGACGTTCGCGACGGAGATCACCCTCACGGGGCCGTCGCGGGCCCCGGCCCAGATGCTGGCGGCACAGGAGTACGACGGCCACGCCAGCGTGCACGACGCCGCCGAGGCCGCCGCCCTGGGGCTGGCCGGCGCCCCCATCGAGGGCCCCACCCACTTCAGCCAGTTCGACCCCCTCGCCGTCGCCGTGTGGGGCGACGCCTGGTTCGAGCGGGGCTGCATCTCCAGCCACTTCCGCACGATGGTGGTGGAGGGCGAGGAGGTGGTGGCCAGCCTGACCACGACCGGGCCGGGTGCGGCCCGCATCGAGGCCCACAAGGCCGACGGCACGCCCGTGCTCACCGGGACCGCCTCGGTGGGCCCCGACCACCCGCCCACCGAGCTCGACGGCCGCCTGGCCGGCCTCGGGGACCCGGGCGACCTCTTCGTGGTCGACCGGCTCGAGGTCGGCATGCGCATCGACGAGGGCCTGGTCGTGTCGGATGGGGGCCGACGAGGGCAACGGCCCGAGCTACCCCTTCTCCCTGGCCGAGAAGCTCGAGCGCATCACCGAGCCCCACCCCTGGTACACGCCGGATGGCGGCGCCGTCCTCGCCGTGGGGCCGGGCCGTGGTGCCGATCGAGATGATCAGCGTCCTGGCCAACAAGGCGGGCGGGGGCTGGCCGGTGCGCACGCCGTCGATGGGTCTGTTCCTCGACCTCGAGGTGCGCCTGCTCGAGGGCCCCGTGTTCGTCGACCAGCGCTACGCCGTGGCCCGGGAGGTCGTGGGCCTCGGGGCCAGCCGACGCACCGAGTCCTACTGGACCCGCACCACCCTCACCGACGTGGACACCGGCCGGCCGGCCGCCGTGGTGCTGCTGCACAGCGGCGTCTTCAAGGAGTCCTACCCCGGCTACCCGCAGGAGCGCCTGGGCTGACCCTCGTCTGCCGCACGCTGGCCCCGAGGACCAGCGCGCGCAGAGCGATCTGGAGACCTAGGGGATGGTGACCCGGACGTCGTCGACCGAGAGGGGGGTCCAGTTGGCCGGGTCGGACGAGACGACGACCGGCTGGGCCGGGTTGACGGCCCCGGCCTCGGGGACGGCGCCGGCGACGAGGCCGACGATGAGGAGGGCAGCGGCCACGAGGGCACGCCGACGGACGCGGAGGGTGGTGGTGGTAGGCATGACAACCACGCACCGTAAGGACCTTCGGCACGCCAGCAAGGGTTCCCGCGTGTCGGTTCCGTTGCAGGTGACGGCCATTCGGACACGCGCTGGGCCGTCCGGCCCACCCGGCGGCTCGCCTAGCGTCCTCGCCCGGTGACCGAGGTCCGCAGCCCCCTCGCCGGGACCGTGGTGAGCGTGGACGCCGGCCCCGGCGACGCGGTGGTCGCAGGGGCCTCGCTGGTGGTGCTCGAGTCCATGAAGATGGAGCACGTCGTCGCCGCCGAGACCGCCGGCGTGGTCGCCGCCGTGCGGGCCACGGTGGGGGAGACGGTGGCGCCGGGCGACGTGCTCGTGGAGATCGACGAAGGCGCGGCGGCGCGCCTGGCGGCGTCGCCGAGCGAGGGCGCGACCGCCACCTCCGGGCCGGCCGGAGGAGCGCCCCGACCGGACCTGTCGGAGGTCCTCGCCCGCCACGAGGGGGTGCTCGACGCCGCCCGCCCCGACGCCGTGGCCCGCCGCCGGCGCAGCGGTCAGCGCACGGCCCGGGAGAACGTCGACGACCTCGTCGACGCCGGCACCTTCGTGGAGTACGGCCCCCTCCTCATCGCCGCCCAGCGCCGTCGCCGGTCGGTCGAGGAGCTCGTGCAGGCCACACCCGCCGACGGCCTCGTGGCGGGCATCGGCCAGGTCGACGGCCGTCCCACCGCGGTGCTGGCCTACGACTACACGGTCCTGGCGGGTACCCAGGGGAGCTGGAACCACGAGAAGAAGGACCGCCTGTTCGAGGTCATCGAGCGGCTGCGCCTCCCCGTGGTGTTCCTCGCCGAGGGCGGCGGCGGTCGGCCCGGGGACACCGACGTCCCCGGCGTGGCCGGGCTCGACGTCATGGCCTTCCACCTCTGGGCCCGGCTGAGCGGCCTCGTGCCGATGGTCGGCATCACCTCGGGGCGGTGCTTCGCCGGCAACGCCGCCATCCTCGGGTGCTGCGACGTGGTCATCGCCACCGAGGGCTCGAACATCGGGATGGGCGGCCCCGCCATGATCGAGGGCGGCGGGCTGGGCGTCTTCACCCCGGAGGAGGTCGGGCCCCTGTCGGTCCAGGTGGCCAACGGCGTGGTCGACGTGGCCGTGGCCGACGAGGCCGAGGCGGTGGCGGTGGCCCGGCGCTACCTCGCCGCCTTTGCCGGCCCGGTCGACGAGTGGTCGTGCGCCGACCAGAC
This sequence comes from uncultured Actinomycetes bacterium, assembly GCA_963839545.1. Classification (GTDB taxonomy): domain Bacteria; phylum Actinomycetota; class Acidimicrobiia; order Acidimicrobiales; family CADCSY01; genus CAWIVE01. The sequence goes on from CAWIVE010000003.1 coordinate 1,282,058, forward strand.
CGCCCTCCGGGACGTGGTGCCCGAGAACCGCGTGCGTGTCTACGACGTCCGCCGGGCCGTCGAGCTGCTGGCCGACACGGGGTCGGTCCTCGAGCTGCGGGCCGGCTTCGCCCCCGGCATGGTCACCGCCCTCGCCCGCATCGAGGGCCGCCCGGTCGGCGTGGTGGCCAACAACCCCGCCCACCTCGGCGGGGCCATCGACGCCACCGGGTCGGACAAGGCGGCGCGCTTCCTCCAGCTGTGCGACGCCTTCGACCTGCCGGTCCTGTTCCTGTGCGACACCCCCGGGTTCATGGTGGGCCCGGCGTCCGAGGAGCAGGCGGCCGTGCGCCACATGAGCCGGCTGTTCGTGACCGGGGCCAACCTCACCGTGCCGTTCGGCACCATCGTCCTGCGCAAGGCCTACGGCCTCGGCGCGCAGGCCATGGCCGGGGGGAGCCTCAAGGCACCCCTGTTCTGCGTGGCGTGGCCCACCGGTGAGTTCGGGGGCATGGGCCTCGAGGGGGCGGCCCGGCTGGGCTACCGCCGCGAGCTCGACGCCATCGCCGATCCGGACGAGCGGGAGGCCGCCTTCGCCAAGATCGTGGCCGACATGTACGAGCGGGGGAAGGCGCTCAACGCCGCGCCCTACTTCGAGTTCGACGACGTCATCGATCCGGCCGACTCCCGACGGTGGGTGGCCACGGCGTTCGCCGCGGCACCGCCGCCCGCGCCCCGGACGGGGAAGAAGCGCCCCTTCGTGGACACGTGGTGACCGACGACGTCCTCTGGTACGTCGACGACGCCCTCGACCAGATGGTGGCCGCCCTGCGCCGCCTCGGCGACGAGCGGGTCAACGAGCGGCCCGCCCTCCCGGGCGCCAACACGCCCTTCGCCATCGTCACCCACTGCCTCGGCGTCCTCGAGTACTGGGGTGGGGCCATGGTGGCCGGCCGGTCCATCACCCGCGACCGCGACGCCGAGTTCCGGGCCGAGGGCCGGGTGGAGGACCTGGTGGCCCGGGTCGATGCCGCTCGGGGGCAGTTGGCCGACGACGTGGCCGGGGCGGTGTGGGACGCCCCGCCCCGCCAGCCGGGGAACCCGGACGGCGCCGACCGGCCCGACGGGCAACGCCAGGGCGGTGTGCTCCTCCACCTCCTCGAGGAGCTCTATCAGCACCTCGGCCAGCTGGAGCTCACCCGGGACGTCCTCCTGGCCCGGTCCTGACCGTTCTTTGGTTCTCTCCCTACAGCTCGTGTAGGGAGAGAACCAAAGAACGGGGGAGGGCCTAGGGTCCGCGGCATGGCCCATCCCCGCCGGTTCCGCTTCGGCGTCCAGCTCCACACCGCCACCGACGGCACCGACCTCGCCGCCCGGGCCCGCCGGGCCGAGGAGCTGGGCTACAGCACCGCCTTCTTCCCCGACCACTTCGGCGACCAGCTGGCCCCGCTGCCCGCCCTCATGGCCATCGCCGATGCCACCGCCCAGCTGCGCATCGGCACGCTCGTGCTCGACAACGACTACCGGCACCCGGTGGTGCTGGCCAAGGAGTGCGCCACCCTCGACGTGCTCTCCGGCGGTCGCCTCGAGCTCGGCCTCGGGGCCGGCTGGATGCGCTCGGACTACGAGCAGTCGGGCATCCCCATGGACCCGCCGAAGGTGCGGGTCGACCGGTTCGAGGAGGGCGTGCGGGTCCTCAAGAACGCGTTCGCCGACGGACCGCAGGACTTCGCCGGCGAGCACTACACGGTCACCGGCTACGACGGCCTGCCCAAGCCCGTCCAGAAGCCGTGGCCCCCGTTCCTCATCGGGGGCGGGATGAAGCGGGTGCTGTCCATCGCCGGCCGGGAGGCGGACATCGTGGGCATCAACCCCTCGATCCCGAGCGGCCAGGTCGACGCCGAGGCCGCTCGGAGCGGGGCGGCCGATCGCACCGACCAGAAGGTGGCGTGGGTGCGTGAGGCGGCCGGCGACCGCTTCGACGACCTCGAGCTGAACCTGCTCGTGTTCGCCTGCGTCGTCACCGACGACCGGGCCGGGACCATCGACGCCATGGCCCCGCTGTTCGGCCTCGACCCGGCCGACGTCCAGGACCACCCCCACACGATGGTGGGCACGGTCGACCAGATGTGCGAGGACCTCGAGCGCCGGCGGGAGCGCTGGGGCACCTCCTACATCACCATCCAGGGCGACGCCATGGAGACCGCCGCCCCCGTGGTGGCCAAGCTCGCCGGGACCTAGCGGCGCCGCGTCAGCGGCGCTCGAGGACGACCACGGGGATCTCCCGGGTCGTCTTCTGCTCGTAGTCGGCGAAGCCGGGCATGCGCTCCTTCTGGCGGGACCACAGCCGCTCGCGCTCGTCCCCCTCGGCCGCCCGGGCCACGACGGGGACGGTGTCGATGCCCACCTCGATGGTGGCGTCGGGGTGGGCCCGGAGGTTGTGGAACCAGTCCGGGTTGGTGGGGGCGCCGCCCTTCGAGGCGAACACCACCCACCGGTCGTCGTCCTCGGCGTAGACGACCGGGTTGACCCGCTCGGCCCGGCTGCGGGCGCCCGTGGTGTGCAGGAGGAGCATCGGCGCCCCCTCGAAGGGGCCGCCCACCCGTCCCTCGTTGGAGCGGAACTCCTCGATGATCCTCTGGTTGAAGTCGCTCATGTGCGTGTGCAACAACCGCGGGGCCCGGATCCATCCCCGCGCCGTGGCGCCGTCCCGCCGACCTACACCTCGGCCAGGAGCTCGGGGCCCTCGTTGGCCACGTTGCCGACCAGCGGTCCCACCGGCCGGACCTCGAGCAGGTCCTCGGGGGCCGGCACCAGGAGCGAGGTGAGGGCGAGGACGTCGTCGTTGGCGGGATCCAGCCACTCGTCCCACGAACCGGTCGGGAGGCACACGGGCATGCGGTCGTGGACCGGCGTCACGGTGGCGTTGGCCTCGGTGGTGACGATGGTGGCCGAGACCAGCCGCTCGCCGTCCCCCCGCGCGGGCGCCAGGACTCCCAGAGCCCGGCGAAGGCCAGCAGCCCGCCGTCGCGGGGGCGCAGGTGCCAGGCCTGCTTGCCGCCGCCGGGCTTCGCCGTCCACTCGTAGAAGCCGTCGGCGGGGACCAGGCAGCGGCGGCGCTCGAGGGGGCGGCGGAAGACGTCCTTGTCGAGCAGCGTCTCGGCCCGGGCGTTGATCATGCGGCCGCCCACCTTGGGGCTGTCGGCCCAGGGCGGCACCAGTCCCCAGCGGACCCGGCCCACCCGGCGGCGCCCGTCGGCCTCGGCCACGGCGTACACCTCGTCGGTGGGGGCCACGTTCCACCGGGGCGGGTGCTCGGCCGCCACCAGGTCGGCGTCGAAGACGGCGGCGAGGTCGGCGCCGGTCGTGATGGAGATGAAGCGCCCGCACACGTCGCCGGCGACCGTACCGGCCGCCGGCGCCGGATCCGGGCACGGGACACCGGGGGCCGAACCGGACACGGCCACCGGTCCGTCACGGGATCGCAGCGCACTCGTAGGCCCGACCCCGGCGCCTCCGCAGGCGGCGACCGTACGCTGCCGTCGTCCGGAGGGATCGCGTGGCCCAGCAGCGCCACACCACGGGGTTGGGCGACGCTCGCCGCTGCGTCGCGCCGGAGCGGACGTAGCTGTCGTGGCCGTCGTCTCGCTGCCCCCGGTCGCCGTCGTCCGGCGGCGCTCCCGGGTGGCGGTGCGGCTCCGCACCACGGGACGGATCCGCGCCGTCGTGGCGGCCACGTCGGCCTGCCTGCTGGTGGGCGCCGGCCTCGTGCACCTCGACGCCCGGGCCGACCTGCGGGCGGAGCAGGCGACGCTGACCCGGGCCCGGCTGGAGCGGGCCACGGCGGCCGACGACGCCGCCCGGTCGGCGGCCGCGGTCACGGCCGCCGAACGGGCCCTCGACGGGGCCCGGTCCTCGCTGGCCGAGACCACGGCGCGGCTCGACCAGGTGCGGGCCGACCTCAGCACCCGCACGGGCCAGCGTGACGACCTGCGCGCCCGGCTGCGGGCGGCGACGGAGGAGCTGACGGGCGTGCGCACCGGCCTGATGACGGGCTTCGCCGAGCTCGGGCTCCAGGGCGCGCAGATCACGGCCCTCGACGTGTGCCTCAACGGCGTCTCCCGTGCCCTCCTCCAGCTCGCCTTCGAGGACGACGCCGGCGCCGCCGACTCGCTGCGGTTCGTGGCCGGCCCGTGCGACACCGCGTCCGTCGGCCTCGACGTCCCGGGCCGGTCGTGAGCGAGCTTGCGAGCGAACCGATGAGCACAGCGCCCGTGCCGGAGCGCCAGCGACGGCCGCTCATCGGTGCCCACGTCGATGGGACGGTCCGAGGAGTGCACGACCTGAGGATGCACCGATGAGCGGCCGGGGCCTCGGCGCGGTGGCCGTGGTGGTGGCCGTCGCGGTCCTGGTGCTGGGCGGGGCCGAGCACCTCCGGGTGGAGCGGGACCTCACGGCCACCCGCGCCGCGGTCGACGCCGTCGTCACCGATCGGGGCGCCCTCGGCGCCGCCTCGGTCGCGGCCACGGGCGAGCACACCACCCTGGTCGCCGACGCCGACGCCGCCGAGCTCGGGCGGCTCGGTCGGGCCGCCGACGCCGACCGCACCGGGACCGTCCTCGCCACCCGCACGACCGAGCGCGACGCCGTCCGGGCCGACGTGGACCGGAGCACCGCCGAACTGGACGCCAGCCGGGCGTCGCTCGAGACCGTGCGGCTCCAGGCCCTGGCGTGGGGCACGCTGATCGGCGACCTGCGGGGCTGCCTGGCCGGCGTGGGCCACGCCGTCGGCGGGCTCGGGCGGCGGGACACCCACCGGGCCCTCGACGGGCTGCGCTTCGTGTCGGGCACCTGCGCCCGGGCCGACGCCGCCCTCACCCCGGACGAGCCGGGCGTCGCCGCCTTCCCCTACGACTTCGCCGACCCGTTCGTGCTCGGGACGGCGTCGGGCTGGTACGGCTACTCGACCAACGGCGGCGGCGGCCACGTCCAGCTCATCCGGTCGACCGACCTGCGCCGGTGGGAGTGGCTGGGCGAGGCCCTCCCGACGCTGCCGGCGTGGGCCGACCGCAACCGCACCTGGGCCCCCGCCGTCCTGCCCCGTGCCGGCGGCTACGTCCTCTACTACACGGTGCGCCACCGGGACTCCGGGCACCAGTGCCTGTCGCTGGCCACGTCGGCCCGTCCGGGCGGACCCTTCGTGGACACGTCGGCGGCGCCGTTCCTGTGCCAGCACGAGCTGGGCGGATCGATCGACGCCAGCCCCGTGCTGGACGCCTTCGGCCACCCGTACCTGGTGTGGAAGAGCGAGGGCGAGACGGTCGGCGGCCGAGCCGCGCTGTGGTCGGCACCGCTCACCGACGACGGGCGGGCGCTGGCCGCCGCGCCGACCCGCCTGCTGGCCGCCGAGCGGCGCTGGGAGGGACGCACCATCGAGGGGCCGTCGCTGGTGCGGGTGGGGAGCGGCTACAGCCTCTTCTACTCGGCCAACTCGTGGAACAGCGGCGCCTACGGGATCGGCCACGCCAGCTGCGCCACCCCGGTGGGCCCGTGCCGGCGGACGTCGGACGGGCCGGTCCTGACCGGGCTCGGTCGGGCCTCGGGGACGGGTGGACCCGAGGCGCTCTGGATCGGCGACCGGCTGCACCTCGCCTTCCACGCCTGGACGGCGCCGGACATCGGCTACCCCAACCGGCGCAAGCTCCACCTGCGGGCGGTCGACTTCGGCCTCTTCGGCCGGCCGACGATCGCAGGCTGAGTCCTACAGTCCGGCGGGTGACGACGCTCACCGCCGACAGCCCGGCCTCGACCGAGACGTTCGACTCGCTCGACCCCGCCACCGGGGCGGTCCTGGCCTCCCATCCGATCGCCGACACGGAGGAGGTTGCGGCCGCCGTGGCCCGGGCCCGGGACGCCGCCGCGTGGTGGCGGGACCAGGGGTGGAAGGGGCGGCGCACCGTCCTGCGGGCGTGGCGGGCCGAGGTGGCCGGCGGGATCGACGACCTGGCCGAGCAGGTCCACCGGGAGAACGGCAAGCCCCGGGCCGACGCCATCCTCGAGACCACGCTCGCCGTCGACCACCTGGCCTGGGCCGCCCGGCACGCCGAGAAGGTCCTGGGCTCGCGTCGGGTCTCGGCCGGTCTGCTGGCGGTCAACCAGTCGGCGCTGCTCGAGTACCAGCCGCTCGGGGTGGTGGGGGTGATCGGGCCGTGGAACTACCCGGTCTTCACGCCCATGGGCTCGATCGCCTACGCGCTGGCGGCGGGCAACGCGGTGGTGTTCAAGCCGAGCGAGTACACGCCGGGCGTGGGGCGCTGGTTGGAGGCCGCGTGGCAGCGGGCGGTGCCCGAGCGGCCCGACGTCCTCCAGGTGGTGACCGGGCTCGGGCCCACCGGCGCCGCGCTGTGCCGGTCCGGGGTCGACAAGGTGGCCTTCACCGGGTCGGCGGCGACGGGCCGCAAGGTGATGGCCGCCTGCGCCGAGGGCCTCGTCCCCGTGCTCATGGAGTGCGGGGGCAAGGACGCCATGATCGTCGACGACGACGCCGACGTGGCCGCTGCCGCCGACGCCGCGCTGTGGGGCGGGCTCAGCAACGCCGGGCAGACCTGCATCGGCATCGAGCGGGTGTACGCCACCGACCAGGTCTACGACGCCTTCGTCGAGGAGCTGACGACCCGGGCCCGCGCCCTGCGGTCCGGCCCGGGGGCGGACCCGTCCTACGGCCCGATCACCATGCCGAGCCAGGTGGGCATCATCGAGCGCCACCTGGCGGACGCCCTGCGCCGGGGCGGTCGGGCCCTCGTGGGCGGTCGGACCGACGGCCCGTGGGTGGAGCCCACCGTGCTGGTGGACGTGCCCGAGGACAGCGCCGCCGTGCGGGAGGAGACGTTCGGCCCCACGCTCACCGTCACCCGGGTGCCCGACGCGGAGGAGGGCCTGCGCCGGGCCAACGACAGCGCCTACGGGCTGGCCGGCGCCGTGTTCACCAGGTCGGCCAAGCGGGGCCTCGACCTGGCCCGGCGCATGCGGTCGGGCATGACGAGCATCAACGCGGTGACCGCCTTCGCCTCCGTCCCGTCCCTGCCCTTCGGCGGCGTCGGCGAGTCGGGCTTCGGGCGCATCCACGGCGAGGACGGCCTGAAGGAGTTCACCCGGGCCAAGGCCATCACCCGGCAGCGCTTCGCCCTCCCGGTGCCGCTGACGTCGTTCACCCGGCCGGAGAAGGTGGCCGACCAGCTGGCCGGGGTCGTGCGCCTCGTCTACGGGCGGGGTCGCCGGCGGCAGTAGCGCCGTTTGGGCACGCAGATCGACGGAATCCGAGGATCTGCGTGCCCAAACCGTCAGGCGTCGTCCCGGTGGGCGGCGTCGGGGGAGAAGGCGGGGAGGCACACGGCCACGTAGCGGGTGGCCGCCTCCGGGGTCGAGTAGCGCACCCACTCGCCGGGGGCGGCGTGGACGGCCTGGCCGGCCCGCACCACCAGCGACTCGCCGTCGGCCGACTCGACCAGCAGCTCGCCCTCGAGGACGAGGGTGAACTCGTCGAACTCGGGGGTCTGTCCCGGCTCCCGCCAGCCCTGCGGGCTCGCCATCACCGCCATCGACACCGACGACGTGCCGGTGTTCACCCTTCCCACGAACTCCGAGATGGTCTTGGGCGGGTCGCCGGCGGCGGGCACCTCGGTCGGCGCGTCGATGAGACGGGGCACCCCGCGGACCGTAGCCCTAGGGTGCCGCGATGACCGGAGACCGGAGCGAGGAGGCGCGGGAGGCCTACGGGCGCCTCGTCGCCATGCGCGAGCGGGTGGAGAAGGGCGAAGTGCCGTGGTCGGCGCTGTGCGAGGAGTTCTTCACCGACGACGTGGTGTTCATCGACCCCGCCTGGGGGCGCAACGAGGGCCGTGAGGCGGTGGCGGACTTCATGGACAAGAGCATGGTGGGCCTCGAGGACTGGACGTTCCCGGAGCAGTGGACGATGGCCGAGGGCGACCGCGTCGTGAGCTTCTGGTGGAACCGCCTCCCCGGCACCCGCCCCGACGGTCGCCCGTACCAGGCGCCGGGCGTCTCGATCCTGCACTACGCCGGGGACGGCCGGTTCTCCTACGAGTGCGACATCCTCAACATGGCCGAGGTGTTCGAGGTGATGAAGGACAGCGGCTGGGCGCCCGCCGGTCCGGTCGGCATCCCCCCGAAGCGGCCCGACCGGGACATCACCCCGCCCCGCTGAGCGATCGTGCCGCAGTCGGTCGCCTTCCTCCGCGCCATCAACCTGGGAGCCCGCCGGAAGGTGGCGATGGCCGACCTGCGCGGGGCGTTCGAGGACCTCGGCTTCGACGACGTCGCCACCTACATCAACAGCGGCAACGTCATCTTCTCCACGAAGCGTCGGGGTCGGGCGCTCGAGCGCAGCATCGAGGAGCAGCTCGAGGCCGCCTTCGGCTTCGACATCCCGACCTACGTCCGCACCGCCGACGAGGTGCGCGAGGTGCTGGCGGCCGAGCCCTTCGACGTCGGGCCGGACGACACCTACCAGGTCGCGTTCCTGCACGAGAAGCCGTCGGCCGCCGTGTGCCGGGCGGTGGCGAGCCTGTCAACGGACACGGACCAGCTCGTGGTCGTGGGACGCGACCTCCACTGGCGCATCGCCGGGAAGGTGATGGACTCCCGGCTCGCGGCCGGCGCGGTCGACAAGGCGCTGGGCGTGCCCATCACCGCCCGCAACACGACGATGCTCCGCAAGCTCGCAGCGAAGCTCGACTGAACCCCGTCGGGAGCGGCGTCAGGCGTCGTGGCCCGGATCGAGGTCCCGCACCTGCTGGAAGCCGAGCTGGCCGGGCCACGGGCCGGTGCCCGCCTCGGCCGGCTCCAGCAGGAACCCGTCGTGGTCGCCGCTGTCGAAGCGGTCGAGGACGCGGCCGACGAACCAGCGGGGGCAGTCCTTCAACAGGGGGACGCCGCCCGGTCCCTCGCGCCACGGCACGGCGGCGAACTTGTCCACGTCCTCGCCGCAGCGGCTGCCGAACAGCTCGGCCAGCGCCCGGTCGTCCGACGACAGGAGGTGGACGCCGAGCCGGTCGGCCTCCCGGGCCACCGCCAGCGTGTGGTTCCGGTGCGACAGCCACACCATGAACCGGGGCGGCGAGATGCTGCACTGCGCGGCGAAGCCGACGAGGCAGCCCGCCCGGCGCCCCCCGGCGGCGGCGGTGACCACGAGCATGGGGTACTCGAGGTCGCCGACGGCGTCGGCGAACGGGCCCTCGCCGCCCCCCGGCGTCACGCCCGCCCGTCCGCGGGGCGGCCGAGCCGCTCCCGTAGGGTCCAGCGAGGGTGCCCCGACCGAGACCGTCCCGCGAGCACGTGCGCGCCGTCGCCGCGGCGGCGCGACGGACCGGCCCCCCCGCCGTCCTCCTCGCCGCCTTCGTCGTCGGTGCGATCGTCCTGGGCACGGGCGGCGGGCGGGGTGGGGGCGCTCCGGCGGCGCCGAGGCAGGAGGCGGCCGCCGCCGAGGCCACCACCACGACCACCGCGCCCGAGGCGGGGCCCGAGATCACGCTCGCCCTGGCCGGCGACACCTACTTCCAGGGGGTCCTGGCCGACCGCCTGGCCGCCGACCCCGCCACCGTGCTCGAGGGGGTCGAGCCGGTCCTGGCGGCGGCCGATCTGGCCATCCTCAACCTGGAGACGGCGGTGGGGGAGGGCGGTCGGCCCGAGCCCAAGCAGTTCGCCTTCCGGGCGCCGCCGTCGGCGCTCACCGCGCTGCGGTCGGCCGGGGTCGACGTCGCCAGCATGGCCAACAACCACGCCCTCGACTACGGGCCCGAGACCCTGCCGGAGACGCTGGCCGCCGAGCAGGCCACCGGCTTCCCGCTGGTCGGCATCGGCGCCGACGAGGACGAGGCGTTCGCGCCGTTCACCACCGACGTGAGGGGCCGGGAGGTGGCCGTGGTGGCCGCCACGCAGGTGCTCGACGGTTCCCTGGCCGACGCGTGGACGGCGACGGCCGACCAGGGGGGCGTGGCCTCGGCCCGGCGGGTGGACCGCCTGGCGGCGGCCGTCCGGGAGGCCGACGCCGCCAGCGACACGGTCGTCGTGTTCCTCCACTGGGGGGTCGAGGAGCAGTCGTGCCCGAGCGCCGACCAGCGGGAGCTGGCCCGGGCGGTGGTCGAGGCCGGGGCCGACGTGGTGGTCGGGAGCCACGCCCACCGGGTGCTGGGCGGCGGGCGCCTGGGCGACGCCTACGTCCACTACGGCCTGGGCAACTTCGCCTTCCACCCCCGTGACGCCGAGGCGGGCCGCACCGGGGTGCTCGAGCTGCGGGTGGGCGACGACGGTGTCGTGGGCTCCCGCTGGCGGCCGGGGCGCATCGAGGGCCGGCTGCCCCAGCTGCTGGAGGGCGAGGAGGCCGCCGCCGAGCTCGCCCACTGGGAGGGACTGCGGGCCTGCACCGGGCTGCGACCCTGACCAACCACTCCTCACGCCGACGCCGTCAGACGAGCGCGTCCCAGACCATCCCGCCGCGGCCCTCGCCGTCGAGGAGGGAGGACGGGGCCTGCTTGTCGATGTGGCCGATCAGGCCCGAGTAGATCCCGTAGCCCACGAGCTCCCGCAGCCGGGGCGGGAAGGTGCGGACCTTCGACGGCGGGATGCCGAGCTGCTGGTTCTCCTGCTGGCGGATGTAGCCGGCGCAGTAGTTCATGGCGATGCCGACCCGGCGGGCGTCCGAGCGGTTGGCGCCGCCGCCGTGCCACAGCGATCCGTGCCACACCAGCACCGAGCCCCTGCGCATGACCGCCGGGATCGAGTCGTGGTCGGAGCCGTAGGCCGGGGAGGCGTCGGCCAGGTGGGTGCCGGGGATGATCCGGGTGGCCCCGTTCTCCTCGGTGAAGTCGGTGAGCGCCCACATCGTGTTGCACACCGTCGGCGGGTGGGGCTTGGGCAGGGGGATGAGCTGGTCGTCGGCGTGGATGGGCTGGGCCGTCTCGCCGGGCCGGATGTCGATGGACGACAGCGACGACACCAGGCAGCCCGCGCCCAGCACCCCGTCGACCACGGGCAGCACGTCGGGGTGGACCGGGACGCGCTCGAAGCGCTCGCCGTGGACGAGCAGGTTGTAGATGCGCAGGGTGTGGGCGCCCTCGAAGCTGTTGCCGGCGGGCCGGATGTCGAGCTCACCCACGAGGCGGTCGAGGTCCTCGAGGAGCCCGTCGACGAGCTCGGGTTCGATGGCGTCCTCCACGATCGTGTAGCCGTCCGTGGCCACCCGCTCCACGTGCTCCGCCACCAGCTCAGCGTCCACGGCGCGCACGGTAGCTGCCGAGCTGACGGACCACGGCGGGCCCCGTCGTAACGTCCGGGCCCGTGACGACGGCAGCGCCGGTCCGCTTCGAGCCCCGCAGCGGCGAGGGGTGGCGGGACCCGTTCGGGATGTACCGGCAGCTGCGGGACGAGGACCCGGTGCACCACGTCGAGCGGGGCGACTACTGGGTGCTGTCCCGGTTCGTCGACGTGTTCGCCGCCGCCCGGGACCCCGCCACCTTCTCCTCGGCCTCGGGCCTGACCTTCGCCTACGACGACATGGCGGCCGCCGGCCTCGAGGAGGTGGCGCCGATGGTGATGCTCGACCCCCCCGAGCACACCGAGTTCCGCCGCCTCGTGGCCCGGGGCTTCACCCCCCGCCACGTCGTCGAGGTCGAACCCGCGGTACGGGCCTTCGTCGTCGAGCGGATCGAGCGCCTGCGGGCTGCTGGCGGTGGGGACGTGGTGGCCGAGCTGCTCAAGCCGCTGCCGAGCTTCGTCGTGGCCCACTACCTCGGCGTCCCCCCGGCCGACCGCGACCGCTTCGACGCGTGGACGGCCAACATCGTCGCCGCCAACGCCCTCGGCGACCCGCTCCTGGCCGGCGCCGCGGTGGCCGAGCTGCTGGCCTACTTCACCGAGCTGATCGAGCACCGGCGCCGGGCGCCGGGCGACGACGTGGTCTCCGAGCTGGTCGCCGCCGGCGACGGTGCTGGCGTCCCGCCGATGCGCATCCTCGGCTTCGCCTTCACGATGGTGACCGGGGGCAACGACACCACCACCGGGCTGCTCTCCAGCGGGCTCGAGCTGCTCGCCGGCGCCCCGCGCAGCGGCGCCTGCTCCGTGATCGTCCCGAGCTGGTGCCCGGCGCGGTGGAGGAGCTGCTGCGGCTCACCTCACCGGTCCAGGGCCTGGCCCGCACGACGACCCGCGAGGTGGTGGTCCGGGGCACCCACGTCCCCGCCGGGCGCAAGGTGCTCCTGCTCTACGCCGCCGCCAACCGGGATCCCCGGGAGTTCGGGCCCGATGCCGATGCGCTCGACGTCACCCGCGGCGCCCGGCAGCTCCTCACCTTCGGCTCCGGCGCCCACTTCTGCCTCGGCGCCGCCGCCGCCCGGCTCATGGGCCGCGTCGTCCTCGAGGAGGTCCTGGGCCGGTGCCCGGGCTACGGGGTCGACGGCGCCGCCGGGCGGTACGCCGAGGGGCACTTCGTCCGCCGCTACGAGACGCTCCCGTTCGTCTGCGAGGCAGCTGGCTGACGGTGGGCGGGTTCGGACTGCCCGATTTCACCTTTACGGCCAGATGACGACTAGGTTGCGCCGACCGCACCATTTGCACCGGGGCGTCCGACCGATGGCGGGCGGCGCGCTCCGGGGGTGCGAGCAGCCCCCGTTTCGATCACTCGGAGGGCGCCGTGTCCCGCAGGAAGCTCCGCGCCGCCGTCGTCGCCGCTCTGGTGTTGGTCGGCACGCTCGCCGCCGCCCCTCGGGCGGAAGCCGCCGAGGTGGCGTTCCGGCCCACCAACGACGGCTTCACCAAGGAGGCGCAACCCTCCACCAACCTGTCCGACCGCTCGTGGCTGACGGCCAACGGCGAGGCCGGCCGGCGCAAGCGCATCTACCTCAAGTACAGGGTGAGGGACATCCCCGCCGGGGCCTCCGGCGTCACGGCCCGCCTGCGCCTCCACGCCCGCACCACCGCCGACCGGCCCGTGCAGGTCCACGCCTCCCGCAGCGTCGACTGGACCGAGGGGACCCTGGCTTCCAGGCGAGGAACAGGTCGGTGCCCCGGGCTGAAGCCGTTCTACGACTGGCTCGGCGCCCACGGCCACGGCGACAAGCCGTTCATGCTCGGGGAGTACGGGACCGTGGACGACCCGGCGCAACCGGGCCGCAAGGCCACCTGGTTCAACCGCGAGGTGTCCCAGGTGGGGAACTTCCCGAACCTGCGGGCCCTCGTCTACTTCGACCGCAACCAGGACTGCGACTGGCGCGTCGGCTCCGCCCCCGGGAGCCTCGCCGCCTACCGCTTCCTGTCCGCCGCCGTGGGCTGACCGCTCCCTGATCAGAGGGCGGCGGCGAGGCGCGCGAGCCCGGCCTCGTCGGGGACGGCGATGCGCACCGTGGTGGGCATCCCGAAGCTCGTGCAGTCGCGGACCAGGACCCCCCGGCGGGCGAGCCGGGCGCGGAGGTCGCCCGCCTCCTCGACGAGCACCCACGGGGCGTCCCGGGCACAGGCCCCCAGGCCCGACGCGGCGAGCGCGTCGACGAGGTCGTCCCGCAGGGCGGCCACCCGGGCCGCCGTCCGCGGGAGGTCGACGGCGGCCAGCAGCTCGGGCACGACGGCGCAGGCCAGGCCGTTGACCGCCCACCGGGGTTGGCGGTGGGCCAGCCGCGCCACCAGGTCGGGATCGGGGGCGAGCACGTAGCCCACCCGGAGCCCGGGGCAGGCCAGCACCTTGGTCAGCGACCCCACCACCACCGACCCGGCATCGGCGCGGGTCCAGCGCCCCGTGGCCAGCCCGTAGAAGGACTCGTCCCACACCGCCGCCGCGTCGTCGGCCCCGGCGAGCGCCCCGGACGGGCTGTGGGGGTTCGAGCGCCACCGCGGCGCCCCCGGGACCACCGCCGCGAGGTGGCGGCGGTAGAGCGAGAACTCCGGCTCGTCGACCGCGCCCTCGGGCCACTCGGCGGCCAGCAGGGCGATGGCCTCGGAGCCGCCGTTGGTCAGCAGCACCCGCGCCGGCTCGACCTCCAGCACCCCGGCCACCGCCGCCGTGGCCTCCTCCGGGTCCGGGTAGCGCCCGGCGGCGCCCAGGTGCCGGGCCAGCACGGGCCCGACGGCGGGGGCCACGGGGTTGAGGCTGGCCGACAGGTCGAGCACGTCCGACGGGTCGATGCCGAGGGCCCGGGCCAGGCGGACCGCGTCGCCGCCGTGCGGACCGGTGGGCGGGGGCTGCACCCGGCTAGTGTGCTCCCGCCGACTGGCAGCGAAGTCCGGTGAGAACCCGGCGCTGTCCCGCAACTGTGGTTCCTCCTCGGAGGACGAGCCAGGTCGCCTGCACCAGTTCGGCTGAGGGACGTCGACAGAACAACCTGGCTCTCCGAGTGACTCCACCGGCGGTGGAAGGCACTGAATCGTCCAGGTTGTTCTGTCGCCGTCCTTGACGCAACACGCCTTCGAGGAAGGGCGGTTCGTCCGGCAGGGCTCTGTCGGCGAGTTCCCTCGGCCTCGACCGACAGGAGGACTCCCATTGCCCAGACGGATCCTGGCCCTGGCCACCATCCCGCTCGCCGTGCTCGCCCTCGCCGCCTGCGGCGACGACGACGACGGCGATGCCGCCGACGAGACCACGACCACGGCCACCCCCGAGGCGCCGCCGTCGCGGATCGTCTCGCTGGCCCCCACCACCACGGAGATGCTGTTCGCCATCGGCGCCGGGGACCAGGTCGTGGCCGTCGACGACCAGTCGAACTACCCGGAGGAGGCGCCCCAGACCGACCTCAGCGGCTTCGAACCCAACGTCGAGGCCATCGTCGGGTACGAGCCCGACCTCGTCGTCCTCACCGACGACGTGGGGGACGTCGTGGCCGGCCTCGAGGCGGCCGACGTCGAGACCCTCCTCCTCCCCGCGGCGACCACGATCGACGAGAGCTACGACCAGATCGAGCAGCTCGGCGACGCCACCGCCCACGAGGACGAGGCCGCCGATGTCGTCTCGGGCATGCAGGACGACATCGAGGAGATCACCTCGGCCCTGCCCGAACGGGAGGGCGAGGCGCCGACCTACTACCACGAGCTCGACCAGACCCTCTTCACCGCCACCTCCGAGACCTTCATCGGCCAGGTGTACGAGCTGGTGGGCCTCGAGAACATCGCCGACGCGGTGGACGACGGGTCGGGCTACCCGCAGCTCTCGGCCGAGTACCTGCTCGAGCAGAACCCCGACCTCATCTTCCTGGCCGACACGAAGTGCTGCGCGCAGACGCGGCCACGGTCGCCGCCCGCCCCGGCTGGGCCGAGCTGGACGCGGTCACCGGTGACCACGTGGTCGAGCTCGACGACGACATCGCCTCGCGGTGGGGGCCGCGGGTGGTGGACCTCCTCCGCACGGTCGCGGACGAGGTGGCCCAGGTCCCGGCGGGGTGATCCGGGCCGAGCGGCTCGGGGCCGGTTGGCTGCTGGCCGGCGTCGGTGCGGTGCTGGTCGCCGTCGTCGCCGGCGTGGCCGCCGGCCCCGTGTCGCTCGCGCCCCTCGACGTCGGTCGGGAGCTGCTGGACCACCTCCCCCTGATCGACGTGTCGTCGGGGCTGACCGAGCGGCAGGCGGCCATCGTCTGGGACCTGCGGTTGCCCCGGGTGGTCCTCGGGCTGCTGGTGGGCGCCATGCTGGCGGTGACCGGCAGCTCGTACCAGGGCGTCTTCCGCAACCCCCTGGCCGATCCCTACCTCCTCGGCGTGGCCGCCGGCGCCGGGCTGGGCGCCACGCTGGCCATCGTCTCGGGCGCCAGCACCGAGGCCGGGTTCATCGAGCCGCTCCCCCTCGCCGCCTTCGCCGGGGCCCTGGCCGCCGTCGGCCTCACCTACCTGCTCGGGGCCGCGGGCGACCGCTTCCGCTCCCCGGCGGCGCTCATCCTCGCCGGCGTGGCCGTGGCCAGCTTCCTCACCGCGGTCCAGACCTACGTGCAGCAGCGCGAGTCCGAGACCCTGCGCGACGTCTACGCCTGGCTCCTCGGCCGGCTCAGCACCGCCCACTGGGACGAGGTGCGGCTGCTCCTGCCCTACGCCGCGCTCACCGCCGTGGTGCTGCTGTTCCACCGGCGGTCCCTCGACGTGCTGAGCGTGGGCGACGAGGAGGCGGCCGCCCTCGGCCTGCACCCCAAGCGCACCCGCCTGGTGGTGGTGATCGTGGCCTCGCTGGGCGCGGCCGCGGCGGTGGCCGTCAGCGGGCTGATCATCTTCGTGGGGATCATCGTCCCCCACACCATCCGCCTGGTGGCGGGGACCAGCTACCGGGTGATCCTCCCGCTGTCGCTCCTCCTCGGCGGCGCCTTCCTGATCCTCGTGGACCTGCTGGCCCGCACCGTGGTGGCGCCGGCCGAGCTGCCCCTCGGGGTGGTCACCGCGTTCTTCGGCGCCCCCTTCTTCGCCGTCGTCCTCCGCTCGAGCCGTCGGGCCACGGCCTGATGGACCTCCGCGCCCGCAACCTCGTCGTGGCCCTGGGGGGAGCCCCCGTGCTGGCCGGCGTGTCGCTCGACGTCCCGAGCGGGACGTGGCTCACCGTGGTGGGGCCCAACGGCGCCGGCAAGAGCACCCTGCTGCGGGCGCTCGCCGGCCTCGTGCCCGCCTCGGGGGAGGTCGAGCTCGGTGGCGCGCCGGTCGCCGGGCTGCGGCGTCGGGAGTGGGCCCGTCGCGTGGCCTTCGTGCCCCAGGACCCCGTCGTCCCGCAGGGGATGTCGGTGGCGGGCTACGTGCTGCTCGGGCGCACGCCCCACCTCGGGCCGTTCGGCGGGAGGGCGCCGGCGACCTGGCCGTGGTCTCCCGCACCCTCGAGCAGCTGGACCTCGTCGCCTTCGCCGACCGGCCCCTGGTCACGCTGTCGGGGGGCGAGCGCCAGCGGGCCATGGTGGCCCGGGCCCTGGCCCAGGAGGCGCCCGTCCTGCTCCTCGACGAGCCCACCACCGCCCTCGACGTCGGGCACCAGCAGGAGGTGCTCGAGCTGGTGGACCGGCTGCGGCGGGACAACGACCTGACCGTCGTCTCGACCATGCACGACCTCACGCTGGCCGGCCAGTACGCCGACCGGCTGCTGCTGCTCGACCACGGCGAGGTGGTGGTCAGCGGCAGCCCCGAGGCCGTCCTGACGCAGGAGAACCTGGCCCGCTTCTACGGTGCCCGGGTGCGGGTGCTGCTCGACGGGGGGGCGCTGGTGGTGGTGCCCGTGCGGGCCGGGACCCGGGTCACGTGACGGACGAGCCGCCCGAGGACGACCCCCGGCCCGACCGGCTGCGGACGGCGCCCTCCCTCGTCCTCGTGAACACCGGCGACGGCAAGGGCAAGTCGACGGCCGCCTTCGGCGTGGTGCTGCGGCGCGGTGGCCCGGGACTGGCGGGTGGCGGTGGTGCAGTTCCTCAAGTCGGGCAACTGGAACGTGGGCGAGGAGGCGGTGGCGACGCGCCTCGGCGTCGAGTGGTGGGCCCTCGGCGAGGGGTTCACGTGGGACTCGTCGGACCTGACCGAGGACCAGGCCGTCGCCCGCGAGGCGTGGGCCTTCGCCCGGCGGACCATCGAGGCGGGGGAGCACCGGCTGGTGGTGCTCGACGAGGTCACCTACCCGGTGACGTGGGGGTGGATCGACGGCGACGAGGTGGCCACCGCGGTCCGGGACCGGCCGCCGCACGTCAACGTGGTGCTCACCGGGCGCGACGCGCCCGCCGCGCTCGTCGACGTGGCCGACACGGTCACCGAGATGCGCTCGGTCAAGCACGCCTACGACCGGGGCATCCGGGCCAAGAAGGGGATCGACTATTGACCCCGAGGAGCGCGGCGGCGGAGGCGGAGGCCCGGGCGCGGCTCGGGCGCCTGGCCAAGCCGCCGGGCTCCCTCGGCGGCCTCGAGGACCTCGGCGTCGAGCTGGCCGGCATCGCCGACCGTTGCCCCCCGCCGCTGCCCGAGCCGGCGGTCGTCGCGGTCTTCGCCGGCGACCACGGCGTCGTGGCCCAGGGGGTCACGCCGTGGCCCTCGGAGGTGACGGCCCAGATGGTGGTCACCTTCTGCGACGGCGGGGCCGTCGTCAACGCGCTGGCCCGGCAGGTGGGCGCCCGGGTGGTGGTGGTCGACGTCGGGGTGGCCGCCGACCTGCCTCCCCACCCGTCGCTCCTCGACCGCAAGGTGGCCCGGGGCACGCGCGACCTCGCCGTCGGGCCGGCCATGACCGTCGACGAGGCCCGGGCGGCGTGGTCGGTCGGTGAGGAGGTCGCCCGCGGCCTCGTGGCCGACGGTGCCGGTCTCCTCGTCATGGGCGACATGGGGATCGGCAACACCACGCCGTCGGCCGCCCTGATCGCGGCCTTCACCGGACGACCGGCGGCCGACTGCACCGGCCGGGGCACGGGCGTCGACGACGCCACCCTGGCCCGGAAGACCGCGGTGGTGGCCGACGCCGTGGCACGGGTGGCCGGTGCCGGGCCCGAGGAGGTGCTGGCCGCCTCGGCGGGCTCGAGATCGCCGCCCTCGCCGGCTTCGCCGTCGCCGGCGTCGGAGCCCGGGTCCCGGTGCTCGTCGACGGCGTCATCGCCCTCGCCGCGCTGCTGGCGGCCGAGGCGATCGCTCCGGGCACGGTGCACGGGTGCATCGCCGGCCACCGCCCGGCCGAGCCCGGCGCCGCCGTCGCCCTCGACCACCTCGGCCTCGGTCCCCTGCTCGACCTCGAGCTGCGGCTGGGGGAGGG
Source organism: uncultured Actinomycetes bacterium (assembly GCA_963839545.1). GTDB lineage: Bacteria > Actinomycetota > Acidimicrobiia > Acidimicrobiales > CADCSY01 > CAWIVE01. Next base: position 1,300,778 of record CAWIVE010000003.1, read on the forward strand.
GAGCGGCGCCCTCCTGGCCGTCCCCCTGGTGCAGGCCGCCGCCCGGGTCCTGCGGGAGGTGGCCACCCTCGACGCCGCCGGCGTGCAGCCGGAGCACCCGTGAACCTCGGGTGGCACCTCCGTCGGGAGGGCGGCCTCGAGCTGCCGGCGGTGAGCTGGCAGCCGGAGGCCCCGGTGCGGGTGGCGTCGACGAGCGTGCTCGGCGGCGGCATCGGCCCGAGGGCGTGGTTCCTCAACGCCTCGGTCCCCGCCGGGTACGCCGCCGACGACCCGGCGGCCGACCTGCGGGCCCTGGCCGCCGACGTCGGGCTGGAGGGCGACGGCGTGGGGATGCTGACGGCCAAGGACGTCCGCACGGCCGTCGTCGAGGAGGACGAGGGCGTGCGGGTGGTGGCCACCGTGGGACTGGGGTGGCCGACGTGGGCGGCGGCACCCCCCGACCAGGCCGCCCGCGTCGGCGGGGCCGGCACCGTGAACGTGCTGGCGGTGGTGCCGGCTGCGCTCGGCGACGCCGGCCTCGTCAACGCCGTGGCCACGGTGACGGAGGCCAAGGTCCAGGCCCTGCTGGAGGCCGGGGTCGACGGCACGGGGACGGCGTCCGACGCGGTGTGCGTCGCCGCCACCGGTGCGGGGCCGGCCGAGCACTACGGCGGGCCCCGGTCCCGCTGGGGGGCGCCGTTGGCCCGGGCCGTGCACCGGGCCGTGCTGCGGGGGGCGCGGTGATCGCCCTGGTGCTGGGCGGGGCCCGGTCGGGCAAGTCCGCGTTCGCCGAGCGCCTGGCCGGCACCCTGCCCCCGCCGGTGACCTACGTCGCGACGGGGACGGCGTCGGACGACGACATGGCCGAGCGCATCGCCCGCCATCGCGCCCGCCGGCCGGCGGCCTGGCGCACGGAGGAGGTCGGGGCCGACGCTGGCGGAGGCGTTGGACCGCCTGCCCGGCACCGTGCTGGTCGACTCCCTCGGGTCGTGGGTGGCCGCCTGCGACATGGCCCCGGACCTCGACGCCCTCCAGGGGGCGCTGCGGCGGCGGCCGGGCGACACCGTGCTCGTCAGCGAGGAGGTGGGCCTCGGCGTGCACCCGCCCACCGCGCTGGGCGTGCGCTTCCGGGACGCGGTGGGCGAGCTCAACGTGGCGGTGGCCGAGGTGGCCGACGACGTCCGGCTCGTGGTCGCCGGCCGGGGCCTCCGCCTCGACCCCCCGGGCCCGTGATCGCCGCCCTGGCGTTCCTCACCATCGTGGGCCGGGGCTCGGCGACCGGCCCCCGGGCGGTGCCGTGGTTCCCGGTCGTGGGGGCCGTCGTCGGCGGCGCGGTGGGCGCGGTGTGGTGGGGCGCCGACCAGTGGTGGCCGCCCGTCGTGGCCGGTGCCCTGGCCGTCGCCGCCGACCTGTCCCTCACCGGGCTGCTCCACCTCGACGGCCTGGCCGACACCGCCGACGGCCTGCTGGGGCCGATGGACCGTGAGAAGCGGATGGCGGTGATGTCCCGGCCCGACGTGGGGGCGTTCGCCATCGGCGTGGTGGGCACCGTGCTCCCGCTGCGGATCGCCTGCCTGGCGTCGATGGCGCCCCGGGTGGCCCTCCTGGCCGCCCTGTGGTGCGCCTCCCGGACGATCATGGCGGTGGGGGCCACCGCCCTGCCGCCCGCCCGCCCGGGCGGCATGACCGCCACCTTCCGCGGTGCGTCGCCCGGCGTCCCCGCTGTCGTGGGCGTCGTGCTGTGCCTGGCGCTGGCCGTGCCCGACCCGGCCCGCACCGCCGCCGCCCTGGGCGGCGTGGCCGTCGGCGCCGGGCTGGTCGTCCTCCTCGCCGCCCGCCGCATCGGCGGCGTCACCGGCGACGTCCTCGGTGCCGCCGGCCTGGTCGGGGAGACGGTCGGCCTGGTCGTCGCCGCCGCCAACTGGTGAGCCCTCGGCCCATCCTCCGTTCTGGCCTGCAGAACGGGGCGGTTTCCGCCACGTTCTGCAGGCCAGAACGCGGCGGAGCGCGGGCGGGGCGGCGGCGGGGCTCCTCCTCGACCGGGTGGTGCCCGAGCCGCCGGGGCGGTGGCACCCGGTGGCGTGGCTGGGGGCGGCGCTCGGGCAGCTGGAACAGGTCCTGTACCGGGACGAGCGGGCCGCCGGGGCGGTCCACGCCGCCGCGGGGGTGGCCCTGGGAGCGGGCGTGGGCGCCGCCGTCCCGACCGCGGTCGCCACCGCCGTGGCGGTCAGCGGGCGGATGCTCGGGCGGGTGGCCGGCGACGTCGGCGACGCCCTCGGTCGGGGCGACCTGGACACCGCCCGGGGCCTCCTGCCCGCGCTGGTGGGGCGGGACCCGAGCTGCCCTCGACGAGGGGGAGATCGTGCGGGCCGTGGTCGAGTCGGTGGCCGAGAACACCGTCGACGCCGTGGTGGCGCCCGCCCTGTGGGGGGCCGTCCTCGGCGGCGCCGGAGCCCTCGGCTACCGGGCCGCCAACACCCTCGACTCGATGGTGGGCCACCGCTCGCCCCGCTACGCCCGCTTCGGCACGGCCAGCGCCCGCCTCGACGACGCCCTCGGCTGGGTCCCGGCCCGGGCCACCGCAGTGCTGGTGGCCCTCGTGCGGCCGGGACGGGCGGGCGCCGTGGTCACCGCCGTGCGCCGCGACGCCCCCGCCCACCCGTCGCCCAACGCCGGCGTGGCCGAGGCCGCCTTCGCCGCCGCCCTCGGCGTGCAGCTCGGCGGTGCCAACCGCTACGGCGACCGGGTCGAGGTGCGGCCCGCCCTCGGGGACGGGCCGCCACCCGGCCGGGGTGACGTCGGGCGGGCGGTGGCCCTGTCCCGAGACGTCACCCTGGCGCTCGCTGCGCTCCTTGCCGGGGCGGCCCGTCGGCCCGGTCGCCCGTCGTCACCGTGGCGGGGGCAGGGGCCGGGCCCCGAGGACCGCTAGTTCTGCTCGACGATCACCGGGAACTCGTTGGCCAGCCGGCAGAACGTGACCGGATCGCCCTCCTGGTCGATCGCTCCGATGAGGGCCACCGCAGCGTTCACGGTGACGCCGCAGATCTGGGCGACGACGTTGGCGGCCACGTTGACGTTGACGTCCTCGAGGATGGTCACGTCGCCGACCCTCACGTTGACGAGGCCGTCCTGCACGGTGGGCTCGCAGGCGGTCCCGATCGCCAGCGCCCCCGCCAACAGCGGTGCAAGGAACATCTTCCTGATCAGCATCTTCGCGTGTCCTTCCCTGGCTCGAGCGAGGGTCTCGCCCATCCCCCGGGACAGCGGCTCGCCGTCCATCGTTTTGGAACGCCTCCGAACCCGTTCCATGACGGAGGGGGTGGGAACGTGCCGCGATCCGATGCGCCGTGCTGAGACACGAGGACGGGGGCCTCAGCCGCTCCTCGGCCCATCGCCTCCCCGGGCTGGACCTGGCCCGGGCGGCCGCCATGCTCGGCATGCTCGTCGAGCACACCCTCCAGTACCCCACGATCGAGCCCAAGGGCGTCCTGTGGTCGGCCTACGGCCGGTCGGCACCGCTGTTCGTGCTGCTGGCGGGCGTCGGCCTCAGCCTGGCCACCCGCTCCCCCGACCGCCCTTCAGCCGGGCGATGGTGGCCGCCCGGGCGCCGTTGCTGCTCCTGGTCGGGATGGCGCTCTCCACGGAGGTGAACGGTGTGATCCTCCAGTCCTTCGCGCTCTTCTTCCTCGTCGGGGTGTGCGTCGTGGGCCTCCCGACGCGGGCGCTGACGGCGCTGGCGGGGACGTGCCTGGTCGGCGGGCCGCTGCTCGTCACCCTGTTGCGCCGCAGCGGGGAGATCGGCTCCTTCGGCGGACGCGAGGACATCGGCTTCCCTGCCCTCCTCGATCCCGCCTCCCTCCTGAGGGCGCTGCTGTTCGAGCAGTTCCCGGCCGTGATCTGGCTCGGCTTCTTCTTCCTCGGCATGGCCCTCGGGCGGACGAGGATCTCCTCGGACGACGCCGGGCGGCGACTGTTCGTCGGGGCATCGCTGGCCGCTGCGGTGCTGTTCACCGTGGGCTGGGCCGGGGCCCGGGCGTTCGCCCCCGAGTCGGGGCCGTTCGGCCTCGCCCCGCCACCGCCGACCACCTGGTCAGGGCACTGGACCACCTACGGCTTCAGCGATGCCGTCGGATGGGCGGTCTCCAGTGCCGCCCTCGCCCTGGCGGTGGTCGGTGGCTGCCTCTGGCTGTCGGTCGCATGGGGCCGGGCGCGCCCTCTGGCCCCGATCGTCGCCCTCGGCGCCACGCCGCTCACCTTCTACGTGGCGCAGTTCCTCTACCTGGACACCGTGTGGATCGACGTCCAGCCCCTCCTCGTCACCACCGCCACCTACCTCCTCGGCTCGGTGGCGTTCTGGTTGGTCTTCGCCGTGCTCGCCCAGCAGTGGTTGTGCCACTTCGCACGTGGACCGCTCGAGAGCGCCCTCCACGCCGGTGCGCTGGCCATCACCTGGCCGTGGCGCGCCCGTCGGGAGCGGGAGGCCGCCGCGGCGCCTGTTCCCGTCGCTCCGTCGGCCCCGTGACGCCGGGCCGCACGGTCGCTACGGCCGCTCCCCGCACTCGGCCTCGATCCGCTCCTCGACCTCCCCGATCTCCTCGGCGAGGCGCTCGCGGGCCGCCTCGAGGTCCTCCGCCTCGGAGAGCTCCTCCAACCGGGCCGATCGGTCGGCCGGCGGATCGACTCGCTCCGCGCATTCCTCCCACTCGGCCGTCGAGCTCTCCTCGTCGTCGGTGAGCAACGCGGCGATGCCCAGGCCGCCGAGTGCGACGACGACGACGGCGGCGGCGATGGCGACCCACCGGGGGACGCGTCGGCGTGCCTCCCCGGGACCGACCCCGTGGTTCTCCGCCTCGGCCACCCGCCGATCCTCGCGCCCGGGGCGCAGGTGAGGGAAGCGGCCACCAGCGCGGCGGTGGCCGTGCCACCCCCGGACATCAGCTCGGTGCCGGTTCCTCTCCTCGCCGTCGCTGCACGTCGGCCAGCGGCTCGGCGAAGTGCCACGAGTGGCCCTCCAGGTCGCGGGCCTCGTACCGGCGGAAGCCGTAGAACGCGTCGTTGAGCGGCATGGTGATCTCCGCGCCCTCGGCCGCGGCCCGCTCGTGGTGCGCGTCGACGTCCTCCACGAACACGTTCACCATGCACGTCACCTTCCCCTCCGTGGCGCGCGGGCTGTAGATGCCGTGGTGCTCGGCGCCCGACCGCCCGATCATGACGACGCCGTCGCCGAGCTCGAGCCAGGCCAGCGTGCCCCAGTCGTCCCGGTCGCTCTCCATGCGGGCCTCCCGCCGCTCGCGGAAGCCGAACACCCGCACCAACCAGTCCAGGGCGGCCACCTCGTCCTCGTAGCCGAGGCGGGCGTACATGGCCGGCCACCGCTTCGTCGTCGCGTCGCGCTGCTCGATCGTGGACATCAGGCGCTCCTTCTCGTCGGCCAGGGTCCAGGGGTCGTTCGGTTCCGCGGGCTGCAGCCGGTCCGGCGGCAGCGTCGACACCCCTTCTTCGCCGCGGGCGCCGAGCGGTTCGCGCAACCGGCGGCGGGCGCGGTTGAGGCGGGAGCGCACGGTGCCCACGGGCACGTCGAGGGCGGTGGCCACCTCCGCGTAGGACAGCTCCTCCCAGGCGTAGAGCAGGAGGGCGTCGCGCTCGCCGTCGGGGAGCCCGGCGACGGCCTCCGTCACCGCCCCCCAGCGGACAGCGGCGTCGAGCGCCCCGACCACGCCGTCGGCCGGGTCCAGCGGCGGCAGCGTGCGGGCGGCGAGGGTGGCGGTGGCCCGCAGGCGGCGACCCTCGGTGCGGCGGTGGCGGGCCAGGAGGTTCGAGGCGATGCCGTAGAGCCACGGCCGGGCGCTCTCGCGGTCGCAGTCGAAGGACGCCCGGCGCTCGAAGGCGATGCGGAAGGTCTCGCCCAGCAGGTCGTCGCCGACGTCGGGCCCCACCCGGCGGACCAGGAACCGGAAGAGCAGGCCGGCGTGGCGGTCGAAGAGCGCGGCGAAGGCCGGTGGGTCGTCGAGCGACGCAGCGACGACCTCGGCGTCAGAGCGCTCCACCGAAGCATCTTCCCCGCGCCGGCGGCGCCGGTTCGCGGCGGACCCTACGGTCAGCGCCCGTGAAGTACTTCGAGGTGGTCTTCTCCGACGAGTCGGCGTGGCTCGTCGAGCGCCGCAGCCCGCCTACAGGTTGAGGTCCTTGTTGGGACGGACGACGATCTCGGCCACGTGCACGCGGGGCGGGCGGGTGACGGCGTAGAGCACGGCGTCGGCCACGTCCTCGGGCGTGGCCAGGTGCTCGCTGAGGGCCGCCGCCGCCGCCTCGAGCACGTCGTCGGGCAGCCGCTCGCCCTTGACGGGCTCGACGTCGATGCCGGTCAGCCCGACCAGGCCCTGGAGCACGGCCGGGTCGAAGTTGCGGGCGAAGTTGGTGGCGATGGCCCCGGGCATGATGGTGACGACCTGGATCGGGTCGTCCTGCAGCTCCGAGCGCAGGCTGTTGGAGATGGTGTTCACGGCGTGCTTGGTGGCGCCGTAGACGCCCGAGTCGGGCCGCTGGGCGGCCACCGACGAGATGTTGACGATGTGGCCGGTGGCGCCGCACGCCCGCATGGCCTTGACCCCGGCCTGGCACCCCATGAGGAGGGCGAGGACGTTCGTCTCGAGCATGGCCCGCCAACCTTCGGGGTCGGCCTCGACGATGGGCTCGGGGTGGGAGAGCCCGGCGTTGTTCACGAGGATGTCCAGCCGGCCGGTGGTCTCGACCGCCTGATCGACGAGGGCCTGCACGGCGGCGGGGTCGCGCACGTCGCAGGCGACGACGGCGGCCGTGCCGCCGGCGGCGGCGATGCGGTCGGCCGCCTCCTTCATGGCCGCCTCGGTGCGCCCGGCCAGGACGACGGTGGCGCCGGCACCGCCGAGGCGCTCGGCGATGGCGCGGCCGATGCCGCTCGAGGCACCGGTGACGACGGCGGTGCGGCCGGACAGGTCGGGATCGGGCATGCAGGCGTCCTAACCGTGGCCCGGTGCCCCTGTCAACCGGCCGCGAGCGGCTGGTAGACACGTCCCGTGGAGCGGTGCGGCTGGCCGGGGGACGACCCCCTGATGGTCGCCTACCACGACGAGGAGTGGGGGCGACCGGTCACCGACGAGCGGGCGCTGTTCGAGGCGCTCGTCCTGTCGGGCGCCCAGGCGGGCCTGTCGTGGAGCACCATCCTGCGCAAGCGCGAGGGCTACCGAAAGGCGTTCGACGGCTTCGACATCGCGCGGGTGGCCGCCTACGACGACGACGACGTCGACCGCCTGCTCGGCGACCCGGGCATCGTCCGCAACCGCGCCAAGGTGCGCTCGACCATCGCCAACGCGCAGGCCGTCCTGGCCCTGCACGAGGCCGGCGAGACCCTGTCGGAGGTGGTGTGGTCGGCGCGACCGGAGCGGTCCCGCCGGCCGGTGGCGCCCGGTGACGTCCCCGCCGTCACGCCCGAGGCCGAGGCCCTGTCGAAGGCGCTCAAGGCGCGGGGGTTCTCCTTCGTGGGCCCCACCATCGCCTACGCCTTCATGCAGGCCGTCGGGGTGGTCGACGACCACCTCGCCTCCTGCTTCCGGGCCGGCTAGGGGCCCTCCGGATCCTTCGTCCAGGAGCGCCAGAGGGGGTTGAGCTGGGCCACGCCGTGCAACGCCTCACGCACGTCGTCGACCGCCTTGCGCACCCGCTCGTCGGTCTCGCCGCCCGGACGGGGGATCGGCAGGGAGGAGGCCAGGGCGTCGACCCGGCGGGAGGCGTCGGCCACCGCCGTGGACATGGCGGTGAGCTGCTCGATGCCGGCGGTGGCGTCGACCAGGCGGCGGGTGACCGTGTGCAGGTTGGCGGTGGCCTCGCGGAGGAGGCGCAGCGTCTCGGGCAGCTGCGCCAGCTCGCCTCGCAGCGCCGCCTGCCACTCACCCATGCCGGAGACCCACCCGGGCCGGCTGCGGGGCTCACCCACGCCGGCGAACCTACCGCGGCCGCTCAGGCGGCGACGGCCACGAGCCGTCGCAGGGGCAGGCCCAGCTCGGAGCCGATCCAGCGGCGGGCCACCGCCATCGCCGCCGCCGTCCGCCCGGCGCCGGCGTCCGGCAGGTAGAGGGAACGGACGAAGAGCTCGGCGGCGCCGGGGTCGTCGATCGGGAAGGCGAAGCGGCGGCGCTCGTCGCTGGTGATCCGGAGGCCGGCGGCGCCCAGGACCGCCTCGGGGTGCTGGAGGACGTCGACGCCGGGGAAGGGCAGGCGGGGCCGGCGCAGGGCCACGAGCAGCCGGCCGTAGCGCAGCCGATCGCGGACGCCGAGGGGGCCGGTCGCCGGCAGCAGGGCGACGAGACGGCCGCCGGGAGCGAGGACCCGCCGCACCTCGGCCAGGACGGCGCCCACGGGGTCCAGGAGCATCAGGGCCATCGTGCACGCCACCGACTCGGCGAGGCCGTCGGCGACGGGGAGGGCGGCGGCGTCGGCCCGGGCCACCGCGTGGGCGGTGTGGCGCCGGGCCAGGGCCAGCTCCTCGGCCGAGCGGTCGACCCCCACCCCGCGGTCGTCCACCCGGCCGGCGACGGGGCCGCTCCCGCAGGCCACGTCGACGACCCGGCCTGCGGTCGGCAGCGCCTCGAGGACCCAGCCGTAGGGATCCAGCCCGTCCGCCGCCGCCCTGGTCAGCACCGCCTCGGTGATCCCCGGCCGCTCGGCGTGGAACCGGGCCAGGTACGGCCCCCACGCCGCCGGCACCCCGGCGATCTTTGTCGCGTTGGCTACCGCAGGGGTAGCCAACGCGACAAAGAACAGGCGGGCGGGGCTAGAGACTGGCGTCGGCCGAGCTGCTGCTGCTGCTCGACGACGACCCGGGGTCGGCGGTGCCCTCGTCGGCGTGGTCGCAGGTGCGGTCCGGGTCCGGCGTGGTGGTGCCGTCGTCGGGCGCCACCGTGGAGGGCGTCTCCTCCGTGGAAGGGGTCTCGTCGGTCTGGGCCGACGCCACGCCGTAGCCGCCGGCCACGACGGCCCCCATCAGGGCGGTGGCCACGGCGGCCCGGCGCAGGGCGTTCTGCCGGCGGGGGCGGGGGGCGGGGACCTGGACCTCGTCGTACTCGTCGTCGAACACGGGCGCTCCTCCTCGTCCGGCAGGTCGGGGGTGGCCCGCCGTCCCGCCACCATCCCCGACCGACCTCGGAGCGCCCTGGGGCGAACCTGGGAACCGCCTGGCAACGTCAGTGCACGACCAGGCGCCGGGCCCGCAGGGCCTCGTACACCGGGAGGCACCGCTCGTAGGCCGCCGCCAGCCGGTCCTCCGAGGGCGGCGCCGGCGCCTCCGACGGGGGCTGGAAGCCGGTGCTGCGGCTGGTGGCGCCGTACCAGTCGGGCCACAGCTGCCACTCGGGGCGCATGCCCGGTGCCCAGGACAGGGCCTCGGGCACGAAGGCGATCCCCACCCGGCGGCACCACTCGGCCACCACCCCCTCGGGGTCGCGGCACAGGTCGTCGCTGTCCACCACCACGGGCTCCTGCCCGGCGGCCTCGGCGTGGTCCACCAGCGCCGCCAGCGCGTCGTAGCCCGCTTCCTCGTCGGTGAAGTCCGGCCACATGCGGGCCAGCGACGGCAGCATGCGGACCGGGTGGCGGATGAGGAAGGTGTTGGTGAAGCGCCCGGCGAAGTCGGGGGAGGCGACATCGGCCACGTGGTAGGCCATGTCCTTCACGAAGACCGGGCCCTGCTGGGCGGCGGCCTCGACCCGCTCGAGGATGGCCGTCGGGTCGGCATGGGCCCGCACCTCGGCGAAGCGGGGTGAGACCTTCCGGGGCCCGAAGTAGTAGTGCTCGGAGAAGGGCTCGTCGAACACGGTGTGGTCGCCCCGCTCGATGACCATGCGCTCGAAGGCCGTCGACGCCGCCCGCGGCACGGCCCACAGGACCAGTGGTCGCCGTCCCCCCATCGGGGGCAGGCTCGCGCACCGGGGCACCGCTGGTCCGGTCCGGCCGCGGCGAGGTACGGTCGCCGTCGTGTCCGGCCAGATCCCGCTCGTCGACTACCTCGTCCTCGGGGACGAGCCCCACCTCGTGGCCCACGAGTGCACGCAGTGCGGGGCCCGCTTCTTCGACCGGCGCAACGCCTGCGCCTCGTGCAGCGGCACGTCGTTCCGCGACGTGCCCGTGGCCACGACCGGCGAGGTGCGCGCCTTCACCATCGTGGCCTTCGCCGCCCCCGGCGTCCCCGTGCCCTTCGTGGCTGCCGTCGTCGACTGCGACGGGACCAGCGTGCGCGGCAACCTCGTGAACGTCCCGCCCGACCCCGAGCACGTCGAGCTCGGCATGAAGGTCCGGCTCACCACCGTCCCCGTCGGCACCGACGACGCCGGCACCGAGGCCGTGGGCTACGGCTTCGAGCCGCTCTCCTGACAGAAGGAGCCCCCAATGGCTGATGACGTCTGGATCCTCGGGATCCACATGACCAAGTTCGGGAAGCACCCGGACCAGGACACGGTCGACCTGGCCGCCGAGGCGGCCATGGGCGCGCTGGCCGACGGCGGCGTGACCATGCAGCAGATGGGGGTGCTGGCCGCGGGCAACCTCATGGCCGCCAGCGCTGGCATCGGCCAGCAGCTCCAGAAGCAGATCGGCCAGACCGGCATCCCCGTCTACAACGTGGCCAACGCCTGCGCCACGGGGGCCACCGCGCTGCGCACGGCGATCATGGCCGTGAAGGCGGGGGAGTGCGACTACGGCCTCGCCGTGGGCGTGGAGAAGCTCTCCGGCGTCGGCCTGCTCACCGGCAACTCCCGCAAGAAGGAGGGCGATGTGTGGGCGCCCGACGGCCGCTACGGCGCCGTCACCTCCCTCGACGGGCGGGTCGGCACCGAGACCATGCCCGGCGTCTTCGCCCAGGTGGGCATGGAGTACGGCCACAAGTACGGGGGCACGAGCTTCGAGCTGTTCGCCCGGATCAGCGAGAAGAACCACGCCCACTCCACGCTCAACCCGAAGGCCGCCTACACGAAGCGGATGAGCCTCGAGCAGATCATGGGCGACGTCATGATCGCCTACCCCAACACCCGCCCGATGTGCTCGGCCAACTGCGACGGTGCCGCCGCCGCGGTGGTGGTGAGCGACTCGGTGCTCAAGACCCTCTCGAAGGAGCAGCAGCGGCGGGCGATCAAGGTTTCGGCCTCGGTCCTCACCAGCGACCCGTGGCAGGAGTCCTGCCAGATCCTGCCCGACGTCAACACGCTGACCCGCAACGCCGCCGAGCAGGCCTACGAGAAGGCCGGCGTCGGTCCCGAGGACCTCGACCTCGTCGAGCTGCACGACTGCTTCGCCACGGCCGAGCTCGTCCACTACGACAACCTCAAGCTGTGCGAGCAGGGCGGCGCCGTCGACCTGTTCGAGTCGGGGGCCACGTGGCGCGACGGGCGCACGCCGGTCAACGTGTCGGGCGGGCTCGAGTCGAAGGGCCACCCGATCGCCGCCACCGGCATCGCCAACATCTGGGAGGTGTGCCACCACCTCCGGGGTGAGGCCGGCGACCGCCAGATCGAGGGGGCCAAGGTGGGTCTGGCCCACGTCATCGGCCTCGGATCGGCCTGCGGCGTGCACATCCTCGAGAAGAGCGCGGCCTGAGCGAGCAGGAGGACCGCTGGCGGGAGGTCGACCGCTACCTCGTCGACCAGCTGGTGGACACCGACCCGGCGCTGGTGCTGGCGCTGACCGACAGCGCCACCGCGGGCCTGCCGGCCATCAACGTCGCACCCAACCAGGGCAAGCTGCTCCAGCTCCTGGCCCGGATGGCCGGCGCCCGGGCCGTCCTCGAGGTCGGCACCCTCGGGGGCTACAGCACGATCTGGCTGGCCCGGGCCCTCCCGCCCGGCGGGCGGCTGGTGACCCTCGAGGCCGAGCCCCGCCACGCCGAGGTGGCGGCCATCAACCTCGACCGGGCCGGCGTGGCCGACGTGGTCGAGATCGTCGTGGGCAAGGCGCTCGACACCCTGCCCCGGCTGGCCGAGGAGGGCCGGGAGCCCTTCGACTTCGTCTTCATCGACGCCGACAAGGCGGGGAACCCCGACTACTTCGCGTGGGCCGTCCAGCTGTCACGCCCCGGGGCGGTCATCGTCGTCGACAACGTGGTGCGGGGCGGGTCGGTGACCGACGCCGGGAGCGACGATCCCGCGGTGGTGGGGACGAGGCGCCTGTTCGAGGTCGTCGCCGCCGAGCCCCGGGTGCACGCCACCGCCGTGCAGACCGTCGGGTCCAAGGGCCACGACGGCTTCCTGCTCGCCGTCGTCGAGTCCTCGTACCCCTAGTACCGCAGTTCGGCCAGCACCCCGTAGTGGTCGGACGGGACCACCCCGTCGACCGGCTCGGTGCCGACGACCCGACACGACGTGACGTGGCCCACCCCACCCCGCTTCGGCCACCCGACGAGCACGTAGTCGATGCGGCGGTCGGGCTCGAGGTCGAGGGCGGCGTAGGGGTTGGCGTTGGACCAGGTGTGGCCGGGACCGCCACCGCCGGCCACCTCCCAGGCGTCGTGCAGGACCAGCCGGGGCACCGGGACGGCGGTCCGACCGGTCAGCATGCGGACCTCGTCGCTGTCGGGCACCGCGTTGAGGTCCCCGCACAGCACCGGCGGGAACTCCCGGGGTGGGGCGCCGGCGATCGCCTCGGCGATGGTCCGCACCTGGTCCGAACGGATGGCGGACTGGTCGAAGCGCCAGTTGAGGTGGGTGCTGAACACCTGCAGGGGGTGTCGGGGGCCGTCGATGTCGGCGCGCAGGACGAGGCGCTGCTCGTCCACGTCGGGCGGCGCCGGCAGGTCGGTCGCCGTGGAGGAGGTGATGGGCCAGCGGGACAGCACGGCGTTGCCGAACTCGACCCCGTCGAGCTTCAGGCGGGCGGCGAAGGCGTGGTGGTAGCCGAGCTCGCCGGCGAGCTCGGCGGCGAGGTTGGTCCCGCCGGGCTCGCCCCACACCTCCTGGAGGGCCACGACGTCGGGCTCGAGCGCGGCCAGCGTGGCGGCGATGGCCGGCCGCCGTCGCTCCCACGGCCCGAACCGCCACCACAGGTTCCAGGTGAGCACCCGCAGCCGGGTCTCGCGCAGCGCTCCGTACGGCCCCTCGTCGCTCATGGGGTGATGGTCGCGCCCCGCGCCGTTCTGGCCTGCAGAACGCGCCGCAACGCAGCGCGTTCTGCAGGCCAGAAGGGATCAGGTCAGGCCAGCGGGACGTAGCCGGGGACGTCGGCCAGGGGGGTGTCCAGGTAGACCTTGGCCTCGGGGCAGCCCGAGAACCGGCCGTGGCTCCAGCGCACCTCGACGTGGCCCCGGACCTCGACCTCCCGGCCGGTGGCCCGGTCCCGCACCACCGCCCGCCAGCCGACCTCGGGCTGCCCGGCGGGCCGCGGCGCCACCGTGAACGCCCGCAGCTCGGACGCCTGCACCCAGTCCCACGTCGACGCCACCCGCAGTCGGAGGCTGGCGCCGCGGTCGTCGGCGCCGAGCACGAAGTAGGGGGCGTCGCCGATGCGCAGCAGCCGCCACAGGAGCCGGAGGTCGCGGCGGAGGTCGCCGAGGCGGTCCCGCCAGCGGGCGGCGGACGCCTCGGCCACCGCCGCGCACAGGTCGGCCCACCGCTCCGCCGCCGCCGGTGGCAGCTTCCGGGGCCGCAGCGCCACCTTGAGCACGGCACGGTCCGGCGGGCCGAGGTCGCCCACCCGGGCCGGCAGGCCGGGGCCGACGTCGGCCCGCACGGCGTCGTACAGGGCCTGGTACTCGAGCGGCGCCACCTCGCCGAACCAGTCCACGCCGGCCCGTTCCTCGCCCACCAGGCACCGGTCGAAGAGCCGGGCCGGTCCCGGGTTCTGGAGGATGCGGGACAGGTACTTGCAGCTCACCGAGAAGACGTGGTCGATGCGGAGGTCGGCGGGCAGCACGTCGTCGCCGGGCGGTCGGTGGGGACCCTTCCACTCGACCAGCTGCGGCGATCGCATCCGCAGCCCGTCCGCCGCCCACAGGAAGGCCACGCCGTTGGCGAAGGCGGTGGCGAACGACGTGGCGTGCCCACCGTCCCGGTGGGCGTCGACCACCCGTTCCCACACCTCGTCGGGCACGTTGCGCAGCCGGTCGGGCCGGCACGCCACCGCCGCATCGAGGTCCGGGGCCAGCATCCCCAGCCCGGTGGCGATCTCGGTGATCTCGGTCCGGGGGCCAGGCACTACCGGGTGAGGTCGGCGGCGGTCCAGAACCCGGGATCGGGAGCCTCGGTCCGGCCGCCCTTGGCGTAGTCCCGCAGCCGCGTCCGCCCGGCGTCGGACAGCACGTCGACCACGTCGAACACGGCGCCCGGTCCCGCCGCCCGGAGGGCGGTGTCGCCTTCGCTCGGGCGCCGGGGCAGCGACGTGGTGAGCAGCACCACCGGCGTGTCCGGCGACCGCCCCCGCAGGGCGGCGGCCCGCCCGAGCGAGCGCCACACCGCCTCGGTCCTGACCAGGCCGTCGCGGTGGTTGGTGAAGGGCCCGGCCACGTCGAAGAGCCACCGGGCGCCCTCGGCGTCGGCGGCCACGAAGCTCACCGCCACCCCCGTCCTCGGCAGCCGGCGGTTGCGCTCGTCGATGGTGAAGCCGGCGTCGGTGAGCACGTCCTCGGCCAGCTTGCCGGCGGCCTTGCCCTCGTGCCGGGCCGCCTGCCGGAGGTCCCCGTCCTCGTCCCCGTCCTCGGCGGCCAGCGCCTCGGCCACCCGGCGGCGGGCGATGTCCACGTAGCCGGCGTCGGTGTCGTAGCCGACGTACCGCCGGCCGAGGCGGGCGGCCGCCACCAGCGCCGAGCCGCTGCCCATGAACGGGTCGAGGACGAGGTCGCCCTCGAAGGTGTAGAGGCGGATCAGCTGCTCGGGCAGCTCGACGGGGAACGGGGCCGGGTGACCGACCCGGCGGGCGCTCTCGGGTGGGATCTCCCACACGTCGAGGGTGAGGGCCATGAACTCCTCGGTCATGAGGGTGCTCTCGGCGGGCAGGCCCTCGGCCCGACGCTCCTTCACGGGGCGGGCCCGGTCGAAGCGCCCCTTGCTGGCCACCACCACCCGCTCGGTGATGTCCCGCAGGACCGGGTTGGCGGCGCCGCGGAACGACCCCCACGCGCACGAGCCGCTGGCCCCCTCGCCCTTCTGCCACACCAGCTCGCCCCGCAGCAGCAGGCCGAGGCGGTCCTGGAGGATGCGGATCACGTCGGCCGAGAGGCTGCGGTAGGGCTTGCGCCCGAGGTTGGCCACGTTGACGGCGATGCGCCCGCCGGGCTCGAGCTTCCGCACGCACTCGGCGAACACCGCTTCGAGCAGCTCGAGGTACTCGAGGTACGAGGCCGGGACCCCCTCGCGCTCCAGCTCCTCCTCGTAGGTCTTGCCGGCGAAGTAGGGCGGCGAGGTGACCACCAGCGCCACCGAGCCGTCGGCCACGGCGTCCATCGAGCGGGCGTCGCCGTGCACGAAGGGCTCGGCCACCGGGGTCGGGGGCAGGACGGTGTCGTCATCCGACACGTCCGGCGGGCGGAAGCGGTCGTAGAAGGCCGAGGCGTCGTGGTTCTCCCGGCGCGTGACCCCGAAGTTGGACGTGGCCGTGCGCCGCCGCTCCTGCACTGGACCTCCCTCCCGGCGATCGTAGGGGACCCGAGGGTACCGTCCGGCGGACGGTCGGTCGAACATGCGTTCGGCGGCACCGGGTGGGGGGTGCCCCACCTGGACGGGGTCCCGGGCCTACCGTGACCGGCATCGGGGGGTGCCGATGACCTCACCAGGGACCGCGGAGGACGCCGCCACCGACGAGGCGGCGGCGCCTCCGGCTCCGGCTCCGGCGGACGACCGCCTCCGGCGGGCGGCGGTCGCCGTGGGCCCCGCCGTCGCCCTCGTCCTCGTCCAGCAGGTGTTCTTCCCGGCCCCGGCCGGGATCGTGCTGCGGGGGGTCATCGTCGGCGGCCTCACCGCCCTCCTCGCCCTCGGGATGGCCCTCGTCTACCGGGCCAACCGGATCATCAACTTCGCCCAGGCCGACCTCGGCTTCGCCCCCGCGGTGCTGGCCTACCTGCTGCTCGACGAGGTCGGGGTGCCCTGGGGGGTGGCCGTGGCCGGCGGCCTGGCGGCGGCGCTGCTCCTCGGCGCGGCGACCGAGCGCCTGGTCATCCGCCGCTTCTTCCGGGCGCCCCGCCTCCTCGTCACCATCGCCACCATCGGCCTCAGCCAGGTCCTCGCCGCCGTGGCCCTCCTGCTCCCGCAGCTGTGGGACCGCCGGCTGGTGTCCGACCGCATCGCCCCACCCTTCGGCACCACCTTCTCGCTGGGGTCGGTGACCTTCGACGCCAACGACCTCCTGGCCCTCCTGGTGACCCCCGTGGCCGTCGCCGTGGTGGCGCTCCTGCTGCGGAGCAGCGACGCCGGCGTCGCCATCCGGGCCAGCGCCGACGACGCCGACCGGGCGTCCCTGCTCGGCATCCCCGTCTTCCGGCTCCACACCGTCGTCTGGGCGGGGGCCGCGGCACTGGCCTTCGTCACCGTGTTCCTGCGGGGCGGCATCCTCGGCCTCCCCACGGGCACCGAGCTCGGGCTCAGCGTCCTGCTGCGGGCCCTCGTCGCCCTCCTGCTCGGCCGCCTCACGAACCTGACCGCGGTGACCACCAGCGCGGTCGCCCTCGGCGTGCTCGAGCTGGGCATCGCCTGGGACCACTCGGTGCAGCTGGTCGACCCGATCCTCGGCGTCGTCGTCCTCGTCGCCCTCCTGCTCCAGCGCCGCGGCGCCAACCGCCGGGAGGACGAGGGGGAGGCCAGCGCCTGGCAGGCGGCCGAGGAGGTCCGACCCGTCCCGCCGGCGCTGGCCGCCCTGCCGATCGTGCGCTGGGGGCGCTGGGCCCTGGCCGCCGTGGCCGTGGCCGTGGCCGTCGTGTTGCCCTTCGTCCTCAGCGTCGACCGCTCGCTGAAGGGCTCCGCCCTCCTGATCTACGCCGTGCTCGGCCTCTCGCTCGTGGTGCTGTCGGGGTGGGGCGGCGCCGTCTCCCTCGGCCAGGTCGCCTTCTTCGCCATCGGCGCCGCGGTGGTCGGGTGGACGAGCACCGAGCAGGGCGCCGACCTCTTCGGCGGGCTGGTGGTCGCCACCGTGGTCGGGGCCCTGGCCGCCCTGGTGGTGGGCATCCCCGCCAGCCGCCTGCGGGGGCTGTCCCTGGCCGTCACCACCTTCGCCTTCTCGCTCGCCACCACCTCGTACCTGCTGAACGACGAGTTCTTCGACTGGGTCCCCACCGAGCGCATCCCCCGGCGCCCGCTGCTGGGTGGCTTCGCCGTGTCCACCCCGACCGAGGTCTTCCTGCTGGTCCTGGCCGTGCTGGCCCTCGTCGCCGTCGGCGTCCGGGGCGTGCGGGTCAGCCGCTTCGGCCGCGCCGAGGTCGCCCTGCGGGACAACGACCGCGCCGCCGAGGCGGTGGGCATCCCCGCCATCCGCGTGCGACTCGCGACCTACGCGCTCTCCGGCGCCATCGCCGCCCTCGCCGGCGGCCTCTTCGCCCACCACCAGCAGGCCTTCGACGCGTCCTCGTTCGCACCGGTCCAGAACCTGGCCGTGTTCACCATGGTGGTGATCGGGGGCCTCACGTCGGTGACCGGCGCCTTCCTCGGCGCGCTGTTCCTGCTCGGCACCCAGTGGTTCCTCCCCGAGGACTGGCGCATCCTGGCCTCGGGGATCGGCGTCCTCGCCGTTCTCTGGCTGGCGCCCGGCGGCCTGGCCACCGGCCCCTTCGCCGTGCGCGACCGCGTGCTGCGGGCCCTGGCCCGGCGCCACGGGATCGATCCCGATCCCGCCACCGACGACGAGCCGGAGGAGGTCGAGGGCCCGGCACCCGCAGCGGCGGCGCCGGCGCCCGCCGCCAACGGTCAGCCCACGGCGGCGCCGCTGCTGGCGGTGGAGGACCTCGAGGTGTCCTACGGACCGGTGCAGATCCTCTTCGGGGTGGACCTCGACGTGGCCGAGGGCGAGGCCGTGGCCCTGCTGGGCACCAACGGCGCCGGCAAGTCGACGCTCCTCCGGTCCGTGTCGGGGCTGCTGCCGCCGGGCGGGGGTCGGGTGGTCCTCGGAGGCGAGGACATCACGGGGCGCCCGGCCCACAAGGTGGCCGAGCTCGGGCTGGCCGAGGTGCCCGGCGGCGCGGGCGTGTTCCCGTCGCTGACCGTGGCCGAGAACCTCCGGGCCGCAGCGTGGTTGCACCGGCGCCGGCCGGAGGAGGTGGCCGCCGCCCGGGAGGAGGTCGACCGGCTGTTCCCCGTCCTCCGGGACCGGCCGTCGGCCCGGGCCGGGAGCCTCTCCGGCGGCCAGCAGCAGATGCTGGCGCTGGCCATGGCCTGCATGAGCCGCCCCCGCCTCCTGCTCATCGACGAGCTGTCCCTCGGCCTGGCCCCGGTGGTGGTGGGCCGGCTGCTGCGGCTGGTCGAGGAGCTGCGGGCCCGGGGGACGACCGTCGTCCTCGTCGACCAGTCCGTGAACGTGGCCCTCGAGGTGGCTGACCGGGCGGTGTTCCTCGAGCGGGGCGTGGTCCGCTTCTCCGGGCCGGCGGCCGAGTTGCTGGACCGGCCCGACCTCCTGCGCTCGGTGTTCCTCGGCGGCGCCACGCGCGACGCGGCCCGCCCGGCGACCGAGGCGCCCCCGCCGCCCCCCGCCGCCGAGGGTGCCCCGGTGCTGGAGGCCGAGGGGCTGTGCGTCTCCTTCGACGGCGTGGCCGCGGTGCAGGACGTGTCCCTGGCCGTCCGCCCCGGCGAGATCGTCGGCGTCCTCGGGCCCAACGGGGCGGGCAAGACGACGCTGTTCGACCTGCTGAGCGGGTTCCTCCGCCCCGAGGCGGGCCGCGTCCGCCTCGCCGGGCGGGACATCACCGGGGCCAGCCCCTCGGCCCGGGCCCGGTCCGGGCTGGGGCGCTCCTTCCAGGACGCCCGGCTCTTCCCCTCCCTCACCGTCACCGAGGCGGTGGCCGCCGCCTGCGAGCGGTGGGTGCGCGTGCCCGACCCGCTGTCGGCCGCGTTCCACCTCCCGAACGCCTACGACAGCGAGCGGGCGGTGGCCCGCCGGGTGGACGAGCTGCTCGAGCTGCTCGGCCTCGGGCGCTACCGGTCGTCGTTCGTGGGCGAGCTGTCCACCGGTACCCGCCGGGTGGTCGACCTGGCCTGCCTGCTGGCCCACGAGCCGTCGGTGGTCCTCCTCGACGAGCCCGCCGCCGGCATCGCCCAGCGCGAGGTGGAGGCCCTGGCGCCGCTGATCCGCCGGGTGCGGGACGAGACGGGCGCCACCCTGGTCGTGGTCGAGCACGACATCCCCCTCATCGAGGCGGTGTCGACCCGCCTCGTGGCCATGGACCAGGGCCGGGTGGTGACCGAGGGTCCGCCCCCCGAGGTCCTGGCCGACGCCCGGGTGGTGGCCTCGTACCTCGGGACCGAAGAAGGCGCGGTGCGGCGATCCGGCACGCGGACCCAGGAGGCGCACGATGCAGCCACGACGTGACCCGTCGGCCGAGCGGGGGAGCGCGCTCCGCCGCTGGGGGCCGCTGGCCATCGTGCTCGCGCTCGTGGCCGGCGTCACGGTCGTGGCCTTCGTCGGGGGTGACGACGACGCCGGCGACGGAACGTCGCCCACGGCCGAGGGCCGGGTCGAGCGGCCCGAGGGGGCCATCAGCTGGTCGATGGCGCAGGAGGAGGGGCTCGACGTGCGCTTCCCCGACACCTGCGACCAGGAGACCGGTCAGGTGGCCATCCCCTTCTTCTTCCGCAGCGAGTGCTTCGCCGACGCCGAGGACAACGGGGGCGCCACAGCCCGTGGGGTCACGGGCGAGGCCATCACCGTGGTGGCCTGGCTCCCGGCCGAGGACGACCCCGTCCGCTCGCTGCTGCTCAACCGCATCGGGTTCGATGCCAGCAACGACGACCTGCGGGCCGCCTACGAGGGCTACGTCGAGATCTTCTCCCGCTACTACCAGACCTACGGGCGCCGGATCGACCTGCGGTTCCTCGAGGCCTCGGGGTCGATCCTCGACAGCACCGCGGCCCGGGCCGACGCCGTCCGGGCGGCCGAGGAGCTCGGTGCCTTCGCCGTCCTCGGCGGGCCGATCATCGGCAGCGCCTGGACCGACGAGCTCCACGCCCGTGGGATCGTGTGCATCGCCTGCCCCGGCATCGCCGAGGCCGAGCCCACCGTGTTCTCCATCCCCCCGAGCTCCGGCCAGATCCGCACCCACCTCGCCACCTACGTGAGCGAGAAGCTCGCCGGGGACCCCGCGGAGTTCGCCGGTGAGGAGCTGCGGGAGGACACCCGGGTGTTCGGCTTCCTCGGGCTCGGCATGAGTGACGGGGACGAGCGGGGGGCGCAGGTGCTCGAGGACCAGCTCCTCGACGAGGGCGTGTCGCTGTCCGAGAAGATCCTCTACCCGCTCGACCCGGGCCGGGCCTCGGAGCTGGCGACCAACGCCGTCACGCGGATGCAGACGAGCGGGGTGACGACCGTGCTGGTGCAGGCCGACCCCATCCTGCTGCCGGCGTTCACGTCGGAGGCCACGAAGCAGGGTTGGTTCCCCGAGTGGGTGCTCGGCGGCGCGCCCTTCATCGACACCACGACGTTCGCCCGCACCTTCGACCAGGAGCAGTGGCAGCACGCGTTCGGGATCAGCTACTTCCCGCCGCAGGTGGCCGAGGACGTCAGCCCACCGGTGGCCCTGTACGACTGGTACTTCGGCGAGCCGCCGCCGGTCGAGGGAACCATCCCGCTGCTGCTGCTCTACCCCCAGGTGGCGCTGTTCTTCACCGGGCTCGAGTACGCCGGGCCCGAGCTCACCGTCGACACGTTCCACGACGGCCTGTTCCTCTCGCCGCCGACGCCCGAGGCCGTGACCCAGCCGAGCGTCAGCTACGGCGAGTGGCGCTGGAGCGAACCCGACTACGCCGCCATCGACGACATGGTCGAGCTGTGGTGGGACCCCGACGCCCGCGGGACCGACGAGGCGGGGGAGGAGGGCGAGGGCATGTACCGCTACGTCGACGGGGCCCGGCGCTCCCTGGCCGACGAGTGGACCGACGAGGTGCGGGTGTTCGACCGGGAGGGCTCGGTCACGGTCATCGAGGAGCTGCCGGAGGGGGAGGTGCCGCCGGACTACCCCTCGCCGGCGGACGGGCCCTAGAGCGGGCGCAGGCGGTCGGCCAGGCCGTCGAGGGTGTGCACGGTCAGCGTGGCCGACCGCGCCTCGGGCCACGACTGCTGGAGGAGGCCCCACGGCCCCCGCACCAGGAAGACGCCCACCATGCCGAGGGCCATCGCCGGCAGGACGTCGTTGTCCACGCGGTCGCCGACGTAGGCGATGGCCGACGGGTCGAGGTCGAGCTCCGCGGCCACCCGCTCGAAGAAGGGGGGGCTCGGCTTCTCCACCCCCCAGCGCCCGGAGGAGCCGACCATGTCGACCCGTCCGTAGAGCTCGGGGAGCATCGACTCCACCACCGCCGGCTGGTTGCCCACGATGCCGATCCGCACGCCCGCCGCTCGGAGCGCCGCCAGGCAGGGGAGCGCGTCCGGGTAGAGGTCGGCGGCGTCGAACCCCCACCCCCGGCCGGCCGCCTCCCTGGCCGCCCGCTCCCGCTCGAAGTCGAAGCCCGGCCGCAGGAGCTCGAAGGCGACGCGGTGGTCCTCCCTGCGGGCGATGGCGGCGCCGAGCACGGCGAAGAGGTCGAACGGCCGCACCCCGAGCCAGTCGGCCCACGCCGCCCAGCTCCTCGACTCGTCGACCAGCGTCTCACCGAGGTCGAACACCACCGCCTGCACCGGCACGCCCGCAGTCTCCACGAGACTGCGGGCCGTGGAGGCGCCCGACTGGTTCCGTGCCGCCCTCGCCGTCCCGTGCTCCGAGGGCGGGGTCGAGGTGGGAGGCGGCTCGATCCACTACCTGGCGTGGGGCGAGCCGGGCCGGCGGGGGCTCGTGTTCGTGCACGGCGGCGGCGCCCACGCCCACTGGTGGACCCACGTGGCCGCCACGTTCTCCCGGGGGTACCGGGTGCTGGCGCTCGACCTCTCGGGCCACGGCGACAGCGACCACCGCGAGTCGTACACCCTCGAGCAGTGGACCGACGAGGTGGTGGCCGTGGCCGCCGACGGCCGCGTGGCCGGCCCGCCGGTCATCGTCGGGCACAGCATGGGGGGCTTCGTCACCATCGCCACCGCCGCCCGCCACCCCGACGAGGTGGAGGGGGTGGTGGTGTGCGACTCACCGGTGACGGAGCCCGACCCCGAGATCGGGGCGTACAACCTCCAGCAGGCCTTCGGGCGGCCCCGGACCTACGCCAGCGTCGACGAGGCCCTCCAGCGGTTCCGGACCGTGCCCGCGCAGGAGCACTACCTCGACTACGTGATGGACCACGTGGGTCGCCAGTCGCTGCGCCGGGCGGGCGAGGGCTGGCAGTGGAAGTTCGACCGGCAGGTCTTCGCCCAGTTCGCTGGCGGCATGCGCTCCATCGCCCTGCCCCACCTGGCCCAGGTCCGGTGCCGGCTGGCGCTGCTGCGCTCCGAGCGGGGCCTCGTCACCGAGGACATCGGCGCGTCCATGTACGAGCGGTTGGGCCGGGTCACGCCGGTGGTGGAGATCCCCCTCGCCGGCCACCACGCCATGCTCGACCAGCCGCTGCTGCTCCTGACGGCGCTGCGCACCCTGCTGGCCGACTGGGACCACTCCGAGCCCCGCCGGCGGCCGGCCTAGCGAGGGCTCAGACGACGGCGAGCTTGACCTCGACGTTCCCCCGGGTCGCGTTGCTGTAGGGGCAGGCCTTGTGGGCGTCCTCGGTGAGGGCCTGCGCCGCCTCGGCGTCGAGGTTGGGGATGTGCACGTCGAGCTCGACGGCCAGGCCGAAGCCGGTCTCCACCATCCCGAGGAACACGGTGGCCGAGACCTCCGAGTCGGTGACGTCCAGCTTCTTGCGGGCGGCCACGAACTTGATGGCGGAGTGGAAGCAGGCGGCGTAGCCGGCGGCGAAGAGCTGCTCCGGGTTGGTCGCTCCGCCCGGCCCCCCGAGCTCGGTGGGGACCCGCACGTCCACGTCCAGGATGCCGTCGTCGGTCCGGGCATGTCCGTTGCGGCCGTCGCCGGTGGCGTGGGCGACGGTCTCGTACAGGGCGTCCATGGTCGCACCCTAGATCGTTGACTTCCCGAGCGGCCGCTACATAGGGTGACCACACGAACGCTCTTCGGGCGAAGGGGTTCGGGAGGGGGGAACGATGCGTCCACGCCTCGGGCTGCTCGCCGTCGGCGCGGTGGCCCTGCTGCCGCTCGTGGCCTGCGAGCCGACGGATCCCGCCGTCGAGCGGATCAGCGAGACCAACGACGACGGGACGCCGAACGCACCCAGCCTCGCACCGGCCATCAGCGACGACGGCCGCTTCGTGGCCTTCGTGTCCGAGGCCAGCAACATCGGCTTCGAGCAGGACAACGGCGTCGCCGACGTGTTCGTCCACGACCGCACGACCGACTTCACCGATCCGGTGACCAACGGGGACGGCCCCAGCGGCTACGCCCCCGGCTGCCCCTTCTTCGACCAGAGCGAACCCTCCTGCGGACCGGAGCCGAGCGGACCGGAGGCACCGGCCATCAGCGACGACGGCCGCTACGTCGCCTTCACGTCGTTCGCCCGCAACCTCGACGGTGCCGTGACCGCCTCGTCGAACACCTACGTGTTCGATCGGCAGACCTCCGACACGACCCTGGTCAGCCGGTCGACGGCCGGCGTCGCCGGGAACGCCCCGAGCTTCCGCGTCGCCATCAGCGGGAACGGGCGGGTGGTGACGTTCTGGTCGTACGCCGACAACCTCGTGCCGGGGGACACGAACGGCTCACCGGACGTGTTCGCCCGCGACCTGGTCTCCGGCACGACGACCCGGGTCAACACCACCGCCACGGGCGCGCAGAGCGGCGGTCCGTCCTTCGAGGTGTGGGAGACCGTGTGGCCGGGCAGCGGGGTCCTCTCCGTCGATGCCCCGTCCCCCGTGAGCGACGACGGCCGGTACGTGGCGTTCCTCAGCGTCCGGACCGACCTGGGTCCGACGGGATCGGCCCGGGGGACGATCTACCGGAAGGACCTCCAGACGGGAGCCATCCTGCGCATCAGCGACCCGGCCCTCGGCAACCGGGGGGAGGCGCCGTACATCAGCGCCGACGGGAACTTCGTGTCCTACGTGACGGGCTTCTTCTACGACGTCAACCGCGACGCACCGTGCGGGATCTGCTTCCGCTACGAACCGACCGGCCCACCGCTCCGGGTGGTGCGCAACGTGACCGCCAACCGGACCACCGAGCTCGTCCCCGGCAACCCGTTCCCCGGCGCCCCTGACGTCAGTGGCGACGGCTCGCTCCGCGCGTTCGCGTTCCCCCCTCCCGATCCGGGCGGGGGTCGAGGCGACTCGAACGTGTACGTGCGGCACGTGCCATCGACCCAGCTGGTGGCCCGACACAGGGTCAACGCCGGTGGCCCGCAGTTCGCCGGCACCCTCCTGAAGACGTGGGACGCCGACCGGGGGTTCGCCGGCGGCAACGTGCACACCGTCACCAACCCGATCGCCTTCACCGCCGACGACGCGCTGTACCAGTCGGAGCGGTGGGGGCTGCGGGGCTACGA
Source organism: uncultured Actinomycetes bacterium (assembly GCA_963839545.1). GTDB lineage: Bacteria > Actinomycetota > Acidimicrobiia > Acidimicrobiales > CADCSY01 > CAWIVE01. Next base: position 1,325,413 of record CAWIVE010000003.1, read on the forward strand.
CCTGCCCGTTCCGAACGGGCGCTTCCGGGTGCGGCTGCTCGTCGCGGAGATCTCGCCCGCCTCCGGCCGGCGGGTCTTCGACGTGCGGGCCGAGGGCGCCCTCGTCGTCGACGACTTCGACACCCTGGCCGGCGGTCGACACGCCTTCGACGCGACCACCCTCGAGTTCGTGGTGCCGGTGACTGACGGCAACCTCGACCTCGACTTCAGCGCCTCGAGCAACGCCCCGACGGTGGCGGCCATCGAGGTGCTCGACGCCCGCCTGCCGGACGAGCGGATCTCGCCGTGACGTAGGGCGGCCATGCTGAGCGGGTGCCGCCGGCCGACGACCACGTCCACACGGAGTGGTCGTGGGACGCGTTGGCGGGCGACATGGACGCCACCTGCGCGCGGGCCGTCGAGCTCGGGCTGCCGGCGGTGTCCTTCACCGAGCACGTGGACCTCGCTCGGTGGGTCGTCCCGCCGGAGCTGCTGGCCCACGCCGGTCGGGAGCCGCGCCTGGAGATCGTCGAGCGCATGGCGTCGTGGGCCGACGACGACGGCACCCTCGTGCCGCCTCCGCTCGACGTCGACGGCTACCTGGCCTGCGTCGAGCGCTGCCGGGAGCGCCACCCCGGCCTCCGCATCCGGGCCGGCGCCGAGGTGGGGGAGCCCCACCTGTTCGGCGAGCAGGTGCGCCGGCTGACGGCCCGGGGCGGCTTCGACGTCGTGTTGGGGTCGCAGCACACCGTCCCCTTCGAGGGGCGGGCGTGGCCTGTCGACGTGCTGTTCGGGCGGGTGGCGCCCGACGAGCTGATCCGCACCTACCTGGCCGAGGTGCTGCGCCTGGTCGAGGGCTCCCACGACTTCGCCGTGCTGGCCCACGTCGACTACCCGGTGCGCCACTGGCCGGTCGACGCCGGGCCCTTCGACCCGTCGGCCTTCGAGGACGAGCTGCGCGGCGTGCTGCGGGCCCTGGCCCGCTCGGGCCGGGCGCTCGAGCTCAACACCCGGGTCCCCCTGGCCCCGGCGGTGGTCACGTGGTGGCACGAGGAGGGCGGGCGGGAGCTCACCTTCGGCAGCGATGCCCACTCCCCCGAGAAGGTCGGTCTCGGCGTGGCCGAGGCCACGGCGGTGGCCACCGCCGCCGGCTTCGCCCCCGGCCCCACCCCGGCCGACCCCTGGCGGCGGGCCTGACCTCTCGTTCTGGCCTGCAGAACGTGGCGGAAACCGCAACGTTCTGCAGGCCAGAACGGCGGGAGGAGGGCGGGGGAGGGCGGGGTGGGCTCAGGGAACGCCGCCGGCGACGCGGCCGTCGATGACGTCGACGCCCTCCGCCTCGAGACGACGGCGCTGCTCGCTGGCGTTCGGCGCGGCCAGGGTGCCGTCGCGGCGGACCACCCGCCACCAGGGCAGGCCGTCGCCGTGCTCGGCCAGGACGGCGCCGACGGCCCGGGCCCACCGCCAGTTCCCCACCCGGCGGCCGACCTCGGCGTAGGACACCACCTCGCCCGGTTGGAGCCGGGCCACCTCCCGGCGGATGCGCTCGGCCAGGTCGGTCACCGCACGAGCCTGCCCCGCTCCGTCGACCTCCACCGCCTCGCCGACCGAGGATCCGGCTACGCCGCCGTGGCGTGCATCTCCCAGACGAGGACCTCGGCGTCCTCGTCGGCGGTGACCGACTGCCCGCCCGTGGCGGTCGCCCGGACCGCGTCCCCGGGGCCGAGCGACCCCGTCCCCTCCAGGTCCACGGCGCCGCGGGCGACGAACAGGTGCAGGAACGGCGCCTCGGGCAGCTCGACGGCACCGCCGGGGCGCAGGCGGGCGACGTGGAGGGCGGCGTACCGGTTGCGGATGCGGATGGCGGTGGCGCCCTCGTGCTCGGGCATGCCCGAGGCCACCGTCACCAGCCCGCCCCGCAGCAGCTCGTCGTCGACCTCCAGCTGCTCGTAGCCGGGGTCGACGCCCTGCTCGTCGGGGAGGACCCACATCTGGACGAAGTGCACGGGCTCCTCGGGCGGGGTCCCGCCCTGCACCCGCCACGCGTCGTTCTTCTCCGAGTGCCGGATGCCGCGGCCGGCGCTCATCCGCTGGGCCAGCCCGGGGTAGATGACCCCGTTGTGCCCCGTGGAGTCCTGGTGGACCAGGGAGCCCGAGAGGACCCAGGTCACGATCTCCATGTCGCGGTGGGGGTGGGTCTCGAAGCCCGTGCCCGGCAGCACGACGTCGTCGTTGTTCACGAGCAGCACCCCGTGGTGGGTGTTGGCGGGGTCCCAGTGCCCCCCGAAGGAGAAGGAGTGGTTCGAGTCGAGCCAGCCCAGCCGGGTGGCGGGCCGCTCGAGGGCGCGGCGGACGTCGAGGCCGGGCGCCGGGGTGGGGGTGGTGGCCATCGGGTTCCTCCCAAGGTCTTGTTGCTGGTGCAACTACCTGACGGAGCGCTCCATTCCCGTCGCCGACCAGGGCAGGTCCGGGGGGGCGATCCGATCGAGGGGCGAGGCCACGGCCCCGAACCGGTCGTCCCCGCCCAGCCAGTCGGCCCGGGCCGCCGCCACCTCGTCCCGGGTGCGGCCGACGAAGTTCCACCACATGACCGGGGCGAACTCGAAGGGGGCGCCCCCGACGAGCAGGACCCGGGTCCCCGGTCCGCCGGCGAGGCCGACCTCGGCCCGGCCCCGGCCCAGGTCGACCAGGGCGCCGGGGCCGACCGCCCGCCCTTCCACCCGGGTCACCCCGGCCAGGACGACCAGGGCGTGCTCGAAGGCAGGGTCCAGCGGCACCGCGGCCGAGCCGCCGACCACCAGGTCGGCGCCCACCGCCGGGTGGTCGGCCCGGGCCGGGGACCGCGCCCCGCCCAGGGCCCCGACCAGGACGGTGGCCACCACCCCGTCCCCCAGCTCGGCGCCGGGCAGCTCCTCGTGGTGCTCGAAGGCGGGGTCGCCGGTGCGGGTGGCCTCGGGCTGGGCCACCCAGAGCTGGGCGCCGTGGAGCGACCCCCGGGCCCCGGACGGGCTCTCCTCGGCGTGGGCCACGCCCCGCCCCGCCGACATCAGGTTGAGCTGGCCGGGACGGATCAGCTGCTCGCTCCCGAGGCTGTCGCGGTGCAGCACCTCGCCGTCGACCACCCACGTCACCGTGGCCAGGCCGGTGTGGGGGTGGGGCCCGACCTCCATCGAGGCCTCGTCCAGGGACGCCGGGCCGAAGTGGTCGAGGAAGCACCAGGGCCCCACCGTCCGCCGGGCCCGCCTGGGCAGGGCTCGGCGTACCACCAGGCCCCCGACCTGGGCAGTACGGTCCTCGAGGACCTCGACCCCGACCTGCTCAGGGGCCTCGGAGGTCGCCGTGGGTGGGGTGTCGGTGGTCGTGACCGGACCACTCACGCTGTCGACGGTAGTGCCGACGGCCGATGGACCACGTGTCGGACCCGGCATCCGGGGGAACAGCCGACGCCAGGAGGCGGGTGAGCACGGAAGCCGAGGAAGGGAACGTGGATCCGGACGTGTTCGACACCGCCGCGGGCACCGTCGAGGTCGTCGCCAGGGTGCGCGCCTACGTGGCCGACGAGCTGCGACGTCTCGACCGGATCGACCTGACCGACGACGCCGAGCTGGTGGCCAGCGAGCTGGCCACCAACGCCGTGCTGCACGGCGACGGGATCGTGCGGGTGGCCGTGGGGCCGGTCGACGAGGGCGTCCGCCTGGAGGTCCACGACCGGACCCGGGTGTCCCCCGTCCTCGCCCTGGCCACCACCGACGCCATGACGGGGCGGGGGCTGCGCCTGGTGGCGGCCGTGGCCAGCCGGTGGGGGGTGGAGCCGGCCGATGCCGGCAAGGTGGTCTGGGCCGAGCTGGACCCCGGCCACGAGGCCGCCGAGCAGAGCACCGAGGACCTCCTCGAGCTCTGGGACGACCTCGGCCTCGGCGACGACGACGTGCCGGTGGCCGACACCCCCGCCCGGTTCCGGGTGTCCCTCGGCGACGTCCCCACCGACCTGTTGCTGGCGGCCAAGACCCACGTCGACAACCTCGTCCGGGAGTTCACGCTGCTGACCGCCGGGGCCCGCTCGGGGCAGTCGAGCGCCGTGCCCCCCCACCTCGCCCCGCTCATCGAGGACGTCGTCCACCGCTTCGCCGAGCCCCGGCAGACCATCAAGCGCCAGGCCCTGGCCGCCGCCAGCCGGGGTGCCACGCACGTCCGCCTCGAGCTCAGCCTCGGCGTCGAGTCCGCCGACGCGGGCGAGGACTACCTCCGCGCCCTCGACGAGGCCGACGCCTACTGCCGGGCGGCCCGCCTGCTCACCCTCGAGACGCCGCCGCAGCACCGGCTCTTCCGTCAGTGGTACGTCGGCGAGCTGATCGGCCAGCTGCGGGCCGCCGCCGACGGACGGCCCGTGCCACCACCGGAGCCCTTCGAGCAGCGTCTCCTCCGCGAGCTCGACGAGCTGGCTCACGCCTCGCGGGAGGCCGAGCGGGCGGCCAGGCTCTACGAGGTGGCCGCCGCCCTGTCGGGGGCGGTCACCCCGGCGGAGGTGTCGGCGGCCGTGCTCCAGTCCGGCGTGCCCGCCCTGGAGGCCTCGGCCGGGGGGCTGCTCCTCGCCGACGGCGCCGGGCTGCGGGTCACCGGCGCGGTGGGCTACCCGGAGGAGGTGGTCCGCCGCTTCTCCGTGCAGTCCGCCGACGCCCAGCTCCCGGCCGCCACCGCGCTGCGGACGGGATCGCCGGTGTGGCTCGAGTCGGTGGAGGAGCGCGACCGACGCTTCCCGGGGCTGCACGACGTCGAGGAGACGACCGTCTCGGTCTGCGCCCTCCCGTTGGTCTCGGGTGGACGGCGCCTCGGCGTGCTCAGGTTCAGCTTCGACGACGCCCGCCTGTTCGACGAGGAGGAACGGCGCTTCGCCATGGCCCTGGCCGCCCAGGCGGCGCAGGCGCTCGACCGGGCCCAGCTGGAGGCACAGCGGGCCAACCTGGGCCGGCGCCTCCAGCGGGGGCTGCTGCCCGGGAGGCTGCCGGAGGTGCCGGGCGTCGAGGTGGCGGCCACGTCCCACCCGGCCGGTGTGCTCGACCTGGGCGGGACGTTCTACGACATGTGGCCGGCCGGCGGCGGGTGGGCCTTCGCCATGGGCGACGCCGCCGGGACGGGCCCGGAGGCCGCCGCGCTCAGCGCCCTCGTCCGGTTCTCCCTCCGCGCCCTCACCGTCGACGGCGGCGAGCCGGAGGACCTGCTGCGCAAGCTCAACGCGGTGATGCTCGGGGCGGCCGCCGACGAGTTCGCCGGCGAGCGCTTCTGCACCCTCCTGGTGGGCACCCTCACCCCCGGCGTGCCGGTCACCGTCCACCTGGCCTCGGCCGGCCACCCGGCCCCGTTGCTCCGCCGCCGCAGCGGCGCCGTGGAGGTGGTCCCCGTCGGGGGCACCGTGCTCGGGGTGCTCGACGACCCGGAGGTGGGCGTCGCATCGCTCTCGCTCGATCCCGGCGACGCCCTCGTGGTGGTCACGGACGGGGCCGTGCAGGCCCGTCGGGCCGGTGTCCCCTTCGGCCTCGACGGGGTGCGGGCGGCGCTGGCCGCCGCGCCGGCCGGCGCCCGGGCCACCGCCGACGCCGTCGAGGAGGCCGTGCTGGAGCACCTGACCGACGCCCTCGACGACGACCTGGCGGCGCTCGTGCTACGGGCCGTCCAGTGAGCGCACGGCGTGGTCCGGCCCCTTGCACAGCACCCAGGTGGCGCGGGTCCGGGTCGGGGCGATGTGCTCCCGCAGGTTCACCGCGTTGACGCCCTCCCAGGCGGCGTCGGCCACGGTGCGGCGGACGTCGTCGCCGAGCGCGCCGAGCGGCGCGTAGAACGACGAGGGGTCGTCCCGGGCCGACTCGCACAGCTCGAGGAAGCGGCGGAAGAACCACGACCGGGCGTCGGCCTCGGTGGCGTCGACGTAGACCGAGGCGGACAGCTCGGTCGCCACGTCGGGCTGGAGGACGTTGACCCCCTCCACCACCACGACGTCGGTCGACGGGTCGAGCCGCTGCATCTCGCCGGGGATGCGGTCGTAGGTCCGGTGGCTGTAGACGGGCGCCTCGACGACGCGGCCCGCCCGCAGGTCCCGCAGCGCGGCGACGAGGCCCTGGACGTCGTAGCTCTCCGGGAACCCCTTGCGCATGGTGAGGCCCAGGCGCTCCAGCTCCTCGTTGGGCCACAGGAAGGCGTCGGTGGCCAGGAGCTGCACCGTGCACCCCCCCGCCTCGAGGTGGCGGCGGAGGGCCTCGGCCGTGGTCGACTTCCCGGCCGCCACCCCGCCCGCCACCCCGAACAGCACGGGGGGCGGCGGGCCCGAGCCGTCCCGGAGCGCGGCCACCCGTTGGGCCAGCTGCCGGTACGCGTCGTCGTCCACCACCCCCTCAGCCTGGCCCACCGGCGCGCTCATGGATCCATCCTGGACAGGACCAGGTCCCGGAAGGCGCGCTGCGTCGCCGCCGTGAGCGGTCCGGGGCAGGCGCCGAGGGGGCGCCCGTCCACCGTGCCGATGGGCTGGACCTCCCGGGTGCTCGACGTGAGGAAGGCCTCGTCGGCGGTCGCCAGCTCGTCGAGCGCCAGATCGGCCTCCTCCGCGTCGGTGTGCTCGAGCACGAGGTCGCGGGTCACGCCGGCGAGGCAGCCCGAGGCGAGGGTCGGGGTGCGCAGGCGGCTCTCGTGGACGACGAAGACGTTGGCCCCTGTTCCCTCGCACAGCCGCCCCTGCGTGTCGCCGACCACCGCCTCCTCGGCGCCCCGCTCCCGTGCCCAGGCGAGCAGCACGACGTTCTCCGCGTAGGACGTCGTCTTCAGGCCGGCCAGCGGCCCCCGCTCGTTCCGGGGCCACGGCGCCACCGCCACCGCGGCCGCCGGGCTCACGGCGGCCAGCGGCGCCACCGCCGCCAGCACGGTGGGCGGTCCTGGTCCCCGGGCCGACCCCAGGGGCCCCGGCCCGCCGGTGACCGTCAGGCGCAGCCGGGCGTCGGCCAGCCCGCCGGCGTCGACCACCTCGGCGCAGGCCCGCTCCAGCACCGTGCGGTCCGGGAGCGGCAGGCCGAGCCCGCCGGCCGACCGGCCCAGCCGGTCGAGGTGGCGCCGGAGGGCGAACGGGGTGCCGCCGTAGACCCGCATGGTCTCGAACACACCGTCGCCCACGGTGAGGCCGTGGTCGAAGGCCGACACCGACGCCGCCCCCGGGTCCTCGAGGCTCCCGTCCAGCCACACGGCCGTCGCGGTCACGGTGCTCCCGCCAGCGACCCGGCGGCCACCTCCAGGAGGTGGGCGGCCTTGAGCTCGGTCTCGGCCCACTCCCGGGCCGGGTCCGAGTCCCACGTCACCGCTCCACCCGTGCCGAAGTGGAGCCTGCCGTCCGCGAACCAGAAGGTGCGGATGGCGACGTTGAGGTCGCCGGCGCGGCGGTCGGCGTCGACCCACCCGACCGCGCCGCAGTAGGGGCCACGGGGCACCGGTTCCAGCCGGCGGATCGCCGCGAGAGCAGCCAGCTTGGGAGCGCCGGTCACCGACCCGGGGGGGAAGGTGGCGTCGAGCAGCTCGGGCCAGCCCACCCCCGCCCGGAGCCGCCCGGTGACGGTGCTGACGAGGTGCACCAGGCCGGGGTGCTCCTCGACGGCGCACAGCGCCGGCACCGCCACGGTGCCGTACCGGCACACGCGTCCGAGGTCGTTGCGCACCAGGTCCACGATCATCACGTTCTCGGCCCGGTCCTTGGCCGTCAGGCCGGCGACGGACGGGGCCGTGCCCTTGATGGGCGAGGAGGCGACGAGGTCGCCGTCCCGCCGCAGGAACCGCTCGGGCGAGGCCGACGCCAGCTCGACCCCCAGCCCGGGGAGTCGGACCACGGCGGCGTGCGGGGCGGGGTTGCCGAGGGCGAGGGCCGAGCCGAGGGCGAGCACGTCGGCGCCGGGGGGCAGCGGCGCCGACAGGCGGCGGGTGAGGTTGACCTGGTAGACGTCGCCGGCGGCGATGGCGTCCCGGATGGTCGCCACCCGGGCCTCGAACCCGTCCCGGTCGAGGCTGCTCGACCAGGGGCCGGGCGCGCCCGGCCAGGACCGGGCCGGCTGGCCCACCAGCGGGCGGGACCGGGCGAAGCGGGCGCACAGCGGCCGGCCCTCGAAGGGCAGCACCACCGCCCAGGTGCCGGTGGTGTCGAGGGCGGCCGGGTCCTCGGTGACATCCACCAGGTCGGTCAGGAGGCGCCCGCCCACGGCGGCCACCGCTCCCGCCCGGACGGATGCACGCACGCCGGCAGGCTACGAGGACGGAGCGGCTGCGGGTCCCGTGGTTCGATGGGGAGGCCGTGCTCGTCCGCTTCCGCTCCTCCGACGTCAGCCGGTTCTTCGGCGCCCTGCCGCAGGCCGACCGCCGCCTGGCCACGGCGTGGTGGTTCCTCCTCCTGCTCGCCGGCCTCCTGCCCGCTGTCTTCGTCGTGGGCATGGGCGTGCTGGTGCGGGCCGTCGAGGAGGGGCGCGACCTGGCCGGCCCGCTCACCGTGGTGGGCGTCGTGTTCGTGCTCATGCAGGTGGCCCGCCCCCTCCAGGCCCAGGTGGGGATGAACCTCGGCGACGCGCTGTCCGGGATGCTGAACGACCGCCTGCTGCGGGCCACCACCGGGCCGCCCGGGATGGCGCACCTGGAGCGGCCCGAGCTGATCGACGACCTGACCCTGGCCCGCGACTTCGACCTGGGCATCTCCGGCCCGCCGCTGTCGGTGTCCATGGGGTTCATCGCCGCCGGGCTGATCGAGGTGGTGGCCGGCGTGGGCCAGGCCCTCGTCCTGTTCGGCTACCGCTGGTGGGCGCCGCCCCTCCTCCTCGCCGGCGTGGGGCGCCACCCACTGGCTGCTGCGGGAGTCCGCGGTGTGGCGGGACCGCCAGACCGAGGAGGTCGTCGACGCCCAGCGCCACGCCGACTACACGTACCGGCTGGCGGTGGATCCGCCGGCGGCCAAGGAGCTGCGCCTCTTCGGCCTGTCGAGCTGGACCGTGGACCGCTTCGCCGCCCGGCGCCGGCGGCTCGTCGACCTGCGGTGGCAGGCCACCCGGCTGCGGGAGCGACCGGTGCGGTGGGCCGTGCTGGTGGTCACCGCCGCCAACGTCGTCGTGTTCTGGTCGCTGGCCCGCGACGCCGCCGACGGGCACCTCGGGCTCGGCCGGGTGGTGACCTTCGCTGCCGCCGCGCTCGGGACCAGCGCGGTGGCCTTCGGCGGTCTCAACTGGGCGCTGTGGACCGCGGCGCCGGCGGTGGCCGCGGTCTTCCGCCTCGACGCCGCCATGGCGGAGGTCGGGGCGCTGCCGGGCGGCACGCGGTCGGCCGACGGGCTCCCGGCACGCGAGGTGCGCTTCCGGGACGTGACGTTCGGCTACGAGTCGAGCGCCCGACCGGTGCTGGACGGCTTCGAGCTGACGATCCCGGCGGGCACGTCGCTGGCCATCGTCGGCCAGAACGGCGCCGGGAAGACGACGCTGGCCAAGCTGCTGTGCCGGCTCTACGACCCCCAGGGTGGCGCGGTGGAGGCCGACGGCGTCGACCTCCGGGAGCTGGATCTCGACTCGTGGCGGCGACAGGTCACCGCGGTGTTCCAGGACTTCGTCCGCTACGAGCTGTCCCTGCGGGACAACGTGGCGCCCACCGGCGCCCCCGACGACGTCGTCCGGGCGTGCCGTGGACGACGCCGGCGCCAGCGGCCTGCGGGACCTGTCCGCCATCCTGGCCCGGGGCTACGAGGGCGGGACCGAGCTCTCGGGCGGCCAGTGGCAGCGGGTGGCCCTGGCCCGGGCGCTGTGCGCGGTCCGCCTCGGCGCCGGCGTCGTCCTGCTCGACGAGCCCACCGCCCAGCTCGACGTGCGGGGCGAGGCGGAGATCTTCGACCGCATCCTGGCCGCCACCCGCGACTGCACGACGATCCTCATCTCCCACCGGTTCTCGACCGTGCGCCACGTCGACCGCATCTGCGTGCTCGAGCACGGCCGGGTGGTGGAGCTGGGGTCGCACGACGAGCTCATGGCCCGGGGTGGCCGCTACCGCACGATGTTCGACCTCCAGGCGTCGCGCTTCGGAGAGGACGAGGAGGACGAGGATGTCGTCTCCCTCGGCTGACGTGGCTGACCAGATCGACGTCCCCGTCCCGCCCACCCGGGTGGCGCTGTGGCGGTCGCTCCGGCTGGGCTACGAGGCCGAGCCGCTGCTGATCGTCGTCGCCTTCGTGACCACGGTCGGCGCCGCCCTGCCCGACGCGCTGTTCGCCCTCGGGCTGAAGCTGCTCGCCGACTCCGTGATCGACGGGGACGACGGGGCCATCGCCGCCACCGCCGCGCTCCTGGCCGGGCTGGCCACCCTCACGTGGTTCCTCAAGCTGATCGGGGACCGGGCCAACCGGCGCTTCGCCGACCGGTGCACGGTCCGCATCGAGTCCCACGTGGCCGAGCTCCAGGCGTCGGTGGCCGGCATCGAGCACCACGAGCGCCCCGACTACCTCGATCGCCTGGCCATCCTGCGCGACCAGGTCTTCACCCTGAACCACCTCTACGGCTCCCTGTTCTCCACCACCGGCGCCATCCTCCGGCTGGTCCTCACGGTCGCCCTGCTGATGACCGTGAGCCCGTGGCTCGTGCTGCTGGCCCTGGTGGCCGTGCCCGCGGTGTTCGTGTCCACGTGGCGGGCGGCGGCCGAGCGGGCGGCGGAGGAGGCGGCCGCGCCCCACCTGCGACTGGCCCGCCACCTGTTCCTGCTGGGGACCACGGCGCCGGCGGGCAAGGAGCTGCGGGTCGGGGGCGTGGGCCCCCGGGTGGTGGACGACCGCCAGGCGGCGTGGCAGCGGTGGTACGACACCGTGGCCCCGGCCCGCTGGTCGAGCGCGGTGTGGCAGTGCCTCACCTGGGCGGTGTTCGGGGGCGCCTACGTGGGGGCCGTCGTGTTCGTGGCGTCGGGGCTCGACGCGTCTGCGGGCGACGTGCTGCTGGTGCTCGCCGCCGGGAGCCGGCTCTCCATGTACGTGGGTCAGACCGTGCAGGAGGCCAACTTCCTCCGGGGGTTCTGGCTCGACGCCTCCCGCCGGCTGGCGTGGCTGGAGGACTACGCCGCCGCCGCCCGCGAGCGGGCCGACCTGCCGGTCCCGGCCCGGCTGGACCAGGGCATCCGGCTGGAGGGTGTGTCGTTCCGGTACCCGGCCACCGAGCGGGTCGTGCTGGAGGACGTCGACCTGCTGCTGCCGGCCGGGTCGGTGGTCGCCGTGGTCGGTGAGAACGGGGCCGGCAAGTCGACGCTCGTCAAGCTGCTCTGCCGGTTCTACCTCCCGTCGTCGGGGCGCATCACGGTCGACGGGGCCGACCTGTCGCGGATGCCGGCCGACGAGTGGCGGGAGCGCTGCGCGGGGGCGTTCCAGGACTTCTTCCGCTTCGAGCTGGCCGCCCGCCAGGCCGTCGGGGTGGGGGACCTGCCCCGGATCGAGGACGAGCCGGCGGTGACGGCGGCGGTGGGACGGGCCGGGGCCGACGACGTGGTGGCGGGCCTGCCCGTGGGCCTCGGGACCCAGCTCGGGCCCACGTGGCGGGACGGCGTGGAGGTGTCGTTCGGGCAGTGGCAGAAGCTGGCCCTGGCCCGGGGGTTCATGCGGGACGTGCCCCTGCTGCTCGTGCTCGACGAGCCCACCGCGGCACTCGACGCCGAGACCGAGCACGCCCTGTTCTCGCGCTACGCCGCCGCCGCCCGGGCCCCCGAGGGGCGGGAGAGCGGGCGCATCACCGTCCTCGTGTCCCACCGGTTCTCCACGGTGCGCATGGCCGACCTCATCGTCGTGCTCGACGGCGCCCGCGTGGTCGAGTGCGGCTCCCACGAGGACCTCCTCGCCCGCAACGGCCCCTACGCCGAGCTCTACCGCATCCAGGCCGCCGCCTACCGCTGACAGCCCGGTCCCACTGCACTCTGTGCGCAGAAGGGTCCGAGGGGTGAGCCCCAAACGCGCGAAGAAGGCGGGATGAGCCCGAACCCTTCACTGAGTGCACGTGGGGCTCAGCGGCGGAAGCAGCCGCCGTTCTCGGCCAGGAGGGCCTCGAGCTGGGGGGCGGGGAGGGCGGGGGCGAAGAGGAACCCCTGGGCGGCGTCGCAGCCGAGGTCGACGAGCGCCTCGAGCTGCGTCGAGGTCTCGACCCCCTCGGCCACCACCCGGAGCCCGAGGGCGTGGGCCATCTCGACGATGGCGGCGGCGATGGGACGGCTGTCGGTGTCCCCGTCGAGGCCGCTCACGAACGAGCGGTCGATCTTCAGGCAGTCGACGGGGAACCGCCGCAGGTAGGCCAGCGACGAGTAGCCGGTCCCGAAGTCGTCGATGGAGAGCTTGACCCCGAGGCCCCGCAGCTGCGTCAGCAGCGACGCCGTCACGATGGGGTCCTCGAGCAGCAGCGTCTCGGTGATCTCCAGCCACAGGGACACGGGCTGCCGGCCGATGTCGTGCTCGTGGAGGAGGCCCGCCACCTCCTTGACGAAGTAGGGCTCGGCCAGCTGCTTGGCGGAGAGGTTGACCGCCACCTCCAGGCCCCGGGTCGGCCCGACGGATCCCGACCACCGGACCGCCTGCCGGACGCCCTCGGTCAGCACCCAGCCGCCGACCTCCACGATCAGGCCGGAGTCCTCGGCCAGGGGGATGAAGTCCCCGGGCAGGACGAGCCCCCGGTCCGGGTGGTCCCAGCGCACCAGGGCCTCGACCCCGCTGATCTCGAGCTCCGGCAAGCGCACCACCGGCTGGTAGTGCAGCGCCAGCTGGCGGTCGGCCACCGCCCGCGCCAGCAGGCGCTCCTGGCGCAGGCGGTTCACCAGGCGCGAGCGCATGCCCTCGTCGAACAGCTCGATGCGGCTGCGCCCGAGCTCCTTGGCCCGGTGCATGGCCGTGTCGGCGTTGCGGACCAGCGCCTCGGCCGTCACATCGTCACCGACGACCAGCGCCACGCCGATGCTGGCGGCGACCACCAGCTCCTCGTGGTCGTCGATCGGGACGGCGAGGACCTCGGCGACGCGGTTGGCGATCCGGGTGGCCTCGGCCGGTCCCTCCACGTCGTCGCACACGACCACGAACTCGTCGCCGGCGAACCTGGCCACCGTGTCGGACGGTCGCACGACGTTGCGGAGGCGGGCGGCCACCGCCCGCAGCACGCGGTCGCCGACCTCGTGGCCGAGCTCGTCGACGACCAGCTTGAAGCGGTCCAGGTCGAGGTACAGGACGGCCACGAACCCGCCGCTGCGCCCGCTGCGGACCAGCGCCTGGGCCAACCGGTCGAGCAGCAGCGCCCGGTTGGGGAGCCCCGTGAGCGAGTCGTGGAGGGCGTGGTGGGCGAGGACCCGCTCCGCCCGCCGCCGGTCGGTGACGTCGCGGGCCATCACCTGGATGGCCGGGGCCCCGCGGAAGGTGATGGGCACGCCGACCAGCTCGACGTCCAGCACGTCGCCGTCCCGGCGCACGAGGCGCCGCTCCCGCACGGTGGGGGCGCCGCCGTCGTCGAGTGATCCCGCCTCTGGGGCGCCCCCCGCGGGGACGTCGTCGGGGTGGACGACGTCGGACACGGGCCGGCCCAGCAGCTCGGCCTCCGATTCGGCGCCGAGGAGCCGGACCGCCGCCGGGTTCAGGTACACGAAGATCCCGTCCTGCTGGACGCTGATGGCCTGAGGCGAGTGCTCGACGAGCCGCCGGTAGCGCTCCTCGCTCTCCCGCAGCGCCGCCTCGGCCTGTGCCCGGTCGGTGACGTCGCGGGTGGTGATGACCACGCCGCCGACGTCGGGGTCGTCGAGGCGGTTGGTGGCCCGGGCCTCGACCGTGCGCCACGCCCCCTGCGCCGTCGTGATGCGGAACTGCCGGCACACCACCTCGCCGGGCCGGGTCAGGGCCTCCCCGAAGGCCACGAGGACCTCCTCGAGGTCGTCGGGGTGGACCGAGTCGAAGGCGTTCGTGCCGCCCTCCCACCCCTGCTCGTAGCCGAAGAGGCGCTCGGCCGTCGGGCTCGAGTAGATGGCCTGTCCCGAGGCGTCGACCACCGTGATGGCGTCGGTCGAGCTCGCGACCAGGGACTCCATGAAGGCGGCGCGCCGCGCCGTCCCGTCAGGTGTCCCCCGTGGCTCGGCCACCACGGCCCCCGTCGGCAGAACCGACCAGAGGGTGAGCCAAGCGGGCTACGCCGGGGCGGGACCGGCCAGCGTGAGCAGGAAGTCGCCGGCCGGGTCGCTCCAGCGCCGGTCCGTGCACAACCCGGCCGCCGCCAGCTCGGCGTCGACCTGCTCGGGGGTGAACTTGGACGAGACCTCCGTCCGCACCTCCTCGCCGGCGGCGAAGCGCACCGTTCGTCCCACGGCGTCCAGCCGCACGACCTGGTCGCGGCGGGACCGCAGCCGCATCTCGATCCAGCGCTGCTCCTCGTCCCAGCAGGCGATGTGGTCGAACGCCTGCGGGTCGAAGTCCCCGCCGAGCTCGGCGTTGAGCACCGTCAGCACGTTGCGGTTGAACCGGGCTGTCACCCCGGCGGCGTCGTCGTAGGCAGCCAGCAGGCGCGACCGGTCCTTCACCAGGTCGGTCCCCAGCAGGAACCGGTCGTCGTCGTCCAGCACGGCCCGCAGGGACGCGAGGAAGCGGGCCCGCTCGACCGGCACCAGGTTGCCGATGGTGCTGCCGAGGAAGGCCACCAGGCGGCGTCCCTCGTGGGGCACCTCCCCGAGGTGGCGGGAGAAGTCGCCCACGACGGCCCGCACCTCGATGCCGTAGGCGGCCGCGACGTCGTGCGCCGCCTCCCGCAGCACCTCCTCGCTGACGTCGAGGGGCACGAACCGCCGGAGCGACCCCGTCGCCGCCATGGCGTCGAGGAGCAGCCGGGTCTTCTCGGACGTGCCGGACCCGAGCTCGACGAGGGTGTCGGCGCCGGCCCGGGCGGCGATCTCGCCGGCCGAGGCCACGAGGATCGAGCGCTCGGCCCGGGTCAGGTAGTACTCGGGCAGTCGGGTGATCTCGTCGAACAGCCGGCTCCCCACCTCGTCGTAGAACCAGACCGGGGAGAGGACCTTCGGCGTGGCCGCCAGCCCGATCAGCACGTCCTCCACCATCGCCCGGCGCCGGTCCTCGGGCGCGAGGCGGACGTCGACGGTCGTCGGCGCTCCCACGGCGGACTAGAGGTCCCGCGCCAGGCGCACGCCGGTGAACGGCCAGCGCGCCGCGGGCGGGAAGAAGTTCCGGTAGGTGGGCCGGACGTGGCCCTGGGGCGTCGCGCAGCAGCCCCCGCGGAGGACGTGCTGGTTCGACATGAACTTGCCGTTGTACTCACCGACCGCGCCGGCGGCGGGACGGAAGCCGGGGTAGGGGAGGTAGGCGGAACCGGTCCACTCCCACACCTCGCCGACACCGAGGTCGCCGCCCGCCGTCGGGTGGACGCGGTCGAGGTCGAACGCCCGCTCCGTGCCCACCGCCGGCCCCACGGCCACCTCCCACTCCGCCTCGGTGGGGAGGCGCGCGCCGGCCCAGCGGGCGTAGGCGTCGGCCTCGTACAGGCTCACGTGGCACACCGGCTCGTCCGGGTCGAGGGGTTGGGGACCGCCGAGGGTGAAGACCTCCCAGCCGCTCCCGTCCTGCGACCAGTAGAGCGGCGCCTCCCACCCCTCGGCCTGGACGGTGGACCAGCCGTCGGACAGCCACAGGTCGGGCCGCTCGTAGCCGCCGTCCTCGACGAAGGCGCGCCACTCGCCGCAGGTCACCGGGCGGGTGGCCACGGCGAACGGGAGCAGCAGCACCGGGTGGCGGGGGAACTCGTTGTCGAAGCCGAAGCCCCCGCCCCCGTGGCCGACCTCGACCACGCCGCCGGGGTGCTCGACCACCGAGCCGGGCATGGCCGCCCGCCGGGCCCCGCGCCCACCCGGGGCCCGGTACCCCGGGCGCAGGGGGTTGCGGGACAGGACGTGCTTGATGTCCATCAACAGCAGCTCCTGGTGCTGCTGCTCGTGGTTGAGGCCGAGCTCGACGAGATCGAGCTCGCCGTCGCCCGGGTCGCGCTCCACCCGCTCGACCAGCTCGGCCATGGCGTCGTCCACGTGCCGGCGGTAGGCGGCGACCTCCTCGATGCCCGGGCGGGTGATCACGCCCCGGGCCGCTCGGGGGTGCCGGGCCCCCACCGCCTCGTAGTACGAGTTGAAGAGGTAGGCGTACTCCGGGCACCGCTCCCGGTAGCCGGCGAGGCGGGGGCCGAGCAGGAAGGTCTCGAAGAACCAGGTCGTGTGGGCCCGGTGCCACTTCGTCGGGCTCACGTCGGGCATGGACTGGACGGTCTGGTCCTCGGGGGAGAGGGGCGAGGCCAGGGTCTCGGTGAAGGACCGGACCGCGCCGTAGCGGTCCAGGAGGCGGGCGTCGGTGGTCCGGGCGCTCGTGGTCGTCGTCATCGCGCTACCCGAGCCCGACCAGGGCGGCCACCCAGTCCGCGTTGCGGACCGGCGCCGACCACGTCTGGATGCTGCTGGCCGGCCGTGGGGTCCTGCGCACCCCGCTCGGCCCCGTTCCCGTTCGACGTCGCATGCCGCCCCCTCGTGGACGCGCCCGGGCGTTCCGAGATCCCGGGATGTCCCGACGACCCTACGGGCCGGGGTCGACCCTGGCTACCCACCGCCCGGGTGCGACCTCCTCGAAAGGAACGGGCCGGCGGCGCCCTCCAGGGCCGCCGTCACCCGCGAAGCGTGCCTGTACCGTCCTCGCGCGTGCTCGAGCGCCGACTGCCGCTGAGCCCGGTGCGGCCCACCCCCGTCGAGCCGCTCGACCGGCTCGGTGCCGCCCTCGGCCTCCCCGCCGGGACCCTGTGGGTCAAGCGGGACGACCTCACCGGGCTGGCCGGCGGCGGGAACAAGGTGCGCAAGCTCGAGTACCTGTGCGCCGACGCCGTCTCGTCGGGCTGCGACGTGCTGGTCACGGGGGGCGGCCGGCAGAGCAACCACGTGCGGGTCACCGCGGGGGCGGCCAACCGTTTGGGCCTCGGGTGCCGGGTCGTGCTCGCCGGCGACCGGTCCGATGCGCCGAGCGGCAACGTCCTCCTCGACGAGCTGCTGGGCGCCGACATCGTGTGGGGGGGCGACCTCGAGTACTACGCCCTGGAGGGCGCCATCGAGGCGACGTGCGCCGTCCTCAGCGCCGAGGGCCGGCACCCGTACCGGGTGCCCGTCGGGGGTGCCTCGACCGTCGGCGAGCTCGGGTACGTGGCCGCCGCCCGGGAGATCGTCGAGCAGCTGCCCGACGTCGCCCTGGTGGTCACCGCCGACGGGTCCGGGGGCACCCATGCCGGCCTGGTCGGCGGCCTCGGTGACCACGCCCGGGTGCTCGGCGTGGACGCCGGGACCCGGCCCGATCTCGTGGACCGGGTGCCGGAGCAGGCGGCCAAGGCGGCCGCCGCGGCCGGGCTACCCCCACCGGTCGGGGCGATGCAGCTCGACGGTGCCCGCATCGGGTCCGGCTACGGGGCCCCGACGCCGGCGTGCCGGGAGGCGCTCCACCTGGCGGCCACGCTCGAGGGCCTGCTGCTCGACCCGGTGTACACGGGCAAGGCCATGGCCGGGCTCGTCGCCGCCGCTCGCGAGCGGCGCCTGCCCGACGAGGGGCGCGTCGTGTTCCTGCACACCGGCGGGCTGCCGGCGATCTTCGCCCGCACGTACGCCGATTGGGTGCGGGCCGGCCCCCCTGCGGGGTAGGCAGAGCGTCGGCAACGGGGGGGACGAGATGGCAGAGACGAGCACCAACGGGCGGGTGCGCATCCCGCGGGACAAGGCCGACGACTACACGGACGGGCAGGCCGCGGCGCGCCGGGCCTTCGTCCGGGAGCAGACCGGGACCGAGCTGCGCCACGTGGGCCACTACTCGGTCGAACCGGCCACCCTGGCGGGGAACGTCGAGAACTTCCTCGGCGTGGCCCAGGTTCCCATCGGCCTGGCCGGCCCGCTGCGCATCGACGGCGAGCACGCCTCGGGGGACTTCTACGTGCCCCTGGCGACCACCGAGGGGACGCTGGTGGCCAGCTACAACCGGGGCATGCGGCTGCTCTCCGAGTGCGGCGGCGTGCGCACCACCGTCGTCGAGGAGCACATGCAGCGGGCGCCCGTGTTCGTGCTGTCCGACGCCCTCGAGGCGCGCGAGTTCGGGGTCTGGGTCGACGAGCACTTCGAGGACATCAAGGCGGCGGCCGAGTCGACCACCCGCTCCGGCAAGCTGAGCTACATCGGGCAGTACTCGATCGGCCCGTTGCGCTACCTACGGCTCAACTACACGACCGGTGACGCCGCCGGCCAGAACATGACGGGCAAGGCCACGCTGGCCGCCTGCGAGTGGATCCAGGCCAACTACTCCGGGTCCAGCCGCTACATCCTCTCGGGCAACATCGACACCGACAAGAAGCACTCCCGCATCAACATGCTGCTGACCCGGGGCAAGCGGGTGGTGGCCGAGGCGACCCTCCGCAAGGACGTCCTCGAGCGGCTCATGGGCGTGGACACGGCGACCCTGTTCTGGGCCCGCCAGATCCAGATGGCGGGGTCGTTCCTCGTCGGCTCCGCCAACAACGGCGCCCACGCCGCGAACGGGCTGACCGCGATGTTCATCGCCACCGGGCAGGACGTGGCCAACGTGTCGGAGGCGCACGCCGGGGTCAGCTACACCCAGCTGCTCCCGAACGGCGACTACTACTGGTCGATCACCCTGCCCGCGCTCATCGTCGCTTCCTACGGCGGGGGGACCGGCCTGGCCACGCAGCGGGAGTGCCTCGAGATGCTCGGCTGCTACGGGAGCGGGAAGGTGCACAAGTTCGCCGAGATCTGCGCCGCCGTGGTGCTGGCCGGCGAGACCTCGCTCAGCAGCGCGGTGCTGGCGGGGGACTGGGTGAGCAGCCACGACCAGCTCGGCCGCAACCGGCCCTAGGGGGCGACGGCGATCTCCGGCCGGCGGAGCAGCGCCTCGGCGTCATCCGCGGAGAGCGGGCGGGCGAACAGGTAGCCCTGGCCGAGCACGCACCGCTCCTCCCGCAGCCGCTGGCGCTGGACGTCCGTCTCGATGCCCTCGGCCAGCGTCTCCAGCTGGAGGGCGCGGCTCAGCTCGAGCATGCCCCGCACGAGCGGGGGCAGGTCGCCGCCGTCGGTGATGGTGTCGATGAAGGACCGGTCGATCTTCAGGATGTCGACGGGGAACTGCCGGAGGTAGCTGAGCGACGAGTACCCGGTGCCGAAGTCGTCGATGGCCAGGCGGACGCCGAGGGCCCGCAGCTCCCGCAGCCGTGCCGTGACGGCGAGGGGGTCCTGGACGAGGGCCGTCTCGGTCATCTCGAGCACCAGCGTCGACGGGTCGAGGTCGACCGCCGCCATCGCGTCGGCCACGTGGTGGACGAGCTCGGCCGACGCCAGCTGGCGGGCGGAGACGTTCACCGCCATCGAGATCGGCGGCTCCCCGGGGTGGGCTCCCTGCCAGCGGGCCGCCGTCCGGCACGCTTCCTGCAGCACCCAGCGACCGATCGGGACGATCTGGCCGTTCTCCTCGGCCAGGGGGATGAACCGGTCGGGGAGGACGAGCCCCAGGGCGGGGTGGTGCCAGCGCAGGAGGGCCTCGAAGCCCACCAGGCGGTCGGTCTCCAGCTCGAACACGGGCTGGTAGAGGAGCTCCAGCTGGCCGGTGTCCACCGCGCCGGCGAGCCCGGCCTCGAGCTGGAGCCGCTCGTTGGCCTCGGTGTGCATCTCCGGCTCGTACCGGACCCACTGGCCCTTGCCGCCGCTCTTGGCGCGGTACATGGCGATGTCGGCGTTGCGCAGCAGGGCCGTGCCCGTCGTCTCGCCGTCGCCCACGGCGATGCCGAGGCTGGCCCCGACGGCGACGCGGCGCTCTCCGACGAGGACCGGCTCCCGCATGGCCCGGAGGATGCGCTCGCCGATCACCCCCACCTCCTCGAGGGGCGAGCTGCCGTGCTCGACCAGCACGGCGAACTCGTCGCCGCCCAGGCGGGCCACGGTGTCGCCGGAGCGCACGACGCCCGCCAGCCGGCGGGCCACCTCCTGCAGGACCTCGTCCCCGGCGTCGTGGCCGAGGCTGTCGTTGACCGTCTTGAAGCCGTCGAGATCGACGTAGACGACCGCCGGGTCGCTGCCGGCCCTGGTGCTGCGGTCGAGGGCGTGCTCGACGCGGTTGCGGAAGAGGGCACGGTTGGGCAGGCCGGTCAGCGAGTCGTGGAACGCCCGGTGGGCCAGCTCCTCCTCGGCGGTCTTGCGGTCGGTGACGTCGTGGAGGTTGACCACCACGCCGCGGACGTCGGGATCGTTGTTGAGGTTCACCGCCCGGGCCGCCAGCCACAGCACCGATCCGTCGGCGTGCCGCACCCGCAGCTCCGTGCTGAACACCTCGCCGGGCACCAGGAGGGTGTTGGAGAACACGGCCCCTGCCGCCTCGAGGTCCTCCGCGCAGACCAGGGCCAGGAGGTCGACCCCGTCGGTGGAGGCGCCGTCGTACCCCAGCATCGAGGCGACGGCGGGGTTGTCGCCCATGATCACGCCCGACTGGTCGACCACCACGACGGCGTCGGACGAGTTGGCGGCCAGGGCACGGAAGTGGCGCTCGCTCGAGCGGACGCGGCCGGCGGCGCGCTCCCCGGCACGGTGGAGGGTCATGGCCCGGGCGAAGGCGAGGACGATCAGGACCACCGCGGTGAGGAACGTCGGCACCGGGTCGGAGTCCGCGCCGCTCAGGTGGCTCCACAGCTCGATCGTGATCGGTGCCAGGAGGGGCACGAAGGGCAGGGCCACCCGCCACGCGCCCGACGCGCTCCGACCCGGTGGGGACGGCGGCGTCGACGCCGGCGTGGGCGGTCTGCCAGACGGCCCCGGCGATCAGGAGGGCGCCGGCCATCCAGCCGAGGTCGAGCCAGATGACGATCGAGTCGGCCACCGGGAGGAGGTAGACGAAGTCCGACACCAGCCAGCAGAGGGTCCCGAGCACGAAGAGGTACCCCACCGAGGCCCGGGCCCGCCGACTGGCGACGGCGCGGAACACGAGGGCCAGGAGCAGGGCGTCGAGGAGCGGGTAGGACGACCACAGCGCCCGCAGCCCGAACGAGGAGGTGACGTCGGAGACGGTTCCCTCGATGGAGAACCTCCAGACGAAGAGCAGGCCGATCGTGGCGACCGCGGCCATGTCGATGACCCCGTCGAGGTCGATCCGCTCACCCTCCGAGGGCAGCAGCAGGAGGAGGAGGCCGAGCAGCAGGCCGACGTAGGAGGCCAGCCAGAACACGTCGGCCACGCCGGCGGCGGGCGGCGTGACGTCCCGCACGACGTAGCTGGCCCAGACGGCGTCGGCCACCCCCGAGGCGGTGACGCCCAGGGCCACGTACACCCACGGGCGGCGGGTCCCCCCCGGATGGCGGGCCACGCCGACCCAGGCCAGGACCGCGGCGCCCAGCGTCGCGACCAGGTAGGAGGCCTGCCCAGCGGCGCCCTCGTCCTGCCACACATGGGCCAGGAGGACCATGGTGCCGACGCCGGCGAGGGTCAGCGGGCCGGCGCGCCGCATCGACCCCGCGCGAGAGCTCACGTCCCTTTCGTCGGCGGTACGGACGCCCGGCTGAATGCGCCGGTTGGGAGCGCGCGGCCGGGGGGTAGTGACCCGAGATGAAGGCACTCGTGTGGCACGGCAGGCGCGACGTCCGGGTGGACACGGTCCCCGACCCCACCATCTCGGACCCGACGGACGTGATCGTGCGCATCACGTCGACGGGGCTGTGCGGGTCGGACCTCCACCTCTACGAGGTGCTGGGGCCGTTCCTCGACGAGGGCGACATCCTCGGCCACGAGCCCATGGGGATCGTGGCCGAGGTCGGCTCGGCGGTGACCGAGCTGGCCGTCGGCGACCGCGTGGTGATCCCCTTCAACGTCTCGTGCGGGACGTGCGCCATGTGCGGCACCGGGCTCCACTCGCAGTGCGAGACCACCCAGGTCCGGGACCAGGGGACGGGCGCCTCGCTGTTCGGCTACACGAAGCTGTACGGCTCGGTGCCGGGCGGTCAGGCCGAGTACCTGCGGGTGCCGTTCGGCAACACGCTGCCGATCAAGGTGCCCGAGGGGCCGCCCGACGACCGGTTCGTGTACCTCTCCGACGTGCTCCCCACGTCCTGGCAGGCGGTGGCCTACGCCGACGTGCCGCCCGGCGGCAGCCTGGCCGTCCTCGGCCTCGGGCCCATCGGCGACATGGCCACGCGCGTGGCCCGGCACCAGGGCGCGGAGCAGGTCATCGGCGTCGACCTCGTGCCCGAGCGCCTGGAACGGGCCCGGGCCAACGGCGTCGACGTCGTCGACCTGCGCGAGCACGGGGACGACCTCACCGAGGTGGTGCGGGACATGACCGACGGTCGCGGGCCCGACGCGGTCATCGACGCCGTCGGCATGGAGGCCCACGGGTCGCCGGTGGCCACCCTCGCCCACAAGTTCGTGGGCCTCCTGCCCGACGCCGTGGCCGAGCCGCTCATGAAGAAGGGCGGCGTGGACCGCCTCAACGCGCTGTACACCGCCATCGACCTCGTGCGCCGGGGCGGGACCATCTCGCTCAGCGGCGTGTACGGCGGCATGGCCGACCCGATGCCGATGCTCACGCTGTTCGACAAGCAGGTCCAGCTGCGCATGGGCCAGGCCAACGTCCGCCGGTGGGTGGACGACCTGCTGCCGCTCGTGGTCGACGGCGACCCCCTCGGGGTCGAGGGGTTCGCCACCCACCACCTCCCGCTGGAGCAGGCGCCCGAGGCCTACGACATGTTCCAGAAGAAGCGGGACGGCGCCGTGAAGGTGGTGTTCAACCCCGCCGGCTAGCTCCCCATCGCCGCGAACCAGTCGCGGGCGTCGTCGGGCAGCGTGCCGAGCTCCTCGCTCCGCTGGCGCCAGCCCTTGAGCATGGCCAGGAAGTCGGCAGGGTTGTAGACGTCCTCCTCGGAGGACCACAGCCCGTCGCCGGCGTAGTGGAGGATGGTGATGTTGGCCGCCTCGTGGATGCTGCCGTCGCCGGGGTCCTCCATGCGGTTCTCCACCTCGAAGACGACCCAGCCCCGCTCCTCGTCGATGACGTACCAGTTGACGGGGAACGTGGGCATCCGGTTGCCGGGGAAGCTGCCCATGGTGGCGGTGATCCAGCGCCGGATGGCCTCCCGGCCCTCGAAGGTCCCGTAGGCGTGCTCGACGTAGTGGGCGTCCTCGGTGAACTGGTCGGCCCACGGCGCCCAGTCGCCGGCGGACCCGGCGTCCTCACCCCGCTGCTGGAAGTTGGCGAACTCCGCTTCCAGCTCCGCCCGTGTGAACCGTCCCATCGCGTCGCTCCCCCTCCCGGCCGGCGGCCGTTGGCGCCGGACCGTACGCGAGGATGACCGGCCGTGGGTCTGCTGGAGGGTCGACGGGCCGTCGTGACGGGCGGGGGCTCGGGCATCGGCGCCGCCACCTGCCGCCGGTTCGCGGACGAGGGGGCGCGGGTCGCCGTGCTCGATGTGCGGCGTCGCACGGCGGAGTCGGTGGCGACGGCGGTGGGCGGTGTCGCCGTGCACGCCGACGTGGCCGACGGCGCGGCCGTGGCGGCGGCGTTCGACCAGGCCGCCTCCGCCCTCGGTGGGCTCGACACGGTCGTCAACAACGCCGGCACCGGCAACGTCATGCCGCTGCACGACTACCCAGACGGCGAGTGGGACCGCCTCCTGGCCGTCAACCTCACCGGGGTGTTCAACGGCACCCGGGCGGCCGTGCCCCACCTGCGGGCCAGCGGGACGACGGGGTGCATCGTCAACGTGTCGTCGCTGTCCGGGGTGCGGCCCACCCGGGGCGAGGCCCCGTACTCGGCGGCCAAGGCTGGCGTCCTGGCCCTGACCATGAGCGCCGCCCTCGAGTACGGCCCGGCGGTGCGGGTCAACTGCGTGAGCCCGGGCTTCATCCGCACCCCGCTGACCGAGCTGGCCGCCGCTGACGACGCCACGCGGGCCGAGCTCGAGGCGGGCACGCCCCTCGGCCGGCTCGGTACGGCGGAGGAGGTGGCCGCCACCATCACCTTCCTGTGCTCGGACCTGGCCGCCTACGTGACCGGCGCCAACCTGGTGGTCGACGGGGGGAGCGCCCTGATCAACGCCCAGGTCGACCCCATGCTCCGCCGCTTCACCGGGCAGTAGCCCTCGTTCTCGCCTGCAGAACGTGGCGGAATCCGCCACGTTCTGCAGGCCAGAACGGCGGGGGGGCCAGAACGCCGGGGGTCAGATCCGCTCGAGCTCGGCGCCGTCGAAGAGGGGGCGGACGTCGAGGGCGGCGGCGTCGTCGGCCAGCTCCTCGTCGGCCGGCACCGGCCCGCCGGACTCGGCCGCCAGCAGGGTGGCCCGCAGGAGGCGGGCGTCGCTCGAGGAGTTGAGGAACAGCCGGGGCTGACCGAGCACGACCCGCACGGCCCGGGTCAGCGCCGGCCCCTCGGGCAGGGGCTCGTACCACGCATGGCGGGGACCGTCGCCCTCCGCCCACCGCCGGCGGGCCACCGACTTGATCGTCTGCACGGCCACGTCCCGCTCGGCGCACGTCGCCAGTAGGGCATCGACGTCGCGCCGGTAGGCCTCGTCCTGGAGCAGGACGAAGTTCCAGGGGAAGAGCACCGAGTCGAAGTCGAAGCGCTCGAGGCTGCGCCGGTGCATGCCAGCGATGCGGGTCCCGTGCCCGGTCACCCCGATGAAGCGGGTGAGCCCCTCGTCCCGGGCCCGGACCAGGGCCTCCGAGCGCGCCCCCGGGGCCGAAGGCCACCTCCCACTCGTCCGGCTCGACGAGGTTGTGGAGCTGGATCAGGTCGACCCGGTCCACGCCGAGGCGCTCGAGCGAGCGCTCGAGGCTGGCGCGGGCGTCGTCGGCGGTCCGGTCGCCGGTCTTGGTGGCGAGGAAGAAGGCGTCGGGGTGGGCGGCCAGCCACGGGGCCAGTCGCAGCTCCGAGTCCCCGTACATGGCGGCGGTGTCGAGGTGGTTCACCCCGAACTCGAGCAGGACCTCCAGCAGCTCGTCGGCCCGCTCCTGGCGCATCCGGCCCAGGGCCGCGGCCCCGAAGATGACCCGGCTGCTCGAGTGGCCGGTCCGCCCGAAGGGTGCGCGTTCGATCATGCCGGCGACGCTACGCCGGGTGGTGCCACCCCCGCCCGGTGGGGGGCTCCCGCCCTCGACGCCACCCTCCGGCCGGGCTTTCATGTGCGCTGGTGGTGAGCTGGCACGGGCGACGGTGGCGCGCCACCGTGGGCGCCGTCCTCGTCATCGGCCTGCTGGGGGGCGTGGCTCTCGCCGCCCTGGCCGGGGCCCGACGGACGGCCTCGGGGTACTCGGAGTACCTGCGGGACTCGAACGCGAGCGACGTCCTGGTCAACACGCCCCTCCCGGGTCTGGAGCGCCCCGAGGCCATCGCCCGCCTCCCCGGCGTGGTGGCCAGCGCCAACTACGTCGGGCTGTTCGCGGCCCCGCTCCTGGAAGGCGCGGAGACCGACGACTGGGCCCTGACCGGTCTCTTCGGCAGCGTCGACGGGCGCTACTTCACCCAGGACCAGGCGTCGGTCGTCCGGGGCCGCCTGCCCGACGTCGACGCCACCGACGAGATCGCCTTCACCGAGCCGGATGGTCGGGCTCTTCGGCGTCGACCTCGGCGGACGGATCACCTTCGTCTACCGGACCCCGGCGGACCGACCGGAGGACCAGGTCGAGGTCGGCCGTGCGACCTACGACGTGGTCGGCATCGTGCGGCTGCCGCCGGTCCTGGTCGACGACGCCGACGTCACCGACGGCGCCCTCCTGCCCCCGGCCGCCACCGCCGAGTTCATCGAGACGGGCTTCTACTCGTGGCAGGGCGTCCGGCTCGAGGACGGCGCGGCCGGCATCGAAGACTTCGTGTCGGCGCTGGAGACGGACCCGGCCACCCGCGACATCCCCCCGATCATCAAGCGCGTGGACGAGACGTCGGCCAAGGTGCAACGGGCCATCGGCCCGCTGGCCGTCAGCCTGGCCCTGTTCGGCGCCGCCGTGGGCCTGGCTGCGCTCGTGCTGGCCGTGCAGGCCCTCGCCCGCCTCGTGCTGCCGTGGGCCCCCGAGCTGTCGTCGCTCCGGGCCGTGGGGGCCACCCGCCGCCAGCGGGCCTCGTTCGCCGTCGTCGAGGCGGTGGTGGCGGCCGCCGGCGGGACGGCGCTGGCCGTGGTCGTGGCCACCGCGCTGTCGCCCCTGTCGCCGATCGGCTCGGTGCGGACGGTCGTCCCGTCGACGGGCGTCCGCTTCGACGGGCTGGTGCTCGGCCTCGGCGCCGTGGCGCTCCTCCTCGTCCTCCTCCTCACCACCGCCCTGTTGGCGTGGCGGGTGTCCGGCGCGGTGGACCTGCCGACGACGAGGCGGCCCTCCCGGCTGGCCGCCCGCGTCGCCGGGTGGGGCCTCCCCGTCGGCCCGACCGTGGGGACCGCACAGGCCCTGGAGGCGCCCCCCGGTCGGGTGCTCTCGCCGCTGCGGGCCACGCTGGTGGGCGGCGCGGTGGCCATGACGGCGGTGATCGCCGCCGTGGTCTTCGGGGGCAACCTGCGCGAGCTCGTCGACACGCCGGCGGCGTACGGGTGGGACTGGGACCGCTACCTCGTGGCCTCGGACGGGTACGGGGCCCTGGACGACGGCACGGTCCACGAGGTCCTCGACGACGACCGGAGCGTCGCGGCGTGGTCCCTCCTCGCCTTCGACAACGGCGTGCACATCGACGACCTCGAGCTGCCGGTGCTCGGCCTGGACCGGCAGCGGGGCGACGTGGGCCCGCCGACCATCGAGGGACGGCTGCCGCTGACCGACGGCGAGATCGCGGTCGGGGCGGCGACGCTCCGGCGCCTCGGCAAGGACATCGGCGACACCGTGCGCATGGGGGAGGGACCGGGTGCGGCCGACCTGCGGGTGGTCGGCACCGTGGTGCTGCCGGCCGTCGGCCAGGTGAACAGCGACCACACCGCCCTCGGCCGCGGCGCCCTGGTCACCATGAGCGCGCTCGAATCGATCGAGTCCCCCGACGCGGGCGTGCATGGAGTCGGACGAGGCGGTGTGCCCCACCGCCATCGCCCTGCGCGTCGTCCCTGGCGGCGACGGGGATGCCGTCGCCGCCCGCATCACCGCCGCCGCTCCGGACGGGACGCCCCAGGGCACGCTGCCGAGGCCCGTGCAGCTGGCGGCCGAGATCCGCAACGCCGAGGACATGGGGAGCCTGCCGGTGGCCCTCGGCGCGGCCATGGCCGTCGGCGCCCTCCTCTCGCTCGGGCTGGCCCTGACCGCGTTCGTGCGCCAGCGCCGGCGGGAGCTGGCCATCCTCAAGACCGTCGGGTTCACCCGCGCCCAGGTGCGCTCGGCCGTGCTCTGGCAGGGCCTCCTCGCCCTGGCCGTGGCCCTCGGCATCGGCATCCCGCTCGGCATCGCTGGTGGGCGGTGGCTGTGGTCCCGGTTCGCCTCGGACATCGGCGTGGACCCGAGCGCCTCCGTCCCCGTGCTGCTGCTGGCCGCGGCGGTGGCCGTCCTGGTGGTGGTGGGGACGGCCTCGTCGGTGGCCCCGGGGGTGCTGGCCGGGGCCACCCGCCCCGCCGAGGCCATGCGCGCCGACTAGGTCGGCGCCGTCAGCGGGGGTCCGGCAGGTACGTCCAGTCCGGCTGCTTGCGCTCCTGGCGCCGGTCCACGGTCGCGACCCCCTCGGCCAGGTCGACCAGCTTCGGCAGCTCGATCGTGCGGGGGAGCGGGCAGCCCCGCTGCTCGACGTGGGCCACGAACTCGCCGGGGAAGGCCTGGAGGAGGCTGGCCACCACCACCTGCTCCTCGTTGGCGAGGTAGCAGCGGGCGCCGTCGGTCACCCGCGCCACCCAGTAGGAGATGGTCTCGAGGTCGACGTCGCCGGCCACACCGGCCTGGAGCCGCTCCAGCCGGGCGGTGATCTCCGAGCTGCCGAGCTTGCACGGCGGGCACTGGCCGCAGGACTCGACCGACAGGAACCGAGAAACGACCCGGGCCGCCTCCACCATGCAGGCGGTGTCGTCGAGGACGATGAAGCCGCACGAGCCGATGCCCGTGCCGAGCGCCGAGAACGCTTCGTAGCTGACCGGTGTGTCGAGGTCGTGGGGGAGGACGACCGGGTTGGCCACGCCCGACAGGACGCCCTTGACCGTGCGCCCGTCCGGGAGGCCGCTGCCGACGGCGTCGATGACCTGGCGCAGCGTCGTCCCCGCCTCCACCTCACCGACGTCCGGAGCCACGACGTCGCCCACCACCGTGCACACGAAGGTGCCTGGCGATCCGGCCGTCCCGAGCGAGCGGAACCACTCGGCGCCCCGGCCGAGGATGTGCGGGAGGTTCGAGAGGGTCTCGACGTTGTTGACCACCGTGGGGTTCGAGCCCCGCCCGCCCGGGGCGTCGGGATCGGGTTCGTGGCCCTCCCACCCCATCTGCACGGCGGTGGCGAACAGCCCGTGCTCGTACGGGGGCAGCAGCCGGGGGAGCGGCGGGTTGCCCTCGATGACCTCCAGCAGGGCCTTCTCCTCGCCGAACAGGTACTCCTCGGGGCCCTGCACCACCCGGATCTCGCAGTCCTGGCAGATCCCGGCGTCCTGCATCTCGCGCACGGCCCTGGTCAGGCGGTCGTACTCCTGCGTGAAGCTGGTCTTGACGGCCACGTACGCCTCGGCCACGTCGACGGCCAGGGCGGCGATGAGCAGGCCCTCGACGAGCTGGTAGGGGTTGGCCCGGAGGAGGGCCCGGTCCTTGAACGTGCCGGGCTCGCCCTCGGCGCCGTTGCACACCAGGTAGCGGGGCGGCGAGGCCGCGGCCACGGTGCGCCACTTGCGGGCGGTGCCGAAGCCGCCCCCACCACGACCCCGCAGGCCGGATCGCTCCACCAGGTCGAGCACGCCGGCGGCGCCGAGCTCCTGCGCCCGATGGAGGCCCAGTCCGCCCACCGGTGTGGCCAGCCACTCGTCGAGGGTGGTGACCGGTCGCTCCGGGAGGAGGTGGCCCATCAGGCCATCCTGCCCCGGACGCCGGACCGATCCCTAGGCGGGGGGGTCGTAGCCGGCCGCCGGCGTCCCCGGTGGGTTGTAGACGCCCGGTCGGGCGTCGGGGTTGGGCACGCAGACCTCGCCCTCCAACCCGTCGGGGTCGCGGAAGAAGATGCTGAGGACGGGGCCGAAGTCGGTCACGAAGCCGTCGCTGGCCCCGCACGCGACGAGGCGCTCACGGATGATGTCGAAGGCCTCCAGCGACGCCGCCTGGAGCCCCATGTGGTCGATGCGGCCGCGACCGAACATCGACCGTTCCCGGACCGCCTCGTCGTTGCCCTCGATCTGGAAGACGTTGAGCTCGGTGCGCGGCCCCACGTCGACGAACGACAGCCGCATCCCCTCGCCGGCGGGCGCGTCGCGCGAGACGGTGGCCTCGAACACGTCTCGGTAGAAGGCGTGGAGCCGGTCCGTGTCGGCCGTGAGGATGGCCACGTGGTTCACGCCGTCCAGGAGCATCCGTGTCCCTCCGTCGGTCAGGTGGTGCGGAACGGGCCACGCACCTCGTAGGTGATGCCGGTCGCGGTACCGGCCGCCCCCCGCTGGGAGCTGAAGTACAGGCGCGTGCCCGACGGGTCGAACGCCGGCCCGGTCAGCTCCGACCCCGCGTGCCCGGTCACCTGGAGGAAGGGCCACACCGCGCCGTCCGGGCGGACGATCACGAGCTGCATGTCGCCGCCGTCCTCGCACACGTAGAGGTCGCCGTTGGCCGCCTGCACGATGTTGTCGACCCCGGTCAGCACCGGGGTCGAGAACCGGGTGGCGTCATAGAGCACGGTCAGCTCCGAGGTCACCACGTCGAGCTCCCACAGGCGGTTGTCGCCCTTGGTGGTGAACCACAGCGAGCCGCCGCCGTACCACGCCCCCTCACCCCCGTTGAAGGCCGTGCTCGTGGGCACCTGCTGGCGGGTGGGTCCGAGGAGGGTGGCGGACGGGTCGGGCACCGCGGTCCACCGCACGAGGCCGGACACCACCGTCGCCACCTCGAGCACGCCGGCCGACAGGTCCGGGTAGGCGGTCGGGCGGAAGCGGTAGAGCCGGCCGTCCGTCTTGTCCTCGGTGAGGTAGACGTGGCCCCGGTCGGGGTCGACGGCGGCGGCCTCGTGGTTGAAGACGCCGAGGGCCGGTCGCACCACCGCGGGGGCGACCCCGAGCGGGTCGCACTCCCAGACCCGCCCGCCGTCGAACTCCTCGCACGACAGCCACCGGCCCCACGGCGTCGGCCCGCCGGCGCAGTTGTTCGTCGTCCCGGACAGGATGCTGGACGCCGCCACCACGGCCCCGTCGGCGGCGAAGCGGACGGCGCTGGCGCCGCCGAGACGGCTGTTCCGCTCGCTGTTGGAGACGTAGGCCCACCCGCCACCGGTCGTCCGGAAGGTGGCGCCGCCATCGGGGTTGTGGTGCCAGGAGTAGGCCGTGCCCGGGACGGTGGAGCCGCTGCGGGCCAGGACGCGGGAGGTGAAGCCGGACGGGAGCTTGATGCCGTTGGCGTCGGCGGCGCGCAACTCGCCGTAGGGACCGAGGTCGGGACCGCACCCCGCCAGCCGTGGCCCCACCGCCACGACGGCAGCGCTGGCCAAGCCGGCCCGCAGGAACGCTCGTCGGTCCACCCGCACGGACGCTACCCGGGGGGTGGGGACGACCGGCCTCGGGTACAGGGTGGCGGATCGCACGTTCGACGAGCCGAGGAGGCTGCGATGGCAGACGACCGAGTAGACGACCTGAAGGGCCGGGCCAAGGAGGCCGCCGGTGATCTGACCGGCAAGGAGGACCTCCAGCGTGAGGGCAAGGCCGATCAGGCCGGGGCCAGCATCAAGAAGAAGGTCAACAAGGTCGCCGACGCCGTCAAGGGCAAGATCGACGACCTGAAGAAGTAGCCGCGGCCGGAAGCACCCCGGGGCCCGCTCGGGCCCCGGGGTGGTTGACTGCGGCGTGACCGATGCGCCGTGGCCAGGTGATGCCTGTTCGCTCGTCGACGCCTTCCGGGCGGGCGAGCGCTCACCGGTCGAGGAGCTGGAAGCCTCGCTCGCCGCGATCGAAGCCAGTGACCTGAACGCCTTCTGCGCCGCTCGACGCCGAGCGGGCCCGCGAGCGGGCCGCGGCTGCCGACGTGGGGCTGCCCTTCGGGGGCGTGCCGATCGGGATCAAGGAGCTCGAGCCCGTCGCCGGGTGGCCGGCCGCCGAGGCATCCCTGGTGTTCGCCGACCGCACCTGGCCGTACAGCTCCACGATGGTGGAGCGGCTCACGGGCGCCGGGGTGGTCCCCGTCGGGTCCACGACGGCCAGCGAGTTCGGCGGGCTCAACGTGTCGGTGTCCCGCCTCCACGGCATCACCCGCAACCCCTGGGACCCGACCCGCACCACGGGTGGGTCCTCGGCCGGCAGCGCCGCCGCCGTGGCCGGCGGGCTGGTGACCATCGCCAGCGGCGGCGACGGGGGCGGGTCCATCCGCATCCCGGCCGGCTTCTGCGGGCTGGTGGGCATGAAGGGGACCTACGGCCGGATCCCCCGGGGCCCGCGCACCGCCATCCAACCCCTGACCATCCTGCTGGGGTGCCTGGCGCGGTCCGTCCGCGACGCGGCCCGCTGGTACGACGTCGCCAGCGGCTTCGACCGGCGCGACCCCTACAGCCTCCCGCGGATCGAGGGCTGGGAGCGGGGCCTCGGCACGCACGACCTGGCGGGCAGGCGGGCCGTGATCGCGCCCACCCTCGGGTCGGCCGTCGTCCTGCCCGAGGTGGCGGACCTGGTGACCGCCGCCGGCGAGCAGCTCGCCGCCGACGCCGGCCTCCGCCTGGTCGACGTGCCCGTGGGGCTGCCGGGCCTCGGCACGGAGTGGGCCCTCACCAACCTCGTCCAGCTCCGCGAGGAGCTGGGGGAGCGGTGGCCGGGCTGCGCCGACGACCTGACGCCGGAGATCGCCTTCGGCCTGCAGTTCGCCGAGCAGGTGTTCGACCTCGGGATGGCCGGCCGGGCCGAGAAGGCCCGCACCGAGGCCAACGAGGCGATGGCCGCGCTGTTCGACGAGGTGGACCTCGTGATCGCCGCCACCAACCCCGACGTGGCCTTCCCCGCCGAGATCGGGCTCAACACGCGGGTGGGGGAGCAGATGGTGGGGCCCGAGAACAACGGCGCGCTCGACCATCCCGGCCAACGTGGTGGGCAACCCCGCGGTCTCGATCCCCGTGGGCGACGTGGGCGGGCTGCCCGTCGGGATGCAGGTGATCGGTCGCCACCACGAGGACGCGCTGCTGCTCGATCTGGCCGCCGTCGTGGAGCGCGAGCGTCCCTGGCCGCTGGTGGCTCCCGGGGCGCCCCGCTGAACCACCGCGTAGCGTCGCCCCGGTGACGACCCCGTTCGAGAAGGCGGCCGCCGCGGTGGCCGGCGGCGCCGACCCCGCGACCGAGGCGGCGGCGCTCGTGGCGGAGATGACGCCCGAGGAGCGCCGCTGGTGCCTCGACGGGGACCTCCCGTTCTGGGCCGGGCTCGGCGACCTGGGTACCGGCGGCTACCACAAGCGCACGTTCCCCGCTGCGACGGTGGAGCGGCTGGGCGTGCCCGGGTTCCACTTCAGCGACGGTCCCCGGGGCGTCGTCATCGGCCCCGCCACCGCCTTCCCGGTGAGCATGGGGCGGGGGGCGGCCTGGGACGTCGACCTCGAGGAGCGCATCGGCGACGCCATCGGCCGGGAGCTGCGGGCGGTGGGCGCCGACCTGTACGGAGGCGTGTGCGTCAACGTCCTGCGCCACCCCGCCTGGGGACGGGCCCAGGAGACCTACGGCGAGGACCCGTTCCACGTCGGCGAGCTGGGCGCGGCGCTGACCCGGGGCGTCCAGCGCCACGCCATGGCCTGCGTCAAGCACTTCGCCTGCAACTCCATGGAGAACGCCCGCTTCAAGGTCGACGTGACCGTGGACGACGAGGCCCTGCACGAGGTCTTCCTCCCGCACTTCCGCCGGATCGTCGACGAGGGCGTGGCCTCGGTGATGAGCGCCTACAACAGCGTCAACGGCGAGTGGTGCGGGCAGAGCCCCGCCCTCCTCAACGACGTGCTGCGGGACGAGTGGGGCTTCGAGGGGTTCGTCATCAGCGACTGGATCTTCGGGCTCCGGGACGCCGGGCCCTCGGTGACCGCCGGGCTCGACGTCGAGATGCCGTACCGCATGATCCGGGCCAGCGGTCTCGACGCCGCCGTGGAGGCCGGCGAGGTGACGGAGGAGGACATCGCTCGACGCGTCGTCCCCACGGTGGCCACGCTCCTGCGCTTCGCCGACGTGCTGGCGGAGCCCCGTCCGGCCGCGGACGTCCTCGCCTGCCCCGAGCACCGGGCGCTGGCCCGCGAGGCCGCCACCCGCGCCATCGTCCTGCTCCGCAACGAGGCGGTCGACGGGGACCCCGTCCTCCCCCTCGACGCCGCCGCGTTGCGCCGGGTGGCCGTGGTGGGCCGACTGGCGGCGCTGCGCAACCTTGGCGATCAGGGGTCGAGCGACGTCTGGGCCCCCGAGGTGATCACGCCCCTGGACGGCCTGCGGGCCGCGCTGCCCGACGCCACCGTCGACCACCACGACGGGAGCGATGCCGACACCGCGGCCGAGGTGGCGGCCGGGGCCGACGCCGCCGTGGTGGTCGTCGGCTACACCGCGGACGACGAGGGCGAGTACATCGGCGAGTTCGGCACCAGCCACCTCACCGACCTGTTCCCGGGGCCCGACGACCCGGCGCTGGCCGAGCGGTTCACCGCGTCGGTGGCGGCCGACCCCGGCCCCGAGGCGCCCGAGGGTGTCGGCCGCCGGAACAGCGGCGTGGGCTTCGCCGTGGGCGGCGACCGCACCTCGCTCCGGCTGCACGAGGCCGACGAGGCGCTCGTCCGGGCGGTGGCCGCCGCCAACCCCCGCACGGTCGTGGCGGTGGTGGCCGGCAGCGCCGTGCTGATGGGCCCGTGGATCGACGCCGTGCCCGCGGTCGTCCAGGCCTGGTACGGCGGCATGGAGGGCGGGGCGGCCCTGGCCGACGTCCTCCTCGGCGTGGCCGCTCCGACGGGACGGCTGCCCTTCACCGTCCCCACCGACGAGTCCCACCTGCCCCCCTTCGACCGGGAGGCCGACCGGGCTACGTACGACGCCTGGCACGGGTGGTGGCGCCTCGAGCGCGACGGCCACGAGCCGGCGTTCCCGTTCGGCTTCGGCCTGACCTACACCGACTTCGTCCTCGGGACGTGGTCGCTCGAGCACGGCGCCGACGAGCTGGTGCTGCGGGGCACCGTGGCCAACACCGGCGCCCGGGACGGCGCCGACGTCGTGCAGGCGTACGGCGGCCGGCGGGGGGGCCGGCGCCGGCTCGTCGGCTTCGCACGCGTCGACGTGGCCGCCGGCGCCGAGTCGGCGGTCGAGCTGCGGGTGCCGCTCGAGCGCCTCGCGGTGCGGGACCCGGCCACCCGGGCCTGGGCCGTGGAGCCGGGCCGGTACGAGCTGCGGGTGGCCCGCTCGGCCACCGACGCCGGCACCGGCACCCTGTCCGTGGACCTTCCGTAGGAGCGCAAGTGCCCGTGACCCTGGAGGGGTGGCGATGAGGTACGTCGAGGTCGGTGGTGTGCGGTTGTCGGCCATCGGGCTCGGCACGTGGCAGTTCGGCTCGCGTGAGTGGGGTTACGGCAAGCAGTACGCCGAGGAGGAGAGCAGCGGCATCGTGACCCGCGCCCTCGACCTCGGCATCAACCTGATCGACACCGCGGAGATCTACGGCTTCGGCGCCTCCGAGCGCATCATCGGCCGGGCGGTGGCCGGGCGCCGGGACGAGGCCTTCCTCGCCACGAAGCTCTTCCCGGTCCTGCCCGTGGGACGGGTGGTGGGGGACCGGGCCCGCCGCAGCGCCCGCCGCCTCGGGGTGGACGCGCTCGACCTCTACCAGGTCCACCAGCCCAACCCGTTGGTGTCGGACTCGCTGACCATGCCCGCGATGCGCCGGCTGGTGGACGAGGGCCTCGTGCGCAACGTCGGGGTGAGCAACTACTCGCTGACCCGGTGGCAGGCGGCCGAGGCCGCCCTCGGTCGACCCGTCCTGTCGAACCAGGTGCGCTACAGCCTCGTGGACCGGCGGCCCGAGGCGGCGCTCCTGCCGTGGGCGCAGGGCGGCGACCGGATCGTGATCGCCTACAGCCCGCTCGGTCAGGGGCTGCTGTCGGCCCGCTACGACGCCACCAACCGGCCCGGCGGGGTGCGGGCGGCCAACGCGCTGTTCCTCCCCGAGAACCTGGAGCGGGCCACCGAGCTGCTCGAGGCGCTGCGGGCGGTGGCGGCCGCCCACGGCGCCACGCCGGCCCAGGTGGCGCTGGCCTGGGTCATCCGGAGGCCCAACGTGGTCGCCATCCCGGGGGCCAGCTCGGTGACGCAGCTCGAGCGCAACGCCGAGGCGGCCGACCTCGACCTGACGGACGAGGACGACGCCCGCCTCACGGCGGCGTCGGACCGGTTCTCGCCGGTGACCGGGGTGTCGGCGGTCGTGGGGATGGCGAGGGAGCGGCTCCGGCGATGAGGGCGCGATCGGCGGTGGGGGCCGTGGCCGGTGGGGCGCTGCTGGTCGCCGCGTGGGCCGCGCCGGCGGGCGCCGCAGAGGTGACCGACGATCGGCACGTCGACTACACGTTCACCGCCCGCAACGGCGGAGAGGTGACGTGCAGGGTGGCCGGCGAGCTCCGGGTGGCCCGGACGCCGGACCCGAGGCAGACGGACATCGTCGGGGCGGTGTCGGTCACCGGGGACCAGGTGTGCCACGACTCGCTGCTCTTGGTCCAGGTCGACGTCGCGTACCGGCGTTCCGACCAGGATGACGAGGACACGCTTTCCAGCTACAACGACATCGGGTCGACCGCCAACGTGTCCACCCACCTCAGCGGGGACGTCGCCGTCAGCCAGGTGCGGGGCTTCCACGGTGCCGCGTTCCGGTGCCTGATCGACGGCTCGGCGCTGATCTGTCCCACCTCGGTGAGCACCTCGACGAAGTAGGGGTCAGGTCAGGAGCTCGGCCACGCCGTGGATGGCCAGGCCGGCCAGGCCGCCGACCACGGTGCCGTTGATGCGGATGTACTGGAGGTCGCGGCCGAGCAGCAGCTCGAGCTTGCCGGAGGTCTCGGTGGCGTCCCAGCGCTGGACCGTGCTGGTGACGAGGCCGGTGATCTCGTCGTGGAAGTGCTCGGCCACGTAGCGGGCGCCCCGTTCGGCCGCCGCCTCGACGGCGTTCCGCAGGGCCGGCTCCTCCTGGAGGCGGTGCCCCACCGAGGCCACGGTGGTGGCCAGGCGCCGGCGCACCTCCGAGTCGGGGTCGCCGGCCTGCTCCCGGAGGGCGGCCTTGGCGTCCTCCCACACCGACCGGGTCCACTTCCGGAGCTCGGGGGAGGCCAGCAGCTCGGTCTTGAGCTGCTCACCCCGCTCGCGGAGCTCGGGCGAGTGCTCGAGCTGGTCGGCCAGGTCGCGCAGGCGACGGTCGAGCTCCTTGCGCAGCTCGTGGTTCGGGTCCGACGCCACCTCGCCGAGCATGCGCCGCGCCCCGTCGACCAGCCGGTCGAAGATCCGGTCGTCGACGGCCTCGGGCAACCACCACGGCGACTCGCGGTGGTAGCGGGTGCGGAGGGTCTCCCGGTTCTCCTCGAGGAAGTGGTCGACGGCCGACACGGCGGCGGCCAGGACCTCCTGGTGGCGGTCGGTGGCGGTGATCGTCTTCAGCGCCCGGCCGGCCAGGGCGGCCAGGTTGGTGGCCTCGGCCTGCCTGCGGACCACGTGGTCGAGGGCCACGTGCACGTCCTCGTCCTCGATGAGGTCGATGCCCCAGGCCGCGGCGTCGGCCAGCCGACCGGCCACGTTGGCGGCGTTGGCGGGATCGGCCAGCCAGGCGGCGGCCCGGTCGGCCACCCGGGCGGTGCGCACCCGCTCGCCGAGGGTGTCGGAAGAGAGGAAGTTGCGCTGCACGAACTCGCCGAGGGTCAGTCCGAACTGGTCCTTGCGCTCGGGGATCACGGCGGTGTGGGGGATGGGGAGGCCGAGCGGGTGGCGGAACAGGGCGGTGACGGCGAACCAGTCGGCCAGGCCGCCGACCATCGACGCCTCGGCCGCCGCTCGCAGGTACTCGGCCCAGGTGCCGTCGAACAGCAGGCTGACGAGGAAGACCCCGGTGACGGCCACCAGCGCCCCGGTGGCCCGCCGCTTCATGACGGCCAGCTGCTGCGCCTTGACGGCGTCGTCCGGGCCCGCGGGGAAGGTCGACGGGGGGGCCACCACGGCGACGAGTGTGGCGCGGCCGGCCCGCCACGGGGCGCGAGGGGCTAGCCCGGGAGGAAGCTGAGGCGCACCGAGCGGCGCGGGTTGTCGCCGTTGAGGTCGACGAGGACGAGCGACTGCCACGTGCCGAGGGCGAGGTGGCCGTCGATCACGGGCACGACGAGGGACGGGCTCACGAGCGCGGGCAGCAGGTGGTCGGCGCCGTGACCGGGAGCGCCGTGGCGGTGGCGGTAGCGGTCTTCGCGGGGGAGCAGGCGCTCGAGGAGGTCCACGAGGTCGCCCTCCGAGCCCGAGCCGAGCTCCAGCAGGGCGAGGCCGGCGGTGGCGTGGGGGGCGAAGGCGGAGAGCAGGCCGCTGCCGTGCCCGGCGCAGAACCGCTCGGCCGCCGGGGTCAGGTCGACGAGGCGGTCGCGCGACGTGTCGACATCGAGGACGGTGGTCTCCACCGCCCAAGCCTGCCCGACGACCTCGGTGCCATCCTGTGTCCGTGCCCACCTTCGCCGCTCCGGACGGCCTCGAGCTCGCTTACGACGTGACGGGGGACGGTCCGCCCGTCGTCCTCCACCACGGCTTCGCCGCCGACGCCGTCGGCAACTGGGTGGCGCCCGGGATCGTCGACGCGCTGGTCGGCAGCGGCCGGCGGGTGGTCACCCTCGATGCCCGGGGCCACGGACGGTCCGGGAAGCCACACGACCCCGCCGCCTACCGGGGCCCCGTCATGGCCCGGGACGTGTCGGCCCTGCTCGACCACCTCGGGATCGGGGACGTGGACGTGGTCGGGTACTCGATGGGCGGCCTGGTGACCTCGCTGCTGCTGGCCGACGAGCCCCGCCTGCGGTCGGCGGTGCTCGGCGGCGTCGGTACTCGGCTCATCCTCCGCACCGGCGGCCCGCCCATGCCGGCGGCCGCCATCGCCGCCGCCCTCGAGGCCGACGACCCCTCGACCATCAGCGGTGCGGTGCCTCGCGCCTTCCGCGCCTTCGCCGACAGCACGGGTGCCGACCGCCTGGCCCTCGCCGCCATCCAGCGGGCCGGCCTGTCGCCGGCGCCCGACCTGACGACGGTGGCGGTACCCGTCCTGGTGATCGCTGGTGACCGCGACGACCTCGTGGGCGATCCGGCCGAGCTGGCGGCGGCCATCCCCGGCGCCCGGTCGGTCACGGTGTCCGGCGACCACCTCTCCGCCGTCTACGACCCCCGGTTCGCGGCCGAGGTGGTCACGTTCCTGGACGAGGTCAGAGCGAGCGCTTGACGGCGTCGATCAGGGCCAGCGTGCGGGGGTCGCCGGCCAGGTTCTGCTGCATCCGGTTCATCACGTAGCCGAAGCCGATGGACGCATCGGCGTCGGCGAAGGCGAGGGAGCCGCCGGCGCCGGCGTGGCCGAACGACGTCGGCCCGAACAGGGGCGAGAACGACGACGCCAGGAAGAAGCCGGACCCGAAGCGGGTGGGCACCATGAGCACCTGGTCGGGGCCGTCGGACTGCGGGCGGCTCGCGTCGGCGGCGGTGGCGGGCTCGAGCAGTCGGGTGCCGTCGACCTCACCCACGCAGGCGGCGTAGAGCTTGGCCAGCGAGCGGGCCGTGCCGATGCCGTTGGCGGCGGGGACCTCGGCGGCGTGGACGGCCCGGCTGTTCCAGTCGAGGGGCGGCGTCGTCACCGTGAGCGCCCGCTGGCTGACGCCCTCGGGGTCGGCGAAGGCCACGACGAGGGCCCGCACCTCCTCGGGCAGGCTGGCGAGCAGCTCGTCGCTCAGCGTGGCGCCGACGGTCCACTCCGAGCCGATCAGGGTGCTGACCCGGGGCTCCTCCGACTCGGGCAGGCCGATCCACAGGTCGAGACCGAGGGGTCCGGCCACCTCGTCGGCGAAATAGGTGCCGAGGGTCCGACCGGTGGCCCGGCGCACGACCTCGCCCACGAGCCAGCCGTACGTCAGGGCGTGGTAGCCGTGGGCGGTGCCCGGTTCCCAGATGGGGCGCTGGGCGGCCAGCCGCTGAACGATGGGGTCCCAGGCCAGCACCTCGTCCGGGGCGACGGTGCCGTCCACCACGGGGAGGCCGGACCGGTGGGCGAGGAGCTCACGGGTGGTCACCCGCTCCTTGCCCTCGGCGGCGAACTCGGGCCACAGCGCGGCCACGGGGGCGTCCAAGTCGAGCCCGCCCCGCTGCGCCAACAGGTGAGCGCAGATGGCGGCCACCCCCTTGGTGGTCGAGAAGACGAGCTGGAGGGTGTCCTCCTCCCAGGCCCGGCTCGTGCCCACGTCGGCCACCCCGCCCCAGAGGTCGACCACGGGCTCGCCCCCGACGTACAGGCAGAAGGCGGCCCCGACGTCCCCGTGCACGTCGAAGTTGGCCCGGAACGCGTCCTCCACGGCCTCGAACCCCGGCTTGGCGAACCCGTGCACCTCGGTCACGAGCCGGACTGTACGGCCCCCTCGTCGGCGTCTGGGCACGCAGATCGACGCTCTGCGGTGATCCAGGTGCCCAAACGTCCCGGGGCCTACGGTCGGCCGGTGCCGTTGCCGGACCTGGACGCCGTGATCGCCACGTTGCTCGGGTACTTCGAGCTGGGGAACGAGGTCCTGCCGGGGGACGAGGCCCGGTTCGTGCGCAACACGGCGTGCGCCGAGATCTACGACGCCAACCACGGGACCGCGGTGCGGGCGGCCACGCCGGCCGCCATCGAGGCCGTCCTCCGCCGGGCCGACGAGCTGTTCCCCGAGGGCGGGCACCGCACCTACAAGGTGGACCCCCGGACCCCGACGGCGTTCGAGGCCCGCCTGCTGCTCGAGGGCTACGCGGGCGAGACCGAGCTCCAGCTCCTCCTCGACGGGCCCCTCCGACTCGACCGGGCGCCGCCGCCCGTCGCCATCCGCCCCGTGGACGGTCCCGCCGACTGGGCGTCGCTGGCCCGCCTGACCCGGCGGGACCACGAGGAGGAGGCCACCAAGGCGGACCGCCCGCCCCACACGCCCAGCGTGACCACCGCCATGGTGGCCACCAAGCGGGCCAAGGCGCCCGCCCTCCAGTTCTTCCTGGCCTCGGTCGACGGGGAGGACTGCGCCTTCTTCTCGTCGTGGCCGGGCATCCCCGGGATCGGCGTGGGCAAGGTCGAGGACCTCTTCACCGCCCCCGAGCACCGCCGGACGGGCATCGCCACCGCCCTCATCGCCCATGCCGTGGCCGACGCCCGGGACCGGGGGGCCGACCAGGTCCTCATCGGCGCCGAGCCGGCCGACACCCCCAAGGCCATGTACGCCGCCCTGGGGTTCGCCCCCGTCTGCGCCCTCCGCAGCTACACCAGGCCGGGGGGGTAGCACCCCTCCTCCCTGGGTGGGGTGCACCCGTGCCCCGGCCCCGCCGGCGTGCCATGGTCCCCTGGTGAGCGCCGCACTTCGGATGTGGGTGCGGGCCACCGCCCGCCGGTCGGCCGCCGGCCTCGTG
Organism: uncultured Actinomycetes bacterium; assembly: GCA_963839545.1. Lineage (GTDB taxonomy): Bacteria > Actinomycetota > Acidimicrobiia > Acidimicrobiales > CADCSY01 > CAWIVE01. The sequence continues at coordinate 1,366,188 of CAWIVE010000003.1, forward strand.
GCCAGCGCGGTCGTCGTGGCCGTGCTCGGCGGGCTGGCGCTGGCCTGCGCCGCCGGCGCCCGCCGCACCGCGTCGGCCTACACCCGCTACCGGGAGGCCAACACCGTCTCCGACCTCTCGGTGAACAGCGCCCTCCGGGAGCCCCTCGGCCTGCCGCGAGCAGGCCGCCGAGCTGCCCGGCGTGACGTCGGCGCAGACCTACGTCGCCTTCAACGCCCTCCTCGACCGTGACATCGAGAAGTACTTCGAGGCGGTGGGGAGCTACGACGGCCGCTACCTCGACCACGACCGGCTCGCCGTCATCGACGGCCGGCTGCCCGACCCGGACGACGCGTCGGAGGCGATCGTCAACGAGGTGGTCGCCGACCGCTACGACCTGCGCACCGGCGACACCGTCGACGTCGACTTCTTCACCGACGAGCAGGCCGAGGACCCCGAGCTCGATCCGGCGACGACGCCGTCGGCGGTGCACGCCCGGGTGCGCATCACCGGGGTGGGTCTGTTCCCCGACGAGGTGGCCCAGGACGAGAGCGACGAGCAGCCCCGGATCGTCTTCACACCGGCCTTGACGCGGCCCAACCTCGACGTGGCCGCCTACGACTGGCAGGGCCTCCGGCTGGAGCATGGCGCCGACGACGTGCCCGCGGTGCGGGAGGCCTACGGCCGCATCCTCACCGCCGAGGCCGAGCGCATCGGCCAGGAGGTGGAGCCCGGCTACACGGGGAACGTCCAGGAGGTGTCCGACCTCGCCGGCCGGGTGCAGCGGGCGGTGCGGCCCCACGGCGTGGCCCTCGGCCTCTTCTCGGCGGTGACCGGGCTCGCCGCCCTGGTGCTCGGCGCGCAGGCGGTCACCCGGCAGGTGCGGGGCACGGAGGACGAGCAGCGCGTGCTGTCCGCCCTCGGCGTGGGGCCGCGCCCGCTGGCGGTGGCTGCCACCGGGATCGGTGCCCTCCCCGCCGTCGTCGGCGGCGTGGGCGCCGTCGTGGTGGCCGTGGCCCTGTCCCCGTTCTTCCCCATCGGTCCGGTCCGCCGGATCGAACCGGCCTCCGGGGTGGACCTCGACGCCACCGCCGTCCTCGGTGGCGCGGCGCTGCTCGTGGTGGTGCTGATCGGCGCCGCCGCCGTGTCGGCGCTGCGCTCCGTCGGGGCGTGGCGGCGGGCGAGCGTGCCCGGCGTGCCCGCCACGTCGGCTGTCGCGGCCCGGCTCACCCGCGGCCTGCCCGCCCCCGCCCGGGTCGGGGTGGACTTCGCCATCGCCCCCAGCCCCGCTCGGGGGGCCAGTGGCTCCCGACCCGTCGTGGTCGCCGCCGTCATCGGGATCGCCGCCGTGGTGGCGTCGCTCACGTTCGGCAACAGCCTCCGCCACCTGGTCAGCACGCCCGAGCTGTACGGCTGGGAGGGGGATGCCGTCCTCTTCGACGACGGCGGCTACGGCAGCATCGACCTCGAGGCGGCGGGCGAGCAGCTCCGGGCCGACGAGGAGGTCGACGGCTGGGCCGCCGCCGCGTTCAACGTCGCCGAGGTCGACGGTCGTCGGTTCCCGGCCATGCAGTTCCTCCCGCTCCAGGGCGACCTGGCGCCCCCGATCCTCGAGGGGCGCGGGCTCCAGGGGCCCGACGAGGTCGTGGCCGGGTCCCGCACCCTGGACCAGCTCGGTCTGGACGTCGGCGACACGGTCGAGCTCTCGGTGGGCGGCGAGACGGCGCGTCGGCGGATCGTCGGGCGGGCCACCCTGCCGTCGATCGGCATCGTCCACGGGGCCCGCACGTCGCTCGGCGACGGCCTGATGCTGCCCGCCTCACCGCCGGACGAGGCCGCGGCCGAGCAGGAGATCTTCGGGCTCAGCGCCCTCTTCGTCCGCTTCCACGACGGCGTCGACGAGGGCGCCGCCCGCGAGCGGCTCCGGCCGCTGGGCGACCGGGTGGGCAGCTACCCCGGGTCGCTCGACGTCATGGGCGTCCAGCGCCCGGCCGAGATCGCCGAGCACGAGACCATGCGGTCGAGCCCCGCCTGGCTCGCCGGCGCCCTGGCCGCCGCCGTGCTGGCCTCGCTCCTCCTCGCCCTGGCGGCGTCGGCCCGCCGCCGGCGGCACGAGCTCGCCGTGCTCAAGGTCCTGGGGATGACCTCCCGGTCGGTGGGCCGCGTCATCCAGGTGCAGAGCGGCGTCACCATGGCCCTCGGCCTCCTCGTCGGGATCCCGCTCGGCATCGCCGGGGGGCAGTGGGCGTGGCGGGCCTACGCCGAGCAGCTCGACGTGCTCGACGTCAGCCGGGTGCCAGTCGGCCTGGTGGGCCTGGTCGCCGTGGCGGCGGCGCTGCTGGCCGTGGTGGTGGCCGCCGGTCCCGCCTTCGCGGCCCGGCGGGCGTCGGTCGACGGCCTGCGGCCCGAATAGCGTCCGCCCCCGTGCCCAACTCGGACCTGTTCTCCATCGAGGGGAAGACCGCGCTCGTCACCGGTGGCAGCCGGGGCATCGGGCTGATGATCGCCCGGGGCTTCGTCGAGGCCGGCGCCCGCGTGTACATCTCGTCGCGCAAGGCCGAGGTGTGCGAGGAGGTGGCGGCCGAGCTGTCGACGGTGGGCGAGTGCGTGGCCCTGCCCGCCAACCTCTCCACCGAGGCGGGGTGCCGTGGCCTGGCCGACGAGGTGGCGAGCCGGGAGGACCGGTTGTCGATCCTCGTGAACAACGCCGGCGCCACCTGGGGCGCGCCGCTGGCCGAGTTCGACGACGCCGCCTGGGACCGCGTCCTCGACCTCAACGTCAAGGGCGTCTTCCACCTGACCCGCTTCCTGGTGCCGCTGCTGGCCGCCGCCGGCACCGCCGACGACCCGGCCCGGGTCGTCAACATCGGCTCGATCGACGGGATCCACGTCCCGGCGCTCGAGACCTACTCCTACTCGGCGTCCAAGGCGGCGGTGCACCAGATGACCCGGGTGCTCGCCGCCCAGCTGGCCCGCCAGCACATCGCCGTCAACGCCATCGCCCCGGGACCGTTCGAGTCGAAGATGATGGCCGCCACCCTCCAGGCCTTCGGCGACCAGATCGCCTCGTCGGCGCCGCTGAAGCGCATCGGCCGTCCCGACGACATGGCGGGCACGGCCATCTTCCTGTCGTCCCGGGCCGGCTCCTACCTGACGGGCGCGGTCATCCCGGTGGACGGGGGGATCGCGACGACGAAGTGACGTCGACCAGCTCGGCCAGCGCCACCTCCAGGCGGGCCAGGAAGGGGCGGGGGTCGGGGAACACCTCCGGGGTGGTGACCAGCCCCACGTTCATGCGCCCGGCGTAGCTGTACGCGGTGAGGTTGACGTTCGAGGGCGGGATGGCGACGGCGAAGGACCACCAGTCGGCGACCTCGACGTCGCCCACCCACCGGGGCTCGGGCGGACCGGGGACGTTGGCGGTGGTGACGTGGCTGACGACCCGGGGCCACGAGTCGGCGAACACCCGGCGGAACAGCGGGGCGAGCCGGCAGCTGGCATCGGCCCACCGGCCGGCCATGGCCACGCCGGTCGCCCGCCGCAGCTCGACGGCGTCGGCGCAGCTGCGGGCCGTCTCCCGCAGGCGGTCCAGCGGTTCGGCCAGGTTCGAGAACAGGGTGGCGTTGGTCGGCGTCACGGCGTTGCCCCACCGCCGGTCGCGGTCGCGGTCGGCGGCGATCCCGAAGGTGGCGACGGTGGGCCGGGTCACGTCACCGCCCCGGTCGAGCAGCTCGGCCCGCATCGCCCCCGCCACGACCGCGTGGAACACGCCGTTGACGGTGGTGTCCGTGGCCCGGCGAACCGCCGCCAGGTCGGCGAACGGCAGGCCGACGGTGGCGCACACCCGGCGACCGCCGCTCGGGACGTTGGTGAAGGTGCGGGGGGCGGACAGCGCCCGGGGCAGGTCGGCCACGGACGCCCGGAAGCGGCGGCTGCGCCGGGCGCTGCCGGCGGCGTCGACCACCAGGGGTCCCAGGCCCGCCGCCCACCGGGGCACCCCCGTCGCCGCGGCGACGGCCAGTGCCCGCCGGTCCACCGGGGGTGCGGGCGGGGCGGGGCACTCGGGCACCGGGTCGCCGCGGCGCTCCGCCGTGGCGGCCGTGAAGGCGCCCACCACCCCGGTGCCGTCGGTGATGGCGTGGTGGACCCGCACCACCACGGCCTGGCGGCCGCCCTCGAGCCCGTGGACCAGGGTGAGGTCCCACAGCGGCCGGTCCCGGGGAAGCAGCGTGCTGGCCAAGTCGCCGTAGAGCGCGTCCAGCGCGGCCGCGTCGCCGGGCGCCGGCAGCGTGCGCTCGCCGGTGTGGCGGTCGAGGTCGAAGCCCGGGTCGTCGACCCAGAACGGGCGCCCGCCGAAGCCGGGTGCCCACACCGCCCGCTGGGTCGACCGGCGCACGAGGCCGAGCCGGGCGTGGACGGCGGACCGCACCTCGGCGAGCGTCACCGGACGGCCCCGCGCCGCCGTGTCCAGCACGGCCACCTTCAGCGTGTGGACGGGGCAGTCGGGCCGCTCGAGGTGGAGGAAGATGGCGTCGGCCCCCGCCATCCGCTCCATCAGCTGCGGTGCCAACGCGTCCCTGGCGTGCTCCTTGGCCCACCCGTAGTCGGGCTTGCCGTTGGGGCCGCGCCGGATCTCGTCCACGAGGAGGAGGTCGCGGGGCACCTTGTAGCCGGCCAGCTCGCTCCGGGAGTGGGCCTTGAGCTCGTCGAGGGCCAGGGAGGCGGGGGGCCGGACCTGGACGACGGCGACCACCCGCTCACCCCAGCGGTCGTCGGGCACGCCTACGACCAGCACGTCGTACACGGCGGGGTGGCCCTTCAGCACGGCCTCCACCTCCTCGGGGAAGACCTTCTCGCCGCCGGTGTTGATCGAACCCGAGCCCCGGCCGAGGAGCACGACGGTCCCGTCGTCCTCGACCGTGGCCATGTCGCCCGGCAGGACCCACCGCACGCCGTCGTGCTCCAAGAAGGTGGCCTTCGTCTTGGCCTCGTCCTTGTAGTAGCCGAGGGGCACGTGGCCCCGGCGGGCCAGCCGGCCCACCTTCCCGGACCCGGGCGCCACCGGTCGGAGCTCGTCGTCCAGCACGGCCGTGTTCTCGTCGACGCTGAAGCGTTCGGCCCCGGCCGAGCGGGAGCCGGCCACCCCGGTCTCCGACGAGCCGAAGGAGTCGATGATGATCACGTTGGGCAGCAGCCGCCCGATCTCGGCCTTGATCGCGGGGGAGAGGATGGCGCCCCCCGAGGCGAACACGAACATGCTCGAGATGTCGAAGCGGTCCGGCTCGGCCGCCAGGGCGTCGAGCAGCGGACGGGCCATGGCATCGCCCACCACCGTCACGACGGTCACACGCTCACGCGCCACCGCCTCCCATGCCTCCGCCGGGTCGAACTTGCCGGGCGAGAGGAGCACCACCTTGCCGCCTCCGAAGAACGAGTTGAACGCCCCCCAGCTGGCGCTCACGTGCATGAGCGGCGGGGCGCACAGCTGCACCAGCGGGAAGTCGGGGATGCGGCTCGGCAGATCCTCGGGGTCCTGCAGCGGCCCCTTGTCCAGCGTCGGGTCGCCGCCGCCGAGGGCGGCGAAGAAGATGTCCTCGTGGCGCCAGAGGACGCCCTTGGGCATGCCCGTGGTGCCGCCGGTGTAGGCGCAGAACACGTCGTCGGCGCTGCGTCCCTCGAACCCCCGCTCGGGCGAGGCCTCCGCCAACGCGCCCTCGTAGTCCACGGCGCCGTCGGGCACCGCCTCGTCCGTCCCGTCCTCCACGACGACGAGGTGGTGGAGCTCCGGCAGGCGGGCGGCCACGTCCCCCACGCGGGGGCCGAACTGCCGGGAGAACAGGAGGGCCACCAGGTCGGCGTCCTCGAACAGGTGGTGGAGCTCCCGCTCGACGTAGCGGTAGTTGACGTTGATGGGAACGGCCCGCAGCTTGAACGCGGCGAGCATCCCCTCCAGGTACTCGGTGCCGTTCAGCAGCTGGAGCCCGACGTGGTCGCCCGCCCCCACGCCCGCCGCCTCGAGGTGGTGGGCCAGGCGGTTGGACCGCTCGTCGAGCTCGGCGTAGGTCAGGCGCCGGCCCGGGGTGGCGACGGCCTCCCGCTCGGGAACGGCGTCGACCACCCGCTCGAACAGCTCGCTCAGGTTGTAGCTCATCGGTGCACCCCCGGTTCGCTCGCACGCTCGCTCACGACACGGCTCGCACGGGGCTCGCCGTCTCTCCGAACGGGTCCTCGATCGGCGTGGGCTTGCCGAGCTTCGACGCCTTGAGCAGCTCGGCCAGCGCCTCGGGGATGCCGTCGGCGATCTGCCACGGGTCGGGCACGAGGTCGGGGTCGACGTGGACCCCGAAGTCGATGCGGTCGATGTAGCTGAGCACGGTGATGTTCACCCCCATGCCCTCGAGGATCACGGAGCTCGAGTAGATGCCCGTCACCCGCGCCCCGCAGGTGTAGAGCGGGATGGGCGGGCCGGGGATGTTCGACACGAGGGTGTTGATGCGCATGGGCGACCGGGCGATGAGCTGCGCCCCGTAGACGGCCCGGATGGCGGTGCCGAGGATCAGCGGCGACGCCAGCTCGCCGATCGACTGGATCTGGCGGGCCCGCACCGCCTCGCCCATCTCCTTGGCGCTCATGCTCGACTCGTTGATGGCCTTGAGCCGTTCGATCGGGTCAGCGACGTCGGTGGCCAGCGACACGAAGATCGTCGCCACCTTGTTGTCCATGGCGGTGTCGCCGTCGGCCCGCGTCGACACGGGCACGCCGCTGATCAGCGGCTCGTCGGGCAGCTCGCCCAGCCCCCCCAGGTAGGTGCGCAGGGTCCCCGCCGCCAGGGCCAGCACGACGTCGTTCACCTTGACCCCGTGGCGCTCCTTCACCTTGCGCACGTCCTCCAGCGACACGGAGGCGAAGGCCAGCGCCCGGTTGGGCCCGACGGCGGCGTTGAACGGGGTCTTCGGGGCCCGCATCAGCGCGGTGCGGCTGCGCTCGTCGCGCCGGAGGAAGTTGGCCATCGTGCCGAGTCGCGCCGCGCTGGTGCCCACGTAGCGGGCGGTGCGGACCGGTACCCCGAGGTCGGGGATGAGGCCGCGCCCGAACAGCTCGAGGTCGCTCGGCGTCGGCCCGGCGCTGGCCTCCTCGGGCGGCGGCAGCGGCGGGATCGAGGCCGGGTCGGGCTCCGGCTCGAGGTCCATCAGCACGGTGGCCAGGCTGGCGCCGGCCACGCCGTCGAGCAGGCAGTGGTGGTACTTCATCACCATGCCGAGGCGGCCGTTGGCCAGGCCCTCCAGGTACCAGAGCTCCCACAGGGGCCGGCGCCGGTCGAGCTGGTAGCTCAGCAGCTGCCCGGCCACCTCGGCCGTCTCCCGGGGACCGCCAGGCGACGGCACACCGATGCGGCGGACGTGCTTGCGCACGTCGAAGTCCGGGTCGTCGACCCACACCGGCCGGGCCAGGCCGAGGGGGACCTCCTTGAGCTTCCAGCGGAACTTGGGGGCGAGGGGGATGCGCCGCGCGACGTTGTCGAGCAGCCGCTTGAAGGTGACCTGCCGTCCCTCCGGGTCGAGGATGGTCAACCCGCCGACGTGTTGGTGCCACGACGGCGTCTCCATCGACAGGAACAGCGCATCGGTCCCCCCGAGTCGCTTCATGTGGTCCTCCCTGGGCCGGGCACGAGCGTGCGCACGGCATCGTGGACGAACGAGCGGGCCTCCGTCGACCAGAGGTGGCCGACGTGGCCCCCCGGGTACCACCGGATGGTCGGGCGGTCCCAGTGGTTCCAGAGGTCGAGCGTGTGCCGCGGCGTGGTGACCCGGTCGCCCAGGGCCCCGAAGACGTAGCGCCCCTCGAACGGCGTGCGGGGGGGCAGGGCCAGCGGGCTCACCAGCCGGTCGAGGGCCGTCACCTCCTCCGAGGCGAGGAGGGCGGCCAGGCGGGCGGCGACTCGGCCGCCGCTGCGGCGCAGGTGGCGGGCCAGCAGGGTGGGCACGCCGAGGACCGGGATGCCGATCACGGCGACGTCGAGCCCTGGCTCCAGCGCGACGAGGAGGCTGGCGGCGTACCCCCCGAAGGAGACGCCGTGGATGCCCACCGGCTGGTCGCCCTGGGCCCGCACCCAGGTCAGCAGGCGCCGGAGGTCGGCCACCGCCTGGGTGGCGGCGACGACGTTGTCGACCACGTCGAAGCCCGGCGTGGCCACCCCCGCACCGCCCGGGCGCCGTGCAGGGGGAGCACGGGGAAGGCGACGTTCACGCCGAGGGTCACGTGGAGGGCGAGGGCCCGGAACATGAGGAGGTCCGAGGCCCGCCCCTGCCCGCTGCCGTGGACGCAGACGACCCACGGGCGGGGTGCGCCCCGGTGGCGCAGCACCCGCGCCGTCACGGTGGCGTTGGGCGACTCGAGGGCCCACCACGACCGGCTGGCCAGCGCCGGGGGCAGGGTGAGCCCGGTCGAGAAGCGCAGCTCCTCGAACCGCGTCCGCCCGACCCGGGACCGGCGGATCTCCGGGTGCGTCAGCGGGACGGGCGGTCGGTGGAGCTGCGCCGGCTCGAGGGGCCCGAGCGCGACGCCGACGGCGGCGGCCTCCTCGACCGAGGCCCGGACGGTGGCCACCTCCGGCACCCGCCGGACGGCGGTGTTGACGGCCAGCAGCAGCTCGTCGAGGGCCAGCTCGCCGGCGGAGCGGGCCGACAGGGGGGTGGCCGGGAGATCGCCCTCGGGGCGCCGGGCCGACCGCCACCAGGCGCCGGCCGAGCGGGGGACGAAGGTGGCCAGGGCCGAGGCGCGGCGGACGGCGACGGGCGGCTCCACAGCGGTCACGGATCCTGACGGGGTGTCAGCACGACGGCCGGGAGCGTACGCTGCCCGGCGTGCCGGCACCGCTCGACTGCACCGAGCTCCTGCAGGCGGCGCGGCGGGACGTGGACCGGGGCCGGGTGCCGGCGTGCTCGCTGGCGGTGTTCCGCGACGGCGAGCCCGTGTGCGTCGAGGCCCTCGGCGACGCCACCGTGGACACCCGCTTCCACGTGTACTCGGCCACCAAGCCGGTGGTGTCCTCGGCCGTGTGGGCCCTCATCGGCGACGGCCTGCTCGACGTGTCCCGGCCGGTGGCCGACTACGTGCCCGAGTTCGCCGCCAACGGCAAGGAGGCGGTGACCGTCGAGCAGGTGCTGCTCCACACGTGCGGCTTCCCCTCGGCGCCGATGGCCCCGGCCGAGGGGGCCGACCCCGAGCGTCGCGTGGGGCGACTGGCCAGCTGGCGGTTGGAGTGGGAGCCGGGGACGCGGTTCGTGTACCACGCCGGGTCGGCCCACTGGGTGCTGGCCGAGCTGCTGCACCGGTTGGGGGGCGCCGACTTCCGGGACGTCATCGAGCAGCGGGTGTGCCGGCCGTTGGGCCTGCCCCGGGTGCTCGGGCTGGCACCGGGCGACGACGCCGACATCGCCCCGCCCACCCCGCTGGGGCCCGACGGGCCCACCCCGGACGACGTGTCGCTGCTGGCCGCCCTGGCCAGCCCCGAGGGGCGGGAGGCCGGGGTGCCCGGCGGGGGCGCGGTGATGACCGCGGCGGACCTGGCCCGCTTCTACTCGGCCCTGCTGGCCGACCCCGTCGGGGTGTGGAAGCCCGAGGTCCTGGCCGACGCCACCTCGAACATCCGCTGCACCTTCCCCGACCCGCTGCTCGGTGCGCCGGTCAACCGCACCATCGGGCTGGTGGTGGCCGGCGACGACGGGAAGCACACCATGCGCTACGCCTGCTTCGGGGCGGGGGTGTCGCCCCGCGCCTTCGGCCACGCCGGGGCCCACGGCCAGGTGGCCTGGGCCGACCCGGAGACCGGCCTCGCCTTCGCCTACCTCCAGAACGGCGTCGACCCGGACATGTACCGGGAGGGCGCCCGCGCCGTCATCATCGCCAGCAAGGCGGCCGAGCTCGTCGCCTGACCCCAACTCCACTCTGTGCGCAGAAGGGTCCAGGGGGTGAGCCCGGAGCGCGCGAGGAAGGTCGGAGTACCGTCGTCGGCGTGCCTCGCATCGACGTGCCCGCCGACCAGGATCCGCTGATCCACCTCTGGACGACGAAGGCCACGCCCCTCACGGCGGCGGCCGGCGCCCTGAGCGACGCCGTCTACAAGCGCAGCTCCCTGCCGCTGCGGGAGTTCGAGGCGGCCCGGGTCCGCATCGCCCAGATCAACGACTGCCAGCTGTGCCTCGACTGGCGCACCGCCCGCGACGTGCCCGACCGGGCCGACTCCGGCGAAGACGTGCCGCCCGAGCTGTACGAGAAGGTGGGCTCCGACCCGGGGTGGGCCGGCTTCACCGAACGGGAGCGCCTGGCGGCCGAGTTCGCCGAGCGCTACGCCCTCGACCACCAGAACATGGACGACGACCTGTGGGCCCGCCTCCACGCCTCGTTCACCGACGACGAGCTCGTCGACCTGGCCGTGTGCGTGGGCTCGTGGCTGGCCTTCGGCCGCCTCAACCGCGTGTTCGACGTCGACGGCGCCTGCCGGATCCCCGCCCACCCCTAGCTCCCCGACTCTGGGCGGGTTCTGACCCACCCCGCGGGAGAAGTCCGCCCGAACGCCGGGTCAGGCGCTCAGCTCGCGCTCGAGAGGCGTGCGGAACCGGGGGGTGAAGCGGGTGCCGTCGAGCCAGGCCTCGAGGCGGCCGGCGGCGTCGTCCACGGCGGCCGCCGCCTCGGCGCCGACGTCCTCCAACACCCGGACGGCCACGGAGCCGTCGGCCCGCACGGCCCAGCCGCCCACCACCCGGCCGTCCCACCACACGGTGGGCCCGGCGTTGCCGTTGCGGTCGAAGAGGGCGGCGCGGTGGGGACCGAGGTACCAGTCCCGCTCCTTCCACCCCATGACCGTCGGATCGAGGGCGGGGAGGAGCGCAGCCACAGCAGCCACCGGCAATGAGGGCGCCACGTCGTCGGCCAGCACGATGCCGGGGACGCCGTCCAGATCGACGTCGGCGGTCGCCAGCGCGGCCAGCGCGGCCCGGGTGTCCCTGAGCGTCCACCCCGTCCACCACCGGACGTCGGCCACCGTGGCCGGGCCGTAGGCCCGCAGCCAGCGCCGCACGAGCTCGACCCGGGCCGGCTCGGTGGGGAGCTCGGGCAGTCCGCCGGGGAACCACGACGCCGTGGGGGCCCACCGGTGCTGGCTGCTGATCCACGAGCCCCGGGGCCGCCCCCGCACGATGCGACCGTCGGCGGCCAGGCGGGAGAGGACGAAGGTGGTGAGGTTGGCGTCGGCGGCGTAGGACTTGCCGTCGGCGATGCGGACACGGGCTCGGAGCGCGGGCACGTCCGCCGACAGCTCGTTGGCGAACGCCTCGCCCCGTGCCGCCAGCGCCCGCATGGTCGCCTCGTTGGCCTCGTCGACCCAGCGGGCGGCGTCCTCGGCCACGCCGGCCTGCTCGACCAGCTGGACGAGCCGCTTGCGCTCGTTCACGGCGATGGCGCGCGTGCAGGCGGCGTGCACGACGGGGGCCAGCTCGACGGGGACGACGAACAGGGTGCGCCGCATCCCGAGCATGCGGAGGACCGAGCGCTCCTCGTAGAGGGCCCGCTCGACGTCGGCCACCTTCAGCCCGTCGACGCGGGCGGCGGCCGCCAGGTAGATCGTCACGGGGTCGGACGCGTGCAGCCCGACCAGGTCGCCTGCGGCGGAGGGGACGTCGGCCGCTCGGTCGGCCGCGCCGAGGTGGTGGCGGCGCAGCAGCCGGGCCCGTCGCTCGTCCACCCCCATGCCTGGCGCCGCTGCCGTCACCGGGCTGGAAGAGTACGGCCGTGGCCGTCGACCCCCGCCTCCCGGTCCTGGCCGGGTGGGGGGTGGTGAACGACCACGACGGCGCCACCGGAGCCGTCGACCTGATGGAGACGGCCACCCGTCGGGCCCTCGAGGGCGCTCCGGACCTCGGGTCCGTGGTGGACCTGGTGCTCGTGCCCCAGGGCACCTGGCGCACCGAGGACCCGGGCCGCCTCCTGGCCGAGCGCCTGGGCGCCGCGCCCCGCACGGTGGTGGCCGAGCTCGGCGTGCTCCAGCAGACGTTGCTCACGCGAGCGGCGCAGGACGTGGTCGGTGGCCGGGCCGAGGTGGTGCTCGTGGTGGGCGGCGAGGCCCGGGCGCCGTCCCCCGACGGGCCGCCGCCCGACGCCCCCTCGACCGCGCCGCCCGACGAGGTGCTGCGGCCGGCGGGCGAGATCATCACCCGCCTCGAGATCGAGCGGGGCCTGGCCGTGCCCGCCGCGCAGTACGCCGTCATCGACTCGGCCCTCGCCGCGGCCGAGGGCGACGACGCCGCGGCGCTGCGACGACGCCTCGGCGAGCTGTGGTGCTCGTTCAGCGCCGTCGCCGCCGGCAACCCGGACGCCTGGGACCGCACCCCCCGGTCCGCGCACGACATCGCCACCCCCGGTCCGGGCAACCGGATGATCGCCACGCCGTACACCAAGCTCCTCTGCTCGCAGTGGAACGTGAGCTCGGCCGCCGCGCTGGTCGTGTGCTCGGTCGACGCCGCCCGCCGGCACGGGGTGCCGTCCGACCGGTGGGTGTTCCCCGTCGCCGCCGCCGAGTCGAACGCCATGGTCCCGCTGACCGCCCGACGGGAGCTGCACCGCTCGTCAGGCTTCGCCCTCGCCGGCGTACGGGCCCTCGCGCTGGCGGGCACCACGATCGACGACGTCGACCACCTCGACCTCTACAGCTGCTTCCCGGCGGCGGTGCGGGTGCAGGCCCGAGCCCTCGGCGTCGGCTCCGAGCGCCCGCTCACCGTCACGGGGGGCATGACCTTCGCCGGCGGCCCGCTCAACAACTACGTGCTCCAGTCCACCGCCGCCATGGCCGACCGGCTCCGGGGCGGCCGGGGCACCACCGGCCTCGTCACCACGGTCAGCGGCATGCTCACCAAGCAGGCGGTGGCGGTGTGGTCGAGCGACCCGCCGGGCGCCTTCCGCCGCGCCGAGGTGGGGGACGAGGCCGCGGCGGCGACGCGCGACGGTGCCCGTGGTCGACGAGGCCGACGGACCGGGCCGCGTCGCGGGGTGGACGGTCGTCCACGAGCGGGGCACGCCCACCGCCACGGTGGCGCTGGTGGATCTACACACCGGCGCTCGCACGGTGGCCACCGGCGGCCCCACCGAGCTGGAGGTCGGCGCCACCGTCCGCGTCGAGGGTCAGGCGCTCCGGTAGCCGGCGGCGATGCGCTCGAGCCACCAGGCCGGCGCGTTGTCGAGCAGGTTGCCGAGGTGGGAGTAGTCGTGCCAGCGGGCGATGCGCCCGTCGCGCACCTCCATCACCGATGCGAAGGGATGGTCGATGACCTCACCCGTGTGGAAGCGCCATTGCTCCACGTGCTCCGTCACCACCATGTCGCCCTCGGCCACCAGATGGCCGGGCACGTGGACGTAGCCCTCCAGCGGCTCGATGCCCAGGCGCAGCCGGGCCAGGATCTCCGCCGGCCCGGTGGCACCGATGTCGCCGATCCCGGTGTCGACGTAGTGGCAGTCGTCGGTGAAGAAGCCGGCCATGGCGTCCCAGTCGCGGCCGAAGTGGCTCTCCCAGTAGCGCTCGACCACCTCGCGGTTGCGTGCCTCCAGCTCACCCACCGGTTTCCTCCTCGTCCACTAGCCGTGGGGGACGGCGACGGCCCGTCCCGTCCCGAAGGTGCCGGCCTCGAGCCTCGCGTAGGCGTCGAGGGCGTCGTCGAGGGCGATGCGCTCGAGCTCGACGGTGATGCGCCCGGCCCGGACCAGGGCCACCACCTCGGCCAGCTCGGCGATCGAGCCCCAGAAGGTCGTGCCGATCGAGCACTCGTAGGGGAGGGCCAGGAACGAGAAGGGCAGCGTCCCGCCGGCCACGCCCACCACGACGATGCGGCTCCGGTTGGACACGACGGCGGCGGCCAGCGCCAGGGTGTCGTCGCTCCCCACGCAGTCGAGGACGAGCGCCGGCCCGAGCTCGCCGGCCAGGTCGGCGATGCGGGCGGCGGCGTCGTCGGCGGGGGCCACCGCGAGGTCGGCGCCGTGCTGCCGGGCCAGCTCGAGCTTGGCCTCGTCCACGTCGACGGCCACCACCCGGGCCGGGGTCAGGGCCCGCAGCAGCTGCACGGCCATGTGGCCGAGGCCGCCGACCCCGATGACCACCGCGGTCGTCCCCGGCACGAGGAGCGGCAGCGCCGCCTTGACGGCGTGGTACGGCGTGAGGGCGGCGTCGTCGAGGGGGGCGGCGTCGCGGGGGTCGAGGTCGCCGATGGGCAGGAGGTGGCGGGCGGCGGGAACGAGGAGGTACTCGGCCAGGCCGCCGTCCCGGAACAGCCCGCTGCCGATGCGCGGCCCCGAGCGGGGGCAGAGGCTGTCCTCGCCGGCCCGGCACCGGGCGCAGCGCCCGCACCCCCAGGCGCCGTGGACGAGCACCGCCTCGCCCACCGCGGGCGCCTCGGCGCCGGGGCCCACCGCCTCGACCCAGCCGCCCGTCTCGTGTCCGAGGGTGAACGGCTGCTCGACCATGGCGGCCAGGTGCATCAGGTGGAGGTCCGAGTGGCACAGCCCGGCACCGGCCACCTTCACGAGGACCTCGCCCGGGCCGGGGTCGGGCACGTCCACGTCGGTCAGGGCGGCTCCGTCGGCGGAGAGCTGGAGGGCCCGCATCGGCCGGGAGAGTAGGGGAGTAGGGGAGTAGAACCTGGGCCATGCGGCTCGCCGACCACGACGGACGGGCGACGCTCCTGGTCGAGGGCGGGGGCGTCGACGTCGCCGCCGCCTCCGACGGGCGCTTCGGTCCCGACATCCAGGGGCTCTACGACGAGTGGGCCGCGTTCGTCGAGTTCGCCGATGGCGTCGGGGCCGGCCCGGCGACGGCGGTGGCGGTCGACGAGGCCCGCTTCGGGAGCCCCGTGCCCCGGCCCCGCCAGGTGTTCGCCATCGGCCTGAACTACCGGGCCCACGCCGCCGAGTCGGGGGCGGAGGTGCCCACCACCCCCGCCACCTTCACCAAGTTCCCCGCCTGCCTCACCGGCCCGAACGCCGAGGTGGTCCTACCGAGCGGCAACGTCGACTGGGAGGTCGAGCTCGTGGTGGTCATCGGGGTCCGGGCCGACCGGGTGGCCGAGGCCGACGGGTGGGCCCACGTGGCCGGGCGTGACGGTGGGCCAGGACCTCTCGGAGCGGGTGGTGCAGGTGGCCGCCGGGGGCCAGTTCTCGCTCGGCAAGTCCTACCGGGGCTTCGGGCCCATGGGCCCCGTGCTGGTCACCCCCGACGAGCTCGACGACCCCGACGACCTGGGCCTCGGCTGCGCCGTCGACGGCGAGCTGGTGCAGCACGCCCGCACCAGCGACATGGTCTTCCCCGTCCGCCGGCTGATCGCCGAGCTGTCGGCCGTGGTCCCCCTCCTCCCCGGCGACGTGATCTTCACCGGCACCCCCGAGGGGGTCGGCGTCCGCCGGTCGCCACCCCGCTTCCTCCAGCCCGGCGAGTCGCTCGACAGCTGGGTCGAGGGCGTGGGCCACCTGCGCACCACGTTCGCCGCCGCGCTAGCCGCAGAAGCGGGGCTACGAGGTCCCAACCCTCGCATCCGCGAGGTACGGTCGGCCATGGACGAGTACAAGCCAGGGGAGGTGGCCGGCCTCCTCGGGGTGAGCGTCGACACCGTGCGACGGCTGGCCGACAGCGGGCGGCTGGCCACCCGCCGCTCGGCCGACGGGCACCGGGTGGTGGCGGGGGAGGACCTGGCCCGCTACCTGGCCGAGCAGGAGGAGCCGGGCGACGCCGGACCCATCGTGGGCGCCTCGGCCCGCAACCGCTTCACCGGGATCGTCACGAAGGTGGTGGCCAACGAGGTGGTGGCCACCGTCGAGCTGCGGGCCGGGCGCCACCGGATCGTGTCGATCATGACCGCCGAGGCGGTGGCCGAGCTGGGCCTGCGCCCGGGTGTGCTCGCGGTGGCCGCGGTGAAGTCGACCTCCGTGGTGGTCGAGGTCCCCGCCCGGTGAGAGCGGCCGCCGTCGTCCTGGCGGCCGTCGCGTGCTGGCGTCGTGCCCGCCTGCGGCGACGACGACGGGGACACGGTCACCGTGCTGGCCGCCGCCTCGCTGACCGATGCGTTCACCACGCTCGGCCGCACCTTCGAGGAGGACCACCCGGGCACCACCGTCGACCTCAGCTTCGGGCCCAGCTCCGGCCTGGCCCGGTCCATCGTCGAGGGGGCGCCGGCCGACGTCTTCGCCTCGGCCAGCCCCACGGCCATGGCCGAGGTCGTCGAGGCCGACGCCACGGCGAGCGTGCCGACCGACTTCGCCCGCAACGTCCTCGAGATCGTCGTGCCCCGGGGCAACCCGGGGGAGGTCCGGGGCCTGCCCGACCTGGCCCGGGACGACCTGCTCGTCGGGCTGTGCGCCCCCGACGTGCCCTGCGGCGAGGTGGCCGCCCGGGTGCTCGAGGCCGCCGGCGTCACGCCGGCCACCGACACCGAGGAGGCCGACGTGCGCGCCCTCCTCACCAAGGTGGCGGCGGGCGAGCTGGACGTGGGCCTGGTCTACGAGACCGACGTCGCCGCCGGGGGCGACGACGTCGAGGGGATCCCCCTGCCGTCGGGCTCGCCGGCCGGGACCCGGTACCCGATCGCCGTCCTCGACGGCGCCGCCGATCCCGACCTGGCCGAGGACTTCGTTGCCCTCGTGGAGAGCGCCGAGGGCCAGCGCACCCTGGGGGACCTCGGCTTCCGGGCCCCGTGACCCCGCCCCGGCGCCCGGCTCCGCCGCTGGCCCTCGTCGTGCCCGCCGCCCTCGGGGCCGCCTTCGTGGTGCTGCCGATCGTCGGGCTCCTCCAGCGGGTGCCCTGGAGCGACCTCGGCGCCGAGCTGACCGCGCCGGCGGTGCGCGAGGCGCTGCGGCTGTCGCTGGTCACCTCCCTGGCCGCCACCGCCGTGTCCCTCGTGCTCGGCGTGCCGCTCGCCTGGGTGCTGGCCCGGGTGGCGTTCCCGGGGCGGTCGCTCCTGCGGGCGGTCGTCACCCTGCCGATGGTCCTGCCGCCGGTCGTGGGCGGTGCCGCCCTGCTGTTCGCCCTCGGCCGCCGGGGGCTGGTCGGGGGGTGGCTCGACGACCTCGGCGTGCAGCTGCCCTTCACCACCGCCGGGGTGGTGGTGGCCAACACGTTCGTGGCCATGCCGTTCCTGGTGGTGAGCGTGGAGGGCGCGCTGCGCACGGCCGACGCGCCGCTACGAGGACGCCGCCGCCACGCTGGGCGCCGGGCGGTGGACGGTCCTCACCCGGGTCACGCTCCCCCTCGTCCGGCCGGCCCTGGTGGCGGGTGCCCTGCTGTGCTGGGCCCGGGCCCTCGGCGAGTTCGGGGCCACCATCAGCTTCGCCGGCAACCTCCCGGGGCGGACCCAGACCATGCCCCTCGCCGTGTTCCTCGCCCTCGAGCGGGACCGGGGCTCGGCCGTGGTCCTCAGCCTGGTCCTGGTGGCCGTCTCGCTGGCCGTCCTCGTGGGCCTCCGCGACCGCTGGCTCCGTGTCTGACCCGGACGGCCTCGTCGCCGACATCGCCGTCGTCCGCGACGCCTTCGACCTCGAGGTCGGGCTGTCGGTCGCCCCGGGCGAGGTGGCCGCCGTCGTCGGCCCGAACGGCGCCGGCAAGAGCACGGCGCTGGCCGCCCTGGCCGGGCTCGTCCCCCTCGACCGCGGCCGGGTGGCGCTCGACGGGCGGGTCCTCGAGGAACCGGCGTCGGGGACCTTCGTGCCACCGGAGCGCCGATCGGTGGGGCTGGTGTTCCAGGACCTGCTCCTCTTCCCCCACCTGTCCGTCCTCGACAACGTCGCCTTCGGGCTCCGGCGGTCGGGGAGAGGCCGGGTGGAGGCCCGGCGGCGGGCGACGGCGGAGCTCACCCACCTCGGCGTGGCCGCCCTGGCCGGCGCCCGGCCCGCCGCCCTCTCCGGCGGCCAGGCCGCCCGCGTGGCCCTGGCCCGTGCCCTCGCCCCCGAGCCCCGGCTCCTGCTGCTCGACGAGCCCCTCGCCGCCGTGGACGTGGCCGGCGCCGTGGAGCTGCGCTCCGCCCTGCGGGCCCGCCTGCGCGGGCGGTCCGGTCCCGCCGTGGTGGTCACCCACGACCCGGTCGAGGCCATGGTGCTGGGCGACCGGCTGGTGGTCGTCGAGGGGGGCCGCGTGGTCCAGGTCGGCGGCCCGGAGGAGCTCAGCCGCCACCCCCGTTCGCCCTACGTGGCGCAGCTCGTCGGCGTGAACCTCTTCCGGGGGACGGCGGGACCGGGTCGGGTCGCCCTCCCCACCGGGGCCGCCCTCGTCACCGCCACCCCGGAGGTGACCGGGCCGGCCTTCGCCGCCGTGCCCCCCGAAGCGGTGGCCGTCTTCACCGAGCGCCCGTCCGGCTCGCCCCGCAACGTCTGGCCGGGACGGGTGCGCTCGGTGGAGACCGAGGGCGGGCGGGCCCGGGTGGCCGTGGACGCCGTCGTGCCCCTGGTGGCCCTCGTGACCCGCGCCGCCGTCGACGACCTCGGTCTGGCCGAGGGCCTCCCCGTCTGGGTGGCGGTCAAGGCCACCGACGTCCGCGTCTACGCCGCCTAGCCTCGCCCGGATGACATCGTCGAGCAGCTCCTGGTGGCAGCGGACGGCGGGCGGCCTCGTCGCCGCTCTCCTCCTGGTGGGACCCCTGGCCGCCTGCGGCGACGACGACGGGAGCGACGTCCGTGACTCGGAGGACAGCGGCTCGGAGGGCTCGGGTTCGGGGTCGGGTTCCGGGTCCGGCTCCGGCTCGGGCTCCGGCTCGGAGTGAGGCTGGGCACCCATCTGGCGCCCGCTTGACCAACAGAACCTGATAGGCGAGCCTTACACGAATGGCTCGGTCCTCCTGTCTTCGGCTCCTCCCCCTCATCGCCCTCGTCCTCGCCGGCGTCCTGACCGCCTGCGGCGACGACGACGGCGGCGGCGCCCGCGACGGCGGGGGCTCCGCCTCCGGCGGTTCGGGCTCGGGCAGCGGCTCCGGCTCGGGCTCGGGCTCGGGCATCTCCGAGGAGGAGCTGGAGGGCAGCACCGACGACCAGGCGGTCCTCGACGCCGTGGCCGAGTACCGCACGTACGTGCTCGACCAGGTCGACGAGCTCCAGGCCGAGGTGCAGCCCTTCACCGACGCCATCCGGGCCGGGGACCTCGAGGCGGCCAAGGCGGCCTACGCCCCGAGCCGGGTCAACTGGGAGCGCATCGAGCCCATCGCCGGGCTGGTGGAGGACATCGACACCGCCGTCGACGCCCGGGTCGACGACTTCGAGGGCCCCGACGACCCCGAGTTCACCGGGTGGCACCGGCTCGAGTTCCTGCTCTTCGACCAGGGCACCGTGGACGGGGCCGCCGCCTTCGCCGACCAGCTCGACGAGGACCTGGCCCGGCTGGCCGACGAGCTGCCCGACCTCGAGTTCCCGCCCGCCACCGTGGCCGTCGGTGCCGGCGAGCTCATCCAGGAGGTGAGCGAGGGCAAGATCACCGGCGAGGAGGACCGGTACTCGGGCACCGACCTCTGGGACTTCGACGCCAACGTGGACGGGTCGGCCGAGCTGATCGACATCCTGCGGCCGGTGCTCGAGGAGCGCGACGCCGACCTGCTGGCCGACATCGACGCCGGCTTCGCCGACATCGACGAGCGCCTCGGCACCTACGAGCGGCCGGACGGGACGTGGGCGCCCTACGCCGAGCTGACCGACGAGGACAAGGACGCGCTGGCCGCCGACCTCGCCGCCCTGGCCGAGGACCTGTCCCTCCTGGCGGGCACGCTCGGGCTGGAGTGACGCCCCGGCTGAGCCGTCGGTCCCTGCTGGCGGGGGCGGTCGGCGTCGGGGGCGCCGCCGCGCTGGCCGGGTGCGGCTCCGGCGGCGGCAACGAGGGCACCGAGGAGGCGCTGGCCACCGCCGCGCCCGAGCCGACCCGCCTGCCGTTCCTCGGCGAGCACCAGGCCGCCATCACCGGGCGCCCCGGCACCTCCGGGCTGCTGGCCGCGTTCGACTGCCAGGCCGACGACCGTGAGGAGCTGGCCGACGCCCTGGCCGCCCTGAGCACGACGGCCCGGACGCTCATGGAGGGCGAGGCCCCTCCCGAGCGGCCCCGCGGCTTCCCGCCCCTCGACTCGGGGATCCTCGGGCAGGAGTGGCGACCCGACGACCTCGGCGTCACCGTGTCGGTGGGGGCGTCGCTGTTCGACGACCGCTACGGCCTCGCCGACCGCCGGCCCCGCCAGCTCGTGCCCATGCCGTTCCTGGCCAACGACCGGCTCGACCCCGACAGCACCCACGGCGACGTCCTCCTGTCCATCAGCGCCGGGCACCCGGACTCGGTCCTCCACGCCCTGCGCCAGCTCATGCGGGCCACCCGCGGCGCGCTGATCCTGCGCTGGACGGTGGACGGCTACAACCGCCTGGGTCCCCGGGAGCGACCGGGGCGCACCGACGTCCGCAACCTGCTCGGCTTCAAGGACGGCACCGCCAACCTCGACCACGACGACGAGGCGCTCATGCGGCGCCACGTGTGGGTGGGGGCCGACGACGGCGAGCCGGCGTGGGCCGTCGGCGGCAGCTACCACGTCGTGCGCCTCATCCGCATGCTCGTCGAGCACTGGGACCGCACCCCGCTGAGCGAGCAGGAGGCGATCATCGGGCGCCACAAGGGCAGCGGCGCGCCGCTCGGCGGCGATCGGGAGGAGGACACCCCCGTCTACGACGACGCCGACGGGTCGCGCACCCCGCTCGACGCCCACATCCGCCTGGCCAACCCCCGCACGCAGGAGACGGCCGACAGCCTGATCCTGCGCCGCGGCTTCTCCTACTCCGCCGGCTTCGACGCCGCCGGCCAGCTCGACCAGGGCCTCGCCTTCGTGTGCTTCCAGCGCGATCTGGAGAAGGGCTTCCTCGCCGTCCAGGCCCGCCTCGACGGTGAGCCCCTCGAGGAGTACATCCTCCCCGTGGGCGGCGGGTTCTTCTTCGCCCTGCCGGGGACGGCGGACCCGGACCGCCCGCTCGGCGCCGAGCTGCTGGCCTGACCCCGCACGCGTTCTCGCCTGCAGAACGGTGCGGAAACCGCTACGTCCTGCAGGCGAGAACAGCTGGGGCTGGGGGGAGGGGCTAGTCGCCGAACCCGAAGCCGCCGGGGCCGCCGCGACCGCCGGGGCCGAAGCCGGGGCCGCCGGGGCCGGGGCCCTCGCCGTTGACCAGCGAGGTGATCCGGTCGGGCAGGTCCTCCTTGAGCTCGGCGGCCCGGTCGGCGTCGAGGTCGCCGTCGGCCACCCGCTCGTCGATCCGGGTCGTGGCCTCGGCGACCATGGCGTCGATCACCGTCTGGAGGTCGACGCCCTTCTCCTCGGCCACGTCGGCGATGGTCTTGTCCTCCTCGCGGAGGGCGGTGCGCAGGTCCTCGACGCTCACGCCGAGGGCCTCGGCGGCGGCCTCGAGGCCGGCCCGGAGCCCGCCGCGGTGCCCATGGCGCTCGGGCAGCTCGCCGTTGACCAGGTCGGTGATGCGCTCGGGCAGGTCCTCCTTGGCCTGGGCCGCCCGCTCGTCGATGCGCTCGGTGGCGTCGGCGACCATGGCGTCGATCACCGTCTGGAGGTCGACGCCCCGCTCCGCGGCCACGTCGGCGATGGTCGTGTCGTCCTCGAGGGCGGCCCGCAGGTCGTCCTCGCTGATGCCGAGGGCCTCGGCGGCGGCCTCGAGGCCGGGGCGGTCCCGGTGCTCGCGGACCTGCTCGTCGGCCGGCACCTCGGTGGTGGTGGTCGAGTCGTCGCTCTGCTGGGCGCTGGAGATGAGCGGCTGGCCCAGCACGGCGCCGACGCCACCGCCGACGGCCAGCGCGGCGGTGAGCGTGGCGGCGGTGAGCAGCTTCTTGTCGGGCACGGTCTTCCCCTTCATCGGTGGGCGGTTCGAGGGGCATGGTGCGGCCCGAACCTGAGAGCCAGATGAGAGCGGCCGGCGAATCTGTCGCTGGCGTGGCCACGATCCGGGTCCGTCGCGGCCCGGCCCGAGGCCCCGACGGGGTGGCGTAGCCTTCGGTCCAGCCGGGCGACACGAGGAGGAGCGATGGACCTCACCCCTGGGCGACGCGACGACGTGCCGGTGCCGCCGGCCGACGCCCCCTTCGCAGAGAAGATGGCCTACTACCGCTCCCAGCACACGACCAAGGGCGTGCGCCTGACCCACCTCGTGGGCATCCCCGGCGTCGCCTTCTCGATCCCGCTGATCCTGGCCCGGCCCCGGCTGGGCCTCCGGATCTTCGGCCTGAGCTGGGCCCTCCAGGTCGCCGGCCACAAGCTCTACGAGGGGAACAACCCGGCGCTGACCAAGGGCTTCCTCACCTACCAGCTGTGCGGGCTCGCCTTCTGGTGCGAGGAGGTGGCCGGGCTGCTGGCGGGGGAGGGCATCGGCGGCGCGGACGAACCCCCGGCCCGTGCCCCGGTGGCGGCGTAGCGGCCATGGCCAAGGTCCGCATCCACGGCCACGACGTCTTCTACCGGGCCGACGGGGAGGGGAGCCCCGTCGTCCTCATCCACGGCATCGCCGGCTGCTCGGCCACGTGGGACGCGGTGGTGCCCCGGCTGGCGCAGCGCCACGCCGTGGTGGCCCCGGACCTCCTGGGCCACGGCGAGTCGGCCAAGCCGCGGGGCGACTACAGCCTCGGCGCCTACGCCAGCGGCGTGCGCGACCTGCTGGCCGTGCTCGGGCACGAGCGGGTCACCGTCGTGGGCCACAGCCTCGGCGGGGGCATCGCCATGCAGTTCGCCTACCAGTTCCCCGAGCGCTGCGAGCGCCTCGTCCTCGTGGGCAGCGGCGGCCTCGGCAAGGAGGTCAGCCCCCTCCTGCGGGTGCTGAGCGCGCCGGGATCCGAGTACGTCCTCGCCCTGCTCCTGGCCCGCCGCCTGCACGGCGTCGCCAGCCGGGTGGGCAGCACGGTGGGCAAGCTCGGCGTTCGGGGCGACCAGCTGATGACCGAGCTGTGGAACTCGTACACCCGCCTCACCGACGCCCGGGCCCAGCGCGCCTTCTTCCACACCATCCGCTCGGTGATCGACCCCGCCGGCCAGCGGGTCAGCGCCCGGGACCGGCTCTACCTGGCCGCCGACGTCCCCACCCTCATCGTGTGGGGCGACCGCGACAGCGTGATCCCGGTCGAGCACGCCCACGTGGCCCACGAGCTCATCCCCGGCAGCCGCCTGGAGATCTTCCCGGGGGCGGGCCACTTCGTGCCCATCGAGGCGCCCGAGCGCTTCGTCGACGTGCTCGAGGACTTCCTCGCCACCACCGAGCCCGCCGACCTCCGCCCCCACGAGTGGCAGGAGCTGCTGACCAGCTCCACCACCGCGGCGTCCGCCTGACACGGGTCAGCTCCACTCGGCGCCGCGGCCGAGGAAGAGCGTCGCGTCGTCGACGAAGCAGAGCGGGTGGAGGTCCGGGTCCCGGCAGTAGAAGGACCGCTCCCCCCACGGGCGGTCCTCGATCGGCGAGGTGATCTCGGCGCCCGCCGCGACCGCCCGCTCGAACACCTGGTCGAGCTCCCCGGTGGCGAGGTACAGGTGGTCGGGCAGCGGGTGCACGCGCCCCTGGGTGCTCCAGTCGATGAGCGCGACGATGAAGTCCCCGCAGTGGAAGTAGAGCCGGGACGGGACGGTGGCGTCGGCGTCGATGCCGAGCACCCGCTCGTAGAACGCCCTCGACCGGCCGAGGTCGGATGCGGGCACCGCGATCCGGAACGCCCGCACCCAGCGAGTCTCGCAGTCCGCCCCGCGCCTGACATCCCTCACAGGGGTCTCACAGGGAACTCCCAGCCGATCGTGCCACCCTGGCAGTCGTGCCGGGTGAGCAGCTGCTGCTGGTCGACGACGAGGACAACCTCCGCTCGATGCTCCAGGCTGCCCTCCAGCACCACGGGTACGACGTCCACCCCGTGGCCGGCGGCCGGGAGGCCATGGCCGCCGTGCCCGAGGTGCGCCCCGACCTGATCGTGCTCGACGTGATGCTGCCGGACATCGACGGCTTCGAGGTGTGCCGCCGGCTGCGGTCCGAGGGGGTGCGCACCCCGGTGCTGTTCCTCACCGCCCGGGACTCGACCGACGACAAGGTCCGGGGCCTGACCCTCGGGGGCGACGACTACCTGGCCAAGCCGTTCAGCCTGGAGGAGCTGGTGGCCCGCATCGACGCCGTGCTGCGACGGGCGGGCGCCACCCGGGACGGCAGCGTGCTGCGGTGCGCCGACCTCGAGGTCGACGACGACGCCCACCGCGTGCGCCGGGCCGGCGAGGAGGTGTCGCTCTCACCGACGGAGTACAACCTGCTCCACTACCTCCTGGTGAACCAGGGACGGGCGCTCTCGCGGAGCCAGATCCTCGACCACGTCTGGCACTACGACTTCGGCGGCGACAGCGGGGTGGTCGAGACCTACATCGGCTACCTCCGGCGCAAGGTCGACACCGTCGAGCCGCGCCTGATCCACACCATCCGGGGCATCGGCTACTCCCTCCGCTCGCCCACCTCGTAGATGTCGCTGCGGGCTCGCCTGCTGGTCGGCATGGCGGTGGTGGCCGTCGTCCTGATCGGGGCCGCGGTCCTCATCGCCCGCTCGACCGAGGCCGACCTGGTGGCCCGGGTCGACGACCAGCTGCGGTCGGCCCAGGTCCCGCTCGGCCGGTTCCGGGACAGGGGCGGCCCGGGGCCGGAGGCGGCGCCCAGCTCGCTGTTCGTCGGGGTGGTCCAGGGCGACACGATCCAGACCTACGCCACCCCCAACTTCACCGGCGACGACCCGGTGCCGGCCATCCCCGTCGAGCGGGTGGCGGCCGTGGCCGACGACGGGGTGCCACAGCTCTTCACCGTCGGCAGCGACGGCGACGGGGACGACCAGTTCCGGGTCCTGGCCGACGACCGGCGCGGCTCGGTCGTGGTCCTCGCCCTGCCGCTGTCCGACGTGGACGCCTCCGTGGCCCGGCTGGTGCGGGTGGAGGCGGCGGTCATGGTCGTCGTCCTGGCCGTGCTCGGGCTCGTCACCTGGTGGGTCCTGCGGCTGGGGGTGCGACCGGTGAAGCGCATGACGGAGACGGCGGTGGCCATCGCCGACGGCGACCTCTCGCAGCGGGTGCCGGACGTCGTCCCGGGCACCGAGGCGGGCGAGCTGGGCGAGGCCCTCAACACCATGCTCGGCCGCATCGAGGGGGCCTTCGCCGAGCGGGGGCGGGCCGAGGGTCGGCTGCGCCAGTTCGTGGCCGACGCCTCGCACGAGCTGCGCACGCCGGTCACCACCATCCGGGGCTACGCCGAGCTGTACCGCACGGGCGGCCTGCGGGGACCGGGCGAGCTCGACGCCGCCCTCCGGAGGACCGAGGAGGAGGCGGTGCGCATGGGGAGCCTGGTCGAGGACCTGCTGGTCCTGGCCCGGCTCGACCAGGGCCGTCCCCTGCAGCGGGAGCCCGTGGACCTCGACGTGCTGGTGCGCGACGCCGTCCGGGACGCCCGTGCCGTCGACCCCGACCACCTCGTGACCGCGGTGGCGGCGGGCGGCATGGTGGTCCCCGGTGACGCCGACCGCCTGCGCCAGGTGGTGACCAACCTCGTCGGCAACGCCCGGGTCCACACGCCTCCCGGCACCGCCGTGCAGGTGCGCACCTCCCGGGAGGGGGACCGGGCGGTGCTCGAGGTGGCCGACTCGGGCCCGGGCATGCCGGCCGACGTGGCCGAGCGGGCCTTCGAGCGGTTCTACCGCGCCGATCCCGCCCGCTCCCGCCACCAGGGCGGCAGCGGCCTCGGCCTCGCCATCGTCCGGGCCACGGTGGACGCCCACGGCGGGACCGTGACCCTGCGCTCCGCGCCCGGCGCCGGGACGACGGTCCGGGTGGAGCTGCCGGCGAGCACCTCGGCGGTGCGGCGGTAGCGGCGGACGGCGAACGGGGCGAACACCGCCTGCACCATCCGCCACATTCCGGAGGATCGACGACCGTAGAGGTAGCCGATCCTCCGAAATCGCCGTCGCACGGGTGCTTGAACACCGTCAAGGTTGAACAGCCCAACTGTCGGAGGATCCATGGATCGGGTACCCTGCAGGGGTGTCCCGGCTGGTCGAGGGGCTCCACGAGGCGCTCGCCGCCGACGCGTGGGGCCGGATCTGGGAGTTCTTCCTCGCCAACCGCCACCGCTACGCGTCGGTGGCGGGGACCCATGGGCTCAACCCCGGGGTCATGGCCGCCCTGCTGTCGCTCGACGCCGACCAGCCCCGCCCGATGCGCGAGGTGGCCGAGGCGTGCCACTGCGACGCCTCCAACGCCACGTGGCTGGTGGACCGGCTCGAGGAGCGCGGCCTGGTCGAGCGCCGCACCCCACCGCAGGACCGGCGCATCAAGACGGTGGCCCTGACGGCGGCCGGGGTCGAGCTCGTCGAGGCCATCAGGGCCGAGGTCCTCCAGCCGCCCGAGGCCATCCGTGCCCTCACCGACGACGAGCTCGACGTCATCCGATCCGTCTTCGCCAAGCTCGCGTAGCTGTCACAGGAGGGCGACCCATCTCGTCTTCATGGGTGAGACTCGACGAGGAGGACCCCGTGGACATCGACGAGGGCACGACTGATGTGCTGGTGGTCGGCGGCGGCCTGGCGGGCCTTGCCGCGGCCACCACGGCGGCCCGGGCGGGGCGGCAGGTCACGCTGCTCGAGGCCCGCTCGGAGCCGGGCGGGCGGGCCCGCACCGCCGAGCAGGACGGCTTCCTGCTGAACGAGGGCCCCCACGCCCTCTACCGCCAGGGCGAGGGGCTGGCCGTGCTGCGGGAGCTCGGCATCGAGCCGGAGGGCACCGTGCCGCCCACGAAGGGGGCGATGGGGCTGGCCGAGGGTCGCCTCGGGCACCTGCCCGTGGGGCCGGCGTCGATGGCCCGCACCGACCTCGTCTCCTTCCGGGCCAAGGTCGCTCTCGCCCGCCAGCTGACCGCTCTCCCCAAGCTCGACCCCGGCCCCCTGGCCGGCGTCCCCCTCGCCGACTGGCTGGCCGACCTCCTGCCCGACCAGCGCAGCCGCGACCTCGTGGCCGGCATCCTCCGGGTGGCGACCTACAGCAACGACCCGGAGCACCTGAGCGCCGGGGCCGCGCTGCTCCAGTTGCAGCGCTCGCTCGACGGCGGCGTCCTCTACCTGCACGGCGGCTGGGCCACGCTGGTGCGGGGACTGACCGATGCCGCGGTGGCCGCCGGCGTCCGCATCGTGACCGGGCAGAAGGTGGCGCGGGTGGAGCCGGCGCCCTCCGGTGTCGTGGTGCGCACGGCCACGGGCGGGTGGACAGCCGCCGCCGCCGTGGTCACCACCGGTGGCCCGGCCGGTGCCGCCGACCTGCTGGGTGTCACCGACGGCCCGCTCCGGGAGCGGGCCCGCACCGCCCGCCCGAGCGTGGTCGCCGCCCTCGATGTCGGCCTGCGCCGGCCGTGGGGCTCGGCCCCCACCTTCGTGCTCGGCGTCGACCAGCCGCTCTACCTGTCGGTCCACGGACCCACCGCCGACCTGGCTCCCGCCGACGGCGCCCTCGTCACCCTGGCCAAGTACCTCCCGCCGGACAGCGGCGCCGACGCCACCGACGACCGGCGCGAGCTCGAGGCCATGCTCGACCTGGTGCAGCCGCGGTGGCGGTCCGACGCCACCGCCGTGCGCTTCCTCCAGCGGGTGGTGGCCGCCACCGACATCCCCACGGCGGCGACCGGAGGTCTGGCCGGGCGCCCGTCGACGGCCGTGCCGGGGATGTCCGGCGTCCACGTGGCCGGTGACTGGGTCGGTCCCGAAGGTCTGCTGGCCGATGCCGCCCTGGCGAGCGGGGCCGCCGCCGGACGGGCCGCCGCCGGGGTGCGGGAGGTGGCGGTGGCCTGATGGCGGTGGTCGAGGACTTCGAGGAGCACCGCCGGCACCTGTTCGGGGTGGCCTACCGGATGCTGGGCAGCGTCAGCGAGGCCGAGGACGTCGTCCAGGACACGTGGCTGCGGTGGCGCGCCGCGGCCGATGGGGTGCGGTCACCCCGGTCGTACCTGACCACCGTGGCCACCCGCCTGGCCATCGACCGCCTGCGCTCGGCCCAGCACCGCCGGGAGGAGTACGTGGGGCCGTGGCTGCCCGAGCCGCTCGTGACCGACGACGACCCGGCGGCCACGGCCGAGCTGGCCGACTCGCTCTCGGTCGCCTTCCTCCTCCTGCTCGAGCGGCTCAACCCCGTGGAGCGGGCGGTGCTGCTGCTCCACGACGTGTTCGGCTACGACTACGACGAGGTCGCGGCGATCGTGGACCGGACGCCCACGAACTGCCGCCAGATCGCCTCCCGGGCCCGCGGCCACCTGAGCGGGGAGCGGCCGGTCCGGCCCCGCGCACCGCTGGAGGAGGAGCAGCGGCTGGCCTTCGCCTTCGCCGCGGCCGCCGGCTCGGGCGACCTCGTCGCGCTGGAGGGGCTCCTGGCCGAGGACGTGGTCCTGTGGTCCGACGGCGGTCCCGCCCGCCGGGCCGCCCGCCGCCCGGTCGTGGGTCGCGACCGCGTGGCCCGGTTCGTGGCCAACCTGTCGCACCGCATGCCGACCGACGGCACCTTCGAGTTCGTGCACCTCAACGGCGAGCCCGCGCTCATCGTGCGCACCGCCAAGGGGCCGTTCCTCACCATGGCGGTGGACATCGCCGACGGGGTCATCAGCGCCGTCCACACGGTGGTCAACCCCGACAAGCTCCGCCACCTGGCGGCGCCCCGGAACTAGGGACGGCGCCACCCCCGCACGGTGGCCGGGACCTCGCGGTCGGCCGGCAGCGCCGGATCGGGCCGGGGCGGGCCCGCCACGGTGGTGAGGGGCAGCTCGCCGGCCCAGTGGGGGAGGGCGTGGTCCTCGGGCTCGTCGATGGGCGGTCCGGTGCGCACCTTGGCCGACGCCTCGTCGAGGGCCACGGAGAGGACGAGGGTGGCCCGCAGCTCCTCGTCCGACGGCGGCCGGGTCTCGGCGCTGCGGCCGGGCACGGCGTGGTCGACGAGCGCCTCGAGGGCGGCCCGCTGCTCGTCGGGGTCGGTCACCGCCCGGGCTCGGCCGCGGACCACCACGGAGCGGTAGTTCACCGAGTGGTGGAAGGCCGAGCGGGCCAGCACCAGCCCGTCGACCAGGGTCACGGTCACGCACACCTCGGCGTCGGCGCCGGCCCGGAGCAGGGCGTTGGCCCGGGCCCCGTGGAGGTACAGCGTGCGCCCCGAGCGGGCGTGGACGGTGGGCAGCACCACGGGGGATCCGTCCACCACGGCCCCGAGGTGGCAGATCAGCGCCTCGTCGAGGATGGCGTCGACCACGTCGGCGTCGTAGACGCCCCGCTCGCGCTGGCGGCGGACGGTGGTGCGGGCGGAGGGTGCCTCGGAGGCCACGGCGCCGGACGGTAGCGGCGCCGCGGCGGCCGGCCCGACGCCATTCCGGGCGCGCGAGCTACCGCAGGGGTGCTCGCGCGGCCGGAATCAGCTGCGCAGGACGCCGCGGCAGGCGGCCACGGGGATGTCGAGCGCCGACAGGAGCCCGGGTGGGGCGTCGACCACGGCGGGGATGGCGTTGAGCACCCGCGCGGCCGTGGCCACGAGGCCGCCGTCGTTGTGGTCGTCGTCGTCGCCGGCCAGCTGGACGTCGCACTGGATGGACGGGTACCCGTCGATGATGATCCGGTAGCAGCCCCCGGCCACGGGCTGGGGCCACTCCGGCGCCAGGTCGTCCCGGAGGCGGGTGACGTGCTCGACGACGATGGCGGGGCGGCCGTCGACGATGCCCTGCACCTCGAAGCGGAGGGCGGCGGTGGTGCCCTTCTCCACGGTGCCGGCGGGGATGGAGAACCGCTCGGGGGCGGGCTGGCGCTCGGACACCTCCTTGATCTCGTCGAGCTCGACGCCGAGCGCCTCGGCGATGGTGTTGACGGCGCCGCCCCAGGCCAGCGTCAGGGCGCCGGGGAACAGCAGGATGGGGCGTGGCGTCGAGCGCCTGGCCGAAGCCCATCGTGTCGAACAGCACGGTGGCCTGGTCGTAGGTGTCGTAGTTGAGGATCTCCATGATCCGGACCGACCGCACGTCCTGGCAGGCGTCGAGGAGGGCGACCGGGAGCAGGTCGTTGGCGAAGCCCGGGTCGATGCCGGAGGTGAAGCACGAGGTGCCGCCCTGGGCGCAGGCCTTCTCCAGGGGGTCGACCCACCCCTTCTCGCCCGTCTTCGGGTGGATGAGCGGCACGACCGAGCTCGACACCACGTTCTTGCCGGAGGCGAGGATGCGGCACAGGTCCTCCACCGCCTCGCCCGGACGCAGGTCGGCGGTGGCCATGTAGGCCACGCAGTCGGCGTCGAGGGCGAGCAGGGCGTCGGCGTCGTTGGTGGCCGTCACGCCCACCGGCGCGAGCCCGCACAGCTCGCCGGCGTCGACCCCCACCTTGTTGTCGCTGTGGACCCACAGGCCCACCAGCTCGAGATCGGGGTGCCCGATGATCGCCCGCAGGCTCCGGATCCCGACGTTGCCCGTGCCCCACTGGATCACGCGATAGCGTCACGGACGCGGACGCTAGCGTCCGGCTGACGAGCCGTCAGGAGGACCGTTGACCGACGCCGCCACCCCGCCGTTCAACCTGGCCGACCTCTGGGAGGCCGTGGCCGACGCACGTGCCCGACCGCACCGCGCTCGTGGTCGGAGACCGCCGGCTCACGTACCGCCAGCTCGAGGACCGGGCCACCCGGCTGGCGAACTGGATGGCGGAGCAGCGGCGTGGGCCCGGGCGACCACGTGGCGCTGCTGCTGTGGAACGGCACGGAGTACGTGGAGGGCTTCCTCGCCGCGCACAAGCTGCGAGGAGCGGCGGTCAACGTGAACTACCGCTACGTGGAGGACGAGCTGCGCTACCTCCTCGACGACAGCGACGCCGTCGGGCGTCGTCGTCCACCGGCGCTTCGCCTCGCGGCTGGCCGCGATCCGTGCCGACCTGCCCCGGCTGCGGTGGGTGCTGCTCGTCGACGACGACAGCGGCGTCGACGTCGGCGGCCTGGAGGTGGTGCCCTACGAGGAGGCCCTGGCGGCGTCGTCGCCGGCGCGGTCGTTCGGGCCCCGCAGCGGCGACGACCCCTACCTCCTCTACACGGGGGGCACCACCGGCATGCCGAAGGGCGTGCTGTGGCGGAGCGAGGACGCCTTCTTCGCCTGCATCGGGGGCGGGGACCCCACCCGCATGCAGGGAGAGGTCTCGTCCCCCGCGGAGCTGGAGGAGCGCATCCTCGACCCCGGTGTCTTCCTCCCGGTGGCCCCGCTCATGCACGCGGCCGGCAACTGGACCGTCCTGATGTGGCTCTACGCCGGGTGGACCCTCGTGCTCGTCCCCGGGCCGCTCGACCCCAAGGCGCTGTGGCAGGCGGTCGAGCGGGAGGGGATCAACTCCATCGCCGTGGTCGGCGACTCCGTGCTGCGGCCCCTGCTCGACGCCTGGGACGAGGCCGGCGGCTACGACCGGTCGTCGCTGTTCTTGGTCGGCTCGGGCGGGGCACCGCTCTCGTCGTCGGTGCGCGAGCGGTTCCTGCGCACCCTGCCGGGCGTGATCCTGGCCGACGGCTACGGGTCCTCGGAGACCGGCATCCAGGCCGCCACCCGCTTCAGCGGCGAGGGCGGCGCCGACGGGTCGCGGTTCACGCCGGCCGACGCCGTGGTGCTCGACGAGGAGACCCTCGAGCCGGTGGCGCCGGGGTCGGGCGTGGTCGGCCGGGTGGCCCGCACCGGGCGCATCCCCGTCGGCTACTACAAGGACGAGGCGAAGACGAAGGCCACGTTCTTCGAGCGGGACGGGCGCCGCTGGGCCCTCACCGGCGACTCGGCCACGGTGGAGGAGGACGGCTCCATCACCCTGCTCGGCCGGGGCTCGCTGTGCATCAACACCGGCGGCGAGAAGGTCTACCCGGAGGAGGTGGAGGGGGTCCTGCGGGCCCACGAGGACGTCTACGACGTCCTCGTGGTCGGTGCTCCGGACGAGCGCTGGGGCTCGCGGGTGGTGGCCCTGGTCCAGCCCGTCGCCGGGCGCACGCCCGACCCCGACGCCGTGGTCGACCACTGCCGCTCGCGCCTGGCGGGCTACAAGGTCCCCAAGGAGGTGCGCTTCGTGGACGAGGTGGTGCGGTCGCCCACGGGCAAGCCCGACTACCGCTGGGCCGCCGCCACCGCTGCCTCCTGATGGACGTTCGGGCACGCAGATCGCGGTAGAGCCGCGATCCAGGTGCCCAAACGCTCACGTGGGGCGTCGGGCGTCGATGTTCAGGCGGACGTAGTCGACCGTCACCGGGGCGGGGAGGAGGGCGGCCACCTCCTCGACGAAGGCGGCGCGGCGGTCCTCCGGGAGGCGGTCCAGGTGGGCGCCGAGGGGGATGCTGGCCAGGTACTCGAGCGGCTCGTCCGGGGTGATGGGGTGGGGCTGGAGCCAGCACCGCACGTCGACGAAGCCCGCCGTCCGCAGCAGCTCGGCCGTCTCGTCCGGCCCGGCGTAGCGCATGGGCCGGGCCCAGCCGGCGAAGCGCGGGGCCCACTCGTCCCGGGCTCCGACCTCGTCGGTGGCGGCCAGCAGCCCGACGATGTTGCCGGCACCGCCGCACTGGGCGGCGAGCTGGCCGCCGGGGCGGAGCACGTCGTGCAGCCGCCGGAAGAGACGCTCGTGGTCGAGGACCCAGTGGAAGGTGGCCGTCGAGAGGATGGCGTCCACCGGCTCGTCGACGGTCAGCTCCAGCAGGTCGGCCCGCCGGACTTCGGCCCGGTCGCCGAGCACCGCCCGCGCCTTGTCGACCATGGCCTGGTCGGCGTCGACGGCGATCACCCGCCCGTCCGGCAGTCGCTCCAGGAGGTGCTCGGTGACGCGCCCCGTCCCGCACCCGGCGTCGACCACCACCTCGTCGCCCCGGAGGTCGAGCCGGTCCACCACGGCCAGGGCCATGGCCGTCATCGGCCCGCCGATGCGGTCGTAGCTGCCGGCGTCCCAGGTGCGGGCCATCAGGGCTTCCGGGCCCGGAGGCTGTAGAGCAGCGGCAGCTCTCCGTCGGGCGCCGACCACACCCCGGGCGTCCGCTCCACGAGCCACCCGGTGAGGTCGTAGAAGATGTCCACCCGCTCGCGGAGCCACTCGAGCACCAGGCCCGCCTCGAGCAGCGCGGTGACGACCTCCCCGAGGCCGTGGCTCCACTCGGTGGTCCGGTTGTGTTCGGTCTTCGCGCCGCGGTCGGCGTACGTGCCGGGCTCGTCGATCACGGTCGGCTCCTCGTGCTCGAGGTACCGGTAGGCGAGGCGCTGCCCACCGTCGGCGAAGACCATCGCGAACGGGTGGATCTCGCCGAGGTAGAGGAACCCGCCGGGCCGCAGGAGGGAGGCCACCACGTCGGCCCACCGCCGGACGCTGGGCAGCCAGCCCAGCGCGCCGATGCCGGTGAACACCACGTCGAACGTCCGTCCCAGCGCCGCCGCCGCGTCGTGGACGTCGGCCTGCACGAAGGTGGCCTCGATGCCGAGCTCGTCGGCCAGCCGGCGGGCCTGCTCGACCGCGGGCGCCGAGAAGTCGAGCCCGGTGACCCGCGCCCCGCGACGGGCCAGGGCCAGCGTGTCCATGCCGAAGTGGCACTGGAGGTGCACGACGTCGAGGCCGGCCACGTCGCCGACCTCGTCGAGGGCCCACACCGAGTGGGGCGGGTCGGCCCCGGCCCGGAAGGCGTCGACGTCGTAGAACTCGCTTTCGACGTGGAGCGGGACGCGCTCGTCCCACCACCGCTGGTTGTCCTCCGTTCCGCCCCTAGCCAACAGGCGTGAACGAGCAGGGCATGCGCTTGATGCCGTGGATGAACGCCGACTGCAGGAGGGCCGGCTCCCCGCTGATCTCGAGATCGGGCAGGCGGTGCAGCAGCTCGTCGAACATCACGGTGATCTCCCGCCTGGCCAGGTTCGCCCCCAGGCAGAAGTGCGGCCCGCCGGCGCCGAAGCCCACGTGCTCGTTGGGCGCCCGCCGCACGTCGAAGCGGAACGGGTCGTCGAACTTCGTCTCGTCCCGGTTGGCCGAGTTGTACCAGAGCACGACCTTCTCGCCCTCGGCGATGGGTTGGCCGCCGAGCTCGGTGTCCCGGGTGGCGGTGCGCCGGAAGTGGATGACGGGGGTGGCCCACCGCACGATCTCCTCCACCGCGGTCGGGGCCACCCCAGCGAAGTCCTCGGTCAGGATCCGGCGCTGGTCGGGGTGGTCCGTCAGCAGCTTCATGCCGTGGCTGATGGCGTTGCGGGTGGTCTCGTTGCCGGCCACCACCAGCAGCACCACGAACGAGCCGAACTCCTGGGAGGTGATCCGCTCGCCGTCCACCTCGGCGTGCATGAGCCTCGACGTCAGGTCGTCGCCCGGCGACCGCAGCCGGTCCTCGCCGAGATCGAAGGCGTACTGGTACAGCTCGCCCCCTGCGGCGATGAGGCTCTCCAGCGTCACCCCGTACTCCGGGTCGCCGATGCCGAGGATGATGTTCGTGAGCTCGAACACCCGGTGCCGGTCCTCGACGGGGATGCCCATCATGTCGCAGATGATCTCGAGCGGCAGGGCGGCGGCGATCTCCTGGACGAAGTCGCACTCGCCCATCGGGCCCACCCGGTCGACGATCTCCTTCGCCTTGTCCCGCACGGCGGCCTCCACCGCACCCACCGCCTTCGGGGTGAACCCCCGGCTGACGATGCCCCGCAGCTTGGTGTGGCGGGGGGCGTCCATGGCGATCATCGAGCCGAAGAACTCGCTGATCTCCTGGGGCAGGTCCCCGATGTTGACGCCCCGGCCCGAGGCGAAGACGTCGGGGTGGCGGCTCGCCGTCCACACGTCCTCGTAGCGGGTCACGGCCCAGAACCCCGGCCCGGGGGGCATGCCCTCGGCGTAGGGGAGCTCGTCGTGGAACGAGATCGGCTTGTCGCGGCGGAGGGTGGCGAACGCCGCCTCCCGCTCGTCCTCGGGCTGGAGCCAGAACTCGGGGGTGGCCAGGCGGATGTCCTCGGCCGAGACGCTGGTCGTCATGGCCTCAGTGTGGTCCTCCCGGCCGCCCGGTGCCGGCCGGCGCTACGATCCGCGGCCGTGGGCCGACTGCGGCCGACCGTGGCCGACGTGGTGCGCTCGATGCTCGGTGACGACCTGCCCGTCGCCGTGGAGGCCTACGACGGCTCGCGCCTCGGGCCCCCGGGCGCCCGCACCCGGATACTCGTCCGCTCGCCCGACGCGCTGCGGCGCATGGTGGCCGCTCCGGGCGAGCTGGGCCTGTCCCGGGCCTACGTGGCCGGGGACCTCGAGCTGGACGGCGACATCTTCGACGTCCTGGCCCTGCGTGACCGCATGCCGACGCCGAAGCTGTCCCCGGCGCAGTGGGCCATGGCCGCCCGGCTGGTGGCGTCGGCCGGGCTGCGCCGGCTGCCACCCCCGCCCGAGGAGGCGCAGGTCCGGGGGCGGCTCCACTCCCCCCGACGGGACGCCGTGGCCGTGACCCACCACTACGACGTCTCCAACCGCTTCTACCGGATGGTGCTCGGGCCCTCCATGACCTACTCGTGCGCCGTGTTCCCGGATCAGGGGGCCACGCTCGAGGAGGCCCAGACCACGAAGCTCGAGCTCGTGTGCCGGAAGCTCGCCCTCGAGCCGGGGATGCGCCTGCTCGACGTCGGGTGCGGCTGGGGATCCCTCGCCCGACACGCCGCCCGGTGCCACGGCGTGCGCGCCGTCGGCGTCACCCTGTCGGCGCCCCAGGCGGCGCTGGCTCGGGAGCTGGCCGCCGAGGAGGGCGTGGGGCACCTCGTCGACATCCGGGTGCAGGACTACCGGGACGTCGTCGACGGGCCCTTCGACGCCGTCAGCTCCATCGGCATGTTCGAGCACGTGGGCCGGGCCCGCACGGCGGAGTACTTCGCCCGCCTCAGGGGCCTGCTCCGCCCCGGCGGGCGGCTCCTGAACCACGCCATCACCCGCCCACCGTCGAAGTCGACCCGCCTCCCGCCGTCGAGCTTCGTGGGTCGCTACGTGTTCCCCGACGGCGAGCTGCTCGAGGTGGGCGACACCGTCTCCGCCCTCCAGGGCGAGGGGCTCGAGGCCCGCCACGTCGAGAGCCTCCGCGAGCACTACGCCCGCACCCTCCGGTGCTGGGTGGCCAACCTCGACGCCCACTGGGACGAGGCGGTCGGGGAGGTGGGCGCCAACCGGGCCCGGGTGTGGCTGCTCTACATGGCGGGGTCGGCCCTCGGCTTCGAGGCCGGCCGCACCTCGGTGCACCAGGTCCTCGCCGTGCACCCCGGCGCCGGGGGGGCGAGCGGCATGCCCCTGCGCCCGGACTGGGAGCCGGCGCCGGTCGCGCTCGACCTCCGGAACGGGTTCAGCCCCTCGGCAACCCCAAGCTCTGGCCCTACGTCCTCGGTAACCCCAGGACCCGCTCGCCGATGATGTTCTTCAGGACGTTGTTCGTGCCGCCCTGGATCGTGTAGGCGGGGGCGTAGCAGACGCCCCGGCTGACACCCGGTTCCAGAGCATGGCCTCGGGGCCCCAGGCCCGGAAGCAGAACTCGGCCACCCGCTGCTCGAAGCTCGTGCACGCCGCCTTGGTGGCGGCCGAGAAGCTCCTGGGGGCCTGGCCGAGCACCTCGCGCAGCACGAGGTGGCGGCCGATCCGGTAGTAGGACTCGAGGGCGGCCACCTCCTGGCGCACGAGCGGATCGGCGAGGTCGGCCCGGGGGAGCGAGTCCCGGTACAGCGCCCGGTTGCTCAGCAGGCGGTCGATGCCGCCGCGCTCGTGCTCGAGCTGGCGCATGGTCTGCTTCCACGCCCCGTTCAGCTCGCCCACGAGGTTGTCCGTGGGCACCCGCACCTCGTCGAACACCACCTCGGAGAAGTGGCGGTCGCCGGTCAGGTCGACGATGGGCGTCACCGTGATGCCCGGGCTCGTCATGTCGACGATCAGCTCGGACAGGCCCTCGTGGGCCTTGCCGCCGGGGTCGGTCCGGCAGATCAGGTAGCACCAGTCGGCCGATGGCGGCGAACGAGCGTCCAGACCTTCGGTGCCGGCGACGACGAACGTCGTCGCCGTCGGGCACCGCCCGGGTGCGCAGCGAGGCGAGGTCGGAGCCCGAGTCGGGCTCGCTCATGCCGATGCACCACGCCGCCGTCGCCGCCACCATGTCGGGGAGGAAGCGGCGCCTGCTGCTCCTCGGTGCCGAAGGCCAGCAGCGACGGGCCCCATCTGGCGGTCGCAGAACCAGGTGGCGGCGATGGGGGCGCCGGCGGCGATCATGCGCCTCGAAGACACGAAGCGCTCGAGCGGCGTCCGCCCGTGGCCCGCCGTGCTCGACCGGCCACGTCATGCCGAGCCAGCCCCGCTGGCCGAGCTCCTGCGAGAAGGCCCGGTCGCTCGACGTTGATCCAGCTGTCCTCGAGCACGTCGCGCCGGCGGCGCCCGTGGCCGCCACCTCCTCGGCCTCGCGGCGCAGCGCCTCCAGCTCGGGCGCCCAGGCGAAGTCCACGGCCGACGAGCCTAGGAGCCGCCTGCACGCCGCCGGCCCGCCGCCCGCGGCGCCCGTTCTGGTCACTTCACCCGCCATAGGAGGGACAACTGACCAGAACGGGCGGGGAGGCGGCGGCTCCTAGGGTCGGGCGCCATGAAGGCCATCGTCCTGGAGCAGTACGGCGGGCCCGAGGTGCTCACCCTGGGCGAGGCGCCCGAGCCCGAGCCCGGGCCCGACGGAGGTGCTCGTCGAGGTCGTCGCCACCGCCCTCAACCGGGCCGACCTCCTCCAGCGGCTCGGGCTCTACCCCGGCCCGCCGGCCCCGGACGAGATCCCCGGCATGGAGTTCGCCGGCCGGGTGGCGGCCGCGCGGCGAGCGGGTGACGCGGTGGGCGGTGGGCGACGAGGTCATGGGCATCGTCGGCGGCGGGGCCTACGCCGAGCGGCTCGTGACCCACGAGCGCCAGGCCGTGCCCGTCCCCGCCGCCGTGGGCCTGGCCGACGCCGCCGCCATCCCCGAGGTCTTCATCACGGCGTGGGACGCCCTCGTCGTCCAGGGCGGGCTCACCGCCGGGCGGGTGGCCCTGGTCCACGCCGGCGCCTCGGGGGTGGGCACGGCCGCCATCCAGGTCGCCGTCGCCCTGCGGGCCCGGGTGCTCGTCACCTGCTCGGCCGGCAAGCGGGCCGCCTGCGAGGCGCTCGGCGCCGAGCGGGCCGTCGACTACCGCAGCGAGGACTTCGCCGCCGTGGCCAAGGAGGCCACCGGGGGGGTCGGGCGTCGACGTCGTGCTCGACGTGGTGGGCGGCGACTACCTGGCCCGCAACGTCGACGCGCTCCGGGTCGGGGGGACGCATCGTCCAGGTCGGGGTCATGGGCGGCGCGGATGGCCACGTTCCCGCTCGGCGCCCTGCTGCCCAAGCGGGCCACGCTCGTCGGCACCGTGCTGCGGGCCCGCCCGATCGAGGAGAAGATCGCCCTCACCCAGCGCTTCGACCGCGAGGTCCTGCCCCTGTTCGACACCGGCGTGCTCCGGCCCGTGATCGACGCCCGCTTGCCGCTGGCCGAGGTCGGCCGAGGCCCACCGCCGGCATGGAGGCCAACGCCACCGTGGGCAAGATGCTGCTCGACGTCGGGCAGTAGCGTTCGGTCATGCCGCTGCCCGAGCCGCTCCTGGCCGAGGCGCCCGAGCCCGACCCGGCGCCGGCGGTCCCGTCCCGCACCCCCCGCCGCGTCGCCGTGGCCGCCCTCGCGATCGCCGCCGCCCTCGGCGGGTTCGGCGTCGGGGTGGCGTGGGCCTCCGACGACGACGAGGCGCCGCCCGCCCCGGCCCCGGCCGAGGCGCCCGCCCCCGGCTGCGGCGGCGGTCAGACGAACACGTCGGTCCTCTAGCTCGTCTCCCGCTTCGGGAGCTCGACGTACTCCCGCTCGTCGGGACCGATGTACTTCTGCCGGGGCCGGGCGATCTTCTGCTCCTTGTCGACCAGCAGCTCCAGCCAGTGGGCCAGCCACCCGGCGGTGCGGGGGATGGCGAAGAGCACGGTGAACATCTCCATGGGGAAGCCCATGGCCTGGTAGATCAGTCCTGAGTAGAAGTCGACGTTCGGGTACAGCTTGCGCTCGACGAAGTAGTCGTCGGACAGCGCCACCTACTCGAGCTCGAGGGCGATGTCGAGCAGCGGGTTGGACCCGGTGATCTCGAACACCTCGCTCGGCGGTGTTCTTCACGATGCGGGCCCGGGGGTCGTAGCTCTTGTAGACGCGGTGGCCGAAGCCCATGAGCCGGCCCTCGCCCTGCTTCACCGACTCCACGAAGGCCGGTACCTGGTCCCGCGAGCCGATGCGCTCGAGCATCCGGATCACGGCCTCGTTGGCGCCGCCGTGGAGCGGGCCGTACAGCGCGGCGGCGGCGCCGGCGGTGGCCGAGTAGGGGTCGGCCTGCGACGAGCCGATGGTGCGCATGGCCGTGGTGGAGCAGTTCTGCTCGTGGTCGGCGTGGAGGATGAACAGGATGTCGAGGGCCCGGGCCAGCACCGGGTTCTCGGCGTACTGGGGGGCGACGACCTGGTACATCATCGAGAGGAAGTTCGTCGTGTAGTCGAGGTCGTTGTTCGGATAGACGAAGGGCTGCCCGACGCGAGTAGCGGTGGGCGAAGGCGGCCAGCGTCGGCATCTTGGCGATGAGGCGCACGACCTGCTTCATGCGGCAGTCGCCGTCGAAGATCTCCTTGGCCTCCGGGTAGAAGGTCGACAGCGCCCCGACGGTGCCCACCAGCACGCCCATCGGGTGGGCGTCGTAGTGGAAGCCGTTGATGAACTGCTTGATCTTCTCGTGCACGTACGTGTGCACGGTGACGTCGTGCACCCACGTGTCGTACTGCTCCTGCGTCGGGAGCTCGCCGTGGATGAGCAGGTAGGCGACCTCGAGGAAGGTCGAGGACTCGGCCAGCTGATCGATCGGGTAGCCGCGGTACCGCAGGATGCCGTTGTCCCCGTCGACGAGGGTGATGGCGCTGGCGCAGCTGGCCGTCGACATGAAGGCGGGGTCGTACAGGAACAGCGAAGGATCGAGCTCCCGCAGCGCCGAGGACGGGAACGTGCCCCGGTCGATGGGGACGGTCACCGAGCTGACCGGTGCGGTCGTCGGTGATCGTGATGGTGTCGGGCATCGCCGTCCTCCTCACGCCTGGGGTGGCGATGTTCTACCCCGTGGGACGCACCCCCGGATGCGCCGCCGCCTGATCGGCGACCACCGTCGCGGATGACCTCTTGCACCGCCCGGGAGGGAGCCGAGGCCAGTGCCCGCTTCCGGCAGGCCAGGGCCACGCAGCGGCGGGGGAGGTCGGGGAGGGGGACCACCGTCCAGTCGCCGGTCGTCAGCCACCGGGGGATGGCGGTGGCCGGCAGCACGCCGGCACCGAAGCCCTCGAAGCACAGGGAGGCGATCAGGCGCAGGCCGTCGAGCTCCGCCTTGGCCTGCAGGCGCACGCCCTCGGCCTCGGCCGCCTCGTCGAGGACGACGCGGATCGACGTGCCCGGCGGCGTCAGCAGCAGCTCGTGCTCGGCGAGCTGGCGGATGCCCACCGGCCCGCCGGCGGCCAGGGGGTGGTCGGACGGCGCCACGAGGATGAGCTCCTCCTCGAAGAGCCGGCTCGACCACCACGTCCGGGTCGATGGCCGGGAGGTTGACCACGCCGATGTCGAGGCTGCCGGCCACGAGCGGGGGGAGCAGGGCGGTGGTGTTGGCCTCCAGGGTGGTGATGCGCACCTTGGGGTGGCGCTCGGCCATGGCGGTGAGCAGGGGGGGCATGAGCCAGCGGGCGGTGGTGCCGATGATGCCGAGGCTCACCTGGCCGGCCACCTCGTCGCGCAACGAGGCGACGTCCGCGGTGAGGGCCTCCAGCTCGGTCTGCACCCGGCGGGCCCGGGCCACCACCACCTCGCCCTCGCCGGTGAGGCGGCCGGCGGCCCGGTCGACGAGCGTCACCCCGAGCTCCTTCTCGAGCCGGGCCACGTGGGTGGAGACGTTGGACTGGACGGTGTGCAGCCTGGTCGGCCGCGGCCGAGAAGGTGCCCGTCTCGGCCACGGCGACGAGGGAGGCGAGCTGGCGGAGATCCATCGCCGTCAATGATGCCAGGTATCAGGCAAAGCTGTTGGACAGATGGTGGCGCTCGGGGCACACTGGTCCTCGACGACGGAACGGCCTCCCCCCCGGCCCTTCCGTCGTCAGCACCACCGAGGGGCCGACCTGCCCCCCCGGGTCGGCCTCTCGCCGTTTTCCACCACAGGAGTACCGTCTCGACATGGGACGTGAGGCGGCCTTCTTCGACCTCGACCGCACGCTGCTGCGGGGCGCCAGCGGTCCCATCCTGACCGCGGCGCTGCGCGAGGCCGGGGTCGTGCCCGACCGGAGCATCCCGGGCGAGAGCCTCTTCTACAAGTTCTACGACGTGGTGGGCGAGACCCTGCCGGGCATGGCCCTGGCCCGGCGGGCGGCCACCTTCGCCGCCGGCTGGTCGTCGGACGCCGTGGTCGAGGCCGCCACCGAGGCGGCCAAGGTCCTGACCGGGCGGATCCAGCCCTACGCCCGCCAGCTCATGGACGAGCACCGGGCCGCCGGCCGCCCCGTCGTCCTGGCCACCACCACGCCGTTCGACATGGTGAAGCCGTTCGCCGACGAGCTCGGCCTCGACGACGTCATCGCCACCGAGTAC
Source organism: uncultured Actinomycetes bacterium (assembly GCA_963839545.1). Classification (GTDB taxonomy): domain Bacteria; phylum Actinomycetota; class Acidimicrobiia; order Acidimicrobiales; family CADCSY01; genus CAWIVE01. The sequence goes on from CAWIVE010000003.1 coordinate 1,407,885, forward strand.
GACCGCTCCGCCGGAGGGCCTCTACACGGGCAACCTCGTGGGCGACTTCGTGTGGGGCCCGGGGAAGCTGCGGGCGGTGCGGGCGTGGGCGGCCGAGCACGACGTCGACGTCAAGGCCAGCTGGGCCTACTCGGACAGCATCTACGACGTCCCCCTGCTGTCGGCGGTGGCCCACCCGACGGCGATCAACCCCGACCCCCGCCTGCGGGTGTTCGCCATGGTGCGCCGGTGGCCCGTCGTCCACCTCGACGTGCCCCCGGGCGTGCCCAAGATGGCCGGGCTCGAGCCCTTCCGGCTCCTGATGCCCTTCCTGCGGCCGACGTCGTTCCCGTACGCCCACTTCGACATCGAGGGCACGGACAACATCCCCGCGAGGGTCCGGCCATCGTGGTGGCCAACCACCGGAGCTACTTCGACACCGCCGCCGTGTCCGTCACGGTGAGCCGCTCGGGTCGGCCGCTGCGCTTCCTCGGCAAGAAGGAGGTCTTCGACGCCCCCGTCGTCGGCCCCCTGGCCAAGGCCATGGGCGGCATCCGGGTCGACCGGGGCACCGGCTCGGCGGGACCGCTCGACGAGGCGGCGCGCGCCCTCCAGGCGGGCGAGCTCGTGGCCCTCATGCCCCAGGGCACCATCCCCCGGGGGCGAGCCTTCTTCGACCCGGTGCTGAAGGGCCGCTGGGGGGCGGCCAAGCTGGCGGAGCGGACGGGGGCCCCGATCGTGCCCCTCGGCATCTGGGGCACCGAGAAGGTGTGGCCCCGCAGCGCCCGCCTGCCGAACGTGCTCAACGTGACCTCACCGCCCACCGTGCGGGTGCGGGTCGGCCGGCCCTTCACCCTGGCCGGCGAGGACATGGACGCCGACACCGAGGCGATCATGGGCGCCATCACCGCGCTGCTGCCGGCCGAGGCCCAGGTGGCCCACGAGCCGACCCCCGAGGAGCTGGCCGCCGCCCTGCCCGCCGGCTACAAGGGCGACCCGAACGACGAGGCCGAGCTGGCCCGCCGCCCCGGGAGGGACTGAACCCCACATCCACTCTGTGCGCAGAAGGGCTCAGGGGGTGGACCCAACTGCGCAGAGAAGCCGGAGGGGTCGCTACCCGAACGAGTAGCGGGTGTGGCTGTACGGGGCCTTGCCGAAGGCGTACGCCGTGGTCGGCGCCACCCGGAAGACGAGGGCCTCGCCGGGGCCGTGGTGGAACACGCCGTCGCCGACGTCGAAGTGCCACTCGGCGCCGTACTTGTCCTCGAAGGCGGCCGCCACCCGCCGGAGCTGCCCGTCGTCGGTCACCCGCTCGGCGGTGCCCTCGACCACGACGTCGAGCCCGCCGTGCAGGTCGTTGCGGCCGGTGGTGAGGGTGCAGCGGGGGTTGGCGGCCAGGTTGCGCGCCTTGCGCTCGGAGGCGCCCGTGGTGATCCAGGGGGCGCCGTCGGTCCACGCCGTGATCAGCGGGGTGACGTGGGGCTGGCCGTCCGGGCGGACGGTCGACAGCCACGAAAGCTCGGCCGTGGCCAGGACCCGCTCGACCTCCGACCAGGGGACGGCGGAGACGCCCTCCTCGCCGTAGCGGGCGTCGAGCTCGGGAACCGGTTCGTTCGATGCCATGCAGGGGAGACGAGGCCGGGGGACCGGACTCATCGCCCCCGGTCCGCTAGGTGCCGAGCAGCTTGGCCTTCTGGGCGGCGAACTCCTCCTCGGACAGGATCCCCTCGTCCCGCAGCGAGGCCAGCTTGCGGAGCTGGTCGGCCAGGTCCACGGGGGGCCCGGCCGGGGCCGCCGGAGCGGCCGGCGCCGGCGGGGGAGCGGCGGGCATCCCGACCGCGGCCTGCATGCCGGGGTTCACGTGGATGTACTGCGACTGGCGCTCCATCAGCTTCTTCTGCCGGGCCTCGCTGATGAGCGGGAACAGGAGGTCCCGCACCTGGTACGGGCCCTCGATGTTGTCGAGCAGCACCTGGCCCGTCGTGGTGGCCCCGGGCTCGCTCATGCCCGAGAAGCTCAGGGTGTTGCCGGTGTCCACCCCGTACGAGGCGTCCTCCAGGACGAGCACCACGTCGCCGACGTCCTTGCCCCGCTGCATGAGGTTCTGGCGCACGTCGACGTCCTTGACCGACCAGAGGGGCACCGACTCCGACTTGGTGCCGAGGAGGCCCGACTCGATCCACACCCGGTCCTTCGTGATCCGGTAGGTCGCCTTCGACACCCCGCCGAGGTTCTGGCTGGCGCCGAACCACACCGTGTTGGGGTCGTTGGCCCATTGCTCCGTGCGCTTGCCCTGCTGCTCGGCGACCGTCGACTTGGCCTGCTCGGCCATCTGCTTGCCCTGGGTGGCGGCCTGCTGGGCGGCGTTCTTCAGCTTGTCCTTCCACCCGCCCTTGCCGGCCGGGGCCACGGGGGTCTCGGCCGCCGGGGGCGGCGGGGGCGGAGCGGGGGCCGCCACGGGGGGAGGCGGGGGCGGTGCGTCGGCCGGCAGCGGGTCGGCGGCGGTCGTCCCGCCGTCGGACACGTGCTCGGTCCAGGCCGCACCGTCCCAGTAGCGCACCTGGTGCGCACCGGTCGGATCGGGCAACCACCCCGCGTCGATGCTCACTGCCGGCTCCCCTCGTTCGAAAGTCGCCCGACAGTCTGGCAGCGGCGGGGGAGGGGTCAACCCGCGGCCGGCAGCTCGATGGTGCGGTCGAGGCGGACCGTGTCGAGCAGCTGGCGGTCGTGGGTGACGAGGAGCAGCGTCCCGTCGTAGCCCTCGAGGGCGGACTCGAGCTGCTCGATGGCGGGCAGGTCGAGGTGGTTGGTGGGCTCGTCGAGGACGAGGCAGTTGACCCCCCGGGCCATGAGCAGGCCGAGCACCGCCCGGGTGCGCTCGCCGGGCGACAGGGAGGATGCAGGCCGGGCCACGTGGTCGGTGCCGAGGCCGAACTTGGCCAGCAGCGACCGGACCTCCTGGGGCCGCAGCCCACTGGCGGCGCCGAAGGCGTCGAGCAGCGGCCGGTCGGACTCGAAGGTGCGCCGGGTCTGGTCGAGCTCGCCCACCACCACGCCGGGCCCGAGCCAGTGCTCGCCGGCGGCCAGCGGGAGGTCGCCGAGGAGGGCCCGCAGCAGGGTCGTCTTCCCGCTGCCGTTCGGCCCGAGGATGGCCACCCGCTCGGCCCACCCGATCTCCACGTCGAGCGGCCCGAGGCGGAAGGAGCCCCGCTCGACCACGGCCCCCGACAGGCGGGCCACCACGTCGCCGCTGCGGGGAGCGGTGGCGATGGTCAGCTGGAGCTCCCAGCCCTCCCACGGCTTGTCCACCACGTCGAGGCGCTCGAGCGCCTTCTCGGTGATGCGCACCTTGGCCGCCTGCTTCTCGGTGCGGTTGACCCGCCAGTCCCGCTGCGCCTTGTCGTTGTCGGGCGCCTTCTTCTTGGCCGTGCGGGCCCCCACGGTGGCCCACGCGCGCTGCTCCCGGGCCCGGCCCTGGAGCCGGTCGCGCTCGGACACGTAGCCGGCGAAGGCCTCCTCGGCGTGGCGGCGGGCGGTGGCCCGGGCCTCCAGGTAGCCGAGCCACCCGCCGCCGTACTCGGTGGCCCGGTGGGTGGCCTCGTCGAGCTCGAGGACGCGGTCGACGGTCCGCTCGAGGAAGGCACGGTCGTGCGACACCACCACCAGCGCACCGGGGGCCTCGGTGCAGAACCGCTCGAGGCGCTCGAGGCCGGCGAAGTCGAGGTCGTTGGTCGGCTCGTCGAGCAGCAGGACGTCGAAGCGGGACAGGAGCACGGCGGCCAGCGACGCGCGCGCCGCCTGGCCGCCGGAGAGGGCGGAAGACGGGAGGTCGAGGCGGTCGGCGGGGAGCCCCAGGTCGGCCGCCACCGTCGCCGCCCGGGCCTCGAGGTCGGGGCCACCCAGCGCGAGCCAGCGGTCGAGGGCGGTGCCGTAGGCCTCGTCGGCGCCTGCCTCGCCCGCGCCGAGCGCGGTGGCGCCCGCCTCCATCGCCGCCTCGGCCGGGCCCACGCCCGTGCGCCGGGCCAGGAACCCGAGGAGCGTCTCGGCCGGGAGGAGGTCGGGCTCCTGGGGGAGGTAGCCGACGGTCAGGGTGGGCGGGGCGGCCACCACCCGGCCGGCGTCGACCGCCTCGAGACCGGCGAGGGCGCGGAGCAGCGTGGACTTGCCCACCCCGTTCGGCCCCACCACGCCGAGGCGGGTGCGGGGGCCGACGGTCAGGCGGACGTCGTCGAGGACGAGGGCGGGCCCACGCCACAGCGTGAGCCCGGAGGCGGTGAGCGAGAACGGCACGACGGGAACCCCCGGGGGTCGGAGCAGAAACGGGACCGGGACGGGGGCGCAGCTACACGTCGACCAGCGTAGAGCCGAACTGGCCTGCAGAACCCGCCACGTTCCGGTGGGTTCTGCAGGCCAGAACGGGGTCAGGAGCCGGTGCGGGCCCGGATGATGTTCAGGGCGCTGCCGGCCCGGAACCACTCGATCTGCTCGGGGGAGAGCGTCTGGGTGGCCTCGAAGTCGACGGTGGCGCCGTCGGGCTTCGTGATGCGGCAGCGCACCGGCACGTCCGGCGCCAGGTCGGCGAGGCCGAGCACCGAGATCGGTGTCGTCGGCGTCGATGGCCTCCCACGTCGCCGGGTCGGCGAAGGTGAGTGCGAGCACGCCCTGCTTCTTCAGGTTGGTCTCGTGGATGCGGGCGAACGAGCGGGCGAAGATGGCCGCCGCCGCCCCGGAAGCGGGGCTCCATGGCGGCGTGCTCGCGGGACGAGCCCTCGCCGTAGTTCTCGTCGCCCACCGCCACCCAGCGCACTGCCCGACTCGCCGTAGTGCTTGGCCACCTCGGGGAGGGGCTTCACCGTGCCGTCGAGGACGTCCTTGCCCGTGCCCGGCTCGTCGGTGAAGGCGTTGTTGGCCCCGAGGAAGAGGTTGCCGCTGATGTTCTCAAGGTGGCCGCGGAAGCGCAGCCACGGACCGGCGGCGGAGATGTGGTCGGTGGTGCACTTGCCCGTGGCCTTGAGCAGCACCGGCAGGTCGACGAGGTCCTTCCCGTCCCACGCCGGGAACGGCTCGAGCAGCTGGAGGCGCTCGCTGGCCGGGTCGACCTCCACCTCCACGTCGCTGCCGTCCTCGGGCGGGGCCTGGAAGCCGGACTCGCCGGCGTCGAAGCCCCGGCTCGGCAGCTCCTCGCCCACGGGCGGGTCGAGGCGGACGCCGTCGATGCTCGTCGGTCAGCGGGTCGAAGTCGAGGGTGCCGGCCAGGGCGTAGGCCACCACCGTCTCGGGTGAGGTGACGAAGGCGAGCGTGTTGGCGTTGCCGTCGTTCCGCTTCGGGAAGTTCCGGTTGTACGAGTTGATGATGACGTTGACCTCGCCCGGCTCGATGTCCGTGCGGTCCCACTGGCCGATGCACGGCCCGCAGGCGTTGGCGAGGACCGATGGCGCCGATGGCCTCGAGGTCGGCCAGCAGCCCGTCGCGCTCGATCGTGGCCCGCACCTGCTCGGAGCCGGGGGTGACCAGCAGCGGGCGTCTTGGCCCGCAGGCCCTTGGCCGAGGCCTGGCGGGCCAGGCTGGCGGCCCGGGTGATGTCCTCGTAGGAGCTGTTGGTGCACGCTGCCGACCAGGGCGCTGGAGATGCGCAGCGGCCAGCCCGCCTCCTTGGCGTCGTCGCCGAGGCGGCTCACGGGGTGGGCCAGGTCGGGCGTGTGGGGGCCGTTGACGTGGGGCTCCAGCGTCGAGAGGTCGAGCTCGATCACCCGGTCGAAGACGCGCTCGGGGTCGGCCAGCACGTCGTCGTCGGCCCGCAGGTCGCGAGGCCACCCGGTCGGCGGCGTCGCCGATGGCCTCCCGGCCGGTCGCCTTGAGGTAGCGGGCGGCGGCGGCGTCGTAGGGGAAGAGCGAGGTGGTCGCGCCGATCTCGGCGCCCATGTTGCAGATGGTGGCCTTGCCGGTGGCGCTGATCGACTCGGCGCCCGGGCCGAAGTACTCGACGATGGCGCCGGTGCCGCCCGGCCACGGTGAGGATGTCGGCCACCTTGAGGATGACGTCCTTCGGGGCGCTCCACCCGCTCAGGTCGCCCGGTCAGGTGGACGCCGATGACCTTGGGCCAGCGCACGTTGAACGGGAAGCCGGTCATGACGTCGACGGCGTCGGCCCCGCCCACGCCGATGGCCACCATGCCGAGCCCGCCGGCGTTCGGGGTGTGGCTGTCGGTGCCGATCATCATCCCGCCCGGGAAGGCGTAGTGCTCGAGCACGACCTGGTGGATGATCCCGCTGCCCGGCCGCCAGAAGCCGATGCCGTAGCGGGCGGCGACGGTGCGGAGGAACTCGTAGACCTCGGAGTTGACGTCCAGGGCGAAGGCGAGGTCGGGGCCGGCGCCGGTCTTGGCCTGGATCAGGTGGTCGCAGTGGACCGTGGTGGGGACCGCCACCTGGGGCAGGCCGGCGGTCATGAACTGGAGCAGCGCCATCTGGGCGGTGGCGTCCTGCATGGCCACCCGGTCGGGGGAGAAGTCGACGTAGGTGCGGCCCCGGACGGGGTCCTCCGCCGACGGGGTGGTGAGGTGGTTGGCCAGGATCTTCTCGGCCAGGGTCAGCGGTCGCCCGAGCGGTGGACCGGAAGGCGGCCACCCGCTCGGCCAGCTGGCCGTAGACCTGCTCGACGAGCTCGATCGGCGTCTCGGCGCTGACAGCCATCTGGCGTCCCCCTTGCCCTCGGCGACTGATGTAGACAAGTATAAGACAAGTGAGGCCCGTGCGCTACCGGGAGATCGCCGCCGACCTCCGCCGACGCATCGCCGCCGGTGAGTTCGACGACCGCCTCCTCCCGAGCGAGGCGAGCCTGTCCGGAGCGTACGAGGCCAGCCGGGTGACCGTCCGCAGGGCGCTCGACGCGCTGCGGGACGAGGGGCTGGTGGCCTCCCGCCAGGGCATGGGCTGGTCGGTCGACCCCGCCCTGGTCCGCCAGGCGCTGGGCCGGCTCACCACGGTGGAGGCGCAGCTGGCCGCCTCGGGCCGCACGGCCGAGCGCCGGATCCTCGGGTTCGCCTACCTCCGCACGGCGCCGCCCGCGGTGGCCGATGCCCTGGGCGGGGGGACGGTGCTCGAGGTGCGGCGGCTGAACCTGGCCGACGGCGAGCCGTTCGCCCGCGTCACCGTCTGGTGCCCGGAGCGCTACGCGTCATCGCTGTCGCGCGACGACGTCGAGGCGGCGTCGTTCCACGACCTGCTGCCGGTCGCGCTGGCCGGCGCCCGGCAGTCGATCGGCGCGGTGGCCGCGGCCGACGCCGACGCCGACCTGCTCGGCGTGCCCGCCGGCTCGCCCCTGCTGCGGTGCTGGCGGATCACGTGGGCGGCCGGCGGCGAGCCCGTGCTCCTCAGCGAGTCGGTGTTCCCGGCCGGGCGCACCGAGTTCGTGGTGGACCTGCCGGGGGCCGAGACCTCGATGGCGCCCACCGGGCTGCGGCTCGTCGAGTAGCCGCAGGAGGGACCGAGGGTCGTCGGGATTGCGCCCGTAGGGCTCCTCCTCGGTGCGCTGATCGCCGCCGGCCTCGGGGTCTGACCCGCTGCGTCGTCCCCGTCTGGGGCTCGTGCCCCAGCTCCGCGCCGCCACCCGGGTGAGGCCCGGGAGGACGAACCGGACATGTGCAACGTCAGCGGGCGGGCCTCCCTACTGGTCGACCAGGGGGCGGCCCTGCGCGTCCTCCTTGATGCCGCTGCCGGTGAGGATGAGGATCCCCTCGACCAGGCCCCAGAGGCTGCCGAGGCCGCACGTCACGACCGTCACCAGGATCTGGATGACGCCGATCTGGGTGTAGCCCAGGTAGAAGCGGTGCACGCCGAAGCCGCCGAGGAAGATGCCGAGCAGGCCGGCCACCAGCTTCGACTTGGCGTCGGGCGGCCGCAGGCTCGACCCGCAGTTGGTGCACACCACCGCCTGGGGATGGGTCTGCGCCACGCACACCGGGCAGTAGTTGGTGCCCGCCCCCACGGGCGCGCCGCAGGTGGCGCAGGCGGCGGCGTAGGGGGCCAGCTCGGTGGCGCAGTTGCGGCAGTGGTACGCCACCTGCGGGGGTGCCGGCGCGGCCGGCGCCGCGCCTGGCGGGGGCGGTGCCCCCCACCCGGGCGGCGGCGGAGCACCCCCGGCCGGTGGGGGAGGCGGTGGCGGCGGTGCGTCCCCGGGCGGGGGCGGCGGCAGCGGCTCGCCTGGCGGCGGAGGGCCGGGGTTCGGGTCCCAGCCGGATGTCGGGTCGTTGTCGTTCACAGCCAGTCGTAGCGCACGAGCTGGAAGACCCAGCTGGCAGCCACGAGGGCCCCGGCGACCAGCGCGACGACGCGCTGCCGGTCCCAGGACCACGATCGGGGCGGCGCCGCCCGGCCGAGGGCGCGGGCGACGACGAGCAGGAGCACGCCGGCCAGGGCCACGGTCAGGACGGGCACGAAGGGGTTGGCGGCCAGGGCGTCGGCCAGGCGGCCGTCGGCGAGGGCGGTGGCCGAGGTGGTCCCGCCGCAGAACGGGCACGGGACGCCGGTGACCGCCCGCAGCGGGCAGACGGGGGCGAAGCCGGTGGCGGCGTGCACCGCCGGGTAGGCGATCGCCGCCGGTACGAGGGCGGCCGCCGCCAGGGCCATCCGCTCGGGGGCGGAGGTGGGCCGGTAGGCGACGGCGACGTTCACGAGCTGCTCGCCGCCGCGATGACGGAGATGAGGATCACGAGCAGGAGCCCGCCCACGGTGATCCCGATGTTGATCCACGAGATGATCCGGGCCGCCTTGGTCAGGCCCTCGCCCGTCTTCCGGCCGCCCGAGGCCTGGATGGCGGTGTCGGCGTTGTTGGCCAGCACCAGCGCCACGATGGCGGGGATCACGGGGCAGACCACGAACGAGGCGATGGCCAGGACGAGGGCCACCACCGCCGAGGACTCGGTCTCCTGTTGCGGGTAGCCGCCGTAGCCGTAGGGCTGCTGCCCGTACCCGTAGGCCGGCGGTGGCGGGGGCGGGGGCGCGCCGTAGGGCTGTTGCGGCTGCTGCGGCTGCTGGCCGTAGGGGTCGGGACCGCCCGGGGGCGGCGGCGGGTAGCTCGAGCTCATGCGGTCACCGCCCGCGACGGTAGGCGCCGACGGCCACCGTCACCAGCGTTCCCCGTGGAGGACCTGCTCGCCACACCCGCAACTCCAGCCTCATTTCGGAGGATCCGCTACCCCTGCGGTAGCGAATCCTCCGAAATGCCGAGACTGTCACACCCCGTCGGCATGCTCTCGGGCCATGGATCCGGAGCGCGAGGTGGCAGGTCTGGCCCGGCGCCAGCACGGCTTGGTGACCCGCGAGCAGGCGCTGGCCCTCGGCATGTCGTCCCGTCAGCTCGTGCGGCGGCTCGAGCGGGGGCGGTGGCAGCTGGTGCGGCGGGGGGTCTACGCCGGTGGGTGGGTGCCGCCGTCGTGGGAGCAGGCCGTGCTGGCCGTCGTCCTGGCGGTCCGTCCGCCGTGTGCGGCGTCACACCGCACGGCGGCGCGCCTGTGGGGGCTGCCGGTGCCGCAGGACGGCCACCTCCACGTGCGCACGCCCGGCACGCGGCGCGTGGCGCTCGAGGGGGTGGTCCACCACCGGGCCGACCCGTACGTGGCGGACGACGTGACCGTGCACCGCCGCATCCCGGTGACCACGGTCGCCCGCACCCTGGTGGACTGCGCACCGGCGCTGCCGGGTGAGCGCCTCCCCGCCCTCGTGGACGACGCCCTGCGGCGGGGGGTCCTCCGCCTCGACGAGCTCGCTGGTTGCCTCGACCGCCTCGACCCGCGTGGCCGCCGGCGGGTCATGGGCCTGCGCGAGCTGCTGGCCGACCGGCTCCCCGGCCATCGACCCGTGGCCAACGACTGGGAGCGGTGGTTGCGCCGGGTGCTCTGCGAGGCGGGGTTGCCGACGCCCGTGCACCAGCACCCCGTCGACGTGGGCGGCCGCCGCCGCTACCTCGACCTGGCCTACCCCGCCGACCGGGTGGGCATCGAGTTCGACGGCTTCGCCGAGCACGGGCTGCTGCGATCGACGTTCGACGACGACCGGGCCCGGGACAACGACCTGCGCCTGGCCGGATGGCTGGTCCTGCACTTCACGTCCCGTTCCACGCCAGTCGACATCGTGAGGAGCGTCACGCGTGCCCTCCGCCAGCGGCGCACCGCCTGATTCCGGAGGATCCGCTACCGCAGCGGTGGTGGATCCTCCGAATGGGGCTGGTGGGGACCGGAGGTCGGCCTCAGAGGGCCGAGGTGACCCGGCTGCCGGCGGACTGCTCGATGCGGCGCACGCGGTCGAGGGGGACGACGTGCCAGATGGACTCGGCCGCCCGCTCCCAGTCCTTCAGCAGCTCGACGGCGCGGGCCGAGCCGGTGAGCTCGGCGTGGCGCTCGACCAGCCAGCGCAGCTCCTCGAGGTCCTCGGGGAGGGGCCGCTCGGCCTCGACCAGGGCGGTGTTGAGCCGGGGGAGCAGGTCCGAGCGCGGGTCCCAGACGAAGGCCTGGCCGCCGGTCATGCCCGCCCCGAGGTTGTGGCCCACGGGCCCGAGCACGACCACGGTGCCGCCGGTCATGTACTCGCAGCAGTGGTCGCCCGCCCCCTCGACCACGGCCACCGCTCCCGAGTTGCGCACGGCGAAGCGCTCGCCCACCGACCCGGCCACGAACACCTCGCCGCCCGTGGCGCCGTACAGGCACGTGTTGCCGGCCAGCACCGGCGTCGCCGGCGTCGTTCGGCGGGGGCGTGATGACGATCCGCCCGCCGCCCATCGACTTGCCCACGTAGTCGTTGGCCTCGCCGCACAGGTCGAGCGTGACCCCCGCGGTGAGGAAGGCCCCGAAGCTCTGCCCCGCCGAGCCGGTGAAGCGCACGTGGGCCGAACCCGGCGGCGGGGCGTCGCCGAACTCGAGGGCCAGGGCCCCGCCGAGCGCGGCCCCGATGGCCCGGTCGCCGTTGCCGATGTCGTAGGACAGCTCGATGGTGGTCGCCGTCCCACACCGGCCGGTAGGCGTCGGCCAGCAGCCGGTCGCCGAGGTCCGACCGGGCCCGCTGGATGGGGTGGGTCTCGACGAAGTGCCGCGTCGCCGCGCTCGTCCGACGGCGGCTCCAGCAGCGGCGACAGGTCGACCGAGTCGACCCGGGCGTCGCCCGTCCGGCCGCTGGCGCAGGCACTCGACCCGGCCCACCGCCTCGTCCACCGAGCGGAACCCGAGCGAGGCCAGCAGCCGCCGGGCCTCGTCGGCCACGAACAGCATGTAGGCGGCCACGCCCTCCGGCGTCCCGGTGAAGTTGGCCCGCAGGTTGGGCCGCTGCGTGGCGATGCCCGGCTTGCAGGTGTCGCGGTGGCAGGCCCGCAGCATGATGCAGCCCTCGGCGATCATGGCCGCCGTCCCGAAGGAGAACTCGTCGGCGCCGAGCAGCGCGGCCACCACCACGTGGCGCCCGGTCATGAAGCCGCCGTCGACCCGCACCCGCACCCGGCCCCGCAGGTCGTTCTCGACCAGCGCGGCCTGGGTGTCGGCCAGCCCCAGCTCCCACGGCATGCCGGCGTGCTTGATGGACGACAGCGGCGATGCCCCGGTGCCCGCCGTTGGCCCCGCTCACGTGGACGACGTCGGCCAGCGCCTTGACCACCCCGGCGGCCACCGTGCCCACGCCGTCCTCGGCCACGAGCTTCACCGACACCTCGGCGGCGTTGACCTGCTTCAGGTCGAAGATGAGCTGGGCCAGGTCCTCGATCGAGTAGATGTCGTGGTGGGGCGGCGGCGAGATCAGCGTGACGCCGGGCTGGGTGTGGCGCAGGCGGGCGATCTCGTCCGACACCTTGTGGCCGGGCAGCTGCCCGCCCTCGCCCGGCTTCGAGCCCTGGGCGATCTTGATCTGGAGCTCGTCGGCGTGGGCCGCGTACTCGGGGGTGACGCCGAAGCGCCCCGAGGCGATCTGCTTGATCTTCGAGTTCTTGTCGCCCTGGTCGAGGCCGCGGGTGCGGAACCGGGCCGGGTCCTCGCCGCCCTCGCCGCAGTTCGACCGGGCCCCGAGGAGGTTCATGGCCTCGGCCAGCGTCTCGTGGGCCTCCTTGGAGAGCGACCCGTGCGACATGGCGCCGGTCGAGAAGCGCTTGGCGATCTCGTCGGCCGGCTCGACCTCGTCGAGCGGCACCGGGCCGCTCGGCAGGGCACCAGCTCGAGCAGGTCGTTGAGCTCGGTGGCGGGCCGGTCGTTCACCAGCGAGGCGAACGACTCGTAGAGGTCGTAGCTCCCGTCGCCCCGGATGGCCCGCTGCAGCAGGTGGGCGGCGGCCATGTCCTCGGTGGCCCGGGCCAGGGCGAGGTCGCCCAGCGCGTCGACCACCTCCTTCGACTTGCCGTGGTACTCACCGCCCTTGCGCACCCGGAAGAAGCCGGGCGACTCCAGGTCGAGCTTCCCGTCGTCGGGCCACGCCTGCCGGTGGCGGGTCGAGCGCGTCGGCCCCGAGGTCCGACCAGCCGATGCCGCCCACCACCGTGGTCGTCCCGGCGAAGCAGACGTCGACGACCTCGGGGCCGAGCCCGACGACCTCGAAGATCTGGGCCCCCCGGTACGAGTCGACGGTGGAGATGCCCATCTTCGAGAGGATCTTGAGGACGCCCTCCTCGATGGCGGCCTGGAAGCGGTCCTGCGCCTCGGGCCCGGTGGCGTCGCCGTTCTCGTCGGCGTCGGCGTCGGCCGCCACCGTCTCGAGGGCCAGCCGGGGGCAGATGGCGTCGGCCCCGTAGCCGAGGAGGGCGGCCACCTCGTGGGTGTCGCGGGCGGTGTCCGTGACCACCACCACGCCACAGCGCGACCGCAGGCCGCTCGACACCAGGCGGTGGTGCACGGCGCCACAGGCCAGCAGCGACGGCACCGGCACCCGCTCGGCCGACGCGTCGCAGTCCTCGACGACGACGATGCCGGCGCCGCCGGCCACGGCCGCCTCGGCCTCGTCGCAGATCCGCTCGACCGCGGCCCGCAGCCCGTCCGGACCCTCGGCCACCGGGAAGGTGGCGTCGAGGGGGATGGTGGCGAAGGGGCAGCGGTCCTCGTCGTAGAGCGTGTCGACCCCGTCGGGGAACAGGAAGAACGATCGCAGCACGAGCAGCCGGGCCGCCTCGGCGGTGTCGAGCAGCAGGGAGGCCCGGGGCCCGAGCAGCGTGCGCAGGCTCATGACCCGGCGCTCGCGCACGGGGTCGATCGGCGGGTTGGTGACCTGGGCGAAGCGCTGGCGCAGGAAGTGGTGGATCGGCCGCGTGCGCCGCGCCAGCGACGGCAGGGGGGAGTCGTCGCCCATGGAGAAGGTGGGCTCGTGGGCGTCCTCGGCCATGGGGTGCAGGACCATGGCCAGCTCCTCCTTGGTGTAGCCGGCCATGGCCCGGCGGCGCTCGAGCGTCTCGTCGTCGGCCGACGGCCACACCGGCTCGCCCCGGTTCAGGGGGCGCAGCCCGTCCGCCGCCCAGCGGGCGAAGGGCCCGGCGGCGATGCGCTCCTTCAGCTCGGCGTCGTGCAGGACGCCCCGGGAGGGGTCGACGAAGAGCATCTGGCCGGGGCCGAGCCGGCCCCGCTGCACCTGCCCGTGGCCCCGCAGGTCGACGCAGCCCGCCTCCGAGCAGCAGACGACGAGGCCGTCCTCGCAGACCGCCCAGCGCATGGGGCGCAGGCCGTTGCGGTCGAGGCACGCGCCCACGCCGAGGCCGTCGGTGAAGACCAGGCCGGCGGGGCCGTCCCAGGGCTCGACCAGCGACGAGTGGCAGCGGTAGAAGCCCCGCACCTCGGGATCGAGGTCCCTGGCGTTCTCCCACGCCTCGGGGACGAGCATGGCCAGGGCGTTGCGGATGTCGCGGCCGCCCCGAACGAGCAGCTCGACGGCGGCGTCGAGCTTGCCGGAGTCGGAGTCGTCCGGGGAGCACACCGGGCGGAACAGCTCCTCGGGGCCGAGGCCCACCGCCTCGGTGCCGAGCACGGCCCGGGCCCGCATGCGGTTCTCGTTGCCCTCGATGGCGTTGATCTCGCCGTTGTGGCACAGCATGCGGAAGGGCTGGGCCCGCTCCCACGTCGGCGCGGTGTTGGTCGAGAAGCGCTGGTGGAAGACGACGAAGGGCGCCTCGTAGCGGGCGTCGCCGAGGTCGGGGTAGAAGTCGCCGAAGTGGTCGGCGGCGGCCAGGCCCTTGTAGACGACCGTGCGGTACGAGCACGAGACCACGTAGGTGCCGGTGGTGGTCGTCTCGATGCGGCGGCGCAGGCGGTAGGCCACCCGCTCGTCGGCGTGGGGCCCGGCCCCACGGTCGAACAGGGCCTGGAGCATGTCGGGGCGGCTGCCCCGGGCCCGCTCGCCCAGCACCGCGTCGTCGGTCTCCGGCACCCGCCAGCCGACCACGGAGACGCCCTCGGCGGCGGCGGCGGCCTCGACCGCCGGGCGGGGGTCCTCGCCCCGGACGAACAGGTTGGCCACGCCGTTGCCCTCGCCGAACAGGGTGGGCGGGAGGGGCAGGAGCAGCCCGGCGCCGTCGGCGGACGCGGCGTCGGCGGCCACCGCACCGCGGTGGACGACCCCGGCCAGGCCCTCGAGGGCGGCCTCGACGATCGAGCGGGACGGCCGTCCGGAGGCGTCGGCGACGAAGCCGATGCCGCAGGCGTCGAGCTCTCGGGTGGGGCGCACTGGCGCTCCTCGGGACGTAGGGGTAAGGAGGAGGCGCCGTTGCCCGACGCCAATCGTACTCCTACCGCCGGCGCTGGGCCGATTCGCTCAGGTGGATCAGTCCGGCGGGGGTGGGGCGGAACCCGCAGGCCCCGAGGTAGAACGGATCGAGCTCGGCGCCGTGGTCGACGTGGAGCCACTCGCACCCGGCGGCACGGGCGTGCTCGGTGGCCATGCGGACCACGGAGGTGCCGATGCCCCGGCGCTGGTGGCTGGCCCTGGTCTTCGTGTCGATGAGGAAGGCGTGGTCGCCGCCGTCCCAGGCCACGTTGACGAACCCGACGAGCAGCCCGGTCCCGTCCCTCGCCACCACCCAGCCGAGGCTGTGCGGCCGGATCCGGTCCCACCACCCCGGCGAGGCACGACCGCCGTAGGAGCGCACGAGGTCGACCACCTCGTCGTCGCCGACCGGTTGGCGCCAGACGTAGGAGACGTCCTCGGCCACGGTCCGCCCTACGGCTTCGGCGGCGCCTGGAAGACGACGGTGACGTCGTCGTACCCGAGCGGGCGGAGCATCCCCTCGAGCATCCGACGGGTGTTGGCCTCGGCCCGTTCGGTCAGGCCCGCCTCCGCCGCGGCCGCGCCCAGGCGGTCCTCGGCCCGGGCGAAGAGCTCGGTGTCGTCCGTGGGGTTGTCGCTCAGGACCGACCCGATGCGGTCGAGCACGCCCCGGTCCCGGTCCACGATCTCGCTGGCCTCGGGGTCGATGCGGGCCTCGGAGAGGGTGGCCTCCGGCAGGGTCACGGTGACCGAGCCGTCCTCGGCCACCCGGATGGCGTCGCCCGTGATGCCCGTGAAGTCGACCGAGGCGTCCACCGACCCCTGGGCCAGGAAGAGGGTGCGGTCGCCCCGCACCACGTCGGGCAGGTAGGCGGCGTCGTGCTCGATGTCGACGAGCACCTGGAAGTCGCCGGTGGCCGCCTCGTAGCGGCTCACGTCCTGGAGGGCCTGGAGGACGGCGGGACCGGTGCGGTCCACCTCGGTGCTGCCGAACGGGTTCTCGATGTCGGGGAGCACGTCGAGGGCCCGGCCGAGCCCGAGGGCGGCCAGCACGCCGACCACGCCGACGCCGAGGAGCTTGACCAGACCGCGCTTGGGACGGCCGAGGGTGGGTGTGACCAGGACCACAGCGCAACGCTACCGGCGGGCCGTCGCTCAATCGCGTTGCACTCTGTGCGCAGAAGGGCTCGACAGGTGAGCCCAACTGCGCACAGAGTGGACGTGGGGTTCAGTCGGCGAGCGGGGTCGGACCGAGCGTGTCGGACCGGCGTCAGACCCGGGGCCAGGGCGGCGCTCGCCCGTGGGGCGACGGCGCTCGGGCCGGCGGTCGCCGAGGGCCCAGGACCGTCGCCACGACGTGGTCTCCGGCCCGGTGAGCGCCGGCGACGCGCCGGCGGCCGCCCGGCGCCGGGCCGACCACCAGTCGGTGCGGGCCTCGTCGGCCAGGGCGGCCACCGCCGCCTCGATGCGGGCGGCGAAGCGCCGGCTGTCGTCGTCCTCGGCCGGTCGCAGGGGCCGTCCGAACGTCACCGTGGTCCGTCCCGGCCGGGGCCGGCGCACCCCCTTGGGGAAGATGCGGTCCGTCCCCTCCACGTGCACCGGCACGACCGGCAGCCCCACCCGCAGCGCCAGGTAGGCGGCCCCGCCCCGGTGCCCCTGGCCCCACCCGTCGGGGCTGCGGCCGCCCTCCGGGTAGATGAGCAGGCTCCACCCCTCGGCCAGCAGGTCGGCGGCGTGGTCGGCCGAGCGCCGGCTGACCCGGGCCCGCTCGATGGGGAAGGCGGCCATGGACAGCGCCGAGGCGGCCGAGCTCCACGAGTTGCCGAAGAAGTAGTCGGCCGCCGCCGCCACCACGAGCCGGTGGCGCCACGGCTCGGGGATCGACGTCAGCAGCAGCGGCGTGTCGACGTGGCTGTGGTGGTTGGCGGCGAACACCGCCGGGCCCTCCAAGCCGTCGAGGCGGTCCTCCCCCCGCCGCGTGGGGTCGGCCAGCGCCCGCACCACCGCCCGCATCGGCCCCTCGACGAGGAGCAGCCGGGCCGACCGGGCCGGCTCACGCCTGGCCCACGACGTGTCGTAGTCCATCCCGAACCGGGGCCGCTCGTGCACCGGCTCGACGCCGCCGGGCCGGGTGGGCGCCCGCCACGGGAAGCCGGCGGACCTTCGGGGGACGGGCAGCCGCAGGGCCACGTCAGGTGACGTCGGCGATGAGCATCGGCGGGGCGTGGAGGTGGGTGACGCTGGGATCGGGCCCGACCACGTCGGTGGCCATCTCCAGCGCGTCCCGCAACGTCGACGCCGGCCGGAAGCCCAGCCGCCGCACCGCCTTGGCCTGCCCCCCGAACACGATCACCGCCCCGAGGTGCTGGAGCGCGTGCGCGCCCCAGTACCACATGTAGAAGGGGTGGACGCCGTGGTAGGCGTAGCTCGTCCGGTACAGGTGGCGGTACCACTCGTCCTCGGCGAACGACGTCTCGTAGGTCTTCTCGATCTCGACGGGGTCCGTCGTCTCCGAGAGCACCTGCTCGTAGAAGTCGATGTAGCTGGGGTGGTGGACGGGGTGGAACTCCTCCGTCGTGGGGTGCCCCATGATCAGCACCCCGCCCTCCCGCACGAGGGGCCGGCCCTGGTAGAGGTTGAAGAAGTACCCGAGCCCCAGGCACATCACCAGGATCGGGTTCATCACCGAGTGGACGTTGTACGGGCTCAGGTACGGCAGCCCGAGCGTCAGCACGTCGGCCTGGCCCGACACGGGGACCAGCTGCTGCTCGTGGACCTTGGCCGTGGTGATGCGGTGCACGGCCTCGACCTCACCCGCCGTCACGCCGGTCAGGTCGTGGGGGGCCTCGATGGCCTGGAAGATGGGGCGCCGCGCCCGCAACGGCATCCGGTCGAGGGCGGCGGCCGACGCCAGGTAGGTGGCCCGGTCCCGCGGCGACCACTCCCACTCCCGTCGCTGGAGGAAGTCGAACGGCTTCGGGAAGGTGTCGTTGTTGAGCGTGGTCTCGATCTGGAAGATCTTCACGCCGGCCTTGCGGATGACCTCGCCCATGCGCCAGTTCGACGAGTGCAGCTCGGACCGGTGCTGGTCCATGAACGAGCGGCTGTGCTGCATGGTCCGCACGTTGTGGTGGTGGCGCAGGCTGCGGTACGAGGCCAGTCCGGTGGCGGTCGACTTGTGGCCGCCGTCCATGGCCACGAGGTTGATGTTGACGTAGACGAGGAGGTCCGACTCGGCCGCCCGCCGGTTGATCTCCACCTCCTCGCCCTGCTCGGTCTCGCCGAGGAAGGCCATGCCCTCGGGGTCCTCGGCGTCGTGGTTGTAGAGCGCGCCGCTGGGGGCGAAGGCGTCGTAGACGCGGTCGCCGACGGCGTGGCGCAGCTCGGCCTCGGTCATGCGCCGGTGCAGGGCCAGGGCGGCGATGAGGTGCACGTCGTCGACGCCGGCCTCGGCGGCCAGGTCGAGCACCTGCTCGATGACCCGCTGGCGGATGTCGGGCCGGCGCATGGGCGGGAGCGGGAGGCTCACGTCGTCGAAGGCGATCGTGAGCTTCATGCCCGGGCGCAGCAGGGCGGGCAGCGGCTCGCTGTCGACGGGGTGGAGGAGGGCGTGGAGGATGGCCTCGTCGGGGTCGCGCAGGGTGGGCAGCGCCTCGGGCGGGTAGACGACCCGGCTCCCCACCGGCAGCTTCTCCAGCGAGAAGCCCTCACCGTGCATCATCAGCGTCGGCGGGGTGGAGCGGTCGACCTCCAGCACGAAGCCGGGTCGAGCCGTCTTCCGGGGCTCCGTGCGACGGGGGCTCATCGGCGACGCTCCCCACGCAGGTCGAAGGCGATCTTCACCGCACCGCGCCGGCCGGCCTCGGCGGCGTGGGCCAGGGCCTCCTCGTAGCGGTCGAGGGGGTAGGCGGCCGAGAGCAGCCGCCCGAGCTGGGCCTCGCGCACGAGGTCGAAGGCGAGGTCGAAGGTGCGCCCGCCGTCCTCCTCGCCGTAGGCGTAGCTGCCCACGAGGCGGACCTCCCGGTGCCACAGCGGCGTGAGGTCGATGCTGACCCGGCCGGGCATCCCCAGCAGCACCACGGTGCCGCCGGGGGCGACCACCTCGAGGGCCGACGTCACCGAGTCCTCCGAGCCGACGCAGTCCACGACGGCGGGGACACCACCGGTCAGCTGGGCGCCGGCCCGCAGCGAGCCCGTGACCCGCCGCACGGCGCGGGCCAGCTCCCCGGGGGCCACCACCACGTCGGCGCCGAGCGACCGGGCGAGGGCCCGCTGCTCGGGGTGCTTGGCGGTGGCCAGCAGGAGCTCGGGGCGCCGGGGCGACGACGCCAGCGCGGCGATGGTGCACAGGCCGAGCGTCCCGGCGCCCACCACGGCGACGGCGCCGGCGGGCACGGAGCGGGCGGCGTGCACCGCACAGGCCGCGGGCTCCACGAGGACGGCGGCCTCGTCGGACAGGTCGTCGGGGACACGGTGGAGCTGGGTCTCGTGGGCGACGAGCCAGACGCCCCAGCCGCCGCCGGTGTCGGTGCAGTAGCCGGTCTGCAGCCCCGGCTCGAGCCCCCCGAACGACTGGCGCTCGCACAGCTGGGTGCGCCCGGCGGCGCACTGCGGGCAGGGCGGGTCGACGCCCCGCGCCCCGCAGGCCAGCACCGGCTCGAGGACCACCCGGGTGCCGTCCTCGAGCTCGCCCACCACCTCGTGCCCCGGGGTGAAGGGGAAGCTGACGAGCGGCTCGAAGTAGCGGGAGGTGCGGCCGTCGACGGTGGCCAGGTCGGACCCGCAGATGCCGGCCAGGCGGGGGCGCACCCGCACCCAACCCGGGCCCGGCAGCTCGGGCGGGTCGACGTCGGCCAGGCGCAGCGGGCCCACCGTGGCCCCCCGGCCCGGCGCCAACGCCCCCGCCACCCGCGCGGCGGCGAAGCGGGGGAGGGAGCGCTCGTAGACGAGGGCCCTCATCGCGTCCCCCCCGCCACCTTCGAGCGGAACGACGTGCGGGTGGTGCGGGGCCCGATCGGCAGCGGCGAGCGGGGCGCGCCGGGCGTGCGCTCCCACTGCTCGACCAGCCAGCCCCGGCGCCGGGCGATGGCAGCCAGGCGGGTCTCCGGGTTCACGGCCACGGGGAATCCGACCGCCTCGAGCAGCGGGAGGTCACTGGCCGAGTCGGCGTAGGCCACCGCCTCCTCCAGGCGCAGCCCCTCGGCGGCGGCGTAGTCGGCCAGCACGAGGGCCCGGGCCTCGCCCGTGGGCGGC
Organism: uncultured Actinomycetes bacterium; assembly: GCA_963839545.1. Taxonomy (GTDB): domain Bacteria; phylum Actinomycetota; class Acidimicrobiia; order Acidimicrobiales; family CADCSY01; genus CAWIVE01. Next base: position 1,427,833 of record CAWIVE010000003.1, read on the forward strand.
GCCTCGGTCAGCTCGCCGGTGTAGGTGCCGTCGGCGTCGCGCCCCATGCGGGCGCACACCACGTCGTCGAACAGCGGGGCCAGGGGGGCCACGACGAGGTCGAGGGCGCCGGTGATGAGGAGGGTGCGGTGCCCGAGGCGGCGGTGCTCGCGCACCCGGCGGATGCCCGCCGGGAAGGAGCGGGCCAGGAGCAGCCCGCTCAGCAGCTCGGCGGCATCCTCGTCGAGCTGGTCGATCGGCGCCCCCTCGTAGCGCCGGTAGAAGGCGCGCAGGAAGTCGCCCCGGTCCTTCCGGTCGAGGGCCAGCAGCGACGGCGCCTCGGCCAACGTGCGCAGCGCCAGGCGGGTCCGCTCGTCGGCGGGCAGGCGCCGGGTGGCCAGCCACGCCCACGACTCGACGACGTTGGAGGCGATGAGCGTGTTCTCGAGGTCGAAGGCGGCCAGGTGCCGGTCGGGGGAGAGGACCTGGCGCCGCAGACGGCCGGTGCGGTCGGGTCCCGTGCGGCCACCGGGGGTCGTGCGCACCCGGGCGTGCTCGACCACCGACGGGAGGTGGATGGTGCGCACGTAGGTGGGCCAGTCGACCACCCGGGGGTCGAAGCAGAACCGCTCCCGGTCGGCGGCGTCGAGGGCGTCCCAGCGCTCGAGCAGCCGGTCCACGGCGAAGACGGCCTCGCTCTCGGCGTAGGCGCCGTAGAGCTCCACGTACCCGAGGGCCCGGGTGATGTCGGCCCGCCGCTCCTCGAGCGTGGCCGACCACCGGGCCTGGCTGCCCCGCAACGGCAGGGCCTGGAGCGTCCGCTCCGCCCGCCCCAGCAGCTTCGAGGCGCGGGTGAGCTGGCCCTGCACCCGTCCCCGCCCGGGGAAGGTCCACTCGGGCACGACGATGGGCGAGCCCTTCTCGTCGTAGAGCGGGTGCTCGGTGAACCAGCCCTCGACGAGGTCGACGAGGCGCCGGTAGCGCAGCGGGTTGACCGCGCCGGAGGCCACGTGGACGATCGCCGGCTCGGCCTCGGGGCCGCGGGCGGCGGCGTCGACGATGGCGGCCACCACGAGGTCGACGGGGATGACGTCGACCACGCCCTCCGGCACGCCGGGGAACTCCTTCAGGAGGCCGCGGGCGTAGCTGATGATCACCGGCTCGGCCATGCGGAAGCCCCGGATCCACCCCGGCCGGGGCTCGGCCAGGGCCGACTCGATGATCGAGGGCCGCACGAGCGTCACGGGGACCTCGCCCCGGGTCTCGAGCAGGGCCCGCTCGCCGAGGGCCTTCGTGTAGGCGTAGGCGTCGGGCCAGCCGAGGGACTTGGCCCGGGCCCGGCCGGCCTCGACCAGGTGCTCGGACACCCAGGTCTCCCGCTCGCGCTCGGCCCGGGCGGCCAGCAGCGGCGTGCCCGCCGCCCCCAGCTCGCGGCGGGCGGCCTTGGCGAAGGCGTCGAGCTGCTTCGGGGTCCGGCTGGCCGCCTCGGTGTCGGCCCGCACCCGCCGGGCGGCGTCGACCTCCTCCCGCCAGTCGACGTCCGGGCTGAACGGCTGGTCGGCCAGGGGGGACTCGGGCGCCGCCCCCCGCCGGTACCCGGCGACGTAGCAGGTGGACACCGACACCAGGTGGGCGCTCGAGCCGACCGAGCGCAGCGCCTCGGCCACCCGCATCGGGCCCAGCAGGTTGGTCTCCACGGCCGAGTCGAGGGGGGCGTCGAAGGCCACCGCCGCGGCCGAGTGGAGCACCACGTCGACCGAGGCCAGGACCTCGCGACCGGCGGGATCGAGGCCGAGGCCGTCGGTGCCCACGTCACCCGCCACGACGGACACCCGGCGGGCCACCTCGCCGTCGACGTCGCCACCGGCGTCGGTCACCTCGCGACGCCAGCGGTCGAAGGCGTCGTTGCGCAGGACCTCGCGACGCACCCGCTGCTCGGCCGACGACCGGCGACCGGGGCGCACGAGCAGCACCACCTCGCAGCCCGGCACCGACCGCAGCAGGCGCTCGACCACCGCCGTGCCGAGGAAGCCGGTGGCGCCGGTGACCAGGAGGCGGCGGCCGGCGAGGGCCTCGGCGATCACGGCAAGGTGTCTACCATCGCCGCCCGGTGGGAGGATCGGTCCCGTTCGACCGGGCGGTCGAGTACTACGACCGCACGCGGGCGCTGCCCGGCAAGGCCCACCAGCAGGTCATCGACGTCGTCGCCGCCGAGCTGACGGGCCGAGGCCTGGTGCTGGAGATCGGCGTGGGCACCGGCCGCATCGGGCTCGACCTGGTGGGGGCCGGCGTGCCCCTGGTCGGGCTGGACCTGTCGCTCCCGATGCTGCAGCGGCTGGTCGAGCGCGCCGCGGGGGACGTGGTGCTGCCCGTGCTCCAGGGCGACGCCACCACCCTCCCGTTCCCCGACGGCGCCTTCGGGGCCGCGGTGGCGAGCCACGTCTTCCACCTCGTCCCCGACTACCCCGGCGCGCTCGCGGAGCTGGTCCGGGTCGTGCGCCCGGGCGGCCCGCTGCTCGTGTCCCGGGGCAGCCCGCCCCGCCCGCTCGGCGATCTCGTCGAGGTGGCATGGGGCGTCATCGGCGGTGCGGTGCTGCCCGGCGCGGCGACCATCGAGGAGGTCGACGCCGCCGCCTCCGACCTCGGCCTGCCGGTGCGCCAGCTCGAGCAGGTGGTCGCCCGCGGGCGCCGGCGACCGCAGGACGTCATCGGGATGGCCGAGCGCCGGCAGTGGGGCTGGTCGTGGGAGCTCAGCGACGAGCAGGTGGCCGCCATGGTCGAGGCCATGACCCGCGTGGCGGTGGAGCGCTGGGGCTCGGTGGACGTCCTGGTCGACGACGAGCAGGCCGTCGACTGGCACGTCTACGACGTGCCGAGCTGACGTCTGCGGCCCACCCTGCCGGCACGACGGGCGTGGCGGTCGAGGGCCAGCGACACCAGGCGGTCGACCAGCGCGTCGTAGGGCACGCCGGCCGCCTCCCACAGGCGGGGGAACATCGACACCGGGGTGAAGCCGGGGATGGTGTTCACCTCGTTGACGAGCAGGCCGCGGCCGGGGTCCTCGTGGAAGAAGTCGACCCGGGCCATGCCCTCGACCCGCACCGCCCGGGCGGCGGCCACGGCCAGGCGCCGGCACTCCTCCGAGACGGGCTCGGGGAGGTCGGCGGGGATGGCGAGGTCGGCGCTGTCGGGGCCGTACTTGTCCTCGAAGTCGTAGAACTCGCGCTTGGGGAGGATCTCGCCGACGACCGAGGCCTCGAGGTGGGTGTCGCCGAGGACGCCGCACTCGAGCTCGCGCCCGACGACCGCCTCCTCGATCACCACCCACTCGTCGTAGGCGAGGGCGAGCTCGACGGCGGCCGGGAGGGCCTCGACCTCGGACACCTTGGTGATGCCGACGGACGAGCCGAGGTTGGCCGGCTTGACGAAGACGGGCCAGCCGAGCTCCTTGTCGACCTCCTTGCCGAGCGCCTCGTCGACCTCGACGTCGCGGCGGGCGAGGTAGCGGGCCTGGGGCAGGCCGGCGGCGTCGAGGACCTGCTTGGCCTTGCCCTTGTCCATGGCCAGGGCGGAGCCGAGCACGCCGGTGCCGACGTAGGGGACGCCGGCCAGCTCGAGGAGGCCCTGGACGGTGCCGTCCTCGCCCATGGGGCCGTGGAGGAGGGGGAGGACCACCACGGGGCCGCCGTCGCCCCCCGGGGGCGGGACGACCGTGGGCAGGGGGTCGAGCTCGGGCCCCTCGGCCCGGAGGGCGGAGGGCAGGGCGCGGGCGCCCCCGTGGCCAGCGCCTCGGCCGACGCGGCGTCGAGCACCCAGGTGCCCTCGGCGGTGATGCCGACGGGGACCACGTCGTAGCGGGCGGGGTCGACGGCACCCAGCACGGAGGCGGCCGAGACGCAGGACACCTCGTGCTCCGCCGACCGCCCCCCGAAGAGGACGATCAGCCGCACCCGAGGGGATCGGGGCCGCTCCGGCACTGTGGCACGGTACCCGGGTGCGCCTCCGAGCCTCGTGGATGGCGCAGGTCACCGGCGGGGCGTTGGCCGGCGAGGACGTCGAGGTCGAGGGGGCGGTCAACGACTCCCGGGCCGTGGTGGGGGGCGAGCTGTTCGTCGCCATCGTGTGGGACCGGGACGGCCACGACTTCGTGGCCGACGCCTTGGCGCGCGGGGCGGCCGCCTACCTGACGTCCCGGGACCCGGTCGGGGGGACCGCCGTCGTCGTCGAGGACACGCTGGTCGCCCTGCGTGACCTCGGCCGGGAGGCGCGGCGTCGCCTGCCGGACCGGGTCGTGGGCGTCACCGGCTCGGTCGGGAAGACCTCGGTGAAGGACCTGCTGGCCGCCGCGCTGGCGCCGAGGTTCCGGGTGGCGGCCAGCGCCGGCTCGTTCAACAACGAGCTGGGCGTCCCCCTGACGCTGCTCAACGCCCACGACGACGCCGAGGCCGTCGTGGTGGAGATGGGGGCACGGGGGCCGGGGCACGTGGCCCTGCTGTGCGAGGTGGCGGCCCCCACCGTGGCGGTGGTGACCAGGGTGGCCGCCGCCCACACCGCCGTGATGGGCGACCTGGAGGCGATCGCCCGGTCGAAGGGCGAGCTGGTGGAGGCCCTGCCCTCGTCCGGGACGGCGGTGCTCAACGCCGTCGATCCCCGGGTGCTGGCGATGGCGTCGCGGACCTCGGCCACGGTCGTGCGCTTCGGGGCCGGGGGCGACGTGGTGGCCGAGGACGTGCGGCTGGACGACGAGCTGCGGCCGTCGTTCCACCTGCGCACGCCCGACGGCGACGCCGAGGTGCGCCTCGGGGTGGCCGGTCGCCACCAGGTGGAGAACGCGCTGGCGGCCGCCGCCGCCGCGCTGGCCACCGGTGCGTCGGTGGCGGACGTGGCCGCGGGGCTGGCGCAGGCCCGCCTGTCGCCGATGCGCATGGCCCTCGGGCGGGCGCCGTCGGGGGCGGTGGTGCTGAACGACGCCTACAACGCCAACCCGGCGTCGATGGCGGCCGCCCTCCGGGCCCTGGCCGCGCTCCCCGCCCGGCGCCGCCTCGCCTTCCTCGGGACCATGGCGGAGCTGGGGGAGCGATCGGCGGCCGACCACCGGGACATCGCCGCCCTCGCCGCCGAGCTGGGCGTGCAGGTGGTGGCCGTGGGGGAGCCCGCCTACGGCGTCGAGGTGGTGCCCGACGTCGACGCCGCCGCCGGCCGCGCCGCCGAGCTCGGCGTGGGCGACGGCGACGCCGTCCTCGTCAAGGCCAGCCGCGTCGCCCGCCTCGAGCGCCTGGCCGACGCCCTGCTGCACCCCTAGACCACTCTGTGCGCAGAAGGGCTCGAGGGGTGAGCCCCAATCGCGCAAGGAATACTCGTCGGGTGCGCGCTCCCCGTGTGGCCCTCGCCCCCGACGGCGCCCCTCGCTGGGTGGGCCGGGCCATCGAGGAGGGGGGCGGCACCCTGGTCCCGCCCGAAGAGGCCGAGGCCGTCGTCTGGTTCGCCGCCACCAACCCGAAGGGCCTGCCCGAGGTCCTCGAGCGGGCGCCCGAGGCCCGCTGGGTCCAGTTGCCGTGGGCCGGGGTCGAGCCCTACGTGGACCTGCTGCGCGACGGGCGGACGTGGACCTGCGGCAAGGGCGTCTACGCCGAGCCGGTGGCCGAGCACGCCCTGGGTCTCGCCATCGCCGGCCTGCGGGACCTGCCGACCCGGGTGCGGGCCACCTCGTGGGGCCGCCCGGGCGGCACGACGCTCGTGGGCGGCCACGTGACCGTGCTCGGCGGCGGCGGCATCACCGAGGCCCTCCTGCGCCTCCTCGCACCGCTGCGCTGCACGACGACGGTGGTGCGCCGCTCCGGCGCCCCGCTGGACGGCGCCGAACGCGTCGTGACCCCGGACCGCCTGCACGAGGCCCTGCCGGGCGCCGACGTGGTCGTCGTGGCGCTGGCCCTGACCCCCGAGACCCGGGGCATGGTCGACGCCCGGGCGCTGGCGGCCATGGAGGCCCACGCCTGGCTCGTCAACGTCGGCCGGGGCGGGCACGTGGTGACGGACGACCTGGTGGTCGCCCTGCGGGACGGGACCATCGGCGGCGCCGGTCTGGACGTGACCGACCCCGAGCCGCTGCCGGATGGGCACCCGCTGTGGGACCTGCCGAACTGCATCATCACGCCCCACACGGCGAACACCCTCGACATGGTCGTGCCCCAGCTGAGCGAGCGGATCCGCGAGAACGTGCGCCGCTTCGCCGCCGGTGAGGCCCTGGTCGGGCTGGTGGACCCCGAGCTCGGCTACTGACCCCACCCGTCCCGACGAGCCCCCGGCGCCGGCCTCGTAGCCTGGCGGTCGGTGCCGACCCACTACGAGGTCCTCGGGGTCGAGGCGTCGATCAGCCCGGAGGACCTCCGTCGCGCCTACGTGCGCCGGGCTCGGGCGCTCCACCCGGACCGCCAGGTGGGGGCCGACCCCGAGCGGGCGGCGCGCACCGCCAGGGCCATGCAGGACGTGAACGAGGCGTGGCGGGTGCTCCGCGACCCCGCCGCCCGGGCCGCCTACGACGCCCGGCTGCGCCGGCCGGAACCGGTGGCGGCCCCGCTCCGGGCCCCCTCGTCGGAGCCGCCGCTGGGCACGATGCCGGACGAACCCGTGGCCCGCGTGATCCGGGGGCTCCCGTGGATCGCGGCGGCCGTCGTGCTCGCGGCCATCTTCGTCTTCACCGCCTTCGCCGGCGGCACGTCTGACGGCGACCCCTCGCCGTCGCAGTGGGTGGGGAAGTGCGTGACCGGCAGCGCCGGCAGCCAGATCCGCGAGGTGGGGTGCGACACCGCCGGGGCGTCGCGGGTGGACCTCGTGGTGATGCGGGCCTCGCAGTGCGCGGGCGGCTCCTCGGCCACGCCGGTCGACGACAGCTGGCTCTGCCTCCGACCCGCCGACGACTAGCTCGTCTGCGGCTTCCCCCGGACGCTGCGCTTCAGCTCCGAGAAGCCGGGGAAGCGGGCCGCGGCGGACACGCAGTCCCACAGAGACACCGCCTCCTCGCCCCGCGGGATGCGGTTGATGACCGGCCCGAAGAACGACGGGCCGTCGGGTGGCTCGAAGGTGAGGATGGGCGTCCCCAGCTCCTTGCCCGCCCGCTCGATGGCGGTGTCGGTGTCGGCCCGCACGGCGTCGTCCCACCGCTCGTCGTCCGCCGCGGTGGCCAGGTCGGCGGGGAGGCCGACCTCCTCCAGGGCGGCCGGGACCCCACTGCCGTCGAGCAGCTCCTCCCGTCGCCCGTCGACGTGGATGCGCGTCCCGAAGGCGGTGTAGAGGTCGCCGACCCGCTCCGGCCCCTGGCCGTCCCGCACGGCGGCGGCCACCCGCAGCAGGCGCAGGCCCATCCCGTGGGCCACCTTCGACCGCTCGGGCAGCGTGCCGTCGGCGTACTTGGCGTCGTTGATCATGCGCAGCGAGATGAAGCGCCAGTCCACGTCGAGCGGCCGCTGGTCGGCCACTTCCCGCACCCATCGCGACGTGATCCACGCCCACGGGCACACCGGATCCCAGAAGAACTCCACGTCGGCCATGGGCCCATCCTCCTACCGGTCGGGGGGCGGGCGCAGCACGAGACGCACGCCGTGGTTCTCCTCGGGCTCGACCACCGCGGGCGGGCCGCCGGCCAGCGAGGGCACGGTGAAGGCGAGGGAGTGGACGCGCCCCGGTCGCCCGCCCAGGCAGGCGGCGACGGCCGAGGCGGGGGAGCGGGGGGCCACGACTCGGATGCGGCCGGGACCGGGCCACGCCAGGTCCACCCAGCGGGCGTCGTCGTCCTCGCCCCGGTCCTGCTCCCGGCCGCCGAGGAGCCCGGCGAAGAGCGCGAGCCCGTCGTCGAGGTCGGCCACCGCGTGGGCCACGTGGTCGAGCGTCGACGCCGCACCCGGGGGCGGCATGCCCGGCGGGGGTGGCGAGGTCCACTCGCCGTACGCCTCGGCCAGCTGCACGACGACGCCCCGGGCCTGCTTCGGGTGGAGGAAGGCCTCCTTCCAGCCCGGGTCGCGCAGGTCGACGCCCACCGGGTCGAACCCGGCCGCCTCGGCCTCGGTCAGCGCCGCGGCCAGGTCCGGGACCTTGAAGGTCAGGTGGTGCGGCCCCGGCCCCGACGTGTCGAGGAAGCGGCGCAGGAAGTCGTTGACCTCGACGGCGTGGGGGGCGAGCACCTCGACCCGCATCCCGTTGGCGAACCGGAGCTGACCGGGGGCGAAGCCGATGGACTCGCCGCCAGACACCCATGCGCCGCCCAGCTCGCCCACGTAGCGGGGCCAGGCGTCGTCCCACCGCTCGACGGCGATGGCCACGTGGTCGAGGACAGCGGCGTCGATCACCCCCCGATCATGCGGGCGCCGCCCCCCGCACGTCGATTCCGGGCGCTCGAGCACCTCTGCGGTCGTCGAGCGCCCACAACCGCCTTGGCGGCCTCCCCGGGGCCCCGGCGACCCCCGGAGGCGGCGCGCTATCCTGGTCAACCCTCGGGCGATTAGCTCAGCGGTAGAGCGCTGCCTTCACACGGCAGAGGTCGCTGGTTCGAGACCAGCATCGCCCACGTAGGAACTGCAGGTGACCGGCGGTGTGGCCGCTGCGGATGACTGTCCCGGCTGGCGGCGCGACACGGTCCCGACACAGCCCGATGAAGAACGGCGCGTGTCGAGCCCGACGACAGCGGCGCTCGGAACCGTTCTGGCGGCCAGCGCCATGGCAGCCCCGGCGACCAGGCACCCGGCTGAACACCGGCTCTCCGGAAGCCGTTCGGCCCGCAGCCGAGCCGATGACCGATGCGCACGGGCGGTTCGGATTCGGGGAGCCCGGGGTAGCAAGCCAGGGACCGAGGGGAGGTCGTGCACCTCCCTCGACAAGAACCGGGGAGGAGCGATGCGAGTCCACTCCGTGGTTGGGCTCGGCCTGCTCGCATCAGTCGTTCCGGTGATCGTCCAGCAAGCGCCGGCAAGCGCAGGCCTTCCCGTGACGGCAGTTCACATCGTGTCAGTGAACGGGAGTGGCGGTACGAGGACCTGCTATCTCCGTGGCTTCGCCGAGATCGAGCTCTTCGGCGACCGTGACCTCTTCGCCGAGCTTCGTGCGACCGACGCTCTCGGAGCCGACGATCCCCGCTGTCGCGGGACCATGCACATCTTCGCTCAGTATCGGGACTCAGCACCGATCGGCGAGACGCACGGGAGCGAGACGACAGGTCAACAGTTGACGATCTATGACGTGGCATCGCAACCGATCACCGTCAGCTATTCGATGCAGTTCACTGACTGCAGCGGCGACGCCTGCGATTACAGCTTCGTGATCGAGACCAAGTAGGGGACCAGTCAGCGGCGACGGTCGCCGGGTCACTTCCCAGGCGACCTCGTCGGGACTCTGCCCGCGGCGGGCGGGGCGCCCGGTCGGGCCGGGGCCGCTGGGAACGACTCGAGAGCCCAGCGCACCAGACCACGGGCGTCACCGGAAGCACGTCCGCTCGACTTTTCACAGGTCGTAGGCACGACCGGGGCTCTCACCCGCGGCGTGCCCCGTGCGGAGGCTCAGCCCGCGCCGCGGCGCCGGAACTGCTCCTCGCACTCGCCCCGGTGCAGAAGCCGCAGGTCTTCGAGGCCCGGATCGGTTCCTGGCGCGGGAGCGAGAAAGGCGACGGCCTCACCGTCGTGAATGCGCTGTTGGCATTCGTCGCAGCTCATGTGCTCCTGACGGTAAGCGCCGGCGGCAGCCTATGAGGAAGCCATCGGCGACGAGATGGTTGAGGAACGAGGTCGATCACCCGCCCAGCCCCGACCTCATACGGGAGGTGCAGGGCTGTCGGCTCGAGTGCCGGCTGTCCGGGAGTCGTCCGGGGCTCGGGGTCGTTCGGTTCTCGCGGGCCTTCGTCGATCAGCGCCGGATCGCCGCCCGTCGGAGAAGCCATGCACCAGGTATCGGCGCCCGAGGCGGGCACCTTCACCCCGGATGAGAGACGTACCAAGGGGCAAACGGGAGGTGGACGACCACCACGCCGTGGCAGCCTCGTGACCATGCCGGAGCTCGCCACCGAGGACGCTGGTCACGTCAGGGTGCTGCGGCTCGACCGCCCAGAGCGGAAGAACGCGCTCACCTCGTCGCTGGGGTGGGGCATCGTCCGGGCGGTCGTCGAGGCCCAGCACGACGACGAGGTGCGGGTCGTGGCCGTCGTCGGCAACGGCGACGCGTTCTCCTCGGGCCTCGATCTCGGCGGTGGCGGTGGGGAGGCGGTCGACACGGGACTGTCCGCGGAGGAGCAGGAGCTCGATCAGCGGGGGTGGGTCGGGCGGTTCCTGCTCGCGCTGCGGTTCGAGACCGACAAGCCGGTCGTCGCCGGCATCAACGGGGTGGCCGTGGGGGCCGGACTGTCGCTGGCGATGGCTGCCGACATCCGGATCGCGGCGGACACCGCGCGCCTCCACCCCGGCTACCTACGGGCGGGCACGTCGCCCGACGGTGGGCTCACGTGGTCGCTGCCGACGCTCCTGGGTCACGAGAAGGCGATGCGGTTCCTGCTCGAATCGCGGTTCGTCGGCGCGGAGGAGGCGTTGCGCCTCGGACTCGTCTCCGAGGTCGTGCCGGCGGATCAGCTCGAGGGCCGGTTGCTCGAGCTCTGCCAGGCGATCGCGGCCCAGGCGCCCTTGGCGGTGCGCCGCACGAAGCGGCTCGTCGCCCGGACACCGCTGGTCACCGACCCCGAAGCGCGCGTCGTCGACGAGATCCGCAGCGCCCTCGCCGGCCTCGACAGCGAGGACGGGAAGGAGGCGGTGCGGGCGATCGTCGAGAAGCGTGCCCCCCAGTTCCGTGGGCGGTGAGGCGGCGGACCTCCAGGGGCGCCGCCAGGCGGCCGTCGACGACCTCCTCGACCTCCTCCGACACGAGCGTCGGGGCGAGTCCTGGGTGGGGCGGACGCCGGACTGGTTCGGACCGGTGGTGTTCGGTGGCATCGGGCTCGCCCTCACCGTCAGCGCGGCGTGTCGTGACGCTCCCCCCTCGACCCGGCTGCACTCGCTCCACGCCCACTTCCTCCGGCCCTTGCTCGGCGGACAGGAGGTGGTCTTCACCTCGGTCACGCTCAAGGCCGGACGCACGCTCACGACCCACAACGTCACGGCATCCCAGGACGGCACGCCCGTCATCGTCGCGACCTGCTCGTTCACCACGGACACCGACGGTTACGTCTACGACCTGTCGGGCATCCCCGACGGGGTGGCGATGCCCGACCAGCTCCCCGAGCCCGACGACCCTGGCGACGAGGTCGGTCCGTGGGACGCGCGCTGGCTGGGGCCCAGCCCGGCACGTCCCGATGGCACCCGCGAGGCGACGCACCGCCACTGGTTCCGCGTGCCCCGGACGCTCGACGACGACCCGCACCTGCACACGGCCCTGCTCGGGTACGCCACCGACTGGACCGGCATCGGCGGGCGGCCCCTGCACCTCGACGGCGACACCACCGGCATGATCAGCCTCGACCATGCCGCCTGGTTCCATCGTCCGGCCCGGGCCGACGAGTGGCTGCTCCAGGACGTGCAGAGCCTCGTCAACGCCGGCGGGCGGGGCACCCTCCGGGGTGTGATCCGCGACACGCGCGGGCGGATCGTCGCCTCGATGGCGCAGGAGATGCTCCTCCGACCGGTCGGCTCCTGACCACCGGGCCCGGGTCACCGATGAGTTCGCTCCTCGACCAGGGTCGGACCCGTTGAGCGGAGCCACCACAGGAGGAGCGAGCGGAGATGGACCAACCAACCGCGGAGCACACGCTGCGCCGGCTCGAGCCGCTGGTCGGCGAGTGGACCGTCGAGGCGAGCTGGCCCGACGGAACGCCGTGGCCGGGCGGCGGACGGGTGACCTTCGAGTGGCACGACTCGGGTGCGCACCTGGTCGAGCGGGGGACGGTCGAGCTGCCCGAGGCGCCTGACAACGTCTCCATCATCGGCTGCGATGCGGCCAACGGGACCTATGTCCAGGTGTACTCCGACGAGCGCGGCGTCTGTCGCGTCTACGAGATGAGCATCGGGGACGGGGAGTGGAAGCTCTGGCGGGACGGTGCGCCCTTCTCCCAGCGCTTCACCGCCACGTTCAGCGACGACGGGAACACGATGACCGGACGCTGGGAGGCGGCGGAGGACGGCACCACCTTCACGACCGACTTCGACCTCGTCTACCGCCGCGTCGACCCCTGACCCGACCGACCCCTGGGCATCGACCCTCGTCGATCTGCCAGGCTTCCGGCATGCGCTCTCGACACCGCCCCGTCGTCGCCGCTGCCGCGCTGGCTGTCGCCTCGGTCCCCCTGTGGCCGTCGGCCGCCGGCGCCGGCCAGGAGTTCGACGAGTTCCACGAGAGCATCCGCACCGTGGACGTCGGGGGCACCGCGTGCCAGGTGAAGCTGACGTCGTACCGGTACCTCGACGGCGTCTTCGGCCAGACCGAGGTCATCACCACGGCCGACCCGTGCCGCACGAACCAGGTGTTCGCCGGCGTCGAGTTCGTGACCGAGCACGGCGACACCGCCACCGCCTCGTCCGATGACGCGGGTCCCCTGTCGCGGGTGGCCGGTGGTGGCGCCACCGACCTCGTGCGGACGTTCCACGGCGTCACCTTCACGGCCGGCCCCTCGGTCAACTACACGATGAGCTCGAAGTAGGGGACGCCCGAGGGTCGTTGCCGACGCAGCGGCCGTGTGCAAGGGTCGCCTTCCGCCCCGGGGGCACCGGGGCGCAGAGGGGGGATCCCATGCGTCGTCGCCTGCGCAGCGCCCTGGCCGCCGCCGTCCTGCTCGTCACCTCCGCCGCCCTGCCGGTGGTGGCTCCCGCCGACGCCCAGCAGGTCGCCCCCGGCACGACGCTCCTCCAGAGCACCCTGGCGGGCCTGCGCGAGGTGGGCCCGGACGGCGCCCTCGGCGCCGGCGACCGGGACGGCGTGGGCGGCACCACCGTCGAGATCGGGAACGGGCAGCTGTGCTTCTCCATCAACGCCGCCGGGGTGGAGGTGCCGGCCGTGGCCGCCCACATCCACGAGGCGCCGGCCGGCGTCAACGGGCCGATCGTCGTGCCCCTCACCGCCCCCGGGGCCGACGGCCGGGCCAGTGACTGCCTGGACGACGTCGATCCCGACCTGCTGGACCGGATCGTCGCCGATCCCGACGGCTTCTACGTGAACGTGCACACGACGTCGTTCCCCAACGGCGCCGTCCGGGGCCAGCTCCAACCGGCAATGACCGAGGGCGAGCTGCTGGCCACGCAGCTGTCGGGCGACGAGGAGGTCGGCCCGAACGGCGAACCCGCCGTGGGTGATCCCGACGGCACCGGGATCTCCACCGTGGCCGTGTCGACCGCGGCCCGGAGAGCGTGCGTCGAGATCGACGTCGAGGGCATCGCCCTGCCGGCCGCCGCCGCCCACATCCACCAGGCCCCGGTCGGGGTCAACGGCGCCATCGTGGTCCCCCTCACCGCACCGGGGGCCGACGGCATCTCCCGAGGGTGCGCGCGCGGCCTCGACCCCGCGCTGGCCGACGCCCTGGCCGCCGATCCCGCGGGGTTCTACGTCAACGTCCACACCGGCGACTTCCCGAACGGGGCGGTGCGGGGCCAGCTGGCCTCGGCCGGGTCCCTGGACGCCGGCGCCCCCGAGGGCCCGTGCGACGACACCGACGAGCGGGCCTGCCTGCTGCCCTTCCCGAGCGACGCCTTCACGGTGGCCGACGCCACCACCGACACGGGCCGGCGGGTGGCGATCCCCGCCTCGGCCATGCCGCAGAACGTCCAGGGCGATCCCGTCGACCCGAGCGACTGGAACCGCGCCGACGGCTTCAGCCCCGGCTCGCCCGTGCTGACCCTCGTCCCCGGCGTCGACCTCGACCGGACCGGTGCCGCCCCCATCACCGACATCGCCCGCTCCCTCGACGAGGACGCGCCCATCGTCCTGCTCGACGCCGAGACCGGCGAGCGGTGGCCCTACTTCGCCGAGCTCGACGCCCACGCGCCCGAGGGTGCGGACCCGCTGCTGATCGTGCGGCCGGCCCGCAACTTCACGGAGGGCCACCGCTTCGTCGTCGCCCTCCGCACCATGCTCGACGGCAGCGGTGCCGTCGTCGCCCCGGACGGCACCTTCCAGGAGCTGCGGGACGGCGGCCCGCTCACCGACCCCTGGGCGGCGCAGCAGAGCCCCCGCTTCGACCAGATCTTCGACGACCTCGAGGGCGCCGGGGTGGAACGGTCCGACCTGTACCTGGCGTGGGACTTCACCGTGGCCAGCGCCCGCAGCACCACCGGACGGCTGCTGCACATCCGCGACGACGCGTACGCCGCCCTCGGCGACGGTGTCCCCGGCTTCACGGTCGACGCCGTCGAGGTGCCGGACGACCCCGCCAGCACCGTGGCCCGCCGGATCAGCGGCACCTACGAGGTGCCCAGCTACCTGACCGGGACCGGCGCGTCGGGGTCGCTCATGAACCTCGGCGCCGACGGCCTGCCGGTCCGCAACGGCACGTTCACCGCCCGGTTCCTCTGCATCGTCCCCCGCGTGGCGGTGACGGACGGCTCGGCCCGCGCCGTGCGTCTACGGGCACGGGCTGCTGGGGCGGGCCGAGGAGATCGACGGGTTCGGCGACTTCGCCGACTCGGCGGGCCTCGTCTTCTGCGCCACCGACGAGATCGGCATGTCGGCCGAGGACATCCCCGACCGCGCTGGCCATCAGCCAGGACCTCTCGAAGTTCCCGACCATGCCCGACCGGCTGCAGCAGGGCCTCCTGAACCAGCAGTTCCTCGCTCGCCTGCTCAAGGACCCCCGCGGGTTCGCCTCGGATCCGGCCTTCCAGCGGGACGGTGGGTCGGTCCACGCCACGGGGGAGGTCTTCTTCAACGGCAACAGCCAGGGCGGCATCCTCGGCGGCGCCGCCACGGCCATCTCCACGGAGTGGACCCGAGCCGTCCTCGGCGTCCCGGCGATGAACTACAGCACCCTGCTCGACCGCAGCATCGACTTCGATCCCTTCTTCGAGCTCCAGGTGGTCGCCTATCCGGACGAGGTCGACCGCCAGCTCGGCATCGCGCTGATCCAGATGCTGTGGGACCGGGGCGAGAACAACGGCTACGCCGCCCACCTGACCGACGACCCGTTGCCCGGGACGCCGGCCCACGAGGTGCTGTTCATCGAGGCGTTCGGCGACCACCAGGTGGCCAACATCGCGACCGAGACCATGGCCCGCACCGTCGGTGTCGCCGTGCACACCCCGGCCCTGGCGCCGGGTCGGAGCACCGACGTGACGCCCATGTGGGGGATCCCGCCGATCACCACCGACCCGTTCGACGGCTCGGCGCTGGTGATCTGGGACTACGGCAACCCGGCGCCGCCGCTCGCCAACATCCCGCCGAGGGAGCCCGAGTTCGGCGAGGACCCGCACGGCAAGGGCCGGGGGGAGCCGCGCGTCCTCGAGCAGGCGTCCGAGTTCCTCCGCAGCGACGGGGCCTTCGTCGACACCTGCGACGGCGGGCCCTGCCAGTCGCCCGGGTGAGTCGCGCGTCACGCGACGCGGTGGGGGATCGGCCTGCGCCCTGCCCCAGGGGGGTACCGTCGCCGCCGTGACCCGTGTGGGGCTCGTCCTCGGTGCCGGGGGCCTGGTGGGCCAGGCCTACCACGCCGGTGCTCTCGCCGCCCTCGAGCACGACCTCGGCTGGGACCCGAGGACGGCCGACGTCATCGTCGGCTCGTCGGCCGGCTCGCTCACCGGCACGGCGCTGCGCCTGGGCGTCCCCGCCATGGACCTCGCTGCCTGGGCGGTGGAGGCCCCGCTCTCACCCGAGGGGGCGCCGGTGCTCGACGCCTTCGGCAGCGAGCCGCCGGAGCTCCCGCCGTTCGACGCCCGGAGCCTGCTGCGGCGCTGGCGCCTGCCCGCCGCCGCACTCGTGGCCCGCACCGCCCGCCGGCCCTGGGCCTTCCGGCCGGCGGTGGCCGCGCTCACGCTCCTGCCCGCAGGTCGGGTCGACATCACCGAGCACGCCGACGTGCTGGACGACGTCATCCCCGACGAGTGGCCCGAGGGGCTCTGGATCTGCGCCGCCCGTCGCAACGACGGGGGCCGCGTGGTCTTCGGGCGTGAGGGATCGCCGTCGGCGCCGTTGGCCCGCGCGGTCGCCGCGTCGTGCGCCATCCCCGGCTACTTCGCGCCGGTGCGCATCGACGGCGTCGCCTACTTCGACGGCGGGGTCCACTCACCGACGAACGCCGATGTCCTCTGCCGGTCCGAGCTCGACCTCGTGGTGGTCGTGTCGCCGATGTCCGCCGCCCACGGGCGGGCCCGCACCCCGGACGCCCCGATGCGCTGGTCGTCGCACAACCGGCTCGAGCGGGAGGTCAAGCGGCTGCGCTCGGTCGGTACCGAGGTGGTGCGCATCGAGCCGGGGCGTCGTGCGCTGGCCGCCATGGGCGTGAACGCCATGGCCGACGACCGCGCCGAGCGCGTGGTGCAGGCCGCCTTCCTCGAGACAGGACGCCACATCTCGAAGGGACGGGCCGCCGCCCGCCTCGCCGCGCTGGCGACCCGCCCGGGCAGGCGGCGCCCGGCCGCCTGAGCGTCGGGGCTACGGTGCCGTCCGGCAGCAGCCGGGGGAGGCCGTGTGACCTTGCAGGTGGTGGGCGCCGGGGTGGGGCGCACCGGGACCGTCTCGCTCAAGGCGGCGCTCGAGCGGTTGCTCGGCGCGCCCTGCTACCACATGGTCGAGGTGTTCGCCCATCCCGACCACGTCGGCGCATGGGCGGCGGCCACGCGGGGCGAGCCCACGGACTGGGAGGCGCTCCTCGGTGGCTACCGGGCCGCCGTCGACTGGCCCGCCGGTGCGTTCTGGCGTGAGCTGAGCGACGCCTACCCGGGAGCGATCGTGCTGCTCTCCGTCCGCGACGACGCCGCCACCTGGTGGCGGAGCGCCGATCGCACGGTGTTCGAGGCCATGCGCCGGCCCCAGCCACGCGAGATGGCCGAGTGGCACGAGATGATCGTGGAACTGCTGCGCACCCGCCTGACCGAGGAGTGGCTTGACGCCGACGCCGCGATGGCGGCGTACGAGCGCCACAACGACGCGGTGCGGGCGGCCATCCCCGCCGACCGGCTCGTCGAGTGGCGCCCGGGCGACGGGTGGGAGCCGCTGTGCACCGCCCTCGGGGTCGCCGTGCCCGACGACCCCTTCCCCCACGAGAACTCCACGGCCGACTTCCGGGCCATGGCCGGCTTCGACGCCCAGGAGGGCTAGGCGGGGCGGACCACCCAGAAGACGAGGGCGTAGTGCAGGCCGCTGGCCACCACGACCATCGTGTGCCACACCTCGTGGTAGCCGAAGGTCCGCGGGGCGGGGTCCGGCCACCGGAAGGCCAGGACGAAGGCACCCACGCTGTAGAGCAGGCCGCCGGTGAGCAGGAGGGCCACGCCGCCCACGCCGACGGCGTCGGCGATGTCGGGCAGGGACAGCAGGCCCAGCCAGCCCAGGCCGAGGTAGAAGGTGTGGCCCACGCCGGGCCGCTCGGCGATGCCGACCAGGGCGAGCACGAACCCGATGGCGGCCAGCGCCCACACCGTGCCGAGCAGGGCCCAGTCGCCGCCGTCGCCCAGCGCCACGGCGCAGAGGGGCGTGTAGGTGCCGGCGATCATCAGGAAGATCGTCCCGTGGTCGAGTCGCTTCATGCGGCGGCGCCCGTCGGGGCTCCAGTGCCCGCGGTGGTAGGCGGCGCTCACGCCGTAGAGCAGCGACAGGGCGACGGCGTAGACGGCGACCGCCCCCCCGGCCCGACCGCCGCTGCGGAGCAGGAGCACCAGGCCGGCCAACGGCGCCACGAAGAAGCAGATCTGGTGGAGCCGACCCCGGTACCTCGGCGGCACGACCGTCGTCGGTCGCGGGGTCAGCGGCACGGTCTCGGACGGTAGCGCCGCTCGGGCCCGTGTCCCACAGCGCCCCATCGGCCGTTCGGGCGCGTTTTCGCCTGTACAGCAGCCGACGATCCACCCGAACGTGGGTGAACGTCAGGACGGCGCGGGCTGCGCCCCCCGCACGACCCGGCCGGGCAGGGCGCCGGTGGGCGCTCCGCCCTCCTGGATCACCGTGCCGGCCACGATCGTGGCCACGTAGCCGTCGGCCCGCTGGAGCAGCCGCCGGCCGCCGGCCGGCAGGTCGTGGTGGATCTCGGGGCGGTGGAGGCGCAGCCCGTCCAGGTCGATCAGGTTCACGTCGGCCCGGTACCCGGGGGCCAGCACCCCCCGGTCCAGGAGGCCCACCGCCTGGGCGGTGGCCCGGGCCTGGCGCTCGATCAGGAACGGGATCTCCATCCGCCCCCGCTGCCGGTCACGGCCCCAGTGGGCCAGCAGGGTCGTCGGGAACGACACGTCGCAGATGGTCCCGGCGTGGGCGCCCCCGTCCGACAGCCCGGGCACGGCGCGGGGGTGGCGGAGCATCTCGCCCACGGCGTCGAGGTTGCCGTCGGCGTAGTTGAGGAACGGCAGGTAGAGCAGGGCGTGGCCGCCGCCGCCGAGGAGCAGGTCGTAGGCCAGCTCCTCCGGCCGCCGGCCCTCCCGCTCGGCCCGCGCGGCCACCGACGTGGACGGGTCGGGCTCGTAGTCGGGGGGCTCGCCGAGCTCGTACACCGAGGTCCACCGCTGGATGAGGGCGCCGCCGAGCTTGCTCCGTTCCTTGTCCGCGGCCTCGGCGGTGAGGACCCGCTCCTTGAACCCGGGGTCGGCCAGCACCCGGACCCGCTCGGCCAGGGGCAGCTCGGCCACCTCGCGGTAGACGGGGTTGGTCATCAGCGGGTGCAGGGTGCACTCGAGCCCCATGAGGATCCCGACCGGGCGGGCCGCCACCTGGGCCCGCATCTCGACGCCGTCGGCCGCGGCGGCGCTGAGCAGCTCGAGCACCCGGCGCCACGAGTCGGGGGCGAGCGGGGACTGGGCCAGGGACACGGAGAGGGGCCGGCCGGACTCCTCGGCCATGCGCCGGAAGGTGCCCATCTCCTCGTCCACGTCGATGAAGTCGGTCACCAGCTGGAGCACGCCCTTCCCGGCGGCGCCCAGCGCGTTGGCGATGCCGACCAGCTCGTCGGCCCCCGCGGTCAACGTCGGCGTGGGCTCGCCCCGGCTCGTCCGGTGGTTGAGCGTGCGCGACGTGGTGAAGCCGAGGGCCCCGTCCTCCACCGCCCGGCGGGCGATGCGCGCCATCTCGGCGATGTCCTCCGGCGTGGCCGGCTCCCGGGACGCGCCCCGCTCGCCCATGACGTGGAGCCGCAGGGCGGCGTGGGGGACCTGGGTGGCCAGGTCGATGTCGTGGGGCCGTCGCTCGAGGGCGTCGAGGAACTCGCCGAAGGTCTGCCACTCCCACGACAGGCCCTCGTGCAGCGCCGTGCCGGGGATGTCCTCCACCCCCTCCATCAGCTCGATGAGCCGGCCGTGGTCGGCCGGCCGCACGGGGGCGAAGCCGACGCCGCAGTTGCCCATGACCACGGTGGTCACGCCGTGCCAGGAGGACGGGGCCAGCGAGGAGTCCCACGTGGCCTGCCCGTCGTAGTGGGTGTGGATGTCGACGAAGCCGGGGGTGACCAGCAGTCCGTCGGCGTCGAGCTCCCGCTGACCGGTCCCGTCGACCCGACCCACCTCGGTGATCCGCTCGCCGTCCAGGGCCACGTCGGCGGTGCGCGCGGGAGCGCCCGTCCCGTCGACCACCGTGCCGCCGCGGATGACCAGGTCGTGCGTTGCCATGCCGCCACGGTAGGCGGGTGCCGCCACCAGCGCCCGGGGGCCGCCACGCCCTAGCGTCGGGCCGTGCCCGGACCCCGCATCCCGCCCCTGCCGCCCGCCCAGCGGGAGGAACGCACCGAGGAGCTGCTCCGCTCGCTGCGGCAGGACCCCGAAGGCCCCGACCTGAACATCTTCGCCACGCTGGCCCGCCACCCCCGGCTGCTGAAGCGGTGGTCGGCCTTCGGGGGGACCCTGCTGTACGCCGGGGAGCTGCCCGGCGCGGGAGCGCGAGCTGCTGATCCTGCGCACGGCCTGGAACTGCCGGGCCGACTACGAGTGGGGCCAGCACGTCCCCATCGCCGTGGCCGCCGGGCTCACCGAGGACGAGGTGCAGCGGGTGCCGGCCGGGGCGGGGGCGGCCGGCTGGTCGGACATGGACGTCGCCCTCCTCACGGCGGCGGACGAGCTCCACCGGGACGCCCGCATCGGGGACGACACGTGGCGGCTGCTGGCCACCACCTGGTCCGAGGTGCAGCTGATCGAGCTGTGCATGGTGGTGGGCCAGTACCACCTGGTGGCCTTCACGCTGAACTCGCTCGAGGTCCAGCGGGAGGACGGCGTGCCGCCGCTGCCGTCGTGAGCGAGCCGCGCCTGGCGGGACGGCGGGTGCTGGTGGTCGGGGCCGGGACCCGCCCGATCGACGACCCCGACGCGCCCATGGGCAACGGCCGGGCCATCGCCGTGCGCTGCGCCCGGGAGGGGGCGGCGGTGGCGTGCGCCGACCGGGACCGGTCGGCCGCGGAGGAGACGGCCCGCCTGGTGGGCGAGGCGGGTGGGACGGCCACCGTCCACGTGGGCGACGCCGCCGATCCCGACGACGCCGAGCGGGTGGTGGCCGAGGCGGCCGACGCCCTCGGCGGCCTCGACGGGCTCGTGCTGAACGTGGGCGTGGGGGCCGGCGTCGGGCTGCGGGGCACCACCCCCGAGCACTGGGACACGGTGCTCGCCGTCAACGTCCGCACGCCACTTCCTCGCCTGCAAGGCGGCCCTGCCCCGCATGGAGGAGGGCGCGGCGATCGTGTTCATCTCGTCGGTGGCCGGGCTCCGCCCGGGCAGCCGCATCCCCGCCTACGACACCTCCAAGGCGGCGCTCGGCGGGCTGTGCCGCCACGTGGCCGCCGAGGGTGCTCGGCGGGGCGTGCGGGCCAACGTGGTGGCCCCGGGCCTGATCGACACGCCGCTCGGCCGTTGGGCCACCGAGGGCCGACCGTCGCGAGCAGCCACGGGCCGGTGCCCCTCGGTCGCCAGGGGACGGCCGAGGACGTCGCCGGCGCCGGTCGTCTTCCTCCTCAGCGACGACGCCGCCTACGTGACCGGCCAGGTGCTGGCCGTGGACGGCGGCCTGTCGACGATCGCCTGAGGCCCGCTAGAGCGAGAGCGGGAGCTCCTCGAGGCCCCGCAGGATGAGGTTCTCCTTGTAGCGGGGGGTGTCGGTGGCCAGCGCCAGGTCGGGGAAGCGCCGGACCAGCGTGGTGAGGGCCACCTCGCCCTCCAGGCGGGCCAGGGGAGCGCCCAGGCAGAAGTGGGTGCCGAAGCCGAAGGCGAGGTGGTGGTTGTCGGTGCGGCCGAGGTCGAGCCGGTCCGGGTCGGGGAAGGCGGCCGGGTCCCGGTTGGCGGAGCCGAGCAGGAGCACGGCCATCGAGCCCTTGGCCAGGGTGGCGCCGCCCACCTCGATGTCCTCGAGGGCCACCCGGGAGGTCAGCTGCACGGGCGGGTCGAAGCGCAGCAGCTCCTCGACGGCGCTCCGGGCCACCGTGTCGTCGTCCCGCAGGCGCCGGAGCTCGTCGGGGTGGCGCACCAGGGCCAGGGCGCCGTTGGCGATCAGGTTGACCGTGGTCTCGTGTCCGGCCACCAGGAGCAGCGTGCAGGTCGACAGCAGCTCCCGCTCGGTGAGGCGGTCGCCGGTGTCCTCGGCGTCCACGAGGGCGCTGAGGAGGTCGTCCTGCGGTTCCCGCCGGCGCTCGGCGATCAGCTCGAGGAAGTACGCGGAGAACGCCTCGATGGCCTCGTTGCGCTTGGCCAGCACGTCCTCCGGGAGGATGAAGTCGGGGTCGAGGCCGCGGGCGAGGTCCGTGGACCACCCCTTGAACCGCTCGTGGTCCTCCGGCGGGACACCGAGCAGCTCGCTGATCACCTGCACGGGCAGGGGGTAGGCGAGGTCCTCGACCAGCTCCACGGTCCCGGTCCCGACCCGGGCGTCGAGCAGCTCGTCCACCAGCTGCTGGACCCGGGGGCGGAGGCGCTCGACCGTCTTCGGGGTGAAGGCCTTGGTGACCAGCCGCCGCAGCCGGGTGTGGTCGGGCGGGTCGAGGAAGAGGAAGGGCCTGGCGTCGACCAGCTCCTGGTCGATCTCGCCGGCCTCGGCCATGGCCCGGAACAGGTCGCTGTTGCGCTCGTCGCTGCTGGCCACGGGGTGGCGCAGGACGTGGAGGCAGTCGGCGTGCCTGGTCAGCACCAGGCCGCCCAGCGGGCTCGGGTGGACGGGGTTCTCCTCGCGGAGCCGCCGGTAGATCGGGTGGGGATCGGTGCGGAAGGCCGGGTCGAAGGGGTCCCAGACGGGCGCCACCTCGGTGGTGCTCACGGTCTCGTGCCTCGCATGCGTCCTCCCCCGATCGTCGCGACGAGCACAACACGGGGGGTGCGCCGCGGCAACTGGTCGTCCGTCACACGCTGGTGCGGCACGCCCTCCCTGCGAGCACGACCAGGACGCCGGCGACGGTGACCACCAGACCGGCGAGGATCACCAGCCACAGGCCCACCGTGGGGCTGACGTCGGCGAAGGCGGCCACGAACGCGTCGTCGGGCTCGTCGTTCCCGAGGTCGATGACCCCCACGAGCGTGGCCAGGAGGCCGACGATGGCGATGCCGATGCCGACCTGGGCCGGGCCCTTGCCGAGGCACGCGCAGGAGGGACAGGGCGCCGGCCACGAGCGCGAGCACCAGGATGATGACGCCGTCGCCGCCGTCCATCCCGGACACGGTCTCGGACACCGAGGCGCCGGCCAGATCCACCTTCACCGTGAACCAGGGGAGGAAGGCGGACACCAGGAGCACGACGGACACGATCACCCCGACGAGCGCGGGGATGCGGTCGCGGGCGTCGGGCGCGGGCCGACCCGCGGTGGGGGACCACGCCCCGCCCGGCGCCGTGGTGCCCCACGTCGGAGGTGCGGGCGGCACGTTGGTCGGCGGCGCGCCCCACGACGAGGGCGGGCTGGCGACCGGCGGGGGGCTGGCCCACGAGGGAGCCGGTGTGGGGTCGGGCGCGGACGGGGCGGGCGGCACCTCCGGTGGCGCCGGGGGCGTGGGCTCCCACGCCGGGGCGGCGGTGGCCGGCTCGGGCTCGGGCTCCGGCTCGGGCGCGGCGACCGGGGGCTCGGCGGTGGGGGCCGGGTCGACCGGCGCGCTGACCCCGCTCGACGCCGTCGCGCCCCATTCGGCCGGGTCCACGGCGGTGGCGCCGGCGTCGCTCACGTGCTCGGTCCAGCGCCCGCCGTCCCAGTAGCGGGACTCGTGGCGGCTGTACGGGTCCGGGTACCAGCCCGGGGCGTTCGTGCTCACGGCCGGGATCATGGCCACGCGCCCTCGGCGCGTACCGCAGCTGCGGTACACGACGGGCCGACGGGGGGCGGACGACCTGGTGGGGGCCCCGGGCCTACCGTCGGAGCGTGGGCCGCCCCGGGACCGGACGTCGACGGCCGGCCGCCGTGCTGGCCGTCCTCGTCGGGGTGTTCCAGGTCGGCATCACCCTGGTGGCCGCCAGCCACCAGCCCGAGCGGCTGGACGTCGACGTGCTCGGCGTCCTCCTCCTGGCCGCCGGCCCGGTCGCCCTGGCGTGGCGGCGACGGTGGCCGGGCGGGGTCCTCGTGGTGGTCGGCCTCGCCACCCTGGCCTACTGGACCATCGGCTACGGGCGGGGGCCCCTCTTCCTGGCCCTGGTCTTCGCCTACGTGAACGCCGTCATGGCGGGCCGGCGCACCCTGGCCTGGACCATGCTCCCGATCGGCTACGTCGCCTTCCTGTGGCTGCCCGTCCTCTTCGACCGGGAGGACGCGCCGAACCTGGCCCAGGCCCTGGGCCTCGCCGCCTGGCTCGTCGCCCTCGCCACCACGACCGAGTTCGTGCGGGTCCGGCGGGAGCGGGCGGCGGAGGCGGCGCGGTCCCGGGAGGAGGAGCGTCGCCGCCGGGCCAGCGACGAGCGCCTCCGCATCGCCCGCGAGCTGCACGACGTCGTGGCCCACCACCTCTCGCTCATCAACGTCCAGGCCGGGGTGGCCCTCCACCTGCTCGACGAGGGCCCCGAGCACACCCGCCCCGCCCTGACCGCGATCAAGGGGGCCAGCAAGGACGCCCTCGACGAGCTGCGGGGCGTGGTCGACGTCCTCCGCAGCGGCGAGGAGGCGGCGCCCCGCACCCCGGCACCGACCCTGGCCGACCTGGGCGCCGTCGTGGAGCGGGCCGCGGCCGCCGGGCTCGCCGTCCGGGTCCGCACCGACGGCCCTGCGGGGCCACTGCCCCGGCCGGTGGAGCGGGCCGCCTACCGCATCGTCCAGGAGGCACTCACCAACGTGGTGCGCCACGCCGGCGCCCGCTCGGCCACGGTCGACCTGCGCTACGGCGCCGACGCCCTGGTGGTCCAGGTGGACGACGACGGCCCGGGGACGGCGACGCCGGGGACCACGGGTACGGGCAACGGCATCGCCGGGATGCAGGAGCGGGCCGCCGCGCTGGGCGGCCGCCTCGAGGTGGGACCCCGCCCCGGGCGCGGCTTCCGGGTGCGGGCCGAGCTGCCCCTCGACGGGTCGGCGTGATCCGCGTCGCCCTGGTCGACGACCAGGCCCTGGTCCGGGCCGGGTTCCGCGCCCTCCTCGACGCGCAGGACGACATCGAGGTGGTGGGGGAGGCCGGGGACGGGAGCGAGGGGCTGGCGCTCACCCGCCGCACCCGGCCCGACGTGGTCCTCATGGATGTCCGGATGCCGGGGGTCGACGGGCTTGCCGCCACCCGGGCCATCGGCGAGGACCCCGCGCTGGCCGACGTCCGGGTGGTGATCCTCACCACGTTCGAGCTCGACGAGTACGTCTTCGAGGCCATCCGGGCGGGCGCCTCCGGGTTCCTGGTGAAGGACACCGAGCCCGTCGAGCTCCTGCGGGCGGTCCGCGCCGTGGCCGCGGGTGACGCCCTGCTCTCGCCCGGCGTCACCCGGCGCCTCATCGAGGTCTTCGCCACCCGCAGCCGCGAGCCCCGCTCGCAGCGCGACCTCGACCGGCTGACCGACCGGGAGCGCGAGGTCATGGCCCTCGTGGCCGCCGGGCTCAGCAACGACGACATCGCCGACCGCCTCTTCCTCAGCCCGGCCACGGCCAAGACCCACGTCAACCGGGCCATGACCAAGCTCGGCGCCCGCGATCGGGCGCAGCTCGTCGTCGCCGCGTACGAAGTCGGGACTCGTCCGCCCCGGGTGGCTCGACTGAGCCACCCGGGGGTGGCTCGACTGAGCCCGCCGCTACCGCCCCTGCGGTAGGCGCGAAGCCTCCGCCGGGCGGACGACGGGGGCGGGGCCGGAGCGGACGATGGCCCCATGCTCGCACTGCTGAACGCAACCGAGGTCGTCCACGACCGCTGGTGGGGGCCCGGTCCCTGGCTCCTGCTGCTCTGGCTCCCGCTGTGGATCCTCCTCCTGGGGGGCCTGTGGCGCCGCCGGGGCGGCCGCCCGCACGGCATGTCCGTCCTCGCCGAGCGCTACGCCCGGGGGGAGATCGACGAGGCCGAGTACCAGTCCCGTCGGGCCACGCTGCGGGGGCGGGGCTGATGACCACCACCCTCGCCCCTCCCTCCGCCGCCGCGGCCGCGGTGGACGCCACCAAGGTCTACGGGCACGGCGAGGCCGCCGTCGTGGCCCTCGACGACGTGACCGTGGACCTGCCCGCCGGTCACTTCACCGCCATCATGGGGCCGTCCGGGTCCGGCAAGTCGACGCTGCTGCACTGCCTGGCCGGCCTCGACCGGCTCACGTCGGGCTCCGTCCTGGTCGACGGCGTCGACCTCGGCGGGCTGTCGGACAAGGCGCTGACGCTGCTCCGCCGGGAGCGCATCGGCTTCGTGTTCCAGAGCTTCAACCTGGTGCCCACCCTCAACGCCCTGGAGAACATCACCCTGCCGCTGACCCTGGGCGGACGGCGGCCGGACGCCGCCTGGCTCGACGAGGTCGTGACCACGGTCGGTCTCGGCGACCGCCTCAGCCACCGGCCGTCCGAGCTGTCGGGTGGGCAGCAGCAGCGGGTGGCCGTGGCCCGCGCCCTGGTGACGCGGCCGGCCATCGTCTTCGCGGACGAGCCCACCGGCAACCTCGACACCCGGGCCGGGAACGAGATCCTCGGGTTCCTGCGCCGGGCCGTCGACGAGCTGGGGCAGACGACGGTGATGGTCACCCACGACCCCGTCGCCGCCGGGTTCGCCGACCGGGCCCTGTTCCTGGCCGACGGCCGCATCGTGGACGCCGTGGACGGGCCCACCCCCGAGCGGGTGCTCGACCACCTGAAGTTGCTGGGAGGCGAACGATGATCCCGATCGCCCTGCGGGGCACGTTGGCCCGACGCCGCCGACTGCTCGGCACGCTCCTGGCCGTGTTCCTCGGCGTGTCCTTCCTCACGGGCACCCTGACCCTGAGCGACACCCTGCGGGCCAACTTCGACAGGCTGTTCACCGACGCCTCGGCGGGGACCGACGTCGTGGTGCGCAACGCGAGCGAGCTCGAGGCGGACGGCGCCCGTGGTCCCGGGGCCCGCCAGCGGGGACCGTCCCCGCCTCCCTCGTCGACGACCTGGCGGAGGTCGGGGGTGGCCGCCGCCGTCCCGTCGATCGAGGGCTACGGCCAGCTGCGGGCCGCCGACGGGTCCGCCGTCGGCGGCAACGGGCCGCCCCGCCGGGCGGCCAACTGGGTCGACGACCCGGAGCTCAACCCCTACCGCCTGGTCGAGGGGCGTGCCCCGTCGGCACCGGGCGAGATCGTGGTCAACCGCGGAGCGGCCGAGGAGGGCGACCTCGCGGTGGGCGATCGCACCGTGGTGGAGACGCCCCAGCGGGTGCCCGTGACCGTCGTCGGCATCGCCACCTTCGGCGACGCCGACGGGATGGGCCGGGTGACCTACGTCGGCTTCACGCTGGACGACGCCCGCCGCTACGTGGCGGCCGGTCCCGACCAGCTGAGCGGCGTCCTCGTCCGCGCCGAGGACGGGACGGACCGCACCGTCCTGGCCGACCGGGTGCGCGCCGCCGTCCCCGACGGGCTCGAGGTGCGGACCGGCGACCAGTTGGCGAGCGAGAACGTGGACGACATCAACGCCATGTTCCTCGACATGGTCCGGAGCTTCCTGCTGGTGTTCGCCGGCATCGCCCTGCTCGTGGGCGGGATCAGCATCGCCAACACCTTCTCGATCCTGGTGGCCCAGCGCACGCCGCGAGTCGGCGCTCCTCCGGGCCGTCGGGGCCACCCGCGGGGCAGGTCCTGCTGGCCGGGCTGGTCGAGACCCTCGTGGTCGCGGTCGTCGCGTCGCTGGCCGGACTGGCGGGCGGCATCGCCCTGGCCGGCCTGCTCAAGGGCCTCTTCGACGCCTTCGGGTTCTCGTTGCCGGCGGGTGGCCTCACCTACTCGGGCGGGACGGTCGTCACCGGCCTCGTGGTCGGCGTCCTGGTGACGCTGGTTGCGGGCGTGGCCCCGCTCGTGCGGGCGACCCGGGTGCCGCCGCTGGCCGCCCTGCGGGACGTGGAGGTGGACCGCACGGGCGCGTCGACGGCCCGCCGCATCGTGGGGGCCGGCGCACTGGCCTCGGGCCTCGTCCTGCTGGTGCTCACCGCCGGGCCCGGCGGCTCCATGGCCCTCCCCGGCCTCGGTGCCGTGCTGGTCACCGCCGGCGTGGTGGCCCTCGGGCCCGTGCTGGCCCGCCCCGTGGCCGCCGCCCTCGGCTGGCCGGCGGCTCGCCTGCGGGGCGTGGTCGGCGTGCTCGCCCGGGAGAACGCCGCCCGCAACCCGCGGCGCACCGCGGGGAGCGCCGCCGCCCTGGTGATCGGGGTGGGCGTGGTCTCGCTCCTCACCGTCTTCGCCGCCTCGCTGCGGGCGGCCGTGGACGACGGGATCGACCGGGCCTTCGCCGGCGACCTCGTCGTGGCCACCCCGTCCTTCGGCGGCGGTGGGCTCGACCCCGGCCTGGCCACGAGCGTGGCCGGGCTGCCCGAGGTCGACGCCGCTGCCGGCGTGGGCCAGGGCGTGGCCCGGGTGGCGGGCGAGGACGTCGAGGTCAGGGCCGTCGATCCCGCCGCCGCCAGCCGGGTGCTGGACCTGGGCGTGCGGGACGGCTCGTTGCCGGCGCTGGGCGAGCGGGAGCTGGCGGTGTCGACCGACGAGGCCGCCGACCACGGGTGGTCCGTGGGGTCGGCGGTGCCCGTCGAGTTCGCCGACGGCGTGACGACGACGCTGGCCGTCGGCGCCGTCTACGAGGAGACGGGGATCGTCGGCGACGTGGTCCTGCCGCGGGCGGCGTGGGCGCCGCACGCCGGCCAGGCCCGGGACGTGAGCGCCTTCGTGCGCCTGGCGCCGGGCGTCGGGGTGGACGAGGGGCGGGCCGCCGTCGAGCGGGCCGTGGCCCCGTTCGGCTCGCCCTCGGTCGAGGACCGGGCCGGGTTCGCCGAGTCGTCCTCGGCCTTCGTCGACACGCTGCTCGGGCTCGTCTACGTCCTGCTGGGCCTGGCCGTGGTCATCGCCCTGCTGGGCATCGCCAACACGCTGTCGCTGTCGGTCCACGAGCGGTCCCGCGAGCTCGGCCTGCTGCGGGCGGTGGGTCAGACCCGTCGCCAGCTGCGCTCGATGGTCAGGGCCGAGGCCGTCGTCGTGGCCGCCTACGGCACGGTCGTGGGCGCGGTGCTCGGGGTGGTGCTGGGCGCCGCCCTGGTGACGGCGGCGGGGGAGGACACGGCGGCGCTGACGGTGCCCGCCGGGCGCCTGGCCGTCGTGCTGGTGGTGGGCGCCGCCGCCGGGGTCCTGGCCGCCGCCCGGCCCGCCCGCCGGGCCAGCCGGGCCGACGTCCTCGCCGCCCTGGCCGCCACCTGACCCCCACGTCGCCGTCGACCCGTGAGCCTCATGAGCCCCATGTCGACACTGTGCGCAGTTGGGTCCACCCCCTGGACCGTTCTGCGCACAGAAGCGACAGGGATCGACGAGGGTCCCGCCGGGCTGCCGGCCTCCCCCTCAGGTTCTGTGCGCAGTTGGGTCCACCCCCTGGACCCAACTGCGCACAGAGTGCGATTGGGCTCAGGCGCGATTGGGGCTCGGGGTCGGCTCGGATCGGGGCGGGGGTGACGGGCCGCGGGACGTGCGTCGGCCACAACGCCGCCCCGCGGCCGCGTCGGTCAGTAGCCGGGGATGCCCGTGGTGTCCGCGGCGGTCGTGGTGGTGCTGTCGGCGCCGGCACCGGCGGCGTCGCGGATCGGCTCGCCGTCCGGCGCGACCACCCACCAGATCCCGCCCACGCCCTGGCCCCCGGTGTCCCCGGCGGCGGCGTCGGCGGCGAACGTGTACACCGGTCGGCCGTTGTACGTGACCTGCGTCGTCCCGTCGCTGCGGTCGGTGGTGCCGAGCAGGTTCGCCTCGACCCCGTCGCCGCCGGCGGGGTCGCCCTCCGTCGTCAGGGGCGGCCACGTGTCGGCGCACGCGCCCTCGCAGGCGCTGGTCCCGCCCTCGTCGTTGTCGAACACGTAGAGCGTCTTGCCGTCGGCGTCGACGATCACCAGGCCGAGGTCCGTCTCCGCCGTCCGGACCTCGGTGCCACCGGTGGCCTCGGCTGCGGTCGTGGTCGTGCTGTCGTCGCCACCCGTGGTGGCCTGGTCGGCCGGGTCGTCGTCGTCCCCGCAGGCGGCCACCAGCAGGCCGAGGGCGGCGACGACGGCGAACAGGCGTGGTGCGGTCCTCATGCCCATGACTACGGACCGCCCGCGGTGCCGGTTCAGTCCCACGGACCGGCGCCGAGGCGGACGAGCACCTCCCCGTCGGCCGCGGTGACCTCGTACCCCGCCATGTCCGCGGGGTGGATGGCGCACGAGCCCTCGACCCGGGCCGACCCCGCCTCGGTGGGGGCCCAGGTGGCGGCCACCTCCCGGTGCCCGTCGTCGGCGATGGCGGTCAGCTCGTAGGCCGGTCGGTCTGGCAGCCGGCGGAGGTCCACCCCGATGGCGGTGCCCCACTCCCGGCCCTCGGCCCACGCGCGTGCCCGTCACCGCGCCGGCGTCGGCGGCCACCGGCTGGACCCGGAGGGCCACGCCATCGCTCCCGTCGCCCCCGCCGCCGGGCACCACCACCAGGCCGACGGCGACGACGGCCGCCGCGGCGGCGCCGACCAGACCGGCGCCCCACCGCTGCCGCCGGCGCCGGCGCTCCCGTCGCCGCGCCGCGAGCGCGGCCAGCGCCCGTGCGCCGAGGTCGGCCGGCGCCGGCGCCGGGGCCGCCGCCTCGTCGGGGGAGAGCCGGGCGAGCAGCCCGGGCAGGGCGGCCAGGCGGGCCAGCTCCTCGCTGCACGCCGGGCAGTCCCGCAGGTGCGCCTCCACCTCGCCCCGCTCCCGGGGCTCGAGGGCACCGAGGGCGTAGGCCCCGAGCTGCTCCCGCAGCCAGCGGTGCGAGCTCACCCGACCACCTCCAGCTCCTCGAGCACGAGGCGGAGCGCCCGCAGCCCGTAGTACAGGCGGGACTTGACCGTCCCCTCGGGGATGCCGAGGTGGGCCGCCGTGGCCGCCACCGAGCGGGCCCCGTAGTAGGTCTCGACGATGACGGTCCTGTGCTCGGGGGACAGGCGACGCAGCGCCTCCTCCATCTGCCACGCCTCGAGTGCCCGATCGACCTCGTCCACCCCGAGGGGGACGTCGGCTTCGCCGAGGGGCGCCAGGCGGGGCCGGGCCGCCTCCGCCCGCCACCCGTCGATCAGGAGGTTGCGGGCGATGGTGAAGAGCCACGCGCCGGCCGATCCCCGGCTCGGGTCGAACCGGTCCGACCGCTCCCAGGCCCGGGCCAGCGTCTCCTGGACGAGGTCCTCGGCCCGCTGGCGGTCACCGGTGGCCCGGTAGGCGTAGGAGAACAGCGGACCGCTGTAGGCGCCGCACAGGTCGCGCAACAGGGGCTCGTCGTCGTCCATCCCGTACCCCTCTACGGCTCGGGGACCCGTCGGGTTCACCCTCGCGGCGGGAGCACGGCCTGGGTCTGGAGGGTGAGGGCCACGAGGCGGTCCTGGTGGTCACGGGTCTCCGTCTGCACGGCGATGGTCGTCCGGCCCACGTGGATGGGCCGACTCGTGGCCGTCACCACCCCCTCGCGCACCCCGCGGAAGAAGTTGGTCTTCGACTCGATGGTGGAGGTGCCCGCCCCCTCGGGGAGGTTGAGGAAGGCGCACACGCCGCCCAGGCCGTCGGCCAGCCCCATGACCGCCCCGCCGTGGAGCAGGCCGCCCGACGTGCACCGCTCCGGGGCCCACGCCAGCTCGCCCCGCACCTCGTCGGGACCCGCCGCAAGGAGGCGCACACCCAGCCCGACCGAGAAGGGCATGGAGGCGAGGAGGGAGTCGAGGTCCATGCCGGCAGCATCCACGGGCGGGCCGCCCCCGTCCACCGCGCCGGAACTCCCGGGTGCCGTGCCGGCCCCGCCCCTACCCTCCGGCCATGGTCGACGGCGACCGCCTGCTGGCCTTCGTGGGGGTGGCCTTCGCCCTCATCGTCGTGCCCGGACCGAGCGTCCTCTTCGTCATCAGCCGGGGCGTGGCCCTCGGGCGGCGGGCCGCCGTGACCACGGTGGTTGGCAACGCCGCCGGCGTCTACGTCCAGGTGGTGGCCGTGGCCCTGGGGGTGGGTGCGTTGGTGGAGCGCTCGGTCCTCGTGTTCCGGGCCCTGTCCCTGGCGGGCGCCGCCTACCTCGTGGTCCTCGGGGTGCGCACGCTCCGCGGGCGTCACGGGCTGGCCGCCGTGCTCGATGTGGCGGTCGAGCCCCGGTCCACCCGGAGCATCCTGCGGGAGGGCTTCCTCGTGGGGCTGGTGAACCCCAAGGTCATCGTCTTCTTCGCCGCCGTGCTGCCGCAGTTCACCGAGCCCGCCCGCGGCCACGTGCCCCTCCAGCTGCTGGTCCTCGGCGCCGTGTTCGTGGGCATCGCCCTGGTCTCCGACAGCGCCTGGGGAGTGGCCGCGGGCACGACCCGGGCGTGGTTGGCGCGGTCCCCCTGCCGCCTGGCCGCCCTGGGCGGGACGGGTGGCGTGGTGATGATCGCCCTGGGCCTCCGCCTGGCGGTGGCGGGGAGGGAGCGCTAGCGCGGCTGCTCGCGCGTCCCCGTGGCGGGGGAGGGTGGCAGCCCGGCCCGCTCGAGCCGTGACGTCACCGTGGCCGGGATGGTCACGGTCCAGTCGTCCCGTTCGAGGGAGCGGCGCGGAGATCTCGACGGTGCCGCCGTCCACGCCGCCGGCGGTGAAGGCAAAGGACCAGGTGT
Organism: uncultured Actinomycetes bacterium; assembly: GCA_963839545.1. Lineage (GTDB taxonomy): Bacteria > Actinomycetota > Acidimicrobiia > Acidimicrobiales > CADCSY01 > CAWIVE01. Next base: position 1,460,114 of record CAWIVE010000003.1, read on the forward strand.
CGCCCTGGTCGAGCACCGAGGTGAAGCGGGTGGACCGCTCGCGAGGGACGGTGCCGAGCCCCAGGACCGGGCCGTCGGCCCCCCGGACGTCGATGTGCACGTCGTAGGGCGACTCGTTGACGACGGTGACGGCGTCGACGAAGGGCGGGGGCTGCATGGCGACGACGAGGGTGACGAGGGCGCCCAACCCGAGCAGGAAGGCGACGATCAGGCGCGTCCGCTGACGCCGGTCGGGGCGGCGGCCGACGAGGCGCTCCGGATCGAGGACGGGGTAGTTCACGGGACGATCTGGCGGGGCAGTCGGGACATGGATCTCCTCCAGGACGGCCGCAGGCGCGGCCAACGACGGACGGGGCGTCAGTCCGACAGGAGGGGTGGGCCCCGCCCGGCGGCGGGGATGCCCCGGCCGGTGCGCAGCGCGGGGATGGCGACGTGGGGGAGCGGGGTGCTGCCCCGGAGCGCGACCACGGTGGCGGCACCGAGCAGGACACCCAGCAGCAGCGCTCCCCATGCCCTGGTCGCCGCCCGTGCGCCGCTCTCGGACTCGGTGCCCGAGCGCACCGCCTGCACCTCGCCTCCCGTGCCCGGGGCCAGGCGCAGGATGGCGTCGCGCTGCCCCTCGGGCAGCGCCGGCGAGCCCGCGGTGAGGAGGGCGAGGCCGGTCAGGGGGAGGGCCACGAGGGCCACCGCCAGGAGCACCCGCGCCGCCGGGCGGCCACCGCGCATCCCACGACGGTAGCCGGCCGTGTTCACGCCCGGCCCTCCTCGCTCGAGCGCTCGTCCATCGTGGCCAGGAGCTGCTCCCGGGCGCGGGCCACGCGGGAGCGGATGGTGCCCACCGGCACCCCGCACACGTCACCCGCCTCGGCGTAGGACAGGCCGAGCAGCTGGGTCAGGACGAACGCGGCCCGGCGGTCCGGGTCCAGCTCGACGAGGCGGGCGTCGAGGGCCACGGCGCCCGCGTGGTCAGGGACGGGTTCGACCGGCGCCGGTTGGCGGCGGCGGGCCCGTTCGGCGCGGCGGATGGCGTCGGCCGCCGTCCGCCGGGCGATCACCAGGAGCCACGTGCGGGCGCTGGCGTCGCCCCGGAAGCGGGGGAGGGCCCGGAGGGCCCGGGCGTACGTCTCCTGGGTGAGGTCGTCGGCGTCGTCCCGACCGCCGAGGTGGCGGCACAGGCGCCAGACCTCGGCCTGGGTGCGCGCCACCAGGGCGGCCAGCGCCGCCCGGTCGCCGTCCCGGGCCCGCAGGGCCAGGCGCGTCAGCTCGTCGATGGGACAAGCGTACGAATGGAGCGGTCGTCGGTCACGACGGGCGCGACACTCGGAGCCGTGCCGAGCCCCGACGACCTGCTCGAGGAGCAGATCGCGTACTACCGCGCCCGGGCCCCGGAGTACGACGACTGGTGGTTCAAGCGCGGCCGGTTCCAGCGGCCGCCGGAGATCCGGCGGCAGTGGGCCGCCGAGGTGGCGGAGCTCGACGCCGCGCTCGATGCGTTCGACGCCCGTGGGGCGGTGCTGGAGCTGGCTGCCGGCACCGGCCTCTGGACGTCGCGCCTCGTCCGGTCGGCCACCTCGGTGACCGCGGTCGACGCCTCCCCCGAGGTGCTGGAGCTGAACCGGGAGCGGGTGACCGGCCTGGGAGCGCCCGTCGAGTACGTGGTGGCCGACCTCTTCGACTGGGAGCCAGACCGCCGCTACGACGTCGTGTTCTTCTCGTTCTGGATCTCCCACGTGCCGCCGGGGCGGTTCGACGAGTTCTGGGCGCTGGTGGACCGGGCTCTGGTCTCCGGCGGGCGGGTCCACCTGATCGACAACGCCCCGAGCGTCGACTGGTACGACGGCGAGAGCGGCGTGACCCGGCGGCAGCTGGCCGACGGGCGCGCCTGGGACATCGTCAAGGTCTACTGGAGCCCCGACGACCTGACCGCCCGGTTGGCCCCGTTGGGCTGGGCGCGCCGACCTGCGCTACACGGAGCGGTTCTTCCTCCACGGGTCGGTCGTGCGAGGGTGACGCCATCGACCTGACCGCCGATCTCGAGGCCCCGTGCGCGCCGGCGGTCCTGTTCGCGCAGGTCGATGACCTGTCCCGGTACCCGGCCTGGTTCGGGGCGGTCCAGCGGGCCGAGCCGGACGCCGGCCGGTCCGGCGACCCGGGACCGGCGTGGCGGATCGACCTCCGCGGCCGCCTCGGGCCCCTGGCCCGGGTGAAGCGGCTCCGCATGGCCCGCAGTGCCCACGTCCCCCCCTCCTCGGTGCGCTTCGAGCGCCGTGAGGACGACGGCCGCTCCCACTCGCCCTGGGTGTTGACCGCCGAGGTCAGCGCCGTGCCCGGCGGCAGCCGCCTCGAGGTCGGCCTCCACTACGGCGGCGGCCTCTGGGGGCCGGTGCTCGAGCGGCTGCTGGCCGACGAGGTCGAGCGGGCCCGGCCCCGCCTCCTCGCGCTCGTCGCGGGCCAGCGCTAGCGCGCCGTCGCCGACCAGCGGCCACCGCGGTGGCGGACGGTGAGGGGGAGACCGAAGGTGGCGGAGAGCGTCTCGCTGGTCAGCGTGGGGCCGAGGTCGCCGGCGGCCAGGACCCGCCCCTCCCGCAGGAGCAGCAGTGAGGTGGCCCCCGGGGGGATCTCCTCGACGTGGTGGGTCACGAAGACCATCGGCGGGGTCGTGGGGTCGGCGGCCAGCCGGCCGAGGCCCGTCACCAGCCGCTCCCGGGCCCCGAGGTCGAGACCGGCCGTGGGCTCGTCCAGCAGCAGCAGCCCCGGCGCCGCCACGAGGCTCCGCGCCACCAGCACCCGCTGGCGCTCGCCGCTGGACAGCGTCCCGAACGTCCGGCCGGCCAGGTGGCCCGCGTCGAGGCGCTCCAGCTCATTCCGGGCCAGATCGCGGTCGTCGGCCCGGGCCGCGTGCCACCACGGCTCCAGCGCCCCCGAGCGGGCGGTGACGACCAGCTCCTCCGCCGTGATGGTGGGGCGCACGGCGTCGGCGACGGCCGCGGAGGCGAGGCCGATGCGGGCCCGCAGCGTCCGGACGTCGACCGCGCCCGAGGCGGCCGCCGAGCACCTCGACCGTGCCCCGGGTGGGCGCCAGGGCCAGCGAGGCGACGCGCAGGAGGGTGGTCTTCCCCGAGCCGTTCGCCCCCAGCACCACCCAGCGGTCCGCAGGCGCCACCGCCAGGTCGACCCCGTCGAGGAGGTCCCGGCCGTCCCGGGTCACCCCCACGCCGGTCAGGCGCAGGGCCGCTCCGGCCGCGGTCACCGAGCGGCGATGGGCAGGTGCAGCAGCGCGGGGCCGCCGGTCTCGAGCGCGGCCCGCACCGCGTCCCCGACGTCCCCGGCCCGCTCGACCCGGGTCCCAGGCACCCCCATGGCCCGGGCCAGGGCGAGGAAGTCCACCGGCGGGTCGTCGAGGTCCATGCCGAGGTACGTGCCCCGGGCGGCCGAGGCGTCCCCCCGGGCCGCCAGCGCGCCCTTGAGGATCCGGTACTCCCGGTTGTCGACCACGGCGAAGACGACGGGCAGCCCTTCGTGCGCCGCCGTCCAGAGGGCCTGGGGCGAGTACATGGCCGAGCCGTCGCCGACCACGCAGAGGACGGGCTCGCGATCGGCGCCGAGGGACACGCCGAGGGCCGCGGGCATGCCCCAGCCCAGCCCGCCGCCGCGGCAGAAGAAGTACCGCCCCGGCTGCGTCACCCGGTGGTAGCCCCGGACGTAGGTGCCCGTGGTGATGGCCTCGTCGACCACCCGGGTCTCGGGCGGGAGGGCGGCCAGCAGGGCGTGGGCCGCCGCCGCCGGCGCCATGGGGACGTCGTCGTAGCGGGCCCGGGCCCGGGCGTCGAAACCGGCGGCCGCGTCCGCCGCCGCGGAGGCCAGCCGCTCGCCGGCCGCCGACGCCGCCCGGGCGTCCACCGCGGCGGCCACCAGCGGCAGCAGGGCCTCGAGGGAGGCGCGGGGGTCGCCCACCACACCGATCTCCGCCGGCCATGCCCGGCCGATGGCGGTGGGGTCGGGGGAGAGGTGCAGCAGGGCGGTGCCCTCGGGCAGGGCCGGCCCCGGGCTCCAGTGGTAGACGAGGAACGCCTGTCCGCCGACGAGCAGCACCACGTCGTAGCCGTCGAGGGCCTTGGCGATCCCGTCGGCCGACGGGGGGAGGGGCCCCGCCCAGTGGGCCGAGGCGGTGGGGAACACGGTCGTGCTGTGGAGCGGCGAGCCGAAGACCCGGCAGCCGAGCGCGCCGGCCAGCGCCACGAGGGCGTCCACGCCGCCGGAGGTCGCGACCTCGTCGCCCGCCACCAGGGCCACGCGGTCGGGGGCCGAGCCCGCCAGCCGGTCGGCCACCGCGGCCAGCTCGGCGCCGACGGCGGCCCGCGCCACCCGGGAGCGGGGCGGCACCGGGGCGTCGCCGACCTCGTCGAGGAGGTCCATGGGCAGGGAGACGAACACCGGCCCGGCGGGCGGGCTGACGGCGTCGGTGAAGGCGCGGCCGCAGGACGGTCCCGAGCCCGTCGAGCGTGGTCACCTCGGTGGCCACCTTGCAGGTGGGCGAGGCGATCCCCACCAGGTCGCCCGACAGGAGCGGGTCGTGGTGGCGGTGGCGGCGGTCCTGCTGCCCGGCGGTGACCACGAGCGGCGTGCGGTTGGCAGCGGCGTTCGTCAGGTTGCCGATGGCGTTGCCGAGGCCGGCCGACGTGTGCAGGTTGAGCACCGCCGGGCGCCCGGTGGCCATGGCGTAGCCGTCGGCCATGCCGACGGCGGTGGCCTCCTGGAGGGCGAGCACGTAGCGGGGGCCGTCGTGCTCGACGAGCGCGTCGAGGAGGGGGAGCTCGGTGGTGCCGGGGTTGCCGAAGACGTGGGTGACGCCCTCGCTCCTGAGCACCTCGAGGACGGCGTCCCGACCGCGGCGTCCCACGGTCGGCACCGTAGTGTGCGTCAGTTCGAGGTGGCCCCGACGCTGACGGCCGTCCCGAGGGGCTGCGTGGGAGGCGCCTCCTCCCCGACGAGGGGGTAGTGGCAGGCCACGAAGTGGCCGCCGACGACCTCCCGCATCTGCGGCTCGTCCTCGGCGCACCGCTGCTGGGCCTTCGGGCAGCGGGTCCGGAACCGGCACCCGCTGGGCGGGTCGAGGGGCGAGGGCAGCTCGCCGCCGATGCCGGCTGATGCCGCCGTGCTCGGTGTCCTGCTTGTCGGGTCGGGCACCGGGATCGAGGCCAGCAGCGCGGCGGTGTAGGGGTGGGCCGGCTGCTCGTAGAGGTCGTCGGGCGCGGCGAACTCGCACAGCTTGCCGAGGTACATCACCGCCACCCGGTCGCTGACGTTCTTGACCACGGCCAGGTCGTGGGCGATGAAGACGAGGGTGAGGCCGTAGCGCTGCTTCATGTCCTCGAGCAGGTTGAGGATCTGGGCCTGCACCGAGACGTCGAGGGCCGACACCGGCTCGTCGCAGATGATCAGCTTCGGGTCGAGCATGAGCGACCGGGCGATGCTGATGCGCTGGCACTGGCCGCCCGAGAACTGGTGGGGGCGGCGGCCCATGGCGGCGTCGGGGTCGATGCCCACCGCCTCGAGCACCTCGCGGACCTTGGCCTCCCGGGCGGCGTCGTTGCCGGTCTTCCAGATCTTCATCGGCTCGGCGACGATGTCGCCCACCTTGCGCCGCGGGTTCAGCGACGAGATGGGGTCCTGGAAGATCATCTGCAGCGCCGGGCGCGGTCTTGCGGAGCTCGGCGCCCTTGAGCGAGGTGAGCTCCTGGTCCTGGAAGGTCGACCGTGCCCGAGGTGGGGCGGGGGAGCTGCATGATCGCCTTGCCGGTGGTCGACTTGCCGCAGCCCGACTCGCCGACGAGGCCGAGGGTCTCGCCCTCCCGCACGTCGAGGCTGATGCCCGACACGGCGTGGACCTTGTGGCGGGGCCCGGCGGGGAACTCGACGACGAGGTCCTCGACCCGCAGCAGCGGGTTGTCGCGGAGGTGGGCGGTGCCGGTGCCGGCCATCAGACGCCGACCTCGAGGGCCGACACGTCGACGCCGGCGGGCGTCGCCTTGTCGCGCAGGTTCTTCTCCAGCGCGGCCTTGCCCTGGGGCGTGCCCACGGGGTACCAGCACCGGTACAGGTGACCGGCGGTGTCGGCCTCCATGAGCGGCGGCTCCTCCTCGCGGCAGCGGTCCTGGGCGTAGAGGCACCGGGGGGCGAACCGGCAGCCGATCGGGGGCGTGACCAGGTCGGGCGGGCGCCCGCTGATGGCCAGCAGCCGGGTGTGGCTGGGGTTCTCGATCTTGGGGATGGAGCGGAGCAGCGCCTCGGTGTAGGGCATCTTCACGTCCCGGAAGAGCACCGAGGTCGGGGCCTTCTCCACGATGCGACCGGCGTACATGACGGCGATCTCGTCGGTGCGCCCGGCCACCACGCCGAGGTCGTGGGTGATGAGCATCATGGCCATGAAGCGCTCTCGCTGCTGGTTCTGGAGCAGGTCGAGGATCTGGGCCTGGACCGTCACGTCGAGGGCGGTGGTGGGCTCGTCGGCGATGAGGAGCCGGGGACCGCAGGCCAGGGCCACGGCGATGGCCACCCGCTGGCGCATGCCCCCGGAGAGCTGGTGGGGGTACTCCTTCAGGCGGCGCTCGGGCTCCGGGATGCGCACGGAGCGCAGGAGCGCGATGGCGGTCTCGGCCGCGTCCTTGCCGCTCTCCCCGAGGTGGTACCGGATCCCCTCGGTGATCTGGATGCCCACCCGCTTCACCGGGTTGAGCGAGGTCATGGGGTCCTGGAACACCATCGCCATCTCGGTGCCCCAGACGTCGCGCATGTCGCGGTCCGAGACCGTGCTGATCTCCCGGCCCATCAGCTGCACGCTGCCGCCGCGGATGGCGTTCTTGGGGAGCAGGTTGATGACCGAGCGGGACAGGATGGTCTTGCCCGAGCCGGACTCGCCCACGATGCCGAGCGTCCGGCCCCGCTCGAGGGTGAAGGACACGCCGTCGACGACCTTGGCGACGCCCCGCGGGGTGGGGAAGGCGGTCTTGAGGTCCTCGACCTGGAGGAGCGGACCGCCGCCCGGGTCCTCGTCGAAGTGGTTGATCTCCCGACGGCGCTTGCGTGGGCTCACAGACGGATCTCCCGCACGTTCCAGGCGGCTTGGAGCTTGTCGCCCACGTAGTTCAGCGCCAGGAGGGTCAGGAACATGACGCCGCACGGGATGAGCGAGATGTGGGGGGCCTCGTCGAGGAGGTCCCGGCCCTCGTTGATGATGCCGCCCCACGAGGCGGTGGGCGCCTCCACCGACAGGCCGAGGAAGCTCAGCGTGCCCTCGGCCACGATGGCGATGGCGATGGCCAGGAGGGCGAAGGCCGCCATCGGCGGGATGACGTTGGGCAGGACCTCGCGGGTGATGACCCGCCAGTGGCTGGCCCCGAGCGTGCGGCTGGCCATGACGAACTCGCGCTGCGAGAACGTGAGGGTGGCGGCCCGGGTGATGCGGGCGAGCGAGGGGATCGAGATGATGGCCAGGGCGATGATGACGTTGCGCAGGTTCTGGCCCATGAACGAGACCAGGGCCAGGGCCAGGATCAGCGGCGGGAAGGCCAGCATGATGTTGGCGGTCGACGTGATGGCCGTGTCGGTCACACCCCGGAAGTAGCCGGCGATCAGCCCCATCGTCCCGCCGATGGCCATGCCGATGGCGATGGAGGCCACGCCCACGGTGAGGGAGACGCGGCCGCCGTAGACCACGCGGGCGAAGAGGTCACGCCCGATGGCGTCGCCGCCGAACCAGTGCTCGGCCGACGGTGAGGCGCGGAAGGCGTCCGGGAAGAACTCCTTGGGGCTGTCCACGAAGGGCAGCCACGGGGGCGAAGACGGCGAGGAAGACGAGGAGCGCCAGCCAGCCGACCGCGATCCAGAAGAAGGGCCCGTAGCGCCGCTTCTGCTTGACGGGTTGCGCGGCGTGGATCGGGGTGATGGCCGTGGGGCTGGCGCCGAGCTCGACCGCCTCGATGGCGTCGTCGACGACGATGGCGGCGTAGTCAGCCTCGGATGACGCACCGTTCTCATCGGGCGCCTCGACGTCGACGTGGTCGGTGGCGGTGCTACGCGAGGGCTCGGGCATGGCGGATCCTGGGGTCGAGGAAGCCGTACAGGAGATCGATCACGAAGTTCACGAGGACGAAGGCGACGCAGATGACGACCACGGCGCCCTGCACCACGAGGAAGTCCCGCTGGAAGATCCCGAAGACGATGAGGCTGCCGAGGCCGTTGAGCCCGTAGATCTGCTCGACGATCAGCGTCCCGCCGATGAGGTTGCCGACCGTGATCCCGGCCACGGTCAGCAGGGAGAACGAGGAGGGCCGGAAGGCGTGCCGCAGGAGGATGTGGGAGGTGGACATCCCCTTGGCCTTGGCCACGCCGATGAAGTCCTCCTGGAGGGTCGCCATCATGTCGGTGCGCAGGAGCCGCATGTAGATCGCCACCAGGCCGAGGGCCAGGGTGAGCGTCGGCAGCACCATGCTGCGGAAGTGCTCGGCCGGGTCCTCGCTGAACTTGGGCGCGTTGGTGGCCGGGAACCAGTCCAGTTGCAAGGCGAAGAAGTAGACGAGCAGCACCCCGAGGATGAAGTTCGGTAGTGCGAGCAGGCCGAACGCCGAGGTGCTCAGCGCCCGGTCCACCCGGGTGTTGGCCCGGTAGGCGGCCAGCACCCCGAGGGGGATGGCGATCACCAGGGAGACGATCTGGGCGTAGAGCATCAGCTGGAGGGAGATCGGCAGGCGCTCGCTCAGGAGCTGCGTGACGTCGACCTCGTTGATGTAGCTGCGGCCCAGGTCACCCTGGAGGGCGTCCCCGAGCCAGTTCACGTACCGGACGGGGATGGACTCGTCGAGCTCGAGGTCCTTCTGGACCTGGGCGATCTCCTCGTTGGTGCAGCCCGGGCAGACGGTGACGGCGATCTGCGTCGTGCCGCCCGGGAGGAGGTTGAGGAGCAGGAACGTGAGGAACGAGACGATGAGCAGCACCGGGATGAGCTGCAGCAGTCGTCGTACGAAGAACCTCACGCCCTGCCCCCCTTTCCTCGATTGCCGTCTGGGCTACTGCTCGATCCAGATCTGGGCGACGTCGGTGGCGTACTTGTCCGTGATCGGGAACGCCGCCTTGGTGCCGTCGGGGAGCGCCGCGTTGTCGATCCCGTGGACCTCCGGCGCGTGGCCCCAGGCCCACACCGTCCACGTACCCCAGATGTTGTAGACCTGCTCGCCGAAGGTGCGGTTGATGGTCTCGGCCGCCTGCTGCACCTCCGTCGGGTCCCCGCTGGCGCGGATCGTGTCGAGGGCGGCGTCGATGTCGTCGTCCTTGAACCGGCCGAAGTTCAGGGCGATCTCACCCTTGGGCTTCGCGCTCTCGGAGTGCCACCACACGTTCTGCTGATCGGGATCGAACCCGCCGTGGTTGCGCCAGGCGAAGATCTGGAACTCGCCGAAGGCGGCGTCGAGGATGTACTGGCCCTGCTCCACCTGGTTGAGGTTGGTCTCGATGCCGGCGGCCTCCCAGTAGCCCTGGATGACCTGGTTGGTCTCGAGGCCCTCGGGGTCGGTGGTGGTGGAGAAGTCGACCTGGATCGGGCCGTTCTCGGTCTCGTACGCCTCGATGAGGCGGGCGGCCTCCTCGGGGTCGTAGGTCGGGTAGCCGGAGTCCTCCAGGTAGCCCCTCGTCCCCGGCGGGAAGGGGCCGTTGGCGAGCTCGGCCACGCCCTCGCCGATGTCGTCGCGGATCTGCCCGAAGTCGACGGCCATGGCCATGGCCCGCCGCACGTTCACGTCCGTGAGCGCCGGGTTGGCATCGGTGTCGGGGCTGTCGTCGTGGTTGAGCAGGATGTAGCTCGTCTCACCGAAGTTGTCCGACTCGGTGGTCGCCAGCTGACCGGAGTCGGTCAGCTCCCGGAGGCGGGTGATGAGGGCCCCGGACGAGGTGTGGGCGATGTTGATCTGGCCGGACTCGAGGGCGTTGATGCGGGCTTCGCCTTCCTCGAGGATCCGGTACTCGATGCCCTCGGCGTAGGGAAGCTCCTCGCCGTCCGGGCCGGTCTTCCAGTAGTCGGGGTTGGCGGTGGCGGTGAAGTGGTCACCCACCACGTACTCCTCGAAGACGAACGGGCCGGTCCCGACCGGCTCGGTCTGCTGGGCGGTGCCCGCCTGCACGCCTTGCAGCCAGGTGGGCGACGCCATGGCGCCGAGCTGGCCGGTCAGGGCGTAGGGGAACCCGCGCCACCCCTCGTTCATGGTGACGACGCTGGTGGCCCCGTCGGGCGACGTGACCGCCGTCTCCAGGTTCTTGAAGGCGTCCTTCGTGAGGCTCGACGTCTTCTGGTCGGTGAGGTTGACCGAGATGGCCTCGGCGTCGAACGGCGTGCCGTCGTGGAAGGTGATGCCCGCACGCGGGGTCAGCGTCCACTCGGTGAAGTCGTCGTTCGAGGTGATGGACTCGAGCAGGTTGGGCTGGGGGACACCTTCCTCGTCGGGCTCCATCAGCATGTCGTAGACCGACTTGAAGACCTGGTGGCACGAGATGGCGCACGTCGAGCGGGCCGGGGTCCACGGGTTCGAGGTGTCGGCCTCGATGCCGAAGACGATCGTGCCGCCCCGCTGCGGCTCGCCACTGACCTCGTCCTCGAAGTCCTTGGCGCCGCGGTCCTGGTCGTCGCCGGACGCCGAGTCGCCCCCGCCGTCGCCGTCGTCATCGCTCCCGCAGGCGGCGGCCAACAGGCCGAACACCGCCAGCAGGGCGAGCAGCCGCAGCAGCGTGGTCCCGCCAAAGCGGGTGCGTCGCATGGTCACGTGGGTCCCCCTCCGTCTGTGACTCTGGTCACGCGCCGCGGAGCGTAGTACCCGTTCACGAGGTGTTGTCCATCGGGGGAGCCCAGCGGCTGCTTCCGCGTTTTCTCGTTACGGTTCGGTGACGGTTAGCGTCCCTGCCCCGTGCGTGCCCTTTGTACCGTGATCGCCGCCGTCGCACTGACGGCGGCCTTTCTCTACACCGCCGGGACCAGCCGGGCTGGTGAAGTGACCCCTCCCAGCGTCGACCTCGTCGCCGCCCAACAGCGCGATCAGGTCGCCCGCAGCCGGGAGAACCACCTCGAGCAGGTGGCCCGAGAACGGCGGCGGGAGGCCCGCCGCCAGCTGCGCGAGGCCGAGCGCCAGCAGGCCGAGGCCCAGCGCCAGCAGGCCGAGGCCCAGCGGCAGGCCGAGATCGCGCTGTACATCGCCGCGTCCACGCCGCCGTTCCGCTGCCCGGTGGCCGGACCGGTGACCTTCATCAACGACTGGGGCGACGCCCGCTCCGGGGGCCGCCGGCACCAGGGGACCGACCTGATGGCCCCCTACGGCACACCCGTCGTCGCGCCGATCGGGGGCACGGTGCGGACCACCTCCTCCGGGTCCGGCGGGCTCACCGTCGAGCTGGCGGGCGACAACGGCACGACGTACAAGGGCATGCACCTGTCCCGCCTCGCCGGCGCCAGCGGGCACGTCGCCTCCGGCACCGTGATCGGCTACGTCGGCACGTCCGGGAACGCCCGTGGCGGGTCCCCCCACCTCCACTTCGAGATCCACCCCGGCGGCGGCGGGGCCACGAACCCCTACCCGACGGTCTCCCAGTACTGCTAGTCACAGCGGCGTGGGGGACCTCGCCGAGGAGCTGACCGCCGCCCTCGGGGGCGACGTGTCCATCGAGGGCCTGCGGCGGTTGTCGGGAGGCGCCTCGCGCGTGACCTCGGCCTTCGACGCGGTGGCCCCGGACGGGACCCGGACGCCCCTCGTGGTGCAGCAGGTGCGCTCGGGGACGGGGGGCACCGGGCCGGGCATGGCCGTGGAGGCGGCCGTCCTGCGGGCGGCGGCCGAGGCCGGCGTACCCGTGCCGCGGGTGGTGGCCGTGGGCGAGGGCGCGTCGTTCGTGGTCCTCGAGCACGTCGAGGGCGAGACCATCGCCCGCAAGATCCTGCGGGACGACGAGTTCTCGGCGGCGCGGCCGGTGCTGGCCGGCCAGTGCGGCCGGGCCCTGGCGGCGCTGCACGGCATGCCCGTCGACGCGGTCCCGAGGTTGGAGTCGCCCGACCAGGTGGCGCAGTACCGCGCCGTGCTCGACGCCTCGGGTCAGCCCCACCCCGCCTTGGAGCTCGGCTTCCGCCACCTCGAGGCGACGCGGCCGCCGGCGGCGGAGACGACGGTGGTGCACGGGGACTTCCGCCACGGCAACCTCATCGTCGGGCCCGACGGCCTGCGGGCCGTCCTCGACTGGGAGCTGGTGCACGTCGGCGACCCGCTCGAGGACCTCAGCTGGCTGTGCGTGAAGTCGTGGCGGTTCGGGGCCGCCCCCCGGGTCGGCGGGTTCGGCGAGGTGCCGGAGCTGGTCGGGGCCTACGAGGAGGCGTCGGGGCGCACGGTCGACCTCGACGCCCTGCGGTGGTGGGAGACCTTCGGGACCCTCAAGTGGGGGATCATGTGCATCATGCAGGCGGCCGCCCACCTGACCGGCGCCGCCCGCTCGGTGGAGCTGGCCGCCATCGGCCGGCGCGTCTGCGAGGTCGAGCACGACCTCCTCCTGCTGCTGCCGTGAGCGCGCCGCACGACGTCCCCACCGCCGCGCAGCTGGTCGAGGCCGTGCGCGAGTTCCTGGAAGGCGACGTCTCCGCCGCCACCGAGGGCCGGGTGCGGTTCCACGCGCGGGTGGCGGCCAACGTGTGCGCCATCGTCGAGCGCGAGCTGGCCCTCGGCCCGGCGCAGGCCGAGGCCGCGGCCGAGCGGCTGGCCGCCTTCGGGGTGGCCGACGACGCCGAGCTGGCCGCCGCCATCCGCCGCGGCGACCTCGACGACCGCTGGGCCGAGGTGTCGGCCGCCGTGCGGGAGACCGTGCGGGACAAGCTCCTCGTGGCCAACCCCAAGTACCTCGACAACCCCGCCTGAAGCTCGTTCTGGCCTGCAGAACGCGCCGCAAGGCAGCGCGTTCTGCAGGCCAGAACGGTTGGGCTAGGCCCCGATGGCGTGGTAGCCGCCGTCCACGTGGACGATCTCGCCCGTCGTGGCCGGGAACCAGTCCGAGAGGAGGGCGACGCAGGCCCGGGCCACCGGTTCGGCGTCGGTGACGTCCCACCCGAGCGGGGCCCGCTGCTGCCACGCCTCCTCGAACTCGACGAAGCCGGGGATGGACTTGGCCGCCATCGTCTTCAGGGGCCCGGCCGCCACCAGGTTCACCCGCACGCCGCGAGGCCCGAGGTCCCGGGCCAGGTAGCGGCCGGCCGACTCGAGGGCGGCCTTGGCCACCCCCATCCAGTCGTAGGCGGGCCACGCCACCGTGGCGTCGAAGTCGAGGGCCACGACCGAGCTGGAGTCGGCCAGCAGCGGGAGGACCGCCTCGGTCAGCGCCTTGAGCGAGTAGGCCGACACCTGGAGGGCCACGGCCACGTCGTCCCAGCCGGCGGTCATCATCCCCGAGCCCAGGCAGGCGGCCGGCGCGAAGCCGATGGCGTGGAGGACCCCGTCCACCCGGTCCCAGCCGAGCTCGCCGAGCGCCGGCGCCAGCCCGTCGAGCTCGGCCTGGTCGGTCACGTCCAGGGACAGCACCGGCGGGTCACCCCCGAGGCGCCGTGCCGTGCGCCGGGTCAGCGACAGTCCCCGCCCGGCGCCGGTCAGCACCAGGTCGGCACCCTCGGCGGCGGCCCGCTCGGCCACGGCGTAGGCGATCGAGGCGTCGGTGAGGACACCCGTGACCAGCACCCGCTTGCCGTCGAGCAGCCCCACGGGCGGGCACGTTACCGATGGCCCGCACCTGCCACCGCGGGGGCGGGCGATGCGATCCGCGCCTCTATGGTGTGCCGGTGCGCGTCGGGGTGCTCGGAGGGACAGGGCCGGCGGGGCGCGCCCTCGCCGCCCGGCTGGCCCACAGCGGCTGCACCGTCGTCATCGGGTCGCGCGACGCCGACCGGGCGGCCGACATCCGGGACAAGGTCCTCGGCCGCTGGCCCGGGCGCGAGCTCCCCCTCGAGGCGGCCGACAACCTCGGCGCCGCGTCCGCCGACCTCGTGGTGGTGGCCACGCCGTGGGACTCGGCGGCCGAGACCGCGGCCTCGCTGGCCACCGAGCTCGAGGGCAAGGTCGTGGTCTCCATGGCCAACGCGCTCACGAAGGGCGAGGGCGGGTTCCACGCGCTCGTCCCGGCCCGGGGCTCCGTGGCCGCCGGGGTGCAGGCCGCCATCCCCGCGTCGCTGGTGTCGGCCGCCTTCCACCACCTCCCGGCCAAGACCCTCGGCGACCTCGACACGCGGCTCGACGCCGACGTCCTGGTCTGCGCCGACACCCCAGAGGCCACGGCCGCCACCAGCGAGCTGATCGAGCGGGTCCCCGGGCTGCGGGCCCTCGACGCCGGCGGCCTCCACAGCGCCATGCCGGTCGAGGCCCTGACCGCCGTGCTGCTCCAGCTCAACGTCCGCTACAAGGCCAAGGCGGGCGTGCGCATCACCGGCGTCGAGTAGCGCTGGCGTGCTCCGCCTCTACGACACCGCCCGCCAGGACGTCACCCCCTTCGAGGCCGGCCCGGTCGTGCGCATGTACACGTGCGGGGTCACGCCCTACGACTCGACCCACATCGGCCACGCCAGCACCGCGCTCGTCTACGACGTGCTGTCCCGGCGGCTGCGGGACCTCGGCCACGAGGTGCGGTGCGTGCGCAACGTCACCGACGTCGACGACCCGCTGCTGGCCAAGGCGCGCGACCTCGGCGTGCACTACCTCGACCTGGCGGCGGCGGAGACGGCCCGCTACCAGCGCGACCTGGCCGCCCTCAACGTGCTGCCCGTGGCCAGCGAGCCCCGGGCCACGGGGGCCATCCCGGACATCCGCGGCTTCATCGGCGCGCTGCTCGACGGCGGGCACGGCTACCAGGCGGGCGGGTCCGTCTACTTCGACGTGCGCACCTTCGAGCGCTGGGGGCAGGTCAGCCACTACGACGAGGACACGATGGTGGCGCTGGCCGCCGAGCGGGGCGGCAACCCGGAGGACCCCAACAAGCGCTCGCCCCTCGACTTCGTGCTGTGGCAGCCGTCGGGCGAGGACGAGCCGGCATGGGACTCGCTCTGGGGCCCGGGCCGCCCCGGCTGGCACGTCGAGTGCTCGACCCTGGCCATGCGCGAGCTCGGGCCCACCATCGACATCCACGGCGGCGGGACGGACCTCGTCTTCCCCCACCACGAGTGCGAGGCGGCCCAGTCGGAGTCGGTCACCGGCAAGCCCTTCGTGCGCCACTGGGTCCACGCCCCGATGGTCCGCCTCGACGGCATCAAGATGTCGAAGTCGCTCGGCAACCTCGTGTTCGTCAGCGACCTCCTCGAGCGGATCGAGCCCTCGGTGGTGCGCCTGGCCGTGCTCGACCACCACTACCGGGCGGGGTGGGACTGGACCGACGACCTGCTCGACACCGCCGCCGCCCGGCTGGACCGGTGGCGGGGGGCGGGCCGTGGAGGGGACGGCGGCGGCGTCCTCGACGAGGTGCGGGCGTGCCTCGACCGCGACCTCGACACGCCGTCGGCACTGGCCGTCCTCGACGACGCCGCCGCCGCCGGCCGGGACGTGGGCCCGGCGGCCGAGCTCCTGGGTGTGGTCCTCGAACCGACGTCGTAGGTTCGAGCCGTGCTCGAGCTCACGGCATCGCTCCAGATCCCCCGCTTCACCTACGAGGGCATCGCCCCCGAGGACCAGTTCGAGCGGGTGGCGGCCACCGCCGTCGCCGCCGAGGAGAGCGGCTTCGACGCCGTCTTCGTGATGGACCACTTCTGGCAGCTCCCCATGATGGGGCCGCCCGACTGGGACATGTTCGACGGCTACACCCTCCTGGCCGCGCTGGCCGCCCGCACCTCGCGGGTGAAGCTCGGCACCCTCGTCACCGGGGTCACCTACCGGAACCCGGCCCACCTGGCCAAGATCGTCACCAACCTCGACGTGATCTCGAAGGGCCGGGCCATCCTCGGCATCGGGGCGGCGTGGTACGAGGAGGAGCACCGGGCCCTGGGCTTCGCCTTCCCACCGCTGCGGGAGCGCTTCGAGCGCCTCGAGGACGCCCTCCACATCGCCAAGCTGATGTTCACCGAGCACGCGCCGTCCTACGCAGGCCGCCACCACAGCATCGAGGGCGCCTTCAACGTGCCCCGACCCATCACGCCGGGTGGCCCACCCATCCTGATCGGCGGCTCGGGGGAGCGGGTCACGCTGCGGCTGATGGCCCAGTACGCGGACGCCTGCAACATCATCTCCACCAAGGACGAGCTGGCGCACAAGCTCGAGGTGCTGGCCGGCCACTGCGCCGACGCGGACCGCGACCCGGGCTCGATCGTGAAGACGTGGCTCGGCTCGCTGGTCGTCGCTCCCACCCACGACGAGGCCACGGCCAAGCTCGCCGGCATGCTGGCGGAGCGGGGGTTCGGGCCCTCGGCGCTGGACGATCCGGGCATCCGCGAGATGGTCCTCGGCCGCTTCGTGATGGGCGACCCCGACGAGGTGGGGGAGCAGGTGGCGGAGCTGCGGGCCGGTGGCCTCGACGGTGTCGTGTTCAACATGCCGGTCGACGGCTTCGACACGGAGGCCGTGGCCCTGGCCGGCCAGACGCTCTCGAAGGTCGGCTAAGGGTTCGGCCGGCGGAGGGGCCACCGGTACCCTCCGCGGATGGCCGGCAGCATCTCCGTCTCCCTCCCCGACGGCTCCGAGCGCTCCCTCCCCGAGGGCGCCACCGGGGCCGATCTCGCCGCCGGCATCGGCCGCCGCCTGGCCGCTGCCGCCGTCGCGGTGTCGGTGGACGGGACCTCGACCGACCTCGCCGCGCCGCTGCCGGACGGCGCCAAGGTGGCGGTGGTCACCGACGACAGCGAGGAGGGCCGCTCCGTCCTCCGCCACTCGACGGCCCACGTGATGGCCCAGGCCGTGCTCGACCTCTTCCCCGGGGCCAAGTTCGCCATCGGGCCGCCGATCGAGAACGGCTTCTACTACGACTTCGACCTGCCCGGCGGGGCCACCTTCAGCGAGGACGACCTCGGGCGCATCGAGGCCCGCATGCGGGAGATCGTGGCGGAGCAGCAGCCCTTCACCCGCGAGGAGCACGACCGCCAGGAGGGCCTGCGGCTGTTCGCCGATCAGCCCTACAAGGTCGAGATCATCGAGGGCGTGGACCCGAGCGAGGGCGCCGGCGGCGGCGTGGTCAGCGCCTACCGCAACACGGAGCGCTTCGTCGACCTGTGCCGCGGGCCCCACGTCCCGACCACCGGGCGGCTCGGTCACTTCCGGCTCCAGAAGGTGGCCGGCGCCTACTGGCGGGGCGACGAGCACCGCCCGATGCTCCAGCGCATCTACGGGACGGCGTGGGAGTCGAAGAAGGCGCTCGAGGCCCACCTGCACCAGCTGGAGGAGGCGGAGAAGCGCGACCACCGCCGCCTGGGCGCCGAGCTCGACCTGTTCTCGTTCCCCTCGGAGATCGGGAGCGGGCTGGCGGTGTTCCACCCGAAGGGCGGCCTCGTGCGCCGGCTCATGGAGGACTACTCCCGCCGCCGCCACGACGAGGCGGGCTACGACTTCGTCACCAGCCCCCACATCACCAAGGAGGAGCTCTTCAAGACCTCCGGGCACCTCGAGTGGTTCGCCGACGGCATGTACCCCCCCATGGAGATGGAGGGGGCGAAGTACTACCTCAAGCCGATGAACTGCCCCTTCCACATCCTCGTGTACCGGTCGCGGGGGCGGTCCTACCGCGAGCTGCCGCTGCGGTACTTCGAGTTCGGGGCCGTGTACCGCTACGAGAAGTCGGGGGTGGTCCACGGGCTCACCCGGGTGCGGGGCCTCACCATGGACGACGCCCACATCTTCTGCACCCGCGAGCAGCTCGCCGAGGAGCTGCGCAGGACGCTCGTGTTCGTCCTCGACCTGCTGCGGGACTTCGGGCTGTCGGACTTCTACCTCGAGCTGTCCACCAAGCCCGAGGGCAAGGCGGTGGGCAGCGACGAGGAGTGGGAGGAGGCCACGGCGGCGCTCGCCGAGGCGGCCAGCCACATGGGCCTCGAGACCGTGCTCGACCCCGGCGGCGGCGCCTTCTACGGGCCGAAGATCTCGGTGCAGGCCCGCGACGCCATCGGGCGGACGTGGCAGCTGTCGACCATCCAGGCCGACTTCCAGGAGCCGCAGCGCTTCGACCTCGAGTACGTGGGGGCCGACGGTGGTCGCCACCAGCCGGTGATGATCCACCGGGCCCTGTTCGGCTCGGTCGAGCGCTTCTTCGGGATCCTCCTCGAGCACTACGCCGGGGCCTTCCCCACGTGGCTGTCGCCGGTGCAGGTCCGGGTCCTGCCGGTGCGGGACGACGACGCCGGGTACGCCGAGCAGGTGGCGGCCCGGCTGCGGGGCGAGGGCGCGCGCGTCGACGTCGTGGCTGCCGACGAGAACCTGAAGGCCCGCATCCGCAAGGCGTGGCTGGAGAAGCTGCCGTGGGTGCTCGTCGTCGGACCGGACGACGTGGCCGCCGGGACCGTGGGCGTCAACCAGCGGGGGGAGCAGCGGCCGGACCGCGGCGTCCCCGTCGACGCCTTCGTCGAGCGGGTGCGGCCCGAGCTCGCGCCGCCCCGGTAGTGGCGCTCGACCGCCTGTGGGCGGGGTGGCGGGGCGAGTACGTCTCCGGCGCCGCCGACCCGCCGGGGGAGGGGTGCGTGCTGTGCCGCATCCTGGCCGGCGCTCCCGAGGAGGACGAGGCCGCCGGCGTGGTCTGGCGGGGCGAGCGCTGCGCCGTGATCCTCAACGCCTACCCGTACACCAGCGGCCACGTGATGGTGCTGCCCACCCGCCACGTGGCCGAGCTGGAGGACCTCGACGCCGACGAGTCGGCGGCCCTGTGGTCGGCGGCGGTGTCGGCGGTGGCCGCGCTCAAGGCGGCCTACTCGCCCGGCGGCGTCAACCTCGGGGCCAACCTCGGCCGGGCGGCCGGGGCCGGGGTGCCCGGGCACCTCCACCTCCACTGCCTCCCCCGGTGGGACGGGGACACGAACTTCATGACGGCGGTGGCCGAGGCCCGGGTCCTGCCCGAGGCCCTTCCCACCACGTGGCGCAAGGTCCGCGAGGCCTGGCCGGACCCCTAGGGTCGGGACCGATGGCCGAGGCCGAGGAGCGCGACGAGGACGTCCGGGACGTCCTCCCCGAGGACCTCGACCCCTCCGGCTACGTCGGGCCCTACCGGTTCCCGGACAACTCCCGGCGCCGCATCCCCGGGGTGCTCTACCTCGGGATCGCCGCCGGCTGCATCGCCCTCTGGGCGGTGGCCGGCGAGGACGCCGTGCTCGTGAACGACGGGCTGTTCTGGGTCGGCCTCGCCCTGGCCGCCTGGGGGGTGTGGAACCTCGTCACCGGCACCCGCCTCGGCACCGACGAGACGGAGGCCCTCGTGGCCGCCACCCGCACGGTCGGCTTCGCCGTGGGCCACGCGTCGGCCCAGCTGGGCTGGCGGGGCCTGCGCAGCCGGCCCACCTGGCGCATCCTCCTCTACTCGGCCGAGGAGCCCCCCGCCCGCCGCGCCCTCGTCCTCGTCGACGCCGCCGACGGCACCGTCCTCCAGCACTTCGTCGAGGACAACCCCGAGACCGACTGGCCCGGCAGCTCGCCCTGAGCCGTTCGGGCACCTGGATCGCGGTACAGCCGCGATCTGCGTGCCCAAACGCCGTCAGTCGGGGCGGCCCCGGACCTCGCGGAGGACCCGCTCGGCGTCCCGGAGGTGGTGGGTGCCCTGGTGGGCGGCGGCCCGGGCCAGGCCGGCGACGTCGGTCGGCGTGTCCCCCAGGGTGGCGGGGCGGAGCCAGGCGTCCGAGGCGACGCCGTCGAGGGTGGCGGCCAGGGCCTCGGCGGCGGCCTCCAGGCCGCCCAGGACCGCATCGGGCGACCGGCCGGCGCAGGCCTCGATCTCGCCGGCGGGGACGTCGGCCGGGGCCAGGTCGGGCTTGTCCTCCACCAGGGCCCGGCGGACGTGCCGGTCGAGCAGCACCAGGGCCACCACCACCCGGCAGGCGTGCTCGAGGGCCGAGTCGCCGCCGTCGGGGGGACGGCGCCGCAGCATCGCCTCCAGGTCCTCGTCCGAGGTGGCCGCCGCCAGCGCCCCCCGCCAGCGCCGGGGCAGCGACCGCGTGGTCACCACCGCATCGGGTGGCTGGATGGCGTCGAGGTCGAGCCCGCACTCCGGGCACCGTCCGGCGACGAGCAGGGTCACGAGGCGGACGCCGTGAGTCGGTCGACCAGGTGGGTGGGCACGGGGTCGTAGTGGTCGTGCGTGGCGGTGAAGCGCCCACGACCACCGGTCAGCGAGCGCAGGTCGATGGCGTAGCGCAGCACCTCCGAGGTCGGGACGAGGGCGGTGATCCGCTGGAAGGAGCCGTCGACCGCCTCGGTGCCCTGCACCCGCCCGCGGCGGGCGTTGAGGTCGCCCATGACGTCGCCCTGGAGGCGCTCGGGCACCAAGACCTCGAGCAGGGACACGGGCTCGAGGAGCACGGGCTCGGCCTTGGCCAGCGCCTCCTTGAAGCCCATCGACCCCGCCATCTTGAAGCTCATCTCGGACGAGTCGACGGCGTGGTACTTGCCGTCGTCGCACGTCACCCGGACGTCGACCACGGGGTAGCCGTGCACCCCGCCGGCGGCCATGGCCTCGGCCACGCCCTTCTCCACCGCGGGGATGAACTGCCGGGGGATGGCCCCGCCCACCACGGAGTTGACGAACTCGAAGCCGGCCCCCCGGTCGAGCGGCTCGACCTTGAGGTGGGCGATGCCGAACTGCCCGTGGCCGCCGCTCTGCTTCTTGTACTTGCCCTCGGCCTCCGCCGGGGCGGTGATCGTCTCCCGGAACGGCACCCGGACCGTCTCGGTGTCGACGTCGACGCCGAACTTCCGGGCCAGGCGCTCCAGCGACACGGCCAGGTGGGTCTCGCCGAGGCCGGACAGGAGGGTCTGGTGGGTCTCGTCGTCCAGCTGCACCCGCAGGGCGGGGTCCTCCTCCACGAGCCGGTGGAGGGCGCCCGCCAGCTTGTCCTCGTCGTTCTGGCTGCGGGGGCGGATGGCGGTGGACAGGACGGGCTCGGGCGGGGTCAGGGGCTCGACCAGCACCGGCATCGACCGGGGCGCCAGGGTGTCGCCGGTGGCCGTGGTCGACAGCTTGGCCACGGCGGCGATGTCGCCGCAGGGCACCTCCTTGACGTCGAGGTGCTCCTTGCCCCGCAGCGTGAAGATGTGGTGCAGGCGCTCGTCGTTCCCGGTGCGGGTGTTCACGAGGTGGTCGTCGGGGCGGAGGGTGCCGGAGAGCACCTTGAACAGCGAGACGTGCCCCACGTAGGGGTCGGCCACCGTGTCGAAGACGAAGGCCAGGCAGTCGCCGTCGGCGTCGCAGGCCACGTCGACGGTCTGGCCGCCGGCCTGCACCGGGACGGCGGGTCGGTCCGCCGGGCTGGGCCCGATCTCGCAGATGAGGTCGGCCAGGCGGTCGATGCCGATGCCGGTGGTGGCCGAGCCGCAGACGACGGGGAACACGCTGCCCTCGGCCACGCCGCGGGCGAGGGTGCGCTCCAGCTCCTCGACCGAGGGCATGTCGCCCTCGAGGTAGCGCTCGAGCAGGTCGTCGTCGCCGACCACGATGCCCTCGACGAGGGCCTCGTGGACGCTGGCCTCCGCCTCGGCCATGTCCTCGGGGATCTCGCCCGTCGAGCGACCGCCGCCGTCGTAGAACAGCGCGCTGTCGGTGAGGAGGTCGGCGATGCCCCGGAAGCCCGCCTCCTCGCCGATGGGGAGCTCGAGGGGCGCCACCCCGGCACCCAGGCTGGTGCGCAGGTCCTCGAGGGTCCGCTCGAAGGAGGCCCGCTCCCGGTCGAGCTTGTTGATGAAGACCATGCGGGGCAGGTCCAGGTCGGCGGCCATCCGCCAGAGCACCTCGGTCTGCACCTCGACGCCGTCGATGGCGCTGACCACGAACACCGCGAGGTCGGCCACCCGCAGGGCGGCGGCGGCGTCCCCGACGAAGTCGGCGTAGCCGGGGGCGTCGAGCAGGTTCACCTTGTGCTCGCCCAGCTCGAGCACGGCGAGCGAGAGCGAGAGCGACAGGCCCCGCTTGACCTCCTCCGGCTCGAAGTCGGTGACGGTGGTGCCGTCCTCGACCCGGCCCATGCGGTTGATGGCGCCGGCGTGGTGGAGGAGCGCCTCGGTCAGGGTGGTCTTCCCTGCGCCCCCGTGGCCCACCAGGGCCACGTTCCGCACCATCGCCGGCGGACGTGCCTGCACCTGCACGAGCTCCCCCTTCCCGCCGACCGCCCCCCGGGGCCGGCCCCGCGGGACAGGGTACCGAGCGTGCCGAGGCGGCATCCCGGGGAGCTTCTGGGGCCCACTGGTAGCCTGGCGCAAGCACTCGTGGAGGAACCCCCCATGATCGACGAGAGACTGCGCGGCGACGTCGAACGGCGGCTGCGACCCGTCGGCGCCCGTGCGGGCAAGGCCCGGCTCAAGGCCGACCACCTCACGCTGCTCGGACTGGTCATGGCCGTGGCCACCTCCGTCGCCATCGGCGCCGGCGCCCTGCGGGCCGCCGTCCTGCTGCTGGTCCTCACCGCCGTGCCCGACGCCCTCGACGGCGCCGTGGCCAAGGCGACCGGCACGGCCTCGCCCCGCGGGTCCTTCTTCGACTCGGTGGCCGACCGGGTGTCCGACGCCCTGCTGCTGGGCGGCGTGGCGTGGTACCTCGCCGGGGACGGCAACAGCCACCTCGTGCTGCTGCCGCTCGCCCTGCTGGCCGTCTCGATGCTCGTGTCGTACGAGCGGGCCAAGGCGGAGTCCCTCGGCTTCTCGGCCAAGGGCGGGATCATGGAGCGGGCCGAGCGCCTCATCGCCCTCGGGGTGGGCCTCCTGTTCGACTCGCTGCTCGTGCCCATCCTCTGGGTGATGCTGGCCCTGACCACCTTCACCGCCGTCCAGCGCTTCGTGAAGGTGTGGCGGCAGGCCTCGGCCCCGCCGGCCGAGCCGCTGGCCGACCGCTGGCGCCGCCGCCGGGTGTCCCGCCGCAGCACGTCCACCGTGCGCCAGCGGGCCCGCACCCGCCGCTCCTAAGCACCCCCCCGTTGTCGGGTCGACTCGGCCCGCATCGGGCTCGCGCCCGCACGGGCGCCGTCGTCGGCCTCTACCGGGCGGGCTCCAGGCTGGCCCGGCTGCTCCCCGAGTCGGCGCCCGAGCCCCTGTCCCGGGCCGCCGGCCCCGTGCTGGCCGCGGCCCTCGTCAGCCGGCGCCGGATGGTGGCCCGCCACCTCCGCCGGGTGCACGGCGACGTGGGGCAGCGGGCGCTCCGGCGCCTGGTGCGCCGGTCCTTCGCCTCGTACGCCCGCTACTGGTTGGAGTCCTTCCGCGTGCCCGACCGCACGCCCGAGGAGCTGCAGGCGAGCATGTCCTGCGACGGCTTCGAGCACATCGAGGCGGCGCTGGCGGCCGGCCGCGGGGCCATCATGGCCCTGCCCCACCTCGGGGGCTGGGAGTACGGCGGCGCGTGGCTCGCCTCCCTCGGCCACCCGGTCACCGTCGTCGTCGAGCCGCTGGAACCGCCGGAGCTGTTCACGTGGTTCGCCGACTACCGGCGGGGTCTCGGGATGGAGGTGGTCCCCCTCGGGCCCGGCGTGAGCCGTGCCGTGCTGCGGGCCCTCCGGGACAACCGCATCGTGTGCCTGCTCTGCGACCGCGACCTCGTCGGCGACGGCCCCGAGGTGACGTTCTTCGGCGAGCGGACGACCCTGCCGGGGGGCCCGGTGACCCTCGCCCTCCGCAGCGGGGCGCCGGTGCTGCCCACCGCCGTCTACTTCGACGGGCTCGACCGCCACCGGGGCCAGGTGGAGCCGCCCGCTCGACCTCCCCCGCCGGGGCACGCTCCGCGACGACGTGGCCGCCGGCACGCAGGCCCTGGCCGCCGCCCTGGAGGACCTCATCACCGCCGCCCCCGACCAGTGGCACCTGCTCCAGCCCAACTGGCCGAGCGACCGGGAATAGGGCGTCCGACTGCGGTTCTGTGCCCTTGGCGGCACCGGGCTGACACACGGGTGGCACAGCGGCTCCGAGACGCCTCGAGCGTGGCCCGGACCCGGTGCCGGCCCGCCGGGCGGCCTTCCGCCAGTGCCCGATGTGGTGCCGGGAGATGGGGGCACCGTCCTCGTTCGTGAACACCAGGCCGTCCGGTCCGGTACTCCGAGAAGGAGACCCGGCCGGCGGCGGCCTCGATGTACGCCCCCGTGGCCTTGCTGTACTCCTTCCCCGCGAGGAAGCGAGCGGCGTCGACGCGAAGGAGGCGGAGGCTCCCGTTCAGCGGAAGGAGTCGTCTGGCGTCGTGGCGATCACCCGTCGCAGAGCAGGCACTCCGGCATGTCGGAGACACCGTCTCTGCGACCGATGCGGGAGGGGAGGTCGTCCACGGTCCCATGCCCGTTCCGCCTGACCGGGCGGCTGTCCCAGTCGAGGGGCCAGAGGGAGCCGGTGCGACCCAAGAGTGCCGCTGCCACGGCGGCTCCTCCCACCACGACTGCGACTGTCAACTTCTGCAACGGCTCGCCTCCCGTGTACCACTTTAGGTGCTTCGTCCCTTTCCACGCAATTGGTGCACTCCGCGGGGTCGCTGGAGGTCGGGGAGCCGGCGGAGACTGGATGCCCGAGGTACGAAGCCCGCTCCCTCGTCAGCGCCGCCGTCGCCGGGGGAGCACGGACGGAGAGCGACGCTCCGACCCTGGCCAAGCCCACGGTCGTCATCCGCACATGCGGGGGTTCGTGCCCCCTCAGCATCGATGGTCCCCGGGTCCGGCCACACGACGTCGGTGCTCGACGACTCGGGCTCCCCGCCACGGCTGCTCGGGAAGTCTGCCTACGAGGCGTCCACGACGGACAGCACCCCGCCACGCGGCTCCCCCTGCCGCTGCAGGGCTCCTGCGCCCCGTCCCACACCTCCCCTTCTGCGACGGGCTCGTTCCCGCACGGGGAGGGGGGCGCAGGGCTTGTGGCGTTCACCCGCCGCGACCGGAACACCCCGACAGATCGCCGGGGGTCCCGTCCCGGTCGGACCTACCAGCAGGACCTAGCAGTCTCCCGACTGGTTCCCCGGGCCGGTCTCCGCACAAGTCTCCTTGTTCCCAAGGTTGCCCTGACCACCGGCGTCGGTGTCCCTGGTCTGGCTCTTGCCGTCGCTGTTCTCGCTGTTGCCGACGGGGTCGGAGACGACGCAGTCAACGGCTCCGTTGGTCCTCGTGAACGTGCCTCCTGCCGCCTCGCACTGCTCCTGTGACGGCGAGACAGCCGAGGCCGCCCCCGCGCTCCCGACCAGCAACCCCAGGCCGAGTGCGCTCGCAACCAATGCTTTCCTCATGGAATCTCCTCCCGCGGCCCCCACGTCGAAGGGACAAATCGGACTATAGGTGCATCGTTCGCGAGGCGTCAACGGGAAGGCCGAAGGCATCCGCCTTGGCGACATCCCTGAACGGAGCACCGGGGTGCCTGACCCGGGCCTGGGGGCCGTGTGGGCTTCTCCCGGCTGTCGGCCAAAAGACGCCCAAACGCAGTCCAGTCGCCCGGAGGCGATGTCGATCACGAGGGGGTGAGCACCACCTCGACGACCCGGCGACCCGCCGACCGGCGGGCCGAATGGGACGCGGCCGTCGAGCGGGTGCTCCGGGACCCCGCCGGGGTGGAGACCGTCTTCCAGCCCATCGTCGACCTCCGGCGGGGCACCGTGGTCGGCTACGAGGCCCTCGCCCGCTTCGCCCCGCCGCCCGCCGTGAGCCCTGACCGCTGGCTGGCCGAGGCCGAGAGCCGGGGCGTGGCCGACGAGCTGTCGGCCCGGATCCTGGAGCGGGCCCTGGGCCACCGCCGGAGCCTGCCCCCCAACACCTTCCTGTCGGTCAACGTGGCGCCGAAGGACGTGGCCGGACCGGCGGTGCGCGACGCCCTCCTCGGGGCCCCCAGCCTGTCCGGCGTGGTCATCGAGGTGACCGAGCACGCCCCCATCGGGGACTTCGCCGAGCTCGACCGCCTGCTCGCCCCCTTCCGGTCGGCCGGGGCCATCATCGCCGTGGACGACGCCGGGGCGGGGTACGCCGGGCTCACCCACATCCTCGGGCTGCGCCCGCAGATCGTGAAGCTGGACCGGGCCCTGGTGAGCGGCATCGACCGAGACGAGGCCAAGCGGGTCCTGGTCGAGACCATCGGGAACGCCACCGGCCGGCTCGACGCCTGGCTGCTGGCCGAGGGCATCGAGCGCCAGGAGGAGCTGGACGTCCTGGTGGCCATGGGGGTCCCGATGGGGCAGGGCTACCACCTCGGTCGCCCGGCCCCGCCCTGGACGGGCGTCCCCCCGGCTGTCGCCAGCCGCATCCGCCTGGCCACGAGCCGGCTCGATCGCAGCGGGGCCACGGTCGAGCGGGTGGTCGAGGACCGGCCGGTGGTGCCCGAGGGGCAGCCCCTGCGGGCGGCCCGGCTGTTCGCCGGCGACCCCGACCTCGACGTGGCGGTGGTGCTGGCGGCGGGGCGGCGACCGACGGGGCTCGTCACCCCTGGTCAGACCGGTCGGGGCGAGGCCCCGTGGCCGGTGACCGTGGTCTCGCCCGGCTCGGACTGCACCAGCGTCCTGCGCCGGGCCATGACCCGCGACCGGTCGGTCCGCTTCCTGCCCCTCGTGTGCTGCGACGAGCTCGGGCGCTACGTCGGGATCTGCCCTCTCGAGCGCCTCATCGAGCAGGTGGCGTGAGGCCTACGGCTGGCGTTCAGGTTCGACGATGCAGGATGGCGGCCGTGACCAGCCTGGAGCAGCTCGCGGCCGAGGTGGCCGAGCTGCGGACCCGCGTGGCGGCGGCCGAGGGGGCCCTGGCGCTCCACGAGCTCAAGGCCCGGTACGCCGGCCTGGTCGACGCCCGCTACGAGGGCGGCGGGGTGGTGGGGCCCGAGCGGCTGGCCACCCTGGCCGAGGAGATCGCCGACCTCTTCACCCCCGACGCCGTGTGGGACGGCGGCCCCGCCCTCGGGGTGGCCAAGGGGCGCGAGGCCATCGCCGAGCGCATGCGGGCCCCCACGCTGCTGTTCTCTCGGCACCTCTTCCTCTCGCCCCGCATCCGGGTGGCCGGGGACCAGGCCGAGGCGCGGTGGGACCTGCTGGCGCCGTGCACGACGGCCGACGGCACCCCGCGGTGGCTCTGCGGCTACGAGGACGACGAGTACGTCCGCGGGGACGACGGCCGGTGGCGGCACCGCCGGATGGCCCTGACCACGGTGTTCCTGGCCCGGGCCGACGAGGGCTGGCGGGAGATCCTGTCGCGAAGAAGTGACGATGTTTGACGTTCCGAAGTTTCGGGCACACTGGGCCCCAGTGGCCCCCTCCGTTGCGGAGGTCGAGCCGGGGTGAACCCGCCGTCCTCTCTCCCTCCCCGCACCCGCACGGCCTGGCGCCGCCTCGGACGCCTCCTCGTGACCCTCACCGGGTCGCTGACCGCCTTCGTCCTCCTGGGCAACCTGGTCATCGTCCTGGCCTGGCAGTTCACCGCCCGGTCGGTCGACCTCGAGGCACCGCGGGTCGACGGGGTCTCCAACCTGGTGGCCGTCGACGACCACCTCTGGCGCAGCGCCGCTCCCTCCGACCGCGCCTACGAGGGTCTGGCCGAGCACGGCGTGCGCACCATCGTGGACCTGCGCGCCGGCGACGCCACCCCCGTCGACGCGGCCCTGCTCGAGCGCCTCGACATGGAGGTCGTGCGCATCCCCGTGCGCGACGGCCAGATCCCCTCGCGGAGCGAGCTCGACGAGTTCCTCCGGGTCGTCGCGCGACAGCCCGGGCCGGGTCCTGGTCCACTGCGGCGCCGGCGTGGGGCGGACGGGAGCCATGGTGGCGGCCTACCGGTCCGACGTGGGCATGGGCGACGGGGGCGACGCCGTGCGCCAGAACCTGGCCGTCGGCCCCCCCTCCCTGGAGCAGCTCGTGTTCGCCTCGCGGATCGACGACGGCGACGCCCGTCCGCCCGCCGCGGTGGTGGCCGCCAGCCGGGTGCTCGACGCCCCCCGGCGCATGTGGTCCCGCTGGGGCTAGCCCCTTGCGGCCGCCGTCGCTGACGTCGGCCCCGTGGTCGACGACACGACGTCGACCTGCACCCGGTCGAAGGTGGCGTCCTCCAGGCACCCGAGGATGCGCCGCTGGGCGTGCTCGCCCAGGCCCGGGGTCAGCGCCAGGCTGACGCGGTCGGCGCCGAGGTCGGCGACGCGTGCCGACAGCTGGCGCCGGAGCGTGCTCTGGCAGGCGGCCCACAGCGCCTCCGTCGTGCGCACCGCCGACGGCCCCGCCTCCCGGTGGCTGACGGCGAGGACCAGGGACGTGGTCATGCCCGTGGTGTCGGGGTCGGGCCGGGTCTGCGTGGCGTCCCCGATGACGTCGACGGCCCCGTAGAGCAGCAGCCCGGCCACGACCACGGCGAACACCCGGCCGAGCACGACGCCTCGCCGGGAGCGGGGGAGCAGGGCGATGCCGCCCGCCGGTCCCAGCAGGCCGCCGGTGGGCAGGGCCAAGGGCTGGAGCCGCAGGGCCAAGCGGTGCTCGAGGACGGGCCGGGCGGTGGCGCCGGCGATGCGCTCGACGACCGTGGCCACGCCCGACAGGAGCACGCCGGCGCCGAGCAGCACGGGGATGAAGACCGACGTGCGCGACGAGCTGAGCCAGGCGAAGCGGTCCTTCGGCGGGGGCGCGCTGGCGCTTATGGCCTCGAGGGCGGCGGGGGGCTCGGCCGGGGCGGGCCGGTACTTCAGCTCGTCCAGCCGCTCCTCGAGGGCCTGCAGCCGGCGCAGCAGGACCGAGGCCACCACGGCGATCTCGGCGGCGACGAAGAACAGCCCCGAGACCAGCGCCCGGTTCCACTGCCAGCGGTACAGGTAGACGAGGAAGTAGGCCCCGGAGGCGACCAGGACGACGACGACGAGCACGCGGCCCAGCACCCGCGCCGTCACGACTGCACCTCCACCGCACCGGTCGTCCCGTCGACGACGACGACGGTGCCCGGCGGGAAGCGGACCAGGGCGTCGGGCACGCCGACCACCGTGGGCACGCCGAGCTCCCGGGCGGTGATGGCCAGGTGGGACAGCGCGCTGCCCGTCTCGGCCACCAGGCCGGCGAGCCCGGGCAGGACGGCGGCGAGGGCCGGCTCGAGGGTGGACACCACGAGAACGGCACTGGCCGGCGGCGCCTCCCCGTCGAGGGCGACGACCACGCCGGCGCCGCGCCCGCCGCCCGCTCCCCGGCCGACGCCGGGCTCGGCGCCCGGCACCCGCTGGGGCACGGGCGTCCCGTCGTCGGCCAACCGGAAGGCGGCCGGCAGCGGCGGACCGGCCACCACCGCCCGGGTCTCCACGTCGGCGGGGGGCGCCCCGCCCTGGGCCACGGCGACCAGCTCGTCCACGACCAGCAGCGGCACGGTGGCCGGGTCGAGGCCCCGGTCGCCGACCCGCCGTCCCAGCTCGAGGGCGGCCTGCCCGCCGAGCTCCTGGAGCCAGCGGGAGCGGAGGCGCAGGGCCTCGCGGGGCCCGAGGTCCTCGACGGCCACCTCGGGGACGGCGGGCGGCGTGGGCGGCAGGGGCCCGGGTCCCCGCAGGGTGGGCGCCAGCAGGGCGAGGACCTCCGGCGCGCTGGCCAGGAGGGTGTCGTCGTCGAGCCCCGCGGCCCGGCCTCGCGCCAGGGACGCCAGGGCGGCGCCCGCGCCGGTGGCCCCGCCCTCGCCGCCCGGCTCGAGCAGGCCGGCGAGCACCTCGTGTCCCGTCACCGCCCGCAACGCCACCCGGGTGCGCTCGAGCAGCCGCGCCAGCTCGCAGGTGTCGAGGGACCGGAGGTCCGGGACCGCGGCCAGCTCGGCGTCCACCTGCTCGGTGATCGACCGGCCCAGCAGCGGTAGCGCCCGGCGCAGGCGGCCGACCCGCCAGGCGGCGACCAGGCGGTGGGCGGGCGGACGGGGGTCGAGGCGGGCCAGCACGCCCCGGCGGCCGGGGGCCACGCCGAGGAGCTCGAGGTCGGCCGCCGGCCGGCCGCCGACCAGGGTGACCACCGGGGACGACCGCAGCGCGGCGGCCGGCACCACGCCGACGGCGGCGACGGCCGCGGTCACCGCCTCCCGCAGGGGCTCGGCCCAGAGGTCGGCCTCGAGCGGTGAGAGGGGACCCGGGAGGGTCTCGGCCAGGGGCCCGGGGCCGAGGAGCGGTCCCCGTCCGACCGGCCGGGCGGCGGCGGTGACCGGCCGGCTCTGGAGCAGCCAGGTCCGGCCGTCGGCGTCGACCGCCCACTCGATGTCCTGGGGGCCCGTTCCGAGGGCGCGCGCCGCCGTGGCCGCCAGGGAGGCGAGGGCGCGCCGCGTGCGGCGGTCCAGCCGCCCCTCGGGCCCGGACGCCTCCACCAGCCGGCCCCGCGTGGTGAGGACGGTCCGGGCGGCGGTCACCCGGCCCGCCACCAGCTCGGCCGGTCCGCCGTCGACCGACTCCACCACGAGCCGGTCCCGCCGGCCCGTGACCGGGTCGAGCCCGAACAGGACCCCGCCCGTGCGGGCGTCGAGCATGGGCTGGAGGAGCACCGCCATCGGGCCGCCGGCGCCGGAGCGCAGCACCGCGGCCACCGCGTCGAGGACGTCCTCGGGGGCCACGTCGAGCACGCTCGTGAAGGCGCCGGCCATTGCCGACGTCGTCGAGTCCTCGAGCGGCGACGAGGAGCGCACCACGAGGCGGCCGCCGGCGCCGGCCAGGGCTCCTGCCGCCTCGGCCAGCACGTCGCGCAGCTCGGCCGGTGGCGTGCCGGCGAGCAGCGCCGCCGCCGGTGCCTCGGTGGTCAGCACCGCTCCGGGCAGCACCGGGAGGCGCAGGCGGGCGGCCCGGGCCAGGGCGGCGGCCTTGTTGCCGGCCAGCTGCGGATCGAGGGCGCAGGGGTGGTGGAGGGGCACGAGCGCGGGGGCGTCGACCTGCAGCCCGGTCCCCACCAGGCACTGATCGTTCGTCATCGACCGGCTCGTGCGCACCGGCGACCTCCCCCTCCGACTGGAGATGTTCGCACGCCGTTCGCCTGCGGATCACCCCGGTTCGCGTGACGTTCGTCGCACGAATCGACGGCGGAGGGGGCTCCAGCGCCCGTCCACGGTCCGAACGGGGGGCCTTCCCGGGCCGTCGACGCCGACCGCCGGAGCGAGCCCCGCCGGGGTGGTCACGACGGTGACCCGGAGCTCCTCGCCCGTCCTACCTCATGCCACCCGGTCTCCGGCGTTCCAAGTGGTGACAACTACGAGGAGGACTCCCTTGCCCCCCATTCTCGCCGTCGAGCTCGACCGCGGCATCGAGGACGCCTGGTCGAACATCGCCAGTTTCGTCCCCAAGCTGATCGGGTTCCTGCTCGTCCTGATCATCGGCTGGTTCGTCGCCAGGACCATCGCCCGCATCGCCGACGCGGCCCTCGAGCGGGCCGGCTTCGACAAGGCCGTCGAGCGCGGGGCGTCAAGCGCGCCCTCGAGAGCTCGAAGTACGACGCCAGTGACATCGTCGGCAAGATCATCTTCTACGCCCTGCTGCTCTTCGTGCTGCAGTTCGCCTTCGGGCTGTTCGGCGACAACCCGGTCAGCGACCTGATCACGGGCGTCATCGCCTACCTGCCCAAGGTCTTCGCCGCCATCCTCATCGTGGTCGTCACCGGGGCCATCGCCGCCGCGGTCAAGACGGTGATCGAGGGGGCGCTCGGCGGGCTCGAGTACGGCCGGCTCCTGGCCAACGCCGCCAGCGTCGCCATCGTCGGCTTCGGGCTGTTCGCAGCGCTGAACCAGCTCCAGATCGCGACGGACATCGTCAACGGGCTCTTCTACGCCATCCTCGCCGTCGTGGCCGGGTCGCTCATCATCGCCATCGGCGGCGGCGGCATCGGGCCCATGCGGGCGCAGTGGGAGAAGGCCATCCGGCGCATGGAGGACGAGGCCCCCCGCATCCGCGAGCAGCGCTCGGTGGCCCGCGAGCGCATCGAGTCCCGCGTCCAGCTGGCGGCCGAGCGCACCCGATCGCTCAGCGCCGAGCCGTCCGGCTCCTCCACGTCCTGACCCCACCACCCAACCGACGACCGACCCCAAGGAGCACCCCATGACCGACATGACCCTCGAGCAGCTCGAAGGGCGCCCGGTTCTCGGCGCCGACGGCCAGAAGATCGGCACCGTGGCCGACGTCTACTTCGACAAGGACACCCGCCAGCCCGAGTGGGCGCTGGTGACCACCGGCCTGTTCGGCACCAAGCACAGCTTCGTGCCCATCACCTCGGCCTCGACCACCTCCGAGGGGCTCTCGGTGCCCTTCACCAAGGACCAGGTCAAGGACGCCCCCCGCCTCGACGACGACGGCGAGCTGTCCCAGGACGAGGAGCTCCTCCTCTCCCGGCACTACGGCATGCACTACTCCGAGGGCCCCTCCGACACCGGCCTCCCCGAGGGTGCCCCCGCCGGCCGGGGCCAAGCCCCCACGGGCAACGACGTGAGCGGTCCCGAGACCGACAGCGCCATGACCCGCTCGGAGGAGGAGCTGCGCCTCGACAAGATCCGCCGCCCCTCGGGCCTGGTGCGCCTGCGCAAGTCCGTCACCACCGAGCAGGTCTCGGCCACCGTCCCGGTGCAGCGCGAGACCGCCCGCATCGAGCGTGAGCCCATCACCGACGCCAACGTCGGCGACGCCATGCGGGGCGGCGACCTCACCGAGGAGGAGCACGAGCTGGTCCTCTCCGAGGAGGAGGTCACCGTGGACAAGCAGGTCGTGCCCAAGGAGCGGGTGCGCCTCGACAAGGACGTCGTCACCGAGGACCGCTCGGTCACCGAGGACGTCCGCAAGGAGCAGATCGACGTCGAGGGCGACGTGCAGACCCGACGGCGGTAGCGCACAGCTGCGTTCGGGCGGATCTCTGGCTGGACAGCAGCCGGAGATCCGCCCGGACGGCGGAGCGACGCCTCCGTACACTGCTCGGCCCGTGGCAACCCGCCGGACGCAGGCCGAGCGCACGTCGGCCACCCGGCGGGCCCTGCTCGACGCCGCCCGGGAGCAGTTCGCCGAGCGGGGCTTCGCCGGCACCGGCCGGGACCAGGTGGCCGCCGCCGCCGGGGTGACCCGGGGGGCGCTCTACCACCACTTCGGCACCAAGGAGGGTCTCTTCCGCGCCGTCGTGGAGGAGCTGGAGGCGGGCCTCACCGCGCAGGTGGCCGCTGCCGCCATGGCCGGGACCGACCCCGTCGACGAGCTGCGGCGGGGCTGCCTCGCCTTCCTCGACGCCTGCCTGGAGCCGGCCGTCCGCCGCATCGTCCTCCTCGAGGCCCCCGTCGTCCTCGGCTGGGACGCGTGGCGGGAGATCGACGCCCGCTACGGGTTGGCCCTCGTGCGCTCGGGGCTGGCCGGCGCCCTCGACCAGGTCGGGCTCGATCCGGCCGCCGCCGATCCCCTGGCCCACCTGCTCCTCGGCGCCCTCAACGAGGCGGCGCTGCTCGTGGCCACGGCCGACGACCCGGTGCGCGCCCGCCAGGAGGTGGGGGGCACGGTGACCCTCGTGCTGGACCGCCTGCTGGCCGCGACGTGACACCTGCCACGTCCCCGCCCCCTTGACCGCGGTGCCGATGGCGCGGAAGATGCGTGCGGCCCGCATGTGAATGCGGGGAGCGGGGTCGACGAGCGAAGGGGGGCGGCGTGACGCTGCCGAGGGACGAGGTCGTGGACGGGTTCACCGACGAGCTGGGTCGCTTCGAGGCGCTGGTCCGGTCGCTCGACGAGGACGCCTGGTCGCGTCCCAGCCGCTGCGCCGGCTGGCGGGTGGCCGACGTCGCCGCCCACGTGACGGGTCAGCTGGCCGACATCAACGCCGGCCGCTTCGAGGGCCTCGGCACACCGGAGGTGACCGGGCGGGAGGTCGCCGAGCGGCGCGGCCGCACCCCGGCGGAGCTGGCCGACGAGCTGCACGAGACCGCCGCCGTCGGGGCGCAGACGCTCGCCGCCCTCGACGACGAGGCCTGGAAGGGCCCGGCCCCGGCCGGCATCCTGCCCACCCTCGGCGACGGGGTGGAGGCGCTCTGGTACGACGCGTGGCTGCACGCCGACGACATCCGGGCCGCGGCCGGCCTCCCCACCGAGCGGTCGGCCGGCCTGCGGGCGTCGGTGATCCACCTCGCCGCCCTGCTGGAGGCCACCGGGTGGGGTCCGGCCACCCTCGCCCTCGACGGGGTGGAGGAGGTCCCCGTGGGCAGCGGCAGCGGCCTCCGGGTCACGGGCGACCCGCACCAGTTCGTCCTCGTGGCCACCGGCCGGGCCGACCCGGCGACGCTCGGCCTCGACGAGACGGCGAACGTCTACCGCTGACCCCGGTCCTCGCTTCTGGCCTGCAGAACGTGGTGGAAACCACCACGTTCTGCAGGCGAGAACGCAGCGGGTCTCAGTGGAGGACGGACACCACGTCGACCTCGGGCTCGGCCGTGCCCGGGGCCGAGCCTGACGCCATCTCCCGGCCGTGGTCGACGGCGTGAGTGGTCTTGCGCAACGGGACCTCCCGCAGGAGCCACGTCACGAGGAACCCGATCAGGACCAGGGGCACGCCGTAGAGGAACACGGACGTGATGGCGTCGGCGAAGCCCTCCACCACGAAGGCCCGCCTCGCGGCCGACAGCCCGTCCAGGGCGCCGAGGGTCGATGACGAGACGCCCTCGCCGCCGACCTGCGCGGTGCTCCCGAGCCGGTCGCTCAGCCGGGCGTTGAACAGGGCCCCGAACAGGGCCACGCCGAGGGACCCGCCCATCGACCGGAAGAAGGTGGCCGACGAGGTGGCCACCCCGATGTCGCCGGGGCCCACCGCGTTCTGGACGGCGAGGATCAGCGTCTGCATGGTGAAGCCGATCCCGGCGCCGAGGATGACCATGTAGATGGACACCGTCGTCCCGGACGTCTCCGGTCCCATGCTGGCCAGGAGGATCATGGCCAGGGTGGCGAGGGCGGTGCCCAGCAGCGGGAAGACCTTGTAGCGGCCGGTGCGGGAGATGACCTGACCCGACCCCGACGAGGCCGTGAGCAGCCCGAGCATCAGGGGCAGCAGCAGCAGCCCCGAGTTGGTGGCCGACGCGCCGGTGACCACCTGGAGGAACAGCGGGAGGAAGCTGATGGCGGCGAACATGACCGCGCCCATGATGAAGCTCACGGTGATCGCCACCCGGAACGACCCGACGGGGAACAGGTGCAGCGGGATCACCGGCTCGTCGGCCCGTCGCTCGACCACCACCAGCAGGCCGAGGAGGACGAGGGCGGCGGCGGCCAGGCCGAGGATCGTGGTGGAGCCCCACTCGTACTGGGTGCCGCCCCACGTGGCGCACAGGACCAGGCTCGAGACGGCGGCGACGAGGAGGGCCGACCCGACGTAGTCGATGCGGGGGTTGCCGACCCGGTGGCCCTTCGGCAGCACCGCGCCGGTGACGGCGAAGGCGGCGATGGCCACGGGGACGTTGACGTAGAAGACCCAGCGCCAGGACAGGTTGTCGGTGAGGAAGCCGCCGAGCAGCGGGCCGGCCACGCTCGAGAAGCCGAAGACGGCGCCGAAGTAGCCCATGTAGCGGCCCCGTTCGCGGGGCGAGACGGTGTCGGCGATGAGGGCCTGGGCGAGGACGATGAGGCCGCCGGCGCCGAGGCCCTGCACGGCGCGGGCGGCGATCAGCTGGCCCATCCCCTGGGCCAGGCCGGAGCAGATGCTGCCGACGAGGAACACGACGATGGCGCCCTGGTACAGCTTCTTCCGGCCGAACAGGTCGCCGAGCTTCCCGTAGAGCGGCGTCGAGCACGTCGAGGCCAGCAGGTAGGCGGTGACCACCCACGAGAGGTGGTCGAGACCGCCGAGGTCGTCGGTGATGCGGGGCAGGGCGGTCGACACGATGGTCTGGTCGAGGGCGGCCAGGAACATCCCCAGCATCAGGCCGCTGAAGATGACCATGACCTGCCGGTGGCTCAGGGCCGGCGGTGCGGCGGGGACGGTCACCTCCGTGCTCATCGCCGCCCCTTCCGGATGCGGGTGGGCGCCGGCAGGCCGGCGGCCAGCGTGGCGAAGGCGGCGTCGACGGTGGCGTCGAGCGACCCGGGGCGTCCGGCGTCCTCCCACCACGCGGCCGAGGCCCGCAGGGTGGCCATGGCGGCGGCCACGGCCACCGCCGGGAACGGGTCCCGGGTCGGGTCGGTGCCCAGCCGCGCGGCGAGGGCCCGGACGAGGGCGCCCTCGATCTCGGCCAGGCGCGGCCAGGTGGCGGGGAAGGAGGGAGGAGTGGCGGCGCACGAGCTCGGTGCGGAGCGACCAGCGGCGCACCGCCTCGGCCACGTCGTCGACGCCCGTGGCCAGCACCGCCCGCAGCGCCTCGAGCGGGGGCTCGCCGGCGGGCCGCTCGGCCAGCTCGGCCTCGAGCTCCTCCAGCACCGCGGGCTCGACGCCGACGAGCGCTTCCTCCTTGCAGGAGAAGTAGTTGAAGAAGGTGCGCACGGAGACGTCGGCGGCATCGGCGATGTCCTCGACGGTCAGTCGGTCGAGGCCGTGGACGAGCGCCAGCTCCCGGGCGGCGGTGGCCAGGGCCCGGTGGGTCTCGAGCTTCTTGCGCTCGCGCCGGCCGAGGGTCGCCGTGGGGGGCATCGCTTCAGTCTAGGCACTCTTGCACGTTGTGCAAGTTCGCAGACGGGGGATGGGGAGGGGTACAACGGCTGGGTGACGACGCCGGCCGACCCCGTCGTCATCGTCTCCAACCGTGGACCCGTCCAGTACGAGCGCGCCCCCGACGGGACCCGGTTGACGAGCCGCGGCGGCGGTGGTCTGGTCACCGCGCTCTCCGGCCTGGCCGCCCAGCTCGACGACGCGGTGTGGGTGTGCGCCGCCATCACCGACGAGGACGTGGCCGTCACCCGCGAGAACGGCGGCGGCGCCTTCGCCGTCGACGAGCGGGGCGGCGCTGCGGGTGCGCCTCGTCGAGCTCGACCCCGAGGCGCAGCGCAAGCACTACGGCGTCATCTCCAACCCGCTGCTGTGGTTCCTGCAGCACTACCTCTGGGACCTGGCCAACGCCCCGGACATCGACCGCGAGCTGGTCGACGCCTTCGAGACCGGCTACGTCGCCGTCAACGAGCGGATGGCCGAGGCGGTGGCCGAGGAGGTCGAGGCCCGCGGCGGACGGGCCACCGTGCTGCTCCAGGACTACCACCTCTACCTCGTGCCCCAACTGGTGCGGCAGCGGTGCCCCGGGGCCCTGCTGCACCACTTCGTGCACATCCCCTGGCCCCAGCCCGACTCGTGGCGGATGCTCCCGCCGGCCATGCGGGAGCCCCTCCTCGTCGGGGTGCTCGGCAACGACGTGGTCGGGTTCCACACCGAGCGCTTCGCCCGCAACTTCCTCCTCGGGTGCCAGGAGCTGCTCGACCGGCCGATCGACCTGCGGGCCATGACCGTCGAGGCCGGCGGGCGCACGGTGCGGGCCCGCTGGTACCCCATCTCGGTCGACACCGGCGCCTTCGAGGCGTTGGCGGCGTCGCCGGTGGTGGAGGAGAAGCGGCAGGCCATCGAGGGGCAGCGGCGCGACCACCTCGTGCTGCGGGTGGACCGCACCGACCCGAGCAAGAACATCGTGCGCGGCTTCCGGGCCTTCGACATCCTCCTCGAGGACCACCCCGAGCTGCTCGGGAAGGTGACCTTCCTGGCCCTCCTCCAGCCGAGCCGCCAGGACGTGGCCGAGTACGCCGACTACGTCGAGCGGATCCGGCGGACGGTGGCCGACGTCAACCTCAAGCACGGCTCGGTCGACTGGCAGCCCATCAACCTGCGCATCGAGGAGGACTTCGAACAGGCGGTGGCCGCCTACACGGTGTTCGACGTGCTCGTCGTCAACAGCGTCTTCGACGGCATGAACCTCGTCGCCAAGGAAGCCGTCCTCGTCAACCGGCGCGACGGGGTCCTGGCCCTGTCGGAGAACACGGGCGCCCACGAGGAGCTCGGCGCCTTCGCGGTGACGCTGCACCCCTTCGACGTGCAGCAGCAGGCCGACGCCCTGCACGAGGCCCTCACCATGGCGCCGGACGACCGGCGGAACCGGCGCGAGGCGTGCGCCGCCGTCGTCCGCCGCAACGACGTGGCCCGCTGGCTCACCCGCCAGCTCCGTGACCTCGAAGTGCTCTCCGGGGGCGCCGACGAGGAGGGCTAGCACCGGGCCGAACGGCTCGTCCGGCCCGCGGGGGGCCGGCGCCCTACGCTCTGACCTGTGCGGATCGGGCTCGTGTGCCCCTACAGCCTGACGTTGCCGGGCGGGGTGCAGGGCCAGGTCCTCGGTCTGGCCCGCTCGCTGCGGGCGGCGGGCCACGAGGCCCGGGTGCTCGGCCCCTGCGACGGCCCGCCGCCCGATGCCGGGGTCACCCCCCTCGGGGCGTGCATCCCGCTCGCCGCCAACGGATCGGTCGCCCCCATCGCCCCGGACCTCCCGTGCGTCCTGCGCACCATCCGGGCTCTCCGGGACGAGGACTTCGACGTCGTCCACCTGCACGAGCCGCTGGTGCCCGGCCCGTGCATGACCACCGGGCTCATGGCCAGCTCGCCGCTGCTCGGCACCTTCCACGCCGCCGGGACCAGCGCCGCCTACCAGTACGCCACCCGGCCGCTGCGGTGGCTGGCCGGGCGGCTCGACCGGCGCTGCGCCGTGTCGGAGGACGCCAGGCACCTGGCCGAGACGCACCTCGGCGGCTCCTACGACCTCGTCTTCAACGGCATCGAGGTCGAGCGCTTCGCCAAGGCCACGCCGTCGCCCACGGAGGGGCCCACCGTCCTGTTCCTCGGGCGCCACGAGCCCCGCAAGGGCCTGGCCGTGCTGCTGGACGCCATGGCCGAGCTCCCCGCCGACGTGCGCCTGTGGGTGGCGAGCGACGGGCCCGAGACGGCGCGCCTCCGGGCGGCCACCGCCGGCGACCCCCGGGTGGAGTGGCTCGGCCGCCTCGGCGACGAGGAGAAGGCCCGCCGCCTCCGGGCCGCCGACGTCTTCTGCGCCCCGTCCCTCCACGGCGAGTCCTTCGGGGTGGTGCTGCTCGAGGCCATGGCCGCGTCCACGCCGATCGTGGCGAGCGACCTCCCCGGCTACCGCAACGTGGCCCGTCCCGGCGGTCGAGGCCCTGCTCGTCCCGCCCGGCGACGCCGCCGCGCTGGCCGCCGCCCTCCGGGAGGTCCTGACGTCGGGGGGCCGGGCCGCGCGAGCTGGTGGCAGCGGGGGAGGCCCGGGCCGAGGCGCTCTCGATGGACCACCTGGCCGAGCGCTACCTCGAGCTGTACGCGGCACTCGCCCCGGTCTGACCCGCTGTGGGCACGCAGCGTGAGCGAGGCCGGCCCCCGCAGGGCCGTAGGCTCTGGGTGTGACGACGACGGCCGAGCGACCGCCGCCCACCGCGGCCGCCCCGGGCTCGCTCGTCGGCGGCCTGTGGCGGCTGGCCCGGCCCAAGCAGTGGGTCAAGAACGTGCTGGTCTTCGCCGCCCCGGGCGCCGCCGGCGTCCTCCAGCACGCCGACGACCTGGCCAAGACCATGCTGGCGTTCGTGGCCTTCTGCCTGGCCGCCAGCGGGACCTACTACCTGAACGACGCCGCCGACGTGGAGGCCGACCGCCACCACCCCACGAAGCGGTTCCGCCCCGTCGCCTCGGGAGCGGTGCCCGTGCCGTTGGCCCGCATCCTCGGTGTCGCGCTCGTCGTGGCGGGCGTGCTCGTGGGGTTCGGCACCGGCTCGTGGCACCTGCCCGCCGTGGTGGCCGGCTACGTCGTGCTCACCACGAGCTACACGATCTGGCTCAAGCACATCGCCGTGGTCGACCTGGCGGCGGTGGCCGCCGGGTTCGTCATCCGGGCCGTGGCCGGCGCCGCCGCCACGGACGTCGAGGTGTCCGACTGGTTCCTCATCGTCGCCTGCTTCGGGTCCCTGTTCATGGTGGCCGGCAAGCGTTCGGCCGAGCTGGCCGAGTCGGTCGGGTCGGTGAGCACCCGGGCCGTGCTGGGCGAGTACTCGGCCACCTTCCTGGCCCACGTGCGCACGGTGGCCTCCGGCGTCACCACCGTGGCCTACGTCCTGTGGGCCTTCGAGCGGGCCGAGGGCGGCGGGGACTTCCCGTGGTACGAGCTGTCGATCCTCCCCTTCGTGCTCGCCCTCCTGCGCTACGCCCTGCGCCTCGACCGGGGCGCCGGGGGCGCGCCCGAGGAGGTCGTGCTCGGCGACCGCACCCTCCAGGTCCTGGGGCTCATCTGGGCGATCACGTTCGGCATCGGCGTCTACACCGGGAGCGTCACGTGAGGCGGGTGCTGACGGGCTGGGGCCGCACCGCCCCCACGGTCGCCGACGAGGTCCCGATCGAGGACGCCGAGGCGGTCGTGAAGGCCCTGGCCGACCCGCCGACGGGTGGCACGGTCGCCCGCGGGCTGGGCCGCAGCTACGGCGACCCCGCGCAGAACGCCGGGGGCACGGTGCTCGACATGACCGGGCTGTCCGGCCTGCGGAGCCTCGACGCCGACGAGGGCGTGGCCACCGTGGCCGGCGGGACCAGCCTCGACGACCTCATGCGGTGGCTGCTGCCGCTCGGGTGGTTCGTGCCCGTGAGCCCGGGGACCCGGTTCGTGACCGTGGGCGGGGCCATCGCCTCCGACGTGCACGGCAAGGGCCACCACGCCACGGGCAGCTTCGGCAACACCGTGCTGCGCATGGACATCGTCCTCCCCGGCGGCGAGCGGCGGGTGCTCACGCCGACCGGGACGCCGGAGGTGTTCTGGGCCACCGTCGGCGGGATGGGCCTGACCGGCTCCATCGTCGAGGCCACGCTCCGCCTGCTCCCCGTCGAGACGAGCTCGATGGTGGTCGACATCGAGCGGGCCCGCGACCTCGACGACCTGATGGCCCGCATGGAGGCGGGCGACGCCGACTACCGCTACTCGGCGGCGTGGCTCGACTCGATGGCGCGGGGCGCCAAGCTCGGGCGGGGCGTCCTCATGCGGGGCGATCACGCCCGGCTCGACCAGCTGCCGGCCCGGAAGCGGTCCTCGGCCCTGCACTTCACGCCTCACACCCGGCTCGTGGCCCCGCCGTGGGCGCCCCCCGGGCTCCTCAACCGGGCCACCGTGCCCGCCTTCAACGAGGCGTGGTTCCGCAAGCACCCGGTCGAGCAGCGGGGTGAGGTCCAGGGGCTGACGCCCTTCTTCCACCCCCTCGACGGGATCGCCGGCTGGAACCGCATGTACGGGCCCCGCGGGATGCTCCAGTACCAACCCGTCCTGCCCCTCGGGGCGGAGGACACGCTGCGGGCCATCATCGAGCGGACGGCGACGGCCCGGCTGCCGTCGTTCGTCACCGTCCTGAAGCGGTTCGGGCCGGGCAACCCCGGGCACCTGTCGTTCCCCATGCGGGGGTGGACCCTCAACCTCGACTTCCCCGTCGGCCGGCCCGAGCTGCACGCCGTGCTCGACGAGTTCGACGAGATGGTCGTCGAGGCCGGCGGTCGCATCTACCTCGCCAAGGACTCCCGCATGCGCCCGGAGCACCTCCCGGCCATGTACCCCCGCCTCGACGAGTGGCGCGAGGTCCGTGCGCAGCTGGACCCGGACGGCGCCCTCAGCTCCGACCAGGCCCGCCGCCTGGGCCTCGTCTAGACCGGGTGGTCGGCGTCCTCGAGCGGCGGCACCGGCACCCGCGGCCGCACCAGCAGCCCGACGTGGGCGCGCGCCAGCAGCTCCCGGTCGCCCGAGGAGTTGCCGTAGGCGTAGAGCGGCGGCTCGCTGCCCCCGAGCCACGCCTCGAGGCGGGCCACCTTCTCCGGGCCGCGGCAGTTGCCACCCAGCATCCGCCCGGTGATCCGACCCGCCGGGTCGACCTCCAGGTTGGTCGCCAGCGCGGCATCGAAGCCGAGGTCGGCGGCCAGGGGCTCGAGGTACACGGAGGGCGACGCCGACACCAGGACCACGCGGTGGCCCCGCCGGAGGTGGTCCTCGGCCCGGGCCATGGTGTCCGGCCGCAGGCGGTCGGACGAGCGGAGGAACGAGGCGTAGGCGGTCCCCTGCTCGGCCAGCTCGTCGGCCGGGTGGCCGGCCAGCAGGCGCACGAGCAGCGCGTCCTTCACGGCATCCCGGTCGGCCCGGCCGACGGCCAGGCGGCTCAGCGCCGGGCCGCAGCGGGCCATGGCCGTGAACAGGCGCTGGGCGCCGCACACCTTCTGCAGGAAGGGCAGGAACGTGTCGCGGCGGCTGAGGGTGCCGTCGAAGTCGAACGCGGCGACGGGGGTCCCGTCGGGGGCCAGGGGCACGCGTCCGAGGGTAAGGGTGGTCGGGGCGGCTCAGGGGCGCGGCCGTGACGTCGCCCGCCCTCCCGACTGCGGCCGCCGCGAAGTCCGCGCCCGGCGGGTCACGGCTGCTCGTGCTCCTCGCCGTGGTGGCCGCCGTGCCCGCGGTGCTGGGGCTGCTCGTCGGCCTGGTGGCGGGCGTGCCGGTGATCGGCCTCCTCGTCGGCCTGGTGGTCGGCCTCGCCGTGGTGGGCCTCGCCTGGTGGCGGGCCGAGCCGCTGACCCTGTCGCTGACCGGCGCGCGGCCGGCCGACCCGGTCGAGCACGCCCGGCTCCTCAACCTGCTCGACGGCCTGTGCGCCGCCGCCGGGCTCGACGCGGCCGGAGGCCTTCGTCGTGGCCGACGACG
This sequence comes from uncultured Actinomycetes bacterium, assembly GCA_963839545.1. GTDB lineage: Bacteria > Actinomycetota > Acidimicrobiia > Acidimicrobiales > CADCSY01 > CAWIVE01. Next base: position 1,502,871 of record CAWIVE010000003.1, read on the forward strand.
CGCCGAACGCGCTGGCCATCGGCCGGTCGCCGCGGTCGGCCGCCGTGGTGGTGACCGAGGGCCTCCTGGCCCGGCTGCGCCGGGTGGAGCTCGAAGGTGTCCTGGCCCACGAGCTGAGCCACGTGAAGGACGGGTCCACCGGGCTGCGCACCGTGGCCGTGCCGCTGGTCGGGGTGCCGGCCACCGTGCTGCCTCCCGGCGCCGCCGGTCGCCTGCGGCGGTGGGTGGTCGGCGAGGCCGAGGCCCCGGCCGACCTGGCGGCCGTGGCCATCACCCGGTACCCACCGGGCCTGGCCAGCGCCCTCGAGGTGGTGGCCGCCGCCGGTGGCCAGGTGGCGACCCCGCCGGCCGTCGCCCACCTCTGGCTGGCCCCGCCCCTCGGCGCCATCCCGGCGTCGCCCGGGGAGGGCCTTCCCGAGCGGGTGGCGTTCCTGCGCGAGCTGTAGCTCGCTCGAGACGTCTCGGTGCGCGCAGTTCGGATTTTCCGAACTGCGCGCACCCAGACGTGCGTCCGGGCCCGAGAACCCACCAGGGTCCGGGGCACGGGCACCCCTAGACTCGGGGCCATGGCTGCGACCACGACGGGCACGATGCACGTCAAGCGGGGCCTCGCCGAGATGCTCAAGGGCGGGGTCATCATGGACGTCGTCGACCCCGAGCAGGCCACGATCGCCGAGGACAGCGGGGCCGCCGCGGTGATGGCCCTCGAGCGGGTCCCGGCCGACATCCGCCGCGACGGCGGGGTGGCCCGCATGAGCGACCCGTCGATGATCGAGGGCATCAAGGCCGCCGTCACCATCCCGGTCATGGCCAAGGCCCGCATCGGCCACATCGCCGAGGCCCAGGTGCTCGAGTCCCTCGGCGTCGACTTCATCGACGAGTCCGAGGTGCTGACCCCGGCCGACGTCGCCCACCACATCGACAAGTGGCCGTTCACCGTGCCGTTCGTGTGCGGCGCCACCTCCCTCGGCGAGGCCCTGCGTCGCATCTCCGAGGGCGCCGCCATGATCCGCTCGAAGGGCGAGGCCGGCACCGGCGACGTGTCCGAGGCGGTGCGCCACCTGCGCTCGATCCTCGGCGAGATCCGGCGGCTGACCGTGGCCGACGAGGCGGAGCTGTACGAGGCGGCCAAGCGCCACTCGGCGCCGATCGAGCTCGTGCGCGAGGTGGCGAAGGCGGGCGAGCTGCCCGTGCCGCTGTTCTGCGCCGGCGGCATCGCCACCCCGGCCGACGCCTCCCTGGTCATGCAGCTCGGCGCCCAGGCGGTGTTCGTCGGCTCGGGCATCTTCAAGAGCGACGACCCCGCCCCCCGGGCCCGGGCCATCGTCGAGGCCACCACCCACTACGCCGACCCGGCCATCGTGGCCAAGGTCAGCCGGGGCCTGGGCGACGCCATGCGGGGCCAGGAGACGGGCTCGGTCGAGACCCGCCTGTCGGAGCGCGGCTGGTGACGGGGAGACCGCCAGGTGCCGGCCACGGTCGGCGTCCTCGCCCTGCAGGGGGCCTTCCGGCGCCACGCTGAGGTCCTGGAGGAGCTCGGGGTCACCGCCGTCGAGGTGCGCACCCCCGAGGGGCTGCGTAGGGTCGACGCGGTGGTGCTGCCCGGGGGCGAGTCCACCACCATGACGGCGCTGCTCGACTCGGCCGGGCTGCGGGAGCCGCTGGCCGAGCGAATAGCAGGCGGCGTGCCGACCCTCGGGACCTGCGCCGGGATGATCCTCCTCGCCTCCGAGGTCCTCGACGGGCGACCGGACAACGTGCCGCTCGGCGCCATCGACCTGTCCGTGCGCCGCAACGCCTTCGGCCGCCAGCGGGAGTCGTTCGAGGCCGAGCTCGACGTCGCCGACCTGCCGGGCGGGCCGCTCCCGGCGATCTTCATCCGGGCCCCCGTGGTCACCCGGGTCGGCCCCGGCGTCGAGGTGCTGGCCGAGGTCGAGTCCGGCCCCGTGCTGTGCCGGGCCGGCGCCGTCACCGTCGCGTCCTTCCACCCCGAGCTCGGCGACGACCGCCGGCTCCACGAGCGGTTCCTCAAGGAGATCTAGATGTCCGGTCACTCGAAGTGGGCCACGATCAAGCACCAGAAGGGCGCCAAGGACAAGGCCCGCGGCAAGCTCTTCGCCAAGCTCATCCGCCAGGTCGAGGTGTCGGCCCGGGAGGGCGGGGGCGACCCCGACTCGAACGCCACCCTGCGCACGATGTATCGGCAAGGCGCGGGACGCGTCGGTGCCCACCGACACCATCGAGCGGGCGGTCAAGCGGGGGACCGGCGAGCTGGAGGGCGTGCGCTACGAAGCGGTCTCCTACGAGGGCTACGCGCCGGCCGGCGTCGCCGTGTACGTCGAGACCCTGACCGACAACCGCAACCGCACGGGCGCCGAGGTGCGCTCGCTCTTCAACCGAGCTAGGGGGCTCGCTGGCCGAGCCCGGGGCGGTGGCGTGGCAGTTCGAGCGCAAGGGCGTGGTCATCCTGCCGAAGGGCCCGTCCGAGGACGAGCTGATGCTCGTGGTGCTCGAGGCGGGGGCCGAGGACCTCGTCGACGACGGCGACACGTGGCGGGTGACGTCGCCACCGGCCACGCTGGCGAGCGTGCGGGCCGCCCTCGACGCCGCGGGCATCGCCTACGACTCGGCCGACGCCACCATGCAGCCGACGAGCACCGTCGCCCTCGGCACCGCCGAGGACGCGAAGAAGGTGCTGCGCCTGCTCGACGCGCTGGACGAGCACGACGACGTGCAGGGCGTCCACGCCAACTTCGACATCCCCGACGACATCCTCCAGTCGGTCGAGGCGTAGGACGGCGTCCTCCGGCACGCCGCGAGGACCCTGCGCGCCAGGACTCACGTGCACGGGCGGGGCCTCACGTCCGGGGCCAAGGGGACGGTGCCGATCGACTGCGGCTTCGATGTTCCGAGTCGGAGATCCGACAACCGCTACGACGGGCGGTGGGCGGACGGGTTCCAGGTTCACCGAGGAGACGGAGTGGGGGTACCGGCGTGCAGCGCGCTCTCCGACGACACCGTGCTCCCGGAGGTGTTCCACCCCAACGGAGGTGCCGCGAGCCCTGAGCGTGCGCCGGGCCTCGGCGGTGCGCCGAGGCCTCGCCAGCCGGCCCATCCGCCTCAAGGACCCGCCCGTCCTGCCGAAGGCATCGTGGGGCCCCGTCGACCTACCAGGCCGGGGCCCCTCTCAACGTCCCAGGTCGGGACGCGACGAGGCGTAGTCCGGGGCGCCCTGGGTAGGGGCCCCGGCTATGAACACGCGATCTCCCTCCTCACGCCAGGACCACCGCAACGTCGAGCAGCTGTTCAACCGCTTCGAGGCGGCGTCGAGACGCCCGAAGAGAAGCGCTCGATCACGGACAAGGTCATCGAGCAGCTCTCGGTCCACGCCGAGATCGAGGAGCAGTTCTTCTACCCCGCCGTCGCGGCCAAGCTCGAGGAGCAGGGCGACGTGCTCGAGGCGGTCGAGGAGCACCACCTGGCCAAGGTCGCCCTGTGGGAGCTCGAGCGCCTGCCCGCCAGCGCACCGAACTTCGATGCCAAGTTCACCGTGCTGAAGGAGAACATCCTCCACCACGTGAGCGAGGAGGAGGGCGACGACGGCCTCTTCCAGCAGGCCCGCAAGGCGCTCAAGGCCAACGAGCTCGAGGAGCTCGGCGACCGCGATGGAGCGGGCCCGGGCCACCGTCCCGCACCGGCCCCACCCGCTGGCGCCGCCCACCCCGCCGCTCAACCGCCTCCTCGGCCTCCCCGTCTCGATCCTCGACCGGGTGGTGAACACGGCAAGGGCGTGGTGCGGGCCGCGGTGCCCGACCTCCGCCGCTAGCGCCGAGGTCCCCGCCGGCGGCGGCTCCGGCCGCTAGGGTCCCGAACTCATGTTCGTGCTGGGCATCGACCCGGGGCTGACCCGGTGCGGGTACGGCGCGGTCGAGCGCGGGCCCGGCGGGGACTCCGGGCCGTGGCCGCCGGGGTGCTCACCACGGCGCCCACGGCGCCGCTGCCGACCCGCCTGGCCGAGCTCCAGGCCGGGCTGCGGGCCCTCATCGTCGAGCTGGAGCCGCAGGCGGTCGCCGTCGAGCGGGTCTTCTTCTCGGCCAACGCCCGCACCGCCATGGCCGTGGGCCAGGCCAGCGGGCTGGCCCTGGCCGAGGCGGCCGCCGCCGGGTGCGACGTGGCCCAGTACACGCCCAACGAGGTCAAGGTGGCGGTCACCGGGGCCGGCGCCGCGCCGAAGGAGCAGGTGCACCCGCATGGTCCAGTCGCTCCTGTGCCTGCCCGACGCCGCCGCGGCCGGCCGATGCCGCCGACGCCCTGGCGCTGGCCCTGTGCCACCACGCCTGCGCCCCGCCTGGCTCGACGGGTGGCGGGGGCGACCCGGTGATCGGCTCGCTGCGGGGTCGCCTGGTCGAGCGGACCATGACCGGTCAGGTCCTGCTCGAGGTGGGCGGCGTGGGCTACGTCGCCCTGGTCCCGAGCGGCACCCTGGCCCGCGCTCGGGGAGCCGGGGCGGGAGGTGCACCTCCACGTGTCCACGCAGGTGCGGGAGGACGCCATCACCCTCTACGGCTTCTCCACCCGCGACGAGCGGGTGTGCTTCGAGGCGCTGCTCGGCCGCCCAGGGCGTCGGCCCGGCGCTGGCCCTGGCGGTGCTCTCGGTCCACGGACCGGACGCCCTGCGGCGGGCGCTGGCCGAGGACGACGTCGACGCGCTGTGCCTCGTGCCCGGCGTGGGGCGCAAGACGGCGGCCCGGCTGCTGCTCGACCTCAAGGCCCGCCTCGAGCGGGTCCGAGCCGGACGTCGAGGCGGTGGTGGCCGCCTCGGTCGACGGCAACGGTGGCGGCACGGCGACGCCCTCGCCCCGCTCGGAGGTGCGGGCCGCCCTGGCCTCGCTGGGCTACGGCCCCGACGAGGTGCGGGAGGCGGTCCGCGACCTGCCCGACGAGGGCGAGGTCGGGGCGCTCGTGAAGACCGCCCTGTCCCGGATCGGGGCGGCGAGGTAGGTGAGCGAGCTTGCGAGCGAACCGATGAGCAAAGCGCCTGTGCCGGAGCGCCAGCGACGGCCGCTCATTGGTGTCCACGTCGATGGGACGGTCTGAGGAGTGCACGATCTGAGGGCAGTTCACCAATGAGCCGGATCGAGGTGCTCGACGACGGCGCCACGCCGGACGGGCCCGACGAGCCCGGCCTCCGCCCCCGGGCGCTGGCCGACTTCGTGGGCCAGGCCGAGCTGAAGGAGCACCTGAGCGTGCTGCTGGACGCGGCCCGGCAGCGGGGGCAGTCGGCCGACCACCTCCTCTTCGCCGGCCCGCCCGGGGTGGGCAAGACCACGCTGGCCGGCGTCGTGGCCCACGAGCTCGGGGTGGGGCTGCGCACGACCTCGGGCCCGGCGCTGGCCCGGCCCGGGCGACCTGGCCGCCATCCTGACCAACCTCGACGAGGGCGACGTCCTCTTCATCGACGAGGTCCACCGCCTGGCCCGCCCGGTGGAGGAGGTCCTCTACCCGGCCATGGAGGACTTCCAGTTCGACATCGTCCTCGGGTCGGGCCCGTCGGCCCGCTCGGTGCGCCTCGACCTGCCCCGCTTCACCCTCGTCGGCGCCACCACCCGCACCGGTCTCATCACCGGCCCGCTCCGCGACCGCTTCGGCCTGGTCGAGCGGTTCGACCACTACCCCGTGGCCGACCTCGAGGCCATCGTCATCCGCTCGGCCGGCGTGCTCGGCGTGCCGCTCGACCCGGCCGGGGCCCACGAGATCGCCCGGCGGGCCCGGGGCACGCCCCGCATCGCCAACCGGCTGCTGCGCCGGGTGCGCGACTTCGCCGAGGTCCGGGGTGACGGGGTCGTCTCCGAGCAGGCGGCCCACGACGGGCTGAAGCTGTTCGGGGTCGACGAGCTCGGCCTCGACAAGGTCGACCGGGCGCTGCTGCGGGTCCTGTGCGAGCGGTTCGGGGGCGGGCCCGTGGGGCTCACCACCCTGGCCGTCGGTCCTCGGCGAGCAGCCCGAGACCCTGGAGGACGTCTACGAGCCGTACCTCCTCCAGGCCGGCCTGCTCGCCCGCACCCCCCGGGGCCGCCGCGCCCTGCCGGGGGCGTGGACCCACCTCGGGCTCCCCGTGCCGGCCGAGGGCACCACCCCGCCCCCGGCGCCCCCCGGCCTCTTCGGCTGACCTCCGCTCGTTCTTTGGCCGCTCACCGACCGATGCGGTAGGGAGAGAACCAAAGAACGCCCGAGGGTCGTGGTACGAACGGACCGGTGCCCTTCGCGCCGTACTACGAGCTGCCCGAGGAGGCGATCGCCCGGGAGCCGATCACGCCCCGCGACGCCGCCCGGCTGCTGGTCGACGAGGGGCCGGGCCGTCCGCCCGAGCACCGCCGGGTGGCCGACCTGCCCGACCTGCTGCTCGACGGCGACGTCCTGGTGGTCAACGAGACCCGGGTCCTGCCCGCCCGCCTGCGGCTGCGCAAGCCCACCGGCGGGGCGGTCGAGGTGGTCCTCCTCGACCGCGACGACCCCGAGGGCACGTGGACGGCCCTCGTGCGCCCGAGCGGCAAGGTGCCCGAGGGCACCCAGCTGGTGGCCGGGGACGACCTCGTCGTCGAGGTGGGGGAGCGCCTGGCCGAGGGGCGACGCCGGGTGCGCCTGGTGGCCGACGACCCCGCCGCCGCCCTGGCCCGCTACGGCGACGTGCCCCTCCCGCCCTACCTGGGCGCGCTGCGGGTCGAGCCCGAGCGCTACCAGACCGTCTACGCCCGGGTCCCCGGGTCGGTGGCCGCGCCCACCGCCGGGCTGCACCTCACCCCCGAGGTCCTGGACCGGTGCCGGGCCCGGGGCATCGACGTCCTCACCGTCGACCTCGCCGTCGGGCTCGACACCTTCCGTCCCGTCACCGCCGAGCGGGTCGAGGACCACCCCGTGCACACCGAGCGCTACCGCGTCCCCGCCGCCACCATGGAGGCGTGCCGCAACGCCCGCCGGGTGGTGGCCGTCGGCACCACGTCCGTCCGGGCCCTCGAGTCGGCGGCCGCCACGAACCGGCTCGAGGGCCGCACGTCGCTCCTCATCCGCCCCGGCCACCGCTGGCGGGTGGTCTCGGCCCTGCTCACCAACTTCCACCAGCCCCACTCCACCCCGCTGCTGCTGGTGGAGGCCCTGATCGGCGGCCGGTGGCGCAACCTCTACGCCACCGCCCTGGCCGAGGGCTACCGCTTCCTCTCCTTCGGCGACGCCATGCTCCTCCAGCACCACGTCGCCGTCTGACGGGCCTCGGTCAGCTGGCGAACGAGTACGGGCGGCTGGCGTCCCAGAGCGCTCGGTTGGCGTCGACGCCGAAGGTGCCGTCCCACGACTGCGGCCAGGTGTGCCCGCCGTCGGCGTAGAGGGCCACGCTCACGAAGGGCCCGAAGCGGGCCGGCTCCGTCGTCGAGTCGGGGAACGTGCACTCGCACACGCCCGGGACCGAGGAGGTCCCGCCCCGGGCCGGCACGACGGTGTCGGCCTCCCCGTGCAGGTGGCGCCACACCGGGCGCCGGCAGGTGCTCACCAGGGCGGGGCCGCCGACCAGTCCGGCGGCGGCGAACAGCGGCCGGCCGGTGGCGTCCTCGGCCTGGCAGATCGCACGCGCGGACATCATGGCCCCGTTGGAGAAGCCCCAGACGTAGACCCGGCGACGGTCCGTCGGCGTGCCCGAGGCCACGCGGTCGACCACACGCTCGAGGAAGGTGACGTCGTCGACGGTGCTCCCGCCGCAGCACGCGCCGGCGTTCCACTCGAAGCCCCTCGAGGAGGTCGGCGTGCCCTCGGGGTAGGCCACGTTGAACCCGAGGGCATCGGCCGACCCGTCGAGCCCCGTGTACGAGCGGATGAAGGGGGCGTCGTTGGTGTAGCCGTGGAGCATCACCACGAGCGGCCGCTGGCTGTTGTCCGTGTGGCGGTGGACGAGCACGCGCCGCCCGTCGACGGTCAGCTCCAGGTCGGCCGGACCGCAGCCGGGCAGCGCCACCGCCAGGGTGACCCCGACGGCGAGGACGGCCAGCAGGCGGCGCACGCGAGCAGTCTGCTCCCGTGCCCGGACGGCCACAATGGTCGCCGTGCGCCACGCCCGTCCGGAGGACCTCACGGCGCTGGAGCCCCTGCTCGAGCGCCTGCGGGGGATGACGGGCCTGCGGGAGAAGGGCCCGGGCACCTTCTACCGGGGCTCGCGCGCCTTCCTCCACTTCCACGTCGATCCGGCCGGGCTCTTCGCCGACGTGCGGCCAGCGTCGACGTGGGAGCGCCTCCAGGTCGACACCCCGGCGCAGCAGCAGGTGCTGGTCGACCTCGTGGCCGCCGCCACCCGCGCCCCCGGGTGACGCTCGCCGCCGACGTCACCGCCACGGACGGCGCCGCCCGGGTCACCACCGTCACCACCGCCCGGGGCTCCTTCGCCACCCCGTGCTTCATGCCCGTGGGGACCCGCGGGACCGTCAAGTCGCTCGACGCCCGCGACCTCGAGGCCCTCGGTGCCGAGGTGGTGCTGGCCAACGCCCTCCACCTCCTCCTCCGCCCCGGCGCCGGCACGGTGGCCGCGCTCGGCGGGCTCCACCGCTTCAGCGGCTGGTCCGGCCACCTGCTGACCGACTCCGGCGGCTACCAGGTCTTCTCCCTCCAACGCCGCACGGTGGACGACGACGGGGTCACCTTCCGGTCCCCGTACGACGGTGCCGCCACCCGCCTCACGCCCGAGGGCGTGGTCGCCCTCCAGGGGACGCTCGGTTCCGACATGGCCATGGTCCTCGACGAGTGCCCGCCGCTGCCGTCCCCCCCGGCGGTCATCCGGGCGGCCGTCGAGCGCACCCTGGCCTGGGCCGCCCGCTCGCAACGGACCCCGCGTCGCGAGGGCCAGGCCCTCCTCGGCATCGTCCAGGGCGGCACGGACGCTGCGCTGCGGTCCGAGTGCGCCGCCCGCACCGTGGAGCTCGGCTTCGACGGCTACGCCATCGGGGGCCTCTCCGTCGGGGAGCCCCGCCCCGCCATGCTCGAGGCGCTGGCGGCCACCGTCGAGCACCTGCCCACCGACCGCCCCCGCTACCTCATGGGCGTGGGCGACCCGGTGGGGCTGCTGGAGGCGGTGGCTCTGGGGGTGGACCTGTTCGACTGCGTGCTGCCCACCCGCCTCGCCCGCCACGGCCACGTCCTCACGTCCGAGGGGCGCCTGGCCCTCCGCAACGCCCGCTTCGCCGACGACGACGGCCCTCTCGACCCTGCGTGCGGGTGCTCCACGTGCGCCCGGTGGTCCCGGGGCTTCCTGCGCCACCTGCTCCTGGTGAACGAGCCCACGGGGCCCCGCCTGGTGACCATCCACAACGTGGCCTGGACCCTCGACCTCGTGCGTCGCATCCGCACGGCCGTGGCCGAGGGCCGCCTGGACGCGCTCCGGGCCGAGGTGGCGGAGGTCTACCCCGGCTGAGGACCGTGCCGCAGCCCTCGCGGACCGAGCCGATACCGTGGCGGCGCCCCCGAATGAACTCCCTCGTCCTGCTCCTCCTCATCCCCCTCGCCATGTGGTTCGTGGTCCTCCGGCCGCAGCAGGCGCGCCTGCGGGCCCAGCGCGACCTGGTGGCGTCCCTGGCCGCCGGTGACCGGGTCGTGACCGCCGGCGGCATCGTCGGCACCCTCACCGTGGTGGGGGACAGCGAGGTCACCCTGACCACCAACCCCGGCATCGAGCTCCAGGTCCTGCGGGGCGCGGTGAGCCGCCGCCTCGACGAACCGACCGAGCCCAGCGAACCGACCGATCCGCCCGAGCCGGACGACGGAGAGGGCTGACGTGCGCCGCCTCTACGCCCCGCTCATCTTCATCGTCGTGGTCGCCTTCGGGTCGCTGGCCGCCACCCTGGCGGTGGAGAACTCGCCCGAGCTCGGCCTCGACCTCCAGGGCGGCGCCTCGGTGGTCCTCCAGCCGCCGGAGGGGGTCGACGCCAGCGGGGTGCTCGACCAGGCCATCGAGGTGATCCGCAACCGGGTCGACGCCCTCGGCGTAGCCGAGCCCGAGATCGCCCGCCAGGGGAGCGCCGTGATCGTCCAGCTCCCGGGCGTGCGGGACCAGCGCCGGGCCCTCGACGTGGTCGGCCAGACGGCGGAGCTGCGCTTCCGGCCGGTGCTCGAGGACCTGCCGCCACCCGGGGAGGAGCCCGAACCGACCACCACCACGACGGCCCCCACCAGCACCACCGGGAGCACGGCGCCGGGGGAGACCACCACCACGACGGCGGCCAGCACGACCACGACGACCGCCCCGAGCGCCTGCCAGCCGACGTCGCGGGCGGACGACAAGCCCGAGGACGAGGTGGTGCTCCTCGGCGAGGAGACCGACGAGGGGCCCCAGCCCTGCTACCGGCTCGGCCCGTCCACCGTGCGGGGCACGGCGGTGTCCGATGCGAAGGCCCGGGTCCAGGACCTGGGGGGCACCTGGACCGTCGACCTCACCTTCACCGACCGGGGCTCCGCCGCCTTCGACGAGGCCGCGGCGCAGTGCAACCCGCCGAGCGAGGCCTGCCCCACCGGCCGCCTGGCCATCGCCCTCGACGGGATCGTCCAGTCGGCACCCACCATCCAGCAGTCCGAGTTCGGCGGGGAGGCGCAGATCACCGGTGACTTCAGCGAGTCCGAGGCCCGCAACCTGGCCCTCGTCCTGCGCTACGGGTCGCTGCCCGTCCAGCTCGAGCCCCAGACGGTGCAGACGGTGTCGCCGTCGCTGGGCCAGGACTCCCTGAACGCCGGGCTGCTGGCCGGGGCCATCGGGACCGTCCTCGTGATGGCCTACATGCTCTTCTACTACCGGGCCCTCGGCATCGTCGTCCTCCTGGGCCTGTGCGTGTGGGCCGCCCTCCAGTGGTCGATCATCAGCTGGCTCGGGCGGACCTCGGGGCTGGCGCTGAGCCTGGCCGGTGTGACGGGCATCATCGTGTCCATCGGCGTGACGGTGGACTCGTACGTCGTGTTCTTCGAGCGCCTCAAGGACGAAGTGCGGGCCGGGCGCACGGTGCGGGCCTCGGTGGAGCGCGGCTTCAAGCGGGCGTTCCGGACCATCCTCATCGCCGACACCTCGGCCTTCATGGGCGCCGCCGTGCTCTATCTGCTCACCGTCGGCCCCGTCCGGGGCTTCGCCTTCTTCCTCGGCCTCTCGACCGTGCTCGACGTCGTCGTGGCGTGGTTCTTCACCCGGCCCCTGGTGATCCTGCTGGGCCGGCGGAAGGCGTTCACGTCCTCCCGCTTCGGGGTGGCCCGGGGCCTCGGCATGTCCGAGCCGGCACCGGCGGCGGGGACGTGACCGAGGGTCGTCGCAGCCTCTGGGGCCGGCTCTACCACGGCGAGACGAGCTTCGACTTCGTCGGTCGTACGAAGCTCTGGTTCGCCCTGTCGGGCGTGGTCATCCTCCTGGGCCTGGGCTCCCTGTTCACCCGGGGCCTGAACCTGGGGATCGACTTCGAGGGCGGCACGGTGTGGGAGGTGGCCTCCGGCGGGGCCAGCGTGTCCGACACCCAGGACGCCGTGGCCGACGCCGGGCTAGGCGACGCCGAGGTCCAGACCCTGTCCGCCGGCGACGACGAGCGCCTCCGCGTCTCCTCGGAGGAGACCACCCAGGAGGCCCGCCAGGACGTGAGCCAGGCCCTGGCCGAGCTGACCGGGGAGGACGTCGACAGCGTCAGCATCAACTCCGTGGGCCCGTCGTGGGGCGACGAGATCACCAGCAAGGCCGTGCGCGCCCTGGTGGTGTTCCTCGTCCTCATCACCGTGTACATCAGCTTCCGCTTCGAGTGGAAGATGGCGGTGGCGACGCTGGCCGCCCTGGTCCACGACATCCTCGTGACCGTCGGCATCTACTCGCTGTTCGGCTTCCCGGTGACCCCGGCCACCGTGATCGCCATCCTGACCATCCTCGGCTATTCGATCTACGACGGCATCGTCGTGTTCGACCGCGTGGACGAGAACGCGAAGACGCTGGCCGCCAGCGGCAAGACCACCTACACCCGCATGGTCAACGACTCGTTGAACGAGGTGCTCATGCGGACGCTGAACACCTCGATCACCGCCCTGTTGCCCATCCTGTCGCTCCTCGTCATCGGCTCGTTCGTCCTCGGCGCCACCACCCTCCAGGAGTTCGCCCTGGCCCTGTTCATCGGCCTGGCCTCGGGCGCCTACTCGTCGATCTTCATCGCCTCACCCCTGCTGGCCCTCCTGAAGGAGCGCGAGCCCCGGTGGACCGCGCTCCGCAAGCGCCTCGAATCGGGCAAGGCGGGCCGGGGGCCCCTCGTCCCCTCCGGTGGGAGCGGGCGCCCGACGCCGAGCGGTGGCGCCCCGCCGCCGAAGGCCCGGATCAGCCGCCGGCCGGCCCCGCCGGCCGACGACGAGGTCGACGACCTGGGAGCCGAGGACGACGACGAGGTGGCCGGGGCGGAGCCGGCCGCGGCCACCCGCCGGTCGAGGCCGGCTCCCGGCGCCTCCCCCGTCCAGCCCCGGCCGAGGAAGCGCAAGGACGGGCGCCGGCGCTGATCCCCGAGCTTGCTGGCGCAAGCGCCTCGCGAACGCCGGGTACCGTTGCCGGGCATGGGTGGCGTCGAGGTCGCGGACCGGTTGTCCGCCCTCGTGCGCGACATCCCCGACTTCCCGACGCCGGGGATCACCTTCAAGGACATCACCCCCCTCCTCGCCGATGCGGCGGCCTTCCGCTCGGCCGTGGACGGCATCGCCGAGCGCTTCGACGGCACCGCCGTCGACCGGGTGCTGGGGGTCGAGGCCCGCGGGTTCATCCTGGCGGCGCCCATCGCCTACCGCTTCGGCGCCGGCTTCACCCCGGTGCGCAAGGCGGGCAAGCTGCCGTGGCAGGTGGAAGCCGAGGAGTACGCCCTCGAGTACGGGACCGACCTGCTCGAGATCCACCGCGACGCGGTGGCGCCGGGCGAGCGGGTCCTGGTGGTGGACGACGTGCTGGCCACCGGGGGGACGGCGGCGGCGACGGTCCGGCTGGTCGAGCGCCTCGGGGGTGAGGTGGTCGGCCTGGGCTTCGTCCTCGAGCTGGCCTTCCTCGGCGGCCGCTCCCGCCTGCCGGGCAGGAACATCGTGTCCCTCGTGAGCTACGGCTGAGGCGGTCGCCATGGCCGTCGTGACCCGGGTGCTGCCGTGGCGGCGGGACGCGCTCCCGGCCGAGGAGGTGGCCCCCCTCCTCGCCACCTACAAGCGCCGGCACAAGGGTGCGTCCACGGCGTTGATCAGCCGGGCCTACGCCACCGCCGCCAACGCCCACACGGGGCAGCGCCGTCGGTCCGGCGAGCCCTACGTCTCCCACCCGCTGGCGGTGGCCTCCATCGTGGCCGAGCTCGGGCTCGACGACGTGACCATCGCCGCGGCGCTGCTCCACGACGCCGTGGAGGACACCGACCTGACCCTCGACGACGTCCGCACCTCCTTCGGGACCGAGGTGGCGGCCGTGGTCGACGGGGTGACCAAGCTCGACCGGGTCAGCTTCGACACGAGGGAGCAGCAGCAGGCCGCCACCATCCGCAAGATGCTGGTGGCCATGGCCAAGGACCTCCGGGTCCTGATCGTCAAGCTGGCCGACCGCCTCCACAACATGCGGACGCTGGCGGCCATGCCGGCCTGGAAGCAGCAGCGCACGGCCAGCGAGACGCTCGAGATCTACGCCCCCCTGGCCCACCGGCTGGGCATGGCCGACATGAAGCAGCAGCTGGAGGACCTGTCCTTCGCCACCCTCTACCCGAAGTACTACGCCGAGATCGAGCAGATGGTGTCCACCCGCAGCCCCGAGCGGGAGCTGTACGTGCACCAGGTGATCGACCAGGTGCGGGACCGGCTGTCCGAGCTCGGGATCGCCGGCGAGGTGACCGGGCGCCCGAAGCACCTGTGGTCCATCTACGAGAAGATGGTGGCCAAGGGCCGGGAGTTCGACGACATCTTCGACCTGGTGGGCATCCGGGTCGTCGTCGACCGGGTGGAGGACTGCTACGCCGCCCTGGGCTCCATCCACGCCACGTGGAAGCCGGTGCCGGGGCGCATCAAGGACTACATCGCCATGCCCAAGTTCAACCTCTACCAGTCGCTGCACACGACGGTGGTGGGGCCCCTGGGCAAGACCCTCGAGGCGCAGATCCGCACCCGGGAGATGCACCACCGGGCCGAGTACGGCGTGGCGGCCCACTGGGCCTACAAGGACGAGCTGTCGGCCTCGGACATGGCCTGGCTCCGGCGCATCGTCGACTGGCAGTCCGAGACGAGCGACCCGGCCGAGTTCATGGAGACCCTGAAGGGGGACCTCCAGCAGGACGAGGTCTTCGTCTTCACCCCCAAGGGCAAGGTCATCACCCTCCCCGACGGTGCCACTCCCATCGACTTCGCCTACGCCATCCACACCGAGGTGGGCCACGCCTGCATCGGGGCCCGGGTCAACGGCCGGCTGTCGCCGCTCGACTCCCGCCTGGCCTCGGGCGACACCGTCGAGATCTTCACGTCCAAGGTGGAGAGCGGGCCGTCCCGGGACTGGCTCGGGATCGTCGTCACCCCGCGGGCCAAGAACAAGATCCGCCACTGGTTCTCGCGGGAGCGGCGCGAGGACGCCATGGACACCGGGCGCGAGGAGCTGGTCAAGGCGCTGCGGCGGGAAGGGCTCCCGGTGCAGAAGCTGGCGTCGTCATCGGCCCTCGCCGAGCTGGCGGCGACGATGAGCTACGCCGACGTCGACGCCCTGTGCGTGGCCATCGGCGAGAACCACGTGTCGGCCACCACCGTGGCCCGCCGCCTCGGGCGGGCCCTGCGCAGCGGGGAGGGCGAGGAGCAGGTCCCCGTCACCGCCCGGGCGCCCCGCCGCCGGCGACCTCCCTCGGGGGTGCACGTCGAGGGGCTCGACGACGTGATGGTGCGGCTGTCCCGCTGCTGCACCCCGGTGCCCGGCGACGAGATCATGGGCTTCGTCACCCGGGGCCGAGGGGTGTCCGTCCACCGCTCCGACTGCGCCAACGCCGTGTCGCTGGCCGAGGGCCAGGGCGGGCGGCTCATCGAGGTGGAGTGGGACTCCGACACGGCCAACGACACCTTCGTCGTGTCCATCGAGGTGCAGGCCCTCGACCGCTCGAAGCTGCTGCGGGACGTGTCGGCCACGCTGGCCGACCACCACCTGAACATCCTCGCCTGCACCACCCACACCGGCGCCGACCGCAACAGCCGCATGCGCTTCGACTTCGAGCTGGCCGACCCGTCGCTGCTCGACTCCCTCATCACCACCCTGCGCCGGATCGACTCCGTCTACGACGCCTACCGGGTGCTGCCGGGGGCCGGGGGCTAGAGGGAGCGGGGGCGAATCCTGCTGGCCTCGTCATCAGCCAGCGTCTTCCTCGGGCGCGCCTTGGTCCGGTCCCCCCAGTCGACTCTCGAGGCGGCAACTCGACTCGTCCACTCGAGGCGCTCGAAGTGGCAGGGCGTCGACGAAGGAGATGATCTCCCGTGCCGTGCGCCCGGGCTGCTCCTCCTGCGGGAGGTGACCGCACCGGTCGAGCACCACCGTTCGTGCGTGGCGCACAGGGACCGGCGTGGCCAATCGATCGGCGGCGCCGACGAGGATCAGGCAGGGCCGGTCGATCTCCCCGAGGCGCAGTCGGACGGCGGACCGGTCCTCATCGGCCCGGGCCATGGCCCACAGGGCTTCGGCGACCCCCGGCTCCTCGAGGGGTCGGCGGTAGCCCTCGACGACCTCCTCCGACACGGCGGAGGGGTCGTCCCAGGCCCTCTTGAGCACCGGCCCCAGGAGCCCGAAGCTGGCGCGCAGCAGCGCTGGCGCCACGCGTTCGGAGCCGGGGATGCGCGTCGCGGCCCGAACGAGGCTGGGCGGGCCGCGACCGACGACCGGGCCCAGCAGCACCAGTGCACGCACGCGCTCGGCTGCGGCCAAGGTGACGCCGAGGGCGACCTCCGCACCGGCTGAGTGCCCCACGAGGACCCAGTCGCCGGACCCGTCGTGCTCGAGGGCCTGTGCCGTGGCCGAGAGCTGCTCGTCGAACGGTCCCCAGGGCCGGTCCAGCACGACGACGGTGTGGGCGGCCCGCAGCGGCTGGACGACCTTGCGCCAGGTGAAGGCGGTCGCCCCGAAGCCGTGCAGGAGTCCCAGACGGAGGCTCACCACGGCGGTGGAACCCCGGGCATCAGCCGGCCAACGTGCCGGCGAAGACCTGCCAGGCCAGGGCCGACTTGGCGGCCAGGCTCAGCCCCACGTTACGCCGCTTCCCCGAAGCGATAGCTGCGCCACGGGCCCACGCAGCGGTACTGGAGCACCATGTTGACGGCGAAGCTGTTGAAGAAGAGGAACAGCGACACGAAGATCCCGTACACGAACCCCGGCACGTCACCGTCGGCCTCGGCCCCCACCAGGGCGACGGTGATCGCGATCCAGGGCACGGCTCCGGCGATGCACCCGAAGCCGAACGCGGTCCAGTTGGCGTGCCGGCCCGGCGAGCTGGTGCGCTCGACGACCCAGCCGAACAGGATCATGGCGGCGTTGACCCCGAAGATGGCGATGAGCGCCGTCACGTCGGTGATGCCGGTGAGCATCGCGATCAGCACGATCATGAGCGACGCACTGAGCGAGTACTCGGTCCACCGGAACAGGTTGCGGCCGGCCGCCAGCCCCCGCTCGTAGCGGTCGACCACCCGAGGCGCAGCCACCAGGAGGTGATCGAGCGCGGCGAGCAGCAGGAACACGGCCACGGCCGGCCCGAAGGCCACGTCGAACAGCGTCGACGGCTCGCCCGGTGGGGTGCCCGGGGGGCCCGTGGCGAACGACGCGGTCACGGCGATGGCGAAACCGTTGCTCAGCGCCAGGACGGCCGCCGCCTGCGCGAGGTGGACGAGCCCCACGGCCACGTTGGCGCGCCGCAGCCGCTGGACGGAGCCGGGCGGGGCCGGTGCGCCGTCGCCCGGCGGCGCCAGGTCGGCTGCGGGCTCCACGGGAGCGATGCTCGCGGATGAGAATCGGATAGTCTCGCACTATGAGACTCCAGGTCAGCCGGCGGGCTGACCTCGCCGTGCGGGCACTCCTGGCACTGTCGCGGGCGGGAGGACGGATGAAGAGCCCCGCCCTGGCCGCCGAGCTCGGCACGACCGCCGGCTTCGTCCCCCAGGTCGTGGGTCCGCTGGTGCGTGCGGGGTGGGTCGGCTCGGACCCCGGTCCGACGGGCGGGTACGCGGTGCTCGTCGAGCCCGGGCACCTGAGCGTCCTGGAGGTGATCGAAGCCGTCGACGGCCCCACCGACCTCGGCCGCTGCGTGGTGGCCGACCGGCCGTGCGCCCGTGGCCCCGTGTGCGCTCTCCACCGGGCGTGGGAGCGGGCCCGCACCGAGCTGGTCACGGCGCTCGGCGGGCTCACCCTCGCCGACCTGGCCCTGCGGGGAGGGGGGTGACCGTGGCGGCGCCGGCCACCGCCCGGGCCCCCGCCGCCGCCCGCCCCGCCTGGCGGTCGGTGGCCGTCCCCGACGAGCACGGCGGCTGGGGCCTCACCGCGGAGCCGGCGCTGCTGGGCCTCCTGGTCGCTCCGTCGTGGGGCGGCGCCGCGCTGGCCGCCGCCGCGCTGCTGGCGTTCCTGGTGCGCGCCCCGCTGAAGGTCGTCCTCGTCGACCGGTGGCGCGGCCGGTGGCTGCCGCGGACCCGGTTGGCCGTCGCCGTGGCCGCCGGAGAGGTCGCCCTGCTCGCCGCCCTGGCGCTCGTCGCGCTGATCACGTCCGGCCCGAGCTGGCTGATCCCCGTCGGCCTGGCCACCCCCCTCGTGGTCCTCGAGCTGTCGTTCGACATGCGCAGCCGGAGCCGGCGCCTCGCTCCCGAGCTGGCCGGAGCGGTGGGCATCGCTGCCGTGGGCGCCGCCATCGCCGTGGCCGGCGGCGAGGGCGCCCGGCTGGCCGCCGCCCTGTGGCTGGTCGTCGCCGCACGGGCGGTGGCCGCCATCCCCTTCGTCCGGGTGCAGATCGCGCGCCTGCGCCACGGCACGGGGTCGGTGGCCATCAGTGATGCCGCCTCCGGGCTGGGCGTGGCCGTGGCCGCCGGCGCCGTCCTGCTTCGACCACCGGCTGGCTGCCGGCGCCGTGGCGGTCGCCGTCCTGGCCGCCCTCCAGGTGTGGCAGGTGCGGCGTCCGCCCGTCCCGGCCAAGGTGCTCGGGCTGCGGCAGCTGTTCCTCGGTCTCGCCCTCGTGGCGGCGGCCGCCGGCGGGGTGACGGCCGGGTGAGCCGGACGGCCGCCGGCCTCGAGGCGCCCACCCGGGACATCGAGGGCGTGGAAGACCTCGAGGAGCTCGTCCGCCGCTTCTACGCGGACGTGGCCATGGACGACGTGCTGGGGCCCGTGTTCAGGGACGCCGGCGTCGACTGGTCGGCCCACATCCCGAAGCTGGTCGACTTCTGGACCTGGCAGCTGTTCGGCGAGCGGGTCTACGAGGGCCAGCCGATGCGGGCCCACGAGGCCGCCCACCGGCGGACGCCCTTCACCGACCGGCACTACGAGCGGTGGTTGCACCTCTTCACCACCACGGTCGACGACCGCTTCGTCGGGCCGGTGGCCGACCTCGCCAAGGCGCGGGCCGTCCGCATCGCGTCCTCGATGCGACGCCTGCTGGGTGGAGTAGACATCCCGAGGTGAGGCGGCTGGCGACGGTCGACCGGCGGGCGGCCACCTGGGGGCTCGTCGCCGTGGCCCTGGCGGTCGGCATCGCCTTCCTCGGGAGTGGCCGCCTGCGCTGGTTCGACGCCGCGCTGGTGGGCTACCTCTTCGGCACGTTCTTCGCCATCTTCGGTGTCGTCTACCGGTACCTGGTGTGGCTCCGGCGGCCCCCCACGGCCCTGCTCAACCGCCGTGGCTGGGAGGCCTTCCGCCGGCCCGGGCGGCGCACCGCCAACGCCGCCCGACTCCCGGTGCTGGTGGCCGGCAACCTGCTGCTCCAGTCCTTCATCGCCGGTGGGTCGCGGGTCCGCTGGCTGGGCCACCAGCTGGTCTTCTGGGGGTGCGTCCTCGCCGCGCTCGTCACCTTCCCCCTCGTCTTCGGCCTGCTGCACTTCGAGTCGGTCGGCCAGAACGGCCGGCGGTACCGGGCGGTGGTGGGGGAGCTGGGAACGGTCTCGTTCGACAGCCGCAGCGTCGTCGGGTGGATCACGTTCCACCTACTCGACATCTCCGCCGTGCTCGTGCTCGCCGGCGTCTTCATCTTCCTCTCGCGGCGCCTGCGCGACCCGGGGGCCCTGGCCGTCGAGCGGTCGAACGACTTCCTGGCGCTGGCCGGGCTGTTCGCGGTGTCGGTCACCGGCCTCGCCCTGACGGCGTCCAACCTCTGGATGGAGGGCCGCTTCTACGTCTTCCTCAACACCGTGCACGCCCTCACCGTGATCCTCGGCCTCATGTACATCCCGTTCGGGAAGCTGTTCCACATCTTCCAGCGACCGGCCAACCTCGGCGTCGACTACTACCGGCGGGAGGCGGCCAGCGGCCCGCAGCTGCACTGCCCCCGTTGCGCCGCCCCCTTCGCCTCGGTCCTGCAGATGACCGACCTCAAGCAGGTGCTCCCGCAGGTGGGGTTCGACTACTCGCTGGCCGGGGGCGGCAACTACCAGGACCACTGCCCGGCGTGCCGGCGGGCCATGGTGACGCTGGCCCAGTCGTGTGCGGTGGGGGGCTTCGGCTGATGGCTCACCCCCCGCTCACCGACGAGGAGCTCGTCGCCCGCTATGGGCCCCACCTCAACCAGGCGCCACCCGGCGGGTGGGACGCCGGCATCGACGCCGACCGCGAGGTCAAGACCCACTGCTGCTTCTGCGGCCAGCAGTGCGGCATCGTCCTGAAGGTCAAGGGCGAGGAGGTCGTCGGGTTCGAGCCGTGGTACGAGTTCCCGTTCAACGAGGGCAAGCTCTGCCCCAAGGGCGTCAAGCGCTACCTCCAGAACGCCCACCCGGACCGCCTGCTCGACCCCCTGGAGCGGGACGAGGGTCACCCGGACGGCTTCCGTCGGGTGCCGTGGGACCACGCCCTCGACCGCACGGTGGCCGAGATCCGGCGCATCCAGGAGGCGTACGGCAAGGACGCCTTCGCCATGTTGTCCGGCGTGTCCCTCGACAACGAGAAGTCCTACCTCATCGGCAAGTTCGCCCGGCTCGCGCTCGGCACCGCCAACCTCGACTACAACGGCCGGCTCTGCATGGTGTCGGCCGGCGTCGCCAACAAGCGGGCCCTCGGCATCGACCGCGCCAGCAACCCCTGGAGCGACATCCCCCTCGCCGAGGTGGTGTTCATCGCCGGGGCCAACATCGCCGAGTGCGCGCCGATCACCACGAGCTACGTGTGGCGGGCCCGTGACAACGGCGCCAAGCTCATCGTGGCCGACCCGCGTGTCACGCCGCTGGCCCGCACCGCCGACCTGTTCCTCGGGCTCCGTCCGGGCACCGATTCCGCGCTGCTCGGCACGATCCTCCACGTCCTGATCGAGCGGGACTGGCTCGACCACGAGTTCATCGAGGCCCACACCGAGGGCTTCGATGCCGCGGCCGAGGCCGTGGCCGACCAGACGCCCGCCTGGGGCGAGTCGGTCACCGGCGTGCCCGCGGCCCGCATCGAGCAGGCGGCCGAGTGGTGGGGCACCTCACGCACGGGGATGCTCATGCACGCCCGCGGCATCGAGCACCACACCAAGGGCGTCGAGAACGTGTGGGCCGCCATCAACCTCGGCCTGGCCACCGGCAAGTACGGCAAGCCGGGGTGCGGCGTGACCACCATCACCGGCCAGGGCAACGGCCAGGGCGGTCGGGAGCACGGCCACAAGTGCGATCAGCTCCCCGGCAACCGGGACATCGTCAACCCCGAGCACCGCGAGTACATCGCCTCGGTGTGGGGGTGCGACGTCGACGACATCCCCGGCAAGGGCCTGACCGCGCAGGAGATCGTCGAGGCCATCCACCGGGGGGAGATCAAGGGGCTGCTGTCGATCTGCTTCAACCCGGTGGTGTCGCTACCGGACACCGCGTTCACCAAGGAGGCGCTCGACAAGCTCGAGTTCTACGCCGTCATCGACTTCTTCCTGTCCGAGACGGCGTTCCACGCCGACCTCGTCCTCCCCGGCTCGCTCCACGAGGAGGACGAGGGGACCTCGACCAGCGTCGAGGGACGGGTCATCAAGCTGAACCCCTCGAAGTCGCCCCCAGGCAACGCCCGCCTCGACTGGGAGATCCTCTGCGACCTCGCCCGTCGCCTGGGCAAGGGCCACTGGTTCCCCTACACCAGCGCCGAGCAGATGTTCGAGGAGCTGCGGGTGGCCTCGAAGGGCGGGAGCGCAGACTACTCGGGCATCACGTGGGAGCGGGTCGAGCGGGAGCTGGGCGTCTTCTGGCCCTGCCCCTCGGAGGACCATCCCGGGACAAAGCGGCTCTTCGAGGGAGGCCGCTTCTACACCGAGAACGGTCGCGGCAGGTTCAACCCGGTGCCCTTCCGGCGCCCGGCCGAGGTCGTCGACGACGAGTACCCGGTGTGGCTGACCACCGGGCGGGTCATCAGCCAGTACCTCTCCGGCACGCAGACCCGGCGCATCGGTGCGCTCGTCGACCAGTACCCCGAGCCGCTCTGCGAGATCCACCCCGTCCTGGCCGAGGCCCACGGCATCGCCACCGGCGACGTGGTGCGGGTTACCTCCCGGCGGGGGGCCATGACCCTGCCGGCCACGGTGGTCTCGACCATCCGCCCGGACACGGTGTTCATCCCGTACCACTGGGCCGGGCGCCAGGCGGCGAACCAGCTCACCAACCGGGCCCTCGACCCGCTGTCGAAGATCCCGGAGTACAAGGTGTCGGCCGTTCGCATCGAGCGCGTCGGTCCGGCCGGCACGGTCCCCGTCGACGACCGGGACCTTGCGCTGCACACCGGGGAGACCAGGGGCGACGATCCCCGGTCCCCGGAGTCGGAACCGGAGGCACCGGGATGACGTCGGTACCCGTGTCGATCGGGGTCAAGCACAGCCCGGCCACACGCCCGGTGGCCGGCGCCTTCGGCGACAGCATCTTCGTGATCGACCAGAGCCGCTGCATCGGCTGCCAGGCGTGCGTGCAGGCCTGCGAGGAGTGCGGGACCCATCGCGGCACGTCCATGATCCACCTCGAGGAGATCGACCGCTTCGCCACCACGCAGACGGCTCCCATGGTGTGCATGCACTGCGAGGACCCGACCTGCGCCGAGGTGTGCCCGGCCGACGCCATCAAGCAGAACGAGGACGGTGTCGTGCAGTCGTCGCTGAAGCCGCGCTGCATCGGCTGCTCGAACTGCGTGCTGGCGTGCCCCTTCGGGGTCCCCAAGTACATCGCCGCCTACGACCAGATGATGAAGTGCGACATGTGCTACGACCGCACCTCGGCCGGGCAGAAGCCGATGTGCGCCTCGGTGTGCCCGAGCCAGGCCCTGTGGTTCGGCACGCCCGACGAGTTCGCACGCACCCGCACGGGCACGCTGGTCAACGAGTGGTGGTTCGGGAGCCAGTACGTGGCCACCAAGGTGCGCACCGTGTCGCAGACGGCGGCGGCTCTCGACGTCACGGCCGCCGCCGGTGCCCGGCCGTGGCAGGACGACCCCTTCGGCCTGGCCGAGCCGGCGGTGGGGACGTGACGGCGCAGCCCCACCCCGCCGGCGAGCCCGACGGGGCCCGGACGGACGAGCCGGTGTGGCGTCAGGACTTCCCGCTCACCTCCGCCGGCGAGGACGAGGTCACGCGGCGAGAGTTCGTCAGGTACCTCGTGCTGGCCTCGGGCGGGTTCGCCGCCGGCAACGTCGGCGTCGCCCTTTGGTCCAGCCTGCGCTCGATCAACGAGGGGGAGCCCCGGGCCATCGTCCGCCTCGATCGGGTGCCGGAGGGCACGGCCCACCTGTTCGACTACCCCACAGGAGCCGACCCCGCCATCCTCGTGCACCTCCCCGGCGGCGAGCTGCGGGCGTTCAGCCAGAAGTGCACCCACCTCGGCTGCGTCGTGTACTACGCGTCCGAGAAGGCCGAGATGGAGTGCCCGTGCCACGAGGGCCACTTCGACGCGACGACGGGGGCGGTGCTCGCCGGTCCGCCCCAGCGCCCGCTCGGCCGCATCGACGTCGAGGTGCGGGACGGCACGGTGTGGGCCCTCGGCGCCCGCCCCGAGGGCGGCGTGATGGTGATGGCGGCCCGCCGGGAGGTGCCGGCCGCCATCGGCATCTTCGTCGTCGTCCTCCTCTCGCTCCAGGTGTTCCTGCTCACCGTCGGCCTCGATGCGCTGCTGGCGGACGACGACGGCCTGGCCTGGGTGACGGCGGCGTGCTCGGTCGTGCTGGCCGCCGGCGCTCTCGGTTTCTACCGCTACCTCCGATGACCGAGCGGCCCGGGTCGCCCCAGCGACCGGGACCCATCGGCGGCGACATGGCCGCCATCGTGTTCGGGCTGGCCCGCCGCTTCCGGGTCCCGGCCCTGACCGAGCGGCACTCCTCGACGTTCGTGCTCGGGCTGTTCGCCTTCGTGAACGGGTGCGTGGCGATCGGAGTGATGTCCCTCGTAGCCTTCGTCACGGGGGAGCCGTTCGTCTTCCCCTCGCTGGGCCCGACGGCGTTCCTGCTCTTCTACACGCCACTGCTCCCGGCCGCGTCCCCGAGGAACACCATCGGCGGGCACCTCATCGGCGCCGCCGCCGGCTACCTCGCGCTCGTCGTCTTCGGCCTCACCGACGACCTCCCGGCGCTGGCGAGCCAGGTGACCGGGGCCCGCGTGGGCGCAGCCGCAGTGTCGCTGGGGCTCACGAGCGGCGCCATGGTCTGGGCCCGGGTGCCGCACCCGCCGGCCGGGGCCACGACGCTGATCGTGTCGCTCGGCATCCTGCGGGAGCCGGAGCAGTTGGTCGTGCTGATGGCGGCGGTGGGGCTCCTCGTGGTGCAGGGCTTCGTCATCAATCGGCTCGCGGGCATCCCGTACCCGGTGTGGCGGACCGCACCGGTGAAAGGCTGAGCGGCGAAGAGTCCCTCCAGCGCTCGTCCAGCGCCCTCCCGATAGATCGCAGCTCGAGGCTCACGAACGACCAGCCGGAACGGGCGCGCACACGACGCTCGGCGGCAGTTACACCGACGCGTACTGCGTCCTGCCGGGCAGCGGGTAGGAGCGCAGGTCGTTTGACCTGGACATCCGTAGCACTCGCTCGGCCAGCTGGGCAGCGGCGGTAGAGCAATGCGCTCGAGCACTCGCATCGATGGAGTGGGGCCATGCGCAGGCCGCCGCCGTTCATGGTGGCCGTGCGGGCACCGGTCACCAGCTTGGCCGGCGGCGCGTCCGCGGGGTGGCTGATCCGGGGACCCGAGCAGCCCCGCTCGTGAGGCGGATGACCCACCTGGTTCCGGGATACGACCGGCAGTCATCTCGACCCGGACAGGGAAGCACCCTCAGACGGCGAGCCGACCGATCAACTCGGTCCACTGCGCAAGGTGACGATCGGCGAGGAAGTGTGTCCTCACTCGTTGGGCACCCATCGCACCCATGCGGGCCGCATTCGGAGGGTCGGCGAGCAGACCACCGACCGCCTTGGCGTACTGATCGAGGTCGTACGGATCCTGGAGTAGCCATCCGGTGTCGCCAGAGACAATCTGGTCGATGATTCCCCCGACAGCACTGCCGACCACGGGCCGCGCCTTCCACATCGCTTCGGCCACTGTGAGTCCGAAGCCCTCGGCGAGGCTCTTCTGCACGACGACCTTCGTGTGCCGCTGGAGCGCGTTCACGATCGTCGCGTGTTCGTCGGGATCGGCCGTCGGCACGCAGACGAGGTGGACCCTCTCCCGAGCGCGGACAGGTAGCGAGCTCCACAACGCGCGGCATTCGGCCAACACACCAGTCGCCTCGGGGTCGTCCGCAACGCCCTTCGGCTCGGGCCCGGCGAGGAGCAAGTGGGCGTCACCCGCATCCACGAGCCGGTCGGCGAATCCGCGGATGACACCGGGGAAGTCCTTCAGGGCGTCCCAGCGGGAGGCCTGCAGGACAATCGGCGCATCAGGTGGCGGAGGCGGTCCGGTTCCGACGAGATCGACCGGTCGCTCGACGTGGCTGCGGGTGCCGTCGCGCCGCGTGAACTCGCTGCCGGTCACGGTCCCGCGATCGGCGAGCGCGCCGACTCGTTGCAGCGTTCGCACCACCACCTCGGGCTCGATCGGCACGTTCTTGGCCGAGAACGGGTCGATCGACGGCGGAATGACGGTGAGCCGGTCTCCGGGAACCCACGGCGGCGCGAACCGGGCGCACGAGAAGACGTAGCCGTCGACGTCCTCCACATACGGGCGAAGGAAGCGCCAGGCGAGGTCGGAATGCTCGTTCGGTACGTCGACGCCGACGTGGCTCCGCCAGATGACGCGCCCGCCACTGCGTCGCACTGCCGGCACGAGGCCAGCGGTCTGCGGGTCGTGGAGCACGACGATGTCACCGGCCCGCACGACCGTGGACAGGTCGTCGGCGTGGCGCGCCATCGTGTCCTCGTAGTCGCGGCGCTCGGCGTCGCCGAGCGGGCCGCCGTCGCCAGGCGTGCCGTAGAGGCAATTGTGGATGCGCTTCGTGATCTGGAAGAACCGGTGGTCACCCTTGATCACGAGCCAGCGTGCATCCACGCCCGCACCACGGGCGTAGGCGAGCAATGTTTCGAGCAGCTCGGCCACACCACCCCCGGTGGCCGTGGAATTGACGTTCAGCACGGCCCGGCCATCGAGCAGCGCACACGCTTGTCCCGCCAGCGACGTGAACGCGGCACTCCGATCACGCCCGATGAATGCTTCGAGTCGCTCCGCCGGGTGGGGCCGCACCTCGACCTCATGGAGCACCACGTCTCGGACGCTAGCGGGGCTCGGCAATGCGAACCACGGCGCATCGGCAACGACGACCGGACCTTCGGGGATGCGGATCACCTGACGCGTGTGATGACGCACTGGCCTTCACGCCGCACCATGGGACCTGATCGTCGGCCTCGTCGTGCTGGCCAGTGGGGTGGGCGTGTTCAGCGGCAACGTGCTGGCCCGTACGGTCGGCGTCCTGGCCGCCACCGTCAGTCTCATCGCCAACTTCCTCTTCATACCGGCGTTCCCGATCTGGTCGATTCACCGTGGTGACGATCGACGTGCTCATCATCTGGGCGCTCACTGCCCATGGCGCAGAGATGCGGCGACCCTGAGCGCCTTCATCGATGGCGTCGCGTGCTCCACGCCGGGGTTGCGGACGTACACGCGATAGATCTCGGTCCCACGCGTAGCGCCGACCAGCCCGAACGGGCATCCGCACAGCGCGCGGCGGCTCGTACACGACGCGTACCGGGTGCTTCCGGGGGTTGGGGGCTAGGCCACCTCGACCGCTCCCGACTCCACGGCGCCGAGTCAGCGGTACTGGCTGTCCATCCCGGCTCGCAGCGCGTCACGGCTGAGCTGGCCCGGCAGGAGCGGTGTGCCGCGGTACACGATGGCCTGGGCGGGTGCCTTCGAGATGAAGGACAGCTGGAAGACCCGGATGCCCGAGGGCGTCGTCTCGGTGATGTCGGGGGGATCGTCACCGTTCCCGCCCCACCCGAAGACGTAGTTGCCCCCGGGAAGGGCCCGTGTGCTCCCGCAGCAGACGGAGATCTTCTCCACCGGGTCGGTGACGGTGCGTACCAAGGTGGCGGTGCGCTGGGAGAGGTCGAGCCGGTACCGAACGCCCCGAGGAGCCCGGTTGTGAAGACTCCCGTTGTCGTACACCGTCACGGTCCCGTCATCGAGGCGGCGGGCGTCGTGCTGCCCCGCGAAGCCACCGCCGCCTCCTGGCTGGAAGACGGGATCGCCGACGACGGTGAGGCTCTGGGCACGGCCGGTGCCGCCGACCTTCCACTCGATCGCACCCGTCAGCCGGTTCACCTCGTAGATGGCGTCGGTGTGCCGGAAGGACAAGATGACCCCGGTGCCGGTCCACTCCACGGAGTTCCAGTGGTAGGGGTCGTAGGACCCGCCGAACGGACCACCGGGGTCGGCGAGCTCGGCGGCCCGCCACGGTGCCGTGGTCTCGTCGATCGGGATGTGGTCGGAGGTCCGCCACGACCACACCACCGCCCCCTGCGGGGTGACCTCCTGGACGATGTGGTCGATGATCGTGGCGCTGGCGGGGCCGCCCCAGGCTGACAGGTTCGTCCCGGGCCTCTGGGTCAGGGTGACGGCGAGGTGGTTCCCGTTGGGCAGCAGTTCCAGGTCGTGGAAGTCCATCGGGTGGCCCACCGTCGAGTACGTGCGAACCAACGAGCCGTCGAGGCGGTGCTCTTCGATGCGGCCGCCGGCGAACCAGGCGATGTTCCCGTTCACGGGCAGCGTGAGGAACTGCGCGGTCTTGGGACCCCACCACACCGGCACGCCGTTGGTGTCGAACACCGTTGGGTAGTTGGCTCCGGTGATCCCGATGTTCGCGTTGGTGACGTACCACTCCGCTTGAGGGGTCCCCGTGCGCTGCGCCGTCCACGCCGGGAAGTCGCCCGGCAGGCAGCGCACGTGGTGCGTGGTGGTCCCTGAGGAGGACCGGACCACGAGGGTGAACCGCTGTCCGACGCCACGGGTCACCTGCGCGGTGTAGCTGCCGCTCCGTGGTTGCTGGCCGGCGACGGACACCGTGGTGCTCGACGGCGCCGCGACGGACACTTCCACGGGGTCGGCGGCGGTGCACCGGCTGACGTAGTCGCTGACGGCGGTGCTGAAGGCCGGGAACAGCGCAGGGTCCGTGGTGATCTGCAGCGACGACGGCTCGCAGCCGCTCGTCAACAGGGTCACCAGGACTGCGACGACCGCCGCACCCGGCAGTCGGTGTCGGGCCGCGCCCCGCGACGGCCCACACTTCCACAGTCGCCCCACGGTCCTGGCCATCGCTCCTCCTCGTCCTGCGGTACGCCGCAGCATCTGCCGTCGCGGTTGCAGCCCGGCTGCGAGTCGGATGAGGAGCTCGACTGCGGTTCGTTCACCTGTGCATCCCACGGTGAGGAGGCGCGACAGGGAGCGACGTCAACTGAAGGGACGACGTCCTACCGCCACGGGGCTGCTCTGATGTCGCCTTCGATGGGGCACGGGGGACGAGAGCGCGGCCGGCTCGCCGAAGGCGTCGCCGCCCCTTGGACGGCAACTGCGCCACCCGGTCCAGGTTCGCCCCCCCGGAGCCGCGCCGCCCCCGCCGATGGCCGATGGCCATGGCTAGTCGCCACCCGCCTGCAGGATCCGCCCTCGCGGTTGCAGACCGGCAGTAAGTCAGCAGAGGAGCGATCATGGATGGGTGCTGCGGGTGGGGGTGCTGGGGCCGCTCGAGGTGGTCCGGGACGGCGCACCGGTCGCTCTCGCCGGCAACAAGGAGCGCCACCTGCTGGCCGTCCTCGCCGCTCGGGCGAACACGGTGGTCTCAGCCGGTGCGCTGACCGAGGAGCTGTGGCGTGGTCGCCCCCCGGCCACGGCCACCAAGACGCTGCAGACCTACGTCACCCGCCTGCGCCGGGCTCTCGAGCCCGATCGCCCGGCGGGCGAGGCGCCCGAGATCCTCGTCACTGCCGGGGACGGCTACGTGCTTCGTCTCCCGGCGCCGGCCCTCGACGCGCTGGCCTTCGAGCAGCTTGTGGCCGCCGGGCGGGAGGCCCTCGCCCGGGGCGACGCCACTGCCGAGGGTAGGGCCCTGGGGGAGGGATTGGCCCTGTGGCGGGGGGAGGCCTACGCCGGGCTCGGCAGCACCGGCATCGTCGGTGCGGAAGCCGTCCGCCTGGAGGAGCTGCGCCTGAGCGCCCTGGAGGCCCGCATCGAGGCCGACCTCGCCCGGGGCCGGGCCGGCGACCTGGTGGGCGAGCTCGAGCACCTCGTGGGCCGCCATCCGCTGCGGGAACGGCTCTGGGCCCACCTCATGCTGGCCCTCTACCGGGCCGAGCGGCAGTCCGAGGCCCTGCGGGCCGCTACCCGGCTCCGGCGACTGCTCCAGGAGGAGCTGGGCCTGGACCCCAGCCCCACCGTGGTCGACCTGGAGGAGGCCATCCTCCGCCACGACCCCGTGCTCGGCGTTCCCCGGGAGGAGTCTCCCGCCGCCCGGGCCCCGGTGCGCGCCGTCCGGGTCGACGCGGAGGACGCCTCCGTGGCGGCCGCCGTCGAGGTCGTGTCGGCTCGGTGGAGCCGGCGGATCGAGCTGGTGTCGGAGCGCACGACCGTCGGGAAGGCCTCGGAGAACGACATCGAGCTCGACGATCCGTCCGTCAGCCACCTCCACGCCGTCCTCGAGCGCTTCCCGGCAGGGTGGTGCGTCACCGACCTGGGATCGTCCAACGGGACCTGGCTGAACGGCGAGCGCATCTCGTCATCGCGCCGGCTGCGCCACGAGGACGAGATCCGCATCGGGAAGACGCGCCTGTTGTTCCGCCAGCCCACGGGAGCCGCCGAACCGGGGACCGACGTGCAAGGGCCACCGCCGGCGCTCACGACCCGTGAGCGGGATGTCCTCGTCGCCCTCTGCCGGCCGCTCCTGGCGCAGGACATGTTCACCGAACCCGCATCGACGCGGACGATCGCCGACGAGCTGGTCGTCTCCTCCGCCGCGGTGAACTCGCACCTGGGAAACCTGTTCGACAAGTTCGGCATCGGCGCCGACGAGGACAACCGCCGGGCCCGGTTGGCCAACGACGCCATCTCGAGCGGTGCGGTGACCATCGCCGACCTGCGGGGCCACCCTCCGTCGTGAGGTCGCCCGTCTGGCCGTGCTCAGCAGGCCGGGTCGTAGGCACGGCCCGGGAGGAAGCGGTCCCATTCCGCTCGCGTGAGCGAGCGGTTGGCGATCCCGCAGGCCATGACCTCCCAGCGGGAAGGTTCGAGGTCCCAGACCACGGCGGCATCGAGGCCGCCGTTGACGAGGCGCCCGCCATCTCGCGTGGCGACGACACGAGGCTCGTAATCGAAGTGCGCTCCGGGGAAGGAGAGGGCGTCCCCCACCGGTTGGAGGCTGGCGGTGTCCCAGAGCCTGAGGGAGCTCTCTCCGGGATCGGACGCCGTCTCGGCGCGTCGGGTATTGATCGTGGCGATGCGGTTGCCATCACGGCCGTAGGCCACCGATCCTGTCAATTGCGGAACGGCCAACTGCCCTCGCCGGTGGCCGGTGGCGACGTCGAAGAAGTCGACGCTCCACCCGGCGGCGCCCTCGCTCCCGCCCTCGCCGGTGCCGGCCCGATCCGAGCACCTGGCCGAAGCGGCTGCGCAGAAACCCGTGGTGGCGAGGGTGCGGCCGATCGGGACTGAAGGTGGCCTGACCCCAACTCCCGTTCGGTGTGCGCACCACCGAGACCCGGCCGCCCGGTGGCGCTGTCGAACACGGTCACGGGGCCGGTCTCCAAGCGGGCGACGGCGATCCGGCGCCCGTCGGCGCTGAACTCGGTCCAGCCCACCGGGGTGTCGGTCGGGCCGTCGGGCCGCAGCCGCGCCACCTGGTGGGGATGGTCGGGGTCGGCCAGGTCCCACAGCGTGGATTCGAGCGCTGTCCGCTCGGGCGTGGGCGAGGAGCGTCCCGTCCCGGCTCCAGGTGGACGCACCGCTGCGCCAGCCCTCGCCGCCGGCCGGGAGCGCGGCCCGGAGCCTCCCCGTCGTGGCGTCGTAGGAGCTCGAGGGGCCCGTGCCCGTGGTCGGCGAGGACGGTGCGGCCGTCCGGACTGGGCCGGGCCCGTGCGCCTGGTCCGGCCTCGAAGGCGTTGCCTCGCTCGGCACCGGTCTACGGCGTCCCATGTCCGGGCCCGGCCGTTGTCGTCGCCGGTCACGACCCCGGTGCCGTCGGCGGTGAAGGTGGCCTGTGACGGTGCCGGCGGCCTGACCGCCGAGCACCCTGCCCATGGGTGCGATGGCGGGGGCGTCCAGGCGCACGATCGCCGCCAGCCGGGAGCTACGGGAGAACAGCCTTCCGTCGGGGAGGAACCGGGGAGTCGCGAAGGTGTCATGGAGGGCGAGCCGCCTCGTCTCGCGGCGGGTGGCGAGATCGAAGACGCGGACGGTGCCGTCCCGCTCGGAGGCGGCGAGGCGCTGACCGTCGGGGTTGAAGGCCATGAGGGGCACGGGGAGTTCGAAGCCGCCGAGCGCCTCGCCCTGCTGCGCCCCGGTGGCGGCGTCCACGAGGACGACCTCGGCGCCCCGAGCCACGGCGACGGTGGACGCCGTCGGGGCTCCAGGCTCCGGGCCCGCCGTCGACCACGCGCGAGCAGCTCCCCGCGACGCACGTCCCACAAGTGGCTGGGACCACGGAACGGTCCGACGAGGAGCCGTCCGCCGTCGCCGCTCGGCAGCACCACGGTGGGCAGGCCTGGCACCGCGCCAGGCACCGGGTGGCGGAACAGCTCGACGGACCGGGGCCGCTCCGGGTCGGTGAGGTCCCAGGCGGTGACGACGCCGTCGTAGCTGGCGGTGTAGAGCCGGGTGCCGTCGGTCGGGTCGAAGACGCCGTAGGCGGGGCCGGCGCCGGCGTCGAGGGGAGGACCCAAGCGGCGGCCGGAGGCGACGTCCCAGACGATCACCCGCCCGTCGTCGCCGCCGGCGGCCACGTGGCGGTCGTCGCCGGTGAAGGTGGCGTAGAGGGCGCCGGTGCGGTGGCCGACGAGGCGGCGGACCTCGTGACCCGACCCGGTGTCGATCAGACGGACGCTGCCGTCCTCGCCGGGGGCGGCCAGCAGACGGCCGTCGGTGCTGACGCCGGCGAAGGTGGCGGGCGGATCGAAGTGGACGAGCCGCTCGAGGCCCGGCGGCGTGGCCCCCAGCACCGTCCAGAGAGCGCCTTCGGTCTCCACCGTGGGATGGAGGCGATGGCCCTCGACGGCGAGGGCGAGGGCGAGGTCGAGGCGGCTGCCGGCCAGCGACGTGGCCTGCGCCGCCAGCCGGGTGGCGTCGGCCGCCTCGGCCTGGCCTTCGGCCCGGTCGGCGGCCCGGCTGGCCCGGGAGCGCTGCACCAGCGCCAACGTGCCGGCGACCAGGGCGACGACCAGCAGGAGGGCGACGCCGGTGAGGAGGCGGCGGAGGCGTCTGGACCTCGTGCGCCTGGTCGGCCCGCTCGCGCTCGGCGAGCGCGAGGCTGGCGTCGAGGAAGGCCCGCTCGGTGGCGTTGAGGGCCTCGGGTCTGCTCCTCGGCCCACTCGCGGGCGGCGTCGAGGCGCGTCCCCCGGTAGAGGTCCGACGGCTCGCGACCGCCCGCCGCCCACAGCCGGGCGGCGTCACCGAGGCGGCGGTGCAGCCGCAGACCTTCGCGGTCCTCTTCGAGCCAGGTGCGCAGGGCGGGCCATTCGCGGATGAGGGCCTCGTGGGCCACCTCGGCGGTTCCCTCTCGCAGGGTGACGAGGCGGGCGTCGGCCAGCCGCTCGAGCATCGCCTCGACGGCGGTCGCCGACCCGCCCTGGGGGACGAGGTCGTCGATCTCGACCCGGCGCCGGGTGTCGGCCACGCCGCTCACCGATCCCGGTGAGCCGGAGGAACACGCTCCGGAGCAGCGGGCGGAGCTCGTCGGGGGTCGTCTCGACGACCCGGTCGGCGGTGCGGGCGATGGCCGAGGACACGCCGCCCGTCTCGCGGTAGCCCTCGACGGTGAGGGTGCGCCCGTCGCGTAGCTCCCATGTCGCCCGCAGCGCGTGCGACAGCAGCGGCAGCGCGCCGGGCTCGCCGGCCACGTCGTGCAGGATCACGTCGACCAGCCCGGCCTCGAGGCGCAGCCCCGCCAGGCGGGCCGGCTCGGTGATGGCGCGGCCCAGCTCGCCGACGCTCATGGGACCGAGGAGGATCTGGTTGCTGGCCACGGCCCGGGCCAGGTCCGGGTGGGTGCTCAGTCGCCCGTAGAAGTCGGCGCGCACGCCGATGACGACCGGCCCGGGGTGGGCCAGGAGCGCCTCGATGAAGGCCTGGCGCCTCGCGTCGTCGGGGCCGAGGGTGAACAGCTCCTCGAACTGGTCGACGACGAGGAGATCCTCCGGCGGGCCCGGCGCCTCGACCGGAGGCACGGGCCCGGGGGTGCACAGCGCCACCCCGGTGACACCGGCGATCAGGCCGTCCTGGGCGGGACCGACCAGCCCGGCGCGCAGCACCGACGACTTGCCGCTTCCCGACGCGCCGACCAGCGCCAGGAGGGAGCCGGGGGTCGAGGCGGGCCGTGAGCTCGGCCACGACCTCCTCCCGGCCGAAGAAGAAGCGCCGGTCGGCGGCTTCGAACGCCTCCAGGCCGCGGTAGGGGCACTCGGTGGCCGGCAACGGCGCGGCCACGCCCGGTCCCGCCAGCGCCAGCACCCGCTCGGGGGCCCGCAGCCCCCGCAGGCGGTGGGGGCCGAGGTCCACCAGGCGGTAGCCCTCGGGCAGGCTCGCCGAGACGAGCTCGGCCGTCACCGACGAGAGGAAGATCTGGCCGCCGTCGGCTTGGGCGCGCAGGCGAGCGGCGAGGTTGACGGCGGGACCGAAGTAGTCGCTGCCCCGGCGCTCGGCCTCCCCGGTGTGGAGGCCGAACCGCACCGGGAGGTGGAGCTGGCCCGGCCACTCCTCGCCGGCGAGGGCTTCGGTGGCGGCGATGGCTGCCTCCAGGGCGTGCGCCGCCGAGTCGAACACCGAGAACGTCGAGTCGCCCTCGCCCATCGACCGGAGGAAGCGGCCGCCGCGCCCTTCGACGGCCCGGGCGATGAGGTCGTCGTGGCGAACGAGCGCCACGGCCATGGCCTGGGGGTCCTGCTCCCAGAGGGCGGTCGACCCCTCGATGTCGGTCAGGCAGAACGTGATGACGCCGGTGGGGAGCGACGCCCCCCAGCCCGCCCGCAGGCGCTCCACGAACTCGCCGGGGGTCCGGGGCCGCCGGGCCGGATCGGTGGCGAGCCCGAGGCGGATGACCTCCTCCAGGCGGGCGGCCTGGTCGTGGTCGATGCCGTCCCAGCGGGGCAGCACCCCGGACGGGACCGATCCGGTCAGCAGGGTGAACGCCGTCGCCGCCAGCGAGTAGACGTCGCTGGCCCGTGACGGAGCGGCGCCCGCCGCCAGCTCGGGGGCGCGGAACCCCGGCGTCCCCGCCCGGCGCCGGGGCGCCCCGGGCACCGACGACACGCCGAAGTCGACGAGCTTGACCCGACCGCCCCGGGTGAGGATCAGGTTGGCCGGCTTCACGTCACCATGGATGACCGGGACGTCCTGGGTGTGCAGGTAGGTGAGCGCGTCGGCGGCGTCGGCCAGGTAGGCGAGCACGCTCGACGGGGCGAGTCCCGGCCGGCCGACCGTGCGCAGCAACGTCCCGAGGTCGGTCCCGTCCACCCAGTCCATGGCGATGACGTACTCGTCACCGTCGAAGAAGTCCTCCCGCACGAGCGGGAGGGCGGGGTGCGGCGCCAGGCCGAGGAGGATCCGGGCCTCGGCCAGCAGCTCGTCCCGATCGGGCGGGCCGCGCACCGAGAGGATCTTGAGCGCCACCGACCGACCGTGTTGCGTGTCCCGGGCTCGGACGACCCGGCCCTCGCCGCCGGCTCCCAGCGTGTCCAGGAGCTCGTAGCGCTCGTGCAGCAGCTCGGTCATCGCAGCTCCATGGCCCGGCGATGGGCCCGCCGCACACTAGGGGCACCAGGCGAGCGGCGGGGGCGGTCAGGGTGCGTCGGATGGTGGTGGCGGCCGGGTCCTGGTCCGCCGCCGCCGTTCTGGCGGGACGCCTGGAGGGCAACCGATCGGCCGAGCGGGCCGGGTCCTCCGGCCCGCTCGGGCAACCGACCGGCTAGTCGTTGCACGTGTTGGGCACACCGGCGTCGGGGATGAGGCCGGCTCGGAGGAACCCGAGGGCGTCACCGGCGCCCGGCTGCGTGCTCAGTGGACCGCCGACGCGGGCGACGAACACCATCAGCTCCCCGAGCGAGTCCGGTTCGGACCCGTTGGGCTGTACCGGGATGTCCACAGCCCCCGACGCCAGCGCCGAGAACGACGTACCGACGCAGGCTGCCGGGGGCGGTTCGGCCGCCGAAGCTGGTGAGGCGTAGAGCCCGGCGAGCAGGCATGTTCCTGCCGCACTGGCTCCGAGTGCTCTGTAGATCGCAGTAGATCGCATCCTGATCGTTCCTCTCGTTGGAGGCCCGTGGACCTCGTTGTGAAGGCCATCGCAGCCCTGCCCCACCGTGTGCTCCTGCGGTTGCAGACCGGCAGCAAGTCGGTAGAGCAACTGGAGATCCCGGCGCTCCTCGACCGCTGGCCCTGGCGACGTGTCTCACGTCAGTTCGCGGCAGGGTCGACGACGACCGGCCCCCGGCGAGGCGGGGGCCGCCCAGGCGAACGACGTGCCCGGGCTCCGTGGCCCGGCTGGCGGTCAGGGCCCCGAGTGGAGGACCCGAGCCCTCGGGGACACCGGCGGCGGCGCTCCGGCTGGCGCGGCCCGTAGGCTCGCTCCCGGTAGAGGAGGGTCCGTCTGGTGGAGCGCACGTCACTCCTCGTCATCGGAGCGGGCCCCTACGGGTTGGCCACCGCCGCTCGAGCGATCGAGCGGGGGATCGACCCCGTCGTCCTCGGCCGGCCTCTGGGTTTCTGGACCGACCACATGCCCTCGGGCATGTACCTCCGTTCTGCGGTCGACTGGCACCTCGACGCGGCCGGCATCCACACCTTCGAGGCCTTCCTGGACGAAGAGGGGACCTCGCCGGAGGACGTCGATCCCGTCCCCATCGACGTCTTCCTCGCGTACGCGGCCTGGTTCCAGGCGCAGAAGGGGATCGTCGTGCGGGACGATCGGGTGAGCGACGTTCGCGCCCGGGACGGCGAGTTCGAGGCCGTCACGACGAGCGGCACGCGGATCAGCGCCGACGCCGTCGTGGCCGCGCCCGGCGTGGCGTCCTCCCAGGTCCTCCCCGATTGGGAAGCGTCTGTCCCCGACGGCATCGGAAGCCAC
Organism: uncultured Actinomycetes bacterium; assembly: GCA_963839545.1. Taxonomy (GTDB): domain Bacteria; phylum Actinomycetota; class Acidimicrobiia; order Acidimicrobiales; family CADCSY01; genus CAWIVE01. The sequence goes on from CAWIVE010000003.1 coordinate 1,538,798, forward strand.
ACCTGCGACCTCGTGCGGTTCGATGGCCTGGCCGGAGCGCGCGTGCTCATCGTGGGGGGTCGCCAGAGCGCGTACGAGTGGGCGGCGCTGCTCGGAGAGGCCGGTGCCGAGCGGGTGGACGTCGTCCACCGCCACGACGAGCCCCGGTTCGACCGGGTCAGTTGGGGTTTCGTCGACGCCTACATGGCCGAGACGCGGCGCGTGCCCGCGTGGTGGCGTCGCCTGGCTCCTGCCGAGCAGGTTGCCATCATCCGGCGCTTCTGGGAGGCCGGCCGGCTGACGCTCGAGTGGTGGCTGGTCCCGCGCCTGACCGGCGCCCGTATCCAGCGGTGGCCCCGCACATGGGTCATCGAGGCGGTCCGTGGTCCTGCCGACGGGGAGGCCACCGTGCTGCTGTCGACCGGGGACCGCCTGGTCGTCGACCGGATCGTGTACGCAACCGGCTACCGGCCGAGCCTGGAGCGCGTGCCGTACCTCTCCGGCGCGCGGGACGCCGTCCGGGCCGTGGACGGCTTCCCGGTGCTCGACGAGTCGTTCCAGTCCACCTGCCCCGGTCTGTACGTCACGGGAGCCCTGGCGACGCGGGACTTCGGTCCGTTCTTCGGATTCACGCGGGGGGTGCCCGGAGGCCGCCGACCTGATCGTCAACAGCCTCTTGAGGAGCCACCCATGACCACGCGCGTCGCACGCTCACTCGCCATCGTCGCCTTCGCGACGGTCGTCAGGGGAAGCAGTGCGCCCGGTGGACCGCGCACCGGCCGGTCCGGGAGAAGCGTCGAACCTCGCGCCCCTTGAGCGCTGGCCCCAGACCTGCGCGGTACGGCGACACCGCGGCCACCACCGCCGGCAGGGCCTGCGTTGCGCGTGTGTCGGGGACATCACTGCGTGGTTGGGTTCTCGATCAGCGCTTCCTCACGCTCGCCGTACGCTGGCACCAAGGCCAGGTAGGGCTCCGGGTCACCTGTCCAGTCGAGGTGCCTGATCTGAGCTCGGCTGCGGCGCCCAGCAAGCATGCGAAGCAGCTCCCATCGATCAGCGGTCACCACTGCGGCAACCGGGCCGTCGCCCAGCGTTCGCTCCTTGCCGTCGTAGCGCAGCGTCACCGCCGGCAGGTCGAGCGCACGGATGCGGTAGTCGACGCCGAAGCAGTACCCGGCCAGCGCCACCCGAGATGCGGCCGTGTCACGGTTCGGTGCCAGTCCGAGGGCCAGGGCGACGTCGTCGGCGTGCACACATAGGTCAGTTACCAGGACCACGTCGAAGCCGAACGGAAGTGCACCAGGGCTGGTCGCGCCGCCTCGGAGTCGGTCGAGCAACGTTGGTTCGGCGGTGTCCCACTCGCCGATCACCTCCGTCGGCGACCTTCCCCGCCGGCGCAGCACCTGACCGTCGGCATAGTCGTCCCGGGCGGCTACGACGTCGGGGTCGCGGAACTGCTCGAGCAGGTTGACGTCGCCGGGCATCGTGCCGGTGGCTCCATCAGCGGCGAGGCCCGTCACGTGCGCGACCACATCCAGCACGTCCCACTCCGGCGTGGCCGGTACCCGAGTCGACCAGCCGGGCGAGCCGAGACCGCTCACCGATTCGAGCATCCGGCCCTTGGTCTCGGCATAGGCGAAGTCGAGTGCCACCATGCTGGCGACCGTACTTCCGAACCCGTCACCGTGGACGGTGTGCGCCAGGTGCGGGCGATGGTTCCCTTGGGAGGCGAAGGGTCGTCTCGGCGGTGCTCTCAGAGCGGCAGGGGGTGGCGGAGGACGCCGCTGCCGGGCAGGCGGCCGGAAAGGGTGCGGATGAAGTCGAAGGCGTCGAGCTCGACCCGCTCGCCCTCGGTGCCCTGGCTGAACTTGCCCCCGGCCGGGCCGTCGAGCACGAGCTCGAACGGCTCGCCGTGGAGGGCCGCCCATTCGCCGACGATGTCGGCGACGAGGCGGCCGTCGTGCTCGGCGGTCGCTCCCATCGTGTGATCGGTGACCGCGGAGATGTCGATGCGGTGGGCCCAGACGTCGCGTGTGAAGCCCACGTCGAGCAGGTACTTCAGGGGTTCCCATCCAACCGGGGGGCCGAACGGCACCGGCAGATAGCGCATGGGCGCCGGCGTGCGCCAGCGGCCCCGAACCGCCCTCGGCCCGACGGCGGCGAGCTGCCCGACGAGCTCCTCGTTGGAGAGGTGCGAGCGTTCGCGGATCTGCAGCTCGTTCAGGCCGTCGACCCAGTGGTGCGAGTCGATCGCCTTGTTGAGGGGCATCCCACGTCGCAGTTGGTGCACGAACTCCCGGACCGAGGCCTGCGCGTCCGCGGAGCCGAGCACGTGCAGCGCCATCTTGCGGACATCCCAGCCGGTGCAGTCGGTGGGTCGCGACCAGTCGTCGTCGGAGAGTGACGCCACCAGCGCTGCGAAGCGGGTGAACTCCTCTTCCGCGAGCAATCGTGCCTCGGGTCGTCGGATGCGGTCGGTGGTCATGGCCTTCTCCTTTGGTGGGCATCGTCGAGGTACAGGTCGATGAGGCGGTCGAGGTGGCGAACCCACCGCTTGCCGCCCGGGTCGTTGCTCATCTGGGCGTCGACGAGGCCGGCGATCATGGCGACGAAGCAGTCGACGTCACCCTGGGCTTCGACCCCCGCCCGACGCAGGAGCCCCACTGCGAGGTCGAGCACTTCTTGTGCGCTCGCGTACGAGTCCGCTGACGGCTCGAATGAGGGGATCGGCCGCTGGAAGAGTAGGAGGTAGCGGGCCGGGTCCTCGAGCACGAACGTCGCAAACGCCCGCATGAAGGTCTTCACTGCGGCACGCGGGTCGTGCGGCAATCTCAGTGATCGCAGCCGCTCGAGCAGTTGGCGGTTCCCGTCGGTGAACATGGCGTCGAACAGGGCGTTCTTGGAGTCGAAGTAGGCGTAGAGCGACGGCTGGCGCATGCCGACCGCCCGCGCGAGCCCGTGGAGGGACACGCCGCCGATGCCCTCGGTGCGGGCGAGGTCCCAGGCGGTGGCGACGATCGACGCCACCTTCGCCTCCCGCCGCTCGGCCACTGAACCTATCATCGATAGGCAAACTACCTATCGACGATAGGGCAGTCAAGGCCCGGGCGGGCGGGACGTATGGCGCGCTCATGGCTGGCCCGAGGCCGGACCCCCTGGCGGCACCCCGCCCATCTGCGGGGTCCGGGCCTGGCGCCATCGATCCTCGGCCTCACCGAGATGGAGGCCCGGGAACTCGGAGAGGGAGGCCGCAGGACGTCCTCGGCGAGATCGGGGCTGCAGTGGATCGCGCCAGCGAGATGACCGACGTCGCCTGGCATTCCCTTCGAGCTCGAGCTGGTGGCAGCGTGAGCCGGGTAGAGCGCGCGAGCAGCATCGGTCAGGCGTCACGCGTACCGGGCCCGCCTGGCGCCCCAGGGTAGAGGGCATCATCACCGCCCTGCGCCCCGGCCGCGACAGGCTGCAAGACTCCCGGCGTGATCACCACCTCCAAGGCTGCGCCGGACATCGACGTCCTCACCTCGCCCATCCCGATCCCCGGCTTCGGGCTCGTGCCCGTGAACGTGTTCGTGCTGCACGGTTCGGAGCCGGTTCTGGTGGACACCGGGGCGGTCGTGGACCGCGACGAGTTCCAGACCGTGCTGCGGTCCGTCATCGACCCCGCCGACCTGCGGTGGATCTGGCTCACCCACACCGACTTCGACCACATCGGATCCTTGCCGGGCCTGCTCGCCGAGAACCCACAGCTCCGGGTCATCACCACGTTTCTGGGCGTCGGCATCATGAGCCTGATCGACCCGCTGCCGATGGACCGGGTCAACTTCGTCAACCCGGGTGAGTCGATCACCGTGGGCGACCGGACCCTCACCGCCTTCAAGCCGCCGGCCTTCGACAACCCCTCCACCACTGGCTTCGTCGACGACCGGTCAGGGGCGCTCTTCAGCTCCGACTGCTTCGGTGCCCTCCTGCAAGCGGTGCCCGACGACGCCGCCGACCTCTCCGAAACCGAGCTGCGGGATGGGCAGGTCTTCTGGGGCACGGTGGACGCACCGTGGCTGCACAAGGTCGACCGTGCCGCCTTCGCCCGCGAGCTCGACGACATCCGCCGGATGGACCCAACGATGGTCCTGAGCAGTCACCTACCCGTCGCCCGCGGCATGACGGATCGCCTGCTGGCCTCCCTCGGCTCCGTGCCCGACGCGCCACCATTCATCGGCCCCGATCAGGCCGGGCTCGAGCAGATGTTGCTCGAGATGGCCGGAGGGCCGCAGTAGCCGAAGCCAGGTTCGTCTCGAGTCGGGCTCACTCCGTTCGCCAGCAGGCGGAACCGGCGGTCCCCAGGGTCAGAGCCTGAAGATGATGAGGTACGTGGCACCCGTTTCGGTGGCGAAGTCGGCGTGGGTGGACCCCATGGCGGCGGCGTAGCCATCGCCGGCCACCATCTGCCGACCCTGGTTCCGGACCGAGCCCTCGATGAGGTAGAAGAACTCCGGGTGCGCGTGCTCGTGCGGGTCGCCGACATACCCCGGGTCAGCCTGGACGTACGCGACCACATGACCGTCTGCCTGGCCGACGATCTTGGCCTTGGCGTCGCCCCTCGTGCCCCACGGGACCCACTCAGCGGCGTCCCCCGACTGGATGTCCCAGCCCTCGAGCGAGATCTGCATCGCCTCCCCCTCTCGCCAGGGACCAGTAGAGCAGAGTGGCCTCTGCCTGCGCTCATGGCGACCTCGTTCCAGAAGACAGCGGCACGCTCCACCTCCAGGCGCGGAGGAGGTGACCTTCGGGTCCGGCCGTGGGCGTCCACGGGTCACCTGGACATGCACGCGAGAGATCGCGGCCCGACGCTCAGTGCCGACCAGCCCGAACGGGCATCCGCACAGCGCTCGGCGGCCGGTACACGACGCCTACCGGGTGCTGGCCGGGGGCCGGGGGCCAGGTCCGCCTCGACCGGTACCTCCGTTCTTTGGTTCTCTCCCTACACGACGTGTGGGTGAGCGGCCAAAGAACGCTGCCGAGCCTCGAGAACGGCGGGGTCGTGCTCGCGAGCGAGCCGACGAGTCCCCGGGCGTGACGTCTACGGCTGGTCCGTCGCTCATGGGGCTCACCACGTTCGGGCCAGGCCACATCGAGTCGTGAGGCGCGATCGCACACGTGCACCCCGGGGCGGCGCTCCCGAGTGGATCGTGTACGCGGGACCCCCGCTCAGCCCGATGCGTCGTTGCGCGAGGGCGTGTCCCTGGCCCCGTCCCGATCCGCGAGTGCGAGCGCGACGAGCTCGGTACGGGTGCCGATGTCGAGCTTCGTGAAGACGTGGTGCAAGTGGGTCTTCACCGTGCTGGTCTCGACCATCATCCGCTTGGCGATCTGTGGGTTGGTCAGACCTTCGACGACGAGGTCGACGGCGGCCAGCTCCGTCGGCGTCAAGCTCGACCAGCCGTGCGAGGGCCTGTCGCGGGGCCCGTGCATCCGGAGCGCATAGGCAGCCGCCTCGTCCCAGCCCAGCGCCGTGCCCTCGCTCCACAGCTCGTCGAACCGCTCGCCGAGCTCGGCTCGAGCCACGCCGAGCACCTCCTCGAGCGTCTCGTCCACGAGAGGAGCGCGGAAGCGGAGTCCCGTCTCGTCGCGGCCGCGGTCGGCGGCCGCAGCGAGTCGGACGGCGCGCTCGACATCCGTGACGCACGCCAGGAACTCGAAGTCGCTCAGCAGCATCGGGACATGCCCCTCGTCCTTGTGGAGCTCGAGATCCCGGAGCACCTGACGCTCCACCGTCTCGCGATCACCACGACCGATGCCGATGAGCGCGATGGCCGGGGTGGCGGCGATGATCCACGCCGCATCGTCCACGTCGACGGGTGCCCCCTCGGCGAGGATGGTCCCGGCGACGTCGTACTCGCCGGTTCCGGCAGCGAGCAGTGCCGCCGCCGCCGAGAGCATCGCCGACGGGCTGCCTGCGCCTCCGGTCCGGTGTGCCTCGACGGCCGCGGTCGCCGCCGTCGCCATGTCGCCCGTCGCCTGGGCCCGGCAGCCCTCCAGGATGATCTTCCAACCGTCGAACACGCCCAGCTGCTCCCGCGGGGGGAAGGCCGCAATGGCGCGGTCGAGGCCGGCGAGGTCGCCTGTGGAGAAGGAGATCTGGCCCAGCATGAGGAGCAGGAACGCACGTGGTGCCGGCGGTGCGGCAGCGACCGAGGCCTCGATCACGTGGACGGCCTCGCCGAGGTCTCCGGTCTGGTAGGCGACGAGCATGGCCCCCTGGGCCCGAAGGTAGGCGTGCAGGTAGTCGTCGAGGTCCAGCCGCTCCAGTTGTCGGACGTACGCCTCAGCTCGTCGTGTGCGCCCGCCGACCGCGGCGACCACCGCAGCAATGCCCAGGGCGGCGACGACGCCGCCCTCGTCGCCGATCTCCCGCAACAGCCCGAGGGCCCGGTCGAAGAGCTCGAGGTTCTCGGCGCTCGGGTCGACGAGGGTCCGCTCGGACGCGAGGTGCAGCTGCAGCCGCGCCGTCGCCCACGCATCGCCGGCTCGACTGGCGGCCTCGAGCGCGGACGCCAGGACGTTGCTCCCGAAGAGGGGTCCGCCGGCGGCCGTGAAGGCCGACGCCGAATGGGCGACAGCGACGGCCCACCGCACGGACCCCTCGGACAGGCGGTCGAGCACTCGCTCGGTCCACTGTCGGGCATCGGCGAACTGCGATCGCGCCGCCCAGATCAGGCCCAGCGGGCCGAGCAGCTCGACGGCGGGAGCATCGTCGAGCGACCACTCGAGGGCGGCCAGGAGGTTGGCGTACTCGGGCTCCACCGCTGCGGCGAGGGCAACGGTCGGGATGGTGTGCTCGAGGTCCCAGGCGGCGGCCGCCTGGAGGCTCCAGGCGAGGTGCCGGTCACGGCTGGAAGCAAGGTCGCCAGCGGTACGAGCCTGGTCGATCGCATAGACGCGGATCGATTCGAGCAGGCGATAGCGAGCGCTGCCGTCGTCGAGCTGGACCAGGCTCTTGTCGACGAGCCGGCCGAGCACGTCGAGCACGTCGTACGCGTCGAGGTGCTCGTCCGCGCAGGCGATCTCGGCGGCGTCCAAGGTGAAGCCGCCGACGAAGGCGGACAGCCGGCGCAGCATCGCCGCCTCACCGGGATCGAGCAGGTCGTAGCTCCAGTCGATGGACGCGAGGAGCGTTCGCTGACGGGCGATCACCGTGCGGGCACCACCCGTCAGCACGCGGAACCGCTGGTCGAGCTCGTGGGCGAGCCGTTCGATCGGGAGGTTCCGGACCCGCGCTGCGGCCAGTTCGATCGCAAGGGGGATCCCGTCGAGGCGCTCGCAGATGCGGGTCACCACCACCGCGTTGTCAGGAGTGAGTGCGAAGTTGGGCCGCGCCTGACCGGCGCGCTCGACGAACAAGCGCACGGCGTCGTACGTGAGGAGTCGACCAGCTGCGTCGTCGGCGTGCGGTGGGGGGAGTGACAACGACGGTGCCCGCCACGTGGTCTCCCCGTCGACGCCGACCTGCTCGCGACTGGTCGCCAGGAGGTGCAGCTCAGGACATTCGTCGAGCACTCGGCTGACGAGCGCGGCAACGGCGTCGAGCAGGTGCTCGCAGTTGTCCACGACCAACAGGGACCGACTGTGGCGGAGGCTGCTCACGAGCACGTCGACCGGTGGAACGCCCGGTATCTCGTCGAGCCCGGCCGCCGCCGCGACGACCGAGGAGACCTGCGCGGGATCCGTCACGGCGGCGAACTCCACCCACACCACGCCGCCGGCGAACTCCTCGACGAGGTCGGCGGCCACCTGCTGGGCCAATCGGGTCTTGCCCACGCCCCCGGAGCCCGTGATCGTCACGAACCGGCGGTCGAGCACCAGCGCCGCGGAGGTCAGCGAGCTCCTGCGCTCGCCCTACGAGCGGGGTAGATGCGGGCGGGAGGTTGTGGCGGAAGGCGTCCAGCGACCGGATCGGAGGGAATGCTGCGAGAAGGCCGGCGTGGGTCAGCTGCCACACCCGCTCGGGGCGTGACAGGTCACGGAGCCGGTGGACGCCGAGGTCCACGAGGCCCGCCCCGTCCGGCAACCGGTCGGCGACCAGGCCCGCCGCGGCATCCGACACGAGGACCTGGCCTCCCCACGCGCAGGACCGCAGCCGAGCGCACCGGATCACCGTGTGTCCGACGTAGTTCTGGCCGTCCCGCAGCTGGGCCTCACCTGCGTGCAGGGCCATCCTGACCCGCAGGTCGGGGGTGGCCTCTTGCAGCAGGCGCTGCGCATCGAGCGCAGCCGCCACGGCGTCGGAAGCCGTCGAGAACGCAGCCACGACGCTGTCGCCCTCGCCCTGCTCGAGCGGTCGCACACCCCCGTGACGCGCGATCGACGCGGTCGAGGACCTCGTAGTGGCGGGGCACCGCCGAGGTCATCTCGTCGGGGGTGGACTCCCACAGTCGGGTCGACCCCTCGATGTCGGTGAGGAGGAACGTGACCGTCCCGGTCGGCAACGCACCTTCGGCCTGCTCGCCGGCCACGACCCCCTCCATCAACAGCGGACCTGGAGGCGGCGAGTCTTTCACGCCGGCAGTGTGGCCCTCGGTCGACCGCGCCTACATCCACCGATGGATGGAGATGCTGCCAAGGCCGCGGTCATCGAGGAAAGGCGCGAGCATGTGTCGAATGACCACGCTCGTGCTCGTCCACGGCGGCTGGAGTGGGGCCCACGGGTTCCGCGCGCTGCGGGCCCCGCTGCGCGAGGCCGGCCATGACGTCTTCACCCCGAGCTTGACCGGGATCGGCGAGCGGTCTCATCTCGCCAGTCCGCTCGTCGATCTGAGCACGCACGTCCGGGACGTCGTGAACCAGGTGCTCTACGAGGACCTCGGTTCCATCGTGCTGCTGGGCTTCTCCTATGGCGGCTTCGTCGTCACCGGCGCGCTCGAGCACATCCATGAGCGGGTGACACACCTCGTCTACCTCGACGCGTTCGTGCCCGACGACGGGGAGACCGCCCTCGGACACACACTGGGACTGGAGGCGGGACCCGTCCAGCTCAACGCGGACTGGCTGGTGGCGGCGCCGGATCGGACCTTCGACGATCCCGCGGAGGGGGCCTGGATGAACGCACGGCGGACAGCCCACCCCGCCGGGTGCTTCACCGAGCCGGTGCGGTTGCTGCAGCCGCTCGAGGACTTCTCCTTCACCCGCACGTACGTCAAGGCGACACTCGATCCTCCGACGGACCTCGGTGCCGACGCCCTGTGGCGGGCAGCCGAGCGGGCCAGGACGTCGCCGGCGTGGAGCTACGAAGAGCTCCAGACGACGCACATGGTGGCGAGCAACCGCCCCGCGGAACTCGTCCGGCTCCTTCTCGAGCTCGTCGACGCGCACTCCGCCTGACCTCCTCCGCGGAGGACGTCCTGCCGTCCGGTGGCCCAACGCGGTGGAGGGTCCTGTGTGTCGGGGCTACAGCGAGCGGGCAGGCGGCCTGACCCGGGAGCTCCCGGGCCGTGTCCCCATCAAGAGGTCGAGCGAGCCGCCAGCGTCTCACCCATCGCCAACCATTCGACGGCGGCGTCGAGGGCGTGCGACAGGCCGAGCGACCGTCCCTCGGCGATGAGCCCGTCCCGAACGGGCTTGGCGAGCGCCGTCCTCACCCGAGGCGTGATGAGCCGGTACAGCGCCACCCCCGCCGGCGAGGAGAAGATGCCACCCTCACCACGCGCCGCTGCGAGCATCGTCGCCGCCGTGGGCCAATCACTTTCGCGAACGGCGAGGGCGGCCACGGAGATGAGAACGGCGGTGGCCTCGGCCGGAGTGCAGCGGTCGAGGCCACGACGTTCGAGGTGTATCGCCCTGCGAGGACGAGTGGGGTCGGGAAGCCCGAGCGCCGCGGTGTACACCTCGGCTCCGGGACCGAGGTCGCCCCGGCGGACCTGACCCAGGCGGCGCTCGATCTCTGCACGGTCGAGTGGTCGCCCGATGGCCAGCTGCGCGACAGCCTCGACCCACACCACCCACGCGCTGACCCGCGCCCCGGGGCTCCGTTGCCGAAGCACCGTCAGCGCATCGGCTCGATCTGCAGCGCGCTCCCAGTCCGCCGCGTTCAGGGCGAGGGTCACCTCGAAGAGGGTGGGAACCAACCCCCACCGAGGGTCGAGGTCGCGAGCGATGGCGGATGCACGTTCGATCAGGCGGCTCGCTCGAGAAACACCCGCGTCGTCACCGCTCGCCCTGCTCCACGCGTCGAGGACGTTCGCGGCGAACGTCAACGAGACGACCGCCGCGCCGTCGCAGCCGCTTCTCGCACGCCTGCTGGCCTCCGCCCAGAGGTCCAAACGCTCGACCTCGGGTTCGAGGTACGCCACGGCGATGAAGGCGGCGAGTGCCCGATCACGCAGTTCGCCATCGAGGCCGTGGTCAAGGGCCTCGCGGATGTATGCGGCGAGGGGGCGAAACGAAGCATCACCGATCGTGCCCTCTGCGAGGCCTGCGTACGAGGCGAGCCGGGCGACCGTCGACCAGTCGCCGCTCGAGGCCACCCAGGCCAACGCGGCGTAGAGGTTCTCCAGCTCAGAACGGAGGAACTCATCGGAGCGATCTGAGGTCGCGAGCATGACCTCCTCGTCGGTGAACCCGTCGATCTCGTCCAGTAGCCACTGGACGTGCGCCCGCCGCATCGCCTCCGCCTCGTTCGCGGCAACGAGTCGCATCTCCGCATAGGCGCGCACGGTCTCGAGCAACCGGAACCGGCCGTCCTCGACTCGCTCCACCAGTGACTTGTCGACGAGCGCCCCGATGAGATCGGCGGACGCGCCCGCCACCTTCTCGCCCGCTCGCAGGGAGAAGGTGCCGCTGAAGACGGCGACGCCGCGCAGCGCAGACTGTTCGTCAGGGTGCAACTGCTCGTAGGACCAGTCGAGCGTCGCCTCGAGGGTGCGCTGGCGCGGAACTCTCCGTCGGGATCCGGCGAGCAGCTGAAATCGATCTGCCAAGCGTCGAGCGACCTCGGCCGGTCCGAGCTGCCCCGATCGTGCTGCTGCCAGTTCGATGGCGAGAGGAAGGCCGTCGAGGCGCTCGCAGATCCGTCGTGCGACCTCGTCGTCGACCTCGTTGGCGCCCGATGCCGCGGCACGCTCGCGGAACATGCGTAACGCGTCGGTGTCGAGCGGCAGCGAGGGCACTTGCACCAGGTGCTCGCCCTCCACGTGCAACCCCTCACGGCTGGTAGCAAGCACCCTGAGGTTGCGGGTTGCGTCGAGGAGCTCGTCGACTGCTTCGCCGGCTGCGTCGAGCACGTGCTCGCAGTTGTCGAGCACGAGAAGCGCACGTCGTGTCGACAGGAACCGGGCGATCCGCTGGCCCGGCTGCTCCGCCCCTCCCGGCGCGCCGCCAGCGTCGAACTCGAGGCCGCGAGAGATCGCGTCCCAGACCCGGTCGGCGTCCGACATCACCGAGAGGTCGGCGAAGTAGACCCCGTCCGGGAACGAGCCGAGCTGATCGTGGGCGACCTCCACCGCGAGGCGGGTCTTCCCCGAACCCCCGACCCCGGTGAGCGTCACCAGGCGGACGTTCGACAGCAGCTCTGCGATCGCGGCGATGTCGTCGTCGCGTCCGAAGAACTCCGTGCGGAAGCGCGGCAACGTGTTCGGGTGCCAGTCGAGGGTCCGTAAGGCGGGGAAGCGCTCACGGATGCCCTCGGCGACAACTTGGTGAACTCCGATCGGCGAGGCGAAGCCCCGGAGGCGGTACTGGCCGAGGTCGAGCCACGAGACCTCTCGAGCCAACTCCACGACCGCTCGTGTCGCCACGATCTGACCGGCGTTGGCCGCGGCGCACAAGCGCGCGGCACGAATCACCTCTGGTCCGAAGAAGTCATCGTCCCGCGTCTCGGCCACGCCGGCGTTCAGTCCCATCCGCACCCGTAGACGGCCGATCTCCGGCCACTCGCGCCCTTCCAGAGCTCGCTGGATCGACACCGCTGCTTCGACCGCTCGAGCGGCGTCGGCGAAGACCGCCATCGCGCCGTCACCCTCGTTCTTCACGACGCGACCACCAGCACCGGCCACCAGCGACACGACGAGTCTGTCGTGTCCGCGCAAGGCCTCCGACATCGCGTCGGGGACGCGTGTCCCAGAGCTCCGAGTGTCCCTCGATGTCGGTGAAGAGGAAGGTCAACGTGGGACTGCTCGTTCGCGCCGCATGCCCGACGGCCACGGCATCAAGGTAGGTCCTGCGCGTATCCGACGCTCAGCGTGCACCCGGTCGGAATCGTGATGTGCGATCCGACGTCGTTTCCACTGGGCACGAGCGGACCATGCCGGCGTCGCTCCGGCCGGCCGCCATGCGCTTCAGGAACGTGCGGGGACCGCCGGCATCATGCCCAAGGTGGACTGCGGTATCCGTACGAGTGGCGCCGGATGGTCCCGACTCGGTGCCCGTGAACGGATCCTCTGCGGTCCTCGGGACGCGGGGGATAGGGGCGCACGAGGCGTCCACCTGGGCCTCGCTCAAGATCCACTCGTTCGCGGCGCCTCGGCCGGTCGTGCGCAGCGCTCGAGCACTCGCACAGGTGAGCAAGGACCAGCGTCAAGCCGAGCGACCGCCGGCCTCGAGGAGCCCGGTGCGGGCCCTCTCGGCCGCTACCAGCACCGACAAGCGGCGACCCTCGGCCACCGAGTCGGCCAGCGCCGGGTCGCTGAGCCACTCGGCGTCGGCCACCAGCTCGCCTGCCACCGCGGGCCCCGATGAGGTGGCCAGATCGGCGAGGTCGGCGGCGGCCATGAGCACGGCGGCCTCGTGCGGTCGTCCCAGCGCCCGCTCGACGGCGCCGGCCACGGCGCAGCTCCAGCGCATGTCCCGCATCGACCGGATGGTCAACGCGAGCCCCAGCGCCTCGGCCGCCGGCTGGGCGGCGGCCGCCGGATCGAGGTCCGCTCGAATCAGGGCCAGCGCCTGGAGGGCGTTCATCAGCTGCCACCGGTCCCCGAGCTCCCGGTAGGTGGCCACCGCATCCTCGGCCAACGTCACCGCTTCGTCGGGCCGGCCTTGCTGCCACAGCAGGAGCGACATGGCGCGCAGGCTGTTTCCCACGATGTGGGGCACCCCGTGCTCCTGGCCCAGGCGGAGCACCTCCTCCTCGTAGGGCATCGCCGCCTCCGGGCCGTGCTCGCCAGCGAAACCTCCCAGCCAGGACAAGCACCACCCGGTGCCGAGCACGTTCCCGAGCTGGCGGAACACCGGGAGGGCATCGTCGAAGCAGCGCTTCGCCTCCAGCTTCCTCCCCACGTGGGCGTACGACCGGCCAAGCCAGAACAGCGACCACCCCACGCCGCCGGGGTTGCCGAGCTCCCCGTACCGGGCGGCCGCCTCCTCCAACCATCGGACGGCGAGTCCGAGCTCCGGGTCGTCGGCGTGCACGGTGCCGGCGCCGAGGAGAAGCCGGGCCCGCACCCGGTCGGGCACGTCGGTGGCGGCGGCGACCACCGGTTCCGCCCACGCCGCTCCGTCGCCCCGCCGGCTCGTGAACCAGTAGTAGCCGAGGCTGCCGACGATCCGCGCCGCGGGCTCGATCGGCCCAGCGGCGAGGGCCAGGCGCAACGCCACGGCGATGTTGGCGGCCTCGGCGTCGATGCTGGCCATGCTGGCGGCGAGGTCGTCGAACATCGTGGCGCCGAACGCGCTCGGCCAGCGAGGTCACCCAGCCGAGGTGCCGAAGGCGTACGTCGGCGAGCTCGCCGGCTCCTTCCAGGCGCTCGAGCGCGTACTGGCGGACCGGCTCGAGCAGGCGGTACCGGCCCCGGCCGGCGTCGAACTCCAGGAGCGACTTGCGCACCAACCCGTCGAGGACGTCGAGCAGGTCCTCGATGTCGGTTGCGACCGCCGCAGCACCGGCGAGCGGGAAGCCACCGGCAAAGGCGGCGAGCCGGCGGAGGAGCCGCTGCTCACTGGCGGTGAGCAGCTCGTGGCTCCAGTCGAGCGCCGCCCGCAGGGTGCGCTGACGGGGGACGTCGCGGGCACCGCCGGAGAGCAGCGAGGGCTGGTCGTCGAGCCTGGCGACGAGCTCGGAGAGCGGGAGCGCCCGCAGCCGGGCGGCGGCCAGCTCGATGGCGAGCGGGACGCCGTCGAGCCGGTCGCAGACGCCGTCGACGGCCGTCCGTGGCGCGGGGACGGCAGCACCGGCGGCGGCACGGGCGCGCTCGGCGAAGAGCGCCGCGGCGTCGTCGCGGCCCAGCCGGGGGATCCGCCAGACCTGTTCGCCAGCAACCTCCAGCGGCTCCCGGCTGGTGGTGAGGACCCGAGCGGAGGGGCACGCCCGGAGCAGCCCGCCCACGAGTACAGCGACGTCGTCGAGCAGGTGCTCGCAGTTGTCGAGCACGAGGAGAAGGGACGCCGTCCCCACCAGGTCGGCGATGCCGCCCACGGAGGGGAGGTCCGCACCCAGGGCCTGGCCGACGGAGGAGGCGACCAGACGGCCCTCGGTCACGTCGGCCAGCTCGACGACCGCCACCACGTCGACGTCGTCGGCCCGTCGGGCGGCCTCGAGCGCCAGGCGGGTCTTGCCGGCCCCGCCGGGGCCCGTCACCGTCACCAAACGGTGGACGTCCAGCTCCTCGAGCAGGTCGCGGAGCTCGCGCTGCCGACCCACGAAGGCGGTCAGTGGGGTGGGCACCCTGCGGGAGACGGCCGTCCGGAGCGGCGCGAAGTCAGTGTCAAGGCCGTCGGCCACGAGCTGCCAGATGCGGGCCGGGCCGTCCACGTCACGGAGCTCGTGACGCCCGAGGTCCCGAAGCGCGGGGCCGCCGTCGCCCACGGTCGCCCGGGCGTCGTCAGAGACGAGGACCTGGCCGCCGTGCCCTGCGTTGCGCAGGCGGGCAGCGACGTGGAGGGCCACACCGACCGCGCCGGCGGCTCCGTGTTCGACCGTCCCGGCGTGGACGGCCATGCGTGCCCGCAGTGGCACCTCGTCCTCCCACTGCTCGGCGGCCAAGCCCCGCTGCGCATCCGTTGCCGCCAGTACCGCCTCGAGGGCGCTCGAAAAGACGGCGGCGACACTGTCACCCTCGGTTCCCACCTCGCTGCCGCCGTGGGCGGCGACCGCTGCGCGCACGGTCCTGAGATGCCGGGCCAGGGCCTCGCCGTAGCGGTCGCCGAGGCGGCGGAGGTGCCGCGTGGAGTGCTCGACGTCGGTCAGCAGGAGACCGTTGGGCAATCCCCCCGGCTCGGCCACGCCGGGATGGTAGGCGGGCCCTCACCCGGAGCGACCGAGTCCTCCGGAAGCACAGACGTCGCAGTGGCCCTCCGCGCCGTGTGACGAGCCAACGGGCCCTGCCGACATCCCCGTGCACCTCTACCGGACACGTGATGGCTGGGACGTAGCCACGAAGGCAGCCAGCGCCCTTCTGGGCGGCTGACGCGCTCGGTGCGGACTCGGGACGTACACGCGAGAGGTCGCGGTCCTACGCTCAGCGTCGACCAGCGGTAACGGGCATCTGCGCGGTTCAGCACCGCCCACCCGTTCGTTGGTCAAGCTGGCGGGATGTTCTGGTTCAGGTGGAAGAGGTTCTCCGGGTCGTAGGTGCGCTTGACCTCGGTGAGGCGCTGGTAGTTGCCGCGGTAGTTGTCCTGGATGCGAGTCTGGTCGTCGTCGTCCATGAAGTTCACGTAGCCGCCGGGTTCGGAGTGCGGCGCGGTGGCCTCGTAGTAGTCGCGGACCCACTGGATGCGTTCGGTGTCCTTGGCCGGGTCCTCCCACGCGCAGACGATCACGGGGGCGAAGGATGCGTCACGATACGAGAACGCCGTGTCGTCTGCGCCGACGCGATGACACGCCCCGTTGATCGGGTAGAGGTGCATCGTCGTGCTCACCTCCGGGACCTGCGAGCCGTGTTGCACGTGAGCCTCGATGGCCGCGTCAGTGAGCTCGGTGACGAAGTTGCCCTTCCAGTAGCTGCGAATTCCCTTGGGGAAGATCACGTCGAACGCGGAGTTGAGCGCCGGGTATGGCATGGGGCCCACCATCTCCGCCACGACCGGTGCCACGTCCCGGAACGGCTTCATCGCGTTCTCGCCCTCGTCGAGCGGGCCCGCCCAGTGCACCACCGCGAGGCAGAACGTGTCCCCGTGACGCTCGGCCGGGATGAACTCCAACGGTGGGGCGATCTGGAAGGCGGGGAACGCACCATATTCCTCGGGGGCGTCCCTGATGAACTCCCGATAGAACCGCAGCAGCGTCTTTGCGTGTTCGAGCTCGTAGAAGAAGAGTCCGACATAGACGTCGTCGACGGGATGGAGCTGGAACTCGAAGGACGTCACGACCCCGAAGTTGCCGCCACCGCCACGGAGCGCCCAGAACAGGTCAGCGTTCTCAGTGGAGCTGGCGGTGCGCACCTGCCCGTCAGCAGTCACGACATCGGCGGACAGGAGGTTGTCGATCGAAAGCCCGTAGCCGCGGGGAGGTACCCGATGCCACCGCCGAGCGTCAGGCCGCCGACACCCGTCGTCGAGATGATTCCGCCGGTGGTCGCCAACCCGAACGCGTGGGTGGCGTAGTTGAAATCGCCCCACGTGGCACCGCCGCCGGCACGGGCGATACGGCCCCGAGGGTCGACATGAACGTGACGCATCGGCTCCAGGTCGAGCACCACGCCGTCGTCGTTGGTGCCGAATCCCGGTGCGCTGTGTCCCCCACCCCGGACCGAGAGGTCCAGACCGGCGTCACGGGCGAAGTTGACCACGGCGATGACATCGGCCACCTGCTCCGCCTGGACCACGACCCGCGGACGACGGTCGAACATCCCGTTGTGCACCGCCCGCGCTTCGTCGTACCCCGGATCATCGGCGGTGAGAACCCGCGCGCGTACCTGCTCGCGGAGCTGGTCGATCGTGGCAGTACCCATCTCGGCCCCCTATCCCGGTCCCCTGGGCGGCAGTGCTTCCGACCCCCCACAGGCACCTGTGGCTCGCCCACTCGCATCTCTGTACTCCTGCAGCGCCGGCCCGTCAACGGGTCGCCGGTCGGCGGTGCCCTGGCTGGGCTTCGGCTCGCGGACGGCCGGCTTCGGCCGGGCTGCCCTAGCATGCGGCCCGACCTAGAACGGGGGACGATGCCGGTGGCTGTCCTGATGATCGGTGAAGTGCCGAACCTGACCGAGGAGACCTACGGCGCGATGGTGGGCCAGCTCATGCCGCTCATGCGCGCCGCCAACGGCTTCATCTCCCACGCCGGCGGGCCGAGCCCGAGCGGCGGTTGGCGGGTCGTCGAGGTCTGGGAGTCCGAGGAGGACGGCAAGAGGTGGTTCGAAGCGAACGTCAAGCCGAACCTCCCGCCTGACGTCGTCCCGGACCGGACGTACCACCCACTTCACACCGCATTCACCAAGTAGCGCTCACCGTGTTCGCCGCGTGCGCCGGCGACCGAGCGCGAAGGTCCTCCTCGTGGACGAACGCGGTCGCGTCCTGCTCTTCAAGGGGATCGACCGCACCAAGCCCGACGTCGCGCCCTGGTGGTTTCCCGTGGGCGGCGCGCTCGAGCACGGCGAGACGCCGGTGGACGCGGCGATCCGTGAGGCCCGAGAGGAGACCGGCCTCGTCATCAGCGACCCGGGCCCGATCGTCTTCACGCGCCGGTTCACCTGGCGCTTCGAGGGCGAGGAGTACGACCAGGAGGAGTGGTTCTTCCTCGTCCGCACCTCGACGTTCGAGCCGTCGTCGAGCGAGTGGACGAACACCGAGAGCGCCACGATCCGAGGCCACCGGTGGTGGTCGATCGATGAGCTGCGAGCCACCACGGAGGCGGTGTTCCCCGAGGACCTCGCAGACCAGCTCGAACGTCTCCTGGGTGGCTGACCCCCCGGTTTCCCGGGGCCGGAGGGCGGGCATGAGGGAGACATGGCGGACGCACCACCGCGCACCGATGCCGTCCCGACCCGGGTCATGGAGTTCGATACGTCGCTGGAGGACGTGCCGAAGCACTTCGCTCGTGACGGTGACATCGTCATGAGCCACGTGCTGACGGTGCTCTCCTCGGTGTTCCCCGACGGTGAGGACTACTTCGTCCGCTCGGTGGAGTCGGTCCGCGACCGGATCAGCGACCCTCGCCTGCGTGAGGACGTGGAGGGGTTCGTCGGCCAGGAGTCGATGCACGGCCGCGAGCACCGTGCCCTCAACGAGCGCCTCGGCGAGCTCGGCTACCCGACCCGGGCCATCGGCGCCTACGTGCGAGTGCTCACCACCGTTCGCGAGCGGTTGCAGAGCGAGCGGGGCAACCTGGCCGTCACCGCCGGGCTCGAGCACTACACCGCCACCCTCGCCGAGACGTTGCTCACGGACCCGCAGGCGCGCGCCGAGGTCGGCCACGACGGGGTGCGCCACCTCCTGCTGTGGCACGCCCTGGAGGAGGCCGAGCACAAGGCCGTGGCGTTCGACGTCTACCAGCACGTCGGCGGCACCGAACGCATGCGGATCGCCACGATGTGGCTCATCCACCTGACGTTCGTGCTGGAGACCTCGATCTGGACGCTGATCTCGCTGGCCATGGACCCCGCCGCCCGCCGTCACCCGCGCCGGGTCCTGCGGAGCCTGCTGCGGCTGCGGCGCTCACCCTTCACCTCACCCCGGCTCCTCCGCCAGCTCCTCCAGTACAACCGCGCCGGGTTCCACCCGGACGACCGCGACACCACCGAGTTGGTCGCCGAGTGGAGGTCGCGTCTCTTCGGATCCGAGGGACAGCTGCGAGACCTGCTCGCCAGCTGACCTGGCGATCTCGACTGCCGTAGATCCTGACGGGCCCGGCCGTCGACCTGGGTCCGCGACGAATCCCTCCGCCCGGCACAACCTTTTGCGGGGTCGTGCGTCTTTCCAGTCGTGACCGGGGTGATGATGGTCGGCATCGAGGAGCCGGGCGACAGCGCGACGGCGTCAACGTTCGACCAGGCCTGTGCCGTCGAGCACGCCGGCCTCCTGCGGTTCGCCTACCTCCTGTGCGGCCACGCCGAGCAGGCCGAGGACCTCGTGGCCGAGTCCCTCGCCCGGGTGTACCCCCGCTGGCAGTCCGGTCGGGTGACGAGCCTGGGTCCGTACACCCGTCGGGTCATGGTCAACCAGCTCAACAGCGGCCTGCGCAGGCGGCTGTTGGAACGCCGCACGTCGGAGCGGCGCACCGGCGACGAGCGGGGCCAGCGGGCCTTCGAGGAGACCGTGGCCGACCACGACCAGCTCCGGCGGGCCCTGCTCGACCTCCCGCCCAAGCAGCGGGCCGCGGTGGTGCTGCGGTACTACGAGGACATGAGGGAGATCGAGGTCGCCGCCGTGCTGGGCACGAGCGTCGGCACGGTGAAGGGCTACGTGTCGCGCTGGCCTCGACCGCCTGCGAGCCCAGATGGCGCAGGGCGCCGGGACGGAGGAGCGATGACGCAGGTGGACGACTTCGAGGACCGGGTGCGGGACGGGCTGCAGGCCGCCGCCAGCGAGGTGAGCCCGAGCGGCGGCCTCGATACCCGGGTCCGTCGGGCCCGGCACCGGCAGGTGCGCCGGCGTCGGATGGGCCAGGGCGCCGCCGCCGCCGCCGTGGTGGCCGCGGTGGTCGCCGGCGTGGTCGTCCTGCCCGGAGGCTCGGGGCCCGGCAGCGACGGCGTGGCCGCGGCCGCCGAGCGCACGGCCGCCGAGGCGTTCCGCTTCGAGACCGTGATCGAGGGGATGGGCGAGGAGGTCCGCGCCGAGGGCTCGGTGGCAGCAGGGGCCGAATCGGCCGAGCTCGTCACCACCATGCCGCTGCCCGGCCTCGGGCAGGACGAGGGCGGCCAGGTCGAGGTGATCCTCGACTCGGGCCGCCTGTACGTCTCCCTCGACGGCGTGCTCGAGCCGTCGGTGCGCCCGGACGGGGCCTCGTGGCTCGCGCTCGACCTGGAGGGCGGGGGGTACACCGATCGCATCCTGCGGTCGCTGGTCGAGCCCCTGCGGGAGGTCGATCCGTCGCGGCGGACTCGAGCTCCTCGACAGGGTCACCGACGAGGTTGTGGAAGACGGCGACGAGGTGGTCCGGGGGGAGCCCACCACCCGCTACCGCTTCCGGGCCCAGCTCGACGGGAGCCCCGAGGTGGACGGACGGGCCTGGGTCGACGCCGAAGGACGACTCCGCCGGCTCGAGCTGACCGAGGAGGACGTCACGGCCACACTCGAGCTGTTCGACTTCGGTGCCGACGTCGAGGTCGACCCGCCGCCGGCGAACGACGTCATCTCCGCTGGATCGCTTCGTGCAGGAGGGCATCGAGGGCCTCCTGGGTGAGGGATCGACTGGGTGACCGCTGTCGCTGTTGCGCCGGGGCGAGCGCCTATCGTCCCGGCGGTGGCGGCCGTGGTGCGCACGACGCACCTGGTCAAGCGGTGGGGGAGCACCGTGGCCCTGGCCGACGCCAGCGTGGAGGTGGGGCGGGGGGTCACGGGGCTGCTCGGGGCCAACGGGGCGGGCAAGACCACGCTGCTCTCGCTCGTGCTCGGCCTCCACCGGCCGGACGCCGGGGCCATCGAGGTGCTCGGCCTCGATCCCTCCCTGGCCGGGCCGGACCTGCGGGCCCGCCTGGGCTACGCCCCCGAGCACGAGGCGCTGCCGCCGGACATGCGCGCCCACGACCTCGTCCGCCACCTGGCCGAGGTGCACGGTCTTCCCCGTCGCGAGGCGGTCGGCCCGCGCCAGCGACGCCCTCTGGCACGTCGGCCTGGGCGAGGAGCGCTTCCGCCCGGTCGGCACCATGTCCACCGGGCAGCGCCAGCGGGTGAAGCTGGCCGCCGCCTTCGTCCACGACCCGGCGCTCGTCCTCCTCGACGAGCCGACGAACGGGCTCGACCCCATCCAGCGCGAGGAGGTCCTCGCCCTCGTGCGCCGCATCGGCACCGAGTTCGGGATCGACGTCGTGCTGTCCTCCCACCTGCTCGAGGAGGTCGAGCGGGTGTGCGATGCCGCGGTGATCCTGGCCGAGGGCCAGGTGGTGGCCGCCGGGCCGCTGGCGGCGTTGCGCTCGGGTGGGGAGGCGCTGTTGGTCGAGGTGGACGCTGGCACCGACGAGCTCGCGGCGCGGTTGGCCGCCGGGGGCCTGCACGTCGAGGCCGAGGGCCGTCGCCTGGTCATCACCGGGCCGGCCGACGCGTCGAGCGACGCCGTGCGCGACGCCGTCGTGGCCCTCGGGCTCGGGCTGCGCCGGCTCCAGCGGCGCACGGCCAGCCTCGAGGACGTCTTCCTCGACTTCGCCGACGCACCGGCCCGGCCCAGCCGACCGTGACCGACCCCGGCGTCGGCGGCGCCCGCATCCTCGACCGGGGCTATCGGCGCTACGACGGTCCCCGCCGAGGGGTCCCGGGGGCGGTGCGGAGCCTGGCGGTGGCCAGCGCGTTGCGGGCGCTCGGGCTCCGGCGGACGTTCTGGGCCAAGGTGTTCCCGCTTCTGTCGGCCGGGATCGCGTACGTGCCGGCCGTGGTCTTCGTGGGGGTGGCCATCCTCCTGCCCCAGAACGTGCTCGACGAGGCCGATGTGCAGCCCGAGTACCAGGACTACTACGGCTTCATCACCGCCGCGATCGTCGTCTTCGTCGCCCTGGTCGGCCCGGAGGTGCTCTGCCCGGACCGCCGCAACGGGATGCTCGGGCTCTACCTGGCGTCGCCGCTGACCCGGGGGACCTACCTCGTGGCCAAGGTCCTGGCCGTCGTCCCGGTGCTCGCCATCGTCACCGTGGGCCCGCCGCTGCTCCTCCTCATCGGCCTGAGCTTCGCCGAGTCCGGCCCCGACGGCGTGGCCGGCTTCCTCGGGATCCTGGCCCGCATCCTCGTCAGCGGGCTCGCCATCTCCGCGGCCTTCACCGCCGTGTCGCTGGGCGCCGCCAGCCTGACCGATCGTCGAGCGGTGGCGTCCGCCGTCGTCATCCTCGTGCTGCTCGTGTCCAGCGTGACCGCCACCACCCTCGTCGAGCTCGGCGGGGACGTGCGGCTCCAGCTCCTCAACCTGTTCTTCGTGCCGTTCGAGCTGGTGCAGCGCATCTACGGGACGCGTGGTGTCGAGCCCGAGTTGACGACCGCCGCGCTCGTCGCCGCCAACGTCGGGTGGACGGCGGCCGGGGGCGGGCTCGTGTGGTGGCGCTACCAGAAGCTCGCGGTGACGCGTTGACCTCCGTGTTCGAGGTGGACGGCGTCTCGAAGTGGTTCGGCGACGTCGTCGCCGTGTCGGACGTGTCCTTCTCGGTGGGCGGCGGCGTCACGGCGCTGCTCGGTCCCAACGGGGCGGGCAAGTCGACGGTGCTCCGGCTCCTCTGCGGCCTGACCCCGCCGTCCCGGGGCTCGGTCCGGCGTGCTCGGCCAGGACCCCCGGTCGGACCCGGCGCTCTACCGGCGCATCGGCCTGGTGCCCCAGCAGGAGGCGCTGTTCACCGGCATGACCGGCCTCGACTTCGTCCGCACCGCAGCCGAGCTGCACGGGCTGGCCGCCGCCGGGGACGCCGCCCTGCGGGCCCTGAGCCGGGTGGAGCTCGACCCGCAGGACACGCGGCCGTTGGCCACCTACTCGAAGGGGATGCGCCAGCGGGTGAAGGTGGCCCAGGCCGTCGTCCACGACCCCGAGGTGGTCGTTCTCGACGAGCCCCTCGAGGGCCTCGATCCCCGTCAGCGGCGCCACCTCATCGACCTGTTCCGAGGGTTGGCGGCCGACGGCCGGGGCGTGCTCGTGTCGAGCCACGTGCTCGACGAGGTGGAGCGGTTCGGTTCCCGGGTGCTGGTCATGGCCCAGGGCCGCCTGGCCGCCGAGGGCGACTTCCACGCCATCCGGGACCTGATGGACGACCGCCCCCACCGCCTGCGCCTGCGCACGGACCGCCCCCGCCAGCTCGCGGCGGCACTGGTCGCCGGGGGGACCGCGCTGGCCGTGACCCTCGGCGGGACCGAGGAGGTGCTGGTGGACACCGTCGACGTGGGAGCGTTCCGCCGGGCGGTGGCACCCGCGGCCGCCGACGCCGGCGCTCGGCTGCTGGAAGTGGTTCCCGCTCGACGACGACCTCGAGAGCGTCTTCCGCTACCTCGTGGGGCGGACATGACCGTCCTCGTGCGAACCCTCCTGCGGGGCATCCTCACCCGAGGGCGGGTCCTCGGCCTGCTGGGGCTCGGGCTCGTGGCGCCGCTCCTCGGGCTGGCCATCGGGGCCAGCGGCGAGGCCGACCCGCTCGAGGACGGGGCCGTCATGGTCGCCGCCTTCGGCCTCTCGCTCTTCGTTCCCGTGGTGACCCTCGTCTTCGCTTCGGCGGTGCTGGGCGACCCCAACGAGGACGGCACCCTCGTCTACCTGTGGCTCCGCCCGGTGTCCCGCTTGCGGATCGCGTCGGCCGCCTTCGTGTCCACGCTGATCGTCGCCCTCCCGTTGGCCGTGCTGCCCCTCACCCTCGCGGCCGTCGCCACCGGGGCGGGGGCCGAGCTGGTCACTGGCACCTTCGTCGCCTGCGCCATGGCCACGCTGGCCTACGCCGGGCTCTTCACCTGGCTCGGCCTGCGGGTCCGGCGGGCCCTCGTCTGGGGGATCGCGTACGTCCTCGTCTGGGAGGGCTTCGTGGCCCGAGCGGGGATCTTCCCCGCCCGCCTGGCGGTGCGCACCCACGCCTCGACGCTGCTGTCCAGCCTGACCGACGGCTACGAGCCCACCTTCGAGGTGGCGACCGCCACCGCCGTGGTGGTGCCCCTGGTGACCGCCGTGGTCGCCGTGCTGCTCACCACTCGGCGATTGCTCCGCCAGGACGTGGCCTGAGGGCATCGGCGACGAGCGACCTCATCCGGTGGAGTCGCTCCGGCGGACCTCCTGCGGTGAAGTCATCGGCGCGCCGAGGGTTGCCGCCGGCAGGGATCCGAGGCCCGCGGTCCCAGAGCGGGTCGGTCGGCACCACCGGCACACCACCGCCGCACCACCGGGGGGGTTTACGGTCCGACCGCAACTCGACCCAGCAATCCGAGAGGCGTCCGATGACCGTGACCCACGACCCCGCCACCGCCTCGCTGCGCATCGATGCCCAGCGCGGCGGATGCGCGTGGCCCTGGGACCTACGCGTTCGAGGTGAGCGGCCGGGGGGACACCCGAGAGGAACGACCATGACCGAGCACCTGACCGATGACGTGATCGCTGCGGGCGGCGCGCCGGACCCTCAACCAGGATCCACCGCGGAGGTCGATGGACGCCAGGACCGGGCCGGGAAAGGGCGCGCCTCCCGGGTGCCGTGGTCACGGACCACCCGCCGACTCGTCGGGACGGTGGCGCTGGCCCCGGTGGCGCTCGTCGCCGGGGCGATGACGGGCTGCACGCCCGCCCCCGGTGGGACCGCGTCGGTGGGGCCGGAGTCCTACGGAGGCCGCCTGCAGTTCGATGCGGTCAACGGACGGAGCAACAGCATCACCGTCTCCGTCGGCGACCAGGGAACCTTGGGCCGACCCACTTCCCTGCTGCTGAGGGACTCCCGGAACCCGGTCACACCCGGGTCCGGGTGCACCCGAGTCGATGCCAACACGGTCCGCTGCTCCGCCGGGACCATCTTCGGGTTCGGCGACCAACTCATCCGTCTGGGAGACGGGAACGACAGCTACGCCAGCTCGGTTGCAGTGGCGAGCACGGTCCATGCGGGCGCCGGCAACGACACCGTGAGCGCCGGAGCGTCGACGAACGAGATCGACGCAGGCTCCGGCAACGACACCGTCATCGGCGGAGCGGCACAGGACGTGGTGCATGTCGGGGCGGGGAACGACACGGTGAACAGTGGAGCGGGGGACGACGTGGTCTACGAAGACTCCGATGCGTTGGACGTCGATTCCTTCAGTGGAGGAACCGGACGCGACGTCATCGACTACTTCGGCGTGCTGCACGGGGTGACCATCAGCCTGAACGACATCGTGGACGACGGGCGTCCCGGTGAAGGCGACAACGTCAAGAGCGACGTCGAGGACATCCGGGGCGGCGGGTTCGCCGACACGTTGACCGGAGACGGTGACGCGAACGTGATCTGGCCGATCGACATCAGTCGAATCGACGAGGTGGAAGCGCCCGGCGCGGGCATCGTGGTCAACGGCGGCGGGGGGAACGACGACATCTACGGCAGCGCCTCGGCGACTTCCGGTGACCGACTCTCGGGTGGGACCGGCAACGACGCCATCGCCGCCTGGGCCGGGGACGACGTCCTCAACGGAGGTGCCGGGGACGACCGCCTGCTCGGCCTCGACGGGGTCGACGCGCTCGATGGCGGCAGCGAGAGCGACTACTGCGACGTGGGCCCCGCGTATCAGACCGATGACGTGCCCGGCGGCACCGCGGTCAACTGTGAAACCGGACCAGGCGCCAACTAGGCAGCAGCGGACGGCTCCGCCGGGGCGTGGCCTGAGGCATCGATCTCAGAAGACGTCCGGGCACCACGGGGTGAAGGTGGTTGCGAACAGCCCGTCCGCCACGCCCAGCGCCTTGTCGTCGGTCCCGGCCACCAGGCCCGCGCGGGCCAGCTGGGTGGCGGAGCGGTGGCCGGCAATGAGCACGGCCAGCGCGGCCACCGGCACCGTGAGGTCGGCGTCACTCGCGGCCCGGGACACCCCGGTGGCACCACGGGCCGTCTCGATGCTGAACACCCCGGCGTTCCAGTCGCAGAGCGGGTCGACCACGCGGATGCTCAGGACCCCGTCCTCCCCGTACGGTCGCTGGCGGAGGGCTTCCTCGACGTCGGTCACCCGCATCCAGATGGCGGCGCCGGTTCGTCGTTGGAGCTCGTTCGGCTCGGCGAGGAGGTGGGGGATGGGGTCGTCCTCGGGCACCTGCTGCCACTCGACCTCGCGGACGAGGTCGTGGGCGGCGACGAAGTCCCACAGCCCGCGGTACGCCTCCAGGTCGAGGTAGGCGAAGTCGGACACGGAGACGCGCTGGTTACGCCCGAACCCGATCTCCGGGTCGGGCTTCACCGTGAACACGACGTAGCCCAGGGCCTCGCCGGCGGCGTCGAAGTACACGCCGACCTGGGGGCGCTGCGGCCCCGGCGGAGTGAGCCGGAAGTTCCACATGGCCGGCGCCCGGTGGAGCATGAGGTTCCGTGGTCGGGCGAAGGCCTTGTAGATCGCTTCCAGGTGGGTTCGAGCCTCGGCCGCATCCATGAGCCGCACCCGTCCCGAGGCCGGGGTCGGGTCGTTGAACCGGGCGTCGCGTGGGTCGATCCGGTAGCTGGCGTGCGTCGACGCCAGGCCATAGCCGTAGCGCTGGTAGATGGCGCCGAGACTGGCCCACAGGATGCCCAGGCTCTGCCCGCGCTCCCGCTGTTCGCCGAGGGACCTCGTCATCACCTGCCGGAGGAGTCCCCGCCTCCGGAACTCAGGGAGGGTGGCCACCGCAGTGACACCGGCCATGAGCACGGCCGCGCCGTTCAGCCGGACCCGGAAGGGGTAGGCGCCGCAGGTCGTGGCCAGCCGTCCGTTCACGAAGGCGCACGTCGTCCACTCGGGGGAGAGCGGGTCGGGGAGCGATCGGCGCTCCTCGTCGGTGTGGCTGTCGGCGAAGGCGTAGTTCGTGATCCGCCGGAGCTCCGGCATCTCGTCGTCCGCGAGCGAGCGGATGTCGACGGTCATCAGGTGGAGCCTAGGGGTGACCTCCTTCCGCCGGTTCCCGCGATATCGGGCGACCCGGCTCGTCACAGACGGAGCCAAGCGTGGAGGTCCTGCTCAGGGTGACGAAGCAGGGGTTCTCCTGGGCGTCATCGAGCGTGAACGGCCGGTTTCCCGGGGCCGGGGGGCGGGCATGAGGGAGACATGGCGGACGTACCGACCGGCAGCCATGCCGTCCCGACCCGGGTCATGGAGTTCGACACCTCCCTGGAGGACGTGCCGAAGCACTTCGCTCGTGACGGTGACATCGTCATGAGCCACGTGCTGACGGTGCTCTCCTCGGTGTTCCCCGACGGTGAGGACTACTTCGTCCGCTCGGTGGAGTCGGTCCGCGACCGGATCAGCGACCCTCGCCTGCGTGAGGACGTGGAGGGGTTCGTCGGCCAGGAGTCGATGCACGGCCGCGAGCACCGTGCCCTCAACGAGCGCCTCGGCGAGCTCGGCTACCCGACCCGGGCCATCGGCGCCTACGTGCGAGTGCTCACCACCGTTCGCGAGCGGTTGCAGAGCGAGCGGGGCAACCTGGCCGTCACCGCCGGGCTCGAGCACTACACCGCCACCCTCGCCGAGACGTTGCTCACGGACCCGCAGGCGCGCGCCGAGGTCGGCCACGACGGGGTGCGCCACCTCCTGCTGTGGCACGCCCTGGAGGAGGCCGAGCACAAGGCCGTGGCGTTCGACGTCTACCAGCACGTCGGCGGCACCGAACGCATGCGGATCGCCACGATGTGGCTCATCCACCTGACGTTCGTGCTGGAGACCTCGATCTGGACGCTGATCTCGCTGGCCATGGACCCCGCCGCCCGCCGTCACCCGCGCCGGGTCCTGCGGAGCCTGCTGCGGCTGCGGCGCTCACCCTTCACCTCACCCCGGCTCCTCCGCCAGCTCCTCCAGTACAACCGCGCCGGGTTCCACCCGGACGACCGCGACACCACCGAGTTGGTCGCCGAGTGGAGGTCGCGTCTCTTCGGATCCGACGGACAGCTGCGGGACCTGCTCGCCAGCTGACCGAGGTCGACACGGGCGTGCACTGCCCCCCGTCGTCCGGCGAGGGGAGCGCCAGGCGGCCTGACCGGGGCCTCGTCGGCGGGGCTCAGCTTCGGTGGTCACCCCGGTCGAGCACAGCGCGCGGGCACGCAGCCGGCCTTCGGCTCGTCGGGACAGACTGGCGAGCCCGCAGCCGCCCAGGAGGAGGCCGGTGATGGAGTACGTCGAGATCGCGGGGACCCGGATCGGTTTCGAGCAACGCGGCCGCGGCACGCCGCTCGTCCTGTTGCACGGCATCCCTGCTGACGGCCGTGTGTGGCGACGCCAGCTCGATGCTCTCAGCGACGAGTTCCAGGTCGTCGCCTGGGACGCTCCGGGGTGTGGACGCTCGTCCGACCCCACCGGCCAACTCGGGCTGAGCGAGGTCGCTGGCCATCTTGCTGCGTTCATCCGGGCGCTCGAGCTCGATCACCCGCACGTGGTGGGCCTCTCCTGGGGCGGTGGGCTCGCGCTCGAGCTCTTCCGCATCGCCCCCACGCTGCCGAGGAGCCTCGTACTGGCTTCGGCGTACGCGGGCTGGGCCGGCTCCTTGCCGCCCGACGCCGTCGCGCTGCGGCTCGACGCCTATCTCACCGCGGCGCGGACACCCTCACGAAGTGCGCTTCAGGGCTGGGGACCCGGCATGTTCTCCGAATCAGCATCGGAGGACCTCATCGACGAGCTCATCGAGATCTCGTCGAGCTACCACCCGGATGCCCTGGCCGACCTCGCTCGATCGTTCGCCACCACTGACCTGCGCACGACGCTCCCAACGATCACCGTGCCCACGCTGGTCCTCCACGGAGACGCCGACGTGCGGTCACCGCTGACCGCCGGGGAGGCACTGCACGAGGCCATTCCTGGATCGACGCTCGTCGTCCTCGAAGGAGTCGGTCACGTCAGCAACATCGAAGCATCGGACCGGTTCAACGACGAGGTGCGCCGGTTCCTGAGGTCGCGCGGGCCTGAGGAGGGCACGCAGCGCGGCTCTGCACGGATCCTCGCGCAGGGCCTCGGCACCGCTCAGGCCCTGGGATCCCCTTCCACCTTCGGGTCGTCCGGGACGCAGTGCGCCGGCCCGGGACCGGGCACCGTGCGACGCCTCCTCAGTGGCCGCTCTCGATGCAGTGCTCGAACCCGTCGGCCGAGATGGGCGTTGCCGCGCACACCTCGAGTCGGGCGCGAGCTGCGGCCTGAGCCTGGTGCTCGGCGGCATCGGCCGAGGTGAAGCGCCGGCTCGGAGCCGGCTCGGGCGGTGCAGGAACCGCGGCCGCAGGCGATGGGGACGGCGTGTCACCGCCCGGTGTCAGGGCCGACACGCCGACGGCGGTGCCGAGGACGCCGCCCACGAGGAGAGCGGCAGCGGCGACGGTGCGGCGGGAGGATCGGGACTGGACGTGCTGGTGGTTGCGCATGCCACCGGTCTCGCACCGCCCGGTACCGGACCGGTCGTGCTCCGGTATCAGTGCGGTATCACCGTCGTTGACAGGTATCAGGCCCTGCTGGACACTCCCTGCCGTGCAGATCACGGTCCTGGGCCCGCTCCGGGTGGAGCCGCTCCAGGGCTCGCTCGGGCCGAGGGACCGGGTGGTGCTCGAGGCGCTCGCCGTGCGTCCGGGCGAGCAGGTCGGTGCCGACCGCCTCGCCGAGGCGCTCTGGGGTGACGAGCCGCCCCCCTCCTGGAACAAGGTCGTGCAGGGGTGCATCGTGCGGCTCCGCCGGGCCCTCGGTCAGGACGCCATCGAGACGGGCCGGGGTGGCTATCGGCTCGCCGTGCCGTTCGAGGCGATCGATGCCAGGCGTTTCGAGCGCCTGGTGCAGCGGGGCCGCGAGCTCGCCGCCGTCGGGGAGCCGGAGCGGGCGGCGCACGTGCTGGACGAGGCACTGGCCCTGTGGCGGGGCCCGGCGCTCAGCGAGCTGGAGGACTGGGACCCCGGGCGGATCGAGGCGCAGCGCCTGACGGAGCTCCGCCTGGGGGCCGAGGAGGAGCACGTCGACGCCGCGCTCCGTGCCGGTCTCCATCGAGACGTGGTGGCCACCGCCCGGGCTCGCGTCGAGGAGGCCCCCACCCGGGAGCGCCGCTGGCAGCTCCTCGCCCTGGCCCAGTACCAGGCGGGGCAGCAGGGCCAGGCCCTGCGGACGATCCACGAGGCGCGCGCCGTCCTCGTCCGTGAGCTGGGACTCGATCCGGGACCTGAGCTCCTCGCCCTGGAGCAGGCGATCCTGCGCCAGGACGGCTCGCTGGCGCCGCCCGACGCGATGCCCGAGCCCAGCTCGACCTGTCCGTGGCCTGGCCTCCTCGCGTACGACATCGGCGACGCCGACCTCTACTTCGGCCGCGAGGAGGAGCTGTCCGCCTGCCTGCAGCGGCTGACGGGGGACGGGGTCCTGGCCGTCGTGGGCCCCTCGGGGTCGGGCAAGTCCTCGTTCGTACGGGCCGGGCTCGCCGCTGCGCTGCGGCGGCAGGGACGGCGCGTCGTCGTCGTGACGCCCAGCGGCGCCCATCCTGCCGACGTCCTCACCGCCGTGCAGGGGCCAGGACCCACGCCGGTGCTCGTCGTGGACCAGTGCGAAGAGGTGCTCACCCCGAGCACCGACGTCGCCGAACGGCAGGCGTTCCTCTCCACCCTGGCGGGGCAGGCGGAACGGGGGCCGCTCGTGATCGCCATCCGCGCCGACCGGCTGGGGGACCTGACGGCACACGCCGGGTTCGCCCGACTCGTCGAGCGCGGGCTCTACCTCCTGGGCCCGCTGCAGGAGGCCGAGCTGCGCGCCGCCATCGAGCGCCCGGCCCGCCGCGCTGCCCTCCTCCTCGAACCCGGGCTCGTCGACCTGGTGGTCCGCGACGTCCAGGGGGAGCCGGGGGCCCTCCCGCTGATGTCGCACGCGCTGCGGGAGACCTGGACCCGGCGGGAGGGGCGCACGCTCACCGTCGAGGCCTACCGGGTCACCGGGGGCATCCGCGGCGCCGTGGCGCGGTCGGCCGAAGCGGTGTACGGCGATGTTGGCGTCGACCAGCAGCGGCGTCTGCGCGACCTGATGCTCCGGCTCGTGACCCCGACGGAAGGGGGGGAGCCCGTCCGGTCGAAGGTGCCGAGGCGCCTCCTCGCCGCCGACCCCGAGCACGACGAGCTCGTCGAGCGCCTCGTCGGTGCCCGACTCCTCACCAGCGACGACGGCGTCGTGGAGGTCGCCCACGAGGCGCTGGTACGGGCGTGGCCCCGGCTCCGGGCCTGGCTCGACGACGATGTCGAGGGCGTGCGGAGCCTCGCGCACCTCACGGCGGCCGCCGACAGCTGGGCCTCGATGGGTCGGCCGGCGAGCGAGCTCTACCGGGGCGCACGCCTCGTGAGCGCGCTCGAGTGGCGGGATCGGTCGACGCCCGAGCTCACCGAGGTCGAGCGGTCCTTCCTGGACGAGTCGTCGGCGCTCGAGACGGCCGACCTGCAGGCGGCCCAGGACCAGGTCCGGCGCGAGCGCCGCACCGTCCGCCGCCTCCGCCGCCTCGTCGCGGGGGTCGCCGCCCTCGCCCTGGTCGCCGGGGTGGCGTCGCTGGTCGCGGTCGACCAGCGCGAGCGGGCTGACGACGAGGCGCAGGTCGCGGAGGCGCGGCGGATCGCGGCACAGGCGCTCGTCGAGCGGGGGCAGGACCGGGCCCTGCTGCTGGCCGTCGAGGCCGTGGATCTCTGGGACAGCCCGGAGACCAGGGCGAGCCTGCTCGCCACCATCGAGCGGAGCCCTCGGGCGGCGGCCATCATCGCCGGGCCCGGGCCGCGCCTGCTCAACGTGACGGCCGCACCCGGTGCGGAGCGCGTCGCGGTGGTCGACCACTGGGACGACGTGACCCTCTACGACGTGGCGTCGCGCCAGGCGCTGGCGTCGGTCGGCGAGGAGGAGACGAGCTTCCGCACGCCGGCCTTCAGCCCCGACGGCCGCCGGATCGCCGTCTCCAGGTTCGACACCAGTTGCTGGTACGACCCCGAGGAGTGCCGCGGCTACGGCATCGACGTCCTCGACGCCCGTGACCTGCGGCCGACCGGTACGACCTACGCCGGTCTCGGGCTTCCTGCGGCGGACATCGCCTACTCACCCGACGGGGCGCTGATCGCCGCCGTGCCGCCGTTCGCCTGGGGCGCCTCGACCGGGAACGTCGCCGTCTGGCGGGTCGACCGTCCCGACGAACCGCTGCTCCGCCTGACCGTGCCCGACCTCGGTGTGGACCTGAGGCGGAGCCCCGATCACGGGCCGCCCGGTTGGGTGCACTTCTCGCCCGACGGCACCCGGCTGTACGCCGGGGGCGCCGGGCCCACGGTGGCGTTCGACATCGCCACCGGCCAGGAGGTGCGGACCTTCGAGGGGGCCGGTGCGATGGCTCTCAGCCCGGACGGGCGACGGATCGCCATCGGGGCCGCCAACACGGTGACGCTCCACGACACGGCAACGGGGGAGCGCCTCGTCGAACTGGACGGACACGACCAGCTGGTCACGGCCGCTGCATTCAGTCCCGATGGGCGGGTCCTCGCCACCGCCAGCAACGACGAGGCCGTCGTGCTCTGGGACGGGACCACGGGCCAGCGGATCGACCGGCTGGAAGGCCACGCCGGCGCGGTGGAAGGGGTGGCCTTCAGCCCCGACGGGACGAGCGTCTACTCGGCCTCGTCCGATCGGTCGTTGATCGCCTGGGATCTCCGGGGTAGCCGGGGCCTCCGCCGCCAGCTGGCCGAGCCTTCGCTCTCCGAACCGGCGAGCAACGTCGTACTGGTCAGCCCGGCGGGCGACGGCGTGGCCCTCTTCGCCGAGGGCGTGCGGGTCATCGATCTCGAGAGCGGACGCGGCGCGGCCGCTCGCGGTGGCGCCGGACACCGTCGCGTGGGGCGCGTACTCGCCGGACGGGGAGCGGCTCGTGACGGTGGGGTTCGACGGGGCGACGACCCTGTGGGCCACCTCGGACGGCCGCCGGCTCGGCGCCGCGCCGGGGCGGGGGGAGGAGAACCTCGGGGCCGTGGCGTTCACCCCGGACGGCACCGCCGTCGTGGTCGCCGACGCCGACGGGACGGTCACCCGACTCGACGGTCGCACGCTCGAGGAACGCGACAGCACCGAGGTCGGGATCGAGCCCCACGCGGTGCGGACCGCGCCGGACGGGCTCGCGGCGGCCGTGACCCCCGGTCCGGGGCCGGACGGCGGGGCCGACATCGTCATCGCCGACCTCGACCGGCGCTCGGTCCGCCGCCGGGTCCACGTCCCCGTCGCCATCCCGCGGACCGCCTTCAGCGCCGACGGCCGCCGGTACGCGGCTGGCGGCTTCGACGGGCGGCTGGCGGTCGTCGACGTCGAGCGGGGGACGTGGACGGGGCCGCACGACCCGGTGCACGCCGGGCCCATCTCCTGGGTGGCGTTCTCCCCCGACGGCGCCACCCTGGCCAGCCTCGGCTTCGACGGCCAGCTGGTGCTGGCCGATGCCGAGACCGGGACCCCCCGGGCGCGGTTCCGCCCAGGCGCCGCGAACCTGGCGGCCGGCCTCGGGTTCTCACCCGACGGCCACACCGTCCAGGTGGCCTACAAGGACGGCGCCGTGGTCAGCTTCGACACGGATGCCGACGCCTGGGTGCGGCACGCCTGCACTGTGGCCGGCCGCAACCTCACCCGGGACGAGTGGCGCGACGCCTTCGGGGACAGGGCCTACCGGGAGACGTGCTCCGGGCGGGCGGACCCGGCCTGACGGCTCGACATCCGGTCCGCAGCGAGCGCCTTCAGCAGGACTGGCCACCAAGTAGCTCTCACCGCGTACGCCGCGCGGCGACCCAGTCGTCACCCCGCCGGATCGACTCGACGGCGCTGGCGATCGGGGAGGCGGCCTCCCGCAGGGTTCGTCACGTCCTCCCCTGGACGTTGGATGAGGCGGGGAGCTCGGCGGCGAGCGCGGCGCACACGGCCAGGCCGAAGACCCCCCGGAGCTGTTGGAAGCGGACGAGGTCCTGGCTGGGGGTGATCTGGGCGTTGATGCCGACCGTCGCCGAGCGGGAGCCGTCGGCGGTGGCGGCGATGAACTGCGTGTAGCCAGGGGTGTTGCCCGTGTGCCCGTAGACCGTGCCGCACCGGGTCTCGTAGCGGAAGATCGCCAGCCCGGCGGAGTTCCGCCCGGGCCCGGGCGGCTCGGACCCACCGTCGATGAAGGCGAGTTGCGCCGCCCTGGTTGCTGCATCGGTCGTCGCGCCGGCGGCGTATGCCCGCACGAACCGGTTGGCGTCGGCCGGGGAGGCCACGATGCCGCCCGACGCCCAGGTCCATCCGGCGGCGAAGAGCTCGCTCACGTCCTCACCGTCGACGGCGTCGTACCCGTGCACGAAGGGCGCCGGGAGCGTGGCGCCGCCCGGCAGGGTGGTTCCCGACAGGCCGAGCGGCCCGAAGACCCGCTCCTGGAGCTCCTCCTCGTACGTCCTTCCGGTGGCCGCCTCCACCATGAGGCCCACGGCGATGTTGTCCGAGTTGGAGTAGTGGTATGCCGACCCGGGTTCGAACAGCAGCGGCTGGTCGGCGACGTACGACAGCAGGACCTCAGGTGGCGGGGCCTCCAGGAGCGACGCCGTGAAGGCGTCCACGAAGGCGTCGGACCGGCTGAAGTCGGGGATGCCGCTCGTGTGGCCGAGGAGCTGGGCCAGGGTCACCTCCCCCCAGGCCTCGGGCAGGCCGGGCACCCGGTCCTCGAGCGTGTCGGTGAGGGCGAGCGATCCGTCCGCGACGACGGAGAGAGCCGCCGCTCCGCTGAAGGCCTTGGCGACGCTGGCGAGGCGCATGTGGTCGTCGATGCCGATCGGGGCACCGGTGGTGCGGTCGGCCACGCCGGCGGTGTGCAGCACCGCCTCGCTGTCGCCGCGTTGCACGACCACTGCGATCCCTGGCGCTGCCCCCTCGGCCTCCACGAACGCAGCCAGCGCCCGGTCGAGGGCGCCGTCGGCGCTCGCTGCGTCCGACGATGCGGGCGCCAACTGGCCACGGACCGCACCCTCCGGGAACGCGGTGGTGTGGACGTTCACGTAGTACGACCCCGGGTGGGTCGTGAGGTCGTGCACCAGGGACGCATCGAGGTCCCGGACGCAGCCTGCCACCTGGCCGGCACCGTCCGGCGCGCTGAGGGGCACCACCACCGAGCCGTTGACCCCCGGTGGCGCGGCGTGGATGTGGGCGGCCACGGCGGGGACCTCGACGTCGTGGACCCACAGCTCGAAGCACACCCGCCGGGCAGCTGTCGAAACGCCAACGTGGCGACCCCGGAGCCGTCTCGGTCACCGACGTCCAGCTCGCCAGCGGGGCCGACCTCCTCCGCCCCGCTCAGCCGGGACGTGAGGAGCGCGCCCTCGCCGGCGGCCGCCTGCAGCTGGCCACGCACCGCGCCCGCTGGGAACGCGGCGGTGTGGACGTTGACGTAGAAGCCCGCCGGCGCATCGGCGAGCTCCTCGAGGAGCGCTGGCTCGACGTCGACGCAGCTGTCTGACCGGCCGTCGTCGCCCGGCGGGGTCAACGGCACGACCACGTCGCCATTGACCCCCACCGGGCCGCGGTGGACGTGGGCGGCGGCGGCGGGCAGCTCGATGCCCGTGACATGCAGTCGGGCGCAGAGCGAGGTGGCAGAGACCTCGAGGGTCGCGGCGCCGACGCCGTCCGGAGCCCCGGCGCCGAGGCCTCCGTCCGGCGCCACCTCACGCAGCCCGGTGAGGGTGGTCTGGAGGACGACGACGTCGGCAGAGGTCTGGGCGTCCGCCGCGCTGGTGGCGACCGCGGCGAGTGGTGCTGCCACGAGCACCACTGCGGCGATGATCCGGCAAGGGCCCTGCATGACCCACCCCCTGGCGGCCAGCCGGGGCGGCCGGTCCCCCGGGGACCCTTCCACGGCTCTCGAACGACGGCAAGCGGCTGGTCGCTCGAGGTGGCGAGGGCGCAGAGCTCGAGTCCCCTGACGCGTGTCGTCGGCGGAGACGAGCCGTGCTGTCGTGGACAGCACTCGAAGCGGTGAGAGCGAACGCCGACCAGGCGGGGCTGTCGGGGGCTCGTCCGGTGTCGATGACCTCCCAACGCTCCGCGGCCCTTCCTGGCTCACCAGAGGTGGGGCGCCCGTTGGGGACACGGAGTGCGATCCCGGTCAGTCCGGCATCTGCCTGCCCAAAAGGGAAACGACGGCCCATCGCGTGGCGCGGATCACCCCACGGGCATGATGACGCACGGGTCCGCGCGCCGCACCATGGGACCCGACCGGGCGCCGAAGGCGCCTGCACGCACACACACCCACCCGGAAGGTGAAGGCGATGGCAGGAGCGACGTACCAAACCCCCGAGTACACGACTGAGGACGGAGGGCGCACCGGCTGGACGGGCTGGATCGCGTTCGCCGGCGTCATGATGGTCATCAGCGGCACCCTCAACGCCATCTACGGGCTCATCGCCGTCATCAACGACGACTGGGCGGTGTGGACGAACAGCGGCTCGCTGCTGGTCGACATCTCCAACTGGGGCTGGGTCCACCTGCTCGTCGGGCTCGTGGTGCTGGCCAGTGGTGTGGGGGTGTTCAGCGGCAACGTGCTGGCCCGCACGGTCGGCGTCATCGCCGCCACCGTCAGCCTCATCGCCAACTTCTTCTTCATCCCGGCGTACCCGATCTGGGCGATCACCGTCGTGACGATCAACGTGCTCGTGATCTGGGCCCTCACCGCCCACGGCGCGGAGATGCGGCGCCTCTGAGATCGGCGGCGGTGAGGACGGGGCGTCGGGAACGCCGCCCCTGAGGGCGGTGGGCCCCCGTTAGCTTCTGGCGTCGATGCGGGTGCCCGACCGTTGCGTGGAGGAACTGCGGGAGCAGGGCTACCTGGTCTTCGAGGGCTTCCTCGAGGCCGACGAGCTGGCGGCCGCCCAGGAAGCCCTCTGGCTGCACTACCCCCGGCCCGAGGAGTACTTCGCCGACCCGGCTGCGCACCGCTGGCTGGCAACGAGCCAATGGGACGGCATCATCAGGCTCCCGTGGCGATCGTGGGACCTGAACCGCCTGGCCTTCCATCGCGATCTCCTCGACCTGGCGGAGCGCTTCCTGGGCTCGGCCGACCTGCGTCTCTACGAGGCAGAGCTGTGGGCCAAGTACGCCGGCGCCGCCGAGTACGAGCAGAGCCACCACCGCGACCTCGGCAACCACAGCCTCGTCGTCCCCAAGCGGTCCGACCCGGCCACGCAGATGATGAGCTGGATCCTCCTCTCGGACGTCGGCGAGGAGGACGGCCCCACCAAGCTCGTCCCGCTGTCCGTCGGGGAGAGCGTCCCGTACTGGCCGGACACGCTCGAAGGATCGGCGAACGACTACGTCACGAACTACCTCCCGGCCGGCGCCTTCGCCGACGAGGAGATCTCGGTGACCGGGTCGGCGGGGACCCTGTACTCCTTCCGGACCGACACCGTGCACCGTGGATCGCGCATGCCCGCCGAGCGATCAGCCCGGTTCATCCTCCACGCCGACTACGACGTCTGGGCACCGCGCTGGACGGGCAGGGTCGCCTGGGCCGAGCGCTCGCTCAGCCCCGACTGGGGCGAGCTCATCGAGCGGGCGACGCCCCGGGAGCGGTCGGTGTTCGGGTTCCCGGCTCCGGGCGACCCGTACTGGGACGAGCAGACCCTGGCCGACACCCAGGCGCGCTACCCCCGGGCCGACCTCACGCCCTACCGCTGAGGTCGCGAGACTGGGTCCGGTGCCGTGGAGTCCGCCCGATCCGCCGCTGCACACCGGCCCGGTGGTGCTCCGCCAGTTCCGCGTCGACGACGCCGTCGACGTCGTCTCGGCGTGCACCGACCCCGACATCGTCCGGTTCACGTTCATGGAGGAGGGACTGACCGAGGCCGACGCCGTGGCGTGGATCGAGCGAGGGAACGTGTGGTGGCCGCAGGGGCACCCCAGGTTCGCCATCGCCGATGCTGTCAGCGACCGCGTGCTCGGCCAGGTCGGGATGGCGGTGAACGAGCACCACCGCAGCGCGGAGGCCTACTACTGGGTATCGCCCGGCGCTCGGCGGCGCCGCACCGCGTGGCGGGCACTGGGCCTGCTCGCGGACTGGGCGTTCGACGAGGGCGTGGAGCGGTTGTTCCTCTTGATCCACCCCGGGAACGAGCCGTCCAACCGGCTCGCCGAGCGGCTCGGGTTCACCCGTGAGGGGGTCCTGCGCTCCTACGAGCCGTTCAAGGGCCAGCGACCCGACCTGATCAGCTGGTCGCTGTTGCCGCACGATCCGAGGCCATGGAGCGCGTGACGAGGTGCCCCTGGCCTGCTCGAGGAGTCGCCCGTCGCCCACCACCCCCACCCTCGTCCATCCACCCACGATTCCGCCGGTGGCGAACGGAAGAGACTGGCCAGGCTCACGCGTCGGACGTGGAGAGCCGTGCCCCCTGGCCACGGGGGCTCGGTTCGGCGATCGCTCGCCGGCTGACCCGTGACACCGCGAGGCTGAAGGTGGCGATCCAGGCGCAGACGAGGATCGCGACGAGGGCGTAGACACCGAGGGCGAAGGGCCCGTCGGCGGCGTCGGCCTCCCGCTGCAGGTAGCGCCGCTCGGGCTCGAACGCCGCCGTGCGGTCCCGGGCCGGCACCTCGTCGAGGTCGTACTCGGGATCGGCCGGCAGCCGGATCGGGACGGCCATCATCTCCGCCCCCCGGTGGAGCCGGAGGAGGCTCTTCGCCCGTCCGGTGAGGAGTACGGGCTCCTCGGACGTGTACCGACCGGGCGCCACCTCGCGCATCGGCAACACGGTCCTCCCGCCCCACTGCCAGCTCCCAACGGTGAACCACCGTGCGTCGTCGGCGGCATCGGCGGGCTCGAGGGTGGCGCCGACGACGGCCCGATCGTCGTCGACCCACTCGAGGGTGATCGCCGCCGTGACGTCGCCGGTGGGCCGCGGCGCAGGGATGGCGAGCGAGGCGAGCACGCCGACCAGGGCCAGAGCGACGACTGCGGAAGGGATCCCGGCCGGTCTCCGTGGCTCGGCGATCGCACACGCGATCGCAGCTCCGATGACCGCCCCGGACGACGCCGCCAGGACGCCGACGAGGACCGCTTCGGGCAGGAGCGAGGTCGTCCAGGGCTGGTGGGCGCCCTGGTTCCACCACCACTCGGTGGCGAGGCCGATCGTCCCGATGCCGACGCCCGACACGGTTGCGAACCGGAGCCGCCGGTCGGTGCCGAGCACCCACGCCACCGCTTCGACCACCAGTGCCGAGCCCACGTAGGTCGCCCCGGCACGGGTATCGATGGGCTCACCTCCGCCGAGGATGTCGGTCATCTGGAACAGGAAGACGCCCGTGGCGATGCCGAGCGCCCAGCCCCGTCCGTGGACGATGCGGATGAGCACGAGGGCGACGCCAGCGGCCAGACAGGCGAGCACGGGGTGGTACAGGTGCTGCCACTGCGGCACGCCGTAGCTGAACTCGCCCTGCACGCTCGACAGGCCCTGCAAGGTCAGCGCGGCGGTGACGACGTGCAGCCCACGTCCCCAGCGCCCGTCCGTGGGCCCGACGCCGGCGTCGGCCAGCACGAGCCACGACGCGAGCCCGCTGAACGACGCCGCCAGGATCATCACGAGGTGCGGCGGGCTCCACATCGTGACGTCGACGCCGTACTGCTGGTGCCAGAGCTCGTCGACGGGGAAGCCAGCGACTGCGGCCACACCGAGGACGGCGAGCGGCACCAGCGACCACGGCACGTGGAGGCCGGCCAGTCGAAGCTCCGTGGGCCGGCGCTGGGCGGTCGCCACGGCGATCCCGGCGAGCGGGCTCACCGCGATCATGACGAGACCCGTGAGGATGGCGGTGTGGGGTGCGGTGAACAGGTCGTCGTCGCGGCCGAGGGCGACGTGCCAGGCGACGTCGGTATAGAAGCCGTACCCGGCGACGGCCAGCCCGTAGACGGAGAAGAGGAGCGTGCCGGCCGCCCACGCCGGGACGCCGGTGATCCTCTCGAGCATCGCCGGGACGCGCGAGCAGCCGGGGCTGCTCCGTCCGTCGCCCCGTCAGGTACAGCGCCGCCAGCAGCACCATGAAGACGCCGAGGAAGGCCCACAGCGGCTCCCAGTCGGCCAGCGCGCTCCCGCGCGGTCCGTCGGCCCGGACCACTTGGGCGGCGAGCACCGATCCGTTCGCGACCAGGGTGGCGATCATCGGGCGGCCTCCGTCCCGCTCATCCCGTGGCGGTGCCCCGCGTCCAGGGCGCGTGGCGCCATCAGGAGGGGTGGGCTCGATGGCATCGGGGGAGCGGTCGCCGCCTCGAGGCCGGAGCAGAGCAGCTCGGACAGGTGCTGGACCAGCGCGGCCCGGGTCATGACCGGGTGCAGGAGCCAGCGATCGGCGGCGACGTGGACCATCCCGATGATCCCCGCCGCCCACACCTCGGCCGGTCCCGAGTCGCGCCCGGCGCGACGCAGCGCCTCACCGAGTGCCCGGGCGAGCATGGTGGTGGCATCGTCCAGGGCGCCGCCCGGGGCGGACGCCCCGGATCGCATCCTCGTCGTGGCGAACCGGTAGACCTGCGGGTCGGACTCGAGCACGCCGACGTAGGCGTCGATGGCCGACTCGATCTGCTGCCGGGGCGGCAGCCCCGATTCCAGGGCCTGCGCCAACGTCTGCTCCAGGGTCACCGCGAAGCGGGCGGCGAGGGCGTCGAACAGGCCTGACCGGTCGCCGAAGTACCGGTAGAGCACCGGCTTGGCCACGCCGACCTCGGCGGCGACCGCCTCCATCGTCGTCTCCGGGCCGAGCCGCCGGACCACCTCGGTGGCCGCGTCCAGCAACTGGTCGCGGCGCTGCGTGCGGTGGTCGTCGATCCGGAGGTTCGACCGCCGCCTGTTGCGCCCGGCCCCGGAGCGCGCTCGCCTCGTCATGGTACGCACCGTATCGGTACGCGCCGTACCAGCCAAGCGGCGATCCTCGGGCGTCGAGCGAGTCGGGCCGGATCGGGAGCTGGCAGGATGCGGCGCATCGGCTCCCACGACGCACTGGCCGAGCTCTGGCGGTGGTTCGTCGCCGAGGAGGCGTCGGGGTACTCGCCGCTCTACACGGCCATCGTCGAGGCGGCCGCGGCCGACGAGGACCTGCTCGCGCTGGTGGCATCCGCCCCGGACGCGAGCCAGTACCCGTTGCTGCTGCTGGCGGCCGTGCACGACCTGGTGCTCGCCGGCGATCTCCCCGAGCTCGCGGCGGTGTACCGAGGTGATGGACCCGTCGACGCGGCGCCGCCGGCCTTCCGAGCCGCCGTCCTCGACCATCGCGACCACGTGCAGGTCGTGCTGCAGGACCGGTTCATCCAGACGAACGAGTGCGGCCGGGCGTCGCCGCTGGCGCTGGGGCTCGCGGCGGCGACCGCCGCGGTGGGGGAGCCCGAGGCGCTCGTCGACGCCGGCGCAAGCGCGGGGCTGAACCTCCGCTACGACCGGTACCGGCTCGAGCTGGGCGACATCGGCGTGTGGGGCGATCCGAGCTCGCCCGTCGTCTGCGCCTGCGCCGTGCGCGGGACGGCGCCCCCGTCGCTCCGGTACGTCGCCGTGCCTGTCCGTGTCGGCCTCGACCGAGCCCCGGTCGACCTCACCGATCCGGTCGCCGCGCGATGGCTGTTGGCGTGCACCTGGCCCGACACCGGCCGGCTGGACCGGACCCGCGCCGCGATCGAGATCACCGCGTCGTCCCCTCCCGACGTCCGCCCCGGTGACCTCGTGACGGACCTCGGGCCGCTTCTCGCCGGTCTCGAGGGCGAGGGCCCCGTGTGCGTCGTCACGTCGTGGGCCCTCGGCTACCTGGATGCGGGGCAGCGCACGGGCTTCGTCGAGGCGCTCGCCCGCGCCGGCTCCACCCGCACGATCGCGTGGCTGAGCCTCGAGAACCGCAACATCGTGCCCGCCATCGAGCCGGCGAGCCCGCCGACGACGACGTTCACGGCGGGCCCGTCGCTCATGGGGCTCACGACGTTCGGGCCGGGCGGCATCGAGTCGCAACGTCCGCTGGCGCACGTGCACCCGCACGGCGTCGCCCTCGAGTGGATCGGGTAGCCCGCCCTCGCTCCGCCCGTTCTGGGCAGTTGTCCCTCGTATGCCGGGTGAAGTGACCAGAACGGGGGTCGGCGGCGGCGGCGGGGCCAGAGCGAGGACGACGCGGGCCGTGGGACACTGCTGACGTGAACCCGTCGACCCTGTCGCCGGATCGGCTGGCCCGGCTCCGGGAGATCTGCCTCTCGTTCCCCGAGACCGCAGAACGGGTCAGCTTCGGGGATCCGAACTGGACGGTGAACAACAAGGGGTTCGCCGCGCAGAAGGGCAACTACGACGGCGGCCGCCCGAGCCTGTGGTTCAAGCCCGCGACCGGCGAACAGCAGGTGCTCGTCGCCTCGGACGCCGACCGGTTCTTCATCCCGCCGTACGTCGGCGGCAAGGGCTGGCTCGCCGTCTACCTCGACGTCCCGGCGATCGACTGGTCCGAGATCGCCGAGCTCGTCGAGGACAGCTACCGCCACATGGCGCCCAAGCGGGCGCTGAAGCTGCTCGACGCCACCGACCGCTAGACCACCTCCGGTGGTGGGCGGGAGCGGGACGTAGTGTCCGCGCGGTGGACATCTCCTGTGCGTTCGCCACGTCGCTCGACACCCCCGGACACGTGCGCATCGCCGAGCAGCTCGGCTACCGCCGGGCGTGGTGCTACGACTCGCCGGCGCTCTACCCGGACGTCTGGATGGTCCTGGGCCTCGCCGCCGAGCGGACCTCGACGATCGGGCTGGGGCCGGCCGTGCTCGTGCCCTCCCTGCGCCACCCGATGGTCAACGCCGCCGCCATCGCCTCGCTGGCGGCCCTCGCCCCCGGCCGGGTGGTGGCGGCCGTCGGCGCCGGGTTCACCGGGCGCTACACGCTCGGGCAACGGGCCATGCGGTGGGCCGACGTGCGCACCTACGTCGCCGTGCTGCGGGCGCTGCTCCGGGGGGACGAGGCGCAGTGGGACGGCGCCGTCGTGCGCATGCTCCAGCCGGACGGCTTCGCCGCCGCCCGCCCCGTCGAGGTCCCGATCCTCATCGGGGCGGACGGCCCCAAGGGCATGGCCGTGGCCGAGGAGCTGGGGGACGGGCTCTTCAGCGCCGGCATCCCCGCCGCCGGCGGGGGCGGCCCGGCGTGGCGGGCCCTCCTCGCCTTCGGCACCGTCCTCGACGAGGGGGAGGCACCGACCAGCGAGCGGGTGGTGGCCACGGCGGGACCGGCGCTGGCGGTGGCCTACCACGCCATGTACGAGCGAGGGGGTGCCGACGCGGTGGACGCCTTCCCCGGAGGCCGCACGTGGCGGGAGGCGGTGGAGGAGGTGGCCCCCGAGCGACGGCACCTCGCCATCCACGACGGCCACCTGGTGTTGGTCACCGATCGGGACCGACCCGCCGTGCTCGAGGGGGCATCGCTGATCCCGTCCCTCACCTTCACCGGCACCGCGGCCCAGCTCCGCGAGCGCCTCGACGGCCTGGCCGCCGCCGGGGTGACCGAGCTCGCCTACCAGCCCGCCGGCCCGGACATCCCCGGCGAGCTCGAGCGCATGCGGGCGGCGCTGGGCTGACCGGTCAGGAGCCGAGGGGCAGCCAGAGCTCCAGTTGGACGTTGTCGGGATCCCGGAACGTGATCACCGTGCCGATGGGGGTCTCCCGGATGGGGGAGTAGGTGATGCCCCGCCGTTCGAGCTCCTGCTGCCAGGCGTCCAGCTCGGGCCGGCTGGTGACGGTGAAGGCGAGGTGGTCGAGCCCGGTCCGGTGCTCGTCGAACGGGCCGTCGGGCTGGTTCGGGTACTCCCGCACGCCCATGACCCACTCCGACGCAGGGTGGGCCATCACCCGCATCTTCACGTCGTCCTCGTCGACCTGGAAGAGCAGCTGCAAGCCCAGCAGGTCCTGGTACCAGGCGGCGCTGCGCTCCGCATCCGTGACGGTGAACGCAACGTGGTGCGGACCGGCGATGTTCGGCATGTCGCCCCCCTCCGGGCTCGGCGTGCCCATCCTGGCACGGTCGCCGGCGCGCTACCTTCCGAGGCACCACGTCGCACGCCGGAGGGGCCATGACGGACGTCGGACTGCCCGGGACCGGGCCGGGGGAGCCCACCGAGCTGCGGTACGAGGAGGCCGACGGCGTCGGCGTCGTCACGCTCGACCGGCCGGAGGCCCGCAACGCCCTCACCTTCACCACGTATGCCGAGCTGGAGGGGGTCGTCCGCACCACGACCGCGCGCTGCCTGGTCATCACGGGCGCCGACCCGGCGTTCTGCTCCGGCGACGACGTCAAGCAGGTGATGGCGTCCGCCGGTGCGGCGACGGCCGAGCGCCTCCAGACCACGCCCCGCCTGACACCGGCGGCCGACGCCCTCCTCCACACCGACGTCCCCGTCATCGCCGCCGTCAACGGCGCCGCCGTGGGCTGGGGGATGGAGCTGGCGCTCATGGCCGACATCCGGGTCGCCTCCGAACGGGCTCGCTTCGGCGAGCTGTTCGTGAAGCGTGGTCTGTGCTGCGACGCCCCCGGTCTCGGCCGGCTGGCGCAGGCGGTGGGACGGGAGCGCGCCGCGGAGCTGCTGTTCACCGGCCGGCTGGTCGACGCCGCCGAGGCGGCGGCCATCGGCCTGGTCTCGCGGGTGGTGCCCCACGACGAGCTGCTCCCCACCGCGCGGGAGCTGGCCGCGACCATCGCCGCCAACCCCCCGCTGGCCGTCCAGCGCATGAAGGCCGGCCTGCGGCGGGCCCTCGACCCCGATTGGCGGGAGCTGGGCTCGTGGGTCACCGCCACGCTGGCCGAGCTGTTCCGCACCGACGACCACCGGGAAGGCGTGAGCGCCTTCCTCGAGAAGCGTGAGCCGCGCTTCGCCGGTCGCTGAGGCGCCGGAGGCGGACGCGTGCTCTGGCGGACGGTGCGGTCACAGGTCGAGGCCGACATCGGCCGCTCGTTGACGACTCGGCAGTTCCTCTTCGCCTACCTCACCCACCCG
This sequence comes from uncultured Actinomycetes bacterium, assembly GCA_963839545.1. GTDB lineage: Bacteria > Actinomycetota > Acidimicrobiia > Acidimicrobiales > CADCSY01 > CAWIVE01. The sequence continues at coordinate 1,583,438 of CAWIVE010000003.1, forward strand.
ACGACGTCGGCGTCGGTCCTCCTGCGGCTGAGCGACGAGCTGCTCGACCGGGGGTGGGTGCGCCTCTCCCGGCTCGTGCGGGCGAGGTTGGCGAACAAGCACGGCGTCCACATCGTGGAGGGGAGCCAGATCGGCGCCGCCCTGCGGATGCACCGCCCGGTGGGCATCGTGATCGGCGCCGGCGTCCGGATCGGGGAGGGCGTCCACATCTACCAGGGTGTGACCCTCGGGCTCGCCAACCCCCGTTCGGAGCGGCCCCGCGCCTTCCCGTCGGTCGGCGACGGCGCCGTGATCTTCGCCAACGCCGTCGTCGTCGGCGACGTCTCGATCGGAGCCGGCGCCATCGTCGGCGCGTCCACGTTCGTCGCGCAGGACGTGGCCCCGCACAGCACGGTCGCCGGTCGGCGCATGGGCGACCGCGACGGCGTCCGGTCGTAGGCCGCCCCGTGGACCTCGACACGTTCCGGTTCGACGTACGCGCGTGGCTGCGTGACAACGCACGGCACGCGCCGCGCAACTACGGCGCCATCGTGCCGCCCGAGCTCGTCGGCGAGAGCAGGGCCTGGCAGCGGCGGTTGTACGACGCCGGCATGACCGGCTTCCACTGGCCGGTCGAGCACGGCGGGAGGGGGCTCACGCCGGAGCACACCGGCGTGTGGCTCGAGGAGGCGGCGCTGGCCGATGTCCCGCCGTTCCTCAACATGGTGTCGCTGGTCCTCATGGGCGAGACGGTGCTGGCCCACGGCACGGCCGAGCAGAAGGATCGCCACCTGCACGCGACGCTCCGCGGCGAGCAGGTGTGGTGCCAGCTCTTCAGCGAGCCGGGGGCGGGGAGCGATCTCGCCGGGCTCTCGTCGCGGGCCACCCGGGACGGCGACGAGCTCGTGCTCAACGGCCAGAAGGTGTGGTGCTCGAACGGCAGGGTGGCCGACTACGGGATCTGCCTGGCCCGCACCGATCCAGAGGTCCCGAAGCACAAGGGGATCTCGTTCCTCCTCCTCGACATGGAGCTGCCCGGCATCGAGGTCCGACCCATCCGGCAGATGACCGGCGGCTCCGAGTTCGACGAGGTGTTCTTCACGGACGTCCGGGTGCCGGGGGACGCGGTGCTCGGCCCACTGCACGGTGGGTGGGGCGTCGCCATGGGCACCTTGACCAACGAGCGCGGCCACATCGGCGCGTCGGTGATCTCGCTCGGCCGGCGGGTCGGCGACCTGCGGGACGTCTCGCTCTACACCCGCGGGCGGGCGCTCGAGGCGCTCGGCCGGCGCCAGGGGTCGCGGGCGACGAGCGCGGCGTCCCTCCTCAAGCTCGGCATCACCGAGCTGTTCTTCGACATCGCCGTCGCCCGGTCCGACGAGTCCGGCGCCTCCGGCATGCTCGAGGGCGACGCCAGCCTCGGACTGCTCGGCGCTCCCGGTGGCCGCATCGCGGGCGGCACCAGCCAGGTGCAGCGCACCATCATCGGCGAGCTGCTCCTCGGCCTGCCGAAGGAGCCCAGGCCGTCCTGAAGGGGACGTCGGGGCGGAGGCGGTGGTCGCCGTCCCCGCATGCGACGCTGCCCGCATGACGCCCGACGCCGAGCTCCTGTGGGTGGTGGACGACCGGCCCAGTCGGCGGTTCCCGATCTACACGCGGGGCAACACCGGCGAGGTGTACCCCAACGTCATCACCCCGCTGTGCGGGAGCATCGTCAAGGGCCCGATCAGCTCCGGACAGGCCCGCGCCTGCACGGAGATGGGGGCGGTGGTCCCGGGCGACCTGGACGAGCCGGGGTGCGCGGTGCTGACCGGGTGCTTCGGGGGCTACCTCTACGCCAACCTCTCGATCAGCCGGCTGCTCGGGGCCCGGGCGCCCGGCATGGCGCCCGAGGACATCGACGTCCAGATGTTCGGCACCAGCGATGCGCCCCCCTACCGGCGCCAGCCCGGCGACCGCAACGCCAGGGCGACCGCCCGTCTGGCCCGGCTGGTGGTGCGCACGCTCCGGGGGCCGAGCTTCGACTGGCTCCGACCCGAGCGGCGGGCGGTGGAGGCGTGGCTCGCCGGGCGGCCGCCGGTGGCGACGGCGACGGAGGCGGAGCTCCTCGCCACGGTCGACGAGGGCGCCGAGCTCCTCTCGGGGCTGATGCGGTCCCTGCTGCTGGCCTCCTCGTACGGCGGCATCGCCTCGGCCGTCCTGGAGCGGCTGGCCGCCAGAGCTGACCGCGGGGCACGGGCGAGGACGGCGGCCGGCGTGGGCGGCGTCGAGAGCGCCGGACCCGCGGTCGAGCTCTGGAAGCTGGCGCGGGCGGTCGCCGCGAACCCGGCGGTGGACGCGTTGTTCGACGGCGGCCCCGGGATCGCGGCACGCCTCCGGGCGGCGGGCGACGAGGCCACGGAGCTCCGCGCCGCCTTCGATGCCTTCCTCGAGCGCTACGGGGCCCGGGGGCCCGACGAGTACGAGCTCGCGTCGGACACGTGGGGCACGGACCCCGAGATCCCGCTGGCCGCCATCGAGCGCCTGCGGCGGGCCGAGGCGAGCGATCCGGCCGTGGTACAGGCGCGGCTCGCCGAGGAGCGCCGGGACGCGGTCGAGCAGGTGGCATCGGCCGTCGCCCGTCCCGTGCGACCGCTCGTGCGACGCACCATGCGGACGATCGCCGAGGGTGCCGCGGCGCGGGAGCTGGCCAAGGGAACGCTCATCGAGGCGCTGTACGGGGTGCGGCTGCGCCTTGTTCGAGCTGGTGCGCCGGGCCCAGGCTCGGGGCGGGCCGGTGGAGCGACGGGACTGCTTCCTCGTGACCCGGGACGAGCTGCCGGCGTTCGTGACCGGGCCCGCCGCCTTCGCCGACGTCATCGCCGAGCGGGCCCAGCGGCGGGCGCTGCTCCAGAGCCGGCCGCCGCCGTTCGTCTTCGAGGGCACGATCCCGGACCCGTCGTCCTGGCCGCGACGGGGCGGTCCCGAGGGCGGGGCGCCCGCAGGTCTCGAACGGTCCTTGCAGGGGATCGGCGTGTCCCCCGGCGTGGCGAGGGGGCCCGTCCGGGTGGTGCGGGACCCGAGCGACCCCTCGGCCCTCGAACCCGGCGACGTCCTGGTGGCCCCGATCACCGATCCGGCCTGGACGCCCCTGTTCCTCGTGGCCAGCGCCGTGGTGGTGGAGGTGGGGGCCAACATGAGCCACGCCGCGATCGTCGCCCGGGAGCTCGGGATCCCCGCCGTCGTGAGCGTGCCCCGGGCGACCGAGGCCCTCGTCCAGGGCACGATGGTCGAGATCGACGGGACGGCGGGGACGGTCACCCGGCTCGGTTGACGGGTCCGGGCGCGCTCCGGCTCAGCGAGCCCTGGTCTCCCGCCAGCCGTCCCAGTAGGTGGTCTCCTCGACGGGGCGCCGCGCCGGTTCGCCCCACCTCCCGGTCGGGTAGCCGACGGGGATCATCGCCCACGTCTGCACGTCGTCGGGGATGTCGAGGACGGCTCGCACATCGTCCTCCGCGAGCTTGTGGACCGTCGTCAGGGTCGTGCCGAGTCCGAGGGTCCGAGCCGCGAGGAAGAGGTTCTGCACGCCCGGGTACACCGACGCCGGATCGCCGCCCTTGCTGGCCGGGATGATGATGACCGGCGCCTCCCCCATGTGCTCGCCGAGGTGGTCGGCGCTCGTCAGGATGCGGTTCGTCTGCGTGTCCTCCGCCGGTGTGCGCTGGCGGTAGAGAGCGCCGATCTCGGCCCAGCACCGGCGGTAGATGTCGCCCAGGCGGCGCCGCTTCTCCGCGTCCTCGACGACGATCCAGCGGACGGGCTGGCTGTTGCCGCCGGTCGCCGCCTTCGTGGCCATCTCGACGATCGTCCAGATGTCCTCGTCGGCCGACCGGACGCCCGTTGTCGAGCCGGCGCATGGCCCGGGTCGTCCGCATCGCCTCGAAGACGTCCATGGGTCCGACGCTACGGCGTGGTGAGCGCGCGGTGGAGCTGCCCACCGGCGCCGAGGCCGCCCCAGTGCTCGGCGATCCGGCCGTCGGCCACCCGCCACATCTCGACGTGGTCGATGACGACCTCCCGCCCGGTGGCCGGCACCCCGAGCACGTCGCCGACGTGGCGGACCCGGCTGCGGCTGCGGTGGACCACCAGGTCCCCCTCGGCGATCAGCACGCTCTCGAGCCGCTCGAGGAACTCCAGGCCGGCGAAGAAGCGGGCCTGCCGTGCGCCCGTGTGCGCCAGGTCACCCTGCCAGGTGTGCGACCGGTACCCCTCGTCGAAGCACTCCCGGATGACGTCCATGTCCCACCCGTCGGCCGTCGACCCGTGGTCGAGGAAGCGGCGGACGACGTCCTTCGGCGACTTCGGCTGCGGGTCGGCCACGCCGGGAGGCTACGACCCCGACGGCGACCGGACGCTCACGATCCCGGGACGACCACCCCGTGAAGGGGCGGGGGAGCAGGGCCTTCGCCGGCGAGGTCGACGAGCAGGTCGGCCACTCCGTCGAGCCCGACGGTGCGCCGGCTCACGTCGGCGAACGGGTGACGGGCGGAGGACAGCACGGCGAGCGCCTCGCGGTAGGCGGGGGCGTCGACGCCGAGGGCACCCACGAGCCGGAGCTCCTTGTACACCACCGCGTCGGGCGAGAAGCCGGGGGTCTCGTCGCTCCCTCGCGTCCCGGCCAGCACCACCGTGGCGCCGGGCCGGGCCAGCGCCACCGCCTGTGCCAGGGCGGCGGGGGCCTTGGCGGTCACGTCCACCACCACGTCGGCCAGGCTCCCGGCGCGGCGGCGCAGGACGGCGACGGGGTCGTCGGCGAGCACGTCGACCGCCGCGTCCGCCCCGAAGCGGAGCGCCGCCTCCAGGCGGGGCCGGTCGCGTCTCGCCGTGCCCGGTGACGAGGACGAAGCCGGCCCCGGCCTCCCGGGCCGCCACCACGGCCGAGAGGCCGCGGATCCCCGGCCCCAGCACCGCCACGACGTCGCCGGGCCCCGTTCCGGGCACCGTCCGGCCCCAGCGGATGCCGGCACCGAGCGGGTTGAAGAGGGTGGCCAGCACCGGGTCGAGTCCGTCGGGAACCGGCAGGAGCAGGACGTCGGGGGCGAGGTAGAGGTGGGTGCCGTACCCGCCCCACAGCGCCGGGGGCCGCTCCACCGGGACGAACCCGATCATGTCCGCCAGGCCGTGCCGCTCGCAGCGCCGGTACTCACCCCGTCGGCAGGGGGCACAGGTCCGGCACGACTGGAACACCTCCACGGCGACGCGATCCCCGAGCCGGACCCCCCATCGCTCGAGCGCCGTCGGCCCGGCCTCCTCGACCGTGCCCACCACCTCGTGGCCCGGGACGAAGGCGAAGCCCGGGAACAGCGGGCCGGTGTACTGCTCGTGGTCCGTGCCGCAGAGGCCACACGCCTCGACCCGGAGGAGCCCGTCGTCGTCCCCCACCGCCGGCAGCCCGAGCTCACGGGGGACGAGGCGGCGCGGTGCCTCGAGGACCAGTGCCCGGGCCCGGTCACGACGGGGCACGCCGGCGCGCTCCTGCTCGGTCAGACCGGGGCGGGCGCCGAGCGGAGAGCAGGCAGGACCTCCGCGGCGAACGTGCGCATGCTGCGCTCGGCGTCCTCGTACGGGAGGCCGGCGAAGCGGAAGCAGCACGTCAGCTCGTAGTCGCCGATGAGCTCCTGACGCGCCCGCAGGCGCTCGAGCATCTGGTCGGGCGTGCCCCACGCCTGCACGCCCAGGTACATCTCGCACATCGCCTCGAGCCCGATGGCGCGCGAGGACGTCGACCGCGCTGCCGTAGGACTCGTAGCCCTTGGCCTCGCTTGAGGTGGTCGCTCACCAGCTCGTAGTGCTCCACCACGCTCGTCAGGTAGCCGGCGATGTGCTGGTGCGCCATCGTCCTCGGCCCGGCCGGCGTCGGGATCGCAGTAGACGAAGTCACACGTCATCGGCGGGCCGGGCGCCCGACCGTGTACGCTCGGAGAACCGGCGCCGGTAGGTGGCCACGGCGTCGACCTGCTCGCTCCCACGGCCGCTGGCTGAAGATCACCATGCGGGCGCCCAGATCGGCGGCGGCCAGCACCGAGTCGGGCGACATGGCCACGCAGTAGGTGCGGTCGCGGAACGTCCGGGCGGGCCGCGGCCGGATGGCCGTCCGGGGCTGCGGGAAGAAGGGGCCGTCGCCCTCGATGAAGCCGGTCTCGAGCGCGTCGAGCATCATGCGGCGCGGCCTCGTCGAACCTGGCTCGGGACTCGTCCATCGAGGATGCCCGAAGCCCGGCGTACTCCCGGCGGGCCAGGCCGCGGCCCATCCCGAACAGGACACGGCCGCCCGAGAGATGGTCGAGGAGGGCGATCTTCTCCGCCACCCGCAGCGGTTCGTTCCACGGGAGGATCACCGCGCCCGGTGCCGAGCCGGATGCGGCTCGGTGCGCGCCGCCATGTGGGCGAGGAACACGCGTGTTGTCCGGGCAGAAGGAGTAGTCGTCGAAGTGGTGCTCGACCGGCCAGAGGGCGTGGAACCCGAGCTCGTCGGCGAGCTCGGCCGAGGCGGATCTCCTCGTCGCACGACCTGGGCGTCGGTGACCGAGTCGTCGTAGCCGTACGACTGGAAGATCATCTGCACCCCGACCCGCATGGCGCCTCCCCGATCCGCCAGTCTGCCCGCGCCCCCACGTCGGGCGCTCACCGCGGATCTCATCCCGTTCTTTGGCCGTCTACCGACACCTGGTGTCGGGAGAGAACCAAAGAACGGCGGCGATCACACGTGGGGCCTCAGTCGTCGGCGAACACCTCGCGGAGTCGGGCCTCCTCCTCGGAGGAGAGGTTGGTCGCGAGGAGCTCGACGTTCTGGCCCTCGAAGGCGCCCCGCACCCGGTCCTGCACGGCGTCGGAGGTCATCACGAACAGGGCTGAGGTCCCGGGGGTGACGCTCTGGCGGACGCTCGAGATGAAGTCGTCGTCGATCCCCACGTCGGTCATGGAGCCGGCGAGGGCGCCCATGGCGGCCCCGACGGCCATCCCGAGCAGGGGGACGAAGAACAGCAGCCCGAAGAGCAGCCCCCAGAACGCGCCGCCCAGCGCACCGGTACCGGCGAGGTCGGACAGCTGGCGGGTCTTCGGCTTCTTCTTCCCCTGCCGCCCAGGAGACGACGGCGGCGTCGTGGACCTTGATCAGCTCCTGCTTCTGCAGGTCCGCCAGGGTCTTGGTCGCCTGCTCGGCACCCTCGGCGGTGTCGAACTTCCAGACGGTCAGGGTGGCCATGTGCTCCTCCTCGGGGCGGGAACCGGGTCCACCCATCGTCGCCCTGCCCGGAGCGGGCGTCCTCACCCCGCGGGGGATGAACGGGTCAGTGGCGGCTCGGCGCGACGAGGCCGGCTTCGTAGGCGCGGATGACGGCCTGCGCCCGGTCGCGCGCCCCGATCTTGGCGTACGTGCGCTTGATGTGGCTCTTGACCGTCTCGGGCGAGACGCTGAGCGACCCGGCGATCTCCTGGTTGGAGAGGCCCTGGGCCACGAGCCGGAGGACCTCCAGCTCCCGCTCCGTGAGCTGGTCCGCCGACGCCGTCCCGGCCGCGGTGAGGAGGCGGTGGCGAACCGGCCGATCAGGCGGGAGACCAGGTCCGGCGTCGGCAGCGCCTCCCCGGAGGCGACCACCCGGATGGCCTCGACCAGCTCCTCGGCACGCGTGCGCTTCAGCAGGAAGCCGCTGGCACCGGCCTGGACCGCCCGGTAGACGTACTCGTTGACGTCGAACGTGGTCAGGATGATCACGCGTGGGGCCGCCGGCTCCGCGGAGACGATGCGGGCGGTGGCCTCGATGCCGTCGAGGTCGGGGAGGCTGCACGTCCATCAGCACGACGTCGGGCTCCCGCGCCGCGGACAGGGCGACCGCCTCCACCCCGCCCGTCGCCTCGCCGACGACCTCCATGTCGGCCTCCGCCGTCAGGATGGCCCGCAACCCGAGGCGGGTGGGCACGTCGTCGTCGACGATCAGCACCCGGGTGGCGGCCCTCACGTCGAGTCCCCGAGCACCGGGAACGAGGCCCGAAGCCGGAACCCGCCGCCGAGGGTGGGACCGCTCTCGAACGTGCCGTCGAGGAGCGTCACCCGCTCGCGGAGACCGAGGAGGCCCCGGCCACCCCCCGGGGTGGGCTGGGGCTCGGGGCCCCCCACCCGTCGTCGGTGACCGTGACGACGAGCCGGCTCGGCTCCCGGTGGACCCGCACCTCGGCGTGGGCCTGCGGCGCGTGCTTGGTGACGTTCGTCAGCGCCTCCTGGACGACCCGGTAGGCGGAGCGGTCGACGATCGTCGACAGGTGCGGGTCGTCGCCGTCGATCACCAGCTCCACGTGCAGGCCGGCCTGGCGCAGGGTGTCGACCAGCGGGGGGACCGACTCGAGGCCGGGACCGCCCCCCTCGAGCGAGCTGCGGTCGATGAGCCCGAGGGCGAGGTCGAGGTTGCGGAAGGCGGACCGGCCGGTCGCCTCGATCGACTCGAGCAGCTCACGGACCTGGCCGGCGTCGTCCTCCGCCACCCGCCGGGCGGCCCCGGCCTGGAGGAGGATGACGTTGAGGGCGTGTCCCACGACGTCGTGGATGTCGGCCGCCATCCGGCGGCGCTCGGCGGTGGCGGCCAGGATGGCGCTCCGCTCGGCGAGGTGGCGCTCCTCCTCGGCCGCCAGCATCCCCGCCTCGATCCCTCGTCGCTCGACCACCTCCACCGCGAGGACGAGCGCCGCCAGCAGGGTCACGGCGAGGAAGAGCTGGACCTGGACCAGCTGCGCGCCCTGCGTCCCCTCGGCGACCAGGCCGCGAGGCCCGTCCGGTCACCGCGGCCCAGTCGACGGCGAAGGCCACCCCCAGGCCGGCGATGCTCACCGTGCGCACGCCGCCGCGGATGCGCCGCCCACATGAGCACGGGGAGCACCGCGTACACGAGCGGGTGCTCCCACACCAGGGCAGGGACGAGCACCACGGCCGTCGCCAGGGCGGTCGTGACGGCCAGCGGCACGGGCCGCTGGCGGGGCCCGAAGCGGGGCGGGCGCAGCCACACCAGGATCGGGGTGGCCACGACCAGGACACCGATGGCGTCGCCCAGCCACCACCGGGCGGCGATCGGCGCCCACGACGCACCGTCGCCCCACCCCGTCGCCACCGCCCCCCCGATCGCGCCGCCGACCATCGGGCCCACCACGACGGCGAAGGCGACGAAGAGGACCAGCCGGTCCCGGAGGTTCCGGGCACGGGGCGTGCAGGCGAGGAGGATGCCGGCACCCACCAGCGGCTCCACCACGTTGGCGGCGGCGAAGCCGAACGCCATGGGCACGGTCTGGCCGTGCGCCAGGTCGACGGCCACCTCGGCGACGGCGACGGCAGCGAGCCACAGCGGCCACGTTCGGCGGGGGGTGAGGACGAGGGCGGCCAGGGTCAGGCCGGCCGACGGGAAGAAGGCGGCGCCGGCGGCGGGTGACGAGAGGAACCAGAACGGCAGCTGCGCCCCGAGGGCGTAGAGCCCACCGAGCACGAGCGCCCCTGCCCCCAGGCGGGCCCACCGCCGATCGGGCCCCTGCGGTCCGAGCCGGACCGGCTGCCGGTCACGGGCGGGGCGCGCATCGGGCGCAGGGGCGGTGCGCGCCGGACCAGCGGCCACGAGGCCGGGCTCCCGCTGCTGCTCGACCGCAGTCATGCGATCCGGCCTCCTCTCCCACGCATTCTCGCGCCGACGGGCGTGCCTCGCCGATCGCTCAGGCGCGGCCGCCACCGGAGAGCCCGGGAGGAGCTCGCTCGACCCCGATCATGAGCCGGGGTCGTCAGTCGCCGCCGGCGCCTCCCTCGTCGAGGATCTCGTCGATCCGCTGCACGCTCGTCAGCTGGATGTTGCAGCTCGAGATCCGCCGGAGGACGGTGTGCAGCTCGCGCTGGTCGGCCACGACCCCTCGGAAATGGGTGGTCCCGACGTGCCCCGGTACCACCTCGAAGCCATCGAGCGCCCGGGAGAGGGCGCCGCGCACGCTGCCCCTGTACGACGATCTCGTAGGTGCTCATCGAACCTCGACCCATGCTCGCCCCGGTGCGCCGCCAGCCACCATGGTCCGATTGTCCCGGTCACGAGCGCACCCTCGCATCACTCGCCCGGGATGATTCGGGGGTCGTCCCGCCGGACCGCGCCCGTCAGACGAGGCCTCGCGCCGTCGCCCGATCCACCGCCTCCTGGCGACCGCTCACCCCCAGGCGCCGGTAGATGTTCCGGATGTGGGTCTTGACGGTGTTCAGCGAGACGTAGAGCTCGGCGGCGATCTCGGCGTTCGACAACCGGCTCGGCAGGTAGGACAGGACCAGGAGCTCCCGGCCGGTGAGGGCGATCTCGGGGTCGCCGGTCCGGGACCCGGCGGTCCCCGCCAGGACGAGCGAGCGCAGCCGGTCGGTGCGTTCCGACCGGGGGAGCGATCGAAGCAGGCGCATCGGAACCACACCGGCGTCCACGAAGACCCGGACGTGCCCCTCGGGCTCGGCCTGATCGACCGCCGCACCCATGCAGTGGCGGGCCCCCACGTGGTCCCCTTCGGCGTCCTTCAGGACGGCGGTCCACAGGTCCCGCTCGAGCGCCGACCAGAGCTCGTCGCCGTCCGGCCACGCCTCGAGGAGTCGCCCGGCGCCGGCCAGGTCCCCCGTGGCGAGGGCCAGCTGGACGGACACCGCCGTCTGCTCGGCCGACCACGGCTCGGCCTCACCCAACGCCTGCTGCGCCGCCGGCAGGTCATCGGCCGCCAGCCAGAGGCGAGCCTCGGCCGCCGTGAGGCGGGTGTCGACGGCGGGTGGCGGGCGCCCGTGCCCGGAGACCTGGAACTCGGAGATGCGGCGGAGGCCGGATCGCACCTCGCCCCGGGCGAGATCGAGCAGCGCGCCCTCCACGGCGTGGAGGGCGAGGGCCACGGATCGCTGCGTCCGGGCTGCGGGGGCCAGCGCCCGGTCGAGCGCCAGCTCGGCGGCGTCCAGCAGGTCCCGCTCACGGAGGACGTGGGCGGTCGCCAGCTGGGCGTCGATCAGGGACGGGTGTCCCACGAGCCCCGTGCGGGAGGCCAGGACCAGCGCCCGGCCGGCGGCGTCGTATGCCGCGTGCAGTCGCCCACCCCAGGCCTCGAGCAGGGCCAGCGATCCGAGGGCGCTGAGGCACCACGGCGCGAACGGGAGGTCCTCCTCCACCAGACCCGAGAGGGTCTCCCGCGCCCGCTGCGTCTCGCCGCGGTACCACTGCGCCCGGCTCCGGTTGATCAGGGCGATCACGCGGCAGGCTCTCGACCGAGGTGACGCCCAGGACGTCGGGGATGGCCTCGGCGGGCGTCGTCTCCAGCGACGCCAGCACTCGGTCGGCGGCGGCGATGACCGAACCGGGGGGGGCGTGCGACTGGACCCACGTCGTCCGGACCCCATCGGCCGCGGTCAGGTAGCCCGGGCGGCACGGAACGGTGGGCGAGGCGCTCGAGGACCTCGGCGGCCATGTGGGTGCTGCCCGCCATGGTGTTCAGGACCGCCTCCTGGAGCTCGACGAGCGGGCGGTCGGCCCGGAGGGCGGAGGGGACCGACTCCAGCCAGTGGAGGACGGTGGCGCTCCGCCCCTGCTCGAAGAAGGCCCGCCCGTGGCGAGCGACCAGGTCGAGGACGAGATCCCAGTCCTCCGCCTCGATGGCGTACTCCGCGGCCGCAACCGCGTCGCCGTCGGCCAGGTGCCAGTTCGCCGCTCGCAGGAGCAGCTCCCGTTCCCGGCCGGGATGATCGGTGCGGAGCTCCCGTCGCAGGAGGTCTCGGAAGAGGCGGTGGTAGCGGAACGCGGCACCGTCATCGGGCGCACGCGTGAGGAACAGCGATTTCCGCTCGACCTGCTCGAGCACCGCGGCGCTGCCGCTGTCGCCCGTCACGGCGTCGCACAGCGGTCCGGTCAGCTGCCGGAGCACGGAGGTGAGCAGCAGGAACGTGCGGATCGGCTCCGGTTGCCTGGCCAGCACCTCGGTGGCGAGATAGGCGGCCACGAACTGGTCCTCACCGCCGAACTGGTCGAGGAACCCTTCGGCGTCGGGGTGGTCGCGCAGTGCCGAGCGCGACGAGGTGGACGGCCACGGGCCAGCCTTCGGCCTTCGCCGCCACCCCGTCGATCTGCGTCGCCGTGAAGTCCCGGCCGGTCAGCCGGTGGAGCAGCAGCCCCGTCTCCTCCGGCGTGAAGCCCAGGTCTTCCGCCCCGAGCCGGGGACCGGCGGCGAGTCGCTCGGGGACCGGCAGTGGCTCCTGCCGGCTGGCCACGAGGAACGACAGCGACGGGGGCGAGTGCTCGATGAGTGCCCGCAGCTCGAGGAGCAACCGGGGGTTGCGCACGGTGTCGACCTCGTCGATCACGAGGACCCCGGGCGGCGAGGCGTCGAGCTCCTGGAGGAGCCGGGCGACGAAGGTGTCACCCATCATCCGGCCCCCCTCGGCGGCGTGCTCGAGGGCGACCTCGCCGACGCCGGGGTCGAGGGCGGCGAGGGCGGCGACCAGGCGGCGGGCCAGCCGCTCCCCGTCGTCGTCACGCCCATCGAGCCCGAGCCAGCCCACCCTCATCCGTGCCGTCCGGGCCAGCCACTGCCTGAGCAGGACCGACTTGCCGTAGCCGGCGGGCCCGACGACGAGCGCCACCTTCGCCTCGGTGGCGGCGTCCAGGGCCCGGACGAGCCGGGGGCGGGGGATGGCGAAGGGCACCTTCCCGCGTTCGCTCCGGGAGCCGGGTCCCTCGGGCGTCACAGGAGGTGCAGGCGCTCCGCCGTGGTGACGGCCTCCCTGCGATCGTCGACACCGAGCTTGCGGTAGATGTGCTTCAGGTGCGTCTTGACGGTGTTGATCGAGATGCGCAGCTGCGTCGCGATCTCGGCGTTGCTCAGGCGGCTCGGGAGGTAGCCGAGGACGGCACGCTCCCGGTTGCTGAACTGCTCGACGAGCTCCGAGACGGGAGGCGGGGTCGGGAGGGGGGGCGGGATGGGGGCCTCGACCAGGCCTCGGAGGTAGGGGGTCGGCGCCGCGTGGTACAGGCTGCGCACCAGGCGGAGCGCATGGTGGCCGGCGTCCATGAACAGGCGGACGTGCCCCTCCTCCTGGGCGGCCGTGACCAGCGGGCGCATGCGCGCCAGCGCCGCCTCACCCCGGCCGTCCAGGTCGTCGATGATGCACAGCCACAGCGTGCGCTGGAGGGTGGGGCCCGGCTCGGCCGCACCGGGCCACGCGTCGAGGAGGTCCGAGGCCCGACGGATGTCGTCCTGCTCGACGGCGATCCGCACCGCGGCGCTGGCCACCTCGGGGGTGACCAGGGGAGCCCGGTCGAGCGCCTGCCCGCCGCCGGCGAGGTCACCCATGGCGGTGAGGACCCGCGCCTCGGCGGCGGCGAGCCGGGCGGCCACCGCCGGTGGTGCCGTCGACCTGCTCGCCCGATGGCCCACCAGCGCCTTCAACCCCGAGGCGCCATCGCCGCTGGCGAGCGCCACGAGGGCCGTTTCGGCGACGTGGACGCCGAGGAGGGCTCCGGGAGCGCCCCGCTGCAGCAGGATCGCGGCCTCGTCGAGGAGCCGTCGGGCTTCGTCCACGCGGTCCTGCTCGCGCGCGACGGTGGCGAGGGCCAGCTGGGCGAGGACGATCTCCGGGTGGGCCGGGAGGCCCGACTGCGACGCCAGGGCCAGCGCCCGGGTCCCCTGCTGGTGCGCGGCCCGGAGGCGGCCGCCCCAGGCGTCGAGGAGCGCCTCCAGGGCGGCGGCGTACACGTCGGATGCGGCGTGGTCGGGCACGACGGCCGAGGCGGCGCGGGTCCATCGCCGGGCCTGGCCGGTCCTCCCCTGGTAGGCGGCTGCGGCCCCGCCGTTGAGCAGGCTCACCCTGCGGATCCCCTGCGTCGAGGTGGCGCCGAGGACGTCCGGCACGTCGGCCGGCTCCGTCAGGAGCCCGCTCACGGTACGGCCGGCGGCGGCCACGACCCGTTCGGGCGACGCCTCGTCGTGCACCGACCACGTGCGGATGAACTCGGCAACCAGGCGCTGCCCCGGGGTGACCGCGTCGCGTGCCAGGAGGTCGTCGAGGAGTGCTCCGGCGATGAGCGTGTCCCCGGCCAGCATGTGCAGGCCGGCCCGCAGCAGGACGACGTCCTCCCCGCCGACGTCGCCGACGGCGTCGACCCAACCGACGACGGTGGCGAGCCCGCCCTTGGCCACCATGGCGTGGCCCTGTGAGCGCGCCACCTCGAGCACCCGTGCGGTGGCGCCCGCCTTCGAGAGGTACTCGACCCCCAGCTCGAGCTCGTCGCGCGCCAGGTGCCAGTCGGCCGCCCGCTGCAGCAGCTCCCCCTCGTCGATCCCCCCGTCGTCGCGGCGGTGTTGGCGGAGGAGCGTCCGGAACAGGGGGTGGTAGCGGAACCACTCCCGACGGTCGTCGAGGCGGCTGACGAACAGCGAGCTCCGGTCCAGGTGGTCGAGCACCTCCTGGCCGTCGTGGCGGCCCGTGATGGCGTCGCAGAGGGGAGCGGTCAGGCGCTGGAGGACCGACGTCTCCAGCAGGAAGCTGCGGACGTGAGCCGGCTGGTGCCGGAGGACGTGCTCCGTCAGGTACTCGGCGACGTGGCGGTCGTCGCCGGCGAAGGCGGAGAGGAACCCGTCCACATCGGGTTCCCGCCGGAGGGACAGGGCGGCGAGCTTGATGCCGGCGCACCACCCCTCCGTGCGGCCGACCAGCTGCTCGAGCTGACGGTCGGACAGGCGGCGGTGGGCGAGGAGCTCGACGAGCTCGCGGGTGTCGTCCTTCCCGAAGCGGAGCTCGTCCTGGCGGAGCTCGGCCAGCTCGTCCTCGAGCCGGAGCCGGTGGCAGGGGAGCGCGGGGTCCATCCGCGCTGCGAGGATGAAGTGGAGGCTCGGGGGGGCGTGCTCGATGAGAGACCCCACGTCGGCCAGCAGCGGACCGTTGGCCATCGTGTGGAAGTCGTCGATCACCACCGTCGTGGACGGCATGGCTGCGGCGTCAGCGAGGAAGGCGGCGGTGAAGCCGGGGCCCAGTCGCCGTCCGCTGTCCTCGACCCGGTCGAGCAGCGCGCCTCGCGCCCGGCCGTCGACCGCGCTCAACGCCGCACACAAGTGCCGGGCGAAGCGAACCGCGTCGTCGCCGGCCTCGGCGGTCAGCCATGCCGCCGGCCGGTCCGGGTGGGCGGCCGCCCACTGGGCGAGCAGGACGGTCTTGCCGTAGCCGGGGGGCGCCAGGACGAGCGTGAGCTTCTTGGTGGTCGCCGCCCCGTCCACCCGCTCGACGAGCGTCGGGCGCGGGACCGCCGTCGCCGGGACGGCCCCCGGCAGGATCCGCGATCGGACGACCGGGTCCGCCGACCGGCGGGTGACGGCCCGGTCGGGGCGCTGGTCGGGGCCCCTGACGAGCTCAGGGGCCGTTGTCACGGTGGTCGCGCTTGGTCTCAACGCGGCGCATGGACCCGATCCTGGCCCTCGCCACCCCCGGTGGCATCACCCTGCGGGGTGATTCCTCCTCCGCGGGTGATGCCCGACATCGGCCAGGAAACGGACAAATGGGTCCGCCAAGCCCCTCCGGAGGGCCGGTGGGTCCGGACGGGCCGGACGAGGCCATCCCCCGGCGCGGGTGATCGGGGTGACCTCAGCCGGGCGGGGGTGGGGAGCGGCTCGGCCGGCGGACCGCCTGAGCTCGGAGGCGGCGACCCACCCGGTCCAGGACGGCGGCCATGCCGCAGGCCGCCAGGAGGGCCCCGATGAAGCTGACGACCACCGAGGTGGCGACGAACGCCACCATGACGACCGTCCCGAGCGGCAGCAGCCACGGTGCCAGCCGGACGACCGGGGCGACGGCCAGGCGGGCGCTGCGCACGCGCCCGACGGAGCTGGCGCCCCACCGACGGGGGCCGGTCCGCACCGGGCCCGGGGAAGGACCGCTCGATGTCGGAGAGGGCACGGAGCTCGGCGTCCGTGAGGGGAACGCGATCGTGCCTCGGGCCCACCTGGCGGTCGGCCCACCGCAACCCCGCACGGTCCGCCGGCGGTCTCCGGTCGGTGGCCACGAACGGCACCGTACGAGCGGTTCGGGGCCGCCGAATCACCCTCGCGGTGGGATGTGGGACCGCATGCCCGCGCGGTGGACTCCGTGCAGGGCGTCCCGGCCCACGATCGCCAAGGCGTGGTCCGGGACGCCTGTCCAACCGCCCGAGCGCCTAGGGCGAGGGTGAGCGGCTGCTGTCGTCCCGATCGGAGGGCCCCCACTCGGCACCGGTCCCGGCGCGGTACGCCTCGACGGCCGCACGCACCGTCGGGAAGAAGTGACGGGGATCGATCGTGTCGGTGAGCTCGTAGCGTTCGATCTTGCGCCGCACCGGGTCCTTCATCTCGGCGAAGACCAGGCTGGTGCCCCGGGCGTTCAGGTCCTCGTCGAGATCCCGCAGCATGTCGGCGGCCGTGGTGTCCACGTCCGTGATCGGCTCCGAGGCGACGATGATCCACTCCGGCCTGCGCTCCGGCCCGGCGAGCGCCCGCACCTGCTCGCGGAAGGTCCTCGAGTTCGCGAAGAAGAGCGGTGCATCGAACCGGAAGATCACGCAGCCGGACAGGCGTTCGGCCTCCGGGTAGCTCCGGACGTCGTGGAAGCCGGCGAGGCCCGGGACCCGGCCCAGAACCGTCTGGTACGGCCACCACGCCCGCCGGAACACGTTCCCGATCGAGAGGGCGATGGCCACGGCGATCCCCGGGAGGACACCGAGCAGCACGACGCCCAGGAAGGCGGCGAGGGAGAGGAGGAACTCCGTCCGCCGCACGCGGTAGAGCCGGAGCGTCCCCGGGATGTCGGTCAAGGAGAGCGACGCGGTGATGACGACGGCGGCCAGGATCGGCTGTGGGAGGTCGCGGAGCAGCCCGGGGAAGAGGAGAAGGATCACCACGATGGCCGCGGCCCCGACGAGGCCCGTCACCTGGGTCCTGGCCCCGGCCCGCTCGGCCACCGCCGTCCGCGAGCCGCTGGTGCTGACGGGGAACCCCTGGAAGAACCCGGCGGCGAGGTTCGCCGCTCCGATCCCGATCATCTCCTGCTGTCCGTCCACCTCCTCGCCCCGCCGGGCGGCGAACGACGACGCGGTGGAGATCGTGTCGGTGAGGGACACGAGGGCGATGCCCAGGGCCCCTCCGACGAGCGGCCCGAGATCGGAGAGGTGCACATCCGGCACGGTGAACGGTGGGAAGCCCTGGGGCAGCACCCCGACCACCGAGACGCCGTGATCGGCCAGGTCGAGGACGGCGGCGGCGATCACCGAGAGCACCACGGCGAGCAGCACGCCCGGCACCCTCGGGGCCCAGTGCTGGAGCGCGACGATCAGGACGAGGCCGGCCATCCCGACGGCGAGGGCGGCGCCGACCGTCTCGCCGTCGGCCACCCCCCGCAGGAAGCCGCCGAGCTCGGCGCGGAAGCCGTTCCCGTCGACGGAGAACCCGAAGAGCTTCGGGAGCTGGCCGACCAGGATCGTCAGGGCCAGTCCGTTCATGTACCCGATGATCGTCGGCTTGGAGATGAGGTCGGCGACGAAGCCAAGCCGTGCGATGCCGGCGCCCGCGGTGATGAGCCCGACGAGGATGGCGAGCACGGAGGCGAGGGCGACCGCCCGCTCCGGGTCCCCGACCGCGACCAGGGGGAGGATGGTGGCGGCGATCATCGGACCGAGGGAGGAGTCCGGTCCCAGCACGAGGACCTTCGAGGGCCCGAGGAGCGCGTAGGCGACGAGGCAGACGATCGAGGTGTAGAGGCCGGTGATCGGCGGCAGCCCGGCGAGCTCCGCGTAGGCCATGCCCTGGGGCACCAGGAGCGCGGTCAGGACCAGCCCTGCCACGACATCCCGGCGCAGCCACGGCCGGCGGTAGGTCGACAGCATCGACAACCCGGGGACCGCCGTGGATGTCAGCTCCCGTCGCACGTGACGTCGATGATCGCCGGGGCGACCGGCGGGGGAATCACCCCTGGAGGGTGGTGCCCCCACCCGGGCGCGGTGCTGTCATGCCGGGGGTGGCAGCGACGTCGGCGTCCGGGGACTCCCGCACCAGGATCATCGACGCCCTGCGCGTCGATCCGGGCTCGAAGGCCGGGCTGGCCGCGTTGGACACGCGGTGGACGGGAAGCGGTGGCTACGAGTCGCTCACGGCGGCCGAGCTCGACCGCGTGGCGAAGGACGTTCGCAGACAGGGCATCGAGGAGCTCAAGGACGCGCAGGAGCTGCTGTGGGCCAGCGACACCCACGCCATGCTCATCGTCTTCCAGGCGATGGACGCGGCCGGCAAGGACTCGACGATCAAGCACGTCATGTCGGGCGTGAACCCGCAGGGCGTGCGCGTGGTGTCCTTCAAGCAGCCCTCGAGCGAAGAGCTCGACCACACCTTCCTCTGGAGGGTGGCCAAGGCCGCCCCCGAGCGCGGGCAGATCGGTATCTTCAACCGCTCCCACTACGAGGAGGTCATCGCGCTGCGGGTCCACCCCGAGTGGCTCGAGCGCCAGCAGCTCCCGGCCGGTGACCGCGGGCCCACGTTCTGGCAGGCCCGCTACGACGACATCAACGCCTTCGAGCGGCACCTCGCCCGCAACGGCACCAAGATCGTCAAGTTCTTCCTGAACGTCTCCAGGGCGGAGCAGAAGCGCCGGTTCCTGGCCCGCCTCGACAACCCCGATCGTCTCTGGAAGTTCAACGCCGGGGACGTCGCGGTGCGGGCCCACTGGGACACGTACATGCAGGCCTACGAGGACGCCATCACGGCGACCTCGACGGCGGAGGCGCCGTGGTACGTCCTCCCCGCCGACGACAAGCACGTCATGCAGGCGCTCGCCGCCGCCATCATCGTCGAGGCGGTGGGGTCACTCGACATGGCGTGGCCGACGGTCACCGACGAGGACCGCGTGGCGAACGAGGAGGCTCGTCGCCTGCTCGCAGCTGAGCCCGAGGGCTGAGGCCCTCGGACCGTGACCGAGCCCGAGACCACTGGGCCCGCCGCCGACGCTGGCCCCGACCGGCGCCTCGGGCTGCTGCTGGCGATGGCCATGTTCGTGCTCGTCGTCGACACGTCGCTGATGAACGTCTCGATCTCCGCGGTCGTGCGCGATCTCGACACGACCGTCAGCGGCGTCCAGTCGGCGATCGCCCTCGAGGCGCTCGTGTCCGCCGCGTTCATCCTCATCGGCAGCAAGGTGGGCGACCTCATCGGCCGCAAGCGGGCCTACGTGCTCGGGCTGCTGGGCTACGCCATCGGCGCCCTCGCCATGACGCTCGCGCAGGACCTGACCGCCATCATCGTCTTCTGGGCCATCATCGGCGGGCTCGGTGCCTCGCTCCTGCTGCCGGCCATGCAATCGCTCATCCACGGCAACTTCGTGGGACCGGCCCAGAAGAAGGTGTACGCCCTCGTCGGGGCGGCGGCCGCCATCGCCGCTGCCATCGGGCCCCTGCTCGGCGGCTTCATCACCACCTACCTCTCGTGGCGGCTGGCCTTCCTCCTCGAGGTCGTCGTCATCGCCGTCGTCCTGTCGGGCATCCGGCTCGTGCAGGACGTGCCCTACACGGGCTCACGCGCCGTGGACTGGGTCGGTGCCGCCCTCTCGGTGCTCGGCATGGGATGCATCGTCCTCGGGATCCTCGCCTGGCAGGAGGGCGCCGAGTCCGTAGGTGCCCTCCTCGTGATCGGTGCGGTGGCCATGGCCGGCTTCATCGCCTGGTTGGTCCGTCGCAAGCGCCAGGGCCTGGCCACGCTCATCGACCCCTGGCTCTTCCGGTCGGGCGTCTTCCGACTGGGCGTCTCGCAGCAGCTGCTCCAGCAGGTCGCCCTCGGCGGCGCCATGATCGCCCTGCCGATCTACCTCCAGATGGTGCTGGAGTACAGCGCCATGGGCGCGGGCCTGTCCCTCGCCCCCCTGTCCCTCAGCATGTTCGCCGTCGCCCTGCTCGCCGGGAAGGTGGCCGGGGGCCATCGGCCCAGCAGCATCGTGCGCCTCGGCTTCGCCTTCCTCGCCGCGGGGATGTTCGCGCTCCTCCCCATCGTCCCCCGGGCGGACTCCGGCTGGGCGCTGGTGCTGCCGTTGATCGTCGCCGGATCGGGCCTCGGCATGCTGGTCTCCCAGCTCAACAACTACACGCTGTCCCCGATCTCCGAGGAACGGGTCAGCGAGGCGGCGGGGGTGAACTCCGCGGCGGGGTCGTTCGGCCTCTCCTTCGGGCTCGCGCTGGCGGGAGCGATCATGCTGGCGACGCTGTCGTTCACGTTCACCGAGCTGGCCGACGACAGCACCGTCCTGACCCCGGCGCAGAAGGACCAGGTGGCCCAGGTGCTGGAGGACGACGCCGAGGTCATGAGCAACACGGGGCTCGACGAGCTGCTCGCCGACGAACCCGCCGCCGTCCAGGACGAGATCGTCGACATCAACACCGACGCCCGGCCCCGTGCCCTCCAGGTGGCGCTGCTCGTGCCCATCGTCGCCGGGCTCGCCGGGTTGGCGAACAGCTTCCGGATGGCCCGCCTGCCGGATCCCGTGCCGTCGGGCGATGCCGTGGTCCTGGGCTGATCGGCCCGGCCGCCCGGAGGAGCGAAATCACCCCGCGCGGATGACGTCGCTGGTGGGTCGGCCCCTCACCATGCGCTGGGACCTGTCCTGGGAGGTACCGGTGTCCGTCGTCGAGCTGAGGCCCGCCATCGCCGAGCATGCGGCGGGCGCCGCCTCCGATCGCGAGATCGAGTCCATCGTCCGTTCGCTCGCGGCGACGCGGTCGTCCCCGAAGGCGTTGATCGAGCGGGTCGTCGCCGAGGAGCTCGTTCGGTTCCGGGAGGCCCGCTTCCGGAACTTCGTCCCGATCCTGGTGGAGCGGGCGGCGGCCGATCGCCTCGCAGCGCTGTCGGTCGACGGCGCCGACCCGACGCGGTGATCCGGCCCCGGACGGCGCGACCTGCATGAGGTAGAACGAGCCCGCAGCAGGGGGCGGTCCGGCACCGCCCCCGAGACCCGATGATCGTGGGGTGGGCATGAGCCGAGCGGCGACGAAGCTGCGCGACGAGCTGCGTTGGCTCGACGCCACCGCGCAGGCCGATCTCGTGCGACGGGGAGAGGTCACCGCCGCCGAGATCGTCGAGGCGGCCATCGAGCGGATCGAGGCGCTGGACGGAGCGATCAACGCCGTCATCCACCGGGGCTTCGACGCCGGCCGGTCGGCGGCCGCGGCGAGCGGCGCGGGCACCGGGCCGTTCGCCGGGGTGCCCTTCCTCGTCAAGGACCTCTACGCCGCCAGCGCCGGCGATCCACTGCACAACGGCAACAGGGCGGTGCGGGACGCCGGGTACGTGGCCCCGACCGACACCGAGCTCGTCGCCCGGTGGCGACGGGCGGGCTTCGTCCTCCTCGGCCGCACGAACACGCCGGAGTTCGGGTTGCTCCCCACCACCGAGCCCGAGGCCCACGGCGCCACCTCCAACCCCTGGGACCTGGGTCGGTCGCCGGGCGGGTCCTCCGGTGGCGCGGCGGCCGCCGTGGCCGCCGGCATGGTGCCCGCGGCCCATGCCTCCGACGGCGGCGGCTCGATCCGCATCCCGGCCAGCGCCTGCGGGCTCGTCGGGCTCAAGGTCAGCAGGGGCCGGACGTCGCTCGCCCCCGCCGGCGACGAGAGCGGGCTCAGCGTCCAGCACGCCGTCACCCGCTCGGTCCGCGACACCGCCGCCATCCTCGACGCCACCGCCGGACCCGGCCCCGGGGACATGGCCGTGGCCCCGCCGCCGGCCCGGCCCTGGCTCGAGGAGGTCGGGGTCGACCCGGGCCGGCTCCGGGTCGGCCTCCTCGCGACGAATCCGGCGGGGGAGCTGCACCCGGAGTGCCGCGACGCCGCGCTCGGCGCCGGCCGGCTGCTCGAGTCGCTCGGCCACCACGTCGAGGAGTCGCACCCCGCCGCCCTGGACCACCCGGAGGAGACGGGACGCACCTTCCTCGCCCGCTGGAGCACGGGCGCCCGGGCGGCGATGATCGCCGCCGGCCGCCTGGCCGGGCGCCAGCTCGGCGAGGACGACGTCGAGCCGCCGACGTGGTTGATGGCGTCGATCGGCGATGCCACGAGCGGCGTCGACCTCGCCCTCGCCCTCGCCGCATCCGCCGCCTACACCCGGGAGCTGGCGTCCTGGTGGGCCGGCGGCTTCGACCTGTTGGTCACCCCCGTGCTGGGCGAGCCGCCGTGGCCCCTCGGGGAGCTGGTGGTGGCCCGGGGCGGCGACCCGGTGCCGTTGATGCAGCGGACGACCACGCTCGTCCCCTTCACGACCCACTTCAACATCAGCGGGCAGCCGGCGATCTCGCTCCCCCTGCACCGGACGCTCGACGGGCTGCCGGTGGGCGTCCAGCTCGTTGCCGCGTACGGCCGGGAGGACCTGCTCATCCGCGTTGCGAGCCAGCTCGAGGCGGCCGCGCCGTGGGCCGATCGCCGACCTCCGGACGTCGCGACGTAGACGAGCGCCGCCGCCGCGGCTCAGGGCGTGGTCAGGCAGTGCTCGACGGCGTCGGCGGCGACGACGGCGCTGGTGCAGAGCTCGAGCCGGTCGTCGGCGTCCGCGACCAGCCGATGCTCGGCGGCATCGGCGGTGAAGACGCCGGCCGCCGCCAGCGGCGAGACGACGGCTGTCCGGCCGCTGGCGGCGATCCGGTGGTCGAGGGCCTCCGGCGACACCAGGTCGCCCACGGCCGAGGAGCGGCCCGCATCGGTCTCCGCGACCGCGCCGGTCCGCGCCGGCCCGTCGTCGTCGAGCACGACCGTGGCCGCGCTGCCCACGCCGGCGCCGACCACGAGGGCGAGGGTGGTCCAGAGGGCGAGGGTCCAGCCCGACGCCGTCCGGGTGGTGGTGGTGATGCTGGTTGCCGTCATGGCGCAACCGTCCGCCCCGACGGGGCGGCGCGCACGCGTAGGGGGTACGCGTTCGCGCGCGCCGTACGATCCCGGCGTGGCCTCCCCGTGGCCCCTCGTCGGCCGGGCCCGTGACCTGGAGGTGGTCCTCGAGGCGGTCTGCGGACCGGCCTCGGGGGGGTGCGTGGTCGCGGGGCCTCCCGGCGTCGGCAAGACCCGCCTGACCCAGGAGGCGGTCGAGGCCCTCCGCCCGCAGGCGTCCGTCGAGTGGGCGGCGGCCACGGCAGCCTCCGCCTCCATCCCCTTCGGGGCCCTGGCCCACCTCCTGCCCGCGCCCGAGGCCGACAGCCAGGACGACCGGGCCCGGTTGCTCCGGGGGGCCATGGACGCCCTGGTCGAGCGAGCCGGCGGCCGGCCGCTCGTGCTGGTGGTGGACGACGCCCACCTGCTCGACGCGGGCGGTGCCGCGCTCGTGCACCAGCTGGTCACGACCGGTGCGGGCCGGGCCCTCCTGACGGTCCGCACCGGCGAAGCCGCCGTCGACGCCGTCCAGGCGCTGTGGAAGGACGGCCTCGTCCAACGCCTCGACGTCCCCCCGTTGCACCGCGAGGACGTGGACGTCCTCGTCGAGCAGGTGCTCGGCGGGCCCGCCGAGCAGACGACCAAGCAGCGGTTCTGGCAGCTCAGCGGGGGCAACGCGCTCTACCTGCGGGAGCTCCTGCTGGGGGTCCTCGGATCGGGGGCCATCGTCGAGGTCGGCGGCGTGCGCCGCTGGGCCGGCGCCTTCCGGCCCTCCGTCCGCCTCGCCAGCATCATGGAGGACCGCCTGCGCCAGGTCGGTCCCGCCGCCCGGGACGTCCTCGACCACCTCGCCCTGGGGGAGCCCCTGCCCCTCGACGTCCTCGTCGGCCTCTGCGACCCCGCCGCCGTGGCCGAGGTCGAGCGCTCGGGCCTGCTGGACGTGGACGGCGACCCGCCGTCGGTGCGCCTGTGCCACCCGCTCTACGCCGAGGCGCTGCGGTCTGCGGCGGGCGTCGTCGTCCGCCGCCGCGTGGCGGGGCGCCTGGCCGAGTCGATGGGCGGGGGTGCGGCGACGTCGTCGGCCACCTTGCTCCGGGTGGCGCGGTGGCAGGTCGAGAGCGGCGGGCAGGCCGACACCGAGCTGCTCACCCGGGCGGCGGCCATGGCCAACGCCCTGCTCGCGTACGACGAGGCCGAGGGGCTCGCTCGGCGGGCGGTGGAGCGGGCCGGCGGGCTCCGGGCCGGGCTCGAGCTCGGCCGGGCGCTCAACCACCAGGGCCGCCACGAGGAGGCGGAGGCCGTGCTCGGCCCGCTCTCGTCGGAGGCGACCACCGACGAGGACCGCGTCGACCTGGCGGTGACCCGGTACTTCGGGAGCAGCAGCGCGGTGGGCTTCCGTCCGGAGCTCGAGTCCCTCCTCCTCGACACCGAGGCCGCGGTGCGGACCCCCCACCTGCGAGCGTTCCTCCGCGCGGAGCGGGCCACCTTGCTGGTGTTCACGGGGCGGCTGGACGACGGCGTGGCGCTGGCCACCGAGGGGATCGACGGGGAGGACGAGCCGAGCGCCCTGCGGGCGGTGTCGGCGCTCGGCAGCGCGTGGCTCTGCGACGGTCGCTCGGCGTCGGCGGCGGCACTCGGCGAGCGCATGCTGGAGCCCGCCATCCGGCTGCGGGAGGAACTGCCGCAGGCGCCGGGATGGGTGGCCTCCGTGCTGCTGCCCGCGCTCGTGGGCACGGGCCGCCTCGACGAGGCCGACGGGCTCCTCGCCCTGTCGGAGGCGTCCGTCGAGCGAGGCACGACGAGCGCGGAGACGGTCAGCTTCGTGGCCTTCGGCAAGGGCATGGTGGCGCTCTACCGCGGCCGCGTCCGCACCGCCCGCCGGTGGCTGCAGGAGAGCCTGCCCGCATTGCGCGAGGTCTCCCGCTGGCGGACCCCCTTCGTCCTCGCGGAGCTGACCGAGGCGTGCGCCCTGAGCGGCGATCCCGCCGGCGCCGCAGCGGCGTCGGCGGAGGCCGACGAGCTGGTCGGGGGAGCCGGGGTGTTCGAGGGGCTGGTCCGGCGGGCTCGGGTGTGGGCGGCGGTGGCCAGCGGCCGCCGTTCGGCCGCCGCCGAGCTGGCGCTGGACGCGGCCACGTGGTCGGTGGAGCACGGCCAGCGCACGGCGGCGCTGCTCGCCTTCCACGACGCCGTGCGGCTGGGTGCCGGCGCGGCGGCAGGGCCGCAACTCGTGGCCCTCGCCGCCGAGGTCGAGGGGCGCTGGGCGGTGTGCTTCCGGGAGCAGGCCATCGGCGTCCTCGCCAGTGACGGCGAGCTCCTCGAGGCGGCGGCCACTGACCTCGAGTCGGCCGGCGCCCTCCTGCTCGCCGCCGAGGCGGCGGCCCAGGCCAGCGGCGCCTTCGCGCAGCAGGGCCTCCGGAGCAGTGCCGCCCGCGCCGCCGCCCGTGCGCACCGCCTCGCCGGGTCCTGCGAGGGTGCCCGCAGCCCCGTGCTGGAGGAGCTCGAGCAGCCCCCGTCGCTCACGCGTCGGGAGCGGGAGATCGCCGCGTTGGCCGCCGACGGCCTGCCCACGCCGGAGATCGCCGAGCGCCTCGTGGTCTCCGTGCGCACCGTGGAGGGCCACCTCCACCGGATCTACGTGAAACTCGGCATCCACGACCGGTCGTCGCTCGCCCGCCGCCTGGCCGCCGGGGAGTCGGGCTGAGCCTGCCGCCCACCGCCTTCACGCACCTGGTCGGGTGCCGACTGCCGCTCCAACAGGCGGGGATGGGCGGGGTGTCGACCCCCGCCCTCGCCGGCGCCGTCGCTGCCGAGGGCGGCCTCGGGATGATCGCCGGCGCCGGCCTCGGTGCGCACGAGGTCGCCAGCCAGATCGGGTCCTCGGCCGTGGCCGCAGGAGGTGGTCACATCGGCGTGAACTTCCTTGTTCCCTTCCTGGATCGCGCCGCCTTCGAGACCGCTGTGTCACTGGCGTCCCTCGTCGAGTGCTTCTACGCCGATCCTGATCCGGGCCTCGTCGCCGCCGCGCAGGGCGCCGGCGCACTGATCGCGTGGCAGGTCGGGTCGCGCGACGAGGCGATCGCTGCCGTGGCGGCCGGCTGCGACCTCGTCGTGGTGCAGGGTGTGGAAGCCGGCGGGCACGTGCGTGGACGAACCCCGCTGCTGCCGCTCCTCGAGGCCACCCGCCCCGTCGTCGACGTGCCGATCGTCGCCGCCGGTGGCATCGGGTCGGGCACGGCGATCGCGGCAGCGCTGCGAGCGGGGGCCGACGCCGTTCGGATCGGCACCTGCCTCCTCGCCACCACCGAGGCCGACGTCCACCCCCGGTACGCCGACGCGCTCGTGCGATCGAAGGCCGAGGACACCGTCCTCACGGAGTCGTTCTCGATGGGATGGCCGAGGGCGCCACACCGCGTCCTGCGCACCTGTGTCGAGGCCGTCGACGACCCGCCGGAGACACGCTCACCGGTGCCGCCCACACGCGGCTTCACCGGGAACGTCGAGTCCGCCGCGCTCTACGCGGGGACGTCCGTGGGCGAGGTGAACAGGATCGCCCCGGCGGCGACGGTCATCCAGGAGCTGGTCGCAGAGGCGGCGGCAGCCCTCGCTGTCGCCGTGGACGAGGACACCGGGCGCCGGTGATCCGGACGATCGACGGGTTCCACCAGGACGACGTCGGGGACTGGGTGGCCGAGCTCTCCTGCCTCCACGACCAGCACGTCCGCCACCAGCCACCGTTCCGGGACCGCCCGTGGGTCCTCACCGAGGCGGGGCGTCGCGACCACACCGGCACGGAGATCGACTGCCCGCTCTGCGATCGCGCCGAGCTCCCTGACGGGCTCCACCGCGTCCGCACCGCCGGGCCGTTCGACGAGGCGACGGTGCCCGCTGGGCTGCGGCGAGCGCATCAGGTGGGGGACCGGACATGGGGCCTGCTGCGGGTGCTCGACGGCTCGGTCGCGTTCACCATGGACACGACGCCGCCCACCAGCGTCGACCTGACCGCCGGCGACGCCCAACCGATCCCGCCGGGAGTGCCGCATGCACTGCGCCTCTCCGGCCCCGCCCGCCTCCAGGTCGAGTTCCTCGTACGCGCGCCTGGGCCGACGGGCAGCTGACGCGACGGGTGCGGGCCGCTGCCGCGACCCACCGCTACGACGGGGGCTCCACCACCGCGTCGCGCCCGTCCTCGATGCCGAACGACCCGCGCACGACGTCGCCCGCAGGCTCGTAGGTCGAGAGCACGGCTCCGGCGCTCGTGGTGCGGCTGCTGGTCAGGCGCAGCGCCGCCGGCCGGGCACCGTCGGCGAAGAGGTGCCGGCCGCGGCCGAGGACGACCGGGAACGTGGTCAGGCGGTACTCGTCGACGAGGTCGTGCGCGATCAGCGTCTGCGCGAGGTCGCCGCTCCCGTGAACCTGGAGCTCGCCCCCCGGGCGGGCCTTGAGCTCCCTGACGGCCTCGACGACGTCGCCGTCGAGGACCGTGGCACCGTTCCACTCGAGGTCCCGGCGCGTGCGGGAGGCGACGTACTTGGGGAGCGCGTTCAGCCTCGCCGCGATGGTGTCGTCCGGATCGGTCACCCGCGGCCAGTGGGCGGCGAAGATGTCGTAGGTCCTCCGGCCGAGCAGGAAGGCGTCCGCCTGCTCCCACCAGGCCGGCTCGCCCATGTCCTCGCTGGCGTAGGGGACGATCCAGCCGCCGAGCGTGAACCCGTCGCTGGGGTCCTCGGTCCGGGTGCCGGGCGCCTGCATGACGCCGTCGAGGGTGAGGAAGGTGGTGAGCGTGAGCCGCATGTCCTGGAGACGGCCGTCAGCGAGCGAACTCATCGCGTGGAGCCGCACCTCATTTCGGAGGATCGACTACCTCTGCGGTAGTCGATCCTCCGGAATGTGGCTGGAGTGGCGGGCGGGCCTGGTGTGGTGCCGGTGGGCGACGGGCGATGACCGCCCGGGGGCCCCCGAGCGAGCGGTTGTACGGTGGCCTCGATCCGGGTGCGAGACGGGAGGCCGGCCGATGAGCACGGCGCGGAACGGTGACGTCGAGATCTACTACGAGTCCTTCGGTGACCCCTCCGATCCGACGCTCGTCCTCGTCAACGGCCTCGGATCGCAGTGCATCAACTACGCCGTCGAGTGGTGCCAGCTGTTCGTCGCCGCCGGGTACCGGGTCGTCCGCTTCGACAACCGCGACACGGGCCTGTCGTCGAAGCTGGATGACGTCGACTACTCGTTGTCGGACATGGCTGACGACGTCGTGGCCGTCCTCGACGCCGAAGGCGTCGAGCGGGCGAACGTGATCGGCCTCTCGATGGGCGGGATGATCGTGCAGCGGCTCGCCATCGACCACCCCGACCGGCTGCTGACGATGACGTCGGTCATGTCACGGACGGGTGAGCCCGGCTACGGGGAGAGCTCCCCCGAGGCCATGGCGGCCCTCATGGCCGCCCCGGCGCGAACCCGTGAGGAGTACGTCGAGCACCACGTCTCCAACATCGCCGTCTACGGCTCGAAGCCGGAGTGGATCGACGACGCGGAGACGCGCGCCCGGGCCGCCGCCGCCTACGACCGCTGCTTCTGCCCTGCGGGCGTGGCCCGCCACCTGCGGGCGGTTGGGCGCGACGGGTCGAGGGACGAGGCGCTGCGGTCGATGGCCGTCCCCACGCTGGTGATGCACGGCAGCCGCGACACGCTGATCGACCCGAGCGGGGGCCGGCACACCGCCGAGGTCATCCCGGGGGCCCGCTACGTCGAGCTCGACGGCATGGGGCACGACTACCCGCCGGCGGTGTGGGAGGAGCTGGTGGCCACGTGGGCGGCCTTCGCGGCCGACCACGGCGGTGAGCGCGCTCCCGGGACGTAGGCTGCGCTCGTGGAGCCCACCGCCCCGCGCCCGCTCGAGCGGCGTGTCCTGTCCCTGCTCGAGAGCGGTCAGGACCTGGGAGAGGTGGCGGCCCGGTTCCGGCGGAGCCCCGAGTTCATCGACCGCGTGTCCGTGCTGGCCCGCCTCCCGCGCGAGGCGACGGCCCGGGTGCAGTCCGGGCTCCGGCCCCTCGAGCGCCGGGTCCTGCGCTGGCGCGACGAGGGCGCGTCGTTCGAGGAGATCGCCGCCCGCTTCCGTCGCAGCCCGCAGTTCATCGAGCGGGTGGCGGGCATGGCGCGACTCGGCTCGCGAGGGGATCGCTGAGCCGACGCGGCGGGCGGGGTTCTGGACGCTCACCCGCGCATGGCGCGGCCTGGCGTCCAGAACCGGTGCCCAGTGCTAGACCCACGGGGCGCTCAGCCGGAACGAAGGGGAACGAGCCATGCGTGTCGTCGTGCTGGGTGCGGGGTTCGGTGGGCTCGAGCTCACCACCCGCCTGTCGGACGAGCTCGGGGACGACGTCGAGGTCGTCCTGATCGACCGGACCGAGGGCTTCGTCTTCGGGTTCTCGAAGCTCGACGTGATGTTCGGGCGCGCCGTGCCGGCCGAGGTCCACCACCCCTACCGCGACCTGGTCAAGCCCGGCGTCCGGTTCGTCCACGCCGTCGTGCTGTCCATCGATCCCGAGGCCAGGCGGGTGGTGACCGACACCGGCACCTTCGACGCCGATGTCCTGGTGGTCGCCCTCGGCGCCGACCTCGACCCCGGGGCCACCCCGGGCCTCGTCGAGGGCGGCCACGAGTTCTACACGGAAGAGGGTGCGTTCGCCCTGCGCGACGTGCTCGGTCGCTTCGACGGTGGCCGCGTGATCGTGGGTGTCACCTCCACGCCGTTCAAGTGCCCGCCGGCGCCGAGCGAGACGGCGCTCCTGATGCACGACTTCCTGACCGAGCGAGGGAGCCGTGACCGCTCCTCGATCTCGCTGGTGATGCCGCTGCCGAAGCCCGTCCCGCCGTCGCCCGACGCATCCAAGACCCTGCTGGCCGCCTTCGCCGAGCGGGGCATCGACTGGTACCCCGAACGCCTGGTGCGAGGGCTCGATCCGGCCCGCGGCGTGGCCCTGGTCGGCCAGGACGAGGAGATGCCGTACGACCTCTTCCTCGCCGTCCCGGTCCACCGGGCGCCGGCGGTGGTCGTGAACTCGGGTCTGACGGTCGACGGCTGGATCCCGGTGGACCCGCTGACGCTCGAGACCAGGTTCCCCGGGATCTACGCCGTCGGGGACGTGGCGAGCGTCGGGACACCGAAGGCGGGCGTCTTCGCCGAGGGCCAGGCCGCCGTCGTCGGCGAGCGGATCCTGGCGGGGGCCCGGGGCGACGAGCCGTCGGCGCAGTACGGCGGCCGGGGGATCTGCTACCTCGAGGTGGGGTTCGGGAACGTGGCCAAGGTGGAGGTCACCTTCCTGAGCGGGCAGGCGCCGGTCGGCGGCCTCCAGGGCCCGTCCCCCGCCTATGCGGCGGACAAGGCCGAGTTCGGGACGACGCGGGTCCGGCGCTGGTTCGGCCGCGACTGGCCCTCGACCGAGCCGTCGGTGCCCTGAGCGCCCCGGCATCGGCGACGATGGGGCGGACAACCGGGCGAAGCGTGAAGGAGCGTGCCGTGGGCAACTTCGGGGACTGGCAGTTCTCGATCTACCTGGACGGCCTCGTCGGCACGAAGCCGTCGCTGCCGATGACGTTCGCCGAGTGGCGGACCAGAGCCGAAGCGACGATGACGCCCGAGCTCTGGTCCTACGTGGCGGGCGGCGCCGGGGACGAGCACACCCAGGACGGCAACGTCCTGGCCTTCGAGCGGTGGGGCCTCATGCCCCGCATGCTGGTGGGGGAGGCGGAGCGGGACCAGTCCGTCGAGCTCTTCGGCCGACGTCTGCCGACGCCGTTGCTGCTGGCCCCCGTCGGGGTCATCGGGCTGTGCAGCGCCGACGGCCACGGGGACCTCGCGACGGCCCGGGCGGCCGCCGGCACCGGGGTGCCGATGGTGGCCTCGACGCTGATGCAGGATCCGCTCGAGGAGGTCGCCGCCGCCCTCGGGGAGACGCCCGGGTACTTCCAGCTGTACCCGCCGAACGACCGGGAGCTGGCGGAGAGCTTCGTCCGGCGCGCCGAGGCCGCCGGGTGGGCGGCGATCGTGGTCACCGTGGACACGCTCGTCCTCGGCTGGCGGCCGCGGGACCTCTCGATCGCCAGCTTCCCGCAGCTGCGGGGGCTGTGCCTCGCGAACTACTTCAGCGACCCGGTGTTCCGCTCCAAGCTCGCGGCGCCACCGGAGGAGGACGTCCAGACCGCCACCGGGCTGTGGTCGACCTTGTTCGGCAACCCCCGGCTCTCGTGGGACGACCTCGCCTGGCTGCGGTCGTTGACCAAGCTGCCCGTGCTCGTCAAGGGCATCTGCGATCCCGACGACGTCCGCCGCGCGCTCGATGTCGGTGTCGACGGCATCTACTGCTCCAACCACGGCGGGCGTCAGGCCAACGGCGGGTTGCCGGCGCTCGACTGCCTGCCCGGGGTGGTCGAGGCCGCCGGCGGGGTGCCCGTGCTCTTCGACTCCGGCGTGCGGAGCGGCCCCGACGTCATCAAGGCGCTCGCCCTCGGCGCCACCGCCGTCGGCATCGGCCGCCCGTACGCCTACGCCCTCGCCGTCGGCGGCACGCCGGGTGTCGAGCACCTGCTGCGGTGCCTGCTGGCCGAGACCGACCTGACGATGGCCGTCGACGGGTACCCCACCATCGCCCACCTCACCGCTGACGCCCTCCGCGCCGTCCGCTGAGGCGGCGATGGACGGGGATCGCTCGGACCGCTCGACGGGGGCCGCCCGCGCCGGGTCGTGGCTCGCGGACATGACGCTGGAGGAGAAGGCCCGCCTCCTCGGAGGGGCGTCGAGCTGGAGGACCCATCCGATCGACCGTCTCGGGGTGCCCGCCGTCAAGATGTCCGACGGGCCGAACGGCGTACGGGGCGAGTTCGCCGCCGACGACCGCACGCCCTCCGTCCTCGTGCCGGTCGGCATCGTGCAGGGGGCGACCTGGGACCCGGAGCTCATCGGGCGGGTCGGCGACCTGCTCGGGCGGGAGGCGCGTC
Source organism: uncultured Actinomycetes bacterium (assembly GCA_963839545.1). Lineage (GTDB taxonomy): Bacteria > Actinomycetota > Acidimicrobiia > Acidimicrobiales > CADCSY01 > CAWIVE01. The sequence goes on from CAWIVE010000003.1 coordinate 1,615,324, forward strand.
GCAAGTCGGCCCACGTGCTGCTCGCCCCCGCCGTGAACCTGCACCGGACGCCGATCGGCGGGCGCACGTTCGAGTACTTCTCCGAGGACCCCGAGCTGACCGCCGCCCTGGCCGCGGCCACCGTGCGAGCGGTGCAGTCCCACGGCGTGGCCGTCACCGTGAAGCACTTCGTGGCCAACGACACGGAGGTCGACCGGCACACCGTCGACGTGGTCGTCGACGAGCGGGTGCTCCGGGAGCTCTACCTCCGGCCGTTCGAGGTGGCGGTCCGCGACGCCGGCGCCTGGGGGGTGATGTCGGCCTACAACAAGCTGGACGGGGAGTTCTGCGCGGCCAACGACCGCCTCCTGAACGAGATCCTGCGGGGGGAGTGGGGCTTCGACGGGTTCGTCGTGTCGGACTGGTACGGCGCCCACGACGCCGAGTCGTCGGCCAACGGCGGCCTCTCGATCGAGATGCCGGGCCCGGCGCGGGTGTACGGCGGGAAGCTCGAAGCCGCGGTCGCCGCCGGCCGGGTCGACGAGAAGACCGTCGACGCCCTGGTGCGGGACGTGCTCCTGCTCGTCGACCGCACCGACGCCGTGGAGCGGTCGGCGGACGAGCCCGAGCAGTCGGTCGACGACCCCGCCGAGCGGGCGCTGTGCCGCGAGGTGGCCGTCGCCGGGACCGTGCTCGCCCGCAACGACGGCGGCGCCCTGCCGCTGGCCGGGGACGGGGCGCCGCGGTCGGTCGCGCTCGCTCGGGCCGAACGCGGCGGCGACGCCGCACCATGGGCGGCGGCAGCTCCGCCCTGCTGTCCCTTCCGCAGCGGTCGATCCTCGAGGCGCTCGAGGCCCGCCTGCCGGACGTCGTCCACGAGCCCGGGCTGCCTGATCGACAGGCACACCCCGCTGCCGGCCGGGGACCAGCTCGTCGGGTCCCGACGGCGAGCCGGGCCTCGAGCTCCGCTTCGTCAACGGCACCGACCCGAGCGGGGACGCGGTGCACGTCAGCCGGACGCACGAGAGCCTCGTGCGCTTCTTCGGCTCGATCCCGCTCGGGGTGGGACCGGGGCCGTGCGTCCTGACCGTGCGGGGTGCCTACGTCCCCACGGAGACGGGCCCGCACCAGGTCGGGGCCATCGTGACCGGTCGGCCCGCGGTGCGGGTGGGCGACCAGCAGCTGACCCGGGGCGGGGAGCGGCTCCCTCCCGGCGAGGCCTTCTACGGCTTCGCGCTCGGAGGAGCAGCTGGCCACGGTCGACATGCGGGCCGGCGAGCCCGTCGAGATCGACGTCGAGGTCCGGATGTCGCAGCCGTTCGCCGCCCTGCGCATCGGTGTCCGCCCACCGCCCGGACGAGTCGATGCTCGACCGCGCCGTCGAGGCCGCCCGCCGGGCCGACGCCGCCGTCGTGGTGGTCGGGACCAGCGACGAGTGGGAGACCGAGGGGCAGCGACCGCTCGACCATCGCGATGCCCGGGGAGCAGGACGAGCTGGTCCGGCGCGTCGCCGCCGCCAACGACAGGACCGTCGTGGTGGTGAACGCAGGTTCGCCGGTGGCCATGCCCTGGGCCGACGAGGTGGCAGCCATCCTGATCCCGTTCTTCGGGGGCATGGAGATGGGGGACGCCGTGGCGGACGTGCTGCTGGGTGACGCCGACCCCGGCGGCCGCCTGCCCGTCACCTTCCCGCAGCGCCTCGAGGACGCCCCGGCGTGGCCGCACTACCAGCCCGTCGACGGGGTCCAGCGCTACGGCGAGGGCTTCGCCGTCGGCTACCGGGGCCACGACCGGAGCGGTGTGGCGCCCCTCTTCCCCTTCGGCCACGGGCTCTCCTACGGCGACGCCGACTGGGCGCCCGCCTCGGCGTCGACGACCACCCTGCGCGCCGGCGAGGACGTCACCGTCACCGTCCCGGTGACGGCCACCGCTGGTCGCGACGCGACCGTGGTCGTCCAGGGGTACGTCGCGCCCGTGGCGCCGCCGGTCGACCGCGAGCCCAAGGCGCTGCGGGCGTGGACGAAGACGGTGGTGCCGGCGGGCACGACCGCCGCGGTCCGCCTCACCTTCGGCGCCGATGCCTTCCGCCGCTGGGACGTGGCGGAGCACGGGTGGGTCGTCGATCCCGGCGCCTACGACCTGGTGATCGCCGCCTCGGCCGGCGACGTCCGGTCGACCCTGCGGGTCGAGGTCGCCTGAGCCCGCAGGTGTGCCGCCGGGGCGGCGACGAGGGCACTACCGTCGTCGCACCACTGGAGGCCAGGAGGGCCGACGTGCCGGGACGGACGCGGTGAGCGATCCCCTCGTGGCGATGTCGAGGGTGAACAAGCACTTCGGGCCCCTGCACGTGCTGAAGGACATCGACCTCGACGTCGACCGGGGCGAGGTCGTCGTGGTGATCGGCCCGTCCGGCTCCGGCAAGTCGACGCTGTGCCGCACGATCAACCGCCTCGAGCCCATCGACTCGGGCACGATCACGCTTCGACGGCCGGGACGCTGCCCGCGGAGGGCAAGGCCCTGGCCCGCCTCCGCGCCGACATCGGCATGGTCTTCCAGAGCTTCAACCTGTTCTCCCACATGTCGGTGCTCGAGAACGTCACCCTCGGGCCCATCCAAGGTGCGCGGCCGCAAGAAGGCCGACGCCGAGCGACCGGGCCCGCGAGCTGCTCGAGCGCGTCGGCCTGGCCGAGAAGGCGGATGCCATGCCCGGCCGAGCTCTCGGGCGGCCAGCAGCAGCGGGTGGCCATCGCCCGGGCCCTGGCCATGGACCCGAAGCTGCTCCTGTTCGACGAGCCGACGTCGGCCCTCGACCCGGAGATGATCAGCGAGGTGCTCGACGTCATGGTCGGGCTGGCCGAGACTGGCATGACGATGATCGTCGTGACCCACGAGATGGGCTTCGCCCGCAAGGCGGCCGACCGCGTCGTGTTCATGGACGAGGGCGCAGATCGTCGAGACGCGCCACGCCGGCCGACTTCTTCGACCACCCCCGGACCGACCGGGCCAAGGACTTCCTCTCCAAGATCCTCAGCCACTGACCCCCAGCCGAAAGGCACCCCGATGAAGCGCCGACCTGCGATCTGGCTGCTCGCCCTCGTGCGCCATGCGCGCTGCTGCTCGCCGCCGGCTGCGGCGACGACGACGACGACGCCGAGTGCCCCGGACGCCGACGGTCGAGGAGGAGCCCGAGTTCGCCGCGGGCACCACCGATGGCCGAGCTGGCCGAGGCCGGGCACGATCACGGATCGGCACCAAGTTCGACCAGCCCGGGCCTCGGCAGCCGTCAGCCTCGAGACCGACGAGCCCGAGGGCTTCGACGTCGAGATCGGCAAGATCATCGCCGGCAAGCTCGGCATCGAGGCCGAGGACATCGAGTGGGTCGAGACCGTGTCGGCCAACCGGGAGAGCGTTCATCGAGAACGGCACCGTCGACCTCGTCATCGCCACCTACACGATCAACGACGAGCGCAAGGAGCAGGTCGACTTCGCCGGGCCGTACTACGTGGCCGGCCAGGACCTCCTGGTGGCCGCGGACGACGACTCGATCAACGGCCCCGACGACCTCGCCGGCAAGCGGGTGTGCGCCGCCACGCGGCTCGACCCCGATCGAGCACATCCGCACGGACTACCCCGACGCCGAGCCGGTCGAGTTCGACACCTACACCGAGTGCGTCGACCAGCTCGAGGCCGGCCAGATCGACGCGGTGAGCACCGACGACATCATCCTCGCCGGCTACGCCTCCGATCCGAAGTACGAGGGCAAGTTCCGGGTCGTCGGCGAGACCTTCAGCGAGGAGCCCTACGGCATCGGCCTGCAGAAGGGCGACGACGACTTCCGGGACTTCCTCAACGACACCCTCGAGGAGGCCTACGAGGACGGCTCGTGGGCGGAGGCGTTCGACGCCACGCTCGGCGCCAGCGGCGTCGAGGCGCCGGAGCCGCCGCCGGTCGACCGGTACTGAGCGGGCGGACGGATCGGCGGGCCGCGGCCCGGGCGCCGGCCTCGGGCCGCGGCCGCACGCCGGTAGGCGCCGCCCGTGGACTTCGTCATCGAGCAGCGGAGCGTCATCCTCGACGGGCTTCCTGGATGACGCTGCGGCTGGCCGCCGCTGTCGGGCGTGCTGTCGCTCGCTCTTCGGGACGGTGCTGGCCGTCATGCGGGTGTGCCCCATCCCGCCGCTGCGGTGGGCGGGCGACGACCTACGTGACCCTGGTGCGCAACACCCCGCTGACCCTGGTGTTCGTGTTCTCGACCTTCGGGCTGCCCCGGCTCGACATCCGGCTGTCGTTCTTCGCCTTCGCCGTCGTCGCCCTCACCGTCTACACGTCGGCCTTCGTGTGCGAGGCCGTGCGGTCGGGCATCAACTCGGTCGCGCCCGGCGAGATCGAGGCGGCCCGCTCCATCGGCCTGCCGTTCGGCCAGACCCTGCGCTGGTGGTGCTGCCCCAGGCGTTCCGAGCGGTGATCCCGCCGCTCGGCAACGTCTTCATCGCCCTACGAAGAACACGTCGATCGCCGTGGCCTTCAGCGTGGCCGAGGCCAACGAGCATCCTGCGGCGGCTGCAGAACGCAGGACGCCAGCGCCACCTTCCCGCTGCTCATCACCACCGCGGTCGGGTACCTGGTGCTCACCGCTGCGCCATCAGCTTCGCCGTTCAGCCGGCTCGAGCGCCGGGTGGCGGTGGCCCGGTGACCGTCGGCCGGCTGTACGGACCGCGCCATGGCGTCGCTCTACGACCGCCGGGCCCGGGCCGGCGCCGGATCCTCGTCGGCAGCGTCGTCGGCGCCGTCCTGGTGGCCGCCGTGCTGGCGGTCGTGATCCAGCGGCTGGAGGAGACCGGGCAGTTCCGGCAGCATCTTCTGGGAGCCGTTCACCCGCGCCGGGGTGCAGCGCATCCTGCTCCGGGGGCTGGGGGCCACCCTGCGGGCCGCCGGGCGTGGCGCTCGTGCTCGCCCTCGTCCTCGGCGTGGTGCTGGCCGCCGGCCGCCTGTCCGAGCGATGGCGTCCTCCGGCAGGTGAGCGGCGCCGTCGTGGAGTTCTTCCGGGCGCTGCCGCTGGTGCTGCTGATCTTCTTCGCCTTCCTCGGCCTGCCCGAGCTCGGCATCGAGATCGGCGCCTTCGGGGCCCTGGTGATCGGCCTGACGCTCTACAACGGCTCGGTCCTGGCCGAGATCTTCCGGGCCGGCATCAACGCCGTGCCCGCGAGGCCAGGTCGAGGCGGCCTACAGCCTCGGGCTGCGCAAGAGCGCCGTGATGCGCCTGATCCAGGTCCCCCAGGCGGTGCGCATCATGCTGCCGACGATCATCAGCCAGATGGTCGTGCTGCTGAAGGACTCGGCGCTCGGGTTCATCGTCGCCTACCCCGAGCTGCTCCGCAGCGGCCGGCGCATCTACACCAACATCGGCAACGTCATCCCGACGGCGATCGTGATCGCCGCGATCTACATCGTGATCAACCTCGCCCTGTCCGCGCTGGCGACCTACCTCGAGCGCCGGCAGCGGGGCGTCCGTCGCCGCAGGGCGGCGGCCGACGTCCCCGTGGAGATCCGGATGGGCCAGGGTTGACGCGGCCCAGCGGCGCGGATGGCGGGCGATACCCTCGACCCCGGACCCTCGAGCATCGGAGTGAGCGCATGGCCATGGCGACCCCCGTCCCCCAGCCGGTGGCGGTGCTCGAGGCCGACGTCCGGGGGGCCTTCCTCGTCCGCGTGTACCAGCACCTCCTCGCTGCGGTCGTGGCGTTCGTGCTCTTCGAGGTGCTGCTGTTCGCCACCGGCATGGCCGAGTCGATCTACGACCTCGTCGCCGGCAGCGGCGGCGCGTGGCTGCTGGTGCTCGGCGGGTTCATGATCGTCAACTGGATGGCCACCTCGGCGGCGCACGACGTCCTCAACCCCTCACGGCAGTACGCCGGCCTCTTCGGCCTGGCCGCCGCCGAGGCGCTGATCTTCGCCCCGTTCCTCTACTACGTCTTCAACGTCGAGGGTGGGGGAGCGGTCACCGTCGGCAGCGCCGCGGTGGTCACCGCCCTCGGCTTCGGCGGCCTGAGCGTGGTCGGGCTGGTCACCCGGAAGGACCTCTCGTTCCTGCGGCCGCTGCTGCTGTGGGCCGGCGTGATGGCGCTGGTGCTGATCCTGGCCGCCGTGCTCTTCGGTCTCGAGCTGGGGGTGTGGTTCTCCCTGGCCATGATCGGCCTGGCCGGCGCGTCGATCCTCTACCAGACCCAGACCATCCTGCGGAGGTACCCCGAGGAGGCCTACGTCGGCGCCGCCGTCCAGCTCTTCGCCTCCGTGATGCTGCTGTTCTGGTACGTCCTGCGCCTCTTCTCGCGTCGCTGAGCCGGGGTGCGGGGGACGGGTCGTAGCATGCCGACCCGTGAGTGACGGAGGGGTGCCCGACGACACCGTGTTCCCGGCCACGGGGGTGCCCGCCGACGAGATCCTCGGGCAGCTCGGCGAGCTGCGGACCGGCGACCTCGACTGGCGGGGCGGACGGGCCTTCAGCCTCGTCTACAACTCGGGCGACGAGGCGTTGGAGCACCTGCTCGAGGAGGTCGGGCGGCTCTTCCTCCACGACAACGCCCTCAACCCCTTCGCCTACCCGAGCCTCCTGCACATGGAGGCCGAGGTGGTGGCCATGGCCGCGCAGCTGCTCCACGGCCCGGCCGACGCCGGGTCGATGAGCTCCGGCGGGACCGAGAGCATCTTCCTCGCCGTGCACACCGCACGGGAGCACGCCCGCACGGCCAGGGGCATCGCCGCCCCGCAGCTGCTCACCGCCACCACCGCCCACCCCGCCTTCGCCAAGGCGGCCCACTACCTCGACATGGAGCACGTCACCGTCGGGCTGCGGGACGACCTCCGGCTCGACGTCGACGCGCTCGATGCGGCCATCACCGATCGCACGGCCGTCGTGGTGGCCTCGGCGCCGTGCTACCCCTACGGCGTCATCGACCCGGTCGGCGAGGTGGCCGCCATCGCCGCCGACCGCGGCGTCCTGTGCCACGTCGACGCCTGCCTCGGCGGGTGGCTCCTGCCCTTCTGGGAGCGGCTCGGCGAGCCGGTGCCCCCCTGGGACCTGTCCGTGCCGGGGGTCACCTCGGTGTCCGCCGACCTCCACAAGTACGGCTACTGCTTCAAAGGCGCCTCGGTGGTGCTCTACGCCGAGCGCAGCCTCCTCCGGCACCAGTACTTCCTCTACGACGCCTGGCCCGGTGGCCTCTACGGCTCGGCGACGACGGCCGGCACCAGGCCGGCCGGACCCATCGCCGGCGCCTGGACCGCGCTGCGGTTCCTCGGCGAGGAGGGGTACCTGCGACTGGCCCGGGTGGTGCGTGACACCACCGTCCGCTTCCGTCAGGGGATCGCGTCGATCGACGGCCTCGAGATCACGGGCGCCCCCGATCTCTCGGCCTTCGAGATCTCCTCGCCGACCCTCGACCTCGAAGCGGTCGGTGACGTCATGAAGGCCCGCGGCTGGCACCTCGACCGCCAGCAGGGCGGCCTCCACATGATGGTCTCGCCGTACCACGCGCAGGTGGCCGACGACTTCCTGGCCGATCTGGCCGAGGCCGCGGCCGACCACGGCGTGGGGTCGGGCGCGCAGGCCACCTACGGCGGCATCGCCGGTCAGGCCTGAGGCGCGTCAGGCGCCGTCCGCCGGGCGGACCCGGGTCGGGGCCGCCGGTCGGGCCCCCCAGGCCAGGACCAGGGCGAAGACGACGCCACTGCTCAGCAGCACGAGGTTGACGACCTTCTCGCCGCCACTCAGGGCGGACGCCGGGTGGGCGGCGTGGTACACGAGGTGGGGGAGGCCGAAGGCCAGATAGGCCGCCAGGGCGACGTAGACCGCGCTGCGCTGGCTCCACAACGCCGCCAGGAGCAGCGCCACCCCGGTGGCCACGAACCCGGCGCCCGCGTCGGCGGCGAGGTGCCGGTTGAAGGGCGGCTCCGCCGCCACGAGGTCCGCCCCGACCCCCGGGAAGTCGTCGAACCAGCTCCGGGTGGCGACGAGCGCCCAGAGGCCGATGACCGCCTGGGTCGCGCCCAGCGCCACGAGCCCGAACCGGACCCACTGCGGTGCAGTCCCATCCATGCCCCGACCCTAGGAGGCTGTCGAGCACCTCACCGGTTCGGAGCGTGCTGGAAGACTGTCCACGTGAGGATGCCGGGAGGGCGCCGGAGGCCCTCTCGCGGTCGCTCCCGACGAGCGTGGTCGCTCGCTGTGCTGAGCGCGGTGCTCGTGCTCCTCGCCGTTGCGAACGCGCCGCGCGCGTTCGCCCACCCCTCTGACTTCGAGACGCTCACGCTCGACCTGGTCATCGACAGGCATGGACTGGTGGTGATCGACGCAGCCGTCGTCGAGTCATCAGGACCTGGCTACGAGCCGCTTCCCTCGGTCGAGCTCAGGCGGATGGTCGCCGAGCACGTCCTCGGTGCACTCGGCGTGCCGACCGCGAGCGCCTCGATCGATGCAACCAACAGCGAGCGCTACCACGAGGTCGGCTTCCTCATCTCCCTTGCCGGTCATCGATCGGGCCCTGGGGTGGTCCTCGACGTCGGGAGCCGGTCGCTGCAAGAGCTCACCGACGACCTCGGCCTCGCTCGACTGAAGGTCGGCGTGTGCGGCATCGACGCTGACGCGTTCGGAGCCCTGGAGCTCAGTGCGAGCCGCCCGGGTCGTCAGCCCTCGGCGGATCGTCAGGAGCGGACCGCGTGTCAGGTCTGGGACATCGAACCGGACGAGCCACCGGTGGAGATCATGGTGCGCTCGAGGTCCCTTGCGTCGACCGGTCTCGGCGCGTCCCGACTCGTCCTCATCTCGACGGCACTCGTCCTCCTCGGCTTCGTCGCGATCGCTGGTGGACGACGCATCGGCGGCGCTCGCCGACACGCCGCGGACGGATCGACCGATCGTCCAGCAGCCGCCTCGGACGCCGAGGTGCGTGGATCGGCTGGTGTGCGCTAGGGAGGAGGGGTGCTCGTCCGCTTCTGGGGGACCCGCGGCTCCATCCCGACTCCCGGACCCGGGACCGTCCGCTACGGCGGGAACACGGCCTGCGTCGAGGTCCGATCGGCCGCCGACACGCTCGTGGTCATCGACTGCGGGACCGGCGCCCGGGCCCTCGGCCAGCAGCTCGTCGCCGAGGCGGCCCGGGCCGGACACCCGGCGAACGGCACGCTGCTCGTCGGCCACACCCACTGGGACCACATCCACGGGCTGCCCTTCTTCGCCCCTCTCTTCGACGCCGGCAACGACTGGCACCTCTACGGCCCTCGCGGCCTCGGGCAGTCCCTCGCCCACACGCTCGCCGGGCAGATGCAGTACCTGTACTTCCCCATCGACCTCGAGCAGCTGGCCGCCACGGTGACCTACCACGACCTCGTCGAGGGGTCGTTCGAGGTGGGCGACGTGTCCATCCGCACCCAGTACCTCAACCACCCGGTCCTGACGATGGGCTACCGGCTCGAGGCGGACGGGGTCACGCTCGTCTACGCCTCGGACCACGAGCCGCACGACTCCGCGCTGGGCGTCGGCGGGGACCTGCTGGCCAGTCCCGACGACGCCCGCCACGTCGCCTTCCTCGAGGGCGCCGACGTCCTGATCCACGACACGCAGTACCTGGCCGAGGAGTACGCCGGCAAGGTGGGGTGGGGCCACAGCCCGCTCGAGTACGTCGTCGACGCGGCGCGCCTGGCCGGCGTGGGCACCGTCGTGCTCTTCCACCACGACCCGCAGCGGAGCGACGGCGACGTCGACGCCATGGTGGCGCGGGCACGGGACCGGGCCGCGGCGGCGGGATGGGAGGGCACCGTCGTCGCCGCCGCCGAGGGCGCCGTCCTCGACGTCGGGCACCGGGAGCGGGCGGTCGACGGCGCGTCGCTCGACCGGCGGTCGGCCACCTCCGAGCCGGCGCTCGAGGACCTGTCCGCCACCGTGGTCCTGGCCGTCCGCGACCCCGAGCTGGCCGACGCCGTCCGAGCCGCCGCCGAGGCCGAGCAGCTCCCCGTGGTGGCGCTGGCCGACCCTGGTGACGTCGTCCGTGCGGTCACGACGGCGGAGCGCACCGTGCTGGTCGTCGACCACGACGAGGACGCAGCCCTCCTGGAGGAGCTCCGGCGCAGCCGCGACGACGGGCGGCTGCCGGCGCAGGCGCTCGTGCTCGCCATCACCCGCCACCGGCCTCCGATCGGGGCGGGCGCGCTCGTCGCCGACTGGTTGGTGTGGCCGGCGACGGCGGGACACGTGCGCACGAAGCTGCGGGCCGCGGTCCTGCGCCGGGCCTGTCGGTGGCAGAGCGCGCCCCTGCCGCCCGACGAGGCCCAGCGGCTCCGGGCCCTCCACGGCCTCGGGCTGCTCGACACGGGGACGGAGGACCGGTTCGAGCGGTACACGGAGCTGGCGTGCCGGGCGCTGCGGGCCCCGATCGCCCTCGTGACGCTCATCGACGCCGGCCGCCAGTGGTTCAAGTCCCACCGGGGGACCCCCGTGATCGAGACGCCACGGGACCAGTCGCTGTGCGCCCACGCCATCCTCGGCTCGGAGGTCTTCCAGGTGCCCGACCTGCTCCAGGACGACCGCTTCGCCGACAACCCCTCCGTCCGGGAGCCGCCACGCGCCCGCTTCTACGCCGGCGCCCCCCTCCAGCTCCCCGACGGCAGCCGGGTGGGGACGCTGTGCGTGATCGACCACCGGCCCCGGGTGCTCGACGACGGGCAGCTCGAGCAGCTGCGGACCCTCGCCGCGCTGGTCGAGGTCGAGCTCATGGGCCCGACGTCCGCCGGCTCCGAGTCCTGAGCCGAGGCCGGGATGGAGCTCGACGACCTGTCGCAGTGGGCCCGCGGGGACGGCCTGGAGATCGTGCTGCTCGTCGTGGGCTCGGTCCTCGTGGCGCGGCTGGTCAGGTGGCTGATCGGGCATGCCGTGTCGTTCATCGACCGCCGGGACGAGGCGGACGACACGGACGCCTTCAGCGCCTCGGAGGCGCGCAAGCAGCAGCGGGCGCTGATCCAGGTGTTCAGCTGGACCGGCGTCGTGCTGGTGTACCTGATCACGTTCGTGCTCGTGATCCAGCGCCTGAACGTCCCGGTCACCACCCTGGTGGCGCCGGCCACCTTCCTCGGCGCCGCCCTCGGGTTCGGCTCGCAGCGCCTCGTGCAGGACCTGCTCTCGGGCTTCTTCATCTTCGCCGAGCGCCAGTACGGCTACGGCGACATCATCCGCGTCAGCCAACCGGGTGAGACGGCGGGGATCGCGGGGACCGTGGAGGAGGTCACCCTGCGGACCACGAAGCTCCGCACCGAGAGCGGCGAGCTCATCGTGCTCCCCAACGGCGAGATCCGCCAGGTCACCAACCTGTCCAAGGACTGGGCCCGGGTCGTGCTCGACATCCCGTTGGCCGTCGACAGCGACATCCCGCTCGCCACCGACGTCCTCCGGCGCATCGGGGAGGAGATCTCGGAGGACGAGACCTGGTCGCGGCTGCTGCTCGACGCCCCGACGGTCATGGGGATCGAGCGGTTCGGGGTCGGCTTCCTCCAGCTGCGCTTCGTGGCCCGGACGCTCCCCGGGCACCAGTTCGACGTCGCCCGCGAGCTGCGTGGTCGCATCTCGCTCGGCTTCCAGGAGGCCGGTGTCGCCGCCCCGCCCCTGGTGCTCGACACCACCCGGTCGACCCCGTGAACCGCCCGCGGACCTCCACGCTGGTGCTGGTCGCGGTCTTCGTCGGGACCCTGGTCCTGTACCTGGCGGTGCGGCCGGACCCCGAACCGGCGACCGAGCTCGTGCCCGCCGTCCGCGTCCCGGTCACCGACCTGCCGGCGGTCACGACGTCGACCTCGACGCCCCCCGCCCCGAGGCCGACGACGACCACGACCGAGGAACAGGAAGAGCCGTCGTCGACCACGTCGACCACGGGCTCCTCGACGACCACCACGGCGGACGACGGGGACGGCGGCTCGACGACGAGCACGACGGCCCCGTCGGCGCCCTGAGAGGATGGGGCCGTGACCACCCTCGAACCCCCGCCCGGCGACGAGCACCTGGCGGCCATCGTCTTCGAGAAGCCCCGGCGGGCCACCGAGGTGCTCCTCAACCTCGTCCACCTCCAGCAGGAGGGGGCGTTGCGCCTCGGTGACGCCGTCGTGATCGTCAAGGACGAGTCGGGCAAGGCCCACATCCACCAGACCAGCGACATCACCCCGGGACGGGGCGCCCTCATCGGCGGGTGGTGGGGCCTGCTGGCGGGGCTCCTCGTCGGGCCGCTGGCGATCGCGGGGGGCGCCGCGGCCGGCGCGCTCTACGGGAAGCTCGTGGACAAGGGCCTCGACGACGACTGGGTCAAGCAGATGTCCCAGTGGCTCGAGGCGGGCCGGTCGGCCCTGCTCCTCCTCGTCACCGTGGAGAACCAGGCCGAGGTCCTCAGCGAGCTGGACAAGTTCGAGGGCGAGCTCGTCGTGACCAACTTCCCCGAGCCCGTCCGGCGCGAGCTGGAGCGGGCCCTGGGCGACGAGTCGGCGGCCGGTTCGGCGGTCGACTAGGGACGCAGGACGTCAGCCCGGCCGTAGTGGCCGGCAACGTCGAAGTACCGCTTGGCGTGGAGGGCCTCCCGCAGGTCGCAGTCGGCGACGACGATGCCGACCTCGTCGTACAGCGGCCCGGCCACGACGTCACCGCTCGGCGCCACGACGCACGCACCGCCGCGGCCGAAGACCTCGACGCCGTCGGGCAGGGCCAGCGGGAAGTCGTCGGGGAACGCCGACGCGGGGATGAACTGGGGGACGCTGACGACGAAGGCGCCCGCCTCGATGGCGATGTGCCGCATCGAGGCGATCCAGCCGTCGCTGTCGTCGGCCGTGGGGGCGAGCCAGATCTGGGGCCCGCCCTCGTAGACGGCCCACCGGGCCAGCGGCATCCGGTTCTCCCAGCAGATGAGCCCACCCACCCGAGCCGTCCCCGGGAGGTCGACCACCCCGAGGTCGTCGCCGGCGCCGACGCCGTGGAAGACCCGCTCGTGCATCGTCGGCATGAGCTTGCGGTGCCGGTGCACCACCCCCTCCGGGCCGATGACCAGGAGGGTGTTGTAGAGCGAGCCCGGGCGGTCGTCTTCCCGCTCGTTGACGCCGATGGCGAGGTGCACGCCCCGCTCCGCGCAGGCCTTGGCCATGCGCACCACCAGGGGACCGCCGACGTCGAGGCTCGACGCCCACATCCGCTCCCACAGCTCGTCGCAGCCCCTGGTCCACGTCGCCGCCTGGGCCGCCCAGGTGCCGCTCGGGTAGAGGGAGACGAAGCACTCGGGGAAGACCACCAGCGTGGCCCCGCGGTCGGCGGCCTCGCCGACCAGGCGCACCACCTCGTCGACGGTCGCCTCGGCGTCGAGCACCACCGGCGTCGCCTGGACCGCCGCCACCCGGAGCGTCCCGAACTCGGCCACGCCCCGAGGCTAGGTCAGCCCCCGGATGCCGTTCGGGCGGGCCTTGACCCGCGCCCCGGGTCGAGATCCGCCCAAACCGCGGAGTCAGGCCGGGTAGGGGTCCGGCTCGTCCAGCACCGTGCGGAGGTGCCGGGTGGCGGCCTCCTCCAGGGCGGCGGGCCAGGGCACCTCCAGCCGTCGGGCCAGCGCGCGGGCGGCGCCGAGGAAGGCCCGGGCCAGCCGCAGGTGGGCGTCCACCACCTCGGACCGGCTCGACGCCGACGTCGGCAACGACGCCAGGACGCCCCGCTGCTCCGGCGTGAGCTTCTCGCTCCACCGCTTGAGGCCGGTGGCGGGGAGCGGCTGGTTGCCCTCCACGAAGAGCTTGTAGAGCAGGTCGCGGAGGAGGTGGAGGTGCTCGGCCGCCAGGAGCCAGTCCTCCCGCACGAGGAGGACCTCGAGCATGGCCGAGAAGTGGAACCAGCTCTCGACGAGCGTGGCCACCGTCGCCGCCGAGGGCGCCCGCTGCCGATCGGGCGGGAGCTGTGCCGTCAGCCCGTCGTGGTCGAACACCGCCGCCCGCACCGGGAAGAGGGTGGTCGGGATGGCCGAGACGGGCTCGACGACGACGTCGAAGCGCTCGAAGCCCGGGGTGATGGACCAGAAGCTGCCCTTGGCGAACCACTGCTCCTCGGCCAGGACGGTCGGCGTGATCGCCGCCAGCCACTCCCGCCACGAGGCGGCGAAGCCCTCGTGGTGCTCGTCGGCCACGGCCACGAGGAGGTCGAGGTCGGAGGCGGCGTCTGCCGTGCCCCGGGCCAGCGAGCCGGACAGCCACACGGCGCGCACCCGGTCGTCGGACCCGAGGACCGCCACGGCGCGGTCGAACAGCTCGTGGTAGCCCGATGGCAGGTGGGCCAGGGTGGCAGGCCGCTCGTGAACGACTTCACGATAGCCCGAGCAGCGTTTGGGCACGTAGAACGCCGGAAACCGGCGATCTGCGTGCCCAAAGGAGCGGAGACCATGCGTCGAGTCCGTGCGGGTGCCGGACGAGTGGAGGCAGGGGACGAGGTCGACGCCCTGAGCGGCGAGCGGTGACCGGGCCCGAGGCCGTGCACCCGGCGGGCCACAGCAACGTCCGCGACATCCTGTTCCTGGTCGGCATCGGACTCGCCGTCCACCTGCTCCTCCCGCAGCTCGGCGGCCTGGAGCGATCGGCCGACGCCCTGCCCGACGCCTCCCTCCCGTGGCTCGTGGCCGCGACGGCCGCCTTCCTCGTGTCGGTGGCCGCCGGCGGCGCCGCACTGCTCGGGGCCACGACGGTGCCGCTCGCTCCCTGGCGGACCGTCGAGGTGAGCTTCGCCGCCGGCGCCATCGGCCACCTCAGCCCCGGTGGCGTCAGCGGCCTCCGGCTCCTGCAGCGCCACCTGGAGCGGGTCGGGGCGGGCCGGGCGGGCGCCGTGAGCGCCGTCGCCCTCGTGCAGGTGGCCGACGTCGTGGTCACGGTCGTCGCCCTGGTGGCAGCCGTCGTCCTCGTCGGCACGCGCGATCTCGACCCCGTCCGGTTGCCGGACGGCTGGCTCCTCCTGCTGGCCCTGGTCGTCGCCCTCGTCGTCGCCGGGTTCCTGCTGCGCTCCCGTCTCGGGCACCAACGCCTGGTGGTGCCCGCCCGCACCGCCGTACGCGACGCCCTCGCGGTGCTGGCCCATCCGCGCCGGGCGGCGCTGCTCGTCGGCGGCACCACCGTCCAGACCGCGGCCCTGGCCCTCGGGCTGGCGGCCTGCATCGAGGCCTTCCACGCCAGCCCGCCCCTCGCCCACGTCGTCGCCACCTACCTCGCGGCCACGGTGGTGGCGACCCTGAGCCCGACCCCCGGAGGAGCGGGTGCCTTCGAGGCCGCCGTCGCCGCCAGCCTCACCGGTCTCGGCGTCCCCGCCGCGGCCGCGGTGCCGGGTGTGCTGGCCTTCCGCCTCATCACCTTCTGGGTGCCCATCCCGGTGGGAGCCGCGCTGGCGGCGGCCCTCGGGCGGGCCGAGGCCGCGCCCGGCTAGGCGCTCGGACCGTAGGCCTGGACGGTGACCCGGTCGTGCTTGAGCCGGAGGTCGACCCACGTGACGTTGTTGCCGTCGTCGGACTCGACGAACCAGTTCGCTGCGTCGGCGGCGGCAGTCAGGCGGTACTGGCCCGATCCGAGATCGGTCACGTCGATGTACTGGTCGACCATCGTCGCCGCGTACAGATCGCCCCACCCGACCGACAGGCCGGCCGTCACCTCCAGGTCGGACGCCACCCCGCATCCGCGGTACACCGGTGACTGCGGGGCACGTGGCAGCGACAGCCGGAAGGGCACGTTGTCCCAGAAGCAGAAGCCGTGCTTCGCGCCCGTGCCCACCGACCGGCCGTTGTCGAGGCGGGCCAGCGTGTAGGTCTCGAGGTCCCGGACGTGCCAGTGGTTGTGCCCGTCCCCGCTGTAGTACATGACGGCCGTCGTCGCCACGTCCCGTGCACCGCCGGCGTCGTCGAAGATGCGCTGCCGCACCCCCATGGTGGTGGCGCTCGTGGAGGATCGGGTCCCGTGGACCTCGAAGCCTCCCGATCCCACGTTCACGATGACGGTGCTGAACCGGAGCAGCCGTCGACCTTCCGGCGTGACCTCGATCGAGATGTCCGCCAGGCGGGCCATGCCGAGGTCGGGCGGGCGGTCCGCGGGTGCGGGCTCACAGGCGACGAGGAGAACCGAGACCAGCACGGCCGGCACGAGGAACCCGAAGCGCCGCATCGCCCCCCCTTCGCGTCGCCGGCTGGTTCGCCGGCGCAGGCTAGCGATCAGGGCGAGGGCCGGCCCATCCGGAGGGCTAGCTGATCCCGGGGGTCCGCTGGGGTGGCGGCGCGCCGGTCGGCGGAGCGAGCGTGGTGGGCAGGAACCACGCGGCCACCAGCCCGACGAGAGCGACCACGCCCAGGACGACCATCGCGAGTGCGTACGAGAGGTCCGGGTCCGAGGTGATGCCGGCGACGAGGATGGTCCCGGCGATGGCGGCGCCGAGGGAGGACCCGAGGTTGGACACGCTGCGCGACAGCCCCGAGATCTCGCCCTGCAGCTGCTCGGGGAAGCTCGACTGCACGACGTTGACCGAGGGGGTCAGCATGGCGCCGACCCCGAAGCCGATCACGAGGAGCCCCGGGGCGAAGGCCCAGGCGCTGGGGGATCCGCTCACGAGGGCGAGCAGGATGACGATCCCGACGAGCGCGATGACGAAGCCCGCCAGGATGAGGGTCCGTTGTCGGCGCCGCTTGGCGAAGCGCTCGGCCCCGATCGACGCGACCAGCAGGCCGACGGTGGCGGCGGTGAAGATCACGCCGGTCTGGATCGCGTCATAGCCGCGCACGACCTGTAGGTACGCGGAGACGACGAAGGACACCCCGATGAGCAGCAGCCACTGGGTGTTCTGCGTGACGAGGCCCAGGTTGGACGTGCGGTTGCGGAACAGCGACGTCGGCAGCAGCGGCTCCTGGCCGGACCGCTCCTTGGCGCGGACCGTGAGGAAGAACACCCCCAGGACGAGGGCACCGGCGACCAGCAGGACCAACGTCAGCACGAGGTTGTCGTCCGCGGCAAGGATGCCCATGACGACCAGGACGAGGCCGACCGCCGACAGCACCGCTCCCAGGATGTCGAAGTGGCTCGACGGGTCGGCCGGGAGGGGATCGTCGATCCGACGGCTGAGCACGACGATCACGACGATGACCGCGGCCTGGAAGACGAAGGCCGCCCGCCAGCTGATGGCCGAGGTGATGAGGCCACCGATCAGCGGGCCCGCGGCCGCGCCGATGCCGCCCATCGCGCTGACCGCGCCGAAGGCGCGGGCACGGGCGGTGACATCGGCGAACAGCAACGTCGTGAGGATGTAGACGGGCGGGATCAGGAGGGCGGTGCCGACACCTTCCAGGATCGAGTTGCCGATGATGAGGACTCCCAGGCTGGGGGAGACGGCACTCAACAGCGCGCCGATGCCGTACACGACGAGACCGACGGTGAAGCACCGCTTCCGGCCGTAGCGATCGGTCAGCTTGCCGCCGGGGATCATCAGCGCGGCCATGACCAGCAGGAAGATGGTGATCGCGGTCTGCACGCCCTGGACCGTCGTGTCCAGGTCCTCGCTGATGTCCGTGATCATCACGTTCATGTTCGAGCCGGCGAAGCTGCAGATGAACTGCGCCAGCGCGAGCGGCACCAGCGCTCGTCGCAGGGCGCTCGTTCCTCCTCCGGCCGGTGCAGCCACCGCGATCAGCCCGGCGGGCGCGGCTGGAGGGCGGCGAGGGCGGCGATGCCGTCGTCGGACGTCCGACCCGGTTGCCCGGCGAGGTCGAGCTGGGCGTCCAGCGTGAGCGCCGCGTTGATCAGCGAGAGGTGGGTGAAGGCCTGCGGGAAGTTCCCGATCTGCTCGCCGTTGACGGCGATCTCCTCGGAGTACAGGCCGACCGGGTTGGCGTAGGTGAGCATCTTCTCGAACGCCACCCTCGCCTCCTCGACCCGTCCGGCGCGGGCCATGGCGTCGACGTACCACATGGTGCAGATCGAGAAGGTCCCCTCCGACCCCTGCAGCCCGTCGGGTGAGGCGGCGGGGTCGTAGCGGTAGACCAGGCTGTCGGTCACCAGCTCCTCTTCGATGGCGTCGAGGGTCGAGAGCCACCGCGGGTCCTGCGACGAGATGAAGCCGACGACGGGCGCCAGCAGGACGGACGCGTCGAGCACGTCGGTCTCGTAGTGCTGGACGAAGGCCTGGCGCTTCTCGTGCCAACCGGCGGTCATGACCTGCTCGTAGATGGCCTCACGCGCCGCCGTCCACCGCGCGATGTCGGCTGCTCGTCCTCGCCCGTACTTGGCGGCCGTCCGGATCCCCCGGTCGAGGGCGACCCAGCACATCACCCGCCCGTACGTGAACGGCTTGTCACCGCCGCGGGTCTCCCAGATGCCGGCGTCGGGCTGGTCCCAGTGGTCGCACAGCCAGTTGAGGATCCGGGCGAACGTCTCGCCGCCTTCGTAGCTGGCGGGCAGCGCGCCCAGCCTGTCGGCCTCGAAGGCGCAGTCGGCGAACTCCCCGTAGATGTCCTGCTGCGCCTGGTCGGCCGCCCCGTTGCCGATCCGCACGGGGCGCGATCCCTTGTAGCCGCTGAGGTGATCGAGGGTCTCCTCGTCGAGGTCGGGGGAGCCGTCGACCCGGTACATGATCTTGAGCGGGACGGGTGCGTCGGCGGCTGCGGATTCGCGGGCCCGGGCACCGACCCACTCGACGAGTCGGGCGGCCTCTTCGGTGAAGCCGAGACCGAGCAGGGCCCGAACCGAGAACGACGAGTCGCGGATCCAGGTGAACCGGTAGTCCCAGTTGCGCTCGCCCCCCAACTGCTCGGGGAGGCCTGCGGTGGCGGCGGCGATCAACGCGCCGGTCGGGGCGTAGGTCAGCAGCTTGAGGGTGATGGCCGACCGGTTGACCATCTCGCGCCACCGCCCCCGGTAGGTCGAGCCCGACAGCCACGAGCGCCAGAAGCCCACGGTGTGCTCGAGCGCCGCGAGGACCTCTCCCTTCTCGGCCCGCCGCGGCCGGTCCCCGGCCGTCTCCAGGACGAAGCCGACGACGTCGCCCTCCTCGAGCTCGAACGAGGCCACCACGTCGTCCCCGACCTGTTCGAGCGGTACCCCGGCATGGAGGACGAGCCGGGTGTCGCCCGACTCGAACACCGCGCCCTCGGGGGTCACCTCGACCGAATGGGGGGCACGGCCGTAGTCGAAGCGGGGCTCGCACGACATCCGGAACCGCATCCGGCCCCGTGCGCAGCGCACCAGCCGGACGATCATGTGCCCGTCCCGGGCCACCTCGGGGTCCGAGACCGGCATGAAGTCGATCACCGCTCCGGTGCCCTCCTCGGCCATGAACCGGGTGGCGAGCAGGGCGGTGTCGCCGAGGTAGGCCTGCTTGGTGTCGTGGCCGTCGCCCTCGGGAGCGATCCCGAAGCGGCCGCCACGGTCGGCGTCGAGCAGCGACGCGAACACGCTCGGCGAGTCGAACCGGGGGGTGCAGAACCAGTCGACGTCGCCGTTGCTCGCGACGAGGGCCGCCGTCTGGAGGTCTCCGATGATCGCGTGGTCGGCGATCGAGGCCTGCTCCGCCATGGGTTCTCCTGATCGTCGTGGGCCGGGCGGGCCCGGCCGGGACCGGACGCTCGACTGTCGCGCGGGTGGTTCCTGCCGGCATCACCCCCCAGGGGTGAGCGGTCAGGTCTGCCCCGGTCGGGACCCCTAGGGCCAGCCCGCTCCCGGGACGTCGACCTCGACCGCCTCGATGGCGGCGGTGCGGCGCCGGATGGCCGCTCCCTGGAAGCCCTCGGCCGTCAGCAGGAACAGGGTGCGCCGGTCCGGTCCGCCGAGCATGCAGGCGAAGCACCCCCGACCGGTGTCGACCCGGTCGACCACCTCGCCCCCCTCGCGGACCCGGAGGCACGCCGACCCGCTGGCGTCGGCCACCCACACCGCTCCCTCGGCGTCGAGGCAGATGCCGTCCGGGGCGGAACCGTCGAGGGCGGCGAAGCGCCGCCGGTCCACCAGGGCGCCGTCCTCGGCGATGCCGAAGGCGGTGAGGCACTGGCCGAAGGTCTCGGCCACGATCAGGGTCCCGCCGTCCGGGGTCACCACCGAGCCGTTGGGGAAGACCACCTGGTCGTCGACCACCCGAGCATGGCCGTCCGGGGTGATGAGCACGATCTGGGCGGGACGGACCTGCAGCGGCCGGACCGACAGGTCGAAGCCGGCGTTGCCGACCCACGCCCGACCCTGCCCGTCGACGACCATGTCGTTGCAGTCGAACGACGCCAGGCCGGAGAGGTCGGCGTGCTCGACCACGGTGCCGTCGGCCTCACGCCGCAGGACCCGGCGGTCGCCCATGGACACCACGAGGAGGCGTCCGTCCGGCAACCACCCGAGGCCCGAGGGGCGCCCAGGGACGTCGAGCACCACCTCGGCCCGGCCCTCCAGGTCGACGACCACCACCTGGCCCGCACCCATGTCGGAGAACCACAGGTGCCCGTCGTGCCACCGTGGACCCTCCGCGAAGCCGAGCCCGCCCAGCAGGACCGTGCGCTCCCTCACGCCGACCTGCCTACACCAGCGGCCCCGCCGTGGTAGACGAACGGGACCTGCGAGGGAGAGGGGGCTGGCATGCGGTTCGGGATCTTCTACGAGCACCAGCTGCCCCGTCCGTGGGAGGCCGACGGCGAGCACGTGCTGCTGAAGCAGTCCCTCGACCAGATCGAGCTCGCCGACCGGCTCGGCTACCACTACGCCTGGGAGGTCGAGCACCACTTCCTCGAGGAGTACTCCCACTCCTCCGCCCCCGAGGTGTTCCTGGCCGCCGCCAGCCAGCGCACCACCCGCATCCGCCTGGGGCACGGGATCGTCCAGCTCACCACCAACCACCCCGCCCGGGTCGCCGAGCGGGTGTCGACGCTCGACCTGGTGAGCGACGGTCGCGTCGAGCTGGGGCTGGGGGAGGGGTCGACCACGACCGAGCTGCACCCCTTCGGCCGCCGGTTCCGGGACAAGCGGGAGGTGTGGGAGGACGCCGTGCGCGCCCTCATCCCCATGTTCGGCGACGACGGCGTCGAGTACCACGGCACCCACTTCGACTTCCCGTGGCGCAACGTGCTCCCCAAGCCGTTGCAGAAGCCCCACCCACCGCTGTGGGTGGCGTGCAGCCAGCGCGACACCATCGAGGCCGCCGGCCGGTGGGGCATGGGAGCCCTCGGGTTCCAGTTCGTCAGCGCCAGCGAGGCCGAGGCCTGGGTGGCGGCCTACTACAACGCCTACACCAGGCGTCTCGACCCCCTGGCCGGCTACGCCACCAACCCGAACATCGCCGTGGTGTGCGGGTTCATGTGCTGCGAGACCGACGAGGAGGCGCACGAGAAGGCCGACGGGTGGACGTTCTTCGCCTTCGCCCTGCGCTTCTACTCCACCCGACCGCCGGGGGCGCCCGGGTCCGTGAACCTGTGGGAGGAGTACCAGGCGTTCCGGCGCACCCCGCAGTTCGAGACGATGCACGCCGGCGGCCTCATCGGGTCGCCCGAGACGCTCCGCTCCAAGCTGCGCAAGTTCGAGTCGTCGCACGTCGACCAGGTCATCCTCCTGAACCAGGCCGGTCGGAACACGCACGAGGACATCTGCTCGAGCCTCGAGCTCTTCGCCGCCGAGGTCATGCCCGAGTTCGTCGAGCGCCACGGCGATCACGAGGCCTGGAAGGCACAGGTCCTCGCCGGCGACGTCGTGCTCGACGACGTCGACACCTCACCCGAGGCGCTGCCCCGTCCGGAGCGGCGCCCCGTCGAGAACCGCGCCTGATCGGCGTGCCCGTGCCCGCCGAGATCGTCGCATCCGAGCCGAGCAGGTCGGCCCGGGCCCCGACCGACGTCCTGCGGCTCGTCACCGCCGCGGCCGTGCTGCTGGTCGTGGTGGTCATCGGCGCCCTGTTCGACGAGGCCATCGTGGGGTTCGTCGCCGACCTGGTCCGGGGCCTCGAGGCGCTGCCCAGCTGGCTGGTCACCGGGGTGGTGGTCGCCGGACAGGTCCTCGCCGTCGTCGTGATCGTGGGGGGCGCGGTTGCGGCCGTCGTGCACCGCCACTGGTTCCTGCTCGCCGTCACGGCGGTCGCCGCCGGGGCGGCGGTGGTCCTCACGCTGCTCCTCCGCCCGCTGGTCGACCACCTCGCCCCCCGGGTGGCCGACGTGGACGCGTCGTACACCCTGGTCCCGAGTGACCGGGTGGCGTCCACGGTGGGCCTGGCGGCGATGGCGGCGGTCGTCACCGCCGCCGCCCCCTGGGTGCCCCGGCGGTGGCGGCGAGCCGGGTGGGCCATGGTGATCATCGCCACCCTCACCCGGTTCCTCGGGGCGCCGATCGAGTTCGACACGGTGGTCGCGGTCCTGGCGGGTTGGACCGCCGGTGCGGCGGCCATCGTCGGGCTCGGGGCACCGTCCCGGCGCCCCACGGGTCATTCGATCGCGAGCGGGCTGGCGTCCGTCGGCGTGCCCCTGTCCCGGCTGGAGCAGGCCAGCCTCGACGCACGAGGCTCGACGCCCTACTTCGCCACGACCAGCGACGGCTCGGCCCTGTTCGTGAAGGCGCTCGGGGCCGACGAGCGCAGCGCCGACCTGCTCTTCCGGCTCTACCGCCGGCTGCAGCCTCGTGACCTCGGAGACGAGCGCGCGTTCTCGTCGCTGCGCCGCGCCGTGGAGCACGAGGCACTCGTGGCGCTGGCCGCCCGCGACGCCGGCATCCGCACCCCGCGACTCGCCGCCTTCGCCACGGCGGAGCCCAACGGCTACGTCCTGGCCTACGAGGCCATCAAGGGCCGTTCCCTCGACCGGCTCGAACCGGTCGAGATGACCGACGAGGTCCTTGCTCGTGTGTGGGCCGAGCTCGCCCGGTTGCGGGTCCACCGGGTCGCCCACCGCGACCTCCGCCTGGCCAACGTGTTCCTGGCGGACGACGGCGAGGCGTGGATCATCGACTTCGGGTTCAGCGAGCTGGCGGCGTCGGACCTGCTGTTGGCCACGGACCTGGCCGAGCTGCTGGCCTCCTCCACCACGCAGGTCGGCGCGGAACGGGCCGTGGCCGCCGGGGTGGCGGCGGTCGGTCCCGATGCGATCGCGACGGCGCTCGGGCGACTGGAGCTCGCCAACCTGAGCGGCGCCACCCGCACCGCCATGAAGGCCGACCCCGGGCTCCTGCCCGATCTGCGCCAGCGCATCGTGTCGTCCGCCGCCTCCCGCTGACGGAGCCCGCCTCGCCTACCGCGTCTGGCGGGTCCTGCCGACGGCCCGCCACACCGCGAGCACGATGATGGCCCCGACGATGGAGCCGATCAGCCCGCTCGGGGCGATGTCGAACCCGTCCCCTGCGAGCAGGTTGGCGAGCGTGCCGCCCACGAACGAGCCGACGAGACCGGCGACGAGCGACTCGGCGTTCGGGCGACCGCCCTCCCCGAGGATGAGCTGCGCGACCCAGCCGGCGGCGAGGCCGAGGAGGATGATGGCGAGGATGATCATGGCGGGGGAGTCTGGTCCCTCAGGGCGTCACCCCCTCAGATCAGGCGGTGACGACCCGGGCCTTCATGCGCTCGAACTCGGCGTCGTCGATGACGCCCTGCTGCTTGAGCGAGGCGAGCTGCGTGAGCTGGTCCGCGTCTGACGGGGCGGCGGCGCTCCGGACGGCGGAGCGGAAGGCCTCGTCCTGGCGCTGGGCGTCCTGCAACGCGTGCTCGCCCATCTTGTGGCCGCGGATGGCGAGGTAGCAGAAGACGCCCAGGTACGGGAGGAACACCACGAAGACGGCCCATGCCGCCTTGGCCCAGCCCGACAGGTCGGGACTCCGGAAGAGGTCGCTGCAGACGGTGATCAGCAGCCAGAACCAGATGACGAACAGGAAGAACCACAACATGGACAGGAACACCTGTCCGGTCCCGAACTCAGCGGCAAACACGAGTGCGTCTCCTAGGGTCGGCGGGCCCGAGGGCGAACCCCCGGAACCATGTCGCGTCGAGCGTCCCCGACGCGGGTGGCAGGCGCATCACCCCTGAGGGGTGAACACCCCCCATCGCCTACGTTCCGCGAGCATGAGCGCTCATCGCCCTCACCCCGCCGGGGAACCTGGTCAGCGGCACGATGGCGACGCGGAGCGCCGGTTCCTCCGCCGGGAGGCCACGACGATGGCCCTCTACGTCTCCATCGTCCTCCTCGCCACGCTGGCGGCGTTGCCGGCCGGGCCCGACGGGGAGCACGAGCCGGTCGACGGCCCCGTCGGCATCGAGCTCGTCGCCATCCTGTGGGGGACGACGGTCGGCCTGGCCCTGGCGCACTCGTTCGCGTTCGTCGTCGCAACGCAGGGCCTCGGGGGAGGACGGCTGCGCGAGCGCGACCTCAAGGAGGCGACCGCCGAGGTGGGGGGGGCGGCGTTCGTGGCCGCCGTGGCCAGCGCGCCGGTCCTGCTGCTCTCGGAGGAGGCCGAGCAGCAGGTGGTGCCGTTCGTCCTGGCGCTGATCATCGGCGTCGTCGGCTACCTCGTCGAGCGGTACAACGGCCGGACCCGCCTCGCGTCGGTGGTCTTCGGCGTCGTGACGCTGCTCGCCGGCCTGTTGGCGGCGGCGGCGAAGAACCTCCTCTCCGGTCACTGACCGGGACCGCACCGCCACCGGGGAACCACCCCGACGGGGTGATCCTTCCCGTTCGACCCCGCCGTACCGTGGCATCGTGCCAGCGACCAAGGCCAGGCCGGCGAAGTCGGCGAAGTCGGCGAAATCGGCGAAGCCGGCGAAGTCGGCCAAGCCGGCGAAGTCGGCGAAGAAGGCGGGCCTCGCTCCCGGGCTGTCGCCCGACGACCTGGCGGACATGATGTCCCTACTGCGGGGGGCCGACAGCGTCGAGCTGAAGCTGACCATCCCCCAGTCCGAGCGGCGGTCGGCCATCGCCGCGCTGGAGCTCGACCCCCTGGATGCCCAGATCCGGCAGGTGTGGTTCCTCGACACCCCCGACCTCGCCCTCGACGGCCAGGGCGTGGTGGCTCGCGTGCGGCGGGTGCAGGGACGGCCTTCTGACTCCGTCATCAAGCTCCGACCCGTCGTGCCCGAGCACCTGCCCCCCGACCTCCGCCGCTCCCCGGCCTTCACGGTCGAGGTGGACGCCATGCCCGGGGGGAAGCACGTGTGCAGCGGCTCCTACAAGGGCAAGATCGGGGGCGGCGCCGTGCAGGAGGGGGTCGCCGGCCGCAGGCCGACGAGGAAGCTGTTCAGCAAGGGCCAGCGGGCCTTCTTCGCCACCCATGCCCCGGACGGCGTCGAGCTCGATGACCTCTCCTTCCTGGGACCGATCACCGTCCTCAAGCTGAAGTCGGCTCCGGCGGGGTTCGGCCGCCGACTCGTGACCGAGCTGTGGTTCTACCCGGACGGGTCGCGCATCCTCGAGCTGTCGACGAAGTGCGCGCCAAGCGAGGCCTTCCAGGTCGCCGCCGAGAGCCGGGCCTTCCTCGACGGGCGGGGGATCGACCTGGGCGGTGAGCAGCAGACGAAGACGCACACCGCGCTCGAGTTCTTCTCCGGCGAGCTCGCCGCCTCCGGGTCATAGGCGGCGGAGCGGCCACCTCCGACGAGGTGACCGCTCCGTCCAGGTCAGGGTCGGGTCACTCCTCGCCGAAGGCGTCCCGCAGCTTCGCCTCGTCCTCGCCGGACAGGTTCGTCTGGATGAGCTCCATGTCCTGTCCCTCGAAGGCGGCCTCCACCTTGTCGAGGACCGCGTCCGACGTCATCACGAACAACGCCGACGTGCCCGGAGTGACCTTCGAGCGGACGCTCTTGATGAAGTCGTCGTTGATGCCGACGTCGGTCAGGGAGCCGGAGAGCGCGCCCATGGCGGCGCCCACGGCCATGCCCAGGAGGGGGACGAAGAAGAGGAGCCCGAAGAGCAGGCCCCAGAAGGCACCCCCGAGGGCACCGGCGCCGGCGAGGCTGGCGAGCTGCCGGGTCTTGGGCTTCTTCTTGCCCTCGGGCCACGTCACCACGGCGGCGTCGTGGACCTTCACGAGATCCTGCTTCTGGAGGCCGGTCAAGGTCTCGACGGCCCGTTCGGCCCCGTCGGGGGTGTGGAACTTCCAAACGGTCAACGTCGCCATGCAGGCCTCCTGGTTGGTCTCGGGAACGCCATGGTGGGCGGGCGGCGCCGGCGACGCCTCACCCCGAACGGGTGAACCTCGGCCCGCCGGAGCCGCCGTCGGTCATGCCCGGCACCTCCGGCCCGACGCGCCTCCCGAACCCGCCCGGAAAGGGTGATGCGCGCCATCGCGGTGGGGGCGATGCTGGGCGTGGAGGTGGTCGCGATGGAGCAAGGTGGAGCGCGCTTCGGTCTGCTGATCGGCAGCGCCCGGTTGGCCGCCTGGGCGGCGTACGCCATCGGGTGGCGCCGGCAACGGGTGCGGGCCTGGGCGGGGGCGTGGCCGAGACCCGCCCGCACCGGCCGGCGTTGACCTCGGGCGGTGCCCGTCCGTCGAATCACCCGCTGGGGATGAGGTCGGGAGACGAGCGGGGGACCAGCCTCACCAGGGATGACCGCGCACGAGCCCGACACCGCCGAGGAGCTGGAACGCCTGCGACTGGAGCGCGACCGGCTCCAGGCCGAGGTCGCGGCCCTGACCGAGCACCGCCGCTCCCGTGTGCGCGGCGTGCTCGCCCCCCTGCTCGTCGTCCTGGCCTGCGTCTGCCTGGTGGCCGCCACGGTCGGCGTGTGGGCCAAGCGCAACTTCCTCGACACGGACCGCTTCGTGACCCGGGTCGGTCCGCTGATCGAGGAACCCGCCGTCCAGGACGCCATCGCCGCCCGCCTCAGCGACCAGGTGTTCGCGCTGGTCGACGTCCAGGCGGTGCTCGAGGAGGCGCTGCCCGAGCGTGGGCGCCTGCTGGCCGGGCCGCTGAGCGGCGCCGTCGAGGGGTTCGTCGCCGACCAGGTCGACGCCTTCGTGGCCACGGACGCCTTCCGCCGGCTGTGGGTGGGGGCGGCCGAGATCTCCCACAAGGCGGCCGTCCGGGTCCTCAAGGGCGAGGCCACCAACCTGGAGACCGGCGACGGCACGATCACCCTGAACCTGGTCCCCGTGGTGAACCAGGTCCTCGCCCGGTTGACGGCTGCCTCCCCGGAGATCCTCGGCCGCCAGGTCGACATCCCGGACGTGACCCTCGACGACGTCCCCGACGCGGCGGTGACGAAGTTGGAGGACGCCCTCGGCCGGGACCTCCCGGAGAACTTCGGCCAGATCACCGTCTACGACGACGGGACGCTCGAGGCCGCCCAGGAGGGCCTCAAGCGCTTCGACCAGCTCGTGGTCCTCTTCGTCGCGGGCATGGTGGTCTTCGCGCCGCTCGCCCTCTGGATCTCCCAGCGACGGCGCCGGACGCTCCTCCAGCTGGTCATCGGGGCCACGCTCGGCCTCGTGCTCCTCCGACGGGTCATCTTCCGCCTCGAGGACGAGGTGGCCGAGCTGCCGCCTCGCCCGGCCGGCAAGGAGGCAGCTGATCTGGCCGCCAGCAGCTTCCTCGACCCGCTCCTCACGTTCACGCAGCTGGTGCTCATCGGCCTCGTGGTGGTGGGGCTGGTCGCCGTCCTCACCGCCGAGTACCCGTGGGTCGTGCGGCTGCGCCGCCGGGTGGCCGCCGTCACCGGGAGCGCGGTCGGGGCGGTCGGGAGGGGGGCGACGGACGACGCGACCGTGCGCTGGGTCGCAGGGCACCAGGAACTGCTCCAGGCGGGTGTGGCCGTCCTCGCCCTGCTGGCGCTCTGGACCCTCGACCTCTCGTGGTTCGGGGTGCTCGTCGTGCTGGCGGTCGCCGCCGGCCTGGCCGTCGCCGTGCGTCGGGTGCACCCCCCGGACGCCCCTCCCCCGGACGAGGGGCTCGTACCTGCTCCCTGAGCCGGGTGACGACATCGGCGGGCGCGACCCCAGCTGCGATGATCACGGCGTGACGGGGCACCCGCCGAACGTCGACCGACGAGCCGACGGCTGCTCGTGAGCGATCGGGAGCGGGGCCCCATCCGGGCCATCACGACGCGGGGACGGGAGCAGGTCGTGGTCGGGCGCCAGCGCGTCGACGCCCTGGTCGAGCAGCACGGCGACCGGCCACTGCTGGACGTGCCGCTCCGCCTCCATCGGCGCGACAGTGAGATGGCGGGCGCAGTGGTGAGCAGCGCCCTGGCTTTCCGGCTGTTCCTCTTCTTCGTGCCGCTGCTGCTCCTCGTCGTCGGTCTGGCCGGTCTCTCCTCGTTGCTGTTCGACGCCGAGGACGTGAGCGAGCAGGCGGGCATCACGGGTTCGCTCGCCCACCAGATCGACACCGCGCTGTCGCAGACCAACCAGACCAGGTGGGCGGCGGTGCTGGTCGGGCTCGTCGGGGTGGCGTCGACGGGCCGGACGCTGAGCAAGGTCATGTTCTCGGCCAGCTGCCTCGCCTGGCGGATGCCGGTCCGCTCCAAGGCATCGGCGCGGGTGGTCGGCGTGATCGTCGGCCTCGTGGTCGGGATCGGGCTCCTGGCCGTCCTGGTCAACCGGATCCGTGCCGACCTGGGGATCGGTGTGGCCGGCCTGTCGTTCCTCGCCGCCTTCTGCGTGTACCTCGTGATCTGGCTCGCCGTCTCCGCCATGCTGCCCCGGGGCTCATCCGATCTGGGTGCCCTGTTGCCCGGCGCCGCGCTCGTGGCGCTGACCCTGGCGGGGATGCAGGCGGTGAGCCAGCTGTACCTGCCGAGTCGGTTCGATCGGGCCTCGGAGCTCTACGGTTCGATCGGCGCCGCGGTCGTCACGTTGGGCTGGTTCTTCATCCTGGCCCGGGCCATCGTGCTCGCGATGGCGTTGGACGCCGTCATCCACGAGCGGTTCGGACGGGTCTCGCAGTTCGTCTTCTCCCTGCCGGTGTTGCGCGTCCTGGGCAGGTGGTCACGGGTCCGCCGCCTCTTCGACCTGGACCGCGAGGTGGAGGGGATGGCGAGCAGCCCCGCCGAGGCGCCGGCTGACGCTGGCGCGCGTCACCCCTGAGCCGGGGCGCTCCGTCGGGTCAGGAGGCGAGTATCCGCGCCTTCTGGGCCGCGAACTCCTCATCCGTGAGCACGCCGCTGTCCCGGAGCTCCCCGAGCTTCTGGAGCCGCTCGATCATGTCGTCGGGGTCCGAGGCGGCGGGCGGCGGCGGGGCCGCGTACTGGGGTTGCTGCGCGTACTGGGGCTCGGCGTACTGCGGCTGGGCGTACGACTGGTCCTGCTGGGCCCAGCGACCGGCCTGCCGGCGGGAGACGCGGTTGCTGACGGCGGTCGCCGTCCCGGCGACCACCGCCGTGCGGGCCATCCCGCGGAGAAGTCCAGGCATGGCGAGGTTCCTTTCGTCAGGACTCGAGGGCGTCGAGCGCGGCCAGGACGGCCTGGGTGGGGAAGTGGCCTTGGGCCAGGAGCTGACCGCCGGCCTTCCGAGCGGCGACCGCGAACGGGACCGCCCAGAGGTTCTCGTAGACGATGAAGAGCCCGAGGCTGCCGGGCGTCATCAGCGCCGCTGCTTCCTCGGCGTCCTCGGCCGTCAGCAGCCCGGACGACGCACCGGCGAGCTCGCCGAGGTCCCCGACCTGTTCGGGGTCGAGATCCGACGTCGTCAGCACGTCGACGTCGCCCTCGGCCCGCTTGACCAGGATGAGCCCGTCGATGATCCGGATCAGCCGCCGGTCGACCAGGTCGAGGAGCGGCGGGACGAGCTCACCGTTGATCTTCTTGTCCGGCGCCTCGAGCAGGATCCAGTCGATCGGTCCCGTCTCGTCGATGTCACCCATCGCTGTCACTCCCTCCGTGGAGACCGGCGGTGGAGCACCCGGCGCTCCAGACCGTCGTCCGACTGCTCGCGACCGCCACCATGGCATCGCCCGGGCGCGCTGCCGTCACCCCGTACGGGTGAGTCCGACGCGACTGGCGTCGTGACCCCCCGCGAGGGTGATGTCCGCCCGGTGACCGGTTCCTAGGGTGCGATCCGGTCAGTGACGAGCGCCCGTGGCGACGCTCGTCGAGCGCCGGGGACGTCGACGGAGGAACGGATGACCTACCCCCATGTCGGGCCGAAGCGGGACCACGTCCGCCTCGACGATGCCGAGCAGCGCGCCCTCGTCGAGCTCGAGCGCTCGCTGCAGCCGGCGAAGGGACTTCGACGCTGGGCGGGACGCCGCCGGGCCCGTGGGCTCCTGCTGGCCCTGCCGTTGCTCCGCCTGGCGCCCTGGTTGCTCCCGATCGGGACCATCCTCATGGTGGCCGCCATCCCCGTGTCCGTCCCCCTCAGCTTCGGCGGCGCGCTGCTGCTGGCCGCCGGGCTGGCGGCCACGCTCGACCGGGTGGCGAGGCGTGTCCGCCTGCGCCGGGGGCGCTGACCCGGCTCATCATGTTCTTCCGGTTGAGCAGCTGGACCCTCGCCCTCGTGCTGTTCGGGGTGATCGTCGGGATGGCGGTCCTGGGACTCGTCGTGGGCCACCGGCTCCGCCATCGGGCCCACCACTTCCGTGAGCCCATCGGCGCCGTGCAGACGGCCCTCCTCGGGTTCATGGGGCTCGTCCTGGCCTTCGGGTTGTCGCTGGCGGTCGGCCGCTACGAGTCCCGGCGAGCGGCCGCGGTCGACGAGACGAACGCCATCGGCACCACCTACCTCCGGGCCCAGACGCTGGCCGAGCCGGTGCGGAGCGGCTCGCTCGAGCGCCTGGTCCGCTACACCGACTCCCGCCTGCGCCTCTCGAGGTCCGTCCCGACATCCGACCAGGCGAAGGAGGCCGAGATCGAGGGGGCGCGGATCGAGCGGCAGCTGTGGGGGCTGGCAGGACAGGCCCTCGACGAGGCGCCGACGGCGACCGCCCCCCGCCTCTACGTGGACAGCCTCAACGAGATGATCGACATGGGCACCGCCCGGGTCGCCGGCCTCAACAACCGCGTGCCCGACCCCGTCCTGGCGCTGGAGGTGATCGGGGCCGGGGTGGCGCTCGGCCTGCTCGGGCTCCACCTCGGCCTCCTCGGTCGGGGCGTGCTCCCCGTGCTGGTGGCCGCGTCGCTCGTCTCGCTGATGCTGTTGGCGATCTTCGATCTCGACCGCCCCGAGCGGGGCCTCATCCGCATCCCCTCGACGAGCCTCCAGGCCCTCCGGGCCTCGATGGAGCTCCCCCCGGCCGCGGCGGGGCCGAGCGCCCCGTGACCCCGCGTCCGGCCCTCGAATCACCCGACGGGGGGGACGACCGCCCGGTCGCACGGTGAGACGGTGGGCCGGACGGGGCGTCGCCCCGACGAGACCTGGGAGGCAGCGAGCATGGCCATCGGTCCTGTGGAGTACATCGTCCTCGGGTTCCCCGAGAACCGGTTCGACGGATCCATCGCACCCGAGCTCGTCAAGCTGGTCGAAGACGGCATCGTGCGGATCATCGACCTGGTGTTCATCACCAAGGACGCCGACGGCAGCGTGACCGCCGTCGAGTTCGACGACCACGAGGACCTGGCCGGGTTCGGGTCCATCGAGGGCGACGTCGGGGGAGTGATCAGCCCGGAGGACGTCGAGTACGTCGCCGACGGTCTCGAGCCCGACTCGGCGGTCGCCCTGCTGGTCTGGGAGGACGTCTGGGCCAAGCCCCTCGTCGAGGCGCTGCGGGCCGCCGGTGGCATCCTCATCGAGGGCGCCCGCATCCCGCACGACCTCATCGAGCCGGCGCTCGACGAGTTGGAATCAGTCGGCTGACGGAGGAGATCGACATGTTGCGACGACGACCCATCGCACGAACGGCGGTACGGACCGCGGTCGTGGTCGGTACGGCCACGCGGGTCAGCGGCCGGGTGGAGCGCCGTCAGGGGAGGCGCGGCCGGTAGGGCCCGTCCTCAGCCGGGGTCCGGCAGTCCGGCGGCGCTCGGGCAGCGAGCGGTACCGTCCAGCCGGGTGGTCCGCCCCCGGATCGCGAACGAGGGAGTGGCGTGGCTCAAGAGGGCGCAGCGAACCAGGAGGGCGTCGCGAACCAGGAGGTTCGAAGCAGACGCCAGCTCGGCGCCGGGGCGATCGCCTCGCTCACTGGCGTGGGCGTGTTGCTGATCTTCATCGTCCAGAACACCGACGACGTCCGCTTCGACTTCCTCGTCTTCCACTTCACCTGGCCGCTCTGGCTGTACACGATCGTGACCGCGCTCTTCGGCGCGGTGGTGTGGATCGGGTTCGGCGTGATCCGTCGTCACCGACGTCGTGTGGAACGGCGCGACGACCGACGGGACTGACCAGGATCTGAACCCGAGGTCACCGCCGGACACCCACCGGAGCAGGGTGCCTGCTGGTGCAATCACCCCCGCCGGGTGATGCCCGAGCGCGTCGTGGGCGGGACCATCGGGGCATGGCGCCGTCGGAGCTCGCCCCTGGCGGCGACGGGCCCGAGCAGGGGCCCGAGCAGGGCACGTCAGCCACCCGTCGTCGATGACGGCCACCGCCGAGCCCGGCGCCGATCCCTCATCCGGCGACACGGGCGGCGCCGCCGCACCGGGGACCGGCAGCTCGCGGAGCGCGCAACGGGCCCACGTGTCGCTCCCGGGGCCACGCCATGAGCCCGCCCACCCGTCTGTCGGTCCGATCGTGCCCTCGAAGCTCGTCCCCACCGCTGTCCCGGGTACGGCGGTCTTCCGGAGCCAGCTCGTGCAGCGCCTCGACGACGCCATCGAGCACAAGCTCGTCCTCCTCATCGCCCCGCCGGGGTACGGGAAGTCCGTGCTGCTGGCCCAGTGGGCCAGCACGTCGCCTCCCCGGCGCATCGCCTGGCTGACCGTCGAGGCGACGGACGACGCCGATCGGTTCGCCCGTCACCTCTGCGCCGCCCTCACCGCGGCCGACGGCCGGCCCCGGGATGCCATCCTCGACCGGGTCGAGCGCGGCGGCCGTCGGATGGGCGCCGGGTTCGTCTCGGCGCTCCTGGCCGACGCGACGTCGATGCCGGCGACCGCACTGGTGCTCGACGACTTCCACACCCTGGGGAACGCCGAGCTGCTGGCCGAGATCGGTCTCCTGATCGAGGAGGCCCCCGCCCCGCTGCACGTCGTCCTCGCCGCCCGCATGGACCCGACCCTGCCGTACCACCGCCTCCGGCTCCACGACGAGCTCAGCGAGGTGCGCCAGGAGGACCTGGTCTTCGATCGACACGACGCCGGGCAGCTCATCAACCGGATCTCCCACCGCGACCTCACCGACCGGCAGCTGGATGCCCTGGTCGATCGCACCGAGGGGTGGGGCGCCGGTCTCCAGCTGGCGGCGCTGTCCCTGCGCCAGGTGCGCGACGTCGACGCCTTCATCCAGGCCTTCGCCGGCGACGACCGGCACGTGGCCGAGTACCTCACCCAGCACGTGCTCGAGCACCAGCCGCCCCACGTCCGTCGGTTCCTGCTCCGGACGTCGGTGCTGCGGCGCTTCACGGCGTCGCTCTGCAACGCCGTGACCCTCGGCCATGACGGCCAGGCGATGGTCGAGCACCTCGACCGGGGCTCGATGTTCATCAACCGCCTGGACAACCGGCGGGAGTGGTTCCGCTACCACCCCCTGTTCCGGACCCTGCTCCGTCAGCACCTGCACGAGTCGGACGAGGAGGACGAGCGCGAGCTCCTGGAGCGGGCCGCCGCGTGGCATCTGGCCCGCGATGAGATCGAGACCGGCGTCGACTACCTCACGAGGGCCGGCGCGGACGGTGCCCTCCTCGACGCGGTGCGCTCCCACGGCTACGCCATGTACGCCACGGGGCGGGTGGCGGCGGCGGTCCGCTGGATCGACGCCGTCGACCCCTCCGAGGGTCGGAGCCCCTCCGAGGTCCCCTTGCTCGCGCGCCGCCCTCCACATGATGGCGGGCGACACGCTGCGGGCCGAGGTCATGTTGAACGAGGTCACCGGCGATGGCGGGATGACGGGAGCCGACAGGATGGTCGCCGACATGATCCACACGTGGTCCGTGCACGACCAGGTCGCACCGCGCCCGGTCATGGCCTCCGCCGCTCGCTCGCTGGCGACCCTGGAGTCGGTGACGCCTTCCGAGATCCCCGACATCCTCGGTCTCACCCACCCCGTCGACATCCGCCGGGTCGACCTGCTGAACGGCGGCGCCGCGGCGGCATACGACGGTCGCACCCGTGAGGCCCGGGAGTGGCTCGGCCGAGCGGCGACCCCGGGCGGCGGCCGCGCCGCGTCGGACGTCTACGGGTTGGGGTTGCGCGCGCTCGTGGACGCCTGGGGGGGTCGCCTCCGGTCAGCGCAGCAACAGGGCGCCCATGCGGTGGCCGTGGCGGAGCAATCGGGCCTGAACACCCATCCCGGCGTCGTCACCGCCCAGCTGGCACTCGCCCACGTGGCCCGGGAACGACACGAGCTCGACGAGGCGGAGGTGGTCCTCGAAACGGCGACGAGGCAGCTCCAGCGGACGCGGCCGTCAGCCCTCCTCGCCGTCCTCGTCGTCGAGCAGGCGCGGCTGGCCCTGGCCCGCCACGAGCCTCGGCGGGGCCTCGGGCTGCTCGCCGCCCACGCGTCGAGCCTCGCCCCCCCGCCGCCCGCGGTGGCGTCGCGGCTCGGCGCGGTGGAGGCCCGCCTCCTCCTGGCGGAGGGGGATCTCGACGGTGCCGCGCGACGTCGTCGAGCGCACGACACCCGTCGGCTGCGACATCCCCGCAGTCGGGGTCCAGATCGCCGTGGAGCGGGATGACCTTGCCTCGGCCGACGCCCTCCTCGACCGCTGGCCAGAGGACGGCGAGCCAGGAACGGAGCTGCAGCAGCTCCTCTGGCGGGCCATCCTCGACGACCTCGGGGGCGACGAGGCCCGGGCCGACGCTCGGATGGCGGCGGTGGTCGTCGCCGCCCAGGAAGAGGGCTGGGTGACCGTCTTCCTGGATGCCGGTCACCACGCGCTGCGCCTGCTGCGGCGGCTCTACCGGGCCGCGCCGACCCCCTACCTCCGCCACCTCGTGGACGCCCGGATCCCGGCCTCGCCCCCGCGACGCGTCCCCGCGAAGGACCTCGTCGAGCAGTTCAGCAACCGCGAGCGGGCGGTGCTCCGGTACCTGCCGAGCCGGCTCGACAACGCCGAGATCGCGGCGGAGCTCCGGGTCTCGATCAACACCCTGAAGACCCACTTGAAGCACATCTACCGCAAGCTCGGCGTGGACGGGCGCAAGGCCGCCATCGACGCCGCTGAGCGGTCGCACCTCCTGTAGTGCCGGTGGTCGTGACCGGTGTCCCGAAGGTCCGCCGGGTCGGCCCAGCCCGCCGGGGACGGCCCCGAGCGGGGGTGAGGCGGCCCGCTCCTGCCGACCAGTCACCCCCTGAGAAGGATGCCGGCTCATCCCGGTGCCGCGAGGATGAGCCGGACGCATCCACGAGGATGCGGCGGAACCGAGGGTTGACGACCCGTGCCGAGCGCGCTGTACGAGATCGAGGTGCGGGGACCAGTGGGGGAGACCGCCGCGGCGGCGCTCGAGGGCTTCGAGGTCGTGTCCACGGCGGGGGGGCACACGAGGTTGCGGGGCCGGGTGGTCGACCAGTCCGCGCTCCACGGGGTGCTCAACCAGATCTCGGGGCTCGGCCTCGAGCTGACCGGGGTGACCCCGGTCGACGACTGAGACGTCAGCCCCTCCCGCACGTCCGTGGACCCCCTCGTCGCCGTCCTCATCGTCGGCGTCGCGACGGGCGTGTCCGTCGCCGCCATGCTCGTCGTCCGACGCCGCGCGCCGGACGGCGGGTACTTCAACGACGGCGACCGCGCCGCCGGGGTGTTCGGCGTGCTGGCGACCGGGTTCGCGGTGCTGCTGGGGTTCGTGGTGTTCCTGGCGTTCACCAGCTACGACGCGGCACGAGCCGGCGCCGAGGCCGAGGCGCTGATCGTGGCCCACCAGGTCGAGACGGCCCAGCTCCTCCCTGCGGACGTCGCCGACGACCTCACGGGTGAGCTCGTCTGCTACGCCCGCTCGGTGGTCGGGGTGCAGTGGGAGCGCATGGAGGCCGGCACGCTGGGCGAGGACCTGAACCCGTGGTCGGTGGAGCTGTCCCGGACGTTCCAGACCATCGATCCGCAGACCCCGAGCCAGCAGGCGGCCTACAGCAAGTGGCTCGACGAGCGGTCGGCCCGCGAGGATGCGAGGAACGACCGGGTCCACGGTGCCGTCGGCGTGATCCCCGTGCCCCTCTGGGTGGTGCTGTTCTTCACCTCGGGGGTGATCGGGCTGTACCTCCTCTTCTTCGCCGACTCGGGCGAGCGCGCCGTCGTCCAGGCCCTCCTCATGGGCAGCGTGGTGTCGGTGGTCGTCTCGATGCTCCTCCTGCTGCAGTTCCTCGACAACCCGTTCCACGACGGCGTCGGCGGCCTCCGACCCGTCGCCATGGAGCGGACGCTGAAGGTCCTCGACCAGGAGCTCCGCGTCAACGGCGGCGACGTCCGACCACCCTGCGATGCCCGCGGCACCGCGACCTAGCAGGAAGGCCGAGCATGCACTTCGAGGAGTGGATGGAGCTCGTGGTCCATGCGTTCGAGGCGGCGGGCGTCGGCATCCTCGCTCTCGGGTTCCTCGTCGCGCTGTTCGGCGCCGCACGGGCCGTCTCCCGAGGAGAACGTCAGACGGCCTACGAGCAGGCCCGGCAGAACGTCGGCCGGGCGATCCTGCTCGGCCTCGAGGTGCTGATCATCGCCGACATCGTGGAGACGATCACGATCGACCCCACGCTCGAGAGCGCGGCGGCCCTGGGGCTGATCGTCCTCGTGCGGACGTTCCTCAGCTTCTCGCTGGAGGTGGAGCTCGACGGTGCCCTGCCATGGCGCAAGGACCGGGCGCCCAGGGCGGAATGAGGAGGGGAACAGCCGGCGGATCGTGCCCACCGCGGCCCGATGCCGCAGGGGGGCAACCATCCGATCGGGGTGATTCCTGGCCAGGAACCGCTCCGTACCGTGGCCCCATGGCGCCCCCGGACCGACACCTGCGAGCGAGCCTGCCGATCCCCGACCGGCGGCCGGCCGGCCTCACCACCTACGACGCCAAGGACCCGGCCACCTCCTACCCGCCCATCGAGCCGCTGCGGCCGCCCGACGGCGCCCCCAACGTCCTCGTGGTCCTGCTCGACGACGTGGGCTTCGGCGCGTCGAGCGCCTTCGGTGGGCCGGTGCACACCCCCGTGGCCGAGCGGCTGGCCGCGGGCGGTCTGAAGTACACCCGGTTCCACACCACGGCGCTGTGCGCCCCGACGCGCCAGGCGCTGCTGACCGGGCGGAACCACCACTCGGTCGGGATGGGCAGCATCACCGAGACGGCCACGTCAGCGCCGGGGCAGAGCTCCGTCCGCCCCAACACCATGGCGCCGCTCGCAGTGACGCTGAAGCTGAACGGCTACTCGACGGCGCAGTTCGGCAAGTGCCACGAGGTGCCCGTGTGGGAGACCTCGCCGATGGGGCCGTTCGACGCCTGGCCCGCCGGAGGGGGAGGGTTCGAGTACTTCTACGGCTTCATCGGGGGCGAGAACAACCAGTACGACCCTGCGCTGTACGAGGGACTCACGCCCATCGAGCCGCCGAAGACGCCGGAGGAGGGCTACCACCTGACGGAGGACCTGGCCGACCGGGCCGTCAGTTGGGTGCACCAGCAGAAGGCGCTGATGCCGGACAAGCCCTTCTTCATGTACTTCGCCCCGGGCGCCACCCATGCCCCCCACCACGTGCCGAAGGAGTGGGCCGACAAGTACCAGGGCGCGTTCGCCCACGGCTGGGACCGCCAGCGGGAGCTGACCTTCGCCCGCCAGAAGGAGCTCGGGGTCATCCCGGAGGACGCGGAGCTCACGCCGCGGCACGCCGAGATCCCGGCGTGGGACGAGATGGACCCGCAGCTGCGACCGGTGCTCGAGCGGGAGATGGAGGTCTACGCCGGCTTCCTCGAGCACACCGACTTCCACGTCGGCCGGGTCATCGATGCCCTCGAGGAACTCGAGGTCCTGGACGACACGCTCGTCTACTACATCATCGGCGACAACGGCGCCTCGGCCGAGGGGACGCTCCAGGGCGCGTTCAACGAGATGGCCAACTTCAACGGGATGGCCGCCCTCGAGACCCCCGAGTTCATGCTCTCGAAGCTCGAGAGCTTCGGCACGCACCGAGTCCTACGGCCACTTCGCCGTCGGCTGGGCGTGGGCCATGGACACCCCGTACCAGTGGACCAAGCAGGTGGCCTCCCACTGGGGCGGCACCCGCAACGGGACGATCGTGCACTGGCCCGGCGGCATCTCGGACAAGGGGGCGATCCGCAACCAGTTCGCCCACGTGATCGACCTCGCCCCCACTGTCCTCGAGGCGGCCGGGCTGCCCGAGCCGGTGGCGGTCAACGGCGTCGCGCAGGCGCCGATCGAGGGCACGAGCATGCTCTACAGCTTCGGCGACGCCGACGCCGACGAGCGCCACGACCTCCAGTACTTCGAGATGTTCGGCAACCGCGGCATCTACCACCGGGGGTGGAGCGCGGTCACCAAGCACAAGACCCCGTGGGAGATGGTCGGCGGCACCCTCCCCGCCTTCGACGACGACGTCTGGGAGCTCTACGACGGCAGCACCGACTGGTCCCAGGCCGACGACCTGTCCGAGAGGGAACCCGACAAGCTCCGCGAGCTCCAGCGCCTCTGGCTGATCGAGGCCGCGAAGTACAACGTCATCCCGCTCGACGACAGGAGCGCCGAGCGGGTCAACCCCGACCTCGCCGGGCGGCCCCAGCTCGTGCGCGGGAACAGGCAGCTGCTCTTCGGCGGCATGGGCCGGCTGTCCGAGAACAGCGTCTTGAGCATCAAGAACAAGTCGTTCTCCGTCACCGCCTCGCTCTCCGTCCCGGAGGGAGGGGTCGACGGCGTCATCATCGCCCAGGGCGGCCGGTTCGGCGGCTGGGCGCTCTACGCCACGGACGGCTACGCCCGCTTCACCTACAACGTCCTCGGGATCAAGGAGTTCACCACAGGGGCCACCGAGCCCATCCCCGCCGGCGACCACCAGGTGCGCATGGAGTTCGCCTACGACGGAGGCGGGCTGGCCAAGGGGGGTGGCGTGACCCTCTACTACGACGGCACGGAGGTGGGGGAGGGTCGGGTCGACGCCACCCAGGCCATGATCTTCTCGGCCGACGAGACCACCGACGTCGGCCGCGACACCGGCACCGCCGTGTCCAGCGCCTACACGTCCCAGACGAGTGCCTTCACCGGCGCCATCGCCTGGGTGCAGATCGACCTGGGCGCCGACGACAACGACCACTACATCTCGGCCGAGGAACGCCTGCGGGTGGCCATGGCCCGCCAGTAGGGGAACGAACCAATCACCCGCGGCGGGGGATGCAGGGCGGGGGCCGGCCTGGTCTGCTGACCGGCATGCAGTCTCGACGAGCTGAGGAGCACCGATGAGTCGTCAGAGCGACGTCGCCTACGCCGACGACACGGGGATGACGGGCTGGGTCGGGTGGATCGCCTTCGCCGGCGTGATCATGATCATGACGGGGATCTTCCAGGCGACTGCCGGCCTCGTCGCCCTGATCAACGACGACGCGTACGTCGTGGTGAGCGATCGGATCGCGCTCACCCTCGACTACACCCAGTGGGGGTGGGTGCACCTCATCCTCGGCGCCGTCGTGGCCGGGGCCGGCTTCGCGGTCTTCAGCGGCCGAGGCTGGGCGCGGGCGGTCGGCGTGCTGCTGGCCGGGTTGAGCGCCTTCTCCCACCTGTTGTTCATCGCCGCCTCCCCCCTCTGGTCGCTCATCGTCATCGCCATGGACATCCTCGTCATCTACGCCCTCTGCATCCACGGCGGCGAGCTGCGGCAGTGACCGCTTCCCCGCTCGGGCCCCATCGGGAGCCGACATGTGCCTGGTCCTGATCGCCGCCCTGCTCGGACCCCGAGCGGGCATCGTCCTCTGGTGGCTGGCGTCGCCGAACCGCTGGGAACTGGCCTTCGACTCGTTCATCGTCCCGTTCCTCGGCTTCCTCCTCTTCCCGTGGACGACGTTGATGTGGGTGGTGGTGGCCCCGAGCGGGGTGCACAGCTTCGACTACCTCTGGCTGGGGCTGGCCATGGCCATCGACGTGGGCTCGTACGCCGGGGGCTCGGGCGTACGTTCCTCCCGCCAGCGCGGCGCCCCCTCGGGCACCGGGTACTGAGCTCCCGGTCCCGAGCGGTCAGCGGCAGGCCGCCTCAGTCGCTCAGGCCGGCGATCCCCCCGCCCATGGGCGTGGTCCGTTCCCCTGCTCGTCACGCGTCGGCGTCGAGGACGCACCGCAGCCCGATGTTGCCGGTCGAGCTGTCCGGGGCGTTGGCGCTGCGGGCCGCCACCCGGTACCGGCGGCAGTAGGAGTCGTGGCAGAGGTAGGAGCCACCCCGCATCACGCGGCTCGTTCCGGTGGGCGGGCCGCCCGGCTCCGGGTGGTGGGGGGCGAACCAGTCGGCGCACCACTCCCACACGTTGCCGGTCATGTTGTGCAGCCCGTAGCCGTTGGGGGGATAGGCGTCGACGGGAGCGGTGCCGACCCAGCCGTCGGCGGCCGTGTTGTCGACGGGGAACGAGCCCTGCCAGACGTTCATGCGGTGCTCCCCTCCGGGCTCCCGCTCGTCCCCCCACGGGTAGCGCTGCTGGACGAGCCCACCCCGGGCGGCGTGCTCCCACTCCGCCTCGGTGGGCAGGCGCTTGCCCTCCCAGGCGGCGAAGGCGGTGGCGTCGTCCCAGCTGACGTGCACGACCGGGTGGTCCAGGCGGTCGGCCACCGAGGACTGGGGGCCCTCCGGGTGGGCCCAGTCGCTGCCCTCGACCTGGCGCCACCACGGCGCCGAGACCACGGCGCGCGTCGGGGGGAAGTCGTCGGGGAGCAGGCCGGCGAACACGAAGGACCACCCGAACTGCTGGGCCGCGGTGACGTGGCGCGTGGCCCGGACGAAGGCCCCGAAGCGCTCGTTGGTCACCGTCGTCGCGTCCATCCAGTAGGGCCGGAGGGTTACCAGGCGCACCGGGCCCTCGCCGTCCTCCGGGTACCCCTCGCGGTCGTCGCTGCCCATGAGGAACGCTCCGCCCGGCAGTCGGACCATGCCTGCCGTCGTGGCGGGACTCGGCGACGGGGACACGGCCGGTGCGGTGGCGACGGCACCCCGGCCAGCGGCCGGTGCGCAACACGCGTGGGCCATGTACCGAGGGTGACGCTGCGCCGGCGGCACCGCCTCACCCCGTGCGGGTGACTGCGGCCCGCCGGTTCGCAGAGGCCCGGCGTGGCGGGCGGGAGGTCCCGCCTACGCCGGACCTCCGGAGGTGGGGCCGACGGGCTCGGCCCCCGGGCCGGCCGGTTCGGTCTCCTCGGATGCAGCCCCGGCGCCGAGCGTCCGGGTGTCGTCGACGGCGAACCACGCGAACGCGCCGAGGGCAGCGCCCACCAGGGGGAAGACGAAGAAGGCCCACAGCTGCTCGAGGGCGTCGCCGCCGGCGAACACGGCCACGCCGAGGCTCCGCGCCGGGTTCACCGACGTGTTGTCGATCGGGATGCTGATCAGGTGGATCAGCGTCAGGGCCAGGCCCACGGCCAGGCCGCTCGCCGCCGGCGCGAACCGGCGGTGCACCGTGCTCAGCACCACGAAGCTCAGGAGCGCGGTCATGAGGATCTCGGTCACGACCATGGCGCCGAAGCTGAAGCCGCCGGGGGAGAGGTTGGCCCACCCGTTGACCGCGAAGTTCTGGGGGGTGGCGTCGAAGGACCCCGGGGCACCGCTGGCGATGACCCAGATCAACAGGCCGCCCAGCAGAGCGCCGGCGAGCTGGCCCACCAGGTAGAAGGGGACGAGGGCGGTGTCGACCTTGCGGGCCAGCCAGAGCCCGAAGGTCACCGCGGGGTTGATGTGGCAGCCCGAGAGGTTGCCGATGGCGTAGGCCATCACCAGCAGCGAGAACCCGAAGGCGAGCGCCACGCCCAGGACCTGCACGCTTCCGGTCGGGAAGAACGCGCCGGTAGCGAGGATGGCGGTTCCCGGCCCGCCCAGCATCAGGACGGTCGTGCCGATGAGCTCGGCCACCAGGATCCGGACGTTTCTCATGAAGAGCTCCTGTCGGGCTCGAGGGACGGAACGGTGCAGCGGCCGGGGCCATCCGTGGCCGGAGGTGGCCGTCG
The DNA here is from genome assembly GCA_963839545.1 of uncultured Actinomycetes bacterium. Classification (GTDB taxonomy): domain Bacteria; phylum Actinomycetota; class Acidimicrobiia; order Acidimicrobiales; family CADCSY01; genus CAWIVE01. The sequence continues at coordinate 1,657,460 of CAWIVE010000003.1, forward strand.
TGGCAAGGTGCGGCGAGGCGGACGGAGTCGCGGGCGGGGGAGAGGCGCCATCCGCACCACCTTCGGCATTGGACGAGCGGCGTGACGGGCCGGGAGGCCGCGGGTCGGTGGCTGTTCGCCACCGACGGCCGCGAGCCCCGGGCCCGCCGGGCGTCCGACGGCCTCCTGTTCGCCGCCGCCGCCGTCAGCCTCGTCCTGTCGAGCCTCGTCGCCGACGCCTCGTCGGCCGCCGAGGCGCGGGTGGCAGCCGACCTCGCGGGGCTCCTCGGGTGGCTCGATCCGGTGTGGGCGGTGACCTATGCCGCCAGTGGTGTCGCGATGGTGGTGCTGGCCGTCGTCGCCCTCGAGCGCCGACGGACGCAGGTGGCGATCGACGTGCTGTGCGCCATGATCCTGAGCGAGCTGGTCGGTGCCGTCGTGGGGCGCGTCATCCAAGGCCGCTGGCCCGACCTCGGGGTCGCTCTCTGGGGGCGGGACGAGCTGGCCCACCCGTCGCTGCGGATCGCGGTGGCGGTCGCCGCGCTGGTGGTGGCGGCACCCGCGCTGATCCGGCCGGCGCGAAGGTTCGGCACGGTGCTCGTGGGCCTCGCCGGCCTCGGCACGGTCGTCCTCGGCCTGGCCCTGCCCTCGAACGCCCTGGCCGGCCTCGCCGTCGGGCTGCTGGCCGCCGCGACCGTGCGGCTCGTGCGGGGTTCGTCGAGCGGGTTCCCCGATGCCCGGCGCGTCGCCGACGATCTCGGCGAGCTCGGGCTCGCCCTGACCGACCTGGACGTGGAGCCGGTGCAACGGCAGGGCATCGCCGCCTATCGAGGCACGGACCCCGACGGCCGGCCGCTGGCGGTGCGCATCCACGGCCGGGATGCGCGAGACGCGCGCGCTACCTGGCGACGGCCTGGCGGGCGCTGTGGTACCGCGATCCGGGGCCCGTGTTGCTGACGCGCCGGGGGCAGGTGGAGCACGAGGCGCTGTCCCTGCTGCTGGCCGCCGAGGCCGGTGTCCCCGTCCCGACGGTCGTCGCCGTGGGGATGGCGACCTCCACTGGCGACGCCGCGCTGGCCACCACCAGGCCGGCGGGACCGACCCTCGGGGAGGCGCCGGACGACCGGATCGACCAGTCGGCGATGGCGCAGCTGTGGGAGGCGGCGGCGACGATGCGGCGCGCCGGCATCGGTCACGGGGACCTCGACGCCCGGGCGGTGGTCATCGGGGACGACGGACCCACGCTGACCGGATTCGGACGGGCGCAGACCGGAGCGGGTCCATCGGCGCTGGCCATCGACGTGGCCACGCTCCTCGTCTCCACGGCCATGGCCGGCGGTCCGGAGGCGGCGCTGGCCGCCGGCATCGCCGCACTGGGACCGGACGCCATCGCCGGTGCCCTCCCGTACCTGCAGCGCGCCGCCCTCACCCCATGGCTCCGTGACGAGGTCCGCCGGCAGCACTTCGACCTCCAGGCGCTCCGGCGCCGAGCGGCGGAGGCCACCGGGGTCGAGCTGGTCCCGTTGGCGCAGTTGCGACGCGTCCGGCTGCGTGACGTCGCCCTGCTGGCGCTCACCCTCGTGGCGGCGGTCACCCTCCTCTCCCAACTGGCGGATGTCGGCCTCGACACCATCGTCGACCTGCTGGCCGAGGCCCGGTGGGCGTGGGTCATCACCGCCATCGTCCTCGCCCAGGCGGCGCTGGCCGGTGAGGCCGTCGCCGTGACCGGCGCCGTCCCCGGGACGGTCCCCTTCGGCCCGACGGTGGTGCTCCAGTCGGCGATCAAGTTCGTGAACCTCACGGTGCCGAGCGCCGCGGGCAAGCTGGCCCTCACCCTGCGCTACCTCCAGGGGCTCGGGCTGCCGACGGGAGTCGCGGTCAGCCAGGGGGCGCTCGACAGCCTCGCCGGCTTCGCCATCCAGGTCGTGCTGCTCGTCCTCGTCCTGCCGGGGATGGACCTCGACGTCCACCTCGACCGCGGAGACAGCGACGGGCTCGGTCCCCTGGTCCTGGTGCTCCTCGCAGCCGCTGCGCTGGTGGTGGTGATCGTGGTCGCGGTGGCGCCCGTGCGACGCCGGGTGGTGCCCGTCCTCCGCTCCGCCGTCGACAACCTCGGTGACCTCGTGCGGTCGCCCCGCCGCGCCGCCCGGCTCGTCGGGGGGAACCTGGCGGCGCAGCTCGGCTACACCCTGTGCCTCGGCGCCTCCCTGGCCGCCTACGGGGGGTCGGCATCGCTCGGCGAGCTGGTGTTCATCAACGTGGCGGTGTCGCTGTTCGCGGGGCTGATGCCGGTGCCGGGCGGCATCGGCATCTCCGAGGCCGCCCTCACCGCAGGGCTCGTGGCCGTCGGGGTCGACCACGACGTGGCCCTCGCGGCGGCGATCACCCATCGCCTCGCGTCGTACTACCTGCCGCCGGTCTGGGGTTTCGCCTCGCTGCGCTGGCTGACGGCGCACGGCTACGTCTGAACGGTGGTCATCGCCGCCAGCCTGCGACCTGGAGCGGGATCGGTCATCACCCGGGCCGGGTGAGGACCGATCACGCGGGTGGGTCCAGGATCACGCGGGTGGCGGCCTACGAGATCACCGTCCGAGGCACGGGCAGCCCCCGGCTGGCGGCGGCGTTCGAGGAGATGGACGTCGCCTCCTTCGCCGGTCACACGGTGCTCCGTGGGCACCTCGTCGACCGGGCGGCCCTGCACGGTCTCCTCGACCGCGTGTCGGCCCTCGGCCTGGAGCTGGTGGACCTCCGGCGACTGCCGCCGGCGGAGGCGTGGGACGAGACCTCCTCGGAGGTGAGGAGGCCGCCGCCTACAGGAGCTCGAGGGCCCGCGCCCGGGTGACGGCCGCCTGCCGGGAGCTGACCTCGAGCTTGCGGTAGAGGTTCTTCATGTGGGTCTTCAGCGTGTTCGGGGAGATGTACAGCTCGTGCGCGATCTCCCCGTAGGAGAGCGGGCTCGGCAGGTAGTGCAGGACACCGAGCTCCCGCTCGCTGAGGGACTCGACGAGCCGACCTGCCCCCAGGGGGTCGAGGTGCTGGACCGCCGCCGGCGCAGCGTTCACCGCCTTCACGAGGACGTGGACGCCCGTCGCGGGGTCGTCGACCTCGAGGCGGCGGAGCAGGTTCGCGACCTCCGGCCCCTCGTCGAGGAAGACCTGGGCGTACGACTCCGGTCGGGCGAGCACCACCGCCTGGCGGACGTGGCCCATCGCCGCCGGGGCGTCCGTCGCCAGGTCGGCGCGAGCGGCGAGCAAGGCGTCCTCGATCCGCTGGCGCAGGGTGGCCGGCGTTCCCAGGACGGCGAGCTGCCGGCGGGCCTCGGCACTCCGGCCGCAGGCCAGCTCGAGCCGGACGGCGAGCCGGGACCGCGCCGGGCCGGCGGGAAGCGCTCCGACGAGCTCTGCCGCCCGTTCGAGCCCGCCGGTGCGGATGCGGAGCGAGCACTCGGCGGCGTGCAGCTCGTCGACGAGCGCATCGGGAGCCGTCCGGCCCCCCACGCGCTCCCGCGCCCGCCGCAACGTGCTGAACGCCTCGGCCGTGCGACCGGTCGCGGCCCGGGTCCGGGCCAGCGCCGCTGACTGGAGGACGATGGCCGCCGCGCCGCCCGCTCGCTGGGCGATGACGAGGGCCGCCTCGAGCTCGTCCTCGGCGGCGTCGATCTCGCCCCGCTCGAGCAGGAGCATCCCCCGGACGTAGCGCAGGTCGCACACCAGGGCGCCCGAGAGCTGGTCCAGCCCCTCCAGGATGGTCCAGGCCTGCCTCGAGCAGCTCTCCGCCCCCCGCAGCGCGCCCTCGACCAGTGCCAGCTGCGCCCGACTGGTCAGGACGAGGGCCTCCTCCAACGGCAGGCCGTGCGGGGGGAGGTCGTCCAACAGCCGCCGGGCGCGCTCGACGGCGCCGAGCTGGAGATCGACCCGCACCCGCAGGAGCTGCACCTGGAGCGGTGACGTGACGAGCCAGTCGCGGTCGCCGCCGAGGCGGGCCGCCCGGTCGAGGGGTCCGACGGCGGCCGGGAGGTTCCCCAACCAGGCGGCGCACACGCCCCGGAGGAGCTCCAGGCGAGCGCGGGCGCGGTGCCCGTCGGTCGACGCGTGCAGCCCGGCCTCGGCCACGGCGATCCACTGCTGCGCCTGTTCGGCGGCGCCGGCCAGCACCAGCGCCATGCCGGCCTCGATGGCTCGGAGCGGCTCGGCCGCCAGGTACTCCGACGGGAACGACCGGACCCAGTCGCGGACCGTGCTGTGCCGGCCGGTCATGAAGTACCACCCGTAGTAGGTGGTCACCACCGCCCACGCCCGGTCGAGCTCCCCGCCGAGAGGTGGTGGCGGATGGCAGGCGGAGGGTGTCCCTGCTCCGCCCACCACGTGCCTGCGGCGCGGTGGGCCGCCCGCTCGCCGACTCGGATCGGCGGCGTGCAGCTCGCTGCGCAGGAGCTCCCCGAAGAGGTGCTGGTAGCGGAACCACTGGCGCTCGTCGTCGAGCGGGACGAGGAACAGGTTGGCCGCCTCGAGCTGGCGGAGGAGGCGGACCGAGTCGTTCCGGCCGGTGACGGCGTCGCACAACGGCGCGCTGAGGCGCTCGAGGACGGAGGTGCGCAACAGGAAGTCGCGCACATCCTCGGGTTGCCGGTCGAGGACCTCCTCGACGAGGAGATCGGCCACCACCCGCGTCGAGCCGGCGAAGCGGCGCACGAAGGCGACGGGGTCCGGGTGCTCGCGGAGGGACAGGCCTGCCAGCTGCAGCCCGGCGGCCCAGCCCTCGGTGTGCTCGATCAGCAGCGCGGCATCCGCCGGGTCGAGGCGCACCCCGAGGGCGTCGAGCAGCTCGAGCGCCTCGTCGTCCCGGAAGCGCAGGTGCGACTCCCGGACCTCGACCAGGCGGCCGGTCAGCCGCGGGCGGGCCATCGGGAGCCGCGGCTCGGAGCGCGTGGCGATCACGAGCTGCACGGTCGTCGGGAGCCGGTCGACCAGGAAGGTGAGCGCGTCGAGCACCTCCTGGGACTCGATCACCTGGAAGTCGTCCAGGACGATCGTCGACGGCACCTCCAGGGCCTCGAGGTCGCGGAGGAGGGTCGTCAGGACCCGCTCGTCGGCGCCGGAGGACGGCAGGGCGGCCAGAGCATCGGTGCCGGCGCGGCCGTCGAGGCGTTGGAGCGCGGTGATCGCATAGCTCCAGAAGCGGATGGGATCGTTGTCGACGGGGTCGAACGACACCCAGGTCCGCCGCCGCGGCGACGGCCGGGCGAACCACGACGCGAGCAGGGCCGTCTTCCCGGAACCCGTCGGGCCGCTGACCACGGTCACGCTGCCACCGGGCGCCGCCTCGAGCCGCGCCTCGAGGCGCGGGCGCCAGACCGGCGACCGTGGCGGTACCGGCGTCGCCAGCTTGACGTTGACCAGGGGCAACGCTTCAGCAGCCACTGTCCCGTGACCGCGGATTACGGGTGATCGCTCGTCGACGGACCTCCGGTCATGGCCACTCGCTCGCGGTCACACGTTCGCCGATTTCGGCGAGGGCCCGCAACCCCTGGCCCAACGCCAACGGCCAGCTGGCGAAGAGCAGGGCGATCGGGCCGGCGATGAGCAGGATGGCCGCCGCGTCACCTCCGTCGTCGGCGTTCACCATGGCGACGACGACCCCGACGCCGACGCTCACGAGCCCGACCGCACCGATGACGGCCAGGACGGTCGCCCAGAGTCGCAGTGCGCCGTAGTGCATCGAAGTCCCCCCTCTCGGCCCTGCCCCACAGTCGCCCGCCTCGCGGCTGCGATCCATCACCCTCATCGGATGATCCGGCCACGACGCCGAGGGTCGGACCTCCCGCTCAGCAGCCGGCGTCGTCGGTCAGGCCGTCGGCGGCCGTCACGACGCCCCGCCCGGCGTCGACCACGGCCTGGACGCGGGCCTGGAGCGATCCGTCCCCGTCGAGGTCCTGCACGGCGGACTCGAGGAGGTCGATGGCCGCGCGCAGGTCGTCCGTGCTCGTGTCGGCCACGTCGGCGGCGGCATCGACGAGCGTGTCGACGTCGTCGATCACGACGTCGAGCGCGTCCTCGACGTCGGAGACGCTGATGTCCCGGGGGTCGACCTCCGTGACCGCCTGGAGGTCGGACCGGAGGGTGTCGGCCTCGTCGCACATCTCGGCTTTGGCTTCCTCCTCGGACGGCTCGTCGTCGCCGCACCCCGCGCTGGCGACGAGGAGCACGACGGCGACGACGGCGACGAGGACGGCGGGGCGACGCATGGGAGTCAGGGTCGCGAGCATCGGTGCCCGGACGCTTCACCCCCCGAGGGTGAACGTCCGCGCCGGGTCCGCTCCCGGGCCAAGCTCGATGCCGATGGCAAGGAGAACGAGATGATGGAGGCGCTCTTCTGGGGCGCGGTGGGCGGCGGGGCCCTGCTGATCGGCGCCGGCATCGCCCTGCGGTTCGCCATCGCCCGGCCGGTGCTCGGCATGATCATGGCCTTCGGTGCCGGCGTGCTGATCAGCGCCGTGGCCTTCGACCTCGTGGAGGAGGCGGTCGGACACCTCCGCGGGCGGTGGTGTGGCCGCCGGGTTCGCCTGCGGCGCGTTGGTCTTCTTCGGGCGATGCCTGATCGACCGGATGGGCGGCGAGCACCGCAAGAGCTCCGGCGGCGAGCAGGCGTCGGGATCCGGGTTGGCCATCGTGCTCGGCGCCGTGCTCGACGGCATCCCCGAGTCCATCGTGCTCGGCATCGGGCTCCTGGGGGGCACCGGGTGAGCGTGGCCTTCATCGCCGCGGTGTCATCTCGAACCTGCCCGAGGGGCTGGCCGCCACGACGGGCCTGGCCGCCTCGGGGTGGCCGCGTCGGCGGATCGTCCTGCTCTGGCGATCGTCGCCCTGGTCTCGGCGCTCTCCGCGCTCGTCGGGTTCGCCCTCTTCGAGGATGCGTCCCCGGGCACCGTCGCCTTCGTGCGCGCGTTCGCCGGCGGCGCCATCTTCACGATGCTGGCCGACACGATGATGCCGGAGGCCTTCGAGTACGAGGGCCGGCTGGTGGGCCTCCTCACCGCCGCCGGCTTCGCGCTGGCCTTCGGTCTCCACTCCCTCGACTGAGGCTCAATCGGCGAAGACGTCGCGGCTGTGCTGGATGAAGAACGTGTGGTCGTGTCCCTTGTTCTCGTCGGAAGCGTTGTACTTCGCTCCCGGCGTGCCGTCCGGGACGTCCTCGTCGGGGTAGATGGCACCCACGGGGCACACGTCGGGCTGGTAGCAGGCCGTGCACGACGTGCACTCGTCGAGGTTCACGTAGAGGATCGTGTCGCCGAACACGGCGATGGTGTCCGGGTCCGGTTGGTGCTCGTTCTCGACGCCCTCGCCGGCCTGCACCTCGGAGAACAGGACGTTCCTCGTCGCGTCGTATTCGTAGATGCACTGCACCGGGCAGACGTCGACGCAGGCGCGGTCCTTCACGTCGATGCAGGCCTCGGTGATGACGGCGATGCCGGCCATGGGGTCTCCTTGTGTCAGGGGGCGGTCGTGCGGAGCCGACTCGAGCCGCCGGTGGCATCCCGGCTGCCGGCCGGCCCCAGCCAGTCGATGCAGACGGCCGTGGCGTCGTCACGGAGCCTGTTCCCCGTGGCCGCCAGGACCCGCTGGGCGAGCTCCTGCACGACCTGCCTCGGGTGGCGGTCGGCGGTCTCGGCGAGGATCCGCTCGACGTCGACGCGCACCGCGTTGCGCTCCAGGTAGCCGTCCGTGAGCAGCAGGAGGCGGTCGCCGGCTTGGAGCTGCAGGGCCTGGACCGTGTAGGAGGAGCTCTCCTGGACGCCGAACGGGAGCTCGGTGGCGACGTCGAGGGCCGCGACCCGTCCCCCCCGGAGCAGGCAGGGCGGCGGGTGCCCGGCGTTGACGAGCTCCGTCGCGCCGTCCGCCAGGCGCACCCGCATGAGCTGCCCGGTCACGAACTGGTCGTCGCGGGCGTTGGTGAGCAGGACGGTGTTCACGCCGTTCGCCTGTTCCGCTGGTGAGGCGAGCGCCCGGCGGCTGTTCCGGAGGCTGCCGACGGTGAGCGTGGCAAGGAGCGCCGCCTGGGTCGAGTGGCCGACGGCGTCGGTGATCGAGACGTACAGGTGCTCGCGGTCGATGGAGTAGTCGAAGCTGTCCCCGCCGGCCTCGTGAGCCGGCTCCAGCCACCCGGCGATGGTGAACGCGCCGCACTCGGCCGTGTAGGCGGAGGGCAGGAGGCGCCGCTGGATCTCGGCGGCGAGGGAGAAGGGGGTGTCCCGCTGCGCCCACTCGAAGACGTCCGTGTGGCGTCGAGAGGCGATGAGCACGTACGACAGGGCGTGGGCGGCGGCCACGAGGTAGTCGATCGTCGCGGCGTCCGGCGGATGCGGGAGGGTGAGCTCGAGGAGGCCGATGGCGTCCCCTCGCTCGGTCACCGGCACCAGCACCAGGTGGACGTCGCCGTCCTCGACCACCTCGAGCTCCTGCGTGAACAGGACGCGCTGGTAGACGGAGTCGGTGAGCGGGAGCGACTCGGACCGCTCGTTGTGCCCGTTGCGCAGCGCCGGGCCGCCGGAGACGTGCGACAGGCGGACGACCGCGCTCCCGCTGAAGTTGGCGATCAGCAGGCTGACCTGGGTGGCGTCGACCATCCGGCCCAGCTCGGCGGCGAGCGCGTCCACGGCGTCGATCGGCGGCCGCTCCTCGACGGCGGCCAGCAGGGCGTGGAGGTCCAGGTGCTGATCCTGGCGGGCGGGCACGGCCCCCACCCTTGCGAACCTCAGGGCGCAGCGCCAGCGGTCACGACGGGGGACCGGTCGGTGAGCACGCCGAGCTGGGCGAGGCGCACGGTCATCGCCGCCAGGACGGCGGCGGCCGTGGTGAACCCGGCGAACCACACCCAGTCGGCCAGGTCCCCGGCTGAGAAGAGCTCCGCGTGGATCAGCGACACCACGACCGTGCCTGCGGTGAACACGAGCATCGCCGGCACGACGGGGGCCACCTCGGTCCACGTCCGCTTCCGGGCGTAGGCCCAGCTGCAGTAGGCGTAGGCCAGGAACGGCCCGCCGTAGAACTGGGCCACCCCGTTGGAGATCGGCCACGGCCACACGTCGACCATGACCTCGCGAGCCACCAGGAGGCCGAGCCCGAGGACGCCGAACACGCCGGCCTGGACGAGGAGGGTGGTGCGGGCCCACCCGTCGAGCGGCTGTCCCGGGACCGGCGGCCCGGTGGCCCGGTAGCGCCAGGCGAGCCCGAACGCGAGCACCGGGTAGACGACGTAGGACACGGTCCACACCCACGGGGGGCCGAGGTCGAAGTCGAAGGCCTCCAGGTTGAGGAGGGTCACGAGGAGCAGGAGGCTGGTGAAGAGGCCGATGGCCGGCAGCGCGGGCGCCACCGCCGAGGCGTGGCGGGCCAGGAGGCACCCGATCATGAAGACGCCGCCGAAGAGGTAGAGCACCCCGACGAAGCGCGCGTGCAGGGGCGGCAGGAGCGCCCACGTGAACGACTCGTCCATCCGCTCCGGGGCGAGGAGGCCCAGGTAGGCCACGAACAGGGCGGCCACGCAGATCACCGCGAACAGCGCCCGCTCGGGCCACGTGATCTCCCGCATCCTGACCGTCCCCCCGGGGGAGGGCCGGACCGCACCACCCCTCCGACGCCGGATGGTAGGCCGCGGCCACGACCGGTCGCCGGGGGATGTCCCGGGACCGCCACCCGACCGCGCCCCCGTCAGCCGGGCCCTAGGGTGCGCCCGTGCTGAGCGAGGAGGACCAGCGTCGCCGACGCGAGGCCGTGCGCGACCTCATGCCCACCACCCCGTTCCTGTCCGGCCTCGGGGTCGTGTTCGACCGCTACGAGCCCGACGAGGTGACCCTCCGGCTGCCCTTCCGGCCCGACCTCACCAACGACGGCACCTACTACCACGGCGGTGTCGTCGCCTCCGTGGTCGACACCGCGGGCGCGGCGGCGGCGTGGTCCAACCACGACTTCGAGAAGGGCACGGGGGCGTCGACCGTGGCCTTGAGCATCCAGTACGTCGGGGCCTGCAAGCGCTCCGACCTCCTGTGCCACGCCCGAGCCGTCCGCCGGGGCAAGGAGCTCACCTTCACCGAGATCACCGCCACCGACGCCGACGGCCGCGTCGTGGCCCACGCCCTCCAGACGTACCGGATCGTCGCCAGCCGGTAGCCCGACCATCGCCTGGTGCGCCGCTACGGTGCGCCGGAGATGGGCGCCACCGGGCACGAAGGCCACGCCCGCGCCGGCTCCGCGGCCCTTGCCCTCGGGGCGCTGGGCGTCGTCTTCGGCGACATCGGGACGAGCCCGCTGTACGCCTTCCGCGAGGCGTTCGAGCACCAGGACCTCGACGTCACCACCACCAACGCCCTCGGGGTGGCGTCGATCGCCTTCTGGGCCCTCGTCATCATCATCTCCGTCAAGTACCTGGCCCTGGTCATGCGGGCCGACAACCACGGCGAGGGGGGGATCCTGGCCCTGACCGCCCTGGTCATGCCCGGCAACCGCGCCGCGAAGACCGGCGCCCTCGTCCTGCTGGGGGTGTTCGGGACGGCGCTGCTCTACGGCGACGGGCTGATCACCCCGGCCATCTCGGTCCTCAGCGCCGTCGAGGGCTTCGAGGTGGCCTCGTCGGCCTTCGAGGACTGGGTCCTGCCCGTCTCCTGCGTCATCCTCGTCGGCCTCTTCATGGTCCAGCGCCGGGGCACCGGCACCGTCGGACGGGTGTTCGGGCCGGTCATGGTCGTGTGGTTCGTCGTGCTGGGCGTCCTCGGGATCGGACACGTCGTCGACCACCCGTCCGTCGTCCAGGCGATCCACCCGGTCAACATCGTCCACTTCTTCGCCGCCGAGCCCCGCAAGGCCTTCCTCGCCCTCGGCAGCATCTTCCTGGTCGTCACCGGGGGCGAGGCGCTGTACGCCGACATGGGCCACTTCGGCCGGCGCACCATCACCACCGCCTGGTACGGCCTCGTCCTCCCCGCCCTGGTGCTGAACTACTTCGGCCAGGCCGCCCTGCTGCTGGGCGAGCCCGAGGCGATCGAGAGCCCGCTCTACCAGATGGCCCCCGAGTGGGCGGTGACGCCGCTGGCGGTGCTGGCCACCATGGCCTCGGTCATCGCGTCGCAGGCGCTCATCTCCGGTGCCTTCTCCCTGACGGTGCAGGCGGTGCAGCTCGACTACCTGCCGCGCGTCCGCATCCTCCACACGTCGGGCGAGCACGAGGGCCAGGTGTACGTGCCCCTCGTGAACTGGGCGCTCATGGTGGGCACCATCGGGCTCGTGCTCGGCTTCCGCACCTCGAGCAACCTCGCCGCCGCCTACGGGATCGCGGTGACCACCACGATGGTGATCACCTCGGTGCTGTTCTACGTCGTGACCCGGCACCGGTGGGGCTGGTCGGCGACCAAGGCGGGCCTCGTGGTGGCCCCACTCCTCGTCGTCGACGTCGCCTTCTTCGCCGCCAACATCCCGAAGATCCCCCACGGCGGCTGGTTCCCGTTGCTCGTCGCCCTCGGCCTGCTCGTGCAGATGGCGACCTGGCGGCGGGGGCGCCAGCTCGTGGCCGAGCGGATCAGGCGGGGCGAGCGCTCGCTCACGTCTCTGGACAGCCAGCTGACCGGGACGACCACGGTGCCCGGCACAGCGGTCTTCCTGTTCAAGGACCCGGGCATGGCACCGCCGGCGCTGCTGAACAACCTCCGGCACAACAAGGTCCTGCACCGGACCACGATCGTGGCGTCGGTCCTGACCGACGGCGTGCCTCGCGTCGACCCCGCTCATCGGGTGGAGGTCGAGCGCCTGGCGAACGGCCTCTTCACCGCCACCGTGCACTTCGGCTTCATGGAGGAGCCCGACGTGCCGGCGGCGCTGGCCACCGTCCACCACGACGGGCTCGAGATGGACCTGGAGACGACGACCTACTTCGTCGGTCGCGAGTCGGTGCTGTCCACCGAGATCGAGGGCATGCCCCTGCCGCTCGAGCGGCTCTACGTCCTCCTGCACCGTGGGGCCGACAGCGCCGCTCGCTTCTTCGGCCTCCCCGCCGACCGCATCTTCGAGGTCGGCGCCCACGTCGAGATCTGAGCCGGCTCGTGGGCCTTCCTCGAACTCGACGCCGGCAACTCGGGATCGGCACGTTGGTTCGCAGGCCGAAGTCGTTGGTCATCCACGATGGGGCCAGCGCCGAGTTACCGACGTCGAGTAGCTCGTCGTCCCACGAGGGCGGCCTACGATCGACCGGTGCGCGTCCTCGTCACCGGAGCTGCCCGGGCCATCGGCGCGGCCACCGCCAGGGTGTTCAGCGAGCGGGGGTTCGAGGTCGTCGCCACCGCCAGGCGCCCGGAGCTCCTGGCCGACGTCCCCGCCACCCTGCGCCTCCCCCTCGACGTCACCGACGAGGACTCGGTGCGGGCCTGCGTCGCCGAGGCCGGTCCCGTCGACGTGCTGGTGAACAACGCCGCCATCTCCGAGCCGGGCCCGCTGGAGCGCTTCCCGATCGATCGGTTCCGGGCCGTCCTGGAGACGAACACGGTCGGCACGTTGCGCATGGTGCAGGCCGTGGTGCCGGCGATGCGGGAGCGGGGGAGCGGCGCCATCGTGAACGTCAGCTCGGTCAACGGCCGGGTGGCCTCGCCGCTCGGGGGCGCCTACGCCGCCTCCAAGTTCGCCCTCGAGGGGATGAGCGAGACCCTGCACTTCGAGCTGGGGCACTTCGGGATCCGGGTGGTGCTCATCGAGCCCGGCTTCATCGCCCCGGGGATGAAGGGCGGCGCCGAGTGGGGGATGGAGGAGCCCTACGACGAGCTCCTCCGGCAGTGGTCGGGCAGCGACGACTCCCTGCTCGGGGGGGAGGGTCGCCCGGGCCCGGAGATCGTCGGCGAGGCGATCCACCGGGCGGTGACGACCGACGAGCCGGCCCTGCGGTGGCCGGTCGGGGCTGACGCCGAGCTCGTCCTGGCCACCCGTGCCGCCCTCGACGACGCCGCCTTCGAGGCGGCGATGCGGGAGACGCTCGGTCTGACCTGGTGAGCGGGACGCAGGGGGCGGAGGCGCCCGCCGACGACGGCCAGGTCGTGGCCGCCATCGACGTCGGCACCAACTCCTTCCACCTCCTCGTCGCCCGGGTGGTCGACGCCGGTGGCTTCGAACCAGTGGCCCGTGAGAAGGAGGTCGTCCGGCTCGGATCGGGCTCCGGGGACATGAAGGTGCTCCAGCCCGACGCCATCGACCGTGGCGTCGCCGCCCTGCGCCGCTTCCGCCAGATCGCCGACATCTCGGGGGCGCGCATCGTGGCGGTGGCCACCAGCGCCGTGCGCGAGGCGGAGAACCGCGACGCCTTCCTCGATCGGGTCCGCGAAGAGGCGGGCATCGAGGTCGAGCCGATCTCCGGGCTCGAGGAGGCCCGCCTCGTCTACCTCGGCGCCCTCGCCGCCCTGCCCGTGTACGAGCAGCAGGGCCTGTTCGTCGACATCGGTGGAGGCAGCACCGAGCTGGTCATCGGCCATGCCGGCGAGGTGGTCGAGGCCACCAGCCTCAAGCTCGGCGCCATCAGGCTGACCAGCGGGTTCTTCGCCGAGGAGCCGGCCACCAAGCGCGCCGTCGAGGAGTGCCGACGCCACGTGGCCTCGACCCTCAGCGCCCCGGCCCGCCGGCTACGACGTCACGGCTTCGAGGTGGCGGTCGGCAGCTCGGGGACCATCCGCAACCTGGCCGAGATGGTCGAGGCCCGCCGCCGGCCGGGGTCCCCGGCGACGGCCCGGGGCCTCTCCTTCTCGCGGGACGAGCTGGCCGCCACGGTGAAGGAGCTGGCCGCCGCCAAGCGGGCCAAGGACCGGGCCAAGCTCCCCGGGCTCGATCCCGCCCGCGCCGACATCATCCTCGGCGGGGCCCTGCTGCTCGAGCAGGTGTTCGCCGCGCTCCGGATCGACGAGATGGTGGTGTCGGACTACGCCTTGCGGGAGGGCGTGCTGGTCGACGCGCTCCGGCGGGGGCGCGGCGCCCTCGCCCATCACCACCTGCAGGACGTGCGCGAGCGCAGCGTCCGCCACCTGGCCGCCCTGTGCCCCGACGAGCAGGTCCACGGCGAGCAGGTGGCCCGCCTGGCGCTCCAGGTCCACGACGGCTGCGAGGCCCTCGGGCTGCTCGACGGCGAGGGCCGGGAGCACCTCGAGGCCGGCGCCCTGCTGGCCAACGTGGGCCTCGCCATCTCCCACAGCGGGCACCACCTGCACTCGTACTACGTCATCCGCAACTCCGAGCGGCTGACCGGCTTCACCGACCACGAGGTCGAGCTCATCGCCCAGATCGCCCGGTACCACCGCAAGAGCGCCCCCAAGGCGAGCCACGAGGCCTTTGCCCACCTGCGGGCGGGCGACCAGCGGACGGTGCGCACCCTCGCCGGCATCCTCCGGGTGGCCGCCGCCCTCGACCGCACCTACGCGGGCCTGGTGCAGTCGGTCTCGTGCGAGCTCGAGGGCGACGCCCTCGTGCTGCGGGTGGATGCCGGCGACGCCGACGTCGACCTCGAGCTGTACACCGCCGAGGACCGCAAGGGGCTGCTCGAGCAGGCCCTCGGGACCGAGGTCCGCATCGAGCCGTCCTGAGCGCCGCCGGGAGCTGACCACACCCGCAACACCGGCCCCATTTCGGAGGATCGAGTACCGCAGAGGTAGCGGATCCTCCGAAATCCCGGCGTCCGCCGCGTGGGACCTACTTCGGCGTGGTGTCGAACGGCGTCGTGCAGAAGTTGATGCAGTTCACGAACGTGACCCGGTGGGTGGCCACGTACCCCGAAGCGACGTCGTCGTTGCGCAGCTCCACGAGGCGGGACCCGGTCGCCGAGCTCACCCGGGCCCGACCGTCGGCGTTGGTGTACCTGGCGGAGACGGACACGGTGGCGTCGCACTCGCTCCCTCCTCCGCTGACGAACACATCGGAGAAGCTGTCGAACGTCGGGTCGCCGGTGGGACGGAAGAGCGTCGAGTTGCCCTCGATGTGGCAGACGTGGCTGATGCCCTCCCCGTCCGAGAACTCGTAGTCGAGCTGGTGGTGCGCCGTGCGGGTCTCGTCGGCCGCCGCGCCGGGCATGCCCACCACGAAGGGCAGCGTGCCGGCGGAGAGCGCAGCGACGCCCACCGCCACCTTCGTCGGGATCCCCATCCGGTCCTCCTCGGTGTCGGCGTGTCGCCCTGCGGGCGCACGCTAGTGCCCTAGAGGCCCGCCCCCGCCGGGTGGTAGTTGGCCAGGTGCCCGGCGACCACCTCGCGAGCGGCGTCGCTGCTGGTGCTGAACCCGGCCACCGCGTCGAGGAAGGCATCGCGCCCGAGCTCGAACACGGTCAGGTCGCTCCGGGCGCGGACCGTGGCCGTGCGGGGCACGTCGTGCAGCAGCGCGATCTCGCCGAACGAGTCGCCCGGGCCCAGGGTGCGCACGATGGCGCCGTCGCCGACCACGTCGGCCCGACCGTCGACGATGACGCAGAACCGGTCGCCGCGGTCGCCCTGGCGGAACAGGACCGCGCCCTCCGACCCGTTCTGGTCAGTTCACCGTCGTCGAGGCGGAGAAGTGACCAGAACCGCCCCCCGCCGGGCCGGTTCGGTGGGGCGGCGCGAGACTGCGGCGAGCGAGAGAGGCGCCATGGACCCGGCCATCCAACCGACGACCGTTGCGGGCCGGCGGTTCTGCGAGCTGGCGGAGGAACCTGCCAAGGTGGCGCTGGGCCTCCCCCCCGACATCGAGGGCTGAGCCGTCGAGGTCCGCCGGGACGGACGGCTCCCCGTCGTGCTGTGCGTCGACGCCGAGCCGGACGAGCGCGCGCCCGCCGTCGACGTTCCGGCGCGCTGGCGGGGCCTCGAGGCGACGTTCGCACTGGTCGAGCGCCTGCGCGACCCGCTCGCGGAGGCCACCGGTCTTCCCGTGCACGTCAGCTGGTACCTCCGGATGGACCCGCAGGTGGGGCGCATCTACGGGACGACGGCATGGGCGGCCGAGACCTACGCCGAGGAGATCGCCACGCTCCGGGCGTTCGGCGACGAGCTCGGCCTCCACCCGCACGCCTGGCGCTGGCGGGAGAGGACGGAGGAGTGGGTGGTCGACCACGGCAGCCAGGAGTGGGTCGACCACTGCGTCTCGACCGCCTTCACCACCTTCCGCGAGTGCTTCGGCATGACCTGTCGATCCCACCGGTTCGGAGACCACTTCCTGTCGGACCGCACCCTCGACCTGCTGGCCCGACTGGGGATGGAGGTCGACCTGACCACGGAGCCGGGCGAGCCCGCGGTGCCGACGATCGAGCCGCACGCCGAGTCGACGGGCTGCCTCCCGGACTTCACGTCGGTCCCTCGAGCCCCGTACCAGCCATCCCGTTCCGACTTCCGACGGCCGGGTGGCGCTGGCGACCGCCGGGACGTCTGGATGCTCCCGCTCAGCGCCACCACCGAAGGACCGGGGGTCCCCCGGGTGCGACCGTGGCGCCGGGGGAGGGGGGACACCCGCCACCGGCTGCTGGCGATGTGGAGGCCCTGGACGTCACCGGGCGACTTCTGGGAGGCGGCCCTGCGGAGCACGGTCGACCAGTCGCGTCCCTACCTCGCACTGGCCATGCGCTCCGACGCCGCCCTCGGTCCTCGGCGCGCCGCCGACTTCGAGAGCATGCTGCGCCACCTCGTCGCCCACCCCGAAGTGGCGTCCCGGCTGTGCTTCGTGACGCCGACGCAGGCGCTCCGGGACATGGGCCTCGTGGCTCCCCCCGAGTGCCCTCGTGGTGCACCCGAGGGGGAGCCGGACGCCGACGGAAACGGCTAGGCCGGGCCGCCCTCGTACTTGAAGGAGAGCTGGAGCTTCACCCGGTAGGTGGCCTTGTCGTTGTCCCCGATGTCCAGATCCTGCTTGACCACCTCGGCCACGCGCACGTCGCGCAGCGAGCCCTTGGCCGTCTTCACCGCCGTCATGGCAGCGTCCTCCCAGGACTTGGTGCTGGTGCCGATCACGTCGATCACCCGGTACACGCTCATGGGTTCCCCCTTGTCCCGGCCGCGGTGGCCGGCGCCGCAGTCTTGCCGGACCAGCCGTCGTGTGCTCGCCGGAGCACGCGACACCTCGGTCCGGACGCCGCGCCCCTCAGCCCGCGGCCGTCAGCTCCTCCCGGACGATCTCCCCGAGCCGGGCGAACCACTGCCGCCGATCCTGCCCCTCGTTCCTCGCCATGGCCGACATCACCCACTCGACCTTGCGGTCGGCGAAGTGGTCGTCGTCCCACCCCTCCAGCTGCCCGACGACCTCGTAGAGCCGCGGCAGTCGACGCCGGCGCCCGGCTCACCGGCACGAGGCCGAGGAGGTCGATCGCCCGGTCCGAGCGCCCCTCCAGCGCAGCCAGCACGCCGAAGCCGGCGACCACGGTGACCACGAGCGGTGAGGGACGGTCCGTCCCCAGTCGTGCCCCGATGGCGAGCAGGACCTGGCGGGCGTCGTCGATCCGTCCGCACTGGGCGAGGGCGAAGGACCGGGCGAACGCCCACTCGACGGTCCAGTCGGTCCAGTCCGCCAGTGCCGCGACGTCGTCGAGCGCCTCGAGCGCGTCGCCCGGCTGGCCGAGCACGGTCTGGCCGATCGCCGCACCGGAGGCCGACCAGAGGCGGAAGAGGCTCATCGGCTCGAGGGCGCGCATGGTGGCGACCGAGCCGAGGAAGACCTCGGTCCCGCGGTCGAAGCGGCGGGCGTTCATGAGGGCGCCGCCGAGGTAGAAGTCGAGCACGGCGCGGTCGTGGTCGGCCTCGGGGCCGTGGATCCCGTCGAGACGGTCCCGGGCGTCCTCCAACCGCGGGACCTCGCGGGCGGGGTCGAAGATCTGGAGGGGCACCGACTCCAACCCGACGGCTCCCGCCCACACGCCGTCACCCGGCCGGAGGTGGCCCGTGGCTTCGTGGGCCAGGGCGGCGTAGCCGCTCGCGCCGTCCTCCGTCCCGTCCATGTACGCCCGCGCCAGGACGAGGCGGGCCCGCACCGGTTCGTCGAGCCCGCCGGCATCGACCGCCGCCTGGCAGCGGGCTCGGGCCTCGCCGATCAGGCCCAGGTGCACGAGGAGGAAGAGCAGGGGGAGGGTGGCCGAGCGCGAGCTCGGCGCCGGCCCCTCGGTCGTCGTCGCGGTCGAACGCGGCGCGGAGGTTGTCGAGATCCGGCTCGAACGCCGTGCGGAGGTCCCGGGACATCATCCGGGACATGGGCACGGCGAGGAGTCGGGCGACGTAGTGCGCGGCGTGGGCCGCCGTGGCCGCCTCGAGGTCGGCGGGCCGCTCGCGCAGCCGTTCCTCGGCGTAGGCCCGGAGGGTCTCGAGGAGCCGGAACCGTCGCCGCCCGTCGTGGACCTCGTGCGTGGCCACCATGCTCTTGGCGACGAGCCCGGCCAGCAGCTCGGTGACGGCCCGCTCCTCGTCCCCCAGGACGGCGGCCGCCGCCGGGGTGTCGAAGGTGCCGGCGAACACGGCGAGCCGGTCGAAGAGCGCCCGGGCGGGGCGGTCGAGGAGCTCGTAGCTCCAGTCGATGGTGGCCCGCAGGGTCTGGTGCCGCTCCGGCGCGCCCCGCCGGCGTCCCCCGAAGGCGTCGAGCCGGCGGTCGACCCGCGCCAGGATCTCCGCCGGGCCCATCGTGCGGGTCCGGGCGGCGGCCAGCTCGATGGCGAGCGGCATGCCGTCGAGGCGGTCGCACAGACCGGCGATGGTCGGGTCGGCCGGGTCGAGGCCCTCGGCGCCGGCTGCGTGCGAGCGGTCGACGAACAACCGGGCGGCGTCCGAGCCCGCCGCCGTCCCGAGCGGACCCACCACGTGGAGGTACTCGTCCGCGAGCTCGAGCGGCTCCCGGCTCGTGGCCACCACCCGCACGGCGGGGCAGGCGTCGAGCACCCGGTCGGCGAGGGCGGCGGCGGCGTCGAGCACGTGCTCGCAGTTGTCGAGGACGACCAGTGCCGATCGGTCGGCGAGGGCGTCGACCAGCTGGTCGAGGGGAGGGCGGCCGGCGTCGGGGACCACCATGCAGGCCCGGGCGCACGTGGCGTCGACGTGGTCGCCGTCGTCGATCGCCCCGAGGTCGGCGAAGTAGGTCCCTCCCGGGCGGAGCGGCTGCTCGCGACCGGCGATCTCGATCGCCAGCCTCGTCTTCCCCGCGCCACCCGGGCCGGTGAGGGTGACCAGCCGGTGCGCCAGGAGCAGACGGCGCACGGTGTCGATGTCGTGGTGGCGCCCCACGAAGGTCGACCGCTGCGCCGGGACGGTGGAGGGGGTGACGTCGAGCGTCCGGGGCGGGGGGAAGTCGGCGGGGAGCTCCCCGTCCACGATCTGGTGGAGGGCGGTCGTGCCGGGGACGTCCCGGAGGCGGTGGTCGCCGAGGGACTCGGTGGCGACGTCGGCGAGCGACGCCACCGAGCCGCTGCAGAGGATCTGCCCGCCCCACGCCGCGGCCATCACCCGGGCGGCCAGGTTCACCTCGGGGCCGAAGTAGTCGCCGCCGCGCTCGTAGGCCACGCCGGCGTGCAACCCCATCCGGACCCGGAGGGGATCGGGGAGGTCGGTCCAGGGCTCGGCGTGCAGCGCCCGCTGCGCGTCGACCGCCGCAGCAGCGCCGTCGGCGGGCCGCGGGAACGCCGCGCCGAAGCCGTCCCCGGCGGTGGAGAAGACGGAGCCGGCGTGGGCGTCGATGGCGTCGCGCAGCAGGCCGTCGTGGCGGGTCATGGCCTGCTCCATGGCTGCGGTGTGCGCCGCCCACAGCCGGGTGGAGCCCTCGACGTCCGTGAACAGGAAGGTCACCGCGCCTGACGGCCGGCCCATGGCCGTCGAGTCTCACACACCTGGCGTCGCGCCTCCCCGGGGAGTGGCCCGCCCGACTAGGAAGGAGGGATGGGCCCCACTCCCCGCTCCGGGCGCCACGCCGGCGACGGGCTCTTGGGGGAGGCGCTGCGTCGGGCGCAGCACGCGGCGCCCGACCGCCTCGTCGACGCCCTCACCTCCGCCTGCCATGCGGCGGGGGTTCGCGATCCGGCGCTGTACCTGGTGGACCACGAGGGCGCGACCCTCACCGCCGCCGCCACATCGACAGCCGTCGCCGAGGCCAGCCAGCCCTTCCCGGTGGACGGCTCCGTCCCCGGCGGGGTCTTCCGGTCACAGGTCCCGGCCGAGGTGACCGGTCCGGAAGGGGTGCGCCTCTGGCTGCCGGTGAGCGAGAGCCGGTGCCGGCTGGGCGTCCTCGCCGTCTCCGCCGAGGCGTTCGACGAGGAGCGCCGGCAGTGGTGCGCCGACCTCGCGGAGGTGGTCGCCCAGCTCATCCGCACGCGGCAGCAGTACAGCGACACCTTCCACCGGGCCCGACGCCTCCAGCCGATGAGCCTGGCGGCCGAGCTCCAATGGAGCCTGCTGCCGCCCCTCGACTTCCGCTGCGACGAGGTGGCCGTGGCCGGGTTGGTCGAGCCGGCGTACCACGTCGGCGGCGACGTCTTCGACTACGCCCTGGACGACGGCGTCCTCCACGCCGCGGTGGTCGACTCGATGGGCCACGCCCTGTACTCGGCCATCGTGGCGGGGCTGGTCGTGGGCACCTACCGGAACTGCCGCCGATCGGGACTCGACCTGCTGCGCACCGTGGAGACCATCGACGCAGCCGTCGCCGAGCAGTTCGGCGGGGACCGGTTCGCAACGGTGGGACTCGCCGAGCTCGACGTCCGGGACGGCACCTGCAGGTGGGTCAACGCCGGCCACCCCCTGCCCCTGGTCGTCAGCGGCAGCGACGTCCGCGAGCTCCGGTGCCCGCCCCGCCTGCCGGTCGGCCTCGGGGGCGACCCGGCGGAGCTGTGCGAGGTCGTGCTCCAGCCCGGGGACCGGCTCGTCTGCTTCTCGGACGGCGTCACCGAGGCACGAGGACCGGACGGCAGCCACTTCGGCGAGGCGCGGCTCGTCGAGCTGTTGTCGACCAACGCCGGCGCGTCGGCGGTCGAGCTGGTGCACACCGTGGTCCACGGTGCCATCCAGCACCAGGGTGGGAAGCAGCGCGACGACGCCACCATGCTGCTGCTCGAGCGGGGGCGAGCGGCCTTGGGGTGACGTTTGGGACGGCCGCGACAGGGGGACGAGGGGGCATGCTCGTCGCCGTGGCACGACCGACCGCCGGCTGAGCCGCGTCGTGACCGGGGACCGCCCGCCCGTCGCCCACCCGACGCCGGCCATCCCGGGCGTCGAGGACCTCGAGCCCATCGGCCGGGGCGGGTTCAGCGTCGTCTACCGGGGACGCCAACCCGACCTCGGGCGGGAGGTCGCGGTCAAGGTCATCTCCTCCCCGTTCGCCTCGGGGTCCGACGGTGACCAGTGGCGACGGGAGATCTCGGCGATGGGCCGGCTGTCCAACCACCCGAACATCGTCTCCGCCTACGCCGGTGGCACGACGGACGACGGATGGCCCTACCTCGTGATGCCGTACGCCCCGGCGGGGTCCCTCCGGGACCGCCTCCACCGGTCGGGCCCGCTGCCCCCCGCCGAGGTGGCGGTGCTGGGCGCCAAGCTCGCCAGCGCGCTCTCGTCGGCCCACGAGGCGGGCGTGCTCCACCGGGACGTGAAGCCCGACAACGTCCTCCTCTCGCCCTACGGCGAACCGCAGCTCACGGACTTCGGCATCGCCCGCCTGCTCGACACCACCACCACGGAGACCCGCACCATCCACGCCACCGTCCCCTACGCGGCACCGGAGGTGCTCGCCGGGCGGCCAGCCACCGCGGCGGCCGACGTGTACGGCCTCGGGGCCACGCTGTACGCGTGCCTGGCCGGCGCCGCCCCGTTCCCGTCCAGCGAGGAGGACTCCCTCGCCGCGCTCGTCTTCCGGATCGCCAGCCAGCCGCCCCCCGACCTCCGACAGCTCGGCGTCCCCGACGTCCTGGCGTCGGTGATCCACGACGCCCTGGCCAAGACCCCGGCCGAGCGCATCACCACCCCCGACGAGCTCCGACGGCGCCTCGACGCCGCGGCCGAGGCGATGTCGACGGACGCCCACGCCCCCCTCGTACCCCCGTCGGGCGGGCGTGCACGCCGACTCGAGCCGGCGAACGAAGAGCTGACCTCGATCGTCCCCGTCGTTCCGGTCGTCGCCGACCCGACGCCGCCGCCCGTGCGTCCCTCCACGCCCCGGCCACTCCCGCCCCGGCCGGTTCCGGGGCCGGCGGGGCGCAGGTACCGGGTCTCACGCCCGTGGACGACCAGACGGTCCACCGTCCCGGTGCTCGGCGTCCTGGCCGTGCTGCTCATCGCCGGGCTCGTCTACGTGGTGGCGCGTGACGGGAGCGGTGACGGCAGCGCGGCGACGGGCACGTCCACCAGCACGTCCACCACTCCCGAGGAGACGTCGGAACCGTCGCCCACGGGGACGTCGCAGGACCTCGCGGCGGCCGCCACGGGGTACCTCGGGGCCATCGCCGACGGTGACCTGGAGCGGAGCTACGGGATGCTGACGCCCGGGTTCCGGGCGGAGCAGAGCCAGGCGTCCTACGAGGCGTTCTGGGCCCCCCGCTCCGTGGTGGTCACCGGCGCGCCCGAGGTCGACGAGGAGGCGGGGACGGCCACCGTGCCCGTCACCATCGGGGGGAACCCCGAGGACTACCCGCTGACCTTCGTGCGCAACGACGACGGCACCTGGTCGGTCGACGGGCCGCG
Organism: uncultured Actinomycetes bacterium; assembly: GCA_963839545.1. Lineage (GTDB taxonomy): Bacteria > Actinomycetota > Acidimicrobiia > Acidimicrobiales > CADCSY01 > CAWIVE01. Next base: position 1,680,114 of record CAWIVE010000003.1, read on the forward strand.
GCCAGGGGGCTGACCGCGCTGGAGCACGGTTCCGGGTAGCGCCCGGGGCCGTGGGACGCTCGGGCGGGTGCGGACGCTGGTGACGGGGGCCACCGGCTTCATCGGCCTCGAGGTGGCCCGCCAGCTGGCCGAGGCGGGGGAGCGGCCCCGCGTGCTCGTCCGGCGGATGAGCAGGGCGCCACTGGTGGCCGGCATGGACGTGGAGGCGGTGTTCGGCGACCTCGACGCTCCCCGGTCGCTGACTCGCGCCGTCGAGGGGATCGACACCGTGATCCACCTCGCCGGTCGGGCCACCTTCGAGCCCTACGCCCGCGTGGCACCCACCCTGGTCGGGGGCACGACCCGGCTGGCCACGGCGGCGGCCGAGGCGGGGGTGGCCAGGATCGTCTTCGCGTCGAGCGCCTTCGTCTACGGCGGGAGCCGCCGTGGGGTGGTCGACGACACCCCGCCCCGGCCGGCGCTCGGCTACGGGCGGGCCAAGCTCGACGCCGAACGCGCCCTCGAGCGGGTGGCCGCGGGCGGGGGACCGGCGGCGGCCTCGGTCCGGCTGCCGCACGTGTACGGCCCGCAGAGCCTGCTCTTCGGCCTCGTGCGCAAGGGCCTGGTGCCGTTCCCCGGGACCGGTCGGAACCGGTTCGCCCAGCTCCACGTCGAGGACGCAGCCCGGCTGCTCGTGGCCGCCGCCGCGAGCGACTGGACGGGCGCGCTGCCGGCCGCCGACCACCACGGCGTCACGTGGCAGGAGTTCTTCGAGGTCCTGTCCGCCCATGCCCCCCGCACCCGGGTCGTGCACCTCCCGGTGCACGGCAGTGAGCTCGTGGCCCGGGTCGGCGGGTCGCTGCTCGGCCGGCTGGGGCCCACGATGGTCGGCTCGGACACGGTGCGGGGGTGGAACCTCGAGCTGACCGTGGACAGCCGGACGCTGTGGGATCGCCTCGAGCTCGAGCCCCGCTTCCCCAGCGTCCTGTCCGGCATCCCGGCGGTGCTCGACGACGTCGTCGCCTTCCGGTGGCGCTCGCCCGTGTCCGACCGCTCGTAGGCCGGGTCGCCGGCACCGGCGCGAGGGCTCCGTAACCTCCGGCGGTGGCCAAGGGACGCGTCGTGATGGGGCTGCTCTTCTTCCCCCGTGGCGGCTCGGCCCAGGTGGCCCGCTACCTCGTGCCCGCCCTCGCCGACGCCGGGTGGGACGCCTCGTTGGTCGGCGGCTCCCTCGGCCGGCCGGGGGAGGGGACCCACGCCCCCACGTTCTACGGCGACATCGACCTGCACCACCTCGACTACACGGCGGCGGTCGAGGCGTTCGAGGCCGGAGGGAGCGCAGTGGCCGCTCCCGTGCCCATGCACCCGTCGTACGAGGACCGGGAGGGGGCACCCGACGTCGTCCTCTCGGCCGTCGACCCGGCGCTGGCCGGGCACCTCGCCGCGGTCTGGGAGGCCCCCCTCCGGGCCGCCGGCGCCGACGGGGCGACGGTCCTCCACCTCCACCACCTCACGCAGCAGCTCGACGCGGCTCGCCAGGGGTGGCCGGCGGCGCCGTTGGTGGCCCACCTCCACGGCACCGAGATCAAGTTCCTCGAAGCCGTCGACGAGCGGGCCGCGGTGGCCGCCGCCGTGGGCACGACCCTCGAGGCGATGCCGGAGGTGGTGGCCACCGCCGGGTCGCCGCCCGGCCGGCTCGACGAGCGGCAGGCGGACCTCTGGCGCACCACCCGGTGGGAGGCCTGGCGCCACGGCGACTGGTGGGGGCGGCACCTCCGCCGCCAGGCCGCCGCCGCCGACCACCTCGTCGTGGTGTCCCCCTCGGACCGGCAGAGCGCCACGTCGGTCCTGGGGATCGAGCCCGAACGGGTCTCGGAGGTGCCCAACGGCGTCGACGTCGAGCGGTTCCGGCCCCGCCCCCTCGACCCGGCCGAGCGCCGAGCCCGGTTCCGGCGGTGGCTCGTGGACGAGCCCCGGGGCTGGGACGCCACCGGTCGTCCCGGGTCGGTGACCTACCGGGAGGACGACCTCGACCGCCTCCTGGGCCGGGACGGCACCGGGACGGTCCTGGTCTTCGTCGGGCGCTTCACCTCGGCCAAGCGGGTGCCCGTCCTGGTGCGGGCCTTCGCCCGGGCCCGCTCCCGCTTCGCGCACCCCGGCTCGCTCCTCGTGTGGGGTGGCCACCCGGGCGAGTGGGAGGACGAGCACCCCGTCACGGTGGCGGCCGAGGAGGGCGCCGACGGCATCTTCTTCGCCGGGTGGCGGGGCCACGAGGACCTCCCCGACGCGCTCGGCGCCTGCGACGCCCTGGTCATGCCGTCGGTGAACGACTCCTACCCGCAGACCCCGCTGGAGGCCATGGCGACGGGGCTCCCCGTGCTCGCCACCCGCAGCGGCGGGTTCCCCTCGATGGTGAACCTCGACCCGGTCCGACCCACCGGGTGGCTCGTCCCGCCCGACGACGTCGACTCCCTGGCCGACGCGCTGGTCGAGGCCGTCAACCGGCCCGAGGAGCGCGTCCGCCGGGGCGAGGCCGCGCTGGCCCACGCCCGGTCGTCGTTCTCCTGGACCGGCCGGGTGGCCGGCTTCGAGCACGCCTACGAGCTCGCCCGGGAGCGTTCGACAACGAGCGGGAGGGGGAGGCCCGTCCGGCCCCGTCGGTAACGTCGTCGACCCGATGCCCTCCGTCCCGCTCCGCGTCCCGCTGGCGGAGCCGCCGTTCGCGGCCGCCTTCGCCCGGGTGCGGGAGGAGCTGGAGGTGCCGCCTGGGTTCCCCCCCGAGGTCGAGGCCGAGGCGCGGGCCGTGGCCGAGCGGGGACCCGTCCTCCCGCCCGGCGTCCCGGCGATCGACCGGGTCGACGCCCGGGACGTGCCCTTCGTGGCCATCGACCCGCCCGGCAGCAGGGACCTCGACCAGGCCTTCCACGCCGAGCGCCGGGGGGCGGGCTACCGCGTCCGGTACGCCATCGCCGACGTCGCCGCCTTCGTCCACCCCGGCACGGCGGTGGACCGGGAGTCGTTCGCCCGGGGGGTGACGCTGTACCTGCCGGACGGGCGTGCGCCGTTGCACCCGGACGCGCTCGGCGAGGGTGCCGCCAGCCTCCTGCCCGACGGCGAGCGGCCGGCGCTGCTGTGGACCATCGACCTCGACGCCGACGGCGGCCAGGAGGCGGCCACCCTCCGGCGGGCCATCGTGCGCAACCGGGCCGCCCTCGCCTACGCCGAGGTGCAGGCCATGGTCGACGCCGGCACCGCCGAGGAGCCGATGGTGCTCCTGCGGGAGGTCGGCACGCTGCTCCGGGACCGGGAGGTGGCCCGCGGCGGCGTCAGCCTCGACCTGCCCACCCAGGAGGTGGTGGCTGGCGAGGACGGCGGCTACGGGCTGGTCTACGAGCGGCCCCTCGCGGTCGAGCAGTGGAACGAGCAGATCTCCCTGCTGGCGGGGATGGCGGCGGCGGCGATCATGATCGACGTCGGGGCCGGCCTCCTGCGCACGCTGCCGCCGCCGGCGACCCACGTCCTCCGGCGCCTCGAGCGCACCGCCCGTGCCCTCGGCGTCGCCTGGCCCGCCGGCGCCACCTGGGGCGAGGTGGTGCGGGGCCTCGACCGGGGGCGGGCCGACGACGCCGCCTTCCTCGTGCAGGCCACCCACGCACTCCGGGGCGCGGGCTACACCGCGGTCGGCTCGGACGACGCCGGCGCGCCGGCGGCCCTGGTCCACGCCGCGGTGGCGGCGCCGTACGCCCACGTCACCGCGCCGCTGCGTCGCCTCGCCGACCGCTACGCCAACGAGGTCGTCCTCGCCGCCGGTGCCGGGAGCGCCCCGCCCGAGTGGGCCGTGGCCGCCCTCCCGGAGCTGGCCGGGACGATGGAGCGGGCCACGTCCCGCCAGGCCACGGTCGAGCGGGCGGTCGTGGACGCCGTCGAGTGCGCGGTGCTGGCCGGCCACGTGGGCGAGACGTTCGCCGGCGTCGTCGTCGACACCCGCAAGGGCGGCGTCGTCGTGCAGCTGGCGCGGCCGGCCGTGGTGGCGCCCCTGGCGGCCGAGGTGGCCCTGGGGGAGGAGGTGCGGGTGCGCCTCGAGTCCGTCGACCCCGTCGCCCGGCGGGTGGAGCTGGTCCGGGTCTGACCGCCGTCAGCGCAGGTGGACGGTCTCGAGCCCCCGCCCGCCGTGGAACCAGACGTGGCGCAGGCCCAGCTCGGTGAGGGCCCGGATCACCTGGTTGGCGTCGTCGCGGTGGGCCAGCTGGACCCACACCGCCGAGCACCCCTCGCGCCCGTACTCGACGTAGGCCCCCATCGTCTCGGTGTCGTCGACGACCGCCCCGACGACCTTGCCCGTGACCCCCCGGCTCGACTTGAACTCCTCGTCGTAGGCCACGATCTGCTCGCCGGTGTACAGGCGGACGCGCTCGGCGGGGTACCCGTGCTCGGACAGGACGTCGACGGCGTGCCGGCCCGCCACGGTGTCCGGGAGGACGGCGATCAGCACGTTGTCGAGGTGCACCACCAGCGGTCGTGAGCGCGGCCCGCCGTCCGTCGAGCCGAACGGCCACGCCAGCTCGTTCTCGGCCATGCGCTCACGCTAGGCCCCGGCGGCGATCCCGGGCGGGGCTGTGTTCCACCGCCGGATGGCCCGCACACCCCGGTCGTCGCCGAGGAGGGACAGCGTGGCCGTGTCCAGCAGGAGCCGCCGGCCCTCGATGGCCGGGAGCTCGAGCCAGCGAGCGGCCAGCACCCGGAGGAAGTGCCCGTGGGAGACGATGGCCACGTCCTCGCCGGCCGCCTCGATGCTGCCGATCACGCGATCGGCGCGGGCAGCCACCTGGTCGAGCCGCTCGCCCCCGGGGACCGGCCCGTCCCACACCGTCCAACCGGGCACGTCCTCGCGGATCTCGGGGGTGGTCCTCCCCTCGTAGTCCCCGTAGTCCCACTCCCGGAGGTCGTCGACGACGGTGCCGGTCAGCCCGGCCAGCCGGCAGGTCTCGGTCGCCCGCCGCAGCGGGCTGGTCAGCGTCGTGGCGACCGGGATGGCGGCGAGCGCGGCGCCGAGGGCCTCGGCCTGGCGGCGGCCGCGCTCGGTGAGCGGGAGGTCGGTCCGGCCCGTGTGCTGGCCCGACGCGCTCCAGGTGGTCTCGCCGTGGCGGATGAGCACGACCTCGGGCGAGCGGACCACGGGCCCACTCTGGCATCCGGCTACCGGATGAAGGAGGCGACGATGTTGATCGTGGTGGCGATGATGAAGGTGCCGAAGAGGTACGAGAGCAGTGCGTGGCCGAGGACGCGGCGCCGGATCTCCCGCGACGACAGGTTGGTGTCGGACACCTGGTACGTCATGCCGACGGTGAACGCGAGGTAGGCGAAGTCCCGGTAGTCCGGCCGCTCGCTGGTGTTGAAGTCCACCCCGCCCGTCGGCGCCCGGTAGTAGAGCGAGGCGTAGTGCAGCGTGTGCACGGTCTGCACCACGCACCACGAGAGGATCACCGTGGCGGCGCTGGCGGTGGTCAGCAGCACCTCCTCGCCGCCGCCGGCCCGGTTGGCCGCCGCCAGCCCCGTCCCCACCGCCACCAGGCTGACGACGCTGACCCCGAGGAGGAGGGCGTCCGCGGTGCGGCGGGTCTCGTCCTCGCTCGCCGCGTGGTCCGCCGTGGCCGGCCCGTCGTGGCGGAGGACGGGCACGATCCACAGCACGTAGACCAGCGCGGCGCCGTCCCAGCCGAGCAGCACGGCGAGCTGCCACGACGCCCCTCCCACGAGGGCGAGCGCCGCCGCGCCCGCACCGGCGACGGCGCTGACGACCAGCCGGCGCCGCGCTGGCGTCGGTCGACCGGCCACGCCGCCGGTGTAGCGCCGCCGAGCCGGTCACACGCGGACGGTCAGCCGTCCTCGCCGTCGTCGTCGCCGGCGCGGCCGGACTTCCAGTAGCCGCGGACGTAGGCCGAGGAGCGGGGCATCCCCCGCTCCTGGAAGAGCAGGCGGCGGATGCGCTGCACGGCCGCCGCCTCGCCCGCCACCCACAGACGCGTGTCGGGCGCGAGCTCGGCCGCGGCGACGGCGGAGAACAGGGCGTCGCCCCGGGTGGCATCGGGGGGCAGGTCCTCCCACGACACGGCGGCGCCCGGGTGGGCGGGGAGGTCGAGGCGGGCGTCGGGGGCGGACACCTCCACGGCCACCCGAACGGCCGCGTCGGGGGGCAGCACCTCGAGGAGCACGCTGATCGCCGGGATCGCTGACTCGTCCCCGGCCAGCAGGAACGACCGGGCCTCGGGGTCGATCGGGTAGCCCCGCCCCGTCCCGGACACGGCCACCGGGTCGCCCGGTCGCGCCGCCTTCGCCCAGGCCGCGACCCGGCCCTGCTCGTGGAGCACGACGTCGACGTCGAGCTCGGGGCCCTCCGGGTCGTACCGGCGCGGCGTGTAGCTGCGGATCGTGGGCCGGGACCCGTCGGGGAGGAGGAACTCGTTGCCGTTCCAGCGGGGGAGCAGCACCTCGTCGGCCCCGTCCGGCGGCAGCAGCACGCGGACGTTCCCCGTGGGGAGCCCCACGGGGAGCCCGGCCAGCTCGGGCCCGGCCATGGTCACCCGCAGGAGGTGGGGGGTGAGCGGCTCGACCCGGCGCACGCGGACCCTCCGGAAGGGCGGCGCCTCCCGCCGGGTGCGGGGCGGGGTGGCCATGCGGGGAGCGTACGGGTGCGGACGGTCCGGAATCGGCGGGGGACAGGTGGGCGGCGTAGCGTCCCCGCCGTGGCGGCCCCGGCCCTCGACGCCCGTCCTCTGCCATCCCCGCCCCTCCGGCAGCAGGCGGGCTACCTGCGGCGCATCTTCTCGGACCCCCAGCCGGTGCTCGACGAGCTGCGGGCGCTCTACGGCCCCGTCGTGGGCCTCGGCGCCGGTCCCGTGCGCATGGCCATCGTCGGCGACCCGACCGCCCTGCGGGAGGTGTTCGGCGCCTCGACGGACTCGTTCCGGTGGGGCCACAAGTTCAACGTGCTGGGCTTCGTGACGGGGGCCACGTCGATGGTCGTGTCGGACGGCGACGACCACAAGCGCCGCCGGGGCTCGGTCCAGGCGGCGTTCAGCCGCCGGCGGCTCAACCGCTGGATCCCGATGATCGTGGAGAGGACCGACGCCGCCGTCGACGAGCTCCTGGACGACCACCCGTCCGCCCCCCGGGAGGTCGACCTCTACCCGGTGGGCCGTGCGCTCGTCCTCGACATCGTCGTGCGGGCCCTGTTCGGTGAGCGCCTGGCCGCCCGGCGGGAGGAGATCGGCGCCCTGTTCCGGCGACCGCAGGCCTACCTGGAGTCGTCGGCCGTGCGCCAGCTCCCGCACCGCGTGCCGTTCACGGCACGGGCCCGGGTCCGGGCCGACCGGCGAGGCGCTCGACCGCATCATCGACGGCGAGATCGCCGAGCGCCGGGCCCGGCCGACGGGCGACCCCCTCGACGTGCTGGAGGTGCTCGTCGCCGAGGGCGCCCTGAGCGACCAGGAGATCCGCGACCAGGTCGTCACCCTGATCGGCGCCGGCTTCGACACCACGGCGGCGAGCGTGGCGTGGATGCTCTGGTGCACGGCGCTGTGCCCCGGCCTGTGGACCCGGCTGCGGACCGAGGCCGACGCCGTGCTCGGCCCCGTCGGGTCGCCCGACAGCCCCGACGAGACGACGCTGGCCGGCCTCGACCTCGCCGGTCGGGTCATGCGGGAGACCACCCGCCTGCACCCCGCCGGCGTGGTCTCGCCCCGCGAGGCCGCCGTCGACCTGGTGATCGGCGGCCACCGGATCCCGAAGGGCACGCTCGTCCTGTGGTCCGCCCACCTGGCCGGCCGCGACCCGGCGGCCTGGACCGAGCCGCTGCGCTTCGACCCGGACCGCTTCGTCGACCCGCCGGCCGAGCAGAAAGCCCTCGCCGACCTGGCCTGGGTGCCCTTCGGCCGGGGCGCCCGGAACTGCATCGGCTTCGCGCTGGCGCAGATGGAGCTGACGTTGATCGTCGCCCGCCTGGCCCAGCGCCTCGACGTCGAGCCCGTCGCCGAGGAGGCGCCCCGCCCCGTCGGCATGGTCGTCAACCGCCCGGCCGGCGGCGCCCCCCTCCGGGTGGCCCCCCGGACGTGAGCGAGCTTGCGAGCGAACCGAGATCAGGAGCACGCGAGCCCTTGGGCGACGGGATCCTCGGGCGCTTCGCCGTCGAGGGGCGGGTGGCCGTCGTCACCGGTGCCGGTCTGGGCATCGGGCGGGGGATCGCCATCGGGCTGGCCGAGGCGGGCGCCGACGTGGTGCTGGCGGCTCGCACGGCGTCGGACCTCGACGAGGTGGCCGAGCAGGTCAGGGCCCGGGGTCGACGGGCCCTCCCCGTCCCCACCGACGTCACCGACGAGGCGGCGCTCGAGCGCCTGGTCGCCGCCACCGTCGGCGAGTACGGCCGCCTCGACATCCTCGTCAACAACGCCGGGGGGGCGATGCCGCGGGCGGCGCTCGACACCAGCTCCGGCTTCATGGCCCGCACGTTCCACTTCAACGTGACCGCCCCGCTCCTCCTCACCAAGCTGGCCGCCCGGCAGATGGTCGACACCAGCGGGTCCGGCGCGGTCGTCAACATCTCGTCCCGCTCGGCGAGCATGACGCAGACGATGTTCGTCGCCTACGGCGCGGCCAAGGCGGCGCTGGACCGCATGACCCGCAACATCGCCGCCGAGCTCGCGCCCCGGGTCCGCGTCAACGCCATCGACGTCGGCGGCGTCGCCACCCGCTCGCTCGACATCGTGCTCACCGACGACGACCTGCGCCGCCAGTTCCTGGCCGGCACCCCCATGGGTCGGGCGGGGGAGCCGGAGGACATCGCCTGCGCCGTCCTCTACCTCGTCTCCGAGGCGTCGTCATGGGTCACCGGCAAGGTGTTCGAGGTCGACGGCGGCACCGAGAGCCCGGCCATCGGGGTGCCGGCCCCGCCGCTGGAGCCCGGGGAAGGCCACCAGGACGGTGGGTGAGCAGCCCGGGGCCGTGCCCCGCTTCAGCGTCGTCATGTTCACCGACATCAAGGGCTCGACGGCCTACTACAGCGCCTCGGGCGACGTGGCTGGCCGGCGCAAGGTGCACCACCACGACGAGGTGACCTACCCGTTGGTGGCCGAGCACGGCGGCGAGGTGCTGGACCACACGGGCGACGGCATCCTGGCCGTGTTCGACGAGCCCGCCGACGGGTGTCGCGCCGGCGTGCGGATGATGGAGGAGCTGGCCCGCCACAACGCCGGCCTCACGCCGACCGAGGAGCTCCACATCCGGGTGGCCCTGCACGCCGGCGTCGGGCTGCGGGAGCACGACCGCGTGTTCGGCACCATCGTCAACACCGCCTCCCGCATCGAGTCGGTGGCCGACGGCGACCAGATCGTCCTGTCCGAGTCGGTGTACGCCCACCTCGACGACGAGCTCCGCGCCCGTTGCCGTTTCCTCGAGGAGCGCGAGCTGCGGGGGACGGGTCGGGTCCACCGCCTCTACGAGCTCGTCTGGCAGCCGGACGCCGGCCTGCCCCGCCCCGGCTGGGGGGCCGAGGCCTGGCTGGCGTCGGAGGCCGGTGCCGCCCTCGATGCCCTCCGCCTGCCGCACGAGCCGGCCACCGTCACTGCCCTCTGCACCGACGTCGAGGGCAGCCAGGCCCTGGGGGAGTGGTCCCCGTCCGGTGTGCCGCTGGCGTTGCGCCGGATCCAGGACGTGGTGCGGTCGTGCGTCACCCGCTACCGCGGCGAGGTCACGCGCGCCATCGCCGACATCGTCCACGCCACCTTCCGCGACGGGGCGCTGGCGTGCGACGCCGCCATCGAGATCCAGCGGGCGCTCGGTGCCGAGCGGTGGGGGGACACCGGCGGGGGCCTCGCCCCGCCCCGCCTCCGGGCGAGCCTCCACACCGGGGAGCCCGACGAGTCCGAGGGGCAGGTGGTGGAGCGGGCCGCCCGCCTCGGCTCTGCGGGCCACGGCGGGCAGATCCTGCTCACCGCCGTGGCGTACCGCGAGGTGCGGGGTCGACTCCCGCCGGGCGTCGACGTCCGGTCGCACGGCACCCGCGCCCTCCAGGACAGCCGCTTCTCGGAGACCATCGTCGAGCTGCTGGTCCCCGACCTGCCCGACCCCGACCCGCGGCTGCGCACGCCGACGGGGGAGGCGTGGTCGCCCCGCATCGTGGTCGACGAGGCGGAGGTGCGCCGGCCCGACCAGGAGGCGGCCTCGAGCGCGCTCACCGCGGTGCGGGTCGAGGGCCCGGCCGCTCGCCTGAACACCTCGCAGGCCCGTGAGCTGGCCCGGGGCCGGCCGGCCGACCTCGAGCAGTACTTCCTCAGTCGCATCCTGGAGTGGTCGCAGCCGCGGTGGCAGCTCGACGCCCGCTTCGTCCAGCTGAGCCTCCTGGTGGACCGGGGCGAGGACGTGGACGACGAGCGCTGGCGGGTGAGCGAGCAGGCCCTGGGCGACGTCCACGACCTCCTCGACGGGGTGCCCCAGCCCGCCCTGGTGGTGCTCGGCCCGCCGGGCTCCGGCAAGAGCACCATCCTCCGTCGCCTCGAGATGGAGGTGGCGCAGCGTGGCCTCCGCGCCGGCGGCGACGGCCTCGTGGCCTTCCTGGTGGAGCTCAACCTGTTCATGCCCGACGAGCACGAGGTGTTCCCCTCCCCGGAGACGTGGCTGGAAGGCCTCTGGTCCGACCGCTTCCCCGACCTGCCCTCCCTCGACTCGCTGGCCGCCGAGGGTCGGCTGCTCCTGCTGCTCGACGGTCTCAACGAGATCCCGACGACGGGCGAGGCCGCCACCCGCCGGTGCATCCGCCAGTGGAAGGTCTTCGTCGAGCGCACCGTGACCCGGGCTCCGGGCAACCGCTTCGTCTTCTCCTGCCGCAGCCTCGACTACTCCGCGCCGCTGTCGTCCCCCTCCCTGCGGGTGCCCCAGGTCCGCATCGACGCGATGTCCGACGCGCAGGTCCGGCACTACCTCAAGCTCTACTCGCCCCAGCACTGGGCCGAGATCTGGGCCGAGGTGAACCGCTCGTCCCAGCTCGATCTGTTCCGTTCGCCCTTCTTCCTGAAGCTGCTCATCGAACAGGTCGAGGCCGAGGGGCGCATCCCGGAGGGCCGGTCGGCGCTCTTCACCGGGTTCGTGCGGCAGTCCCTCAAGCGGGAGCTCGAGCGTGACAACCCGGTGTTCGACGACGACGAGCTCGTCGCCGTGCGGGACCGGCGGCGGGTGGTGGGCTGGCGGTGGCCCGACCCGTACGCGCTCCCCGACCGCGGCGCGCTGTTCACCCTCCTCGAGCGCCTCGCCTACCGCATGCAGGAGGACCGGGGCGGCGGCCGCGGCGGGCAGGTGCGCATCGACCTCGACGAGGCGATCGACCTCCTCGACTCCGACCGGGCCGAGGCGGCGCTGGCCGCCGGGGGCGAGCTGTCCGTCCTCGACGAGGACTCCGCCGGCGGCGAGGTGCTCTTCACCCACCAGCTCATGCAGGAGTACTTCGCCGCCCGCCGGCTGGCCCGCGCTCCCGAGGATGCGCCCCTCGGCGTGCCGTGGCGGCGCGGCGAGGTGGCGCCGCCGCTCCCGGACCTCTTGCGCCGGCTGCCGTCGGCGGACCGGTTGCCGCCGCCCCCGGCCAGCGGTTGGGAGGAGACGGCCGTGCTCGCCGCGCCGATGGCGTCGGACCCGTCCCGCTTCGTGCAGGCGGTGGCCGAGGTCGACCTCGTCCTGGCCGGCCGCTGCGCCGCGCAGGCGGAGCTGGCCGGACGGCTCGACCCGTCCGTGGTCGATGCCCTCAGGCGGCGACTGGCCGACCGCAGCCGTGACTGCGAGGCCGACCTGCGGGCCCGCATCGCCGCCGGCCTCACCCTCGGGTGGCTCGGCGGTCCCTGCTACGACGAGGCGGTCGGTCCCAGCGGGCGCTACCTCGTGCCCCCGGTGGTGGCGGTCGCGGGCGGGGAGTACGTCATCGGCAGCGACGCGCCGTACGGCTGGGGCGGCGAGGAGCACCACGAGGAGCTGCCGGCGGCACCGGTCGTGCTGGCGCCCTTCGCCCTCGGGCGCTTCGCCGTGACCAACGCCGAGTGGGCCACCTTCATGGCCGCCGGGGGCTACGACGACGAGGCCTACTGGGAGGGGGAGGAGGCGCGGGCCTGGCTCCGGGGCGAGGGGACGATGGTGAACGTGCGCTCGATGGCCCGGTACTGGCGGCGGCGCTTCGCCCGCGAGCCGGGTCTCGTGGAGCGGGAGCTCGAGCTCGACCACATGGACGAGGCGATGTACGAGCTCTGGCACCGGCGCCTCGGCATGGACGACGAGCGCTTCGAGGCCCACCTGGTCGACTACTACCCGGCCGGCCCCCTGCGGGAGCCCCGGTACTGGCGCGACCCCCGGTACAACAACCCGATGCAGCCGGTCATCGGGATCAGCTGCTTCGAAGCCCGCGCCTACGCCACCTGGCTCGCCACCCAGTCGGGCCTGCCCTTCCGCCTGCCCACCGAGGCCGAGTGGGAGGCCGCCGCCCGCGGTGCGGGCCGACGGGCCTTCGCCTACGGCGACACCTTCGATCCCCTGAAGGGCAACACCGTCGAGACCCACGTGCGTGCCCCAACCCCGGTCGGCGTCTTCCCCGAAGGGGACACGCCCGAGGGCATCGCCGACCTCACCGGCAACACCTACGACCTCACGTCCAGCCTGTGGGGCGACGACCCCCTGCGTCCACGGTGGCAGTACCCCTACCGCGCCGACGACGGCCGGGAGGCGGTCGACGTCCCCGTGACCGTGAGCCGCGTGGGACGGGGCGGCGCGTGGTACCTCGGCGAGGTGCACGCCGCGGGCGTCGTACCGCGGGCGTGACCGGTACGACCTGCGCCCGGACGAGTGGCTGAACTTCCGGGGCTGCCGGGTGGCGCTCGACCACCGTTGAGCGCGGTTCCTCGGGCAAGCGGCGAGGGTGCCGGGCTACCGTGCCGCCCCATCGCCCGGACGGACGCCCGTACGACGGGAACGCTGAGTGGGGTCTGGCGCACCCTGTTGGCCCTCGCGGTCGTGGCCTACGTCGTCACCGGCATCCCCTTGTTCGTTGCCCCGTCGTGGGCGTCGGAGAACTTCGCCTGGAAGGTCTCGCCCTTCGTCGCCATGACCGCCGGGGGCTGGTGCCTCGGGACCGCGGTGTTCGCTGGCTGGGCGGTCATCGAGCGGCGGTGGAAGCCGATCCGACCCTGCATCTTCTACGTGCTGGCGTTCGGCGCCTCGCAGCTGGCCGTGGCGCTGTACGAGTCCGACCTGCTGCGCACCGACGTGGCGTTGAGCTGGCCCTACCTGGCGGCCCTCGGCCTCTCGGTGGCCGGCGGCGCGCTGGCGGTCGTCGACGGCTGGCCCCACCTCGGACCCGACCGCCGGCCGGGGGGCATCCGGGCCCCGGCGATCATGCGCACCGCCGACATCGTCTTCGTGGCCTTCGTGTGGTTCCTCGCCGCCGTGGCCTTCTGGGCGCCGGTGCGAGCCACCAACGGGGCCATCTTCCCCGAGCCCCTGTCGCTCTTCTCCCTCCGGGCCTTCGGCGTCTTCTACCTGTCCCTCGGCATCGGCTTCGTCGTCCTGGCGGCGGACCGTCGGGTCGACGCCATCGTCGTCGGCATGTGGTGCGGGCTGACCCTGATCGCCCCCATCCTCGCGGCCACCGTCGTGTACGCCGACTCCTTCGACCTCGATGCGCACCCGGGGCAGCTCGCCTACCCGACGGCCTACATCGCAGCCGCGATCGGTGCGATCCTCATCCTGACCTGGGCCAGACGCCAGCGCGACCGCCCGGTGAACCCGGACACCTCGACATGAGGTAGACCTTTCGGGCACACGATCGGGAGGAGAACGGCGCATGAAGCTGCGGATGGTGGTGGGGGTCGGGCTCGCCCTGCTCCTGGCCCTGCTCCCCTTCGGCACCGCCGGCGCCACCGGCGACGACGGAGGCGGGGAGGCCGCTCGGCCGATCGTCATCGGTCACCGGGGGGCCAGCGGCTACCGGCCGGAGCACACGTTGGAGGCCTACCAGCTGGCCATCCAGCAGTGCGCCGACTTCATCGAGCCGGACCTCGTCTCCACCAAGGACGGGAACCTCGTGGCCCGCCACGAGAACGAGATCGGGACCACCACCGACGTCGGCTCCCACGCCGAGTTCGCCGCCCGGCGGAAGACGAAGACGGTCGACGGCGTCTCGGTCACGGGCTGGTTCACCGAGGACTTCACCCTTCCCGAGCTGCGCACGCTGCGGGCCCGGGAGCGGATCCCGAGCATCCGGCCCCAGAACGCGGCGTACGACGGGCAGTTCGTCATCCCGACCTTCGCGGAGGTCATCGACCTGGCCCGCCGGTCCAGGACCTGCGACGGCAAGCCCGTCGGCATCTACCCGGAGACGAAGCACCCGTCGTACTTCCGCTCGATCGGCCTCCCGCTGGAGGAGCCCCTGCTCTACTCCCTGGCGTCCAACGGGTGGCACGACCAAGCGGCGCCGGTGATCGTCCAGAGCTTCGAGGTGGGCAACCTGCAGCGCCTCGCCACCAGGACGGGGGTGCGGCTGGCCCAGCTCGTCAACTGCACCGGCCGGCCGTGGGACTTCACGGCGTCGGGCGACCCCCGCACCTACGCCGACCTGGTGACCCCGGCGGGGCTCGACTTCGTGCGCGGCTACGCCGACCTCGTCGGCGTGTGCAAGGACCTCCTCATCCCGGTCGGGTCCGACGGCCGCCTGGGGACGCCGACGCCGGTCATCGCCAACGCCCACCAGCGGGGGCTGCCCGTACACGCCTGGACCTTCCGGCGGGAGAACCTCTTCCTCCCACCCAGCCTCCGCAGCAGCTCGAACCCCAACGAGCCCGGGGACGTGGTGACGGAGATGCGGACCTTCCTCGACGCCGGTGTCGACGGCGTGTTCACCGACAACCCCGACCTCGGCGTGGAAGCCGTTCGCCTCTGCTCGAAGTAGTGGTAGTGGTTGACAGGCGAACAGGTGTTCGTCTAGGGTCGGTCGCACAGGTCGCAGCGCTCGGGCACGCCTGGCCCCTCTGACGTCCCTCGTCATGCAGGACCGGCCATGTGCACGAACGGTGACCCGCTCGAACGGTTGACGCAGGCGCTCGCCGCCCTGCGGGCGCTCGAGCCCGGCCAGCTGGGCGATGGCGACGCCATCGTGGCCCTGCACCGCCACCTGGAGCAGCTCGAGGCGGTCACCACCCGGGCCGTCGGTGCCTTCGAACGGGGGCGGGCGTGGGAGGCCGACGGGGCCCGCACCGCCTCGGCGTGGCTGGCGGCCGAGTGCTCGCTCCCGCTGCGGACGGCCCGGCGCCGGGTGGTCGTCGGTCGGGCCCTCCGGGACCTGCCCGTGGCCGAGCGGGCCTGGCTCGACGGCGAGGTGAGCGGGGCGGCGGTGGGGCTTCTGGCGGGTGCCCGCACCGAGGCGACGGCCGAGGCGCTGGCGCGGGACGAGGTCGCTGCTGGTCGACCACGCCGGGCGCCTCTCGCACGGGTCCTTCGCCAAGGCGCTCGCCTACTGGCGCCAGCGGGCCGACCCCGACGGGGTGGAGGACGAGGCCGAGGCGCTGCACGAGGCACGGCGGGTGCACCTGTCCTCCAGCTTCGAGGGGCGCTGGGTCCTCGACGGGGTGCTCGGCCCGGTGGGGGGCGAGATCGTGGCCACCGCCCTCCGGCGCATCGAGGAGGAGCTGTTCCGCCGTGACTGGGCCGAGGCCCGGTGCCGAGCACGGCGAGGCCACCACCAGGGAGCACCTGGCCCGCACCCCCAGCAGCGCCGGGCCGACGCCCTGGTGGAGCTGGCCCGCCGGGCCGGGGCGGTACCCGAGGGGGCCAAGCAGCCCGAGCCGTTGTTCACCGTGTACCTCGACTACCCGACCTTCACCGGGCGCCTCTGCGAGCTGGCCCGGGGCACGGTGGTGACCCCGGGATCGCCTGCTCCCGTGGGTGGACGAGGCCCGGGTCCAGCGGGTGGTCTTCGACGGGACCGACCGGGTGCTCGGGGTGGGGCCGCACGAGCGGCTCTTCACCGGGGCCGAGCGTCGGGCCGTGGAGGTGCGGGACCGGGAGTGCACCTCCCGCTACTGCGACGTGCCGGCCGAGGAGTGCGAGGTCGACCACGTGCTGCCCTGGGCCGAGGGTGGTCCGACGCTGGCCGAGAACGGCCAGCTGGCGTGCGGCTACCACAACCGCCGGCGGGCGGGGGCCGGCGGTGGGCCGGAGCGGGGGCCACCGGACCGATGAGTCCGGCGCCGCCGCAGCGTCCAACGGGCATGAGCGAGTTCGACCGCACGCGCCTGGACCGGCTGCACGCCGTCGTCGCCGACCACGTCGAGCGGGACACCGTCGGCGGCGTCGCCTGGCTGGCCGCCCGGGGCGACGAGGTGGAGGTGGGGGTGGCCGGGGTCCTGACGAGGGGCGAGGGCGACCCGGTCCGCCGGGACACCGTGTTCCGCATCGCCTCCATGACCAAGCCGATCGTGGCCGTGGCGGCGCTGGTGCTCGTGGAGGAGTGCCGGCTGCGGCTCGACGACCCCGTCGACGACCTGCTGCCCGAGCTGGCAGACCGGCGGGTGCTGGTCGACGGCCGCGGGCCGATGGACGGGGCCACCGTCCCCGCCGCCCGGGCCGTCACCGTCGGCGACGTGCTGACGTTCCGGTTGGGCCTCGGCATGGACTTCACCGCCCCGTGGCCCCAGCCGCTCCTGGAGGCCATGGGCGAGCTCGGCCTCGGCTGGGGCCCGCCCGACCCGCAGGCGCCGCCCGGTCCGGACGAGTGGATGGCCCGGCTGGGCACGCTGCCGCTCCTGTACCAGCCGGGGGAGCGGTGGCTCTACAACACCGGATCCGACGTGCTCGGGGTGCTGGTGGCCCGCGCGGCCGGGCAACCGCTCGACGCCTTCCTGCGGGACCGGGTGCTCGAGCCGCTCGGGATGGGCGCCACCGGCTTCGCCACCCCTGACGTCAGCCGCCTCGGTTCGACCTACACGAGGGACCCCGCCACCGGCGAGCTGGTGGTGTACGACCCGCCCGACGGGCAGTGGGCGAAGCCACCCGCCTTCCCGTCAGGTGGTGGCGGCCTCGTCTCGACCGTCGACGACGTGCACGCCTTCGGGCGCATGCTGCTGGCCGGCGGCCGCCTCCCCGACGGCTCCCGGCTGCTGTCGCGCGCCTCCGTCGAGGCCATGACCACCGACCACCTCGGTCCCGCCCGGGAGGTGTGCGGCCCGGCGCCGGACGGCTCGCAGGGCTGGGGGCTGGGCGTCGGCGTGCAGGTCCGGCGCACGGGCCTGGCCCGCAGCGTCGGCAGCTACGGGTGGGACGGCGGCCTGGGGAGCTCGTGGGCCAACGACCCGGCCGAGCGCCTCGTCGGCGTCGTCCTCACCACCGACATGTTCACCGGCCCGTTCCCGCCCCCCGCCGTGATCCGGGACGTGTGGACCGGCACCTACGCCGCCCTGGAGGACTGACGCCCACGGGATCGGGGCAGAACCCGGTCCGTGAACGCAACCGTCCTCTGGGTCATCGCCGTCATCCTCGTCATCGTGGGGATCGTGCAGCTGTTCCAAGGCCAGGTGATCTTCGGCATCGTGCTGATCATCATCGGGTGCCTCGTGGGACCCGGAGGGGTGAGCATCTTCAACCGGCGCTAGCCAGCGCCGGACCGACCTCCCGCAGGATCGCGGCGCGACCGTCGTCGAGGAGCGTGGGGTCCGCCGGCTCGGCCGCTGCCGTGTAGGAACGGACGGCGGCCCCGAGCGCGCCCGACCACCCGGGTCGGGACGATGCCCCCCACCGGGCGGCGTCCCACTTCGAGACCACCACGTCGCGGTGCTCGAGGCTCCAGGCGATGCGACAGGCGTTGAGCACGCCGAAGGCGGCGTGCTCGGGGTGTTCGGTGATGTAGCCCAGCTCCTCCCTGAGCGCCTCGAGCGCCTCCGCCCACGAGGGCGGGGCGAGGATCGTGCGGGGGTGGCGCCCGTGGAGCACCGCGACGCGACCGGCGAGCACGTGCGCCCGGTGCAGCGCCCAGGCGTCGTCGACGTTGCCGAGCACGTCCCTCGGCGGCTCCGACCCGCCGGCGTCGGCCAGCCGCAGGTGGTAGCCGTCGAGCTCCCGACCGAGGTCGGACGCCGCCGCCAGCCGGGCGTGGAGGCGTCGCAGGCCGTCGCGCGGCCCGTCCGCCGGGGCCCGGGCCAGCAGGGTGTGGAAGTCGACGTCGAGGGTCCAGCCGTCGGGCCGCGGGAACGTGACCGCCCCGTACAGGTACACGCTCACCAGGTCGTCGCCGAGCGCCTCCCGCAGCCCGGCCAGGAAGTCCTCGCACACCGAGCGGTACGCCGCCGGCGGGAGGGGCGTCGGCCGGGAGGGACGAGCGCCAGTCGATGTCGCCGGTCACGACGCCGCGACGACGCCGCTACGACGCCGGAGAGCCGGTCCGCCGACCGATGCCCTGGCTGTCGGCGCCGGCGTTGAGCTCGATGTCGCGCTCGTCGGCCAGGGCGTCCCGGGTGGCCGCCTGCAGCTTCGAACGCTGCTCCTCGAGCGGCGGTCGCCGTGCGGGCGGGGCCACGGTCAACAGGTCGTCGAGGGCCGCGTCGAGCCGACGGGACACCTGCGGCGAGGCCGCGCCGGCCCGTCGGATCTCCTCGAACGCCAGCAGGACGTAGGCGTCCCAGTCCATGCTGGGCATGACGAGACGCACGACGCCCTCCTCGTCCCGGTGCTCGCCCGACGGGAGGGGTCGGCGGGCGAGCTGGCGCAGGCAGTCGTGGAGGCGGTCGACCGCCTGCACCGCCGTCGTCGGATCCTCGAAGTGGGAGTCCGACAGCGACCGCTCGGCGATGTCGACCAGCATGCGGAAGCCGTAGGCGACGTCCTCGGGCCCGAGCGTGCGCTCGAGCCCGAGGACGACGGCGCTGGTCACGTCGTCGTGGCGCAGGGCGGACCCGTCGCCGTGGACCCGGACGAGCGGCCCGCCGGCGGGCGAGAAGTCGCCCAGGGCAGGGATGAGCTCGAGGCAGCAGCCCGCCTCGGCGGCGACCTCCACCAGCCGCTCGTGGTCGACGTGGCAGACCACGCCGGAGCGCGGCGCCGGGATGACGGGCTCCCCGCCGGCTGTCGGCGCCTCCCCGTGGTCCTGGTAGCGGTCGTCGATGGCCTTCCTGGTGCGGTCGCCGACGAGCTCGATCAGCGACGACACCCGGAGCGACTGGCCGATGTGGTGCACGTAGAGCACGAGGACGACGATGCTCACGAGGATGAGCACGTAGGCCACGACGATGGCGAGCCCGGGCACCGAGCCGCCGCCGTCGAAGCGCACCTCCCGCATGGCCAGCATGGCGTGGGCGAACGTGGCGACGAACAGCCCGACGGCGAACTGGCTCGGCTTGTCGCGGAGGAAGGTCTGGACGATCCGGGGCGAGAACTGGCCCATGGCCAGCTGGACGACCACCATCGTGATGGTCAGCACCAGGGCGGCCAGGCTCACCATCGAGCCGGCCACCGTGGCGAGGATGGCGATGGCGGCGTCCGGGCCCGCCGGTGAGCGACTCGGGGATCAGGGTGAAGTCGGTCCGGCGGTCGATGGCGATGGTGGCGAAGGACAGCACCACGCCCGCCAGCACGCAGACCACCGGGACGAACCACAGGCTGGACCGGATGTGGCTGACGAGCCGGAAGACCTTCACGGGCCTCCAGCCTCCCCCACACCGTGCGCGGCTACGCCTCCCGACCGCTCAGGCGGACCTCGGCCAGGGAGTTGAGCAGCGATGGCGGTGACCGGCACGGCCAGCAGGGTGCCGGGGAGGCCGAACAGGGCGCCGCCGCCGGCCACCGCCAGCAGGACGGTCACCGGGTGGAGCTCGAGGGAGCGCCCGTAGACCACGGGGGCGAGGAGGTCGTTGTCGAGCTGCTGGACGACGATCACGACGATCAGGACGATCAGCGCCGCGGTGGTCCCGCCCGTGGCCAGGGCCACGAGGACGGCCATGGCGCCGGCCACGATGGCCCCGAGGATGGGGATGAAGGCCATGAGGAAGGTGAACACCCCCACCGGGATGGCCAACCGGCCGCCGGTCGAGCGCGACCGCGAGGCCGATGATCGTGCCCTCGACCAGTCCGAGGATGGCGGCGCCCCGCAGGTAGCCGCCGAGCGTGCGCCAGGCCCGCCCTCCCAGCCGCTCGGCCAGCTCACGGCGGTCGGCGGGGAGCTGGCGCTGGACCCACCGGGCGAACCGGTTGCCGTCCTTGATGGCGAAGAAGGTCACGATCAACCCGACGATCAGGCTGAGCACGACCTCCCCGACGACCGTGACCCCCGAGACGAGGGAGCCCGACGACGACCGCGCCCCCGTCCGGATGGTGTCGCGGAAGTCCTCCCGGAACTGCTCGATGTCCGCCCTGCTGATCTCGATCGGGGCGTCGTCCACCAGCCACTCTTCGACGTCGTCGACCGCCTCGGTCAGGGTGGGCCCGAGGTCCTCGGCCTCGTCGCCGACGGCGAAGCCGAGCAGCGTGAGGGTGACGCCCAAGGCGAGGAGGAAGCCGACGAGGGTGACGGCAGCGACCAGGCCCGGCTTCCACCCGAGGGCACGCAGGCGGCCCGCCGGCGCCGCCAGCACGCGGCTGAGGAGGAGGGCGATGACGAGGGAGAGGAACACCACCCACGCCCGGCCGATCACCCACAGCACCGCCAGCCCGGCGGCGGCGATGACGAGGAGCCGCCAGGAGTACGCGGCGAGACGGTCGACGACGGGGTGGACCTTGGGGGGGATGCGGCCACTGTTCCACAGCGGCTGGCCCGGGCGTCGGACCTCAGGCGCCCGCCACGGGCACCGCCGTCGACTCGCCGCCGGGTGCCGCCGCCGTGGCGCCGCCAGGCGTCGTGGAGCCCGGCGTAGTGGCCGCCGAGGGCCAGCAGCTCGTCGTGGGTGCCCAGCTCGGCCACCCGCCCGTCCTCGATCACCGCGATGCGGTCGGCCCGCATGGCGGTGGCCAGCCGGTGGGCGATGACGATGGCGGTGCGGCCCTCGAGGACGACGTCGAGGGCGTGCTCGATGCGGGACTCCGACGCCAGGTCGAGGTTGGACGTGGCCTCGTCGAGCACCAGCACCCGGGGACGGGCCAGGAAGGCCCGGGCCAGGGCCAGCAGCTGGCGTTCGCCGGACGACAGCGCCACGCCCCGCTCGTGCACCGGCGTGTCGAGGCCCTCCGGCAGCCGGTCGAGCAGATCGCTGAGCCCGACCGCCCGGCAGGTGGCGAGCACCTCCTCGTCGGCGGCGTCGGGACGGGCGAAGGTGAGGTTGTCCCGGATCGAGCCGGAGAACAGGAACGGCTCCTGGGGGATGACCCCGAGCTGGCCCCGCAGGGAGGCGAGGGTGACCGCCCGCAGGTCGTGCCCGTCGATCAGCACGCGGCCGGCGTCGGGGTCGTAGAGGCGGATCACGAGCTTGGCGATGGTCGACTTGCCGGCGCCCGTGGCCCCCACCACGGCCATGGTCTCGCCGGGCGCGATGCGCAGGTCGACGTCGTGGAGGACGGGGCGGGCCGGGTCGTAGCCGAACCCGACGCCCTCGAGCCGCACCTCGCCCACGACCGGGGGCAGGTCGGTGGCGGCCGGGTCCTCGGCCACCGACGGCTCGGTGGCCAGCAGCTCCCGCAGCTTGCGCAGGGCGGCCTGACCCTGCTGGTAGGTGTTGTACAGCTGGACCATCTGCTGGATGGGGGCGAAGAAGGCGGCCAGGTACAGCAGGAAGGCGGCCAGCTCGCCCACGGTCAGCTCGCCCTGCAGGACCATGTTGCCGCCGACGAGCAGGAGCGCGGCCTGACCGACGACGCCGACCACCTCGGTCGACGGGCCGTAGATGGCCCCCACCCGGGCGGTGGCCACGTTGGCCACCCGGTAGTCCTCGACCGTGTTGCGGTGCTCGACGATGTTCTGGCGGGCCCGGTTGTTGGCGGACACGATGCGGACGCCGGCCAGGCTCTCCTGGAGGTGGGCGAGGACGTCGGCGATGCGGTCCCGCACGGTTCCGAACGTGCGGTCGGAGGCGGCGCGGAACCACAGCGTCAGCAGGGCGGTGGCCGGCACCACGACGACGACGGTGATCAGGGCCAGGCGCACGTCGAGGGTGAACAGCACGATCGTGACGACGACGACGGTCGAGGCCCTGCACCGCCATCTGCACCATGCCCTCCTGGAAGAGCTGGGTCATCGACTCGACGTCGCTGGTCATGCGGGACATCAGCCGGCCCGCCTTCTCGGTGGTGAAGAACTCGGTCGACAGGCGCTGGAGGTGGGAGAAGATCCGCACCCGGAGGGCCTTCAGCAGGCGCTCGCCCACCCGCCCCGTCCAGGCGATGCGGGCCCAGCTGGCCACGCCGTTGACGGCCACGGCCGCGAAGTAGAGGAGGGACACCGCGACCAGCGTCCCGGTGTCCTTCTCGCGGATGCCCGAGTCGATGCCGATCTGGGTCAGCAGCGGCCCGGCCTGCATCGCCGCCGTCTCGATGGCGACGAGCAGGAAGGCGGCGACCATGGCCTTCCAGTGCGGGGCCAGGAACCGCCGCAGGGTGAGGGGACGCCGGTCCCAGCGCGACTGGGAGAACGCCGGCGCCTCCAGCGGCGCCTCGCGCTCGTCGGCCAGCAGGCGGTCGACCCGCTCCTGGAGCTCCGACGGGATGCCGCCGAAGGGCAGGCCGGCCTGGGCGCCGGGACGGGCGAAGCCGCCACCGAAGCCGCCGCCGGGACCGAAGCCGAAGCCGCCCATCAGGCGTGCTCCGCGGCCAGCTCGTCGTCGGCCGCCTCGATCGAGGCCAGGACGGCGGCGTAGCGGGCGTCGCCGGCCAGGAGCTCGGCGTGGGTGCCGCTGGCCACCACCCGACCGCCCTCCACCAGCACGACCCGGTCGGCCAGGCTGATGGTGGACAGCCGGTGGGCGATGACGATCGTGGTGCGGTCGGCCAGCAGGCGGCGGAGGGCGGTGTGGATCTCCTCCTCGACGCGGACGTCGATGGCGCTCGTGGCGTCGTCGAGCACGAGCACGCGCGGGTCGGCGAGGAGCGTCCGGGCGATGGCGATGCGCTGGCGCTGGCCGCCGGAGAGCGTGTAGCCGCGCTCGCCGACGAGGGTGTCGTAGCCGTCGGGCAGCGCCTCGATGAACCCGTCGGCCCGGGCCGCCCGGGCGGCGGCCTCGACCGTCGGCCATGCCGGCCCCCGGGCGGGCGTAGGCGATGTTGTCCCGGACGGAGGCGGAGAACAGGAACGGCTCGTCGAGCACGACGCCGACCGCAGCCCTGAGGCTCCTCGCCGTCAGGTCGCGGACGTCGTGGCCGTCCACCCGCACGGCCCCGGCGTCGACGTCGTAGAAGCGGCAGAGCAGGCGGGCCAGCGTCGACTTGCCGCTACCCGTGCGGCCCACGACGGCGACCGCCTCGCCGGGCGCCACGGTGAGCGAGAAGCCGGCCAGCACGGGCCGGTCCTCGCCGTAGCCGAAGGTGACGTCGTCGAGCTCGACCCGCCCCTCCGGCTCGAGCAGGTCCACGGCGCCGGGGCGATCGGCGACGTCGGGGGGCGTGTCGAGGATCTCGAAGATGCGCGCCGCCGAGGCCGACGCCCGCTGGCTGAGCATCATGAGGAACCCGAGCATGCGGAACGGCGCCTGGAGCAGCACCACGTACGTGCTGAAGGCCACGATCGTCCCCACCGTGACCTGCCCGTCGATGGCCTGCCAGCCGCCGTACAGCAGCACGCCGGCCATGCCGAGCCTGGGCAGGTTCTCCATCACGGGGGCCCAGTGCGCCCGGGCGTCGATCTGGCGGACCGACGCCCACCGCAGCCGCTCGGCGGCGCTGGCCAGCAGGGCGACCTGGCGGGGCTCGGCGGCGAAGGACTTCACGACGCGGGCGCCGGTCACGTTCTCCTCGACGATGGTCGCCACCTCGGCCTGGCGGGCCTGGACGATCCACGAGACGGGGAACAGCAGGTTGCGCATCTTGCGCCCGGCCACGTAGACGAGGGGGAGCGGTGCGAGGGCGACGAGCGCCAGCGGGACGTTCACGGCCAGCATGAGCGCGAAGGCCACGACGAAGCTGGCTGCGCTGAGGACCATCAGCGGGGCGAACGTGAGGAACATCTGCACCGAGCGGATGTCCGAGTTGGCCCGCGACACCAGCTGGCCGGTCTGGACCCGGTCGTAGAAGGAGAACGACATCCGGGTCAGGTGCTCGTAGATCCCCACCCGCAGGTCGTACTCGAGGTCGTAGGCCACCCCGTAGAGGGCGAGGCGGTACCAGAAGGTGAGGAGGCCCCGCACGACGGCGAGGGAGAGGAGCACCCACACGTACGGGAGCACGCTGCTCGTCCGGTCGGTGAGGGCGTTGTCGATGGCGCCCATCAGCACGCGGGGCACGGCCACCTGCGCGACCAGGGCCACGAGGGCGGCGAGCAGTGCGCCGCCGAACCGCCACCGGCGGGCGGCCAGCAGGGGGCGGACGCGGGCCAGCCAGCCCTTCGACTGGTCGGGGTCGACGTGCCCGAGCGGTGGGGCCGAGCGGGCCTCGACGGCAACCGGCTCGAACGGCGAGTCGGGACCGTCCCCGGCGACCCGGTCGAGGTCGCGCTCGAGGGCGGTCGTCACGGGCGGCCCAACCGTTCGGCGCGGGCGGCGTCGAGGGCGGCGAGCCACAGCGCGAGCCCGTCGGCCGCCCGCCGGCGCTGCGCCCGGGGGAGGTGGTCGAGCAGGCCCGACAGCCGGCGCTGGACGGCCTCGTCGGCGGTCTCGAGCACGGCCCGGCCGGCGTCGGTGAGCACGTGGTCGACCCGGCGGCGGTCCCCGGGCCACGGCTGGCGCTCGACGAGCCCCCGGCCCACCAGGCCGTCGGCGAGGGCGGTGAGGCTCGGCCGGCTGACGGCCAGGTTGCCGGCCAGCACCGAGGCCGCCTCGGTGCCGGAGGCCAGGTGGGCCAGCATCCGGTACTGGGGGAGGGTCAGGTCGACCTCGCCCACCGCCTTCTCCACGACCTTGCCCAGCCGGGCGGCGGCCCGGGCGTGGTCCGCGCTGAGGACGTCCTCGTCGACCTGCATCTGGTTAGGGTATCGAATGATTCGAGAAACGAAGCCCCTGGTTCAGGTGGCGACCCACCCCTCGCCCAGGTAGGACGTGATCACCTGGGGATGGGCCAGGACCTCGTCGGGGAGCCCTTCCGCCACCACGGCGCCGGCGTCGAGGGCCACCAGGCGGTCGGCCAGGGACCGGACCAGGGGCATGTCGTGCTCGATGATGAGCAGGCTGCACCCGAGGTGGGCCTGCACCGCCTTGAGGGTGGGCCCGAGGGCCTCGGTCTCCTTGGAGGCGATGCCCGACGAGGGCTCGTCGAGCAGCAGCACCGAGGGTTCGTTGGCCAGCTGCACGCCGAGGTCGACCATCCGCCGCACGCCGGTGGAGAGCTCCGACACGAAGCGATCGCCCCACGCGTCGATGCCGAGCAGCGCGAGCAGCTCCTCCACCCGGCTCTGCACCCGGGCCTCGGAGTCCTTGACGAGGGGCAGGTTGAGCATGGCCGGCAGGGCGGCGCGGACGTCGATCGACGCCTCCAGGCCGGTGGCCAGCGCCTCCCGCACGGTGAGCGACGGCCACAGGCGGGCGCTCTGGAACGACCGTCCGAGGCCGAGGCGGGCCCGCTCGTGGGCGCTGGCCGACGTCACGTCCGTGCCCTCCAGCACCACCCGGCCGCCGTCGGAGCGCTGGAAGCCGGAGATCAGGTCGAAGATCGTCGTCTTGCCGGCCCCGTTCGGTCCGATGAGGCCGAGCACCTCGCCCTGCCGGAGGGTGAAGGTCACGTCGCTCACTGCTCGGATCCCGCCATAGCGCTTGCTCAGCCCGTCGACCTCCAGCGCCGGTCGGGCCTCGACGGTCGGCCCGGGGCGTCGTGCCGCCGCCGCGGCCCGGCCGTTGCCGCCGATGGCGGCCGCCGCGCCGTGGAGGAAGACGGAGCGGAGGATGTCGGTGCGTTCCAACAGGTCCTTCGTCGGACCCGAGAACCGCACCGAGCCCTTCTCGAGGAAGACGGCCCGGTCGGCGGCCTGGAGGGCGGTGTTCACCGACTGCTCCACGAGGAGGATGGCCGTGCCCTGCGCCTGGATGGCGGGGAGGATGGCGAGCAGGTGGGCCACCACCGTGGGGGCGAGGCCCAGGGAGAGCTCGTCGATCATGAGCAGCTTCGGCTTGGCGATGAACGCCTGGCCGAGCCCGAGCATCTGCTGCTCGCCTCCGGACAGGCTGCCGGCGGGCAGGTGCCACCGCTGGCGCAGCACGGGGAAGTGCTCGAGCACCGCTTCGGTGGCCTGGGCCACATGGTCCGGGTCACGCCGGTGGAGCCAGCCGGCGAGGCGGAGGTTCTCCTCCACGGTGAGCGTCGGGAAGGTGCCACGCTCGCCGGGGACCTGGCTGATGCCGAGCGCCGCCGTCTCCACCGCGTCGGCCCCCGAGACGTCGCGCCCGTCGAAGATGATGGCGCCCGCCGTCGAGCGTTCCAGGCCGGAGATGGCCCGGAGCAGCGTGGACTTGCCCGCGCCGTTCGTGCCGAGGAGGGCGACGATCTCGCCGTCGGCCACCTCCAGGCTCACCCCGAACAGCACCTGCGTGCCGTCGTAGCCGACGTCGAGGTCGCGTACGACGAGCACCTGCGGGTCGCCCTCGAGCCGGCGCCGCCGGATCTCGGCCTGGGTGCGGGACGACAGGTTCTGCCGCTCGATGTCGGCGTTGAGCGACGGGCCGGCCGAGGCGAGCAGGAACGACCCGGCCAGGTACACCGGGATGAGCAGCAGGATGGCCACCCGCAGGCCGTAGCGGTCGCCGAAGGCGCCCACGATGGGGAGGATCGGGAGGCCCAGGAGCACCCACAGCGAACCGGTGGCGAACCCGAGGGTGCGCATGCGGGCAGGGACGGCCAGCGAGATCACGGCGAAGATGCCGGGGATGAGCATGCTGCGCAGCACCGCGTCGACGATGTGGCCGCCGATGGCCACGCCGATGGCGGGGGAGAGGGCGATGACAGCCATGCAGATGCTCGATCCGATGGCGCTGAGGCCGAGGAGGCGCATCGTCGCCCCCGGGTCCTTGCTCATCACCCGCTGGACCACGATGGCCCCCACCACGAGGCCGACGATCTGGGCCGGCTCGGTCATGGCGAAGATCACGCCGCGACCCGCCGATCCGACGTTGTAGACCTCCTCGTAGAAGAGGCTGAGCAGGCTGGTCAGCCCCAGGAACGAGGCGGTGAAGAAGGGGAGAGCGAGGTAGATGCGGCGGGACGACTGGGCGGCGAACAGCGTCCGGAAGGTCTCGTTGAAGCCGGCCGGGACCTCCTCGATCTCGGCGGTGGCCTCGTCGGCCCCGGCGGCCCGGCGCTCGTGCACGCCGCGGGTGGGCTCCCGCAGGCGGAGGGCGAGGAACACGAAGACGACCGTGGGCAGCGCCAGGATGAAGAACGGCGTCTCCCACGTGAAGACGGCGGCGAGGATCCCGGCGGCCAGCGGGCCGACGAACTGGCCGAGGGAGTTGGCCAGCCGGTGGGCGTAGAAGACGCGGGCCCGGGCCTCCTGCGGGTAGTAGTCGGCCAGCAGGCTGTTGTGGGTGGCGTTGAACGTCTTGCCCAGCGCCGACCCGGCCCGGGCGAAGTACAGCATCGTGAGGCTGGCGGCCAGGCCGGCCACCCCGGTCAGGAGGGTGAAGCCGGCCCACATGGCGGCCCCGCCCGCCGCCATGCGGGTCCGGTTGCGGCGGTCGGCGAAGTAGGCCACGGGGAGCTCGACGAGGAGGGCCACGGGCAGGACGGCCACCGTGAGGATGGACACCCCGAAGACGCTCAGTCCGAAGGCGTCACGGATCTCGGGGGTGAGCACCTGGAAGGCGGTGCGGTCGAGCTCGTCCACCGCGTTCAGGCCGAAGAGCACGACGAGCGGGAACAGCGGTCGCCGCCCCGGTGATCTGGCGGGGGGAGAGGCGCCGGAACCACGGGCCCTGCCCCGGCGGCGGCGACGCCACGGCGGGCGCCATGCCCGCCACGTCGGCGGCCTGCTCGAGGTCGTGGAGGGGGACGGAGTCGACGGTGCCCTCGGCGGCCGCCTTGGCCCGGGTCCGGGGCACGACCCTCATGCGGGCACCACGCCCTCGACACCGCGCAGCACGGGGGCGTCCGGGACGGCGACGTCGGGCGGCGGCGCCCCGATGAGGCTCGGCACGGCGATGCCCCGCCGGCGGGCCACCCACCGCAGGTACTTGTCCCGCAGGGCGTAGGCGATGCCGCCGAGGCCCTCGGGGAAGATGAGCAGCAGGACGAGGATGCCGAAGCCGCTGGCGACGAGCTCCCACCCGCTCGGCAGGAAGAACTGGGCGCCCCGGATGTAGATGGCGCCCAGCACCGCGCCCGGGCATCGTCCCCAGGCCGCCGATGACCACCATCGAGAACAGCAGGAGGCTGACCTCGGGGGCGAAGGCGTCGCTGAAGATCCCCTCCTGCTGGATGACGTAGACGCCGCCGGCCAGCCCGGCGAGGGCGCCCGAGATGACGAACGCCACCAGCTTCAAGCGGGTGCTGTCGAGGGTGACGGCCTCGGCCGCCAGCTCGTTGTCGCGCACGGCGATGAGGGCCCGGCCGGTGCGGCTGTTCCGCAGGCCCCGCACGGCGGCCATGACCCCGAGGAGGACGACGAGCGAGAAGAAGTACATGGTGGTGTCGCTCTCGAGCGAGAGCCGGCCGAGCACCTCCGGGCGGTCGATGCGCCGCTCGATGAACCAGGGCACGTACCGCTCCTGGAGGAAGTACGTGGCCGACGTCACCGCGAAGGCGAGCGTGGTCACCGCCAGGAAGAGGCCGCGGATGCGCAGCGCCGGCAGGCCGAGGACCAGCGCCACCCCGGCGGCCACCACCGCCCCGCCGAGCATGGCCAGGAGGATCTCGACGTCGTAGCGACCGAACAGGAGCGTGGTGGTGGCCCCCCCGAAGCCCGCCAGGGCCCACTGGCCGAGGGAGATGTGGCCGGCCAGGCCGGTGAGGACGTAGAGCGAGATGGCCACCATGGCGTAGATCAGCACCAGCGAGGCAGCGCCGAGCTGGCTGGGACTGGCCACGTAGGGCACCGCCACCGCTCCCGCCAGGAGCGCCACCTTCAGGCCGAGGCCGCCCCAGCGCACCTCGGGGGTGCCCCGCAGCTCGGACGGGACGGGCCGCACCTCGCGCAGCGCCGTCCACGTCGACGTTCCCGCCTGGGCCACCCGGGAGAAGGCGTCCCGCTGGAGCAGCAGGGAGCCCAGGATGAGGATGATCAGGGTGGCGTCCACGAGAGTGGTGTTCGACCAGTTCCAGATCACCGCCTCCTGGAACACACCGAGGGCCACGGCCGCCATGACGGTGGTGGGCAGGCGTTCCATGCCCCCGATGACGGCGGCGGCCAACGTGAAGAGCAGCAGCGAGCTGCCGCCGCCGGTGACGCTGGAGAACGAGCTGAAGCCGGTGACGCACACCCGCAGCAGCACGGCCAGGGCCGACAGGACGCCGGCCACCGTCCAGACGATCGTGGACAGGCGGGGGACGGGGACCCCGAGGAGCCGCGCCCGGTCACCGTTCTCCGCGGCGGCCCGGATGGCCATCCCGTACGGCGACCACCGCAGGAAGGCGGCGAGGGCGAGGACCACGACGGGGACGATGGCCAGGGCGAGGACCTGGGCGGCGTCGAAGATCACCGGGTAGACGGTGAAGCTGGCGTCGAACGGCACCGCGAAGGTGTTGGTCGTCTCGCCCTTCCAGTACAGGGGGATCACCTGGGCGAGGCCGGCGAGGACCTGGGCCAGGGCGATGGTGACCACGGCCAGGATCAGGCGCGGGGCGCGGTTGAAGCGCCGGATGACGGTGGCCTCGATCAGCCCGGCGACGAGGGCGGCGATGACCAGGCCCGCGGCCACCGCGGCGTAGAAGTTCCAGTCCCACTGGAGGACGAACTGGATGGCGAGCACGGCGGCCACCACGCCGAACTCGGCCTGGGCGAAGTTCACGACCCGGTTGGCCCGGAACACGAGCACGAGGCCGATGGCGTTCAGGGCGTAGATGGCGCCGAACACCGCGCCGGACACGACGATGCCGGGGGGCAGGCCCCGGGGCAGCGTGTGGTCGAGGACCCACCACAGCAGCCCGACGGCGACGACGGCGGCGACGGGTCGCAGGAGGTGTGCGGCATCCCGCCGGGCGGACGGCCCGACGGGGAGGACGTCGTGCGCGGTCACGTGCCTCCGCCGAGCTCCGGTTCCTCCTCAGGCCACTCACCCAGCTGGAAGCGGCGCCCGTCGTAGGTGGGGAGGTAGTCGCCCTGCGCGTCCTGGTCGGCCTCGGTCTCCTCCGGCGGGGCGTCGGCGTCCCAGTACACCTCCTTGGAGTCCTGGACGGCGGTGTGGTCCCCGCCGTCGCTGTCGACGCTGTCGCCGTACCACCACACGCCCGGCGGCCGAGTCCTGATCGCCCATGGGGGGCAGGCTCGCCGCGCCGCGGGCCACGTTCTCCGGCGTCAGGTCCGGTCCGGCCGCCTGGAGCAGGTTGAGGGCGTTGACGAGGTAGTAGAACTCGCCGGTCGTCCCCTTCGGGATCTCCTCGCCGGTCATCTTCTCGTAGAGCGGCGCCACCTCGCCCTCCGGGCCGAAGATGGCGGCGTCCTCGCCCAGCTGGCTCAGGCCGAACAGGTGGCCATCCGGCCTGCTCCTGGTCGTAGCCGCGGGCGAAGCTGTTGAGGTCGGCGAAGGCCGTCCCGAGGATGAGCCACTCCGGGTGGTAGTCCTGCTCGGTGGCCGCCGTGGTGAGGGCGGCGATCGAGATCGGGTCGGCCGCCGTGACGACCGTGGTGACGCCCTCGGCCTTGAACTGGACCACGGCGCGCTGGGCCTGCTCGGTGAAGCGGGCGATGTCGAGCTGGTAGCGGACGATGACCTGGCTGCCGCTGCCGCCGTACTCGTCCTTGACGATGTTCTCGGTGATGTCGACGCACTTGGCGTACTGCTCGTTCTCCGGGACGTAGGTGCGCGAACGTGCGGGTCTGCTCGGCCAGCTCGGGGTCGCCCGGCGAACTTCGCCGGCTTGTCGAGGAGGCGCTTGCCGATGTACTCGGCCACGTGGGCCGAGACCCGGGCGCAGTCCATGGTGCTGGACCAGACGTAGGGGTGCTGGTCCCGGAACCAGTCCTCGGAGTAGTAGGCGCCGCCGTTGAAGACCATGAGGCCGCGCTCGGCGGCGCACTCGCTGAAGACGCCGCTCTGCCCGGCCTGGCCGATCACGCCGAAGGCCCCGACCTCCTCGACGATCTGGGTGGCGTCCTGGCACGCCTCCTCGCGGTTGCCGCCCAGGATCTCGCTGGTGTTGTTGCTGAACTGGGAGGTGTACTCCTCGATCTCGATCCGCCGCCCGTAGAGCTCGTAGTGCTCGCTCAGGTACTCCATGAACTCGTCGCGGATGGCGTCGGTCTCCTCCGAGGTGGCCAGGCCCCGATCGCGGAGCTCCTGGTCGAGGGTCTGCGTGTTGGCCGACTCCGGGAAGTCCCGGAAGACGAGCTTGATCGTGTCCTCCGTGACGCCGCGGGACGTCGCACCACCGTTGTCCCCGGTGAACTCGGCCAGGCACGGCGCGGAGTACACGGTGTCGGGGATCTGGCGGTCGCCCTCGCCGCAGTCGTCGCCGTTCTTCGTGGTGCCGGTGCCGGACTCGAGATCGCCCGAGGCCGGCTGCCACGGCCCGTCGCCGTTGGTGCCGCCGGCGGCGACGCTGGTGTCCTCGCCCCCGTCGTCGTCGTCCCCGCCCGTGAGGACGGGGACGAGCACGAGGACGAGGAGGATGACGGCCCCGATGCCGTAGAAGGGGCCGTAGCGGCGGAGGTGCGACGTCGACCCCCCCGATCGGTCCCGACCGCCCCCGGCGCCCTGCGCCTGTCCGTTCGTCACGGTTCCCCCCCGGGACTCGCCGAATCGGCGCCAGTGTGAACGGTCTTTATCGGCGCGTCAATCGAGCCGAGTTGTCGCGCTGGGCTGGCCGCCGACGGCCGCGGTCACGCGGCGGACGAGCGTCTCCCACGCCTCAGGGGTCGGGCGGCTCGCTCCGGGCCGCCCGCTGGAGCAGCAGGCCGAGGTAGATGGTCCGCGCCAGGAACAGCACGGTGGCCGGGTCGAGGGCCGGGTCGATGGTGCCGTCGAGCGTCGCCGCCTCGAAGAGGGGCCGCACCTTGTCCGTCCGGACGCGGTCGGCCTCGCGGATGGCCTCGGCCACCTCGGGCTCCCGGCGGGCGGCCACCAGCGCCTCGAGCCGCACGGCCTCGTCGTCGGCCAGCGGACCGAACCCCAGCAGGAGCTGCACCACCGTCTCGACGCCACTGAGCTCGAGGGCGACGTCGGCGGCCGCCCGGCGCACGACCGCCTCCTGGAGCAGCTCGTTCTTCGACCCGAACCGCCCGTAGACCGCGCCGGTCGACACCCCGGCCTCGGCCACGATGTCGAGGATCTTCGTGCCCTCGTAGCCCTCCCGGGCGAAGAGCACGGGCGGCCGCGTCGAGCAACACGTCGCGCATCGGGTCGGCCGTCACCTCCCCGTGCTCGCCCTCCCGCTGGCCGGGCACCGGGCGAGAGGCTACGCCGTCACCTACCGGCCGGCCAGGACCGGCTCCTCCTGGCGGACCCGGAGGCCAGCGAGGGCGGCCACGCCCACCCACACCGGGATGAGCAGCGTGGGCAACCAGATCACGGCCGCCAGCTGGAGGACGGCGACGACGAGACCGGCGATGGCGACCCACGACGTCAGGCGCCCGGCGGCCCGTCCGGCCATGCAGAGCGCGGCGATGCCCGTGCCGACGAGCAGCGCGCCGCCGACGAGGGCGATGGCCCAGCCCGCCTGGGCCATGGCATGGGCCACGTCGGCGCCGACGAACGGCTGGTCCCCGAACTCCTGGACGCCCGACGGTCCGGCCATCGTGCCGGCCCCGACGACGAAGAGCGCGAGGCCGACGAGGGCCGACGCCCCACCGAAGCGGGCGAGGCTCGTCCCGATCACCTCGCGCAGCTCGTACAGGAACCACGACATGCCGATGGCGCCGAGGGTCACGAGGTACACCGCGGGGAAGGCCACGCCCGTGTCCTCGTCGCTGACGTAGAACTCCTCGAAGTCGCTCGCGTCGACGTCGCCCCCGCCGGGGATGCTCGACAGCAGGAAGAACCCGACGAGGAAGGCGACGGCCCCGACGAGACCGACCCATCGTGCGATCCGCATGGCCCACCCCTCCCGGTGACCTCGGTACGACCGAGCGTACAGAGACCGTCAAGGTCCGCCGTGGCGCATCCGACTGGCTTCTTTGTCGAGTTGGCTACCTCAGAGGTAGCCAACTCGACGAAGAGCGAACAGAACTGCCAAGCGAACGACGAGACGAGCGCGCCGGTTGGCTACCGGCCGGCCAGGACGGGCTCCTCCTCGCGGCCGAGCTCGTCGGGGACGGCGTCGGCGTGCCCCTCGACGTCGACGTTGGGGAGGATCCGGTCGAGCCAGCGGGGGAGCCACCAGTTGCGGTCGCCGAGGAGCTCCATGGTGGCGGGCACCAGCAGCATCCGCACGACGGTGGCGTCGAGGAGGATGGCGGTGGCCAGGCCCGTGCCCATGAGCTTCAGGACACGGTCGTTCTCCAGCAGGAAGCTGCCGAAGACGACGACCATGATCGCCGCCGCCGCGGTGATGACCTTGGCGGTGGCGGCCAGGCCGTCGGCCACGGAGGTGCGGCTGTCCCCGGTCCGGTGCCACTCCTCCCGCACCCGGGAGAGCAGGAAGACCTCGTAGTCCATCGAGAGCCCGAAGACGACGGCGAAGAGCATCATCGGCGCCCAGGGCTCGATGGGGGCGGGTTCGACCCCGGTGAGGTCGCTCAGCCAGCCCCACTGGAACAGGGCCACCACGATGCCGTAGGCGGCGCCGATGGACAGCAGGTTCATGAGCACCGCCTTCAGCGGCACCAGCAGCGACCGGAACACGACCATCAGCAGCAGGAACGAGACGGTCAGCACCGCCCCGAAGAACAGGGGCAGGCGGGACTCGAGGTAGTCGGAGAAGTCGTCGTTGACCGCCACCGTCCCGGTGACCGCCACCTGGGTGCCGATGTCGTCCTCGACCGGGGGCAGGACCTCCTGCCGCAGCCGGTCGAGCGTCATGGTGGTCTCCTCCTCCTGCGGCCCGCTCGTGGGCACGAGGTTCCACACCACCGCGGTCGGGTCCTCGCCGTCGTTGGGGCGGGCGGGGGACACGAAGGCCACGCCCGGGTCGGCGGCGGCGGCCGTCCGCACGGCGTCGAGGTCCTGCGGCGACGTGCCCTCCGGCAGCTCGGCCACGAGGATCATGGGCCCGTTGAAGCCGGGGCCGAAGCCGTCCACCAGCAGGTCGTAGGCCTGCTTGGTGGTCGTGCTCTGGGGGTAGTTGCTCTCGTCCGAGAACCCGAGCCGCAGGCGCAGCACCGGCGCGGCGAGCACCAGCAGCAGGACGGTGCCGATGATGACCCCCGGCCAGGGACGGCGCTGGATGACCCGGCTCCACCGGTAGGCGGCGGTCCGGTCGCGCGGCTTCTCCGGCCGGCGGGGGACCACCCGCTTCAGCGGGCCGAAGAAGAGGCCGACGACGAGCACGATCGCGGCCAGGGGCAGGCCGATGAGCAGCGGGCTCAGCTCGAGGCCCACGCCCACCAGCGCCACGGCGACCAGGCCGGCGGCGATGAGGCCCCGCCAGCGGGTGAGCTCGACCTTCTCGCCGCAGAAGCCGAGCAGGGCCGGCAGCAGGGTGAGGGAGGCGATGACGGTGACGGCCACGACGGCGGCGGCGCTCACGGCCAGGCCCTGCACGAAGGCGACGCCCATCAGGAGCATGCCGAGCAGCGAGACGACCACCGTGCTCCCGGCGAACAGCACCGAGCGCCCGGCGGTGTCGATGGCCACGGTGACGGACTCGCCGGACCGACTGCCCCTTGTGGAGCTGCTCCCGGTAGCGGGTGACGATCAGCAGCGCGTAGTCGATGCCGACGCCGAGGCCGATCATGATCCCGAGGAAGGTGGCGAACTCCGGGACCGAGAGCACGTTGCTGAGGAGCGTGGTGATGGCGGTGCCGACCCCGATGCCGAACAGGGCCACGCCCACGGGCAGGCCCATGGCGAGCACCGAGCCGAAGGCCACGATCAGGATGACGATGGCGAAGGCCAGCCCGAGCACCTCGGAGTTGGGCTCCTCGAAGTCGGCGAAGATGAACCCGCCGCATCTCGACCCGCAGGCCCTCGATCTCGGGGACGTCGTCGAGGATGCCGTCGCGGATCTCGCCGGCCCGGCCGAAGTCGATGTCGTCGGGCATCTCGACGTTGGCGAAGGCGATCTTCCCGGCCTCGTCGCCCTCCGAGGCGATCTGGCGGCCGCCCTCCTCGGTGTACGGGCTCTCGACCAGCGTCACGTCGTCCTGCTCGGCGACCTCGTCGAACACCCGGGTCATGCCCTCTCGGACCTCGGGGTCGTCGACCCCCTGCTCGGCCCGGAACACGATGGTGCCGACGACGCCGGTGCCCTGGCCGCCGAACTCGTCGTCGAGGATGTCGAATCCCGTCTTGGACTCGACGTCGGGCAGGTTGAACTCGTCCCGGAAGGCGTTGCCGACCGCGCCCTGGAGGACGAAGCCGAGGACCAGGACGGCGATCCACAGGACCAGCACCTTCTTGCGGTGGTCGTGGCACCACGGACCGAGTCGTGCGAACACCGGGACCTCCTGCAGGGGGGCGAGCACCAGCCATTCTGGTCGTCGGCAGTCTGACGTACCGGTACCGGCGAACTCATCGGTCGTTCGTCACGCCGCGCCATCTCGGGTCGGCGGCCCCGGCAGCCGTGCCTAGCCTCGACGTGTGAGCGACGTCATCCAGGCATCCGGCCTCGTCAAGCGCTACGGCGCGGTGACCGCCCTCGCCGGCCTCGACCTCGCCGTCCCCGAGGGCACCGTGCTGGGCCTGCTCGGGCCCAACGGCGCCGGCAAGACCACCGCCGTCTCGATCCTCACCACGCTGCTGGTGCCCGACGAGGGCACCGCCACCGTGGCCGGGGCCGACGTGCGCACCGCGCGGCACCGAGGTCCGCCGGCGGATCGGGCTCTCCGGCCAGTTCGCCGCCGTCGACGAGCACCTGACCGGCTTCGAGAACCTCGACATGATCGCCCGCCTCTACCACCTCGGCCGGCGGCGCTCGCGGGAGCGGGCCCGGGAGCTGCTCGAGCACTTCGATCTCGACGAGGCCGCCGACCGCCCGGTCAAGACCTACTCCGGGGGCATGCGGCGCCGCCTCGACCTCGCCGGCGCCCTCGTGGCCGAGCCGCCGGTGCTGTTCCTCGACGAGCCCACCACCGGCCTCGACCCCCGCAGCCGGACCGACCTGTGGGCGGTGATCCGGGACCTGGTCGGTCGGGGCACGACGGTCCTGCTCACCACCCAGTACCTCGAGGAGGCCGACCACCTGGCCAACCGGATCGTGGTCATCGACCACGGGGTGTCCATCGCCGAGGGCACGTCGGACGAGCTGAAGGGCCGGGTCGGCGGGGAGCGCATCGAGGTGGTGGTCGGTCCCGACGACGTGCAGAAGGCGTCGGACGTGCTCTTCCCCCTGGCCTGCGGCGAGCTCCAGATCGACCACCACATGCACCGGTTGGTCGTGCCCTGCGAGGGCGGGGCCAAGATCCTGACCGCAGCGCTGCGGGAGCTCGACGACGCGGGCGTGGAGGTGCGGGACGTCGGCCTCCGCCGCCCGACGCTCGACGACGTGTTCCTCACCCTGACCGGCCACCACGCCGCCGAGGCGGCGGAGGACGGCGACGAGCGGGCCGCGACCCGGAGCCGGCCCGATGAGCACCGTGACCGGGGCGATCGCCGACAGCGCCGTCATCGCCAAGCGCAACGTCATCAAGATCAAGCGGGTCCCGGAGGTCCTCGTCTTCGTCCTGCTGTCGCCGATCATGTTCGTGCTGCTGTTCGGCTTCGTGTTCGG
This sequence comes from uncultured Actinomycetes bacterium, assembly GCA_963839545.1. GTDB lineage: Bacteria > Actinomycetota > Acidimicrobiia > Acidimicrobiales > CADCSY01 > CAWIVE01. Next base: position 1,717,179 of record CAWIVE010000003.1, read on the forward strand.
CGACGCCATCGACGTGCCCGGCGGGGACTACCGGGAGTTCCTCATGGCGGGGATCTTCACGCAGACCGTGATGTTCGGCGCGACGTTCACGGGCGCCGGCATCGCCGACGACATGCAGAAGGGGATCATCAGCCGCTTCCGGTCCCTGCCCATGGCCCGGATCGCCGTGCTCGCCGGGCGGACGTCGAGCGACATCATCTACAACGCGCTCTCGATCACGATCATGTCGCTGACCGGCCTGCTGGTCGGGTGGCAGATCCGCTCCTCGGTGCTCGAGGCGGCCGTCGCGTTCGTCCTGCTCCTGCTGTTCGCCTACGCCTTCTCGTGGGTGATGGCGCTGCGTGGCGCTGCACGTGCCGAGCGTCGAGGTGGTCAACAACGCCTCGTTCCTGGTCATCTTCCCGCTGTCGTTCCTGGCCAACACGTTCGTCCCGGTCGAGGAGCTCCAGGGCCGCTCCAGACCTTCGCCGAGTGGAACCCCGTCTCGGCCGTGACCCAGGCCGCCCGCGAGCTCTTCGGGAACATCCCCGACGGCGTGCCCGAGCCCGAGCGCGTGGCCGCTCCAGAACCCGGTCCTCTACTCCCTGATCTGGATCGTCGTGATCGTCGGGGTCTTCGCCCCGCTGTCGGTGCGCCGCTACAACAAGGCCGGCAGCTGACCGGGGGTGACGGGAGGGCGCCACCACTCGGCCTCCACCGGGTGGCTCCCTCGCCGGCGGAGACGGGGCCGAGGATGATGGGGTCGTGGGAGCGGTCCGGGCGCGCGCGCGTGGTCGCTCCTGCGCCGGCGCGTGCCCGCCACCCTCGTGCTGGTCGCGCTGATCGGCCTGGCCGGGGCCGTCTCGCTCGCGGCGCTGGCCGGGGCCCGCCGGGGCGAACGGGCCCTGCCGGCGTTCCTCGACCGCCAGGACCCGCCCCACGCCGCGGTGTTCGCCTTCGGTGAGCCGGGCGACGACCTGGCGGAGCTGGCGGAGGCGCTCCGCGACCTGCCGTACGTCGTCGAGGCGTCGCGGCTGGCCCCGCTGCTCGTGGCCGGGCCCGACGTGGACGGCACCACCACCCCTCGGCGGTTCGTGGCCTCCCTCGTCGCCGACCGGGATGCCCACTCCCTGCTCGGCGACCCCATCGTCGTGGACGGCCGGCTCCCGGACCAGACCCGTCCCGACGAGGCGGCCGTCGACGAGGAGTTCGTCGACCGGACGGGGGTGGGGCGGGGCGACACCTACGCCCTGCGCACCTACGGCGCGAGCGCACGGGGGACACCGACCCGAACGCGGCCCCGCCGGACGGCCCGACCACCGAGGTCCGGGTGGTGGGCGTGGTGCGCTACCCGGAGGACCTGGTGCCGGCCCGCCTCGACCAGGACAACACCGCCGTCGACCGCGCCGACCTCTACCTGACGCCGGCCTACTGGGAGGACCACGGGCCCGACCTCGCCACCCTCTTCGGCATCGGCGTCGTCGCCGCGCCTGGCCGAGGGCGGGGACGACCTCGGGCGGCTCGAGGAGGACGTCGCACCGCATCGCGGGCGACGCTTCGTTCGTGGACGCCATCGATCCCGAGCCCGGGGTGGCCGGCATCCCCCTCGACGGGGTGCACCGGGCCATCGACCTCGAGAGCCGCGCCCTCCAGGGCTTCGCCGCCCTGGCGGCCGTGGCCGGGCTGGTCCTCGTCGGTCAGGCCCTGGCCCGCCAGACCATGCTCGAGGCCGCCGACGACCCGGTGCTCTCCGCCGTGGGGATGACCCGGGGCCAGCGCATCGCCGGTGCCGCCCTCCGTGCCGCGGTCCCCGCGCTGGGGGGTGCCGCCGTGGCCGTCCTCGGCGCGATCGCGCTCTCACCGCTCACGCCGGTCGGGGTGGCCCGTCGGGCCGAGCTCGATCGGGGCGTGGCCGTCGACGTGCCGGTGCTGGCCCTCGGTGCCGCCGCGCTCGTGCCGCTGGTGTGCGGCTGGGCGGCGGTCACCGCCTGGCGGGTCACCGTGGCCGCCTCCCGCGACGTCCAGGGTCGGCGGCCGCGGGCGTCGGCGCTGAGCCGGCTCGTCGCCGGCTCCCGGCTCCCCGTGACCGCGTGGACGGGCCTGACGATGGGCTTCCAGCGGGGCCGCGCGGGCGGCCTGCTGCGGGCGGCGGTGGTGGTGGCCGGCGTCACGGTCGGTCGCGGTGCTGTCGGCGGTCGCCTTCGTGGCCAGCTTCGACCGCCTCGCCGAGCGGCCCGCGGACTACGGCGTCACGTGGGACTTCTCGGTGGGCGACGCGGGGATGCCCGAGCAGAGCGCTGCGCTCGGAGAGGGCCTGGCCGGGGACGCCGACGTCGAGGCCTTCGCCGGGGTCACCGGCGAGGGGCTGGCGGTCGAGGGCACCGACGTGCCGACGATGGTCCTCTTCGAGGGCGTCGGCGCCGTGGGCCCCCGGGTGGTGGAGGGCCGTGCGCCCGCGGGGCCCGGACGAGATCGCCTTCGGCGGGGAGACCATGGACGAGCTCGGCCTCGCCGTGGGCGACACCGTCGACGTGGCCATCGCCGAGTCGGAGGACGGGCGGCTCCGGGTGACCGGGGAGGTGATGCTGAACAGCGCCGGGCTGATCGACGACCTCGACAACGGCGAGGGCGCCGTCCTGCCCGATCCCGCCCAGCAGCGGCTCGTGCCCGAGGAGGACCGGGCGCTGTCGTTCCCGGGCGCCTACCTGGTGCGGCTCGATCCGTCCGCCGACCAGGCCGCGGCGCTGGCCCGCTACGAGCGGGCGTTCCCGCGGACGGTGGTGCGCCCGCTGACGCCGTCGGAGGTCGACAACCTGACGCGGGTGTCGAGCCTGCCGGTCGTGCTGGCCGGGCTGGTGGCGGTGCTGGGGATCGGCACCATCGTCCACGCCATGGTCAGCACGGTGCGACGCCGTCGGCGTGACCTGGCCATGCTGGCCGGCCTCGGGTTCGTCCGGCGCCAGGTCTCGGCCACCCTGGCGTGGCAGGCCACCGCCTTCGCCGTGCTGGCCCTCATGGTGGGGCTCCCGATCGGGGTGGCCGTGGGACGGTGGTCGTGGCGACTCACGGCCGACGCCCTGTGGGTGGTCACCCCGCCCCGGGTGCCGGTGCTGGCACTGGTCCTGGTGGCGGCCGCCGTCCTGGCCGTGGTCAACGCCGCCGCCCTCGGAGCCGGCGCCCTGACCCGGCGGGCGGGCCCGGCCGAGGCGCTGCACACCGAGTGAACCGTCAGGACGACGCTTCGAGCAGGGCGTCGAGGGCGGTCCGGCGGGCCGCGTTCAGGGCCCGGGCGTTGCGGCCGAGGCCGGACCACGGGTCCCCCGACGCGGCGAGCCGGTCGGGGATGGTGGCCGTGGTCCACCCGTCGGGGCGCACGGCGGGGTCGTCCAGCTCGTCCCACGTGATGGGCGTGGCCACGGGCGCACCGCGGCGGGGCCGGACGGAGTAGGGGGCGATGGCGGTCTGGGCCCACCCGTTGCGGGCGGTGTCGAGGTAGAGCCGCCCCCGCCGCGCCGCCTTGCTGAACTCCGCCGTCAGCTCGTCGGGGTGGCGGGCGGCCAGCACCCGGGCCACGTCGGCGGCGAAGGCGTCCACGGCAGCGGTGTCCGCCGACCGGTCGAGGGGCACCACCACGTGCAGCCCGCGCGACCCGGTGGCCATGAGGGCCGAGACGAGGTCGAGCTCGTCCAGCAGCTCGCGGGTCCACCACGCCGCCTGCCGCACGTCGTCGAAGTCGTCGGTCGAGGGGTCGAGGTCGATGACCAGCACGTCCGGCTGCGTCAACCGGTCGGCGCGACTCGGCCAGCGGTGGAAGGACACCACGCTGAGGTTGGTCAGGGCCAGCAGCGCATCGGCGTCGTCGACCACGGGGTGGTGCACGACGCCCCCCTCCTTGTCCACCTCCACCGTGCGGAGCCACTTCGGCACACCCCGGCCCGCCTCCTTCTGGTAGAAGCCGCCGGCGCCGATCCCCTCGGGGAAGCGCTGGAGCATGAGCGGCCGGTCCCGCAGGTGGGGCACGAGGACGTCGGCCACGGCGCGGTGGTAGTCGGCCAGGTCGCCCTTGGTGATGCCGTCGTCGGGGAACAGCACCCGTTCGGGGTGGGTGATGGTGACGGTGCGGGCCATGGCGATCAGTCCAGCGTCGCCAGGTGGGCGTGCACCGAGCGGATGGCGGTCGAGCCCTCGCCGACGGCGGCGGCCACCCGCTTGACCGACCCGGCTCGGACATCGCCGACCGCGAAGACCCCCGGCTCGCTGGTCTCGAGGGGCAGCGGGGGCCGGTCGACGGCGGCCCACACGGGCGGGAGGTCGTCCCCGAGATCCCGGTCGGTGAGGAGGAAGCCGGCCCGGTCGGTGGTCAGGCACCGGGACACCCACGAGGTGGCCGGTACGGCGCCGATGAAGCAGAAGAGGCCGCTGAGGTCGACGTGCTCGAGCTGCCCGCTCGCCGTCCGCTCCCAGGTGACCCCGTCCAGGCGCCCGTCGCCGTGCACGCCCCGGACCTCCGTGCTCCGCTGCACGGTGATGCGCTCGTCGGCCTCGATGCGGTCCACGAGGTAGCGGCTCATCGCCTTGCCCAGGTCGTCGCTCCGGATGACGATGTGCACCTCGCAGCCCTTCGTCGCCAGGAACAGGGCCGCCTGGCCCGCCGAGTTGCCGCCGCCGAGCACGGCCACCCGGGTGCCGGCGCAGAGCTCCCCTTCGCGCTCCGTCGCCGCGTAGAAGATGCCGGCGCCCTCGAGCCGCTCCCAGCCCTCGACCCCGGGCCGTCGGTACTCGGCGCCGGTGGCCACCACCAGCGCCCGGGCCGGCACCTCGCTGCCGTCCTCCAGCTGCACGACGTGCCACCCCGACGCCGGCCGGAAGCCGACCACCGGGCACGGGTTGGTGATGCGGGCGCCGAACTTCATGGCCTGGACGCTCGCGCGGCTCGACAGCTCCTGGCCGGAGATCCCGTTGGGGAAGCCGACGTAGTTCTCGATCCGGCTCGACGTCCCCGCCTGGCCGCCGACGTCGACGGCTTCGAGGACCACGGTGTCGAGCCCCTCGGAAGCGCCGTAGACGGCGGCGGCCAGCCCGGCGGGGCCGGCCCCCACGACGACGAGGTCGAAGGTGTGCCCCGGCACGGAGTGGAAGGTGAGGCCGAGGTGCTCGGCCAGTTCGCCGGGCGCCGGGTTGCGCAGGACGGTGGTGGGGGTGACGACGACGGGCGTGTCGTCGGTGGACAGGGCGACGCAGGCGAGGAGGGCGTCCGCCTCGTCCGTGGCCTCGACGTCGACGAAGCGGTGGGGGACCTCGGACCGGACCAGGAACCCCCGGAGGGCGGTGGTGCGGCGCGAGAAGCGGCTGCCCACCAGCTGGAGGCTGCGGGCGCCCTCGCCCCCCTGGAGGGACCGGCGCCGGGCCATGAACGTCCGCAGGACGGCGTCCGACAGCTCGGGCTCGGCGGCGAAGACGCGGCGGAGGTCCGCCTGCGGCACTACGAGCGCGCGGCCCGCCTCGACCACCTCGGCCAGCAGGTACACGCGCTGGCCGGTGAGCATCGACAGCTCACCGAGGAACCGGCGGGGCCCGTGCGACGCGACGACGGCTCGCTCGACCCCCATGTCGAGGCGGACCTCGACCCGGCCCTCGAGGACGACGTAGAAGTCGTAGGTCTCGTCGCCCGGCCGGAACAGCACGTCGCCGACTTCGATCGGCCGCTCCTCCCCGAAGCGCCGCAGGCGCTCGAGCTGGTCGTCGGTCAGCTCCGTCGAGGCGGCGGTGTCCGGCTCGGCCACCAGTGCACGGTACGCCGGGCGGCGCGTGCCGCGATCCGTCCGGTGGCTAGCGGGGGGCGGCTTCGGCCTCGGCCTTCACCCGCTCCAGGGTGGTGCGCATCCCATCGCGGTTGGTGCGGCCCCGGGCCCACCCGAGGAGGCGCCAGTAGAGGCGCAGCGCCGGCGTGTCGGCCAGCTCGAACGACTCCGTGACGTCGGTGCCGTCTCCGGCGGGCTCGAGCCGGTAGCGCCAGGTGTTGAGCGCCCGGCCGCGCGTCAGGACGGCGAAGGCGAACTCCCGGCCGGGCTCGCAGGCCACCACCTCGCACGTCGTCCAGTAGACGGGGCCCTTCTGGTTGCGCTTGACGTGGCCCCGGAAGCGGGCGCCGAGCGCGGGGCCGGTGGCGCCGTCGAGCCACGTCGCATCGAAGGTCTCGGGGCTGAAGCGGCCGATCGCCGTGACGTCGCTGACCAGCGGCCAGATCGCCTCGGGCGGGGCCGCCATGTGGACCGTCACGGCGTCGCGCACGGCGTCACCCTACGGAGCGACCGGAGCCCTCCGGTCCAGGGGACCGGTGCCGTCGGCGCCGGGACCCGGCACGGCGCGGACGTCGGCGGCGGTCAGGGCCTCGCCGCAGGCGGCGCACGTCGGCACCACGGTGGTGCGCTCGCCGCAGCCGACGTGGACCACCTCGACCGGGGGGCCGTGGGGGGCCCGCCAGGTGTCGCCCCAGCGCCGCATGGCGTCGAGGACGGGCCACAGGTCGCGGCCCTTCGGGGTCAGCACGTACTCGGAGCGGGGCGGGGCGTCGGAGTAGGGGCGGCGGGCCAGGACCTCGTCGGTCACCAGCTGGTCGAGCCGCCGGGCGAGGATGTTGCGGGAGATCCCGAGGCTGGCCTGCAGCTCGTCGAAGCGCCGCACGCCGAGGAACACGTCCCGCAGGATGAGCAGCGTCCACCAGTCGCCCGTGACCTCGAGGCACTGGGCGATCGAGCAGTTGCGGTCCTCCAGGCTCGTCCGGCGCATGGGCGTCTCCTCCGAGAAGGTTGCATCAAAGAACCTACCAACGTAGGGTCCGTCCCATCAAGCAACGGACGGGAGGGAGCGTCGTGCCGGACCCTGCGACCGTCGAGGTCGGCCCCGAGCCGGTGGCCGGGGCGGAGGTACCCGGCGCCCACCGGTCAGCGGTCTTCGCACTGACCGCCCTGGGCGCCTTCATGGCGGCGCTGGACCTCTCGATCGTCAACGTGGCCTTCCCCGACCTCGAGCAGTCGTACCCGGACGCCAGCCAGGCGGCGCTGGCCTGGGTCATCACCGGCTACTCGATCGTGTTCGGCGCCCTCCTGGTCACCGGGGGGCGGACCGCGGACCGCACCGGCCGGCGGCGCACCTTCCTCGGCGGCGTGGCCGTGTTCCTGGTCGGCTCGCTGCTCTGCGGCGTGGCGCCGAACGTCCCCTTCCTCGTGGCCGCCCGGGTGCTCCAGGGGGTGGGCGCCGCCTTCCTGGTGCCGGCGTCGGTGGCGCTCCTGATCGCCGCCTACCCGCCGGAACGCCGGACGCAGATGGTCGCCCAGTGGGGCGGCATCGGCGCGCTGGCGGTGGCCACCGGTCCCTCGCTGGGGGCGGCCATCGTCTCCGCCGGCGGCTGGCGGTGGGCCTTCTTCGTGAACGTCCCCGTCGGCGCGGCCATCCTCCTCCTGGGCCGGCGCATCCTCACCGAGTCCGCCGTCGAGCGGGGCTCGGCCCGGCCGGACTACCTCGGGGTGGCGCTGCTGTCGGGGGCGCTGGCCTCGTTGGTCCTGGCCATCTCCGAGGGCACGTCGTGGGGCTGGTCCGACCCCCGCATCGTCGGCGCCTTCGCCGCCGCCGCCGCCCTCGGCGCGTGGTTCGTGTCGCGGTCCATGCACCACCCGGAGCCGGTGGTGGATCCGGAGCTGTTCCGGTCGAGGGCGTTCGTGGCCGCCAACGGGGCCACCCTCGTCTACGCCGCCGGGTTCTTCCCCATGCTGCTCGGCAACATCCTGTTCCTGACCGGTGTGTGGGACTACTCGATCATGCGGGCCGGCCTCGCCGTCACCCCCGGGCCGCTGGTGGTGGCCCTGGTGGCGGGCGCCGCCGGCAAGGTGGCGGCCCGGGTCGGCTTCCGGCCGGTCCTGGCGATCGGGGCCCTGTGCTTCGCCGCCGGCCTCCTCTGGTACGTCGCCCGGGTGGAGGCCACCCCGGACTACTTCGGCGTCTGGCTCCCGGGCACGCTCGTCGTCGGCCTCGGCATCGGGTTGACCTTCCCCGTTCTGAGCGCGGCGGCGGTGTCGTCGCTGCCGCCGCACCGCTTCGCGGTGGGGAGCGCCGTCAACCAGACCGTCCGCCAGATCGGCGGCGCCCTCGGCATCGCCGTCCTCGTCGTGATCATCGGCACGCCGGACGGCCCCGCCGACGCGGTCGAGCGCTTCCACCACCTCTGGTTCTTCTCCGCGGTCACCGCACTGACCTCCGGCGTGCTCGGCTCCCTGATCCCCCGGCCGGGCGCCGCCGCCCGGGCGGTGGCAGAGGAGCAGAGCGCCGGCCTGGTCGCGGTCGACGCCGACCTGCCCGTCGCGTTGGACTAGGAGGAGCCGGCCGCCGCCTTCTGCGCCTTCGCCGCCATGCGGCGCATGCGGCTCTTCTCGCCCTCCGACATGTTCCGATCGGTGAGCCGGTTCTCGACGGCGGCGGGGACGGCGGCCCAGGCCGCCTTCTTGTCGGAGGCGTCGAGGAACCCCCGCAGGAAGAACCGGCGCCCGATCGCGGCCTGCGCCCGGTCCCAGCGGCTGCCCGGCACCTCGGCGGTGGCGAAGAGGACCCAGGCGTCGGCCACGTCGTAGGCGGGGTCGCCGGCGGCGGCGTTGGCCCAGTCGATGACCACGGGCCCCGTCTCGGGCATGAGGACGTTGAGGGGGTGCAGGTCACGGTGCACCAACCGGTCGCCGGGCACGCCGGCCGACGGCAGCCCCGGCAGCGCGGGGATCTCGTGCAGCCGGTGGTGGAGATCGGCCAGCAGCCGACCGTACTCCCCGAGCCGCAGCGGGTGGCGGGCGGCCACCTCGAGCAGCGCCGGGCCGTCGACCCGGTCCATCACCAGGTACCCCTCGCCGGCGTCGTGGACCGTCGGCACCGGGTAGCCGGCGTCGGCGACGTAGCGCATGACCTCGGCCTCCCGCACGAGGGAGCGACCGTCCCGGGACCGCCGGAGCACCCGGCCCGGGCCGTGCTCGAAGATCTCCGAGTCGCGTCCCTCCGCCAGCTTCGGCCCGAGCGGCTCCACGGGGGGACCCTCGCACAGATCGGTACGTCCGTACCGACCGCCGGGGGCTGTCCCGGGACTAGCTGTGGTCCGAGCCGGCGGGCAGCCAGTCGGACCAGCGGCAGGACGGCTCGCCCTCGATCTGGCGGGAGATCTCTCCGAACACCCACTCCCGGAAGCGCTCGGCCTCCGGGGGCGTGGCCATGGTGAGCAGCCACTCGCCTGACCGACAGTGCTCGTCCACGTCCCGCAGCACGCGGTCGAGGGCGGCGACGTCGTCCTTCGTCCGGCGGGGGACCCAGTAGCGGACATCCACCACCTTGTCGCCGCGCGCCACCGCCTCCTGGAGGCGGCGCTCGGCCCCCGGGTTCATCGGCCCGTAGCGCGATGCCAGCTCGTAGATCAGCCGGCGCAGCCGACGGGGGAGCGACGCGCCCCCGTCGGGGCCGCCACTCAGCAGCTGCAGCTCGCGGCCGAGCTCCTGGCTGTGCTCCGACGAGCGGCGGTACACGTCGACCGGGAGCCCCCGGAGCACGACCTCGACCATCGGCTCGGCGCTCGGCGGCTCGGCGGCGGCCACCTCCTCGTCCATCGCCAGCCAGGCGTCGAGGTCCACCTCCATGGGGGCCGCCTCGTCGGTGTCCGCCTCGCAGATGCGGCACCACACGACCTTCCCGTGGTCGAGCTCGACCCCCACGCGTCGGAGAGGCGCTCGACGAGCTGGAGGCCGCGGCCGGTGCCGGCCAGCCCGTCGGTGCGCCGCACCACCGGGCGGGCGCGGCTGCGGTCGTGGACCTCCAGGCGCACGCAGTGGTTGAGCGTGGTCACCACCCGGAACTCGGTGCGGGCGTGCAGCACGGCGTTGGAGGCGAGCTCGGTGACCAACAGGGTGGCGGTGTCGGCCAGCTCGGGCCGGTGCCACCCGGCCATGACCTCGGCGACGCGGCGCCGGGCCTCGGTCACGCTCTCGAGCCGCGGGGGGAGCACGACCTCGTGGGACTCGGGCACGGCGGGATGGTAGGTGGTCCTGACGTTCAGTCCCGATTCAGCGGCCCGGGTCCACGATCGACCCGTGGCGAGCACCCGGAAGACCCGTTCCCGTGCCCATCGAGCCGGCGCCCTGGCGGCCGCCGCCGCCATCGGCCTGCTCCCCGCCGCCTGCGGCGACGACGACGACCCGCCCGCGGCCGAGGCGCAGGGCTCCGGGGAAGCGGGTGGCGCCGACCTCCCGCAGGGCGACACGCCCGTCGAGCTGGACCCGGCCACCTTCACGGCGGATGTCGACAACCCGTACTTCCCGCTGCGCCCGGGCACGCGCTGGACGTACCGGGAGGTGGAGTCGGACGGCACGTCCATGGAGGTGGTGGTGATCGCCACCGACGTCACGCGGCGCATCGCCAACGGCATCGACGCCCGGGTGGTGCGGGACACCGTGCGCCAGGACGGCGAGATCGTCGAGGACACCTTCGACTGGTACGCGCAGGACGACGACGGCAACGTCTGGTACCTCGGCGAGGACACCGCCGAGTTCGAGGACGGCGAGATCGCCAGCCGGGAGGGGTCCTTCGAGGCCGGGGTGGACGGTGCCCAGCCGGGGATCATCATGCCGGCCGACCCGACCGCCGGGCAGCGCTACCGCCAGGAGTTCCTGGAGGGCGAGGCCGAGGACAACGGCGCGGTGCTGAGCGCCGAGGAGCGGGCCGAGGTCGAGGCCGGCTCGTACGACGACGCGGTGCTCACGAAGGACACGAACGCTCTCGAGCCCGAGGTGCTCGAGTACAAGCTCTACGCCCGGGACGTGGGCATGGTGCTCGCCCTCAACGTGAGCGGGGGGAGCGGCCGCGAGGAGCTCGTGTCCGTCGACGAGGTCGGGGTCGACGCCGGGACCGGCCCGCTGGGCGAGCCCTAGCCCGGGCGCCCGCGGGCGGCGATGCGGGCCCGTACCTCCGGGCGGCGCAGGGGTGGCACGGTCGGGGGCGGCTGCTTGCGGGGTGGGAGCGAGCCGAGGAGCGCAGTGGTGGCGGCGGCCACGTCGCGCACGGCGGACTCGACGGCGTCGGCGGTGGCCGGCGACGACGACTGCACGCCGCTCACCTTGCGCACGAACTGCCGTGCCGCCGCCTCGATCTCCTCCGGGGTCGCCGCCGGCTCGAGGCCCCGCAGCGTGGTGATGTTCCGGCACATGGCCCCGACGCTAACGGGGTCGGTCACGCGGGCCCCGGGTCGGTCTCGGCCAGGACCCGGGCCACGACGTCCTCGGGGTCGGACCGCACGGCGAAGGCGGCCCGCTGGCGGCGTGCGCCCGTACCGCGCCCGAGGATCCCGGCCACCAGCTCGCCCACCTCCTCCCGGTCGCCGTTGGCCTCGAGGCCGATCCCGACGTGGTCGAGGAGCTCGCCGACCACCTCGGCCGCCGGGCGGGGCCGCCAGCTCACGGGGGACACCAGGCGCTCGTCGAGCCCGTAGCGGGTGGCCCGCCACATCGCCGCGTCGTTCACCTCGTGGCGCGGCGCCGTGACCGGTGCCCCGGCCAGCGCCTCCTGGGCGCCGGTCCACGCCAGGGCCCGCACCAGGCCGGCGATGGCCACCGTCTCGTCCACGCTGAGGCAGACGTCGGAGGTGCGGAACTCGAGGGTGGGGTAGCGGACCGAGGGCCGCACGAACCAGTAGAGGAAGGTGGCGTCCTCGATGGCGCCGCTGGTGACGAGGGCGCCGACCAGGTCGTCGAATGCCTGTCGGGAGGCCAGTTGCGGCGGCATGCCCGACGTCGGCCACCGCCGCCACACCTGGACCCGGTAGCTGGCGTAGCCGGTGTCGAGGCCCTGCCAGAACGGCGAGTTGGTCGACAGCGCCATGCAGCACCGGCAGCCACGACTGCACCCGGTTCATCACGGACACCGCCACCTCGGCGTCGGGGATGCCGACGTGCACGTGGCAGCCGCAGATGACCTGCTGGCGGGCCACCGCCTGGTAGACGTCCTCCATCCGCCGGTAGCGCTCGAGGTCGGCGTTCACCTGCTGGGCCCGCCACGACCCGGTGGGGTGGGTCCCGGTGGCGGCGATGCCGGTGCCCACCGACCCGCCCGCGTCGAGCAGGCCCCGGCGCAGGGCGACGACGTGCCGGCGCACCTCGTCCAGCGTCGTGCACACGGGGGTGGCGACCTCGATCTGGCAGAGGTTCAGCTCCTCGGCCACGGCGTCGCCGAGCGACGTCCCGCGCCGCCGGGAGCAGCACGTCGGCCCGGGACACGAGCGCCCCGGTGGCGGCGTCGACGACGAGGAACTCCTCCTCCACGCCCAGGGTGATGACGTCCGTGGTGTCCTCCCGTCCTCCGGGGTCCGACCGTACGAGGACCCGCCGGGTCCGGGCCCGGTCGCCGGGGCTGCGTTCATGCGCCGTTCACGGGGGGCCGCCCGGCCCGCGCCATGCTCGGGGCGTGTGCGGCATCAGCGGCGAGCTCCGCTCCGACGGCCGGCTGGCCGACGTCGAGGCCGTCGCCCGCATGAGCGGGGCGGTGGCCAGCCGGGGTCCCGACGGCGCCGGCCTGTGGGCCTCCGGCGGCGCCGCCCTGGGGCACCGCCGCCTGGCCATCATCGACCTGTCCCGCCGGGGCGACCAGCCCATGGTCGACCCCGAGCTGGGGCTGACCGTGGTCTTCAACGGCTGCATCTACAACCACGCGGAGCTGCGGGCCGAGCTGGAGGCCGCGGGCGCCAGGTTCTTCTCGACCAGCGACACCGAGGTGATCCTCAAGGGGTACGCCCGCTGGGGCACCGGGGTGGTCGACCGCCTGGTGGGCATGTTCGCCTTCTGCCTCGTCGAGCGCGACTCGGGCCGGGCGGTGCTGGCCCGCGACCGCCTGGGCATCAAGCCCCTCTACCTCCACGAGCGACCGGGGGCGCTCCGGTTCGCCTCCACGCTGCCCGCCCTGGTCGCGGGCGGCGGCGTCGACGGGGCCATCGACCCCATCGGCCTCCACCACTACCTGACGTTCCACGCGGTGGTCCCGGCTCCCCGCACGATCCTCGCCGGGGTCACCAAGCTGCCCCCGGCCACGATGCTCGTGGTCGAGCCCGACGGGCGCCGGCGGGAGAGCCGGTACTGGGACCCGTGGGCCGACCGGGACCCCGAGGCGTCGTGGCCGACCTCGCCGGAGGGGTGGCGGGAGGCCGTGGGGGAGCGGCTGCGACTGGCGGTGCGCCGTCGGCTCGTGGCCGACGTGCCCGTCGGCGTGCTGCTCTCCGGGGGCCTCGACTCGAGCCTCATCGTGGCCCTGCTGGCCGAGGAGGGCCAGACCGGGCTGGCCACCTTCAGCATCGGCTTCGAGTCGGCCGGCGGCGAGGAGGGCGACGAGTTCCGGTGGTCCGACCTGGTGGCCGACCGCTACGGCACCGACCACCACCGCATCCGGGTGCCGAACGCCGAGGTGCTCTCGGCCGTGGAGCCGACCGTGGCGGCCATGAGCGAGCCGATGGTCAGCCACGACGTGGTGGCCTTCTACCTCCTGTCGCAGGAGGTGGCCCGCTCCATCAAGGTGGTGCAGTCGGGCCAGGGAGCGGACGAGGTGTTCGCCGGCTACCACTGGTACGGGAAGCTGGCCGGGGCCGCCGGCGACGGCGTCGACGACTACGCCGCGGTCTTCTTCGACCGGGACCACGCCGCCGTGGCCGAGGCCGTCGACCCCGCCCACCTGGCCGCCGACGACGTCAGCCGCCGCTTCGTGGAGGAGCACTTCGCCGGCCCCGGCGCCGGCACCCCCCTCGACCGGGCGCTGCGCATCGACACCTCCGTGATGCTGGTGGAGGACCCGGTGAAGCGGGTCGACAACACCACGATGGCGTGGGGCCTGGAGGCCCGGGTGCCCTTCCTCGACCACGAGCTGGTCGAGCTGGCGGTGGCCTGCCCCGCCGAGCTGAAGGTGGGCGGCGGGCGGCAAGGGCATCCTCAAGGACCTGGCCCGGGCCGTGCTCCCGGCGGACGTCATCGACCGGCCCAAGGGCTACTTCCCCGTGCCTCCCGCTGGTCCACCTCGAGGGCGAGGCGGTCGGGCTCCTGCGCGACGCCCTGTGCAGCCCGGAGGCCAAGGCACGGGGGCTCTTCCGGCCGGACCACGTCGAGCACCTGCTGCGCCACCCGGCCGAGCTCACCCCCCTCCGGTACAACAAGCTGTGGGAGCTCGGGATCCTCGAGCTCTGGCTCCAGTCGCACGGGATCGGTTGACCCGGTTTCGCACGTGATGGGCGCACTGGTGATGCGGGTGGTCACCGAGCCGTCGACGAGGGGAAACACGGCTGAAACGGCGGGAACGTACGTTGGGGTGACCATGAAGCCCGCGCGTGGGGATCACCACGTCCCCGGGGGTGCACGAGGAGCGGTTCGTCGAGGCGCTCGAGCGCGCCTACATCACGGCCGTGGTCGAGGCGGGGGCGGTGCCCTTCGTGCTGCCGTCGCTCGACCCCTCCGAGGTGGCCGCCGTGCTGCCCTGCCTGGACGGCGTCCTGCTGGCCGGCGGGGGCGACGTCGACCCCGCCCGCTACGGCGCCGAGCCGACCGCCACGTTGGTCGGCGTCGATGCCGGCCGGGACGCCTACGAGCTGGCGCTGGTCGACGCCGCCGTGACCCTCGGGGTGCCGGTGCTCGGCATCTGCCGCGGGGCCCAGGTCGTCAACGTGGCCCGTCGACGGCACCCTCGTGGCCCACCTGCCGGACGTGACATCGCAGCCCCACCGCGTCGAGGAGAAGTGGGGCGAGGTGGCGCACGCCGTCCGGGTCGCCCCCGACAGCCTGCTGGGACGCGTCGTCGGCGCCGAGTCGCTCGGGGTCAACACCCTGCACCACCAGGCGGTGGACGTCGTGGGCGTGGACCTCCAGGCCGTGGCCTGGGCCGAGGACGGCGTCATCGAGGCCGTCGAGGGTCGCGGGCCCGTCCGCCTCCTGGGCGTCCAGTGGCACCCGGAGCTGCTGCCGGGGGACCCCCGCCACCGGGCCCTCTTCCGCTGGCTGGTGGACGAGGCCGCCCGGCCGCACCACGTGCCCGCCCTGCCCGTCGCCGCCGCCTGAGCGGCGGGGGACCCTGGGGCCGCCCGCCGGCTACGACCGGCTGAACGTCTACTCGCGGATCATCGTCGACGAGGCGCGCGCCCGCGGGATCGCCGTCGAGGTCGTGGACCCGGACCGCCGCGAGCTGGTCCTGTCGTACGGGGGGCGCCGGGTGACCACCCTCGAGTCGCTCTCCGAGCTGACCAGTGCCGTCGCCTTCCGGCGCTGCGACCACAAGGCCCACACGCGCGCCGTCCTGTCCGCCGCCGGCATCCAGGTGCCTCCCGGCCGGCTGGCCACCTCGGACGAGGAGGACCTGGCCTTCCTCGAGACGTGGCGCGACCTGGTCGTGAAGCCGGCGCGGGGTGAGGCGGGGGCGGGGGTGACGGTCGGGGTGGTCGACGCCGACGGCCTGGCCGCCGCCCGGGCCTTCGCCGCCGCTGTCCACCCCGAGGTCCTCCTCGAGCAGCGCTGCCCGGGGACGGAC
The DNA here is from genome assembly GCA_963839545.1 of uncultured Actinomycetes bacterium. Taxonomy (GTDB): domain Bacteria; phylum Actinomycetota; class Acidimicrobiia; order Acidimicrobiales; family CADCSY01; genus CAWIVE01. The sequence goes on from CAWIVE010000003.1 coordinate 1,732,728, forward strand.
CTGCGGATCCTGGTGATCGGCGACGAGGTGGTGGCCGCCTCCGTGCGGGAGCCGCCGACGGTCACGGGCGACGGGCGTCGCACCGTGGCCGGGCTGGTCGACGAGCTGCGCCGGGTCCGGTCGGAAGCCACCGGCGGGACGTCGTGGGTCCCCCTCGACGCCACCACCCGTGAGGTGGTGGGGACCGCCGGCTTCACCCTCGAGTCGGTGCTCCCCGAGGGCGAGGAGCTCCACGTCCGGCGGACGGCCAACCTCCACACCGGGGGCACCATCCGCGACGTGACGGACGACCTGCACCCCGCGCTGGCGACGGTGGCGGTGGCCGCCGCCCGCGCCATCGAGATCCCCGTGCTCGGGCTCGACCTCATCGTCCCCGCGGTCGACGGGCCCGACTACGTGGCCATCGAGGCCAACGAGCAGCCGGGCCTGGCCAACCACGAGCCGCGGCCCACGGCCCAGCGCTTCGTCGACCTGCTCTTCCCGGAGACGGCCTCCGCCGCGTCAGATCGGCGATAGGCGCCGTTCACGGAGCCGTGCCGTCGCGGGAACGGGGGGGCAACGCGCCGTCCCTAGGTTCAGGCCGTGACCTGGCGGCGCTGGGAGGAGCTGTCGTGGCCCGACCTCGAGCACCTGGCTGACGACGAGGTCGGCCTCGTGCCCGTGGGGGCCACACAGCACCACGGGCACCACCTGCCGACGGGCACCGACAGCATCGTGGCCAGGGCGGTGTGCGTCGCGGCCAGCGAGCGGTGCGGCGCCCCCGTGCTCCCGGCCATCGACCTCGGCTCCGGCGACGGCCTCGCGCCCGTGCTCCCCGGCACCCTGTCGCTCCTCCCGCAGCAGCTGACGGCCCTGGCCCGCCAGTGGGCGGTGGGGGCGGCCGCCTCGGGGCTCCGCCGCCTCCTGTTCGTGAACGCCCACCCCGGCAACGCCGCCGCGCTGGCCGACGCCGTCGACCCCGGCGGCGACCTCCCCCCGGAGGCCCGGGTCGGCGTGGCCCACTGGTGGGCCCTCGACGCGGTGGTCGCCGCCGAGTGCGCCGCGTCCCCGGGGGTGCACGGCGGCCGGGCCGAGACGGCGCTGATGCTGGCCATCGCCCCGGAGCTGGTCCGACTCGACCGGCTCGGTCCGGCGGAGGCCCCGGCGGGGGCGTCGGAGGCGCTCGGGGTCCACCTGTTCGAGCGGGTGGCCGATGCGCTGGCCGCGTGGGTGGAGCAGGAGCGGGCCGCCGTCCCCGCCGCCGCCCTCGCGCAGCGCTAGAACCAGTCGATCCTGCGATAGAGTGCGCCGATGGGCGTGCGGACCTACGCCGCCCACCAGTTCCGGGCCGAGTCGCTGGTCGGCGCCAAGGCGGGACGCCGGATCTCGGTGTGCCTCCCCGCCCGGGACGAGGCGTCGACCGTCGGGTCGATCGTCGGGCGGGTGGTGTCGTCCCTCGTGGACGCGGTGCCGCTCGTGGACGAGGTCCTCGTCGTGGACGACGGCTCGCGTGACGCCACCGCGGCCGAGGCGCAGGCGGCCGGGGCGCGGGTGGTGCGGCGAGGGCCGGCCGACGGCCCGCCCGGCAAGGGCCAGGCCCTGCGCCGGGCCGTCGACGATGCCGCCGGCGACGTGCTCGTCTTCCTCGACGCCGACGTCCGCAACTTCGACACCCACTTCGTGGTGGGCCTCCTCGGCCCCGTGCTGGCCGAGCCGGGCACCGCCCTCGTCAAGGCCACCTACCGCCGGCCGCTCGAGGGCAGCGACGGCCCGGGTGGTCGTGTGACCGAGCTGGTGGCCCGGCCGCTGCTCGCCCGCCTGTTCCCCGAGCTGGCCGGCGTGACGCAGCCGCTGGCGGGGGAGTGCGCCGCGCCGCGCTCGGTGCTCGAGGCGGTGACGTTCGCCGACGGCTACGGCGTGGAGGTGGGCCTGCTGATCGACGTGGCTGCCCGCTGCGGCCCGTGCTGCCTGGCCCAGGTCGACCTCGGCGAGCGCGTCCACCGCAACCGCCCTCTGGACGAGCTGGCCCCCCAGGCCGCCGCCGTCCTCGACGTCGTGCTCGACCGGGCCGGGGTGCGCCGCCGGGACTGACCCCCCAATCCACTCTGTGCGCAGAAGGGCTCGAGGGGTGAGCCCCGATCGCGCAAGGAACGGTACGGTCCGGCGCCGGCCACCGGAGGGGGAGCGACATGGCAACGGACCTCGAGCACCGCATCGTCCCCGTCGAGGGCGGGCGCATCCACCTCGTCGAGCAGGGCACGGGGCCGGTGGTCCTGCTGGTCCACGGCTTCCCCGAGTCCTGGTACTCGTACCGGCACCAGCTGCCGGCCCTGGCCGATGCCGGCTACCGGGCCGTGGCCATCGACGTGCGGGGCTACGGGCGCTCGTCGAAGCCGACGGCCATCGACGAGTACCGGTTGGTCCGGCTGGTGGCGGACGACGTCGGGGTGCTCGACGCCCTCGGCGTGGAGTCGGCGACGATCGTCGGGCACGACTGGGGCTCGCCCATCGCCTGGACCTCGGCCCTCCTGCGGCCCGACCGGTTCCGGGCGCTGGTCACCCTCAGCGTCCCCTACGCGTCCCCCGGCCCGACCCGGCCGACGGACGCCTTCCGCCGGCTCGGCGGCGACGAGGAGTTCTACATCTCCTACTTCCAGGAGCCGGGGCGGGCCGAGGCGGAGATCGAGGAGGACGTGCGCTCGTGGCTCCGGGGCTTCTACATCACCGCCTCGGGCGACGCCCCGCCCGCCACGGACGGGACGATGGCCACGGTCCGGCCCGGCGGGAAGCTGAAGGACCGCTTCGCCCAGCCCGACGAGCTCCCGGGGTGGCTGACCGAGGCCGACCTCGACTTCTACGTCGGCGAGTTCGAGCGGACGGGGTTCACCGGCCCGCTGAACCGCTACCGGTGCGTCGACCGCGACTGGCAGGACCTGGCCGCCTTCTCACGCCGGCCCATCACGGTGCCGTCGCTCTTCGTCGGCGGCGAGGTGGACGGCCCCACGGTGTGGGGGGCGGGCGCCATCGCCCGCTTCGGCGAGACACTGCCCGACCTCCGGGGGTCGCACATCCTCCCCGGCTGCGGCCACTGGGTGCAGCAGGAGCGGGCCGAGGACATCAACCGGCTGCTGCTCGACTTCCTGGCCGAGGTGTCCTGAACTCCGCCGGGCCGGCACCGGCCCGCCGGTAGCCTCCGTCGTCGTGCCCGAGCGCTTCCGGGCCCCGACGGGCACCAACGACGTCCTGCCTCCCGAGTCGCGCCGATGGGAGGCCCTCGTGGCGCGCTTCGCCACGCTCGTTGAGCGGGCCGGCTACGGCATGGTGGCGACGCCGCTGTTCGAGGACGTGGGCGTCTTCAGCCGGATCGGCGAGGGCACCGACGTCGTCCGCAAGGAGATGTACGACTTCGAGGACAAGGGCGGGCGCCGCCTCGCGCTGCGCCCCGAGGGCACGGCCCCGGTCGTGCGGGCGTGGGTCGAGCACCGGCCACCGCTGCCCTGGAAGACGTGGTACGTGGCGCCCGCCTTCCGCTACGAGCGGCCCCAGGCCGGGCGCTACCGCCAGCACCTCCAGCTCGGCGTCGAGGTGCTCGGCACCCCGGACGCCGACGTCGACGTCGAGGTCATCTCCCTCCAGTGGGACCTCTACACCGGCCTCGGCCTGCAGCGCGGCTCTCCTCCTCATCAACTCCCTCGGCGACCCCGTCGTGCCGCCCGGCCTACCTGGACACGTTGCGCACCTACCTCGAGGCGCGTCGGGAGTCGCTGTGCGACGAGCACAGGACCCGGTGGGCCGAGAACCCCCTGCGGGTCCTCGACTGCAAGCGGGAGAAGTGCCGGGAGGCGACCCGCAACGCCCCCCGCATGGTCGACGCGCTCTGCGAGCGCGTGCGCCGAGCACTTCGAGCGGGTCCAGGACGGCCTCGGCGCGCTCGGCATCCCGTTCGCCATCGAGACCCGCCTCGTGCGGGGGCTCGACTACTACACGCGCACCACGTTCGAGGTGCAGGCGTCGGCGCTCGAGTCGGCCCAGAACGGCATCGGCGGCGGGGGCCGCTACGACGGGCTGGTCGAGCTGCTCGGCGGCCCGCCCACGCCGGGCATCGGCTTCGGGACCGGGGTCGAGCGGGTGCTGCTGGCCTGCGACGCCGAGGGCGTGTTCCCGGTGCCGCCGTCGCCGGTGCAGGTGTTCGTGGTGGACACCACCGGCGGCGAGGAGGCGCGCGACCTGACCGCCGAGCTGCGGCGGCTCGGCGTGGCCTGCGACCGCGCCTTCGACGGCCGGTCCATGAAGGCGCAGTTCCGAGCCGCCGACCGGTCGGGGGCGCGGCTGGCCGTGGTCGATCGGGACCGAGGAGCGGACCTCGGGGAAGGTGAAGGTCCAGGCGCTCGACGGCGACCGGACGGACCTCGTCGACCGGAGCGACGTCGTCGCCCACGTGCGGAGGCTGCTCGATGGCTGAGCCGACGGCGCTGCGCACGGACCGGTGCGGCGACCTCCGTCCCGAGGACGCCGGCCGGGAGGTCTCGCTGTGCGGGTGGGTGGCCCGTCGCCGCGAGCACGGCGAGCACCTCGCCTTCCTCGACCTGCGCGACACGGCGGGCGTGGTGCAGTGCGTCGTCGACGGCGCGCACGACCTGCGGGCCGAGTGGGTCGTGCGCATCACGCGGCACGGTGCGGGTGCGGCCGGAGGGCACGGCCAACCCCGAGCTGGCCACCGGTGAGGTGGAGGTGGGGGACTGCACGGTCGAGGTGCTGAACCGGGCCGAGCCCCCGCCCTTCCCCCTGACCGGCCGGATCGAGGCCGACGAGGCCATCCGCCTGCGGTACCGCTACGTGGACCTGCGTCGGGAGCGCATGCAGCGCAACCTGCGCACCCGGGCCACGGTCATGCAGGCGCTGCGGGCGGCCATGGACCGGCAGGGCTTCGTCGAGGTGGAGACCCCGCTGCTGTGGACGCCGACGCCCGAGGGGTCGCGCGAGTTCCTGGTGCCGTCGCGCCTCCAGCCGGGCAGCGTCTACGCGCTGCCGCAGAGCCCCCAGCTGGCCAAGCAGCTGCTGATGGTGGGCGGCCTCGACCGCTACTACCAGATCGCCCGCTGCCTGCGGGACGAGGACCTCCGGGCCGATCGCCAGTTCGAGTTCGGGCAGCTCGACCTCGAGGCCAGCTTCGTGAGCGAGGACGACGTCCTCGCCTTCGTGTCCGAGGCCGTGCTCGACGCCGCCGAGGCCGTCACCGGCGAGCGGCCCGGTCCGGTGCCGTCGATGACGTGGCTCGAGGCCATGGAGCGCTACGGCTCGGACAAGCCCGACCAGCGGTTCGGGTCCGAGCTCGTGGAGCTGACCGACGCGTTCGCGGGGACGTCGTTCCGGGCCTTCGCCTCGGCCGCGTGCGTGAAGGGCCTGCGGGTGCCCGGTCGGGGCGACCTCGGGCGGGCGGCGCTCGACCGGCTCACCGACCGGGCCAAGGCGCTCGGGGCCAAGGGCCTGGTGTGGCTGCGGGTCCAGGCGGAGGGCGAGCTCGACTCGCCGGTGGCCAAGTTCCTCTCGGAGGAGGAGCAGGGGTCGGTGGTGAAGCTGCTCGCGGGCGAGGCGGGGGACCTGCTCCTGCTGGTGGCCGACGAGCGGCCGGTGGTGCGTGACGTGCTCGGCACGCTGCGGACCGACCTGCTGCGCCCGCCGGTCGACGAGGGCGGGTTCCGCTACCTGTGGGTCACCGAGTTCCCCCTGTTCGAGGGGCTCGACGACGCGGGGCGGCCGCTCGCCGCCCACCACCCGTTCACGATGCCCCACCCCGACGACCTGGACCTGCTGGAGACGTCGCCGTTGGAGGTGCGCTCGCAGGCGTACGACCTGGTGCTGAACGGGGCCGAGCTGGGCTCGGGCTCCATCCGGATCCACGACGCCGACATCCAGGGCCGGGTGTTCGCGGCCATGGGCATGACGCCGGCCGAGGCCGAGGAGCGCTTCGGGTTCCTCCTCGGCGCCTTCCGCTACGGGGCCCCGCCCCACGGCGGCTTCGCCGTCGGCGTCGACCGCTTCGTCGCCATCCTCGCCGGCGAGGAGAACATCCGGGAGGTCATCGCCTTCCCCAAGACCCAGTCCGGCGCCGACCCCCTCACCGGCGCCCCCACCCCGGCCGACCCCGCCGCCCTCGCCAACGTCGGCCTCCAGCCCCGCCCACCCCGCGGCGCCTGACGCCCCGGGCCCGCCCCCCACACCCCGGTTCTGGACACTTGTCCCGTCATAGGCGGGTGAAGTGTCCAGAAGGGGCTGAAGTGTCATAGGGCGCGTGGAAGATGGCCGTCATGGAGGGCGAGCGGGCGGTGTTGGGTCGGGCAGCGCAGCAGCACGGGCTGCTGACACGGGGGCAAGCGAAGGCGTCCGGCATGACCGACCACCAGATCGACGGCCGGTTGCGCAGCGGTCGCTGGACTGCGGCCCGGCGAGGGGTGTTCCAGGTGCTGGGGACGCCGCCGACCGAGGAGCAGGCGGTCATGGCCGCGTGCCTCGCCGCCGGGCCCGAGGCGGTGGCGTCCCACCTCAGCGCCGCCCGGCTGTGGCGCCTTCGACTGCCCGAGCCCGAGGTGATCGAGGTGACCACGCCGCCCGGCCGCCGGGTCCGGGTCGAGGGGGTGCAGCAGCACCGGTACGGCCCGCTCCTCGCCGCGGAGGTCCACCGGCTGCGCGGCGTCCCGGTCACGACGCCGGCCAGGACCCTCGTCGACTGCAGCAACCGGGTGGGGATCAGCCAGCTCGGCCTGGTCGTGGACGATGCGCTGCGGCGGCGCCTCGTCCGCCTGCCCGACCTGGCCAGGTGCCACGCCCGCGTCCCCGGTGGTCGGCGACCCCAGGCGGCCATGGCCCGGGTGCTGGCCGAGCGGGCTGGTGGGCACGACCCCGGGGGGAGCGACCGCGAGCTCCAGGTGCGGCGGGTGCTCGTGGCGGGCGGGCTGGCGCCGCCGGTCCACCAGCACCGGGTGGCGGTGGCCGGGCGCACCTTCTTCCTCGACCTCGCCTACCCGGAGGGCCGGGTGGGGATCGAGTTCGACGGCTGGGACGCCCACGGCACCTTCGAGGCCTTCCACGGCGACCGGGAGCGGGCCCGGCTCCTCGTGGCCGCCGGGTGGCGCCTCGTCCACGTCACCGCCCGCACCCCGGCGGCCGACCTCGTCCGGGACGTGCGGTCCCTCCTGCTGCGGCGGGCGGGGTGAGCGCCGAGGATCGCCGGGGGCCTCCCGGCGGCGCACCACCGGGCGAGTGGTGGTGGTCGCCGGGAGACCCGCCGGCGATGACCGAGGTCGGCCGGGCGCCGTGCGCGACCGCCCTCGACGATGCGCCAGGTGAGGGCGCACGATGTATCGCCGGGGGCCTCCCGGAGGCAGGCGGGCCACCCGCGGGAGAGAGGTGGCAGCCCCCAGGAGGCCCCTCGGCGAACTGCCGTCGACCGGAGCCCTACGGGGGCTGCCGGGCGACGGTGATCTGTTGGGTGCGGCGGGACGGCCGATCGCCGTCCTCACCGACTGGAACGCCTATGGGGCTCATCCATGACGGACGGGGTAGGAAGGGGCCCGGTCCGGGCCGCGATCGAGGAGGGGGGTACCGTGCGACGTCGTCACTCGTCGGTCGGGGCGCGGCCCTCCCCGGATGTCGGCCTCGACCACGCGGCAGAGCTCGACGGGCACCGGACCTCTCCGGCGCCCGGCGGGGAGCTGGCCGAGGTGACCACCATCGTCCGCCGGGTGGCGGGCGCACGGCTGAGCGACCCCCACCTCGTCGAGGACGTCGTCCAGGAGACGCTGGCCAAGCTCATGGCGTCGCGCCCTTCACTGGACGCCTCCGCCGTGGGCCCCTACGCCATCGTGACGGCCCGCAACCTCGTCACGACGCACTGGCGCCGCGACGACACGTCACGGCGCCACGCCCACCGGCTCGTCGACAACAGGCAGCCGCCGAGCCCCGAGGACGACCTCGTCCTGCAGGAGGAGAACGAGGCGGTGTCGGCCGCCCTGGCCCGCCTGTCGGACCGTGAGCGGGAGGGGTTGCTGGCGCACGAGGTGGAGGGTCAGGAGACCGCCGCGCTCGCCCTGCGGTGGGACACGACGCCGGGCGCGGTCGCCGCCCAGCTCAGCCGGGCCCGGGCCAAGCTCCGGGTGGAGTACCTGCTGCACGTCGACGGGCGTGAGCCGCCGACCGACCGCTGCCGACCCGTCCTGATGGCGCTGTCGACCGGAGAAGGTCGGCGCCAGCGCGAGCTCGACGTCGGCTACCACCTCCTCGAGTGCGACTTCTGCGGGCACCTGAGCGGCCCGCTGCTCGACCGCCGCCAGGAGGAGCGGCCGGGCGAGGTGCGGGTGGTGGTGGCGCGGGACGCCGATGTGGTGGCCGCCCGCCAACGGGCCCGCGAGGTGGCGATCGCGGCGGGGTTCGCGGCGACCGACGCCACGCTCGTCGCTACCGCCGTGTCCGAGATCGCCCGCAACATCGTCCAGTTCGCGAAGCGGGGCGAGATCGTCATCAGCCCGGTGGAGCGGGCCGGGGGCCAGGGGGTCACGGTGGTGGCCCGTGATGCCGGTCCGGGCATCGCCGATCTCGACGAGGCGCTGCGCGACGGCTACAGCAGCTACGGCGGGATGGGCCTCGGCCTGCCCGGCTGCCGCCGGCTCATGGACGAGTTCGACATCAGCTCCGAGGTGGAGAAGGGGACCACACTGGTGATGACCAAGTGGCGCACATGAGGGGACCAGCGACGGACACGGGCGAGGCGATCGACGTGAAGGGGGACGGGATGAGGGGGACCAAGCAGCAAGGACCCGGACGGGATACGCGGCGGTGGAGGAGGCGCAGCTCCTGCCCGCACTCGTCTCGCACCTCCGCGAGCACCGCACGGAGCTGCGGGAGGAGTGGGGGCGGCGCATCGCCGAGGCCCACCTCCTGACCGCGATGACGTCCCACGAGGTCTCCGCGGAGACCACGTCGGTGTACGACAACTACGTCGAGGTCCTCGAGACCGGCAGCGTCGTCTGCGCTCCAGCACTACGCCAGGGACCTGTCCGAGCGCATCATCCCGCGGGGCGTCGAGACCCACGAGGTGGTGGAGATCGTCCTCCTGCTGCGGGATGTCCTGGCCCGCTCCCTCTTCGAGAAGTACCAGGAGGACTTCGCCCTCCTCAGCCGGGTGCTCGACGCCTACGAGCCCGCGGCCAACCGCATCGCCAACACGGTGGCGGTCAGCTTCGTGGAGGAGCGCGAGCGGGTCATCCGCCAGCAGCAGGACGCCATCCTCGAGCTGTCGACCCCCGTCCTCCAGGTGCGCGAGCGCCTGCTGATCCTGCCGATCATCGGGGTGCTGGACAGCCAGCGGGCGACGCAGCTGACCGACCAACTGCTCCGGGGCATCCGCACGCACCGGGCCAAGGTGGTCGTCTTCGACATCACCGGCGTGCCCGAGATCGACGAGTCGGTGGCCAACCACCTGGTGCAGACCGTCGACGCCTCCCGGCTCATGGGTGCGAGCGTCATCATCACGGGGCTGTCCTCGGAGATCGCGCAGACGCTGGTCACCATCGGGGTGGACCTCGGCAAGATGAACACCATCGGCGACCTGCAGGGCGGCATCGAGGAGGCCGAGCGCTACCTCGGGTTCAGGGTCACCCGCGAAGAGCCGGCGTAGGCGGGCTCGACCCTCAGCATGCTGGTCTCGGTCCTCCGTCAGGGCGACTTCCTCATCGCGTCGATCCACACGGCGCTCGACGACGAGGAGATGGTGCGCTTCCAGCACGATGTGGTGGCCCGCATCGGCGACGAGCGGTCGCGGGGGATCATCATCGACGTCGCTGCCCTCGACGTCCTCGACTCCTTCGGGAGCCGCTGCCTGCGCAACCTGGCCCACATGGCCCGCTTGCGCGGGGCCGAGACGGTCATCGTCGGGATCCAGCCGGACGTCGCCTTCGCCATGGTCCAGCTCGGCACCGACCTGGAGATCCACACCGCCCTCGACCTGGAGGAGGGCCTCGAGCTCCTGGAGGAGCTCACGAGCGGCGGCCGGGTGGGCCGGTCCTCGATGGGGGTGCTGCGCGATGACGGATGACCTCCGGGCCCGCTTCGTCCCCGAGTACGACGCCGCATTCAGCCGCTACCTGTCCCGACCCGGCGAGAGCGGCCTCGCCGTGGCCTACGAGATCGGCCGGTCGGCCGTGACCAGGGGCCTGAGCCTCCTCGACCTGAGCGCCATGCACCACGCCGCGCTGCTCCGGGAGCTCAAGGGGTCCGACGGCCCCGCTGACCTCGAGGACCGCACGATGGCGGCGTCGGCCTTCTTCGGCGAGGTCCTGGCCACCTTCGAGATGACCCGACGGGGGTTCGTGGAGCGCCTCGCCGAGCCGGCCGCTGAGGTGCCTGGCCCCCCCGGGGCCTGACCCGATCGCTCCGGTACGGTCGGCCGCCGTGGCTCGGTCGGCGGGGGGCAAGGGGTCCGACGACCTCTTCACGGCCGCCGTCGACGAGCACCTCTCCCGGTCGGCGCCCCTGGCCGCCCGCCTGCGGCCCCGGACCCTCGACGAGGTGGTCGGCCAGTCGCACCTGCTGGGGCCGGACCGGCCGCTGCGCCGCCTCATCGAGTCGGACCGGCTCTCGTCGGTGGTCCTGTGGGGGCCGCCGGGCACGGGCAAGACCACCCTGGCCCGGGTGGTGGCGGGGGCCACGAGCCGGGCCTTCGAGCCGCTGTCGGCGGTGAGCTCGGGCGTGAAGGACGTGCGGGAGGTCCTCGAGCGGGCCCGGGCCCGCCTCGGCCAGCAGGGCACCGGCACCATCCTCTTCCTCGACGAGGTCCACCGCTTCAACAAGGCCCAGCAGGACGCCCTGCTCCCCGCCGTGGAGGACGGGACCCTCACCCTGATCGGGGCCACCACCGAGAACCCGTACTTCGAGGTCAACCCCCCGCTGCTCAGCCGCTCGACCCTGTTCCGCCTGCACCCCCTCACCCCGGCCGACGTCATGGAGCTCCTGCAGCGGGGGCTCGAGGCCGAGGAGGCGACCGCCGAGGACGAGGCCTTGCGCCACCTGGCCGACCGGGCCGGGGGCGACGGCCGGGCCGCCCTCGGGGCGCTGGAGGTGGCCGTGGCCCTGGCCGGGGCGGCGGGGACGCCGCCCCACGTGACCCTGGCCGAGGCCGAGGCCGCCCTCGACGCCCGGGCGCTGCGCTACAGCCGGGACGAGCACTACGACATCGTCTCCGCCTTCATCAAGAGCATCCGGGGCAGCGACCCCGACGCCGGGCTGTACTGGCTGGCCCGGATGCTGGCCGCGGGCGAGGACGCCCGCTTCATCGCCCGCCGCCTGGTGATCCTCGCCTCCGAGGACGTGGGCATGGCCGACCCCACCGGCCTGCTGGTGGCCGACGCCGCCGCCCGGGCGGTCGAGTTCGTGGGCCTGCCGGAGGCCTCGCTCAACCTGGCCCAGGCCGTGGTCCACCTGGCCACCGCCCCCAAGTCGAACCGGGCGGCGTCGGCGCTCTGGCGGGCCCAGGCCGACGTGCGTCGACCGCCCGGCCGGCGAGGTGCCGGCCCACCTGCGGGACGCGCCACTACCGAGGGCGCCAAGGCCCTCGGCCACGGCAGGGGCTACGACTATCCTCACGACGACCCGAGGGGGTGGGTGCCGCAGGAGCACCGGCCGCCGGAGGTGGCGGGGCGGACCTACTACGAGCCCTCCCACCACGGGGCCGAACAGGAGGTCGCAGGGCGGATGGCAGCCAGGGGCGGGCGGGCGGGCGCGCCCGGCACGGCGGACGACGGCGCGCACGAGGGCGGCGGACACGACGACGACGGTGGGGAGGTCGGTCGATGAACGCCGGCGAGGTGGCCGCCGTGGTGGCGGCCGTGACCGGGCGTCGCGACCACGGGGCTGCTGGTGGTGTGGCTGGTCTCGGTGACGCGGGCCCTCACCAGCCTCCAGCACCACGTCGAGGAGCTGCGCCGCGAGCCGCGTGCGGGTGATCCACACCACGGCGCCGACCGAGCGCCTGGAGGCGTCGGTGGTCGAGCCCGCGGCCGGTCCCGCCGACGGCGCCCGGCCGACGCCCCGTCTCGTCGCCGTGGCCCTGTCCGACCCGGTCATCAAGGCGGCCGCGTTCGCGTCGGGCACGGCCCGGGCCGTCCGCTCCTTCCGGAAGACCTGAGAGAGGCCGATCGTGTTCAAGCGGCTGTTCTGGCTGTGCACCGGGGCGGGCTTCGGCTTCGGCTCCTCCTTCTGGCTCATGCGGGCGGTGCGCCGGACCGTCGACCGCTACCGCCCGACGGCGGTGGTCGGCCCGCGCTCGAGACCGACGTGCGGGCCGCCGTCTCCGAGGGCCGGGTGGCCATGCGGGAGCGGGAGGAGGCGCTGCGCTCGACGAGGTCGTCGGCCCGGTCGTCCCGCCTCGCCCTGGGCGACGGGCGCGCCGACGTCGGCCCGAGACCCCTCACACCCGCCCGTTAGCCTGGACCGGTGCGAGCCGACGAGCTGCGGCGGACCTTCCTCCGCTTCTTCGAGGAGCGGGGCCACACGGTCGTGCCCTCGGCCGGGCTCATCCCGACGCACCCCACGGCGCCGCTGTTCACCAACTCGGGGATGATGCAGTTCGTCCCCTACTTCCTGGGTGAGGAGGCCGCCCCGTACCCGCGGGCGACCTCGGTGCAGAAGTGCGTGCGCCTGTCGGGCAAGCACAACGACATCTCCGAGCTGGGCCGCACGCGCCGGCACCTCACCTTCTTCGAGATGCTCGGCAACTTCAGCTTCGGCGACTACTTCAAGGACGAGGCCATCTCGCTGGCGTGGGAGCTCACCACCGAGGTGGTCGGCTTCGACGGCGACCGCCTCTGGGTGACCGTGCACGACGACGACGACGAGGCCGAGGCCATCTGGCACGAGTCGGTGGGCGTGCCCATGGAGCGCATCCAGCGCCTCGGGGCCGAGAACTTCTGGGAGATGGGGGAGACGGGGCCCTGCGGGCCCAGCTCGGAGATCCACCTCGACTGCGGGCCCGAGTGGGGCGAGGCGGGGGGTCCGGCCCACGGCGGCGGCGACCGCTACGTCGAGTTCTGGAACCTGGTCTTCCCCCAGTACTACCGCCACCCCGACCGGAGCCTGTCCGACCTCCCGCGCAAGGGCATCGACACCGGTCTCGGCCTCGAGCGCTGGCTCATGTTGCTGGACGGGACGTCGCTCGGTGTTCGAGACCGACGTGCTGGGCGCCCTGGTGGACGAGGCCCAGGCCGTCACCGGGCGGCGGCTCGGGGACCGACGACCAGACGGACGTCGCCCTCCGCATCCTGGCCGACCACGCCCGGACCATGGCCTTCCTCGTCGTCGACGGGGTCGTGCCCAGCAACGACGACCGGGGCTACGTGCTGCGGCGCGTCATCCGTCGGGCCGTGCGCTACGCCCACCGGCTCGGGGTCGAGCGACCGGCCACGCCGGCGCTGGTCGCCAAGGTCATCGACGTGATGGGCGGCGCCTACCCGGAGCTCCAGCGCAACGGCGACTTCGTGGCCATGGTCGTCGAGCGGGAGGAGGACCGCTTCCGGCGCACGCTGGCCAGCGGCTCGGCCCTGCTCGACGAGGCCCTCGAGGGGCTGGACGGCGGTGCCCTGCCGGGCGACGTCGCGTTCAAGCTCCACGACACCTTCGGCTTCCCGCTCGAGGTCACCTCCGAGGTGGCGGCCGAGCGGGGCGTCGAGGTGGACGTCGCCGGCTTCGAGGCGGCCATGGCCGAGCAGCGCCAGCGGGGCCGCGCCGGCCGCACCGCCGGTTCGGGCGGGGAGGGCGACGAGGCCTACCGGGAGGTGCTCGACCAGTTCGGGACCACGGAGTTCGTCGGCTACGCGGAGGGCGAGACGGACAGCCGCGTCCTGGCCGCGCTCGCCGCGCCCCGACGGCACCGTCGAGGTGTTCCTCGACCGCACGCCGTTCTACGCCGAGTCCGGCGGGCAGGTGGGCGACACCGGCGCCATCGTCACCCCCACGGGCCGCCTCGAGGTGGTGGACGCCACCTACGCCCTCCCGGGGCTGCACCGCCACGTGGCCCGGGTGGTCGACGGGGAGGTCGTCGTCGGCCAGGAGGCCCACGCCGCCATCGACGCGCGACCGGCGGGACTACGTGAAGCGCAACCACACGGGCACCCACCTGCTGCACTGGGCCCTGCGGGAGGTGCTCGGCGACCACGTCCACCAGCAGGGCTCGCTCGTCGCGCCCGACCACCTGCGCTTCGACTTCAGCCACTACGGCCAGCCCACGCCCGAGGAGCTGGCCGCCGTCGAGGACATGGCCAACGCCGAGGTGCTGGCCAACGAGACCGTGCGCACGTACGAGACCACCCGCGAGCACGCCGAGGAGATCGGGGCCATGGCCTTCTTCGGCGACAAGTACGGCGAGATCGTCCGGGTGGTCGAGGCCGGCCGCCGCTCGCTCGAGCTGTGCGGCGGCACCCACGTGCGGGCGCTCGGCGAGATCGGCCCCATCGGCATCACCAGCGAGGGCTCCATCGGCGCCAACGTGCGCCGCATCGCGGCCACCACGGGGACCGGGCACCCTCGAGCGCCTGCGGCGCGACGCCCGCACCCTGACCGAGGCGGCTCGCGCCCTCGGCGTCCGCCCGGACGAGCTGCTCGACGGCCTCGAGCGCTCGCTCGAGCAGGTGCGCTTCCTGCGCAAGGAGGTCGAGGGCCTGCGGCGCTCGGCGGCCGACCGCGGGCGCGGCGACGCTGGCCGCCGACGCCGTCGACGGCGTGGTCGTGGCCCGCCGCGACGGGGTGCCGCCGCCCGAGCTGAAGGACCTGGCCACGGCCGTCCGCGACCAGCCCGGCGTCCGCGGCGTGGTCGCTCGCCGGCGCGCCCGGCGAACGGCGGCGTGACCCTGATCGCCGCCGTCCGGCGCGACAGCGGCCTCGACGCCTCGGTCCTGCTGGCCGACGCCGCCAAGGCGGTCGGCGGCGGGGCCCCGAAGGATCCCCTGCTGGCCCAGGGCGGCGGCCGCTTCCCCGAGCACATCGACGCCGCCCTCGACCTGGCCCGGGCTGCGGCCGGCCTCCCCACCGGCACCGGGTGAGGGGTCGCAGATGAGGGCGTTGGCCCTCGACCTCGGGTCGCGCCGCGTCGGCGTGGCGGTCGGCGACGACGGCCCCGGCCTCGCCTTCCCCCGGGAGGCGCTGCTGCGGGCCCCGAGGGGCGCGGGCGGCCGGGCCGAGGACCACCGCCGGCTGGCGGCGCTGGTGGCCGACGAGGAGGTCGACGTCGTGGTGGTGGGCCTGCCCCGCAGCCTGGACGGCTCGCTGGGACCCGCCGCCCGGGCCGCCCTGGCCGAGGTCGACGAGCTGCGGGCGTCGATCGCGGTGCCCATCGAGACCCACGACGAGCGCCTGACCACCGTGGCCGCCGACCGGGCGCTCGCCGGGGCGGGCGTCCGGAGCCGGGAGCGCCGGTCGTCCATCGACTCGGCCGCCGCCGCCGTGCTCCTCGAGTCGTGGTTCGCCACGCGGGCCGGCGGGGAGGGCTGACGGTGGCCGACCTGTTCTTCGACCGGGAGGACGACACCGCCGAACCCGAGGTCGACGCCCCGGCCCGGGGCGGCGGTCCGCGGCGACGGCGCCCGCGACGGCGGCGGCCGGACCGGGGGCGGCGCTGGCCCATCGTCCTCGCGCTGGTCCTCGTCGTGGGGGTCATGGCCGCCGGGGTGGCCGCGGTCTGGGTCCAACGACGGATCGACCCCCCGGGCGGGCCGGGTCAACGGGTCTCGGTGACCGTCGACCGGGGCGCCACCACCGCCGACGTGGCCGAGCTGCTGGCCGACGAGGGCGTGGTCAGCGACGCCCGCATCTTCCGCTACTACCTCCGGGTCCGCGGCGGCGGCCCGTTCCAGGCGGGGAGCTACCGGCTGCGGCGCAACTCGTCGATGGGCGACGTCCGGACCGCCCTCGAGGAGGGCCCCCGCCTCGCCTTCACGGACGTGACGGTGCCCGAGGGCAAGTGGGTGTCCGACGTGGACGAGATCGTGGCCGAGGTCCCCGGCTTCGACGCCGCCGCCTTCACCGCCGAGGTGGAGAGCGGCGTCGTGCGCTCGCTGTACCAGCCGCAGGACGGGACCAGCCTCGAGGGGCTGCTCTTCCCCGACACCTACCGGGTCGACGAGAACGAGGACGAGCAGGCGGTGCTGGCCCGCATGGTGAGCACCCTGGACACGATGGCCACCGATCTCGGCTACGCCGACGCCGCCGCCCGCGTCGGGCGCGAGCCCTACGAGGTGCTGATCGTGGCGTCGCTCATCGAGGCCGAGGCCAAGGTGGACGGCGACCGGGCCAAGATCAGCCGCGTCATCTACAACCGCCTGGAGCAGGGCATCCCGCTCGGGATCGACGCCACCGTCTACTACGCCCTCCAGCGACGGGGCGGCAGCCTGACCCGGAGCGACCTGGCGGTCGAGTCCCCGTACAACACCCGGGTCAACGCCGGCCTCCCGCCGACGCCCATCGGCCTGCCCGGCCGCGCCTCGCTCGAGGCGGCCATCAACCCCGAACCCGGGCCCTGGCTGTACTACGTCCTGGCCGACGAGGAGGGCAACCACGCCTTCTCCGAGTCGTACGAGGAGTTCCAGAGCAACGTGGCCGCCGCCCGCCGCAACGGCCTGATCCCCTAGGCGATGCTCGGGGGCACCACGCGCATCGCCGGGGTGATCGGCGATCCCGTCCGCCACTCGCTGTCGCCCCTGCTGCACAACGCCGCCTTCGCCGCGCTCGGGCTCGACTGGGCCTTCGTCGCATTCCCCGTCCGGGCCGGCTCGGGCGCCGCCGCCCTCGACGCCATGCGGGCGCTCGCGCCTCGAGGGGTTGAACGTGACGATGCCCCTGAAGGGGGAGGTGGCCGACGCCGTCGACCGGCCTGGCCCCGTCGGCGGAGGCGCTGCGGTCGGTCAACACCGTGGTCTGGGTGGGCACGGAGCTGGTGGGGGAGAGCACCGACGGAGCCGGGCTGATCGCCGCGCTGCGGGCCGACGAGGGCTTCGACCCGGCAGGGCGGCGCTGCCTCGTGCTCGGGTCGGGCGGCGCCGCCCGGGCCGTCGTCCACGCCCTGGCCGGGGCCGGGGCCGCCTCGGTGGTGGTGGCCGCCCGCCGCGCGGAGGCGGGCGCGGCCGTGGCCGCCCTGGCCGGCCCCGTGGGTGCGGTGGGGACCCTCGACGTCGCCGACGACGCCGAGCTGATCGTCGACGCCACCCCGGTGGGGATGGCGGGCCACGACCCCGGGCCCGCCGCTGGACCCGTCCCGCCTCGGTCCCGGGCCAGCTCGTGGTCGACCTCGTCTACGACCCCCCGTGGACCCCGCTGCTCGAGTCGGCCCGGGCGGCCGGGGCGACCACCGCCAACGGCCTCGGCATGCTGCTCCACCAGGCCGCCCTCTCCGTTCCGCCTGTGGACGGGGGAGGACCCCCCGCTGGAGGCCATGTCGGCGGCGCTGGTGGCCGAACTGGCCCGCCGATCGACATCGGCGACGCGGGAACCGCCTGAACACCCGGCCGTTGCGGCTGCCGATGGGCGTTCGTGGCGCGCCAACAGCTCGGCAACCTCCTGCTCGAGCGCGGGCTGGTCTCCCCCGACCAGCTCGACGACGCGCGCGCCGAGCAGGGCAGGACCGGCCGCCCGCTCGGGCGCCTCCTGCTCGAGCGAGCAGGCGCTGAGCGAGACCGACCTGGCCCAGGTCGTGGCCGAGGCCGTCCGGGCTCGAGTACGTGGACCTCGACGAGTACCCCCTCGACCCGACCGCCACCAGCGTGATCTCCGACGTCATGGCCCGGCGCTACACGGCGCTGCCCGTCGTCGTGGGACGGCGACGACCTGGTCGTGGCCATGGCCGACCCCTCGAACGTCGTGGCCATCGACGACATCCGGTCCATCACCAGGGCCGACGTCCGGGTGGTGGTGTCCACGCCGGCCTGCATCACCTCCGCCATCGACCGCAGCCACCGCGTCGACGCCGACGTGGAGGAGACCACCTCGCTCGCCCTCGACACGAGCGAGGAGGACGAGGACCTGGCGCAGCTGCGGGAGGTGACCGAGGACGCCCCCGTCGTCCGGCTGGTCAACCTGCTGATCCGCCAGGCCGTGCAGGACCGCGCCTCCGACATCCACATCGAGCCGGCCGAGCGGGACGTGCGCATCCGCTACCGCGTGGACGGCGTCCTCCACGAGGTCATGCGAACGCCCAAAAGGGTGCAGAACGGGCTGATCAGCCGGCTGAAGATCATGGCCGACCTCGACATCGCCGAGCGCCGGTCGCCGCAGGACGGCCGGGTCTCCGTGCAGCTCTCCGGCCGCCAGGTGGACCTCCGGGTGGCGACCCTGCCCACCGTGTTCGGCGAGAAGGTGGTCCTGCGGATCCTCGACAAGGGCACGGCCATGCTCGACCTGGCCGACCTCGGGTTCCTGCCGGGGACGATGGCCCGCTACGAGACGGCGTTCCACAAGCCCTACGGGACCATCCTGGTCACCGGTCCCACCGGATCGGGCAAGTCGACCACCCTCTACGCCACCCTCAACCAGCTCAACGACCCGGCCAAGAACATCATCACCGTCGAGGACCCGGTCGAGTACCGGCTGCCCGACATCAACCAGGTCCAGGTCAACAGCAAGGCGGGCCTGACGTTCGCCGCCGCTCTGCGATCGATCCTGCGGTCGGACCCGGACATCGTCCTCGTGGGCGAGATCCGTGACCGGGAGACGGCGGCCATCGCCATGGAGGCGGCCATCACCGGCCACCTCGTCCTGTCGACGCTCCACACCAACAGCGCCGTCCAGACGCCGACGCGGCTGATCGAGATGGGGCTCGAGCCGTACCTGGTGTCGAGCGCCGTCGACTGCGTGGTGGCCCAGCGGCTGGCCCGGCGCCTGTGCGACCGGTGCAAGGAGCCCTATTCGCCGACGTCGGCGGAGCTCGCCGCCGTCGACTGGGACGCCGAGGGCGAGGATCTCCCGGACGTGCTGTGCCGTCCCGTCGGCTGTGGCGCCTGCGGGCGGAAGGGGTACCTCGGGCGGTTCGCGCTGCACGAGGTGCTGCTGGTCACCGAGGAGCTGTCGTCGCTCATCGCCGAGCGGGCGTCGTCCGAGGAGCTCAAGCGCCTGGGGGTGAGCCCAGGGGATGCAGACCCTGCGCCAGGCCGGCCTGGCCCAGATCGTCGCCGGCCTGACCTCCATCGAGGAGATCCTGCGGGTGGTGTCGTGACGGTGGCGGCTGACACCGGCTCCTTCGCCGACCGCGCCCCGGCCGACGTGCTGACCGACCTAGCCGGCGCCGGCGCCTCCGGCGCCCTGCACTACGACGGCGAGCGACGGGGGGCGATCCACCTCGAGGGGGGTGCCCTGTACTGCGGGGCCAGCGAGCGGGGGGTGCCCCTCGACGCGGTGCTGGCCGAGCGGGGTGAGGTGGGCCGGGGCCAGTGGGAGGACGCCGTCCGCCGCAGCGGGGGCGAGCCCCGGGTGGGCGAGGAGCTGGTGCGGTCGGGGACGACGACGCGGGCGGCGCTCGAGGTCGTGCTCTACGGCCAGCTCCTGCGGGCCGTGCTCGAGCTGCTGCCCCTGCGGGAGGGCAGCTGGCGCTTCGTCCCCGACGAGCACCACCCGGTGGGACCGGTGGTGACCTTCCCGACCGACGCCGTCCTGGCCGAGGCGCGGACCCACCTCGTCTCCATCGAGGCCGTGCTGCGGGTGGTGCCCTCGGTGCACCTGCGGGCCCGGCCGGTGGCCCGCCTCCCCGGGGGGCAGCGCGACGTGCGCCTGTCCGGCGAGGAGTGGGAGCTGCTGGTGGCCCTCGGTCCCGGCAAGACGGTAGCGGAGGTGGCCGCCGACCTGGGCCGCAGCCAGTACGCCGTGTCCCGCGTGCTCGTGCCCCTCGTGGACCACGGACTCGTCGTGGTCGGGAGCGACGCAGAGCGCCCGTGAGACTGGAACGCCGACGGGAACTGCCGATGGGCGGCCCATGCTGAACGGCTCACGGCGCCTGGGCGAGTTCCTCGTGCAGCGCAAGGTGCTGTCACGAGAGGCGCTCGAGGCCGCACTCCAGCGGGAGGCAGCCGAGAAGCGGCCACTCGCGTCCATCCTCGTGGCCGAGGGCATGGTCGGGGAGAAGGACCTGGTGGCCGGCCTGGCCGACCAGGTCGGCAAGCGGTTCGTCGACCTGACCCAGGCCGTCGTGCCGGTCGAGATCGACCGCATGATCCCGGCCGAGCTGGCCCACCGCCACCTGGCCCTGGCCATCGACGTGGACGGCACCGACCTCGTCGTGGCCATGCGCGACCCCGGTGATGCGGCCGTCGTGCGGGAGATCGAGCAGGCCACGGGCTGGACGGTCCAGCCCGCCCTGGCCGTGCGCTCCGAGCTCCAGCGGGTGGTCGTGCGCCATGTACGGGAACGGCGACCGTGGGCGGCAGCCCGGAGCGAGGAGGTGGCCCTCGACGTGGCCCTCGAGCCGCAGGGCACGACGTCGGGCTGGGACGGACGACGGTCCCGAGGAGCTGCACATCAACGAGCTGCTCCAGCGGCAGCTGGACCTCGGGGGCTCCGACCTCCACCTCACGACCGGCATCGAGCCGTGCGTGCGGGTGCACGGCGAGCTCAAGCCGCTCACCGAGTACCCGATGATGAACGGCTCGGAGATCCGCCGGATGGTCTACGCCATCCTGACCTCGAGGCAGCGGGAGAAGTTCGAGGCCGAGCTCGAGCTCGACACCTCGCACGCCATCCCCGGCGCCGGCCGCTTCCGCCTCAACGTCTTCCAGCAGCGGGACTCGGTGGGTGCGGTCCTGCGGGCCATCCCCTACGAGATCGTGCCCCTCGAGCAGCTTGGGCCTCCCCGCCAGCGTCTCCCAGTTCGCCGAGCTGCCCACGCGGCCTCCTGCTGGTCACCGGGCCCACCGGCTCGGGCAAGTCGACGACCCTGGCGTCGCTGGTCGACATCATCAACCGGACCAAGCCGGTCCACATCATGACCGTGGAGGACCCGATCGAGTTCCTCCACCACCACAAGACGGCGGTGGTCAACCAGCGGGAGGTGGGGGAGGACACGCAGTCCTTCGCCAAGGCGCTCAAGCACGTCCTCCGCCAGGACCCCGACGTGATCCTGGTGGGCGAGATGCGCGACCTCGAGACCATCCACACCGCGCTCACGGCGGCGGAGACGGGCCACCTGGTCTTCGGGACCCTCCACACCCAGGACGCCCCGCAGTCGATCGACCGGATCATCGACGTGTTCCCCGCCCACCAGCAGCAGCAGGTGCGGGTGCAGCTGGCGTCGGCCCTCCAGGGGGTGGTCACGCAGCAGCTGGTGCCGAAGACCGGACGGCCGGGGCCGGGTGGTCGCCGCCGAGGTGCTGGTCGCCACCCCGGCGGTGCGGAACCTCATCCGCGAGGGCAAGACCCACCAGATCTACTCGGCCATGCAGGCCGGCGGGAAGTACGGCATGCAGACCATGGACCAGTCGCTGGCCAGCCACGTGCAGGCCGGACGAGATCACCTTCGAGACCGCCATCGAGCGCTGCGCCAACGCCGAGGACCTGCGCCGCCTGAGCGGGCGCTAGGCCGTGCCCGCCACCTTCGCCTACAGGGTCCGGGACCGCGAGGGCCGGCTCGTCGAGGGCTCACTCGAGGCCGACAGCTCCGAGCTGGTCGTCAACAAGCTCCGGTCGATGGGCTACGTGCCCGTGGCCATCGAGCGGGCGGACGCCTCGGCGCTGAAGAAGGACGTCAAGCTGCCCTTCGGCGGCAAGGTCAAGCAGAAGGACGTGGCGGTCTTCAGCCGCCAGTTCGCCACGATGATCAACTCCGGCCTCTCGCTCATCCGGGCACTCCACATCCTGGAGGAGCAGACCGAGAACCAGAAGCTGCGGGAGACCACCAAGGCGGTGCGCATCGACGTCGAGCGCGGCGCCTCGCTGTCCCAGGCCCTGGGCCGGCACCCCAAGGTGTTCAGCCGGCTCTACGTGGCCATGGTCAAGGCCGGCGAGACGGGCGGCGTGCTCGACTCGCGTGCTCCTGTAGCTGGCATCGACCATCGAGAAGCAGGTCGAGCTGAAGCGCAAGATCAAGTCGGCCATGACCTACCCGGTGGCCGTCTTCGGCCTCGTGATCATCATCGTCACGGCGATGCTGCTCTTCGTCGTCCCGATGTTCGAGGACGCTCTACAGCGAGCTCGGTGGCAGCTCCCGCTCCCCACCCGGCTCCTGCTGGCCGTCTCGGGCTTCGTCACGAAGTTCGCTCCGTTCATCATCGTCGCCGAGGTCCTGGCGGCGTGGCGGCCTGCGGCGGTGGATGGCCACGGACAAGGGCCGGGCTGCGTGGGACACACTCAAGCTGCGCATCCCCGTCTTCGGCAAGCTGGTCCACAAGACGGCCATCACCCGGTTCTGCCGCACCCTGTCGGTGCTGCTGCGCTCCGGCGTCCCCATCCTCGAGTCCCTGGAGATCACCTCCGAGACCGTGGACAACACGGTCGCTGGCCAGGGCGGTCAAGGACACCCAGGAGGCGGTCAAGAGCGGCGAGTCGATCGCCACCCCGCTGGCCGCCCACCCGGTGTTCCCGCCGATGGTCGTGCAGATGCTGGCGGTCGGCGAGGAGACGGGCGCCGTCGACGACATGCTCGAAAGGGTCGCCGACTTCTACGACCAGGAGATCGAGGCCACCGTCGACGCCCTCACGTCGCTGCTCGAGCCGCTGCTCATCGTCGTCATGGGCGGCGACCGTGGGCGGCATGGTCGTCGCCCTCTACATGCCGATGTTCAACATCATCAACCTGATCCAGTGAGGTCCTAAAGCTCGGGGCCCTTCCCTGCCGTAGGGGGGATGCGACCGGGTGCCGAACGGGCCTGGGCTCGCACACATCCATTGCCCAGGAAGGAACCTCACATGCTCAACGTGCTGCGCCAGCGGCTCGCCAAGGATGATGAGGACGGCTTCACGCTCATCGAGCTCATGGTCGTCGTGCTCATCATCGCCATCCTCATCGCCATCGCCATCCCGACGTTCCTCGGAGCGCGGGGCCGGGCACAGGAGCGGGCCGCCCAGTCCAGCCTCCGCAACGGCCTGACCGCCGCCAAGACCATGTACACGGACGACGGCGACTACAGCGGCGCCACCGACGCCAACCTGGACGAAGTGGAGCCGAGCCTGACCTACGTGGCCGGGACCGCGGCGTCGGACGACCAGAAGGAGGTCAGCGTCACTGCTTCCGCCACCGAGTGGGCCGGGGCCACGATGGCCGATTCGGGCAAGTGCTTCCTGATCCGTGACGTGGCCACCGGCACCGGCGCCGGGACCTTCTACGGAGAGACCAGCACGGCCGCCAACTGCACCGGCGACTACGCCGCCACGGACGCCAACACCGGAGCGGCCAAGTGGTAGTGGGATCCTGATCCCAGCGCTGCTCGAGGGCGGGCCTCCGGGCCCGCCCTCGTCGCGTCCGTACCCTGGCCGATGGTGACGGCGATGCTCGTCGCTGCTCTGCGCCGTCCTCGGCCTGCTCGTCGGCTCCTTCCTCAACGTCGTCATCGTCCGGGTGCCCCAGCGCCAGTCGGTGGTGCGGCCCGCGGTCCCGCTGCCCGGGGTGCGCCACGCAGCTGGCCGAGCGGGACAACGTCCCCGTGCTGTCCTGGCTCCTGCTGCAGGGTCGCTGCCGCACCTGCGACGAGCCGATCCCGGTCCGCTACCCGCTCGTGGAGCTGGCACGGCGTGCCCTGTTCGCGCGTGGCCGCCCTCCGCTTCGGGGCCGGCTGGGCGCTCCCCGGCTACCTCCTCTTCTTCGCCGTCCTGGTGGCGATCTCCGTCATCGACCTCGAGCACTTCCTCGTGCCGAACCGGATCGTCTACCCCACGTCCTCGCCTGCGTCGCTGCTCCTGGCTGCAGCGGCGGCCTCTCGGTGACGACGGTGGGCGCCTCGGCAGGCGCCTGGTCGGTGCGGTGCTGGCCGCCGGCGGGCTGCTGGTCATCGACCTCATCTCACCGAGGGGGATGGGCATGGGCGACGTCAAGCTGGCCGTGCTGCTCGGGCCTCTACCTCGGGTGGCTCAGCCTCGGCCACGTCGCTCCTCGGGCTCTTGCTCGGGTTCGTGCTCGGCTCCGTGGTCGGGCCTCGCGCTGCTGGTGACCGGCGTCCGGGGGCGCAAGGACCACCTGCCCTTCGCCCCGTTCCTGGCCGCCGGGGCCGTCCTCGCCGTCGCTCGTCGGACGGCCGCTCCTCGACTGGTACCTCGGCTAGCGGAGCAGCAACCACCTGCGTGTTCGACAAGGGCCACAGGTTCAACATGAGCCACGTGGTGCCGAAGGGGGGCGAGGCGTCCGGGCGAGGCGCCGTGCCCACAGGAGGGGCCCCGCATGCGCACGGATGATTCGTTGCTGACCGTGCAGGAGGTGGCGACGCGCATGCGCGCGTGTCGAGCATGACGGTGTACCGCCTGATCAAGACCGGTGACCTCCCGGCCAGCCGAGTCGGCCACAGCTACCGGCTGCCGGCGGCCGAGGTGGAGGCCTACCTCAGGCGAGGGGTGGTCTGATGGCCAGGACGATCGGCCTCGACGTCGGGACCAACGCCGTCCGCGCCGTCGAGGTGAACCTGGGTCGCAGCGGCCCCGTGGTCGAGCGCGTCGGGCAGGTGGCCCTGCCCTACGGCGCCGTCGTGGCCGGTGAGGTCGTGGACGCGGCCGCCGTGGCCGCCGCGCTGCGCCGGCTGTGGAAGGAGGTCGGGTTCTCGAGCCGGCGCGTGGTGGTGGGCGTGGCCAACGCCCGGGTCGTCGCCCGGGTGGCCGAGCTGCCGGACATGCCCGACGCCGAGATCCGCTCGTCCCTCCAGTACCAGGTGCAGGACCTCATCCCCATCCCCGTCGAGGATGCCGTCCTCGACTACCAGGTCCTCGAGCGGACGCCGGCCGTCGAGGGGACGGGAGCGATGCTCCGCCTCCTCCTCGTGGCCGCCCACCGCGACATGCTGCGCAGCCTGCTGGCGTCCCTCGAGGGCGCCGGTCTGGAGCCGGCGCGGGTGGACCTCGTCCCCTTCGCCTTGATCCGGGCGCTGTACGACGGGTCCGACCTCGGGCTCGGCGACGAGGCCGATGATCCGGCGCACGGCCTGCCGCAGGCCATCGTCGGCGTGGGCGCCGGCGTCACCAACGTCGTCATTCACGAACGGGGGCTGCCACGGTTCGTCCGGACGCTCCCCACGGGCGGCAACGCCGTGGCCGAGGCGCTCTCGAGCGAGCTCGATCTCGACCTGGACACCGCCGAGGGGCTGAAGCGCAGCCTCGACACGGGACACCTCGTCGGCCCCGACGGCGATCGCGCCGTGGCCGTCGTGTCCTCGGCGCTGTCGCCCGTGCTCGAGGACATCCGGGGGACCCTGGACTACTACGTCTCCTCGCCCGAGGGCGGGCCGCTGGGCCGGGTGGTGGTGACCGGCGGCGGAGCCCGAGTGCCGGAGCTCTGCCGACCGGCCTCGGGATCCTCCCTCGGCGTGCCCGTGGCGCACCGCCGCCCCGCTCGACGGGATCGCCCTGGGGCGCACGGGGTTCCCGCCGGAGGTCCTGCGAGCCGAGGCGGACCTCCTCACCGTGCCTCTCGGCCTCGCCCTCTCCGGCGAGCCGGTGGCTCGGCGGCGTGCGCCGGATCACCCTGCTGCCGACCGAGGTGGTGGAGCGCCAGGGCGCAGCGCCGCCAACAGAGCGTCGCCGCCGCCGCACTGGCCGGGCTCGCCGCGCTGCTGCTCGGCTTGTTCCTGCTGCGCAACGGCCGGGTGGCCGACGCCCGCCAGGGGGCCGAACGCGAGGAGGCCACGACGCGCACCCTGCAGCAGCAGGAGGGCACGTTCGCGCCGGTCGAGGCCATCCAGGCCGACGTGGCCGGCCGGCGGGCGACCGCCGTCGTCGCCCTGAGCGGTGACGTGGCCTGGACCCGCGTGCTGCAGGAGATCGCCGGTGCCATGCCCAACGACGTCTGGCTCACCTCCTTCGACGGGCAGACCGACGCCACGTCGGGCGCCCAGACGATGACGTTCTCGGCGATGGGCTTCGACCAGACCTCCACCGCCCGCTGGATCCAGCGGCTGGAGGAGGTGCCGCTCGTGGATGACGTCTGGGTCTCGTCGTCGACCTCGTCAGGGGACGCCGGACGACCGCTCGTCACCTTCTCCTCCGACGCCTCGCTGACCGAGGCCGCCGGCTCCGATCGCGCCGACCGCCTGCCTGGAGGTGAGGGACGATGAACAGGAAGGTGCTGCTCATTGCCGCCGGGGCCGCCGTGGCTCTGGTTGCCGTCTGGTTCGTGGCCCTGTGGTCACCACAGGGCGCGAAGCTCGACGCCGCCCAGAAGCGGCAGACCGAGGCCGAGGAGTCCAACTCGGCGCTGGCGCTGCGCATCGACCGCCTCCGTGACCTCCGCGCCCGCCGACCGGAGATCGAGGCCGATCTCCAGACGCTCCGGTCGGCGGTCCCGGCGTCACCCGAGCTGGACGACTTCCTGCTCGACACCGACGCCGCCGCCGATCGCGCCGGCGTGGACATCACCTCGGTCAGCCCCGGCAAGCCGGCAGCGCCCGCGGACGACGCCGCCGGTGCCACCGGCGCCGCCGCCCCGCCGCCCGCTGCCACCGACACGGCCGGAGCCACGGCCGGCACACCGCCGAGCGCGATCTCGGTGTCACTCGACGCCAGCGGCGGCTACTTCCAGATCCTGGACTTCATCAATCGGCTCGACGACCTCCCCCGCATCGTGGTCATCGACTCGCTGGCGCTCGCCGGCGGTGGGAGCGGCGACGGCTCCGCCTCCGGCAACGGGGACACGGCCGCCACCGGCAGCACGAGCTCGTCGGAGCTGACGATGAGCATCACCGCCCGCATGTTCACCACGGCACCGCCGGCCCCCCCGGAGGGCGAGGCGGACGGCGAAACGACGACGACCAGTACCACGACGGCACCGTCCGGTGCCACGGCGGGAGGAGCGGGCCAGTGACCTCGACGATGCCGACGGCCGGCGCAGGGAGGCAGCGGCTCCTCGTCCTCGGGGGCATCTGTGCGGTGGTGGTGATCGCCGCCCTGGTGCTGCCGCGGATCTTCTTCGGCGGCGGGAGCGACGCGGAGGGCGGCGACGTCACCGCGACGCCGCCGACCACGACCCCCGACGACCCCGGCGCCGCCCTCGTCGACGAGCTCCCGGCGGTGCCGGAGGCGACGTTCTCCACCAAGAACCCGTTCACCCCCCTCGTGGACACCGGTGCGGCGGCGGCACAGGAGGTGGGCGACACCGCGAACGGCTCGACCACCGACCTCGGCGACGAGACGAGCGACCTGCCGCCCGACAGCGCCTCGGCGACGACCGACGACACGGACGACCCCGCCGTCGAGCCCGACCGGGCCGCGGCACGGCTGTCGATCGTCGAGATCTACGCCGGCCCCGACGGGGCCGCCGTGGCCACCGTGGAGGTCGACGGTGCCATGGTCACGGTGACGGAGGGCGAGACCTTCGGCGGCGGCTACGTGGTCGTCTCCCTGTCCGAGGCGTCGGGCACCGGCGTCTTCTCCCGGGACGGCGAGCAGTTCACCGTCCGGGAGGGCGAGGCCCGCCTGAAGTGACACGGGACCGCAAGGGCGACGCGCTCAAGGGGCTCCCCCTACGTGCCGACCTGCGAGGGGTGTGGTCCCTGCCGAACACCCGCGCCCTCCGACGGGAGGACGGCGTCACCATCGTGGAGGTGATGGTGGCGCTGTCACTTCTCGCGCTGGCCATGGTGGGGCTGACCGCCTCCAGCGACAGCGGGCTGCGGCTGGTGGGTTCCTCGAAGGCCCGGCAGGCAGCGACCGAGGTGGCCAACGCCACCGTCGAGCGGGCGCGGTCCACCCCCTACGAGGTGCTGGCCATGCGCACCGGGGAGACGTACGAGACGGCGTCCACGAGCCCCGACGTCGCGGTCACCGCGGGCGGGACGAAGTACGACGCCGGTGGCGGGGCCGAGGACCTCGTGGTGCTCGACGAGAGCGACGAGGCCCTGCACCACACCCAGGAGATCGTCGGCGGCCTCACCTTCGAGGTGTACCGGTACGTCACCTGGGTAGCGGTGGACGCCGAGCCCGAGGCCTACAAGCGCGTGACCGCTGTGGTCCAGTGGGCGGGACGCGCCGCCGGCGGCGGCCCGAACCGGGTGACCGTCTCCACCTACATCAACGCCGACGGCGTGGCGTGGACGGCGACGGGCTCGACCACGACGTCGTCGTCGACGACATCGACCTCGTCGCCGTCGTCGTCGACGAGCAGCACGGCCGCCTCGTGCGGCACCAGCGACGGCACCGGGCCGGCCGGGACGATCACCATCCTGGCCGGAACGGGGGCCAACCAGGGCTACACGGCCGTGCCCACGGTGACCCTGTCCCTGGCCGCCTCCGACCCGTGCGGCCCCGTCTCGATGGAGTTCTCCGACGACGGGTCCAGCTACTCGGGCCTCGAGGCGTTCTCCACCAGCAAGGCCTGGACGCTGCCCTCCGGCGACGGCCTCAAGCGGGTGTGGGTCCGCTACGCCGACGGGCAGGACAACCTGTCGGTGGCGTCGGCCGAGATCCGCCTCGACACCGCCAGGCCGACCACGCCCGGCGGCTTCACCCTCACGACGCCCAACGCCAACAGCGTGCGGCTGACGTGGACCGCCTCGACCGACAGCAGCCCCGGCGTCCTCGTCGGCTACCGCGTCTACCGGAAGATCGGGAGCGGTCCGTTCGCCAACCGGCCCCCCAGCCTCAGCGCCCCGTGCTCGACGAACCCGTGCCGGTGGGACGACTCCGTCGACAAGAAGGTCACGTACTCCTATTACGTGGTCGCCTATGACGCCGCCGGCAACGAGAGCGTGCCGACGGTGACGAGGACCCGTGCGGGCTGAGCGCCGCGCCGGCGAGGCCGGGATCACCCTGATCGAGGTGGTGATCGCCTCGGCGATCCTCCTCGCCGCCCTCGGCATCGCCGTGTCGGGACTCGACTCGCAGTCGCGGACGTCGGCGTACGCCTCGCAGCGGAGCCGGGCGCTGGACGACCTGCGCATCATGTCCACCGTCTTCGCCAAGGACATCCGCGCGTCGACCGGCGCGACCGCGGCGTCGGCTTCGGACCTCACGGTGCGGACCTACGTCAACGGCTCGCTCACCACGGTCCGGTGGCGGGCGTTCGACAACCACCTGGAGCGGACCGCAGGCACCTCGACGCGGACCTACGTCGTGGACCTGGTGACGCCGGCGGTGTTCGGCTTCGTACCCGACACGACCGACCCGCCCAGCATCCGGCGCGTGCGCCTGGCGCTGAGCACCGAGCCGGACCCCCGCTACCCCGCGGTGACCGTCGAGACCGAGGTGGAGATGCGCAATGTCTGAGCTGCTGCGCCGGCGCCGGCGGGCCGAACAGGAGGACGGCTTCGCCCTCATCGTCGTCATGGTGACCGTCAGCATCGTGACGATCATGACCATCGGCATGCTCGCCGTCGGGATCCACCTGGACCAGGGGACGACCCGCAACCGGCGCCACAGCCTGGCGCTGCAGGTGGCCGAGGCCGGGGTCGACCAGGCCGTGTACCAGCTCGCCCAGGACAGCCTCTACACCGGCACGGGCCCCGTCGGGGTGCCCGGCGGCCAGTTCGAGGTGAGCGTCACGGTACCCCGTCGGGGGTGGGCGACCATCGTCTCGACGGGCTACGTGCCCACCAAGGCGGCGGCCAACGTCGTCAAGCGTCGCATCCGCACCACGTACGGACCGGAGCGCGCCTTCCAGTTCGCCCTCTTCAGCGAGTCGGGCCTCGAGGTGAAGAACAACGGCGAGACGGTGGGCGACGTCTTCGCCAACGGCTCGGTGGTGCTCACGAACAACAGCGGGGTCCGGGGCAGCGTCATCTCCGCCACCGGCACCGTGCAGCTGGACAGCAACGCCACCGTCCGGAAGGACGACGGCGAGGGGGGTGACGTCCGCTCCGGCGGTTTCGACCTCGGTGGGCTCTGGGGAGTGCAGATGCAGAGCGGCTCGGTGGTGGAGGGCAACGCCTCGGCCCGCGCCGAGCAGTGCCCAGGAGGTGTGGCGGACGACAGCCGTTACAACGTCAGCAACGCCGGCGTGATCCAGGGCAACGCCATCGCCCGGGGCAACATCAACGGCAACGTCCAGGGCTCGAAGATCCCGTTCAGCTGCGTCGAGCGGGAGGCGACACGGCAGCTCCCCGAGTACCACTACGACCCGTCGCTCTACCCGGACCCGCTCGAGTACGGCACCGCGCCCGACGCGGAGGGCGTTCGCACGGGCGCTCGGGCCGCGTTCCAGGCGTGGGTCGCCGGGCACAGTTCGTCCATGACGGGTACGCACCGCGTGATGGACGAGGAGTGCCGGAACGCCCCCAGCGGCAGCACCAGCGTCCTCGAGCTCGGTGGAACCACCATCACCGGTGACTTCACGCTCGTCACCAACTGCCGGGTCGACTTCAGCAACAACTCGAGCTACGCCGGCTCCGCCGACGCCTACGTCACGATCGTCTCCCTCAACCCGAGCACGAGCCCGGCGGCCGTCGACATCAAGAACAACTTCGAGATCCCCGACCCCGGTCCCGCCATCCTCATGTACTCGACCGGTCTGATCCAGGTGAAGAACAACCCCGACGCCAACGGCGCCGTCTTCGCCGGCTCCATCTCGTTCAAGAACAACATGGACGTGACCTACGACCCCCGGGTCGAGCGCACCGTGGGCTTCGGCACCAAGCGCTACGAGCGCATCTCCTGGGAGGAGATCCCGGCCTCCTGAGGACCGGGCCCTCCGCAGGGCCTGCGACGCCGAACGCGGGCGCGACGTTGTGCTCGAGTCGGGCATACCGCCCGCCGATCACCTCGCTGACGAGGAGTCGCGCATCGACGAGGACGCCCGGCAGGACGCCCTGCCCGCCGGTGCCGACCGACGACACCGACGACGAGGCTCCCGTCCAGGTGGGGGCACCTCGGTAGCCTGACCCGGTGCTGCGGTTCCTCACGGCCGGCGAGTCCCACGGGCGAGGCCTGGTCGTCACCGTCGAGGGGCTGCCCGCCAAGCTGCCGGTGACGGTGGAGGCGGTGGCCGACGAGCTGGCCCGCCGCCGCCTCGGCTACGGCCGTGGGCCCCGCATGCGCTTCGAGCGCGACGAGCTGGTGCTGCTCGGCGGCGTCCGCCACGGACGCACCATCGGCTCGCCCGTGGCCATCACCATCGGCAACGCCGAGTGGGAGCGGTCCGACCGCTGGCACGAGGAGATGTCGCCCGCCCCGGGCGCGACCAAGGAGCCGCTGACCGCGCCCCGCCCCGGCCACGCCGACCTGGCCGGCATGCAGAAGTTCGGCTTCGACGACGCGCGGGACGTGCTCGAGCGGGCGTCGGCCCGCGAGACCGCGGCCCGGGTGGCGGCGGGGGCGCTGGCCAAGGCCCTGCTGGCCGAGCTGGGGATCACCATCGTGTCCCACGTGGTCGCCATCGGCCCGGTGGCGTCGAAGGCCGTGGCCCGCCCCGGTCCGGACGACCTCGAGCGGGTGGACGCCTCCGAGGTGCGCTGCTTCGACCCGGAGGCCGAGGCGGCCATGGTCGACGAGATCAAGGCCGCCGCCCGCGACGGCGACTCCCTCGGGGGCGTGGTCGAGGTCATCGCCTACGGGGTGCCGGTGGGGCTGGGCAGCCACGTCCACTGGGACCGCAAGCTCGACGGCCTGCTGGCCGGCGCCCTCATGAGCGTCCACGCCGTGAAGGGCGTCGAGATCGGCGACGGCTTCGAGTCGGCCGCGCGCCGCGGCTCCGAGGCCCACGACCCCATCGCCTGGGACGCCGACGCCGGCGCCTACCGCCGGCTCTCGGCCCGGGCCGGGGGGATCGAGGGGGGCATCTCGACGGGGGAGCCGGTGCTCGCCCGGGTGGCGATGAAGCCCCTGGCCACGCTGAACCGGCCGGTGCTCCAGACCGTCGACGTGGCCACCAAGGAGGAGACGGTCTCCTTCAAGGAGCGCACCGACGTGACCGCCGTGCCCGCCATGGGGGTGGTGGCCGAGACCATGCTCGCCCTCGTCCTCGCCGGCGAGGCACTGCGCAAGTTCGGGGGCGACTCGGTCGACGAGCTCGTGCGCAACCGGGACGCCTACGTCGCCGGCCTCTCCGGTGGCTGACCACCTCGTCCTGGTGGGGATGATGGGTTCGGGGAAGACCACCATCGGCCGCCGCGTCGCGGCGCGGCTGGGTCGCCGGCTGCGGGACAGCGACTCGGAGGTCGAGGCCCGCACCGGGCGCACCGTGCGCGAGATCTTCGAGACCGACGGCGAGCCCGCCTTCCGGGCCGAGGAGGCGCGGGCCCTGGCCGAGGCGCTGGCCGACCCCGAGCCGGTGGTGGTGGCCGCCGCCGGCGGCGTCGTGCTCGACCCGGCCAACCGCGACCGCATGCGGGCGGCGGGGACGGTGGTGTGGCTCGACGCCCGTCCCGAGGACCTGGCCCGCCGGGTCGGCTCCCGGAACCACCGGCCGCTGCTGGGCGACGATCCGCTGGGGGCGCTGCGGCGCCTCGACACCGAGCGCCGGCCGCTCTACGAGGAGGTGGCCGACCACGTGGTGCCCGTGGGGCGCCGTCCCGTCGACGACGTGGTGGCCGACGTGCTCGCCCTGGTCGGGGTCCCGACGTGATCACCGTCCCGGTGGTCCTCGGCGACCGCTCCTACGACGTGCTGGTCGGAGAGGGGGCGCGCCACCGCCTGCTCGAGGTCCTGCCCGTCGGCGTGGCCCGGGCGGCGGTCGTGACCCAGGCCTCGGTCGGGGTGGAGGTCGACCCCGGGGTGCCGTGCACCACCGAGCTGATCGGCGAGGGGGAGGCGGCCAAGGACCTGGAGACGGTGGAGGACCTGTGCCGGGCCTTCTCGCGGTTCGGGCTGGCCCGCTCCGACGTGGTCGTTGCCGTCGGCGGCGGGGTGGTCACCGACGTAGCCGGGTTCGCCGCCGCCGTGTACCAGCGGGGGGTGCCGGTGGTCCACGTGCCCACCACGCTGCTGGGCCAGGTCGATGCCGCCGTGGGTGGGAAGACCGGGGTCAACCTGCCCGAGGGCAAGAACCTGGTGGGCGCGTTCTGGCAGCCGTCGGCCGTGCTGTGCGACACCGAGGTCCTCGCCACCCTCCCGCCCCGGGAGTACCGCAGCGGCCTGGGGGAGCTGGCCAAGTACCGCTTCCTCGGCGCGCCCGACCTCCTCGACCTCCCCCTCGACGAGCGGGTGGCGACGTGCGTGCGCCTGAAGGCCGACGTGGTCGCCGCCGACGAGCGCGAGGGGGCGGCGGGGCGGCGGGCCACCCTCAACTACGGGCACACCCTGGCCCACGCGCTGGAGACGGCCGGGGGCTACGACCTGCGCCACGGCGAGGCGGTGGCCATCGGGCTCGTCTTCGCCGCCGAGCTGGCGCTGCGGTTGGGCCGCATCGACGCCGCCCGAGTGGCCGAGCACCGGGCCACGGTGGCGGCCTACGGCCTGCCGGGCGCACTGCCACCGGGGGCCGACGCCGATGCGCTCGTCAAGCTGATGGCCCGGGACAAGAAGGCGGCCGACGAGCGCCTCACGTTCGTCCTCGACGGTCCCGCCGGCGTCGAGCTGGTTGCCGACGTGCCCCGTCCCGTCGTGGCCGCCGCCCTGGAAGCGTGTCGTCCGTGACCGAGCCCGTGGTGCTGCTCCTGTCGGGACCGAACCTGAACCTGCTGGGGACCCGGGAGCCGGAGATCTACGGCACCGCCACCCTCGACGACCACGTGGGCGCCGCCCGGGCGGCGGCCGAGGCGGCCGGCCTGGCCCTCGAGCACCTCCAGAGCAACAGCGAGGCCGACCTGGTCGAAGCCGTGCACGGGGCCCGGGGCCGCTGCGCCGCCATCGTCGTCAACGCCGGGGCCCTGACCCATTACGGCTGGTCCCTGCACGACGCCCTGGCCGCCTACGACGGCGTGGTCGTCGAACTGCACCTGTCGAATCCCGACAGCCGGGAGCCGTGGCGGCGCACCTCCGTCGTGGCCCCCGTGGCCACCGCCTCGATCAGCGGCCTCGGCGGGCACGGCTACCCGCTCGCCATCGAGGCCGTCCGCCGGCTCCTGGGATGAGAACGGAAGGGATGGGCCCGTGAACCTGCCCCCGATGGACGTGGCCGCCCGGGCCGGGCGGCTCCGGGAGGGCCTCGACGACGCCGGCTGCGACGCGCTGCTCGTCACCTCGCTCACCGACATCCGCTACCTCACCGGGTTCACCGGCTCGGCCGGCCTCCTCCTCGTGCTGGCCGGCGAGCTCGTCTTCGTCACCGACGGCCGCTACCGGGAGCAGGCGAGCGAGCAGCTCGAGGACGCCGGGGTCGACGCCCGGCTCGAGGTCCACGCCAGCGTCGACGGCCAGCGCTCGGCCCTGGCCGACGCCGCCCGGGGCATCGGCCGGCTGGGCCTCCAGGCCGCCTCGGTCAGCTGGGCCGCCGCCCGTCGCTACGGCGAGTCGTGGTTCCCCGACGCCGAGCTCGTCCCCACCGAGGGCCTCGTCGAGCGCCTGCGGGAGGTCAAGGACGACGGCGAGGTGGCCCGCATCGCGGCCGCCGCCACCATCGCCGACGGCGCCCTGGCGGAGGTGCGGCCGATGCTGGCGGACCGCCCGACCGAGCGGGTCTTCGGCCTCGAGCTCGACGGCGCCATGCGCCGCCGGGGGGCCGACGACGTCAGCTTCGAGACCATCGTGGCGAGCGGCCCCAACGGGGCCAAGCCCCACGCCCGTCCCGGCCGGCGGCGGATCGTCCCCGGCGACCTCGTGGTGCTCGACTTCGGCGCCCTGGTGGACGGGTACCACTCCGACATGACCCGCACGGTGGCGGTGGGGGAGCCGTCGCCCACCCAGCAGCGGATGCTCGAGGTGGTGGCCCGCAGCCAGTCGGCGGGCGTCGCCGCGGTGGCCGCCGGCGTGTCGTGCGCCGACGTGGACCGCACCTGCCGCGACGTCATCGCCGAGGCGGGCTGGGCCGACGCCTTCGTCCACGGCACCGGCCACGGCGTCGGCCTCCAGATCCACGAGGACCCCCGGGTGTCGGCCACCGCCACTGGTACCCTCCAGCCCGGCCACGTCGTGACCGTCGAACCGGGCGTGTACCTCCCCGAGCACGGAGGCGTCCGCATCGAGGACACGGTGGTCGTCACCGCCACGGGGTGCCGCGTCCTCACCGCGGCCCCGAAGACCGCCTCCCTCTAGGACACCGAGCATGGCCATCACCACCAACGACCTCAAGAACGGCATGACCCTCGACCTGCCCGACGGGCTGTTCTCGATCGTCGACTTCCAGCACGTCAAGCCGGGCAAGGGCGGCGCCTTCGTGCGCACCACCCTGCGCAACGCCCGCACCGGCCAGGTCGTCGAACGCACCTTCCGGGCCGCCGAGCGGGTCGAGCAGGCCGTCATCGACAAGCGGGAGATGTCGCTACCTCTACAAGGAGGGCGACGACCTCGTCTTCATGGACACGGCCAGCTACGACCAGCTCAACGTGTCGCCGAAGTCCCTGGGCCCCGCGGCGGGCTACCTGGTCGAGGGGTCGACCGCCATCCTCCAGATGTACGCCGACGAGATCGTGGGCGTCGACCTGCCCGCCGTCGGTCGAGCTGGCCGTGGCCGCCACCGAGCCCGGGATCCAGGGGGACCGGGTCTCCGGCGCCCGCAAGCCGGCCACCCTCGAGACGGGGAAGGTCGTGCAGGTGCCCGCTGTTCGTCAACCCCGGCGACCGCATCAAGGTCGACACCCGCTCCGGCGAGTACCTCACCCGCGCGTGAGGGCGTAGTCGTGTCGACCGTCGGCGGGCTGGGAAGTCGGCGGGAGGCCCGGGAGCGCGCCCTGTCGCTCCTGTACGAGGCGGACACCAAGGCGTGCCCGCCCGACGACCGTGCTCTCGGACCTGCCCGTCCCCCCCGACGCCTTCGCCGGCGACCTGGTGGCCGGGGTGGGGGCCCACCAGGACGACATCGACGGGATCATCCGGCGCTTCGCCCGGGGCTGGTCGCTGGAGCGCATGCCCGTGGTCGACCGGGCCGTGCTGCGGATGGCCATCTACGAGCTCGTCCACCGGCCCGACGTGCCCACCGGGGCCGTCATCTCCGAGGCGGTCGAGCTGGCCAAGCGCTACTCGACGGACGACTCGGGCCGCTTCGTCAACGGCATGCTGAGCAACATCGCCGAGGAGGTCCGGCCGGAATCGACGGGCTGAGGCCCGCGCCCGGGGAATCGGACGAAGAACCCGACTCGGGCCCCTCCGGCGCCTGGTACCGTGCGCCTCTGACCGTGAAGCGGGTCCCGTGAGGCCCGTACGGACAGGGAGCCCCGCTTGGCCGAACGAGAGCGCCGCGTCACGCCGCCCTACGGCGGCGTGTTCGTGCCCCGCAGCCAGGTCCTCGATGCCGACGGCGTGGTCCGGGCCATCACCCGCATCGCCCACGAGGTGCTCGAGCGCAACGCCGGGGTCGAGGGCCTCGTCGTGGTCGGCCTCCAGACCGGCGGCGTGCCCCTGGCCGAGCGCCTGGCCGACGAGCTCCGGCGCATCGAGGGGTCCGACGTCCCGGTGGGGACCCTCGACGTCGCCTTCTACCGCGACGACATCGGCCTGCGCCCCGTCCTGCCCGAGGCGGCCACGGAGATCGACGTGGACCTGAGCGGGCGCACCGTGATCCTCGTCGACGACGTCCTCTTCACCGGGCGCACGGTGCGGGCCGCCCTCGACGCCCTCACCGACTTCGGTCGACCCCGGGCCGTCCAGCTGGCGGTCATGGTCGACCGGGGCCACCGGGAGCTCCCCATCCGACCGGACTACGTGGGCAAGAACCTGCCCACCCGCAGGGACGAGGTGGTCGACGTGTCCCTCGACGGCGTCCACATCGGCGCGCTGGTGCGCCGATGAGGCACCTGCTCTCCATCGCCGACCTCGGTCGGGTCGGGATCGAGGGCGTCCTCCGCCTCACCG
Organism: uncultured Actinomycetes bacterium; assembly: GCA_963839545.1. Classification (GTDB taxonomy): domain Bacteria; phylum Actinomycetota; class Acidimicrobiia; order Acidimicrobiales; family CADCSY01; genus CAWIVE01. The sequence goes on from CAWIVE010000003.1 coordinate 1,769,733, forward strand.
ACTCCTTCGTGGAGGTGAGCGAGCGCCGCATCCCCAAGGTGCCGGCCCTGCGGGGCAAGACGGTGGCCACCCTCTTCTACGAGGACTCCACCCGCACCCGGGTCAGCTTCGAGACGGCGGCCAAGCGCCTCTCGGCCGACACCATGACCGTCACCGTGGCCAGCTCGTCGGTCAACAAGGGCGAGTCGCTGCGGGACACGGTGGAGACCCTCGACGCCATGGGGGTCGACGCCCTGGTGGTGCGCCACGCCTCGGCCGGCGTGCCGTTCCAGGTGGCCAACTGGGTCGGGGCCAGCGTGGTCAACGCCGGCGACGGCTGGCACGAGCACCCCACGCAGGCGCTGCTCGACTGCTACACGATCTCCGAGCGCCTGGGCAGCCTCCAGGACAAGCGCATCGCCATCGTGGGCGACGTCAAGCACAGCCGGGTGGCCCGCTCCAACGTGCTGGCCTTCTCGCTCCTCGGTGCCGAGGTGACGCTCGTCGGACCCCGGACCCTGCTGCCCCCGAGCCTCGAGCGCTGGCCGGTGGAGGTGAGCACCGATCTCGACGCGGTGCTGCCCAAGGTCGACGTCGTCTACCTCCTGCGCCTCCAGTCCGAGCGCCAGACCGAGGCGCTGATCCCGAGCCTCCGCGAGTACACGTCGACCTACGGCCTCACCCGGGACCGGGCCCGCCTGCTGCGGGACGAGGCCATCGTCATGCACGCCGGCCCCATGAACCGGGGGGTGGAGCTGGCGCCCGAGGTGGCCGACTCCGACGTCTCGGTGATCACCCGCCAGGTGGCCAACGGGGTGGCCGTGCGCATGGCCGTGCTGTACCTGCTGCTGTCGGGGGACTCGGAGGTCCCCGTCGATGGCAGCTGACGTCCTCATCGCCGGCGGCGAGGTCATCGACGAGGTCGGTCGACGACGGGCCGACGTCCTGGTCTCGGAGGGCGCCATCAAGGCCGTGGGGGAGCGCATCGACGCCCCCCGGGGGACCCAGCGCCTCGACGCCGCCGGCTGCTGGGTCAGCCCCGGGCTGGTCGACCTCCACACCCACCTGCGCCAGCCGGGGATGGAGGAGGCGGAGACCGTCGAGTCCGGGACGCGGGCCGCCGCGCTCGGGGGCTACACGGCGGTGGTGGCCATGCCCAACACCGACCCGCCCATCGACTCGGCCGGCGTGGTGAAGGAGGTCCTCAGCCTGGCCGCCGGCGCCTCCTGCGAGGTGCACCCGGCGGGGGCCATCACCGTCGGTCGCAAGGGCGAACGCCTGGCGCCGATGGCCGAGCTGGCTGCCCTCGGGGTGACGCTGTTCACCGACGACGGCAACGGCGTGCAGGACTCCCGCCTCATGCGACGGGCCCTCGAGTACGCGACTGCCCTCGGCGTGACGCTGGCCCAGCACTGCGAGGACGAGGGGCTGGCCGCCGGCGGCCACGTCCACGAGGGGGAGTGGTCGTCCCGCCTGGGCCTGCCCGGGGTGCCGGCCGAGGCCGAGGAGCTCATGGTCGCCCGCGACCTGACGCTGGCCCGGCTCACCGGCGGACGCCTGCACCTGCTCCACCTCTCCACCGCCGGTTCCGTCGAGCTGGTGCGCCGGGCCAAGGCGGACGGCGCCGTCGTCACCGCCGAGGCCGCGCCCCACCACTTCACCCTGACCCACGAGCTGGTGCGCTCGTACGACCCGGTGTTCAAGGTCAACCCCCCGCTGCGCACGCCGGCCGACGTGTCCGCGGTGCGGGCCGGCCTGGCCGACGGGACCATCGACGCGGTGGCCACCGACCACGCCCCCCACCTCCAGGAGGCCAAAGAGGCCCCCTTCGACGAGGCCCCGCCGGGGATGCTCGGGCTGGAGACGGCGCTGCCCCTGGCCCTGCGGGAGCTGCGCCTGCCGCCCCGGGAGGCGCTGGCCCTGCTGTCGTGGAAGCCGGCCCGCATCGCCGGCCTGGCCGACCACGGCAAGCCGATCCTCCCCGGGCGCCCGGCCAACATCTGCGTGGTCGACCCCCGGGCCCAATGGGTGGTCCGGCCCGACTTCCTGGCCAGCCGCAGCCGCAACACCCCCTACACGGGTCGGACCCTCACGGGCCGGGTGCGCCACACCGTCCTCCACGGCGAGCCGGTGGTGGTCGACGGGGAGGCGCTGCGGTGACCATGGCCCAGCGCGAGGCGCTGCTCGTCCTGGCGGACGGCGAGGTCTACGAGGGCGAGGCGGTGGGGGCCGAGCCGGCCGGCGGGGTGGCCTCGGGGGAGGTCGTGTTCAACACCGTCCTCACGGGCTACCAGGAGGTCCTGACCGACCCGAGCTACGCCGGCCAGATCATCAGCTTCACGTACCCCCACATCGGCAACTACGGGGTGACGGCGGCCGACGACGAGAGCCGCCGGCCGGGCTGCCGCGGCGTGGTTGTGCGGGACCTCATCCGGCGGCGGAGCAACTGGCGCTCGGAGGAGGAGCTCGACGGCTGGCTGACCCGCACCGGCGTGCCCGGCATCGCCGGCGTCGACACCCGGCGCCTGACCCGCCACATCCGCGAGGCGGGGTCCATGCCCGGCGCGTTCGGCACGGCCGACGAGGCCACGCTGCGGGCGGCGGCCACGGCCGAACCGGGCACCGACGGGGTCGACCTGGTGGCGACGGTGACCACCCCCGAGCCCTACGTGGTGGGCACCGGCCCGCGACGGGTGGTGGCCTACGACTTCGGCATCAAGACGGCCATCCTCCGCCACCTCGGCACGTTCGCCACCGTCGAGGTGGTCCCCGCCTCCACGCCCGCCGACGAGGTCCTCGCCCGCCGGCCCGACGGGGTCTTCCTCTCGAACGGGCCGGGCGACCCGGCGGCGGTGCCCTACGCGGTAGAGGCCATCCGGACCCTGGGGGAGGAGGCGCCGCACCTGCCGGTGTTCGGCATCTGCCTCGGCCACCAGCTCATGGCCCGGGCCGCCGGCGGCGACACCTACAAGCTCCCCTTCGGCCACCACGGCGGCAACCACCCCGTGCGGCGCTCGGCCGGCGGCCCGGTGGAGATCACCAGCCACAACCACAACTACGCCGTGGCCGCGGGCTCGGTGCCGGGCACCCGGGTGACCCACGTCGACCTCAACGACGGCGTGGTCGAGGGGCTGGCCGTCGAGGGCCGCCCGTGGACGAGCGTGCAGTACCACCCCGAGGCGGGCCCCGGCCCCTCGGACGCCAACTACCTCTTCGCCGAGTTCCGCGAGGCCCTGGGCTAGATGCCCCGGCGCGACGACCTCGAGTCGATCCTGCTGGTCGGCTCGGGGCCCATCGTGATCGGCCAGGCCTCCGAGTTCGACTACTCGGGCACGCAGGCCTGCCGCGTGCTGAAGGAGGAGGGCTACCGGGTCGTCCTCGTCAACTCCAACCCGGCCACGATCATGACCGACCCGGAGATGGCCGACCGCACCTACGTCGAGCCCCTCGACCCCGACGTGGTGGCCGCCATCATCGAGCGGGAGCGGCCGGACGCCCTGCTGCCCACCCTGGGCGGCCAGACGGCGCTGAACATCGCCATGGCCCTCTCCGAGCGGGGGGTGCTCGACCAGTACGGCGTCGAGCTGATCGGGGCCAACGCCGAGGCCATCGCCACCGCCGAGGACCGCGAGCGGTTCAAGACGGCCATGACCGGGATCGGCCTCGGCGTCCCCGCCAGCGGCATCGCCCACTCCCTCGACGAGGCGCTCAAGGTGGGGGAGGAGGTGGGCCTGCCGGTCATCATCCGCCCCGCCTACATCCTCGGCGGCCGGGGGACGGGCATGGCGGCCACGCCCGAGGAGCTGGCGAAGGTGGCGGCCGCCGGGCTCGATGCCAGCCCCATCTCCGAGATCCTGATCGAGCGCTCCATCGCCGGGTGGAAGGAGTACGAGCTCGAGGTCATGCGCGACCGGGCGGACAACTGCGTCGTCGTCTGCTCGATCGAGAACCTCGACCCGATGGGGGTCCACACCGGCGACTCGATCACCGTGGCGCCGGCGCAGACCCTGTCCGACGTCGAGTACCAGCGCATGCGGGACGCCGCCTTCGCCTGCATCCGGCGGGTGGGGGTGGAGACGGGCGGCAGCAACATCCAGTTCGCCCTCGAGCCCGACACGGGCGAGATGGTCGTCATCGAGATGAACCCCCGGGTGAGCCGCAGCTCGGCGCTGGCCTCGAAGGCGACCGGGTTCCCGATCGCCAAGATCGCCACCAAGCTGGCGGTCGGGTACACGCTCGACGAGGTCACCAACGACATCACCGGCGAGACGCCGGCCAGCTTCGAGCCGACGATCGACTACGTCGTCACCAAGGTCCCGCGGTGGGCGTTCGAGAAGTTCCCGGGGACGCCGGGCGTGCTCGGGACGTCCATGCAGTCGGTGGGCGAGGCCATGGCCATCGGCCGCACCTTCCCCGAGTCGCTCCAGAAGGCGCTGCGCTCGCTCGAGCACGGCCGGCGGGGCCTCAACTGCGACCCGGGCGAGGCGGTGCTCGACGCCCTCGACGACGACGAGCTGGTGCGGCAGTCGGCCATCGCCACCCCGGACCGGCCCTTCCAGCTCGAGGCCGCGCTGCGGCGGGGCATCTCCGTCGAGCGGCTGTACGAGGCGACGTGGGTGGACCCGTGGTTCCTCGACCAGCTCCTGCACGTCACCGAGGAGCGGGCGGTGCTGGGCGAGACGGGGCTCGAGGGCATGACCACCCGCTCCTGGCGGCGGGCCAAGCGGCTCGGGTTCTCCGACGGCCAGCTGGCGTGGCTGTGGGACGTGGACGAGGCCGCGGTGCGGTCGCGGCGCAAGGCCGCCGGCGTGTCCCGGGTCTACAAGACGGTGGACACCTGCGGGGCCGAGTTCGAGGCCCGCACCCCGTACCACTACGCCACCTTCGAGGACGAGGACGAGGTGCGCCCGAGCGATCGCCGCAAGGTGGTGATCCTGGGGTCGGGGCCCAACCGCATCGGGCAGGGCATCGAGTTCGACTACTGCTGCGTGCACGCCAGCCTCGCCCTGGCCGAGGCCGGGTTCGAGACGGTGATGGTCAACTGCAACCCGGAGACCGTGTCCACCGACTACGACACCTCGGACCGGCTCTACTTCGAGCCGCTGACGCCGGAGGACGTGGCCGCCGTGCTGGAGGCCGAGGCCCGCTCCGGGGAGCTGGTGGGCGTGGTCGTGTCGCTCGGCGGGCAGACGCCGCTGAAGCTGGCCGCCTCGCTCGACCCGGCCTTGGTGCTGGGGACGTCGCCGGAGAGCATCGACCGGGCCGAGGACCGCCAGCAGTGGTCCGACCTCTGCGCCCGCCTGGAGATCCCCCAGCCCGCGGGGGGCACGGCGACGTCGGTCGACGAGGCCATGGCAGTGACCGCCCGCGTGGGGTACCCGGCGCTGGTGCGCCCCAGCTACGTGCTCGGCGGCCGGGCCATGTCCATCGTCTACGACGACGACGGGCTGCGGGCGGCCATGGAGGAGCTCTCCGCGTTCGGGTCGCTCGGTCGGGAGGGCGGGCTCTCGGCCGAGCGGCCTGTGTTGATCGACCGCTTCCTGGAGGACGCCGTCGAGGTCGACGTCGACGCCGTGCGCGACGCCACCGGCGAGGTGCTGATCGGCGGCGTCATGGAGCACGTCGAGGAGGCCGGCGTGCACTCGGGGGACAGCGCCTGCGCCATCCCGCCGCAGACGCTGCCGCCGCTGGTGGTCGAGGTGCTGGAGGGCCACACCGCCGCCATCGCCGAGGCGCTGGACGTCCGAGGGCTGCTCAACGTCCAGTACGCGGTCAAGGCCGGGCAGGTCTTCGTCATCGAGGCCAACCCGCGGGCCAGCCGCACGGTGCCGTTCGTGGCCAAGGCCACCGGGGTCCCGCTGGCCAAGGTGGCGGCCCGGGTGATGGTCGGGGCCACGTTGGCGGAGCTGCGGGCCGAGGGCCTGCTCCAGCCCCCGGCCGCCACCGGGTCGGTCTCGGTCAAGGAGGCGGTGCTGCCGTTCAACCGCTTCCCCGACGTGGACACGCTCCTCGGGCCGGAGATGCGCTCGACGGGCGAGGTGATGGGCATCGACCGCACGTTCGGCCTGGCCTTCGCCAAGTCGCAGCTGGCGGCCGGCGCCCGCCTGCCCGATGGGGGCACCGCCTTCCTGTCGCTGGCCGACCGGGACAAGCCCGGCGGGATCGCGGCGGCGCGGCGGTTCGCCGAGCTGGGCTTCTCGCTGGTCGCGACGCCGGGCACGGCGGCGGCGCTGGAGGCGGCCGGGCTGGCGGTGTCCGAGGTGGTGGGCAAGGTCAGCGAGGGGTCGCCCACCACCGCCGTCGACCTCCTCGGCGGGGGCAAGATCGACCTCGTGGTCAACACGCCACGGGGCCGGGGGCCACGGGCCGACGGCGACTACATCCGCAGCGCCGCCGCCCTCCACGGCGTGCCCTGCCTGACCACGGTGGCCGCCGCCCTGGCCGCGGCCGAGGGCATGGCCGACCGGGCCCGCCACCCGCTCGAGGTGCGGTCGCTCCAGGAGCACCAGGGGCGGTCGTGAGCCCGGCGCCGGACCTGACCACCCGGGTCGGTTCCGTGCTGCTGCCCAACCCGGTGCTGACGGCGTCGGGCACCTCGGGCCACGGCGCCGAGCTGGGGCGCTACGTCGACCTGTCGTCGCTCGGGGCGGTGGTGGTGAAGTCGCTGTCGCCCGGGCCGTGGCCGGGCAACCCGGCGCCGCGGGTCCACGAGGCGGGGGCGGGGATGCTGAACAGCGTGGGCCTGGCCGGGCCCGGGGTGGAGGCGTGGCTGGAGGACGACCTGCCCCCGCTGCGGGCCACGGGGGCCCGGGTGGTGGCCAGCATCTGGGGCCGGACGGTCGAGGACTTCGGCAAGGCGGCCGAGATGCTGGCCGGCGCCCCGCCCGAGGTCGTCGCCGTGGAGGTCAACGTCTCGTGCCCCAACGTGGAGGACCGGGACCGGATGTTCGCCCACTCGGCGTCGGCCACCGAGGAGGCGCTGGGGGTGACGGCGGCGTGCGGGCGGCCCCGGTGGGCCAAGCTCAGCCCCAACGCCCCCGACCTGGTGGCCATCGCCGACGCCGCCGTGCGGGGCGGGGCGGAGGCGGTGACCCTCGTCAACACGCTGTTCGGCATGGCGGTCGACCCGGCGACCCGGCGGTACCGGCTCGGGTCCGGGCCCCGGGGCGGGGGGCTCTCGGGAGCGGCGATCCACCCGGTGGCGGTGCGGGCGGTGCACGACGTGGCCGCCGTCCGCCCGGACCTCCCCATCGTGGGAGTCGGCGGTGTGACCTCCGCGGAGGACGCCGCCGAGCTGCTCGTGGTCGGCGCCTCGGCCGTCCAGGTGGGCACCGCCACCTTCGCCGACCCCCGGGCCCCGGCGAAGGTCCTCGACGGCCTCCGGACCTGGTGCCGCCGCCACGACGTCGCCCGCCTCTCCGACCTCGTCGGGTCCATCCACCCGCGGCCCTGACCCGAACCCCGACCGACCCCGAACCCCGAACCCGCGAATGCACTCTGTGCGCAGAAGGGCTCGACAGGTGGACCGAACTGCGCAAGGAATCGCAGAGGGGGTTTCGTCCCCGCCGTTCTTCGCCCGTTCGGGGCTCACCCCGTGAGCCCTACTGCGCACAGAGTGGATGTGGGCGCATCAGCCGGCGGGCCGTGACGCACACTGGGGGCGTGAGCGTGCGCGACCGGCTGGCCCTGGCCCTCGATGTGCCCGACCTCGACGTCGCCACCCGGCTGTACGAGGACCTGGCCGAGCACGTCGGCGTGGCGAAGGTGGGGCTCGAGCTGTGGGCCGCCGCCGGGCCGGCCACGGTGCCGGCGTTCACCGACCGCGGGGCCGAGGTGTTCCTCGACCTGAAGCTCCACGACATCCCCACGACCGTGGGCCGCGCCGCCACGGTGCTCGGCCGCACCGGCGCCCGCTACGTCAACTTCCACGTGGCCGGCGGGCCGGCCATGCTCCGGGCCGCGGTCGACGGACTCGCCACCGGGGCCAAGGAGGCGGGACTGCCCGCGCCCACCGCGCTCGGCGTGACGGTGCTCACCAGCGAGCGCGACGCCGCGCCCGAGCTCCTCGTCGAGCGGGCCACCACCGCCTTCGAGGCCGGCTGCGGCGGCCTCGTGTGCGGCGCTCCCGACCTCGCCCTGCTGCGGCCACTCGCTCCCGGCGCCACCCTCGTCGTCCCCGGCACCCGGCCCCCGTGGGCCCCGCTCGACGACCAGGGGCGCAGCGCGACGCCGGCCGAGGCCCTCGCCGCGGGGGCCGACATCCTCGTGGTGGGACGGGCCGTGACCGCCGCCGCCGACCCCCGGGCCGCCCTCCGCGACTACGTCGCCACGATCACATGACGAACGGATGAACCACCTGGCAGGGCGGCCCGGGTAGGGTCGCGGCATGCCGCAGCCTCCCATCCTCTCCCCCGAGCAGCGCCAGGCCGCCCTGGACAAGGCCGCCGCCGCCCGCCGGGCCCGTGCCGAGATCAAGGACAAGCTCAAGATGGGGTCCACATCCCTTCCCGAGCTGTTCGACATGGCCGAGTCCGACCCGAACGCCGGGAAGATGAAGGTCCTGACCGTCCTCGAGTCCCTCCCGGGCCTCGGCAAGGTCAAGGCCCGCCGCGTCCTCGAGGACGTGGGCATCAGTGAGACCCGTCGCGTGCAGGGCCTCGGCGCCAACCAGCGCACGAAGCTCCTCGAGACGCTCTCCGCCGGCTGACCCTCCCACCGGGGCCGCTCGTCACCGTCTCGGGCCTGCCCGGGGCGGGGACCACCACGGTCGCCGCCCAGGTCGCCCAGCAGGCGGGCCTCGAGCACGTCGACGCCGGCGCCCTGTTCCGGCAGCTCGCGGCCGAGCAGGGCATGGACCTGGTCGCCTTCGGGCGCCACGCCGCCTCCCACCCCGAGGTGGACGTCGAGCTCGACGCCCGCATGGCGGCTCGTGGCCGCCGGGGCGGGGCGGTCCTCGAAGGCCGCCTGGCCGGCTGGGTGGCCACCCGCGAGGGCCTTCCTGCCGTGCGGGTGTGGGTGACGTGCCGTGACGAGGTCAGAGCCACCCGGGTGGCCGCCCGGGAGGGCACCGACCCCGTCGCCGCGCTGGCGGCCAACACCGCCCGCGAGGCGACCGAGCGGGACCGCTACCTGCGCACCTACGCCATCGACCTGGCCGACACCTCGATCTACGACCTGGTCCTCGACTCGACCGGGGCCGACCCCCCGACCCTGGTCGCCGCCGTGCTGGCCGAGCTGGGGTCGCGAGGGGCCGGACGGGCCCCCGAGTAGGCTGGTCACCATGTCCTGGCGCCAAGACACGATGATGAATCCCGCCATCGAGGAGCTGCTGGGCCGGGTGGACTCCAAGTTCACCCTGGTCACGCTGGCTGCCCGGCGGGCCCGCCAGGTCAACTCGTACTACAACCAGCTCGGCGAGGGCCTCGGTTCCCTCGTCCCGCCGCAGGTCACCTCCAGCGCCCGCAAGCCGCTCTCCATCGCCTTCGAGGAGGTGGCGGCGGACAAGATCACCTACACCCGCATCGCGGAGGACTCCGACGCCGCCGCCCTCGCCCTGGCGGCCGAGACCGAGCGGGAGCTCGGCCCCGTCGGCACGCTGAGCGACGGCGATCTCGAGGGATAGGCCCTCGTCCGTGCCCCTGGACGGGCGCCGGGTCGTCCTGGGGGTCAGCGGCGGGATCGCCGCCTACAAGGCGGTCGAGGTGTGCCGCCGCCTGGGGGACGCCGGGGCCCTCGTGAGCCCCGTGCTCACGCCCGACGCCCTGCGCTTCGTGGGGGCCCTCACCTTCTCCGCGGTGGCGGCCGAGCCGGCCCGCACCTCCCTCTGGGACGCCCCCGAGCCGAGCCCCCACACCACCCTGGGCCGCCGGGCCGACCTCGTGGTGGTGGCGCCCGCCACCGCCAGGGTCCTCGCCGCCTACGCCACCGGGCTGTCCGACGACCTGCTCGTGGCCACCCTGCTGGCCACCCGGGCCCCCGTCGTGGTGTGCCCGGCCATGCACACCGAGATGTGGGAGTCGCCCGCGGTCCAGGCCAACGTGGCCACGCTGCGGGCCCGCGGGGTCACGATCGTCGACCCCGGCGAGGGCCACCTGGCCGGGGGCGACGCCGGCGTCGGCCGCCTGGCCGAGCCGGCCGACATCGTCGCGGCCTGCGCCGCCGTCCTCGGCGCCACGCAGGACCTGGCCGGCCTGCGGGTCCTCGTCACCGCCGGCGGGACCCGGGAGCCGATCGACCCGGTGCGCTACGTGGGCAACCGCTCCTCGGGCAAGCAGGGCCACGCCCTGGCCGACGAGGCCGCCGCCCGGGGGGCCACCGTCACCCTGGTCACCACCGCGGACCGCCCGGCCGCCGCCGGCGTGGCGATCGTCCGCGTCGAGACCGCGGAGGAGATGGAGCGGGCGGTCACCACCTGCGCCGACGAGGCCGACGTCGTCGTCATGGCCGCCGCCGTGGCCGACTTCCGCCCCAAGGCGGTGGCCGACGCCAAGCTCAAGAAGGCCGACGGCGTCCCCGACGTCATCCTCGAGCCCACCCCCGACATCCTCGCCGGCCTGGGGCGGCGCAAGCGCCCCGACCAGACCCTCGTCGGGTTCGCCGCCGAGACCGGCGACGTGGTCGCCGCCGCCACCGACAAGCTGGTGCGCAAGGGCCTCGACCTCATCGTGGCCAACGACGTCTCCGCCCCCGGCGCAGGGTTCGAGCACGACACGAACGAGGTCGCGATCCTCGGACCCCCCGGCGTGAGGCAGGATGTGCCGCTTTCTGACAAGCGGGCCGTGGCCCGGGCGGTCCTCGATGCCGTCGCTTCTCACAGGAGGGCTCGATGAGCCGCTGGACGTTCACCTCGGAGTCCGTGACCGAGGGCCACCCCGACAAGATGGCCGACCAGATCTCGGACGCCGTCCTCGATGCCATCCTCACCGAGGACCCCTACGGCCGGGTGGCGTGCGAGACGCTGCTCACCACCGGCCTCGCCGTCGTCGCCGGCGAGATCACCACCTCGGCCTACGTCGACATCCCCAAGATCGCCCGGGAGACGATCTGCGGAATCGGCTACGACCGCGAGTCGTTCGGCTTCGACGGCAACACCTGCGGCGTCATCACCTCGATCGACGAGCAGTCGAGCGACATCGCCCAGGGCGTCGACACCGCCTTCGAGCAGCGGGGGGCGGTGGCCGAGGACGACCTCGACTCCCAGGGCGCCGGCGACCAGGGGATGATGTTCGGCTACGCCACGGACGAGACCGAGGACCTCATGCCCCTGCCGATCTGGCTGGCGCACCGCCTCGCCCACCGGCTGTCCGAGGTCCGCAAGGCCGGGATCCTCCCGTATCTCCGGCCCGACGGGAAGACCCAGGTCACCTTCGACTACGAGGAGGGCCGACCGGTCCGCCTGCGCACGGTGCTCATCTCGACCCAGCACCAGCCCGGCCTCGACGCCGAGACCCTCATCAAGCCCGACCTCGAGGAGCACGTGGTCCACCCGCTGCTCCCGACCGACGTCGAGACCGAGGGCTACGAGCTCTACGTCAACCCCACGGGCACCTTCGAGCTCGGCGGGCCCCACGCCGACACGGGGCTCACCGGGCGCAAGATCATCGTCGACACCTACGGGGGCATGGCCCGCCACGGCGGCGGTGCCTTCTCCGGCAAGGACCCGACCAAGGTCGACCGCTCGGCCGCCTACGCCGCCCGCTGGGTGGCCAAGCACGTGGTGGCCGCCGGTGCCGCCCGGCGCTGCGAGGTCCAGGTGGCCTACGCCATCGGCGTGGCCCGGCCCGTGTCGCTGCTGGTCGAGACCTTCGGCACGGAGACGGTCGACCGGGGGCGCATCGAGGACGTGATCCCCGAACTGTTCGACCTGCGCCCCGCCGCCATCCTGCGGGACCTCGACCTGCGGCGGCCCATCTACCGGAAGACCGCCGCCTACGGGCACTTCGGGCGCTCGGCCAAGGACTTCACCTGGGAGGCCACGCCCCGTCTGGACGACCTCAAGTCGGCGCTGAACCTCTGAGCGGGGGCGACCGGGTCGTCTCGGTCCTCCCCGACAACCCGGCGGTCTCCCGCCGCTTCGACTACCTCGTGCCGGACCGCCTGGCCGACCAGGTGCGGCTGGGCTCGCTCGTCCGGATCGACCTGGGGGGCCGCCGCCTCGGGGGCTGGGTGGTGGCCGACGACGTGGTGCCGCCCGCCGGGGTGGCGCTGCGCCCGCTCCGAGGCGTCACCGGGATCGGTCCGCCACCGGACGTGCTGGAGCTGGCCGAGTGGGCGGCGTGGCGCTGGGCCGGTCGGCCGGCCCACTTCCTCCGCACCGCTTCGCCTCCCGGCGCGGTGAAGGGGCTGCCCCCGGGGCCGGGGCCCGATCGGTCTCGCCCGTCCGGGGGCGATCCGTTGGCCCGCGAGGCGCTCGACCGGGGTGGCGCCGTGGTCCGCCTGCCACCGGCGGCCGACCTCACCGCCGTCGTGCGGGCCGCCGCGGCTCGGGGCCCGACCCTGGTGGTGGCCCCGTCGGTCGAGGCGGCCGGCGCGGTGGGCGCCGCCCTGCGGTCGGACGGGGCCGTGGTGGCCCTGTTGCCCGGCGGCTGGGCCCGGGCGGCGGCGGGCGCCGACGTGGTGGTCGGGGCCCGGGCCGCCGCGTGGGCGCCGGTGCCCGATCTCGCCGCGGTGGTGGTCCTCGACGAGCACGACGAGGTCCACCAGGAGGAGGCGGCCCCCACCTGGCACGCCCGCGACGTGGCCCTGGAGCGGGCCCGCCGGGCGGGCGTGCCGTGGGTGCTGACGTCGCCCTGTCCCTCGCTGGCGGCGCTGGCCGAGGGGCCCGTGCTCGCCCCGTCGCGGGTGGACGAGCGGGCCGGGTGGCCGGTGGTCGACGTGGCCGACCGGCGCCAGGAGGACCCGCTGCGGGCCGGCCTCTACTCGCCCGCCCTCGTGGACCTCGTCCGCGCCGCGCCCGGGCGCCGGGTGGTGTGCGTGCTCAACCGCACGGGCCGGGCCCGGCTCCTGGCCTGCACGGTCGACGGTGAGCTGGCCCGGTGCGAGGCCTGCGGGGCGGCAGTGGCGGGGGAGGGGTCCGGGCGGGGCGGTCCCGGCGAGCTGCGCTGCCCCCGCTGCGGGGCCACCCGCCCGCCCATCTGCCTCGTGTGCGGCGCCGCCCGCCTCAAGGTCGTCCGCCTCGGCGCCACCCGGGCCCGGGAGGACCTCGAGCGCCTGTCCGGCCGTCCCGTGGCCCTCGTGACGGCCGCCGGGGGGACGGAGGGCGCCCCCGATGCCCCGGTGGTGGTCGGCACCGAGGCGGTGCTCCACCGGGTCGGGGACGCCGGCGCGGTGGCCTTCCTCGACCTCGACGCCGAGCTGCTGGCGCCGCGCTACCGGGCCGCCGAGGAGGCGCTGGCCCTCGTGGCCCGGGCGGCACGGCTGGTGGGCCCCCGGGCCGGCGGCGGGCGGCTCCTTCTTCAGACCCGCCTGCCCGACCACGAGGTGGTGGCCGCCGCCCTGCACGCCGACCCCGTCCGGGTGGCCGAGGCCGAGTCGCCCCGGCGGGCCGCCCTGCGCTTCCCCCCGGCTGCCGCCGTGGCGGCCGTCTCGGGAGCTGCGGCCGAGACCTTCGTCGACGCCCTGCGGGGCGCCCTCGGCGTGGACGTGCTCGGCCCCCTCGACGGGCGCTGGCTGGTGCGGGCCCCCGACGTGGCCACCCTCTGCGATCGCCTGGCGGCGACCCCCCGGCCCGCCGGTCGCCTGCGGGTGGCGGTCGACCCCCTGCGCCTGTAGGCACGCGAACGTGGCCCTGATCGAGCTCGACCGCCCGGCGGACGGCGTCGCCCTCCTCACCCTGAACCGACCCGACCGGCGCAACGCCCTCAGCACGGCGCTGCGGGAGGAGGGGTGCCGCCTGCTGGCCGAGCTGGCCGACGACGACTCGCTGCGGGCCCTCGTCGTGACCGGCGCCGGCACGGTGTTCTCCGCCGGCTTCGACCTCCGCGAGTTCGAGCAGGCGGCCGGCGACGAGGCGTTCGGGACGCGGCTCTGGGCGTCGTCGGACGAGTGGCACCGCCGGTGGATCGAGTTCCCCGTGCCCACCGTCGCCGCCGTCAACGGCGCCGCCATCGCCGGCGGCTTCGACGTGGCCGTCATGTGCGATCTGCGGGTGGTGGCCGAATCGGCCACCTTCGCCCACCCCGAGATCGCCTTCGGCGACGTCGTCTACGGCCCGCTCCACGATCTCGTGGGGGGCGCGGTGGCCCGCGACCTGTGCCTCACCGGCCGGCGCGTCGACGCCGCCGAGGCGGACCGCCTCGGCCTGGTCACCCGGCTCGTCCCCACCGAGCGGGTGCTGCCGGCCGCCGTCGAGCTGGCGGCGGGGGTGGCAGGGGCCCCGCGGCCCGTGCTGGTCCGCACCAAGGGCAAGGCGGTTCGCCGGGCCGCTACCGCCCCGGGCGGGACCCTGGATCTCTAGGTCCCACGTACCATCGGCGGATGGCCGCGACCTACGGCGTCTTCTGCCCCGACTGCAACGAGGTCTTCGGGAGGTACGAGTCCGTCGAGGACGCCCGTGAGGTGGCGGAGCTCCACTGCGAGACGAGTGGCCACGACTGCAGGACCGACCCGATCCAGACCACGGGTGACCCCTCGAGCCTGCCCGAGTAGCTAGGTCCAGGCCCGGCGCCTGACCTCGTAGAGGGCGATGGCCGCGGCGGCGGCCACGTTGAGCGACCCGATCTTCCCGAGCTGGGGGACGAAGGCCACCACGTCGCTGGCGGCCAGGGTGAGAGGGGAGAGGCCCTTGTCCTCGTGGCCGAAGGCCAGGCACACGTCGTCGGCCAGCGCCGCCTCGTGGAGGGGCGACGCCTCGTCGGCCAGCTCGATCCCGACCAGCTGGTAGCCGTCGTCCTTGACGGCGTCGATGGCCGACGCCAGGTCCGCATGGGTGGTGGAGGGCACGTAGCGGTCGGCTCCGAGCGCCGTCTTGCGACTCCCGCTGGCGCCCAGTGGCGCGGTGGCGCCGGCCAGGTGCAGGTGCTCGACCCGGAACGCCGCCGAGAGGCGCACGATCGAGCCCACGTTGTAGGGCGTCTGCACCGAGTCGAGGAGGACGGCCACCCGGCCTTCGGTCCGCCGTCGCCAGGTGCGGTGCAGGCGCTTGAGCTCGGTGTCGCCGAGGTTGCGGGGGGTCACGACCCGCGATCCTCGCCGGGGGCGGGCCGCGGCCGCACCTCGAGCAGGCGGTAGCCCATGCGGGAGACGGTGCGGGTGGTGGGCCAGCCCTCCGCCGCGAGCCAGCGGGCCAGCGAGTCGGCACCGAGGTGGCGGTGCACGACCAGGGACGCCCGGCCCTCGGGGGTCAGCCGGTCGAGCCACGTGGTCAGCAGCCGGTGGAGGGCGTCCTTGCCCACCCGGACGGGCGGGTTCGACCAGATGCCGGCGAAGCGGACGTCCGCCGGCAGCTCGTCCGGGGGGACGGCGCGGACCTCCACCCCGGCGGCGGCGGCGTTGGCGGCGCACAGCGCCAGGGCGCGCCGGTTCACGTCCACCGCCCAGACCCGCGCCGCGGGCGCCCGACGGGCCAGCGCGACCGCCACGGGCCCGTAGCCGCAGCCGAGGTCGAGCAGGTCGCCCGCGGCCGGGGGCGGCGGACCGTCGAGCAGCAGCAGCTTGGTCCCGGGGTCGACGGCCTCCCGGGCGAACACGCCGCGGTCGGTGGTGAGGGTCACGCTGAGGTCGGGGAGGACCAGCGGCACGGTGCGCGGCGCCGACGCCACGTCGGGCTCCTGGTCGAAGTAGTGGCCATCGGGCACGCCGATAGCCTGTCCCGCCATGCCCCCCCACGAGATCCGCCTCGTCGGCGACCCCGTGCTGCGGGTGCCGATCCCGGAGGTGACCGACATCGACGGGGCCCTGGCGCGGCTCGCCAACGACATGATCACCACCATGTACGAGGCCCCGGGCGTGGGCCTGGCCGCCAACCAGGTCGGCGTGCAGAAGCGGATGTTCGTGTACGACATCCAGGACGGGAACGGCCCGAAGGTGGTCATCAACCCCGTCCTCTCGGAGCTCCGCGGCGAGTGGGTGTACGAGGAGGGCTGCCTGTCGGTGCCCGGGCTCTCGTGGGAGATCCCCCGGCCCAAGGAGGTCCACCTCACCGGTCTCGACCTCGACGGCAACGAGCTGTCCGTCGACGGCGACGAGCTGCTGGCCCGGGTGTTCCAGCACGAGACCGACCACCTCGACGGCATGCTCCTCCTCGAGCGCCTGGACGAGGAGCAGACCCGCGACGCCAAGCGGGCGCTGCGGGACCGCCAGCTGGCGGCCAGCGCCGGCGAGGACCTGGCGCCCCGCCGGCGGCTGCGCCTGCCCGGCCGGAGCCCGTCCGCCTGAGGCCGAACCGGCTCGTCTTCCTCGGTACGCCCGAGGTGGCGGTGCCCCCGCTGCGGGGGCTGGTGGAGGCCGGGTTCGAGGTGGCCCTCGTCGTCAGCGGGGCCGACCGCCGCCGGGGGCGGGGCTCGGCCCTGTCGCCGAGCCCGGTCAAGGCGGCGGCGCTGGAGCTCGGTCTGCCGGTGACCGACCGGATCGACGACGTGCTCGACGTGGGGGCCGACCTCGGCGTGGTGGTGGCCTACGGGCGCCTGGTGCGGCCCCACGTCCTGGCCGCGGTGCCCATGGTCAACCTCCACTTCTCGCTGCTGCCGCGGTGGCGGGGGGCGGCGCCGGTGGAGCGGGCCATCCTGGCCGGTGACACCGAGACCGGCGTCTGCCTCATGCAGCTGGAGGAAGGGCTCGACACCGGACCGGTGTACGGGTGCGAGCGGGTGGCCATCGGGGACGAGGACACCCTCGACGAGCTGCGGGCCCGGCTGGTGGCGGTGGGGACGGATCTCCTGCTGGCGTCGCTGCACGACGGGCTGGGGACGCCGGTGCCCCAGGACGGCGAGGTCACCTACGCGGCCAAGCTCGCGCCCTCGGAGCTGGCGCTGGACTGGACCCGCCCCGCGGTCGAGCTGCACCGGGTGGTGCGGCTCGGACGGGCGTGGACCACGTTCCGGGGTGCCCGCCTCCGGGTGCTGGAGGCCCGGGTGGTGGACGACGGCGGTGCGGCGGCGGGGGCGCTGGTCGGCACCGTGGTCGGCACGGGGGAGGGCGGCCTCGAGCTGGTGGAGGTCCAGCCCGAGGGGCGGCGGCCCATGCCGGCGCCGGCGTGGTTGGCCGGGGCCCGGGCCGAGCCGGGCGAGCGGCTGGGGTGACGGCCGACGCCCGGGCGCTGGCCCGCGACGCCCTCCTCCGCATCGAGGAGGGGGCCTACGCCAACCTCGTCCTGTCCCCGATGCTGGCCCGCAGCCGGCTGGCCGAGCGCGACCGGCACTTCGCCACCGAGCTCGTGTACGGCGCCACCCGCATGCGGCGGGCGTGCGACTTCCTCGTCGACCGCTTCGTGCTTCGCTCCCTCGACCGGCCGACGCGGGCGGTCCTCCGCCTCGGCGCCTACCAGCTCCACCACCTCGGCACGCCGGCCCACGCCGCCGTGTCCGCCACCGTGGCGGTGGCGCCGGCCCGGTCCCGGGGGCTGGTCAACGCCGTGCTGCGCCGGGTGGCGGTGGCGCCGGTCGAGTGGCCGGACGAGGCCACCCGCCTCAGCTACCCCGACTGGGTGGTGGCCCGCCTGCGCGAGGACCTGGGCGACGGGGACGCCCTGGCCGCCCTGGCCGAGATGAACCGGCCGGCCGAGGCGGTGGAGCGGCCCGACGGCTACGTCCAGGACCGCGCCTCGCAGCTGGTGGTGGCCGCCATGGCGGCCGGGACGGGAGAGCGGGTGGCCGACGTGTGCGCCGGGCCCGGGGGCAAGGCCACCGCCCTGGCCGGCGCCGGGGCCGTCGTGCTGGCCACCGACGTCCGCCCGGGGCGGGCCGGCCTGGTCGCGGGCGCGGCGGGGCGCACGGGCACCGCCGAGCGGGTGCTGGTGGCCGCCGCCGACGGGCGCCGCCCGCCCTGGCGGCCGGGGTCGCTCGACCGGGTGCTGGTCGACGCCCCCTGCTCGGGCCTCGGGGTGCTGCGGCGACGGCCGGACGCCCGCTGGCGGATCCAGCCCCGTGCCGTCTCCCGCCTGGCCCGTCTCCAACGGGACCTGCTCGACGCCGCGGTGCCCCTCCTCCGCCCCGGCGGGACGCTGACCTACTCCGTGTGCACGCTCGCCGCCGAGGAGACCGTCGGGATCGACGCGTGGCTGGCCGAGGCCCACCCCACCCTCGAGCCCCTGCCCCCGCCGGGTGACCCGTGGCGCCCCGCCGCCCGCGGCGCCCTCCTCCTGCCCCAGGCCGCCGGCACGGACGGCATGTTCCTCGTCCAGCTCCGGCGCGCCGACTGAACCCCGTTCTGGCCTGCAGAACGGTGCGGAAAGCGGCACGTTCTGCAGGCCAGAACGAGGAGGGTGGTGGCGCCCCTAGCGTCGAGACCGTGGACCGGTCGGCGGCGGGGCTCGAGGCGAAGGTCCTCACCGTGTCCGACGGGGTGGTGGCCGGGACCCGGGAGGACCGCTCGGGCCAGGCGCTGGCCGCCCGGCTCGAGGAGGCGGGGTTCGCCGTGGTGGACCGTCGGGTGGTGGCCGACGGGGCCGGCGGTGTGTCGCACGCGCTTCGGGAGCTCTGCCGGAGCTTCACCGGCCTGGTGGTCACCACCGGGGGCACCGGCTTCGCCCCCCGGGACCAGACGCCCGAGGGCACCCGGGCCGTGCTGGAACGGGAGGCCCCGGGGCTGGCCGAGGCCATGCGCCTCGTCAGCCCCCTCGGCCGCCTCTCCCGGGCCGTCGCCGGCACCGTGGGCCGCGCCCTCGTCCTCAACACCCCCGGGTCGAGCACGGGGGCGGTGGAGACCCTGGACGCCGTCCTCGACGTCCTCCCGCACGCCCTCCGCCTGCTCGCCGATGCCCCCACGCAGCACTGATGCCCGGAAACTGGTCGCGGCGAGAACGAAGGGGTGGCGCCGCGACCGGTTACGGCGGTACACTGGGAGCAGACGGGCGAGGAGGCACCGGCGTGGACGACGGGGAGGCGATGGCCCGGGCGGCGGCCCTGGCCCGGGACGCCAGGCCCCGCGTGACGCCGAGGGCCTGGGTGGGCGCCGTGCTGGTCGCGGCCGACGGCACCGCCTACGAAGGGGCGACCCAACCGGTCCCCGGACCCCACGCCGAGCTGGCCGCCCTGGCCGCCGCCGGCGGGGCGGCCACGGACGCCACCCTCTACACCACGCTCGAGCCCTGCTCCCACACCGAGGGGCGCTCGCCCGGCTTCACCACCACGTGTGCCGACGCCGTCGTGGCCGCCGGCGTGCGCCGGGTGGTCGCCGCCCTCGAGGACCCCGACCCCCGGGTCTCCGGCACCGGCTTCGCCCGCCTCCGGGAGGCCGGCATCGACGTCGAGGTGGGTCCGGGTGCGGCCGAGGCGGCCGGCGACCTGGCCCCCTACCTGAAGCACCGCCGCACCGGCCGCCCGTTCGTGGTGCTCAAGCTGGCCGCCTCCCTCGACGGCCGCACCGCCGCCCCCGACGGCTCGTCCCGCTGGATCACCGGGGCCGAGGCCCGGGCCGACGCCCACCGCCTCCGGGCCCTGAGCGACGCCGTCGTCGTGGGCGCCGGCACCGTCCGGGCCGACGACCCCGAGCTGACCGTCCGCCACGTCGAGGGTCGCGACCCGCTGCGGGTGGTCCTCGGCCGGGCCCCCGAGGGCGCCCGGGTCCACCCTGCCCTCGAGCTGGACGACGCCGCCCGACGCCGTGCTCGACGAGCTGGGCCGCCGGGGCGTCCTCCAGGCCATGGTCGAAGGTGGAGCCACCGTGGCCGGCGCCTTCCACCGGGCCGGCCTCGTCGACCGCTACGTCGTGTACCTCGCCCCCGCCCTGTTCGGCGGCGACGACGGCCGGGCGCTGTTCGCCGGCCCCGGCGCCGCCACCATGGACGACGTGTGGCGCGGGCGCATCACCTCCGTCGAGCGGCTCGGGGACGATCTCCGGGTCGAGCTGGACCCGGCGGCGTAGCGGTGTTCACCGGACTCGTCGAGGAGCTCGGTCGGGTGGCCGGCCGCGACGGCGCCCGCCTCCGCATCAGCGCCGCCCTCGTCCTCGAGGACGCCAAGGTGGGCGACTCGGTGGCCGTCAACGGCTGCTGCCTCACCGTCGTCGACCTCGGCCCCGGCGAGCTGGCGTTCGACGTCGTCGACGAGTCCTTCGCCCGCACCACCCTGGGGGGCCTGGCCGAGGGCGACCCCGTCAACCTCGAGCGCCCGGTGCGCCCCAGCGACCGGCTGGGAGGCCACATCGTGCAGGGCCACGTCGACGCCGTCGGCGAGGTCGTCACCCCCGCCCCCGACCTGCAGGTCCGCATGGATCCCGAGCTCCTGCGCTACGTGGTCGAGAAGGGCTCCATCGCCGTCGACGGCATCAGCCTCACGGTGGTCGAGGACCGAGCCGACGGGTTCACCGTGGCCGTGATCCCCCACACCGCCGAGGTGACCACCCTCGGCGCCCGCCGACCCGGTGACCGGGTCAACCTGGAGGTCGACGTCATGGCCAAGTACGCCGAGAAGCTCCTCGCCGGGAGGGAGAGTCCGTGACCGCACCGGTCGAGCGCCCGCTCAGCGGCCGGGGCCGGTTCGCCCCGGTGGAAGAGGCCATCGCCGCCATCGGCCGGGGCGAGATCATCGTCGTGGTCGACGACGAGCACCGGGAGAACGAGGGCGACCTGATCATGGCGGCCGAGGCCGCCACCCCCGAGAAGATCGCCTTCTTCCTGACCCACACCTCGGGCGTCATCTGCATGCCCATGGAGGGGGACCGCCTCGACGAGCTCGAGCTCCCGCTGATGGTGGCGGAGAACACCGAGAGCATGCGCACGGCGTTCACCGTGTCCGTCGACTACCGCCACGGGACCACCACGGGGATCTCCGCCTACGACCGGGCCGCCACCATCCAGGCCCTGATCGATCCCGGCACCACGCCCCGGGACCTGGCCCGGCCCGGTCACATCTTCCCGCTCCGCTACCGCCCGGGGGGCGTGCTCAAGCGGGCCGGCCACACCGAGGCCGCCGTCGACCTCGCCCGCATGGCCGGCCTCTACCCGGCCGGCGTCCTGTGCGAGGTGGTGGACGACGACAAGACCGACATGGCCCGCGTCCCCGACCTCGAGCGCTTCTGCGCCAAGCACGACCTGCTGCTCGTGTCGATCGCCGACATCGTGCGCTACCGGCGCCAGGGCGAGAAGCTCGTGCGCCGCATCGCCGAGGCCCGCATCCCCACCGAGTGGGGCGACTTCACCTGCTACGCCTACGAGTCGATCCTCGACGGCGAGGTCCACCTCGCCCTCGTGAAGGGCGCGGTCCAGGGCCAGGACGACGTGCTGGTGCGGGTGCACAGCGAGTGCCTCACCGGCGACGTGTTCGGCTCGTTGCGCTGCGACTGCGGGCTCCAGCTCGACGCGGCCATGGAGCGCATCGCCGAGGAGGGGCTCGGCGTCATCGTCTACCTGCGGGGCCACGAGGGCCGCGGCATCGGCATCGGCCACAAGCTCCGGGCCTACGCGCTCCAGGAGCAGGGCCGGGACACCGTCGACGCCAACGTCGAGCTCGGCCTGCCCATCGACAACCGGGAGTACGGCATCGGCGCGCAGATCCTGGTTGACCTCGGCATCACCACCCTGCGCAACATGACGAACAACCCCGCCAAGTACGGGGGGCTCGAGGGCTTCGGGCTCGACATCGTGGAGCGGGTGCCGTTGGAGTCGAAGCCGAACCCCGAGAACATCTCCTACCTGCGGGCCAAGCGCGAGCGCATGGGCCACCTCCTGGAGGGTCTGGATGACGTCCTATAGCGGCAACCTGCGGGGCGAGGGCGTGCGGGTCGCCATCGCCTGCGGGCGGTTCAACGACCTCATCACCGAGCGGCTGCTGGCCGGCGCCCGGGACGGCCTGCTGCGCCACGGGGTCGACCAGGCGTCCATCACCGAGGCCTGGGTGCCCGGCGCGTTCGAGCTGCCGCTGGCCGCCTCGCGGCTGGCCGAGTCCGGTGAGTACGACGCGGTGATCTGCCTCGGGGCGGTCATTCGCGGCGCCACCGGCCACTACGAGCACGTGGCCGGCCAGTGCGCCGCCGGCATCGCCCGGGTGGCCCTCGACACGGGCGTGCCCGTGGTCTTCGGGGTGCTCACCACCGAGACCATCGAGCAGGCCCTCGAGCGGGCCGGCACCAAGGCGGGGAACAAGGGCTACGAGTCGGCCGAGACCGCCCTCGAGATGGTCGACCTCCTGCGCCAGCTGCCCAAGCGCGCCTGACCGGCCGCGTCCCCGTGCTGCGCCTGGTCCTGCCCAAGGGCTCGCTCGAACGGGCCACGTTGGAGCTGTTCGAGGCGGCGGACCTCACGGTGCGCCGCAGCTCCGAGGTGGACTACCGCGCCACCATCGACGACCCCAGGGTGGCCGACGTGCGCATCCTGCGACCGCAGGAGATCCCCACCTACGTGGCCGAGGGTCTCTACGACCTCGGGGTCACCGGCCGGGACTGGATCGAGGAGACGGCCAGCGACGTCGTGTCGCTCGGGCAGCTGCGCTACTCGAAGAACACCGAACGCCCCTTCTCCATCGTGCTGGCGGTGTCCGACGACGCGCCGTGGAAGACCGTGGGCGACCTGCCCGACGGCGTGCGGGTGTCGACCGAGTACCCCGAGCTGGCCCGGCGGTACCTGGCCGCGCACGGCGTGCGGGCCGACGTGCGCCTCTCCTACGGGGCCACCGAGGCGAAGGTGCCCGACGTGGCCGACGCCGTGGTCGAGGGCACCGAGACGGGCCGGGCCCTGCGGGCCGCCGGCCTGCGGGTGGTCGACACGGTGCTCGAGTCGTTCACCGAGCTGGTGGCCAACCGGACGGCGGCCGAGGACCCGGCCAAGCGCCACGCCATGGGCCAGCTCCACACCCTCCTCCAGGGCGCCCTCGACGCCCGCGGCCGCGTGCTCCTCAAGTGCAACGTGCCGGGCGAGGCGCTCGACGTGGTCATCCGCCTGCTGCCGGCCATGAAGGCACCGACCGTGTCGCAGCTGCACGGCAGCGACGGCTACGCGGTCGAGACGGTGGTGCCGAAGGCCGGCGTCAACGTGCTGATCCCCGAGCTGCGCGACGCCGGGGCCACCGACATCATCGAGCTGCCGCTGTCGAAGATCATCCCCTGATGGCCGAGCGGGGCCGGGTCGTCCAGTTCGACGAGCACGTCGGCACCGGGACCGTCGAGGGCGAGGACGGCCGCCGGGTGTTCTTCCACTGCGTGGCCATCGCCGACGGCTCCCGCCGCATCGACGTGGGGACGCCCGTCGCCTACGAGATCGTCCCCGGCCACCTCGGCCGTTACGAGGCCCGGGGGATCCGGCCGACCTAGAGGCGGTCCCGCAGGCGCTGCAGGACGCCCGAGGCCAGCTTCCACGGGGCGCCCGCCAGCGCGGCCAGCCCGTCGGCGGCGGCCGAGTGGGCCGGCGCCGGCGCCAGCTGGGCGGGGGAGTCGGGCGGGGGGACCGGCGGCATCGGGGCCGCCCCCTGCGAGCGGGCCGCGGTGGTGGCCTCCACCGAGGGGCCGACCTCGACGGCGTCGGCGCCGTCGTCGGCCTCGGCCGCCACCGCCTTCACCTTGGCGATGAAGCGGTCGGCGTCGGGCTTGTCCTGCTCGACGTCGGGGTGGTGGCCGGGCCGGTTGTCCTCGGGCACCGGCCCGCGGGGCCGGTCGACGGCAGGGGCCTCGGCGGCCGAGAGGACGGACTCGCTGGCGTCGGGATCGAGGGCGGGCGTCTTCCGGCTCCGGGCCAGCTCGGGCTGCTGCGGGTTCGCCATGGGTGGCGGCTACCCCCGGAGGACCGGCAGGAAACGGTCAGTCGCCCTCGGCGCCGGCGCCGTCGCCCTGGAGCTGGACGAAGGCCATCCGCAGCTGGGCCAGGGCCGCCTTGAGCGACGCCTCCTCCTCGCCGAGGCGCCCGGTGAGGCCCTCGACCAGGGCGCCCATGGCGTCGACGGCCAGGCGACCCTCCTCCAGGTTGGGGGGGCGCTGGTTGAGGTGGAGGGCGGCCAGCTGGAACAGCCCGACGGCGTGGTTGGCGATCACCACGGAGACCGGCGTGCCGAGCAGCTCCTCCTGCACGGCGGCCATCTGGGCGGCCAGCTCGGCCTGCTCCTCGGGGGTCAGCTCCTCGCCGTCGACCTCCGGGCCCGGCTCGGGCGGCGGCGTCGACGGCTCCCGGCCGACGGGCCGCTCGCCACCAGGGGTCCAGAGGGAGCTCACAGGGGCTACCCTACTGAGCACAACTGAAACGGGAAGCGGGCCGTCCAGGCCCCACCCGGCAGCCGGGGGACACCTCCGTGCCCGTCGGGTCTGCACCTGGTCCCCGGCGCCTCAGTCGCCCGGGGGAGCTCCGCCGACCGATACGCGAGAGGAGCTGCCCCATCGCCGCACCGGCGACCAACAACGAGCCCCGCATCAACGACCGGATCCGCGCCCGCGAGGTGCGACTGGTCTCCGAGGACGGGGAACAGATCGGCATCCGACCCCTGCCCGAGGCCCTCGGCATCGCCCGGGACCTCGACCTCGACCTCGTCGAGGTGGCCCCCAACGCCAACCCGCCCGTCTGCCGGATCATGGACTACGGCAAGTTCAAGTACGAGGCGGCCCAGCAGGCCAAGCAGTCCCGGCGCAAGTCCACCGCCATCTCCATCAAGGAGATGAAGTACCGGGTCAAGATCGGCAAGGGCGACTTCGACACGAAGACGTCGAAGGTCGAGAAGTTCCTCGGCGAGGGCCACAAGGTGAAGCTGACGATCATGTTCCGGGGCCGTGAGGTGTTCCACCCGGAGCTGGGGATGCGGATCCTCGAGCGGGTGGCCGAGCACAACGCCCACCTCGCCAAGGTGGAGGCGTCGCCTCGGCTCGACGGCCGGAACATGACCATGGTGCTCGCCCCCGACAAGCGGGTGCAGGCCGAGTGGGCCCGGCGCCAGGCCGAGGAGGCCGCCGAGGCGGCGGGCGGGCCCAACGGGGCAACCGCCGCCGCCGCCAGCTCGGAGCCCCGCCGCCACCCCGGCGGCGCCCCCGACCCCACCACCGCAACCCGCCCCCGCCACCACCGCTCAGGAGTAGCCCGATGCCGAAGATGAAGACCCACCGGGGCGCGGCGAAGCGCTTCAAGGTCACCGGCACGGGCAAGCTCCGCCGCCGTCAGGCCTTCATGAACCACATGCTCGAGAAGAAGCCCTCGAAGCGGACCCGGCGCCTCAACCGCGAGACCGACGTGGCCCCCGGCGACACCCGGAGCGTGCGCCGCATGCTCGGCCACTAGCTCCGTCGACCTCCCCCGTCCCGAGAAAGGAACCCCGATGGCCAGGGTCAAGCGCGCCGTCGCCAGCCGCAAGCACCGCAAGGCGGTGCTCGAGCAGGCGCAGGGTTACTACGGCAACAAGAGCCGGTCCTACCGCGCCGCCAACGAGCAGGTCATGCACTCGCTCCAGTACGCGTACCGCGACCGCCGGGCCCGCAAGGGCGAGTTCCGTCGTCTCTGGATCCAGCGCATCAACGCCGCCAGCCGCGAGCACGGGGTCAGCTACAGCCGCTTCGTGAGCGGGCTGCGGACCGCCGGG
Organism: uncultured Actinomycetes bacterium; assembly: GCA_963839545.1. Lineage (GTDB taxonomy): Bacteria > Actinomycetota > Acidimicrobiia > Acidimicrobiales > CADCSY01 > CAWIVE01. The sequence goes on from CAWIVE010000003.1 coordinate 1,795,352, forward strand.
ATCGAGCTCGACCGCAAGGTGCTGGCCGACCTGGCCGTCACCGACCCCGCCGCCTTCGCCGCCCTCGTGCGCACGGCCACCGGGGCGGGCGACGGGTCGTCGGCGCCCGCCGAGCGCGCCTCGTAGCGACCGGGCTTCCCTGCCTCCGTCGACGGGGCTGGGCCCCCGCCACGCCCGGGTCGAGCGCCTGCGCCGCCTCCTACGGCGGCGCAGCGTCCGGGCCGCCGAGCGCGCCTTCGTGCTCGAGGGGGCCAAGCTCATCGGCGAAGCCCTGTCGGCGGGTGCACCGGTCGAGGTGGTGTTCGTCGCCCCCGGTGGCGACGACGACCCCGTGGTGGCCCTCGCCCGATCCGCCGGGGTGCGGGTGTCGCGGTTGGCGCCCGGCGTGCTCGAGCGGGTGGCGGGAACCGTCACCCCGCAGCCCCTCCTGGCGGTGGCGCCGTGGTGCGACGTCCCGCTCGAGGCGGTGCTCGACGCCACGTTCGTCGTGGTCTGCGCCGACCTGCGCGACCCGGGCAACGCCGGCACGGTCCTGCGCAGCGCCGAGGGAGCGGGCGCCGGGGCGGTGGTGCTGTGCGACGGCTCCGTGGAGGCCTTCAACCCGAAGACGGTGCGGGCCTCGGCCGGCGCCCTCTTCCACGTGCCCGTCGTCCAGGGGGGCGACCCCGGGGAGGTGCTCGACCGCCTGGGCGGGGCGGGCCTGCGGCGCCTCGGCGCGGCGGCCACCGGCGGGCGGGCCCACACCGCCACCGACCTGACCGGGCCCGTGGCGCTGGTGCTCGGCAACGAGGCCGCCGGCCTCCCGCCCGGCGCTGGCCGAGCGGCTCGACGGGCTGGTCACCGTGCCCCTGGTGGGGCGCAGCGAGTCGCTCAACGTGGGGATGGCCGCCGCCGTCCTGTGCTTCGAGGTGGCCCGCCAGCGGGGGGCAACCGGTTCGCCCGGACCCGTCGGCGTCGGCGACACTGGCACGCCATGACGACGGGGCCGGACGAGGACCTGGGGGCCGTGGTGGCCCGGTCCCTCGGGGCCGTCGCCGCCGTCGCCTCGCTCGACGAGCTCGCCGCCCTCGAGACCGAGCTGCTGGGCAAGCGTTCGGCGCTGTCCACCCGCAAGGCCGGCCTCGGGGCCCTGCCCCCGGAGGAGCGGCGGGATGCCGGTCGGGCCCTCAACGACGCCCGCGAGCAGCTCGCAGTCGGCCCTGGCCGAGCGCCGGGCGGCGTTGGCCGCCGGCGCCCGCGAGGACCGGTTGGAGGCCGAGCGGCTCGACCTCACGGAGGTGGTGCCCGGGGCCCGCCCCGGCCACCGGCACCTCGTCACCCAGACCATCGAGCGCCTGGAGGACGTCTTCGTCGGCATGGGCTACTCGGTGGCGGAGGGCCCCGAGGCGGAGACCGACTGGTACAACTTCGAGGCCCTCAACATGCCGCCGAGCCACCCGGCCCGCAGCATGTGGGACACCTTCTACCTCGAGCTCGGGCCGCCCGAGTCGACGGTCCTGCGCACCCACACCTCGCCCGTGCAGATCCGGGTGATGGAGGCCACCGAGCCGCCCGGTGTGGTCGGTCATGCCCGGCCGCTGCTACCGGAAGGAGACCCAGGACGCGAGCCACCTGGCGACCTTTCATCAGATCGAGGGGCTCGTGGTCGACCGGGGCATCACCATGGGCCACCTGGCCGGGACCATCGACTCGTTCACCGAGGCCTACTTCGGCGCCGGGCATGACGTCCCGCCTGCGCCCGTCCTACTTCCCCTTCACCGAGCCGTCGGCCGAGTTCGACGTCACCTGCGTCGTCTGCAAGGGCGACGGCTGCCGCTCGTGCGGCCAGACCGGGTGGACCGAGCTCGGCGGCTGCGGGATGGTCCACCCCAACGTGCTCCGCAACGTGGGCTACGACCCGGAGGAGTGGACGGGCTTCGCCTTCGGGTTCGGCATCGACCGACTGGCCGCCGCCCGCCACGGCATCGCCGACCTGCGCGACCTCCAGAGCACCGACATCCGCTTCCTCGAGCAGTTCTAGGAGGCATCGTGCGCGTCCCCGTCTCCTGGCTGCGCGAGTTCGTGCCCGTCGACGTCCCCGTCGAGCGCCTCGTCGCCGTCCTCGACGAGCTCGGGCTGGCCGTCGAGTCCGTCACCCGCATCGGGGAGGGGCTCGACGGCGTGGTGGTGGCCGAGGTGCAGGAGATCGCGCCCGTGCCCGGCGCCGACCGCATCCGGCTGGTCACCGTCGACGCCGCGGGGCCCGAGCCCGTGTCGGTGGTGTGCGGCGCGTGGAACTTCGCCGAGGGCGACCGCGTGCCGCTGGCGCCGGTGGGCACCGTGCTCCCCAACGGCATGGCCATCGGCCGTCGGAAGATGCGGGGCGTCGAGTCGAACGGGATGCTGTGCGCCCCCGACGAGCTCGGCCTGCCCGGCGGGCACGAGGGCCTGCTCGTCCTCGACGGCGCCGCGCCGCCGGGGACGCCGATCGCCGACGCCCTGGGCATCACGCCGGACGTCGTGCTCGAGCTCGAGGTCAACGCCAACCGGCCCGACGCCTCGTCGGTCCTCGGGGTGGCCCGGGACGTGGCGGCCAAGCTCGGACTGCCCCTGACCGTCCCACCGGTGCCCGGTGGTGCCGGAGGGCACCGTTCCGGTGCACGAGCTGGCCACGTGGAGGTGGAGGACACCGAGGTGTGCGGGCGCTTCGTGGCCCGGGTGCTCACCGGCGTGGAGGTGCGGCCGTCGCCGCCGTGGCTGGCGGGGCGGTTGACGCCGCGGGCATGCGCCCCATCAACAACGTGGTCGACGCCTCCAACTACGTGATGCTCGAGCTCGGCGTCCCCAACCACGCCTACGACCTGGCCCGCCTGCCGGGACGGGGGCTGCGGGTGCGGTCGGCCAGAGCGGGCGAGGTGCTCGTCACGCTGGACGGCGTCGAGCGGCGGTTCTCGGCTGGGCGACTGCCTGATCTGCGATGCCGAGGACACGCCGGTGGGCATCGCCGGGGTCATGGGCGGGGCGTCGTCCGAGATCGCCGAGTCGACCACCGAGGTCCTGCTCGAGGCGGCCTGGTGGAAGCCCGAGGCCATCGCCACCACGTCGAAGCGGCTCCAGCTGCGCACCGAGGCGTCGGCCCGGTTCGAGCGGGGCGCCGACCCCGAGGCCCTCGACCGGGCCGTCGGCCCGCTTCTGCGAGCTGCTGGGCGCCGACGGCGCCGCGGCTGCCCCCGGGGTGGTGGACGTGCGCACCCCGGCCCTGCCGGCGCCGGCGGTGGTGCGGACCAGGACGGCGCGGGTCAACGCCCTGCTCGGCACCGAGCTTGACGGACGACGACGTGCGGCGGTACCTCGAGCCGCTCGGGTTCGCCGCCACCCCCGTCGAGGCGGGCGTGCACGACGTCGCCGTGCCCTCGTGGCGGCCGGACAGCGGCCTCGAGGTCGACGTGATCGAGGAGGTCGCCCGCCTCCACGGCTACGGGCGCATCCCCCGGGCCGTGCCCCGCAGCCCCCAGACCGGGGCGCTGACGCCCGAGCAGCACCGCCGTCGCCGGGTGCGCGACGTCCTCCAGGGCCTCGGCTGCTCGGAGGCGTGGACGCCCACCTTCCTGTCGCCGGCGTCCATCGAGGGCGCCGGGCTCGACGTGGCCGACGCCGTGGTGGTGACCAACCCCCTGGTGGCCGAGGAGCCGCTGCTGCGCACGTCGTCGCTGCCCGGGCTCCTCGGGGCGCTGGCGGCCAACGCCGCCCGCCGGCAGCCGGGCGTGTCCCTCTTCGAGATCGGGCGGGTGTTCCGCCGGCCCGGAGCGGACGCCCGCCTGCCGGACGAGCACGAGGCCCTCGCCATGGCCCGCGGTGGTCGCCAGGCCCCCGACGCGGTGGTGGCGTGGTGGGCCCTCGTCGAGGCGCTGGGCGTCCCCGGGGCGTCGCTGGAGGCGGGGACGGCCCCCGGCCTGCACCCGTCCCGCACCGCGGTCCTGCGGGTGGGGGAGGAGGCCATCGGGCGTCGTCGGCGAGGTCGACCCCGACGTGGCCGCCGGCGCCGGCGTGCCCGAGCGGGTGGCCTGGCTCGAGCTCGACCTCGGCCGGCTGCTGGTCGCCGCCGGCGAGGAGGCGCCCTACCGCCCGATCAGCCGGTACCCGTCGAGCGACGTCGACCTCGCCTTCGAGGTCGACGAGGACGTGCCCGCCGCCGCCGTGGAGCGGGCCCTCCGGTCGAGCGACGGCGACCTCCTGGCCGAGGTGGCCCTGTTCGACGTCTACCGCGGCGACCCCGTGCCCGCCGGCCGCCGCAGCCTGGCCTACCGGATCCGCTTCCAGGCCATGGACCGCACCCTCACCGACGCCGAGGTGGCCGAGGCCCGGGCCCGCCTCGTCGCCGCCGTCGAGTCGACGGTGGCGGCCACCCTCCGGGGCTGAGAGCCGACACGTACTCAGTGCGCACGGAGTCCCGAGGGGTGGGACCGAGCGTGCACAGAGTCCCCTGGGTCCCACCGACGGCCGGGATGTCCGGTTGCATGGCTATGCACGACCCCGTATGGTCGGGGGATGGCGCGGACGGTGGGGATCCTCGGGGCGTCGGGCTTCGCCGGCGGTGAGCTGCTCCGCCTGGTCGCCGGCCACCCCGACCTCGAGCTGGCCTGGGCCGCCGGGGGCACCGCCGCCGGTGAGCCCGTCGCCGCCCTCCACCCCGGCCTCGCCGCCGTCGTGCGGGGACCAGCGCTTCACCACCTACGACCCCACCGCCGCCGACGGCCTCGACCTCGTCTTCCTGGCCCTGCCCGCACGGCCACAGCGGGCCGCTCATGGCCGACCTCCGCAAGCGGGTGGGCGTGGTCGTCGACCTGGCCGCCGACTTCCGGCTGCGGGACGCCGCCCTCTACCCGACGTGGTACGGCGACGAGCACCCCGCCCCCGAGCTGCTGCCCGAGTTCGCCTACGGCCTGCCCGAGCTGTTCCGGGACGACCTGGTCGGCGCCACCGCGGTGGCCGCCGCCGGCTGCTACGTCACCGCTGCCGCCCTGGCCCTGACCCCGCTGGTCCGGGCCGGCCTGATCGAGACCACCGGCGTGGTGGTCGACGCCGCCAGCGGCGTGTCGGGCGCCGGCCGCAAGCTGACCGAGACCACCGCCTTCGCCACCGTCGACGAGGACCTGCGGGCCTACGGGCTCCTCGACCACCGCCACACACCGGAGATCGAGCAGGCCACCGGCGCCTCGGTCCTCTTCACCCCCCACCTGGCCCCGATGAACCGGGGGATCCTGGCCACCTGCTACGCCCGACCGACGGCGGGAGACGAGCGACCGCGGAGGTCCTCGACGCCCTCCGGGCCGCCTATGCCGGCGAGCGCTTCGTGGTGGTGGGCGAGGACCCGCCCTCGACCAAGGCCACCCTCGGCTCCAACTGCGCCCACCTCACCGCCCGGGCCGATCCCCGCACCGGCTGGGTGGTGTCGCTGTGCGCGCTCGACAACCTGGTGAAGGGCGCCTCGGGCCAGGCCGTCCAGTGCGCCAACCTCGCCCTCGGCCTCGACGAGGGCGCCGGGCTCCCACTCGCCGGGCTGGTGCCCTGATGGGCGTCACCACGCCGAAGGGCTTCGTCGCCGCCGGCGTCGCCTGCGGCATCAAGCCCTCCGGTGACCCCGATCTCGCCCTCGTGGCCACCGCCGACCACCGGCCGGTGGCCGCCGCCGGGGTGTTCACCTCGAACCGGGCGACGGCCGCCCCCGTCCTCGTCTCGGGCGACCACCTCGCCGCCACGGGCGGGCAGCGCCGCCGCCGTGGTCCTCAACGCGGGCAACGCCAACGCCTGCACCGGGGCCGCCGGCCGGGCCGACGCCGAGCGCACCTGTGCCCTCGTGGCCCAGCAGCTCGGGTGCGAGCCGCAGCACGTGCTGGTGTGCTCGACCGGGCTGATCGGCATCCCCCTCCCCATGGCCGCGGTCGAGGCCGGCGTCGCGCCCCTGACCGCCGCCCTCGGGGCCGACGGCGCCGGTGCGGCCGAGGCCATCCGCACCACCGACACGGTCCGCAAGGAGGTCGCCGTCGACGCCGGCCCCTTCACCGTCGGGGGCATGGCCAAGGGGGCGGCCATGCTCGCCCCGTCGATGGCCACGATGCTGGCCGTCCTCACCACCGACGCGGTGGCCGACCCCGACGTGCTGGCCGACGTCCTCCGCGCCGGCGTGGCCGACAGCTTCAACGCCCTCCTCGTCGACGGCGCCACCTCCACCAACGACACCGTCCTGCTCCTCGCCAGCGGGACCTCCGGCCACCGGGACGACGCCGCCCTGGCCGATGCGGTGGCCGCCGCCTGCGCCGACCTGGCCCGCCAGATGGGGGCCGACGCCGAGGGCGCCACCAAGCTGGTCGAGGTGCGGGTCACCGGCGCGGCGAGCGACGACGAGGCCCGCCGGGCCGCCCGGGCCGTGGCCGGCAGCATGCTGTGCAAGTGCTCGTGGTACGGGTGCGACCCCTACTGGGGGCGCATCGTCAGCGAGCTCGGCTCCGCCGGCGTGGCCTTCGACCCGGACACCGTGGCGGTGGCCTACGGCGACGTCACCGTGTGCCGCGACGGCGTGGCCGCCGCCCACGACGCCGCCGCCCTCGACAAGACGATGGCCGCGCGCGACCTCCTCGTGGCCGCCGACCTCGGCCTCGGTCCGGGGACGGCCATGGTCCTCACCTGCGACCTCACCCACGGCTACGTCGACGAGAACCTGGGGACCTCGTGACCCGGGGGACGGACGCCCTCGACGCGGCGGACAAGGCGGTGGTCCTCGTCGAGGCCCTGCCCTACCTACGCCGGTTCAACGGGCGGGTGGTGGTGGTGAAGTACGGCGGCAACGCCATGGGCGACGACGCGGCCCTGGCCCGCTTCGCCGAGGACGTCGTCCTGCTGCACTCGGCCGGCCTCAAGATCGTGGTCGTGCACGGCGGCGGGCCGCAGATCGGCGAGCTGATGACCCGCCTGGGCAAGGTCCCCGCCTTCGTCGACGGGCTGCGGGTCACCGACGCGGACACCCTCGACATCGCCCGCATGGTCCTCGTGGGCCGGGTCAACCGCGACGTCGTGGGGGCCATCAACGTCCACGGCCCGCTGGCCGTCGGCGTGTCCGGCGAGGACGCCCGCCTCCTCACGGCCGTGGCCCGCTCGCCCGAGCTCGGCTTCGTGGGCGACGTCGAGGACGTGGACCCGACCATCGTCCAGCGCCTGCTGGCGGAGGACCTCGTCCCCGTGGTGGCCACCATCGGCAGCGACGAGACGAGCCAGCCCTACAACATCAACGCCGACGCCGCCGCGGCCGCACTGGCCGAGGCCCTGCGGGCCGAGAAGCTCGTGTACCTGACCGACGTCGAGGGGATCCGCTCGGACCCGGCCGACCCGGCCACGCTGCTCCCCACGCTCACGGTCGACGAGCTGGACGCGCTCATCACCTCGGGCGCCGTCACCACCGGCATGGTCCCGAAGGCGGCGGGCTGCGTGCGGGCGGTGAAGGGCGGGGTGGGCCACGCCCACGTGCTCGACGGCCGCCTCGAGCACGCCCTGCTGCTGGAGATCTTCACCACCGCCGGCGTGGGCACCATGGTGACGTCGTGAGCACCGCCACGGAGCGGTCGCCGCTCATGCCCACCTACCCGCCGACGGCGGTCACCTTCGTCCGGGGGCAGGGGAGCGAGCTGTGGGACGACGAGGGGACGCGCTACCTCGACTTCCTGGGCGGGCTGGCCGTCACCGCGCTCGGGCACGCCCACCCGGCGGTGGCCGACGCCATCAGCGAGCAGGCCAGGACCCTCCTCCACGTGTCCAACCTGTACGGCAACGTCGTCGGGCCGGACGTGGCCCGGACCCTCGACCGGTTGCTGGGCGGCGGCGGCCAGGTCTTCTTCGGCAACAGCGGGGCCGAGGCCAACGAGTGCGCCATCAAGCTGGCCCGCCGCTTCGGCGGCCGGGGTCGCTTCGCCGTGGTCAGCACCTACGGCTCGTTCCACGGGCGCACGCTCGCCACCCTCCACGCCACCGGGCAACCGGCCAAGCACGAGGCGTTCCAGCCGATGCCCGAGGGCTTCAGGCACGTGGCCTGGGAGGACCTCGAGGCACTGGAGGCGGCCCTCACCCCCGACGTGGCCGCCGTGCTGCTCGAGCCCATCCAGGGCGAGGGCGGGGTGCGCCCGGCCCCGCCGGCCTACCTCCAGGGCGTGCGCCGGCTGTGCGACGAGCGGGGCGCGCTGCTCATGGTCGACGAGGTGCAGACGGGCCTCGGCCGCACCGGGGCGTGGTTCGGCTTCCAGCACGCCGGGGTCGAGCCGGACGTCGTGACCATGGCGAAGGCCCTCGGGAACGGCGTGCCCATCGGCGCCTGCTGGGCGCGCGCCGCGGTGGCCGGCACCTTCGAGCCGGGCGACCACGCCTCGACGTTCGGGGGCCAGCCGCTGGCCGCCGCCGCTGCCCGCGCCACCCTCGCCGTCATGGAGGCGGAGGACGTGCCCGCCCGGGCCCGCCGCGCCGGCGCCCGCCTGACCGAGCGGCTGCAGGCCCTCCCCGGCATCGGTGAGGTGCGGGGCCTCGGCCTCCTCCTGGCCGCCGAGCTGGTCGACGGTGACGCCCGGTCGGTGGCGGCCGAGTGCCTCCGCCGGGGGCTGGTGCTCAACCCGGTCACGCCCACGGCGCTGCGCCTCGCCCCCTCCCTGCTCGTCACCGACGACGAGCTGGACGAGGCGGTCGGCGTGATCGCAGGGGTGCTCGCGTGACGCGGCACCTGCTCGAGGTCGACGACCTCACCGCCGAGGAGGTGGGACGGGTGCTCGACCTGGCCGAGGACCCCGACCCCGAGCCGGTGCTCGCCGGGAAGGGGATGGCGCTCGTCTTCGAGAAGCCGTCGGCCCGCACCCGCAACTCGATGGAGATGGCGGTCGTCCAGCTGGGTGGCCACCCCGTGTCGGTGCGGGGCGACGAGGTGGGCATCGACCGCCGCGAATCGGCCGAGGACGTGGCCCGGACCCTGGCCTGCTACCACGCCGCCGTCGGCGCCCGGGTCTTCTCCCACCGCGTGCTCGAGCGGATGGCGGCGGTGAGCCCCGTGCCCGTCGTGAACCTCCTGAGCGACGAAGCCCACCCCCTCCAGGCCCTGGCCGACCTGCTCACCCTCCGCCAGGCGTGGGGTGACTTCGACGGTCGGGTGCTGGCGCTACGTGGGCGACGGCAACAACGTGTGCCGGTCGCTCGCGCTGGCGGGGGCGCTGGTGGGCCTCGAGGTGCGGGTCGGCACGCCTCCGGGGTACGGCCTGCCCGACGAACACGCCGACCGGCTCACGGCGCTGGGGGCCGAGGCGGTGGTGCGGGGCCGTCCCGAGGAGGCGGTGGACGGCGCCGACGCCGTCTACACCGACGTGTGGGCCTCGATGGGGCAGGAGGACCAGGCCGGCGACCGCCGCCGCGCCTTCGAGGGCTTCGGCGTGGACGAGCGCCTCATGGCCGGCGCCGCTCCCGGCGCGCTGTTCCTCCACTGCCTGCCCGCCCACCGGGGCGAGGAGGTGGCGGCCGCCGTGGTCGACGGCCCCGCCAGCCGGGTGTGGGCCCAGGCCGCCAACCGCATGCACGCCGCCCGGGGGCTGCTCCGCTTCCTCCTGGAGGCCGCGTGAGCCCGAGCGCGACGGGGCGCCGGCTGCCCAAGCCGCAGCGGCAGCACCGCATCGCCCGCCTCCTGGCCGAGGGGGCCGTCACCAGCCAGGGCCAGCTCGTCGAGCTGCTCGCCGCCGATGGCGTGCTGGCCACGCAGGCGACGGTCTCCCGCGACCTCGAGGAGCTCGGCGCGGTCAAGGTGCGGGTGGCCGGGGGCGAGACCGTCTACGCCATCCCCGAGCTGGCCCACGAGCGGGTGGCGCCCGAGGACGCCCTCCGGCGGGTGCTCGGCGACTGGCTGGCCGACGTGTCGAGCTCGGCCAACCTCGTCGTCGTGCGCACCCCGCCCGGCTCCGCCCACGTCGTGGGCTCGGCCCTCGACCGGGCCGGCCTGCCCGGCGTCCTCGGCACCGTGGCCGGCGACGACACCATCCTCGTGATCACCTCTTCGCCCACCGGCGGGGCGGCCGTGGCCAAGCGCCTCGCCGCCCTGGCCGGGCTCCCCGACGACAGCGACGACAGCAAGGAGCCACGATGACCAAGCGGGCGGTGCTCGCCTACAGCGGGGGGCTGGACACGTCCGTGGCCGTCCGGTGGATGACCGAGGAGCTCGGCACCGAGGTCGTGGCCCTGGCCGCCGACGTCGGGCAGGGCGGCGACCTCGAGGCGGTGCGGAAGCGGGCGCTGGCCGCCGGGGCCGTCGAGGCCGTGGTGGCCGACTGCCGCACCGAGTACGCCGAGGACTTCGTCGTCCCCGCGCTCCGGGCCAACGCCCGCTACGAGGGGAAGTACCCCCTCGTCTCATCGCTGTCGCGGCCGCTCATCGCCAAGCACCTCGTGGCCGCCGCACGCGAGTTCGGGGCCGACGCCATCGCCCACGGCTGCACCGGCAAGGGCAACGACCAGGTCCGCTTCGAGGTGTCCGTCGGTGCCCTGGCCCCCGACCTCGAGCTGCTCGCCCCGGTGCGCTCGTGGGGCCTCAGCCGGGCCGACGCCATCGCCTACGCCGAGCGCCACGACATCCCCGTCCCCGTGACCCGGGCCAGCCCCTACTCGGTGGACCAGAACCTCTGGGGCCGCACCATCGAGTGCGGGATCCTCGAGGACCCCTGGGCCTCGCCCCCCGAGGAGGTCTACGAGCTCACCACCCCGACGGCCACGGAGGCGTGCGACCTCGTGGTGGGCTTCGAGGAGGGCGTCCCCGTGTCGCTCGACGGCCGCTCCCTCCCGCTGCCCGATCTCATCGACGAGGTGACCCGGGTGGTCGGCTCCTACGGCTGGGGCCGGATCGACATGGTCGAGAACCGGCGCGTCGGCATCAAGAGCCGCGAGGTCTACGAGTGCCCGGGCTCCCTCGCCCTCCTCATGGCCCACGCCGACCTCGAGGACCTCACCCTCGAGCGCGACGTCGCCCACGAGAAGGCCCGGCTCGAGCCCCGCTACGCCGAGCTGGTCTACGACGGCCTGTGGTTCTCGCCCCTGAAGGACGCGCTCGACGCCTTCAACGAGACGAGCAACAAGTCGGTCACCGGCGAGGTCCGGCTGCGGTGCGAGGTCCCCGGCCGGTGCATCGTGGCCGGCCGTCGGAGCCCGGTGGGGCTGTACCAGTACGACCTCGCCACCTACGAGGCCGACGACGCCTTCCGCCACGACGACGCCGCCGGCTTCGTCCGGCTGTGGGGCCTCGGCGTGCGCACCTGGGCGCACCACCAGGGGCCCGTGGGCGGCCCGGGCGAGTGACGCTCTGGGCCGGCCGGTTCGAGGGCGGGCCGGCCGACGACCTCCTGGCCTTCACCGGGAGCCTGGCCTCCGACGTCCGCCTGGCGGCCGACGACCTCGCCGGGTCGCGGGCCCACGTGCGCGGCCTCGTGCGGGCCGGGCTCCTCGACGGGGACGAGGCCGGCGCCATCCTCGGCGCCCTCGACCGCGTGGAGGGCGAGCTGGCCGACGGCACCTTCACGCCGGCGCCGGCGGACGAGGACATCCACACCGCGATCGAGCGGCGGGTCACCGAGCTGGCCGGTCCCGCCGGGGCCAAGCTCCACACCGGGCGGAGCCGCAACGACCAGGTGGCCACCGACCTGCGCCTGTGGTGCAAGCGGGAGCTGGCCGTCGTGGCCGGCGGCGTGTTCCAGCTGCGGGCTGTCCTCCTGGCCCGGGCCGAGGAGGCGGGCGACGCCTACCTGCCCGGCTACACCCACCTCCAGCGGGCCTCACCGGTGCTGCTGTCCCACCACCTCCTGGCCCACGGGTGGGCCCTCGGACGGGACCTCGACCGCCTGCTGGACGCCCGCCGCCGCCTCGACGTCAGCCCCCTCGGCGCCGGCGCGCTCGCCGGCTCCTCCCTGCCCCTCGACCCCGTCGGCGTCGCCGCCGACCTCGGCTTCGCCGGTGCGTTCGAGAACAGCCTCGACGCCGTGTCCGACCGGGACTTCGTGGCCGAGTCGCTCTTCGCCCTGGCGCTCCTCGGGATCCACCTCAGCCGCATCGGCGAGGAGGTGGTGCTGTGGTCGACGCGAGGAGTTCGGCTTCCTCGTCCTCGACGACGCGTGGGCCACGGGGTCCTCGATGCTCCCGCAGAAGAAGAACCCCGACGTGGCCGAGCTGGCCCGGGGCCGGGCCGGGCGCCTGGTGGGCCACCTCACCGGCGTGCTGACCATGCTCAAGGGCCTGCCCCTCGCCTACAACCGCGACCTCCAGGACGACAAGCCGCCGCTGTTCGACGCCGTCGACTCGGTCGTCCTGGCCCTGGCCGCGCTGCGGGGCCTGTTGGCCACCGCCACCTTCGCCACCGACCGGATGGCGGCCGCCGCCGATGCCCCGGCCATCGCCGCGGTCGACCTGGCCGAGCACCTGGTGGCCGGCGGCACCCCGTTCCGCGAGGCCCACGCCCGGGTGGCGGGCGTTGGTGCGGGCCTCGCTCGACGGCGAAGGCTCCCTGCCCGACCTCGTGGCCGCGGCGCCCGACCTCGGACCCGAGGCGGCCGAGCGGCTGGCCCCGGGGGAGGCGGTGCGCCACCGGACCACGGCGGGCGGGGGTGGCCCGGGGCCGGTGGCCGTCCAGGTCGAGCGCTACCGCCGGGCGCTGGAGGAGGACCGCGCCCGGCTGACGGCGCTGCGGTGAGGCCGGCGTTCCGCTGGATCCACCGGGTCCGCTACGGCGAGGTCGACGCCCAGCGGGTCGTCTACAACGCGCACTACCTCGCCTGGTGCGACGACGCCGTCGAGGAGTGGTTCGCCTCGCAGGACTTCTCCAACGCGGAGCTCGGCTGGGACTTCATGGTCAAGCGGGCCACGATCGAGTGGACGGGCTCGGCCGGCGCTGCGGGACGAGGCCACCATCGAGGTCGGCGTCGAGCGCTGGGGGCGGACGAGCTTCGAGCTCGGCTTCACCGGGCGGGTGGGGGAGCGGCCCGTGTTCACCGCGGCCATCACCTACGTCGGCGTCGTCGACGGGACCACCGAGCCGATGCCGCCCCCGGCGGTGGTGCGGGCCGCCCTCGGGGAGCCGTGACGCCGCTCGACCGCGAGTTCTACCGACGCGACTCCCGCGAGGTGGCGCCGGACCTGCTGGGCAAGGTGGTGGCGGCGGGGGAGCGGCGGGCCCGCATCGTGGAGGTGGAGGCCTACTGCGGCCCGGAGGACCCGGCCGCCCACAGCTACCGGGGACCGACCGCCCGCAACGCGACCATGTTCGGACCGCCCGGGCACCTGTACGTGTACTTCACCTACGGGATGCACTGGTGCTGCAACCCGGTGTGCGGCGACGAGGACGAGGGGGTGGCCGTCCTGCTGCGGGCCCTCGAGCCGCTCGACGGGCTCGAGGCCATGCGGGCCGCCCGGGGCGGTGTGCGGGACCGCGACCTGTGCCGGGGCCCGGCCCGCCTGTGCCAGGCGCTCGGCATCACCGGGGCCATGGACGGCGCCGACCTGGTGACCGGCGACCGCGGCCTCGCCATCGTCGACGACGGCACCCCGCCGCCGGTCCGCCCCGCCGTCGGCCCCCGCATCGGCATCACCCGGGGGGCCGAGGCGCCCTGGCGCTGGTACGTCCCGGACAGCCCCTTCGTGTCCCGCGGACCCGGTCCCCCACGTACGCAGTGAACGCCGGGTCCCGAGGGGGAGGACCAGGCGTGCAGAGAACGGTCTAGGACGGGTTGACCGACAGGCGCACCGCCGAGCCCTGCGGGACCCGGCGGCCGGCCGCCGGACGCTGCCGCCACACCTTCCCCGCCCGCGTGGCCGCCACCTCGGGCGGCGCCTCGGCCTCCTCGGCGATCACCGCCTCGAGCCCGGCGTCCTCGAGGAGCTCCCGGGCGGTGCTCCCGTCCATCCCGAGCACGTCGGGCACCGCGGTGGTGGGCACCTCGATGGCGACGTCGAGCACCACCTCGCTGCCGCCCTCGAGCGGCGTCCCCGGCGCGCGGGTCGGTGGCCAGCACGGTCCCCGGCGGGTAGTCCCCGTTCGCCACCGCGCGGCGCCGCGGCTCCCACCCGTGGGCGGCCAGCGTGGCCTCGGCCTCCTCCACCGGTCGGCCGACCACGTCGTCGACCTTCGGCAGCGCGGCACCACGGACGGTCTCGTCGTCCTGCGGCTCGGGGAAGGACGTGGCCGGGCGGCTGGCCAGCGCGGCAGCCATGAACCGCTGCCACGCCGTGGCCGGCCACGTGCCCCCGGTGACCCGCAGCGGCGTGGCCGGCGGGACCATCGAGCGGGTGCCCTCGTCGGGGAACCCCATCCACACCGCGGTGGCCAGCTCGGGCGTGTAGCCCACGAACCAGGCGTCCCGGTACTCCTGCCCGGTGCCCGTCTTGCCCGCCGCCGGGCGGCCGATGCGGGCCCTGACGCCGGTCCCGTCGCTGAGCACCTCCTGGAGCACGGAGGTGACGCCGTCGGCCACCCCCTCCTCGATCACCCGCTCGCCGGCGGGGCGGTGCTCGTAGAGGACCCGACCACCCGGCGCGACGACCCGGGTCACGAAGCTCGGCTTCACCCGCACCCCCCGGTTGGCGAGCGTGGCGTAGGCGGTGGCCATCTCGAGCGGGTGGACGAGGTTGGTGCCGAGGACGGCCGAGTAGTACGGCTCGAGGGGCGAGGCCACGCCGAGGCGGGTGGCCATCTCGACGGCGTCGGCGGGGCCCACGTCCTCGATCAGCTGGGCGTAGACCGTGTTGTACGACCGGGCGGTGGCCTCGACGAGGTCGGCGTCGCCGCCCCCGCCACCCTCGTAGTTCTCGACGTCCCACACCTCGCCGGGGAGGTCGAGGCGGAGGCGGGCGGGGGCCGGGTACCGACGGTCGAGGGGCACGCCCTCGGCCAGCGCGGCGGCGAGCACGAAGGGCTTGAAGGCCGAGCCCGCCGGGCGGCCGGGGCCGCCGGTGGTCAGGTCGAGCTTGGCCCCGGGGGCGCCGCTGAAGAAGTCCCGCCCGCCGACGAGCGCCCGCACCGCGCCCGTGCCGCGGCTCGACGGCCACCAGTCCGGCGTCCGGTCCGGGGGCGGGGGGACGCACCGAGGCCACCGCCTGCTCGGCCGCCGCCTGCGCGGTCGGGTCGAGCGTGGTGGTGATCCGCAGCCCGCCGGTGAACAGCAGCTCCTGGCGCTCCGCCCGGGTCGCCCCGAAGCGGGGGTCGTCGAGCACCAACCGCTTCACCTGCTCGACGAACTGCGGCGCGGGGTAGCGGTCGCCCGCCTCCGGCAGGGCGAGCCGGAACGGGGCGGCCCGGGCCACGTCCGCCTCCTGCTGCGAGAGGGAGCCGACCTCCACCATGCGTCGCAGCACGAGGTCGCGGCGGCGCTGGGCCCGGCGGGGGTGGTCGCGGGGGTCGTAGGCCCGAGGCGAGCGGATGACCGCAGCCAGCGTGGCGGACTGCTCGAGGGTGAGCGCGCTGGCGCCGACCCCGAAGTACTCCTCGGCGGCGGCCTGGACCCCGTAGGCCCCGTTCCCGAAGTAGACGGTGTTCAGGTAGAGCTCGAGGATCTCCTCCTTCGAGTAGCGCTGCTCCAGGCGGATGGCCAGCACCGCCTCCTCCACCTTCCGGGACAGCGTCTTGGAGGGGTCGAGCAGGGCCACCTTCACGTACTGCTGGGTGATGGTCGAGCCGCCCTCGACCACCTCGCCCTCCTCGGCGTTGTGGACGGCGGCCCGGGCCAGCGCGCGCAGGTCGACCCCCTCGTGCGACCAGAAGCGGGCGTCCTCGATGGCCACCACCGCGTCGACGAGGGGCCGGGGCAGGTCGGCCAGGCGCACGTCCTGGCGGTCCTCGGCGGCGTCGAGGGTGGTGAGGACGCTCCCGTCGGCCGCCAGCACCGTGGACGACTGGGCCCGGCGCCGGCCCTCCAGCTCGGGCCCGGCGGGCGCGTAGGAACAGCCCCCGGCCAGGAGGGCGGCCACCACCGCCACGGTCGTGCCCCTCGCCCATCGCATCTCCATTCGCAAATCGGCCGGGAGGCGGGGGACCATGAGGCCCGTGGACGTGCTCGCCGACCTCGAGGCTCGGGGCCTGGTGCACGACAGCACCGGTCTGGACGCGCTGCGTGAGCGCCTGTCCTCACGCCCCGTGGTCGTCTACTACGGGTGCGACCCCACCGCCGACAGCTTCCACATCGGGCACCTCGTGGGCGTCCTCGTGCTGCGGCGGCTCCAGGCCGCCGGGCACCGGCCCATCGCCCTGGCCGGCGGGGCCACGGGGATGGTGGGCGACCCCACCGGTCGCTCCACCGAGCGGGTGCTGCTCGACGACGAGGCCCTGGCCCGCAACCTGGCCGGCATCCGGGCGCAGCTCGAGCGGCTGCTCGACGTCGAGGGACCCGATCGGCCGCTGCTGGTGGACAACGCCACCTGGACCAGGGACCTGTCCCTGCTCGAGTTCCTGCGCGACGTGGGCCGCCACGCGCCCGTCAGCGTCATGCTGGCGCGGGAGTCGGTGCGGGCCAGGCTCGACGCCGGCGGCCTCACCTTCACGGAGTTCGCCTACCCCCTCCTCCAGGCCCACGACTACCTCGTGCTCCACCGCGAGCAGGGCTGCGAGCTCCAGATCGGGGGCTCGGACCAGTGGGGCAACATCACCGCCGGCGTCGACCTGGTGCGCCGGGTGACCGGGGACACCGTCCACGCCTTCACCTGGCCCCTCGTGCTGCGCTCGGACGGGCGAAAGTTCAGCAAGAGCGAGGACGACAACGTCTGGCTCAGCGCCGAGCGCACCAGCCCCTACCGCTTCTACCAGTACTGGCTGAACGTGCCCGACGCCGACGTCCGCCGCTTCCTCCTCCAGCTCACCCTCCTTCCCGTGGAGGAGGCGCACGCGGTGGCCGATGCCGCGGCGGCGGACCCGACCGCCCGGATCGGCCAGCGGCGCCTGGCCCGGGAGCTCACCGACCTGGTCCACGGTCCTGCGGCCACCGCCGCCGCCGAGGCCGCCGCAGCCGTCGTGTTCGGCGCGGACCTCGACGAGGTGGCGCCCGGGGCCCTCGCCCTGCTCGACGGCGAGCTGGACACCACCCCGATCACCGCCGACCGGCTGGCCGCCGGGCTCGAGGTGGTGCCCCTGCTGGCCGAGGTCGGCCTGGCGCCGTCCCGGGGCGAGGCCCGGCGCCGGCTGGAGCAGGGCGGCGTCTACGTGAACAACCGCCGGGTGGAGGACGCCGCCTCGGTCGTGGGCCCGGGGGAGGTCCGGGGTGGCCGCTACGTGCTGCTCGGCCTGGGGCGCAAGCGCCACCACCTGCTCCGGGTGGACCGGGCGGGATGAGCCGCTAGGGTGACGAACCCCTGCCCGGCACGGTCCGGGCGGAGGGGACGGAGCGGGACTCCCCGTTCCAGAAGGTTGACATCGCCTCATCCGGCCGATATCTTGGTCGGTCGCCTCGGAAACAGGTCGGGCCCGGTTCACCGGGATCCCCCCCTCGTCCGAGGAGAGGCTTCGGCACCAACCCGTCCTGCGGGTGTGCCGGCGCAGGCTGCGCTCCTTGACAACGGAACAGAGGAAGGTCAAAGCGAGTGCGGGCGTCCGCGCCCCGGCCCTCGGGTCGGAGCACGGGCGCTATGTCACATCAATTCCGCACCAAAACGGACGACAAAGAAGTACACCTCGTCCGTCCGGTGCCAGTCGGGTGGCGGCAACGCCGCCCGGCTCTCCACGATCGAACCGCACCGATCCCCACGAGGGACACGGACGGGGACGATCTCGACGGAGAGTTTGATCCTGGCTCAGGACGAACGCTGGCGGCGTGCCTAATACATGCAAGTCGAGCGGGGCTACCTCCGGTGGCAACACCGGTGGTAGCCGAGCGGCGAACGGGTGAGTAACACGTGAGGAACCTGCCCCGAAGACCGGGATACGCCGGGGAAACCTGGTCTAATACCGGATACCCTCATTGGATCGCATGGTCCGATGAGGAAATGGATTCCGCTTCGGGAGGGCCTCGCGGCCTATCAGCTTGTTGGTGAGGTAACGGCTCACCAAGGCAGCGACGGGTAGCTGGTCTGAGAGGACGATCAGCCACACTGGGACTGAGACACGGCCCAGACTCCTACGGGAGGCAGCAGTAGGGAATCTTGCGCAATGGGCGAAAGCCTGACGCAGCAACGCCGCGTGGGGGATGAAGGCTCTCGGGTTGTAAACCCCTTTCAGCAGGGACGAACACTGACGGTACCTGCAGAAGAAGCCCCGGCCAACTACGTGCCAGCAGCCGCGGTAATACGTAGGGGGCAAGCGTTGTCCGGATTTATTGGGCGTAAAGAGCTCGTAGGCGGCTCGGTAAGTCGGATGTGAAACCTCCAGGCTCAACCTGGAGACGCCATCTGATACTGCCGTGGCTTGAGGCCGGTAGAGGAGCAGGGAATTCCTGGTGTAGCGGTGAAATGCGCAGATATCAGGAGGAACACCAGCGGCGAAGGCGCTGCTCTGGGCCGGTACTGACGCTGAGGAGCGAAAGCGTGGGGAGCGAACAGGATTAGATACCCTGGTAGTCCACGCCGTAAACGTTGGGCACTAGGTGTGGGACCCCATCGACGGGTTCTGTGCCGTAGCTAACGCATTAAGTGCCCCGCCTGGGGAGTACGGCCGCAAGGCTAAAACTCAAAGGAATTGACGGGGGCCCGCACAAGCGGCGGAGCATGTTGCTTAATTCGAGGCAACGCGAAGAACCTTACCTGGGTTTGACATGCAGGGAAAAGCCGTAGAGATGCGGTGTCCGCAAGGGCCCTGCACAGGTGGTGCATGGCTGTCGTCAGCTCGTGTCGTGAGATGTTGGGTTAAGTCCCGCAACGAGCGCAACCCTTGTCCTATGTTGCCAGCGGGTAATGCCGGGGACTCGTAGGAGACTGCCGGGGTCAACTCGGAGGAAGGTGGGGACGACGTCAAGTCATCATGCCCCTTACATCCAGGGCTGCAAACATGCTACAATGGCCGGTACAAAGGGCTGCTATCCCGCGAGGGTGAGCGAATCCCAGAAAGCCGGTCTCAGTTCGGATTGGAGTCTGCAACTCGACTCCATGAAGCCGGAGTCGCTAGTAATCCCGGATCAGCAACGCCGGGGTGAATACGTTCCCGGGCCTTGTACACACCGCCCGTCACACCACGAAAGTTGGTAACACCCGAAGCCGGTGGCCCAACCGCAAGGAGGGAGCCGTCGAAGGTGGGACCAGCGATTGGGGTGAAGTCGTAACAAGGTAGCCGTACCGGAAGGTGCGGCTGGATCACCTCCTTTCTAAGGAGTGCCACCTCGTCCCCACCCGTTCCGGGTGGAGGTTCGGAGGCACATCCGAGTCGATCACTCGCCTGAGACCCTCCCGAACGCCACCGATGGCAGGTTTCGACCTCTCGGTGGCTGGAGGGGGAGTCGGGCCGACCTCTGTTCCGTTGTCCGGGGGCGCAGCCCCCGCAGCTCGTGGAGGCGACGCCGGCACCCCGGCGACCTCCGTACGATCCGACCCGCCGCTCGCGGCGGGTCGTCGCGATCCCTTGAGAATTCCATAGCGAGCACGAGCATCTAGCAGTAGTTCAAGCGAAGAAGAGCCAACGGTGGATGCCTTGGCGCCTGATGCCGATGAAGGACGTGGGTGGCTGCGAGAAGCCACGGGGAGCTGCCGACCAAGCTTCGATCCGTGGATGTCCGAATGGGGAAACCCGGCACCTGTCATGGGGTGTCACCCTGGCCTGAACACATAGGGCCAGTGGAGGGAACCGGGGGAATTGAAACATCTCAGTACCCCGAGGAACGGAAAGCAACAGCGACTCCCTGAGTAGCGGCGAGCGAAACGGGAAGAGCCTAAACCGAACTGGTGCAATAGCCTGGTGGCGTTGCCAGTTCGGGGTCGTGGGACTCGAGGGGAGGGGCACCAGACCCTCCGACGAGTTACAAATCAGATGCATAGCGGAAGCGTTCTGGAACGTCGCGCCGCAGTGGGTAACAGCCCCGTACGCGAAATGCACTCTGACTCGTCTCGAGATTCCCGAGTAGCGCCGGAACCGTGAAAGCTGGCGTGAATTTGCGAGGACCACCTCGTAAGGCTAAGTACACACAGGCGACCGATAGCGAACTAGTACCGTGAGGGAAAGGTGAAAAGCACCCCGGGAGGGGAGTGAAACAGTACCTGAAACCGTTGGTTTACAATCAGTCAGAGCGTCGTCGTGGGTTCTGCCCACGGCCGCGATGGCGTGCCTTTTGAAGAATGAGCCAGCGAGTTACGGTGTGTGGCAAGGTTAACCTGTGAAGGGGAGCCGGAGCGAAAGCGAGTCCGAACAGGGCGTTCAGTCGCATGCTGTAGACCCGAAGCCGAGTGATCTATCCATGGGCAGGCTGAAGCGGGGGTAAGACCCCGTGGAGGGCCGAACCCACCTAGGTTGAAAACTGGGGGGATGACCTGTGGATAGGGGTGAAAGGCCAAGCAAACTCGGTGATAGCTGGTTCTCCCCGAAATGCATTTAGGTGCAGCGTCGGGTGTTCAGCAATGGAGGTAGAGCACTGGATGGGCTAGGGGGCCTACAAGCTTACCGACCCCAGCCAAACTCCGAATGCCATTGCTCCAGAGCCCGGCAGTGAGACCATGGGGGATGAGCTTCATGGTCGAGAGGGAAACAGCCCAGACCGCCAACTAAGGCCCCGAATTCTGGACTAAGTGGTAAACGATGTGGGACTGCCCAGACAGCCAGGAGGTTGGCTTAGAAGCAGCCACCCTTGAAAGAGTGCGTAATAGCTCACTGGTCGAGTGGTCCTGCGCGGACAATGTAACGGGGCTCAAGTCCAGAGCCGAAGTTGCGGATGATCTCCGGTTCGCCGGAGGGCATGGTAGGGGAGCGTCGACCGTGGCGCGAAGCGTCGGTGTGAACCGGCGTGGACTGCGGTCGAGTGAGAATGCTGGCATGAGTAGCGAGAGAGGGGTGAGAAACCCCTCCGCCGAAAGCCCAAGGGTTCCTGGGGAAGGCTAATCCACCCAGGGTGAGTCGGGAGCTAAGGCGAGGCCGAGAGGCGTAGTCGATGCACAACCGGTTGATATTCCGGTACCACCGTGTCCGCGCCAATGCCGGACCGCGGCTGCTAAGG
This sequence comes from uncultured Actinomycetes bacterium, assembly GCA_963839545.1. GTDB lineage: Bacteria > Actinomycetota > Acidimicrobiia > Acidimicrobiales > CADCSY01 > CAWIVE01. The sequence goes on from CAWIVE010000003.1 coordinate 1,816,495, forward strand.
GGCTGTCCCTTCGGGGACGAACCGACCCGCCATGGCGAGGCAAGCAATGAGGGGACGCAGGAGGGTAGGTGAACCCAGGCGTTGGTTGTCCTGGGGTAAGCGTGTAGGGCGGGGCCCAGGTAAGTCCGGTCCCCACTAAGCCTGAGACGCGATGCCGAGCCGTTCCAGGCGAAGTCACTGATCCCATGCTGCCGAGAAAAGCCTCTAGCGAGCTGACACGGTGCCCGTACCCCAAACCGACACAGGTGGGCGGGTAGAGAATACCAAGGCGATCGGGCAAACTGTGGTTAAGGAACTCGGCAAAATACCTCCGTAACTTCGGGAGAAGGAGGGCCCCAGTAGGGTGACGGACTTCGCGTCCCGAGCTCGAGGGGGCCGCAGAGACCAGGGGAAAGCGACTGTTTACTAAAAACACAGCAGCGTGCGAAGTCGAAAGACGATGTATACGCTGTGACGCCTGCCCGGTGCCGGAAGGTTACGGGGAAGGGTTAGCTCCTTCGGGAGCGAAGCTCTGAACCTAAGCCCCGGTAAACGGCGGCCGTAACTATAACGGTCCTAAGGTAGCGAAATTCCTTGTCGGGTAAGTTCCGACCTGCACGAATGGCGTAACGACTTTCCTGCTGTCTCAACCACAGACCCGGCGAAATTGAAGTACGAGTAAAGATGCTCGTTAGCTGCGGCAGGACGGAAAGACCCCGTGGACCTTTACTACAACTTGGTGTTGTGTTTTGTCACGTGTTGTGCAGGATAGGTGGGAGACTGGGAAGTGTTGGCGCCAGCCAGCGTGGAGTCACCCTTGAGATACCACCCTGCACGTGACGGAGCCCTAACCCAGGCCCGTGATCCGGGTCGGGAACAGCGCCAGGCGGGTAGTTTGACTGGGGCGGTCGCCTCCTAAAGAGTAACGGAGGCGCTCAAAGGTTCCCTCAGGCTGGTTGGCAATCAGCCGTCGAGTGCAATGACACAAGGGAGCTTGACTGCGAGACAGACTCGTCAAGCAGGTGCGAAAGCAGGACATAGTGATCCGGCGGTTGCGTGTGGAAGCGCCGTCGCTCAACGGATAAAAGGTACCCCGGGGATAACAGGCTCATCTTCCCCAAGAGTCCATATCGACGGGAAGGTTTGGCACCTCGATGTCGGCTCGTCGCATCCTGGGGCTGAAGCAGGTCCCAAGGGTTGGGCTGTTCGCCCATTAAAGCGGTACGCGAGCTGGGTTTAGAACGTCGTGAGACAGTTCGGTCCCTATCCGCCGTAGCCGTAGGAGATCTGAGGAAGGCTGTCCCTAGTACGAGAGGACCGGGACGGACGCAGCTCTCGTGTGCCAGTTGTCCTGCCAAGGGCACGGCTGGTTTGCGACCTGCGGAAGGGATAAGCGCTGAAAGCATCTAAGCGCGAAGCTCGTTCCGAGATGAGATCTCCCACTGGGTCAACCAGGTAAGGCCCGTGGTCAGACGACCACGTCGATAGGCCGGAGGTGTACGCACGGCAACGTGTTCAGCCGACCGGTACTAATCGGCCGAGGGCTTGAATTCTGCTGGTGCTCGTGCTCGCTATCGAATGCTCGGGGGATCGCGCCCCTTTGCAGCACAGGTTTCCGGTGGCCATGGCGGCGGGGCCACACCCGTTCCCGTTCCGAACACGGAAGTTAAGCCCGCCCGCGCCGATGGTACTTGGGGGGAGACCCCCTGGGAGAGTAGGTCGCCGCCGGAGTTCTCACTGATGGAAGGGCCCCCTCGGGGGCCCTTCGTCGCGCCCGGGGTCAGGTGCCCAGCCGGGCGGGCCCCGTTCTTTGGTTCTCTCCCTACCGGAGATGTCGGTAGACGGCCAAAGAACGTCGCAGGGACGGCGCCGGCCCCTGGGTACCGTGCGCCGGTGCCCCCCCGCCCCCCTCGTCCACCGCGCCGCCGCCAGGACGGGGACGGGAACGGTGACCGGCCCCGTCGCTCGCCGAGCTCCGGCGGGGGTGCCCGTGCCGGCCGTTCCGGCGGCCCCCCGGCGGGCCGGCCCCGCCAGCCGGGTGCCCGGCCGGCCCCGGGCGGCGGCACCCGGCGACCGCCTCCTTCCGACCGACAGCCGCCCCGGGGCTCCCGGCCGACCGCGGGCGGCGGCACCCGGCGACCGCCTCCTTCCGACCGACAGCCGCCCCGGGGCTCCCGGCCGACCGCGGGCGGGAGCCGACCGGGGCGGGACCGGGACGAGCGCCCGGGCCGGTCCCGCCGGCCCGACGGTGGCCCGCCGCGTCCGACCGGGAGCCGGCGACCTGCCCGGTGGCACCGCTCGAGGCCCGGGCGACGGCTCGTCAACGAGGGGCCGCCCCCCGGCGGCCGGCGGTCGGCGCAGCTCAGGGGCACCGGCCCCCGGTCGGAGCGGGCCCCGCCGGTCCGGTCGGCCGCCGTCGCGACCTCGCGTCGAGGAGCGGGACGAGCGTCGGGACTGGGGCAGCGTGGCCCGGGCCGGCGGCCGGGTCGTCCGCCGGCCGGACGGTGCGCCGGGCCGCCACCCGGGCCCCGACCCGCGGCCGCCGTCGCGCCACACGCCGGACCGCTGGATCGACGAGGGCCCCGTGGCCGGCGGCCCGGCGTCGAAGCGGCCGACCAAGCGCCCGGGCCGGGGGCGCTCCAGCCGTCGCTCGCCCCTCCCGGCCGATGTGTCCGCCGAGCTGGCCCGGGCCGGGTCGCCGAGCCGCACCGCCAAGTGGGCCGCCCAGCTCCAGCAGGCCGCCGCCGCCTACGACGCCGAGCGCTTCGCCGACGCCCGACGCCTGCTCGAGCCCCTGGCAGGGGCCGCCCCCGGCGTCGCCGCCGTCCGGGAGCTGCTCGGCCTCACGGCCTACCGCATGGGCCGCTGGCGCCAGGCCGTCACCGAGCTCGAGGCGGCCGAGGAGCTCTCCGACTCGGTCGAGCAGCACCCCGTCCTGGCCGACGCCCACCGCGCCCTCGGGCACGCCGACGCCGTCGAGCGCCTCTGGGACGAGCTGCGTCGGGGGGGCGTGGGCGTCGAGGTGCTCACCGAGGGCCGCATCGTCACCGCCGGGGCCCGGGCCGACGCCGGCGACCTCCGCGGCGCCATCGCCCTCCTCGAGGGCGGTCCCGTCGAGGTGCGCCGTCCCCGCGAGCACCACCTCCGGCTCTGGTACGCCCTGGCCGCCCTCTACGAGCGGGCCGGCGACCTGCCGCGCGCCCGGGCCCTCCTCCGCCAGCTGGTGACCGTCGAGCCCGGCTTCGCCGACGCCGCCAGCCGGCTGGCCGGTCTGGGCTAGCGGCGACGGGCGACCAACACCATCCAGGCGCCGACGAGCCCGAGGCCGAGGATCGTGAGGAGCAGCAGCTCGCCAGCTCCGAAGTTCACGCCCGGGAACGTAGTTCCGCGCCGGCCGGCGCGCCGGGAAGCTGTCACACCCCTCCGGTAGGGTGAGGCCCGAACTTCCCCCAGCACGTCGAGCAGCACCAGCCTCCGTGGAGGGAAGTCATGAACGTCTGCATCCTGCAGGGCCGCCTCACGCGGCCGCCCGAGCACCGGGTGGTCGGGGACGGCCGTTCGGTGGTCACCTACGAGCTCGCCGTCGACCGGCCGGAGGGCCCCACCGAGACCGTCCCCGTGGTCTGGGACGACGCGCCGGCGAGGGCGCTCGACCTCGACGTCGACGCCGAGGTCGTCGCCGCCGGTCGCGTCCGCCGGCGCTGGTTCCGCAGTGCCGGCGCCACCCAGAGCCGCACCGAGGTCGTCGCCGTGGAGGTCCTCCCCGCCCGGTCGACCAAGCGGGTGGCGAAGCTGGTCGGCGACGCCGTCGGTGCCGTCGACCAGGCCATCTCGACCGACGGAGGTCGAGCGGGCCGGGCCCGCAGGTGACGCCCGGCCGGCGCTCCGCGAAGATGGGTCCCATGAACCAGGAGCACGTGGCCAAGATCCGGGAAGGGCGGGGGTTCGTCGCCGCCCTCGACCAGAGCGGCGGCAGCACGCCGAAGGCCCTTCGCACCTACGGGATCCCCGACGACGCCTGGTCGGGCGACGACGAGATGTTCGCCCGGATGCACGAGATGCGGGCCCGCATCGTCACCAGCCGCGCCTTCGACGGCGATCGGGTCCTCGGCGCCATCCTCTTCGAGGGGACGATGGACCGCTCCATCGAGGGGCGGGGCAGCGCCGAGTACCTCTGGGGCGTCAAGCGGGTGGTGCCCTTCCTCAAGGTGGACAAGGGCCTGGCGGACGAGCAGAGCGGCGTCCAGCTCATGAAGCCCATGCCGGGCCTCGACGAGCTGCTCGGGCGGGCGGTGGGCAAGGGCGTCTTCGGCACGAAGATGCGCTCGGTGATCAAGCTGGCCGACGAGGGCGGGATCAAGGCCATCGTCGACCAGCAGTTCGAGGTGGGCGAGCAGATCCTGGGGGCCGGGCTGGTCCCGATCCTCGAGCCCGAGATCGACATCCACAGCCCCGAGAAGGCCCAGGCCGAGGCCCTCCTCAAGGCGGCCCTCCTCGAGCACCTGGGCCGCCTCGGCGACCAGCAGGTGATGTTGAAGCTCACGCTGCCGGACGAGGACGACTTCTACGCCGACCTCGTGGCCCACCCCAGCGTCCTGAAGGTGGTCGCCCTGTCGGGCGGGTACAGCCGGGAGGAGGCCAACGCCCGCCTCGCCCGGAACCATGGGGTGGTGGCCAGCTTCTCCCGGGCCCTCACCGAGGGGCTCTCGGCCGACCAGAGCGACGACGAGTTCGACGCCGCCCTCGACGCCACCATCCAGAGCATCTACGACGCGTCGGTGACCTGACGGGGCCGAGGGATCCAGCGGCGTCGCTCCCGCCCATCACCACGGGCGGTGGGCGCGGCACCGGGAAGGACACCCATCGCGGGTAGCGTCGAGGTCGTTCGACGATGGCGATGGGGGCTTACGTGACGGAGACGGCCGTGCCGGCGGGGGTGGAGCCCCTGGACCGGGTCGTCATCCGCTTCGCCGGGGACTCCGGCGATGGGATGCAGCTGACGGGCGACCGCTTCACCAGCGTGAGCGCGGCGATGGGCAACGACCTGTCGACGATGCCGAACTTCCCGGCCGAGATCCGGGCCCCGGCGGGGACGCTGGCCGGGGTGTCGGTGTTCCAGGTCCACATCTCCGACCACGACATCACCACGCCGGGGGACGCCCCCGACATCCTCGTGGCCATGAACCCGGCGGCGCTGCGGGCCGAGCTGGGCTCGCTGCCCCCCGGCGGGGCCATCCTGTTGAACAGCGACAGCTTCGACGAGCGCAACCTGCGCAAGGCCGGCTACGCCAGCGACCCCCGCAGCGACGGCACGCTCGAGCGCTACAAGGTCTACGAGGTCCCCATGACCTCGCTCACCCTCGATGCCGTGAAGGAGCTCGGGGTCAAGCCCCGGGACGCCGAGCGGTCGAAGAACTTCCTGGCCCTCGGCCTGCTGAGCTGGCTCTACACCCGTCCGGTGGAGCCCACCATCGAGTGGATCAGGGAGCGCTTCGCCAAGCGGGAGCAGGTGCTGGCCGCCAACCTGGCCGCCTTCCGGGCCGGGCACGCCTTCGGCGAGACGGCCGAGCTCTTCGACCACCCCTACGCCGTACGCCCCGCGTCCCTGACGCCGGGGACCTACACGAACGTCACGGGCAACACGGCGCTGGCGTGGGGCCTGGTGGCCGCCGGGCAGCAGGCGGGGATGCCCGTCTTCCTCGGGAGCTACCCCATCACCCCGGCCTCGGACATCCTCCACGAGCTGTCCAAGCACAAGAACTTCGGGGTGCGCACGTTCCAGGCCGAGGACGAGATCGCCGGCGTCGGCGCCGCCCTCGGTGCGGCCTTCGGCGGCCACCTGGGCGTGACCACCACCAGCGGGCCCGGCCTGTCGCTCAAGGCCGAGACCCTGGGCCTGGCCGTCAGCCTCGAGCTGCCCCTCATCGTGGTGGACATCCAGCGGGGCGGCCCGTCGACCGGGCTGCCCACCAAGACCGAGGCGGCCGACCTCCTCCAGGCCCTCTACGGCCGCCACGGCGAGGCGCCCCTGCCGGTGGTGGCCTGCCTCAGCCCGTCGCACTGCTTCACCGCCGCCCTGGAGGCGGCCCGGCTCGCCGTCACCTACCGCACGCCGGTGATCCTCCTGTCCGACGGCTACCTCGCCAACGGGTCCGAGCCGTGGCGCCTGCCCGACGTCGCCGCGCTGCCCACCATCGACCCGAACTTCGCCACCGCGCCCAACCACGTCACCGACGACGGGGAACCGGACTTCTGGCCCTACCTCCGCGACCCGGAGACGCTGGCCCGGGCGTGGGCCACGCCCGGGACCCCGGGTGTGGTCCACCGCATCGGTGGGCTCGAGAAGGCCGACGGCAGCGGCGACATCAGCTACGACCCCGAGAACCACGAGCGCATGACCCACCTGCGCGACGCCAAGATCGCCGGGATCGCCCGGACCCTGCCGCCCGTCGAGGTGGAGGGCGACCCCGATGCCGACGTGCTGCTGCTCGGCTGGGGCTCGACGTGGGGGGCCATCGGCACGGCCGCCCGCCGCCTGCGGGAGGCCGGTCACAACGTGGCCAACGCGTCGCTCGTCCACCTCAACCCGTTCCCCCCCAACCTCGGCGAGGTGGTGCGCCGACCCCGCCGGGTCCTCGTGCCCGAGCTCAACCTGGGCCAGCTCACCCGACTCGTGCGGGCCGAGTTCCTCGTCGACGCCGAGGTCATCAGCAAGGTGCAGGGCCTGCCCTTCACCGCCGCCGAGCTCGAGCACCACGTCCTCGCCGCCCTGGAGGCCCCCCGTGGCTGACGCCCCCCCGCCCCCGCCACCAGCCGCAAGGACTGGTCCAGCGACCAGGAGGTCCGCTGGTGCCCCGGCTGCGGGGACTACTCGATCCTCACCGCCGTGCAGCTGCTCATGCCCGAGCTGGGCGTGCGCCCGGAGAGCACGGTGTTCCTGTCGGGCATCGGCTGCGCCGCCCGCTTCCCGTACTACATGAACACCTACGGCCTGCACTCCATCCACGGCCGCGCCCCCGCCATCGCCACCGGGCTGGCCATGGCCCGGCCCGACCTCGACGTGTGGGTCATCAGCGGCGACGGCGACGCCCTGTCGATCGGTGGCAACCACCTGATCCACGCCCTCCGGCGCAACGTCAACGTCACGATCCTGCTCTTCAACAACCAGATCTACGGCCTGACCAAGGGCCAGTACTCGCCCACGAGCGAGGCCGGCAAGGTCACCAAGTCGACGCCGTTCGGCTCGCTCGACCAGCCCTTCAACCCGCTGAGCCTGGCCCTCGGCGCCGAGGCCACCTTCGTGGCGCGGACCCACGACATGGACCGCCAGCACATGATGGAGACCTTCCGCCGGGCCCACGCCCACCGGGGGTCGGCCTTCGTCGAGATCTACCAGAACTGCAACGTCTTCAACGACGGCGCCTTCGAGCAGATCACCAGCAAGGCCAAGCGCAACGACATGCTGATCCCGCTCCACCACGGCGAGCCCATCCGCTTCGGAGCCGAGAACGAGAAGGGGGTCGTGGTCGACTCCCAGGGCCGCGCCTCCATCGTCGACGTGGCCGACGTCGGGGAGGACGCGCTGCTCGTCCACGACGAGGCCCGTGAGGACCCGTCGCTGGCGTTCGCCCTCTCACGCCTGGCCGCCGGCCCCACCGTGCCGACGCCGGTGGGCGTGTTCCGGGCCGTCAGCCGCAGCGACTACGGCGACTCCGTCGACCGCCAGCTCGCCGCCGCGCAGCAGCGGCGGGGACCGGGCGACCTGCACACGCTGCTGGCCTCGGCCGGGACGTGGGAGGTCGCCGGCTCCTAGGCACCGGTGAGGGCCGGGGGCCTACCCTCGGGCCATGCGCCTCGGTCTCAACCTCGGGTACTTCGGTGCCGCCGCCCCCTCGCAGACGGTGCCCCTCGTGCAGCACGCCGAGGAGCTCGGCTACCACTCGGTCTGGACGGCGGAGGCCTACGGGTCCGACGCCGTCGTCCCCCTGACCTGGGTGGCCGCCCACACGCAGAAGATCGGGCTGGGGACCGCCATCCTCCAGATGCCCGGGCGCACGCCGGCCAACACGGCCATGACCGCGGCCACCCTCGACCTCCTCTCCGGCGGGCGGGCGCTGCTCGGCCTCGGCCTCTCCGGCCCCCAGGTCGTGGAGGGGTGGCACGGGCAGCCCTACGGCAAGCCCCTCACCAAGACCCGCGAGTACGTGGAGATCGTGCGGACGATCATCAAGCGGGAGGCGCCGCTCGAGCACCACGGACCCCACTACGACATCCCTTACAGCGGCCCCGACGCCACCGGGCTCGGCAAGCCCCTCAAGCTCATCATCCACCCGGTGCGGTCGGAGATCCCGATCTACCTGGCGGCCATCGGGCCGAAGAACGTGGCCCTCGCAGCCGAGATCGCCGACGGGTGGCTGCCCATCTTCTTCGCCCCCGAGCGCTTCGCCGAGACCTACGGCGAGGCCTTCGGCGACACGGACCTCGACCGCTTCGACGTGGCCCCCACGGTCACCGTCATCCTGGGGGACGACGTCGACGCCTGCCGCTCGATGGTCAAGCCCGCCCTCGCCCTCTACATCGGCGGCATGGGGGCCCGGGGCCGCAACTTCTACAACGACCTCGCCTGCCGCTACGGCTACGAGGGCCCGGCCAAGACCATCCAGGACCTGTACCTCGACGGCAAGAAGCGGGAGGCGGCCGAGGCCGTGCCCGACGAGCTCGTCGACGAGGTGGCGCTGTGCGGGCCGAAGGAGCGCATCGCCGAGCTCCTGGGCGCCTGGGAGAAGTCGCCGGTGACCACCCTCATCGTGGGCACCGGACAGCCCGAGGCCCTCGACCTGATGGCGGAGCTGGTCCTGTAGTCAGTCGACCGGGCGGAACACGAAGCCGGTCCGCGGCTTCGGCCAGAAGTAGGTCGTCTTCGGCGGCATGCGCTCGCCCCCGTGCGCCGTGGCCGCGATCTGGGCCACGGTGGCGGGTCGGAGGACCACGCCCACCGCGTCCCCGGCGTCCACCGCGGCCAGCACCGCGTCCATCTCCGCCTCGTAGACGACGTCGTGCTCGGGGAGGGCGGCCCGGGCCACGTCCAGGCGGCTCGAGTCGAGGTCGGGCGTGTCGTCTGGGAACGCCTCCATGCGGGGGCGCAGCAAGGCGGCCCGGCCACCCGGGAGGGCCAGCCCCAGGGCGCCCGCGTCCTCGGCCCGGGCCGGGAGCGAGTCGTCGGGGGGCTGGGTGTCGAGCACCTCGAACCACGGCGAGAGGGCGTCGAGCAGGTCGAGCTCCGGGGGCAGGCCGGTGAGCAGCCGGTGGATGGGGCGGACGTCGAGCTGGTCGGGCGCCAGCTCGACCACGAGGGCCAGCGTCAGGTCGGCGGGGCCGGGCCCGCCCCCGAGCTCGTCGCGGTAGGCGATCGAGGTCTCCCAGCGGTGGTGGCCGTCGGCGATGACCACCGGCGCCGAGGCCACCCGCTCGGCCAGCGCCTCGATGAGCGCGGGCGAGGTGACCGGCCAGAAGCGGTGGTGCACGCCGTCCTCGTCGGTGGCCCGCCCCAGCGGGGGACCGGTGGGCTCGCACAGCTCGGCCAGGCCCTCGGCCAGCGACAGGCCCCAGATGGGCGAGAGGTTGGTGCCGGTGGCCCGCTGGAGCTCGAGCCGGTCGGTCTTGGCCTTGCGGGTGGTGCGCTCGTGGGGGAGGACGCCGTCGAACGGCGGGACCAGGCCGAGGGCGCCGAGGACGCCCGTCGTCTGCCGCGGCCGGCCGTCCCGGTCGCGGTAGCCCATCCGGTAGACGTAGAGCCGGGGCTCGGCGTCCCGCACCAGCACCCCCTCGGCCTCCCACCGCGCCAGGCGCTCGGCGGCGGCGGTGTAGCGGCCCGGCCCGTCCGCCTCGTCGGGGAGGTCGACGTGGACCACGTTGTAGGCGGTGCGGCCGGCCAGCTCGGCCCGCGCCGCGGGGGAGATCACGTCGTAGGGCGGCGCCGTCACGGCGTCGAGGTCGACGTCGTCTCGGTAGCGCAGGCCGGGGAAGGGCTCGAAGCGGGGCACGGCGGCGGATCATCGCGCCGCCGGAGCGGTTCCCGGTCAGTCGGCCGGGACGAGGTGCCAGAGGTGGTCCTCGACGGGCACGCCCCGGACGCCCAACCGGCGCAGCTCGTCCAGCGTGCGGGTGGCGACGGCGTACGCCGGCCGGCCAACCGAGGAGGGTCGACCGACCACGGGGACCTCGCCGTCGCCCCGGACGTGGCGGGCGACGGCGCGGGCGGAGACGTCCTCCTCGACCACCGCGACGTCCCGCTCGGTGGCCCGCCCCTCGCCGAGCAGGGGGTAGAGCAGGAACTGCTCGGTCTGGTAGTCGGGCGCCACCAGCAGGGAGCCGCTCGGCACCGCCAGGACGGCGGCCTCGGCCCGGTGCGCCGCCGGCAGGTTCTTCGACACGTCCACGCGGTGCCAGTGCCACGACGCGAAGACGAGCGGCAGGGCTACGGCGACGAGGACCCCGCTGACGACCCGCCAGCGGCCGACCAGGAGGTCGAGGCCCAGCGCCACCCACACCGCCACGCACAGGTAGGTGGGGAGCATGAACACCTGGACGTCGACGACGTCGTAGTTGAGGACGAAGACGACGTCGACGACGGCCCACGCCAGGAGCAGGGCGGTGAGCGGCGTCCACGCCCGGCGCACGAACCCCAGGGGCACGAGCAGGAGGGCCTTGGCCCACTCCTCGTGCAGGTAGCGCTCGACGTTGGGGATGCGGATCTCCCGGATGTGGGCCCACGGGAAGGCGAACAGGTCCCCGGCGAACTCGTCGCCCCGCAGCACGCCGAGCAGCTCGGACAGGTTCGTGGCCCGGCTGCCCAGGTAGGTCGTCGGTCCCGGCGACGCCGAGCGCCAGAGGATGTACGCGTACGAGCCGAGGCCGAGCACGACACCGAGGGCGGCGGCGCCGAGCACGCGACGGCGCAGGACGGCGCGGGCGTCGACCAGCAGCACGAACAGCGCCACCCCCGGGAGGGCCAGCACGATCATCAGGTGGTGGCCGAGGGCCAGCCCGGTGAGGAGGACGGCTGCGGCCAGGTCCAGCTCGCGCCGGTCGCGCTGCCAGCGCAGCAGCAGGGCCAGGAGGCCGACGAGCACGAGGACGTGGAGGGCGTAGACCTCCGCCACCACGGCCGCGCTCCACAGCGTGACGGTGAAGCCGAAGGTGAGCGCCACGCCGGCGGCGACGAGGCGGCGGCACCCGACGGTGACGAGCACGGGCACGAGCAGGGCGCAGGCGGCGGTGGCGCAGAGGGCCGAGAGGAGGTTGACCCGCCAGGCCACGCTGCCCAGCGGGACCAGGCGGACGATGGCCGCGTCGAGCACCGTGTAGATCGGGTAGCCGGTGTTGTGCGGCGTCCCCAGGACGCGGCCGACGTACTGGAACTTGGCCGTGTCGCCGCTGAACCCCGTCCCCGCCAGCAGCGTGAGCAGGTAGCAGGGGAGCAGGACGGCGGCCACCGCCAGCGACGCCACGCCGGTGGGGTGGCGCCGGAGCAGCGCGAGGAGCCGTTCCGGCCTGCGGAGCGCGCTGCTCAGCGGCGCGTTCTGCAGGCCAGAACGGGTGGGGGAGACTGCGCCGCCGTGACGTGGATCCTCGACCTCGACGGCGTCGTCTGGCTGGCCGACGAGGCCCTGCCCGGGGCCGCCGACGCCGTGGCCCGGCTGCGGGCGGCGGGGGAGCGCGTCCTGTTCGTCACCAACAACTCGGCCTTCCGCCTGGGGGACCAGGAGGCCAAGCTCGCCGGCATGGGCATCCCCGCCGAGGGCGACGTGCTCTCCTCGGCCGCGGCCGCCGCCTCGCTGCTCGACGCGGGCACGCGCGCCCTGGTCCTCGGGGGCGCCGGGATCGTCGAGGCCCTCGAGGCCCGGCGGCGTCGAGGCGGTCGAGGCCCCGCCGGCCGACGCCGTCGTCGTGGGCTTCACCCGCACCTTCGACTACGAGCGGCTCCGGGTGACCGCGGACGTCGCCCGCTCGGGTGCCCGCCTGATCGGGACCAACGACGACCCCACCTACCCCACGCCCGCCGGGCCCGTGCCGGGCGGCGGTGCCCTGCTCGCCGCCGTCGCCGTGGCCGCCGGCGTCCGTCCGGAGGTCGCCGGGAAGCCCCACGCCCCGATGGTCGCCCTGGCCCGGGGCCGCGCCGGGAACGGTCCCCTCACCGTGGTGGGCGACCGGCCGTCCACCGACGGCGGTTTCGCCCGGGCCCTCGGCGCCCGCTTCGCCCTCGTCCTCTCCGGGGTGACCGCGGCCGAGGACCTCCCGGTCGAGCCCCGACCGGACGTCGTGGCCGCCGACCTCGCCACCCTGGTGACCGCCGCGCTCGCTCAGCGGTAGGGGCTCCCGTACGACGGCACGGGCGGGTCGAAGCGGGTGCCGCCGGCGGCCCGCAGCACGAGGGCCACGAGCACGCCGAACCCGAAGCCACCCACGTGGGCCACCCAGGCGACCCCCGAGTTCGGGTTGAACGGCTCGACGAACTGGAGTGCCACCCAGAAGGCCAGCAGGTACTTGGCCTGCACCTCCCGGAAGATGATCACGATGAGGGCGAGGATGGGCGCGTTCGGGAACCACACGAGGTAGGCGCCCATCACGCCGGCGATGGCCCCCGAGGCGCCGACCACGGGGACGGTGCTGTCCGGCTGGACGGCGATGTGCGCGGCCGTGGCCACCACCCCGGCCGCCACGTAGAAGAGCAGGTAGACCACGGGCCCCAGCCGGTCCTCGATGTTGTTGCCGAAGATCCAGAGGAAGAGCATGTTGCCGCCGAGGTGCAGCAGGCTCCCGTGCAGGAACATCGACGTGAGCACGGCGAGGAGCACGTTCTTGCCGGGGAAGCCGGCGGGGCTCGAGGGTGAGCCCGCCTCGCACGCGGTGTCGTCGCCGAGGTTGTAGGTCGCCCGGAGCTCGTCGATGGTCAGCGGGCGGCCTTCGACGACCTCGCAGGGGATGGCCGCGCGCTCCAGGCTGAAGGTGGTCGACGCCGTCACGTCGGTGCTGCTCGGTTGCACGAGGAAGTACACCGCGACGTTGGCGAGGATGAGCAGGACCGTCACCACCGGGGCGCGACGAGTGGGGTTCTCGTCGCGCAGGGGGAGCACCGGTCGACCCTATCGGTGCTGGTAGCGTCGATCCCCATGCCCGCGGCCAACGACCTGTTCCGACGCCTGCTCGACTCGGGCGTCGCCTTCACGCAGATGACCCAGGAGCGGGCGGAGGCGATCGTCCGCGACCTCGTGCGCGCCGGCGAGGTGCAGTCCGAGCAGACCACACGGTTCGTGCAGGAGATCCTCGACCAGAGCCGGCAGAACACCGAGCGGCTGCTCGAGACCATCCGCAAGGAGATCCGTGAGCAGGTGGCGGCCCTCGGGCTCGCCGACCGCGACGAGGTGCAGGCGCTGCGCGACGCGGTGAACCGCCTCCGCTCCCGGGCCACGCCGGCCAAGCGCACCGCCACCCGCAAGGCCTCGGGCGCCAAGAAGACGGCGGCCAAGAAGGCCTCGGGGGCCAAGAAGACCGCCACCCGCAAGGCCTCGGGCGCCAAGAAGACGGCGGCCCGCAAGACGTCGACCCCGCGCAAGACGGCGGCCAAGAAGGCCTCGGGCACGGCCAAGAAGGCGTCGGGAACGGCCAAGCGCACGGCCAAGAAGGCGTCGGGCACGGCCAAGAAGGCGACGTCCAGCTCCTCGTGAGCGGCGGACGCCGCACCGGCTGAGCCGTGCGGCGTCGACTCGACGTCGAGCTGGTCCGCCGGGGCCTGGCGCCGACCCGCGAGCAGGCCCGCGACGCGGTGGCCGCCGGCCGGGTGCTCGTCGGTGGCGCCCCCGCCTCCAAGCCCGCCCACCTGGTCGACCCCGGCCAGCCGGTCGAGCTCGTGGGCCCCGGGCCGCGGTTCGTCGGCCGCGGCGGCGAGAAGCTCGACGCCGCCCTCGAGCGCTTCGCCGTCCCCGTGGCCGGGCGCCGGGCGCTCGACGCCGGCGCGTCCACCGGGGGGTTCACCGACTGCCTCCTCCAACGAGGAGCGGCCGGGGTGGTGGCCGTGGACGTCGGCTACGGCCAGCTGCACGAGCGCCTCCGCGCCGACCCCCGGGTCGACGTACGGGATCGCACCAACGTGCGCAGCCTCGACCGCGAGGCCCTCGGCGGCGCCGTCGACCTGGTGGTCGCCGACCTGTCCTTCATCTCGCTGCGCACCGTCCTCCCGGTGCTGGTCCCCCTCGTCGATCCGGGGGGCGACCTGGTGCTGCTGGTCAAGCCCCAGTTCGAGGCCGGTCGTCGCGAGGCAGCCCGCGGCGCCGGGGTCGTCCGGGACCCCGACGTGTGGCGGCGGGTGGTCGACGAGGTCGCTCGCGCCGTCACGGAACAGGGAGCCGACAGAATGGGGGTCATGGCCTCCCCGCTCACCGGCGCCGACGGCAACGTCGAGTTCCTGCTCCACGCCCGTCGCCACGGGGGCGCGGCGGCCGAGGGCACCCTCGACGTCGACGGCGCCGTGGCCGAGGCCCGAGCCCGGGCCCATCCGTAGCCCGTGGCCTCCGTCGCCTTCCTCCTGCACCACCAGCACCCCGAGGCGCGCCGCCTGGCCTCCGAGGTGGCCGAGTGGCTGCTCGACCGTGGTCACGCCGTGCGCCTGCCGGCGGCGGACGCCGCCATCGCCGGGCTGGAGCCCCTGGCCTGCGCCGACGGCGACCTCACCCGTGACCTCGACCTGGCCGTGAGCCTGGGGGGCGACGGGACCATGCTGCGGGCCGTCGACCTCGTGGCCGACGACCAGGTGCCGGTGCTCGGCGTCAACATGGGTCAGCTCGGCTACCTCACCGAGATCGAGCCCGCCGCCCTGCCGGGCGCGCTCGAGGACTTCCTGGACGGGCGCAGCTTCCTGGAGGAGCGGATGCGCCTCAGCGTCGAGGTCGACGCGCCCTCCTGGGCGGAGGCCGGGCCCGTCCGCATCCCCGCGCTCAACGAGGCGGTGCTGGGCAAGACCCCGACGGGGCAGATCGTGCGCCTCGACGTGGTCGTCGACGGCGAGCGGTTCGCCATCTACTCGGCCGACGGCGTCATCGTGGCCACGCCCACCGGGTCGACGGCCTACGCGTGGTCGGCGGGCGGCCCCATCGTCGACCCCGACCACTCCGCCCTGCTGCTGACCCCGGTGGCCCCCCACATGCTCTTCGATCGCACCCTCGTCCTGAGCCCGAAGGCCTGCGTGCGGCTGGAGGTGGCCTCGGACCGGCCGGCGGCCCTGTCGGTCGACGGTCGCAACCTCGGCGAGCTCAAGGAGGGCGACGCCGTCACCTGCACGGCCGCCGACCACCCCGCCCGCCTGGTCACCCTCGGTCCCCGCAACTTCCTCGCCGTCCTCAAGGTCAAGTTCGACCTCGGCCGGACGCCGGGCGCATGAGTGACCATCGCGTCGCACCCCCGGCCCCGGGGGCGATCATCTCCTGATGCTCGTGGAACTGGCGGTGGCCGACCTCGGGGTGCTGGCCGACCTCTCGCTGGTCCTCGGTCCGGGCATGACCGCCCTGACGGGCGAGACCGGCGCGGGCAAGACCCTCGTGGTGACCGCCGTCGAGCTGCTGGTCGGGGGCCGGGCCGACGCCGCCATGGTCCGACCCGGCGCCCCCGAGGCCCGGGTCGAGGGTCGGTTCGTCGAGCCGGACGGCACCGAGGTCGTGCTCACCCGGGTGGTCCCCGCCGAGGGCCGCTCCCGGGCCTACGTCGACGGGCGCCTGGCGCCGGTGTCGGCCCTGGCCGAGCGGGGCAGCGCGCTGGTCGACCTCCACGGGCAGTCGGCCCACCAGGCCCTGCTGGCCACCAGCGCACAGCGGGCCGCCCTCGACGTCGCCGCCGACGTGGACCTCGGACCCCTGGTCGCGGCGCGGGCGCGGGTGGCCGAGCTCGACGCCGCCCTGGCCGCCCTCGGCGGCGACGCCGGGGCGCGGGCCCGGGAGGTGGACTACCTGCGGTTCACGGTCGCCGAGCTCGACCGGGCGGGGCTCGACGATCCGGCCGAGGACGAGCGCCTCGCCGCCCAGGAGGAGGCGCTGGCCGACGCCGCCGGGACGCGGGCGGCGGCCGAGGCGGCCCGCGCCGCGCTGGCCGACGACGGGGGCGCCGGCGACGCCCTGGGGGCCGCCCGGGCGGCGTTGCGGGGTCGTGTCGCCTTCGCCGACCTGGACGCCCGCCTGGCGGCGGTGGCCGCCGAGGTGGACGAGGCCGGGACCGACCTGCGGACCCTGGCCGAGGGGGTGGACGACGACCCCGCCACCCTCGAGGCGGTGCAGGACCGCCGGGCGCTCCTGGCCGACCTCCGGCGCAAGCACGCGGGGCGCTCCGGCACGCTGGCCGACGTGCTCGCCGTGGCCGAGGCCACCCGGGCCCGGCTGGCCGAGCTGGAGTCCGCCGACGAGCGGGGCGCGGCCCTGGACGCCGAGCGGGGTGTCGCCCTCGCCGCCGTGGCCGCCGAGGCGGCCCGCGTCGGGCGGGCACGCCGGAAGGCGGCCCCCGGCCTCGCCGCCGCCGTCACCGAGGCCCTGCGCGAGCTGGCGATGCCCCGGGCCGACCTCCTGGTCGAGGTGGGGAAGGACGACCCGGGCGACGACGTCACCTTCCTGCTCGCCGCCAACCCGGGCGAGCGGGCCCTGCCCCTGGCCCGGGTGGCCTCCGGGGGCGAGCTGGCCCGGACGATGCTGGCCCTGCGCCTCGTGCTCGGCGGTGGTGGCGGCGAGGCCGGACGCACCCTCGTGTTCGACGAGGTGGACGCCGGGGTGGGCGGCGAGGCGGCGCTGGCCGTGGGCCGCGCCCTGGCCGCCGTGGCCACCAGCGCCCAGGTCCTCGTGGTCACCCACCTGCCCCAGGTGGCGGCCTTCGCCGACGCCCAGGTGGCCGTGCGCAAGGACGAGATCAGCGGCCGCACCGTGGCCGGGGCCCGCCTGCTCGACGACGGCGAACGGGTGGTGGAGCTGTCCCGGATGCTCTCGGGGCACCCGGACTCGCGGGCCGCCCGGGGCCACGCCGAGGAACTGCTGGCCGTCGCCCGACGTGGGAGCGGCTGATGGCGCTGCGGCGGGCACCTTCGCGAGCCACGGGCGCCGTGGTGGGGCGCGCCCGCGTGGATCGCCGCACGAAGGAGCTGGTGAAGCGCCTCCAGCCCGGCGAGGTGGCGATCATCGACCACCGGGACATCGACCGGGTGGCGGCCGACGCCCTGGTGGAGGCCGGCGCCGCCGCCGTGGTCAACGCGTCGCCGTCCATCTCCGGTCGCTACCCGAACGGAGGTCCCATCCGGGTGGTGCGGGCCGCCATCCCCCTCGTGGACGACGTCGGCAAGGACGTCCTGGGCGCGGTGTCGGAGGGCGATCTGGTCGAGGTCGACGGCGGGACCGTGCGGGCCCGGGGCGAGGTGGTGGCCACCGGCACGGTGCTCGATGCGGCCGGCATCGAGGCGGCCATGGAGCAGGCCCGCAGCCGCATCGGGGTCGAGCTCGAGCGCTTCGCCGAGAACACGCTGGAGTACGTGCGCCAGGAGGCGCAGCTGACGTTCCTGCCGCTGCGCATCCCGACGCTGAAGGCCCAGGTCCGGAGCCGCCACGCGCTGGTGGTGGTGCGGGGCCACGACTACCGCGAGGACCTGCGCCACCTCCGCGGCTACATCCGGGAGCACCGCCCCGTCCTCATCGGGGTCGACGGCGGGGCCGACGCGATGCTCGAGGTGGGCCTGCGGCCCGACGTGATCATCGGAGACTTCGACTCGGTGTCCGAGCGGGCGCTGGGCACGGGCGCCGACCTGATCCACCACGTGCACCCCGACGGCCGGGCGCCGGGGCGGGACGCGCTCACGGAGTGGGGCGTGCCCTACCAGGAGTTCGTCGTGGAGGGCACGAGCGAGGACGCCGCCATGCTGCTGGCCTACGAGGCCGGCGCCCAGCTGATCGTCGCCGTGGGGACGCACGCCACCATGGTCGAGTTCCTCGACAAGGGGCGGGCGGGCATGTCCTCGACCTTCCTCACCCGGCTGCGCCTCGGGCCCGTGCTGGTCGACGCCAAGGGCGTGAGCCAGCTCTACGAGGGGCGGGTGCGCACCGCCGACGTGCTGCTCCTGATCGGCGCCGCGGTGGCCGCCATGCTGGTCGTGGTCCTGACCTCCGACCCGCTCCAGACCTTCTTCGACGCGGTGTGGCTCTACCTCCGCAACCTCTGGCTCTCGATCACCGGCTGAGCGATGGTCACCTTCCGCTTCTACCTCGTGTCGCTCGTGGCCGTCTTCCTGGCGCTCGCCATGGGGGTGGTGGTCGGCTCCACCCTCATCGACCGGGCCATCGTCGACCGCCTCGACCGGTCGGTCGACTCGGTCAGCGACCGCCTCGACCGCCAGCAGGACGAGAACGCCGAGCTGCGCGACGAGCTCCAGGAGCTGCGGGACTACGCCGACAGCACGGCGCCGGCGGTGGTCGACGGCACCCTCGACGGGGGCGGCGTGGCGATGGTGGCCGAGCGGGGGGTGGAGCCTGACGTGGTGGAGTCGGCCGTGACCCTGCTCCAGGACGCCGAGGGGACCGCGCCCGGGATCCTGTGGCTGGAGCCGACCTGGGCGCTGGCCGAGGAGAGCGACCGGGTCCGGATGGCCGAGGCGCTCGACGTCCCCGTCACCGGGCCGGGACGGCTCCGGGACCGCGCCTGGGGGCGGCTCGTGACCGCCCTCCAGGGGGGCTCCGTGCAGGGCGACCCCCTCACGGACCTGGCCGAGGCCGGGTTCATCACCTACCAGGACGTGGGCGGGCTCGAATCGGGGGCCGACGCCCTCGCCGGGGTGGGGGAGCAGGTGGTGCTCGTGGGCGGGCCCGGGTCGCAGCTCGGACCCGACCTCACGCTGGCGCTCGGGCGGGGGCTCGTGCGGGCCGGCGTGCCCGCCGTCGTGGCCGAGGCGTGGCAGGAGCAGGACGACGGGGTCGCCCGGGGCACGGTGGCGGGCCCGGTGCGCGACCAGGACGACCTGTCCGACGTGGTGAGCACCGTCGACGACCTCGACCTCGTGCAGGGGCGGGTGGCCACCACCCTGGCCCTGGCCGACCTCCGCGCGGGCGTGCGCGGGCACTACGGGTACGGCCCCGGCGCCGACCGCCCGCTGCCCGAGCCCCCGGCACCGTGAGCGAGCTTGCGAGCGAACCGACGAGCACAGCGCCCTTGCCGGAGCGCCAGCGACGGCCGGTCATTGGTCCCCACGTCGATGGGACGGTCCAAGGAGTGCACGACCTGAGCGTTCACCAATGACCGCGGCCGACGCAGGGGACGTCCTCGAGGACGGGGGTGCGCTCGCCTCGGGCCCGCCCCGGAGCGTGGCCCGCGCCGCAGCGGGCATGGGCTTGGCCACCGCCGTGTCCCGGGTGGTGGGGGCACTGCGGGTGCTGGTCATCGCCTCGGTGCTCGGCGCCACCGTGCTGGGCAACGTCTTCCAGTCGTCCAACGCGCTGTCGACGGTGCTCTTCGAGCTGCTGGCCGCAGGTGCCCTGTCCGCCGTGCTGGTCCCGTCGTTCGTCGAGCTGCTCGACCGCGGCGACCAGCGCCAGGCCGAGCACCTGGCCGGCGGGATCCTGGGTCGCGCCCTGCTCGGCCTCGGGCTGGTCTCGCTGGTCGGTGTCCTGTTCGCCCCCCTGCTGGCCGCGCTCCTGACCACCTTCGTGCAGGACCCGGCGGTGGCGGAGGAGGCGCAGGACCTGTCCACCTTCCTGCTGCGGTTCTTCGTCCCCCAGCTCGTGCTCTACGCCGTGGGGGCGGTGGCCACCGCCGTGCTCCACGCCCGCCGCACCTTCGTCGTCCCGGCGGCGGCGCCCATCGCCAACACCGTGGTGATGGTCGCCTGCCTGCTCGCCTTCCGGGTCGTCGCCGGCGCCGACCCGGGCCTGTCCCTGTCGCTGGGCGAGCGCCTCCTGCTGGCCACCGCCGGGACCCTCGGCGTGGCCGCCTTCGTCGCCGTCCCGGCCATCGCCCTGCGGGCCTCGGGCTTCCGGCTCCGCCCCCGACTGGCCCGGGGCGACGCCGGGGTGCGCCGGGCCCTGGCGCTGTCCGGGTGGGGCGCCCTCCAGCACGCCGGAGCCGCCCTGCTGCTCCTGGCGGCGATCGTGGCCGGCGGCAAGGTCGAGGGCGGGGTGGTGGCCTACCAGGTGGCCTTCTTCGTGTTCCTCGGTCCCTACGCCATCGTGGCGCAGCCCCTCCACACCGCCATCCTCCCCCGGCTGTCCGGCGAGGCGTCCCGGGGCGACCACGAGGCCATGGCCCTCTCGATGCGCTGGGGCCTCGGGGCCATGGCCGTGTGGCTGCTCCCGGTGACGGCTGCGCTGGTCGGGCTGGCGGCGCCGGCGGTGCGCCTGATCTCCTTCGGCGCCGCCTCCGAGGGCGACGGCCTGGCGCTCATGGCCGCCGGGGTGGCCACCTTCGGCATCGGGCTGCTGGCCTACGGGAGCTTCCTGCTGCTGACCCGGGCCTGGTACGCGCTGGGCGACACCCGCACGCCGGCCATCGCCGCGCTGGTCTCGGCCGCCCTGGGGTCGGCGGCCATGCTGGTGGCGGCCCAGCTGACCACCGGGACGGCCCTGCTCGCCGCCCTCGGCCTGGCCCACAGCGCCGCGTTCACGCTCGGCGCCCTCCACCTCGGCATCGCCCTGCGCCGCCGCCTCGGTGCCTCGCTGGTGCCCACGGGCGTCGGCTGGAGCGTGCTCGTGGCCGCCGCGGTGGGGGTGGTGGCGTGGGCCGCCGTCTCGGCGTGGGACCCGGACGGACGTCTCGCCAGCGCCGCCGCCCTCCTCCTGGTGGGCGGGATCGGGGCCCTGGCCTACGCCGCCGCCGTGCGCCGCCTGGGGGCCCTCCCGCCGCCCCTGCCGGCCGCATGAGGCGACTCGCCGCGGTCGCCGTCCTGGCCCTCGTGGGGACCCTCGGAGCGGGGCCGTGGGCGACGCCGGCCGGGGCCCAGGACCAGCCGGTCGACCGCGTACTGGTCCTGGCCCTGCCCACGGTGACCTGGAGCGATCTGGAGGACGCCGACCTGCCGGCGCTGGAAGGGCTCCTCGACCGATCGGCGGTCGGCGACCTCTCCACCCGGAGCGTCGTGCGCAGCACCAGCGCGGGCGACGGCTACACCACCCTGGGGGCGGGCACGCGGGCCCGGGGCCGGGGCGTGCTCGACGGCCTGGTGTTCGAGCAGGGCGAGGACTTCGGCGGCATCCCCGCCGACGTCGCCTACCAGCAGCGGGTGGGCCTGGTCCCGCCCGGGCCGATCTTCAGCCTCACCCAGCCGGCGGTGGTCGAGCGCAACGAGTCGCTCCGCTACGACGCCGAGGTGGGCGCCCTGGGCACGGCCCTCGACGAGGCCGGGATCGACCGGGCGGTGGTGGCCAACGCCGACACCACGGCCGAGGAGGGCGAGGACTCGGGCCCCGGCGGCTACGGCCGCACCGCGGGGGTGGCGCTGATGGGGCCGGAGGGCGGCCTCCCCTCGGGGCGGGTCGGGCCCGAGCTGCTCCGGTCCGACCCCATGGCGCCGTACGGCCAGCGCCTCGACGTCGACGCCGTCGCCGAGGCCTTCACCGAGGTGTGGCGCGACCGGTCGGTGGTGCTGGTCGAGGCCTCCGACCTCGTGCGGGCCGATGCCTTCCGCTCCGTGGCCACCAGCGACCAGCGGCGGGTCCAGCGCGACGCCGCCCTCGCCGCCGCCGACGAGCTGGTCGGCCGGGTCCTGTCGGAGGTGGACCCCGAGCGCGACGCCGTGCTCGTCGTCGGGCCGTACCACACCCGGGGACGGGTCCACCTCACCGTGGCCGGCCTGTCGAGGCCCGGCGTGGCGGACGGGGTGCTGCGCTCGGCGTCGACCCGGCGGGCCGGCTTCGTCACCCTGGTGGACGTCGCGCCCACGATCCTCGAGCTCCTCGACGTCGAGCGGCCCGACTCGATGGAGGGTCGGCCCTTCGAGCGGGTCGACTCGGACCACACCGGCGACGACCGGATGTCGTGGCTGGCCGAGGAGGACGAGGCCGCCCTCTTCCGGGACCGGCTGGTGGGCCCGGCCAGCGCCCTGTTCGTGATCCTCAACCTGCTGCTGTGGCCCATCGCCGTGCTCGAGCCCGTCCGCAGCCGACGGAAGCTGCGCGAGGTGGTCGAGGTGGCCGCCCTCGGGATGCTCGGCTTCCTGCCCTTCACCTACCTGGCCGGGCTGCTGCCGTTCCACCGCTGGGGCGAGGCCGCGTACTGGGCCTTCGTGCTGCTGGGCGGGCTCGCCATCGGGATCGGCTCGCAGGTGATCGGTCGGCGCCGGGCCGTCGACCCCCTCCTGCTCGCCCTCGGGGCCGTGCTCGGGCTGCTCGTGGTCGACGTGGTGCTCGGCGCCACCCTCCAGCTCAACACCGTCTTCGGCTACTCGCCGACGGTGGCCGGGCGCTTCGCCGGGCTGGGGAACCTCGCCTTCGCCCAGCTGGCCGGGAGCGCCCTCCTGCTGGCGGGCGTGGTGGCCGGGCGCATCCCGGGGCGGCGGGGCGTGCTGCTCGCCGTCGGCCTCCTGGTCGTGGCCCTCGTGGCCGACGGGTCCCCCTTCTGGGGGTCGGACGTCGGCGGCGCGCTGACCCTCGTGCCCGCCGCCGGCCTGACGGCGTCGCTGATCCTCGGCTGGCGCCCCCGGTTCCGCACCGCCCTGGTGTGGTGCCTGTCGGCGGTGGGCGTGGTCGCGCTCTTCGGGGCGCTCGACCTGGCCCGTCCGTCCGACGACCGGACCCACCTCGGGCGGCTCTTCGAGCGGATCTCCGACGACGGCTGGAGCGCCTTCGAGACGGTGGTGGTGCGCAAGCTCCAGGCCAACCTGTCGGTGCTCACCAGCTCGGTGTGGACGCTGATGGTGCCGCTCGCCCTGGCCGTCGCCGCCTACCTGCTGTGGGTGGCCCCGGGCCGGCTCCGGCGGCTGCGGGACGAGCCGGCGCTGCGCACCGCCCTCCCCGGGCTCGGCGTGGCCGGGGTGCTCGGGTTCGCCCTCAACGACTCGGGCATCGCCGTGCCCGGGATGATGCTGGGCGTGGTGGGCGCCTCCCTGGCCTACCTCCTCGTCCGCACCACCTAGGGGGCGGCTGGTGGACGCGGTCGGCGGCTTCGCCACCTGGGTGCTGGCCTTCGTGGCCGGCGCGGTGGTGGTGCGACTGCTGGCGGCGGGGGCGTCCGAGGTCCTGGCCGCCCCCGCGCTGCGCCGCCGCAACTACCGGGACCACGAGCTGGCCACCGCCGGCGGCGTGCTCGTGGTGCTGGCCCTGGTGCCCATCGAGGCGGTGCGGGCCGTGCTCGAGGTGCTGGACCTGGGTCGGGAGGGATCGAGCGCGGCCCGGGCCCTGGTCCTCCTCGCCTGCCTGGGGTTCGGCCTGCTCGGGTTCGTCGACGACGTGCTGGGCACCTCGGCCGACCAGGGGTTCCGGGGCCACCTGCGGGCGCTGACCACGGGGCGGATCACCACGGGGCTGCTGAAGCTGGCCGGCGGCGGCGCCCTCGCCTTCGTGCTGGTGGCCACCGCCCGGCCCGAGGGTGGGTGGCGGCTCCTGGCCGACGCCCTGGTGGTGGCCCTGGCCGCCAACCTGGTCAACCTGCTGGACCGGGCCCCGGGCCGGGCCATCAAGGCCAGCCTGGCCGCCGCCGTGCCGCTGGCCCTGGTGGCGGGCAGCGGGCCCGTGGGGCTGGCCCTGGCCCCCGTGCTCGGCGGCGCCGCCGGGCTGCTGGGCGACGACCTCCGGGAGCGCCTGATGCTGGGCGACACGGGGGCCAACGTCCTCGGCGCCGCCCTGGGCCTGGCCGCCGTCCTCGAGCTGAGCTCGGGGCCCCGCTGGGTCGTCCTCGCCGTCCTCCTGGCCGTCAACGTGGCCGCCGAGGTGGTCTCCCTCTCGTCGGTGATCGACCGGACCCCGCCCCTCCGCGCCCTCGACCGCCTGGGCCGCCGCCCCCCCGACTGACCCGCCCGCCCCCGGTCCGGCCCCGGGGTTCCGGCGTTCTGGACGCTCGGCCGCCGTATGCGCGGCTCAGCGTCCAGAACCACGCCCCGGCGCGGCCGGCGGGGCCGGTTACCAGCGGGTCTTGATGGCCACCTCGAAGAGGATGGCGAAGGCGACCTGGAGGGCCAGCCAGCGGCGGGCCACCTTCTCCGACCCCCACAGGACGGCGCCGGCGGCCAGCACCCACACGGTGAAGGGCAGCCAGATGCGCTCGACCTCGCCCTTCGAGTAGTTGCTGACGTCGGCCACGGCCACCGCCAGGAGGGCGCCGCCGACCACGAGCCACAGCCCCCGCTCCCGGAGCCGCACCAGGGCCACGGCCAGCGCGGGCCCGAGGACGATCCCGAACGCGGCCAGGTTGGAGATGGCGAAGTAGCGCAGGGGCCGGTCCTTGGCCACGCTGAGGCGGTACTGCTCCCCGGTGGCCTCCAGGCCGTCGGGCCACCAGAACCCGAACAGGGCGACCACCCCGAGCACCGCGGCGGCGCCGGCCCCGGCGACCAGGATCGGCCGCACCCGACGCTGGTGCACGGCCACCACCAGGGGGATGACCCCCACCAGCACCAGGGCGTAGGCGAGCATCACCAGGACGCCGAACCCGATGCCGCCGAGGAGGGCGAGGACGTCCGAGCGCCGCCCGTCCCGGTGGAGCGCCAGGATCACGGCGCAGGCCGACCACGCCCCGACCCCGGCGTAGAAGGCGTCGGCGGTGGTGGCCACCCAGATGGCGGCCGGGGCCAGGGCCAGGAACGGGGCCGCCCGGCGGGCGGCGTCCTCCCCGGCCAGCTGCCGGGTGGCGATCAGCACCGCGGGGACCGAGGACGCGCCGCCTCCGATGCACAGCGCCGCCGCCCAGCCCCGACCGCCCAGGCCGATCCAGTCGAGGGTCCAGAGGGTGAGCAGGAACCCGGGGGGGTGGCTGCGGACGTGGACCACGTACTGGTCGATGTTCTCGATGAAGCCGTCGAGGAAGCGCCCGGGAGAGCCCACGTCGGGCACGTTCAGGAGGTACTCGTCGCCCCGCAGCACGAGCGGGCGCAGCAGGCCCGAGGCGCCCATGGTCAGGGCCAGCGCCACCGCCCAGAGCGCCGCCAGGGCGAAGAAGCCGACGAGGAGCCACCCCCAGGACAGGCGCCGGGCCAGCCGGGGGGCGGCGACCACCCCGAACCCGCCGACGACCACCGGGAACACGACCCGGGCGTCGAGGGTCCACTCGTCCCAGCCGACGACGGGCGGGGAGGCGAGGCGGATGACCCGGCCGCTCTCGAGGATGGCCTCGCCCCACAGGCGGGCGACCAGGAGGAGCACGGCCCACGCCAGGAGGGCCAGCGCGGTGAGCACGGCGCGGCGGTCCCAGGGGACGAGCGGGCGCGTCGGGGCGGTCGTCGAAGCGGCGGCCACGGCCCTCGGACGTTACCCAGCGACGGGCGGCGCGGGCGCCACCGTCCGTCTCACGGCGCGCAGTCCGCCTTCTCGTAGAGGACCCGGGGCCCGCCGTAGGTGGCCGCCACCCGGTAGCCGACGTCGGCCAGCCGCTCGGGCAACCCGTCCAGGCCGGCGTAGCGGTTGGACCACACGGCGACGGCGCACACCTCCGGCTGGGCCGCCTCCTCCGCCAGGGAGCGGGCCGTGACCTGGATGCCCTCCCGCTCGCTGTCGATGCGCAGGATGGAGGCGTCGACGGCATCCGGCGGCGTCTGCCGCCCGGCCCGCCACACCAGGCCCGGCTGGTCGGAGATGGCCTGCGCCCCGGCGGGGAGGTCCCGGAGGGCGGCCACGACGGCCCGGTCGTCGGCCGGGGGTGCGTCGGGTAGCAGGAGGTCGTCGAGGTGGACGACGTGGTAGGGGACGACGAGCACCGCGGCGGCCGCCAGGGCCACCCACGGGAGGGGTCGTCGGACGGCGAGGAGCACCACGGGGGGCACCAGGAACGAGATGTGGGGCCGCCACAGGGGGTGCTCGGTGAGCAGCACCAGCACGGTGGCGGCCAGCCATGACCAGAGCAGCAGGCCGGTCGCGGGCCGGAGCCCGGCGTCGACGGTGGCGGCGGGGCGTCCCGAGCGGCGGCGGGCCAGGAGGGCGGCGCCCGCGGCGATCACGGCCACCGCTACGACGGGCAGGTCCCGGTCGCCCAGGGTCGAGAGCACCTTGCGGGCGTTGGCCCCGGGCGTGCGGTCGCCGGCGGCGTCCAGGTGGTACTGGTACGACTGCGCCCACACGTCCGACAGGCCCCACGGCACGTGGGTGGCCACGACCACCGCCAGCACCCCCGCAGCGGCGGCCACGAGGTGGCGCGGGCGGCGGGAGGCCAGGAGCACCAGGGCGAGGGGCACGGCCGCCGGGGCCAGCAGGGCCTTGACGGACAGCGCCGCGCCCAGGCAGGCGCCGGCGGCCAGCGCCCGGCCGGTCGAGGGCGAGCGGCGGTAGACGAGGGCCAGGGCCACCGTCGCCGTCGCCAGGGCCAGCGCGGGCCCGTCGGAGGCGATCGGCGCGGTGACCCACAGGACGCTCCCGGTGGCGGCGGTGAGGCCGGCGGCGAGGAGGGCCCGGGGCGGGTCGGTGATCTCCCGGGCGGCCGCCAGCACGGCCAGGACCAGCGCCACCCCGGAGGCGAGGGCCAGCAGCCGCGGCGCGTCGAGGGTGCGGAAGCCCACCAGGTCGGCCACCCACACCAGGGGCAGGAACAGCGGGCCCTGGCTGGAGAACACCTCCCGGAAGGGCAGCGCCCCGGTCCGCATGGCCAGGGCCGAGGCCCCGAACACGCCGTCGTCGACCGTGAGGTGGCGGTCGGCGACGAAGGCGGGCAGGCGGAGGACGACGGTGGCCGCAGCCAGGACGAGCGCGGCGACGCCCCACTGGGAGGCGCGGGGCGGGGCGGCGGCCGCCGGAGCCGACGGGGGCGACGACGTGGTGGCCACGGCGGGCACGACGCTACCCACGCCGCCCGTCCCTCCCGCGTTCCCTCGGGGCAGAACCGCTGGCCGGCGGAGGTCCCACGGGTACCTCCGCCGGCGGCGATACCCTGGAAGCCCGTGACCAAGCACATCTTCGTGACCGGGGGGGTGGCCAGCTCCCTCGGGAAGGGGCTCACGGCTTCCTCGATCGGGCGGCTGCTCAAGGCCCGGGGCCTCCGGGTCACCATGCAGAAGCTCGACCCGTACATCAACGTCGACCCGGGGACCATGAACCCGTTCGAGCACGGGGAGGTCTTCGTCACCGACGACGGGGGCGAGACCGACCTCGACCTCGGGCACTACGAGCGCTTCGTCGACGAGAGCCTCGGCCGGGACTCCAACGCCACCACCGGCTCGATCTACTCGGCCGTGCTGGCCGCCGAGCGCCGGGGCGAGTACCTGGGCAAGACCGTCCAGGTCATCCCCCACATCACCGACGAGATCAAGCGCCGCATCAAGCGCCTGGCCACCGACGACGTCGACGTCGTCATCACCGAGGTGGGCGGCACCGTCGGCGACATCGAGATCCTCCCGTTCCTCGAGGCCATCCGCCAGTTCCGCCTCGAGGTCGGGCGCGACTCCGTCTGCTACGTCCACGTCACCCTCGTGCCGTTCATCGGCCCCTCGGGCGAGCAGAAGACGAAGCCCACCCAGCACTCCGTCACCGAGCTGCGGAGCCGCGGCGTGCAGCCCGACGCCATCGTGTGCCGGAGCGAGGCACCGCTGACCGAATCGCTGCGGCGCAAGATCTCGAACCTCTGCGACGTCCCCGTCGAGGCGGTCGTCAACGCCGCCGACACGTCCAACATCTACGAGCTGCCGCTCGTCCTCCACGAGGAGGGCCTCGACAGGGTCCTGTGCTCCCTCCTCCGCTTCGAGGACGCCCCCGTCGACCTCTCCCCCTGGC
Organism: uncultured Actinomycetes bacterium; assembly: GCA_963839545.1. Taxonomy (GTDB): domain Bacteria; phylum Actinomycetota; class Acidimicrobiia; order Acidimicrobiales; family CADCSY01; genus CAWIVE01. Next base: position 1,844,382 of record CAWIVE010000003.1, read on the forward strand.
AGGGCCTCGTGCGCCGCATCGAGTCGTGCGAGCGGTCGGTGCGGGTGGGCGTGGTGGGCAAGTACGTGGGCCTCCCCGACGCCTACCTGTCCGTGGTCGAGGCGCTGCGCCACGCCGGGTTCCACCACGGCTCCCGGGTCGAGATCGACTGGATCTCCGCCGAGGAGGTCGAGGGCCTCCTGGCCGACGGGCGCCTGCGCGACCTCGACGGCATCGTGATCCCCGGCGGCTTCGGCGAGCGGGGCGTGGAGGGCAAGGTCGCCGCCGCCGGCTGGTCGCGCGAGCACGGCGTCCCCTGCCTCGGGCTCTGCCTCGGCCTCCACGTGATGACCGTCGACGTGGCCCGGAACCTGGCCGGCCTCGAGCGGGCCAACTCGAGCGAGGTCGACCCGGGCACGCCCCATCCGGTCATCGACCTGCTGGACGCCCAGCGGGACGTGGTCGACCTCGGCGGCACCATGCGCCTCGGCGCCTACGTGGCCGTGCTCGAGGGCGGCTCCAAGGTGGCCGAGGCCTACGGCGAGCGGGTGGTGTCCGAGCGCCACCGCCACCGCTACGAGGTGAACCCCGTCTACCGCCGGCGGCTCGAGGCCGCCGGCCTCCGCTCGTCGGGGACGTCGCCCGACGGGCGCCTGGTCGAGTTCGTCGAGCTGGAGGGTCACCCGTACTGGGTCGGCACCCAGGCCCACCCCGAGTTCAAGAGCCGGCCCGACCGGCCGGCGCCGCTGTTCCGCGACTTCCTGCGGGCGGCGCTGGAGCGGGCCGAGGGGCGCCGTCCCCGCCTGCTCGACCTCGACACCCCGGTACCCGTCGCCGGGCGCTGATCGGTGGCCGACGGCGACGGGTTCCGGTCGCTCGGCGAAGAGGTCCTCCACGAGGGCCCGGTGGTGCGGGTGACAAGGGCGACGATCGCCGCGCCCGACGGCTCGACCTACGAGCGCGAGATCGTCCACCACCCCGGCGCGGTGGGCGTCGTCCCCGTCCTCGACGACGGGACCACCGTCGTGCTCGTACGCCAGTACCGCTCGGCCCTCGACCGGCTCGTGCTCGAGGTGCCGGCCGGCAAGTGCGACGTGGACGGTGAGGCGGCCGAGACCACCGCCGCCCGCGAGCTCGAGGAGGAGGTCGGCTACCGCGCCGCCCGCATGGAGCAGCTGTGCGTGATCCACAACTCGCCGGGGTTCTCCGACGAGCGGGTGACGATCTTCCTCGCTCGCGACCTGGAGGCGGGCGAGGCCACGCCTCACGGGGTGGAGGAGGAGCACATGGCCGTCGAGCACGTCTCCGTCGCCGATGCCGACGCCCTGATCGCCGACGGGCGCATCACCGACGCCAAGACCGTCGTGGGCCTGCTGCTCGCCCGGGACCGGCTGCTGCGCTGACGACCATCGACGACGCCCCCGAGCTGCCCCTCGAGGTCGAGGAGTTCCTGGCGTGGCTCTCGGCCGAGCGGGGCCGCTCGGCCGCCACCCTGAGCGCCTACCGGCGGGACCTGCGGGCCTACGTGCGCTGGCTGCGGAAGCGGCGCACGGACCTGGAGGCGGTGGACGCCGGGACGGTGGAGTCCTACGTCGGCGCCCTGCGCCGGGCGGGACGGGCCCCGGCCACCGTGGCCCGCGCCCTGGTGGCGGTGCGCTCCCTGCACCGGTTCCTGGCCGAGGAGGGCGGCTCGGGGGCCGACCCGTCCGCCGCGCTGGAGGTGCCGTCGGTCCCCCGGGGACTGCCGAAGCCCCTGCGGGAGGACGAGGTGGCGTCGCTGATCGCCGCGGTGGTGGGCGACGACGCCCGGGCCCGCCGGGACCGGGCCCTGCTCGAGCTCCTGTACGGGACGGGGCTGCGCATCTCCGAGGCGGTGGGCCTGTCGCTCGGCGACGTCGACGTGCCCGGGGGGACGCTGCGGGCCTTCGGCAAGGGGAGCCGGGAGCGGGTCGTCCCGCTGCTGGGGCAGGCGGCCGACGCCATCGACGCCTGGCTCGGGCCGGGGGGCCGTGAGGCGCTCGAGCCCCGGCGGTGGGCGAGACGGGGCGACGCCGAGGCCGTGTTCCTGAACGCCAGAGGCGGTCGGCTGAGCCGCCAGGGGGCGTGGGGGGTGGTCCGCCACCACGGCGATCGCGTCGGCCTGGGGGAGCGCCTGACGCCGCACGTGCTGCGCCACAGCTGCGCCACCCACCTGCTCGACCACGGGGCCGACATCCGCGTCGTCCAGGAGCTGCTGGGCCACGCCTCGCTCTCGACCACGCAGGTGTACACCGCGGTGTCCGCCGGCCGCCTGCGGGAGGTCTACGAGTCGGCGCACCCGAGGGCCAGGGCTCGCTAGCCTCTGTCCATGCCGAGCGCGGAGCTCGACCCGGACGCTCGCGCGCCTCGTTGGAGGAGGAGCGACGCCAGTTGCAGGCGCAACTGGCCGAGCTCGACGACGACAGCGAGGTCTCCTACGACGAGAACTTCGCCGACTCCGCCCAGGTGGCGGGCCAGCAGGGGGCCAACCGGGCCCTGTCGGGCCAGATGGCGGAGAACCTCGGCGAGGTCGAGCGGGCCCTGGCCAAGATGGACGAGGGGACCTACGGGCGCTGCGAGCGCTGCGGCAAGGAGATCAGCGAGGCCCGGCTCGAGGCCATGCCGGCAACCCCGTACTGCATCGACGACGCCGGCCGATGACGACCGCGGGCCACCTGGTCCGCCGCTTCCTCGGGTCGCTCCGCCCGGGAGGTCCACCGCCGGCTGACGAGGCGTGGGCCCGCGACGTCCTGCTCGCCGGAGAACGGCCGCTGTGGGACCGCATGTCGGGACCCGACCGGCGCCACGCGGTGGCCGTGGCCCGGCGGGCGGAGGCGGCCCTCGGGCACCGGGCGACGCGACCGGTCGTGGCCGCCGCCCTGCTGCACGACGTGGGCAAGGTCGAGGCCGGCCTCGGCACGTTCCCCCGGGTGGGTGCCACCCTGCTGACCGCCGTCGTGGGGCGGCGGCGACTGGCCCGGCGGAGCGGCCGGATCGGCCGCTACGTGCGCCACGACGTCCTGGGGGCCGACCTGCTGGCCACCGCCGGCAGCGACGTCCTCACCCGCACGTGGGCCGGCGAGCACCACCTCCCCCCGGACCGCTGGTCCGTCGACCCCGAGGTGGGCGCCGCCCTCAAGGCGGCCGACGACGACTGAGGAGACCTGCCCTTCTGGCCTGCAGAACGTTGCGGAAACCGCCACGTTCTGCAGGCGAGAACGCTTCCTACTTCCGGGAGCGGCCCCCGAGGGCGTACCAGGCGGCGGCGATCAGGCCCCAGGCGCCGTTGACGACCACGCCCTGGCGGCGGCCGACGATGGCCCAGCCGGCCACGATGGCGGCCACGCCGGCCTCGTGGGCCAGGAACCACGTCAGGCGGCGCTGGCGCACCACCGGGATCCAGCGGGTGATGACCACGACCGCGGTGGGGTAGCCCACCAGGTGGAGGGCGAAGGCAACCGGGTTGGTGTTCATGAGCGGGGGAGGAGGCCGACGGCCTCCCGGGCCCGGGCCAGCGTTCCCGAGGCCACGGCCTGCGCCCGGTCGGCGCCTTCGCGGAGCTGGGTCGCCACGTGGCCGGGGTCGGCGGCCAGCTCGGCGTAGCGGGCCTGGAGCGGCGCCAGCAGCTCGATCACGGCGGCGGCGGTGTCGGCCTTGAGCGGCCCGTACTGCTCGTACCGGTCGGCGAGCGCCTTGGGCTCGCCGTCGGTGGCGGCGGCCAGGATCGACAGGAGGTTGGACACCCCCGGCTTCTCCACGGGGTCGTACCGCACCTCGGCGTCGGTGTCGGTCACCGCCCGCTTGATCTTGCGCTCGATGACCTTCGGCTCGTCCAGCACCAGCACCGTCCCCTGGGGCGACTCGACCGACTTCGACATCTTGTTCGTGGGCACCTGCAGGTCCATGATCCGGGCCCCGGCCTCGGGGATGGCCGCCGCCGGCACCACGAAGGTCTTCCCGTAGCGGGAGTTGAACCGCTCGGCCACGTCCCTGGTCAGCTCGAGGTGCTGGCGCTGGTCGTCGCCCACCGGCACCCGGTCGATGTCGTACAGGAGGATGTCGGCGGCCATGAGCGTGGGGTAGGTGAACAGCCCGGCCGACACGAAGTCCTGGCCCTCGGCCTTGTCCTTGAACTGGGTCATGCGCCGCAGCTCGCCGAAGCTCGCCGTGCACGCCATCAGCCAGGCCAGCTCGGCGTGCTCGTGGACGTGGCCCTGCACGAAGAGGGTCGAGCGGGCGGGGTCGAGCCCCGCCGCCAGGTACAGGGCACCCGTCGACAGGGTGCGGGCCCGCAGCTCGGCGGGGTCCTTGGGGAGGGTGAGGGCGTGGAGGTCGACGATGCAGAAGAACGTCTCGTGCTCGTCCTGGTCGACCACGAACCGCCGGAGGGCCCCCAGGTAGTTGCCCAGGTGCAGGTCACCGCTCGGCTGGATGCCCGAGAAGACCCGTGCCACCGCCGCATCGTAGGGGGTGCGCGGTGGGCGGCCCCGACCCCAATAGCGTGGCCGGCATGGCGTGGGAGGTCTCGACCCCGGTGTTCCAGGGTCCGTTCGACCTGCTGCTGCACCTGATCCTCCGCGAGCAGGTCGACCTCTACGAGGTGCCCCTGGCCGACATCGTCGACGCCTACCTGAACGAGCTCGAGCGCATGCAGGCCCTCGACCTGGAGGTGGCGACGGAGTTCCTGCTCATCGCCGCCACCCTCGTCGAGCTGAAGGCCCGCCGGCTGCTGCCCGGGCCCGACGACGTCGAGGTGGACGAGGAGCTGGGCCGCTGGGCCGAGCGGGACCTGCTCCTGTCCCGGCTGCTCGAGTGCAAGACGTTCAGCGACGCCGGCCGCGTGCTCAGCCAGATGGTCGACGAGGCGGCCCGCTCGGTGCCGCGGACGGCCGGGCCCGACGAGCGCTTCGCCGAGCTCGCCCCCGATCCCCTTGCCGGCATCACCGCCCTCGACGTGCAGGCCGCCTTCCTGCGGGCCACCGCCCCCAAGCCGGTGCCCCGGGTCGACCTGCACCACGTCACCTCCCTGCTGGCCAGCGTCCCCCAGGCCCTGGCCGAGCTGCTCGACGAGCTGCCCCGCATCCGCCTCACCACCTTCCGCCGGCTGTCCGAGGGACGGCCCACGCTCGAGGTGGTCGTGCGCTTCCTGGCCCTGCTCGAGCTGTTCAAGGACGGCCGGGTCGACCTGCGCCAGGCCGCTCCCCGGGGCGACATCGACGTGGCCTGGGTGGGCACCAAGGACAGCAACCGGGACGAGGCCGATCCCGAGCTCGTCGATACGTACTCGTGAGCGAGTCGGCCCGCGCCCTGGAGGCCATCCTGCTGGTGGCCCAGGAGCCCGTCGAGGCCGCGGCGCTGGCCCAGCTGCTCGAGCTGCCGGCCGACGGGGTCGACGCCCTGTGCGCCGAGCTGGCCGACCGCTGCGAGTCCGAGGGCCGCGGCATGGTGCTCGCCCGGGTGGCCGGCGGCTGGCGCTTCCAGACGGCGCCCGACCTGAGCCCCTACGTCGAGCGCTTCCTCCTCGAGGGCACGTCGGCCCGGCTGTCGGCGGCCGCCCTCGAGACGCTGGCCATCGTCGCCTACAAGCAACCGGTCACCCGCGGGCAGGTGGGCGCCATCCGCGGCGTGAACGTCGACGCCGTGCTGCGCACGCTCACGGCCAAGGGCTACGTCGCCGAGGTCGGCCGTGACCCCGGTCCCGGGACCCCCGCCCTCTACGGCACCACCCGCCGGTTCCTCGAGGCACTGGGCCTCGACCGGCTCGAGGACCTGCCGCCGCTCATCGACTTCGTGCCCTCGGCCGACGTGGCCGAGGCCCTCGAGGTCGGGCTCCGGGGACCCTCCCGCGATGCCGCCCCCGCCCCCGACGCCTGACCGCGACCAGGAGGGCGACCGCCTCCAGAAGGTCCTCGCCAGGGCCGGCCTGGCCTCCCGGCGGGCCAGCGAGGAGCTGATCGCCGAAGGCCGGGTGCGGGTCAACGGCGAGGTGGCCGAGCTGGGCCGGCGCATCGACCCGGACAACGACCTCGTCACCGTGGACGGCGTCCCCGTGCCCGTGGCCCCCGGGCTCGTCCACTACCTGCTCAACAAGCCCCGGGGGGTGGTCACCACCGCGTCCGACCCCCAGGGGCGCCCGGTGGTGGTGGGGCTGGTGCCCGACGAGCCGCGCGTCTTCCCCGTCGGCCGCCTCGACACCGACACCGAGGGGCTGCTGCTGCTGACGAACGACGGTGGCTTCGCCCACCGGCTCACCCACCCCAGCTTCGGGGTGGACAAGGAGTACCTGGCCGAGGTCGACGGCGAGCCGTCCCGGGCCGCCCTCCGCACGCTGCGGGAGGGCGTGGACCTCGACGACGGCCGCACCGCGCCGGCCCGGGTCACCGTGGTGTCGCCCGGTGTCCTGAAGCTGGTGCTCTCCGAGGGGCGCAACCGGCAGGTGCGGCGCATGTGCGAGGCGGTGGGCCACCCGGTGCGCCGGCTGGTGCGCACCCGCATCGGGCCGCTCGCCGATCGGCGCCTGCCACCGGGCGAGTGGCGTCCCCTCACCTACGACGAGGTGCGCTCCCTGGAGGCGGAAGCAGCCCGGGGGGCCTCGGGGGGCGAGGGGTAGGATCCGGGGCCGTGGTCCCCGCCCTCCGAGCGCTGCGCGGCGCCACCACCCTCGACGAGGACGTCGCCGAGCACATGATGGAGCGGGTGCTCACCCTCCTCGAGGCCATGCTGGAGGGCAACGGCGTGGACCACGACGACCTCGTGAGCATCGTCTTCACCGCCACCGACGACCTGCACTCCGCCTTCCCGGCCCTGGCCGCCCGCAAGCTCGGCCTCGGCGACGTGCCCCTGCTGTGCGCCCGGGAGCTGGACGTGGTCGACGGCACCCCCCGCTGCATCCGGGTGCTCATGCACCTCACCACCGAGCGGACCCGCGCCGAGCTGCGCCACGTGTACCTGGAGGGGGCCAAGGGCCTGCGGGATGACCTCCCGGGGTAGCCGCCGCGCGGCGGTCGTCGGAACGGGGCTGATCGGGGGCTCGCTGGGCCTCGCCCTGCGGGAGCGGGGGTGGCACGTCACCGGCCGGGACCGCGACGACGACCGGGCCGCCCGGGCCCTCGAGCTGGGCGCGCTCGACGCCGTCGGCGACGACCCCGACGCCGAGCTGACCTTCGTAGCCACCCCCGTCGGGGCGGTGGCGGGGGAGTCGTCGGCCGCCCTCAAGGCGGGCGGCGTGGTGACGGACGTGGGCAGCGTCAAGGCGTCGATCGTCGACGCCGTGGGGGACGCCCGCTTCGTGGGCGGCCACCCCATGGCCGGGAGCGAGCAGGAGGGCGTGGAGGGCGCCGACCCGCGGCTGTTCTCGGGGGCGGTGTGGGTCCTCACGCCCACCGCCGACACCGATCCGCGGGCCCACGTGCTGGTCCGCTCGGTGGTGTCGTCCCTCGGGGCCGAGGTGGTCGAGCTCGCCCCGGATCGCCACGACGCGCTGGTGGCGGTGGTGTCGCACGTGCCCCACCTGGCCGCCGCCGCGCTGATGGGGCTCGCCGCCGAGCGGGCCGAGGAGCACGAGGCCCTGCTGCGCCTGGCCGCCGGGGGCTTCCGGGACATGACCCGGATCGCCGCCGGGCACCCCGGCATCTGGCCGGACATCTGCGTCGAGAACCGGTCGGCCATCAGCGACGTGCTCGGGCGCCTGGAGCAGGCGCTGGCCTCGGTGCGGGCCCTCGTCGAGGGGGAGGACCGCGCCGGCCTGCTGGCCGGCCTCGAAACCGCCCGCGCCGCCCGAGCCAACCTGCCGGGCCGGGCGGTCGACCCGCACGCGCCTGGCCGAGGTGCGGGTGCCGGTGCCCGACCGACCCGGGGTCCTGGCCGAGGTCACCACCCTGGCCAGCGAGCTCCAGGTCGACATCGCCGACCTCGAGATCGCCCACTCGAGCGAGGGCGATGCCGGCGTGCTCATCCTCACCGTGGACGAGGAGCGGGTGGAGCGCTTCCGGGGCGGGCTCGTCGCCCGTGGCTTCCGGCCGTCGTCGCGGCGGCTGTCGTGACGCCAGGCGCCCTCGCGGTCGAGCCCCTGGCCGATCGGCCCGACGCCACCGTGGCCCTGCCGGGGTCGAAGAGCCTGACCAACCGGGCCCTCGTGGCCGCCGGGCTGGCCGAGGGCACCAGTCGGCTGGAGGGCGCCCTCCTGGCCGACGACACCGAGGCCATGGTCGACGGCCTGCGGGCCCTCGGCGCGAGGCGTGCGGGTGGACGGCTCGACGCTGGTGGTCGACGGCGGCGCGCACGGGGGAAGGGCCGGTGGCGGTGGACGCCCGGCTGTCGGGCACCACCGCCCGCTTCCTCCTGCCGGTGCTGGCGCTGCGCGCCGATCCGGCGACCCTCGACGGGGGAGCACCGCTGCGGGGCCGTCCGATGGGACCGCTGATCGACGCGCTGCGGTCCCTCGGCGCCACGGTGGAGGGCGACGCGCTGCCGGTGACCGTGCGGGGACCGATGCGAGGCGGAACGGTGCGCCTGCCGGGGGACGTGTCGAGCCAGTTCCTGTCCGGCCTGCTCCTCGCCGCACCCCGGATCGGAGGTGGTCTCCGGGTGGAGCCCACCACGCCGCTCGTGTCCGCCCCGTACGTCGCCATGACGCGCGGCCGTGATGCGCGCCTTCGGCGTGGAGGTCGGGCGGGACGGCGACGCCTGGGTCGTGCCCGAGGGGCGGTACCGGCCCACCACCTACGCCGTCGAGCCCGACGCCTCGGCCGCCTCGTACTTCTTCGCCGCCGCCGTGCTCACCGGCGGCCGGGTGACGGTGCCCGGGTTGGGGCGGGGCAGCCTCCAGGGCGACCTCGCCTTCGTCGACGTGCTCGAGCGCATGGGGGCCCGGGTGGAGCGGGGCGACGACCACACCACCGTCTCGGCCGGGGCACGCCTGACCGGGGTCGACGCCGACCTGTCCGGCCTGTCGGACACCGCCCAGACCCTCGCTGCGGTGGCCGTCTTCGCCGATTCGCCCACCCGGGTGCGGGGCATCGGCTTCGTCCGGGGCAAGGAGACCGACCGGCTGGCGGCGGTGGTGCGGGAGCTGCGACGGTGCGGCGTGCAGGCCGAGGAGACCGACGACGGCTTCGTCGTCCACCCGGGCACGCCCCGGCCCGCGGTGGTCGAGACCTACGACGACCACCGCATGGCCATGAGCTTCGCCCTCCTCGGCTTGCGGGTGCCCGGCATCGCCATCGCCGACCCGGGCTGCGTGGCCAAGACGTTCCCCGGGTTCTGGGACGCGCTGGAGGGGCTGCGGCGTGCCTGACGGTCGGGTGATCGCCATCGACGGGCCGGCGGGCTCGGGCAAGTCGACGGTGGCCCGGACCCTGGCGGCGCGCCTCGGGGTGCCCTACCTGGACACCGGGGCCATGTACCGGGCGGTGGCCTTCGCCGCGCTGCGCCGGGGTGTCGACCCCGACGACGCCGAGACCGTGGCCCGCATCGCCGAGCACCTCGAGCTGGAGGTGGCCGACGGCAACGTCACCGTCGACGGCGTCGACGCCAGCATCGAGATCCGGGGCGCGGAGGTGACCCGGGCGGTGAGCGAGGTGGCGGCCAACCCGGAGGTGCGGCGGGAGCTGGTCCGCCGCCAGCGGGAGTGGGTGGCCGACCGGGGCGGGTCGGCCGTGGTCGAGGGCCGCGACATCGGGACGGTCGTCTTCCCCGACGCGCCGGTCAAGGCCTACCTGACGGCGCGCCTCGAGGTGCGGGCCGGCCGCCGCCACAAGGAGGTGGCCGAGCTCGAGTACGAGGCGGTCGTGGCCGACATGGCCCGTCGGGACACCATCGACGAGGGGCGGGACGTGGACCCGCTGCTCTGCGCCGACGACGCCGTGCGCATCGATACGACCGACCGCTCGGTCGAAGAGATCGTGGACGACCTGGAGGCACGCTTGTGAGCGAGCCTGCGAGCGAACCGACAAGCACAGCGCCCTTGCCGGAGCGCCAGCGACGGCCGCTCATTGGTGCCCACGTCGATGGGGCGGTCAGTGGCCTGCCCGACCTGAGGGGGCACCAATGAGCGAGCGTGCGAGCGAGGCGACGAAGCCCCTCAGCCGGGTGCAGCGGGTCTGGTACGCGTTCGTACGGTCGCTGATCGTCGGCTTCAGCAAGGTGTTCTGGCGGCTCCGGGTGGAGGGGGCCGAGCACATCCCGGCCGAGGGGCCGTTCATCCTCTCGCCGGTGCACCGGTCGAACATCGACACGCCGCTGGTCTCGGCCGTGACCCGGCGGAAGCTGCGCTACATGGGCAAGGACGCCATGTGGAAGTACGGGTGGTCGGCCTGGTTCTTCACCTCGCTGGGCGGGTTCCCCGTGCACCGGGGCACGGCCGACCGGGAGGCCCTGAAGAAGTGCGTGACCGTCCTGGAGCGGGGCGAGCCGCTGGTGCTGTTCCCCGAGGGGACCCGGCGCTCGGGGCCCGTGGTCGAGGACCTGTTCGACGGCGCCGCCTACGTCTCGGTGCGCACGGGTGCGCCGATCGTCCCCGTCGGCATCGGCGGATCGGAGCGGGCCATGCCCAAGGGCGCGAAGTTCATCCACCCCGTCACGCTGCGCATGGTCGTCGGGCCGCCGCTCCACCCGCCCCCGTCCGAGGGTGGCGCCCGGGCGCCCCGCCGGGCCGTGCGGGAGCTGACGGCCCAGCTCCAGGGCAGCCTCCAGCAGCTGTTCGACGAGGCCCAGAAGAAGGCCGGCGCCCCGAACTAGCGGGCGAGGGCGGCGAGCACGTCGCTGGCGGCGACCTCGCGGTCGGAGGCGACCGGGGCGGTGCGGGGTGCGGCCAGCGTGGCGCCGGCCACCACCTCGAGGGCCGACAGCAGCTCCCGCAGCTCGCGGGGGGGCGGGAAGTACTCGTCCTCGGCGGTGAGCGACACCTCCTCGACGCCGTGCACCGGGGCGAGCCGGGCCAGGACGGCGGCCACCAGCTCCTCGGGGGCCGAGGCCCCGGCGGTCACGCCGACGGTGCCGAACAGGTCGTCCGGGACCTCCTCGGGGGCGTTGACCCGCAGCACCCGGGGGCACCCGGCGGCGGCCGCCACCTTGCCGAGGGCCACCGTGTTCGACGAGTTGGCCGAGCCGATCACCAGCACGGCGTCGCACTGGGGTGCGATCTGCGTGAGCGCCGACTGCCGGTTGGTGGTGGCGAAGCACAGGTCGCTGCGCCCGGGCATCCAGAGGTCGGGGAAGCGGTCGCGGGTGGCGTCCAGCACGCCGGCCCAGTCGTGGTGGCTGAGCGTGGTCTGGGCCAGCAGCGCCACCGGGCCGTCCGGCTGGGGGAGCGCGGCCACGTCCTCGGGTGACTCGACCAGGTGGATGGCGTCCGGCGCCACGGCCATGGTCCCCACGGCCTCGTCGTGGCCCTCGTGGCCCACGTAGACGATGGAGTAGCCCTTGCCCGCCCGGACCTTGACCTCGTGGTGGACCTTGGTGACGAGGGGGCACACGGCGTCGACCACGAAGCCGCCCTTGCCGGCGGCCGCGGCGGCGACCTCGGGGGCGGAGCCGTGGGCGGACAGCATCAGGGGCGCCCCCGGGGGGACCTCGGCCACGTCGTCGACGAAGACCACGCCGAGGGCGCGGAAGCGGTCGACCACCACCCGGTTGTGGACGATCTCGTGGTAGCAGTACACCGGCGGCTCGAAGGCCCGGACCATCCAGGCCAGCGCCTTGATGGCCATCTCCACACCGGCGCAGAAGCCCCGGGGCGCGGCCAGGAGCACGCGGTCGACGGCCATCGGTTCCAGGGTACCGAGCGCCTCCGGGCCTCAGCCGCTCCCCGCGAACAGGCAGAAGGGGTGGCCGACGGGGTCGAGCAGGACCCGCACGTCGTCCTGCGGCTGGTGCTCGGCCAGCGTGGCGCCGAGCTCGACGGCCCACGCCACCGCGGCAGCGAGGTCGTCGGCCCGCACGTCGAGGTGCACCATCATCTGCTGCCGCCCCGGGCCGGTGGGCCACACCGGCGCGACGTACCCGGGGTCGATGTGGAACGAGAGCCCCGGCCCGCCGTCGGGCGGCCGGAGGCGGACCCAGTCGGGCTCGTCGTCGACCACGGACCAGCCGAGCAGCCGCTCGTAGAAGGCGCCGAGGACACGCGGGTCGGGGGCGCTGATGGTGGTGGCCGAGAGGCGCAGGCGTGGCCGCTCCACCGGTCCGACCGTAGCCTGGGCGCATGTCCCTCCCCCGGGTGGTCGCCGTCGCGCCCGGGTCCGCGGCGGAGCGGGCGGGGCTGGCCCCGGGGGACGAGGTGCTGTCGCTCGACGGGCAGGTGCCCCGCGACGTCATCCAGTGGCAGGTGCTCGTCGACGAGGCCGACCTCGAGCTGGAGGTGCGCCGGGGCGGGCTCGACCTCCCCGTCACCGTCAGCAAGGCCGCCGGCGAGCCGCTGGGCGCCGAGGTGTCGTCGTCGATCTTCGACGCGGTGCAGACGTGCGACAACGCCTGCGAGTTCTGCTTCATCCACCAGCTGCCCAAGGGGATGCGCCGCTCGCTGTACCTCAAGGACGACGACTACCGGCTGAGCTTCCTCTACGGGAACTTCACCACCCTCACCCGCTTCACCGAGGCCGACCTCGAGCGGGTGGTCACCGAGCGCCTGAGCCCGCTCAACGTCAGCATCCACGCCACCGACCCCGAGGTGCGGGCCCGCCTGCTGCGCAACCGCCGGGGGGCCACCAGCCTGCGGTGGCTCCGGGCGCTGCTCGACGCCGGCATCGAGGTGCACGGCCAGGTGGTGGTGTGCCCCGGGGTCAACGACGGCGAGGTCCTCGAGGACACGCTGATCGGGGTGCTCGACCGCTACGCCGAGCTGGCCACCCTCTGCGTGGTGCCCCTCGGGGTCAGCCGGCACGGGGGAGCGCCGAGCATGCGCCCCCACACCGTCGCGGAGGCGGCCGACGTGGTCGACCGGGTCGAGGCCTGGCAGGACCGCTTCCGGTCGCTGCTGGGCCGGCGCCTGGCCTTCGCCGCCGACGAGTACTACCTCCTGGCCGATCGTCCGTTCCCGCCAGCCGAGGCCTACGAGGGCTTCCCCATGCACGAGGACGGCGTGGGCATGGCCCGCACCTTCGAGGCGGAGTTCACGGGTCGCTCGACGACCACGACGGGGCCCAAGGCCGGGTTCTTCGCCTGGGTCGACGGGGCGCCGGCCGAGGGCTACCGGGCCGCCCGCACCGCCCCGGGCACGATCCGCCTCACGCCCCGGCGGGGCGCGCCCGTGGCCGTGCTCACCGGTGCCTACGGGGCCCGGGTGGTCGGCCCGCTGCTGGCCGGGCTCGGGCGCGACGACGTGCGCGTGCTGCCCGTGGCCAACGAGTTCTTCGGCGGCACCACCGCCGTCACCGGGCTGCTCGTGGGGGCCGACCTGGCCCGGGTCCTGGCCGACGAGCCCGAAGGGCACCGGTACCTCCTGCCCGACGTGTGCCTGTCGGGCGGCCGCTTCCTCGACGGCACCGCCCCCGAGGACCTGCCCCGGCCCGTCGAGGTGGTGCCCACCGACGGCGCCGCCCTGCGCCACGCCCTGGAGGGCTGACGTGGGTGGGCTCCCGGTGGTCGCCGTGGTCGGACGGCCCAACGTCGGCAAGTCGACGCTCGTGAACCGCTTCCTCGGCCGTCGTGAGGCCATCGTGGAGGAGCGCCCCGGCGTGACCCGCGACCGCAAGGTCGTGGAGGTCGAGTGGGGTGGCCGGCGGTTCTCGGTGGTCGACACCGGTGGGTGGTCGGCTCGCGGCGGCGCGATCGACGAGAAGGTCAGCCGCCAGGCCGAACGGGCGTGGCGCGAGGCCGACGTCGTCCTCCTCGTGATCGACGTCAGCGTGGGGGTCACCGGCGAGGACCGCGACGTGGCCGCCAAGGTGCGCACGGGGACGGCGCCCGTCCTCGTGGTGGCCAACAAGGCGGACTCCGAGAGCCGCGAGGCCGAGGCCTGGGAGCTGGTGCAGCTGGGCCTGGGCGACCCGCTGCCCGTCAGCGCCCTGCACGGGCGCCGCGCCGGCGACCTGCTGGACGAGGTCGTGCAGCGCCTGCCGGAGGAGGCTCCGCCCGAAGGCGGGGCGGTCGAGGAGCCATCTGGGCCCAGGACCCCGGCGGTGGCCATCGTCGGGCGGCCGAACGTGGGCAAGTCGACGCTGTTCAACCGCCTGATCGGCGACGAGCGGTCGGTGGTCCACGACCTGCCGGGCACCACCCGCGACACCATCGACACCGAGGTGGAGACCGAGCTCGGCCGGGTGCGGTTCCTCGACACCGCCGGCATGCGCCGGAAGGCCCGCATCGACGAGAGCACCGAGTACTACTCGGTGGTGCGGGCCCTCCAGGCGGTCGACGTCGCCGACGTGGCCCTGCTCGTGCTCGACGCCGGTGACGGCGTGACGGCGCAGGACCAGCGGTTGGCCGAGCGGGTCGACGCCGCCGGCTCGCCCATCGTGATCGTCCTCAACAAGTGGGACACCCTCGACACCGAGGGGCGGGCGGCGGCCCGGGCCTCGGTGGGGGACCGGTTGGCGTTCCTGCCGGAGGCCCCGGTGATGCCGGTGAGCGCCGTGTCGGGCAAGGGCGTGACCAAGCTGCTGCCGGCGCTGGGCGCCGCCCTCGACACCTACCAGCAGCGGGTGCCCACCCGGGAGCTCAACCAGGTGCTCCAGCGGGCCCAGGCCGAGACCCCGTCCCCGGGGGGACGCGTCCTCTACGCCACGCAGGGGGCGAGCGAGCCGCCCACGTTCACGCTCTTCGCCACCCGGACGATCCCCCCCACGTACCTGCGCTACCTCGAACGGCGCATCCGCGAGCACTTCGAGTTCGGCAACGCCCCCCTCAAGCTGCGGGTTCGCCGCCGCTCGGACTGAGCACGAGCACGACGGGCGCCCGGCTCCCGCCGCCTCGGGGCCGGTACCCTTCCGGGGACCATGGTCGAGCGCCTACTCCTGGCGGGGGTCGCACTCGCGGCGGTGGGCGCCGCCTGGGTGTGGGGCCGCTCCGCTCGCCGCCTGCTCTGGGTGGCGCGTCGCGTCGCGTCGACCTCGGGGATGGCCAGCGAGCCGGCGGAGCTGACCCGGGGCGCCTTCCTCAAGGACGTCCACACCGCCGGCCTCTACGCCGCCCTGGCGCTGTTCCTCGCCTACCTGGCGGCGGTGGGGGACGGGTGGGCCGTGTGGGGGGCGGTGCTGCTGCTCCTGCCCGTGGCCGTGAGCATCCGGGCCGCCCGCCAGCTCGAGCGCCACGCCCGCCTGAGCGACAGCCGGGCCCAGCTCGAGCAGCGGGCCGAGCAGGTCCTGTCGCAGGAGGACCTGGCTCCCCGCCTGTGGGCGGCCCGGCTGGCCCCGGAGGAGGCCCCCGTCTTCCCCGGCTTCGACCTCGGCAGCCTGTACCAGGCGGGCACGGGGATGATGGCCGGCGACTTCTACGACGTGTTCCGCACGTCGCCCACGCGGCTGGCGGCGGTCATCGGTGACGTGACGGGGCACGGCATGGAGCCGTCGATCACCGCCTTCCAGGCCAAGTACCTGCTGCGGGTGTTCCTGCGCCAGTTCCGCGACCCGGCGCAGGCGCTCGAGGAGCTGAACACGCAGATGTCGGGCATGGGGCGCATGGAGGAGTTCATCTCCATGTGCGTGGTCCTGCTCGACACGGAGATGGGGACGCTGCGCTACGCCTCGGCCGGACACCCCGCCGCCTTCCTGGCGCAGGAGGGCGACGTGCGACCGCTGGGGGCGACGGGGCCCCTGGTGTGCCTCGACGCCGGTGCCTCCTACGCGAGCCGGGAGCTGCCGCTGGCCACGGGCGACGTGGTCCTGCTCTACACCGACGGGCTGGCCGAGGCCCGCGCCGGCGAGGCGCTGTTCGGCGAGGAGCGCATCGCCGCGCTGCTGCGGCGGGACGCGGCGGAGGACCCCGAGGTGCTGTGCAAGTCGCTGGTGCGGGCGGCGGAGGACTTCGCCACCGTCCCCATGAGCGACGACATCGCCATCCTCGCCATCCGACGCGCCTGATCCGTGCCCTGGTGCGACGACTGCTCCAGGTTCTGGAGCCCGAACACGCTGCCGCCGGACGGCGCCTGCCCCACGTGCGGTCGCGTCCTGGCCAAGCCGGGGGAGCGGGTCGGCGAGCAGCGGGCCCCGTGGCACTTCAAGCTGCTCGTGGGGGCGGTCGTGGCCTACCTCGGGTGGCGCGCCGTACAGCTGGTCGAGTGGGTGGTCGACAAGGTCTGAGGCGGTCCGCTCGGCTCGGCGCCGACGTCTCGGTGTCGCCAGTTCGGATAATCCGAACTCACGGCGCCGAGACGCGTCCGCGGGAGCCTGTCTGACGGTTCCCACTGCGCCCGACCGGTAGGGTGAGGCGTCCACGGGCTGTGGCGCAGCTTGGTTAGCGCGCTTGACTGGGGGTCAAGAGGTCCCGGGTTCAAATCCCGGCAGCCCGACCACTTCGGTGCAGGTTGGCCACCCCAACGCGAGGCCGTCGGGCCCCCTGTCAGGTGTCAGGTGATTCGCTAGCGTCCGTCCCCGGTCGCCGGGCCCGTACGAGGGCGGGGCAACCGGGCTTCGCGTTGGGTCCGAGACGAGGGGGAGTGGCATGACGAGTCTTCTGGACGCCCCGGCGCCGGCACCGGCTCCTGACCTGTCCGAGCGGCAGGTCGACGCCGACGTGGAGCTCCGGCCGCAGTGGTTCCTGGCGGCGTTGCTGGTGGGCGCCGCCGCGATCCACCTGGCCATGGCCCCGTCCCACCTCGGTGAGTCGATGGTCGAGGGCACCGGCTTCCTGGTCTCGGCCTGGATCCAACTGGGTCTCGCCGTGGCGCTGGTCGTCCGGCCGACACGATGGGCCCTGGGTGCCACCATCGCCACCAGCGTCGTGCTCATCGCCGCGTGGGCCCTGAGCCGCACCCTCGGCCTGCCCTTCGGGGAGCACGCCTGGCATGCCGAGTCCGTGTCGTTGGTCGACGGGGCGACCGTGGCCCTCGAAGCCACGGCAGTCGTCGTGGCCGCCTCGCTGCTCCTGGGGCGGGGGCGCTGGATCACCCGCTCGACCGGGGTGGCCGCCGCCGGCGTCGTCGGAGCTCTCGCCCTGACGTCAGCGGCCATCGCCTCTCCCGCAGCTCGTGATCACGCAGCCGGGAGTCACGGCGATCATGCCGGCGCCGGACACGCTGCCAGTGCCGAGGGGGCAGCCGGGCACGACCACGGCGCCGGGGCCGCCGACGACCTCGGCTTCGCCGCCCTCTCGAACGGTCACCAGCACGACCGTGGGACGGAGCCCCTCTCCACCGAGGAGATGGTGGCCCTGGCCGGACAGCTGGCGACGACGACGAGCCTGATGACCCGGTTCCCGACGCTCGGCGCCGCCGAGGCCGGCGGCTGGAAGCAGGCCGGGCCCTTCTCGCCGGGACTCGGCGTGCACTACTCGGGACCGGCAGGGCTCGAACCGGCCGTGATGGGTCCGGAGCTGCGCAACCCCATGCTCATCTTCGACGGCCTCGAGCCCTCGGCGCCGCTCGCCGGGTTCATGTTCCTGGCCAACGGCGTGCAGGCCGAGCCCCAGGGCTTCGCCGGGCCGAACGACCACTGGCACTACCACGAGCACGTCTGCATCAAGAGCAACGCGGCGGGCGAGATCGAGACCCCGTTCGGCGCCGATCTCGCTGGTGTGACGGAGCAGATGTGCACGGACATCGGCGGCAGCTGGCTCAACTACACCACCTACATGGTGCACGTCTGGAACGTCCCGGGCTACGAGTCGCCCGACGGGATGTTCACCGAGCTCAACCCGGCGATCACCTGCCCGGACGGCACCTACCACCGGATCCCGAGCGATCAGCTGGCGGGCAAGAGCTCGACCTGCCTGAACCCCTGAACCAGCCCGACCACGTCGGATCAGCGGAGGGGGACGAAGCGGCGGGCCTTGCCGGTGGCGGGGTGGCGGGCGATGGCCTCGACCTGGACCACGTGGACGTCCGGATCGTCCAGGCCTGCGCCGGCCAGCGCCGCCGCGACCCGCGCGTTCGGTGGCGTCGGGGTCGACCGGTCCCGACGCCACGTACCGGATCTCGACGCCGCGCGGGGCCTGGACCACCTGGTACTCCACGATCCCCGGCGAGCGCAGCAGCGCCGACCGGACGACGAGGGGGTGCACGACGACGCCGTCGTACCGGAACCCGTCGTCGTCCCGGCCCTCGACGGTGACGAGCGGATGCCCGTGGTCGGGACGGTCGGGCTGGCGGACGAAGCGGTCGGAGAGCTCGTAGCGGATGAGCGGCTGCACGGTGTTGACGAGGTTGGTGACGAGGACCTTGGCCGAGGGCGTGCCCGCCGGCACCGGCGCGCCGGCCTCGTCGACCAGCTCGACGATGGCCTGGTCGGCGGCCAGGACGATGTGCGGGTCGCCGGGCTCGCCGGCGCCGACCAGGCCCTCGGTGCTCCCGAACGTGTCGACGACGCCCACCCCGAAGCTCGACTCGACCCGGGCCCGCAGCTCGGCCGGGAGGTGCTCGCTCGTGGACGACACCGCGAACGGGGTGATCGTGAGGCGGCCGGCCTCCCGCTCGGCGACCAGCAGCGACAGCGCCGACGGGTACGCCGCCAGTGCCATCGGTTGCAGGTCGTTGAGGCGGGCGACGATCTCCGGGAGGGGGAGGGTCACCGGCACGGTGGTGGCTGCGATCGGCTCGCCCGCTCCGGTGATCGCCGCCACGACGCGGGTGGCGTGGATGCCCGATCCAGCCGTGACCGCAGCCAGCGGCCACCCACCCGGCGGTGGCTCGCCGAGGCTCTGGACGCGGGCGAAGGAGCCGCGCAGCACGGCCAAGGCGAACTCGACGAAGGCGTCGAAGCCGAGGACGAACACGCCTCGCTCGCCCGAGCTGCCGCCCGAGGCCATGACGAGGTGCTCGTCGAACAGGTGCACCGGGGTCTCGCCCGTGGCCGCCAGGTGGTCCTCCACGACCTGGCGGGTCACCCGGCGGTCGGTGACGACGTCGTCGAAGGACGCCATCATCTCGGTCTTCGTCATGGTGGGGAGCGACGCCAGGTCGTCGAGCTCGAACGAGTCAGGGTCGACGCCGACCAGCCGGTCAGCGTGGAAGGGCGAGCCCTCCTTGGCCACGGCCAGGAGGTGACGCAGCCGGTCGCGCTGGTGCTCCGCGATCCGCTCGGCGGACCAGCGCAACCGGGCGATGTGCTCCGGCGTGGCTGCCGCCAGGGCGGCACGATGGCGGAGCACGGCCTCGGGAACGGCGGGCAGACGGGTCTCGACGCGTGCGCTCACGACGGCACCTCCTTGGGGTCGGTCCCCAGCAGCATGCGGAGGACGAGGGCGACCTGGTGCTCGGCCGGGAGCGCGTCCGGATCGGCGGCGCGCTCCAGGGCGGTGCCCGACTGGGCGGCGAACACGAAGTCGGCGATGGCCGCCGGCGGGGCCGGCGGCGCGGCGCCGAGCTCGGCGTAGAAGCGTTCGATCAGGTCGGTCGCCTCGGCCCGCACCCGGGTGTGCAGCGCTGCGTACCGGGCGTTCAGGTCAGGGTGACGGCGGGCGTGCGCCCGGAACTCGGCCAGGACCAGGAACCAGGCCAGGTCGGCGTCGAGCCGCTCCGTGTACTCCAGGATCGCGGACGTCAGCCCTTCTCGCGACGAACGGGACAAGGCAGACCCGATGCGGTGTATGCGCTCGACCTGGCGAGCCTCGATGAGGGCGAGGAACAGGTCGGCCTTGCTGCCGAACCGGGAGTAGACGGCGCCCTTCGTGTACCCGGCGGCCTCGGCGATCTGGTCGAGCGTGGCGCCGTGGTACCCGGAGGTCTCGAAGATGGGCCGGGCGGCGGCGAGCAGCTCGCGCCGGGTCCGCTCGTTCTGCTCGGGGCGCCGCAGGGTCGAGGGGCTCATACCGTCAGTATCGAATACCGACGGTATCGATTTGTCAAGCGGCTCCGCACTCGCGCCGTCTCCCCCTCAGGGTGGCGCCTGCGCGTCGAAGGCAGCCACGACCCGCGTGGGTGCCTTGACCCGCCAGGAGTCGGTGATGAGCTGGCGCAGCTCGTCGACGTCGACCGCGGCGTAGCGGACCAGCAGGGTGGCGTACCCGTACATCGTCCGCCGTCGCCATGGCTCCCCTCCTCGCTCGCTCGGGTCCAGCGTGGTCGACAGGAGGCCGAAGCGGAATCCCCTGGTCGTCGGTGCACTCGACGCTGATGGAGGGACTCACCGACATCTTGACCGCCGGGGCATGAGGCCGTGATGGTGGGGTCCTGATGCTGGTGACGACGGCAGACCTCATGGGCGAGGGCCGGGCCCAGGCGCCTTCGAGCGGCTGGTCGGAGCGGCTGATCCTGATCGGGATGCCATCGTGACCGGCGGACCCTCGACCGATCGCCTCTCGATACGGGACGTGGCCCGTCTTCGCGGCGAGTCACCGCAGCACGTCCACGAGTGGTGGGAGCGGGGCCTCCTCCCCGGGGTCGACGGCGAGCTGGGCCCGGCGCACGTGGAACGGGCGCGGCTCATCCGCCTCCTGCTCGAGAGCGGGATCGACCTCGAATCGATCCGCCGGGCCCAGGACGAGCACGGTGACCTGCTCGGCCTCTTCGTCGGACAGCTGCATCCCGGCGGGCCGCGCCAGAGCTACTCCCTGGAGGAGGCCGCCACCCGCTTCGGCTTCGACCTCGACGTGGCGCGGCGGCTCTGGAATGCCTCGACCCTCCTCGGAGCGGACGAGGTGATGACCGATGACGACGCCAGGATGGCGCAGTCGATGCAGCAGGCGCTCGAAGCGGGCCTCCCCGAGGAGGCCCTCATGCAGCTGATCCACGTGTACGACGAGGCCCTCGGACGGGTGGCCGACACCGAGGCCCGCACGTTCCACATCTACGTGCACGAGCGTCTCCGAGCCGGGGGGCTCTCCGGAACGGAGCTCACGGAAGCCACCGCGGAGATCAGCGACGACCTGCAGAGCCTCGCCGACCCGACGGTCCTCTACTTCCATCGCAAGGGCATCGAGCGAGCCCTCCGCGAGGACCTCGTCCTCCACTTCGCCGAAGCGGCTGGACTGGTGGACACCGGCGAGGTGCCCGGGCAGGTCTCGGTGGCCATCGTGTTCGTCGACCTCTCGAGCTTCACCCCGCTCACCCAGGCGATGGGCGAGGTCCATGCGGCCGACGTCCTGGCTCGGTTCTCGGCCCTCGTGCGCACCGCGGTCCGCGCCAGGCAGGGGCGCATCGTCAAGCAGATCGGCGACGCCTTCATGATGGTCTTCACCGACCCGGAGGAGGCCGTGCGGTGCGCCCTCGAGATCGAGCAGCGCGCCGCGGCGGAGAGCCACTTCCCGGCGTGCCGGCTCGGGGTGAGCTGCGGTCGGGCGCTCTACCGGGAGGGCGACTACGTCGGGACCACGGTGAACGTGGCGGCCCGCCTCGTCGCCGATGCCGAGCGCCATCAGATCCTCGTCACCCCCGAGGTGCGCGATGCCGTCGGTGGGGCGGCGGACATCGAGTTCCGCCCGCTCGGACGACGCCAGTTGAAGGGGCTCGACGAGTTCGAGCTCTTCGCCGCGTGCTACCCGGGCACGGAGGACGAGGACCACCTCGTCGACCCCGTGTGCGGGATGGTCCTCCACGCCGGTCACACCGTCGTGCGCGTGGTGCACGCCGGCGAGGAAGTGGTCCTCTGCTCGGATGCGTGCGCCGCGCGCCTCGTGCTGGATCCGGATCGCTACACGAAGAGGTAGGCCCGGCCCGAGGGCACTGGCCACCCCGTCGCGGATCCCGTTAGCGTCCGGATCGTCCAGGCCGTCGGCGGGCGGCGAAGCCCCCATGGGGCACGGAGCGGATCGACCGGGAGGGGTGATCAGTGATGGCACAGACGTCCTCGGTGGGCCAGCGTCGACGCGGAGTCGTCCGAGCTCGACCCGAGCACGAGGTGCTGCGTACGGCGTGGTCGGACGAGCGGGCTTCGGCGCGCGCCGCGAGGGCCCGGGGAGATGTGGCCGGCGAGTGGCACCACCTCGAGCGGGCCCACATCCTGAGCCAGCCGATGGCCGGGCCCCACGTACGGACCCACCTCGACATGCTGGGTCATGGGCTTCGGCGGCGCGATCGCCGAGAGGTCCTCGGCCAGATCGTCCGCCTGGTGGTGGCCGCTCCCGGCTCGTGGACGGAGC
Source organism: uncultured Actinomycetes bacterium (assembly GCA_963839545.1). GTDB lineage: Bacteria > Actinomycetota > Acidimicrobiia > Acidimicrobiales > CADCSY01 > CAWIVE01. Next base: position 1,866,543 of record CAWIVE010000003.1, read on the forward strand.
GCTACCCGGTGGGCAACACGGGCGGGGCGGACGTCAGCGCCCTCCAGCCCATGCCGATCCCCGATGACCTGCGCGCCATCCTCGAAGGTGCCGGGGCGGTGGAGGGCAAGGCATGACCACCCAGCCGACCGCCGGCGATGGGGCCACGTTCTCCACGGAGACAGCCGGCCTCGATGAGGGAGTCGCCCCGTCGGTCGTCGACCTGGCGGACGGTGACACCTACGGCCTCCGCATCGCTCCGGTCGTGAAGACGCTCGGGACGGACCGGGTGCGGATGCTGACCTACAACGGCTCCGTGCCTGGACCCACGCTCCGGGTGCGGCAGGGGTCCGAGATCAGCGTTCCCGTGCACAACGATGGTGAGGTGGAGGCGACCGTCCACTGGCACGGCCTTCGCCTGGACAACGCGTACGACGGCGTGCCGTACGAGACGCAGGACCCCATCCCCGTCGGAGGGGACTTCACCTACCGGCTGCGCTTCCCCGACCCGGGTCTGTACTGGTACCACCCGCACATCCGGGAGGACTACGGCCTCGAGATGGGCCTCTACGGCACGATCCTCGTCGATCCCGCGGAGGCCGACCACTGGGCGCCGGTGAACCGCGAGTTCGTCGTCACCCTCGACGACGTGCTGATCGAGGACGGCCACATCGCGACGTTCAGCCACGCCGGCCCCACCCACGTCGCCATGGGTCGCTTCGGGAACGTCATGCTCACCGGCGGCGAGACCGACCTCCAGCTGCGGGCCCGAGCGGGTGAGGTCGTCCGCTTCTACTTCGTGAACACGGCCAACACCCGGATCTTCGACGTGCACCTCCCCGGCGCCCGCATGAAGCTCGTCGGCGGCGACAGCGGGCGCTACGAGCACGAGGTGTTCGTCGACGACGTCCTCCTGGCGCCGTCCGAGCGGGCCATCGTCGACGTGGTCTTCGATGCTCCCGGGACGTTCCCTCTCCAGCACCGGACCCCCGATCACAGCTACGCCCTCGGCAGCATCGAGGTCGACGACGAGCCGGCCGAGCCGTCGCTGCTCGCGGACTTCGACGAGCGACGCACGAGCGCGGAGCTGGCGGCCGAGCGCGTCACCGTCGACGCCCAGCGCGAGCGCCCGCCCGACAAGACGCTCGCCTTCGAGTCGCTGATGCCGCTCCTCTACGGCGATCAGGAGCAGACGGCGACGGCCTGGACCTGCCCGATGCATGCCGAGATCGTCCGGGACGAGGCCGGCACGTGCCCGATCTGTGGCATGAAGCTGGTTCCCGCAGAGGCCACGGCGCCGGCGGCCTGGACCTGTCCCATGCACCCGGAGACCGTCCGCGATGCGCCGGGGACCTGCCCCAACTGCGGGATGAGGCTCGTGCCCACGGAGGCCGGCGCCCCGGTCCCCGCCGCGCACGACCACGGCCACGACACGAGCGACGGCCTCGAGTGGGAAGACCTCATGCCCGAGATCAACCGGGCCTCGGACTCCACCAACATGATCTGGCGGCTCGTCGACCGCGAGACCGGCAAGGCCAACTGGGAGATCGACTGGTCGTTCAGCGTCGGCGACCAGGTCAAGATCCGCCTGGTCAACGACATGGCCCAGGACCACCCCATGCACCACCCGTTCCACGTCCACGGCGCGGGACGCTTCCTGGTCCTGTCCCGAGGCGACCAACCGGAACCCAACCTCGTGTGGAAGGACACCGTCCTCGTTCGCGCGGGGGAGACCGTCGACATCCTGCTCGACGTCACGAACCCGGGACTGTGGATGGCGCATTGCCACATCGCCGAGCACAACCAGAGCGGGATGATGTTCAGCTTCCCGGTGTCCGCCAAGGAGTAGTCGTGGCGATGCAGCTCGCGCTCGCCCCGGTCGGCCCAGCACGAGCCGTCACCGAGGCAGAGGCCTGACGGCCACGGCGTCGTGGGCGTAGCCTCCCCGGGGGCGAGCCACGGGGGGATGACGTGGACCAACCGGTGACGACGGCGGCCGCTCTCCCGCCGGCGGCGGCGCGCCAGCGCACCGTCATCCTCGTCGGCGCTCCTGGGCCTCGCTGCCGTGGGCTGGGCGGTGTTCCTGAGCCAGGCGGACGATCCCATGGCGATGGCCGAAGGGATGGGCCCGGACCTGACCATGGGCGGCTCCTGGCCGCTCTTCCTCGTCACCTGGGTGGCGATGATGGTGGCCATGATGTTCCCGGCCGCCGCCCCGATGGTCGTGATGTACGGCCGGATGCGGCGTGACGACCCGCCCTCGGTGGCGCTGTTCACGGGCTCGTACATCGCGCTCTGGATCGTCTTCGGCGTGGCCGCCTACCTCCTCAGTGCGACCGTCGAGTGGGGGGCGTCGCACTCGGAGTGGGTGGGGAGCCACTGGGGGAGGGCGGGCGGCGTGCTCCTGGTCCTGGCCGGGCTCTACCAGCTGACGCCGCTCAAGGACGTCTGTCTGCGCCATTGCCGCTCCCCCCTCTCCTTCGTGTTGATGCACTGGCGCGACGGTCGGAGCGGCGCCATCCGCATGGGGCTGGTCCACGGGCTCTACTGCGTGGGTTGCTGCTGGCTCCTCTTCCTCATCCTCATCCCGCTGGGGGTCATGAACGTGGCCGCGATGATCGCCATCGCGCTGCTCGTCTTCGCCGAGAAGACGCTTCCCCACGGCCGCGGCGTCGGCACGCTGGCTTCGATCGCGTTGGTGGCCGCCGGCGTGGCGGTCGTTGCGGAACCGTCACTGCTCCCGACCGTCAGCTCCATGTAGCGCGTCCGAACACCGAGCGAGAGGGGACTGTCCGATGGCCTGGAACCTGCAAGGGATGTTCTACGAGAACTGCTCGTGCGATGCGATCTGCCCGTGCACGTGGTCCAACCTGGCGCACCGGGCCACCCGAGACGACTACTGCCGGTTCGCACTCGCCTTCGAGGTGGACGCCGGTGAGATCGAAGGCGTCGACGTGTCGGGTCGCCGCTACGTGCTCATCGGGGACACCCCGCCGAACATGGCCGAGGGGAACTGGCGCATGGGCGTCTTCATCGACGACGGGGCCAGCGGCGAGCAGGTCGACAAGCTGGGCCAGGTCCTCTCGGGCGCGCTGGGTGGCCCACCCGCCGCCCTGGGGCCGCTGCTCGGCGAGTTCCTCGGGATCGAGCAGGCGCCGATCTCGGTCGAGCGGGACAGCGGCGGACACCACGTCACGGTGGGCGACGCGGTCGACTACACGGGGACGCCCATCACGATCGAGGGAGGGCGAGCCGGTGACCCTCACCAACATCGTCGCCCACCCCGCAGGCCCGACGCTCGGGCTGGCGCCGGTCTCGACCTCGAGGGTCTCGGCCTTCGGCGTCGAGTTCTCGGGGAGCGACCTGAGCGGGTTCTCGAACCCGTTCCGCTGGCAGGGGTAGGCAACCGCTGATCGCCTCTGGACGCGGAGCCAGGTGGTGACAAGGGCGCAGGACAGCGACCCACGATCGTGACAGAGTCCGAGTGGCCCCCGAAGTCCGGTGGCGAAGGAGGCACCAGGTCATGAGGATCGCATTGGTGCACGGTGCATGGGCCGATGGTTCGTCGTGGGCGGCGGTGATCCGTCGTCTGCAGGCGGCCGGTCATGCCGTGATCGCCCCCCAGTTCTCCCACACGTCGTTGGCGGACAACGTCGCCAAGTTGCGCCACGTCCTCGCCTTGGAGTCCGAGCCGACGCTCGTCGCCGCGCACTCCTACGGCGGTCAGGTCATCACCGCACTCGGATCCGACGCACCGAACGTCGTCGGCCTGGTCTACGTGGCCGGGTTCGGCCTCGACGAGGGCGAGTCCATCGGTGCCCTGCTCGGCCAAGGCCCCCCGACGCCCGCCATCGCCAACATCCAGATCGACGACCAGGGCTTCGCGTGGCTACCCGAGGACGCCGTCCTGAAGCACTTCGCCCCCGACGTCGACCCGGCCGAGGCCCGCGTGATGTACGCCGTCCAGCAGCCGTTGGCCGCCTCGACGCTGAACGACGTGATGGCGACCCCGGCGTGGAAGACCCTGCCGACGTGGTTCGCCGTCGCCCAGCACGACGAGGTCATCCCTCCGGACGCCGAGCGGCAGTTCGCCCAGCGGATGGGCGCCACCACCGTCGAGCTGGACTCGAGCCATGTCGCGATGATCTCCCACCCCGACGAGGTGACGGCCCTCATCTCGTCCGCCGTCGACACGATGTAGCTCTCGGCTCAAGCCGACGACCGATCCGAGCCGATGGTCTTCAACGTGCTGATGCGCGTCGACGACCGCCACGGGAGCGACACCGCGTGCGCCCGCCTCGAAAGCGGCTGGCCCCCGCTCTGGGCACCGATGCAGGGCCTGCGCTCGTGGGTGCGGGAAGGGCCCGTCCTCGCCGTGACGCCCGCCGGCGCCAACAAGCAGCCGATCTGCGAGATGACGATCCTCGACTCGGCCTGGTCCTGGCCGGGGTAGTCCACGCACGTCAGGAACGCTGACCACCCCGCAGCGGGTGGCCTCCTGCTCCGGTCGTCATGCCGGCGATGAGTCCGTCGTCGCCACGACGTCTACGCCGCATGAGCGAACCGGAGGGAGGCCGATGCCGATGCTGATCGTCGCCGGCCACGTCGAGGTGGAGGTCGACTCGAGAGACGACTACGTGGCGGCCCACCATGACCTCGTCCAGCGGGCTCGCCAGGCCCCCGGGTGCCTGGATGTGGCCATCTCGGGGGATCCGGTCCACCCGGGCGGGTCAACGTCTTCGAGCGTGGGCCTCCCAGGACCAGCTCGACGCCTGGCGGGCCGTGGCCCACGCTCCCGACACGGGGATCGCCTTCATCGGCGGCGAGATGATGCTGTACGTGGTCGCCGACGTCCGGCCGCCGTTCACCTGATGCTCAGCGACCGGGCCCACCACTCCGGCGGTCAGAGGCGTTCGATCGTCGCGAGCCAGGCTGGTGCACCGGTGTCGTGGAACCTCGTCAGGACCCGGTCCGCATCGATGGCGGCGACGCGCCATCCGGTGCCGGGGTCGAACGCCGCCCTCAGCTCGTCCTGCGTGACGGGGTGCGGGCCGGTGTCGGGACCTTCGTCGCTGAAGCACAGCACGTACAGGGTCCCGCCGTGCCCGGTCACCGACGCGACGCTCGCCACGTAGCCAGGTCGCTCGTCGGCGTCGAAGGTGTGGAACAGCCCGCAGTCCAGCACCGTCTCGAAGGTGCGCCCGAGGGCCTCCAGGTGGAACGCGTCGGCGACGGCGAACGCGGCCTCGATCCCACGGTCGGCGGCGGTCCCGCGGGCCATGGCCAGTGCCGTCTCGGCCACGTCGACGCCCAGGACCGACAGTCCGAGTGAGGCGACGTGCAGCGCGTTCTCGCCGGTCCCGCAGCCCGCATCGAGCACCGCCCCGGTGAACCCGCCCTCGGCCGCCAGGCGGACGACGGCTGGCTGCGGCTGACCGACATCCCACGGCGCCGGGCCGTCGTGGTACGACGCGTCCCAGGGCTGGCCCGTCAGCCGTTCGTGACTGGTCGGGTGCCGACCACCGAACGGATCGTCAGCGAGGGATCCTGACCGCTCCGACACGCCTCGTCCCCTTCCCGCACGGATCCTGCCACCTCATCGTGACAGGCACGCGAGGTCCGGCACCTCTCGGCGCCGGGCCACGTGAGGCATGCTCGGCCGATGCGCATCGGGATCAACGGCTCCAGCCTCATCAGCCTCGGTCGACCGGCCTCCGAGATGGTCGACCACGCGGTCCAGGCCGAGCGGGACGGGTTCGACAGCTACTGGATGGCGCAGCTCGGCGTGCCCGACGCCCTCACGGTGCTCGCCCTGGTGGGGCAGGCCACCTCGACCATCGAGCTCGGCACCGCCGTCATCTCCACCTGGCCCCGGCACCCGTTGATGCTGGCGGCGCAGGCCCTCACCACCTCGGAGCTGTGCGGGGGCCGACTGGTGCTCGGCATCGGGCTGGCCCACAAGCCCTCGGTCGAGTCCACGCTGAAGATCCCCTTCGAGCGGCCGGCCCGCCACATGGCGGAGTACCTCGACGTGCTCCTGCCGGCACTGTCGGAGCGGCGCGTCAGTGCCGAGGGCGACATCTGGTCCGGTGAGACCGAGGGCCTCGGTGGCCCGGCCGACACCCCGACGCCCTCGGTGATGCTCGCCGCCATGGGACCCCGGATGCTGGCGATGGCCGGCGGTCGCACCGACGGCAGCATCCTCTGGCTGTCCGGACCCCGGGTGATCGAGGCGACCATCGCTCCCGCGGTGCGGGCCGCCGCAGAGGAGGCCGGGCGACCCGAGCCCCGCATCGTCGCCAGCGTGCCGGTGTGCGTGACCGACCAGCCCGACCAGGTACGGGGCCTCCTGGCCGCCGTGCTCGCCGGCTACAACGACCTCCCGTCGTACCGGGGCGTCATGGACGTCGAGGGCGCCGGCGGCCCGGAGGACGTGTCACTCGTCGGGGACGAGGCCGAGGTGCGCGCCGGCCTGGAGGCCTTCGCCGAGGCCGGCGCCACCGAGTTCGCCGGCGTGGAGATCGTCACGGACGAGGAGACCGGCGCCCGCACCCGCGCCCTCCTCAAGGAGGTGCAGGCCGCCGCCGTCGGGGGATGAAAGCGCCCAATGAGGACCAGATGACACGGGGCAGCCGGCAATCACCCCGCGAGGATGATGCGCCGGCCGCGACCGAGACGCTGCTATCGATGGGGCATCGGGGCACTGGAGGCGTTCGTGACCGCTGGAAGCGAGGGTTGACATGACAACTGCGACCTATGACCCGGTCGACACCGGTGCGGGGCTGGCACCACCACCCCGATGGCTGCTCTTCGTCTCCGGCGCGCTGTGGCTGCTGTTCGCCTTCGTCATCCTCGCCCTCGACTCCACGTCCGTCGCGACGGTGGGCATCCTGCTCGGCATCCTGCTGCTGTTCGGAGCGCTGACCGAGCTCGTCCAGATGCTGGTGGCCCCCGGATGGAGGTGGGCCCACGCCCTGCTGGCCGTGCTCTTCCTCATCACGGGGATCGGATCGTTCGTGTCGCCGTACCAGACCGTCGGCGTCCTCTCCCTGTTCATCGCCTGGTACCTCCTGATCAAGGGGACGGCCGACATCTTCAGCAGCATCGCCTTCCGTGACGAGATCCCGTTGTGGGGGCTGGGTCTCGCGGCGGGGATCGGCGAGATGCTCCTCGGGCTGTGGGCGGTCGGCTACCCCGGGCGCTCGCTCGCGTTGCTTGCTCATCTGGATCGGCGTCGGTGCCCTGCTGCGAGGGATCGGCGACATCGTGCTCGGCTTCACCATCCGAAGGGAGGTCTGACATGGCAGCCAGCGGGCGAGGGCCCCTCATGCGTCGGTCGGCCCCGACGATCGCGGTTGCTGCGATCGCAGGGCTGTCGCTGCTCGGCTGCGGCCAGCAGTACACCGCCGAGCGGGACGGTCAGGACCTCGGCGAGGCCCTGTGCGACCTGAAGGACGCCTCGACGGCCGAGGAGGCCCAGTCGGCGCTGGACGACGTCGTGTCCGAGGTGGACTCCCTCGCCGCCAACTACTCGCTCTTCACCGCTGAGGACCGCGCCGACATCGACGAGAACTTCGAGGACCTCCGGGAGCACGTCGCCGGCGGGAACCAGGAGCTGGCCCGACAGGACCTGACGGTGATCCGCAGGAGCCTCGGCAACGTGAGCGACGACCTCGACGACACCTCGCAGGCCGCATGGGACGGCGTCAGGCAGGCGGTCGACGACTGCACCACGGACTGAGCGCTCGGCCCCGCTGAGCCCGGCGGGGGAGGGAGGGTCAGCCCGCGTCGAGACGGAAGACAGTCGTGTCGCTGGGTGTGAATCCGAGCGATGCGTACAGCCGGTGGGCGCGGGCCCGACTGGCGTGGGACCGCAGATCGAACGACATGACAGGTCCGGGGACGTCGCGCATCGCGAACTCGAGCAACCGCCGGCCCAGCCCGAGGCCTCGATGCTCCCCGGCGACGACCACGTCCTCCACGTGATAGCGGAGGCCGGGCAGGTGTCGGTGCGGGACCATCACCGTGATGCCGACGATCCGGCGGTCATGTCGGGCGACGTAGACCCTCGACGCCGATGCGATCAGCGCCGCGAGGCCGTCCTCCGTCAGCGGCGCCCAGGAGGGCTTCAGCTGCCGGATCAAGGCGTTGACATCGGCGACCGCCGCGGCATCGACGCCCACGAGGTGCTCGATGCCGTATCCGTCGAGCTGCTCCACGACCTCGACGGTAGATGGGAGTACTGACACCCGCCCCAGGGGGCAGACTGTCGGCGGGGGTGCATCGGTGTTCGAACGGTTCGACGACGGCGCTCGGCGGGTCGTGGTCCTGGCGATGGAACAGGCCCGGTCGCTCGGGCACGGGTACATCGGCACCGAGCACCTCCTGCTGGGCGTGCTCGCGCTGGACGGGCCCGTCGCCGACGTGCTGGCCCGCCACCGGGTCTCGCTGGATGCGGTGACGGACCACGTCGAGGCGATCATCGGGGCGGACCCGGGGCCACCCGCAGCGCACATCCCGTTCACGCCCCGCGCCAAGGAGGTCCTCGAGCTCTCGTTGCGGGAGGCCATGCGCCTCGACCACTGGGCCATCGGGCCGGCCCACGTCGTCCTCGGCCTCCTCCGGGAGGGGCAGGGCGTGGCCTACCAGGCGCTCGTCCTGCTCGGCGCCGATGCGGTCGGCCTCCGGTCGGACCTCGAGGCGGTCGCCGGGGATGTGGCCGCCATCGCCACGGTGAGGCGTGCACGAGGGGAGCATGTCCCTCGGCGACGCCCAGGCCGTGCTCGCCGCCCTTCGCGACGCCTTCGGCGACGACGTGCGCCTCGGCTCCCTCCGGCGACGGCCGTCGGGCGGGGTCCAGGCCTCCGTCCAGCGGCCGCGGAGCCCGCGACCCGAGATGGTGGAGCTCGTCCTCCGCGACGACCGCTGGGTCGTCCGGGAGCGGCCCTAGGGACCGGTACCCGGGCAGGCGCCGGCCCGCTCTCCTAGCCTCCCGTGCTGGTGACGAGCCGTTGGCGGCGTCGACTGGCGCAGGAGCCGGACTCGTGGCCCCGCCTGCCCCTGGGGACGGGCACCTCGTCCAACGGCGAGTACCTGCCGCCCCCGCCCACGGCCGCCGATCGTCGGCTCGAGCGAGCGGCGCTCGAGCGGGTCGCGGCGGCGGCGCAGGCCGCGGGCATGGACCGGCGCCGGTTCCTGCAGACCAGTGCGGGGGTGGCCGCCGTCCTGGCGACGTTCAACACGGCCGCGTGCTCGGACGGCGGTGGCAGCGCGGCACTCGACCACGGTCGCGCCGGTCGACGAGCAGCACCGCCCCGGGCGGGACCTACGAGGTGCCGGCCGCCGAGGACGTCGAGGCGTGCGAGGAGGCCCTCGCCGGGAACGAGCTCATCTTCGACATCCACACCCACCACGTCGTGCCCGACGGGCCGTGGCGCCAGAACGCGCTGCGCATCGCCGACATGATCCTCGGTCTGGTCCCTGCCGGCTGCGCGGAAGCGGATCCGTTCCGGTGCGTGGACCGCACCGCGTACCTGCACGACATGTTCCTGGCCAGCGACACCACCGTGTCGCTGCTGTCGGACGTGCCCAACTCCGGCCCCATGGACGCGCCCGTGCCGTGGGCCGAGAAGCGGGAGACCAAGCAGCTCGCCGACTCGCTCGCCGTGGGAGGGCGGTCCCGGGTCCTGCTGCACGACGTCCTCGCCCCGAACTTCGGCGACCTCGCCATGCGCCTGGACGAGATGGAGGTGAACGCCGGCACCGGCGACCTCGCCGCCTTCAAGGTGTACACGGCGTGGGGCCCGGGAGGCCAGGGCTACGCGCTCGGACGACCCCGCCATCGGCCTCCCGGTCGTCGACAAGGCGCACGACCTCGGCGTGCGGGTGATCTGCGCCCACAAGGGCCTCCCGCTCCTCGAGTTCGACCCGGCCCACAACGGGCCGAGGGACATCGTCGCCGTCGCCAAGCAGTACCCCGACATGGACTTCATCGTGTACCACGGGGCCTACGAGATCGCGACCACCGAGGGGCCGTACGACCCGGCCGACGCGGCCACCGGTGTGAACAGCCTCGTCAAGGCGCTCGACGACCACGGCATCCCCCCGAACGCCAACGTGCACGCCGAGCTGGGCACGACGTGGCGGGAGACGCTGCGCTCGCCCACCGAGGCGGCCCACACGCTCGGGAAGCTCCTGACGCGGGTCGGCCAGGACAACGTCATGTGGGGCACCGACGCGGTCTGGTACGGCTCGCCCCAGCCCCAGATCATGGCCTTCCGCAGCTTCCAGATCGCGCCGGAGCTGCGGGAGCGCTTCGGCTACCCCGAGCTCACCGCCGAGCTGAAGGCCAAGATCTTCGGCCTCAACGCGGCCCGGGTGTTCGGGGTCGATCCCGCCGGCATGCGCTGCGCCATCGACGCCGACGGCCTGGACGAGGCCCGCGCCCGTCTGGCGTCGTACCGGGCCGACGGGGTCACCGGCCCATGGCAGCCTCGTGGTCCGATGAACCGGCGCGAGGTGCTCTTCTGGGTCCGCAACCTGCGCGAGCCGTGGGCGCCGGCGTGAGCCAGCGGAGCGAGGCGAACGACGCGATGGTCCGGGCCTTCCTCGCCGCCTGGGAGCGCCGCGACGCCGACCACATCGTCGACCACTTCACCGACGACGCCGTCTACCACAGCATCCCGTTGACGCCGATCGTGGGGAAGCCCGCCATCCGCGCCTTCGTGGCGGGCTTCGCCGACGTCCCGCCCGGACGCCTCGTCATCCACCACCAGGTGGCCACCGACGACGTCGTGATGAACGAGCGGACGGACCACATCACCCTCAACGGACAGCCGGTCGTCCTGCCGATCAGCGGCGTCTTCGAGATCGAGGACGGCCGGATCCGGGCGTGGCGGGAGTACTTCGACCTCGGGCCGGCCCGGGCCGCCTACGCCACCCCGTAGCCATGGACATCAACCGCGACGCACCGGCGACAGCGGAGGGCGAGCTGCACATCGCCGCCGAGCCCCGAGCCGTCTTCTCGGTGCTCGCCGCCCTCGAGGGGTGGCCGTCGTGGAACCCCGACGTGCGCTCGGTCACCGTCGAGGGACCGGTCGAGCGGGGCACGGTCTTCCGGTGGCGGTCGGGAGCGACCTCGCTGACCTCGACCCTCCAGGTCGTGGACCCGCCCCGTGAGCTCTCCTGGACGGGCACGACCATGGGCATCAGGGCGGTCCACGTCTTCCGGTTCGACCCGCAGGACGGGGGCACGCGGGCCCGCTCCGAGGAGTCCTGGGAGGGGTTGCTCCCGCGGCTCCTGAAGGGCTACAGCCGCAGGACCCTGGCGACGGGGATCCAGAAGGTGCTGGCCGCCCTCAAGGCCGAGGCGGAGCGCCAGGCTGCCTCCGCCTGAGCGATCCGGTCAGCCCTTCTCGCTCCCGTTGGCGAGCCAGAAGTCGTTGAGAACCCGCTGCACCTTGAGGTACCAGATGAAGTTGCCGATCAGGGGCAGCAGGAACCACAGGCCCCAGAGCGCCGACACCGGGCTCTCGCGCCCGCTCCGCTCGTAGGCGTTCTTGACCTCGTTGGGGATGGTGAACATCACCACGGGCGAGATGAAGATGTACAGCACCACGCCGAGCACCCCGCCGAGGCCGTCACCGTTGAACTTCTTGAGGTCCTCGTTCGTGCGGTAGGTCCAGACGGCGGCCCAGATGCCGAGCGTCACGATCGTGAGCAGGATCACGAGGCCGGGGCTGTAGAAGTGCCCCTCCAGGCGATCGGGGACGACCCCCGGCGTCGGCCGTTGCGGGACGGATGGGGGCGGGGTGGCGGAGAGGCCCTCGTCGGTCATGGCTCGACCGTAGCCTCTGAGGTCGACCGGGATCCTCGACGCAGGAGCGCGAGCACGGCGTTGAGCAGTCCGGCGATCACCAGCCCGAGGGCGGCGCCGCCGATCACGTCGAGCGGGTTGTGGGCGCCGACGTACACGCGGGCGATGGCGTTGAGGAAGACGACGACCCAGGGGACCACCTTCCACCGCCCGGGCAGGATGGGCGTGAGCAGCCCGGCCACGGCGGCGGTGATGACGGCGTGCCCGGACACGTAGCTGAGCCCGCCCACCGACACGTCGCCGCGGAGGTGCACGTCGCCGATGCTCGTGCCGGGGCGTGACCGCTGGACGACGTCCTTGACCGCCTCCTCGAAGCGGAGCTTCAGGAAGCCGGCGACGAGGACGGCGATGGCCACCTCCCAACGGCGCAGCGCGAGGGCCACGACGACGCCCACCACCATGGCGATGACCAGGTTGCCCATCTGCGTGAAGACCCACAGGGGCCGGTACAGCCAGGCCGGCAGGTCGTTGACGGCGCGGAACACGGAGCGCTCGACCGATCCGACGTCACCGCCGTCGGCGATGAGGCCGCCGATCACGACGACCACCAGCCCGGCCAGGGCGACGAGCAGCCAGCGGACGGCGGGGTGGAGGCCGTCGAGGCGGCTCACGGCCGTGAGCCCCCGGGGCACGGCACCCCGGCGCCGCAGAGGCGCAGGTCGGCCGAGGAGCGCACCTGCGCCACCAGGTCCTCGCGGGCGACGAACCCGAGGGCCTGGTCGGCCTCGAAGACGAGGGCGGGCGGCGCGTCCTCGGCGAAGGAGTACTCGTACGTCACGCAGCCGCCGGGGAAGAGGTAGGTCCGCGTCCCCTCCACGCCGCCGGCGAGCTGCTCGGGGCGCTCGAAGCGGCGGGTGCCGGCCTCGTCGCTGGGCACGGCCTCGGCCCCGGCGACGTCGCACTCGCCCTCCCGCTCGAGGGCCACGTCGATGCTGCCGCTCCCGGCCCTGTCCGAGCCGATGCCGAAGGTCGTCCGGTTCCGCTGCACGTGGATGTCCTCCATCTCCCAGCCCGAGGGCAACGTGGCGATGCACGGCAGCTGGGTCGCCGCCGGCTGCGACTGCGCCACGAGGATCATCAGGTCGCCGGTCCCGCAGTCGGGCGACGCCTCCACCGGCAGGTCGTGGGCCGGCGCCAGCATGTCCCCGACCTGGAAGACGGCCAGGAGCAGCACGATGAACAAGCCGAGGGCCAGCGCGACCGCGACGGACGCCCCAGCGCTGGAGGGGGATGGGTGCCCGCTCGGGGGCCAGCGCCCGGAACCGCGCGACGAGGTCCCGCCCGTCCTGCTTCATCACGGCCCGGAGCTGCGAGGGGCTGGCGACGCCCCGGGTGGCGGCGAAGGCCTCGGCCACGTCGTCGGGGGTGAAGTGCTCGAGGGCCATCCGGTAGACCCGGTCGGGGTCGGTGCGGACGGCGAGGACGAGCATCATGTTGGCGAGGTCGATGGCCTGGCGCCAGGGCGACGGGCGGACCTGCGCGAAGGCGACGTCGATGAGGAACAGCCGGCCGTCGCGCACGAGCAGGTTGGCCGGCTTGATGTCCCGGTGGGCCAGGCCCGCGTCCCAGAGCCGGCGCACCAGCAGGAGTCCCTGCTCGATGACGGCGTCGTCCACGACGACGTCGGGGTCACCGATCTCCAGCCCGCCCTCCAGGAAGTCCGTCACGAGGAGGTACTCGCGCTCGGGCGTGAGCTCGACGATGCCGTGCGAGCTGGCCGTCGGGATCCCGACGTCGTCGAACAGCCGGGCGGCGTAGTCCTCGAACTCGACGAGGCGCTTCACCGACTGGAACGGCGTCTCGTCCTCGAGTCGTCCGTAGAGCAGGACCCGCCCGAGCTTGTACCAGCGGTCGGCCCGGACGTGGTTCATCGCGTAGAGCTTGGCGAAGAGGTACTGATCGGGATCCCGGCCGACCCGCAGGCGGAGCGGGGTCGAGCCGCCGGACCCGGCCAGGCCCACGGGCTTGATGTCGTCCACCGTCAGGCCGAGCTGGTCGCCGACCGCCTGGCGGATGGCGTCGGCCCGGCGGCCCTCCACGTCCAGGTGCGCGGTCTTGCCCCGCCGGTAGACGACCGGCAGGACCTCGTTGGGGGTGAAGTAGCGGAAGCCGGCGAGGGGGAGGGCCACGCCGATGGCCACGGCGAAGAGCACGTCGGTGGGGTGGTCGACGCCCAGGTACATCCGGGCCCCGGCGAAGAGCACGAGGACCACCGCCGTCGCCCACTTCGCCAGCGTCCGCGGACGCCCGGCCACGACGAGCGTGTAGGTGATGCCGACGAACACGGCGGTGACCACGGCCACCGGCGGTGACGGCATGGACCACCCGCTCCAGCGCCCGATCGTCGTGACGTCGTACGGGCGCGGGCGCGAGATGTTCTGCCAGAGGATCGTCCCGAGGATCTCGAGGATGGCCAGGGCGGCGATCCAGGTGAGCAGGCGCTGCCAGCGGCGGAGGACCACGAGCGCGAGCACCATCGACACGCTCACCACCGTCGTGGGCCACCCGGAGAAGAACCGGTCCACCGCCACCATCACGTCGTTGAGCCACTCGGTCCGCGACTCCGCCAGCCAGCGCAGCACGGCTGCGTCGGCGCGCTCGCCGAACCGCTGCACCGGGTCGAGGGTGGCCAGCACGACGAGCACCAGCCCGGCGAGCACGGCCAGGAGCCAGGCCTTCCCGCTCGTCCCGAGGTGGCGGGGGAGGGGCGGCTTGCCCCCCGTGGGACGGCGACGACGGCGAGCCTGGCCATCGCCGCCGCCGCTGACGGTCGTCGGCCGCTCGGCCGTCCCGACGTCGGTGGCGCCGACCGCACCGGTGGTCACAGGAGGCCCTCCCGGTCGAGCCAGGTCGCGGCGATCTCGGCCGGGCTGCGGTCGCCGGCCGCCACCTCGGCGTTGAGGGCGCGGAGCGCGTCCGTGGTGAGCAGCCGGGAGACCCGGTCGAGGCGGTCCGTCGGGGCCCGCCCCCAGCGACGGAGCACCTCGCGGTGGACGATCGGCGTGACGTTCTCGGCCGGCTGCAGGCCCCGGTCGTCGGCCAGGGCCACGATGTCGGTCCCGATCGCAGGATCGGTGGTGAACAGCAGGGCCACGTCCACGAGCCCCGCCTCGAGCGCCTCGAGCGTGAGCGGGCCTCCGCTGTCGAGGGGCACGAAGTCCCGGAACCGCAGCCCGTACGTCTCCTCGAGCCCGGGGAGGCAGAGCGGACGGCTCGGGCACTCCGGCGGCCCGCCGAAGCGCAGCCTCGGCGCCTCGTCGACCAGGTCGCTCACGTCGTCGATCCCGAGCCGGCGGGCGGTGTCACTGGTCACGACGAGGGTGTTGCGGTCCTCGGCGCCGGCGGCGTCGAGCGCGGCGAGGTCGCGGTCGGCCAGGACCCGCTCGAGGGCGCGGTGGTTCGCTGCCGGGTCGGCGGACCCGTCGACAGAACCGAGGCTGAGGAACTCGATCGCCGTGCCGGCGTACTCCGGCACGAGCTCCACCAGCCCTCGGGCCAGCGCGGGGTCGACCAGCTCGCGAGGCCCGGCCCGGTGCACCGTCCGCACGGGGATGCCGGCACCCTCGAGGGCCTGCCCGTAGAGCTCGGCGAGGAGCTCGCTCTCGGGGAAGTCGAACGAGGCGATGGTGATGGCGTCGTCGTCCAGCGCCGTCTCCATCCGCTCGGGTGCCGACGTCGAGCCGCAGCCGGCGGCGCCGGCGGCGATGAAGGCGATGAAGGCGGCGACCGCCGCGAGACGAACCGATCTGGTGCACCGACGGTGCGCCATGGACACCTTCCCGCACGAGCGCAGCCGGAGTCTCCGACCGCGTCCGCAGCCTCGCACAACCCCCCCGGGACACGCCGGGGACCGGTGTGCGAGGCTGCGACCACGACCACGACCGCGGACGAACCCCCCATCCCGATGGAGGCCCCGATCGCGGCGCCGCGGCCGCGGAGCCGCCGCCGCCAGGTCCTCCAGACGGCCTTCTCCGCGACCCTCGTGATCGCCATCTTCTTCTTCGTGCTGCCCCAGGTGGCCGACTTCGACAAGGTCTGGGAGGAGATCCGGGCCATGACCTGGATCGAGCTGGCCGAGCTGCTCGCGGTCGCCTTCTGGAACCTGGCGACGTACTGGCTGCTGTGGTTGGCCGTCCTCCCCGGGATCACCATCCCCCAGGCCGCCGTCAGCACGGAGGCCTCCACGGCGGTGGCCAACACCGTGCCCGGCGGCAGCTACCTGGCCGTCGCCCTGAACTACTCGATGATCCACTCCTGGGGCTTCCGCCGGTCCATCGTGACGCTCGCCCTGCTGATCTCCGGCGTGTGGAACAACTTCGCGAAGCTGGCCATCCCGGTCATCGCCCTGGCGGCGCTGGCCGTGCAGGGACAGGCCGGCGCCGGGCGCCTGTTCGCCGCTGCCCTCGGGGTGGCGGGCCTCGTCGGCGCCATCGTGGTGTTCGGCCTGATGCTGCGCACCGAGTCGGCCGCCGCACGCGTCGGCCAGCTCGCCAGTCGCTTCGCGGCGGCGCCCCTGCGCCTCTTCCGGCGGCCTCCGCCGGTCGGGTGGGAGGTGGCGACCACCCGGTTCCGGGAGAAGACGATCGGCCTGCTGCGCACGCGGTGGCAGTGGATCACCCTGGCCACGATCGTGGGGCACCTCTCGCTGTACCTGGTCCTCCTCGTGGCGCTGCGGAACATCGGTGTCTCGGAGGACGAGGTGAGCTGGGCGGAGGTCCTCGCCGTGTTCGCCTTCACCCGCCTCGTCACCGCCATCCCCCTGACCCCGGGGGGCCTCGGCGTCGTCGAGCTGGCGCTCACCGCCGGGCTCGTCGAGGCCGGCGGGAACCGGGAGCAGGTCGTGGCCGCCGTGCTGGTCTACCGGTTCCTCACCTACGTCCTCCCCATCCCCCTCGGGGTGGCGAGCTACATCTTCTGGCGGCGCAACACGAGCTGGCGCCGGGACCCCCAGCCGGCGCTCGCGGTCGCCTGACCGGGGCGGTCAGCCGGTGGGCCCGAAGCGCTCCACCCTGATGCGCTCGACCGGCACGCCGTGGTCGACCAGGAGCCGGGAGGCGGCGTCGGCGAAGGCGGCCGAGCCGCAGACGTAGGCGGTCACCTCGGGCCCCACCGGACGAGGCAGGTCGGCCACGGTGAGCCGGCCCGCCCGCCGGCCCGCTGCCGGGGGCGACGAGCGCGTGTAGGCGACGAGTGCCTCCGGTCCCGGCAGCTCGTCGGCGTAGTAGAGGTCCTGCGGCGACCGCACGGAGACCACCAGCCTGACCAGGTCCGAGCGACCGGTCCGCCGGGCGAAGCGGAGCATGGCCATGAGGGGGACCACGCCCGAGCCGCCGCCGACGAGCAGCGCCGGCGACTCGCCGGTCCAGACGAACCACCCGCCGATCGGTCCGCGGACCTCGAGGTCGTCCCCGACGACCACCTCCTCGTGCAGGAAGGACGAGACCTCGCCACCATCGAGTCGCTCGACCGTGAGCTCGATCTCCGCCGTGCCGTCGGGGGCCGTCGCCACCGAGTAGGACCGCGAGGCGGTGTAGCCGTCCGGCGCGGTGAGGCGGACGACGTAGTGCTGCCCGGCGACGTGGGCCGAGGGCTCGGGGAGCCGCAGCCGGAACGTCTTGGCCCGGGGCGTCTCGGGGCGGATGGCGACCACCTCGGCCGGACGCCAGGGGGACGGTCGCACCGGCGGCCCGGCCACCTGGATCAGTCGCCCTGGTAGCGCTGCTCGAGCCAGGGATCGCCGCGGTCGTGGTACCCGTTCTGCTCCCAGAAGCCGGGCTCGTCGTGGTCGAGGAGGCGCAGCCCGGCCACCCACTTGGCGCTCTTCCAGAAGTAGAGGTGGGGCACGAGCAACCGGGCCGGCCCGCCGTGGTCGACGGGAAGGGGCTGCCCGTCCGCCTCCCAGGCCACCCATGCCCGCCCGCCCGTGACGTCGGCCAGCGGCAGGTTCGTCGTGTAGCCGGTGTGCGACCAGGCGAGCACGAAGGCGGCCTCGGGGCGGGGGCTGGCGATCTCGAGCAGCGTGTCGACCGACACGCCGTCGAAGCGCATGCCCAGCTTCGACCAGGTGGTGACGCAGTGGATGTCGCCCTCGTAGGTCGACGGGGGGAGCTGGTGGATCTCGTCCCAGCTCCACGTCGTCGGCCGGTCGACGAGCCCCTCGACGGCGAAGGTCCACGACGACGTGTCCAGCGCCGGGGTGACCTCGGCGGTCAGGACGGGCCAGTCCCGGCCGGTGTCGTACTGGCCGGGTGGCAGTCGGGGGTCCCTCGCGGCGCGACCCCGGCCCGTGAAACCTCGTGTGAACCGGCCCATCGGTCCCTCCTCGTCGCCACAGATGAGGATGGCACGCCCCTACAGCCAGTCGCGCTCCTCGTCGGCGTGCCGCAGCGACTCCTCGACGACAGCCTCGACGAAGGACGTCAGCCACACGTCAGGGTCCTCGACGTGGTCGAAGCCGTAGCGGCCGGCCAGGCGGGCGGGCTCCTCTCCCGGCGTGAGGACGTCGCCGTCGTCGGCGTGCACCATGGCGAGCCGTCGGAGGCGCTCGTCCCCGACGTCGAGGCGCTCCACCCGGGCGGCCACCTCCACGAGGGCGTCGGCGGAGCGGGCGTTGCGATGGTCCTCGGGATCCTCCTCGGCCTTCCAGAGCCGCCACTCCGCCTGCTGGCGCAGGAACCCGACGAGGGCCGTCCTCGTCGAGCGCGACGTGACCGTCGCCATCGCCTGTCACCCGTGCAGGGCTACCACGGACCACCGGTGCCCCGGGACGGCTACCCGACGACCACGGGGAGGTGGCGGGGCCCCCGGACCTGGCCCCCGGCCCACGTGACCTCGTCCCCGTCGGACAGGCCGAACTCGGGGATGCGGGCGAGCCACTCCTCGAGGGCGACCCGCAGCTCCATGCGGGCCAGGTTGGAGCCGGCGCAGCGGTGGATGCCGACGCCGAACGCCACGTGGCGGTTCTCGGCGCGGTCGAGGACCACCCGGTCGGCGTCGGGGAAGGCGGCGGGGTCGCGGTTGGCGGCGGGGAAGGGCATGAGGACCTTGTCGCCGGCCCGCATGCAGGCGCCCGCCACCTCGGCGTCCGCGGTGACGAGCCTGGCCATCGTGACCGGGGCGTAGGCCCGCAGCAGCTCCTCCACGGCGGTCGGCATCAGCCCGGGCTCGTCCACGAGGCGCCGACGGTCCTCGGGGTGGGTGGCGAGGTGCCACAGGGCCGAGCCGATGGCCGACCACGTCGTGTCGATGCCGGCGACGAGGATGAGGTTGCAGGTGCCGATGACGTGCGTGTCCGGCACCGGGTGGCCGTCGACCTCGGCGGCCAGGAGCTCGGTCAGCAGGTCGTCCTTCGGCGACCGCCGCCGGTCCTCGACCTGCTCGGCGAAGAACCCGATGATCGACTCGCGGGCGGCCCGTCGGCGCTCGGGGTCGGTGGCACCGAACTCGAGGACGCCCCGCACCCAGTCGGTGAACTCGTCGGCCCGCCCCTCGTCGACGCCGAGCATCCGGGCGATGACGCGGACCGGGATCTGCTGGGCGTACCCCTCGGCGGCGTCACCACGGCCGGCCCGGGCGATCCCGTCGGCCAGCGATCGGCACAGGTCCCTGCTGTAGGCCTCGTACCGGGCCACCGACCTCGGCGAGAAGGCGGGGAGGATCAGGCGCCGGGCCCAGTGGTGCTCGGGCGGGTCGCTGGTGATGGGCGGCGCCTTGATGCCGTCGTCCGGCCCGTCCTGGACCGGAGGCGCGACGAGGATCTCCGAGGACGAGAACCGCTCGACGTCGTGGGCGATGGCCACCACGTCGTCGTACCGGGTGGGAAGCCACGAGCCGCCCCAGCGCTCGGTGTGGGCCACGGGGCAGCGCTGGCGCAGGTCGTCCCAGATCGGGAACGGGTCCTCGACGTAGGCGGGGTCGTAGACGTCGTAGTCCCCGGCCCAGTCGCCGATCTCGTGCACGGTCACGACGGCCCCCCTTCACCCTCGGCCCCCAGTCTCCCCGCCGCCCGACGTGGGGTCCAGCGCCGGGGCCGTTGGTAGACCATCGGCGTGGACATCGGCTTCGCCCTCCCCACGTCCGGCGCCTGGGCCACCCCGGGCAACGTCGCCGCCGTCGCCCGGTCCGCCGACGAGCGCGGGTTCCGGACCCTGTGGACCTTCCAGCGCGTGCTCTTCCCGACGGCGTTCGAGCTGCCGCCCGTCTACCGCAGCGTGCTCGACCCCCTCGTGACGCTCGGCTTCGCCGCGGCGGTGACCGGCCGGGCCCGGCTGGGGCTGGCCGTGGTGAACGGGCCGTTCTACGCACCGGCGGTGCTGGCCAAGCAGCTGGTGGCCATCGACGTGCTGTCCGAGGGACGGCTCGACGCCGGCATCGGGCTGGGCTGGTCCGCCGACGAGTACGCCGCCGCCGGTGTCCCCATGGAGGGGCGGGGGCGGCGGTTCGACGAGTGGCTCGACTGCCTGGACCGACTCCTCACCGAGGACCCCGTGTCGTGCGACGGCCGGCACTACACCGTGCCCACCTCGCACGTCGGGCCGATGCCCGTGCAGCAGCCCCGCCCGCCCATCCTCATCGGGGGCAGCGCCGAACGGGCGCTGCGGCGGGCCGGAGGCCGGGGGGACGGGTGGGTCAGCAGCAGCCGGGCCACGCTCGACGACATCCGGGCCGGGGTGGGCACGGTCCGCGACGCCGCCGAGCAGGCGGGCAAGCCCCGGGAGGCGGTCCGCTGCGTCGTCCGGGGGGTGACGGTCGTGCGCGACGTGCCGGTGGCGGGGGCCGACCGGGCGCCCCTCCAGGGCACGACGGAGCAGATCGGCGAGGACCTCGCCCGGTTCGCCGAGCTCGGGGTGGACGAGGTGTTCCTCGACCTCAACTTCGACTCGGAGCAGGTCGGCAACCCGACTGCCGACCCGGCCCGGGCCATGGACAAGGCCACCGCCGTGCTGGAGACCTGCGCCCCCTCGAGCTGAGCGGGCTCGGCGCCGGGGCGGGGGCCGCCCGTCCGCAGCCGTGGCCGCCCGGTCGTGGCCGCCCGTCGGCGTCTCGTCGGCGTGAGTTCGGATTTTCCGAACTGACGCCACCGAGACCCGCCGGGAGCGGGCTCGGGGAGACGGTGCTACGGCAGAGGCGGAGGCTCGGGAGCCGGCGCGGGGGCGGGTGCCGGTGCGGGGGCAGGAGCCGGTGCGGGTTCCGGTGCGGGTGCGGGTGCAGGTGCGGGGGCGGGAGCCGGTGCGGGCCGGTGCGGGCGCCGGGGCGGGTTCCGGCGCAGGCGCCGGGGCCGGGCCGGTGCCGGGGCCGGCACCGGACGCGGGGGCGGGCGCCGGCGCAGGAGCCGGGCGGCGGGGGGGCGGGGGCGGCCCCGGGCTCGAGCGTGCCGGCGGCGGCGAGGCCCGATCCGCTGACCGAGCCGGCGGGGGCGTTGAGCACCAGCTGCGACCCGGCCGGGTCGACCCACGTGTCCTTGTGCTGGAACAGCAGCTTCAGCCGGAGGCTGTTGCCGGCGGGCACGGTGGCGTCGACCACCCCCATGTCGAAGCCCTGCTGCTGGAAGCCGGGGAGCAGCGACCAGTCGTCGACGTGCTCGTCGACCGACGCCAGCACCTGGCAGGCGGTCCCGTCGTCCGTCGACGCCGCCCCCGGGGCGCAGTCCTGGAGGTAGGCCCAGACGTGCCCCTCCTTCGAGAGCAGGCCACCTTCGAGGCTGCTCCGCAGCTCGAGCGCCGCGGCGCCGGCCAGCTGGAGGTCGGCGGGGACGTCCGTGCTCCAGTTCTGGTACTTGCGGCCGTCGTTCTCGTCGAGGTGGCCGCCGCTGTGCTCGACCGTGAGCCCGGGGTCGCCGTCCCCGTCGGAGTCGGGCACCGGGGACTGCGCCGTCGGCGTGCCGGGGACGAGGTCCCAGTCGTCGGGGCCGCTCCCCGACGTGCCGAGCACGAGGCCGGTCTCGGGCGGAGGCGGGCCCACCGTGACGACGACGGTGGCCGCGGCGGTGGCGGTCCCGTCGCTGATCGAGTAGGTGAAGCGGTCGGTGCCGGAGAACCCGGGGGCGGGCGTGTAGCGGTAGATGCCCGTCGCGCCGTCGTACGAGAGGACCCCGTTGGCCGGGGGCGAGGCCACGGCGACGGCCAGGGTGACGGGATCGCCGTCCGGGTCGGAGTCGTTGGCCAGCAGGTCGGACGCGGCGATGTCGAGCGGCGTCCCCGCCGGCGTGTCGACGGCGTCGTCGGTGGCGACCGGTGGGTCGGGTTGGGGCTGGACCAGCACGTCCAGGTCGGCCTGGTCGCTCAGGCCGGACGGGTCGGTGGCGGCGTAGGCGGCCGCCTCGGCGCCGGTCCGGTCCGGCTCGGGCACGTAGGTGGCGGTGCCGGCGGGGTCGACGTCGAGCTCGCCGGCGGCCGGCGGGGCCTGCACCGCGGCGGTCAGGGGGTCCCCGTCCACGTCGGAGTCGTTGGCCTGGAGGTCGACCTGACCGGCGGTGTCCTCCGGCACGACGAGGGTGTCGTCGCCGGCGACCGGGAGCGTCGTCCACCGGCGTGATGACGACCGAGCCACCGGCGGCCCCCTCGGGGGCACCCGGTCCCGATGCCTCCACGGTGACGGCGGTGGTGCCCGAGGCGTCGGGGGCGGTGGTGAACCAGAGCGAGCCATCGGGCGCGACGGACGGCGATGCCGAGAACAGCTCCGGCCGGGCACTGCTGGTCGTGTACGTGACGGGGCCGCCGTCGTCGGAGCCGCCGTCGGACCGGGCCCAGTTCGCCACCACCACCGTGCCGGCGTCCTCGTCCACGACGGGGGCCGCTCCCACGACGAGGCGCCCGGGCTCGGGGGGCGGGGGCGGCACCTCGGCCGGGGTCGGGGTTGGTACGGGCGCCGTCGACGCGGCCGCCGGGGCCGGCGCGGGCTCCGACGCCGCCGGTCCCTCGGGCTCCGGCTCCGGCACCGCGAACGGAGCCGGGAGCTGGTCGGCGGGGAGAGCCGTCGCGGGAGCGGGTCCGGGCTGCGCGTCGAGCGGGGACGGGGGGTGCGGCTCGCCCGTCGAGTGGGGCGGCGCGGCCACGGTGTCGGCCTCGGGGCGGGTGCGCCCACCCGGGGCCAGGCCCCCCACGACCAGACCGGCCACGACCGACACGGCGCTGACGGCGGTGCCCACCGCCGGGCCGATCGGGAGGGACCCGACGACCGGCATCTGCGCCAGCCACGACAGCGGGCCCATGACGAGGCGGAGCTTCCCCAACGACACCGAGAGGAGGGCCCGGACGACCGCCGGGTCGAACTGCGTGCCCGCGTTGCGGGCCACCTCCTGGCGGGCGACGTCGGCGGACTGCGCCGCCTTGTAGCTGCGGGCCGCGGTGATGACCTCGAAGGTGTCGGCCACGGCCACGATGCGTGCGCCGAACGCGATCTCCTCGCCCCGCAGGCCGAGGGGGTAGCCCCGGCCGTCCCACCGCTCGTGGTGCTGGCCCACGGCGCTGGCCCAGACGTCGAGCCACGCGGCCAGCGGCCCGAGCAGCGCCTGGCCGTCGGCCGGGTGGCGGCGCAGGGCCCGCCACTCCTCCTCGTCGGGGCGTCCCCGCTTGTTCAGGACGTCGGCGGGGACGGCGAGCTTGCCGACGTCGTGCAGCAGGGCGGCCCACCGGAGCCGCTCGCGGGCGGGCTCCTCCAGCCCGAGCTCCTCGGCCAGCATCTCGGTGTACGCCCGCACCCGCTCCGAGTGGCCGCGGGTCTTGCGGTCGTGGGCGTTGAGGGCGCCCACCAGCTCGAGGACCCGCTCCGCCGCCTCCTGCGGCGTCTCCGAGTCGAGGCCGTCGGGGCCCGGCCTTCATCCGCTCCTCGAGGCGCGACGTCGTCCCCGAGCGGAGGGCCACCTTGAACCGGGCCGGCGCCTGGTCGGGGAAGACGAGGGAGAGGCGGAGCAGCGCGGCGAGGGGCAGGAGGCGGCGGGTCAGCTTGTCGACGATCCAGAGCACCACGGTGCTCGACGCCAGGAGGCCGGCCCACCAGAGGACGAGGGCCACGCCCGCCGCCGGCCGGGGCACGGCGCGGCTGATGACCGCGGTCGCCACCACCGAGGCGGCCACGGGCAGCAGGAACGCCGCGATGCGGACGAGCGCCGCACGAACCGGACGGTCCTCCCAGCGGCGATCGTCGTCGGTCCCTCGCCGAGGCACGCTGGGCTCATCGGCGTGCCCCGCCCGTGTTGATGGCACGGCCTGCGGCCGGGCGCCGTCCGGCGCGCTACGGCGTGGCGGGGGCGGGCAGCTCGGGGAGGGCCGACGGCAGCCACGATGAACCACTCCTGGCCGACCTGGTCCCCCGCGTCGTAGAGGTACAGGTAGACGCTGGCCGCCACCACGTCGCCCTCGCCCTCGACGGCCACGAAGGCCGTGCCGGGCGCGGGCTCGTCGAGCAGGAGCAGGTAGGTGCGGACCGCCGGCTCGAACGCGGCGCCCTCCACGCGGCCGGCCAAGGTCGGTACGCCCGTCGCCGGTGGTGGCGAAGCGGTCGCCGGCGGACAGCGTCTCGGACACGCCCAGCGCCGCGCACAGGGCGGACCACGCGGCCTCGCCCGGCCCCGGGGTCATCGCCGTCGGGACGACGGCCCGGGCGGCCCGGCCCCGGAAGTGCGTCAGGTGCAGGCGGAGGCTCTCGAGGAAGACGCGCCACCCCGTGCTCATGCCGTCGTAGTCGGCGTCCCACTCCTCGCCCGGTCCGAAGCCGCTGTTCACGAGGCGGACCACGCAGGACCCCCCGCCGGCCGCCTCCACGAGCCACTCGTAGGCGAGGCCGGGGCCCCGGTCGGTGTCCGGGGCGCGGAACACGACCCGGTGCGGGGGCTCCCAGGTCTCGACCGTCGCCGTCGCCCGGCCGAAGGCGGGACCGAAGTCCATGACGACCGCACCGCCCGCACGCTCGTCGACCTTGTGGGGGATGAACCACGACGAGATGCCCGGGCCGGTGGCGATGGCCTCCCACACCTCCTCGACGGTGCCGGGGACCTCGACGGACAGGTCGATCACGCGGTCGGTCACGGGGACTCCTCGGGTCGGGGGCGCGGGTGGGAGAGCGCGACGAGGCGGTACCAGCGGCCGCCGGGTGCCGACTCGTCGTGGTAGCGGGCCGCCAGCGTGCGGACGGCGGTGGCCAGCTCGTCGGCGAAGGCAGCCCGGTCGGTGGCCGAGCCGAACCGGATGTCGGTGTCGACGGTCAGGGTCGGCAGGCGCTTCTGGGCCGCCGTCGCCCCGCGGAGCAGGGCACCCAGCTCGCGCACGGCCCGGGCGGCCACGGCGACGGCATAGGCGCCGGAGAGGCGGTCGCGCATCCGCGCCGGGTCGACACCGGCGGGGCCCATCGCGGCAGGGGAGACGACGTAGGCCGACGCGCTCGCGGCCAGGACCCGCTCCGTGAGGCCGCCGTGGCGCCGGCGCTCGACCTCGACCACGAGCCCGGACGCCTCGAGCGCCCTGAGGTGGTGGCCGAGGCGCTGGCGGGGGAGACCGGTGGCCGCCGCCAGCCCCGCGGCCGACGCGGGCGCATCGGCCAAGGCGGCGAGCAGGCGCGCCCTCGTCGGTTCGAGGGCCACGGCGGCCACGGCGGGATCGTCGAGCACGGCGACGTCGGCGAGGGCCACGGGCCCCATCCTCTGCCTTGACAGGACTACCTGTCAAGAACCCGTCGGGTGCTGCTGCCATCATCGGGGCGTGCGGTGGGCGGACCTCGAGCAGGGGGCACCACGGCTGGCGGAGAGGGCGCGTGCGTTGGTGGTGGACCCGGGCGTGTGCCTCGTGGCCACCGTCCGTCGCGACGGCACGCCGCGCCTGAGCCCCGTCGAGCCGTTGCTCCTCGACGGCGACCTCTGGCTGTCCATGCTCTGGCAGTCCCGCAAGGCGGCCGACCTCCTGGCCGACGACCGGATCCTGGTGCACAGCATCGTGACGACACGCGAGGGGCAGCCGGGCGAGGTGAAGGTCCGCGGTCGGGCGGTACCCGTCGACGACCCGACGCAGCGGGACCGCTACCGGGAGGCGGTGGCCGTCCTCGGGTGGCAACCGGTCGAGCCCTGGTTCCACCTCTTCGTGGTCGACCTGACCGACGTCACCTCCATCTCCTACGCCGGCGAGGGCGACCAGCACGTCGCCCGGTGGCCCACCGGGGTGGAGTTCGTCCGTCGGGCGACGTCGCCCACGAGCGTGGGCGACCCGGAGCCCGTCACCGACCTGCTGGCCGGCCGTCCGGATTGACCACCGGCGTACCCTCGACGCATGGGATGGATCCTGTTCTGGGTCGCGGCCGTCGTCGTGCTCGCCCTGCTGTGGTTCTCCCCGTACCTCCGGCGCCGTGCCCGGTCCGGCTCCAGCGGGGCTCCGGGCCGCACCGACGGCCGCACCTTCGAGGGACTGCGGGAGGCTGAGCGGGCCCGCGGCCTGTCCGGCGGGGGCCCGGGCGGCTGGGGCGACGGCGGAGGAGGCGGCGGCTACTAGCCGGTCCGCCTGCGCCTCACGTGGCGGAGACGAACCTCCGGCGCGGTACCCCTGCGATGAGTTCCGCCGCCGCGAGCCGTCCTACCTGGCGAGCAGGACGGCTCGCGCCCCGCCCACGAGGAGGACCCCCATGACGCTGCCTCGGATCGCCACCCGTGACGAGTGGCTGGCCGCCCGCAAGGCGCTGCTCGCCGAGGAGAAGGAGCTGACCCGGCGACGGGACGCGCTCAACGCCGAGCGGCGCAACCTGCCCATGGTCGAGGTCGAGAAGGACTACGTGTTCGAGGGGCCCGACGGCCCCGCCCGCCTGCTCGACCTGTTCGAGGGGCGCCCGCAGCTGATCATCTACCACTTCATGTTCGACCCGTCCTGGGAGGACGGCTGCCCGAGCTGCACGGCCGGCACCGACGAGCTGTCGCCGGGCTTCCTCGACCACCTGCACACCCGGGACACCACCTACGCCCTGGTCTCGCGGGCGCCGCTGGACAAGCTCGAGCGGTGGAAGGCGAAGCGGGGGTGGGACATCCCCTGGTACTCGTCCTTCGGCACGGACTTCAACTACGACTTCGGCGTCACCATCGACGAGTCGGTCCGGCCGGGGGAGTACAACTTCCGCACCAAGGCCGAGTACGAGGCCAGGGGGTCGGACTTCTTCGACTACGACCAGCCCTTCGAGATGCCCGGCCGCAGTTGCTTCCTCACCGTCGACGGCCGGGTGTTCCACACGTACTCGCAGTACGCCCGGGGCCTCGAGTCGACCGGTGGCTCGTACTACTTCCTCGATCTGACCGCCCTGGGCCGCCAGGAGGACTGGGAGGAGCCCAAGGGGCGCAGCGACTCGGCACGGGGGAACACGCCGGACTTCGCCTCCTGAGCGCCGTGGCGCCGCTGCCCTGACGCCGGCCGGGCAGCATGGGTCGGTGGGCTTCGACGCCGGCCCGGTGCAGGCCGCCTACTCGGCGACCGCGGGGGAGTACGCCGACCGCTGCGCCGACGACCTCGCCGCGGCCCGGGCGTCGTGAACCATCCCGTCGACTATCACTCCTGGGACGACGACAACGGCCGGTGGGAGGGCTTCGCCTTCCGTCCCGGAGACATCGTCATCAGCACCCGGTCGAAGAGCGGCACGACGTGGGTCCAGATGATCTGCGCGCTGCTGGTGTTCCAGACCCCGGACCTGCCGGCGCCCCTGGGCGAGCTGTCGCCGTGGCTGGACTGGCGGGTGGTGCCCCTGGACGAGGTCCTCGCGACCCTGGCCGCCCAGCGTCACCGGCGGTTCATCAAGACCCACACGCCGCTCGACGGCCTGCCCCTCGATCCCCGGGCCACGTACGTCGTGGTGGCCCGGCACCCGCTCGACCTCGCCGTCTCGCTGTACCACCACAGCGGGAACCTGGACCGGGCCCGCATCGCCCGCTTCACCGGCCAGTCGCCGCCGGCCGAGCCGCCGGAGGGACGCCCCCGATCGACGTCTGGCTGCGGCGATGGGTCGAGTGGGAGGGGGCACCGACGGAGCAGCTGGACTCGCTGCCCGGCGTGCTCTGGCACCTGACGGACGCCTGGTCGCGTCGCCACGAGCCGAACGTGGTGCTCGTGCACTACGACGACCTGTCCGAGGACCTCGAGGGCGAGATGCGCCGCCTGGCGGCCCGCCTCGGGTTCGACGTGCCCGAGGAGCGGTGGCCGGCGCTGGTGGAGGCCGCCGGGTTCGCGTCGATGCGGGACCGGGCCGACGAGCTGGTGCCCGACCGGCGGGGGATCCTCAAGGACCGGAGCAGGTTCTTCCGCCAGGGCTCGTCCGGCGCCGGCCGGGCGGTGCTCGGGGACGAGGGGGTGGCCCGGTACGAGGCCCGGGCCCGGGAGCTGGCGCCGGCGGACCTGCTGGCGTGGCTCCACCGGGGGCAGCCCGGCTGAGGGAGCTGTGGGGTCAGCCGCTCCCCGAGCCCGAGCTCCCGGAGCCACTCCCGCTCGATCCGCTGCCGCTCGAGCCACTGCCACTCGATCCACTGCCGCTGCCGCTCGACCCGCTGCCGCTGCTCCCCGAACCCGAGCTCCCGCTGCCCGAGTCGCTGCCTGAGGACCCCGACCCGCTGTCCGTGGACACCGACCCGGTGTTGCCGTCGCCGGAGCCGCTGTTCCCACCGCCGGCGTGGTGGCCGTTGCTCCCCGGATCCGCCGGTCGTCCCGACGGGGTGGCGGGGGCCGGCGACTGGGTCGCCCGGACGGCCGCCGCCGCGGCGTTCAGGTCGACCGCGGCCACCGGAGGTGGGGCGGGTGCCGGCGTGGCGGTCGTGGCCGAGGCTCGTCGTGCCGGGGCATCGGCCGCGGGCCGGTGCTCGGCCACGATGGGCGCGGGCCGGGGCGGGGCGGCGTTGGCCGCGGGGACGCTGCCGGTCGCCGCGAGCGCCACCACCCCGGTGGCCGCCGTCCCCGCAGAGACGCCGGCGGCGGCGAGCTGGCCGCTCGCCAGCGAGGTGCGCACCCCGACCTCGGTCAGGGCTCCCGTCAACGGGAGGGCGCCGAGCCACGCCAGCGGGCCCATGATGAGGCGCAGCCGCCGCACGGAGATGCCGAGGAAGGCGCGCACGATGGCGGGATCGAAGTGGGTGCCGGCCGATCGGGCCAGCTCTGTCCGCGCCGCCTCGGGGCTGAGCGGACGCTTGTACGGACGGGTGGCGGTGATCGTCTCGAACGCATCCGCGACGGCGACGATGCGCCCGGCGTAGCTGATCTCGTCGCCGGCCAGGCCGGCCGGGTAGCCGGTGCCGTCCCAGCGCTCGTGGTGGTCCCGCACCGCGTCGGCCCACGGCCCGAGCCAGTGCCGCAGCGGCTCGACCAGCCGGTCGCCCTCGACCGGGTGCCGGCGCAGCTGGCGCCACTCCGCCTCGTCCGGGGCCCCCGGCTTGTTCAGGACCCGTTGGGCCACCTGGAGCTTGCCGATGTCGTGGAGCAGCGCCGCCCACCGCAGCTGCTCGAGATCGCGGCCGTGGAGGTGCAGCTCCTGGCCCAGCACCTCGGCCAGCGCCCGGACCCGCTCGGAGTGACCACGGGTGCGGCGGTCGTGTGCGCTCAGCGACGCGGCGAGGCTGAGGATGGTGGTGGCGGCCTGCGCCGGCTCGACGTCCACGCCGGACCGGAACTCCTCGAGTCGGCGCTCGAGGGTGGAGGTGGAGCCGGCCCGCAGGGCGACGGACGACCTCGACGGCGTCTGGTCGGGGAAGGCCAGGGACAGCTGGAGCATGGCGGCCAGGGGCAGGAGCCTCCGGGTCACGCGGTCCACGGCCACGAGCACCAGCGAGGCGACGAGGAGGAGCCCGATCCACCACACCACCGCCGCGGTCACGCCGGCGGGGCGGGGGACCGCGCGCACCATGACAGCGGTAGAGGCGATCGACGCGGCCAGGGGCAGGAGCCGCGCCACGACGCGCACGCAAAGGGCCGCTGCCGGGCGCGGACGCCACGACCGGCCCTCGCTGGCCGCTTCCGTCCATCGACGCCCCTCGCCGGAGCGCGGCTGCACGTCGGCCACGTCCGGGGTTTCGGCACGTCCGCCGGCCGGCCTGAGCGCCTTCTGACGCCTGACGCCCGGGCTAGCGTCCTCGTGGGGGAAGGGGCGCCATGAGGCAGGGCCGGTCGTGAGTCGGGTGCAGCTCTCGCTGACCGTGGACGACCTCGACGCGGCGGTGGCGTTCTACAGCACCCTGTTCGGCGCCGCCCCGGCCAAGCGCCAACCGGGGTACGCCAACTTCGCCCTCGACGACCCGCCCCTCAAGCTGTGCCTGATGACGGGGTACGGCCGGCCCGGCACGGTGAACCACCTCGGCGTCGAGGTGGGCGACGCCGAGGAGGTGGACGTCGCCTTCGAGCGGCTGGCCGCCGCCGGCATCCCGGTGATCGGCCACCGGGAGGTGCACTGCTGCTACTCGCGCCAGGCCAAGGTGTGGCTCGACGACCCGACCGGTCAGCGCTGGGAGGTCTACACCGTGGTGGAGGACACCGAGGTGGCCTGCGAGGCCGGGTACAGCGCCGACCCCAGGACGGTGCCCCTCGCGCTCGGAGCCCGCCCGGTGGAGCGCCTCCGCCGCCTCGCCGGTCGGGCCCGGCGGCGCGTCAGCAGCAGGTGACGGAGCCGGGCCCCTCGGCCCCGACGTCGTCGACGATGGGCGCGGGCGCGCAACAGCCGGGCGACGGGGCCGGCGTCCGGGCGGCGCCTCCGGCGGGCACGGCGAAGCGGAAGACGGTGCCCACGAAGCCGGTGCGGTTCACGCCCCGGCTCGTCCGAGCCTCCGAGCCGGTCGCCTCGGCGGCGGCGGCGACGCACATCCGCTCCGAGATGCCGTTCACCTCGTCCACGAAGCAGGTCCAGCGGCCCTCGTGGAGGGAGAAGGCCTTGGCCAGCGCCATGCGACCGACCCCCCGACCTCTGGAGGATCGGGCCACGAAGTGCTCGGAGATCTGCCAGACGCCGTCCGGACGCCGGTTGATGAGGACGAACCCGGCCAGGCGACCCTCGACGCGGATGAACCAGGCCTCCCGGTCGGCCTGCTCGAGGAAGGCGTCGAGGTGGTCGTACGCGTAGGTGCCGTCCTCGCCAAGCTCGTAGCCCCGGAACTCGGACATGTCGTGCCGGTAGAGCTGGACGAGGTTCCACAGCACGGCCCGTTCACGCGGCTCGACCGGCACGAGGACGACGTCGGCGGGATCGGGCGGCCGGAGGTCGTCGCGCGGGCCGCCGGGCCGTGGCCACGGCGGCGGCCAGGCGGCCCCGGCCCATCGCTCGGCGCGCCCCACGACGCAGCACCGCCAGGCCCCCCTCGAACCCCGCCCGGTCCATGGGCGGGAGCCTACGGCGGGGGACGAATGGCGTCCACGGGGACGATCCGGACGGTGGTGACCGGAGACGACGTGCGGCGCGTGGCCCTCGCCCTGCCCCGGACCACCGAGGGCCTCGTGCGGGACAGCGTCCGCTTCCGGGTCGGCCGGATCGTCTACGTGGCCCTCTCCCCGGACGAGGAGACCATGGGCTTCGCCTTCCCGAAGGAGGAGCGGGACGCCCTGGTGGCGTCCGACCCCGAGCGGTTCTCACTGCCCCGCCCCTCGGACCTCCGGTACCACTGGGTGCACGTGCGGCTGGCCGGCCTCGACCAGGCCGAGCTGCGGGAGCTGGTCACCGACGCGTGGCGCATGGTGGTCCCGAAGCGGGTGGCCGCCGCCTACGACGACCCGGCCTAGGCGCCTACCGCTCGGCGTTGTAGATGCGCATCGTCATCGGGGCGAACACCGCCACGAGGGCTGCGCTCCAGAGCAGCACCCAGCCGACGTCGCCCGCCGCGGCGCCGCCGTGCATGAGGCCGCGGGCCGCGCTCGCCAGGTGGGTGATGGGGTTCACCTTGACGAAGGCCTGGACCCAGCCGGGCATCGTGTCGGGGTCGACGAACACGTTGCTGGCGAAGGTCAGCGGGAACAGCACCGTCATGCTGATCTGTGTGACCGAGTCGGGCGTGGGCAGCTTCAGCCCGATCGCGGTCCACACCCACGAGAGGCTGAACGAGAACACCAGCAGCAGGGCGACGGCCAGCACCACACCCACCGGGCCGCCCTCGGGCCGGAAGCCGAGGGCCACGCCCAGGGCGATCACGACGACGGCGGCGATCGTGTACCGGACGGCGTCGGCCAGGAGCATCCCCACCAGCACGGCCGGGCGCCAGATCGGCAGCGAGCGGAAGCGATCGAAGACGCCCTTGGCGATGTCCTGGTTGAGCGACTGACCCGTGTACATCGTGATCCACGACACGGTCATCACGAGGATCCCGGGCAACAGCTCCTGCAGGTACTCCTGAGGCGAGCCGGCCAGCGCCCCGCCGAAGAGGTACGTGTACAGCAGCACGAACATGATCGGGAAGGCGGTCACGTCGAAGAGCTGCATGGGGACGTGCTTGATCTTCAGCATCGCCCGCCAGGCGAAGGACAGCGAGGCGGACAGGGGAGAGGGGCGCGGGGGCCGGGCGCGGCTGGACAGCGCCGACCTGAGCGTCTCCTCGACGAGGACGGGGTCGGTCTCGGTCGCGGTCATGCCACTTCCTCCGTGGGTGCGGTCTCCTCGACCGGGTGGCCGGTGAGGGCGAGGAACACCTCGTCCATGCTCGGCTGGCCGAGTGCGAACTCGGTGACGATGACACCAGACCGGGTCAGCGCGGAGAGGGCCTCGGCCACGAGCTCGGGGTCCGGCGCACGGACCGACAGTCCACCCGGGTCCGGGGCCAGGGCCACGGGCTCGCCCAGCACGTCGCCGAGGATGCGGTCGGCATCCGGCCGCTGCTCGGGGACGGCGAGGCGGACGTGCAGCGAGCCGGCGCCCACGAGGGCCTTCAGCTCCCCGCTCGTGCCCTCGGCGATGACCCGACCGTGGTCGATGATGGCGATGCGCTCGGCCAGCTGGTCGGCCTCGTCGAGGTACTGCGTGGTGAGCAGGACCGTGGTCCCCTCGGCCACCAGCACCCGCACGATCTCCCAGACCTGGTTGCGGCTCCGGGGATCGAGCCCGGTCGTGGGCTCGTCGAGGAAGAGCAGCTCGGGCGTCACGACGATGCTGGCGGCGATGTCGAGCCGTCGCCGCATGCCCCCGGAGTAGTCCTTCACCAGGCGGTCGGCCGCCTCCGCCAGACCGAACGCGTCGAGCAGCTCGCCGGCCCGCTCGCCGGCGTCGTTGCGGGCCAGCCCGAGCAGGCGACCAAGCAGCACGAGGTTCTCCTGCCCGCTCAGCTCCTCGTCGACGGACGCGAACTGCCCGGTGAGGCTCACCAGGCCCCGCACGTGGTCGGCCTCGGCCACGACGTCGTGGCCGAGCACCGACGCCGAGCCGGCATCGGGCCGGATGAGCGTGGCCAGCATGCGGATGAAGGTGGTCTTGCCCGCGCCGTTGGGGCCGAGCACGCCGAACACCGTGCCCGACGGGACGCGCAGGTCGATCCCGTCCACGGCGAGCGTCTCGCCGAAGGCCTTGCGCAGGCCGGCGGTCTCGATGGCCAGACGGGTGGTCACGTCGGTTGGACGGGATCGGTCGATGGGACTCATCGGTCGAGCGCGGCCCGCATGGCCGCCGTGTCGATGGCGAAGTGGGCGGCCACCGCGCGCCCGTCGCGGATCGTCCACCGGTGCACCTCGGGGACGTCGAAGGCGGTCCCGTTGGCCCGGACCGTGCCGCGGGTCCGACCGCACTGGATCACCTCGTCGTCGGCGGCGAACAGGACCTCGGTGGTGACCGTCGAGTCGATGGTGCCGACGAGGGCGGCGGCGAAGGTGGCCAGGCCGCGGTGGCCCACGTGGTGCCCGCCCCAGGGGAGGTCGGGGTCCTGCGTGATGACGCACGTCTCGTCGATGTGGGCAGCCAGCGCATCGAGGTCGCCGGCCGCCATGGCGGCGTAGATGGCCCGAACGACCTCGATCTCCGCCTCTCCCGCCGCGCCCATGGCCCCAGGGTGCCCGATGATCCCTTGACCGCAGCAGCTCATATCCGATGGGGAGCGGGGCCCCCGTCGTCCTCGCAGGCCGGGGGCCCCGCTTCATCCGGTGGCGCCCTCGTCGTCAGCTCCCTAGCAGGTCCTCCAGCGACCGCGCCGGGTGCCCGGCGAGGCGGGGCACGTCGTCGGTCACCTCGGCCAGCTCCCCGGCGGCGATGGCGAGGTAGGTGCTGACCCAGGCCGTCACCTGCCAGTCCGGCGCCCCCGCCGACGCCCGTGAGGCGTAGGCCTCCTCCACGGTCTCGGGGACGTAGGTGACCGGGCGTCGGGTCAACCGGGTCAACGTCGCCGCCAGCTCGTCGAGGGTGCGGGACTCCGGTCCGGTGAGGTCGTAGGTCCGGCCCGCGTGGTCGTCGGGCCGGCCCAGCACGGCGACGGCCACGTCGGCGATGTCGTCCTGGGCCACGGCCGCCACCCGGCCGTCGCCGGCGGGACCCCGGATGACGCCGTCGGGCCCGGCCAGGAGGGGCAGGAAGTCGAGGTAGAGGCTGTCCCGCAGGAAGGTCCACGCCATCCCTGCCGCCCGGATGTGCTCCTCGGTGGCCCCGTGGTCCCGGGCCAGGGTGAAGGTGGCGTCCGGTCCGGCACCGACGAACGAGGTGTACACGAGGTGGCGGACCCCCGCTCCGGCGGCGGCGTCCACGAACCTGCGGTGCTGCTCCACCCGGTCGACCGACTCGGCGGCGGACACCATGAGGACGGTGTCCACGCCGGCCAGCGCCCGGCGGGTGGCGCCGGCGTCGGCGTACGACGCCACGGCCACCTCGCACCCCGGCAGGTCAGGCGCCCGTGCCGGGTCCCTGACCAGGAGTCGGGGGGCGGCGCCGGCGGCGGCGAGGCGGGCGGCCACCCGACCACCGAGGCGGCCGGTGACGCCGGTGAGGGCGAGCGCGGGCACGGTCGACGATCTTCGCGGGGACGGCCGATGGCCGCGAGGTGGGCGAGCCGGCGACGACCCGAACGAAGGAGGCCAATCCGGCGCTATGGTGTCCGGCGGAGGCGGTGCGGGCGGAGCAGGGGTTGCCGGAGGCGCCCCGACATGAACGACTTCCTCCGAAGTGGGGACGGGGCGGCGCTCAGCGAGCGTCGCCTGGTCCTCCTCCCCTCGGCTCCCGACGTGGACCCTGGACGACGGCCGTGAGCGGCGCCGAGCAGCTCGCCGCCGAGGTCGAGGTCCGGTCGTGGGTGCTCCGGGCGAATTGCGTCGGCATCGACGCCGAGCTCTTCTTCCCCGACCGGGGGGAGCCCACCCGACACGCCAAGGCCGTGTGTGCCGGGTGCGAGGTCCGGGCCGAGTGCCTCGACTACGCCCTCGAGACCGGGCAGAAGTTCGGCGTGTGGGGCGGCACGAGCGAGCGCGAGCGTCGCTCCCTGCGGCGGATCCGCCGCTCGGGCAGCGACTGACGCGCCTCCCGGTTCAGCCCAGCCGCAGCGGCAGGGTCCGCGGGCCGCGCACCTGGCCGTGCGACCAGGTCACGGCCCCGGGGTCGGCCAGCTCGAAGGTGGGGTAGCGAGCCAGCCACGCCTCCAGCGCCACCCGCAGCTCCATGCGGGCCAGGTTGGAGCCGACGCACCGGTGGATCCCCAGGCCGAAGGCGGCGTGGCGGTTCTCCTTGCGGTCGATCACCACCTCGTCGGCCCGGTCGAAGGCCTCGGGGTCACGGTTGGCCGAGGGGAAGGGCAGGAGGACCCAGTCGTCCGCCTTCATCGGGCAGCCGTTCCACTCCACGTCCTCCTTGACGAGGCGGGCCATGGTCACCGGGGCGAAGGCACGGAGCAGCTCCTCCATGGCGAAGGTCATCAGCTCGGGCTCGGCCACCAGGCGCTCGCGGTCGGCCGGGGTCCTCGCCAGGTGCCACAGCGAGGCGCCGATGGCGCTCCACGTCGTGTCGATGCCGGCGATCAGCAGCAGGACGATGGAGCCCCGCACGTGCTCGGGGCTGAGGGGCTGGCCCTCCATCTCCGCGCCGAGGAGGAAGGTGGTGAGGTCGTCCCGCGGGTTGGCGAGGTGGTCGGCGATCTGGACCTGGAGGTAGGCGTCCAGGCGGGTGAAGTTCTCGAAGCGCTCCTCGGGCGGCAGGTCCACGCCCTCGAGGACGTCCTTGACGAACCCCCGGAAGACGTCGCCGTCCTCCTCGGGGAAGCCGAGCATGTGGGCGATCACCCGCACGGGGATGTGCTGGGCGAACTCGACAGCGGCGTCGACCTCGGTCCGGTCGCCCATGGCGTCGAGCAGCTCCTCGCAGTAGCTGCGGGTGCGGGGCTCGAGGGCGGCGACGGCCTTGGGCGAGAAGGCGGGCAGCAGCAACCGCCGGGCGCCGTGGTGGAACGGGGGGTCGGACGAGATGGGCGGGGCGATGCCCTGGGGCGCCGGGATCATCGGCCGGTTGTTGCTCACCACCACGCTGCGGGACGTGAAGTGGTCGGTGTCGTAGGCGACGGCGGCCACGTCCTCGTGCGTGGTCGGCAGCCACACGCCGCCGTAGCGGTCGGAGTGGGCGACGGGGCACCGCTCCCGCAGGTCCTCCCAGATGGCGTACGGATCCGCGGCCCACGCCGGGTCGGCGTGGTCGAAGTCGGTGGCCCAGTCGGTCACCGTGCTCGTGTCGGTCACCTCGGTCACGCGTCCTCCTCAAGGATCACGGCGAGCTCGGGGCAGTTCGCCACCGCGAGGCGGGCCTGCTCCTCCCGGCCGGGCGGCACGACGCCGCCCTCGAGCTCGTGGGCGTTGCCGTAGTCGTCGGACTCGAACAGCTCGGGCGCCAGCGCGTAGCACCGGCCGTGCCCCTGGCACTTCTCCTGGTCCACCCGGACCCTCATGCCCCCTCCTCTCCTGTCAGGGCGGCCACGACGCGTTGCATCACGACCTCCCAGTCCTCGGTGGCGGGCGGCTCGAGGTCGAGCGCCCGCACGAGCAGCGATCCCAGTCGCAGCAGGACCCAGAACCGCACCGCCGCCTCGAGCGGCAGCGTGGGGTCGAGCTGCCCGGTGGCCTGCGCCTCCTCGCCCAGCGCCACCAGGGAGGCCTCCCGCTCCTCCAGGTGACCCCGGAGGACCTCGGCCACGCCGGGCTGGCGGCGGGCGGCGACGACGGCCTCGGTGAAGAGGGTGCCCTCGCCGTCGGACCCCTCGTTGAGGAGGCGGCCCACCGAGCGCATCAGCTCCGGCAGCGACTCCGGCGAGGCGCCCTCCAGGAGCGCGACGAGCTCACTCCCGCCGTGGCGGCTGAGCGAGTCGGTGAGCAGGCTGGTCTTGTCGGCGTAGTGGAAGTAGATGGCCCCGGTGGTGAGGGAGGCGGCCTCGGCGATGGTGCTGACCTTGGCCGCCTCGAAGCCGTCCCGGGCGAAGACCTGGGCGGCGGCCTCGGCGAGGCGCGCCCGGGTGGCGGTCGCCGCCGGTCCCGTGGTCCGCGTCACCGACGGGATCATAATCACTATTACGTTCGGCCCGCCGCCGGGTCGCGACGGCGGGAGGCCGGGTCGACCGGCGGCGGCGAGCGGGCTTGCGTCCAGCGGTACGCTGCGGTCGAGGCGTCAAGACATGGCGCAGTGCGGCGGAGGACGTCATGCAGGTGGTCGCCACTGCGGGCCCTTCGAGCGGGTCGGTGCAGCTCCGGATCCGGGGCGAGCTCGACATCGCCACGGCTCCCGAGCTGGCGGCCGAGCTGGATCGTCTGCTGGCGGGCGACGCCCGCGTCGTCGTGCTCGACCTCTCCGAGCTGTCGTTCCTCGACTGCGCCGGGATGCGGCCCGTGCGGAGCGCCGTCGCCACCCTCCGGTGCCGCGGGGGCGCCCTGGTGATCCGCCACCCGCCGCCCCTGGTCGAGCAGGCCCTGCGCCTGGCCGGGCTCGGCGAGGCCCTCGACCGCGGCTCGGTGGCGCTGGCCTAGCCCCCCGACGCCACCCGGCGTTCCTCCGCCGCGTCGCGGTGTCGGGCGGTCAGGTGACGAGGTCCAGGGTGGCGTCGGCGACGTCGGCGAGGTGGCCGGCCCAGTCCTCCGGTTCGACGACGGGGACGAGGACGAACTTCGACACGCCCACGGCGATGAACGCGTCGACGGCGGACCGCAGCGCGGGCATGCCGGCGGGGACCACCGCCGAGGGGTCACCGTCCGGGCGCCGGGCGGTGACCGCGGCCACCAGGGGCTCGGGCAGGGGGCCCTCCTGCACGACGTAGGGCACGAGCGCGCCCCAGTGCTCGGGGTCCATGGTCCGGCCGGCGTCGGCCGCCTCGGCCTCGACCACCGGCCGGCCCGCGACGACGTCGTCCGGCGTGCAGAACGAGGGGAGCCAGCCGTCGCCGAGGCGGCCGACCCGGCGGAGCTCGGAGCGGGCCCGGCCCCCGAGCCACACCTCGAGCGGCGACTGCACGGGCCGGGGAGCGATGGTGGCGCCGTCCACCTCCTCGCCCGCCCACAGGCGGCGGACCTGGGGGAGGAGGACGTCGAAGCGGGCGGCCCGCTCGCCCCGGGCCACCCCGAAGGCGGCCTGCTCGGCCCCGTCGGCCACGCCGAGGCCGAAGGCGGGGAGGGCCCGGCCCCCGGAGAGCCGGTCCAGCGAGGCCCAGGCCTTGGCCAGCAGGTGGGGGTTCCGGCCGGGGAGGACCTGCACCGAGGTGCCGAGCTTGAGCGAGCGGCTGCGGGCGGCGGCGAACGAGAGGCCGACGAGGGGGTCGGGGCACGCGCCGGTGACCCGCTCGGACAGCCAGAGCGAGTCGAAGTGCAGGTCCTCCAGCGCGTCGACGAGGTCGGCGAAGCGGCTGCCGTCGAGGGTCGGTGTCCGGGTGCCGAGCCCGTAGCCGATGCGGACGTGCATCAGGATCAGCCCTTCTTGGCCCGGCTCGGCGCCACCCGGGGCGGCTCGTCGGGCTGCTTGGGGTAGACGGGCGGCCAGGGGGCGTCGTGCAGCCCTGCGGCCCGGTCCCGCTCGACGAGCTCGAGGAGCGGCTCGAGCGACTGGGGTGGCTCGCCCAGCGATGACCACGGGTCGCCGCCGGCGGCCAGGCGGTCGGGCACGGTGGCCATGGTCAGGTCGTCGGGGTGGACGTCGTCGAGCTCCTCCCACCGGAGCGGCGTCGACACCTGGGCGCCGGGGCGGGCCCGCACGGACCACGCCCCGAAGACGGTCTTGTGCGGCGCGTTCTGGTTGAAGTCGACGAAGACGCGCTCGCCCCGCTCCTCCTTCCACCAGGCCGCCGTGCACAGGTCGGGGCGGCGGCGCTCGAGCTCGCGGGCGACGGCCACCGCCGCCGAGCGGACGGCCACCGGGTCCCACCGGGGCTCGAGGCGCACGTACACGTGGACCCCCCGGTTCCCCGTGGTCTTGGGCAGGCCCACCACCCCCACCTCGTCGAGCAGGGCGTGGACCTCGGCGGCGGCGGCCCGGATCTCGGTGAAGCCCACGCCCGGCTGGGGGTCGAGGTCGATGCGCAGCTCGTCGGCGTGCTCCTGGTCGTCCCACCTGCTGGGCCACAGGTGGAACCCCAGGCACCCGAGGTTGACGGCCCACACGACGTGGGCCAGGTCGGCCAGGACGAGCGCGTTGGACTCCGTGCCGTTCGGCGTGGTGACCGTGGTGGTGTGCAGCCACTCGGGCGCGTTCTCCGGGACCCGCTTCTGGAAGAACGACGACCCGCCGGCGCCGTTGGGGAAGCGCTGCATGAGCGCCGGCCGGTCGCCGGCCGCCCGCAGGAAGGCGTCGCCCACGGCCTCGTAGTAGCGGACCAGGTCGAGCTTGGTCTCCCCCCGCTCCGGGAACAGGACCTTGCCGGGGGACGAGACGGGGACGGGTCGGCCCGCCACCTCGACGGTCTCCACCTCCCCCTTGGCCACGGGGGGCACCGTAGGCCGCCGGTACCGTGGCCGGCGTGCGTGGCCGGGGCGGGCTCGTCACCACCGCCGTGGCCGCCGGCGTGCTGAGCGGCCTGCCGTCGACGGTGGTGGCCCTGGCGCAGGGGCACGACGTCCTGGCCGCCACCCGGGCCGCCGGCACGCTCGTGCCCGGGCGCCGCGACCGACCGGGTCTCGTCGCCGGCGTGGCCGTCCACGCCGCGTTGACCGTGGTCTGGACGGCGCTCCTGTCGGCCGTGCTCCGCCGCGTCCGGGGCGGTGCGGTGGCCGGCGTCCTCGGCGGTGCCGCCATCGGTGCCCTCGACCTCGGCGTGCTGGCCCGCCGCTACCCGGCCATCCGCGCCCTCCCGCAGGGGCCCCAGTGGGCCGACCACCTCGCCTTCGGCGCCGTGGTCGGCGCCTCCTCCCGCTGTTCGGCCTGAGGGCTACTCGCCGATCGAGCCGTCGATGGCCTCCCGCAGGAAGTCGGCGTGGCCGTTGTGGCGCGCCGTCTCCTCGATGAGGTGGACGAGGATGGTCCGCAGGCTCCAGTGCCGTCCCTCCCGGTCCCGCCACACCGACAGGGCGCCGAGGTCGTCCGTGGCCTCGACCGCGGCCCGGGTGCGGTCGACGGCGGCCAGGTAGAGCGCCCGCAGGTCGTCGGGGTCGTCGTCGACGGCGGAGTGGTGCTCCCAGTCCGGGTCCTCGTCCCACGGTGCGGTGTCCCACGGCGGCGGTGCGGGCTCGCCGAGG
Source organism: uncultured Actinomycetes bacterium (assembly GCA_963839545.1). Classification (GTDB taxonomy): domain Bacteria; phylum Actinomycetota; class Acidimicrobiia; order Acidimicrobiales; family CADCSY01; genus CAWIVE01. Next base: position 1,906,971 of record CAWIVE010000003.1, read on the forward strand.
AAGCGCTCGACGATCCAGTTGTCCTCCACCAGGGCCAGGTGCTTCAGCAGGCCGGCCAGCGTCAGGGCCGACGGCTCGACGCGGCGGGCCAGCGCCTCCCGGTCCAGCCCCTCGGTCTTCCACAGCAAGGTGGCCCGCTGGTAGTCGAGGAACTGCGTCAGCGTCGTGCGCTCGTCGGCGTCGACGTCCGGCTCCGGGCGCTCCATCGGCCGACGGTAGGGCACAGGCCGCCCGACACCGTCAGACTGGTGGCGTGTCTCTGTACGACGTGCCCCTCACCACCCTCTCCGGCGAGTCCGCCTCGCTGGCCGACCACCAGCGGCAAGGCCCTGCTCGTCGTCAACGTCGCGTCGAAGTGCGGCCTCACGCCCCAGTACGCCGGGCTGGAGGAGCTCCACGAGCGCTACGCCGACCGCGGCTTCAGCGTCCTCGGCTTCCCCTCCAACCAGTTCATGGGCCAGGAGCCGGGGACCAGCGAGGAGATCGCCACCTTCTGCTCGAGCACCTACGGCGTGACCTTCCCGATGTTCGAGAAGATCGACGTCAACGGGCCCGAGCGCCACCCGCTCTACGCCGAGCTCACCGAGGCCGCCGACGCCGACGGCAAGGCCGGGCGACATGACGTGGAACTTCGAGAAGTTCCTCGTGTCGCCCGAGGGCGAGGTGGTGGCCCGCTTCCGTCCCCAGGTCACCCCCGAGGACCCCGTCCTCGTCGAGGCGGTCGAGGCGCAGCTGCCCGGCTAGGACGTCCTCGCCACGAACTCGGCCACCACCCGGGCCAGCTCCTCGCCGGCGTCCTCCTGGAGGAAGTGCCCGGCGCCGGCGATGGTGGTGTGGGGCTGGCCCAGCGGCGCCGGGCACCCGTCGCTGGAACACCCCTTCGCCCCCCCGGGTCACGGGGTCGGCGTCCGAGAAGGCGGTGAGCCACGGCCGCTCGAACCGTTCGAGGACCTCCCAGGCCCGGCGGTTGTCGGCGGCGGCGGGGTCGTCCGGGGTGGTGGGCACGAGGACGGGGAAGCGCCGGGCCCCGGCGGTGAACGAGTCGTCGGGGAAGGGCGCGTCGTAGGCGGCGACCACCTCGGGCGCCAGCTCGGTGCGGCAGCCGCCCTTCACGATCCCGCCGACGTGGAAGACGTCCGTCTCCTGGGAGTAGCGCTGCCAGGCCAGGAACGCCTCGGTCATGCGGGCGTCGCCGGTCGGGAGCCCGGTGTTGGCCACCACCACCCGGGCGAACCGCTCGGGGTGCTCGCCCACCAGGCGGAGGCCGACCAGGCCGCCCCAGTCCTGGCCCACGAACGTCACGTCCCGCAGGTCGAGGGCGTCGAACAGGGCCGATCGCATCCACTCGACGTGGGCGGCGTACGTGTAGTCGTCCTGCGAGGCGGGCTTGTCCGACCGGCCGAAGCCGACGAGGTCCGGGGCCACGCAGCGCAGGCCGGCGTCGACGAGGACGGGGATCATCTTCCGGTACAGGAAGCTCCACGACGGCTCGCCGTGGAGCAGCAGGACCACGGGACCCCCCGACGGCCCCTCGTCGAGGTGGTGGACCCGCAGGGAGCCCCCGTCGCCGCTCGGGACCTCGACGTAGCGGGGCTCGAAGGGGAACCCGGGCAGGCCCTCGAAGCGCTCCTCGGGCGTTCGCAGCACGTCCACGGCTCTCCTCACATCGGCGAGTGCTCTGGCTCACCTCGGTCGACAGATCTGGCAGAGCATATGTCAGAAGATCGGCGGGAACCGGATGGCCCTCGCGGGCGACTACCACCACCGTGGAGTGTGAGCAGTGCCGCGACGCCGTCTCCGCCCGTCTCGACGGGGAGGAGCCGGGCGCCCCGGACGAACTGGTCGACCACCACCTCGGGCGGTGCGTCGAGTGCCGACGCTGGTCCGAGGACCTGTCGCGGCTGGGGGGCGCCCTCCGGGTGGCGCCGGTCGAGGCCGTGCCCGACCTGACCGCGCCCATCCTGGCCGCCGCGGCCGCCGAGCGCCGGCGGACCTCGGCCACCCCCGGGCCCGCCCGCGTGGCCCTCTTCCTCGTCGGGCTGGCCCAGCTGGCCCTCGCCCTCCCCGGGCTCCTCGGCGACGCCGAGGGCGCCTCGGTGCACATGGCCCGGGAGCACGGGGCATGGGAGCTGGCGCTGGCCGTCGGCCTCCTCGTGGCGGCCGTGCGCCCGGCCCGCACCACGGGCCTCGTGCCCCTCCTCGCCGTCCTCACGGCCACGCTCCTCGGCTCGACGGCCATCGACGTCGTCACGGGCCACACCACCGTCGGAGACGAGATCTCCCACCTCCTGCCGCTGTCCGGCCTGGCCATGCTCGTGCTGGTCCGGCGCTGGAGCCCGGCGCCGACGGTCGCGCTCTCCGCCACGTGACCCGCCGCCGGGCCGCCGCCGCGGCGCTCCTCGCCCTCGGGCTCCTGGTCGCCCTGGCCTCGCCCGCCGGCGCCCACGCCACCCTCGAGTCGAGCGACCCCGCCCCCGACGCGGTGCTCGACGAGGCGCCGGACCAGGTGGTCCTCCGGTTCAGCGAGCCCGTCCGGGCCGGTGACGACGCGCTGCGGGTCTTCGACGGGGAGGGGCGCCGGGTGGACGAGGGCGACCCGTCCCGGCCGGACGGCGACTCGTCGTTGGCCCTGGCCGTCCCCGACGTCGGGGACGGCTCCTACGTGGCCACCTGGCGGGTGGTGTCGGCCGACGCCCACCCGATCTCGGGGGGCTTCACCTTCCGGGTGGGGCAGGGCTCGGCCGCGGTGGACGACGACCTCGTCGGGCAGCTCCTGTCCGAGGAGGGGGGCAGCTCGGCCGTGGGCGCGGCCTACGCCGTCGTGCGCTTCCTCGCGTTCGCCGCCCTCATCGTCCTCGTCGGCGGCACCGGCTTCGTCGTGTTCGCCTGGCCCGAGGGCTCTCGGCTCCAGGGGCCGATCCGCGTGCTGGCCGGTGCCGCGGCGGTGCTGGCCGTCACGACCGCCCTCGGCATCGGGCTCCAGGGCGCCTACGAACGGGGGCTCGACCTCGCGGCCGCCTTCCGGCCCTCGGTGGTGGCGGACGAGCTGGGCACCCGCTTCGGCGTGGTGTGGGCCGCCCGCCTGGTGCTGGTGGCCGCCACCGTCCCCCTCCTGATCGCCCTCCGCCAGGGCGACGGGGCGCGGGCCTGGTGGCGGGGCGCGGCCGCGCTGGTGGGCGTGGGACTGGTGCTGACCCCCGCGCTGTCCGGCCACGCCTCGGCCGGGGACCTGGTGCCCCTCGCCATCGCCGCCGATGCGGTGCACGTCGCCGCGGTGGCGGCGTGGCTGGGTGGCCTGGTGCTCCTCCTCGCCTTCGTGCTGCGGCGGCGGCGGGCCGACGAGCTTCGGGAGGTGGTGCCCCGCTTCTCCGCCCTGGCCCAGGTGGCGGTGGCCGCCATCGTCGCCACCGGGGCCTTCCAGGGGTGGCGCCAGGTGCGCTCGCTCGACGCCCTGACCGACACCACCTACGGCCGCCTGCTGCTGCTGAAGACCTTCCTCTTCGTCGGCCTCGTGGCCCTCGGGGCCCTGAACCGGGCCGTGGTCCGCCGGCGGCTGTGGGTGCCCTCGCCCGTGGCCGGCTACCCCGTCGGCCCGGGCGCAGCCCTGACCGACCCCGATGCCGACACGGTCCAGCGCATGCGCCGGTCGGTGGGGATCGAGGTGGGGGTGGCCGTCGTCGTGCTGGCCGTCACCGCCCTGCTGGTGAACACCGCCCCGGCCGCCACGGCCGACGCCGAGCCGTTCGCCGCCACCCTCTCCGCCGAGGACGCCCACATCGAGGTGACCGTCGACCCCGGCCAGGCGGGTCGCAACGACGTCCACGTGTACCTGCACTTCACCACCGGGGCGGAGCCGCTCGAGGCCACCGCCGAGGCGACGCTGCCGGAGCAGGGCATCGGGCCGATCGCCATCCCCCTCGAGCCCGCCGGCCCCGACCACTGGTCGGCCGAGGACGTCGACCTCCTCCCCGCCGGCGACTGGCAGCTCGAGGTCAGCGTGCGGCTGACGGCCACCGACGAGGTGCGCACCGAGACCACCGTCCCCATCCGCTAGCCCACAGCTCCCCGACCGAGAGGACCGTCCTGTCATGATCCGTCGCACCCTCGCCGCCGGCGCCGCCGCCGCCGGCGCCGTCGTGCTGCTCGCCTCACCCGCCGGCGCCCACGTCAGCGTGACCGCCCCGGACGCCGAGCCCGGGGGCTTCGCCACGCTGACCTTCTCGGTCCCGAACGAGCGCGACGACGCCACCACGACCTCGGTGCAGGTGACGATGCCGGAGGACGCCCCGCTGGCCTTCGTCAGCGTCGAGCCGGTCCCGGGGTGGACGGTCGACGTGCAGCGGGAGGCCCTCGAGGAGCCGGTCGAGGCCGAGGGGGAGGAGCTGACCGAGGCGGTCTCGTCGATCATCTGGTCGGGCGGTTCGATCGGGGCGGGGCAGTTCCAGCGGTTCGTGGTGTCGGCCGGGCCGCTGCCCGAGGACGCCGACTCGCTGTCGTTCCCCGCCGTGCAGACCTACAGCGACGGCGAGGAGGTGGCGTGGATCGAGGAGACGCCGCCCGGGGGCGAGGAGCCCGAGCGGCCCGCGCCGGTCCTGGAGCTGACCGCGGCGGACACCGACGGGGGCGCCACCGCGGACACGACCGACGACACCGGTGCCTCAGCCGGCACCGACGAGTCGGCCGCCGATCTCTCCGACGTGGAGGACGACGCCGACTCGGCCAAGGCCCTCGGCATCGCCGGCATCGTGCTGGGCGCCGTGGGCCTGTTGGTGGCCCTGGGGGCGCTGCTGGCCCGTCGCCGCCCGACGCCGGGGCCGGGCACCAGCTGACCATGACCCGTCGCCGGCGGGGGCTCCGGCTCGCCGTCCTGACGGCCCTCGGGCTCGGGACGGCCGTGCTCGCGCCCCGACCGGCGGCGGCCGACCCGGCGGGTCCGACCGACGCCCGCTCCCGCGTGGTCGACGTCCGCCCGGCGCCGTCCGGCGCCGACATCGAGGTGGTGGGGGGCGACGCCTTCCTCCAGCTCACCCTCGAGCGGGGCCACGAGGCGGCCGTCCCCGGCTACGGCGGCGAGCCGTACCTGCGCTTCCGGGCCGACGGGGTGGTGGAGGTCAACCGCCGGTCGCCGGCGACCTACGTGAACGGCGACCGGGAGGGGGACGCGGACGTGCCCGCCGAGGCCGACCGCGAGGCCCGGCCCCGGTGGGACCGCGTGGCCGACGACGGCACCTACGCCTGGCACGACCACCGCATCCACTGGATGGGCGACGACCACCCCGACCGGTCGACCTGGGCCCTGACGCTGGAGGTGGACGGCGGGCGGGTGGTGGTCGAGGGCGAGCTCGTGTCCCTGCCGAAGCCCGTCCCCGTGCCGGCCGCCGCCCTCGGCGTGGCCGCCCTCGTCGCCGTGCTCGCCGTGGACCGGAGGCGCCACCCGGCGTCGCTGGCCGCCCTGGTCGCCCTCGGCGCCGCCGCCGTCGCCGCCACCCTCGGGTGGGGCAGCTGGTCGGTCCAGCCCGCCGGCTCGGGGGGCAACGCACTGGTGGTCGTCGTGCCCGCCGCCGCCGCCGTGGCGGCCGGCGCCGCCCTGGTGCCGGGGCTCCGGCGGTGGCGCCAGGTCCTCGTGCTCGGCGCGGTGGCGCTCCTCGGCGGGTGGGCCGCCCTCCAGCTGCCCGCCCTGTGGCACGCCGTCGTGCCCAACGAGCTGGCCGCCCCGGCGGTGCGGGCCGGGCTGGCGCTGGTCACCGGGCTGGCGGTCGCGGCCGCGGTGCTCGAGGTGCGCCCGCCCCGCCGCGCCCTGCCCGACTGACCGTTCTTTGGTTCTCTCCCGACACCAGCGGTAGGGAGAGAACCAAAGAACGACCGAGCGGGTCGCTAGGCGTCAGCGCGAGGCGCGGAAGCGCACGGCGTACTCGTTGACCTCGACGGCGGCGTCGGCGAACCCGGCCCGGGTCAGCCGCTCGGCCAGGCCGTCGGGATCGACGGGCACGCACACGTCGTCTTCGTGGAGGGCGCGGAACTCCTCGCTGTCCTTGCTGTCGACCCCGGCCAGGAAGCCGCCGGGCCGGAGCACCCGGGCCACCTCGGCGAACAGCTGGTCCTGGAGGGCGGCCGAGGGGACGTGGTGGAGCATGGTGAACGACAGCGCGGCGCTGAACCGTCCCGTCGCGAACGGCATGTCGGTGGCGTCGGCCCGGACCACCTCCACGGCGGTCCCGGCCAGGCGCTCGGCGAGGCGGGCGGCCAGGTCCGGGTCGACCTCGGCGGCGGTGAGGCGAGGCGCCATGCGGAGCAGCACGTCGGTGGTGCGACCGGGGCCCGGCCCCACCTCGAGGACGTCGTCCCCCAGGTCGAGACCCTCGAGCGTCCACGGGATGATGTAGCGCTCGACGGCCTCGGCCCACTCGTCCCCGCCGCAGAGCTGGAGGTGCACCTCGTTCACGGGAGCACCCTCGCACGGGTGGCGCCGGCGGCGCTCGATGACCCACAGTGAGACCCCCGACCGCCCCCAGGGAGGGCCCGATGACCGCTCCGCTGGACGCCGACGAGCTGGCCGCCCTCGACACCTGGTGGCGGGCGGCCAACTACCTCGCCGTCGGCCAGATCTACCTGCTCGACAACCCCCTGCTCCGCGAGCCGCTGCGGGCCGAGCACGTCAAGGGCCGGCTGCTCGGCCACTGGGGGACGACCCCCGGCCTCAACCTGCTGTACGCCCACCTGAACCGCGTCATCCGGGCCCGGGACCTCGACTGCATGTACGTCATCGGCCCGGGGCACGGCGGGCCGGCCATCGTGGCCAACGCCTGGCTCGAGGGCACCTGGTCGGAGGTCTACCCGGAGGTGGGCCTGGACGAGGCGGGCATGACCCGGCTGTTCCGCCAGTTCTCGTTCCCCGGCGGCATCCCCAGCCACGTCGCCCCCGAGGTGCCCGGCTCCATCCACGAGGGCGGCGAGCTCGGCTACGCGCTGGCCCACGCCTACGGCGCCGCCTTCGACAACCCCGACCTCGTGGTGGCCTGCGTGGTGGGCGACGGCGAGGCGGAGACCGGGCCGCTGGCGGGCAGCTGGCACAGCAACAAGTTCCTCGACCCGGTGGCGGACGGGGCCGTCCTGCCCATCCTCCACCTCAACGGCTACAAGATCGCCAACCCCACGGTGCTGGCCCGCCTCCCCGAGGCCGAGCTCGTGTCGCTCCTCGAGGGCTACGGCCACCGCCCGCTGCTCGTCACCGGCGACGACCCCCCGTCGGTCCACCAGCACCTGGCCGCCGCCCTCGACGAGGCCCTGGACGAGATCGTCGCCATCCAGGCTGGCCGCCCGCGACGAGGGCGCCACGGTCCGCCGACCCTGGCCGATGGTCGTGCTGCGCACCCCCAAGGGCTGGACGGGGCCCGACGTGGTCGACGGCGTGCAGGTGGAGGGCACGTTCCGGGCCCACCAGGTCCCGCTGGCCGCCATCCACGAGAACCCCGCGCACCTGCGGGCCCTGGAGGAGTGGCTGCACAGCTACCGGCCGGAGGAGCTGTTCGACGAGACGGGCGCTCCCGTGGCCGCCCTGCGGGAGGCCGCCCCCGTCGGCCGGCGACGGATGAGCGCCAACCCCCGCACCAACGGGGGTGCCGTCATCGCCACGTTGGACCTGCCCGACTTCCGGGACTACGGCGTGGAGGTGACCCGGCCCGGGGCGGTCCGGGCCGAGGCCACCCGCCAGCTCGGCACCTTCCTGCGGGACGTGGTGGCCGCCAACCCGTCGAACTTCCGCATCATGGGCCCCGACGAGACCGCCTCGAACCGCCTCGACGACGTCTTCGCCGCGACCGACCGGGTGTGGGAGGCCGAGCTGGCGCCAGGCGACGACCACCTGGCCCGCTCCGGCCGGGTCATGGAGGTGCTGTCCGAGCACCTGTGCCAGGGGTGGCTGGAGGGCTACCTCCTGACCGGCCGGCACGGGTTGTTCAACTGCTACGAGGCCTTCATCCACATCATCGACTCGATGTTCAACCAGCACGCCAAGTGGCTGAAGACGACCCGGGCCATCCCGTGGCGCCGGCCGCTGCCGTCGCTGAACTACCTCCTGAGCAGCCACGTGTGGCGCCAGGACCACAACGGCTTCTCCCACCAGGACCCCGGCTTCATCGACCACGTGGTCAACAAGAAGGCGGAGATCATCCGCGTCTACCTGCCGCCCGACGCCAACTGCCTGCTCTCGGTCATGGACCACTGCCTGCGCAGCCGCCACTACGTGAACGTGGTGGTGGCCGGCAAGCAGCCGGCCCCCGACGTGGCTGGGCATGGACGACGCCGTCCTCCACTGCACCCGGGGCATCGGCACCTTCCCGTGGGCCTCCAACGACGACGGGGGCCTCCCCGACGTGGTGATGGCCTGCGCGGGTGACGTGCCGACCCTGGAGACGCTGGCGGCGGTGGACATCCTCCGCACCGCCCTGCCCGACCTGAAGGATCCGGGTGGTGAACGTGGTCGACCTCATGCGCCTGCAACCCGACTCCGAGCACCCGCACGGGCTGTCCGACGCCGAGTTCGACGCGCTGTTCACCAGGGACCGGCCGGTGATCTTCGCCTACCACGGCTACCCCTGGCTCATCCACCGCCTGTGCTACCGGCGCACGAACCACGACAACATCCACGTGCGCGGCTACAAGGAGGAGGGCACGACGACGACGCCCTTCGACATGGTGATGATGAACGACCTCGACCGGTACCACCTCGTGATGGACGTGCTCGACCGGGTCCCGGGGCTCGGACCGGCCCAGCGCGTCGCTGCGCCAGGAGATGGTCGACCGCCGGCTCCGGGCCCGGGCCCACACCCGGGTGACCGGCGAGGACCTGCCCGAGGTCACCGACTGGGGCTGGCCCGGCTAGGGACCCCCGGTGCGCATCCTCGTCGTCAACGCCGGCTCCAGCAGCCTGAAGCTGCGACTCCTCGACGAGGACGACAGGGTCGTCGCCCGGACCGACCTCGTCGCCGACGGCGGGCGGGTGGAGGACGACGAGGTGATCGAGGCGCTCCGGGCGTTGGGCCCGGCCGACGCCGTGGGCCACCGGGTGGTGCACGGCGGCCGCAGGACGGCTGCCGCCCGCGGTGGACGACGCCCTCGTCGGCGAGCTCACCGCCCTGACCGACCTCGCCCCGCTCCACCAGCCGCCGGCACTGGCGGCTCTGGCCCTCGCCTCGCGCGTCATGCCCGACGTGCCGGCGGTGGCGTGCTTCGACACGGCCTTCCACGCCACCCTGCCGCCGGCGGCGGCCACCTACGCCCTCCCGCCCGAGTGGCGGGAGCGCTGGGACCTGCGCCGCTACGGCTTCCACGGGCTGTCCCACGCCTGGGCCGCCCGCCGCGCCGCCGAGCTCACCGGGCGGCCGGCCGAGCGCGCTGCGGGTGGTGAGCTGCCACCTCGGCGCCGGCGCCTCGCTGGCAGCGGTGGCGGGCGGCCACAGCGTCGACACCACCATGGGGTTCACCCCGCTCGAGGGCCTGGTCATGGCCACCCGGTCGGGCACGGTCGACCCCGGGCTGCTCCTGTGGCTCCAGACCCACGCCGGCCTCTCGGCGACGGAGCTGACCGACGGGCTGGAGCACCGCGCCGGCGTGCTCGGCCTGGCCGGCACGGCCGACCTCCGCGAGGTGGTCGAGCGGGCGGAGCAGTGGGATCCGGAGGCGGTGCTGGCCCTCGACGTCTACGGCCACCGGGCCCGGGCCGGCGTGGCCGCCATGGTCGCCGCCCTCGGTGGCGTGGACGTCCTCGTCCTCACCGGTGGGGTGGGGGAGGCCTCGCCCGTGGTGCGGGCGGCCGTCGTCGGGGGGCTGGGCTTCCTGGGCCTCGCCCTCGACGTGGACCGGAACCGGGAGGCGGTCCCCGACGCCGACATCGGGGTGAGCGGGGCCGTCCCGGTGTTCGTGGTCGCCGCCCGTGAGGACGTCCAGATCGCCGCCGAGGTGCGCGCCGTCCTCAGCCCGTGAGGCCGTCGGCCACCAACACGATGCCGAACACGACGAAGAGGGCGGCGGCGCCGAGCCGCACGGCGCGGGCCGACAGCCGCGTCCCCAGGGCCCGTCCGCCGGCCACCGCCAGCAGGTTGGCGCCGACCATGCCGAGCGTCCCCCCCAGCCAGGTGCCCAGGAGGCCGTGGTTGGTGGCGAGCGAGACGGTGGCCAGCATCGTCTTGTCCCCGAGCTCGGCGAGGAAGAAGGCACCGCCCACGGCGAGGACGGTCGAACCGGACCGCCGCACGACGGTGGCCTCGTCGGCCTCCTCGTCCTCGTCCTCGCCCCGCGCCGTCCAGACGCCGACACCGAGGAAGGCCAGGCCGGCCAGCACGGACACGGTGTCGGTGGGCAGGACGTCGCCGATGGCGGCACCCACGAGGACGGAGATGCCGATGACCACCGCCGATGCCGCGGTGATGCCGAGGAGCACCGGCCCGAGTCGGTAGCGGGCGGCGAAGGCGAGGGTCATGAGCTGGCTCTTGTCGCCCAGCTCGGCGACGAACACGACGCCGAGGCTCACCAGCAGCCCGTCCACGCGGCGTCGCGCTACTCGGCGGCGGCGGGGGGGACCACGAGGCCATTGTCTCCGCCCGACCCCGCGATGCGGCGGCGCTCACCGTTCGGGCAGATCCTGACCCGGCCCGCGGGTCGAGATCTGCCCAGACGGCAGCGGTCAGGGCAGGCGGGGGCCGGCGGCGAGCGCCGGTCGACGCACCCGCCCGCGTCCCAGCGCCGTCGCCAGGAAGAGCCCGGCGGCCACGAGGACGATGGTGCCCCCAGGCGCCAGCGACCACTGCCGGGCCACGGCCAGGCCCACCACGGCGCTGGCGGCGCCGGCGGCCGCGGCCAGGAGCAGGGTGGCGCGGAAGGACCCGGCCACCCGTTGCGCCGTGCCGACGGGCAGGACCATGAGGGCGGCGACGAGGAGCACGCCCACCACCCGCATGCCGACGACGACGGTCACGGCGGTGAGGGCGGCCAGGACGAGGTTGAGCCGGTCGACGGGGAGTCCCGCCACCCGGGCGGCCTCCTCGTCGAGCACCACGGCCAGCAGGGGTCGCCACGCCACCGCCACCGTGGCCAGGAGCACGGCCCCGAGCACGACCACCGTCCACACGTCGGTCGCCTCCACGGTCAGGATCGAGCCGAAGAGGTAGGTGAGCGTCCCCGCGTCGAGGGAGCCGGCCAGTCCGGTCAGGACCACCCCGCCGGCGATGCCGGAGTAGAAGAGCAGCGCCAGGGCGAGGTCCCCGCTGGCCCGGCCCCGGGAACGCAACCACTCGACGGCCACGGCCCCGGCCACGGCCGCCACCAGTGCCGTCCACACCGGCCAGACGTCGAGCAGCAGCCCGGCGGCCACGCCGGCGAAGGCCACGTGGCCGACGCCGTCACCCATCAGCGACAGCCGCTTGTGCACGAGGAAGGTGCCCATGAGCGGCGCGCAGGTGCCCACCACCAGCCCGGCCACGAGGGCGAGCTGCATGTACTCCCGCTCGAACGGCCACGGCAGCGGCAGCGCGGCGATCACAGGCCCTCCAACCACAGCGGCAGGTCCGAGGCGTGGACGCCGAGGCTCACCCCGGTGGCGGCCAGCTCGGCCGGCGGGCCGTCGAAGGCCAGGCGCCCACCCCGCAGGACCAGGACCCGGTCGAGGTCGTCGGCCACCGCCCCCAGCTCGTGGCTGACGAGGAAGACGGCGGCGCCGTGCTCACGGACCAGGTGCACCGAGCGCGTCGCGGAAGCGCCCCTGCGACGCGGCGTCGACCCCGGCGACGGGCTCGTCGAGGACCAGCAGCTCGGGCTCGCTGGCCAGCGCCTTGGCGATGAGGACCCGCTGCTGCTGACCGCCGGACAGCTCGGCCACGCGGCGCTCGGCCAACCCGGCGAGGTCGACCGACTCGAGGGCGTGGTCGACCGCCCGCCAGTCGTCGGGCCCGAGGCGACGCCACCACCCGCGGCGGGCGAGGCGGCCGGTGGCGACGACCTCCCGGGCGGTGGCCGGCAGGTCGGCCGACACGGTCGATCGCTGGGGCACGAAGCCGACGCGCCAGCGGTCGCGGAGGTCGCCGGGGGGCACCCCGAGCAGCTGCACGCGGCCGGCGTGGGGCCGGAGCAGGCCGAGGAGGATCCGCAGGAGCGTCGACTTCCCGGCGCCGTTGGGCCCCGCCAGGGCCGCGAACGCACCGGGGCGGACGGAGAACGTGACCCCGTCGAGGACGGGTTCGCCGCGATAGGCGAAGCGCACGTCGTCGGCGCGGAGGACGGGTGTGGCGCTCGGGGTCACCGGCACGCGAGGGCCTCGGCCAGGGCGTCACCGTTGCGGCGCATGGCGGCCAGGTACCCGCCGTCCGACGGGCCCTCGACGGGGTCGAGGACGGCCGTGCCCACGCCCGCCTCGCGGGCCAGGGCCTCGGCCACGTCCGGGGCCACGAGCTCCTCGGTGAACACGGTGGTGACCCCCTCCTCGTCCACCAGGTCGGCCAGCTCGGCCAGACGCCCGGGGTCGGGCTCGGCCTCGGGGGACAGGCCGGTGATGGCCTCGGTGCGCAGCCCGTAGCGGCGGGCCAGCGGACCGAAGGCGTCGTGGGCGGTGACGACCAGGTCCCGCTCGCAGTCGTCGAGACGATCGGCCAGCTCGGCGTCGAGCTCCTCGAGCTGCGCCGCGGTACCGCGCCGCCCGCTCGGCCACGTCGGCCCCGGCATCGGGCACGACCTCGGCCACCTCGTCCGCCACGGCGTCCACGATCCGGGCCAGCAGGGTGGGGTCGAGCCACACGTGGGGGTCCTCGTCGTCGCCGTCGCCGACGGCGTCGAGCACGTCCGTGCTCCGCCCGTCGCGCTGGTCGACCACGTCCTCCACCGCAGGCTGGAAGCCGCCCCCGAGGTACACGACGAGGTCGGCGTCGAGGAGGTCGTCGACCTCGTCGGCGGCCAGCTCCACGTCGTGGGGCTCGGTGCCGGCGGGGGTGAGATCGGTGACCTCGACGGCGTCGCCCCCGACCCGCTCGGCCAGCTCGGCCAGGGGGAAGAAGCTGGCCACCACCCGGGCCCGGCCGTTCCCGTCGCCACCGTCCTCGCCGCCGCACGCGGCCACGGCGAGGAGGGCCACGACGGTGGCGGCGAGGATCCGGGACACGGCCACTCCGGAGAACGGGAATGAGAACGATCCTCAGTATGGGTCGCGCCGGACGCCGTTCGCAATCAGGGCGGCGATGGTCCTCGAGGGACGTTCTTCGCGCGATCGGGGCTCAGGTGCTGGACCCTTCTGCGCACAGAGTGGAGTTGGGTGGGGCGGAGCGGGGACCGCCGTCAGATGGCGGCGGGGACCGAGGCCACCGTGCGGCGGAGGCCGTCCTCGAGACCGACCCTGGCGCGGAAGCCGAGGGCGGCCGCCGTGGCCGAGGTGTCGGCGCAGGTGACGGCCACGTCACCCGGGCGGGCCGGTGTCGTGACCGCCGGCAGGGACGTGCCGAGGACGGCCTGGAGCAGCGCCAGCACGTCGACGATGCTCGTGGTCCGGCCGGTGCCGACGTTGAAGGCCCGGCCGGTCACCACCTCGGCGGGAGCGGCGAGGGCGGCGAGCGTGGCGGTCACGGCATCCTCGACGAACGTCAGGTCGCGACGCTGCGCGCCGCCGCCGTGCAGCTCGGGGGCCCGCCCCTCGCGCAGATCGGCCACCAGGCTCGGGACGGCCAGCGCGAAGGGCACGTCGGCCCGGGCCCCCGGCCCGTACAGGTTGAAGTAGCGCAGCGCCACCGTCTCGAGCCCGTGGACCTCGGCGAAGACGCGGGCGTAGTGCTCGCCGGCCAGCTTGCTGACGGCGTAGGGCGAGCGGGGCCGCAGCGGCGCCGACTCGGGCGTGGGCAGCTGGTCGGGGTCCCCGTAGACCGACGAGGACGACGCCAGCACCACCCGCCCCACGTCGGCCCGGCGCGCCGCCTCGAGGACGGTCAGCGTCCCGCCGGTGTTGGTCCGGTCCGTGGCCAGGGGGTCGACGATCGAGCGGGGCACGGCGCGGGCGGCAGCCAGGTGGACGACGGCGTCGCAGCCGGCGACGGCGGCGGAGGTCGTCGTCAGGTCGGCGACGTCGCCCGCCCGCAGCTCGGCGCCGTGCGGCACGACGTCGGCTCGTCCCGTCGAGAGGTCGTCGAGCACGCGCACCTCGTGCCCGGCCGCCAGCAGGGCGCCGGCGACACCCCCGCCGAGGAACCCCGCTCCGCCGGTCACCAGCACGCGCACGTCCGGGAGGGTAGGGGAACCGTTGCCAGGGAGAAAAGCTGACCTAACGGCTTTCCCCAGCCTCAGGTGGCGCGGACCTCCCGGACGACGGCGGGGACGACGTGGCGGAGGTAGCGGCCGGCGCGCACGAACGAGCGGCCGTGGCGGCGACGGTCGTAGCTGATCGGCACCTCCAGGTAGCGGAACCCCTTGGCCAGCAGGTCGAGGGTCAGCACCTGGGCGTAGTTGTAGTCGTGGACGATCTCGGCGACGGCGGCCGCCGCCGGCGAGAGCGCGCGGAAGCCGCTCTGGCCGTCGCTGATCCGCCGGCGGGCCACCACGGACAACGCCGCCGTGAGCAGCGCGTTGCCGACCCGGCGATGGGGCAGCATCCGGCGCTCCCCGCCGGCGAACCGGGAGCCGACGACGTAGTCGGCCCGTCCGTCGAGGACGGGGGCCACGAGGCGCTCCAGCTCGGCGGGGTCGTACTCGCCGTCGGCGTCGCAGAAGGCCACCGCGTCGGCGCCCCGGTCCACGGCCTCGGCCAGCCCCCGGCGCACCGCCGCCCCCAGGCCCTGCTGGGGCTCGAGGCGCACCACGTCGGCCCCGGCCGCTGCCGCCCGCGCGCCCGTGCCGTCGACGGAGCCGTCGTCGACGACCAGTCGCACGACGGGCCGGCCCCGTACCGACGCAGGGGCGCGAGCCAGCACGGTGCCCACGGTCGCCGCCTCGTCGGCAGCGGGGAGGAAGAGCACCACCGGGCCCATGTGGCCACCCTGCCACTCGTGCCGTGGCACTAGCCTCCGCGGTCCCGTGGAGCTGAGCGAGCTGACCGACGTCACCTACGAGGCGGACGACGGGCTGGCGTGGGTGACGATCGACCGGCCCGAGCGCTACAACGCCTTCCGGGGCAGGACCGTCGACGAGCTCATCCGCTGCTTCAAGGCGGCGTGGGCCGACCGCTCGGTCGGCGTGGTGGCCCTCACCGGCGCCGGCGACAAGGCCTTCTGCGCCGGGGGTGACCAGAAGCAGCGCCAGGAGACCGGCGACTACGGGCCCACCGAGACGGGGCTGTTCGAGGTCGAGGCCCTCCACCGCACGATCCGCGACATCCCCAAGCCGGTGATCGCCGCCGTGAACGGGGTGGCCGTGGGCGGTGGCCACGTGCTGCACGTCGTCTGCGACCTGACCATCGCCGCCGAGCACGCGACGTTCGGACAGGCCGGACCCCGGGTGGGCAGCTGGGACGCCGGCTTCGGCACCACCTACCTGGCCCGGGTGGTGGGGGAGAAGCGGGCCCGGGAGATCTGGTTCCTGTGCGAGCAGTACGACGCCGCCACCGCGGAGCGCTGGGGCCTGGTCAACCGCGTGGTCCCCGCCGCCGAGCTGCGGGCCGAGGTGCGGCGGTGGGCCGACAAGCTGCTGGCCAAGAGCCCCACGGCGCTCAAGGTGCTGAAGCACGCCTTCAACGCCGACAGCGAGTCGGCCGCCGCGCTCGGGACCATGGCGTGGGACACCCTCGACCTCTTCGGGGGGAGCGACGAGGCCCGCGAGGGCGTGGCCGCCTTCAACGAGCGGCGCCCCCCCGACTTCTCGCCGCACCGCTAGCGACGCGGCTTGGCCTTCGGCGCGGCGACGCGCCACCCTGCCCTGGTGCGCCGCTCCCCCCCGGCCGCGCTCGCCGCGCTGGTCGCCGTCCTCGGGTTGCTCCTCGCCGGCTGCGGCGGGGACGACGGCGGCGGGGGCGGGGGCGAGCAGCGCGTGGGCACCGAGGACGAGCCGGTGACCGAGTTCACCATCGTCGCCGAGGACCTGCGCTTCGACCTCGAGCGCGTCGTCGTCCCCGCCGGCGAGGAGGTCACGGCCACCATCGAGAACCGTGACGACGGCATCGGCCACAACCTCAGCGTGGCCCTGCGCGGCGGCGAGGCGAAGACCGAGATCGAGGCCGGGCCCGTCACCCAGACGCTGCGCTTCACCGTCCCCGAGCCCGGGGAGCACGACTTCGTGTGCGATCCCCACGCCGCCACGATGCGGGGCGTCATCCAGGCGGTGTAGCCCGGAGCGGGGATCGGGTAGGCCCCCGCGCATGGCATCCCTCTCTGGCAGGCGAGTGGCGTTCATGACGGCCAACGAGGGCGTCGAGCAGGTCGAGCTCGAGCAGCCCTGGGAGGCCGTCCGGACCGCCGGCGGCGAGCCCCACCTGGTCGCCCCCGAGGCGGGCACCGTCCAGGCCTTCGACCACCTCGACAAGGCCGACACCTTCCCCGTCGACCGCACCACCGGCGACGTGTCCGTCGACGACTACGACGCCCTGGTGCTGCCCGGCGGGGTGGCCAACCCCGACCAGCTGCGCACCGACGAGGCGGCCGTGGCCCTGGTCCGGGCCTTCATGGAGGCGGGCAAGCCGGTGGCCGTCATCTGCCACGGCCCGTGGACCCTGGTGGAGGCCGACGTCGTCCGGGGTCGGACGCTGACGTCGTGGCCGAGCCTCAGAACCGACATCCGCAACGCCGGCGGCACGTGGGTGGACGAGGAGGTCCACGTGGACGGGGGCCTGGTGACGAGCCGGAAGCCCGACGACCTCCCCGCCTTCTGCGCCACGCTGGTGGGAGCGGTGGCCGAGGGTCGCCAGTCCGAGGCCGCCCACAGCTGACCGCGACCTGTGGGTTGCCCCCGCCGGCGAGGGGGCAGTATGGGCGAAACACGGCAGGGGGCCGAGGCACGGGGACGCTCGTCCCCGGTGGGAGGTGGGACGTGCCGTTCGTGCGGTTCCTGGCCGGACTGGCCGAGTGGGTGGTGTACGAGGCCCTCGGGGGCCTGTCCCCGGCCGGCGCCGAGGCCATCGAGGAGGGGGCCCCGGATCCCCTGGACTAGGGCGGTCCCGCTCCTCCTCGTCGTGCTCCTGGCGGCGGCCCCGGCCGACGACGCCGCCACCGCGCTGCGGGAGGACCCCGTCTACGTCGACCCGACGGCGGAGGCCATGCTCCCGCCGGACGACGCCGGCGACCTGCGAGGACGGGTGCAGGCGGCGGGGACGCCCGTCTTCGTGGCCGTGCTGCCGCACGCCGCCGGTGAGCCCCGGGAGGTGCTGCGCGACCTGCGGGGCGACGTCGGCGTGCCCGGCACCTACGTGGTGGTGGTGGGCGACGAGCTCTGGGCCGCCAGCGACCTCATCGCCACCGCCGACGAGCTGGCCGACGCCGCCCTGCAGGCCCACGCCACGGCGGGCGTGGCCGCCACCCTCGACGCCCTGGTCGACGACCTCCGGGTGGCGGCCGCCGAAGGCGCCCCGGGCACGGCCCCGGCGGCGGAGGGGGGCACCGTGGCGGCTCCCGAGGACGAGCCGGAGCGGGACGAGGCCGGCACCTCGCCCGTGCTGGTGGTCCTGCTCGTCGTCGTGGTGGTCGGGGGCATCGCCTGGCTGGTGGTGGCCCGCCGGCGCCGGGCGGAGGCGCGCCGGCGGGCGGCGCTCGCGGCGCGGGAGGAGCTGCGCCCGTCGCTGACCGTCCTGGCCGACGACGTCCTGGCGCTGGAGCCGGCGGTGGCGCTGCACGAGGACGCCCGCGCCGACTACGAGGAAGCCGTGCGCCGGTACCGGTGGGCGGAGGCCGCGCTGGGCCACGTGGACGACCTCGCCGAGGCGGGGCGGGTGCAACGGGTGCTCGACGAGGGCCACTACGCCATGGCCCGCGCCCGGGCCGTCACCCAGGGGCGCACGCCCCCGAACCCGCCCCCCGAGCTCACCGTGCCCGGCCCCAACCGGGAGCCCCCGGTCGTGGTGGCCGACGACGGGCGCCCCGGGTACGCCGGCTACGGCGGTGGCTGGTACGGCGGGGGGTGGCTCGGGGGCGACCTCTTCACCGGCTTCGCCCTCGGCTCCCTGCTCGGCGGGGGCTGGGGCGGCGGCTGGGGCTCCGACGACGACGGCGGCGGGAACGGCGGCGACGGCGGTGGCGACGCCGGCGACTTCGGGGACGGCGGTGGGGGCGACTTCGGGGACGTCGGGGGCGGCGACATGGGCGGCGGCGACTTCGGCGACTTCGGGGGTGGCGACTTCGGGGGGTGAACCGCCTGCGTTCTCGCCTGCAGAACGGGGCGGTTTCCGCACCGTTCTGCAGGCGAGAACGGGTCAG
Organism: uncultured Actinomycetes bacterium; assembly: GCA_963839545.1. Taxonomy (GTDB): domain Bacteria; phylum Actinomycetota; class Acidimicrobiia; order Acidimicrobiales; family CADCSY01; genus CAWIVE01. The sequence continues at coordinate 1,925,333 of CAWIVE010000003.1, forward strand.
CCGGTCGACCAGCGGAGGTCGGCCCGGACGAGCTGGGCCATGACCTCGGCGTCCTGGGCGGCGGCGAACCAGTGGCCGGTGGCGGCGTCGCACCCCGCCTCGACCACGGCGGCCAGCTCGTCCTCGGCCTCGACGCCCTCGGCCACCACCCGGACGCCGAGCCGCCGGGCCAGCCGGGTCACCGACCGCAGGACGCCGTGGCCCGGGGCCCACGGGCGGGAGGCGGCCCACACCCACGGGCGATCCACCTTCAGGTCCTGCACGGGGAGCTCGCCCATGGCCTCGAGGGCGGCCAGGCCCCGGCCCACGTCGTCGAGGGTCGTGCCCACCCCGAGGTCGCGCAGGGCCCGGAGGGCCCGCAGGACGGGAGCGGGCTCGGCCACCAGGGCCGCCTCCGACACCTCGACCCGCAGCGCCCCCGCCTCCACCCCGGCGCCATCGAGAGCGGCCGTGACGGTGGGCAGCAGGTCCCGGTCGGCCACCTCGGCCAGCGACAGGTTCACCGCCACCGGCGGAGGCTGCCGGCCGGCGGCCCGGGCCGCCTCGCCCCACGACGCCACCTGGGCGAGGGCGGCGCCCAGCACCGCCTGCCCGAGGTCGAGGGCCCGGCCCCCGGCCTCGGCCGAGGCCAGGACGGTCGCCGGCGGCAGGGGGCCCAACCGGGGGTGCCGCCACCGCACGAGGGCCTCCACCGCGTCGAGCCGGCCGTCGGCCAACGAGACCTGGGGCTGGAGGGCGAGCGACAGCGTCCCCTCCCGGAAGGCGTCCCGCAGCTCGGACGGGCTGAGCCGGGGCGTGCGCCCGGCGGTCGGGGCGGGGCGGCGTCGCCGCCCCCGACGCTCCTTGACCGAGTACATGGCCGCGTCGGCCTCGCGCAGCAGGCGGTCGGCGTCGGCCCCGGCCTCCCGCACGGACGACACGCCGATGCTGGCGCTCACCCGGGCGTCCACCCCGTCGATGCGGAACGGCTGCTCGACCGCGGCCAGCAGCCGGTCGGCGATCTCGGCCACCGCCGGACCGTCGTCCACGTCCTCGCACACGACCACGAACTCGTCGCCCGCCAGCCGGGCCACGGTGTCGGCCGGGCGGAGCGCCCGGCGCAGGCGCTCGGCCAGGGCGACGAGCAGCCGGTCGCCGGCGGCGTGGCCGAGGGTGTCGTTCACGTCCTTGAAGCGGTCCAGGTCGAGGAAGAGCACGACCAGCTCGCCCCCGTGGCGGTCCAGGCGCCGCAGGGCGTGGTCCAGGTGCTCGCGGAGCAGGACCCGGTTGGGCAGCCCGGTCAGCGGGTCGTGGAGGGCCTGGTGGGCCAGCTCGGCGGTGACCTCGTGGGCGCTGGTGACGTCGACCCCGGCCACCACGGCGCCGGCGGCGGTGGGGGCCGCCGTCCACTGGACGAGGTGCAGCTGCCCGCTGGTGGCCAGCACGGTGAGCTCACGGCCCACCGGCTCGGTCCCGGCCACCGCCTCGCCGACCAGCTCGCCCAACGCCCGGCCCCCGGCGGTGGTCGGGTAGGCGACGTCGACCAGCTCGCCCTCGAGGGCGTCGACCGCCCGGCCGGCGAGGCGCGCCGCCGCGCGGTTGCCCCGCAGGATCCGCCCGTTCCCCCCGACCACGAGCAGTGCGCAGGCAGCGTCGTCGAAGGCGCTGTCCTGGATGCTCACCGGCGTCGTGTCGATGGCCGCCTCCGGACGCGGATCACGGAGGGTGACAATACCGACATTTGGGGTGACCGGGGCGGACCCTCGCGAGCAGTTCGATGACGGCACGGCCCGCCCGTGGCCCCGTGCGCGGGGTGGTCGGGCCCAGTCGAGCGGGCCGACCCGGGCTACTTCGGGGCGGTGCCGACGAAGCGGTTCACCAGGGAGGCGAAGGCGTCCTGGCCCCACTGGCTGAGGTGGACCGAGTCGCCCGCCGAGTGCTGGGGGTCCGATGCCACCTCGGCGTCGAAGGGGAGGACCTCGAGCTCCGGCCGTCGCCCTTTGGCGTCGAACAACGCACCCGCGATGAGCGCGCAGCCGTCGTTGCGGGCCTGGACCCCCGTGTGCTGCGAGCAGTCGGCCCAGTAGATGCGGGGGGCGTCGGTCCCGGCCAGGATGCGGTCGATGTCGGGTCCGTAGGGCTCCCCGGCGTTCACGGGCTCGGCGTCGTTGGTGCCCAGCACGATGACGAGCACCTCGGGGTCCTCCGCCTGGTCGACCCGGGCCACCTCGGTGGTCCAGTCGTAGGGCTGGTTGACGAGGCTGCCGACGGATGCGCCCGAACCGTTCACGTGCTCGAGCACGACCCGCCAGCCGCCGGCCTCGAGCTGCGGCTGGACCTCCTCGGCCATCTGGCCGAGCAGGGAGTCGCCGAGCAGCGCGACGGTGTGGTCGGCAGCGGCCGCAGGGCCGGCGGTGGCCAGCACCGCGGCCCCCACCACCCCCACTCCCGCCGCCCAGCGGCCCAGGCCGGACATCACGGACATGATCCCACGAATGGGCGCGCGTCCAGCGGCAGCCGGCCCCGGGGAGGGCGCCGCCGTACACTCCGAGCCGATGGCCGACCGGGGGACGCGCTCGGCAGGGGACCCGCCCGCAGCTCCCGCCCTGACCACCCAGCCGTTGGAGGATCCGGCGCAGCTGGCGCCGGCCGACACGGACCGCATCCTCACCATCCCGAACGTCGTGTCGCTGGTGCGGCTGTGCTGCATCCCGCTGTTCCTGTACCTGCTGTTCGGCAAGGAGGACCGCTCGTCGGCCGCCTACCTGCTGGCCGTGCTGGGGGCCACCGACTGGGTCGACGGCTACGTCGCCCGCCACTTCCACCAGGTGTCGACGCTGGGCAAGGTCCTCGACCCCCTCGCCGACCGGCTCCTGCTGGCCGTGGGCGTCATCGGCATCATGATCGACGGCTCGGTCCCCGTCTGGATCGGCGTGCTGACCATCGTCCGCGAGACGCTCGTCGGCGGGGCCACCATCGTGCTCGCCGTGATGGGCGCCCGCCGCATCGACGTCACGTGGTTCGGCAAGGCCGGCACCTTCGGCCTGTTGTGCGCCTACCCCCTGTTCCTCGGGAGCCACGCGTCGGACCTCGGGTGGCAGGACCTCGCCGGCGTGCTGGCGTGGGTGTGCGTCATCCCCGGCCTGATCTTCAGCTACATCGCCGCCGCCGGGTACGTGCCGCTCGCCCGTCGCGCACTGGCCGAGGGGCGGGCCCGGTGAAGGCCGTGATCATGGCCGGCGGCGAGGGCACCCGCCTGCGACCGCTGACCTCCAACCAGCCGAAGCCGATGATGCCGCTGGCCAATCGCCCGATGATGGAGCACATCGTGCGGCTGCTGGCCCGCCACGGCTTCGACGAGATCGTCGTCACCGTGGCCTTCCTGGCCAGCAACATCCGCAGCTACTTCGGCGACGGCTCGGAGTTCGGCGTGCGCATGAGCTACGCGACCGAGGAGACGCCGCTCGGGACGGCGGGCTCGGTGCGCAACGCGAAGGACGAGCTCGACGAGCGCTTCCTCGTCATCTCCGGCGACGTCCTCACCGACATCGACCTCTCCGAGGTGGTGGCCGCCCACGAGGCCCGGGGGGCGCTGGCCACCATCGGCCTCACCGCGGTCGAGAACCCCCTCGAGTTCGGCATCGTCATCACCAACGAGGACGGGTCCATCGAGCGCTTCCTCGAGAAGCCCGGCTGGGGCCAGGTGTTCAGCGACACGGTGAACAACGGCATCTTCGTGCTCGAGCCCGAGATCTTCGACGCCATCCCCGCCGGCCGCCCCGTCGACTTCTCGGGGGAGGTGTTCCCGTCGCTGCTCGAGGCCGGCGCCCGCCTCGACGGGCACGTGTGCCAGGGCTACTGGGAGGACGTGGGGACGCTCGAGGCCTACATGGGCTCCCACCGCGACGTCCTCGACGGTCGGGTCGACGTCGAGATCCCGGGCTTCCGCCTGAACGAGGGGCTGTGGCTGGGGGAGGGGGCCGAGGTCGACCCCGACGCGCGGCTGGAGGGACCGGTCGTGGTCGGTGGCAACACCCGGGTCGAGGCCGGGGCCCGCCTCGGGCCCTACACCGTCCTCGGGTCGAACGTGATGGTCAGCACCGACGCCGACCTCGAACGGTCGGTCATCCACGACAACAGCTACCTCGGGAAGGGCGCCCGACTGCGGGGGACCGTCATCGGCCGCTCGTCGGACCTGCGGGCAGGGGTGCGCTGCGAGGACGGCGTCGTGGTGGGGGACGAGTGCTTCATCGGCGAGCAGGCGGTGCTCACCTCGGCCGTGAAGGTGTACCCGTCGAAGACCGTCGACGCCGGCGCGGTGGTCAACACCTCGCTGGTGTGGGAGACCCGCGGCGCCCGCTCCCTGTTCCGCCCCGAGGGGGTGGTGGGGCTGGCCAACGTCGACATCACCCCCGAGCTCGCCAGCCGGGTGGCCATGGCCTACGGGTCGACCCTGAAGAAGGGAAGCACGGTCACCACGTCGCCGCGACTCCAGCCGGGCAGGCCGGATGCTGAAGCGGGCGGTGCAGGCCGGGCTCAACGCCACCGGGGTCAACGTCGACGACCTCGAGGTGGCCCCCGTGCCCACCACCCGGTTCCAGGTGCGCTCCCACCAGTCGCAGGGCGGCATCACCGTGCGCCTGGTGGCCGGCGACGCCCAGTCCGTCGTCCTGCGCTTCTTCGACGACCTCGGCGTCGACCTCTCCGAAGCGGGGACGCGGAAGGTGGAGCGCCTGCTGGCCCGGGAGGACTTCCGCCGGGTGTTCCCCGAGGACATCGGCGACATCGGCTTCCCCCCTCGTGCCATCGAGCTGTACACGGCGGCGCTGACCGAGGCCGTCGACATCCGCGCCGTTCGCGGTCGGGGCTTCAAGGTGGTGGTCGACTACGCCTTCGGCACCACCGCCTTCGTCATGCCCAACGTCCTGTCGAAGCTCGGCGCCGACGTGCTCGCGGTGAACCCCTACGCATCGACCTCGGGGACAATCAGCTTCCAGCGCAGAGCGGCGGCCATCAACGTCGGCAACCTGGTGCGCACCTCGGGCGCCAGCCTCGGTGTGGTCTTCGACCCCGACGGCGAGCGCATCACCGTCATCGACGACGAGGGCCGCGTCCTGTCCGACGACGAGGCCCTGCTGGCCACCGTCGCCCTGGTCGCGGCCGACTCCCCGGGGTGCCGCGTGGCCCTGCCCGTCACCGTCACCTCGGCGGCCGAGGAGGTGGCCCGGGGCGCCGGGGCCGACGTGGTGTGGACCAAGGTGGCCACCCCGGCCCTCATGGCTGCCGCCCTCTCGGACGACGTCGCCCTCGCCGCCAGCCCCGACGGGGGCTTCATCTACCCCGCCTTCCTGCCCGCCTACGACGCCATGGCCGCCTTCGCCAAGCTCCTCGAGCTGCTGGCCACCACCGGGACGCCGCTGTCGAAGGTCGCCGCGGGGTTGCCCCGGGCCCACGTGGTGCACGAGACGGTGGCCACGCCGTGGGAGCAGAAGGGTGGCGTCATGCGCCAGCTGATGGAGCAGGCCACCGGCGAGCTGGTGCTCATCGACGGGGTCAAGGAGCTCGAGGACGACGGCTGGGTGCTCGCTCTGCCCGACCCCGAGCTCCCCGTCACCCACGTGTGGGCCGAGGCCGGCTCCGGGGGCGAGGCCCGCCGCCGGGCGTCCGAGCACGTGCGGCGCATCCGCCGCCTGATCCGGCCCTGACCGTCTCCCGGTCACCCGTGAGCGAGCTTGCGAGCGAACCGACGAGCACAGCGCCCTTGCCGGAGCGCCAGCGACGGCCGCTCATCGGTGCCCACGTCGACGGGACGGTCCGAGGAGTGCACGGTGCACCGATGAGCGGGCACCGGCGACGCCACTAACCTGCCGCCCGTGAACGTCCCCGAAGGGCTGCGGTACTCCAAGGACCACGAGTGGGCGCGGCTCGAGGACGGGCGGGTGCGCATGGGGATCACGGACTACGCCCAGGACGCCCTGGGCGACGTGGTCTTCGTGCAGCTGCCCGACGTCGGCACCGAGGTGGCCGCCGGGACGTCGTTCTCCGAGGTGGAGTCGACCAAGTCGGTGTCCGACATCTACGCCCCGGTGGGGGGCGTCGTGGTGGAGGTCAACACCGAGCTGGTCGACGCCCCCGAGCGCGTGAACGAGGACCCCTACGGCGACGGGTGGCTGTGCGTCCTCGAGCTCCGTGACCCCACGGAGCTGGACGGCCTCCTCGACGCCGAGGGCTACCGCAAGCTCGTCGACGGCTAGGAGCGGACGACCGTGGCGGACGTCTTCTGCAACAACTGCGGGCATCGCAACCCCACCGGGGCCAACTTCTGCTCGTCCTGCGGCGCCCCGCTCGACGTCCGCGGCGAGGACCACACGCTGACCCTCGCGCCGGTCGACGCCGACACCGGCGGTGAGGAGGAGGTGACGGTGGGCCTGGACGACCTGCCCGAGGGTGCCGGGGTGCTCGTGGTCAAGCGAGGCCCGGGGGCCGGGTCGCGCTTCGTGCTCGACAGCGAGGAGGTCTCCGCCGGGCGCCACCCGGACAGCGACATCTTCCTGGACGACGTGACCGTGTCCCGCCGCCACGCCAGCATCGTCCGCGGGCCCGACGGCTACCGCGTGCGCGACGCCGGCTCGCTCAACGGGACCTACCTCAACCGGGAGCGGATCGACGAGGCCAAGCTGGCCAACGGCGACGAGCTCCAGATCGGTCGCTTCAAGCTCGTCTTCGTCGCCCACGGCGGGGGGCGGTGAGCGCCCCCGTGGGCGAGCGGCCGCGGTCGATCGGCGAGGTCCTCGACCTCCTGAAGGACGAGTTCCCCGACATCACCATCTCGAAGATCCGCTTCCTCGAGGGCCAGGGCCTGCTCGACATCGAGCGGACGCCCTCCGGGTACCGGAAGTTCCACGACGACGACATCGCCCGCCTCCGCTGGATCCTGCGCCAGCAGCGGGAGCACTTCCTGCCGCTGCGGGTCATCCGCGAGCGCCTCGCCCGCTCCGGGGGCGAGGTGCCCACCCCGGTGGCGTCGGGCGAGCCGATCGACCTGACCGAGCCGGCCGACGCGCCCCGGCCCGTCCCCGAGCCGGCGGCGGTGGGGGCCCGACCGGTTCCCGCTCCCGCCCCGGCACCGGCCCGGTCGGCGCCTGTCCCCGCGCCCGCGGGGCCGGCCGCGCCCGTCGCTCCCGACGACAGGGACGCGGTCGTCGCCGGGCGCCGCACCGCCGAGGAGCTGGCGGCGGCCGCCGGCATCGACCTCGACCTGCTCCGGGAGCTCGAGCGCTTCGGCCTCGTCACGGGCCGGCGGGTGGCCGGCGCCGTGGAGTACGACCGCGACGCCCTCGAGGTGGCCCGGGCCGCCGGGGGCTTCGCCCGCCACGGCATCGAGGCCCGGCACCTCCGGGCCTACCTCACCGCCGCCACCCGCGAGGCAGGTCTCTACGAGCAGCTCGTGCTGCCGCTGGCCCGCCAGCGCACCCCGGCCGCCCGGCGGGCCGCCGCTGCCCGGCTCGACGAGCTGGTCGAGCTCGGCGCCTCGCTGCGCACGGCGCTCCTGCGGTCCTCCCTGCGCGAGCACTTCGGTCCGACCTGAGCGGGTGTGCTGGTAGGTCGCCCGTTCCGCGAGACCCGTTTCTCCTCGGCGGCTTCGCCACCGAGGATCCGAGCTGAGCTGTCCCGAGCTCCCGCCTGTCGGCGCTCGCTCTGAGCGCGGCGCGTCGAGCGGGCCGGGTCCTGCTCACCCCCGAGCAGCTCCGGGACGGCGTGGCCCGGCTCGGGCGGGAGGTGTCCGCCGCCCACGAGGACGGCGTGGTGCTCGTCGGCGTGCTCAAGGGGAGCGTCCCCTTCCTGGCCGACCTGGCCCGGGCGCTGACCATCGCCCCCGTCGTCGACTTCCTGGCCGTCTCGCCGTACGTCGAGGGCACCGGCCGGGTCCGCATCGTCAAGGACCTCGACCTGGACGTGGCCGGCCGGGCGGTCGTGCTGGTGGAGGACGTCGTCGACACGGGGCTCACCACCACGTACCTGCTCGGGGAGCTCGCCCGCCGCGGCGCCCGCTCGGTCGAGGTGTGCGCCCTGGTCGACAAGGTCCGCCGGCGCGTGGTGCCGGTGCCCCTGCGGTGGGTCGGCTTCGCCGTGGAGGACGACTACCTCGTCGGCTACGGGCTCGGGCACGCCGAGCGCTACCGCAACCTCCCCCTCGTGGCGGCCGCCGACCTGGCCGCCCTACGGGCCGATCCGGACGCCCTCCTCGGGGAGCTCTACGGCCGCTGAACCGGGCCTCGGCACCGTGCTTGCCGCGAGAGGCCGGGCGGTAGGGTGCTCGACGTGGTGGAGATGGAGCTCCTCGGCGTGCGGTTGGAGCTGCCGGCCAACACGCCCGTCGTCCTCCTGCGGGAGCAGGGCGGCGACCGACGGGTGCTCCCCATCTACATCGGGCCGGAGGAGGCCAAGGCCATCGCCCTCGCCCTCGAGGGCGTCATCACCCCCCGGCCCATGAGCCACGACCTCATGCGCGACCTGCTGGCCAGCCTCGGGGCCACCGTGCCCCGGGTGGTGGTGACCGAGCTGCGGGAGAGCACCTTCTTCGCCGAGATCGAGCTCCGCACCGGCGGCCAGGTCCGCCGGGTCTCGAGCCGTCCCTCCGACGCCATCGCCCTCGCGGTGCGCGTCGACGCGCCGATCTTCGCCAGCACCGAGGTGCTCGACGACGCCGCCAACCCGGTCACGGGGGAGGCCGAGGAGCAGGAGCAGATCGTCGACGAGTTCCGCCAGTTCATCGAGCAGGTCAACCCCGACGACTTCGGGTAGTCGCCGGCGTCGTTGACGCCGTCGCCGCCGCCGCCCTACAGTGGCGTAGTTCCATGGGTGTAGTTCCGCTGGGAGGCGCTCGGATATGGCGACGATGCAGGAGCAGGGGTACCGAGGGCCACAGGTGTGCTCGATCGTCGGCATCACCTACCGCCAGCTCGACTACTGGGCCCGGACGGACCTGATCCGCCCCTCGGTGGCCGACGCCAAGGGGAGCGGCTCGCAGCGGCGCTACAGCTACCGCGACCTGCTCGAGCTGAAGGTGGTCAAGAGCCTGCTGGACGCCGGCGTCTCGCTCCAGTCCGCCCGCAAGGCCATCGAGTACCTGCGGAGCAACCTGGGGGAGGACGTGGCCAGCGCCAACCTCGTCATCGACGGGGGCGGCTCGGTCCTGGCCCACACGGGCGAGGAGATCGTCGACCTGCTGCGGCGGGGCCAGGGCGTGCTCAACATCGTGCCGCTGGCGGGGGTGGTGGGCGAGGTCGACGCCGCCATCACCGAGCTCCCGTCCCCGGCCGACCGGCCCCCGGCCGACCGGTCGGCCCACCCCTCGGCCGGCAGCCGGGCTGCGGCTCGCTGACCCCGTGGGCCAGGCGGATCGCATCCGCTTCGCCCACAACGCCGAGCGCCAGTTCGCCAAGCTCCTCGACTTCTACGGGGTCCGCTGGGCGTACGAGCCCCGCACCTTCGTGCTGGACCGCCATCCCGACGGTCGCGCCCGGCGGGCCTTCACCCCCGACTTCTTCCTCCCGGACTTCGACCTCTTCATCGAGCTGACCACGCTCCGCCAGGCCCTGGTGACCCGGAAGAACGGCAAGGTCCGTCGCCTGCGCGAGCTCCACCCCGAGGTCAACCTGAAGATCCTCTACGCCCGGGACTACCAGCACCTGGGTGCCCGCTTCGGCCTCGAGCCCCCCGAGCAGGCGGGGGCGGGGGCGGATCCCGTGGTCCCGGCGGCTGGCTAGCCTCGCCGGGTGCGCTCGTCCCCCCTCGACGCCCTCCACCGGGCGGCCGGGGCCCGCATGGTCCCCTTCGGGGGGTGGGAGATGCCGCTGTCGTACCCGGACGGGACGCTGGCGGAGCACCGGGCCTGCCGGGAGGGCGCCGCGGTGTTCGACGTCAGCCACCTCGGCACGGTGCGGGTCACCGGCCCCGACGCGCAGGGCCTCCTCCAGGAGGCGCTGACCAACGACCTCGGGCGCATCGGCCCGGGGCGCACGCAGTACACCCACCTCCTCGACGAGGTCGACGGGTCGGTCCTCGACGACCTCATCGTCTGGTGGGTGGGGCCGGAGCGCTTCGACGTGATGCCGAACGCCTCCAACACGGATCGGGTGCGGTCGGCCATCGGCGGCGAGGACGTCACCGCCGAGCGGGCGGTGCTCGCCGTGCAGGGGCCCGAGGCGCGCGCCCGCCTGGCCGCGGTGGCCCCCGAGGCCGCCGCCGTCGAGCGACGGGCGGTGGCCACCGTCGACGTGCTGGGCTGCCCGTGCCCCGTGGCGGGCACCGGCTACACGGGCGAGGACGGGGTGGAGCTGGCCGTCCCGGCCGAGGCGGCCGCCACCGTGTGGCAGGCCCTGGTCGGCGCCGGCATCTCGCCCGCCGGGCTCGGGGCCCGCGACACCCTGCGGCTGGAGGCGGGCCTGCCCCTCCACGGCCACGAGCTCGGCCCCGGGATCACGCCACTCCAGGCCGGGCTCGGCTGGGTGGTGGCGTGGTCCAAGCCGGAGTTCCGGGGGCGCAAGGCCCTCGAGGCCGAGAAGGAGCGGGGGGTGGCCCGCCGCCTCCGGGGGATCGTGCTCGACGGCCGGCGCCCGCCCCGGGAGGGGCAGGCGGTCCGGGCCGGCGATCGGGACGTGGGCGTGGTGTCGAGCGGCAACTTCTCGCCGATGCTCGAGCGCGGCATCGCGCTGGCCTTCGTCGACACGGCCGCCGGGCTCGAGGACGGCGACGTCGTCACCGTCGACCTCCGGGGTACGCCCGCTCCCGGCTCCCTCGTCCGCCCGCCCTTCGTGGCCCCGACCCCGCCGAGCCCATGACCTCCTTCGTCCCCCACACCGACGCCGAGATCGCCGAGATGCTCGGCCGCCTCGGGCTCTCGTCGCTCGATGAGCTGTTCGCCGTGGTGCCCGAGGCGCTGCGCCTCACCCGGCCCCTCGACATGGCCCCGGGCATGGGGGAGCCCGACGTGGCCGCGGAGATGGAGCGCCTGGCCGACGCCAACGCCACCGGCCGCGACCTCGTCTGCTTCGCCGGCGGCGGGGCCTACGACCACGAGGTGCCCGCCGCGGTGCGGCGGGTGGCCTTCCGCTCGGAGTTCGTGACCGCCTACACGCCGTACCAGCCCGAGGTGGCGCAAGGCGTGCTCCAGGCGCTGTTCGAGTACCAGACGCTGATCGGCCGGCTCGCCGGCCTCCCCATCGCCAACGCCTCGCTGTACGACGGCGCCACCGCGCTGGTGGAGGCGGGCAACCTGGCGGCAGCGGCCACCAACGGTCGCGCGGGCCTCTGGGTCAGCCAGGGGGTCAACCCCCGCTGGCGGGAGGTGCTGCGCACCTTCGCGGTGGGCACGGGCCACCAGATCGTCGACCTGCCCCTGACCGACGGCCGGACCGTGGTGGGGGACATCGCCGGACCCGCACCGGCGGCGATCGTCGTGTCCTCGCCCAACTACCTCGGCTGCCTCGAGGACATCGCCGAGGCCCGGCGAGTCGCGACCGAGGTCGGGGCCCTGCTGGTGGTGTGCGTCGACCCCGTGGCCGCCGGCCTGCTGCGCACCGCCGGGTCGCAGGGCGCGGACGTGGTGGTGGGGGAGGGGCAGCCCCTGGGCACGCCCCTCAGCTTCGGCGGCCCCTACCTCGGTCTGTTCGCGTGCCGCCAGGAGCACGTCCGTCGGGTGCCGGGCCGGCTGGTGGGCGAGACCGTCGACGTCGACGGCCGTCGCGCCTACGTGACCACGCTGCGCACGCGGGAGCAGGACATCCGGCGGGAGAAGGCCACCAGCAACGTCTGCACCAACCAGACGCTGATCGCCGTGGCCTGTGCCCTCCAGCTGTCCTGGCTCGGGACCTCGGGGCTGCGGGAGCTGGCCCTGCGGTGCGCCCGCGGCACCCGCTTCGCCCGGGAGGCGCTGCTGGGCATCGACGGGATCGAGCCGTTGGCGGGAGCACCGACCCTGCGGGAGTTCGCCGTGCGCCTCCCGCTCGACCCCGCGACCGTGGTCGAGCGCATGGCCGAGGAGGGGTTCCTGGCCGGCATCCCCCTCGAGCCCGAGTACGGCGGCGACGGGCTGCTCGTGGCCGTGACCGAGCGGCGCACGCGGGCCGAGATCGAGGCCTACGCCGACGCGATGCAGAAGGTGGTCCGATGACGCGGCCGGCGGCCGGTGGCCGGGCCACGAGCATCCCGCTGCTGGGGCGGGAGGAGGAACCCACCGTCTTCGAGCTGTCGGCCCCGGGCCGGCGGGCGTGGTCGTTCCGCACGACGGCGCTGCCCGAGTGGTCGGCCGAGGAGCTGGTCCCGGCCGAGCACCTGGCCGACGAGCCGCTGCCGCTGGCCGAGGTGTCCGAGCGCGACCTGGTGGCCCACTTCACCCGCCTCTCGGCCCGGCAGTACTCGGTGGACCTCGGCGCCTACCCCCTCGGGTCCTGCACCATGAAGTACAACCCGAAGCTGTGCGACGACGCCGCGTCGCTCCCCGGCCTGACCGACGTCCACCCCGCCGCGCCGGCTTCGCTCACCGCCGGCTGGATCGAGCTGCTGGTGGCCCTGGGCGAGTCGCTGTGCGAGGTCACCGGGATGGCCGACATCACCCTCCAGCCGCCCGCCGGCGCGGCCGGCGAGCTGACCGGCCTGCTCCTGATGCGGGCGTGGCACGCCGCGCAGGGGCGGTCACCGTCGAAGGTGGTCATCCCCGACTCGGCCCACGGCACCAACCCGGCCTCGGTGACGCTCGGCGGCTACACCACCGTCACGGTGCCGAGCGACGATCGCGGGTGCGTCGACCTCGAGGCGCTGCGCCGGGTCCTCGACGACGACGTGGCCGGCATCATGCTCACCAACCCGAACACCCTCGGGCTGTTCGAGGAGGACATCGCCGCCATCGCCGCCGCGGTGCACGAGGTGAAGGGCCTCCTCTACTACGACGGCGCCAACCTCAACGCCATCCTCGGCGTCACCCGGCCGGGGGACATGGGCTTCGACATCGTGCACATGAACCTGCACAAGACCTTCGCCGTGCCCCACGGCGGCGGCGGCCCGGGCGCCGGCCCGGTTGCCGTGTCGGCGCGGCTGGCGCCCTTCCTGCCCGGGCCGAAACCGGTGCGGACGGACGACGGCGGGTTCGCGTGGAGCACGCCCGAGCGGTCCATCGGGCGGGTGCACGGGTGGCATGGCAACGCCCTGGCGCTGGCCCGGGCCTACTCGTACATCCTGGCCAACGGCGGCGACGGGCTGCGGCGGGTGGCCGAGGCGGCGGTGCTCAACGCCAACTGGCTGCGGGACCGGCTGCGGGGGTCGTACGCCATCCCCTTCGACCGCCCGTGCATGCACGAGTGCGTCGTGTCGGCCACGCCCCTGAAGAAGGCGGCCGGCGTCAAGGCCATCGACGTGGCCAAGCGCCTGCTCGAGGAGGGCTTCCACGCGCCCACCACGTACTTCCCGCTGGTGGTCGACGAGGCCCTGATGATCGAGCCCACCGAGACCGAGAGCCCCCAGACCCTCGAGGCGCTGGCCGACGCCCTCATCCGCATCGCCGAAGGCGCCAGCGACGAGGACCACCAGGCCCCCCGGACCACGCCGGTGCGCCGCCTCGACGAGGCCCGGGCCGCCCGCTCGCTGATCCCCACCTTCGACGCCCGGCCCCACCCCGAACCCGAACGCGACGAGGCGGCCGAGACGATCGAAGCCCCCAGCGCCCGCTACTGAGCCCGGTTCCTCGGTTCTGGACGCTGGACCGCCCTATGCGCGGCTGAGCGTCCAGAACGCAGCCGCTGGCGGAGGCGAGTCGGGCCGAGGGCTAGGAGGCGGCGGAGCCCGACGTCGACGACTTGGCCTCGCGCTCGGCCTGGTGGTCGGTGATGGCCTTGCCGATGGCGCCGATGGCCTCGCCGATGAACTGGGGGCGGTTGGCCGCGGCCCAGTCCCGGGAGCCCTGGAGCGTCGGCAGCTTGTTGGCGAAGCGGGGAGCCACGTAGCGGGCGAAGAGCTCGTAGGAGCGCTTGGTCGCCTCGCGGTCGGCCCACTCGTTGGCCATGAACAGGTAGGTGCCGAACCCCCCGGACTGGTCGACCAGCCGCTGGATCTGCTCGGCCGCCTGGTCGGGCGTGCCGATCACGGCGATGCCTGATGCGTTCATGGCGTCGACCAGCTCGGTGGTGTCGTCGGTCTCGGGGGCGATGGGCAGGGCCGCCACCTCCCGGAAGTACCCGATCCAGTCGGCGAGGCCGAACTCGACGTCCTTCCGGGCCTGCTCCTCGGTCTCGGCGATGTGCATCGGTCCGACCAGCCGCCAGCGCCGGCGGTCGACGGCGGTGCCGAACTCGGCCGCCCGCTCCTCCATGGTGTCCCAGTGCGCGCCGAGCACGTCGAAGCCGCCGGCGCTCGTGGCCCCGAGCGACAGCAGCGCCGCCCCGAAGCGCCCGGCCAGGCGGGGGCCGGCGGGGGAGACCTGGGCCGCCACCGCGATCTCGAAGTCCGAGTAGGGACGCAGCTGGAGGCGGGCGTCCCGCAGGGTGAACCAGTCCGTCTGCCGCGTCACCGGCTCGTCGCAGCGCAGCAGGGCGAGGATGGCCTCGAACGCCTCCTCCATCATCTCCCGCTGGCGGCTGACGTCGATGCCCATCATGAACGCGTCGGACGGCAGTGCGCCGGGGCCCACGCCGAACTGGAAGCGGCCCCGGGTGAGGTGGTCGAGCAGGACGATCCGGTCGGCCAGGATCAGCGGGTGGTGGTAGGGGAGCGAGCTCACCCCGGTGCCCAGCTTGATGTGCTTCGTCCGCTCGGCGGCAGCGGCGATGAACACCTCGGGGCTGGCGATGATCTCGAAGCCGGCGGAGTGGTGCTCGCCGATCCACGCCTCCTGGTACCCGAGGGCGTCGAGCCACTCGATCAGCTCGAGGTCGCGCTCGAGCGAGATGGTCGGGTCCTGGCCCACGGGGTGGAAGGGGGCGAGGAAGATCCCGAAGCGCATGGGCCAGTCCATGGCCCGACCCTAGGCGCGGCCGTCAGTACTGGCTGGTGGTGGGGTCGCTGGTCGCGGCGCTGAGCACCATCAGCAGGATGAACAGGGTGAGGAAGGCGACGCCCACCCAACCGAGCACGATGCCGGCGATGGCCATGCCCCGTCCGGTCTCACGGCCCTGCGACTTGTCGATCTGGCTCTTGGCCACGTACCCGAACACGAGGGCGAGGATCGACCCCAGCCAGTAGATCCAGACGATCCCGCAGACCATGCTGGCGATGGCCAGGCCGTTGATGCGGGGTGAGGGCGCCCAGCCGCCGCCATGGGGCGCGGCGTAGCCGCCCGGGTGGGGCGGCGCACCGTACGCGGGCGACCCCCGTCGTACGCGGGGGGCGGTGGCGCGGACGGCCCGGAACCCCACTGGCCCCACTGGCCAGGGGGTGGCGGGGGAGGAGCGGCAGGCGCGCCGGTGCCCGCGGTGCGACGGGCCGGCATGGCCCACGCGTTCGGATCGGTCTCCCGATCGCCGTTGCGCTCCTCGTCCACGTCCCGACCTCCCGCCGGCGATCCCGGCGCTGGCGCGCCAGGTCGTCAGAAGGAGATCGGTCGGACCGACCGCGACCTGTAGCCCGCCTAGCGACCCTCGTCGACGACGACGGTGGAGAGGATCTTGTCGGCGAAGGTCTGCTTCTTGGCGTCCCACAGCGGGAAGAGCCACCCGATGTAGCAGAGGATGTTGTCGACGATGTGGAGGAAGAAGCGGCCGATGCCCAGCCCTCCGCCGATCACCTGACCGTCGCTCTCGCGCAACAGTCGGATGTTGAACTGCTGCATGCCGTAGCTCTGCCCCGTCTGACCTGCGAGGTAGGCGTTGTACACCGCCCATGCGAGCGCAGCGATCCAGCCGAACGTGAAGACCAGGAAGCCGAGCGTGTCCGAGACGATGCCGACGACGAACCACAGCACCCACACCGCGATCCACGGGCCGACGAAGTCGTACAGGGCCGCAGTCGCCCGCTTGGGCCACTCGGCCAGCGGCGGGCCGCTCCACCCGGGGGTCGGGGAACTGTAGGCCGCCGGCTGGCCGTAGCCGCCACCCGGGGGCGTCCCGTAGGACGGTGGCGGCGGCGGGGGCGGCGGGGCCGCGCCCGTGTCACCGGGCGGCGGCGGGGGCTGCCACTGCTGGGGGTCCTGCGGCTCACTCACGGAAGCACTCCTCTAGCGGGGACACGGATTCGGTCATGCGGGTGGCGGCGGCGGAGGCGGTGACCATCCGACTGCGGGCTCGCCCGACTCCTGGCTCTTCAGGAACCCCCCGTAGACCATCCCGGCGCCGAGCAGGATCGCCAGCCAGGCACCGAAGCCGAGGAAGTCGGTCTCGATGACGAGCTTGAGCAGCAGCAGCGCGAGCACGGCGATCGTGCCGAAGAAGATGGCCCGTTGCAGGGGGATGGGCAGCTCGGGGACCTGGGTGGTGGTCAGGCGGGTCACCACCAGGACGGCGATGACGGCGATGGCCAGGAGCAGCGCCAGGATGCCCCAGAACCCGTTCGGCGACTCGACGCCGCTGCGGGTGATCGGAGACCCCGAGGGGACCGAGGTCGATGTCGTGCCAGGGCAGGAAGAGCAGGTCGAGCACCAGCAGCAACCCCGTTGCACCAATGATCTTGTCCGCCAGCGTCAACCGGCTGAGATCCACGACCACCTCCCCTCCACGTCGTGTGGAACGCACAAGTACACCAGGTCAGGCGCGTGGAAGGTTGGATGGGGCAGCGCAGCCGGCCCCGGTAGCGTCCCGCGCCGATGGCCGAGGCGGCTGAGGAGCGCCACCCCGGCGACGTCATCCGCGTCGCCGCCGGGCTGGCCGCGCTGGCCGTCCTTGCCTTCGCCGCCACGAGCGACGAGGTCACCCGGTTCGAGGCCGACCTCACCCGGCTGGTGGTCGACCTGCCCTCGTCCCTCACCGGCGCCCTCGAGGCGATGCGCTGGCTCGGCTCGCTGCCCGCCGTGGCCGTCGTCACCGTGCTCGCCCTCGCCGCACGACGGCCCCGTCTCGCCCGCGACCTCCTCGTCGCCGGCGTGCTGGCCGAGGTGCTCACCGCCGGGATCGCCACCCTCGTCGACCGGGGGGCGCCCTCGGACCTCGTGGCCGGGGTGGTGGAGCGGGCCACCACCGACATCGAGGGGTTCCCGTCGCCGACCACCGCCGTGGCCGCTGCCCTGGCCGCGGCCGCCGCCCCCTACCTGCCGCGCGCCCTCCGGAGGCTGACGTGGGTGGGGGTGGCGTTGGCCGGGCTCTCGGTCGTGCACCTCGGGGCCCACCTCCCGCTCGACGCGCTGGGCGGGGCCGCCCTCGGTTGGGCGGTGGGCGCCGCGACCCATCTCCTGTTCGGCGCGCCGTCGCTGCGGCCCACGACCGACCAGGTGGCCGCCGCCCTCGAGGCCGCCGGGCTCGGTGCCGTGCAGGTCCGGGTGCCGTCGGTCGACGCCCGGGGATCCACGCCCTTCTTCGCCACCACCGCCACCGGCGAGGAGCTCTTCGTGAAGGTGGTCAGCCGCGAGCAGCTCGATGCCGACTACCTGTTCAAGGTCTTCCGCTACCTCCGCCTGCGGTCCGTGGAGGACGAGGCGCCGTTCGCCACCGCCAAGCGGGCGGTCGAGCACGAGGCGTACCTGGCCCTGCTGGCCGAGCGGGCCGGCGTGCGCACGCCGCCGATCGTCACCGTGGCGCCCGTGGCCGGGGGAGGGACCCTGCTGGCCCAGCGGCGTGTGACCGGACGGGGGCTCGACGAGGGCGGGCCCGACGCCCTCGGCGACGACCGCCTCGACGACCTGTGGGCCCAGGTGGCGGTGCTCAGGGGCGCCCGCCTCGCCCATCGGGACCTGCGGCTGGCCAACGCCCTCCTCGACGAGTCGGGTCGGGCGTGGCTGATCGACTTCGGCTTCGCCGAGGCCGGCGCGTCCGACCGGCGGCTGGCCCAGGACGTGGCCGAGCTGCTCGCGTCCGGCGCGCTGCTGGTCGGCGCCGAGCGCTCGGTGGCCGCCGCCAGGAGGGTGCTGGGCGACGAGGCGGTGACCGCGGCGGTGCCCCTGCTCCAGCCCCTTGCGCTGTCGGGCGCCACCCGGGCCGGGCTCAAGCACAGCGACGGCCTGCTGGCCGAGGTGCGCACCGCCGCCGCCGGGGGCGCCGAGCCGGCGCCCCCCGAGCGCCTGGTGCGGTTCCGCCCCCGCTCGCTCGCCGTCCTGCTGGCCCTGGGCCTCGCCGTGCACGTCCTCCTGCCGCAGGTGGGGGAGCTGGGACGCACGGCCGACGCCATCCGCGACGCGAGCTGGGGCTGGTTCGCCCTGGCCGCGCTGGCGTCGGCCGTCACCTACGTCATGGCCGCGGTCGGGATGCTCGGCGCGGTCACCATCCGACTGCCACTGGGGCGGACGACCCTCGTGCAGCTGGCCAACTCCTTCGCCAACCGGCTCACCCCCGGCAGCCTGGGCGGCCTCGGCGTGAGCGAGCGCTACCTCGAGCGCTGCGGTCTCGACCGCAGCCAGGCCGTGGCCGGGGTGGCCCTGAACTCGGCCGCCGGCTTCGTGGTCCACATCCTGGCCATGCTCGTCTTCCTGCCGTTGGCCGGGAACGGCGTGGGCGACGTCCACCTCCCCGACAAGTGGGAGCTCCTCGTCGCCGTCGTGGTCGTGTTCACCGTGGCCGGGATCGCGCTGTGGAGCCCGCTGGGGCACCGGGTGCGAGCCCCGCTCGGGTCGGCGGCGTCCGGCCTCGTCGGCACCCTCCGCCAGCCGTTGCGTGCCCTCGCGCTGTTCGGTGGCTCGGTGGGTACGACGACCTTCTACGTCCTGGCCCTGGCCGCCTGCCTGGAGGCGTTCGGCGGGGGGATCGGGGGCGTGCAGGTCGCCGCCGTCTACCTCGGCGGGGCCGCCATCGCCGGGGTGGCCCCGACACCAGGCGGGCTCGGCGCCATGGAGGCGGCGCTCGTGGCCGGGCTCACCGCCCTGGGCGAGGCGTCGGGCGCGGCCATCGCCGCCGTCCTCGGCTACCGGCTGCTCACCTTCTGGCTCCCCACCCTCCCCGGCTATGCCGCCTTCCACCACCTCCACAAGGAGGGCGCCATCTAGGCCGGGCGGGGGTGCTCCTCGAAGAAGGCCCAGATGACCTCGTCGGCATCGATGGAGAAGGTGGTGTGGCCGGTCACCGCCTCGATGCCGCGGGAGAACTCGCTGCCGGGCCAGGTGTGCCCACCGCCGTCGACCCGGTAGAGGACGACGTCGCCCTCGGGCGGGCACGGGAAGGCGACGCGGGTCACGTCGTCGGCCACGTCCTCCCGCTCGGGGGGGCCCTCGCAGCCGTTGCCCCGGGCCCACGCCGCCGCCAGGGCGGGGACCGACGGGTCGCCGCCGCCGGGGCCCACCCCGAGGTCGCCGAGGGTGCGCCCCGAGCCGTCCGGGGCGGGCAGGCGGGCGGCGGCGGGGCCGAGCCCCCCGTCGAAGGCCACGAACGGGTCCTCGGTCCCGTGGAAGGCGACGACCGGCATCGGCGCGCTCGGCTCGCACCCCTCGGGTCGGCGCAGCCCCGCCACCGGGGCCACGGCGGCCACCCGGTCGGCGTAGGCGCACGCCACGGCCGACGTCATCATCGCCCCGTTGGAGAGCCCGGCCACGAAGACCCGGGCCTCGTCCACGCACGCAGTCTCTTCCACGTGGTCGAGCAGGTCGCCGATGAGGGTGAGGTCGGCCGAGCCCGCCTCGGTGTCCCAGAAGGGGACGGCGCCCAGGCCCTGCGGCGTGACCGTGAGGAAGCCGTGCTCGTCGCCGAAGGGCCCCAGCTGGGTCTGGGCCACGTGGGCCTCGGCCCCCTCGGAGTAGCCGTGGATGTCGACCACGAGGGGCACGGGCGCCGTCCCGTCGTGGGCCGGCGGGACGTGGCGGATGTACCACCGCTCGGTGCCGCCCGACTCGAGGGTGACCCGTTGCTCGCCGACGGCCAGCGCCCCGGCGTCCCCGTCGCACCCGGGGGAGGGGCGGGCGGCCACCGCAGCCGGCTCGACGGCGGTGGAGGTGCCCGGCCCGGTGCCGAGGTCGTCGTCGCCGTCGGCCCGGTCGTCCGCGCAGGCGGCGCCCAGGACCAGCGATGCGGCGGCGAGCGCCACCGCCCATGATCTGCGACGTCCCTTGATCCGGATGCTGGATGTAAGCACGCCCGGACGAGGGCACGGGGGTCGTGGCGCGGGCCATCGCCCGGCCTGCCAAGGTGGAGGCGTGCCCGAGACCACCCCCCTCCGCCTGATCGACCCGGAGTTCTGGCAGCTGCCCCTGGCCGACCGCATGCTCGAGTTCGCCGAGCTGCGGGAGCAGGGCCCGTTCCTCGAGATCCGGGCCCACAACCCCATGATCGACGCCGAGGAGCGGTTCTTCGCGGTGTCCCGCTACGCCGACGTGGTGGAGATCAGCCGCCGGCCCGGGGACTTCTGCTCCGGCAAGGGCGCGGTGTCCATCGTCGACATGCCGCCGGAGTTCCTCGAGTTCTTCGGCTCCTTCATCAACATGGACGACCCCCGCCACGCCCGCCAGCGGGGGATCGTGAGCCGCTCCTTCACCCCGAGGAAGCTCCAGGGCGTCCTCGACTCGGTGGAGACGATCTGCACCGAGGTCATCGACGGCTTCTGCGAACGGGGCGAGGCCGACATCGTCGAGGTGCTGTCGCAGCCGTTCCCGCTGCTGGTCATCTGCGACATGATGGGCATCCCCCGGAGCGAGTTCGACACGGTCCTCCAGGCCACCAACGTGATCCTCGGGGCGGGGGACCCGGACACCCTCGGCGGGCGGGACCCCATGGAGGCCACCATCGGGGCCGGCCTCGAGCTCACCAACCTCATGGGCGAGCTGGCCGAGAAGCGCCGGGCCGAGCCCCAGGACGACCTCACGTCGGCCCTGGTCCACACCGACCTCGGCGAGGACATGCTCGCCCCCCAGGAGATCGCCCCCTTCTTCATCCTCCTGGCCGTGGCCGGCAACGACACCACCCGCACGGCCATCAGCCACGGCATGGACCTGCTCACCCGCAACCCCGAGCAGCGCCGCACCTGGCAGGACGACCTCGACAAGGTCACGCCCTCGGCCGTCGAGGAGATCGTGCGGGTGGCGTCGCCGGTGACGTACATGCGCCGGACGGCCACCGGGCCCACGACCGTCGGCGACCACCAGTTCGCCGAGGGGGACAAGGTCGTCCTCTTCTACGGCGCCGCCAACCGCGACCCCCGGGTGTTCGAGGACCCCGAGGTGTTCGACGTGCGCCGCGACGCCCAACGACCACGTGGGCTTCGGCGGCCCGGGTCCGCACTTCTGCCTCGGCGCCCACCTGGCCCGCCGGGAGGTGGCGGTGACGTTCCGCCAGCTCCTGACCCGGCTCCCGGACATCGAGGCGGCGGGGGACCCGACGCACCTCCAGCCGATGGGCGTGCCGCTCGTCGGCGGCATCAAGACCCTCCCGGTGCGCTTCACGCCGACGGCCCCCGTCGGCGCCTAGAGCCGCCCGGGCGTTCTTTGGTTCTCTCCCTACAGGAGCGGTAGGTCAGCGGCCAAAGAACGGAGGAGGGTCAGCCGCTGAGCGCCCCCAGGGCGTCGAGGTCGAGGGCGTGCCGGGCGTGGCGCTCGGCCATGACCATGAACATGTCGTCGCCCCGGGCCGTGCGCTCGACGAGCATCGAGGCGGCCAGAGCCATGATCACCCCGGACACCGTGCCCCGGCGGTAGGCGCGCCAGCAGTCGTCCCACGGGAGCTCGACGCCGGCGCCGGTGAGGCGCTCGTGGTACCGGCGCACCAGCGCCTCCTCGTTGGGGCGGCGCTCGTCGACCAGCAGGCCGGCTCCCACGAAGTAGGCGACGTCGGACAGGCCGTTGCCGAGCGCAGTGGTCTGCCAGTCGACGACGGCCACCGTCGGGACGTCGGGCGGCCCGCCGAAGAGCAGGTTGTCCAGCCGGTAGTCGCCGTGGGTCACGGTGCGGGGCGAGGGATCGTCCATGTACCGCTCGAGGCCACCGATGACGGCGCCGCCCACCTCGTGCACCTCCGGACCGAGGCGGTCGGCGTAGCGCTCGGTGAAGCCGGCCCACAGGTTGGGCAGCAGCCCGAGCATGAACGCCCGGGACGCCTCGGGGTCTCGTGCCAGCCAGTCCAGCTCGGCCAGGGCGGGGTCGCCCCAACGGGGGGCGTGGAGGCCCACCAGCTGGTCGATGGCGGCCGTCGCCTCGGCCAGCGTGCAGCCGGCCAGCTGGTCGCCCTGTCGGGCCGGGGCCATGTCCTCGAGCAGGAGCACGAAGCTCCCCGTGGCCACGTCGATGTCGGCGTAGTGGGCGCGAGGGGTGCGGATGCCGAGCTCCGGCGCGAGCTGTTGGTAGAAGCGGACCTCGGTCTCGTAGCTGCGGAGCGCCACGCCGGTGGCCCGGCTCTGCTCGTCGGCCGCCGGCAGCTTGGCGACCACCGTGGCCGGCGCGGTCGCGGACACGAGGCGGTCGTAGGTCAGGCGCAGGCGCACGCTGTCGCACATCTGACCGGTGCCGACGGGCGTCAGGTCGACGTCGGTCACGACGGCGCCGTCGAGCACGCCGGCGAGCGCCTCGGTCAGCCACGCCGGCGTCAGCGCCTCGGGGGTGTCGGCGATGGTCACCACGGGCTCACGCTGCCACGTCGGCGCCGCTCCCGGCGGCCGCACCGTTCTCTGGCGATCGACCGACCGATGCGGTCGCCCGAGTACCAGAGAACCGGGGGGAGCGGCTCCAGGAGACCCTCCCAGGGATCCCCACCGCTTACTTTACGTAACGTGCATTATCGGCGGAGGGTCCTGACCAGGGGGTCCTCGGTACCCTGGCCCCCGTGGCCCTCCTCGTCTCCACCGGTGCGTCGTGCGAGGCCCACGACGCCGGCGACTGGCACCCGGAGCGGCCGAGCCGGCTGACGGCCGTGCTGGAGGGCGCCGCCGGCGCCGGCGTCACCGAGGACCTGCGCTGGGTCGCCGGCCGCCCGGCGGCCCGGTCCGAGCTCGAGCGGGTCCACCCCGCGGGCCACCTCGACTTCCTGGAGCGGTTCTGCGCCGCGGGCGGCGGGCAGCTCGACCCCGACACCGCCGTCGTCCCGGCCTCGTGGGCGGCCGCCCTCTCGGCGGCCGGCTCCGGCCTCGACGCCGTCGAGCGGCTCGACCGGGGCGAGGCCGACGCCGCCTTCTGCGTCGTGCGCCCGCCGGGCCACCACGCCATGCCCACCCGGGCCATGGGCTTCTGCCTCCTCAACAACGTGGCCGTCACCGCCGCCGCCCTGGCCGACCGGGGCGAGCGGGTGCTCGTCGTCGACTGGGACGCCCACCACGGCAACGGGACGCAGGACGCCTTCTACGCCGACGGCCGGGTGCTCTACGTCTCGCTCCACGAGTGGCCGCTCTACCCCTACACGGGCGCCCTCGACGAGATCGGCACCGGCGCCGGCGAGGGCCTCACCGTGAACGTCCCGCTGCCCGCCGGGGCCACGGGCGACGTCGCCCTGGCCGCCCTCGACGAGGTGGTGGCCCCAGCGGTGGCCGCCTTCGACCCGACCTGGCTCCTCGTCTCCGCCGGCTTCGACGCCCACCGCCGCGACCCCCTCACCGGCCTGGCCCTGACGAGCGGCGACTTCGCCGACCTCACCCGCCGGGTCCTCGAGTACGCCCCCGCCGGCCACCGCGTCCTCTTCCTCGAGGGCGGCTACGACCTGCGGGCCCTGGCCGACTCGGCCGCCGCCTGCCTCGGCGCCCTGGCCGGCGTCGACGTCCGCCCCGAGGCGGCCAGCGGCGGCGGCCCCGGGCGGGCCGTGGTCGAGGCCGCCCGCCGCCTCCGGTCCGAGCGCTCCTAGCGGTCCCGGCTCCCCCATCCTTGCCCCCGGGTGTCCGAAGGGGGAGACTTCGCCCGGTTTCAGGGTGTTCCGGCGCGACGGGAGGAGCGTGGATCGACTGACCCGACGGCGGCGCTGGCTCCTCCCCCTCGTCGTCGCGCTGGCGGTGGGCGGGCCGGCCCGGCTCGTCGGGGCGCAGACGGCCCCGCCGGTGCCCGTCGGCTTCGTGCGGGCCCCGCTGGCCGGCGCCGACGTGGCCCACGTCACGGCGCTCGCCTTCGGGCCCGACGGACGCCTCTACGCCGCCCAGCAGGACGGCGCCGTCGTCGCGCTCACGGTCGACCGCCGGGGCGCCGGCGACTACGTCGTCACCGCGACCGAGCGCATCACCGCCGTCCAGCTCATCGCCAACCACGACGACGACGGCACCCCCAACCCGGCCCTCGACACCCGCCAGGTCACCGGCATGGCCGTCACCGGGACCGCGTCCCGCCCGGTGCTGTACGTGACGTCGAGCGATCCCCGCGCCGGTGGCTACGTCGTCGGCGAGACCGGGCTCGACACCAACTCCGGGGTCCTGACCCGGCTCTCGTGGAACGGCTCCGGGTGGAGCCGGAACGACCTCGTCCGGGGCCTGCCCCGCTCCGAGGAGCGCCACGCCACCAACGGGGTGGTCCTCGACGAGGCCACCGGGACCCTCTACGTGGCCCAGGGCGGGAACACGAACCACGGCGCCCCCTCCACCCTCTTCGCCCGCCTGCCGGAGGTGGCGCTGTCGGCCGCCGTCCTGGCCGTCGACCTCGAGGCCATCGGCAACGGTCCCTACGACCTCCCCACCCTCGACGACCCCGCTCGCCCCGGCGACCCCGACCCCGGAGACCCCTTCGGGGGGAACGACGGCGAGAACCAGGCCCGGCTCGAGCCCGGCGGGCCGGTGCGGCTCCACGCTGCCGGGTTCCGCAACCCCTACGACCTCGTCCGCACCCGGGCCGGGCACCTGTTCACCGTCGACAACGGCGGCAACGCCGGGTGGGGCGACGTGCCCGTGGGCGAGGGCGCGACCGGCGCGTGCACCAACGCCCCCGCCGACGGGGGCGGCACGGTCGCCGACACCCTCCACCGGGTCACCGCCGGTTCCTACGGCGGCCACCCCAACCCGACCCGGGGCAACGCGGCGAACACCTTCGGCGCCGGGCAGCACCCCGTGGCGACGGCCGACGCCCGGGAGTGCGACCACCTGTCCCTCGCCGAGCGCGGCGCGCTGGCGACCTTCGCCAGCTCCACCAACGGGCTGACCGAGTACACCGCCGGCAACTTCGGCGGCGCGCTGGCGGGCGACCTCCTCACCGCCAGCTTCGACGGCACCGTGTACCGCGTCGACCTCGACGCCGACGGCACGACGCCGCTCGGCACCACGCCGCTGTTCACCGGGGCGGCCATCGTCCCCCTCGACGTGACCGCGGTCGGCGACGACGGCCCCTTCCCCGGGACCGTCTGGGTGAGCGACTACTTCGGGGGGCTCGTCGCCTTCGAGCCCAACGACTACGCCGGCGGCTCCGGATCGACCTGCGAGGGCGGCGCCGGCGGGCACGACGAGGACGGCGACGGGTTCTCCAACGACGACGAGCTCGACAACGGCACCGACCCGTGCTCCTCCGCCGACGTGCCGCCGGACTGGGACGGCGACTCGGTGTCGAACCGCAACGACCCGGACGACGACGGGGACGGGCGCCCCGACACCTCCGACCCCTTCGCCCTCGACCCCTCCGACGGTCGCGGCACCCCGCCCTCCCTGGCGCTGACGTGGGAGGCCGAGGACGACTCCCCCGGCGGCCTGCTCAACCTCGGCGTCACGGGCCTGCTGTCCGACGGCCGGAGCGACTACGCGTCGCTCTTCGACCCGACGGCGATGACCGCGGGCGGCGCCTCCGGGCTCGTCACCGTGGATGCCGTCGGGCCCGGAGACGCGCGAGGCGCGGCCAACGACCAGCGCTTCGCCTTCCAGCTCGGCGTCGACGCCGACCCGGCCCGCACGGGGGTCTTCACCGTGCGCACCCGCCTCGCCGCGCCGTTCGCCGGCGTCGAGCCCGGAGGGGGCCAGTCGCTGGGCCTGTTCGTGGGGACCGGGGGCCAGGACGACTTCGTCGAGGTGGCGGCCGTCAACGGGAGCGCCCCCTCGGCCCGACTGACCGCCGAGGTCGCCGGCACCCCGAGCGACGCGACCGTGCCCGCGGACGTGACCGGCGGCAGCGACGTCGACCTGTTCCTCGAGGTCGACCCCGCCGCCGCGACGGTGCGGGCGCGCTGGGCCCGCGTCTCCCCCACGGGCACCGTCGTCCCGGGCGACGTCGGCGATCCCGTCGCCGTCCCCGCGTCGTGGTTCACCGACGCCGGGCTGGCCGTGGGGATCATGGCCACCTCCGGCGGCGGTCCCCCGTTCGCGGCGAGCTGGGACGAGCTCCGGGTGGGGCCCGGGCGCCTGGCCCCGCCCGTGGTGACCGCCGGACCCGACGCCAGCGTGGCGTCGGGCGCCGGCTTCACCCTCGACGGCAGCGGATCGACCGGCTCCCCACCCCTCCGCGCCCAGTGGGAGCAGGTCAGCGGGCCGCCGGCGGTGCTGCGCGACCCGCGCTCGCTGCGCACGGACGTGTCCGGGGTGACCGGGCCCGCCACCCTCGGGTTCCGCCTCACCGTCAGCGACGCCGCCGGGCTGACCGGGACCGACGAGGTCGTGGTCACCGTGTCGTCGAAGTGACCGTCACCGCCCGAGGTTCAGGACCTCCAGCACCGTGGTCTGGCTGAGGCCACCGGACCTCGTGCCACCGCCCGGGACGTAGGCGCGGCCGGCCGCGGCCAGCGGGAAGATCCCGTGACGGGCCGTCGGCATCGGGGTCCCCTCCCGCCACGTCCCGGCGGCCACGTCGTAGACGTCGACGCGGCGGTAGACCCGATCGGCGGTGGCCCCGGCGCCGTCGGCGGTCTCCCCGCCCATCACGTAGAGCTCCCCGTCGGAGAACACCGCCTTGCCCATCCCGCCCCGGGCCTGGGGCAGCGGCCGGAGCCCGGTGGTGGGGTCGTCACTCGTGGACCACTGGTCCGTGGCCGGGTCGTAGACCTGGAGCTCGGCGAAGCCGTTGGCGATCGCGTTCCCGTCGCCGCTCCCGGGTCCCCGCCCGCCGATCACGTAGAGCTTCGAGCCGTCGGTGCCCGAGGCCGTGTGGTTGCGCCCCTCCGGCATCGCCCGCCGCGGCGACCAGGCGTCGGCCACCGGGTCGTAGACGGCCGTCGCCGTCGTCGTGGCCCCGCCGACGATGCCCCCGGCGACGTAGACCTTCCCCCCGATGGCCGCCGACGACGAGGAGCCGGCGGCGAACGGCATGTCGGCTCCGAGGCGCCACGTGTCCGACCCGGGGTCGTAGATCTGCACCTTGCCCGAGCTGCCGGACCCGAGGCCGCCGAAGAGGTAGAGGCGGCCGTCGATCACCTCGGCGGCGTGGTGGTTGCCGGGGAACGGGCGGGTGGCCCGCACGGTCCACTCGCGGGTGCCCAGGTCGTAGGCCCAGGTGCCGCTGTCGTACTCCCCCACCAGGTACAGCGTCCGCCCGACGATGCCGCCGGCCACCTCGCTCATGCCCCGCGGGACGGGTGGCCCGCTCTCCCACCGGCCGGCGAGCACGCCCGACCACGTCTCGTGACGGGCCTGGGCACCGGCACCGGTGGCGGCATCCGTCCCCCCGAGCCCGGTGGCGCCGATCAGCCGCCCGCCCACCGCCCCCACCACGGTCGCCGCCCGCGCCACGGGCAGCGACGGGAGGGCGGCCCAGAGGTCGGCGGCGGGGTCGTAGGCGACGACGGAGCTCAGCCACCGCGCCCCGTTGCCGGTCCCGCCGGCGACCACGATGCGCCCGTCCATCACGAACGTCGACGTCATGATGTGGCCCCGGCCCAGCGGCATGTCCGCCACGCGCTGTCCACCGGTCCGTCAGCGGGTCGTAGCGCTCCACCTCCGGGCGGTTGGCCGTCAGCTCCGACGAGCCGAACTGGCCGCCGACGGCGTAGACGGCGCCATCGAGGGCGGTGGCACCGAGGTGGTTGCGCGGCGTCGGCAGCGGGGCCCGGCGCTCCCAGCTCGCCGGGTCGTCGAGGTCCAGGACCCAGTGGTCGGTGACGTCATTCTCGCCCAGGCCCCGCCCACCGACGTAGTGGAGCTGGCGGCCCACGATGGCGGCCGCACCGGCCGTGCGGGCCTCCGGCAACGGGGGGCCGCTCGTCCAGCGGTCGGTGTCGGGGTCGTAGCGCCGGACGGCGTCGGTGTAGCTGAACACCGGCCAGCTCCCCACCGTCCCCCCGACGAGCCAGAGGGCCTCCCCGTCGCTGGCCGCGGCAGCGTGGGTGACCGGAGCCGGCAGGTCGGCGATGCGCTGCCACGTGTCCGTGGCGGTGTCGAACCGGTCGGCCCGCACCACCGCGTTGAGGTACGTGCTGCCGAAGCCGCCGACCACGTAGAGGTCGTCGCCGAGGACGGCGCCGTTGGCCTCGAACCGCGCCTGCGGCGCACGCGCCTCGGTCTCCCACGGGAACGGTGTCGTGACGGGCGGCTGGGGGGTGCAGCCGGCGAGGCCGGCGGCCAGCGTGACGAGGGCGGCAGCGGCGGTGACCGCCTGCACCAGGCGGTCCCGGCGGCGCACCCCCGGCGCTGGCCGGTCTCCCGTGGCGATCGCCCCTGTGTCGACGTCGGGACCGTAGCCCCAGGTCACGTCCCCGCGCGCGCGCCAGGGCTACAGGCGCCGGAGCACGGGGCCCGGCGGCGACGGCACGGGCGCCAGGCGGGCGGTCACGTCGACCACCACCGCGCCCGCCGGGGAGACGATGACGGGGTTGGCCCGCAGGCCCACCAGCTCGGGCACGTCGAAGCCCAGGTGGGCCACCCGGAGGAGCACGTCCTCGAGCCCGGCCACGTCGACCCGGGACGAGCCGTCGGGTGCCACCAGGAGGTCGGCCACCCGTCCGGAGCGGACGAGCCCGGCGGCGTCCACGTCGGTCAGGGGCAGCACCCACCGCTCCGGCGGTCCGGTCGGCGTCGGCCGAGGCACCGCCGATCCCCAGGGCCACGAGCGGCCCGAACAGGGCGTGCTGCTCGATGCCGACCAGCAGGTCCACCCCCGCCGGGACCATCTCCTGCACGACCGCGGGGGCCAGGCGCGGACCCAGGGCGGCGGCCATCCGCGGCATACGCCGCGGCCACCTCGTCGGGGTCCTGGAGGTCCAGGGCCACGCCGGCGAGCTCGGTGCGACCCCGCTGCTCGAGGCCGCCTGCCTTCAGCGTGACCGGCGTGCCCAGCGCCGCCGCCGCCGCCCTGGCCTCCTCGGCGCCGGCCACGCGCTCGGCGCTCGCCACCGGGACGCCGTAGCACCGGAGCAGCTCGGCCGCCCGCAGCGGGTCGAGCGCCACCTCCCCGCCATCGGCGTCACGCAGCGCAGTGGCCACGATGGCGCGGGCGCCCTCGACGTCGACGTCGAAGCCGGGCTCGGACCCCTTCGGGCGCCGCGTCCACTCGGCGTGGGCGGCGAGGCGGCCCAGGGCCCGGGCCGCCCGATCGGGGCCGACGAACGTCGGTGCCGGCCCGCCGCCGTCCGGCTGGAGGGTGGTCACCACCGGGAGGTCGGCCCCCGCCGCCAGGCGGGAGGCGACGGCCGCCACCTCGGGTCCCGGGCCGTCGGGCGGGGTGACGACGAAGACGGCGTCGACGGGGCCGGCCAGGGCCTCGGTCAGCACCGGTTCGTAGTCGGTCGCCGGCGAGCCCAGCGGCACCTCCACGAGGGGCAGCGCCGGCTCCAGCCCCGCAGCGCGGCAGGCCGACGCCGCCAGCCGGGTGGCACCGGCGGCGCCCACCACCGCCACCCTGCGCCCCCGGGGCTGCGGCACCCCGACGGCCAACCGGCCGACGTCGAGCAGCTCGTCCACGGTGTCGACCCGGATGACCCCCGTCTGGCGGAACAGGGCGTCGACGGCCGGCTCGTCGACGATGCGGGCGAGCGCCACGACGGGCTTGCTGGCCGACAGGTGCCGGGCGATGCGGGAGAACTTCCGCGGGTTGCCGAACGACTCGAGGTAGAGGAGCACCGCCGCCGTCGGCGCGTGGCCCTCCCAGAACTGGAGCAGGTCGTTGCTGCTCACGTCCGCCTTGTCGCCCGTGTCGACGAACGTCGACAGACCCACGCCCATGGCCGCGGCGCGGTCCAGCACGGTCAGCCCGACGGCGGCCGACTGTGTGACCACGCCGATCGCCCCCGGCGCCGCGCCGGGCGTGAGCGCGGCGTGGAGCCGCACCTCGGGGTCGAGGTTGAGCACGCCGATCGAGCGGGGGCCGAGGACCCGCATGCCGTTGGCCCGGGCCCGGGCCACGAGGGCGGCCCCGTCCTCCTCCGGGGCCGGAGAGAGCACCACCAACGCCCGCACCCGCCGGCGGGCACAGTCGTCGATGACGGCGTCCAGCTCCGCCGGCGGCACGGCGACGAGGGCGACGTCGATGTCGCCCGGGACGGCCGCCACCCGCTCCCAGGCGGGCACACCGCCCACGGCCGCCGCCCCGGGCGCCACCGGGTGCACCGTGCCCTGGTAGCCACCGGCCACGAGGGCTCGCACCAGGCCCTCGGCCAGGCCGTCCGGGGGACCGACCACGACGACGGCGGTGGGGGCCAGCAGCCGCGCCACCGAGGCGGCCTCGGCCTGCCGCTCACGGGCGTCGATGGCGGCGACGGCCCCCTCGTCGGCGTCGATCGCCAGCACCACGTCGACCACGCCGTCGGCCAGCTGGCGCTCGGTCCGGAAGCCGGCGCTGCGGAAGACGGACAGCATGCGCCGGTTGCTCGGCAGCACCGTGGCCCGGAACTCGGTGATGCCCCGCTGGCGGGCGGCGGCGGCGAGGTGCTCGAGCAGCACGGTGCCGATCCCCCGGCCCTGGTGGGCGTCGTCGACCACCAGGGCCACCTCGGCATCGGTGCGGCCGGGCCAGCCGTCGTAGCGGACCACGGCGACGAGGTCGTCGCCGAGGAGGGCCACGAGGGCGAAGCGGCTCTCGTGGTCGACGTTGGTGAAGTGCTCCACCTCCCGGGTCGAGAGCCGGGGGTGGGCGCTGAAGAAGCGGAGGTAGATGCTCTCCGAGGAGAGCCGGCCGTGGAGGGCCTCCAGGCGCGCCCCGTCGTCGGGCCGGATGGGGCGCACGTGGACGGTGCCCCCGTCCTTCAGCACCACGTCGCCCTCCCACCCGGGGGGCTCGGCGTCCGCCACGGTCGGAGGCTACGTGGCTCGCCTCGGCGGGACGTCTACGGTAGGACGTCCCCGTTTTCGAGGAGAGAGAGCGACGTGGCGGACCAGCCGGGCCCGGGCGGCCCCAACGACCCGACCATCCCCAACCCGCCCCCGCCGTCGTGGGGCACGCCTCCGCCGCCGCCCCCGCCGCCTCCGCAGGGCCCGGGCCAGGGGTGGCAGCCGCAAGCCCCCGCCCACCCCGCCGCCGGCGCCGCCGCAGGGCCCGCCGCCGCAGGGCCCGCCGACGTGGGGCCAGCAGCCGCCGGCCGGCGGCCAGCCCCCGTACGGCGGTCCGCCGCCCGGCGGCGCCTACTCGCCCGGGCCGCCCAGGAAGTCGGGCCCCGGGCGCGGCGTCATCATCGCCATCGTCGTGGTGGTCGCCCTGATCGCCGCCGGCATCGTCGGCGCGCTCGCCCTCGGGGGCGGGGACGACGGCGGCGACGACGACAGCCCGCCGCGCCCGCGGGCGGCGGCGACCTCGTGAGCGACGTGCAGGACGTCGACACCGCCACGGTGCGCATCGTGGCCCAGGGCTCGTTCACCGATCCCGAGGTGGGCCTCGTCGACAACGCCGCCGGGTCCGGCTCGGGCTTCATCATCTCCGAGGACGGCATCGCCGTGACCAACAACCACGTGGTCACCGGCGCCGCCACCCTCGAGGTGTTCGTGGGCGGTGAGGACGAGGGCCGCAACGCCCGCATCCTCGCCACCTCCGAGTGCTCCGACCTCGCCGTCATCGACATCGACGGCGACGGCTTCCCCTACCTCGAGTTCGCCCCGGCCGAGGCCGACACCGGCCTCGACATCTTCGCCGCCGGCTACCCGGAGGGCGACCCCGAGTTCACGCTCACCGAGGGCATCGTCTCCAAGGCGAACGCCGGCGGCGAGACCAACTGGGCCTCGGTGGACTCGGTCGTCGAGCACAGCGCCGTCATCAACCCCGGCAACTCGGGCGGCCCGCTCGTCAACCAGCAGGGCCAGGTCGTCGGCGTCAACTACGCCGGCGACTCCGAGAGCGACCAGTACTACGCCATCAGCCAGCCCACGCTGTCCGACACCGTCGACCAGCTGCGCAGCAGCGAGCCCGTGGACTACCTCGGCATCAACGGCCAGGCCGTGGCCGACGAGGAGGGCGAGCTGTCCGGCGTGTGGGTGGCGGCCGTGGAGAGCGGCTCCCCCGCCGCCGACCTCGGGCTCCAGGGCGGCGACATCATCACCAAGCTCGAGGGCCTCGCCCTCGCCACCGACGGCACGATGAAGGACTACTGCGACATCCTCCGCACGCAGGGGGACGACGCCGAGCTGGCCGCGCAGGTCCTGCGCTTCGAGACGGAGGAGTTCCTCCAGGGCACCTTCAACAGCGGCGAGGAGCTCGAGCTCTCCGAGTCGCTCGGGAGCGACATCCAGGACGAGGCCGGAGCCGCCACCGGCGGCGCGGCGACGTACGACGACTACGAGTACGTCTCCGACGACTCGGACACCATCAGCGTCGAGGTGCCCACGGCGTGGTCGGGCCACGACGGCACGCCCCTCGAGAACAACGGGGCCAGCTACCCGCGGGTGATCGCCTCGGGCGACCTCAACGGCTTCGCCGCCAACTTCACCACGTCGGGCGCCTTCGTGGTCAGCCTGCCGGGTGGGGAGTTCCCCGCCAACGACGCCACGCTGACGGCGTTGCTCGACGGCGTGGGGCGCGACCAAGGCTGCCCGAACGCCACCGGGCGGGAGGACTACTCCGACGCCCTGCTACACCGGGCGCTACGAGCTGCTGACCGGCTGCGAGGGCAGCGACGCCTCGTTCGCAGGCGTCGTGGCCGCACCCGAGGACGGGTCGTTCACCGTCTTCGTCGGCGTCCAGCTGACCGTGGACGCGGACTTCGAGGCGCTCGACCGCATCCTGGCCAGCTTCGTCGTCACGACGCAGTAGGGATCCGGACGGGCCGTTGGCCGGGCGGGGGCGCACCTCGGGGTTGCCCCCCTCGGCCAACGGCGCCTCGTCCGCCCACGCCTGGTGGGAGTGCCCCGGGCCGCTCCGCGAGGTGAGCGTCAGCCGTCGAGGTGCTCGTCCCGCCGTCGGTGCCCTGGCTCCACTTCTGGGCCCTCCAGGTCTCGTTCACCGACGGCGGGCGGCGGACCGGTGGTGGCCACCTCGGCCTCCAGGCCGCCCCCTGGCACCCCGGCGGGACGGCGGTCAACTGGGGTGGCTACGCCGAGGGGGGCGGTGAGCTGCGACGGCACCGCGTCGGCGTTGCCGAGCGCCGTCGGCAACGCCAACACCCGGGACCTCGCGTGGGCTCCCCCGCCGGGCCGTACCGGCTGCGGGTGGCGCCGGGCGGGGCTCCGGGGCGCTGGCTCGGTGAGGTGACCGACCTGGGGTCGGGCGCGGTCACCGTGGTGCGGGAGCTGCAGTGCCCGGGCACGGCGCTGGCCGACCCGGTGGTGTGGTCCGAGGTGTTCGCGCCGTGTGACGCACCGGGCACCGCGGTGCGGTGGTCGGACCCCGTCGGCCGCGCGGGCTCGACGGCCGGTCGATGGTGCCCCCGGCGGTGCGCGTGACCTACCAGTCGGTGCCCGACGGCGGGTGCAGCAACAGCGCCACGTTCGTCGACGGGGGCGCCGTGGTGCAGGCCACCGCCACCGAGCGACGGGTGGCGCACGGGACCCGGCTCCCCCTCGTTCCCTAGCGGGCGACGGGACGGCGCCGGGACGGCGGGTACCGTGACCGGCCATGGCCCGGCGCATCGAGGTCGAGCTCACGAGCCGACGGGACGACGGCACGTGGACCTGGCGCGCCGCCGGGGCCAAGCAACCCCGCGGGGTCGTCGAGGGCGACCTGGTGCCGTCGGGGGCCAAGGCGGGTGACGTGCTGCGGGTCGACGCCGAGTTCGACCTCGACGGGATCACGATCATCAACGTCCTGCCGCCGAAGGGGCCGAGGGCCGAGCCGGAGCGGATCCAGATCATCGCCCCGCCCGAGCCGCCGCCCCGCAACTACGCCGACGAGCCGGCCGCACGGGGACGGGGCGGGCCCCGGCGCGACGGTCGGCCGGGCGACCGTGGCCCTCGTCCCGGCGGGCCCGGCGGGCGGCCGGGTGGTCCCGGTGGCCGCGATCGCGACCGTCGACCGGATCGCGAGCGTGGGGGCGGTCCCGGCGCCGACCGGGCAGGAGGCCCGGGCGGTCGGGTCCCGGCGGCGACCGGTCGGGTCCCGGGCGGCGAGCGGCCGGCAGCCCGACCCCGGCGCGAGCGCCCCGCCCCTCCCCCGCCGCCGCGCCCCAAGGCCAAGAAGCTCCGCCCGGGCAAGGCGCAGCGCGACGCCTTCCTCGCCTCGCTCACGCCGGAGCGCCGGGTGGTGGCCGAGCAGCTGCTGAAGGGCGGCATGCCGGCGGTGCGATCCGGCCTCGACGAGCAGAACGCCGACGGCGAAGGCCGACGGGCGCCCGTCCGTCCCCACGGGCCCGGTCCTCCAGATGGCCGAGGACCTCGCGCCCGCGGCCCGGCTGGCGGAGTGGCTGGACCGGGCCGAGGCGGCGGTGGCCGACCTCGACACCCTCGATCTGCGGGACCTGCGCTCCGTGGTGGTCAGCGCCGACGACGTCAGCCGCGACGAGCGCACCCGGGAGCTCGCCACCCGCCTCCGGGAGGCGCTCGACCGGCGCGCCCCGGTGGAGCAGCAGGAGTGGCTGGACGACGTCCGGACCTCGCTCGAGGGCGGCCGCGTCGTGCGGGCCCTGCGGGTGGCCAGCCGACCGCCGACCGCCGGCGCCACGCTGCCCGCCGAGGTGGCCGAGCGCCTGACCGAGGCGGCCGGTGCCGCCCTCACCGCCGAGGCCGGGTCCGAGCGGTGGCTGACCGGTGCTCGACGCCGTGGCCTACTCGCCGGTGCGCCGCTCGGTCGTCCCCGCCGGCACGCCGCCCGAGCCCGACGAGCCGCTGCTGGCCCTCGTCCGCAAGCACGCCGGCCGGGTCCCGGCCGTGGCCGAGCGCTTCGGCGTGGCCGCGCCCGCCCCGGCTGCGGCTCGGGGCGGCGGCCGCCGGTCGTCGACCCGCCCCGGTGGGCCCCCGCCTCCCCGTCCTCCGACGGGCCCGCCCGTGCCGGGGCCGGGGGGCCGTCCGCATCCCGCCGCCGCCCACGGCGGTGCGCCCGCACGCCGCCACCCGCCCTCCCCGGCGCGAGGCCAAGCCCCACGGCGACGAGCTGGCCCACCTGGCCGGGACGGGCCACGCCGACGCCCCGCCCGCGCCCGACGAGCCGTCGCCGGTGCCCGCATCGGCCGAAGCGAAGCCCCACGGGGACGAGCTCGCCCACCTCGTCGACCCGGCGACCGCGCCCGAGCCGGCGCCGGAACCCCCGGCCGCGCCGGAGCGCCCGGCCGCCGAGCAGCCGCCCCGCCCCCGCGGCCGAGCCGGCCCCCGCCGAGCCGCCGGCGCCCGGACCGGTCACCCTCGAGCACGCCGAGCCGGCGCCCCCGCCGGGCGAGGCGAAGCCCCACGGCGACGAGCTCGAGCACCTCGCCGCTCCGGGACCGGCGCACAACGCCCCGGAGCCCGACGCCCCCGTCCCCTCGCCCGGCGACCCCGTGGCCCACGGCGACGAGCTCGAGCACCTGGCCGAGCCGTCCTCCCCCACGGAGGACGAGGGGCCGTAGCCCCAGGCCTTCTGGTCAGTTCTCCGCCCGTAGAGCGGGAGACGTGACCAGAACGCCCGAGCGAGCGGGTGTTCTGGACGGCGGCCCGCGCCAGGCGCGGCGCAGCGCCCAGAACCGAGGGAGGACCCCGGCGGCTAGCGGCGGCGGGGGGTGAGGACGGTGGCCCGGCTCCCCCGGCCGAGGAAGGTGCCGTCGCTGCGCCGCTCGTCCCAGCGGGCCCCGCAGGCCCGGCAGTCGCAGGCGTCCACGTCGAGGGTGGCGAGGTACAGCCGGCGGACCTCGTAGCCGGAGCAGTACGGGCACTGGAGGTGGCCGCCGTCGCTCACCCGAGTAGAGGATAGCGCCCGACGCGGTCCGTGGCCGGCACCACCACGGATCGCGGTGCAAACGGGCAGATAGGGTGCCGCGATGGTCGAGTACCGCCAGGAGGGACGGGTCGCCGTCCTCACCATCAACCGCCCCGAGGCCCGCAACGCCGTCAACGGCGACGTGGCGAGAGGCATGGAGGAGGCGCTCGACCGGCTCGAGGCCGACGACGACACCTGGATCGGCATCGTCGCCGGCGAGGGCCCCGTCTTCTCCGCCGGCGCCGACCTGAAGGCCATCGCCAGCGGCCAGGCCGCCGACCTCCAGACCAAGCGGGGTGGGCTTCGGCGGCATCACCGCCCGGGAGCGCACCAAGCCGCTGATCGCCGCCGTCGACGGCCCCGCCCTGGCCGGCGGCTGCGAGATCGTCCTCTCGTGCGACCTGGTCGTCGCCTCCACGCAACGCCCGGTTCGGCATCCCCGAGGTGAAGCGCTCCCTCGTCGCCGCCGCCGGCGGCCTCTTCCGCCTCCCCCGGGCCCTGCCCCGCAACGTCGCCATGGAGCTGGCCCTGACCGGCGATCCCATCGACGCCGAGCGGGCCCACGCCTTCGGCCTCGTCAACGAGCTGGTCGAGCCGGGCAAGGCGCTCGAGGGCGCCCTGGCCCTCGCCGAGCGCATCAACGCCAACGCGCCCGTGGCCGTCCGCCAGAGCCGCCGTGTCGTGGTCGAGGGGATGCTGGCCGACGACGACACCGCCTGGAAGGTCACCGTCGACGCCATGGCCAAGGCCATGGCCACCGAGGACTTCGCCGAGGGGCCCCTCGCCTTCATCGAGAAGCGGGCGCCCCAGTGGAAGGGCCGCTGAGCCACCGCTGAGCGGCACGGCTCAGCCCGGCAGCACCCCGGTCCCGGCCAGGAAGTCGGCCAGCCCGGGCACCAGCGCCCGGTCCCGCACCTCGCCGAGGGGCACCCACTCGGCCTCGTCGGCGTCGCTCCCCGGCACCGGCGGGGTGGGCTCCCCCACCTCCACGAGGTAGTCGAGGATCACGAAGTGGTGGTCGCCGTCCCGGCGCTCGGCCACGCCCAGCAGCGGACCGCAGCGCGCCGACCACACCGGTCTCCTCGGCCAGCTCCCGCTCGACGGCGTCGGCCAGCGCCTCCCCCGCCTCGACCCGGCCGCCGGGCACGGACCACCGGCCGCGACCCGGGTCCCGACCCCGCCGCACCAGGAGGAGGCGGTCCCCCGTCGACCGCCACCGCCCCGACGCACACCTCGGGGCGGGGCGGCGTCATCGCAGGCGCCGGTGGACGACGATGGCCCGGGCGGTGAACCCGAACGACTCGAAGAAGTTCTTCGTCATGCGGTTCCCGGGGAGGGCCAGGGCGTCGATGCCGATGCACCCGGCGGCGTCGCACCAGGCGACCACCTGGTCGAGCATCGCCTCCCCCACCCCGACCTCGCGGGCCCCCGGATCGACGTAGACGTCGGTCACCACCCCGAGGCGGTCCCCGGTGCGCAGCTGCTCGATGATGGCGACGGCGTAGCCGACGACGGTCCCGTCGACGGTGCCGGCGAGGACGAGGGCATCCGGATCGGCCACCACCGCGGCCAGCGACGCCTCCGCCGGCACCGCCCGGGTCTCCCGCGCCGACCAGATGCGACCGCCACGGCCCTCGGCCTGCTCGGCCACGGCCTCGGCCACCAGCTCGGCCAGACGGGCCACGTCGTCGCCGGTGGCCGGCCGGGCGGCTTCTTCCACGTGGAGGCGCTACGAAGCCTGGAGCTGGGCCACCCGGTTGAGGATGGTCTTGCGGCCGCGGTGGGCCGACTCGTAGTCCCGGACCGCCTCGAGCTCGGTGGGCGACAGGCCGGACAGGCGGGGCACCACCTGTGAGGCCGACAGCGAGTCGTAGGCGGGGATGGCGAGCGTGCTGGCCAGTGGCGCCGGGGCCCCGGGCGCGGGGGACGGAGCGGCCCGCACCGGCTCGGGCGAGGGGCCCGGCCCCGCCGCCGCCGGGGTGGGTGCCGACGCGGCCGCCGGCGTGGGCCGCACCGTCGTGGGCGCCGGGCGCACCTGGGTGGGCGCCGGCCGCGACGGGGCGGGCGCCCGGGCCTCGGTCGCCGGCGCCGCGCCGTTCTCGCCGAGGCGGGCGCTCAGCGTCGACTCCGCCGACGAACGCGCCTTCTCGAAGGCCTTGCCCGCCTCCTTCGACCCCTGCTTCACGGCGAACTGCCCGATCACCCTCGCCTGCGTCACCTGCCCGCTGAACTGCTTGCGGCCCCGCTCGACGAGCGAAGGCAGCAGGTCGCGGGCGGACAGCGCCAGCCCGAGGGGGGCGAACACGAGGATGTCGAGGGCCCGCTCGGCGGGCGTCTTGCTCGTCACCCTCCCGATGTTCGCCGACGGCCCCCACTCCGGCAAACGGAGGTCAGGTCCCGTGCAGGAGCTCCGGCGCCCGGGCGGCGACCATGCGCTGCAGCCCTTCCCGCCAGTCGACCGTGGTGTCACCGGCCAGATCGACCATGCGGGTCCGGTCGACCACCACGCTCTCCAGGGCGTCCGGCGACGGCGCGAACGTGGGGGTGAGGCCGGTGAGGGCCCCCAGGTGGGTGCACCAGTCCTCCACCGACACCTCGTCGCGCCCGCCCCAGTTCACGACGGTGGCGGGCACGGCCGCCGCCGCGAGGAGCCCGGGGATGGTGGCGACGATGTCGTCCTCGTGGATGGGGTTGAACGTCGACGGGGCGTCGTCGTGGACGGGGATGGGCTGGCCCGCCTGCATCATCATGAGGTGGAAGAGGGGCCATCCGCCCTCGTCCCCGTACGGCACGTTGAGCCGGGCGATGGTGGTGGGGAGGTCGAACAGACGGGCGGCGGTGCGGGCCACCGCCTCGGCCGCCACCTTGACCAGCGTGTAGGTCGGGAGGAGCGCCCGATGGCCGTTCTCGCCCAGGGGGTCCTGCTCGGTGTGGGGCTCGTGCGGCCTCGGCGCATAGACGGCGGTGGACGAGCAGTGCAGCACCGCCCGAGCACCCCGGCAGTGGGCCATGAGGAGACCGACGGCCTCGGCCGAGGCGGCCAGGTCCTTGTCGATCCGCCCGGTCTTGGCCACGGCGAAGTTGAGGACGTAGTCGACGTCGGCAGGCACACCGGCGCCGGCGAAGTCGCCCGTGGCCAGGTCGACGGCCACGCACCGGACCCCGGCCCGCTCGAGCGGCTCCCGGGCCGACTCGTCCCGGAACCGGGCCAGCGCCACCACCTCGTTGGCCGCGGCCAGCGCCCGCGCCACCGGGGCGCCCACCTGTCCCGTGGCCCCGGTCACGAGGACCCGGGCCCCCTCCAGCGGTGGTGTCGTCACGATCGCTCCCCTTCCGGCAGGTCGAACAGCAGGTGGTGCCCGAGGTCGCCGACCAGGTCCACCACGAGGTGGCGGCCGGCGAACCGCCAGCCGCCGTCGGCCCGCTCGAAGCGGTCCCGGTACCGCCCGGCCACGACGGGCTGGAGGGCCAGCGCACCGGGGACGGCCTGGAGCACCGTGTAGTACGAGCGGGCGGTGGCCGTGCCCGCGGCGTCGTCGAGGTCGATCACCAGGTTGGTGGTCACGTGCTTGGTGCGCGGCGTCCCGTCGGCGTGGCGGCGGGTGCCGGACTCGTACAGGCGCAGGACCTCGTCCCGGCCGCGCCAGCGCCGGTCGGTGCCCTCGGCCGTCACCTCGGCGTCGGCCAGCAGGTCGGCGACGCCGGCGAAGTCCCCGCCGTCGATGCGCTCGGCGTACGCGTAGACGAGCGCGGCGATCTCGGCCCGGGCCGTCTCTGACCCCACGGAGCCGCTACACGCAGTCGCGGCAGAGCTGGCGGCGCTCGTCGGCCAGCTGGCTGGGGTGCTTGACCAGGAAGCACGACTGGCACACGAACTCGCCCGGGGCCCGGGGGCGCACCTTGGTGCTCTCGCCCTTGTCCTCGGGATCGGGCACCTCGTCCTCCTCCTCTTCCTCGTCCTCCACGACGACGAGGCGCTCCTTGAGGATGCTGTCGAGGTCGGCCTCGACGTCGTCGGGGTCGAGCTCCTCCTCGTCCTCCTCCTCCTCCTCGGAGGCAGGGGCATCGGCCGGGGCCTTGGTCTTGGTCGCCACCGCGGGGGCGGCCGCTTCCTCCTCCTCGTCCACGTCCTCGATGAGGTCGTCGTCGATCAGGTCGTCGTCGACGATGACGTCGTCGTCGTCCTCGAGCTCGTCGGCGTCCTCGAGGTCCTCCTCCAGGTCCGGCTCGTCGACCTCTTCTTCGAGATCCTCGGTGAACTCGTCGTTTGCCATCGCGGTCCTTCGGGCGGCTGGGTGCGGGGAGGTGGCAACCGTCGGCGGACCCTACCCATTCCCTTCCCGGCCGCGACGCGGCGAGGACCCTAGAACCAGCGGTCGGCGATGGTGAGGACGGTGGAGGCGTAGACGGAGCTCTCCGGCAGCACGCCACGCTGGTTGACGGCCCGAAGCCCCTGGTAGTAGGCGGCCAGGGACTTCGTGACGTCGCCGCCGGTCTGGTCGAGCAACCACTTCAGGTAGCGGGCGCTCATCCGGATGTTGCTGCCCGGGTCGGCCGGGTCGAGCGGGGTGTGCATGACCTGGGTGGTCAGGAAGTGGACCGTGTCGGGCAGCAGCTGGCCGATGCCGATGGCGCCGGCCGGCGAGACGACCCCGTTCTGCCAGCCCGACTCGAGCCACGCCAGGGACATGAGCAGGCCGGGGTCGAGCCCGTACCTGGCCGCCCACCACTGGAACTGCGGGATCAGCGCCATGCGCTCCGGCGACAGGCGCAGGCGGTCGGGAAGGCGGGCCGGGTCCAGGGCCGGGGCGACCGACGGGGCCGGGGCCGGAGGGGGCGGCGGCGGAGGCGGGG
Organism: uncultured Actinomycetes bacterium; assembly: GCA_963839545.1. Lineage (GTDB taxonomy): Bacteria > Actinomycetota > Acidimicrobiia > Acidimicrobiales > CADCSY01 > CAWIVE01. The sequence continues at coordinate 1,966,329 of CAWIVE010000003.1, forward strand.
GCGGGGGTGCCCCGGACGGCGCCACCGGGACCGGCGCGGCCGGCGGTGGTGCCGGCGCCGGGGCCGGGGCGGGGGGCGGGGGTGCCGCCGGCGCGGGGACGGGCGGCGCCGGTGCAGGGGCCGGAGGCGGCGCTGGTGCAGGGGGTGTCGGTGCCGGCGCGGGCGTGCCGGCCGGGGGGATGGCCACCCGGGCGCCGGCCTGCAGCGACCGGGCGCTGGCCAGCCCGTTGGCCCGGGCGATGGCGGCCGACGAGACGCCGTAGCGGCTGGCCAGGCCCGACAGGGTCTCCCCCGGGGCCACGAGGTGGCTCCGGGAGCGGGTGGCCCCCTCGGGCAGGAACAGCTTGCGCCCGACCCGGACGTCGCGGCGGCCGGTGATCCCGTTGAGCTGGGCCACCTGGGCGGCGTCCACCGAGTAGCGGGCGGCGATCCCGAAGAGGGTGTCGCCCGGGCGCACCCGGTGGGTCCGGGGCGGAGGCGGGGGCGGGGGTGCCGGCACCGGGGGCGGCGCGGGTGCGGCCACCGCCGCGCCGGGCGCGGGGATCGTGAGCTTCGTGCCGGTGACGATGAGGTTCGGGTCCTCGATGGCATTGGCCTCGGCCAGCTCGGCCACGGACACCCCGTTGCGCCGGGCGATGCCCCCGAGGGTCTCCCCGGAGGCCACGGTGTGCCGGCCGACGCCGGCCGACCCGGCCAGGGCCAGCGCACCGACGGCGGCCACACCCACGAGGGGGCGGGGGAACGGGGATGGGGACACGGGTCGACCTCCGGCCTCCGCCCGCCGATCCGCGCCATGATGCCGGTCCCCCACCAGCAACAGCAACCCCACCAGCAACAGGCGAACAGACGTTTGGGCACGTCGATCGGCGGATCCCGCCGGTCGACGTGCCCGAACGGGTGGTGGGGGGTGGGCTAGGAGGTGCCGGTGCGGCGGGCGGCCCGGCGCTCGGACTCGAGGCGGGTGCTCTCGAAGTCCGGGTCGCTGTGGTCCACGAAGCGCATGAGCTCGGCCACGGCGTGGTGGCCGGCCTCCTCGGCGATGAGCCGGTGCATCTCCTGGCACACCCGCCGGTAGGACGGGTGGCCCTGGGGGCTGGTGCGCAGCTCGAGGACGTGCATGGCCTCGCGGACGTTGAGCTGCATCACGTAGCGGATCCGGTAGGCCAGGCTGACCGCGTACGAGGCGGCCGAGGGCACCTCCTCGGACAGGGCGTCGTGCAGCGCCTCCGAGCGGGCCATGGCCTCGGTGAAGCGGTCGGCGCCGCCGGCCTCGACCACCGCCTCGGGCAGCTCGTAGCCGTGGGCCGGCGTCAGCGCCTGCCAGTCGATGCTCAGGAGGCGGTGGCGCTGGAGATCCCGGAAGGCGCCGTAGTCCGAGCACACGTCGAAGCGGTAGTCGGTGCGCTCGAGGCCCCGCCCCGGCCGGTGGCGCCGACCGCCCCGCTCGGCCGCCGCCGCCCGCACGAGGCCCACCCGGTCGTCGGTGGACAGCTTGCGCACGTGGGCCAGCACGACCGCGTCCGGCAGGTCGGTGTGGGGGTACAGGAGGGCGGCCAGCAGCTTGTCCTCGCCCTCCGGGTCGAAGTCGACGAGCGTGACCTCGGGGACGGGCTCGGCGTCGCCCTCGGGCAGGACCGCGGCCGCCGCCGCCGCCATCGACTCCCGGGAGCGCTGGAGGTACTCGACCAAGGCCCCGCCCCGGTCGGGCCGGTCCACCCGGCTGAGGAACGACGGGATGACCTTGCGCAGCTCGATGAGCACCAGCTCGGCGTAGGCCCGGGCCTCGGGCAGGGCCGACGCCCGCAGGCGCATGACCAGTGCCTCGTAGGCCTGACCCGTGCCGTAGATGCCGAGGTTGGACAGCGAGGCCGCCGGGAGGATCCCCCGCACGGCGTCGAGGGCCATGGCCCGGATGGTCGAGCGGTAGACGAAGTCGGAGTCCTCGCGCGCCTTCGGGTGGCGCTCCCGGGCCCAGTCCTGGAGCTGGGGCACCAGCTCGGCGTACGTGTCGAACAGGCGGTCGAGGTCACCCACGTACCGGCTGCCCATGGAGCTGGACATGACCTCCGGCGGCCGGAAGTACCGGTAGCGCCCGTCGAGGCGGCTGTCGTAGCCGACGTAGCGGGTCGACTTCTCCATGTACGACATCAGCCGGCCCCGCTCGAGCACCTTGGTCAGCAGGTTGGAGGCCTGCTCGCACGCCAGGTGGACCCCGGCCAGCTGGGCCACCGAGTCGTCCCCGTACTCGAGGAACACCCGGTCGTAGAGGGCCTCGGCCCGGGCCACCCCCACGGTGGCGTCGATGCTGTGGTCCTCGGTGGTGTCGAGGTCGCCGACGAACTCGTCGAGGAAGAGGCGCCGGAGGCTCTTGGCCGACCGGCTGTAGCGGGCGAACAGGGCCCCCTTGACCACCTCGGGCAGGTTGACCAGGGCGAACACCGGCCCGTCGAGGTTGGTGACGTACCGGCGGAGGATGGCGGCCTCGTCGTCCGTCCACGTCTCGGAGACGTACGTGTTCACGCGACGGCCCTTCGAGGGGTGCGTCGGGCTGACACGGGCGGCGAGCCTAGGGGCCCCCGCCGGGGCCGTCGGGGGACGGTCCCGTCCCGGGGGTCGCCGGGACCCCGAGGGGTGACCCTCGTGCGTCACGCCGCCGTCCGTTGCTCGTCGAAGGCCGACCTGGCGTCGGGGAGGAGGGCGGGGTCGGTCCAGAGGTCGACCACGGTGGCGGCCATGGCCCGGGCCCCGTCCACCACGGCGGCGTCGCCGGCCGGCCCGCCGGCGTGGCCGGTGAACGCAGCGGAGTGGATGGAGACGTCCGGGGGCGACACGGCCAGCACGGGGTGGATGGCGGGGACGAGGTGGCTCACGTTCCCCATGTCGGTGCTGCCGGTCACCGGCGTGCCGGTGAGGCGGGGGTCCGCCAGGCGCCGCCCCAGGGCCTCGGCGTGGACGGCGAAGCGGTCGAGCAGCACCGGGTTGTCGACCATGTCGGCGTAGGTCCGCATGGTCGTGCGGTGCTCCCACGTGCAGCCGGCGGCCGCCGCCCCCGCGGCCAGGCAGGCGAGGACCCGCTCGACGAACGCGTCGAGGTCCTCCACCCGGCCCGAGCGCACCATCCAGTCCATCTCGGCCAGCTCGGGGACGATGTTGGTCCTGTCGCCGCCCTTCGTGAAGATGCCGTGGACCCGGTCGCTCGGGGCGATGTGCTGACGCAGGGCGGCCACGTTGACGTAGCCGAGGACGGCGGCGTCGAGGGCGTTGCGGCCCCGCTCGGGGAAGGCGGCGGCGTGGGCCGCCAGCCCGTGGAAGGTGGCGGCGAAGCTGGTGGCGGCCAGGGTGTCCATCCCCCGGAGGTCGGCCCCGGCGGGGTGGACCATCAGGGCGGCGTCGACCCCCTCGAAGGCGCCTGCGTCGGCCATGAGGATCTTCCCGCCACCGCCCTCCTCGGCCGGGGTGCCGAGGACCCGGATGCGGCCGCCGACCTCCTCGGCCAGCGCGGCGGCGGCGAGGCCGGCGCCCAGGCCGGCGGCGGCGATGACGTTGTGGCCGCAGGCGTGGCCGATGCCGGGCAGGGCGTCGTACTCGCAGCACACGACCACGACGGGGCCCTCGGTGCCGGCGGTCGCCACGAAGGCGGTGTCGAGCCCGTAGGCGCCCCTCGTCACGTCCAGGCCGTGGCGCTCGAGGGCGGCGGTGAGCAGGTCGTGGGCGTGGTGCTCCTCGAAGCCCAGCTCGGGGTGGCCGTGGATGGCCCGGGAGGCCTCGACCAGCTCGTCGGCCAGCGCGTCGACCCGCTCCCCCACGCGGCCAGCAGGCCGGCCTCATCCACATCGCGACGTTAGGGGCCCGCCCCCCCGTCAGACGACGATGGTGAGGGCGTCGGGCTCCACCCGGACCGACAGGTCCCGGGCCTCCCCCACCGCCTGGCCGTCGAGCCAGACGGTCGTGGGCCGGTCCAACCGGGTCTGGACGGCCTTGGCCCGCGTCTCGGTGATGGCGGGGTGCGGGAGGTGGGCGCCCAGGGGCAGCCGGCGGCGCACGGCCAGCCGCTGGCCGGCCGGCACGCGGGCGTCGAAGGTGTCCACGAGCCCGTCGTCGGGGTGGGCTCTCGGCGCGACGTTCCAGCGGCCCAGCCAGGCGGCGTTCATGGCCAGCCAGGCCCGGCCCCGCCACCAGGGCCCCCGGGCCACCAGCGAGGCCACGAACCAGTGCAGGCGCCCGTCCAGCAGGACGGCGCCCAGGTCGCAGGGGAAGGTCATGGCCTCGGCCGACCGCAGCCGGCCCTCGTCCCCCGTGCCCCCCAGCGTCCGGCACAGGTCACCCCCGAGGAGGCCCAGCGCCGGCGGGCGGCGGCCGTCGCGCCGGGCCTCGGTCACCACGGCCCGGGCCTCGCCGTCGGAGCGGACCACCACCCCGTCGTCGGGCAGCGCCCCGGGCGCCCCCCAGTCCTCGCCCTTCCGGATGGTCACGGTGCGACGGAGGGGACTCTGTGAACGCCTGGTCTCACCTGTCGGGACCAGGCGTGCACTGTGTACGTGGGGTCCCGGACCGACACGGGGTCACCCGGTGGCCACCTCGACCTCGGGGTCGACCACGTCCACCACCTCGGCGTCGGCCAGGCCCACCCCGCCCACGAGCGACGAGGCCGCCACCACGCCCCGGACCAGCGCCTCGGCGGCGGCCCGGGCCGCCCGGCCGGTGGCGGGCTCGGGGGCCACCTCCCCGAGCTGGCGCAGGAGGTCGACGAGCTGCTTGACGTTGCGGACGAAGTCGCCGCCCGAGAGCTCCTCGTCCTCCAGCACCTCCTCGAGGTCGTCGCCACCGGCCCACGCCGCGGCCAGGGCCACGAACCCGGGGTCGAGGGGGCGGGTGGGCGGCAGCCCGGCCCGCTCCTCGTCGGCCACCAGCTCGGTGTGGAGGCCCTCGATGGCCCCCCAGCGGGCCCGCAGGTCGGCCGACGGGAACCACGGCGCCGGCCCGTCGCCCGGCCCCCGGGCCTCGTAGGTGAACACCGAGGCGAGGCCGGCCAGCGCCGCTGGCTCCAGCCCGTCGAACAGGCCGGCCCGGAGCGACTCGGCCAGCAGCAGGTCGGTCTCGTGGTAGATGCGCCCGAGCCGCTCGCCGGCCGGCGTCAGGTGCCACCCGTCGAGGTACCCGCGGGCCCCGAGGAGCCCGAGCACCCGGTCGAACTGGCGGGCCAGCGACGCCGACCGGCCCTTCACGGTCCGCCGCAGGTTGTCCCGCTCCCGCTCGAACCGGTCGCGGGCGGTCAGGGCCCGGCGGTGGCGGGGCAGGTCGGGGCACCCGCCCACCGGCGACGCCTCCACGGCGGCGGCCAGCTCGGCCACCTCGGGCTCCTCGGCCCGCGCCCTGCTGCCCCGCCGGCGACCGAGGCGGGCCCGGCCGAGGCGGCCCGCCACCTCCCGTTGGAAGGCGGCGTTGTTCGGCGCGTACGGAGCGGGCAGCTCGACGGTGCCGACCCGCTCGGGCACCTCCTCGAAGTCGGCCGGTCCCGCCGTCAGCCGGCGGCGGCCGGTGGTGATCAGGCGCAGCTGGGTCGACCCCCGCCGGGCGCTCGAGGACAGCACCACGGCCACCCCGCCGGACACGCCCGGGATCCCGACGACGTCGCCCGGTCGCAGGCGGGCGAGGGCGGCGTCGATCTGGCGGTCCGTCGAGGGCCGGGCCGACCGGGCGTCGTTCAAGCGGCGCACCAGGGCGAGGTGCTCGACGGCGTCGCCCCGCTCGCACACCAGGTCGGCCCTGGCCTCGGCCAGCCGCCGCTCGGCCCGCTCGAGGCGGCGCTCGAGGTCGACCACGTCCCGGTCGGCCTGGTACTGGGCGAAGGACAGGTTGATGAGGTGGTGGGCCTCGTCGGCGGCGTAGCGGCGGACGAGGTTGGCGGCCATGTTGTACGTCGGGCGGAACGACGACGAGATGCCGAAGGTCCGCGTCGACACCAGGCTGGCCACCTGCTCGAAGGTGACGAACGGCGACCACAGCACGACGGCGTAGCCGAGGTCGTCGATCCCCCGGCGGCCGGCCCGACCGGTCAGCTGCGTGTACTCGCCGGGGGTCAGGAAGGCGTGGCGCTCGCCCGTGAACTTGCTGAGCTTCTCCACCACCACGGCCCGGGCCGGCATGTTGATGCCGAGGGCCAGCGTCTCGGTGGCGAACACCAGCTTCACGAGCCCGGCGGCGAAGCACGCCTCCACCGCCTCCTTGAACGGGGGCACCATCCCCGCGTGGTGGGCCGCCACCCCGGCCTCCATCCCCGCCAGCCACCGGTCGTAGCCGAGGACGTCGAGATCGGCGTCGCTGAGGGCGGCGGTCCGCTCCTCGCACAGGACCCGGATCCGGTCCCGCTCCTCGACCGAGGTCAGGCGCACGCCGGCGTCGAGGCACTGGTCCACCGCGTCGCTACAGGCGGCGCGGCTGAAGATGAAGTAGATGGCCGGGAGCATCTGCTCCTCGTCCAGCCGGTCGGCCACCTCCACCCGCCGCGGCGTGTAGAGGCGCCGGCCGCCGCGCTCGCGGGAACGTCGGTACCCGCGACTGGCCGAGGCGTCGAGCCGCGCCGCCTCGGCGTTGGGCCGGCCGTCGACGAGCACCGGCAGGAGGTGCAGCTGCTCGGACCCGCGGTCGCCCGCGAGGTACAGGTTCCGCAGCTCGACGGGGCGACGCTCCTCGATGACCGCTTCGGTCGGGCCCCGGACGGTGGAGATCCAGTCGGCGAGCTCCTCGGCGTTCGACACCGTGGCCGACAGGCACACGAGGCGGACGTCCGCCGCGAGGTGGACGATGACCTCCTCCCACACCGGTCCCCGGTAGGCGTCCTGGAGGTAGTGCACCTCGTCGAGGACGACGTACCGGAGCCCCCGCAGCGCCGGCGACGACGCGTAGATCATGTTGCGCAGCACCTCGGTGGTCATCACCACGACCGGGGCGTCGCCGTTGATGGCGTTGTCGCCGGTCAGCAGGCCCACGTTGGCGGCGCCGTGGCGCCGGGCCAGGTCGCCGTACTTCTGGTTGGAGAGGGCCTTGATCGGGGTCGTGTAGAAGGCCTTGGCCCCGGACGCGAGGGCGTCGGCCACCGCGTGCTCGGCCACCACCGTCTTGCCCGAGCCCGTGGGCGCGGCCACCAGCACCGAGGACCCGGCGTCGAGCGCGGCGACGGCCCGTCGCTGGAAGTCGTCGAGCTCGAACTCGTACGGCTCCGGGGCGGGCGTGGTGGTCACCGCTTCAGCACGAAGCGGCCGATGAGGATCGACGCCTCGTAGAAGAGGACCATCGGGAGGGCCATCGCGATCAGGGTGATGGGGTCTCCCGACGGGGTGATGACGGCGTCCACGACGAAGATCAGCACGATGGCGTAGCGACGCCACGAGGACAGCCGTCGCCACGACAGGATCCCGGCCATCTGGAGGAAGACCAACAGCACGGGGAAGAGGAAGGCCAGCCCGAAGACCAGCATCATGATCGTGAGGAGACCGAGGTACTTGCTCGGCGTGTAGAGCAGCGTCAGCGAGTCCCCGCCGAAGGCGGCGAGGAACTGGAGCGTCTTCGGGAAGGTGAGCCACGCCGTCACCGCCCCCAGGGCGAACAGGAAGACGGAGCTGGCCACGAACGGGATGGCCAGGCGCTTCTCCCGCGAGTACAGCCCCGGCGTGATGAACCGCCAGAGCTGCCAGAACACCACCGGCGAGGCGATCAGCAGCCCGATGTAGGTCGACAGCTTCAGGCGGACGGAGAACGACTCGAGCGGGTCGGTGACCACCAGGTCGCAGCCCTGGTCGCCGGGTCCGAGGTCGGTGGCGCTGTCGACCTGGTCGGTCTTGACGTCGCAGTAGGGCTCGACGAGCACGTCGAGCACCGGCTGGTAGAGCACGAAGCCGATGCTGGCCCCGACGAGCAGGGCGAGCATGGCCTTGATGAGCCGGCTGCGCAGCTCGGCCAGGTGCTCCACGAGGGTCATGCGACCCCCGTCGGCGTCCCCGGAGCGGCGGTCGGCTCGGGGCGAGCCGAGGGCCATCAGGCGGGACCGGGATCCTGCTCGGGCTCGTCCGGGGTCGGCGGCGGCACCGCGGCGGGAGAGCGGGGGGTCGTGTCGACCGGCTCCTGGAGGGCGTCACGCAGCTCGGACTGGAAGCCGGAGCTGAGCCGTCGGAGCTCGCCGAGCCAGCGACCCGCCTGGCGCGCGGCCCCGGGCAGCTTGTCCGGACCGAGGACCACCAGGGCGACCACGAGGATCAGCAGCACCTCGCCCGTGCCGAGGTTGAGCACGGAGCGAGCCTACCGGCCCCTCTGGCGCCTCCCCGAGGCGGGCGGGTCGACGGGCACGAGGGCCGGTCGGCGTGTGGCCAGCTGGAGGGCACGGCCCCCGGCAGCGGCGAGGACGGGGAGGACGAGGGCGGCCACCTCGACGGCCGCGACCGTCACGTGGGCTCGACGCCCGAGGCCAGCTCCGTGAACCAGTCGTCGCTCTCCAGGAGCTCGTGGAACTCGAGGAGGTCGTCGTGGTCGAGGGGCTCCCCCACCCGCTGCTCGAAGAGCTCGGCGGGCAGGCGCCAGACCTCGAGGTCCACGCCGGAGGACACGAGCAGGTCGACGATCCGAGGCTCCGCCCCCTTGGTCACCGCCATCCGGCACGAGGGGCACCGGAAGATGTAAGCGCCGCGCTGGTCGGAGGCGCACACGCGCACCGACACCTCGCGAGTGGTCAGCTCGACGTCACCGCAGTCGGGGCAACTCGCTCGGATGGTGGCCATGCGTCCTCCTCTGCCGTCGCAGTGGCTCATCGGCGGCCACCACAGGGCCCTTTAGGGAGGTGGGGTCCCGTTGGTCCGAGCGGCCCACCGGGACGGGCAGGATGGGCCCCGGTGCCCCCTTCGCTGCGGCCGCTGCGGGAGCCCCCCATCGGCTTCGCCCACCGGGGGGCGTCGGCCCACGCGCCGGAGAACACGATCGAGGCGTTCACCCTGGCCACGCGGCTCGGGGCCACGGGCCTGGAGAGCGACGCGTGGCGCACGGCCGACGGCGAGGTGGTGCTGGACCACGACGGGGTCGTCCGCGCCGGGCTGCGCCGGCGCCCGGTGGCCGAGGTGCCCCGCGCCTCACTGCCTGCGTCCGTGCCCACGCTGGGTGACCTCTACGACGCTTGCGGGACCGACCTCGAGGTGTCCCTCGACGTCAGGGACCCGGCGGCGGCCGAGGCCATCGTGTCGGTGGCCAGGCACGCGGGCGGAGAGGCCCTGGGGCGCCTCTGGCTCTGCTCGCCCGACTGGGAGGTGGCCGCCTCGTGGCGCCCGCTGGACCCGGACGTCCGACTCGTCGACTCGACGCGGCTGCGGCGGATCAAGGAGGGTGCCGAGCGCCGGGCGGCGCGGCTGGCCGAGGCCGGCGTCGACGCCATCAACCTCCACTGGAGCGACTGGACGGGCGGGCTGACCACCCTGTTCCACCGGTTCGAGCGGTTCACCCTCGGGTGGGACGCGCAGCACCGGCGCCAGCTGGACCAGGTGCTGTCGCTCGGGATCGACGGCGTCTTCAGCGACCACGTCGACCGGATGGTCGACGCCCTACAGGAGCGACAGGTCGGGTAGCGGCCAGACGCGCACGAAGGCGCGGCCGACGATGAGGTCCTCGTCGATGGCGTGGAAGACCCGGCTGTCCATCGAGTCGTCCCGGTTGTCACCCATGACGAACACGTGCCCTTCGGGGACGGTCTGGGGCTCCAGGTTGGTCGTCTCCGTCCCGTCCACCAGGTAGGGCTCCTCGAGCAGCTGGCCGTCGATGTAGACGTGCCCGTCGCGCTGCTCGATGCGCTCGCCGGGCAGGCCGACGACCCGCTTGATGAGGTCCTTGATCTGGCCCGCGGTCTCGCCCTCGGGCCGCTCGAAGACGATCAGGTCGCCGCGGTTCACGTCGTGGAGGTCGTAGCTCAGCTTGTTGACGAGGACCCGGTCGTCCTCGTGGAGCGTCGGCAGCATCGACCCCGACGGGATGAAGAAGGCCTGGATCAGGAACGTCTTCACCACGAAGGCCACCAGGAAGGCGCCGCCGATGATGAGCACCCACTCGACGACGTTGCGGAGGCCGCTGTCCTTCTTGCGGGGGGGTGCGTCACCCGGCGGCTCGTCCTCCGCGTGCTCCGGAGGGGCGCCCTCCGGACGCACGGCGCTCACCGGATGGAGGCTACCGGTCGCCGTAGCGGGCGAGGACCCGCGCCGCCGCGCCCGCCGCCACGTCATCCGCCCCGGTCACGGCCCGACCGAAGCGTCCGAGGCGGAGCAGCAGGCGCTCCAGCCACGCCCGCTCCCCCGCCACCAGGCGCACGCGGAGGCGCCCGTCGCCCAGCTCCTCCACCTCCTCGACGGGGTACTGCTCGACCACCCACCGGGCCTGCGGCTCGAGCTCGAGGACGACGCGCGGGTCCTCCGGCGAGGGCTCGAACACGGTGCGGCTCACCGCCTCACGCCGACGCCGGCGGGCGGAGCCGTCGCCGTCGCCGTCGGCCCGGTCGAGCACGCGGCTGCTGCGGATGCGGTCGACCCGGAAGCGGCGGGGCGCCTCGGCCAGGTGGCACCACGGCGCTGAGGTACCACTCGCCGTCGGCCGCGTACACGGCCTCGGGGTCGACCACCCGCCGGGTGCGGGCGTCGCGTCCGTAGGCGTAGTAGTCGATCTCGACGGAGCGGCCCTCGTCGGCGGCGGCCCGCAGGCCGTCGAGCAACGCCGGTGACACGGTCCCCAGCTCGACGTCCAGCGCGTCGGCCAGCTCGACCCCGAGCACCGCGGCGAGCTTGGCCAGGCCCCGGGCCAGCGGGCCCTCCGGGTCGGCACCGGGCACGGCCAGCAGGGCGGCGCCGGCGGCCACCAGCTGGAGCGCCTCCTCGGGCGTCAGGCGCAGCGGCCGGGAGAAGTAGTCGGCGTAGCGGATCCACACCCGCCCGCCCTCGATGTCGACGTCGATCAGCGCGTCGGGCGTGAAGGGGTGCACGCCGCACAGGAACACCAGGTCGAGCTCGGCCAGCAGCTCGTCCTCGCCGAGGCCGAAGCGGGCGCACACGTCCTCGACCGTCGGCCCGTCGGCGGCCACCACCCAGGGCACGAGGGCGAGCAGGCGGCGGAGGCGGTCGTCCGCGCTCGGTCGGGGCATTACGCGTCCACGAGGGCGCGCAGCCAGTCGGCGACGTCCTCGCGCAGCTCGGGGAGGACCGAGCACCTCGGCGTGGTCGAGGAAGCCGAGCACGAACGACCGGAACGCCTCGCGGTTGGTGACCGGGAGGATCAGCTCGACGGCGCCGTCGGCCCGGCGCTCGGCGACGGACTCCTCCCCCAGCCGGTCGACCGCCCACGGGGCCTGGTCGGCGTCCACCAGCAACCGGGCCACGACGGCGTCCCCCTCGCCGAACTGCCACGGCCGGGGCGCGCCCTCGCGAGCGGGCGCCGGTGTGGTCGCCGCCGAGCCGGGCTCACCGGCGGCCACCGCCCCGTCGACCCGGTCGAGCCGGAACTGCCGCTCGGCCGCACGCCCCCGGTCGAAGCCCTCGAGGTACCAGTGCCCGCGCCGGAAGGCGAGCCGCCACGGCTCCACCTCCCGCTCCTCGCCCCGGTAGGCGAAGGTCACCGGGGTGCGCTCGGCCACGGCCTCGAACAGGGGCACCAGCAGCGGCGTGGCGGGAAGGGGCGCCACCGCCGCGGTGACGCCCTCGGCGGCGCCGTCGCCGGTCGGGGGTGCGCCGCCGAGCTTCCAGAGGGCGCTGCCGCTGCGCAGGCCCTCCAGCTCCACCGCGGCGGCGGCCAGGTGGAGGGCGGCCAGCTCGTCGGGATCGAGCCCGGGGTCACGCAGCTCGTACTGGTCCCGGGGGATGACGTAGCCCTCGACCGGCGGCTCGACCCCCTCGACGGGGGCGAGCAGCAGGGGGATGCCCATCTCCCGCAGCGAGTCCTTGTCCCGCTCGAAGGCGCGCTTGAACGTGGGGCCGCCGGCGGGCAGGGGGTAACCGGGCACCCGCTCGGCCACCTCGGCCGCGGTGAGCGGGCGCGGTGCGGTCAGGAGGGCGGCCGTCAGGTTCAGCAGGCGCTCGAGCCGCGACGTGGCCATCGCCACCCATTGAACTCGCCTGCAGAACGGGGTGGATTCCGCCACGTCCTGCAGGCGGGAACGAGATCGGTCAGCGCAGCAGGGTGGCGGCCGCCGTCCCCGCCGCGCCGGCCACGGCGTAGAAGGCGGGGTCCTCCTCCGGCCCCCGGCCCATGGAGGTGACCCGCAGGTCGCGGGCCGCCAGCAGGGCGGGCACGTCGGGGTCGTCGACGGCCAGGAGGCGGTGGCGCTCGGCCAGCCCCGCCGCCTCGAGCTCGGCCCGCAGGGGGCGGTCCCAGGGGCCCCGGGGCACGCCGATGGTGGCGCGGGCCCGGGTGGCCAGGCCGAGCGAGGTGCGGGTGTGGTGGCTGACGCCGGCGTGGCGGGACCGGGGGTCGGCCAGCGAGAACCGGACCGCCGCCACCGGGCGGCCGCCCAGCCACTCCACCGCGTCGAGGGCGGGCCCCACCTCGAGGGCCGAGTAGCCGAGGCGGGTGGCCGTGCCCACCACACCCGGTCCCATCGCCACCACGGCCACGTCGGCGCCCACCACCCGCCGGGCGACCACGAGGGCCGAGGGCAGGTTGACGGCCTCGTGGTCACCGCCGAAGGCGTGGCCCGCCGTCACGGTGGCCGCCACCAGGCCGGTGTCGCGGAGGGCGACGACGAGGTCGGACAGGGCGAGGGGCAGGGCGGCGCCGTCGGTCATGACGTACGCCACCCGCACGCCCGGCCGGGCCGCGGCCAGGGCGGCGGCCACGCAGGGCACCTGGCTGTGGAGCCCCGACACCACCACGGGCATGCCGTCGAGGTCGTCGGCCTCGGCCAGCTCGCCGGCGTGGAGCTCCTCGGCGGCCCCGGCGTCGACCTGGAGGCTCGTGTAGCGGAGCTTGACGATGTGCCCGGGACCCGGCTCGCGCCACTGGCGGCGGGCCAGGTTCCAGTGGACGACGTGCCAGCCGCCGGTGCCCAGGCCGAGCTCGACGGCGGTGGTGTTGACCACCACCTCGTCGCCCACCGCCACGGGCCCGGTCAGCTGCACCACGGCGTAGGCCCGCTCCGGTCCGGCGCCGAGGTCCACCTCCACCCGCTGGAGCCCGGCCCGCTGCTCGAGCACCGTCACGACGGTGCCGGTGCGGAACGACGGCACCGCCCCTGCCTACCATCGACCGCCGTGGCCCACGGACCGCCCCCGCCCCGCATGCCCTCCGTCGTGGGCTACGTGGCCGCCGGCCTGGTGGCCCTCGCCGCCGTCGTGGCCGGCGTCGTCCTCATCGTGTCGGGGATCCGCAGCTACGTGGACAAGGTCGAGAGCTTCGAGCGGTTCGAGGCCCCCGACTCCGAGGAGGTCCTCCTCGACGAGGGCGGGCACAGCATCTACTTCGAGCGGCCCGGTCTCGACGACGAGGACCTGCTGCCGCCGATCAGCGTGTCGGTCACGTCTCCGGACGGCGAGCTGGTCGACCTCGACACGCTACGACGCCGACGTCAGCTACGAGGTCTCGGGCCACGACGGCCGGGGGGTGTTCACCTTCGACGCCGACGTGCCGGGCCGGTACCTGGTCCGGGCCGACGGCTCCGGGGCCGTGGTGGCGGTGGGCCGTGGCATCGGTGCCCGCTTCGCCGGCTCGGTGGTGGCCGGCGTGGCCCTGCTCCTCCTGGCGCCGCTGCTCGGCGCCGTCCTCGCCCTGGTGACCTTCCTGCGTCGCAGCCGGGCCAAGCGGGCCGTCGCCGCCGCCGCTCCGCAGCAGCCGCCGTGGGGCGCTACAGCTACAGGCTGGCGATGAGCCGCTCGACCCGCTCGTCGCGGGCCTTGAACGGGTCCTTGCAGAGCACGGTGCGCTGCGCCTGGTCGTTCAGCTTCAGGTGCACCCAGTCCACCGTGTAGTCCCGCTTGCGCTCCTTGGCCTTCCGGATGAACTCGCCCCGCAGACGGGCCCGCGTCGTCTGGGGCGGCTCGAGGGCCCCGGGCCCCGCCCGCTCGACGTCGGCCTCGGTGCACACCCGGTCGACCAGGCCGCGCTCCTGCATCCGGTAGAAGAGGCCGCGCTCCCGGTTGACGTCGTGGTACTGGAGGTCCATCAGCGCGACCTTCGGGTGGGTCAGCGGCAGGTCGTGTCGGTCCCGGTACGCCTCGACGAGGGAGTGCTTGATGACCCAGTCGCACTCACGCGTGAGCGACAGCGGGTCCTTGGCCAGGGCGGTGAGGCAGTGCTCCCACATGCCGAGGGCCTGCTCCTCGAGCGGGCTGATGCCCTTCGTCTCGGCGTAGCGCATGGCCCGGTTCAGGTACTCCGACTGGATGTCGAGGGCACTGGCCTCGCGACCGTTGGCCAGGCGCACGCGGCGCTTGCAGGTGATGTCGTGGCTGATCTCGCGGATGGCCCGGATGGGGTTCTCCAGGGTCATGTCCCGCAGCACCACCGACGAGTCCTCGAGCATGCGCAGGAGGATGGAGGTGGCGCCCACCTTGAGGAAGGTGGCGTACTCGCTCATGTTCGAGTCGCCCACGATCACGTGGAGGCGGCGGTAGCGCTCGGCGTCGGCGTGGGGCTCGTCGCGGGTGTTGATGATCGGGCGGCTGCGGGTGGTGGCGCTGGAGACGCCCTCCCAGATGTGCTCGGCCCGCTGGGAGATGCAGTACATGGCGCCGCGTGCCGTCTGGAGCACCTTGCCGGCGCCCGCGTAGATCTGGCGGGAGACGAGGAAGGGGATGAGGACCTCGGCGTAGTGGCCGAAGTCGTCGCGCCGGCTCGTCAGGTAGTTCTCGTGGCAGCCGTACGAGTTGCCGGCCGAGTCGGTGTTGTTCTTGAACAGGTAGATGACCCCGCGGATGCCCTCCTCCCGGAGGCGCTGCTCGGCGAAGGTCAGCAGCTGCTCGAGGATGCGCTCCCCGGCCTTGTCGTGGACGACGAGGTCGTAGATGGAGTCGCACTCGGGGGTGGCGTACTCCGGGTGGCTGCCCACGTCGAGGTAGAGGCGGGCGCCGTTCTCGAGGAAGACGTTGCTGCTCCGGCCCCAGGACACCACCCGGCGGAACAGGTAGCGGGCCACCTCGTCGGGACTCAGCCGGCGCTGCCCCCGGAGGGTGCAGGTGACCCCGTACTCGTTCTCGAGGCCGAAGATCCGCCGGTCCACGCGGTCACCCTACTGACGCGGCCGGGGAGCGGGGCACCGCTCAGGGCTACCCTGCCAGCGTGCAGGGGCTGCGGATGGTGCCGGTGCTGCGGGCCGACGGGATCTTCCACGCCCGGGTGGTGGCCGCCCGCCTCGGCTCCGAGGGCATCGTCACCCAACTCCGGGGCAACGTCGACGGGCCGTACCCGATGGGCGCCGTCGAGGTCCTGGTGACCGAGGACGACCTGACCGCCGCCCGGGAGCTGCTCCTGGCCGACGAGGTGGAGTCGTCGTTCGACGAGGTCGCCGACGACGAGCTGCCGGCCGAGCCGGTCCCCGCCTACCGCGGCTGGCTGCTGGTGGTGGCCTCGGGCGTCGTCGCCCTGTCGGCCCTGCTGTCCACCTTCGTCAGGTAGCGGACAGCAGCTCGCCGACCTCGTCGTCCTCGAGGCGGCGGAAGGCGCGCCGGCCGTTGCTCCGCTCGAGCACCGCCACCTCGAGCTCCTTCGGCAGGAGCTGCCGGTCGGGGCCGGCCAGCGCCAGCACGCAGCCCCGCAGCGCAGGGGCCAGGCCGGCGGCCGGGGCCCAGTGCTCCTCCATGCGGGAGGCGATGGCGTCGGCCTCGCCGCCGAGGACGCTGTAGCGGTCGTCGTCGACGACGGTGCCGTCGAAGGTGATGTGGAACAGCTGGTCGCCGCCGGACGCGGCCCCCACCTCGGCCACCAGGATCTCCACCTCCATCGGCTTCAGCTCGTGGGTGAAGACGTTGCCGACGATCGAGGCGTACTGGTTGGCCAGGCTGCGGGCGTCGACGTCCTCGCGGCTGTAGGCGTAGCCCTTGAGGTCGGCGGCCCGCACGCCGGCGATGCGGAGCGAGTCGAACTCGTTGTAGCGGCCGACGCCCGCGAAGGCGATGCGGTCGTAGATCTCGCTGACCTTGTGCAGGGTGGTGGAGGAGTTCTCGGCGCAGAGCACGACGCCCTCGTCGAAGGTGGCGGCCACCAGGGCACGGCCCCGGGCGATGCCCTTGCGGGCGTAGTCGGCCTTGTCCTTGAGGACCTGCTCGGGTGAGACGTACCCGAAGGGCATCGACACCGGCTCAGGTCCCCATCGTCGGGAGGGGCGCGGCGTCGGCCGAGGTGCCCTCGGGGACCGACAGGCGGTCGAGCAGCGCCCGGAACCTGTCGGAGACCTCGCGGTCGGGCAGGCGCTCGAAGCCGTTGGCGGTGATGGTCGCCATCGTGGGGAAGATGCCCCGGACGAGGTCGGGCCCGCCGGTGGCCGAGTCCTCGTCGGCCGCCTGGAAGAGGGCGGAGATGGCGAGGTCGAGGGTCGCCGTGCGGTCGAGGTCCTTGCTGTAGCCGAGCTTCATCACCGTGCCGGCGTGGAGGCTGCCCGAACCGGTGGTGGCGAAGTCGCTCTCCTCGTAGCGGCCGCCGGTGACGTCGTACTGGAAGAGCCGGCCCGCCCGCCGGCGGGTGTCGTAGCCGGCGAACAGCGGCACCACGGCGAGGCCCTGCATGGCGGCGGGCAGGTGCTGGCGCACCATGGCGCTGAGCTGGTTGGCCTTGCCCTCCAGGCTGAGCTCGGCGCCCTCGACCTTCTCGTAGTGCTCGAGCTGGAGCTGGAACAGCTTCACCATGTCCATGGCCGGCCCGGCGGCCCCGGCGATGGCCACCCCCGAGTGGCGGTCGGCGGGGTACACCTTCTCCATCAGGCGGTGGCTGATGAGGTGGCCCGACGTGGCCCGCCGGTCCCCGGCCATGACCACCCCGTCGGCGTAGCGCAGGGCGACCACGGTGGTCCCGTGGGTCACGCCCTCCATGGGGGCGGTGGGCACCGGCGGCGCGCCCCCGGTGCGCCGGAGCAGCTCGGCGAAGCTGGGCCCCGGGTCGTCCGACGGGGCGAAGAGGGGGAAGGTCATACGGCGGCGAGGCTACCGGCGCGCCCCGGCGCCAGCGCCACCCCCGCTCTTTGTCGAGTTAGCTACCGCTGAGGTAGCCAACGCGACAAAGACCGGGATCTACTCGCCTCCCCTTTTGGACATACGACCTGACGAAGTCCTCGGCGTTGGCGTCGAGGACCTCGTCGATCTCGTCCAACAGGTCGTCGATCTCGGCTTTGATCTGCTCGCCCTTCTCGCTCGAGGCAGGTGCTTCCTCCACCTGCTCCTCGGTCCGAGGGGGAGCGGACCGCTTCTTCTGCTCTCGTTCTGCCATCGGTCAGCTCACCTCACTTCTGTCTAGGCCCCGAGCCGCTCGAGCAGCTCCGCAGGGGACGAGCACGAATCCAGGAGTTCCTCCACGTGGACGGCGGTGCCCCGGAGGGGCTCCATCATGGGCACCCGCCGGAGCGGGTCACCCCCCACGTCGAACACCAGCGAGTCCCAGTTCGCCGCCACGATCGAGCCGGCCCACTTCTGGAGGCAGCGCCCCCGGAAGAAGGCCCGGGTCGTCCGGGGCGGCTCCGTCATCGCCGCCTCCACCTCGGCGTCGGTGGTCAGACGCTCCACCGGCAGCCGGGTGAACAGCGACTTGGACGGCCGCAGGTCGTGGTACTGGAGGTCGAGGGCGTCGAGCCGGGCATCGTCCCAGTCGAGCCCGTGGCGCTCCCGGTAGGCCTCCACCAACGACTTCTTGGCCACCCAGTCGAGCGTGCCCGAGAGCGACATCGGGTCCGTCTCGAGCGCGGTGAGGACGTGCTCCCAGCGGCGCAGGACCTCGCCCCCCACCTCCTCGCCGACGGGCTCCAGCCCCCGGGACTCGGCGTACTTCCGGGCCATGTCGAGGTACTCCCACTGGATCTCGAGCCCGGTCATGCGCTGCCCGTCGGCCAGCTCCAGCAGCGCCGTCAGCTCGACGTCGTGGGACACGTGGCGCACGGCGGCCACGGGGGCGGCCAGGGCCAGGTCCCGCGGCAGCTCGTCGTCCTCGATCATCGCCAGCACGATCGCCGTGGTCCCCACCTTGAGGAAGGTGGACACCTCGGACAGGTTGGCGTCACCGAGGATGACGTGGAGGCGCCGGTACCGCGAGGCGTCGCAGTGCGGCTCGTCGCGGGTGTTGACCAGCGGCCGCTTGAGCGTCGTCTCGAGCCCGACCTCCTCCTCGAAGAAGTCGGCCCGCTGGGACAGCTCGAAGCGCGCGCCCTGCGACCCGCCCGGCGCCTCGCAGCCGACCTTGCCCGCGCCGGCGAACAGCTGGCGGGTCACGAAGAACGGGAGGATCCCGGCCACGATCCGGCTGAAGGGCACCGACCGGTCGAGCAGGTAGTTCTCGTGGCACCCGTAGCTGTTGCCCTTGCCGTCGCTGTTGTTCTTGTGGACCACGACCTCGTGACCCGGCGGCAGCGTGGCCGTGGCCGCCCGCATCGACTCGATGAGGATGCGCTCGGCCGCCTTGTCCCACACCACCACCTCGCGGGCGTCCCGGCACTCCGGCGTGGAGAGCTCCGGGTGGGCGTGGTCGACGTAGTAGCGGGCCCCGTTGGTGAGCACGGCGTTCACCAGGTGGGTCTCGACCTCGGGCGGGCTGGCGTCGGCCACGCTGTAGCCCCGGGCGTCGTTCCCCGGCGACTCGTCCTCGAAGTCCCAGCCCACCCGGCGCTGGAGCGACGCCACGTAGGCGTTGATCAGGACCGACGACGCGGCGATCGGGTTGGACTCCGCGGGGCCGCGGAGGAGGATCCCGTACTCCGTCTCCACCCCGCAGACCTTGGGGATCGCCACGGAGCGACCATACCTGCGGCCCGCCGCTCCCCGGCCGCATGGACCGGAACGACATCAGACCGCCCCGGCGACCCCGCCGGGGCGCTACCTGGTGGTTCCCGGTGCCGGCGGCTCGCTCGGCGCCGGCGGCGGGGTGAGCCATTCGGACGCCACGTGGGCCACGGCGACGGCGATGATCACGAGCGGCATCGCCTCCAGGCCCCCGGAGAGCAGCAGCAGGGTGGCGAGCAGCACCGAGGTGAACGGCAGGCGCAGCATGGCCGCCGTCATCGCTCCGATGCCCATGGCGGCGCCGGCGACCACGCCGAGGCCGGGCAGGTGGGAGAGGGCGATGCCACCGATGGCGCCGATGAACATCGCCGGGAAGATCGGCCCGCCGCGGAAGCTGCTCAACGCGAGGCTGTAGGCGATCCCCTTGCACACGAGCAGCAGCAGCAGCGTGCCCACCGAGTACGCGGCGGCGTGCTCGAGGACGGGACCGAGCGCCGTCTGGCCGGAGAACAGCACGAGCGACGAGCTCCGGTCGGTGACCTCGGCGAAGGCGATCGCCAGCCCGGCGATGGCGAGGCCGACCACCGGGGTGAGCAGCACCGTCCGCGGCTCGACCCGGGGACGGAGCAGCGAGGGCGGACCGACGGATGCCCGCCGCCATCACGGCGGCGACGAGCCCGATCGCGATCGCCCACCCGAACTCGGCCACCGTCGGCGTCCCGACGCTCGGGAGGTCGGGGATGGTGAGCGAGAAGCTCCCCAGCCCGGTCCAGCTGTCGAGCCCCACGAAGATGAGCGACCCGATGCCGGCGGCGACGAGACCCGGCACCAGCACCAGCCCCATCGTCGGCCCGGCCAGACCCGAGGCCTCCATGAGCAGGAACGCGCCCAGCAGCGGCGACCCGAGCAGGGTGCTGATGGCGCTGAAGCTGCCGGCGGCGGCGATGACGGTGGCCGTCTGCGGCGGGGCGTCCCGGGCCGCCAGGCGCACCGCGAGGGCGCCGAGCCCCCCGCCCAGGGCGATGAGCGGCGCCTCGGGCCCGATCACGACACCGAGGCTGAGGCCGGCCAGCGCCGCCAGGAAGACGCCCGGCAGCTCGACGGCGGTCGGCGGGGCCCGCCCGGCCTCGAACCCGTCGGCCGGCGACTCGCCTCCGTGCCCGGGGAGGTACCGGATGGTCAGGCCGACCAACACCCCGGCGAGGGCCAGCAACGGGAGCGGCCACCACGCCGGCGCGCCGTCGAAGCCCAGGTCGTTCGGGAGGTCGGTGAAGACCCAGTCCTGGAGCTCGTCGAGCAGCCACAGGAAGCCGTACGCCGCCGCCGCGATCGGCGCGCCGACGGCGGCGGCGAGCACCAGCAGCTTCAGGTAGGCGGGCGACCGCAGCAGCGCGTGCGGGTCCATGGACATGGCCTGCCATGCTCGGCGGGGGCGCCCGGTCCGGGCATCCCCCGCCGCGGGTGATCTGGACTAGAGGTACTGCCCGGTGGCCACCCGCTCGATGGCCCGGCCGCCGACCGGATCCTCGTCCGACGTCACGAGGGTGCGCACGTAGACGATGCGCTCGCCCTTCTTCCCCGAGATCTTCGCCCAGTCGTCGGGGTTGGTGGTGTTGGGCAGGTCCTCGTGCTCCTTGTACTCCTGGACGATGGAGGCGATCAGGTCGTCGGTCCGGATGCCCCGCGGGCCGCCGGCGATGAGCCGCTTGATCGCCAGCTTCTTCGCCCGGCGCACGATGTTCTCGATCATGGCGCCGGAGGAGAAGTCCTTGAAGTACATGACCTCCTTGTCGCCGTTCTGGTAGGTCACCTCGAGGAACCGGTTGGCGTCGTCGGTCCGGTACATGGCCTCGACGGTGGTCTCGATCATCAGGCGGATCGCCTTGTCCCGGTCGCCCCCACCGAGCCCCTGGACCTCGTCCTCGGCCAGCGGCAGCTCCGCCGTCAGGTAGCGGCTGAAGATCGACGCCGCCGCCTCCTCGTCGGGACGCTCGATCTTGATCTTCACGTCGAGCCGTCCGGGCCGGAGGATGGCCGGGTCGATGAGGTCCTCCCGGTTGGAGGCGCCGATGACGATGACGTTCTTGAGCGTCTCCACGCCGTCGATCTCGGCCAGCAGCTGCGGGACGATGGTCGACTCCATGTCCGAGCTGATGCCGGTGCCGCGGGTGCGGAACAGGCTGTCCATCTCGTCGAAGAACACGATGACGGGCACGCCCTCGGCCGACTTCTCCCGGGCCCGCTGGAACACCAGGCGGATCTGGCGCTCGGTCTCGCCGACGTACTTGTTGAGGAGCTCGGGGCCCTTGATGTTGAGGAAGTAGGACCGGGCGGCGGGCACACCGGTGACCTCGCTCACCTTCTTCGACAGCGAGTTGGCCACCGCCTTGGCGATGAGGGTCTTGCCGCAGCCGGGCGGCCCGTAGAGGAGGATCCCCTTCGGCGCCGGGAGCCGGTGCTCCTCGAAGAGCTCCCGGTGCAGGAACGGCAGCTCCACCGCGTCGGTGATCGACTCGATCTGGCTGTCGAGGCCGCCGACGTCGTTGTAGGAGATGTCGGGCACCTCCTCGAGGACGAGCTCCTCGACCTCGGGCCGGGGCAGCTTCTCGAGCAGCAGGCCCGAGCGACCGTCCATCAGCACGGTGTCGCCGGCCCGCACCTTGACGCCGTCGAGCGACGAGCCCAGCTCGACGACGCGCTCCTCGTCGGCCCGGCCCACGACGAGGGCGCGGGTGCCGCCCTCCATCAGCTCCTTGACGGTGACGACCTCGCCGGCCACCTCGGGCGAGCGGGCGAGGACGACGTTGAGCGACTCGTTGAGGACCACCTCGGCCCCCCGCACGAGCTCGGCGACGTCGAGGTCGGGGTGGACCGCCACCCGCATCTTCCGGCCGCCGGAGTGGACGTCGACGGTCCCGTCGTCGTTGGTCCCGAGCAGGGTCCCGTAGGCGGCGGGCGGCTGGGTGAGCTTCTCGACCTCCTCCCGAAGGGCGGCGATGTGCTCGCGGGCCTCGCGGAGGGTGTACGACAGCTTCTCGTTCTGCGACACGGCCTGGGCCAGCTGGCCCTTGGTCTCGAGGAGGCGCTCCTCCAGGGTCCGCACCCGCTTCGGCGCGTCCTGGAGCTTCCGGCGCAGGAAGGCGACCTCCTCTTCGAGGGTCATCGCCTGCTCGCGGAGCTCTTCGAGCTCGGACCCGTCGTCGGCTGCCATGGGACCTCCCGGTACGACCCCCGCTCGGCGACGATACACGGGGGTCCTCCCGGTTCCGGCCATGGTGGGTTGCATTCCACCGGCCTCGACCGGGTAAATTGGGGGGCGTTCCCCCCAGCCAGCGACAAGAGGGCAGGCGAAGCGCATGAAGGTCTGGATCGACCAGGATCTCTGCACCGGCGACGGCCTGTGCGAGGAGATCGCCCCCGACGTGTTCACCCTGCTCGACGACGGCCTCGCCTACGTCAAGGAGGGGAGCAAGGTCTTCTCCGACCCCGGTGGTGCCGAGGGCATGGCGGCCATCCCCGACGGGCAGCTCGACGCCGTGATCGAGTCGGCCGAGGAGTGCCCCGGGGAGTGCATCTTCATCGAGGCCGAGTAGCTCCGGGGGCGCTGGGTACCCCGAGGGGCTGGGTGCGGCCGACGTCGCGCTCCAGCCCTGACCTCTGCGTGCCGATGGCGGGAACGTGGTTCGGCCCCACCAGACGCGTCCCGGCCCGCCCCGGAGGCGCCGGGCCAGCCTCCGCGCACGGCTCCTGGCGACCATCGCGCTCATGCTCCTGCCCCTGGTGGCGCTGAGCGGGGTCGCCGCCTTCGCCTTCGACACCGCCGTCACCCGGTTCGCGAACGCTGCCGGTGAGGCCGAGCGCGAGGCCATCCCCCTCGCCCGCCTCTCGTCGTCGATCCGCTTCCTCGAGCCCCCGGCCTACGGCGCCTACCTGGGCGACGACCCGCGGGGCGTCGGTGCCTACGAGGACGCTGCCACCCGCACCCGCCGTGGCTTCGCCGAGGTGCGGGGCCAGCTCGGGGGCGCGACCGTGAGGAGGCGGACCTGCTGGCCGGCGCCGAGCGGTCGTTCGTCGCCGCCGACGGCGAGCTCCGGCGCCTCCTGCGCATGCCCGTCGAGGCTCGGGCCCTCGTCGGGCTCCGAGGCCTGACCCGCTTCAACGGCCACCTGGTCGACACGGTCGCGGCGCTGGACGACGCCGAGGCCCACGCCCTGGCGCGGCGCCAGGCGCAGCTCCTCGAGGCGCGAGACACGGAGCAGTGGACCCTGACCCTGCTCGGCGCCGTGTGCCTCGCCGGCCTCGCGGTGGCGGTGCTCGCCGCCGGTCGCCTGGCCGCCTCGGTGCTCGCCCCGGTCCGCCTCATGCGGACGGGGGCGGCCCGGCTCGGGGCCGGCGACCTGTCGCACCGGGTCAGCCTCGAGCGCGACGACGAGCTCGGCGATCTCGCCGCCGCCTTCGACGCCATGGCCGCCGACCTCCAGCGGAGCCAGGACGAGCTGGCCTTCCGCGCCCTCCACGACCCGCTCACGGGCCTCCCCAACCGCGCCCTGTTGCGCGACCGCCTCGAGCACGCCCTCAGCAGCCTGGCCCGGCGCCAGGAGCGGGTCGGCCTGCTGATGCTGGACCTCGACGACTTCAAGAACGTGAACGACCGGCTCGGCCACCTCGCCGGGGACCGCGCGCTGGTGGCCGCCGGCTCCCGACTGGTCGCCTGCGTGCGCGAGGCCGACACGCCCGCCCGCCTCGGCGGTGACGAGTTCGCCGTCCTCCTCGAGGGGGTGGCCGACGAGGACGCCGCCGTCGAGGTGGCGCGCCGCCTGTGCGACGCCCTCCGCCCGCCCCTGGAGCTGGACGGCGAGCGGCTCGTGCTCGGCGCCAGCATCGGCGTGGTGGTGGCCGAGGACGGCGCCACCGCCGAGGAGCTCCTGCGGGACGCCGACGTGGCCCTGTACCGGGCCAAGGAGGCGGGCAAGGGACGGGTCGAGCGCTTCTCCCCCGCCCTCGCCCTCCCCGTCGGCGTCGCCACGGCCGTCGAGCCCGGCCGGGCCCTGCACACGGCGCTCGACCGGGACGAGCTGACGGTCTCCTACCGCCCGGTGGTGAGCCTCGGCTCGGGCCGGGTCCGCGAGGTCACCGCGCTGCCGTGCTGGCCCCACCCCGAGCGGGGTCTGCTCACCTCCCAGGACCTCCAGCCGCTGGCCGAGGGGGGCGGCGCCGCCGGTCCGCTCACGGCGTGGCTGCTCGACACCGCCTGCGCCGAGCTCCAGCGGTGGACGGCCACGTCCCGCGACGGTGCCCTCCTCCGGCTGGGGCTGAGCCTCTCGACCGCCCAGCTGGAGGCCAACGGGCTGGTGGACCTCGTGGTCGAGGGGCTGGGGCGCCACGACGTGCCTGCCCGCCGGCTCGTGGTCGGCGTCTCGGAGCGCACCGTCGTCGAACGGGGCGAGGCGGCCCGGGTACCGCTCGCCGACCTGCGGCGGCTCGGCGTCCGGATCGCCGTCGAGGGCTTCGGGACCGGGTACTCGTCGATGTCGAGCCTGCGCCGCACCCCGGTCGACCGACTGACCGTCGACGCCTCGTTCGTCGAGAGCCTCGGCCACCCCGGGGTGGAGGGCTCGCTGGCCGAGGCGGTGGTGGCGCTGGCCCGCTCCCTGCGCATCGAAGCGGTGGCGGAGGGCGTGACGAACGACGATCAGGTCGGCCGCCTCGTCGCGGCCGGGTGCCGGCTCGGCTGGGGGCCGCGGTTCTCCGCCTCCCTCGAGCCGGACGAGATCAGCGCCCTGCTGGCCCTCGACGCGCCGGTGCCGTGGCCCGAGCCCGCCCTGGCCTGACCGTTCGCTGGTACTCGGGCGACCGCATCCGTCGGCCAGCCGCCAGAGAACGGATCGGTCAGATGCACGGCCCCGTGTCGACGGCCTGGTCGCTCCGGGACCGCAGCACCGAGCGCACCTCCTCGGGGTCGAGGGCGTAGGCGGTGCCCGACCGGTCGGGGGCGATGGCGAAGGCGACGCCGACGACGGACCCGCTGGGGTCGACGAGGGCGGCGCCGGAGTCGCCGGGCGCCAGGCGGCTGGCCAGCACCAGCACCGAGCGCAGGGTGGCCCGCTCGTCGTAGAGGTCCCGTCCCTGGGCCTCGAGCTGGTCGACCACCTCGAAGGGCGACACCTCGAGGGGCCCGCCCCCGGGGTGGCCGAGCACGGCGCCGGTGGTGCCCCGCTCGGGGTCGACGAGGGCCAGCGGCGGCCGCTCCAGGTCGGGCACGGCCAGCACCGCGAGGTCACGGGCGGCGTCGAAGGCGACGACCGTCGCCTCCTCGTCGTCACCGCCCTCGGGGAACACGACCGTGTCGTCCTCGCCGGCCACCACGTGGGCGTTGGTCACCACCAGCCCGGGCGCGACGACCCAGCCGCTCCCCTCCTGGAGGCGCCCGCAGGCCTCGCCCTCCACCCGGACGGTCGACGCCGCCGCCCGCTCGAGGACGTCGGGGGCGATGCCGCTCGCCGCCGGGGGCGGCCCGGTGTCGGGTGCCCGGCGGAGGTCGTCGAACACCCGGGGGATGCCGCTCTCGTCCACCAGCTCCCGGAGGGCGGCCACGGCGTCCGGTGGGTCGGGGGCGGCGGCGTGGATGGCGTCGGCGATGCGGGAGTCCCGCACGAGGCGGGCGGCCCCGCCCTGCACGTCGGCCATGGCCGGCAGGAGCAGCCAGACGGCCACGAGGACCCCACCGCCGCCGATGACGGCGCCGGCGGTCCGGTCGAGCGGGCGGGTCGACCGGGGCAGGACCGACGAGGCCCGCCCCCCCACCGCCAGTCCGAGGGCCTGGCCCCCGAGGGCACCGCCGAGCAGCACGCCGAGGGCCACGAGCAACCGGTTGCCGGGCTGCGACGACTCGACCCGGTCGAGCACGAGGGGCAGGAGCCGCGCCGCCACCACGAGGCCGATGATGAGCCCCACCCACGACAGCGCCCGGGCCACCAGGCCGAGGCGGTAGCCGGCGAAGGCGGCCAGGGCCACCCCCAGGAGCACGGCGACGTCGAAGAGGTTCACGTCCGCAATCGGGGCGGCGTCAGGCCTCCGGGGACGGGGCCGAGGAGCCGGGCGGTGGTGAGGAAGGCGGTGTGCCCCACCATCCGGTGGTCGGGGCGCACGGACTGGCCCTCCACGTGCCAGCTGCGCTGGAGGACCTCGACGGTGCTGGGGAGCTCGAAGTCGCTCTCGGCCAGGGCCGACCGGAGCGTGGCGACCTGGGTCACCGAGGGCGTGTAGGCGAGGAGGATCCCCCCGGGGCGGAGGGCGGCGGCCGCCGGGCCCACGGCCCGCCACGGCTCCGGCAGGTCGAGCACGACCCGGTCCAGATCGCGCTCGTCCACCCCCTCGTAGACATCCCGGAGCTCGACTCGGTAACGCGCCATCGCCTCCTCGCCGAGGAAGGTGCGCACGTTCTCACGGGCCCGCTCGGCGAAGTCCTCCCGGACCTCGTAGCCGACGACGTCGGCGCCGGCCCGCACGAGGGTCATGGACAGGGCCCCCGAGCCGACGCCGGCCTCGAGCACCCGCACACCGGGGAAGACGTCGGCCAGGAGCAGGATCGGTCCGAGGTCCTTCGGGTAGACGACCTGGGCGCCCCGGGGCATGCGCAGGACGTACTCGGCCAGGGTGGGGCGCATGGCCGTGTAGCGGGCCCCGGTGGTCGAGCGCACCGTCGTGCCCTCGCCCTGGCCGAGCAGGTCGTCGTGGGCCACCACCCCGGTGTGGCTGTGGAAGCTCCCGCCCTCGGCCAGGTCGACGAGGTACTGGCGGCCGCGGCTGTCGACCAGGACGATCCGCTCCCCCGCCCGCAACGGGCGCGCCGTCACCCCGCGAGCGGCGAGGACGGGGTCGCCGCCTCCTTGCGCTGCTTGCGCTGCTTGCGCTTCGACGGCTCGGGCGGCTCCGAACGGACGACGACGGACTCCCCGGGCTGCAGCTTCCGCTTGAAGACGACCTCCGGCTTGTCGCTCGAGACACGCCGGAGCAGTCGCCCGCCCATGAGCACGGCCCAGAGGATGGTCCAGCCGCGGGAGCCGCCGATCACGCCCTTGAACTGGGCCCGGCGCCTCAGGTAGTTGAGCACCGAACGCCCGTCAGACTCGGCGCACTTCGACCACCGTGGTCTTCCGCCGGCCCTTGCGCTTGCCGAGGAGGTAGGTGGCGGCGATCACGGCGAAGACGACGCCCACGACGACGACGCCGACGACGCTGCGGCTCGACTCCCCGACGGCGTCGACCTCGCCTCGCAGCTCGCGCAGCTTGGCCTCGATGTCGTCGCGGGAGATCTCGCCGCCCTCGCCGACGGACGTAGTTGCGCTCATGGAGCCGTCATCGTAGGGGGCCCGACCGGTCGCGCGGATCGTCGGCCTGGTTCGTCGTCGCTGATCGTCGGAGCAGCTCCGCTGCCCCGACAGGGGGCTGCCCTCATTGGAGCTCGCACGTGTCGGTGCTCGCTCTAGCGCGCGCGGCGCCGCCGGGTGGCGGCCATGCCCGCGGCCCCGGCCACGACGGCGCAGAAGAGCAGCGTCAGGAAGTACGGCGCCCACGACCATCCCCCGTCGAACGTGCCGCTCGTCTCGGTCTGGAGGACCCGCAGGACGCAGAGGGCCAGCAGCACCACGCCGATCCCGATGAGCACCGAGCCGACCACGCCGAAGGCGGCGAAGCGCAGGAGGCCCTTCATGGGCCCGATCGTCTCCTGCTTGGCGTAGGCCCGGACGAGGTCGTAGAGCTCCCCGGCCAGGGTGGGCATCGACTTGTCGTCGTTCTTGGCGGACCGGTCCGGCACGGGGTGCTCCTGGCTGGGCTCGGCCCTTCCTATCCCCCGCGGTAGCCACCTGCAAGCACCCCCTCCCCACTTTCGGGCGATCAGGCCTGCCCGGAGAGGCGGGCCTCGGCCAGCTCGGTGGCGTCGCCGAGGAGCCGGGCCAGCAGCGCCGCCCGCTCGTCCGGATCGGGCGCACCCAGCAGGGCCAGGCGGTCCATCGGCCCGAGGGGGGCGATGGCGGCGAGCTGGTAGCCCGCCAGCACCGGGTCGTCGTCGACGTCCACGGTGGCCGGGGCCACCGCCTCGCCGAGCTCGGCCGTGAGGGCGAGCAGGCGCCGCGTGGCGGCGACGAGCGGACCGCGGGCCTCGGCCGCTGCCGCGCCCGCCGGTGGGTCGGGCCACGGGGTGACGTCGGCCTGCGGGTAGGGGTCCTCCTCGAGCCACCGGGTCACCCGGATGCGGCGGGCGCCCACGGTGCCGAGGGCCCAGCGCCCGTCGGGCAGGACCACCGCCTCGACGATGCGGGCGACGCACCCCACGTCGAAGCGGGCGTCGCCCCCACCCACCTCGCTCCCCCGCTCGATGAGCGCCACGCCGAACTCCGGCGTCCCGTCGAGGCACGCCTGCACGAGCGCGCGGTAGCGGGGCTCGAAGACGTGCAGCGACAGGTAGGCGCCGGGGAGGAGCACGGTCCCGAGCGGGAACATGGGCAGGGTGGCCAAGCCGGCTCACCGTAGGGGCAGGGCCACCGCTGCGGCTACGTCCCCGAGTCCGGCCCGAGGCCCTCCAGGTCGAGGTCGGGGTGGTGCACGAGCAGCTCGCCGAGCTGGTCCTGCAGCTGCGCGGCGGTGTCATCCGTGGTGCCGGGCCCGTTCAACAGGAAGGCGAAGGACAGCGCCCGCCCGGCGTCGGTCTCCACCACGCCGGCCAGCGTCTCGACGCCGTTGAGGGAACCGGTCTTGCCCCGGAGGCGCCCGACGAGCGGCGTGCCGAGGAAGCGCTCGGTCAGGCTGCCGGTGCGACCGGCCACGGCCAGCGACCGGTCGAGGGCGCTGCCCGTCCCCGCTTCGCCCAGCAGGGCGGTGAGCAACCCGCACGTGAGCCGGTCGGAGCGGCTCAGGCCCGAGCCGTCGACGAGGGTCACGCCCTCGAGGGGCAGGCCCGCCTCGGCCAGCGCCTCGCGCGAGGACGCCCACGCCGGCGACGGTGCTGCCCTCTCCCGCCTCCTGGAGCCCCATCTCCTTCGTGAGCAGCTCGGCCGAGGCGTTGTCGCTCTCCCGCACCATGCTGGCCACCACCTCGGCCATCGGCGCCGACCGCACCGACGCCAGCTCCTCGGCACCCTCGGGGGCCGTGCCCGCGCCGGTCTGGCCCGACGGCCACCCCCCGCAGCCGGAGCAGGTCGGCCAGCACGGCCGCCGCCCCCGCCGCCGGGTCGGGGAAGGGCGAGCGGCCGCCCGGGCCCCGGGCGTAGCCGTCGTTCACGAGGAGGGCGGACAGCGTCCCCACGTTCCCCTCCGTCGCCGAGCTGGCCGGCCAGTCCGGCCCGCGGCGGACCGCGTCGTAGCGGGCCTCGTCGCCGAGCAGGCGCCCCCGGACCGTCCGCACGCCGGCGGCCACGACGTCGTCGGCCAGCGCCTCGAGCGGCGTGAACAGCGCCGGCTGGCGCCGGAACGAGGCGGCCCACTCGGCCGTGCCGAGGACGGGGTCGCCCCCTCCCACCAGCCAGAGATCGTCGACCACCCCGTCGTCCGGCGGCCCGTCGGCCACGACGGTCGTCTCGAGGGTGGTGTCGCGGCCGAGCCGGTCGAGGGCGGCGGTGGCCGTCACCAGCTTCATGGTCGACGCCGGGACCAGGGGCAGCTCGGGGTTGACGGCGAAGAGGCGCCGAGGGCCCTCGGCCACGACGAGGCACGAGGAGGCCGGGCTGGCGGCGGCCAGCGCGCCGAGACCCTCCTCGAGGCGGCGCTCGGCCCGGCCGGCGGCCAGCAGCGCGGGGACCCGGCGGGGGCTGAGGACGGGCGCGGCGACGGCATCGCCCGCGGGCGAGGCGCCGGACGCCTCCTCACCGGGTCCGGCGGCCACCGCCCCCGCGCCGGCGCCGACGGCCAGCACCGCGAGGACCGCCGCCACCGTGCGTCGACGGCGGCGTGCCCGCGATGCAGCCGTCACCAGTGCACCTTCACGCGCCGCGGCGGGTCGACCGGGGAACGGGCTACTTCGGGCTGGTCCGGAGGGAGTACGAGCAGAGGAACGGGTCCGTCGGGCCGTCGCACGCGATGTCGACGCGGTGGTCGACGGTCACCGACCCGGTCGGACCGGGCACGGCGACCTGCAGCACGACGCCGCTCGGTCGCGGCGACTCCCCGACCCCCGACGACGCGAAGAACGAGCGGAACTGCCCGCTGCCCGGTGCCGTCTCGTACCGGCCGGACAGCGAGATCTGGAAGACCGGCTCCCGGCAGCCAGGGGTGTCCTCCACGTGGGTCGACGCCCGGATGAGCGCCTCGCCCTCGACCCCGCCGGCCGGGTACTCGTACCGACTGGCGGCGAAGAGCCGACAGGTCCGTTCCGTGCCGGCGAACGAGAACGTGACCGTGTCGGTCTGCGTGTCCTCACGGACGTAGGCGGCGGCCGCCGGCGATGCCGCCACCAACGGGGCCAGGCCGCCGGCGACCGCACCGACGGCGAGCGTGCGCAGGAACCTCATCCGTCCCCCCTCCTGGGAGACCGCTCTCAGCCGCGCCCTCTGGCCCGGCGCCACCGGGCGAAGCGCCAGAGGTGGTCGAGGGCGGTCACCGCCCTGTTGGCGGATGCGTAGCAGAGACGGCCGGTGGCCCGGACGGTGGCGGGCCCGGCGTTGGCCGGGTCGGCCACGGCCAGCTCGGTGGCGGTGAGGACCGGCTTGCCCGAGGCCTCCGACACGGCCGCGGCGGCTTCGGCGAAGCGGGCGTCCTGGCGCTCGTGGTACCCGACGATCCGCTCGAGCCCGGAGCCCGGCCAGAACGGACCCTCCCGCATGAGGCGGGCCTGGTTCGACTGGATCCCCAGCCCGAGGTAGATCACCGCGTCGACGCTGTCGTGGCCGGCGATCAGCTCCAGCACCTCGGGGATGGTGTCCCGGGTCTCGCCCCCGGCCAGGTCCACGGGGTTGTTGCGGCTCCACCGGGGCGGCAGCTTGGCGTCGACCGCCGCCTTCAGGTCGTCCGCGAGGGGCACCAGCTCGAGGGAGGTGCGGGCCAGGGCGTCGGCCGTCACCACCCCCCAGCCGCCGGCGGTGGTGAGCACCACCACCCTCGGCCCCCTCGGCAGCGGCTGGGTGGCGAAGGTGGCCGCCGCCTCGTAGGCCTCCTCGACGGTGGCCGCCCGGGTGACGCCGAGCTGCCGGCACACGCCGTCGAACACCCGGTCGTCGGAGGCGAGCGCCCCGGTGTGGCTGGCCGCCGCCCGCGATCCCGACGAGGTGGCGCCGCCCTTCAGGAGGACGAGGGGCATGCGCTCGGTCACCGATGCGACCCGGTCGGCGAAGGCGCGACCGTCGGCGATCCCCTCCACATAGGCCAGGCCCACGGCGGTCTCGGGGTCGTCGGCGTAGTAGTCGAGGTAGTCGGCCACCCCGGTGGCGGCGGCGTTGCCGGCCGAGACGGCCCGGCTCATCCCCACGCCGGTGCTGACGGCCAGGTTCATGAACGACGAGACGAAGTTGCCGGACTGGCTGGCCACCCCGATGCGCCCCGCGGGTGGGACGGGGGCGACGATCTGCGCGCACAGCGACGAGGGCGTCGACACCACGCCCTGCCCGTTGGGCCCGGCGAGGAGGATCCCGAGCTCGTCGGCCAGGGCCACGAGGTCGGCCTCGGCCCGCCGGCCCTCGTCCCCGGCCTCGCCGTAGCCGGCCGACGTGACGAAGGCGGCCCGCACCCCCTTGGCCGCGCAGGCCCGCAGCAGCTCGGGGTTGGCCGCCGCCGGCGTGCACACGAAGACGAGGTCGGCGGCACCGTCGGGGAGCTCGTCGACCGAGCGGGCACACGGGATGCCGAGCACCTCGCCGCCCTCCCGGTTGGTGGCGAGGACGCGACCCTGGTAGCCGCTCGCCAGCAGGTTGTGGAGGGCCACGAAGCCGAACTTCCCGGGGTGGGACGACGCGCCGGCGACGATCACGCCGGCCGGGTCGAACAGCGGCCGGAACCGCTCCACCACGTCACTCACGACTGCACCTCTACGAGGGCGTCGACCGCCACCGGCCGGCCGTCCGGCGTGATCAGGACCGGGTTGAGGTCGACGGACGCCACCCCCGCCTCGGCCTCGCCGAAGGCGGCCAGGGCCAGGACGAGGTCGGCCACCGCGGCCCGGTCGACGGGGGCCTCGCCCCGCACCGGTCCCAGCAGGGCAGGGAGGGCGAGGTCGTCCAGCAGCTC
This sequence comes from uncultured Actinomycetes bacterium, assembly GCA_963839545.1. GTDB lineage: Bacteria > Actinomycetota > Acidimicrobiia > Acidimicrobiales > CADCSY01 > CAWIVE01. The sequence goes on from CAWIVE010000003.1 coordinate 1,998,467, forward strand.
GTCGGCGTCGACCCGGTCGAGCGGCACCATGCGGAACGCGACCCGGCCCACCGCCTCGGCCAGGATGCCGCCGAGGCCGAGCATCACCGTGAGCCCGAACTGCGGGTCGCGGTGGAGGCCGGCGATCAGCTCGCGGGCGCCGTGGACCATGGGGGCCACCAGCACGCCCACGTCGCCGTCCTCCGGCCGGGCGGCGGCCAGCAGCTCGGTGGCGGCCGCCTCCACGGCGTCGGCGTCGGCCAGGCCCAACCGCACCAGTCCCCGCTCGGTCTTGTGGGCGATGCCGTCGCCGCACAGCTTGGCCACCACCGGGAAGCCGATGGCCGTGGCGGCGGCGACCGCCTCCGCGGGCGAGGCGACCACCCGCTCGTCGGGGACCGGGACGCCGGCCGCCGCCAGGCGGCGCTTGGACTCGTCCTCCGACAGGGTGGGCACGGCGCCGTACGGTAACCGGCCGGTGCTGCGGGTCCGGGGTGTCCTCGAGGGGTTCTACGGACGGCCGTGGACGTGGGACGAGCGGGTCGCCGTGGCCCGCTGGTGCGCCGATCGGGGCATGCCCCACTCCGTCTGGGCACCGAAGGACGAGCCGCTGCACCGTGAGCGGTGGCGGGAGCCGTGGCCGGCCGAGGTGCTCGCCGGGTTCGGTCGCCTGGCCGCCGAGCCCGACGTGGTCCTCGGGGTGGGGCTCTCCCCCGGCCTCGACGTGGACTACGGGTCGTCGGCCGATCGGCGGGCGCTGGAGGGGAAGGTCGGTCCCGCGGTCGACGCCGGCGCCCGGCTCGTCGCCCTGTGCCTCGACGACATCCCCGACCGCCCCGGCCTCGGCCAGGACCACGCCGCCCTCACCGCTGGACCTGTGGGAATGGCTCGACGGTCGGGCCGACCTGGTCCTCGTCCCCACCCAGTACGTCGGGTCCCGACCCACCCCCTACCTCGACGCGTTGGCCGCCGGTGTGCCCGACGACGTCCCCATCGGCTGGACCGGCGACGCCGTGGTCAACGACGCGGTGACCGGTGCGCAGGCGGCCGCCCGGGCGGCGGCGCTGGGCGGGCGGCCGCCGCTGCTGTGGGACAACGTCCCCGTCAACGACGCCATCATGGCCGACCGCCTGTTCCTCGGGCCGCTGCGGGGCCGGGAGCCCGCGCTGGTCGACGAGCTCGGCGGCTACCTGGCCAACGCCATGGTCCAGCCCCGGGCGTCGACGCTGCCGCTGGCCTCCACGGGCGCCTGGCTCCGAGGTGAGGACCCCGCCGCGGCGTGGGCGAGCGAGGCGGACCGCCTCGGCTGGCGGGTGCTGGCCGAGGCATGCGACGGCGGGGTGCCCCGGGCGCTGGTCGGCGTGCTGGCCGCCACCGTCGGCGAGCCGTCGTGGGCGGGGGCGGCGGCGGCGCTGGCGTCGTGGCTGGCCGACGCGGGCGACGTCACCGCGCCGGGCCTCGAGGACGAGGCGGGCCCGTGGCTCGAGCAGGTGCGGGCCGAGGCCCGGGTCGGCCGGGCGGCGCTGGAGCTGCTCGCCGCCACGCGGCCCGCCCTGCGAGTGGGCCCCGACGGCGAGGGGCGGGCGGTCGCCCCGACCGACGTGGACGCGCTCCTGGCCGCCTTCGGGGTCATGGGCCGGTGGCCGGCGGTCCGGCGGGGGGCGGTGTCCGTGCTGGGCGTGCGGTGCGGGTTCCGTCCGGCGCTCGGGCAGGCGGCGGACGGCAGCTGGTCGCTCCTGCCCGGCCTCCTCGAGGAGGACCGCAACGCCGTCGACCACCTCGTCCGTCTGGCCGTGCGGGAGGCCACCGGCGCCACGCCGGCCGAGCCCCTCGTCGTGACCGTCGACGGCGCGCCCGTCGACCTCGGCCCCGACGGCACGTTCCCGGCTCGGCCGGGGTCGCTCGTGGTGGCCCGCTGCGGCCGGGTGGCGACGGGCGGCCGCGCCCCCTTCGAGCCCCCGGTGCGCGACCGCCGGCTGCGCTGATCAGCCGGCGTGGTGCTCCCGCAGGAGGGCCGTCAGCTCGGCCGCCCGCTCGGCCAGGACGAGGTGGCCGCACTCGAGCTCGACCAGGCGGGCCCCGTCGATGGCGGCGGCCAGGGCGCGGCTGTGCTCGATCGGCACCCAGCGGTCCTCGATCCCCCCGACCACGAGGGTCGGGGCGGTGATGGCGGCGAGCCGGTCGGCGATGTCGATCCGCCCGTCGAGGTCGGCGTGGCGCTCGCTCCCGGACGCGAAGCTGGCCGCCGCCGGCGCGACGAGCGCCTCGATCCCCTCGCCGAGCAGCTCGAACAGCCGGCCGCTGGCGCCGTCGGCGAAGGTGTAGCGGGCGAAGAGCTCGCGGTCGGTGGCCAGCAGCCGGCGCCACAGGTCGAAGGTGAAGCGCATCCGCGGCGTCGGTCACCGCCCACCCGCAGACGAGGGTCAGGGACCGCGACCCGCTCGGGAGGCCGAGGCGGCGGCCACCGCCGCCACCACCGCCCCGAGCGACCAGCCGGCGAGGGCGAAGCGCTCGGCCCCCACGTCGTCGGCCACGGCCAGGACCTGGGCGGCGAGGTCGTCCACCTCGAGCGGGCCGCCCCCGTCGGTGGTGGCGCCCCCGCCGGCGTACTCCGGCAGCACCACGGTGAAGCGGTCGACCAGCCCGGGCGCCACCTGGGCCCAGTGGGCGGCCGACCCGGTGCTGCCGTGGACCAGCAGCAGCGGCTCGCCCGCACCCTGCACCTCGTAGGCGACGTCCACGTCGCCCACCGTCACCCGGGGCACGAGCTACGGCTCCAGGGCGGCCCGGAAGAAGGCGCGGACGTGTTCGGCCCGACGGGCCAGGGCCTCGTCGGCCAGCGGGTCGCGCGCCCAGCAGCCCCTCCAGGAAGGGCGCGTCGCTGAAGTAGCTCAGCAGCGCGCCGTAGCCGGTGAGGAGGAGCTGCTCGGGGTCGTGTCGACGGAACCGGCCGGCGGCCATCTCGCCCTCGAAGAACCCCACCGCCCGCTCGAACTGCGGGCGCAGCGCCTGGCCCAGGTCCATGCCGAGGTGGCCCTGGCCCTCGATGGCCTCCCGGCGCACGATGCGCACGAAGTCGGGGTTGGCCATGAAGAACTCGAAGCTGGCGTCGAGGACGTGGTCGACGTAGCTCCAGCCCCTGACCTCCCGGGCGTTGGCCACCGCCTCCTCCACACGCTCGGACCAGTCGGACAGGGCCCGGGTGAAGACCTCCTGGTACAGCGCCAGCTTCGAGGGGAAGTGGTGCAGGAGGCTCGGCCGGCGGATCCCGACGACCTCGGCGATGTCGGTGAGCGACGTCCCGTCGAAGCCCCGCTGGGCGAAGGCATGGGTGGCGGCGGCGGCGATGGCCTCCCTCGTCGAGGGGGTCGCCGGCGCCGTCACCATCGTCCCATCACCAGGGATCGTACAGACCGGGCCTGATACGCCCTGATCGGCGCCCCTGCCGGCGGCCGGGGCGTAGCGTCCGAGGCGATGGCCGAGCGCCTGCCCGCCGCCCGGGTGCTGGGCCCCGAGGGGCTCGTGGGCCCCGCCGTCGTGGTGGTCGACGGCGGCCGGGTGACGGGCGTCGAGCCGGTCACCGGACCCGTCCCGGACCGCACCCTGGCCCCCGGGTTCGTCGACCTCCAGGTGAACGGGCTCGACGACGTGGACGTGGCCGCTCCCGAGGGGCGCTGGTCCCGGCTGGACGCCCTCCTCCTCGCGGGTGGCGTGACGACGTGGTGCCCGACCCTCGTCACCGCGCCGCTCGACGACTACCCCGCCCGCCTCGCGGCGGTGGAGGCCGCCGCCGACCGCCCGGCAGCCGGCCGACCGAGCATCGCCGGCGCCCACCTCGAGGGCCCCTTCCTCGGCGGCCGCCCCGGGGCCCACCCGGTGGACCTGCTGCGCCCGATCGACCTCGACTGGCTCGCCGCGCTGCCGGACGTCGTGCGGGTGGTGACGCTGGCCCCCGAGCTGGACGGCGCGCCGGAGGCCGTGCGCCTGCTGCGCCACCGGGGGGTGGCGGTGTCGCTCGGCCACTCCGCCGCGACACCGGCCGAGGTGACGGCGTGCGTCGGAGGCGGGCGCCACCCTCGTCACCCACCTCTTCAACGGCATGCCCCCCCTCCACCACCGGGACCCGGGCCTGGTCGGGGCCGCCCTGCTGGACGACCGGCTCATCGCCTGCGTCATCGGCGACGGCGTGCACGTGGCGCCGGCGGCGGTGGCCGTGGCCTTCCGGTGCAAGCCGGCCGGTCGGGTGGCCCTCGTGTCCGACGCCATCGCCTGGCGGAGGCCCGAGCACGCCGGTGCCGCCGTCACGCTCGTCGACGGCGCCGCCCGGCTGGCCGACGGCACGCTGGCGGGGAGCGCCATCACCCTCGACACCGCCGTGCGCACCGCGGTGGGCGGTGGCGTGCCCCTGGCCGACGCGCTCGTGGCGGCCTCGGCCACCCCGGCGCTCGCCCTCGGCTGCACCGACCGGGGCCGCCTCGTCCCCGGCGCCCGGGCCGACCTCGTGGCCCTCGGCCCCGACCTCGAGGTGACCGGCACGTGGGTGGCCGGCGAGCAGGTCCACGGATGAGGCGCCGGCACCGGGACCCGGTGGCCCGCCGGAACCCAGAGGACTCTGTGCGCAGAAGGGCTCAGGGGGTGGACCCAACTGCGCACAGAGTGCATCCGGTCTCACCCAACCCGGCGCCGCCCGGGTGGCCGACGCTGCTCTGGCGGGGTGCCCGGCGGCGGTGCCCGGCCTGCGGCACCGGTGGCCTGTTCACGCGGTGGGTGCGGATGGTCGAGCGGTGCCCGGGGTGCGGCATGCGCTTCGAGCGGGAGGAGGGCTTCTTCCTCGGCGTCTACTTCATGAACATCACGCTGACCCAGGTGGTGCTCATGGCCTACGTGGCCATCGCCTTCGTCCTCACCCTGCCCGACGCGCCCATGGCCGCCATCCTCGCCGGGGCCGCCGCCATCGCCGTGGGCGTGCCCGTCGTCGCCTACCCCGCCTGCCGCACGCTGTGGACGGCCGTCCACCTGGGCATGCAGCCGCTCGAGCCCAGCGAGCAGGCCGACGCCGCCGCCTTCCGCTTCGAGCGGGGCGACGCCGCCCCCCCGGGTGGCTAGCGCCGTGTCAGGTAGCGCTTGCGCTGCATCGGCGAGGCAGGGGCGTCGCTGGCAAGGACCGACCGACGAGGGAACTGCCCTGCGCACTTTTGAGGAGGGAGGACGCCGCCAGCGGCGTTCCGGCCCGTCGAGGCAACGCAATGGTTGCCTGTCACGGCGCTAGGTTCGACCGGGACGTGGACATCGTGGCCGCCCTCTTCACCGAGTCGTTCAACATGCGCCAGGTGGCCGGCCCGTCCACCCGCCTCGACCTCACGGGCGTGTACTTCTCGATGGCGGCCCCCGGACCCGTGCCGGTGACCATCGAGCCCCACCTGGTCGTGCTGCTGCGCTGCCCGCCGGACGACTCCGGCACCGCCGCTCTCGAGACGGTGTACCGGCGCGACGGCGAGCAGGTGGCCCGCAACGCCCAGCCCGTGACCGTCGAGCCCGGGCGCTTCGGCTACCGCCTGGTGCGGGCCGAGCTGACCTTCGAGGACTACGGCCTGATCGAGGCCCACGTCTCCGTGGACGGCGGCCACACCACGGTCGTCCCCCTCAGCCTCCTGCCCCCGGCCCGGGACAACTGACGGCCTGATGCCCTTCGCCGCCGCGCTGTCCGAGCACCCCGAGGCGCCGGAGGCGGTGGGCGAGGTCGTGGGCGCCGTCCTCGAGCGGCTCGAGCGGAGCCCCGACCTGGCGCTGCTGTTCCTCGGCCCTCCTCATGTCGACCGAGCGGCGGAGATCGCCTCGGCCGTCCGTTCCCTCCTGCGGCCCGCGGTGCTGCTCGGGTGCACGGCGGCCACCGTGGTCGGTCCCCGACGCGAGGTGGAGGACGGCCCCGCCCTCTCGCTGTGGGCCGGCTCCCTGGCCAGCGTGCGCCCCTTCCGGCTGGCCACCGTCGGCCTCGGCCCGCAGTCGACGGGCATCGTCGGCTTCCCCGCGCCGGACTCGCTGCCGGGCGACGCTCGCGCCGTGCTGGTGCTGGCCGACCCCTTCTCGTTCCCCGTGGACGCCTTCCTCGAGGGCCTGTCCGAGCAGACCGGGGTCGACCTCCCCGTGGTGGGTGGCCTCGCATCGGCCGGCCGGGGCCCGGGGGGCAACCGGCTGCTGTTCGACGGCGAGGTGGCCACCGACGGCGCCGTCGGCGCCGTCCTCGGAGGGCTGGGGGTCCGACCGCTGGTGTCCCAGGGCTGTCGACCCATCGGCACGCCCATGGTGGTGACCCGGGGCGCCGACTCCCGCATCGAGGAGCTGGCCGGTCGCCCCGCGCTCGAGCGGGTCCAGGAGGTGCTCAGCCGGCTCGACATCGACGAGCTGACCATGGCCCGCCAGGGCCTCCACGTGGGCCGGGTCGTCGACGAGCACAAGGACGAGTACGAGCGGGGCGACTTCCTGGTCCGCAACGTGCTCGGCGTCGACAAGGCCGCCGGGGCCCTCATGGTGGGCGACGACGTGCAGGTGGGCGCCACCGTGCAGCTCCACGTCCGCGATGCCGGGTCGGCCGACGAGGACCTCGTCTCCGCGCTCGGCGGGGCATCGGCCGACGGCGCCCTGCTCTTCACGTGCAACGGCCGGGGCACGGCGCTCTTCGGCGAGGCCGACCACGACGCCACCGTGGTGACCGACGCGCTGCACGCGCCGCTGGCCGGCATGTCGTGCGCGGGCGAGCTCGGGCCGGTGGGCGGACGCAGCTTCCTCCACGGGTTCACCGCCTCGGTGGTGCTGTTCTCCGAGCCGGGATCCGCTCTCGGCACCGGGGGTAGCGTGACCAGGTGACCGACCCCGCCGCCCTCCGGGAGCTGGCCGCCCAGCTCCGCGTCGACTCCGTCCGGGCCAGCGCCGCCGCGAAGTCGGGTCATCCCACCTCGTCGATGTCGGCCGCCGACCTGCTGGCCGTCCTCCTGGCCGACCACCTCCGCTACGACTTCGACGACCCGGCCAACCCGAACAACGACCACCTGATCTTCTCGAAGGGCCACGCCTCGCCGCTGGTGTACGCCGTGTTCAAGGCGGCGGGCGCCATCTCCGACGACGACCTCCTCTCGTTCCGTCGCTTCGGCAGCCGCTACGAGGGGCACCCCACGCCGCTCATCCCGTGGGTCGACGTGGCCACCGGCTCGCTCGGCCAGGGACTGCCCATCGGCGTCGGCGTGGCCCTCGCCGGCAAGCGGCTCGACCAGCTGCCCTACCGCGTGTGGGTCCTCTGCGGCGACAGCGAGATGGCCGAGGGCTCGATGTGGGAGGCCTTCGAGCACGCCGCCTTCGCCGGGCTCGACAACCTCACCGCCATCATCGACGTCAACCGCCTGGGCCAGCGGGGCGAGACGATGCACGGCTGGGACCTCGACTCCTACGCCGACCGGGCCCGCGCCTTCGGGTGGCACGCCATCGAGGTCGACGGCCACGACGTCGAGGCCATCGAGAAGGCCTACGCCGAGGCCGAGGGGACCACCGGCAAGCCGACGGTCGTGGTGGCCAGGACCAAGAAGGGCAAGGGCGTCAAGGCCGTCGAGGACCAGCTGAACCAGCACGGCAAGCCCCTGGCCGACCCCGACGAGGCCATCGAGGAGCTCGGTGGCGTCCGGTCCATCACGGTCCCGGTGGCGAAGCCGGACGCGGCGGGCTCGCCCCACGACTTCCCCACCGATGGGGCACTCGCCCTCCCCCGCTACGAGGTCGGCGCCGAGGTGGCCACCCGCAAGGCCTACGGCGAGGCGCTGGCCGCGCTCGGCTCGGCCGACGGGAAGGTGGTGGCGCTCGACGGCGAGGTGAGCAACTCGACCTACGCCGAGATCTTCACCGAGGCGCACCCCGAGCGGTACTTCGAGATGTACATCGCCGAGCAGCAGATGGTGGCCGCCGCCGTCGGCATGCAGGTACGGGGGTGGACGCCGTTCGCGTCGAGCTTCGCCGCCTTCCTCAGCCGGGCCTACGACTTCATCCGCATGGCGGCCGTGAGCCGGGCCCGTCTGTGCCTGTCGGGGTCGCACGCCGGCGTGTCGATCGGCGAGGACGGCCCGTCGCAGATGGGGCTCGAGGACGTGGCCTCGCTCCGGGCCGTCCACGGCAGCATCGTCCTCCACCCGGCCGACGCCAACGCCACCGCGCAGCTCCTGCCCGCCATGGCCGCCCATGACGGGATCGCCTACCTGCGGACCCTGCGGGGGGCCACGCCCGTGCTCTACGGGCCCGACGACGGCTTCCCCGTCGGCGGCAGCAAGGTGCCCCGGTCGTCGGACGGCGACGTGATCGCCATCGTGGCCATGGGCATCACCGTGCACGAGGCCCTGAAGGCGGCCGACGCGCTCGCTACCGAGGGCATCCCCGTGCGGGTGGTCGACGCCTACTCGGTGAAGCCGCTCGACGGCGACGGCATCCGCGCCGCGGCCTCGGCCACGGGCGCCGTCGTGACGGTCGAGGACCACTGGCCCGAGGGCGGTCTGGGTGAGGCCGTGGCCACCGCGCTGGCCGACGGGGGCGTGGCCCTGCCCTTCCGGCGGCTGGCCGTCAGCGGCATGCCCACCTCCGGCAAGCCCGACGAGTGCCTGGCCGCCGCCGGCATCGACGCCGCCGCCATCGCCGACGCCGTCCGCGCCCTCGTCGCCACCCCCTCCAGCAAGGAGCGCTCCGCATGACCAAGCTCCAGCAGCTCCACACCGAGCAGGGCCAGAGCCCGTGGCTCGACAACCTCCGGCGCGACTGGCTGCTCGACGGCACCCTCCAGTCGTGGATCGACCGCGGCGTGCGGGGGGTCACCTCCAACCCGACGATCTTCCAGAAGGCGATGTCCGCAGGGACGGCCTACGACGGGCAGTTCACCGAGCTGCTGCGGTCGGGCCGGTCCGTGCCGGAGGCGTACTGGGCCATGGTCGTCTCGGACGTGGAGGACACCCTCGCCGTGTTCCGACCGGTGCACGACGCCAGCGGCGGCGAGGACGGGTACGTCTCCCTCGAGCTCGCCCCCGAGCAGGCGCGGGACACCGCGGCCAGCATCGAGGCCGCTCGCGGCTTCCACGAGCAGATCGCCGAGCCGAACCTGTACGTGAAGATCCCCGCCACCGCCGAGGGCATCCCCGCCATCCAGGCGATGGTGGCCGAGGGCCGCAACATCAACATCACGCTGATCTTCAGCCTCGAGCGCTATGCCGACGTGATGGAGGCCTACCTGTCCGGGCTCGAGGCCTACGGCGGGGACCTGTCGTCGGTGCGGAGCGTGGCCTCGTTCTTCGTCAGCCGGGTCGACACCGAGGTCGACCGGCGCCTGGACGCCATCGGCACCCCCGAGGCCCTGGCCCTCCGGGGGAAGGCGGCGGTGGCCCAGGCCAAGCTCGCCTACCGCGACTTCCGCCGGACCTTCTCGGGGAGCCGGTGGGAGCAGCTCGCGGCCCGGGGCGCGACCCTCCAGCGGCCGCTGTGGGCGTCGACCTCGACGAAGAACCCGGCCTACCCGGAGACGCTCTACGTGGACACCCTCATCGGGCCGGACACGGTCAACACCATGCCCGAGGCCACCCTGGAGGCCTTCGAGCGGGTGGGCACGCTGGCCCGGACCGTGGACGTCGGCGTCGACGAGGCCGAGGCGACGTGGCGGCAGCTGGCCGACGTGGGCGTCGACCTGGCGGATGTCGGGCGCACCCTCGAGGAGGAGGGCGTCGCCTCCTTCGCCAAGTCGTTCGACGAGCTCCTCGGGGTCCTCGAGGGCAAGGCCGCCGAACTCAGGTAGGCGCTCCAGCCGTTCTTTGGTTCTCTCCCTACAGCACGTGTAGGGAGAGAACCAAAGAACGAGCGGGGTCAGGCCGGAGGCGGCTCGGCCGTCATCTCCACCTGCTCGGCCCGGAGGGTCGTCTGGATCTCGTGCTCCTGGGTGACGCGGTCGACGACGACCCGCACCCGCTCGACGGGGACGACCCGGGTGGTGACCACCGCCTGCTCCTCGGAGAGGGTGAGCACGATGGGCCCGGGCACGGGGGGCGCCTCACCGGGGACGGCCACCGCGCCGACCACGGGCTCGCGCTCGACGACCAGCTCCTCGCGGCGCAGCGTCAGCGTCACCGTCCGCTCCTCGGACACCACCCGCTTGCGCACCCGGACGCGCTCGACGGGCCGCCAGGCACTGGAGAGGTGGAGCTCCTCCTCGGAGCGGACGACGTCCATGAGGATGCGGGCTACCCCGCCGCCACCGCTTCGGAACCTCGCCGGCGGACGTTGCCCGGGTGGAGCTCGCCGCCGCAGTGCCCGCACACGAGCCTGGGGTCGGCGTCGTGGCCGCAGCCGGTGTGGGCCAGGACCACGGGAGGCTCGCCGTCGGGGGCCACCCACCGGTCCCCCCACCGCAGCAGGCCGAGGAGGACGGGCTGGAGGTCGCGGCCCTTGGCGGTGAGGCGGTACTCGTGGCGCCCGGCGTGGCCGGTCACCGGTCGGCGCTCGAGGAGCCCGTGCTCGACCAGCTTGGTCAGGCGCACCGCGAGCACGTTGCGGGCGATGCCGAGGCTGCTCAGGAAGTCGTCGAAGCGGTGCACCCCGCGGAAGGCGTCGCGGAGGATGAGCAGCGTCCACCACTCCCCGACGACGTCCAGGGCCCGGGCGATCGAGCACTCCTGGTCGGCCAGCGACTTCCGGTACACGGGGTCACCCTACTGGGTTGCGTCACGAGACTCGTACGCTAGGGTGCCCCGGTGCGGGACCTGCTCGTCACCCCCCTGGACGAGTTGGTCCGTGCTGCGGCCGCCGTCCGGGACGCCACCACCGGGACCCGGATCACCTGGTCGCCGAAGGTCTTCATCCCCCTGACGTCGCTGTGCCGCGACCGCTGCGGCTACTGCACGTTCGCCAAGGCCCCGGCCCACCTCGAGGCGCCCTACCTCAGCCCCGAGCAGGTCCTGGCCATCGCCCGGGCGGGCGCCGCCGCCGGCTGCACCGAGGCCCTGTTCACCCTCGGCGAGCGCCCCGAGCTGCGCTACCCCACCGCGCAGGCGTGGCTCGACGAGCACGGCCACGACAGCACCGTCGGCTACCTGGCCGCCATGTGCCGGCTGGTGCTCGACGAGACCGGGCTGCTGCCCCACGCCAACGCCGGCGCCCTCTCGGAGGACGAGCTGGCCCGCCTGCGACCGGTGTCCGTCAGCCAGGGGATGATGGTCGAGTCGCTGGCCGAGCTCGACGCCCACCGCCGGGCCCCCGACAAGACGCCAGCCCGGCGCCTGGCCACGCTCGAGGCCGCCGGCCGGCTCGGGATCCCCTTCACCACCGGGGTGCTGGTGGGGATCGGCGAGGACCGCGCCTCCCGCCTGGACGCGCTCGAGGCCATCGCCGCCGCGCACGCCCGCCACGGGCACGTGCAGGAGGTGATCGTCCAGAACTTCCTGCCGAAGCCGGGGACGGCCATGCACGCGGCCCCGCCGTGCCAGCCCGAGGAGCACCTCTGGACCGTGGCCGTGGCCCGCCTGGTGCTGCCGCCGGCCGTCCACCTCCAGGCCCCGCCCAACCTGAGCGACGACCTGGGCCCCCTGCTCGACGCCGGCATCGACGACTGGGGCGGCGTCTCACCGGTCACCCCCGACCACGTCAACCCCGAGCGCCCGTGGCCCGCCGTGGCGAAGCTGCGGGCGGCCACGGAGGCCAAGGGCTTCACGCTCGCCCCCCGGCTCACCGCCTACCCCGAGTTCGTGGGCGACCCGACGAAGTGGCTCGACCCCGGCGTCCGCACCGCCGTGCTCCACGTGTCCGATGCCGAGGGCCTGGCCCGTGAGCCCGCCGACCGCTGGTTCTCGGGGGCCGACGAGGGCCCACCCCTCCTGCTGCCGTCGACCCCGTCCGCCGGCGGCGCGGTGGCCGAGGTGCTCGCCGGGGTGGTGGCCGGGCAGGAGCCGGGGGTCGACGAGCTCGCCACCCTCTTCTCGGCCCGGGGGCCCGAGGTCGCGGCGGTGGCCGAGGTGGCCGACGACCTCCGGGTCCGGGCGGTCGGCGACGCCGTCACCTGGGTGGCCAACCGGAACATCAACTACACCAACGTCTGCACCTTCAAGTGCCGGTTCTGCGCCTTCTCCAAGGGGCCGCTCTCGCTCAACCTGCGGGGGGCGCCCTACCTCCTCACACTGGAGGACATCCAGGAGCGGGTGGTCGAGGCCGTCGGGTTCGGCGCCACCGAGGTCTGCCTCCAGGGCGGCATCCACCCCGACTTCGACGGCGACTACTACGTGGACGTCGCCCGGGCCGTCAGCGCCGTGGCCCCCGACATCCACATCCACGGCTTCACCGCCCTCGAGGTGACCGAGGGGGCCAAGCGCCTGGGCGAGCCGCTGGCCGATTACCTCCGCCGGCTCATGGACGCCGGCCTGCGCACGCTCCCCGGCACCGCCGCCGAGATCCTCGACGACGAGGTGCGGGCCGTCCTCTGCCCGGACAAGGTCGACACCGAGGAGTGGCTCGACGCCCACCGCACCGCGCACGGCGTGGGCCTGCGCTCGAACATCACGATCATGTTCGGCTCGATCGAGGCGCCGGTGCACTGGGCCCGCCACCTCGTCCGCACCCGCGACCTCCAGCGGGAGACCGGCGGGTTCACCGAGTTCGTCCCCCTCCCCTTCGTGCACATGGCCGCCCCCCTCTACCTCCAGGGCCGGGCTCGTCGGGGCCCCACCTTCCGGGAGGCCCTCCTCATGCACGCCGTGGGCCGCATCGCCTACGCCGGTCTGGTGGACAACATCCAGGTGAGCTGGGTGAAGATGGGACGCGACGGCGTCCGGCAGGTCCTGCGGGCGGGGGCCAACGACCTCGGCGGGACCCTCATCGACGAGAACATCTCCCGGGCGGCGGGCGCCTCCCACGGGCAGCGCATGACCGAAGAGGCCTTCGGCGACTGGGTGGCACCCCTCGGGCGCCGCCTCGAGCAGCGCACCACCCTCTACGGCCGGGTGGCCGCCGCCGTCTGACACGCGGCGGGCGACGGCCGTGCCAGGCTGGTTCCGGCCATGCCCCGCCTCCCCGCCTACCGCACCGGCAACGACGCCGTCGACGAGCGGTTGGTCGAGGTGCTCGACCAGGTCGGCGCCGAGCGCGACCGCGACCAGCTCTTCGAGATCCTCGTCTCGGGCGTGCGCCTGGCCGCCGACCGGGCCGACCGCCTCGACCTGAAGATCGCCAACGCCGCCCTCAAGGAGATGCGGGCGGCGTACAACGTCTTCGCCCCCTACCGGGAGGTCCCGAAGGTCACCATCTTCGGCTCCGCCAGGACGACGCCCGAGGACCCGCTCTACGCCCAGACCACCGAGCTGGCCCGGGCCATGGCCGACCGGGGCTGGATGATCGTCACGGGAGCCGGGCCCGGGCTCATGACCGCCGGCATGGAGGGCGCGGGGCGGGAGAACGCCATCGGGGTGCTCATCCGCCTGCCCTTCGAGTCGGGGGCCAACGAGGTCATCGCCGGCGACGAGAAGCTCATCGAGATGAAGTACTTCTTCACCCGCAAGCTCATGCTGATGAAGGAGTCGGAGGCGTTCGTCGCGCTGCCCGGCGGCTTCGGCACCCTCGACGAGACCTTCGAGCTGCTGACCCTCGTGCAGACGGGCAAGGCCGTGCCCGTGCCCATCGTCCTGCTCGACACGCCGTCAGGCACCTACTGGGAGGGCTGGCAGCGCTTCCTCGACGAGGACGTGCTCGGCAACGGGATGATCGACGCCGACGACCGGCGCCTCTACCGCGTGACCGACAGCGTGGACGAGGCCGTGGGCGAGGTGGAGGGCTTCTACCGCAACTACCACTCGCTGCGCTGGGTCGGCTCCCGCCTCGTCCTGCGCCTGCGGGCGGCCCCCACGGACGACGAGATCTCCGGGCTGTCGGACGAGTTCGCCGACCTGCTCGTCGGCGGCCGCATCGAGCGCACCGAGCCGCTGCCCCCCGAGGTCTCCGGCCAGGACCACCTCGAGCTCGCCCGCCTGGTGCTGCGCTTCGACCCTCGCGGCTACGGACGGCTGCGGGTGCTGATCGACGCCCTCAACGCCCTGTCCAGCGCCCCCACCGAGCCGGCCAAGCCGCCGACCGTGGCCGACGAGGAGCGGGTGGTCGAGCGCCAGGACGCCGAGGACACCGAGGCGGCCCGGCCCTGACCGACCCCACTGCGTCTGGGCACGCCGATCGCGACAGCGGCGCGATCTGCGTGCCCGAAGGGTCTAGAGGTCGAGGTCTCGATCGGCGTGCCGGGTGTCGGCCAGGAGGGCGGCCGCCTTCTCGACCGAGCGGCGGGCCCGGGTCAGGCGGCGCTCCCGGTCCTTGGCATCGGCGTCGCCGTCCTCGATGGCCGAGCGCAGCGCGTCCATGGCCAGGTCGGCCAACGCCTCGCCGATGTCCTCCAGGCGCTCCCGCAGCTCCTCCGCGCTCGTCACCCGGAAACGGTAGCCACCGGGTGCCCGTACGCTCGCCGCTCATGGCCGACCTGCGCCTCGCCCCGTACCTCGACGCCGAGCGGGGCCGCATCCTGGCCACGCTCCAGGACTGGGTGCGCATCCCCTCCATCTCCTCCGCCCCCGAGCACGCCGCCGACGTGCGGCGCTCGGCCGACTTCTGCGCAGGGCTGCTGACCGACGCCGGGCTCGAGCACGTGGAGGTGCTCGACGGCCACGGTGCCCCGGCGGTGGTCGCCGACTGGCGCCACGCCGGGCCCGACGCGCCGACGGTGGTCGTCTACGGGCACCACGACGTGCAGCCCGTCGACCCCCTCGAGCTCTGGGAGGCACCACCGTTCGAGCCCACCGTGGTCGACGGCGAGCTGCGGGGCCGGGGCACGGTCGACGACAAGGGCCAGGTCCTGTTCGAGATCGAGGCGGTGCGGGGCCTGCTGGTCACCGAAGGCCGACTCCCGGTGAACGTCGTGTTCCTGATCGAGGGCGAGGAGGAGGTGGGCAGCCCCTCCATCGCGTCGCTCCTGGCGGCCGAGGCCGAGCGCCTGCGCTGCGACGCAGTGGTGGTGTCGGACACGACGATGGTGGCGCCGGACGTGCCGTCCACCTGCGTCGGGATGCGGGGCCTGGTCGCCTTCGACGTGGCCGTCCGCACCGGCGCCGCCGACCTCCACTCGGGCCTGTTCGGGGGCGCCGTGCCCAACCCCGCCCACCACCTGGCCCGGCTGGTGGCCGACCTCCACGACGACGAGGGGCGGGTCACCCTCCCCGGGTTCTACGACCGGGTGCGGCCCCTCACGGAGGCCGAGGCCGCGTCCCTGGCCGCCGTCCCCTTCGACGAGGCGGCGTGGATGCGCTCGGCCGGCGTGCGCCGCCTGGAGGGCGAGTCCGGGCGGACGACGCTCGAGCGCATCGGGACCCGGCCCACCGCCGAGGTGACCGGGATCGGCGTCGGGTACACCGGCGAGGGCATCAAGACCATCGTCCCCGCCGGCGGCCACGCCAAGGTCACCTTCCGCCTCGTGGCCGACCAGGACCCCGTCGAGGTGGCCGACTCCTTCCGGCGCTGGGTCGAGGACCGGGTGCCCGACGGCGTCGAGGTCACGCTCACCCCCCACGGCGCGGTGGCGCCCGCGCTGACCCCGGTGGAGCACCCGGCGGTGGCGGCGCTGGGCCGGGCCATCGAGAAGGTGTGGGGGTGCCCGCCGCTCTTCACCCGGGAGGGCGGCAGTGGGCCCGAGGAGGCCCTCGGCCGGCTCCTGGGGGCGCCCGTCCTGTTCCTCGGCGTGGGCCTCCCCGACGACCGCTTCCACGCCCCCAACGAGCGCCTCGTGCTCGACCAGCTCGAGCGGGGGCTGCTGGCCGCCGGCGAGCTCTGGCACGAGCTGGCCGCCGTGGACTGGCGGCCGTGAAGCCCCCGGAGGACCTGCACGAGTGGGTCAGCTTCGAGGATCCCGACGAGGACCGCACCTGGATCTTCGACCTCACCTTCCTGCTCAGCCGCTGGACGTGCATCTTCGGGCGGGGCTGCCAGGGCGTGCTGACCGAGCCCTCCCCCGAGCTGGTGCAGGGCTGCTGCTCCTACGGCGCCCACTTCGTGGACGACGAGGACCGGGCCCGGGTGGAGGCGGCGGCGGCGGAGCTGACCGACGAGCAGTGGCAGCTGTCGAAGGTGGGACGGCGCAAGGGCATCGCGGTGACCGAGCGGGGCGGGACCTGGCGCACCCGGGTCCACGACGGCGCCTGCGTGATGCTCAACCGCCCCGGCTTCCCCGGGGGCGCCGGCTGCGCCCTCCACCGGGCCGCCCTGGAACGGGGGGAGGAGCCGCTCGAGCGCAAGCCCGACGTGTGCTGGCAGCTTCCCCTGCGCCGGATCGACAGCACCGACGAGGACGGGCACGTCACCTCCACGGTGCGGGAGTGGAAGCGCCGGGACTGGGGGGAGGGCGGCCTCGAGTTCGCCTGGTGGTGCACCGAGTCGCACGAGGCGTTCGCCGTCCCCGGCGAGCCCACGGTCCTCACCGGCATGCGGGCCGAGTTGGTGGCCCTGGTCGGCAGCGCCGTCCACCGCCTGCTCCTCGACGCCGTGGCCGAGCGCCTCGCCGGGGGCGGCACGCCGCTCCCCCATCCGGCCGTCCGCCGCCGCTAGTCGCGCCGTTCTCGCCTGCAGAACGTGGCGGATTCCGCCACGTTCTGCAGGCGGGTTCGGCGGTTCAGTCCTCCCGGCGGAGCGGCTCCAGGGGCTCGAGGAGCTCGGGGGCCGCCGTGCGCCAGTCGTAGAGGGACACGCCCACCGCCCCCGCGCCCTGCGCCGCCCTGACGTGGCCCTCGACGTCGGCCACCATCAGGTCCTCGGCCAGCCCGCCGACCGGGTGAACCGGGGCCTCGGGCTCGTCGAGGTTCGCCCGCAGACGGACCAGGTTCTCCGTCGTGTACCGCTCGGCGTCGCGGAAGCCCGAGTCGGCCCGGCGCTCGGTCGAGTACGACATGGGCAGCCAGACGTCGTAGAAGGGCGCCAGGTCGGCCCAGGGGAAGCCCGGCCACCACCCGGTGTTCACCACCTCGAGGAGGACCGGCGCCACCGGGACGGCCCCGATGGCGACGTCGGGCAGGGCCTCGCGCAGGTCCCGGCTCAGGGCCACGATGCGGCGGCTCCGCTCGGCCGGGTCGGCCACGTCCCGGGCCTCGATGTCCACGGCCAGGGCGTCGACGTCGAGCTCGGCCAGGGCCTCCAGCCGGCGCAGGTCGGCGGCGGGGTCGACCAGGCTCGGCAGGTACCAGACCACCGAGGCCAGCCCTTCCTCGTCGGCCCGGTCGAGCAGGGCCTCGAGGCGCTCCGGCTCGAGGACGTCCGCCTCGCTGGCCCGGGTGCCCTGCACGTAGAGGGTCTGGACCCCGGCGTCGGCCATGGCCTCGATGTCGTCGGGCTCCACCACGGCGTCGCCGCCGAAGGTGCGGCTCCAGTCGAAGACGTCGATCCACGCCCCCACCCCGGAGAAGGCGGCCACCCCGAGCGAGCCGTCCCCGCCGCCCCGCAGGAGGCGGACACCCCCCACCACCAGGGCGAGGACCAGCACGAGGCCGAGCGCGGCGACGGCCCGTCGGCGTCGGATGACGGGCGGGACGGGCCGGCGGGGGCGGACGGCGGGAGGTCGGACGGGGCGGCGGGTCGGGGTGGTCTCGGCCACCCCGGAGCTGGGATCAGGCGTCCTCGAGCTCGCCGTCCTCGTAGAGGCACCACTCGGCGTGGGCGGCACCCGGCTCACTTCCGCACTCAGGGCAGGGCTCCACCGCGGCCTTGAAGCCCACGTCGTCGAGCCTCAGCTCCGTCGAGGTGTGCTTGACCGCGCGGGCTTCCTCGTAGCGCCGATGGCGACCCTTCTTCACATGGGCTCCCGGGGCTCGCAGCGTTCGATTCCGGGACACTCTATCGTCCCGATCCGCCCCCGACCGCCACCCGAGGGCGCGTCTCGGGCCGCTCGCGCGCCGGTCACCGGGCGTGACCTGGGCGATCGTCAGCCCGGCTGGTGCAGCTCGATGGTGTTGCCGGACGGATCCCTGACGAAGGCCTGGCGGCCTGGACCGATGGGAGCCGGATCCCCCACGTCGACGCCAAGGGCCCGCAGCTCGGCCACGGCCTGGTCCAGGTCGGCCACGGCCAAGGCGAAGTGCTGGCCCCGGTCGGGTGGGACCGGCGCGGCGATGAGGTGGACCTGCTGGCCGCCGGCGTCGAGCCACCTGCCGTCGATGCCGAGGTCGGGCCGGTCGCCCCGGGGACGCAGGCCGAGGGTGTCGGTGTAGAAGGCCACGGCAGCGTCGAGGTCGGCGACGTTGACCGAGACGTGGTGGACACCGGTCGGGCGCACGGGACCACCCTCCCACGCCGCCGGGGCCGAGGGAAGGGCAGTGCCCGGCCTTGGCGGAACGCCCCATAGGCTCCCCGCCCCGTGACCGAGCCCTGGACCCTCGGACCGGTCAAGCCCGAAGACCTCGAGCTCGACGGCATCGACCACGCCGGTGAACGCAAGGAACGCCACCGCCTCGAGTGAGAGCTGGACCGCAAGCGGCGTGCCGACCGCCTGACGGAGAAGGAAGAAACGTCCCGACGTCGGGACGAGTTGGAAACCATGGTTTCCACCGGCGTGGTTCCGTCGCCCGGGCCAGCCCGAAACGAAGTGGGTACCCCGGTACCCACGCTGCCCGAGCCTGCTCGTCACCTTGTGGTGGCGGCATGACCGAGAGCACTGAGGTCAAGGGCGCTCGCTACCTCGCCGAACAGCGGGTCATCATCGACCACAAGGCCGGCGACTCCATCCGTGCCCGAGTGCGTGGGACGGAGGAGTACCGGATCGCCTACGACGGTCGGCGCTGGTCCTGCTCCTGTCCCAGCCGTCGCCCCTGTTCGCACGCCCTCGCCGTCGAGTTGGTGACCGCGCCATGAGCCGGGAGACGGTCGAGGACAAGCCCGGCCGCTCTCATCGAACCGACGGGTTACAACGGAACGAGCATGTACGTCGCCGTCGTTCGAGCCAGCACCCGTCGTTCGGCGTCTCTGACAACGCACTCGGTGCCGAGCAGACGACGGCCGCGATGCACCACGGTTGCCTCGGCGGTGAGCGGACCAGAGCGGGGCTGGCGGTAGTACCGCACGTGCAAGTCGGTGGTGACCGGGATCTCGGACTCCCTGTCGAAGGTGAGCGAGACCGCAGAGGCTATGTCGGCGAAGGTCGCCAGGATTCCGCCGTGGATGCTGCCCACTCCGAAGCCTCGGACGGCGTCGCTCAACTCCATCGAGATGGTGATCGAGTCCTCATCACGCGCCACGGCCGCGAGACCCAAGACTTTGTGAAGGGGGGTTTCGTCGCCAACCAGATCTTCGGCCAGCGCGTCGATGGTCTGTTTGCCGTCAGCGGTCATAGCGGGAGCGTACGGCGAGCGTCGGGGAGCGACCCTTGAAGCGGTGTCCGCCCGCAGCCACCCTCGAGGAACGCCTCGTGGACAAGCCCGTGACTGCGCCAGTCGAGTTCCGTGCCCACCTCGCCCATGCCGCCGGCCTGCACCTGCGGTGGTGCCGAGCCAACGGGTACCGGTTCCCGTCGGAGATGCTGGCGCTTGCCAACGGTGGACAGCTCCCGCCTCCACGTGAAGAACACCGCGAGCGTGGACACCATGGGCGCGTGCTGCTCGTGAACTTCGAAGCCGCCTCCGAGATGTTGGCTACCTCGCCGCGCAGCATCTCCCGCCTCGTGGCGAGCGGCGAGGTCAAGACCATCGGCAAGGGTTCGGGCAAGCGCATCCCCGTGATTCAGCTCGAGGACTACATCCCCCGCCAGCTCGAGCGGTCCGAGGCGTCGTGACCTCCACCCCCCGGTGGGGCGCCACCCCTCTCCGCAGCCCCCTTGCGACCGCCCGGGTGATCACGCAGCCGTATGCGACACCTGAAACGCACGGGGTCCAGTGACGCGCCCGGGAGCCCCCAAGGGCGGCAGGAGCGGCCGGTAGGCGCCTCTGGCGGGCGTTGCAGGACGAGTACGAGTTCGAGGAGCACGAGCTGGTGCTGCTGCGCGAGGCCGTCCGGCTCACCGACACGCTGACCGACCTCCAGGCCGTCGTCGCCGAGGAGGGCGCCGTCATCACCGACACGCGTGGCGAGCGGAAGACCCACCCCGCCGTCGTGGAGGCGCGGCAGTCCCGCATCGCCCTGGCCCGGGTGCTGGCCGTGCTGCGCCTGCCCTCGGGGGAGGACGGCGAGCACCTGCGCCGGCCCCAGCGTCGGGCGGGCGCCCGGGGGACGTACCAGCTCCACCACAGCCGGCTGAGGTCGGCGTGAGGCGCCGCACCACCACCGTGGCGGTGGTCGAGCGCCGCTACACGAGAGCCGGCTGGCCGAGGTTCTGGGAGAACCGGGCCATCGACGCCCGCCGGCGGGCCGAGCAGGCCGACGACCCCAACGTCGTGGCCGCCTTCCTCGCGCTGGCCGAGGAGGCCGACGCCCACGCCGACCGGTGGGCCGAGCACATGGCCGCCGACCGGGACGGGTTCGCGCCCGGTCGGTCGCAGGTGGATGAGGCCATGCGCCACGCCTTCCGGCTCGAGCGAGAGAGGGCGCACCGGTGAGGCGCCGCACCGCCAGCCACGGCCCTCTGTCCGACGTCGTGGCGTTGTTCAAGTGGAGCGATGGCACCAAGGCCCCCTTCGACTTCGTCGCGCCGTTCGAGTCGGCCTTCGTGGCCAAGGCGGCGTGGCCGGCGTACCGGACGGCGACGTGGGCGGACTGGCTAGAAACGTCAAGGGACTACGCCGACCCCCCGGCCGCCGCCGTCGTCTACGACGGGCTGAGCGACTGCACCGACGCCGTGGGCTGGCCCATGCACAACCCCCCGGCCTCCGAGGTGCAGGACGCGGCCGACCGCGACCTAGAGGCCATCGCGGCGTACCGCCGACGGTGCCCGAAGGACGCAGAGGACATCGCCGAGGCGCTGGCTGCGTTCCAGGCTGCCGTGCGCCTCACCGCCGAGCTCGCCACGGCCACCGATGGCGACCCGCAGGCCGCCCGGTCCGCCTACCTCGGACGCCCGAAGACCCACATCCAGGCTCTTGGAAGGCCCGCGTGAGTGACAACGACTGGCACGCCGAGTTCAACCGGGCGATCCGCCACGCCGCCCGTCCGCACGACCAACGCAACTGGGGGCCTGAGGACTGGGACCGCTACGTCGATGAGTTGCGTGCCCGTGGCGACAGCGAGCCGGCCGGTCCCCGTCCGCCGGCCGACGCCTACGACGCCCGGGGCGCCGGTTCGCCGAGCCCTGCACCAGTGGACCCGAACCGAGTCCTCCGGGCCATGATCCGAGCAAGCCGGCGGGACCCGCTCCCCGAGGACTACGTCGAGTAGATGGACATCATCACGTGGGCCGAGGAGTCACTCGTCAACGCCCGGCGAGCAGCCGCCGCAGCCGTCGACCGGGCCGAGGCCCTCGTCGAGCTGCGGAGCCTCGCCTTCGAGCTCGCTCAGCGCATCGGAGCCACGCACCTGAGCCTGGAGGCCGCCGAGGGCGCCCTCGAGGACGAGCACGAGCGAGCCCGTTACCAAGCCCTGTGCCGGCGAGCCATCGCCGACACCGACACCGAGAGGACCAGCCATGCGGCTTGACCACCGCCCCCTTGCCTTGCCCCCCATCGCCATCGACGTGCCCGAGGTGGCGAAGGCCGTCGAGGAGTACCGCAAGTTCACAGACGCGCACCGAGACGAAGCCGACAAGCTGCTGCAGTTGGAGGACCGTCGAGGCGAAGCCGTGGAGGCTGACGCCCGGGCTCTGGGCGCTGCCAAACGAGCGGGAAAGCCCGACCCCGGTGCGACCCACGTCGAGGCCGCTGACAAGGCCATCGCCGAGACGCGTCGGCAGGTCGCCGGGCTGGCTGTGGCCGTCGCCACCGCCGGGGATGACCTCGTCGGCGCCGTCGACAAGGCTCGGCCCACGTGGGCGGCGAAGCTCGAGAAGGAGACTGCTGAGGCTCGGGCCAACGTCGTCGCGGCGGTCGAAGCCCTCGAGGCTGCCCACGGCCGCCTCGGTGCCGTGTTGTCGACCAGGATCTGGTTGGCGAAATTCCCCGAGGTCAACGGTTGAAAGCCCGCAGCGGAGATGGCCCGGGTGCCCGGCCTCCCGGGACCGAACGGGAGCGAGTACAACCCCGCCGTCGTCCTCGCCGCCCTCCGTCGATTCGGTCAGCCACAGCCCGAGCCGGAGCCCAAGGCGAACGTGCAGCCGCTTCGGCCGGCGTTCGGAGTCGGCACGTCCGTGGTGCTGCCGGCCAGCTGAACCGAGGTCTCCCCTTCAATGCTCACCGTTCTCGACGCCGGCGACTGCGTCTACTTGGTGGGCGTGAGCGTGTGGTCCCAGTCGGTGTTGGTGTTGCGCCAGTAGATGGAATGGGTCGTCTGCCCGATGTCGCCAACGCTGCCTTCGACTCGCAGCAAAGCTAGGTAGCCCTCGGAATCGGCCAACGCTCTCGCGTTGTCCCCCGCCGTGGTGGTGTAGTAGGCGATGACGCGGGTGAACACGGCGTTGAGACAGTCGGCCTTCGTGTCGGTGACGGCCGTCTCGACGTACATGCGGTCTTCGTAGCGGTAGGCGCTGACCTCCACCCCGCAGAACAAGTTCGGCCCGGCCTGCACGGTGTCGCGGAGGACGGCCGACTCATCCGGCTCCGTAGCCCTCGCGGCGGACGGCCAGAGCGGTACGGAGGCGGCAGCGACCGCAACTGCCGCACGTCGAGCGAAGTGTCGTGGTGGTTTCACTTCGTCGGTCTAGCCCGGGGTAGGGAACTGCCGCTAGGGGGCCATGCTCAGGCCGGAGAGCAAGCCGGTGCGCCCGGCCAACAGAGGATGGGCTGGAACGTGATCGACTCCCCGTCCCAGGTAGTGGCCAGGTCGATCGCAGGTGTTCGCTCCACCCAGTCGTCCGGGAAGAGGCTGCTGGTGTCGACGGTCGAGGTCGTGGCCGTCATCAGAATGGGGATCGGCTTTGTCGGGGTGAAGCCGAACTTCCACTGGAGGGCAAAGGTTTCGCCGTCCGGACCCGGACATTGCACCCGGTCCGAGTGAAGTTCCTGAACGCCGCCCCATCCCACGGGCCGCACGACGTCCAACCCGACGCTGTACGGGCGGGTGCACGAGAGCCGCACCTTGGCGGTGACCACCTCCGTGAGGATCTCGTAGGTCCCAGCTGGATCAATGTCGAGCGTGAGCTTCATCTGCGGGACCGGCGCCGGCTGGCAGGCACTGCCCATGACCCCCAGCGCCGCCACCAGCAGAGCGATCAGCCCCGTTCGTCTACGTCCCATGGAACGGAGTAGACCATCCACCGGTCTAGCGGCGGTCCAGCGGTGGTCAAGCGTCCTGGTGTATCCAGAAAGCATCTGCTGTGCGGCACCATCCCAGCCGTGGAGGACGCCTGGCTTTCCGTCCAGGAGGTGGCTGACGCCCTCGGCCTCCACTACCGGTCAGCCTGGGCGATGGTCCGGAGAGGGGACCTCCCTGGCGAGCGGGACACCTCGGCGCAGGGCCGCCCGTACCGGGTGCGACGGACCGACGTGGACGCCTACATCGAGCGGTCGCGTATCAAGCCCGGCGGCCTGACCCACCTTGTGCCGCCGTCACGTCGCCGGTCCGCAAGGACACCGGAGCCGGACACAAATGAGTAGACCTGCCTGCGCCGCTCCCGGGGCCTCCCGGTCGTACCTCCCAGCCGGCTGGAAGGTCCGGGAGTCAGTCGGCCGTATGCGGGCAGGGGATGACTTGCTCGTTGACTCACTCGGCGGTAGGGCATGAGAGGGCAACCAGCAATTCGGTGTGGCCGATGCCGGTGGAGATCGCGTTGGGTTAGGTATTTACGGCGTGTCCGACGTCCGTAGCGTGAGCTTCAACATTTACTACTCGGGATGTATCAACTATCGGTCGTGTGCTTTCTCTTACACCGTCCGCCCGAAGTAGCCAGCGGCGGGCCGCCCAGGGGAGGTGCACCCTCCGCCAGCAGCTCCCCAAGTCGTCCTTAGGGTGATTCGGTAACGCCCGCCTCAGCGAGCGTCATGTGATGAATCGTGGCATGACGCTTGATCCGCGCCGGCGGCCTAGGTACGGCAGGAGGGACCGGGTCGGCCCCGACGCCGCCGGGGGCCACGCCATACGGTCTCGGTCGTGAAGTACTTCGAGGACTACGTCGTGGGCGAGGAATACGCGTTCAGCGGGAGCTACACCGTCACCGAGGCGGAGATCCGCGAGGTGGGCGAGCGGTGGGACCCCCAGCCCTTCCACATCGACCCGGTGGCCGCCGAGGCCTCGCTCTTCGGCGGGCTGGTGGCGTCGTCGGTGCATCTCTTCGCCATCTCGGTCTGCATCCAGACGGGGCCAGAAGAGGAACCCTCGGCCGCCGTCAGTGCGCTTGGCTTCGACAAGCTACGGCTCCACGCCCCCGCCCGTCCCGGCGACGAGCTCAGGTCGCGGGGCAAAGTGCTCGAGTGCCGAGTGTCGGGGAGCCATCCGGAGCTCGGCATTGTCCGGAGCTCTGGAGACCTCGTCAATCAGCGCGGAGAGGTCGTCTTCTCTGACGAAGCAGCCTTCCTGATCCGGCGCCGTCCCGAGCCCGAGAGGCCCGGCCGCCACGGTTGAGTCACCTGCCGCCGTGGACGGCGACGCCTGGCTCTCCGTAGAGGAGGCGGCCCGCGTCTGCGGCATGGCCTACTGAACCGTCCTGGCGATGGTGCGGCGGGGGAAGGCCATGGGTGATTCCCTGACGCTCGCCTCGGGCGGCATCCTGTTCCTCGACGATCTCGGTCACTGGCCGCCTGTCGCTGGCGGTGACCGGGGTCCAGCGGAGCACCCCTAGGGTCTGCCGTTCGTGGCCGAGCCGTGGTGGAAGTCCGCAGTGATCTATCAGGTGTATCCCCGGTCGTTCGCCGATAGCCCGCCCCGCGACTGGGCCGACGGTGGGGAGTCCTACCGGAAGCACTACCCGGGTGGCGCATTGGCGGACGCGAACGGCGACGGCGTGGGCGACCTCGAGGGCCTGCGGCGCCACCTCGACCACCTGCGCTGGCTGGGGGTCGACGCCGTCTGGTTGTCCCCCATCTACCGCTCCCCCATGGCCGACTTCGGCTACGACGTGAGCGACCACCGCGACGTCGATCCCGTCTTCGGCACGCTCGAGGACGCCGACCGCCTGGTGGCCGAGGCCCACGCCGCCGGGCTGAAGGTCCTGCTCGACTGGGTGCCCAACCACACGTCGGACCAACACCCGTGGTTCGTCGAGTCACGGATGGGCCGGGACTCGTCCCGTCGGTCCTGGTACGTGTGGCGGGAGGGGCGGAACGGCGGGCCGCCCAACAACTGGCGGGCCGCCTTCACCGGCGAGATGCGCTGGGAGCTCGACCCGGCCAGCGGCGAGCGCCGCCCCCGGGCGGTGCCGGCCGAGGCCGACGTCGACCCAAAGGCGTGGACCCTGGACCGGGCCACCGACGAGTGGTACCTCCACCTCTTCCTGCCGTCGCAGCCGGACCTCGACTGGAACGAGCCGGCGGTGGTGCAGGCCCAGCTCGACGTGCTGCGCTTCTGGCTCGACCGGGGGGTGGACGGGTTCCGGGCCGACGTGATCCACGCCATCGGCAAGGACCCGGCGTTGCCGGACGACCCGCCCGAGCTGGCCCTGATCCCCAAGTCGGGCACCAACGACCAGCCCCGGACCCACGAGCTGCTGCGGGAGATCCGGGCCCTGCTCGACGGCTACCCCGGCGACCGGGTCATGGTCGGCGAGGTGTTCCTCCTCGACACCGCCCAGGTGGCCACGTACTACGGGGACGGCGACGAGCTCCACCTGGCCTTCAACTTCCCGCCGCTGTTCGCCCGCTGGCGGGCCCGGGACTGGCGCCGGCAGGTGGAGGCGGTGGCCGCCCAGGTCGACCCGGTCGGGGGGTGGCCGACGTGGGTCCTGTCGAACCACGACAACCCCCGCCACCGGACCCGCTACGGGACCGAGGCCCGGGCCCGGGCCGCCGCCGTCCTCCTGCTGGGGCTGCGGGGGACGCCGTTCCTCTACGCCGGCGAGGAGCTGGGCCTGGAGGACGCCGAGCTGGCGCCCGAGCAGCGGCTCGACCCCGGCGGGCGGGACGGGTGCCGGGCGCCCCTCCCCTGGACCCGGGCGCCGGGCCACGGGTGGGGCGGCGATGGCGAGGCGGAGCCGTGGCTCCCCTTCCCCCCGGACGCCGGAGCCCGCAGCGTCGAGGCGCAGCGGGGGGACCCGGGGTCGGTGCTGGCGCTGTACCGCCGGCTCCTGGCGGCCCGGCGGGGATCGCCGGCGCTCGCCCTCGGGGACCTGGACCTCGTGTCGGCTCCCGACGACCCCGCCGTCCTGGCCTGGACCCGCTCGGCCGACGGCGACCGCCGGGCGGTGGCGGTCAACTTCACGGCCGAGGAGCGGCGCCTCGACCTCCCCGGCGACTGGTCCGTGGAGGTGGCCAGCGACGGCGCCGGCGAGGGCGCCCCCTGGTCCGGCCGCCTCGGCCCCGACCAGGCCGTCGTCCTCCGCCCCACCTGACCTGCGCCCGCCTGACCTGAGCCCCAGATCCACTCTGTGCGCAGTTGGGCTCACCCCCTGAGCCCCTTCCGCGCAAAGAACCCGTGCGGCTCGTCGCATGGCCGCCGGGCCGCCCCCGCCGCAGGTGCGCCTGGCTCCCGGTCGGCCTTCGTTCTTCGCGCGATCGGGGCTCACCCCCTGAGCCCTTCTGCGCACAGAGTGGACGTGGGGAGCAGGCGTCGGTCAGCCGCGGGTCCAGGGGGCGCGGGGGACGGGCAGGTCGACCACGACGGGGGCGTTGGACCGCTCCTCGAGCACCAGGCCGCCGCGGCTGCCGGCGCCGGTGCGGCCGAAGGCGAGGGCGGCCCGGCCGTCGACCAGGTTGCGGACCGGCTCCCCGAGGAGGGTGGCGCGCCAGCCCGTGGCCAGGCGGGCGTCGGGGTCGCCGTTGAGGAAGGCGGCCAGATCGCCCCGGGTGGCGAGCAGGGTGGGGTCGATGCGCAGGTCCCGGCCGAGCTGGGCCATCCAGGCCGCCACCAGCGCCACCGCCGGCCGCAGATCCCGGTCGACGTCGTCCCGGCGGGTGTCGGCCGTCGCCGTCTCGGGCAGCTCCCGCCCCGCGGCCACGGCGGCCAGGAGCTGGTCGCCCGAACCGCCCCGCAGGTGGCGGTCGTCCACGCCCCGCACGGCCTTGAGCGCCCCGAGGGAGCGGGGCATGGCCCCGGCGATGCCGAGCACGGCCAGGTCGGGCAGGACCTGACGGGCGGGGATGTCCAGGCTGGCGGCCCGGCGCTCCCGCCACGCGGCCACCGCCGCGGCCACGCCGCGGGACCGCCCTCGCAGGGCTCGGGCCTCCTTGAGGCGCATCCAGGCGGTGTCGGGGTCGGGCAGCGTGCGGGAGCGGGTGCGGATGAGCTCGAGCTCCTCCTCCACCCACTCCCGGCGACCGGTGGCGTCGAGCTCGGCCACCAGGGCGTCGGTCAGGGTCAGCAGCCAGGCGACGTCGGCCACGGCGTAGTCGAGCTGTCCGTCCGAGAGGGGCCGGCGCAGCCAGTCGGTCAGGCGGTCGCCCTTGGGCAGCGGCACCCCGAGCACCCGGTCCAGCAGCGTGGCCAGCGACGGCGTCGAGAACCCGAGGAAGCCGGCGGCCACCTGGGTGTCGAACAGCGACGATGGCACCGTTCCGCACGCCCGCAGCAGCACCTCGAGGTCCTGCCCGGCGGCGTGGAGCACCGCGGTGCCGGGGCCCTCGAGCACCGTCGCCAGCGGCGCCACGTCCACGGCGATGGGGTCGACCACGGCGCAGCCGTCGGACCACGCCAGCTGGAGGAGGGCGAGACGCGGCGCGTAGGTGCGCTCGCGGTGGAACTCGGTGTCGACCGCGTAGCGCGGCTCGTCGGCCAGCCGGGCG
Organism: uncultured Actinomycetes bacterium; assembly: GCA_963839545.1. GTDB lineage: Bacteria > Actinomycetota > Acidimicrobiia > Acidimicrobiales > CADCSY01 > CAWIVE01. Next base: position 2,026,405 of record CAWIVE010000003.1, read on the forward strand.
ACGACGTCGGCCAGGCCGGCGGCGTCGTCGACCAACCGCCAGGTCGGCGGCTCGACGGCCTCAGTGCGGAGCAGGGCCCTCGACCACCGGCAGACCGGCCTCGACCCACGCCGCCGTCCCACCGGCCACGTTGACGGTGCGGTAGCCGGCCTTGTTCAGCGCCGCCACGGCCGCTGCGCTGCGACCACCGACGTGGCAGATGACGTAGACCTCGTCCTCGCCGGGCAGCTCGGCGTGGCGATCACCGAGCTCGTGCAGCGGCAGCAGGGTGGCGCCGGGGACGTGCCCGCCGACGTACTCGTCCTCGGTGCGCACGTCGACCAAGGGGGCGCCGGTCTCCAGGGCACGGGCCAACGCGGTGACATCCACCTCGGGGACGGGGACCTCGGTCACGGGCCCCAGTGTGGCCCGGCCGCGCCCCGGCTGTCGGGTCCGGCCCGCTCCAGGTCCTCGGGGACGTCCACGTCCGCGAGCCACGCCGGGTCGAGATCGGGGACCTCGAGCACGTGCAGCCGGGCCACCGCACCGGCCAGCGATCGCTCCCCGGCGTCGAACGCCGCCGCCAGGCTGGGCCGAGCCGACCGGCGCCACGCCGGCATGGACCAGTGCCCGTCGCCCGTCCACGACGGGGATGGCCACGTCGGCGTCCGCTTGACCGGCGAGGGCAGCGACCACGGCCGCCACCGCCGCCGCCCGGGCACCGGGGAGGTCGCAGGCGAGGACGGCCACCACCGGGCTCGGCGCGTGACCGAGCGCCGTCACCACCCCGCCCAGCGGCCCCTCCCCGGGGTGCTCGTCGGGGACGGGCGCCAGGCCGAGGGCGGCGAGCGCAGGGCCGTTCCCACCCACCGCCAGCACCGGGTCGGCCCCCGCCGCCCGGAGGGCCGTGGCCACGACGGCGGCCAGCGGCAGGCCCCCGACCTCCAGCAGGGCCTTGTCCCGCCCCATCCGCCGGCTGCGCCCGCCGGTGAGGACGGCGCCCGTGAAGTGCGGCAGGTCCGTCCCTAGCCCCCGTAGCTCATCCGGGTGTCCTCCATGCGCAGGACCGGGGTGTCCTCGGGCTTGGCGAAGCCGGCGTCCACCACCTCGCCGAGGAAGAGCGTGTGGCCGCCGCAGTCGACCTCGTTGCGCACCTCGCAGTCGATCCAGGCCGGGGCGGCGTCGAGGATGGGTGCCCCCGTGCGGCCGTCGTGGAAGGGGAACCCGTTGAGGGTGCGGGCCTCGAGGTCGACCTCGACCGGCTTGGTGAACTTCCGGACGATGGCCCGGTCCTCGCGGTCGACGGTGCAGACGCTGAACACCCGCCCCTCGGTGAGCAGCTCGTGGGTGAAGGCGGGCTTCTCGATCCCGACGGCGACGAGCTTGGGGTCGAACGACACCTGCGTCGCCCAGTTCAGGGTCATGCCGTTGCGCCGGTCCCCCGCCCTGCTGCCGAGGATGAAGAGCCCGGAGGGGAAGCTCCACAGCACCCGCCGGCGGAGCTTGTCGTACTCGACCTTCTCCTCGTCGCTGTCGACGCCGGGCGGGAAGGGGCCGATGGGTCCGGTGCCGCCGGGAGCTGCCATGGCGCGGACGCTACCGGCCACCGACTCGGCGCTACGGCGCTCCGCCTCCTCGACGGGCGGTGCCGAGATAGCACGTGGAGCCGAGTGGCCGTATGCGAGCGTTCCAACCACTCGCCGCGAGTCGCTGCTCCAGGTCGCGTTCGTTCCAGAAGACCTTGACGATCTCGAAGGTCCGACCGTCGTTCAGACTCGACGCAGGTCACTGTCCGGGCATGGCGCACGAGCTCACGGGTGAACGCTCCCGACCCACACGCCAGCTCGAGGACATCGCCCACCGGTCCCAGCTGGTCGACCACCTCGGGAACCATCGTGGACCGGAGCTCTCCGAACGACTTCCTGTCCGGCTTCGAGACGTCGCCATGGTCGGGGGCACGCAGGTCGTAGTACTCCCGCTGCCGCGCCAACAGGTCGTCGATGCCGCCGGCATCACCCATGGGCCCGATCTGGCCGGCGGTGGCTCCCGGCCCGCTCAGAACGACACCTGCATGCCGCGGGGAGTCAGCCCGATCCGTCGGGCTCGACGTCCGGGTCCGCGATCCACGTGGGGGTGCCGGTCCGGCGGTAGCTGGCGCCGCACTCCCTGCAACTGCCCAGCGTGGTCGCCGGCCCCCTGCCGATGGCGGGCCGGATGGCGACCACCTGGATCGCGCCGCCACACCTCGTGCAGGCGTTCACGGGGCGCAACGGTACGACAGCCGTCGCACCGAGGGTGAGGTCCGGGTGCCGGGACCGACCGCGTAGTCTGCGCAAATGGGACAGCGGCGGGAGGCGCGATGAGGCACCGGACGAAGGCGCTCCTGGTCGGCGTGGCGGCGGGGACGACGCCCCTGCTGCTCGGCGTGGGCACGGCCGCCGCCGATTCCTCCGCAGCGCACTCCGTCGACCACACCTTCACCACGAGCGGGGGGCAGACCGTGACCTGCACGGTCCACGGGGACACGACGCTGTTCGGCACCAGCACCGACGCCCGCCGCCGGGCCCAGGCCACCACCAGTGCCTTCGGCCCCAGCGCCGCCTGCGCCCCCGGCTTCGCCAACGTGATCGTGACCTACACCAACAGCTCGGGCTCCACGGCGTCGGGGAGCGCCGGCGCCTTCTCCGACGGGGTCACCTGGAGCGGCGACGACGTCGACGGGGACAACCACGGGTTCTCGGCCCGCCACCTGTACCGCTTCGCCGACTGCCAGGCCAACTGCACCGTGGAGTTCACCACCGCACCGAAGTAGGGGCGCGGGCGGGCTACTTCGACCGCACCTCGATCACCACCGTGTCCGTGTCGGTCTGCCCGGCCGTGTTGCGCACCGTCAGCCGGAGGGTCACGTCGGCGTCCGAGCCCGGCGCCGTGAAGGACGGTCGGGCTGTCGTCCGGTTGTTCAGCACGACGGTCGGCCCGCCCACCTGGTCCCAGGCGTAGGTGGGCGCGTTGGTGTCGCCCGACGTCGAGTCGCTGCCGTCCAGCTGCACGACCACGCCGTGCTTGACCCGCTGATCGGGTCCGGCCTGGGCCGTCGGCGGCCCGGTGCCCGTGGCCGTGCCGGTGAACGAGACGGTGTGGGGTCCCGTGTCGTCGTCACCGGTGATGGCCCACGACGACGATGACGACCCCGGGACCGTGGGCGAGTAGCGGACCGTCTGCGTCAGCGCCTGACCCGGGTTCAGGGTGCTTCCCTCGGGCAGCAGGGTCGTGGCGGCGAAGCCGCCCGTCGTCGGCGGCTTCGACTTGAGGATCGTCATGCGCGACCCGCCGGTGTTCGTCAGCGTGAACGACACGTCGTCCGTCTGCCCGACCTGCGCCGAGGCCGCCGGCGGGGTGCTGATCACCAGGTGCGCCGGCGCGGCCCCGATCCCCGTCATGCTGACCATGCAGACGTTGGCGGGTGGAGGGTCGTCCTCGTCGGCCGCGCAGTCGGCGGCGCCGTCCGTGGTGATGAACAGCTCGTCGCTGTAGGACCCGAGCGCCCCGGGGTCGAACGTGACGGTGCCCGTCACCGTCTGGCCGGGCGAGATCGACGTGCCTGTCGCGGGCAGACCCGTCACCCGGAAGGCGGCGTTCGACGGCGGATCGATGTCGGTGATGCGGATGGCGGCCGAGCCGGTGTTGACGAGGGACACGGTCTGGCTCGGCGGCGTGCGGTTGGGGTCAACGGGCACCGAGCCGAAGCTCACGATGGACGGTGCCGCCTCGAGGTTGGCGCCCCGGACCACCCCGCGCCCGTCGACCGCCACGTTCATCACCCCGATCGACGTGTCGATGCGCAGCGTGCCCGCCGCGAGCCCCACGCTCTCCGGCCCGAAGGTCACGGGGACGGTGAGCGACTGCCCGCGGGCCAGCGCGGTGGGTGACGCCGGCGCCACGGGGACGAACGCCGGGTTGGTCGAGGTGACGCCCCGCACCGTGAGGTTGGCGGTGGCGGTGACGACCATGTTCGAGGTGGAGTGCTGGTTCACCACGGTCAGCGGGAACCGCGGCGGCGAGGCGGTGACCGGTGAGTTGACCGGCGAGCCGTAGGAGATGATGTGGCCGTCGCGGTTGCCGAGGTACAGCCGGTGACCGCTCACGGCGGGGATGGCGAACTTGCTGGCCGTGCCCGCGGGCCAGCGGCCCAGCTCCTGGAGGCGGCCGTTGACGGGCACCGCCGAGTACGCCCGCAGCTGGGCTCCCTGCCCGCCGGCCCCGGGCGACCACACCCCCCAGAGGATGGCCGAGCCCGACTGCAGCCCGTTCGAGGTGACGACGCCGGCTGACGACGAGAACCCCCAGCCATCCGGGTTGCCCTGCGAGTCGAGCGCGCTGCCGGCGAGGCTCAGGGTGGGCCGGCCCGAGCCGTCCACGCCGTAGCGGTAGGCGTCGAGCCCGCCCGTGGCGATGCCCACGCCGGAGGACGTGGCGATGTAGACGTAGCCGCCGTTGCCCGGCCAGACGGCGGGTTTGGAGAACACGCCGCCTCGGGGGCCGACGCGGGCCACGACGTCGTCGCCGTTGCCTGGGCCCTGCTGGTAGCCGCCGAAGTCGTCGCGGTTCAGCAGGTAGACGTAGCCGGCCTTGCCGCCCTGGAGGAGGAGGCGGGGCACGCTGGCCGACGTGAACAGCTGCGTGCCCTGGTACGAGGTGGGCAGCGCCACCGGCGCCCCCGACCCGAAGTCGCCGTCGACCCCGTTCAGGTAGGGCGAGTCGTAGGGGGTGAAGAAGTCCGTCGCCCGGAGCTTCCCGTCCGACTGGACGGCGACCCGCACGACGGCCTGGCCGAGGGCCGGCGGCACCGTGTCGGTCGGGGCCGACGGGACCCGGCCGTTGCCGGTGCGCGAAGATGAGCTGCCCGGGCCCGTCGGAGACCAGGGCCCCGCCGGACTGCCAGATGCCGGCGCCCGGGTTGGTCCCCTGGCCGGCCTCCGAGGTCCACCGGGCGGTGATCTGCCCCGACCTGCTGCTCCCGGATGCCCCAACGCCGAAGATCCAGCCCTGGAAGCGCCCTTCCGCGGAGTAGTCGCAGTGACCGGAGAAGCCGATGTAGACGGCGCCGCCCAGCAGGGTGAGCCCCGCCCGCTGGATCAGGGACCTCGACGACGCGGCGTCGAAGGTCGAGCCCGGGTCGTTGTCGGCTGTGCCCTGGATGGTGACGGGGAAGCCGGCCCGCTCGGCCCCGGTGGCCACGTCGAACGCGTGGAGCCGCTGGCGGGTCGGGCCCGAGTTGCCGCTCACGTAGCTCTTGGCCACGACGTACGCGGTGTTGGTGGCCGGGTCGACCACGGGTGAGCTGGTGATCCCCACGGTGGGGACCAGGTCGCCGCAGTTGACCTCGGTCGGGTTGAACGGGGTCCCCAGGTTGCGGCTCCACCGAATGGAGCCGTTGACGGGATCGAGGCCGTAGATGCCGTTGCGCTCGGTGGCCGCCAGCAGGGTGCCGTTGTGGACCACGGGCTGGCCGTACACCTGGCCCCCGTCCGGCAGCGCGGTGTCGAACATGACCCCGAAGGTGCCGCCCGACACCAGGTCCGGCGTCAGGCCCGGCTGGTTCGGGTACCAGCCGGTGTTGGCCTGGTCGCCCGAGTAGCCGACCACGTCGGCCCGGGCCGCCTGCGGTGCGAGCACCGGCAACATGCTCGAGAGCAGCGTCGCCAGGACGGCCACGGCCGCGCGCCCACGCCCTCCCACCGGCGGAACCCTAGCGTTCAGTCCGGTTCGACCAGGTTCGGGTCGAGTTGTGCCACGAAGTGGCGGCACCGGTCGGCCTCGTCGGCCTCACCGATGCGCGCGTGGCCGTGCGCTGGAGGCCCTGGAGGCAGCGCAGGAAGCCCTGGTTCTCCGGGTGCTGCCACCGCACGTAGCCGGACCCCCGCCAGCCCGAGGCCCGCAGCCGGTCGAGCCCGCGGTGGTAGCCGACGCGGAAGTCGGCATAGGCCTCGACCTCGTCGCGGGCGTGGTCGCCGAGGACGGGCCCAGCCCTCGAGGAAGCGGGGTGGCCGCCCCACGACGGCCGACACCGCGTCGCGCGCGCTGCTCCTCGGGCAGGCCCAGCGCCGCCTCGAGGGCGTCGCGGACCTCGGCCGGCTCGGCGTCGAGCACGGTCTCGCCCGGGCCCGAGGTGGACAGGTGGACCTCGCTCACCCGTCCGAGGCTACGGCGGCCGACGGTGAAGGACAAGCGCTGGAGGTCCGCGCAGCACCGCGCCGCCGCACGTCGCGCACGCCGCGCACCCGCACGGCATAGGGCAGGCCCGCCCGCAGCGGCGCCGGCAGGGGTGACGACCACGTCCGGCGGGCGGGGTCGTAGGCGACGGTCGACGGGCACGGTGCGGCCGGTGATCCCGCCCACCAGCCGCACCGTCGTCGCCCGAGACCGACGCCGGGATCGAGGTCGCGGACGAAGGCAGGTCGGGGACGGCGCCGGCCGGCACCCCGACCGCCAGCTCGGCAGGAGCCACGTCGCGGACCCACAGGCGCTCGCCCGGGAGCGGGCGGCGGGGTGCCCGGGAGGGGCGCCGACGTCACGGCGACCGTGTGCCGCGGGGCCCCGGGAGGAGAAGCCGTTGCGCACGGAGAACCAGTGGCGCCCGGCGGCTGGCGGGCACCGACAGCGTCACCGGCCGCACCCGGTCCTCGAGCGAGACGTCCGTGGCCTTCGGGCCTCGCCGAGGAGGGCCAGGCCCGGGCCGTAGCCCGTCAACGACGGGCGCCAGCTGGGCCGGGCGGGAACGGTCGAAGGCGCGGCGGGGTGACCGTGACCCGCAGGGTGGTGGCCACGGGCACGTCGACCCGGTACCAGTCCACGTCGCCCTCCGGGGCGAGGCGTCCGCCCGCCCGTGGCCGCGCCGACGGCGCAGCGGGACGGCCCGGTCCGGCGTGCCGTCGCCGTCGCCGGCAGGGACGGCGACCGGCCCCCGGCCGGCGCCCAGCGCCCCGATGACGTCGAGCAGCCCCCGCCCGAGCGCGGGGTCCCGACCCTGGGCGCCGACGTCCTGGGCGGTGCCCACCACCCGCGACGCCACCGCCGCGGCGGAGCAGGTCGGGCTGGGCCGCCCGGACCAGGGCGGCGGCGCCGGCCACCAGCGGTCCGGCGAACGAGGTGCCGTTGCCGTCGGCGTACGACGCGCCGGGGCCGTCGTCCGTGGAGGTGATGCCCATCCCGGGAGCGACCACGTCCACCGACTCGCCGGCGTTGGAGAACCACGCCAGCTCGTCGCCGCCGGCGTCGGTGGCCCCGACCCCGATGGCCCCGGGGCTGGCCGCCGGGTAGTACGGCTCGGTGGTGCCCTCGTTGCCGGCGGCGGCCACCACCACCACGTCGTGGTCGACGGCGTAGCGCACCGCCTGGTCGAGCGCCGGGCTGGGGCGGGGGCCGCCGAGCGAGAGGTTGATGACGTCGGCGCCGTGGGTCACCGCCCACTCGATGCCCTCGACCACGCTGCTGTCCGCCCCGAAGCCCGCGGCGAGTCGAGCACCTTGACGGGCAGCAGCCGGGACCGGGGGGCGGCGCCGGCGACACCGGTGCCGTTGTCCGGTCCTGGCGGCCGCCACCCCGGCGACGAAGGTGCCGTGGCCGGAGTCGTCGTGGGGGACGCCGTCGTGCTGCACGGCGTCGTAGCCGGGCAGCAGCTTCAGGGCGAGGTCGGGGTGGTCGAGGTCGACGCCGGTGTCGAGCACGGCGATCACCGCGTACCGGGAGCCGATCGGTGGTGTCCCAGGCCCCGGGCAGGCGCACGGCCCGCAGGTACTCCTCCTGGGCGGCGAAGCCGGGGTCGTCCGGGGTCCAGTCGGCCCGGCGCTCCTGGTCGGGGTCGGCGGTGCGGACCCGGGGGTCGGCCCGCAGCTCCCGAGCCACGTCGTCGACGTCGCGGTCGCCCGTCGACACGACGGCCACGCCGGCGTCGGGGAACGAGCGGCGCACCTCCAGGTCCCTGGCGGCCGCCGCGCCGAGGGCCGAGCGCGACCCGGGCGGAAGGTGACCAGCACCTCGGCCGGGCCGGGGCGGGTCGCGTGGCCTGCGGGGCGGCGCCGGCGGCCGTGGCGGCGGCCAGCACGGCCAGGGCCGCACCACGGGCGCGAGCGAAGCCGCACGCGGGCCGTTCTCATCCCGACAGGCTGTCCGCCCCGCCGGCCCGGGGCGCGGACCTCTCCTCCCCGACCAGGTCCACGGCCCGGCGGGCCCAGCGGGCGACCTCGACGGGATGGGTCAGGTGGGCGCCGTGGTCGGCCCCCTCGATCTCGACCAGCTCGGCGCCGGGCACGGCCTGGGCCAGCTCCTCCGCCGACCGCCGGAGGTGGCTCGGCGAGCGGGATCCCCGGCCCGACGACGACGGGGACGGTCAGGACGGGCGGGGTCGAGGGGCGGCACGGGGGCCGACCGCACCGACGCCAGCTCGGCGGCCAGCGCCGTGCCCTCCCGCCGGCGGGCGTCCCGGGTCCGATCCGGCAGGGCCTCCCAGCGGGCGTCGCCGACCATGCGGCGGAGGAAGGCCTCGGCCGCGTCCGCCGGCGCGGCGCGGGCGGCGGCGCCACCGGCGGACGTGCTCGGCCACCACGGCTGCCAGGGCTGCGGGGGCTCGAAGGCGGCGACCGCCCGGATGACGTCGGGCGCCCGCATGGCGGCCACCAGGCGCCACCAGCGCCGCCGTAGCTGTGGCCGACCACCACCGCCGGCCGCCCGTCGATCACGCCCAGGAGGTCGTCGACGTGGTCGTCCAGCCCGGCCGGCGGACCCGACGTCGACCGAACGGCCGTAGCCGCGCCGGTCGTAGCGGACGACGTGGAGGCCGGTCAGCGGCTCGGCCGCCACCACCCGGGCGAAGGCGGCGCTGCGGTCGAGCGACCCGTGCACGAGGACGACGAGCGGCCCGGGCGACCCGGCCCCCCGCTCGACCGGTGCAGCTCGCTGGCGCCCCCCACGGCCCGCCAGTCCAGCAGGAACGGCCGCCCTCCCCCGTTCTTTGGTTCTCTCCCTACACGTCGTGTCGGGAGAGAACCAAAGAACGGGAGGGGTCAGACCCGGCGGCGGAGGGGGTGGTCCTCGGGGACCTGGACCAGGCAGAGGCGCAGGCCGTCGGGGTCGGCCACCCACGCCTCGCGGAGGCCCCACGGGCGGTCGGCGGGCTCCTCCAGGACGGTGGCGCCGGCGGCGGCCAGGCGGGCCGCCTCGGCGTCGACGTCGCGCACCTGGAGCCACAGGCGGACCGAGCCGTCGGCCGCCCCGAAGCCCTCGCCGTGGCTGGAGACCTCCAGGAGCCCGGTGCCGAGGAAGTACACGACGCCGGTGATCCGCCCCGCCGGTGCCGAACTCCCGGTAGCGGGCGAGACCGAGGACGTCGTCGTACCAGGCCACCGTCCGGGCGAAGTCTTGCGGGTAGACGATGGCCCGGCTCGACAGCACCTCCACGGCGCCGAACCTACGCTCGCCCGCCGTGGAGCTGATCCTCGTCCGCCACGGCCTGCCCGTGCGCATCGACGACGCCGACGGGCCCGCCGACCCCGCGCTGAGCGACGACGGCCGGGCCCAGGCCGTCCGCCTGGCCGACTGGCTGGGGCGGGACGCCGATCGACGCCGTCTACGTCAGCCCCATGCGCCGGGCGAGGGAGACGGCGGCGCCACTGGCCGAGGCTCTCGGGGTCGAGCCGGTGGTCGACGAGGAGCTGGCCGAGTTCGACCGCGACGCCCACTTCTACATCCCGCTCGAGGAGCTGAAGGCGGCCGGCGACGAGCGCTACCTGCAGATCATGCGGGGCGAGCACGACGGCGAGGTCGACCCCCAGACCTTCCGGGAGGTGGTGGCCGTGGCCGTCGAGCGCATCATCGAGGCCCGTCCGGGCGACACCGTGGCCGTCGTCTGCCACGGCGGTGTCATCAACGCCTGGGCCAGCCACGTCCTCGGCCTGCCCGACCCGCTGTTCTTCGAGCCCTTCTACACGAGCGTGAACCGGTTCCTGGCGTCGAGCCGCGGGCACCGCTCGCGTGGTCAGCCTCAACGACCTCGGGCACCTCAACGGCACCCGCGACTGAGCCGCGTCGCTAGCTCCGGGGGACCTGCACCCAGGGCAGCTCCTTGTCGACCCGGACGTCGCCGGGGAGGCCGAGGACCCGCTCGCCGAGGATGTTGCGCATGACCTCGGACGTGCCGCCCTCGATGGAGTTGGCCCGGGCCCGGAGGAACGCCTTCTGCAGGCTGTCGGCCCCCATGGCCGTCTCGGGCCGGATCATCTCGTAGCTGCCGTAGAGCATCCCCTCGGGGCCCATCAGCGTCAGGCAGAGCTCGTAGACCCGCTTGTTGAGCTCGGCGAAGGCCAGCTTGGCCGTCGAGCCCTCGGGGCCCGGGGTGCCCACGGCCCGCATCTGGCTGGCCCGGATGTTGGTGAGCCGGTTGACCTCGGCCTCGGTCCACATCCGCATGAGCTCGTCCTTGAGGGCGGGGTCGTCGTGGCCCTTGGCCTTCCAGATCTTGACCGCCTCGCCGATCGGGCCCGGAGCCCTTGGGCTGGATGGCGCCGCCGATGGACACCCGCTCGTTCATGAGCGTGGTCAGCGACACCGCCCAGCCCTCGCCCACGTCGCCGAGCCGCTCGCTGTCGGGGATGCGGACGTCGGTGAAGTACACCTCGTTGAACTCGGCCTCGCCGGTGATCTGGCGCAGCGGCCGCACCTCGACGCCCGGGGCGTGCATGTCGACCACGAAGTAGGTCATGCCCCGGTGCTTCGGCTGCTCGGGGTCGGTGCGGGCCACCAGCATCCCCCACCGGGACAGGTGGGCCAGCGTGGTCCACACCTTCTGGCCGTTGACCACCCACTCGTCGCCGTCCCGCACCGCCCGGGTGGCGAGCGAGGCGACGTCGGAGCCGGCGCCCGGCTCGCTGAAGAGCTGGCACCAGATCTCCTCGCCGGTGAAGAGGGGCCGCAGGTAGCGCTGCTTCTGCTCCTCGGTGCCGTGGGTGACGACGGTCGGGCGCGCCCATGCCCGAGCCGATCGGGTTGCGCCAGTACGAGTTGGGGCCGCCGGCGGCGGCGATGCGCTCGTTGACGGTCCGCTGGAGCTTGGGGCTCACCCCGAGGCCGCCGTAGCCCTCCGGGAAGTGGACCCAGGCCAGCCCGGCGTCGAACTGGGCGCCCAGGAAGGTGCGGGCGCTGGTGGCCTTGGCGTCGTGCTCGGTCAGCAGCGCGTCGAGGCGCTCGAGGACCAGCTGCTCGTCGGTGGCGGGGCGGTCGAGGACGGCCATGGCCCCGATGGTAGGCCGGGCTCCCCTCGGCTCACGTCCCGCACGTGGCGCCCTCGGCGTCGCGAGGGTCCTCGGGGACCTGTACCGCGGCGTACGAGGGGCTGTGCCAGATGTTCGAGAGGAAGCGGCCGGGGGTGAGCGGCTCGGTGATGGCGTCGAGCAGGTCGGACAGCGGTGCGCACGTGAGCGCCCGTCGGGCGGCGGCGTAGGCGGACGCGTTGGTGAGGTCCCCCGGGCCCGCCGGGAACTCGTCGAACGGGAACCCGTAGCGGGCGGCGTACCAGTCCGGCGAGACGTACTTGCGGTGCCCCGCCGGCAGTCGCCACTCCTGGAAGACGTCAGCTCTGGCCGAGAGCGGGTCGGCCAGGCCCCGGAGGTCCACGACGCGGACGTCCGGGCCGGCCTGGTAGCCGAGGACGCCGATCGTGTACTCCAGGGTGACCAGCTCGTCCTCGAAGGCCCCGGGAATCGGCTCGATCGGGATCATCGGTCGGTCCCGGGGGATGGGGACGGGCAGGTGGGTGAACAGCACCCCGCGCTCGCCGGCGTCGTGCGCCGCGTCGATGCCCTCCCCGATGGTGCGCTTGCGGACGACGCGCTCGTCCTCGGGCACGGTGAGCCGGCGGTCGGTGATCGGCGGCAGCTCCGTGAAGAGTGTCGGAGGGTTCTCGTAGCGGGTCCACCCGGCACAGGCGACGACCCAGCCGACGCCGAGCGCCACGGCGGCCAAGGGAGCACCCGCCGCTCGAGGACCACGCTGGCCGGCACCCCCGGCGCGAACAGCGCGGGCAAGAGCAGTCGGCCGTGCATGTAGTCGCCGCCGATGTAGACGATGTAGGCGCCGTGGACGGAGACCCGGCCATGACCATGGCCCCCACCGCGAGCCGCAGGGGGGCACGACCCCGGACCACGACGGTGCCCAGGCCCACCAGGAGCGGCACCAACGGCACCCACAGCCCGTAGGTGGTGATCACGTCCTCGAGGTAGTCGACCCCGGCGAACACGTAGTGCGACGACGCCCCCTTGGCCAGGCCCGTGTTCGGGATCGGCGAGGCGTAGTAGCCCATGCGGAACACCTGGTAGGCGACGGGCACCGCCAAGGCGACGGCGGCGTCCGCCAGGAGCTGCCGTCGCGAAGGCCGGGTGATCAGCACCCAGGCCACGAGGACGACGGCGGCCATGAGCGCCAGGTCGGGCCGGATCAGCGGACCCAGGCCCATGACCACCAGCCCGGCGCGGCGGGCCCGGCGGGACGGCGGCGCCGCGGCCACGGCACGGTCGACGAGGATCCACCAGCAGCCGGCCAGCCACAGCCACACGAGGCCCATCTCCAGCCCGGCGGTGGCGAAGTCCCAGACCACCGGGATGGCGGCCACCAGGAGGAGACCGATGGGCACCACCACCGCCGATCCGGGGTGGACCCGCCGGGCCGTGGCCGCGCCGAGCGCGAAAGCCGCCGCCGTGGCCATCAGACCGAGTGCGACGGTGACCCACTCCATGCGGACCACGAGGCCGAGGGTGAGGCGCCCGAGGACCAGCGCCAGGATCCAGAGCGGGCTGGTGACCGCCTCGACCCGCTCGCCTTCGTTGAACACGGGCCCGTGCCCGGCCAGGATCTGGTCGACGACCCGGAGGTTGATGTACCCGTCCTCGTCGACCCAGTGGTGCGTCCACGCCCCGACCAGCACGAGCACCGCCGGCGCCGCGAGCACCAGCACCGCCAGGCGACGGCGCCAGGGGGCGGTCGGAGCAGGCCGACCGGCGCCCGCCGTCGTGGGCGGGCGACCTCGGTGACCGCCGCTCCAGCTCGCTCAGCCGTGGTGGCCACCGGCGAACTCCAGAGAACGGACGTGTCGGACGTTCCGTGCGAACTAGTTCAGACGGGCACGGAGGCGGGCGGCCGACGCCCCCGCTCCCTCGACCCCGGCGGCGGCCAGCTCGTCGAGCACCGCCGCCGCCTCGCCGTAGCGGCCGGCGGCGGCCAGTGCCTTGGCCAGTCGCTGGGCCTCGGCCGGCCCTGCGGACGGGAGGGTGGTGCGCAGGCGCAGCACCCACAGCAGCAGGGCCCGGTCGCCGCGGAGGACGGCCACGGTCTCCAGGTTGGCCAGGCACGCGGGCCACGATGCTGCGCCGGCCGACCGGCTCGAGGAAGGCGGGATCGAAGACGGCTCCCGGTCCCTGGATGGCGTGGAAGCGCGCCTCGGCCCCCCGTCGGTCGAGCTCGACGCCGCGGGCGAAGGGGTCGACGAAGACCTCCGGGTCGACCTTGTCCCGCACCAGGAAGTGGCCGGGCATCGACACCCCGCTGAGCGGCACGCCGATGCGCCGGCCCACCTCCATCAGCACGATGGACAGGCTGATGGGGATGCCGACGCGGCGGTCGAGCACGGCGTCGAGGTAGGAGTTGCGGGGGTCGTAGTAGTCGACGTCGTCGCCCCCGAAGCCGAGCTCGCCGAAGAGGCGCTTGCGCAGGGCGTCGAGCGTGGGGGCCCACACGCCGGCGGCGAGGTCGTCGAGCCGCGCGAGCTGGGCGGCCACGTCGAGGTCGGGCGACGCGAACGAGGCCACGAGCAGGGCGGCCTCGTCGAGTGGCAGCGCCGCCTCGGGGCCGTGCACGAGCTCCCGGAACCGGGCCAGGGCGTCCACCGCCCCACGGTACCGACGCAGGATCGACCCACTACCGTCCCCCGCATGTACCCCGGCACCCACGCGCGGGAGATCCCGGACACCCCCGCCTTCGTCATGGCCGGCTCGGGGGAGGCCGTGACCTACCGCCAGCTCGACGAGCGCTCGAACCGGCTCGCCCACCTGCTGCGGGACGCCGGGCTGCGCCGCGGCGACCACATCGCCCTGCTGATGGAGAACAACCCCCGCTTCCACGAGGTGTGCTGGGCGGCCGAGCGCTCGGGCCTCTACTACACGGCCATCAGCTCCCGGCTCACCCCGGCCGAGGCGGCGTACATCATCAACGACTGCGGCGCCCGCGCCTTCATCACGACGACGGCCAAGCGCGACGTCGCTGAAGCGGTGGTGCCCGAGACGCCGGACGTCGAGGTGCGCCTCGTGATCGACGGTCCCGCCACCGGCTACGAGCCCTACGAGGACCGGGTGGCGGCCTACCCGACGACGCCGATCGACGACGAGTCGACGGGGATCGACATGCTCTACAGCTCGGGCACCACCGGGCGCCCGAAGGGCGTCGAGGTGAAGCTGCCCGGACACGCCGGTCGACACGCCGTCGGCGGTCACCGCCCTCGGTCAGCTCCTCTACGGCTTCGAGCAGGGGATGACCTACCTCTCGCCCGCGCCCCTGTACCACTCGGCCCCGCTGCGCTTCACCATGGCGGTCCAGCGGGTGGGCGGCACCGTGGTGGTGATGGAGCACTTCGACCCCGTCGAGTTCCTCCGCCTCATCGAGGCCCACCGGGTCACCCACACGCAGGTCGTGCCCACCATGTTCGTCCGCCTGCTCAAGCTGCCCGAGGACGAGCGCACGCGCTTCGACCTGTCGAGCCTCCGGCTCTGCGTCCACGCCGCCGCTCCCTGCCCGGTGCCCGGTGAAGGAGCAGATGATCGAGTGGTGGGGCCCGATCATCCACGAGTACTACGCCGGGACGGAGGGCAACGGCTTCTGCGCCATCGACTCCGAGCAGTGGCTGGCCCACAAGGGCTCGGTGGGCAAGCCCCTCATCGGCGAGCTCCACATCGTCGGGCGAGGACGGCGAGGAGCTGCCCGCCGGCGAGGCCGGCACCATCTACTTCGGCGGGGGCGGCGGGTTCGAGTACCACAACGACCCCGAGAAGACGGCCAAGTCCCGGGACCCGCGGGGGTGGAGCACGCTCGGCGACGTGGGCTACGTCGACGAGGACGGCTACCTCTACCTCACCGACCGCAAGGCCTACATGATCATCTCGGGCGGCGTGAACATCTATCCGCAGGAGGCGGAGAACGTCCTCACGATGCACCCCAAGGTGTCGGACGTGGCCGTGTTCGGGGTGCCCAACGAGGACTTCGGCGAGGAGGTCAAGGCCGTCGTCCAGCCGGTGGACATGGCCGACGCCGGGCCCGAGCTCGAGCGGGAGCTGATCGCCTACTGCCGGGACTCGCTGGCCGACGTGAAGTGCCCCCGCTCGGTCGACTTCGAGGCCGAGCTGCCCCGCCACCCGACCGGGAAGCTCTACAAGCGGCTGCTCAAGGACCGGTACTGGCAGGGGCACCAGACCCGGGTCCTCTGAGGCCCTCGCCGACGCCCGGCGCACCCGCCGCCGCGGCTAGCCTCCCCCCGTGGACCGTCTCCCCCGCTGGGCGGCGACGGTCGTCGCCCTCGTCGTCGTCATCGCTGGCACGTGCCTCGCCGCGCCAGCCGCCGGCGCCCAGCAGGGAGCCGACCGCGACGTCCGGGTCTTCCGCAAGACCGGTGGTCCGGACGACCAGGTCACCATGGTCGTGACCACCCCGCCGGCGGTGATCGGGGCCGCCCTGCCACCGACGGCGTTCACCGTCCTCCAGGACGGCACGCCCGTGCCGGCCGAGGTGGCGCCCTACAGGTCCGAGAACCTGGAGATCGTCCTGGTGCTCGGCGCCCGGTCCAGCGCCTCGCTCAACGCCGAACAGGACTCCGGCGCCGAGTTCCTGCGGTTCCTCGGGGGCAGCGCCCGGATCGCCGTGGTCGACGCCAGCGGCCCGCGCACCCTGGTCCCGATGACCACGGAGGGGGACCCGGTCGGCCAGGCGCTGCTCGACGTGGAGAACGCCGCCAGCTCGGAGCCCACCAGCGAGGCCGCGGTGGAGGCCGCCCTCGACGAGTTCTCCGACGACGCCAGCCGCCGGGCGATCGTCCTCATGACCGACGACGACGGGGCCGTCTCCCCCGGGCTGGCCGGACGGCTGGTCGAGGCTGAGGCGTCGCTCCTCTACATCCAGGCCGCCGTGGACGCCGAGCCGGTGCCCTCCCTGGTCGACGCGGCCGACGCCAGCGGCGGCCGGGCCCTGGAGGGCGACCTCCGCGGCCTCATCCGCACCGTGGACCGGGTGCGGGCCGACCTCGACAACCAGTACCGGGTGCGGATCCCCGACGCCGGGGCCGAGACGATCGAGGTGCAGGTGGCCACCGCGGGGGGCGTCCTCTCGGGCTCGGTCGACCTCACCGCCCCGACGCCGACCGTCCCGCCCCGCGACGAGGAGGCCGGCCCGACCCCGGCCACCGAGGCCGAGGCCCAGGCGGCACCCGACGAGGACGACGGCGGCGGCTCGGGCGCAGCCATCGCGGTGATCGCCCTGCTCGTGCTGCTGGTCGGCGCCGCCATCGTCGTGCTGCTGCTGGTCCGCCGGCGCCGGGCCGCCCCCCGCCGACGCCCGGGCCCGTGGTGCTCGACCTGCGCCACGAAACCACGCCGGACGCACCGACCGGCGACGCGGGGTCGCTGGCCGAGCCCCGGGGCGAGCAGACCGGTTGAGCCGACCGCGCTACCGCGGCCGCTCGGACAGGGGCTGCCGGCCGGCGAAGCCGTCCTCGGGCCAGTGCCACCAGCCGACCGACGGCTCCCCCACCACCCAGCACAGCCAGTAGCGCCGCCCGTCGGGCGCCACGGCGGGGAAGTCCACGAGGCCCCGCTCGGCGTCGCGCAGCACGATGCCGTCGGCGGCCAGCTCGTCGACCGCCGCACCGAAGGCCAGTGCCTGGGGTCGTGCCGGGCTGTGCCCGTTGCCGGGACGGGCCTCCCCGGTGGCCCGGACGTGGTCCCGGGCACCGGCGGCCGACGCCCGGACCCGCTCGACCACGGCCGCCACGCGCGACAGCGCGGCATCGGCCTCTTCGACGCTCCAGTCGTCCGGCGCCGCCACCGGCCGGACACTACGGCTGCCCACTACCGTCCCGCCGGTGCCCGCCTCCGACTGGCCCTTCCTCGACTCGCCCGGGGTCCTCGCGTTCGCCCACCGCGGCGCCCACGGGCCCGACGCCGGAGGCGTGGCCGAGAACACCATGGCGGCGTTCGAGGCCGCCGTGCGACTCGGCTACCGCTACGTGGAGACCGACGTGCACCGGACGGCCGACGGCGTGCTCGTCGCCTTCCACGACGACCGGCTGGACCGGGTCACCGACCGCACCGGGAAGATCGGCGACCTGCCGTGGTCGGAGGTCCGACGGGCCCGGCTGGCGGGGGGCGAGGGGGTGCCGCTGTTCGAGGACCTGCTGGGGTCGTGGCCGGACCTCCGGGTGAACGTGGACCCGAAGGCCGATGCCGCCGTCGAGCCGCTGGCCGTCATCGTCGAGCGCACCGGCAGCCTCGACCGGGTGTGCGCCGGCTCCTTCTCGGGCCGGCGCCTGGCCCGGCTGCGCGAGCGGCTCGGCCCCCGCCTGTGCACGTCCCTCGGGCCGCTCGGCACGGTCCGCCTGCGCCTGGCCAGCGTCGGCCTGCCGACCGGGTCGTTCGCGGCGGCCTGCGCCCAGGTCCCCGTCCGCCAGGGCCCCGTGCCCGTGGTCGACGGGCGCTTCGTGGCCGCCGCCCACCGAAGGGGGCTCCAGGTCCACGTCTGGACCATCGACGAGCCCGCGGAGATGGAGCGGCTGCTCGACGTCGGGGTGGACGGGCTGATGACCGATCGCCCTGCGGTGCTGAAGGAGGTCCTCACCGCCCGAGGGGCCTGGTAGTGGAGCTGCCCCTCACCCCGCTCGACTTCCTCGCCCGCGCCCGCCGCCTGTTCCCCGACCGCGTGGGCGTGGTCGACGGGCCGGTGCGGCGCACCTATCGGGAGTACGCCGAGCGCTGCGACCGGCTGGCCTGGGTGCTCCGGGAGCAGCTCGGCATCGTCCCCGGCGACCGGGTGGCGTGGCTGTGCGGCAACACGGCCGAGCTGCTCGAGGCCTACTACGGCGTCCTCCTGGCCGGGGGCGTCCTCCTCCCCCTGAACATCCGGCTCGCCCCGGCCGAGCTGCGGGCGGTGCTGGCCGACGCCAGGGCATCCGTGCTGTTCCGCCACCCCGACCAGCCGGACGTGGGGGCCGACCTCCCCACCGTCGTCCTCGGCCCGGACCACGAGGCCCGCCTGGCCGCGGCGCCGGCGGGGCCGTTCCCGGTCCCATCGGTCGACGAGTCGGCGCCGGCCGAGCTCTTCTACACGAGCGGCACCACGGGCGAGCCCAAGGGGGTGGTCCTCACCCACCGCAACCTCTACCTGCACGCGGTGCACTCGGCCCTGACCAACGGGCTCTCGGGGGCCGACGTCGTCCTGCACACCATCCCCCTGTTCCACGTGAACGGGTGGGGCACGCCGCACTACGTGACCGGGCTCGGCGGGGTCCACGTCCTCCTCCCCCGCTTCGACCCGGCGGAGGTGGCCCGGCTGGTCGAGGCCGAGGGGGTGACCCGGCTGTTCCTCGTGCCCACCATGGCCCGGGCGCTGCTCGACGAGCCGTCCCTGGCCGCCCGGGACGTCGGCAGCCTGCGGCAGGTGTCGATCGGCGGCGCGCCGGCCGGACCCGAGCTGCTGGCCGAGGTGGAGGAGCGCCTCGGCTGCGAGTGCATCTGCGGCTACGGGCTGACCGAGTCGAGCCCCACCCTGACCCGCTCGCTGGACAAGCCGGGGGAACCGCGCTCGGCGGCGCGGCGGGCCACCACCGGTCTGCCCATCGTCGGCGTCGACGTGCGGGTGCTGGGGCCGTACGACCGGGAGGTGCCCTGGGACGGGCGGACCCCCGGGGAGGTGTGCGTCCGGTCCAACCACGTCATGGCCGGGTACTGGGGGCGCCCGGAGGAGACGGCCGAGGCGCTGCGGGGCGACTGGCTGCGCACCGGCGACGTGGCCACCGTGGCCCCGGACGGCTACCTCACGATCGTCGACCGGCTGAAGGACGTCATCGTCTCCGGGGGCGAGAACATCGCCTCGGTGGAGGTGGAGAAGGCGCTGGCTGCCCACCCGGCGGTGGCCGAGGTGGCCGTGGTCGGCGTGCCCGACGAGCGCTGGGGCGAGGTGCCCAAGGCATGGGTGGCCCTGCGCCCGGGGCAGGAGGCCACCGGCGAGGAGCTCACCGAGTGGGTGCGGGGCCGCCTCGCCGGCTTCAAGGCCCCCAAGGCGGTGGCCTTCCTCCCCGAGCTGCCCAAGCTCGGCACCGGCAAGATCGCCAAGGCCGACCTCCGCCGCCGGGGCTGAGCCCCCAATCCACTCTGTGCGCACAAGGGCTCAGGGGGTGAGCCCGAAGCGCGCAAGGAAGGGCGTCAGTCCTCGGACGGCGGGAACAGCACGTTGGGGTTGAGGGTCCCCGTCGGGTCCAGCGCCGCCTTGACCGCCCGCATGGCGGCCAGGTCCGCCGGGGCGCGGTTGCGGGCCAGCCAGCGGCGCTTGGCCGTCCCGATCCCGTGCTCGGCGCTGATGCTGCCGCCCCGCTCGACCACCAGCGCCAGGACGGCGTCGTCCACCGCCTCGTCGTCCGGCGGGGGCCCGACCACGTTGACGTGGAGGTTGCCCTCGGCCGCGTGGCCGAACAGGGCCACCGTGCTCCCCGGGGCCACCGCCGCCACCCGGGCCCGGACGTCGTCGACGAAGCCGGCCAGCGCGGCGGGGGGCAGGGCCACGTCGAGCTTGTGGGGCACGCCGAGGGCGGAGATGGCCTCGGTCACCGCCTCCCGGTGGCGCCAGAGGCCGGCCCGGCGGGGCCCGTCCGTTGCCACGGCCACGGCCACCACGCCAGCGGCCTCGGCCAGCACCTGCTCGGCCGGGGCCGGCGGCACCCACTCGACCAGGAGGACGGCGGGACCCGCCACCGGCGACGGCGACCCCACGAAGCGCTCGGCCGCGGCCATGGCGTCGCCCAGCACCAGCTCGGCCGCCTCCAGCACGGTGCCCCGGCGCCGGAGCTCGGCCAGCGCCGCCATGGCCGCGGCGACGTCGGTGAAGCCGACCAGCGCCGTCGTCCGCTCGTCCGGCACGGCCACCAGCCGGAGCCGGACGGCGGTGACCACGGCCAGGGTCCCCTCGCTCCCGCACAGGAGGCCGGCGAGGTCGTAGCCGGTGTTGTCCTTGTCCAGCCCGCCGAGGTGGGAGAGGACCGAGCCGTCGGCCAGCACCGCCTCGATCCCGGCCACCGATGCCCGCATGGGCCCGTGGCGGACCACGGCCAGGCCACCGGCGTTGGTGGCCACCATCCCGCCGATGGTCGCCCCGTCCCGAGCGGCCAGGTCGACCCCCACGCCGAGCCCCGCCCGGGCGGCGTGGGCCTGCACGGCGGCGAGCGTGGCGCCGGCTCCGACGGTCACCTGGGCGGCCAGGAGGTCGACGGGCCCGAGGTCGTCCAGCCGCCGGGTGGAGAGCACCACCTCGCCGGCCAGCGGCACGCCGCCCCCGACGAGGCCGGTGTTCCCGCCCTGGGGCACCACCGCCAGTCCAGCGGCGGCGCAGGCCCGCAGGACGTCCGCCACCTCGGCCGTCGACCCGGGCCTGACCACCGCCGCGGCGCGACCCCGGTAACGACCCGTCCAGTCCACCCCGTAGCCGGCGGTGGTGTCCTCGTCGAGGAGGACATGGGCCGGTCCGACGACGCCGGCCAACTGCTCGACGAGGGCGGGAGGCGGCGCGGGCACGGCGCCATGCTGGCGCCTACCGTGCCCGACCGGTGCCCGAGCCCCTCGTCCCCCTCGCCACCCGTCGGACCCCCACCGGCATGGTGTGCTCCGTCGACGCGCTGGCCAGCGAGGCCGGCGTGGCCGTGCTGCGGGCCGGCGGGACGGCCGCCGACGCCGCCGTGGCCACGAGCGCAGTGCTGGCCGTCACCACCCAGCACCTGTGCGGCATGGGTGGTGACCTGTTCGCCCTCGTCCACTCGGGGAGCGGGCCGCCGGCGGTCCTCAACGCGTCGGGCCGGGCCGGCCGCGGCGCCGACCCCGAGCGCCTCCGGGCCGAGGGCGCGACCGCCATGCCGCCCCTCTTCGACGTCCGGAGCGCGCCCGTCCCGGGGTGCGTCGACGGCTGGCTCGCCCTCCACGGGCGGTTCGGCCGGCTGCCCCTGGGCGAGGTCCTGGCGCCGGCCATCGGCTACGCCGAGCGCGGCTTCCCGGCGGCACCGTTGCTGGCCGACATGGTGTTGCTCGTCGTCGACCTCCCCGAGGCGGCCGACTACACCGGCGCCGGCCGCGTGCGGGCGGGCACGACCATCCGCCGCCCGGGCCTGGCCCGGTCGCTGCGGGCCATCGCCGCCGAGGGCCGGGACGGTTGGTACGGCGGGGAGTTCGGGGAGGGCCTCCTCGCCGTGGGCGGCGGTGAGTACGCCCCTGCGGACCTCGAGCGGCCGCTGGCCGACTGGGTGACGCCACTCGGCCTGCGGGTGTGGGACCACGACCTCTGGACCGTCCCCCCCAACAGCCAGGGCTACCTGACGCTGGCCGGCGCGTGGATCGCCGAGGGCCTCGGCCTGCCCGACGACCCCGACGACCCCCGCTGGGCCCACCTGCTCGTGGAGGCCGCCCGGGCGGCGGGCCACGACCGCCTGGCCGTGCTGCACGAGGGCGCCGACGGCGACGCGCTCGGTGGCGCCCGACCGGCTGGCGCCGCGACGGGCCACGGTCTCACCCGACCGGCCCGCGGTCTGGGGCGACGAGGAGTACGCCGCCGGGGACACCATCCACCTCGCCGTGGTCGACGGCGAGCGCACGGGCGTGTCCCTCATCCAGTCGAACGCCGCCGGGTGGGGCAACCACGTTGTGGTGCCCGGGGTGCGGGTGTTCCTGCACAACCGCGGCATCGGGTTCTCGCTCGTGCCGGGCCACCCGGCCGAGTACGGGCCCGGGCGCCGTCCACCGTCGACGCTGTCACCGGCCCTGGTGACCCGGCCGGACGGGTCCCTCCACACCGTCCTCGGGACCATGGGCGGCGACAGCCAGCCCCAGATCCTCCTCCAGCTCCTGGCCCGGCTGCTGGCCGCCGGCCAGTCGCCGTCCGGGTCGGTGGCCGCCGGGCGCTTCGTGCTCTCCGGCCACGGTGGGGGCTTCGCCACCTGGGACGAGCAGGGGGACGTGCGGGTCGACGTGGAGGGCCAGGCCCCGCTGGGCTGGGCCGAGGACCTGGCCGCCCGGGGCCACCGGGTGCAGGGCTTCCCCGCCTTCGACCACCACTTCGGCCACGCCCACGTCATCACCGTGGCCGACGACCACCTGGCCGGCGCCACCGACCCCCGGCCCCGGACCGGGCTCGCCGCCGGCTACTGATCACGGCGCCGGCCACGGCGCCGAACACCACCTGGTCGGCCAGCTGCGGGAGGGCGGGCAGCGCCCGGACCAGCGGCCGGCGCCGCCCGACGAGCGCGTACTCGAAGGCGAACAGCGCGGCGCCGGCGGCCGCGCCGTGGACGACGGGCCGGCGCCGGTCGAGCCAGCGGCTGAGGACCACGCCCCAGTTGAGGGCCACGGCCACCCGCAGCGCGGTGCCCACCCGGCGGAGCACGTCGGGCGCCTCGCCCTCGGGGAGCAGCAGGTTGCCGGCGGCCTCGTCGGTGCGGCGCCACGACGCCCCGGTCCACGACGCGTGCAGCGCCGACGGCACCTCGGAGCTGAGCCAGGCCACCAGCCCGGCGACGAGCCCGTCGACCACCCACGCACCTCGACGCCGAGACGTTCCCTGCACGACTGGTTCCACCCCCTGAGCCCAGGTGCGCACAGAGTGCACCCGGGTCCAGTGCGTCGATCCTCGTGCCGGCCCATGCGCATCGACTTCCACGCCTCGCAGCGCGCCGAGCCTGGGCGTGGAGTGGGAGCTGGAGATCGTCGACCGCCGGACCCGACAGCTGGCCGGCGCCGCCAGCGAGGTGCTCGCCGAGCTCGGCCGACGGCCACCCCGACGGCGCACCCCAAGGCGAAGCACGAGCTCCTCGAGTCGACCATCGAGGTCATCACCGGCGTGTGCGGGACGGTGGCCGAGGCCCGGGCCGACCTGGCCGCCACGGTGGCCGAGGTCGACGCCCTCCTCGCGCCCGCGGGGCCTCGCCCCCATGTGCTCGGGCACCCACCCGTTCTCCGACTGGGCCGAGCAGCAGATCAGCCCCAGCCCCCGCTACGCCAGGCTGGTCGAGGAGATGCAGTGGCTGGCCCGCCGCCTCCAGATCTTCGGCGTCCACGTGCACGTCGGCGTGCGCTCGGCCGAGAAGGCCATCGCCATCGCCAACGCCGTGTCGGCCTACATCCCCCACTTCCTCGCCCTGTCGGCCTCCAGCCCCTTCTGGCAGGGCAGCGACACCGGCCTGTCGTCGAGCCGCTCGAAGGTGTTCGAGGCCCTCCCCACGGCCGGGCTCCCGTACCAGCTCGCCGGGTGGAGCGAGTTCGAGCAGCTGATGACCACGCTCGTCTCGGCCAAGGCCATCACCTCGATCCGCGAGATCTGGTGGGACATCCGCCCCCACCCCGACTTCGGCACGGTCGAGCTGCGCATCTGCGACGGCCTGCCGCGCCTCAGCCGAGATCGCCGCCTGCGCCGCCCTCGAGCCAGTGCCTGGTGGACTGGATGGACGGGCTCGATCGACCGCGGGCAGCCCGCTGCCCGTGCCGAAGAGCTGGGTGGTGCGGGAGAACAAGTGGAAGGCGGCCCGCTACGGCCTCGACGCCGACATCATCGTCGACGACGACGGCAACCTCCGGCCCGTGCGCGACGAGCTCGTGGAGCTGGTGGACGAGCTGGCGCCCGTGGCCCGCCGCCTCGAGTGCGCCGACGAGCTGGCCAGCGTGCTCGACGTGATGGCCGAGGGCCCGAGCGCCCGCCGCCAGCGCGAGGTGGTGGCCGCCGGCGGCACGCTGGTCGACGTCGTCGACGCCCTCGATCGAGGAGCTGGCGACCGACCGCCCCGGTGCACGCCCCGCTGCCGAGCCGCGCCGGTGAGCCGATGACCCCGCCCGCCCCCCTCGTCGGGATCCCCTCGTACCACCTCGCCCACGGCCGGGTCGTCCGGCTGGGTGACGGGCGGCTTCGCGCTGCCCGAGCGCTACGTCGAGCGCGCCTGCGCCGGGCCGGCGTGCGCCCGGTCATCCTCCCCGGCCACGACCCGTCGCCGTCCGAGGAGGTGCTCGCCCCGCTCGCCGGCCTCGTCCTCGCCGGCGGGGGCGACGTCGACCCCTGCCGCTACGGGGCCGAGCCCCACCCGTCGGTCTACGGCGTCGACCCCGAGCGCGACACCACCGAGTTCGAGCTGGCCGAGGCCGCCCTGGCCCTCGGCGTCCCCACCCTGGCCGTCTGCCGGGGGTTCCAGGTCCTCAACGTCCTCCGGGGCGGCACGATCGAGCAGCACCTCCCCGAACGCCTCGGGACCACCCACGGCGACCCCGCCACCGGCCGTTCGGCCAGCCATCCGGTGCGGGTCGCGCCCGGCAGCCGGCTGGCGGCCGCCGTCGGGCGACCACGGGCTGGCCCGCTGCACGTCCCACCACCACCAGGGGGTGGCCGCCGTCGGCGAGGGCCTCGTCCCCGTCGGCTGGAGCCCGGACGGCCTCGTCGAGGCCCTCGAGCCCGCCGATCCCGCCCGCCTGGTTCGTGGCCGTGCAGTGGCATCCGGAGGCCACCGCCGCCGACGACCCCTCCCAGCAGGCGCTCTTCGACGCCTTCGCCGCCGAGGTCCGGGCCCGCGCCGCAGCCGGCTGAGCCGCGCCGTCGGCGTGAGCTGACGGCTGGCTGACCCTGGTACGTTCGGTCCCCCTTCGAGGGGGTTCGGGCGGATGCGACGAGGGCCACGGCTGGCCGTCCTGGGGCGGCAGGGTGCGGGGAAGGGCACCCAGTGCGCGCTGCCTCGCCGCCAGCCTGGGCGTGCCCCACCTGTCCACCGGCGACCTCTTCCGGGACGAGGTGGCGGCGGGCACGGCGCTCGGCCGGCGGGTGGCCGGCTGCCTCGAGGCCGGGGCCCTGGTGCCCGACGACCTGGTCCTCGAGGTGATGCACGCCGGCCCTGGCCGCCTGCAACGGCTACCTGCTCGACGGCTTCCCCCGGACGCTGTCCCAGGCCACGGCCCTGCTGCAGGCCGCCGGCGACGACGCCATCGACGTGGCCGTCGAGCTGGTCGTCCCCTCGGCCGTGGTCCTGCCCCGCCTGGCCGCCCGCCGGGTGTGCCGGTCGTGCGGCGAGACCTACGTCACCCCCGAGGGCGGACCCGAGATCACCACCTGCCGGGTGTGCGGCGGCAGGGTGGCCCGCCGGGCGGACGACACCAAGGCCGCCATCCGCCGGCGCCTGGCCGCCTACGACGAGCAGACCCGGCCCCTCCTGCTGTGGCTGGCCGACCGGGGCCGGCTCCTCAGCGTCGACGGCGTGGCCGAGGCCGACGTCGTCCACGAGCGCGTGGCGCGGGCCCTCCGCAGCCGGCTCGCCGCCGTGGGCCTGCTCGACGCCACCGGCTGACACCAGCGCGGTGCGGCCGCTCGAGGGCCTGCGGGTCCTGGACTTCTCCCGGGTGCTGGCCGGTCCCCACTGCGGTCGGGCCCTGGCCGACCTCGGGGCCGACGTGGTCAAGGTCGAGCCACCGGCGGGCGACCTCACCCGCTTCGCCACCCCCCGGCGGGCGTCGATGTCCTTCTACTTCGCCCAGCAGAACGCCGGGAAGCGCAACCTCAGCCTCGACCTCACCAGGCCGGAGGCCACGGCGCTGCTCCTGCGCCTGGTCGAGCGCGCCGACGTCCTGCTCGAGAACTTCCGGCCCGGGGTCATGGAGCGCCTCGGACTCGGCTACGAGGCCGCCGCCGCCGCCAACCCCCGCCTCGTGTACGCCTCCATCAGCGGCTACGGCCAGGACGGGCCGTGGGCCCAGCGCCGGGCCTACGCCGTGGTGATCCACGCCGAGATGGGCATGACCCGGCGCAGCATCGACCACCGGGGCGGGCCGCCCGCCAACGAGCCGTTCTCGCACGCCGACGTCTACGCCGGCCTCGAGTGCCTCGCCGGCATCCTCGCCGCGCTGTTCCAGCGGGAGCGCGACGGGCCGGGGCCAGCACGTCGACGTGGCCATGGCCGCCGCGCTCCTGCGGGCCAACGAGCACGTGCAGCTGGGAGCTGGCCGACGTGGACGCCGGCCCCGAGCCGCCGTCGCTGAGCCCGGGCGGCGCGCCCATCCTGACCACCGCCGACGGCCAGCGGGTCACCATCGCCGGCGACCCCGTGGCCTCCCACAGCTTCGGGCTCTACTGCCGGCTGGTGGGACGGCCCGAGCTGGCCGACGACCCCCGCTTCGCCGACGTGCACGACAGGAAGGACCACCGCGCCGAGCTGGTGGCCGAGCTCCAGGACTGGGCCGGCCGCATGCCCGACCCCGAGGCGCTCGAGGCGGAGTGCGCCAAGGTGCGCATGGCCATGGGGGTGGTGCGCACGGTGGAGGAGGCGGCGGACAGCGACTGGGCCGCGGCCCGGGGCGCCGTCGTCGAGGTGGGCGACCGGGCCGGCGGCACCATCCGCATCCCCGATGCCGCGTGGCGGTTCTCCGACGCCGAGGCCGGCGTGGCCGGCGACCCCGCCTGGCGCGGCGAGCACAACCGGGACGTCCTGGCCGAGCTCGGCCTCACCGACGAGGAGCTCGATCGCCTGGAGGACGACGGCGTCCTGTCGAGCCGCCCACCCCGCACTCGGTCCTAGACCACCGCCGGGCGGGGCGCCGTCTGCTCATCCCGACGGGGTGACGACCGGGACCGGGCGGATCAGGACACTGAGCGCATGATCCTGGCCTACGACTACCCCTTGCTGGGCGTCTTCTGGACGTTGCTGGTCTTCTTCATCTTCGTCGCCTGGCTGATGGCCCTGTTCCGGGTCTTCGGGGACATCTTCACCAGCCGGGACCTGAGCGGGGTGGCCAAGGCGGCGTGGTTGATCTTCGTGATCGTCTTCCCGTTCCTGGGCGTGTTCGTCTACCTGGTGGCCCGGGGCAGCCACATGGCCACCGTCGGCGTGGGTGGCGACCTGACGACCGAGGAGGCCACCTACCGAGCTCGGTGAAGCGGGAGCCGCGGCCCCGCCTGGCGGCGCGGCCGACGGCGCCGGTCAGCCGGTGGCGGC
Organism: uncultured Actinomycetes bacterium; assembly: GCA_963839545.1. GTDB lineage: Bacteria > Actinomycetota > Acidimicrobiia > Acidimicrobiales > CADCSY01 > CAWIVE01. Next base: position 2,053,676 of record CAWIVE010000003.1, read on the forward strand.
GAGCTCTTCGTGGCGCTCGGCCCGGCGGGCGACCATGCGCCGGCCCACCTTCGCCACCTTGTCCATGTGGCGCAGCGTGCGCTGGCGGGCCTCCTCGGCCTCGGGCGTGAGGCCCTCGAGGGACTCGAGGCCCCACTGGCGCCGGACCACGGGCTCGAGGATCTGCTCGGAGTGGCTGGCGAAGTCGTAGATCCCGGCGTTGGCGATGGCCTTGGCGTGGGCGCCGAAGTCGGGGATCCCGGTGCCGGGCATCTCGAAGCCGCGCACCTGCTTCTCGATGGCGAGGACCATGGCCGACGGGTCGGCCTCGATGGCGGCGCTGGTGAGGTCCCGGTAGAAGACGTGGTGGAGCTGCTCGTCGCCCGCCACCCGAGCCATCACCTCGCGGCCGCGGCGGTCGCCCACCATGCGTCCCGTGTTGGTGTGCGAGATCCGCGTCGCCAGCTCCTGGAGCGTGACGTAGACGAGCAGGTCCGGGATCCCGTCCGGCTCGGGCACCTCGCCCTTGCTGACCTGCGCCATCCGCCCCCGCTCGAGGGCGACCGGGTCGACCGAGCGGGTCACGGTGAGGTAGTCGCGGATCACGATGGCGTGCCGCCCCTCCTCGGCCGTCCACCGCCGGGCCCACGCCCCCCACGGCTGGTCGATCCCGAAGAACCCCTGGATGGTCCGGAAGTAGTGCGGGAGGTTGTCCTCGGTGAGGAGGTTGACGAACAGGGCGCTGCGGACGGCCTCGTCCATCGGCGCCATGGCGGGGTCCCACACCTCCCCCTGCTCGAAGTCGCGCCCCTGGCTCCAGGGCACGAGCTCGTGGGGGAACCACTCCCGGGCGTTCGCCAGGTGCCGCTCGAGGAGGGCCTCGGCCGCCGGGGTCAGGTCGTGGAGCAGGGCTTCTTCCCGCATGGGTTCCACTCTACCTACGGGTCGGTAGGGGCGAAACAACCGGCCACGTCTAGGGTCGCCGGATGACCAGCCCCGCCGTCGACCGAGCGGACCTCCCGGCCCCCACGCTCGAGGAGATCGGCGACGGGACCTGGGCCTACGTGCAGCTCGACGGCAGCTGGGGCCTGAACAACGCCGGCGTCCTGGCCGGCAGCGAGGGCGTGACCCTGGTCGACACGTGCTTCACCGAGCGCCGCACCCGGGACCTCCTCGCCGCGGTGGACGGGCTCGGGCGGGGACCGGTGCGCACCCTGGTGAACACCCACCACCACGGCGACCACACCCACGGCAACTGGCTCGTGCCGGGCGCCACCGTGCTCGGCCACGAGCGGTGCCGCGAGGAGGTGCTGGCCTCGGGCCGGATCTCCGAGGCCGTCTTCCCCGGCGTCGAGTGGGGCGAGGTCCGGGTCCGGGCGCCGTTCGTGACCTTCACCGAGCGGCTCGACCGTGTGGGTCGACGACCTGCGGGCCGAGCTCGAGTTCGTCGGGCCCCGCCCACACCACCAACGACGTCGTCGTCTGGCTGCCCGAGCGGCGGACCCTCTTCGCCGGCGACCTCGTCTTCGCCGGCGGGCACGCCGTTCGTCGTGATGGGCTCGGTCGGCCGGCGCCCTCGCCGCCCTCGACCGGCTGGCGGCCCTCGGGGCCGAGACGATCGTGCCCGGCCACGGCCCGGTCTGCCGGCCCGTCGGTGGTGGCCGACCAGCAGGCCTACCTGCGCTTCGTCACGGAGCTGGCCGAGCGGGCCGACGCCGCCGGGGTCGGCGCCGCTCGAGGCCGCCCGCGAGGCCGACCTCGGCGACTTCGCCGGCTGGCACGACCCCGAGCGCCTGGTGGGCAACCTGCACCGCGCCCTGCGCCGAGCGCCGGGGGGTCGAGCCGGGGGCGCGCCATCGACGTGGCCGCCGCCTTCGCCGACATGGTCGCCTACAACGGCGGCCGGCCCCTCCGCTGCCTGGCCTGAAGACCATCCCGTTCTGAACGGGTCAGGGCACGAAGGTCCCGAGGAGGACGAGGGTGGAGAAGCCCACCAGGGCGCCGGCGGAGCCGGCCAGCACCACCGCCTCCATGCGGCCCCGCCGCACCACCATGGCGAGGGCCAGCAGCAGGGGGAAGGCGGACAGGCCGTAGCGCTCGAAGCTGCCGATGTCCTCGGCGGCGAGGGCGACCACGAGCATGGCGCCGGCGTAGAGCCCGTAGCTGAGCGGCCAGCGCCACAGCAGCACGACGACGAGGGCGACGTAGAGGAGGATCCACGGCGCGTGGAGGCCGTCGCCGAAGCGCTCGTCCCCGAACAGCCCGCTGAAGGAGTCCCACGCCCGGGTCAGCGGGTTGGCGTAGCCGCCGCGCAGCTCCTCGGTCTCCTGAAGGCGCATCGGGAGGCGCCAGTCGCCGAACTCGGCGCCCACCCACGCGAGGTACGAGGCCAGGCCCGCCACCGGGGCCAGCACCGCCGCGGCGCGGGCGGCCCCCTCCCGCCACGACACCCCCCGCAGGCCCCGGGCCGCCTCCACGGCGGCGGGCAGGACGAGCGCCACGCCCACGGGGCGGCACAGGCCTGCAGCCACGCCGAGGGCGGCCGCCGTCCACCACCGCCCCCGCCGGAGCGCGAGGAAGGCGCCGATGGACAGGGCCAGCAGCACCGACTCGGCGTAGCCGAGCACGAGGACCAAGGCCGGTGGCAGCAGGGCGAGCAGCCAGGCAGACCGCTCGGCCAGGCGGTCGTCGCCGGTCTCCCGCCGGGCCAGGCGCACCAGGAGCACCCCCGCCACGAGGGCCCCGATGTTCGACACCAGCACCAGCGCCAGCTCCCGGGCGCCGAACAGGGGCACCGCCACCGCCCGGGCCAGGAGGGGGACGAGGGGGAAGAAGCGCAGCGCCTCCTCCTCGACCCCGCCGTAGCCGACGTTGGTGATGTCCCGGTAGAAGGTGCCGTCCCAGGCGAACAGCCCCTGCTGGAGGTGGTACGGCCGGTCCCCGGGCGTCAGCTCGTCGGCCACGACGATCGCCACCACGTACGCCACCCCCACCAGCACCCGGGCGACGACCCACGGCAGCAGGACGATCCGGAGATCGGGCCACAGGCCCCGGACCCGGTCCCCCAGTGAGGACGAGGGACCCTCGGCGGGAGCGGGACGCTCGTCCCCCGATCGAGGCTCGGCTCGCGGCAGGACGTCCATGAGCCCCGTCTACGGCGCCGGGTAGCGGAACAACCAGCCGTGCTCGAACGACTCGTCGTCGGCCACGAGCTCCTGGGGGACCCGGAGGACGGACAGCTGGCCGACCACGTCCTCGCAGGTGCGGGCGAAGCCCCGGTAGCCGCCCGCCCACGCCAGCCACACGCTGCCGTCGCCGGCCCGGTTCACGAGCTGCTGGGCGAACGCCGCGGGATCGCCGTCCCGCTGGCGGTCCTCGTAGCTCCGCCAGTCCACGAAGCGGGCGCTGTCCAGGTCGGGGAAGCTCACCGCCTGGACGTCGTCCCGCAGGTACCGGGCCACGGAGGGGCCGAGCTGGTCGGGGCACACGGCCACCACGTCGCCCGGTGAGGCCGAGGCGTTGACGGCCGCGGCGATCTCGCCCCCCTGGGTCCGGTTGGTGAAGACGTTGTAGCCAGCCGCCGAACACGCTCAGCGCGACCACGACGGCGAGCACGACCCCCCGGCGCCGGGCGCGAACCGATCGTGCTGATCCCGAGCCCGACGAGGAGGACCAACAGGGGGAAGACCACGGCGAGGTAGCGGCTGGCGAAGGCGGTGCCCGCCACCCAGCCGATGCTCGTGCCCAGGACCACCGTGGCGACGAGGACGGCGGCCTCGGCTCGGGCGCGAGGCCGGGTGCGCAGGTCGAGCTCGACGTGGCGGGCGTCGAGGGCGCGGCCGAACACGGCCAGCAGCGCGAGGACGGCCAGCACCGCGCCGAGGGTGCGGGCCTCGCCGTAGGGGCCCCCGCCGACGTCGATGAGCCCTTCGGTGACCACCTCCGCCGGCCGGGACGGGCCGCCCCACGGCGTTCCCGTGTGGGCCAGCTGGTCGAGGAAGGTGGGCAGCCACGGGACGAACAGCAGCCCGCCGGCGGCGACCGCACCGAGCACCGCCACCGTGGTCCTCCGCTCGGTCCCCGAGCGCCGGGCGGCCCGGATCGCCAGCAGCCCGACGACGGAGGCGAGCAGGAACAGCGACCAGTAGTGGGTCAGGAGCAGGAGGCCGGAGAGCAGCCCCACCGCGACCAGCCGGAGCGGGCGGGGCTCCTCGAGCGCCGTGCCGACGGCCAGCCACCCGAGGAGGACGAGGAGCATGACCAGCGAGTACATGCGGGCCTCGGTGGCGTAGCGCAGCGCGAACGGCGAGACCGACAGCACCACCAGCACGGCGGTGGCGCACGCCCGGCCGCCGTAGCGGCGGCCCGCCACCCACGCCACCGGCAGCGTCGCCACCGCGAGCACGCCGGAGAGGGCCCGCACGGCGACATCGCCCTCCCCGAACACCTGCATCCAGCCGTGGAGCAGGAAGTAGAAGAGCGGCGGGTGGCCGTCCCGGGCGAGGGCGTCGAGCATGTCGCCGACGGGGAGGGCCGCGATGTTGGCGCTCAGCGCCTCGTCGAGCCAGAGATCCGACCTCGTGACGAAGCGCAGCACCAGCCCTCCGGCCACGATGCCCCCGACGACGAGGGCGATCAGGGACGGGGAGCCGAGCACCGCCGTGGCGGTCCGACGTCGGTCGCTCTCCTCGGGCATCGGCGCCGGGGCGCGACGAGGCGGCGCGAGCGACGACACCCGACAAGGCTACGCGAGCACCAGCGCAGGGGGCAGGACCGGAGCCCCCGGGGGGGCCGCCGACAGCCACGCCGGGTGTTGGCTGTACCCTCCCTGGGCCACCGAAGATCGCCACGGGAGCAACCGACACATGCCACCGCCCCCCGGGGAACACGACGCCGCGCCCCAGACCCGACAGCCCGAGGTCGCCATCATCGGCGCCGGGCCCGCCGGCCTGACTGCCGCGTACCAGCTCGCCAAGGCGGGGGTCGCGTCGACCGTGCTCGAGGGGGACGACATCGTCGGCGGCATCAGCCGCACCGTCGAGCGCGACGGGTGGCGCTTCGACATCGGCGGCCACCGGTTCTTCACCAAGGTCCAGCCGGTGGAGGACCTCTGGCACGAGATCCTCGAGGACGACGAGTTCCTCCAGCGCCCCCGGCTGAGCCACGTCTACTACCAGGGCAAGTTCTTCGACTACCCCATCCGCCCGCTCAACGCGCTGCGCAACCTCGGCTTGATCGAGGCCGTCCGCTGCGTGCTCTCCTACCTGTGGGTGAAGGTGCGCCCGCCCAAGGACCAGTCGACGCTCGAGGGCTACATCGTGGCCGACTACGGCTGGCGCCTGTACTCCCACTTCTTCAAGACCTACAGCCAGAAGGTCTGGGGCGTCCCGCCGTCGGAGATCTCGGCCGCCTGGGGCGCGCAGCGCATCAAGGGCATGTCGCTGTGGAGTGCCGTGTGGGAGCCGTTCCGGGCCCGCGTCATGGGCCGCCGCAAGACCCGGGCCAAGCAGGTCACCAGCCTGATCGAGGAGTTCCAGTACCCGAAGTACGGCCCCGGGATGATGTGGGAGCGGTGCCAGGACAAGGTCGAGGCCGCCGGCTCCAAGGTGCTCATGCGGACCACGGTCACGGGCATCCGCCACGAGGGTGGCCGGGCCACCGCCGTCGTCGCCGCCACCGACGGGGTCGCCACCGAGTACCCCGCCGACCACGTGATCTCGTCGATGCCGTTCTCCGACCTGCTCAAGGCCATGGACCCGCCGGTCCCGGCGGAGGTGCGCAAGGCGGCGGACGAGCTCAGCTTCCGCGACTTCCTCTCCGTGGCGCTCGTGGTACCGGCCGAGAAGGTCGAGTGGACCGACAACTGGATCTACATCCACGCCCCCGAGGCCAAGACCATGCGGGTCCAGAACTTCGGGTCCTGGTCCCCCTTCATGGTGCGGGACGGCCGCAACGTGCTCGGCCTCGAGTACACGGTGACCGAGGGCGACGACTGGTGGACGGCCGATGACGCCGACCTGATCGAGCGGGGCAAGGCCGAGCTCGAGGCGCTGGGCCTCATGCGGTCCGAGGACGTCGAGGCCGGCTACGTGGTGAGGATGCCCAAGGCGTATCCGACCTACGACGAGGACTACCAGGAGAACGTCGAGGTCCTCCGCAAGTGGCTGGAGGCCAACGCGCCGAACGTGCACCCGGTGGGGCGCAACGGGATGCACCGGTACAACAACCAGGACCACTCCATGTACACCGCCATGCTGACCGTGGAGAACATCCTGGGCCGGGGCGCCCACGACATCTGGGACGTCAACGTCGAGGCGGAGTACCACGAGGAGAAGGGCAACGGGGCCGCCTCCGGCTCCGGCGGCACGGGCCGCGACGCCCCCGTCCTCCCCCGCCGCTCGTCCGCGACGTCCTAGGTTCCCGCCACGTGGCGGTGGCACGGACGGCCCGCCGGGGTGGCGCCCGCTTGACGCCGACGCAGCGCCGGTGGCTGATCGTGGTGGTCGCCGTCGGCGCGCTGCTCCGCATCGCCTGGAGCATCTACGCCGCCCGCCACCCGGTGGGCCTGCACGACCAGGGCCTGTACCTGCTGCACGCCTCCGGCATCGCGGACGGCGACGGCTACGGGTTCCCCAACGGCGAGCCCACGGCCTACTACCCGGTGGGCTATCCGGGCGCCCTGGCCGGGGCGCTGTGGCTGGCCCGCCACACCCCGCTCCCCGACGAGGCGTACGTCGTGTCCGCGGGGTTCAACATCGTCCTCGGCGTGCTCACCATCGTCCTCGTGTTCGAGCTGGCCCGCCGGCTGTTCGACCCGACCGTGGGCCTGGTGGCGGCGGGCGTGGTCGCCGTCTGGCCCAACCTCGTGTTCCACGCCGCCACCCCGCTCAGCGAGACGCTGTTCAACGCGCTGGTGGTCGGTGCGCTCGTGGTCCTGTGCCGCCGGCCGTGGCCCAAGCGCGGACCCGAGCCGTGGCGCCTCGTGGCCTTCGGGCTGCTGCTGGGCCTGTCCGCCCTGGTGCGCCCCATCTCGCTCCTGGTCATCCCCCTCCTCGCCGGGGTGCTCTGGCTGGCCACCCGGCGGCTGGCGACCGCGGCGGTGGGGATGGCGGTCGTGGCCGTGGCCATCGTCGCCGTGATCGCGCCGTGGACGCTGCGCAACCGCTCGGTCATGGGTGAGACCGTGCTCATCTCCACGAACGGCGGCGACAACCTCTGCATCGGGCACCACGACGGCGCCACCGGCGCGTTCGTGCTGACCGAGTTCTGCGCCGGGCGCTTCGAGGGCCTGCGCCGCCCCGAGTACGAGCTGCGCCGGGACGAGGACGGCACGGCCAAGGCGCGGCGCTTCGCGCTCGACCACCCCGGCAAGGAGGTCCGGCTGCTGTTCAGCAGGGCGCACTACCTCGTGCTCCACGACCACGACGGGCTGGACGCGGTGGAGTCGTACCGCGAGGACCCCTTCATCGGGGAAGGGTTCCGGGACTTCCTCGAGGTGGCGGCCGACGGGTTCGCCCTCGTGGCCGCCCTCCTGGGGGCCGCCGCCCTGCCCACCCTCGCCTCGCGGCGGGACCCCCGGCGCCTCGCCCTCCTCGCCATGCTCGTGGCGGTGGCGGTCGCCCCCCTGGCCTTCTTCGGCGATCCCCGCTTCCACGTGCCGGTGCTGCCGCTGCTGGCGGTGGGGACCGGGGTCACCGTCGTGCGCCTGGCCCGCGCGCTGGCGCAGCGCCGCGCCGGCGCGGGCGCCCCCGCTCCCGCCGGAGCCTCGTAGGGAGGTGGTGGCGTGAGGAAGCGGGGCTCCGACACCCTCGTCGTCATCCCCGCCTACAACGAGCGGGAGGCCCTGCCGAGCACGCTCCGCGAGCTGCGGGCGGAGGTGCCCGAGTACGACGTGCTCGTCGTCGACGACGGCTCGGCCGACGAGACGGCGGCGCTGGCCCGGGCCGAGGGCGTCGAGGCGGTGCGGCTCCCCTTCAACCTCGGCGTGGGCGGCGCGGTGCGGACCGGGCTGCACTACGCCAGGGACGAGGGGTACCAGCGGGCGGTGGTGTTCGACGCCGACGGCCAGCACTCGCCACAGGCCATCCGGACCCTGCTGGCGGCGCTCGACGAGGGCGCCGACCTGGCGGTGGGCAGCCGGTTCATGGAGGGCGCCGACCCCTACGACCTCGGTCGCTCGCGGAAGCGGGCCATGCACCTGCTCCAGTGGGTGGTGCGGACCCTGTCGGGGCAGGCGTTCACCGACACCACGTCCGGCTTCCGCGCCTTCGATCGACCGGTCATCGAGCTGCTGGCCCGGGACTACCCGGCCGAGTACCTGGCCGACACCGTCGAGGTCCTCCTCATGGTCGCCTACGAGGGGTTCCGCATCGTCGAGGTGCCCGCCACCATGCGGGCCCGCGTGCTGGGCCAGCCCTCCAACCGGAACCTCAAGCTGATCGTCAACTACCTGCGGCTCCTGGTGGGCATCACCAGCTCCGCCTCACGGCGGGCGAAGGTGCTGCGGTCCCGGGCGGCGGCCGACGCCGTCGGCCCCGTGCGGCCGCCGGGGCCCGAACCGACCTCCGGAGGTGCCCGGTGACCCTGCGCGCCCACCTGCTGGTCCTGGCGGCCGTGGCCGTCACGGCCGTGTTCATCTTCCGGCTGGTGCGCCGTCGCCAGCTGCGGAGCAAGTACGCCCTGCTCTGGCTGACCATCGGGTTGCTGATGCTGCCCCTCGGGGTGTTCCCCGGGGTCCTCGACACGTTCTCGGACTGGGTCGGGGTCCACTACTCGCCCACGACGTTCCTGCTGCTCGCCGACGCCTTCCTCTTCCTCGTCGTGGTCCAGTTCTCGTGGGAGCTGTCCCGGCTGGAGAGCCGGACGCGGATGCTGGCCGAGGAGGTCGCGCTGCTCCGGGCCGAGGTCGAGGACCTGCGGGCCGCCCGCCGCTGACCTGCCGTTCCCGGCCTCCGGCCCTAGGCTCCGGACGGTGAACGAGCCGACTGGGGCCGCCGTGCGCGCCCCGGCTCCGGGCCTGCGGGGAACGCCGGCCCGGGTGGCGGGGTCCTTCCGGGGTCCCTCGGCCGAGGCGCGCTTCCGGCGGTGGCTGCTGCTCATCACCCTCGGCGGCCTGACCCTGCGGATCCTCTACGTCATCCTCGAGCAGCGCTGGGACCACATCGCCGGCGACGGTGTGTACTACGACGTCGGGGCCAACCTCCTGGCCGAGGGCGAGGGCTTCGTCCACCCGTGGGCGCTGTTCGTCGGCCGCGAGCTGCAGGCCGCCGACCACCCGCCGCTGTACCTGGTGTGGCTGGCCATCCCCTCGTTCCTCGGGGGCGAGAGCCGGGAGGTCCACCTCATCTGGTCGTGCCTGCTGGGCAGCGGGACCATCGCCGTCCTCGGCCTCGTGGGCCGGAAGGTGGCGGGCAACCGCGCCGGCCTGATCGCGGCGGTCCTGGCCGCCGTCTACCCGGCGATCTGGTCGCACGACGGGACCCTCCAGTCCGAGACGATGGCGCTGCTCGGGGTGGCCCTGGTCCTGCTGACCGCCTACCGGTTCTGGGAGCGGCCGACCCTCCTGCGGGCGGTGGTCCTCGGCGGCACGATCGGGGTGGCGGCCCTCTCCCGCTCGGAGCTCCTGCTGCTCGGGCCGCTCGTGGCCGTGCCCCTGGCCCTGTGGTCGCGGCAGGTGCCGATGCGCCAGCGCCTCCAGCAGGTGGTCGCGGCGGGGCTGGCCTGCCTCGTCGCCCTCTCCCCGTGGGTGATCTACAACCTGACCCGCTTCGAGCACCGGGTGCTGCTCTCGACGGGCGCCGAGATCACGCTGCTGACGTCCAACTGCGACACCACCTACTACGGGTCGAAGATGGGTTACTGGAGCCTCGACTGCGGCGCCGACATCGACATCACCCCGGACCTCGACCAGTCGGAGGCGGCGATCCTCTACCGGCGGGAGGCGGTCGACTACATCAAGGACCACCGCAAGCGGGTCCCGCTGGTGATCGCCGCCCGCTGGGGCCGGATCACCTCGCTCTGGCGGCCGTTCCAGCAGGTCGAGCTCGAGACGAACATCGAGGCCAAGCCGGCCTGGGTGGCGTGGAGCTCCCTCTTCTCGTTCTGGGCGGTGGCCCTCCTCGCCATCACCGGCGCCGTGGTGCTGCGGCGGCGCCGGGTGCCCATCATCCCCCTGGTGGCACCCGCCCTGGTGGTGCTGTGGGCCATCACGGTGACCCACGCCGAGAGCCGCTACCGGGCCAGCGCCGAGGGCGCCTTCGTCGTGCTCGCCGCCGTGGCCCTCGACGCCGGCCTGCGCCGCTGGCGCGATCGGCAGACCCCGGCGGCCACCGCGACCGGCGACGCCGGTGACGGGTCCCCCGCCGAGGCGACGCCCCCCGGCGTCCCCGTCGGCGCCCCCTAGTCGGCCGCGGACGCCACGGCTCCGGCTCCGGGCGGCTTCTGACCCGACGTGCGGGACATGATCCGCCCGAACGCCGAGACGAGGCCGGCGGCGGCGAGGATCAGGAGGGCGGGCTCGGCCCCGGCCCGGAAGCGCTGGTTGCCGTAGGTCACCGCGGTGGTCACGCACACGGCCAGCGCGGTGGCGGCCAGCGGCCAGAGGGCGGCCCGACGGCCCCGGCCCCGGCGCAGGAGCGTGGCCACGCCCACCACGGCGAAGGCCAGGAGGGCCCAGTACATGACCGTCCCGGCCCGCACCCAGCGCAGCGGGCGGCCCTCGAGCGACTCGAGGTCGGTCTGCTGGCGCGGGGCCCAGAAGCCCCACGTCCGCAGGAGTCGCACGCCCACCACCGCCGGGACGTCGCCGAGGTGGCGACGGGCGTAGCGGACGCCCTCCGAGCGGTGGTGCCGGGCCACCACCGCCTCGTTCGTGCGGGCCAGGTCGGCCTGGTCGAAGCCCTCGAAGCACGGCCCCGACGGCGTGTAGAGCCAGAACCCCTTCAGCGAGCCCTCGTAGGTGGGCTGGCAGTTGGCCCCGTCGACCGCGGTCCCGATGTTGTTGGAGATGGGCACCACCTCGTCGAAGCGGGCGGTGTTGCGGATGGTCCACGGCACCACCACCAGGGCGGTGGCGGCAGTGGCGAGGGCCAGGAGGCCGAGTCGCGAGCCGAGCGGGCGGTCCCGCCGGAGCAGGACGACCGGTGCCGCCACGAGCGGCAGGAGCAGCAGCCCCTCGGCCCGGGTCAGCGCCGCGAGCCCGACGAGGAGCCCGAGCGCCCCGACGGTCACCGCCGGCCGGCTCGGCCGGTCCGCCACCCGGTAGGCGAGCAGCAGCACGGCGGCGACCAGCAGGACGAACAGGGTCTCCGGGGTCAACGTGGCGTCGGCCAGGAAGAGCATCGGGTAGACGGCGGCCAGGCCGGCCGCCAGGAGGCCGGCCGACGGACCGGCGATCCGCCGCCCGAGCAGCCCGATGAGCGCGACGCCGGCGGCGCCGATGACCGCGACGGCGAGGCGCTGCGAGCGCACGCTGCGGGCGTCGGCCCGGGCCGCCAGCGACACCGCCGCCGGGAACAGGGGCGGGTACTCGGCGGTGGGGCGGATCTCACCGAACAGCACGCGGTCGAAGGGGCGCACGTAACCCTCGCCGTCGGCCAGCCCGTTGGCCAGCAGGTGGTAGGCGGAGGCGTCGCCCACCTCCGGCACCTCGGGGTCGACGCCGATGATGAAGGCGACCCGCACGAGGAGGGCGCCGACGGCGATGGCGGCCAGTCCGAGGGCGAACCGGCGACGGCTCGCCCGCCGGACCCGGGCCGGCCGGGGGGCCACCTCCGGCGCACCGGCGACCGCCCCGGTCGGGACCTCAGCCTGGGGCACGGGCGGCATGGTAGGAGGCACCAACCACCCGGGAGCCGGACCCCCGGGCGACCCCGGGGCGGGCAGGCCGATGGACTACCTTGAGGGCTCCGTGCAGATCGTGAACCCCCTGTCTCGCCGCGCCCCGGGCGTCGGCCGGGCGCCGAGGAGCGTCGGCATCGATGGCTGAGGTCACGGGCCACGAGCACGCCGCCGCCGGGGGCGCCCCGGGGGCCGCCACGGAGGAGCCGGCCTCCCCGTTCCGCCTGATCCTCCTCAGCTTCCTCATGCTCTTCGTCGAGCTGGCCCTGATCCGGTGGGCGGGCTCGAACGTGGTCCACCTCTCCTACTTCTCCAACTTCGTGCTGCTCGGCAGCTTCCTCGGCATCGGCGTCGGCTTCCTGCGGGCCGACAAGAAGCGCAACCTCTTCCCCTACGCGCCGCTGGCGCTGGCCCTGCTGATCGCCTTTGTGCGCTTCTTCCCCGTCGAGATCAACCGGTCCGGCGACGACCTCATCTTCTTCGGCAAGCTCGAGGCCAGCGGCCCGCCCCGGGCCCTCGTGCTCACCGTGATCTTCGTGGTGGTGGCCGCCGCCCTGGCCTTCATCGCCGAGGGCGTGGCCCGCACCTTCGCCCGCTTCGAGCCGCTGGAGGCCTACCGCCTCGACATCATCGGCAGCATCGCCGGCATCGTCGGCTTCTCGGCGCTCTCCTTCCTGCGCGCGCCCCCGGTGGTCTGGGGGGCGGTGGTCGCCGTGGTCTTCCTGGTCCTCTACCGTCCCCGCCTCCGTGACCGCTTGCTGACCACCGCCCAGGTGGGGTCGGTTGCGGCCATCGTCATCATCCTCGGCTTCGAGAGCTTCGCCCCCGACACCAGCTGGTCGCCCTACTACAAGATCGACGTCGACTACGGCGAGAGCCCGCTCATCAACGTCAACGGCGTGCCCCACCAGGCCGTGTTCGACCGGGAGAACCGCAACCCCATCTACACCCGGGTCTACGACCGGGCGCGCGTGCCCCTCGACGACGTGCTCATCGTCGGGGCCGGCAGCGGCAACGACGTCAGCCTGGCCCTCGCCCAGGGCGCCCGTCACGTCGACGCGGTCGAGATCGACCCCCGCCTACACGAGATCGGCGAGGACATCCACCCCAACCGGCCCTACGACGACCCGCGGGTGACCGTCCACATCGACGACGGGCGGGCCTTCCTCGAGCGCACGAACAAGAAGTACGACCTCATCCTGTTCGCCCTCCCCGACTCCATCACCCTCGTGTCGGGGCAGTCGTCCCTGCGCCTCGAGAGCTATCTCTTCACCAAGGAGGCCATGGAGTCGGCCCGCGACCACCTCAAGGACGGCGGGGCGTTCTCGATGTACAACTTCTACCTGGAGGACTGGCTGGTCGACCGGTTCGCGAACACCCTCAAGGAGACCTACGACCGGCCGCCCTGCATCGACGCGCTCGGTGGCGGCGGCCTCGCCGTGCTGGTCGACAGCGACGACCCGGCCAGCCTCGACTGCGAGACCACGTGGACACCGACCGAGGCGGACGTCCCCAAGCCGGCGACCGACGACCACCCCTTCCCCTACCTGCGCGAGCGCAGCCTGCCCGGGTTCTACCTCGTGGCCATCGGCCTGATCCTGGTCGCCTCACTGGTGGCCGTGCGCTGGGCCGCGGGCCAGGTGCGGCCCATGTTCCGCTACGCCGACCTGTTCTTCATGGGAGCTGCGTTCCTGCTCCTCGAGACGAAGAGCGTGGTGCAGTTCGCCCTGCTCTTCGGCACGACGTGGTTCGTCAACGCCCTCGTGTTCGCCGGCGTGCTCCTCAGCGTGCTCGCCGCCGTCGAGGTGTCGCGGCGCGTCCGGTTCGCGCGGCCCCAGCTGCTCTACGGCTTCCTGCTCGTCTCACTGGTGGTCGCCTGGCTGGTGCCGCCCGACTGGTTACTCGAGCTGGCGTTCGTGCCCCGCTTCGTCGCCGCGGTGGCGATCGCGTTCACGCCGATCTTCCTGGCCAACCTCGTCTTCACCCAGCGGTTCCGGGACGTGAGCGCCTCGACCGCGGCCTTCGGGGCCAACCTCCTCGGCTCGATGTTCGGGGGTCTGATCGAGTACAGCGCCCTGGTCATCGGCTACCGATCGCTCCTCATCATGGTCGGGGTGCTGTACGGCTTGGCCTTCCTCCTCGGCCGCAGGCACCTCGGCTCGCCCGTGCCCGTCGCGAGTGGCTAGTGACCTGAGCCCGAGCTCGATCCTGTCATCGGACCGACCGGTGGCGGGACCCACCGACCCTCCGGCCTCCGCTCCCCACGACGACGCCTCCCGCCGGTCGGCCTGGTCCGGCCGGGCCACCGCGCTCGTCCTGCTCCTCCTGCTGGTCCTGTTCCTCCTCCCCCTCCGGGGCCTCCTGCGCTCGCAGGGGCCGCCCATGGAGGAGGGGTTCATGCTCGTCTTCCCCGAGCGGGTGCTGAAGGGCGACCTCGCCAACCGCGACTTCCTCCACCTCTACGGCCCGGGGAGCCTCTGGGTGCTGGCGGGGGCGTTCAAGGCCTTCGGCACCTCGCTCGTCACCGAGCGCGCCGTTGCCCTCGCCCAGCAGATCGGGTTGGTGCTCGGGGTGTTCGCGCTCGCCCGCTACTGGGGCAGGGCGCTCGCCACCATGGCCGCCGTCACCTGCCTGGTGATCATCGTCCCGCCCATCGGCCTCACCGCGCTGGCGTGGGTGGGCGGCATGGCCCTCGGGCTCGGCGCCGTCTGGGCCGCACTGCGGGCGCGGTGGGCGGCCGACGGCCCCGCCCGGTGGTGGGCCCTGGTGGCCGGCCTGCTCGTGGGAGCGGCCCTGCTCTACCGGCCTGACCTCATCCTGGCCACCGGCCTCGGCCTGGGCGTGGCCTGCTGGGGCACCGAGCGCCGTCGGTGGTGGCCGCTCCTGGCCGGGCTGGCCGTGGGCGCCGCCGGCTACCTGGTCCACGCCGCCACCGCCGGGTTCGAGGCCGCGTTCAAGGGGATGGTCCTCGACCCCGTCATCTACCTCCGCGGCGGGCGCCGCCTGCCCATCCCCCCGTCGCCCGACCACATCGACGGGTTCCTCCAGCGGGCGGGCGAGACCTTCCTCCTCGACTGGCCGATGCCCGTCCCCCGCACGGCACAGCAGCTGACCGCGTGGTTCTTCGTCCTGCTCCTCACCGTGGGAATCGTCGTGGCCGTAGGCGCCTGGCGCCTCCGCCGCGAGCCCGCCTCGGCCCGGGCCCGCGTCCTCTTCGCCGTGGCGCTGTTCAGCGTGGGCTTGCTCCCGCAGGGCATCCAGCGGGTGGACTCCACCCACTTCGCCTGGGCCAGTGCCATCCCCCTCGCCTTCCTGCCCATCGCCATCGCCGAGCTGCTCCGCCGCCGCGGGGCCCACCGGAAGCCCTCGCGTGAGTGGCTGCCGTCGGCGATCGGCATCGCCGTCGTGGCGGCGCTGCTGCTCGTGGCCGTCCCCACCTTCACCCTGCGGCGGTACGCCGACTTCGCCGTCCAGAGCTTCGGCTACCACCGCCTGTCGTACGAGATCTCCTACAACGGGCGCAACTGGTACTACGGGCGCCGCGACGTCGTGACGGCGGTGGAGGAGATGCTTCCCGTCATCGAGCGCATCGCCCCGCCGGGGAGCCGGATGCTCGTGGGGACGGGCGACCTGCGCAAGACCCCCTACAGCGACGCCTTCCTCTACTACCTGCTCCCGGACCTGGTGCCCGGCACCTACTACATCGAGATGGACCCGGGCGTGGCCAACCGCGAGGGCTCGCGCCTGGCTGACGACGTGGCCGAGTCCGACGTCGTGGTCCTGAGCACGGTGTGGGACGACTGGGACGAGCCGAACGACTCGCGGATCGTCGGCTCCGACGAGCCGAACCAGGTCCTGGAGGAGCAGTTCTGCCTCGTGGACGAGTACGGCGACGGGCTGTACCGCCTCTACCGCAAGGCGGGCGACGGTGACCGCGCCGGCGGTCGCTGCGCCGCCGTCAGGTAGCCGGGCGGCGGTGGAGCCGATCGCCGACGCGCTGCCACGCGGCGTCGAGGGCCACCGCGGCGAGGACGAGCAGGGCCACCTCGCCGGGCACCCGGAAGCGCGTCGCCCCGTAGGCGTAGGCGGCCGTCAGGGTGACCAGCACGATCTGGCCGACCAGGGGCACGAGCAGCGCCGGGCGGCGTCGCCAGAGGATCACGGCGCCGATCGCCGCCAGGGGCAGCAGCGCCCAATACGCGTACTGGCCCGTCCGGGCCCAACCGAGGGTGCGCCCGTCGAGGATGCTGAAGATCCGGTTCTGGGACGGGCGGAACACGTCCCACACCCGGCCGACGCGGGCGGCCACGACCGCCGGCAGCCGGTCGGCGTGGTCGCGGGCGTAGTCGAGGCCCTGCTCCCGCCAGTAGAGCGCCCGCTCCGTCTCGTCGCCCTCGGGGTCGCCGAAGTGGCACGTGTAGTCCCAGAACCCGAAGAAGTAGCCGCCGTAGGTGTTCTCGCAGTTGGCGAAGGCCAGCACCTCCTCGCTGTTGGTCGACAGGAGGACGGGGCGCTCGAAGCGCGCCGAGTTCCGGACCGCCCACGGGGCGAGCGTGGCCAGGGTGGCCAGGCCCACGACCCCGATCAGGACCAGCCGGCGGACGAGGGTCATGCGACCGGCCAGGAACACGATCGGCACACCCACCAGCGGCACGAGCAGCACCGCCTCGCCCCGGGTCAGCGCGGCCAGGCCCAGCGCCACCCCGAAGACGGCGGCGGCGGCCACCGTCGGCGAGCGCAGCAGCCGGTACGAGGCCAGGGTGGCCAGGGCCATGGTCAGGACGAAGAGGCCCTCGGAGAGCAGGGTCCCGTCGAGCACGAAGAAGTTCGGGTAGACGGCGGTGAGGGCGGCGGCCACCAGCCCGGCCCGGGGACCCGCCACCTCCCGGCCGACGAGCCCCACGGCGCCCACCGCCAGGGCCCCGACGAGCGCCGACACCAGCTTGTGGGCGAGGAACCCGTCGAAGCCGAGCACCGAGGAGGTGGCCAGGACGAGCGTGTACAGCGGGGGGTGCACGGCGGTCGGGACGAGCCGGCCGGTGTCCAGCCAGAGGAACGGCTCGCTGAAGCCCTTGCCGTCCGCCAGGAGGTTGGCCTGGAGGTGGTAGAAGAGCGGATCGCCGCCCGTCGGGTCCTCGGGGACCGTCGTCACGTAGACGATCCGCACGGCGAGGCCCACGAGCACGACTGCTCCGAGGCCGATGGCGAAGCGCCGGGTCGCCGTTGCCGGGCGACGCCGGGTGGAGGTGCTCAACGACGCGTCAGCCTTCCCGCCCGTCGCTCGGCGCCCGTGGACACCGGGCGAACACTACCGAGCCGCTGCCGCCACCTCGCGGCGGCCTCGCGGTGGTGACGGTCGCGCCGACCGACCGGCGGCGGGCCACCATCCACCTGGCCCTCGGCGTCGCGCTCGGTGGCCGCCGCCCTCCTCGCCCCCCTGTGGTCGGAGCTCAACAAGGTGGGCTCCACCCAGGAGGACGGCTTCATGCTGGTGGTGCCCGACCTCGTGCTCGACGGGTGGGTGCCGCACGCGGACATCAGCTGGCTGTACGGCCCGGGCAGCGCCTGGCTGCCGGCACTGGTCTACGGCGTGTTCGGCACCTCGTTGGCCGCCTCCCAGTTGCTCGGCCTCCTCTACCAGGTGGGCGCCGTGGCCGCCGTCTTCGTCGCCGGCCTCCGCTGGGGGGTGGCCGCCGCCACCGGGGCCGGGCTGGTGGCGGTGCTGTTCGTCACCGGGAAGGGCGTGAACCTGCTGCCCTGGAGCGCTGTCCTGCCCCTCGCCCTCGCCGTCGTCGTGCTCGGCGGACTCGCGCTCGACCGCCGGACGAGGCCGGTGGCGTTCCTCATGGGCCTGGCCGCGGGGCTGGCGCTCCTGGTCCGGCCGGACGTGGCCGTCGGCGTCCTCGGGGCAGGGGCCGTGCTGGCGTGGGCCCTCCCCCGGCCGCTCCGCCGGGTCGCGCTCGTGGGCCTTGCCGTCGGGCTCGCGCCGTGGCTCCTCCACCTCGTGACGGCCGGTCCCGCTGCGGTCTTCCGGGGACTGGTCCTCGATCCCCTGGACCTGCGGGCCGGCAACGCGCTCCCGGTCCCCCCGCCGACCGACCGGGTGGTCGGCTTCATCGAGTCGTTCATCGAGCTGGGGGCGCCGTACTGGCCGTTCCCGAAGCTCGGGTACGCCACCCAGCTGACGGTGTGGTTCTACGCCACCGTGGCGGCCGCGGCGCTGGTGCTGGTGGTGGGGATCCGCACCGTGCGGCGCACGGGCTCGACGCAGGGGCGGGTGCTGCTCGCCCTCGGCGTGCTCGGTGCCGGCTCGCTGCCCACGCTCCTCCAGCGGGCCGACGCGTCGCACCTCAACAACCTCGGGCCGGTGGTGTTCCCGGCGACGGTGCTCGCCCTCGTCGAGCTGGCCACCGGGCGGTGGCAGGTGCGCCGGTGGATCGTCTCCGCCGGCGCCGGCGCGCTGGTGCTGCTCCTCGTCACCGCTCTCGTCCCCAGCTGGACCACCAACACCTACGCCGATGACGTCCTCGTGAGCGTCGGACGGCGGGACGGCATGGGGGTGGAGCTCACCCACCGCGGGCGCTCGTTCAACGTGTCGAGGGCCCGCCGGGACGCGGTCGACGCCACCCTGCGGACGGTGGAGCGGGTGTCCCGCCCCGGCGACCGGCTCTTCGTGGGCCCGCTGGACCTGCGGCGCACCCCCTACAACGACACCTTCCTCTACCACCTCCTCCCGCAGCTCGAGCCGGCCACGCGCTTCCTCTACATGAACCCGGTGGTGGCCCTGGAGCAGTCCGACCAGCTGGCCGAGGACGTGGCCTCGGCCGACGTGCTGGTGCTGTCCGACCAGTGGGGCCGCTGGAACGAGCCCAACGATACGCGGCGGTTCGGGCCCGACGTGGCGAACGACGTGGTCCGCTCGCAGTTCTGCGAGGTGGCGCCGGCGGCGGACGAACGCCTGCCCGCGGACCAGGTCCAGGTCTTCAGGGTGTTCCGGCGATGCCCGAGCTGATGCCAGGAGCCCGCCCCGGCGGCGTCGCCGTCCGCTGCGGGACCTCGGCTACGATCCGATGGGCATCGTCGGATCGGGGTGACGATCCCCTGCACCCATGAGCGATCGACTCCCGGCCGTCGAGACGTCGGACTCGAACGCCGCCCAGCGCCCGGTCACGGCCGTCCGCGGGACGTTCCCTGCCCTCGACGGCATCCGGGCCGTCGCCGCGGGCATGGTGGTCGTGTACCACGCCGCCTTCTTCACCTCGTGGTTCTCGGCGGTCGGAGGCGGCTACCTCGGCGTGCTCAACGCGGGGGTGTGGGCGTTCTTCGTGACGTCGGGCTTCCTGCTCTACCTGCCCTTCGCCGAGCACCACCTCCGCGGGGCACGGGCCCTCGACGTCAAGGCCTACGCCGTGCGCCGGGTGGCCCGCATCTACCCGGCGTACTGGGTGGCGCTCGCCTTCTTCCTGTACGTGATCCCCAAGGCCGCGGTCAACGGCGTCGACGGGGCCATCCTCAACACGACGCTCACCCAGACGTACGTGCACCAGGGCAACCCCTTCCTCGTGGGCATCCCGCCCGCGTGGAGCCTCGTCGTCGAGGTGACCTTCTACGCCTTCCTGCCCCTGTACGCCGCCCTCGTGGGGCTCCTGGGCCGGCGCGTCCCGGCGCTGCGGGCGGAGCTGATCGGCATCGGCGCGCTCCTCGTCATCGGCCTGGCGGCGATCATCGCCTTCGCCACGGGGCACGCTCCCCCGTGGGTCACGGTGCTGCCGCAGCACCTCCCCGCCTTCGGGCTCGGGATGCTGCTGTCGGTCGTGATCACCCACCCCTGGAGCCAGGAGGCCACCGCCCGGCTCGAGCGGGCGGGCCGGCCGGCGTGGCTGTGGTGGGGCCTGGCGCTCGCCGCCCTGGTCGCCATCCGCGCCGTCTTCGGCGTCGACCCGATCCCGAGGCCGGGTCACCCGACGACCACCGAGATCATGGTCGTCAACCTGGCGCAGATCGCCTTCGGCTTCTGCCTCGTCGTGCCGGCGGTGATGCGGGGCGGGCCGGGTGGCGGCCTCGTCCGCCGCCTGCTGCGGTCGCGCGTGCTGGTGTTCGTCGGGCTGGTGAGCTACGGCATCTACCTCTGGCACTGGTTCGTGCTCAGGTTCGTGCAGGAGGACCTGCTCGACTGGACGCTCCCCGTCACCGACGGCACGGGCCGGGTGCTCGAGCAGGAGGGCAACTGGTTGCTGCTCCTGGTGATCGCCGTGCCGATCGTGGTCGCGATCGCGGCGGCGAGCTGGTACCTCGTCGAGCGGCCGATCCAGCGGGCCGCCCGCTCGCTGCTGGGCGGCGGACGTGCCTCCTCGCAGGGCGGGGCCCACGCCAGTCGGTAGCCCGAGGGCGCCTCCGAAGCCGCGCTACGCGGTGGGCTCCGGCGGGCCGACGAAGACGGCGACGGGGAGACCGAGCGCCACCATGCGGGCGAGGAGCCGCCGGGGCGCCGGCGGGACCCGGAGATCGGTGGCCAGTGCGATGACGTTGCTGTCGACGCCTTCGACCCGGTCGGCCAAGCCCTCCTCCCGCAGGAGGTCGATGGCCTGCACCCGGAGGCGCTCGTACTCGTCCTGCTCGGCTGCGCTCCGCGGGTCGACGTAGACCACCTCGCGGACGCCCGGCCTCGCCCGCCACTGCTCGACGTCGTTCCCCACCGACAGGTGCACCTCCCCCGTGGCGTCCTCCGGATCGAGGACCCGGTGGGGCCTCGTTCCCGCCCGGTGCGGAGAGGAGGCGCCGACGTCGATGCCCTGGCGCTCGAGCTCGAGGAGCAGGCCGTACCCCTGGGACCCGACCCCGATCGGGTCGGCCCACGTCACCAGGTAGCGCCCGTCGGGTCCCCCGCCCGGCACCGAGCCCTCCTCGATGGCGGCCACCGTGGGCGCCGCCAGGTCGTCCATCATGCGCACGAGCCGGAGGTTGGCGTTGGTGGTCGGGACGGCTTCGGTCGCATCCACCGTCAGCGAGACCAGGCCGACGGCCAGCACCCCGCACAGGGCCACCGCGCCGGCCCGGCGGAGCGTCGGCGACGCCCCACCGCGCCGGGCTTCGAGGGCGACGGCCACCGTCCACCCCACGGCCACGAGCATGAGCACGGCGAGGCCCCAGCCCCAGAGGCTGAGGTAGAACCAGACGAACCCGAAGATGCGGCTCGTCGACACCAGGCCGAGGAGGAGGGCCACCCCCAGGACGGCGTCGAGGCGCAGGAGCGCCCGATGGCGGAGGCGCCAGGCCACCACCACGGAGGCGGCCCACACCGCCAGGAGGACGCCCCCGAAGGCCACCGCCACGTTGCCGTCGTGGGCCACGAGCAGGTCGCGGTCCAGCAGGCCGAACGGGTTCAGCCGCACGAGCACGAGGCGGGCGCCCCGGCGGAGCCCGATGGCCTCCTCGTCGGGGTTCGAGAAGGTGTCGTAGATCTTGGTGAGGTTCCCGTTCTCGTTGGTCAGCTGCTCCCACACGGGGAGGCACCACACCACCACGGCCGCCAGCGCGGACAGTCCGGTCCAGCGGAGGAGGCGCCGGCGCCGCTCGGGGTCGTGGCGGGCGGCGGCCCCGGCGCGGGCGATGACGAGCAGCGTGACCGCGGCCAGGCCGCCGATGAGGCCCAGGTACGAGATGTGGGTCTGGGCGCAGAACGAGCCGGCCAGCACGGCCACGGGCAGCATCACCAGGTCGTCGCACAGCACCGACCACACCGCGAAGAGGAACAGCACCCAGGCCAGGACCGGGAGGTAGGGGTTCCAGGCCTCGGCCAGCAGGCTGGGGCCGTAGGCCCGGGCCAGGAGCACGAGCGCCGCCGCCACCCCGACCACCAGCCAGGTGCCCCCCCGCCGCTTGGCGATCCACAGGGTCAGACCGGCGGCGATGAGGTGCAGCGAGGCGCTGGCCACCTCGAGGGCCCACGCGGTGGCCCCGAACAGCTCGTAGAACGGCCACAGCGCCCAGAAGCTGAACGGCCCCGGGTGGCTGCCCTGGTCGGTGAGCAGCCCGATGCGACCCGGGAGGCCGATGAACGGCGGGTGGCCCCCCGACACGTCGCGCACCCGCATCTCGGTCTGGGCCAGGTCGAGCAGCGGGTACCAGCGGGGCGACCGGAGGGCGGCCAGCGCCACCGCCAACGGCACGGCGAGCAGCCCGATGACCAGCGCCACCACCGGGATCCCCCGGCGGCGCGGGCCCTCGGTGGGCACGGGGTCCGTCGCCCCGGCGGTGCTCCCCTGGAGCCCGTTCCCGTCGGCCCCGTCGGCCCCGTCGGCCCCCGGCGCGTCGAGCGTCGGGGCTCGCGGGGGGCGCTGCACCGGGGCGAGTATAGGAACGGGCCCCTGCGGCTCCCCCGCACCCCGAGGGCCCCGCGACGGGGTCAGGGCAGGCGCTTGAGCAGCTTCAGGAGGCCCAGCGGGACCGGTGACTGGTGGTGCGAGCCACCGGACTCGGCCAGCTCCCGGCGGTGGGCCAGGAACCACTCGTACGACTCCACGACCATCGAGGCGTTGGACGCGCTCGGCGCCCAGCCCAGCTCCGACCGCGCCTTCGTCGTGTCGAACCACAGCGACTCGCTGTAGAGCAGCCAGTGGTAGGGGGCGAAGGGAGCCTGACCAGAGGTGCCGAGCGCCCGCATGGCCAGCCGGGCCGGGGCCACCGGCAGCGAGCGCACCCGGGAGCCGGTGCCGGCGTGGTCGACGAGGGCCTCGAGGGTCTCCCGCATCGTCCCGAAGTCCGTGGCGCCGACGTTGTACGACGTCGGCCCCTCCCGGTCCCCGGCCCGGATGCAGGCGTCGGCCAGGTCGTTGGCGTGCACGAACTGGTAGCGGTTGTCGCCGCTCCCGAGGACGTAGACCGGTGCGCCCTCGGCCACGAACTCGAACAGCACGGCCATGATCCCGAGGCGCCCGTGGCCGAGGATGGTCCGGGGGCGCACGATGGTGACGTCGACGCCGGTGGCGGCGGCCTCCCGGCACAGCACCTCGGCCCGCAGCTTGGCCCGGCCGTACGCCTCGAGCGGGCGCCCGGGCGTGTCCTCGGTGACGGGGTTCGACTCGGGGATGCCGTAGATGGCGCTCGACGAGGTCGAGACCACCTTGGCCACCCCGGCGTCGCGGGCGGCGACGAGGACGTTGGCCGTGCCGCCGACGTTGACCGCGTCGAAGAGGGCCCGGTCCTTGGCCAGCGGCACCTGGGCGACGTTGTGCAGCACCACGTCGACGCCGTCGCACGCGGCCCGCACCACGGCGGCGTCGCGCACGTCCCCCTCGACGAAGTCGACCGCGCCGGCGTTGCCTCCCGGCGGGTTCAGGTCGAGCACCCGGACGGCGTCGCCGCGGGCGAGGAGGGCGTCGGCGAGGACGGAGCCGAAGTAGCCGCTCCCCCCGGTGACCAGGACGGTGCGACCCATTACAGGGCGTCCCCTCGCTCGAGGGACCAGCGGATGCTGGCCCGCATCCCGGGCACGAGCGAGCTGGCCGGCTCGTAGCCCAGCTCCTCCCGGGCCCGGGTCACGTCGCAGGCGATGGTGTCCTTGAGCTCGCCGAGGACGTGGAGCGCCTGCACGTAGCGGCCGAGGCCCTGCACGGCGGCGTCCACCTTGGCCGCCACGGCGGCGGCGGCCACCGGGATCGGCACCGACCGCTCGCTGACGGAGAAGCCCTCCTCGGCGAACGCGTCGCGCACGCCCTGGAGCACGGCTCGCAGCTCGTAGGGCTCGGCGTCGGCCACCCAGTAGGCCCGGTTGACGGCCACGTCGGCCGCCTCGGCCAGCAGGAGGGCGTGGGCGAGGTGCCCGACCTCGACGAGCGAGCGGCGCTGCGTCCCGTCCCCGACGAGGGGGAAGCGGCCCCGGCGCACGGCGGCCAGGAACTGGGTCTGGCGGGCCGGGTGGTGGGGGCCGTAGAACCACGGCGCCCGCACGATGGTGGTGGCCAGGTCGCCCCGGGCGCCGCTGCGCGAGACGAGCTGCTCCGCCTCCAGCTTCGAGCGGCCGTACCCGAGGTACGGGTTGAAGGGCGACTCCTCGGTGAACCGGTCCGTCGGCGACGGGTTGGCCCCGAAGGGCGAGTTCGACGAGACGTGCACGAAGCGCCTGGCCCCGGCCCGGCGGGAGCGGTCGAGCACCAGCTGCGTGCCCCCGACGTTGACGTCGAACAGCTCCCGCACCGCCTTCTGCGGGTGGATGATCGCCGCGGCGTGGAACACCGACGGCTCGCCGACGCCGTCGAAGAGCCGGTCGACGGCGGCGGGGTCGCGCACGTCCCCGACGACGACGTCGACCGAGCGCCCCACCACCTCCAGCAGGGGCGCCTCGTCGGCCGAGGGCACGAGGCAGCGCACGCAGCTCGCGCTCGGCGGCCAGCGCCCGGACCAGGTGCTGGCCCAGCCAGCCGGACGCACCGGTGACCACGGCCGCTCGGGGCCGGGCCGGATCGGGCGAGGTCACGCCTCGGCGAGGAAGTGGTCGGCGTTGCGGGCGGCGATGGCCATGACCGCCGCCTGGGGGTTGACGCCCGGCGCATCGGGGATGAGCGAGGCGTCGTTGACACGCAGGTTGCGCACGTCCCACACCCGCCCGTAGCTGTCGGTGGCGGCCCGGGTGCGGTCCTGCCCCATCCGCATGCTCGACGTCAGGTGCACCGTCATGAGGTTGGTGCGCCGGCGGTCGGCCTCGTC
Source organism: uncultured Actinomycetes bacterium (assembly GCA_963839545.1). Lineage (GTDB taxonomy): Bacteria > Actinomycetota > Acidimicrobiia > Acidimicrobiales > CADCSY01 > CAWIVE01. The sequence continues at coordinate 2,078,198 of CAWIVE010000003.1, forward strand.
CCACCAGGACACGAGGTCCTTCGGCGAACGGGCCACCGTGCCACCCACGATCGACGGGTACAGCTCGGTGGCCCCGGCCGCCAGGAGCAGCTCGCCGAGGTGGACCAGGCCCCGGGCCAGGCGGCTCATGTCGCCCTCCGTCAGCCGGTAGGTCACGACCGGCGACGACAGCCCCGGGACGGCGAGCACCCTCCCGCCGGCGTCGCTGCGGATGGCGGCGTAGTAGACGAACACCCGCTCCCAGTCGTCGAGCGCCTCGTGGTAGTCGGCCGACGATTCGGCCAGGGCCAGCGCGATGTGGCTGCGACGGCTGGCCGAGCCGCCGATGGTCAGGTTCGGCGCGAACTCCGTGACCCGGTGCATCGGCACGTCGGCGTGGTCGAGGGGCGTGGGGAAGCGGGCGGCGATCTTGACCGTGGGATGCAGCTTCAGGCCGGCCCCCGCGCCTCCCCGCACCCCGCTGCGCTGGAGGAGGGCGGGCGTCTGGATGGCGCCGCCGCAGACGAAGACGTGGTCGGCCCGGACGAGCAGCGGCTGGACGGTCCCGTCGGGCAGCGTCCGCCGGCAGCGGGCGCCGACCACCACGTCCCCCCGGCGCAGGAGCCGGAGCACGCGGGTGTCCGGGAGGATCTCGGCCCCGGCGGCGACGGCCCGGGGCAGGAGCGTGCGGCCCATCGTCTGCTTGACACCGCGCTGGCCCTCGCCGCCGTAGCGGAACACCCGCGAGAACTCGACCGAGCGCCAGCCCAGCTTCGTGGCGCCCCGCTCGAGGAGGGCCGACGACGGCGGCGGGGCACCCGGGACCCGGGAGACCGAGAGCTCGGCCTCGATGCCCTCCGTGTACCGGTCGAGCGCCGCGGTGGTGAACTCGTCGATCTGGTAGCGGGCCCGCCACTCGTCAACCAGGTCCGGGGGCAGGCGGTGCCAGAGGCCGCTGTTGATCTCCGTGCTGCCGCCCACGCAGCGCCCCTCGGCGTAGGCCACGAAGGGGGAACCGAGAGCGGCGGCCCCGCCCTGGTGGCGGTACTTGGCCACCATCTCGTCGAGCGAGAACGGCTCGAGGGCGTCGGGGTCGACCCACGGCCCCTCCTCCACCACGACGACCGTTCGGCCGGCGGTGGCCAGCGCCGCGGCCGTGACCGCGCCGCCCGCCCCGGACCCGACGACGAGGACCTCGGTCTCGAGGACGGTCATGCGGCGGCGGGGGCCAGCTCGTACTCGGCGAACAGGACGAGGGACTTCATGAGCCGGGCGTACTGCCGCACCGGGCCGATCGGGTTGGCCTCGAGCGTGTCGAGGTCGAGCCCCCGGCCCCCCCGCCCGGCCCTGAGGAGCCGGTCGCAGCTGCCCAGCAGGAGCGTCTCGGCCACCACCCCGGCCCGAAGGGGCTCGGGGAGCGCCCGGAGCGCGCTCGTCGACGTAGCCCACGACGGGCCGTCGGAGCTCGGGGGCGAGATTGGCGACGAGGGACGCCACGACCCGGCGCTCGAAGCCCAGCACGGCGTGGCACCCTACTGCGTGCCCCATCCCGGCGATCCGCAGGCCGGACACGTGCTGGTGGTGGGAGCCGGAGGCCAGGTGGGAGGGGCTCTCCTCGCCTGCCTCGGCGAACGGGCGGTCGGCTCGTGGCGCTCGCCGCCGCTCGGCGGGCTGGCCGCCGACCTGGAGGCCCTCGCCGGCTCGCCGGAGGCCGCCCGGCGTCTGGTCGACGCGGCCGGGGCCGACGTCGTGGTCGTGGCCGCAGGGATGACCTGGGTGGACGGCTGCGAGCGGGAGCCCGAGCTGGCGGCGAAGGTCAACCGCGACGGTCCCGCGGCCCTCGCCGCCGCGGCCGCCGCCGGCGGCGCGCGGACGGTCTACCTCTCCACCGAGTACGTCTTCGACGGGACCGACGGCCCCTACGTGGAGGACGACCCGGTACGGCCGCTGTCGATCTACGGCCGCAGCAAGCTGGAGGGCGAGCGGGCCGTGCAGGCCGCCGATCCGGCGGCGCTGGTCCTGCGCACCACGGTCGTGTACGGACCCGAGGGCCACGGCCGCAACTTCGCCTACCAGCTGGCCGACCGGCTCGGCCGGGGCGAAGCCATGCGCGTACCCGACGACCAGGTGTCGAGCCCCACCTACAACCGCGACCTCGCCGACGCGCTCGTCGCCCTCGTCGACGCCGGGACGGTGGGTGTGGTCAACGTGGCCGGGCCGGACATCGTCGACCGGGCCGCGTTCGCTCGCGAGCTGGCCGAGCTCATGGGCCTCGACCCGGGCCTGATCGAGCCGGTGCCCACCGCGGCGCTCGGTCAGACGGCGCCCCGCCCGCTGGACGCCGGCTTGCGCATCGACCGCCTGCTGGCCCTCATCCCGCGCCTGTCTCCGCGGGGCGTCGCCGACGCCCTGGCCGACTGGCAGGTCGCCGCTCCACCCCCTCCCTGGAGCCAGGCGCCAGAGACGTGACGGCGAACAGGACCGCCGCGGCGACCCTGGACGCAGCCCGCCGGCCGGAGGCGCCGGATCGGTTGCGCTGGCTCAACGCCGCGCTGTTGAGCCTGCCGGTCCTGTACCTGGCCGATCGGGCCTGGTCGCGGCGGTGGATGTCCGACGACGGGTTCATCACGCTTCGCGTCGTCCACCAGCTGCTCGACGGGAACGGGCCCGTCTTCAACGCCGGCGAGCGGGTGGAGGCCTCGACCAGCGCGCTGTGGACGTACGTCCTGGCCTTCGCCGACCTGGTCACGCCGGTCCGCCTCGAGTGGATCGCCGTCCTCCTCGGGATCGCCTTGACCCTCGGGGGCGTCGCCCTCGCCACCGCCGGGGCCACCACCCTCCTCGGCGTCGAGGGGCGGGGCGCGTTGCTGCTGCCCGCCGGAGCAGCGGTGCTGGCCGCGCTCACCCCCGTCTGGACCTTCTCCTCGAGCGGGCTCGAAGGCGGCCTCGCCTTCACCTGGCTCGGGGCCTGCCTGCTCGTCCTCGCCCGCTGGGCCATGAGGGAACCCCGGCTCTCCGCCACAGCCGCCGCCCTTCTGGGCCTCGGGCCCCTCGTGCGCCCCGACCTCGGCCTGTTCAGCGCCCTGTTCCTGGCCGGCGTGCTCGCCACCCAATGGCGCGGTGACAGGTGGCGGGACCGAGCGCGGCTGCTCGCGGCAGCGCTCGCCCTGCCGGTCGCGTACGAGGTCTTCCGCATGGGCTACTACGGCAGCCTCGTCCCCAACCCGGCCATCGCCAAGGAGGCCTCCCGGGAGGCGTGGACGTCCGGCTGGCGGTACCTCCGGGAGGCGACCCTCCCCTACTGGCTGTGGCTACCGCTGCTCGCCCTGCTCGCCGGCGGCTACGCCCCGTTGGTGGCGGCGGCCCGGCGGCGCCGGGCATCGCGCCCGTTGGTCGTGCTCGCCGCCTTCGGGATCGGCGGGCTGGCCCACGCCGCGTTCGTGACCCGGGTCGGCGGCGACTTCATGCACGCTCGGCTGCTCCTCCCGAGCATCTTCGCGGTGGTGGCGCCGGTGGCCGCCGTGCCGGTGCAGCGGCGGTGGTTCCCCGCGCTCGCCGTCCTGCCGTGGGCGGTGGTGGCCGCCGTCGGGCTGCGGGCCTCGGCCGACAGCGTGGGCATCTTCGGCCACGACGAGCGCACGCTCGTCACCGTCGGGGACTTCGGTTGGGGTCGGCGCCAGGCCGAACGGGCGTGGTTCACCGGGGACGGTGCCTACTTCGGCCGCACCCGTCTCTCGGCCCCGCCGAACCCGGAGCACGGGGACGTGGCCGTGGCCATGTTCGGGCTCGGCATCGGGGGGTACGCGCTGCCGAACGACGTCTACGTCCTCGACCTGCTGGGCCTGGCCGACGTCCTGACCGCCCACCTGGAGCTGGACCGGCGCGGGATCGTCGGGCACGAGAAGCCGTTGCCGCCCCCGTGGATCGCCGCGCTCCTCACCGCCCCGGGGAGCGACGTCGATGCCGACGAGCTGCCCCTCCCCACCAGGTTCGGGGTGCGGGCGCTGGACGACCCGGACCGGGCGCCCTTCGACGAGCGGGTGGCCGTGGCTCGGGAGGTCCTCGACTGCTCGGAGCTGCGGGACCTCTTGGAGGCCAGCTCGGGCCGCCTCACCCCGCGGAGGTTCCTCGAGAACATCGTCGACGCCGCTGCCAACACCGTCATGCGCATCCCCCCCGAACCGGAGGACGCCCGGGCGGAGCTCTGCCCCTGAGGGGTCCGCTCAGCTGTCGGTGAAGCCCGGGGGACCGACGAACACCGCAGCCGGGACGCCGATCCCCCGCAGCTGCCCCAGCAGGTCGCGCACCGCGAAGTCGACCCGGGGGTCGCCCGCGATGAGCGATACCTCGTCGACCCGGTCGGCGAGGTCGCCGGCGCCGGCCGCCTCCAGGCGGCGGACGGCGTCGTCCCGCACCTCCTCGTAGCGGGCCCGCTCACGTCGGTCCCGTAGGTCGCCCCGCGCCACTTCCACCGCCCCCGGGTGCGCTGCGGCGACGTCGACGGCGGGCCCGACGGCGAGGTGCACCTCCGCCGTGGCCTCCTGCGCGTCGAGGACGCGGTGGGGGGTGAGGGCGACCCGGGAGCTGCTGTCCGAGCCGACGTCGAGTCCGGCCCGTTCGAGCTCGTCGATCAGGCCGTGCATCGGGAAGCCGAGGTGCACGGGGTCGCTGGACGTCACCAGGTACCGGCCGTCCTCACCGGTGCCCGGCGCCCGGCCGGCCTGCAACGCCGCGACCGTCTCCGGCACGACGCTGCCGAGGATCCGCGACATCGTGAGCTCGGTCGGCTCGGCCGAGGCGCCGCCCACCGCGGCCGTCGTCGCCACCCCGACGAAGGCGAGGGCGAGGACGACTGCGCTCGCGGGGCGCAGCCGGTCCCGGACCGCCTCGGACGCCCAGCGGTCGATCAGGAGGCCGATGGTCCACCCGACGGCCAGCACCACGAGCCCTCCGATGCAGAGGCACCAGAGCGACAGGTAGCCGAAGGGGGCACCGAGGATGCGGCTCAGCGACAGCGCAGTGGCGACGAGGGCGGCTGCCACCACGCCGTGGAGGCGCAGCAGCGCACGGGCGTGCAGTCGCCAGGCGACCACGACGGCGACGACCCACGCAGCGAGCAGGAGGGTGCCGGGGACCGTCGACCCGCCGGGTGCGAAGGGTGGTCCCGGCGCACGGTCGGTGAGCAGGCGCCACGGATCGAGGCGGGCGAGCAGGATGTGCACCCCGTCGCCGAGCCCGAGCAGGTCACCCGGCGGGTCGGCGAAGTAGTCGACGACCCGGGCCAGGTTGCCCGAGTCCTCGAAGAGCTGCTCCAGCACGGGGGGCAACCAGAGCACCACGGAGACGGCCCCGGCGATGGCCGTGGCGGTGACCACCCGGGACCGGGTGGGGCCCCCTGCCGGCGGGCGCCAGAGGCGCAGTGCCAGCCAGCCGAGGACCACGACGGCACCCACCGCCACCACCCCGGAGTACGGCACGTGGGTCTGGGCACAGACCGTGCCGGCGAAGGCGGCAACCGGGAGGGCGGCCAGGTCGTCGCAGGTCACGGACCAGACGGCCACCAGGAACGCCAGCAGCCACAGCAGGGGCAGGTACGGGTTCCACGGCAGCGTGAGCAGCTCCGCGGTGAGCGCGGCCACCACGACGCCGAGGACCGTCGCCGTCCCGAGGAAGAGGGCGGGTCCGCCGCGGCGGCGCACCAGCCAGAGCGTCGTGCCGAGGGCGGCGATGTGCACGGCGGCAGTGGCCGCCTGCAGGGCCCAGGCGGTGTCGCCGAGAGCCCGGTGGACGGGGGCCATCAGGTAGAAGGCCAGCGGGCCGGGGTGGCTCCCCTGGGCGATGCCGGGGCCGCCGATGCGTCCGCCCAGCCCGATCAGGGGCGGGTCGGCACTGAACACGTCGCGCACCCTGAGCTCGATCTGGGCGGCGTCCCCCGACGGGTACCAGCGGGGGTCGTGCTGGACCACGAGGGCGACCACCAGAGGGGTGGCCAGGAGGAGCAGGGCGACGATCAGCCACCAGGCCGGCACCCGTCCCGCGACCCGTGGTGCGCGCCCGGCGATCAGGTCCTGCGCGTCGGGCGGGGTGGGCTCGTCGGCCTCGGGCAGCCGTCGGGTCGCGACGCTGTCCACCCGGGCACGCTAACGGGGGGCACCGCCAACCGGGGGGCACCGCCCTCCCTGCGTTGTGCCTCAGCGGCGGGAGGCGGGGGCCAGGCCGTCCGGCCCCCCGGGAGCGGCGGCCGGCGACGGCGTCGGCCGGCGTCGGCCCGTCTTCAGCCTCAGGGCCGGGCGCTCCACGACGACGTAGCTGACGGCGGCGGTGGCCACGGTCAGGGCGGTGACCGCCAGCAGCACGACCCAGAAGGTGCGGTTGGTGCTCCAGCCCTCGAACTTCGACAGCCAGTAGAACTGCCAGAGGTAGATCCCGTACGAGACCAGGCCCAGCAGGACCATCACCCGCGCGCGCAGGAACTGGCGCACCAGGCCCTCGTCCTGCCGACCGAACACGGCGGGCAGCAGGAGGAAGAAGGCGGTGCTCCCGTAGAGGAACTGCCGCAGCAGCTGGTCCGGCTTCGTGAAGTCCCCCGTGACGACGGGCAGCCCCAGGCGGGTCGAGACCACCCAGAACGACGCCAGGGCGAGGCCCCAGCTCACCGCCGGGGCGAAGCGGTGCCGGAGGAACGCAGGCTCCGTCATCTCGCCCCGGTCGATCCAGGACCGGACGGTGGCGAGGACCATGCCCAGCGCGAAGTAGTCCGTCAGCGAGACCAACCAGGTGCTCAGCATCCCGTTGTGCGGCAGCTCCGCCACGAGGGCGTAGCTCCGGAAGGCGAGGCTCAGCCCGTACAGCCCGGCGACGCCGGCGAGCTGCACCCACAGGCGCTCACGCGGGGTCCGCCCGAGCCTGGCCACGACGCCGGCGTAGAGCGGGAGGAACAGGTAGAAGGCCATCTCGGTGGCCAGGCTCCACGACTGCACGAGGGCCGGCGGGCCGAGGACCAGCTGCGGGTCGTAGACGTGGAGCAGGCCGAAGAACGAGGCGATGGCCCAGAAGCCGTGGCCGTGGTCCACCGTCAGGAGCCCGACGGTCACCACCACCCAGTAGGCGGGGAAGATGCGCAGGAAGCGGCGCCGGAAGAAGGGCACCACGGCCGGACCGGGGCGACCGTCGAGGTGGGCAGCGGCGAAGGGCCGGTAGAGCAGGAAGCCCGAGATCACGAAGAAGATCGCCACCCCGATGTCGAAGCGGGCGAAGAACTGCCCCAGGGGGTTGTGGACCGTGGCCAGGGTGGCGGCGGCGACGTGGGTGACGACGATGGTCAGGGCGGCGATGGCCCGGAGCCCGTCGAAGCAGGGGTAGCGGGCCGGCCGCGCCCCCTCCGGGCGGGCTGCGCTCTCGATGCCGCCGGCCGCCGCGTCGGTCATGTCCGACCGACTCAGCCCGGCCCCTGCTCGGGGCGGGGGACGGGGGCGCGCCCGTGCGCCCGGCCCCGAGGTCGCGGCCCTTGGTGAACGGCAGGCGGTCGAGCAGGCCCCACCAGGTCACGAGCAGCAGCTCCTCGGCCGCCACCTTCGGCGACATCTTCGACTGCCCACGCGTGCGGTCGGTGAAGGTGATCGGGACCTCGACGATGTGGCCGCCGGCCCGGGACACCCGGTAGGCCAGCTCGATCTGGAAGCCGTAGCCCACCGCCCGGGTGGTGTCGTAGCGGACCGTCCGCAGCATGTCGGCCCGGTACGCCCGGTAGCCGGCGGTGGCGTCGTTGACCCCGGTGCGCAGGGCGAAGGAGGTGTAGCGGTTGCCGAAGCGGGACAGCGCCCGCCGGTGGAGGGGCCAGTGGGGCACGGAGCCCCCGGGCACGTAGCGGGAGCCGATCACCAGGTCGGCGCCCTTCTCGAGCGCCGCCAGGAGCGTGGGCAGCGCGGCCGGGTCGTGCGACAGGTCGGCGTCGATCTGGACCAAGACCTCGTAGCCCCGCTCCATCCCGACGGCGAAGCCGGCGCGGTAGGCCACCCCGAGCCCGGTCTTCCCGGCCTGGTGGAGCACGTCGATCTGGCCCAGGTCCTTCGCCGCCTGCTCCGCCAGGTCCCCGGTGCCGTCGGGGCTGTTGTCGTCGACGACCAGCACGTCGGCGTCGGGGACGGCCGCCCGCAGGCGCGTCAGGAACTCGGTGATGTTCTCCGCCTCGAGGTAGGTGGGGGTCACCACCAGGGTGCGCACCGGCGAAGGCTAGCCCGGGGTCCGGGACCCCCCCGGGCGCCGGCGAGGCCCTCCGAGTAGGGCCAGTGACCGCCCTAGTAGGGCCAGTGACCGCCGGAGTGGCCGAGGAGGCGGGTCAGGGGGCGCAGCTTGGCCACGATGAGCAGCTTGATCACGACGTTGCGCAGGAACCAGGGCAGCTCGACGACCTGGCGCAGGGCGTTGGCCACCCGGTCGCGGGGCCCGAGGTCCTCCCGGTGGTACTCGGCCATGGAGCCGGCCCGGCCCACGTAGCGGAACCGCCGACCGGTGAACAGGGCGGTGAGCAGCGCCAGGGTCACCCCGATGGAGCTGAACGAGTCGTGGATGAGCAGGGTCCCCCCGTCGCGCACCCGATCGCCCCACCGGCGCACGTCGTCGAGCGCCGGGCCGTAGCGGTGGGCGCCGTCGATGTACAGCAGGTCGACCTCGCCGTCCACCGCCGACGTGGCCTCGGACGAGGGCAGGCGCACGTGGCGCACCCGGTCGACCACCCCGGCGGCCCGGAGGTTGGCCATGAAGGTCTCGTGGTCCCGCTGGCCCTCCTCGGCGGGGCCGGTGATCTGCTGGGGGCCCCGGTCGTTGCCGGCGTGGGGGTCGATGGCCACCACCTCCACCCCGTCCGGGGCGGCCCGGCCGAGGACGATGGCCGAGCGGCCGCGGTAGCTCCCGATCTCCACCACCCGCGCCGGCGGGCGCAGGACCGAGGCCCGGTCCCACAGGCGGCGGGCCTGGGCGTCGGACATCCAGCCCTCCACGCTCGAGACCGCGGACAGGGCGTCGTCGAAGGTCGTGGCCTCGGGCACGGGCGGGCAGTGTAGGGCCGACCCCCACGCCGCCCGGCGCCACGGCGCTCGGCCACCGCCCGTGGTCGGAGGACGCCGTTGCGTAGTTCGTCCCGTTCGGCTACAACTCTCTCCGGGCGATTGAACGGAGATCGAGTGCGAAATCGGGGCTGGCGCGCGCGCAGAGGGGTCTTGGCGGTGACGGGCGTGGTCGCCGCGCTGCTCGTCGGGACGGTGGGGGCACCGCCGGCCTCGGCCGCCCCCGTGGGGCCGTTCCCGTCGTCGGAGACCTTCGTCCAGCAGTCGTACCGCGACCTGACCGGCCGGGACGCCCGCCTCGACCAGTACCTCCTCGGCGTGGCCGCCGCCTCGGCCGGCGGCACCGCTCCCGCCGACCTGCTCTCGAAGCTGGTGACCTCCGCCCCCTCCCGCGGCGTGGTCTTCCCCGTGGTCCGCCTGTACGAGGCCTACTTCGGGCGGGGGCCGGACACCGCCGGGCTCGCCTTCTGGGTCGACCTCCTCCGGTCGGGCACGCCCTCGTCGGCGGTGTCCGACGCCTTCGCCACCTCGCCCGAGTTCACCGCCCGCTACGGGTCGCTCGGCAACTTCGCCTTCGTCGCCCTCGTCTACCAGAACGTCCTCGGTCGGGCTCCCGACGCCGCCGGTGCCGCCTTCTGGACGGGCGTGCTCGAGAACGGCCAGGCCAACCGCGGCCAGGTCATGCTCGGCTTCTCGGACTCGAAGGAGTACGCCCGCAAGCTGAAGAGCGTGGTGCGGGTGGCGGCCGCCTACTTCGGCATGCTCCGCCGGGTCCCCACGGGCGCCGAGTACGACAGCGGCGTGGCCCTCCTGGAGGGCGGCGCCCCGCTGCGCACCCTGCTCGGCCAGCTGCTCTCGTCGACCGCCTACGGCAACCGCATCCGGGGCCTCTGCAACGGCTCGTACCTCGACTTCTGCCTGCCGCCCCCGCCGCCCGACCTGAGCTGCACGTCGGCGCTCGTCGCCGGGCGGACCAACTTCCGGGTCACGGGCGCCGACCCGCACGACCTGGACGGCGACGGCGACGGCCTCGGGTGCGAGCCCCCCAAGACGACGCCTCCGCCCCCGCCGCCGCCGCCTCCCACGGGCGGGGTGATCAACGTCTACAACGACCCCCACCACCAGCTCGGCATCCGGGACGTGCTGCCCTTCAGCACGGCCCACCAGGACCCCACCCCGTCCAAGCGGGTCCGGGTCAAGAACGTGGGCGGCGGCTCGCTGACGGTGACCAACGTCTCGGTCTTCGGATCGTCGGCCTTCCGCATCGTCGGCTCGGCGACGTCGTTCACGCTCGCCCCCCAGCAGGAGACCACCGTCTCCGTCGAGTTCCGCCCGGGCCCCGTCCCCGGCACCTCGAAGGGCCAGCAGCACACGGCCAGCCTGTTCTTCGACTCGAACGACGCGGGCCAGCCGCGCGACGAGGTGTTCCTCCGGGGCTGGCACGCCCGGGAGTACGAGAACAACGTCGAGCCCGGCCGCCAGCAGATCGTCGACGCCATCGGCTTCACCACGAACGTGGGCACCAACCTGCCCCGCGACGACGTCAACACCGGCGAGGAGATGCGGGGCTCGGGCTACTTCCGCAAGGCCGGCGGTGGGCCGGTGACCCTCTACCCCCTGGCCCGCTACAGCACCCGGACCGACGGGCCGACCGGTCAGACACGGTGGTTCTCGCAGGGGACGACCCCGTCGCCGAACACCTGGCACCAGCTGTACGACTTCCCCGGCTGCGGCTGCGCCGACCCGACGGTCGGCTCCGGGGGCGAGAACCAGAAGCTGGTGCCCACCCCGAACGGCCCCGTCACGTTCAACCCGCCGGGGAACTTCGGGATCGGCGTCCGGGCCTCCGGCGAGAACCTGTGGAGCGTCGACTCGCTCAACGGCGAGAACGCCGCCCACACGTTCCGCTTCTGGCCGGCGCGCAACCGGGACGGCTCGATCATCGCCAACACCTGGATCGTGGGCAACGACCTCGGCTCGACGCCCCTGGCCCTCCTGACGAAGAACTGGGACTACCAGGACTTCATGTGGGTGCTCTCGAACGCGACGCCCGTCTGACCTAGGAACCGGCGCGGCCCCCGGGCCCGTGGCCCCGTTGGTACCCTGCGGCGCCGGCGCGCCCCGCGCCGCCCGTCCTCGGAGGGCCCGTCCTGCCTCGTAGCTCCGATCCCGGCACCGTGTCCAAGCTCGGCGACATCGCCGCCTCGGCCGGGCTCCGCCGCATCCACCTCATGTCGTGGCGCGACCTCGACGACGTGGAGGCCGGCGGATCCGAGGTCCACGCCTCGACGGTGGCCCGCCTGTGGGCCGAGGCCGGCATCGAGGTGCAGCTCCGGACGTCCTACGCGCAGGGCCACCCGCCCGTCGTCACTCGCGACGGCTACAAGGTCGTGCGCCGGGCCGGCCGCTACATGATCTTCCCCCGGGCCGCGCTCTTCGAGCTCTCCGGCCGGGCCGGGCCGCGGGACGGGCTCGTCGAGATCTGGAACGGGATGCCGTTCTTCTCGCCCGTGTGGGCCCGCGGCCCCCGCGTCGTGTTCCTGCACCACGTCCACGCCGAGATGTGGCAGATGGTCCTCCCGCCGAACCTCGCCAACCTCGGCGACACGCTCGAGCGCAAGGTCGCACCCTTCCTGTACCGGCGCAGCCGCATCGTCACCCTGTCGACCTCGTCGCGGGACGAGCTGGTCGACGAGCTCGGGTACCCGAGCTCACGGGTCACGGTCGTGCCGCCGGGCATCGAGCCCCACTTCACCCCCGGCGGTGAGCGCTCCCCCACCCCGCTCGTCGTGGCCCTCGGCCGCCTGGTCCCGGTGAAGCGCTACGACCTGCTCGTCGAGGCGCTCGTCTCCATCAAAGACCGCCACCCCCAGCTCGAGGCGGTGATCGCCAGCGAGGGCTACCAGCGCCTGGCGCTGGAGGAGCTCATCCGCTCGCACGAGGCCGAGAGCTGGATCCGGCTGCCCGGCCGGGTGTCGGACGCCGAGCTGGTCGACCTCTACCGACGGGCGTGGGTGGTGGCCAGCGCCTCGGCCCGCGAAGGCTGGGGCATGTCGCTCACCGAGGCTGCCGCCTGCGGGACCCCTGCCGTGGCCACCCGCATCAGCGGGCACATGGACGCCGTCGTCCACGGCGAGACCGGCCTCCTCGTCGAGCCGGCCGAGCTGGGATCGGCCCTCGACCAGGTCCTGCGGGACCCGGACCTGCGCGAGCGGCTGTCGGCCGGCGCCCTGGCCCACGCCGGTCGCTTCACGTGGGAGGCCACCGCCCTCGGGACGCTCTCGGCCCTGGCCGAGGAGGCCCAGCGCCTCCGGGAGCGCCAGCTCCCCTGGAAGCGCTGAGCTCCCCGCCAAGCCTGATCCACCGCCGTCCACAGGTCCTCCCCAGGGGAATCCCCGGGGCTCTCCCCTTCCTCCGCACAGGGTCGGGGGCGCAGGGTGGGCGGATGAGCTTCGAGGTGCTGGTGGGCGACGGCGGGGCCGAGGTCGTGCGGGGCGCCGACACCTACACGCAGGAGGGTCCGCTCACCACCTTCTTCCGCACCGATCCCGGCCGCCGGGTCATCGACTGCTGGAGCGAGCGGCTGGCCAGCTTCCGGACCGCGGATGTCACGAGGATCCGCCGGCTGGACGGGTAAGAGGGGGCGTGCCCGATGACATCGACCCCCTCGAGACGGAGGCGGTGCTCGACACGCTCGACACCGCCCTCTCCCTCCAGTACCGCTCCGCCCTGCAGTACACGCAGGTGGCCGGCAGCCTCACCGGCCTGCAGTGGCAGGTCCTCGGCGTCCAGCTCTGGGCCTTCGCCGAGGCCGAGCTCGACGATGCGCGCCGCCTGGTGGAGAAGGTGGTTGCCCTGGGTGGGGTCCCGCCCGGCACCCCCGCCGAGCTCCGCTACGAGCCCGATCCCCAGAAGGCCATCGACGCCCTGATCGACAACGAGTGCGAGGCGGTGGCCGCCCTCCACGCCGTGATCCCGCACTCCGGCCAGGAGCCCCGCTCGGAGGCCCTCGAGCACCGCCTCGAGCACCTGATCATGCGCAAGCAGGAGCAGGTGGACACCCTGCGCCGGGCCGTGGCGAAGACCTGACGGCGGCCTCCCCGTCACCCCCCGTCCGTACGCTGCCCCGACCGTGACGCCGAGCGCCCGCCGCACCCTCGTCCTGCGCCGGCCGCTGCACCTCGGGCGCACGCTCGGGGCCGTCCGCCGGGGCGGGGGTGACCCGGCCATGGTGCTCTCCGACGCGGAGTGCTGGCGGGCCACCCGCACCCCCGACGGCCCCGCCACCCTGCACCTCCGGGTGGTGGCCGGCCACCTGGAGGCCGAGGCGTGGGGGGCGGGGGGCGGGTGGGCCGTCGACCACGCCGGCGACCTCGTGGGGGACGGCGACGACGACTCGGGCTTCGCGCCTCGTCACGACGTCGCTGCGGGCCGTGCACCGGGCCCTCCGCGGCCTGCGCATCGGCCGCACGGGTGCGGTGGCCGAGGCCCTCGTCCCCACCATCCTCGAGCAGAAGGTGACGGGGATGGAGGCCCGGCGCTCGTGGCGGGCCCTGGTGCGCCGCCTCGGCGAGCCGGCCCCCGGGCCCGGCCCCGACCGGCCTCACCGTCCCGCCCGAGCCGGCCCGGCTGGCGGCCACCCCGTCCTGGGTGTTCCACCGCTGCGGCGTCGAGCGGAAGCGGGCCGACACCATCCGGCGGGCCATGGCCAGGGCCGGCCGGGTCGACGAGGTGGCCGGCCTGCCGCTCGAGGCCGCCTACCGGCGCCTGCGGGCCCTCCCCGGCGTCGGCCCGTGGTCGGCGGCCGAGGTCGGCCTGGTGGCCCTCGGCGACCCCGACGCCGTCAGCGTCGGCGACTACCACCTGCCGTCGCAGGTGGCCTGGGCCCTGGCCGGCGAGCGCACGGGCACCGACGAGCGCATGCTCGAGCTCCTCGAGCCCTACCGTGGCCACCGGGGCCGGGTCCTGCGCCTCCTCACCATCGGCGGCGTGGGTCCCCCGCGCCGCGGCCCCCGCACGGCCCGGCGCTCCTTCGCCGACCGCTAGGCGCCGCCGCGCCGGCGCCGCCGCGCCTGTGTTGATTTTCCGCGCCCGCGAAACCTATGTTTCGCCAGTCCGGTACCTCTCCGTCGAGGAGCTTCCGCATGCCCCTGTTCGCTGCCGAGGGCGGCTACCAGGCCTTCGACCTCCACGGGGGTGAGTGGGCCATCCTGGTCTTCTCCGCCCTGTCCGCCCTGCTCGCCATCGCCGTCGGGTTCTTCCTGATGCGAGGGCGTCCTGGCCGCCGATCCCGGGCACGCCGAAGATGATCGAGATCGCCCTCGCCATCCAGGAGGGGGCGCAGGCCTACCTCCGGCGCCAGTTCAAGACGATCGCCGTCATCCTCGTACCCCTGGCGTTCATCGTCTTCCTGACCTCCACCAAGGTCGTGAACGAAGCGACGGACTCCGAGGCGCTCTCGTTCGCCCAGTCCGGCGTCTTCCGCACGCTCGCGTTCATCGCCGGCTGCTTCATGTCAGGCCTCACCGGCTTCATCGGGATGAGCCTGGCCGTGCGGGGCAACGTGCGCACCGCCGCCGCCGCCAAGTCCGGCTCGCTGCCGGCCGCCCTCAAGGTGGCCTTCCGCACCGGCGGCGTGGCCGGCATGTTCACCGTCGGCCTCGGCCTGCTCGGGGCGACGTTGATCATCATGATCTTCCAGAACACGAGCTCGGCGATCCTCATCGGGTTCGGGTTCGGCGGCTCGCTGCTGGCGCTCTTCCTGCGGGTGGGCGGCGGCATCTTCACCAAGGCGGCCGACGTGGGCGCCGACCTGGTGGGCAAGGTCGAGGCCGGCATCCCCGAGGACGATCCCCGCAACCCGGCCACCATCGCCGACAACGTGGGCGACAACGTCGGCGACTGCGCCGGCATGGCCGCCGACCTGTTCGAGTCCTACGAGGTGACCCTCGTGGCCTCGATCATCCTCGGCGTCGCCGCCTTCGAGTCCATCGGGGCCAACCCCGCCCTCGGCCTCGTCTTCCCGGTGGCGGCCCGGGCCATCGGCGTGCTGGCCTCCATCGTCGGCGTCTTCGCCGTGCGGGCCACCGACAAGGACAAGAGCGCCATGGCCCCCATCAACCGGGGCTTCCTGACCGCCGGGGTGCTCACCGTCATCGGCACGGCCGCGGTCGCGCTCCTCTACGTCGGCAACGACAACGCCAACGAGGGCTGGAAGTGCCTCGGCGCCGTGATCACCGGCCTCGTGCTGGCCCAGGTCGTCAGCCGCCTGACCGAGTACTACACGTCGACCGAGACCGCCCCCGTGCGGGAGATCGCCGAGGCGGCCCGCACCGGCCCGGCCACGACGGTGCTCTCGGGCATCAGCTCCGGCCTCGAGTCGACGGTGTTCGCCATCATCGCCATCGCCGCCGCCCTGGGCGTGGCCATCGTCCTCGGTGACGGCAACATCCAGTTCGCCCTCTACCTGGTCGCGCTCACCGGCATGGGCATGCTGGCCACCACCGGCGTGATCGTGTCGGAGGACACCTTCGGCCCGGTCTCCGACAACGCCGCCGGCATCGCCGAGATGTCCGGCGAGTTCAGCGGCGAGCCCGAGCGGATCATGGTCAGCCTCGACGCCGTGGGCAACACCACGAAGGCGGTCACCAAGGGCTTCGCCATCGGCTCGGCCGTCATCGCCGCCGTGGCCCTGTTCGCTGCCTACATCGAGACCATCGGCAGCGAGCTGAACCTCGACCTCGAGGGCTCGGACCTGTTCTCGTCGCCGTTCACCTCCATCAACGTGGCCGACCCGGAGACCTTCATCGGGCTCCTCATCGGCGGCTCGGTGGCCTTCCTCTTCAGCGCCCTCGCCATCCGCGCCGTCGGGCGGTCGGCCGGCGTGGTCGTCCAGGAGGTGCGTCGGCAGTTCGCCGACGGCGAGATCATGGCCGGCCGCCGCAAGCCCGACTACGGGCCGGTCATCGACATCTGTACGACCGCCTCGCTGCGGGAGCTGGCCACGCCGGCCCTGCTGGCGGTGCTGACGCCGGTCATCATCGGCTTCGGCGTCAACTACTTCGCCCTGGGCGCCTTCCTGGCCGCGGTGATCCTCACCGGCCAGCTGATGGCCAACTTCCTGTCGAACTCGGGCGGCGCCTGGGACAACGCCAAGAAGTACATCGAGGACGGCCACGAGGGCGGCAAGGGCTCCGAGGCCCACAAGGCGGCGGTCATCGGCGACACCGTCGGCGACCCGTTCAAGGACACCGCCGGCCCGGCGCTCAACCCGCTCATCAAGGTGATGAACCTCGTGTCGCTGCTCATCCTGCCGGCGGTCATCTCGCTGCGGGACGACGACTTCGCCCGCTACGCCATCGCCGGCGTGGCCCTGCTCGTGCTCATCGGCGCCGTGGCCTTCTCCAAGCGGTCGACGTCCGGCGGGTTCGACGTGGGCGGAGGTGCCGCGGCCGACGCCGGCGTCCCGGTGCACGCCGTCGCCCCCGGGGACGCTCCCGAGAAGCTGGCCCTCGACGCCCTGGACCGGTGGATCTACGACCTCGGCGACGAGGACGGGGACCTGCGGCGCCAGCTGCGGGACGCCAAGTCGTCGTTGGAGTCCCGGCCCTAGCGGGCGCTCCGACGATGGGGCCCGCCGGCGACCCCCCGGTCGTGCTCGTGCACGGCATGGCGTCGTCGTTCGACCTGAACTGGCGCCGCACCGGGCTGGCCGACCTCCTGGCCGACGCCGGCCGCGACGTCGTGCCCGTCGACCTGCTGGGCCACGGCTCGGCGCCGGCCCCCCACGAGCCGGCGGCCTACGCCGACCTCACCGCCCGGCTGGTCGAGGTGCTGCCCGACGCGCCGGTCGACGCCGTCGGGTTCAGCCTCGGCGCACACGTGTTGCTGGAGGCGGCCCGGGACGAGCCCGGCCGCTTCGGCCGGCTGGTGCTGGCCGGCGTCGGCGACACCCTGCTGGGACCGCAGGACCGCGAGCCGCTCGCCCTGGCGCTCGAGGCGGGCGACCCCGGGGCCCCCGGGATCCTCGGGCTGTTCGTGCGCCTGGCCGAGGGCTCGGGCACCGACCCCCTGGCGCTGGCCGCCCTGCTGCGCCGGCCCGCGGTGCCGCTGACGGCCGACGACCTGGCCCGGGTGGCGTGCCCCGTGCTGCTCGTGCTGGGCGACCGGGACCACGCCTGGCCGGCCGACGCCCTGCTGGCCGCCTTCCCCGACGCCCGCCTGCAGGCGCTCAAGGGCGTCGACCACTTCGCCACCCCCACCGACTTCGGCTTCCTCGACGCCACGCTCGAGTTCCTCGGGGCCGCCATCTGATCCGTTCTTTGGTTCTCTCCCTACAGGACGTGTCGGCAGAGAACCAAAGAACGGTTCAACCCCCGGTGAAGCGGGTGCCGGGCGGGTCCAGGGCCCAGGGAGCGGGCTCGCCCCAGGCGTCCTCGTAGACCAGCTCGCCGAGGGGGCGGCGGCGCACGGGGCCGTGGCCGCCCTCGGGGTGCCCGAGGGCCAGGGTGGCGGCGATGGCGACGCCGTCGGGGATGCCGAGGACGGCCCGCAGCTCCTCCTCCACCGCGGCGTGCCACATGGTCATCACGCCGCCGAGGCCCCGGGCCCGGGCGGCCAGCAGCAGGTTCTGGCAGGCCGGGTAGACCGACGCCCCCTCGGTCGGGTGGGGCGCCCGGTAGCGGGCCAGGCAGGCCAGCACCACCACGGGGACGTCCTCGAAGCGCTCGACGAACTGCCGGAGGGCCCGGGCGGTGCGGCCCCGGCGGCTGTCGTCGTCCTCCTCGTACCGGTCGGCCGAGGCCTTCTCCTGCCACGCCGACCGGAACGCCCGCCCCAGCAGCGCTCGCGCCTCCGTCGCCCGAGGGCCGTCCCGCAGCACGAGGAAGCGGAAGGGCTGGCGGTTGGACCCCGACGGCGCCCGCGTCGCCCCGAAGAGGACGGCGGCGAGGTCCTCCTCGCTGACGGGGTCGGGCCGGAAGCGGCGGATGGCCCGGGTGGTGGCCAGCCCGTCGAGCAGGCCGACCTCCCCCGCGGTCACAGGTGCTCGGCGGCGGCGGCCTGCACCGCCTCGGTGATCGGCGCCCAGTCGGCTCCCGGCTGACGGGTCACGGTGACGAAGTCGTTGACGCCGAACACCGCGGCCACCCCACCCCCGGCCATCACCGCGGCGGCGAACGGGTGGTCGGCGGCGGCCTCCGGGCTCGTCACGTTGAAGCTGCCCGGGAGGGTGACGTCGAGCGTGTACTTCATCGCGTCCGGGTTGGGCGTGGGCGAGGGGGAAGCGGCGGTGGCCATGGTGGGCCGGAGGCTACCGGCGGGCCCCCGTACGCTGGCCGTGATGTCGGTGTTCTTCCGCCCCCGCCCCACCCGGGTGGAGCCGGACGAGCTCCGGCGCCGATTGCTCGCGGCCCTGGCCGAGCGCTGGCCGGACGGCGGGTTCGAGGTGCGCCTGGAGGACGGCACCCCGGTCGTCGCCTGGCACGACGGCCCCGCCGCCGGTGCGGTGGCCGAGGTCGTCGCCGGGATCGTCAACTGGGAGGTGCGGGGCGTGGCGATGCCGCCCGATCGCCCGGGGGCGCCGGCCGTGCTCCTCGATCGCAGCCTGTCGGACGCCGCCTTGGCCGTGGCCGTGGTCCGCTTCGCCGGCAGCAACGTCCGCCCCTACGACTCGGCCAACCCCAAGGCGGTCGAGACCCTCGCTGGCCTCCTCGACGAGGACGACCCCGCCACGTCGGGCTACCCCGTCGTCGACCGCATGGCCCAGCTCCTGCTCGAACGGGGCGACCGTGCCGCCGCCGGCCCGGGCGCCAGCCGGGCCGACCACCTGGCGGCCGCCCTCACCGCCCTCGGCTACGACGCCGTCTGGCGGGTGGCCTGGACCGAGCTCACCTAGGAGGCCACCTAGCCCCGGACGAGCCGGTCGAGCCGGCCGGTCGGATCCTCGAGCAGCGGACGGACGTCCACCCACGACGGACGACGCGGCGGCTCCGTGAAGCCGACCCGCACCGGGTCCCAGCGCGGCACCAGCGCCCCGAGGTCGCGGCCGGCGAGGCGGGCCGAGGCCTCGACCAGGGGGCGGGACCGCTGCGCCTGGTACCACTCGCGCACGCCGGTCGGGCTGGTGCCGTAGGTCCGCACGCCCATCGTCGCCCGGGCCACCGGGCCCTCGACCCAGCGGGTGAACCACGCCGGCCGCCGGCGCAGCGGGAGCCGCCACCCCCGCCCGGCGGTGGCCCGCAGCACGAGGTCGCCGGCCGTGAGCTCGAGCACGCCGTCGCCCGACCGGGCCCGCACGGGCACCACCTCGACGCGGTCGAAGCGGTAGACGGCGGTGATGAAGTCGGCCTCCCGCTCCGAGGTGGCCAGCAGCACCCGCTCGCCGTCGGGGCGTCCCCACATCACGTCGTCGAGCGGCCCGATCGGCGAGTCGGCCCAGTGGCCGACCATGAAGCGGTCCCCCGACGCGAAGCCGGCGCTCACGATCACGCCCGACAGGGCGAAGCGGCTCAGGGCCGGCGCCCGAGCTGGGCCTCGACCTCGGCCACCAACCGCTGGAGGTGCAGCCCGCGGTGGACGTCGAGCCCGGCGGAGGCGGAGGGGTCTCCGGCGACCGCCGCGGCGAAGCGCCGGCCCACCTCGACGAACGACTCGGGCCCCACCCCCTCGCGAGCGTCGACCGACAGCACGCCACTGGGGCCGTAGACCTCGACCTCCGTGCGGCTCGGCTCGATGCCGGCCCGGCAGCACAGGGCCACGTCGCTGACGGCGCCGCCCTCGTGCTCCACGGCCACCGACACCCAACCGTGCGGGTCCCCGAGGGCCCGCAGGGCGACGACCGGGCCGAGGGCGGCATCGACGAGGTCGAGGACGTGGGGCCCGACGTCGAGCACCGCCCCCCGCTCGAGCCGCCACCCGGTGGCGAAGAGGCCCCCGAGGAACGCGCCCGACAGGAAGCAGGCTCGCGCGCCGACGGCGTCGAAGCCCCGGGCCGCCTGGATGAAGGCCTCCACCGCCGTCGAGAACCGGTAGCTGAGCACCACCAACGAGGCCACCCCGGCGCCGCTGACGGCCTCGGCCAGGCGCTCGGCCCCGACGAGGTCGTCGGCGATGGGCTTCTCGAGCAGCACCGCCCGGCCCGCCTCGGCCGCCTGGGTGGCCAGCGGGGCCTGGACCGCGGGAGGCACGGCGAAGGCCACCGCCTCGCACCCCTCGAGCAGCGCCTCGAAGCTCGGCGCCGCCGGCACCCCGTGGGTGGCGGCCAGCGCGTCGGCGTTCGCCGCCGTCCGTGACCACACGCCGGCCAGCCGGGTGTCGGGTCCGGCGGCGAGGACGGGGGCGTGGACCATGCTCGCCCACGGACCCGCCCCCACGAGCCCCACGGCCAGCACGCCAGGCAGGTTACGTACGTAGCATCCGGGCCCGTGACCGAGACCCGCACGGATCCCGATGGGCGAGGGCTCTCCTGGACCCTCGAGGACGTCCACTACCCCCTTCCCCTCACCCGCTGGACCGCCACGCTGTTCGTCCAGGAGGAGTCCCGGGCCATCCACGAGCTGTGCCGGGAGTACGGCCTCCTGCTCGACGGCATCGAGATGCGGGAGGTGGGCGGGCGGGTCTACACCGCCACCGTCCCCGTCGGCGGCAAGGTCCGGAAGCCGCCGCCCGCCTTCCTCGTCCCCCTCCTGTGCCGGGTCGTCCCCGAGCTGCGCCGGCGGATCGCGACCATGCGCCGCAACGAGGCCACCGAGGAGTACCGGACCGTCGTCGACCGCTGGCTCGGCGGCCTGGAGGAGGAGCTGCTGGCCGAGGGCCGTGCCCTCCTCGCCCGCGACCTCGACGACGCCGACGAGTCCGAGCTGGCCGACGCCCTCGGCGCCGCGTTCGCGCTGGCGTTCCGCGGCTGCCGCGAGCACTTCCGCCTGCACGGCGTGGGGATCAACGAGATCGGCCGGCTGGGCCTCGCCCTCACCAAGGCGGGGTGGACGCCCTCCGAGGTCACCGATCTGTTCACGGGTCTGTCCGACACCTCCACGGGGCCGGCCCGGGCCCAGGCCGAGGTGGTGGCGCGGGCCCGGGAGGCCGGCGGGCTCGACGCCCTGTCCGCGGCGACGACCCTCGACGACGTCCGCGCCATCGGGCCCGAGGTGGGCGCCGCCCTCGACGACTACCTGACGCGGTGGGCCGTCCGGGGCCTGGGCTACGAAGTGGCCGACCCGCCCATCGTCGACCGGCCTGCGCTCGTCCTCGGTGCCCTGCGCGACGCCGCCCGGCGCCCGCCCAGCAGCGCCTCGGAGACCGAGCAGGCCGAGCGCCGGCGCAAGGCCGTCGAGCGGGCCGTCGCCGACCTCGGCGGGGACGCCGACGCCCGGGACCGCGTGGCCCGAGCCCAACGGGCCTTCCCCATCCGCGAGGGCAACGAGACGGCCACCATCGGCGTGCCCGTCGCCGCGCTGCACCGGATCGGCTCGGTCATCGGTGACCGCTTCGCCGCCGACGGGCGACTCGAGTCATCCGCCGACGTCTTCGACCTCGAACCCGACGAGGTGATCGCCCAACTGCGCCATCGCGACGGACGCGCCGGACGACCCGGCCACCCTCGCCGCCGGCCGCCGCGCCGCCCGCAGGGCCTGGGCCGAGGCCGACGTGCCCCGCACCATCGGGCCCCCGGCGACGCTGCCCGAGCTGGCCGGCTTCCCCGACGACGTGGCCGAGATCCTCGACGCCACGTTCTGGTACCTCGGCCACGTCGGCGCCGAGGGGCTGAGCGAGCCGCCGGCCGGCACTGCCACCACCCTCTCGGGCGTGGCCGCGGCGCCCGGCACGTACGAGGGACCGGCCCGGGTGGTGCTCGACGAGACGGGCCTCGACCGCATCGAGCCGGGCGACGTGCTGGTGTGTCCCATCACCTCACCGGTGTGGTCCATGGTCTTCCCGTCGCTCGGCGGGCTCGTGTGCGACGCCGGTGGGGTCCTGAGCCACCCGGCGATCATCGCCCGCGAGTTCGGCATCCCCGCGGTGGTGGGGACCGGCTCGGCCACCGCCACCGTGGCCGACGGGCAGGTGGTCCGGGTCGACGGCGGCGAGGGCCGGGTCGAGCTGGTGGGCTGATGGGCTGATGGGCTGATGGCCGAGCGCTACGACCTCGTCATCGTCGGCATGGGCTCCGGCGGCATGCCCGCCGCCGAGTTCGCCGCCTCCCTCCCCATCCGGGTGGCGGTCGTCGAACGGGGACGCGTGGGCGGCGACTGCCTCTGGACGGGGTGCGTGCCGAGCAAGGCCCTCCTCGCCTCGTCGAAGGCGGCCCACACCATGCGCACCGCGGACCGCTGGGGCCTGCCCGCCGTCGACCCGGAGATCGACACCGAGCTGGTGTGGAAGCGCCTGCGTGCGGTCCAAGCCGAGATCGCGGCCACGGACGACGACCCGGACCGGTACCGGTCCCTCGGCGTCGAGGTGCTCCACGGGTCGGCCCGGCTCGTCGACCCCCACACCGTCGAGGTCGACGGGCGACCGCTGCGGACACGCGCTACGTGCTCGTGTGCACCGGCAGCCGGCCGGCCGAGCCGGACCTCCCGGGTCTGGCCGAGGCCGGGTACCTCACGAGCGAGCGGGTGTTCGAGCTGCCGAGGGCCCCGCGGTCGGTGACCATGGTCGGCGGCGGTCCCATCGCCGTCGAGCTGTCCCAGGCCTTCACCCGCCTCGGGATCCGCACGACGGTCCTCCAGCGGGGGCCCGGCATCCTCCCCCGCGACGAGCCCAGCCTGGTGCGGACGCTCACCGGCATCCTGCGGGACGACGGGGTCGACCTCCGCCTCGACGTCAGGGCCGACCGGGTCACCGTCGAGGACGGCGCCAAGGTGGTCCACGGCCGGATCGGCGACGAGCCGTTGCGGGTGGCGTCGGAGGAGCTGTTCGTCGCCGTGGGCCGGACGCCGAACGTCGAGGGGCTCGGCCTCGAGGAGCTCGGCGTGGCCGTGGGCCCGCGGGGCGTCGAGGTGGACGACCGCATGCGCACCGCGGTCCCGACGGTCTACGCCGCCGGCGACGTGGCCGGTCGCTACCTCTTCACCCACTCGGCCGCCCACGAGGCGGTGCGGGCGGTGCGGGACATGTTCTTCCCGGGGCGGGGGCGGGTGTCGGACCTGGTGCCGTGGTGCACCTTCACCGACCCCGAGCTGGCCCACGTCGGCGTGACCAGCGTGGAGGCCCAGGAGGCGCACGACGGCGCCGCCGAGGTCCACCGCTCGCAGCTGTCGCACTCGGACCGCGCCCGGGCCGACGGCCACCCCGAGGGGGCCCTGGTGGCGGTGACGGTCAAGGGCAAGCTCGTCGGGGCCCACGTCCTCGCCCCCGCCGCCGGCGAGCTGGTGCACGAGCTGGCCCTGGCGGTGCGGGACGGGAAGACCCTGGCCAGCCTGGCCTCGCTCATCCACGTGTACCCGACGCTGTCGACGTCGGTGGCCCAGCTGTCGGCCGAGGCCGCCTTCGAGGGGGCCGCCGGCTACGCCTGGGTCGTGCGGGCCGGCAACCTGCTCGCCCGGCTGCGCCGGCGAGCGAGGACCTAGGTGTTCTGCGCGGTCATGCCGCCGTCGACCACCAGCACCGCGCCGTTGACGTAGCTCATGGCCGGGAGGACGAGGCCGAGGGTGGCGTGGGCCACCTCCTCCGGCTCGCCGTAGCGGCGGAGCGGCACCCGGCGGCGGGCGAACTTCGCCTTCATGTCGTCGGGGATGGCCGCGGTCATGCCCGTGTTGATGGGCCCCGGGCACACGCAGTTGACCGTCACCCCCGTGGCGCCGAGCTCGACGGCCAGGGCCCGGGTCAGGCCCACCACGCCGTGCTTCGAGGCGGTGTAGGGGCTGAGACCGGCGGTGGCGCCGAGGGCCTCGGTCGAGGCCACGTTGACGACCCGGCCGTCGCCGTTGCGGGTGAGGTCGGGGAGGCAGGCCCGCAGCAGGCGCACGTGGCCGGTGAGGTTCACCTCGAAGGTGGCGGCCCACGCCGCGTCGAAGCCGTCGCCCCCGATGGGCGCCGGGATGCTCACCCCGGCGTTGTTGACGAGGATGTCAACGGGGCCGAGCGCCTCCCGCACCTCGCCCACGACGCGCGGCACGGCATCGGCGTCGGTGACGTCGAGGGCCCAGCCGGCGGCTCGCCCACCGTCCTCGGTGATGCCGTCGACGACGGCGGCGACGGCACGCTCGTCGAGGTCGGTCACGGCCACCGCCGCGCCCTCGGCCGCGAACAGGCGAGCCGTGGCCCGGCCCATGCCACTGGCCGCGCCGGTCACCAGGGCGACGCGACCCGCCACCGAGCGCCCGCCCGAGCGGGCGCCCGCGGGGGTGTCGGCGGTCAGCGGACCCGGGGCTCGGGGTCGGTCGGCGTCGCCGGCGGGGCCTGGGCGATGACCGGCACGGACACCACCTGCTCGAGGGCGGCCCGAACCCGGTCGAGCTCGGCCAGCGCGGCGTCACGGCGCTCCATGAGCCCGGCGATGACCTCTTCGAGCTCGTCGCGCCGGCGCTCGGCCGCCTCGATGGTGCGCTCGGCGGACGCCGCGGCGTCGTTGCGGACCCGCTCGGCGGTGGCCTCGGCGTCGCTCACGAGCTCGGCCGCCTTGACCCGGGCGGTGCCCTCGGACTCCTCGCGGATCTGCGCCGCCTCGGCTTCGGCCTCGTGGCGGGCCTGCTCGCCGGCGGCGACCAGCTCGGCCGCCTGCTCCCGGGCCCGTTCGATCGCGGCGGCGGACTCGGCGTCGCGCTCGACCGCCCGCCGCTCGACGGCGGCGGCCTCGGCCCGGGCGGTGGACACGACCTCCTCGCGCACCTCCTCGCCGGCGTCCCACGCCGTCTGGAGGATCATGCCGACGCGGTCGCCGAGCGCGGCGATGGACCGGGGCGGGCCGTCGCTGTCCTCGACCTGCTTGGCCTCGAGCTCGACCAGGCGGGCCCGCAGCGTCGCCGCCGCCGCCTCGCTGGCCTCGGCGCGGTGCTCGGCGTCGCCGAGGCGCACCTCGACCTCCGCCGCCCAGCGCTGCTGGCGCTCGAGATAGTCGTCGACCTGCAGGCGGTCGTAGCCCCGCAGGGCCATGGCGAAGTCGGGCAACACCGCGCCCGCTCCTGCAGGGGTCGCTCGTTGCGCTTGGGTGTCGTCGGCTGCCATGCCGTCCGTCCCCTCCATCGTCTGTCTCATCATGTCGGAAACCTCGCTCCGTCGACGCCGGGGTCCTGTCGGCAGGGGGCCTCGGTCCGGAGGCGCGCCCCACGAGCGTGGCACACCTCGTCGTCGAGGGCGACGGACCGGCGTCCCGTGCCCGCGTACGCTCCGGCCGTGGCCCTGCCCCTCCCGGACGACGACGAGGAGGCAGCCGCCTCCCATCCTGGCGCCTCGGCCCCCGACCGCTCGCGCACCGTCGACTCGTCGGGGTTGCGACTGGCGGTGCACGAGTGGGGCGAACCGGACGGAGCGCCCATCCTCTTCGCCCACGGGGGCTTCGACTTCGCCGCGCACCTACGACGGGTTCGCGCCGTTGCTGGCCGCGGCGGGCTGGCGGGTGGTGGCGTGGGACCAGCGGGGGCACGGCGACTCGCAGCACGCCGCGCTCTACAACTGGGAGGCCGACGTCCGCGACGGCCTGGCCGTGCTCGACACGGTGACCACCGATCCGCTGCCCGTGCTCGGCCACTCCAAGGGGGGCGGCCTCATGCTCCAGCTGGCGGACGCGTGTCCCCACCGGGTCCGCGCCGTGGTCAACCTCGACGGCCTCCCGTCGCGGCGCCGCTCCCCCGACGTGCCCGACCACGAGCGCACCCGCCTGCTGGCCGGCGAGCTGGCCCGCTGGCTCGACCACCGCCGGACGTTCGACGGGCAAGTCGCGCAAGCCGGGCACGATCGACGAGCTGGCCCGGCGGCGGGCCCGCATGAACCCGCGGCTGCCGCTCGACTGGCTGCGCTACCTGGTGACGGCCGGCGCCCGGCGCGATGCCGACGGGTGGCGCTGGAAGATCGACCCGACCATGCGCTTCGGTGGCTTCGGCCCGTGGCGGCCCGAGTGGTCGATGCTGCGGCTGCCGGGGCTGGGCATGCCCTTCCTCGGGCTGCTCGGGCTGGAGCCGGAGGAGATGGGGTGGGGGACGAAGCCGGCGGAGGTGCACCGGTACCTGCCGCCGGGCGCCAACTTCGAGGCGTTGGAGGGCGTGGGCCACTTCATGCACATCGAGCGGCCGCACGAGGTGGCGGCCATGGTCCTCGACTTCCTGGGCCCCGCCCGGTGACCCGCTTCGTGCAGCACGGCAAGGTGCGCCTGGCCGTGCACGAGCTGCGGGGAGGCGACGGCCCTTCGCTGCTGCTGCTCCACGGGCTCGGGGAGCGTTCGCCGGAGGCGGTGCCCGAGCCGGCGACGGCGTGGCCGGGGCCGGTGTCCGGGTTGGACTTCACCGGGCACGGCGAGTCGTCCGTGCCGGCGGGGGGCGGCTACACGTGCGAGGTCCTGATGGCCGACGCCGACCTGGCCCTGGCCGCCCTCGGCCCGGTCACGCTGCTGGGGCGGGGCCTCGGCGCCTACATCGCCCTGCTGCTGGCCGGAGCCCGGCCGGCCGACGTGCGGGGCGCGGTGCTGATGGACGGGCCGGGGCTGTTCGGCGGGCCGAGCGGGCCCTCCTCCCCCGCCATCGTCACCCTGGCGGGCCCGTCCCCGGTCACGCCCGACCCCTACGCCCTCATCGAGCTCACCCGCGACGTCCGCCCCCCGGACTACGCCGCCACCTTCGCCCGCCAGGCCGCCGCCGCCTCGCCCCTGGAGACGCCCCTCACGGTCTCCACCGTCGGCCGGCCCCCGTGGCTCGAGGCCGTCGCCGCCGAGGTCGGCGTGGCCACCGTCCCGGCGGCCGAGGCGCTCGCCGGCTACGCCGCCTTGCCCTGAGCCGCCGGACCGGGCCGCTCGTTGTCGACTTGTGCACGCCTGACGTGCACAAGTCGACAAAGAGCACAACCCGAACGAAGGTGTCACACCCCGTCGGTTGACTGTCGTGCCGTGAGCACGAAGGACGGAGCACTCGCGAGGCGGGCGGCGGGGCAGCACGGCGTCGTGACCGCCGCCCAGGCGGCGGCGCTCGGTCTCACCCCACGCCAGGTGCAGCTGCGCGTCGAGGACGGCACGTTGGTCCGCCTCCACCGCGGTGTGTACCGACACGCCGGCGCGCCGGAGACGCCGGCCACCGACACCATGGCGGCGGTCCTCGGCTGCGGCTCCGGTGCGGTGGCCTCCCACCGGAGCGCCGGCCGGGCGTGGTGCCTGCGTGGCGTCCCCCGCTGGCGGCCCGAGGTGACCGTTCCCGGCACGTCCTGCCCGGTGATCCATGGCGTGGTCATCCACCGCACAGACACGCTGGAGGCGCCGGATGTGGCGCGCCAAGGGAACGTGCCCGTGACGAGCGTGGCGAGGACGCTGCTGGACCTCGGCGGTCTCCTTCCTCCACCGGTGCTCGCGACGACCGCCGAGGATGCCGCCATCCGGGGGCTCGTCAGCCCGCTCGATCTCGTGTGCATCCTCGAGCGCCTCGGAGGTCCCGGGCGTCGGGGCGCAGCCGCGTTGCGGACGGTGGTCCGCGGACTGGCGCCGCCGCCGGCGCTCGAGAGCCGGCTCGAACAGGACCTCCTCCGCCTCGTCCGTGCGTCCGGCGCACCCGCCCCCGTGGTGCAACACGAGGTGAAGCTGCCCGGTGGTCTGCGGGTGCGGTTCGACCTGGCCTGGCCGGAGCGACAGATCGCCGTGGAAGCCGACGGCCGTCGCTGGCATGCGACTGCGGCCGACTTCCAGCGGGACCTGATCCGCCACAACGCGGTGACCGCCGCCGGATGGCGGCTGTTCCGCTACGGCTGGGCCGACGTCCACCAGCGACGGGCGGAGACCCTGGCCGAGCTCACCGGCCTGCTGGCCCGCACTTCCGCCGCCTGATCACCGCTCGTTGTCGAGTTGTGCACGCCAGGCGTGCACAACTCGACAAAGAGCACGCGGAACCGCCGCTACCGGCCCCTGAACTCCGGCGGGCGGCGCTCGAGGAAGGCGGCCATGCCCTCCTTGAAGTCCGACGAGCCGAACAGGGGCAGGAGCTGGAGGTAGACGTGGTGCACGTGGTCGTCGAAGTCCTCGCGCTCGGCCATGCGGAACATCCGCTTCGTGGCCCGCACCGCCAGCGGCGCGTTGGCCCCGATGCGCTCGGCCAGCCCGAGGGCCTCGTCCATGAGTGACGCGTCGGGGACGACCCGGTTGACGAGCCCGAGCTCGAGGCACTCCTTGGCCGACAGGGTCTCGCCGGTGAAGGCGATCTCGGCCGCCTTGGCGTAGCCCACCAGCCGGGGCAGCAGCCACGTGCCCCCGCTCTCGGGGAGGACGCCCCGTTTCACGAACGCCGGCGCCAGCTTCGACGACTCGGCCGCCACCCGGATGTCGCATCCGAGCGCCAGGTCCATCCCGTACCCGGCCGCGCCACCGTTCAGGGCGCACACGGTGGGGGTGTCGACCCCGTGGAGGACCACCGGTGGCGCCTCCCGCAGGTCGAGCTCGCCCGGCAGGCTGCCCACCCCCTCCCCGTCGCTCCCCAGGCCCTCGCCGCTGGTCTGGTCCTTGAGGTCGAGCCCGGCGCAGAACCCCCGGCCGGCGCCGGTCAGGACGATGCAGCGCACCGCCGGGTCCCGGTCCGCCTCCACGAGCGCCTCGGACAGCGTCCGGAGCATCGGCCCCGAGATGGCGTTGAGCCGGTCGGGCCGGTTGAGGGTGAGCAGGGCGGTGCCGCCGTGCCGTTCCACCAGGAGCTCGGGCATGCCGCCCACAGTACGGACGGGGCGCACCTGGCACCATGGGCCCATGGCCAGCACGACGGCCCCCGTGGCCGAGACGACGACCGGCAGGGTGCAGGGCACGAGCGAGGGCGGCGTCGCCGTCTTCCGCGGGATCCCTTACGCCGGCCCCACCGGCGGCGCGGGCCGCTTCCGCCCACCGGCGCCCCCCGAGCCGTGGGCCGGCGTGCGGGAGGCGACCGACTTCGCCACGATCGCCCCGCAGAACCCCTCGCCCCTCGAGGCCATGTTCGGCGGGACGCGCCCGGCCATCGGCGAGGACTGCCTGGCCCTCAACGTGTGGACCCCGGCCCCCGACGGCGCCCGCCGCCCGGTGGTGGTGTGGATCCACGGGGGCGCCTTCGTGAGCGGCTCCGGCTCCACGCCCTGGTACGACGGCACCTCCTTCGCCTCCCGGGGCGACGTGGTGTGCGTGACGATCAACTACCGGCTGGGCGCCTTCGGCTTCCTCCACCTCGCCGACCTCGGCGGCGAGGCCTACGCCTCGTCCGGCAACCTCGGGTTGCTCGACCAGGTGGCGGCCCTCACCTGGGTGCGGGACAACATCGAGGCCTTCGGGGGCGACCCCGGGAACGTGACGGTCTTCGGGGAGTCCGCCGGGGCCATGAGCATCGGCGCCCTGCTCGGCATGCCCTCGGCCCGCGGCCTCTTCCGGCGGGCCATCCCCCAGAGCGGGGCGGCCAACCACGTGAGCAGCCGGGACACCGCCACCGGGGTGGCCCTCGACCTCCTCGACGCCCTCGGGCTGGAGCGCACGGAGGTGGACCGCCTGCAGGAGCTGCCCGTCGACGCCATCCTCGCCGCCCAGGCCAAGATCGGCGAGCGGCGCGGCCTCGGTCGCCTCCCCCACCAGCCCGTGGTCGACGGGACGGCCATCCCCGAGTCGCCGCTCGATGCGGTGATCGGCGGCAGCGCCGAAGGCGTCGACCTGCTGCTCGGCACCAACGTCGACGAGATGCGGCTGTTCACCGCGCTCGACCCGAGCATCGCCGCCATCGACGAGCCCGCGCTCCTCACCCGGGCCGACGAGCTCTTCGGCCCCGGAGCGGGCGCCGCCGCCATCGAGGCCTACCGCGGCTCACGGCCCGGGAGCGAGGCCGCCGAGGTGTGGACGGCGGTGCTGTCGGACCAGGTGTTCCGGGTCCCCGCCGTCCGTCTGGCCGAGCGGCAGTCGGCCCACGCCCCCGTGCACCTCTACCTCTTCACGTGGGCCACGCCCGCCTTCGGCGGCGCC
The DNA here is from genome assembly GCA_963839545.1 of uncultured Actinomycetes bacterium. GTDB lineage: Bacteria > Actinomycetota > Acidimicrobiia > Acidimicrobiales > CADCSY01 > CAWIVE01. The sequence goes on from CAWIVE010000003.1 coordinate 2,108,336, forward strand.
CTCGGGTCGTGCCACGCCCTGGAGATCCCGTTCGTGTTCAACAACCTCGACGCACCCGGCGTGGCGATGTTCACCGGCGAGGCCACCGCGAGCGCCCGGGAGCTGGCCACTGCCATGCACGACACGTGGACCGCCTTCGCCCGCACCGGTGACCCCAACGGCGCCGGCCTGCCGCCGTGGCCGCCGTTCACGCCCGACCAGCGGACCACCATGGTCCTCGGCGAGGAGAGCACCGTGGAGGACGACCCGGCCGCGGCCGAGCTGGCCCACTGGGCGCACGTGGGCTAGCGGAGGGGCATGGCGCCCGAGCCGGGGAACATGGATGTGGACGAGGCCCGGGCCGTGCTGGGCCTGGCCGACGGGGCCACGCCGGCGGACGAGCGCTCGGCCTTCCGCCGTCGCCTGCGGGCCACCCACCCCGACGTGGCCGGACCCCGGGTCGACGCCGGCGTCGCCGTGGCCCGCCTCACCCGGGCCCTGGCCGTCCTCCGCTCGGCCCGGACCGGCGCCACCGCCCCGCCGTCCCCACCGCCACCCACGCCCGCGCCACGCGCCCCGGGTCCGGCGGCCGAGCCCACCGGCGACAGCCTGGTGCTCGACGCTCCCGCCGACGAGGCCTTCCTGGCCCTGCTGGAGGCGGCCCACGCCGTGGGCGAGGTCACCTACGTCGACGCCCGACTCGGCCTGCTCGAGGTCGTCCTGGCCGACGACGGCGGCCACGCCTGCCAGCTCCTGATCACCCTCCAGGGCCGGGCCACCGGGACGGAGGCCTTCTGCACGCTCGAGCCCCTCGGCACCACCCCGTGCCCGCCGACCGAGGCCGTGGTGGCCGACCTCGTGGCCGCCATCGTGCAGGGCCGCTAGCCCCGTGGCCCTCCCCCACCCCTGGTTCCTCACCGCCGACGAGCGGGGCAACCTCGACACCGACATCGACCGCCGCCGTCACGACGGCCGGGCGTGGACCGACGGCAACGCGGTGGAGGCGCTGGTCCACGGGGCCACCTACTTCCGCCGCCTCCACGAGGAGCTGGCCGCCCTGGAGGACGGGGCCTGGGTCCACTTCACCGACTGGCGGGGCGACGCCGACGAGCTCCTCGTCGGGCCCGGCACCGAGCTCGGTGAGGTGCTCGCCGGTCTCGCCCGCCGGGGCGTCCACGTCCGCGGCCTCGTGTGGCGCTCGCACCCCGACCAGGCCCGGCTGAGCGAGCAGGAGGCCGTCCACCTGGCCGACGTGGTGAACGAGGCCGGGGGCGAGGTCCTGCTCGACGAGCGGGTGCGCCGCGCCGGGTCGCACCACCAGAAGCTGGTCCTCATCCGCCACCCCGACCAGGAGGACCGGGACATCGCCTTCGTCGGGGGCATCGACCTGTGCCACGGGCGCCACGACGACGAACGGCACCTGGGCGACCCCCAGACCGTCGAGCTCGACGAGCGCTACGGCCCCCGCCCGCCGTGGCACGACGTCCAACTCGAGGTCCGGGGCCCCGCCATCGGCGACCTGGCCACCACCTTCCGGGAACGCTGGGAGGACCCCAGGCCGCTCGACGCCCGCACCCCGTGGGCACGGCGGTTGGCCCGCAGGGCCGCCGAGCCCCGCCACCCCGGACCCCTGCCCCCCATGCCACGCGATCCCGGACCCGCCGGCCCTGCGGCCGTGCAGGTGCTGCGCACCTACCCGTACAAGCGGCCGGCGCTGCCCTACGCCCCCAACGGCGAGCGCAGCGTGGCCCGGGCCTACCGCAAGGCGCTGGGACGGGCCCGGCGCCTCGTCTACCTGGAGGACCAGTACCTCTGGTCCGAGCACGTGGCCGACGTCCTCGTGGACGCCCTGCGGGGCGCGCCGGACCTCCGGCTGATCGCCGTCGTGCCCCGCTACCCCGAGGCCGACGGGCGCCTGTCCGGGCCCCCGAGCCGCCTCGGGCACCAGACCGCCCTCGACCGTGTCCAGGAGGCCGGGGGCGACCGCGTCGCCGTCTTCGACCTGGAGAACGAGGCCGGGACGCCCATCTACGTCCACGCCAAGGTCTGCGTCGTCGACGACGTCTGGTGCTCGATCGGCTCGGACAACCTCAACCTCCGGAGCTGGACCCACGACTCGGAGCTGAGCTGCGCCATCCTCGACGAGACGCGGGACGAGCGGGAGCCCGCGGGACCCCGGGCAGCGGGGCGAGGGCGCCCGCCGCTTCCCCCGCGACCTGCGGCTGCGGGCTCTGGGCCGAGCACCTGGGGACCTCGCCCGACGATCCCCGCCTGCTCGACGCCGACGAGGGGCTCGCGGTCTGGCAGGAGACCGCTCGCGGCCTCGAGCGCTGGCACCAGGCCGGCGAGGTCGGCCCCCGACCTGCCGGCCGGGTCACCCGCCACCGCCCCGGGCGGGTCAAGTGGTGGGCCGCCTGGTGGGCCGCCCCCGTCTACCGCCTGGCCGTGGACCCCGACGGACGCCCGCCCGGCATCCGCCACACGCACCAGTTCTGAGGCGAACGGCAGGAGAACAGCGGTTCAGGCCGAGGGCCCGGGTGCCGACGTTGGACCGTGCGCATCGGCCTGCTCGCTCCTCCCTGGCTGCCCGTGCCGCCCCCGGCCTACGGCGGGACGGAGGCGGTGGTGGACCGGTTGGCCCGGGGCATGCAGGCCGCCGGTCACGAGGTCGTCCTGTTCACCACCGGTGACGCCACCTGCCCCGTGGAACGGCGCTGGGTGTTCGAGACGGCGCAGGCCCCCCGCATGGGCGAGGCGGTGGCGGAGCTCCGCCACCTGGTCCACGCCTACGAGGCGCTGGCGTCGTGCGACGTGGTCCATGACCACACCGTGGTCGGTCCGGCCTACGCCGAACGGCTCCCCTGGCTACCCGTGGTCACCACCAACCACGGGCCGTTCGACCAGGAGCTGCTCGACGTCTACCGGGCGGTCGCCCACCGGGTGCCGATCATCGCCATCTCCCACGCCCAGGCCGCCACCGCCCGGGGCCTGCCGCTGGCCGGCGTCATCCACCACGGGATCGACGTCGACCGCTTCCCCGTCGGGACCGGGAACGGCGGCTACCTGCTGTTCCTCGGCCGCATGACCCCCGACAAGGGCGCCGCCCAGGCGGTGGCGATCGCCCGGCGGGCCGGCATCCCGCTGGTCCTGGCGGCCAAGATGCGCGAGCCCGCCGAGCACCGCTACTTCGACGAGCGGGTGCGGCCCCTGCTCGGGCCCGGCGTGGAGTTCGTCGGCGAGGTCGGGGGCACCGAGAAGCTCGACCTCCTGGCCGGCGCCGCCGCCCTCGTCAACCCCATCCAGTGGGACGAGCCGTTCGGCCTCGTGATGATCGAGGCCCTGGCCTGCGGGACCCCGGTGCTGAGCACCGCCCGGGGCGCGGCACCCGAGATCGTCGACGCCGGCGTGACCGGGTTCCTCGGCGCCGACGAGGACGACCTGGTGGCGGCGGCCGGGCTCCTCGGCGACCTCGATCGGGCCGCCTGTCGCGCCGCGGTGGCCGACCGCTTCTCGACGGCCCGCATGGTCGACGAGCACCTCGACCTCTTCTCGCGCATCCTCGCCGCCCGCGACGCCGGGCGCCGCGCCGCCGAGCGACGGCTCAGCGGCGTGCCGGCAGGGCGGCGGTGAGCGGTCGCCGAGGCGACTGCACCAGCTCGACGTCGGGTCCCAGGCCCTCGACCCGGACGGCCCCGTTCACCACCTCGACGCTCATGCGGTCCTCGCCGATGGGGATGCGGTCCACCCGGAGGCGGCCGACCGACGGCGGCAGGGCGGGGGCCAGCCACACCCGGCCGTGCGGCACCCAGGGGTCGAGCCGCAGCAGCGTGCGCAGGAACAGGAGCGGCGTGGCGGCGGCCCACGCCTGGGGCACGCACGACGTCGGGTAGGCGGCCGGCACCGACAGCTCGTCGCGGCCGAGCCCCGCGAACAGCTCGGGCAGGCGGCCGCCGCTGGTGGCCGACGCCGCCAGCAGCCCCTCGATGATCTGTGTGGCCTCCTCGACGAAGCCGTAGCGCACGAGCCCGGCGGCGAGGATGGCGTTGTCGTGGGGCCAGACCGATCCGCAGTGGTAGCTCACCGGGTTGTAGGCGGCCATCGACGTGGCCATGGTGCGCACGCCCCAGCCACTGAACATCTCCGGTGACAGCAGGTGGCCCGCCACCGACGCCGCCTTGTCCTCGTCGACGAGCCCCGTCCAGAGGCAGTGACCCATGTTCGACGCCAGCGCGTCGATGGGGCGCTTGTCGCCGTCGAGCCCCATGGCGAACCAGCCCTGCTCGGGCAACCAGAAGTCGCGGTTGAAGGCCTCCTTGAGCGCAGCCGCCTTGGAGCGCCACCGGTCGACCGCCTCGGCGTCTCCGCGCTCCTCGGCGAAGTAGGCCCTCGCCAGGTAGGCGGCGTACACGTAGCCCTGTACCTCGCACAGGGCGATGGGGCCCTCCGGCAGCCGGCCGTCGGCGTAGCGCACGCCGTCCCACGAGTCCTTCCAGCCCTGGTTGGCCAGGCCCCGCGGCGTGGCCCGCTCGTACTCGACGTACCCGTCGCCGTCCCGGTCGCCGTAGGTCTCGACCCACTCGAGGGCCCGGTCGGCGTGGGGCAGCAGGGCGTCGACCACGTCACCGGCCAGCCCCCATCGGCGCAGCTCGCCGAGCAGCAGCACGAACAGCGGCGAGGCGTCGACGGTGCCGTAGTAGACGGAGGCGCCGGCCAACGAGGAGGAGACGGCGCCGCCGAAGCGCATCTCGTGCAGGATGCGGCCGGGCTCCTCCTCGGTCGCGTCGTCGACCTTCGTGCCCTGGAACCGGGCCAGCGTCTCCAGCACCCCGCGAGCCAGCTCGGGGTCGACCACCAGCGCCATGTAGGCGGTGAGCAGGGAGTCGCGGCCGAAGACCGTCATGAACCACGGCGCCCCGGCCGCCACCACGGCCCGCTCGGGGTACTCCGGGTCGAACAGGCGCAGCGCGCCGAGGTCCTCGGCCGCCCGACGCACCGCGGTGGCGAGGGCGGCATGGTCCGTGGAGACCACGGGGACGGTGCGCCGCCACGCCGACAGCTGGCGGGCCGGCGTGGCCGACTCGACGGGAGCCCCGAGGCGGTACCGGGGCGCGACCTCCTCGCCGTCGATGCTGGCGATCACGTCGAAGCGCAGCGACCACTGCTCCTTGGGGGCCAGCTCCACCTCCCACCGGGCGAGGCCACCGCGCGGGAGGGTGCGGTCGAACGAGACCGCCGCCACCTTGGTGCGGCCGTCGAGCTCGGAGCCGAAGCGCAGGGCCGACTCGGCCAGCTCGAGCTTCCGGCGGCCCCGGGGCGACGTGCGGCCCTCCTTGACGTCGAACAGGTCGGCGAAGTCCACGTCCAGCTCGAGCTCGACCACCACCGATCGGGCCTCGGGGGCGTAGTTGCGCAGCTCCACGTGCTCGAGGAGCCCGCCGCCGACGTGGCGGGTCCGGAACACGACGAGCGAGCTGTCGGCGGCTCCGGCCAGCGGCGCGCTCCGGCCGAAGAACGTCGCCGCGAACGGCTCCTCCAGCGCCACGCCGAGCGCCTCCAGCGGCGCCCCGTCGACCCGCAACTCGAGCCGCGACAGGAACCGGGTGTCGAGCAGGTAGAGGCCGTCGGCGCCGCCCGGGCGCACGTCGCCGTTCCCACCGGAGAGGCAGAACGACGCCCCCTCGACCAGGGTGACGGAGCCGTCGGGGGCGCCGAGGCGCGCCACCTCGCCCGAGTAGGTCCAAGGCTCCGCCATGCGCTCGGCACGGTACCCGCGACCCCGCACCCGCTTTGGTACGGGGTCGTGGCTAGGTTGACGGAAATGCGCCGTACGCGAATGGCCGCAGTCCTGGTGGCGCTGCTCATGGGCACCGCACTCGTGGCCTGTGAGCCGCCCCCGCCGCTCACCATCCTGCCGGACGACGCCCTGACGGTGGCCGACGCCAGCCAGCTCACCGGCCGGCGCATGAACCTGCCCCTGCCGAGCTGCACGGCCCGCCCGTCGGACTGCGACGAGATCCGTCTGCTCAACCAGCTCGACGGCTGGGACCTCGATCCGCGTGTGGAGGTGCGCTTCTCCGGGCCCATCGACGTCAGCCGGGTGCCGAGCAACGTCTACCTCGAGCGGGTCGGTGCGCCGGGACGGGTCGGCCTCAACCGCCTGGTGTGGGACGCGTCGACCTCCACCGTCTACGGCCAGCCCAACCAGCTCCTGCGGGACGGCACCCGCTACCGGGTGGTGGTCACCGCCGGGGTCAACGGGCAGTCGGGCACCCGCGAGTTCACGACCATGAGCGCCACCCGGGCCCTGCGCCAGATGCGCAGCCAGCTCGACGGCGGCAGTGCCTACACCGCCGCCGGGATCGGGACGGGCGCTCGCGGCCTCGACTTCGTGCGGCCCGACGGCACCCGCACCGTGTACCCGTCCGCCACGGTGGCCCGGGTCCGCAGGTTCAACGACGTCGGCAACGCCGGCCTCCAGGAGGAGATCGTCTTCGACAGCGCCCAGCCCACGCTCACGGCGAGCACCTACGCCTTCGGGTCGTTCCTCGCCCCCTCGTGGCTCGACGCCGATCGCACCATCCCGGCCCGACCCTCCACGGGCAGTGGCCCGGTGGTGCAGGGCCGGGAGGAGGTGGGCTTCGCCCTCATCCTCCCCCAGGGCATCGAGCCCGCCGGCGGGTGGCCCGTCGCCATCTTCGGCCCGGGGGTGACGCGGTCGAAGTACGACCTCTTCCTCGCCTCCGACGAGCTGCTGCGCCGGGGCGTCGCCACCATCGCCATCGATCCCGTGGGCCACGCCTACGGGCCCCGCAGCACCGCCGGGGTCGACCTCGTGCTCCCGCCCTCGTCGGTGACCTTCTCGGGGTTCGGGCGGGGCATCGACCAGGACGGCGACGGGGTCATCGGTCCTCGCGAGGGGCTGAGCGCTCCCGGGGCACCGCACCCCAAGGCGAGCATCGCCCTGCGCGACGGGCTGCGCCAGACGGCGCTCGACAACATGGCCCTGGCCCGCGCCATCGCCCGCGGCGTCGACGTGGACGGCGACGGCTCGAACGACCTCCGCACCACCGGCATCACGTACTACGCCCAGAGCCTGGGGGGCATCTACGGGACGATGGTCATGGCCACCGACCCGACGCTCGCCGTGGGTGTGCTCAACGTGCCCGGCGGGCCCATCCTCGACATCGCCCGGCTCTCCCCCGGGTTCCGGCCCGAGGTGGCGCGTGAGCTGGCCAACCGCCGGCCGGCGCTGCTGAACGGCGGCGACGCCGGCTTCACCGAGTCGCAGCCGCTCTACGGCATGCCGCCCGAGACGAGCCCGGCGGCCGGGGCCGTCGCCATCCAGGCCGTCGGGGCCCGCACCAACTGGCTCGACCGCTCGGGCAGCCCCGAGGCCTTCGCGCCGCTGCTGCGCATCCGCCCGGCGGAGGGCATGGCGGCCAAGCGGGTGCTGTACCAGTTCGCCTTCGGCGACGCCACCGTGCCCAACCCGACGAGCGCCACCATCATGCGGGCCGGCCGCTTGCAGGACGTCACCACCTTCTACCGGAACGACCTCGCGGCCACGACGCTGACCGACCCCCACGGGTTCCTCCTCGACCCGAGGATCCAGGGCCGGCAGCAGGGGCAGCTCCAGGTGGCGGAGTTCCTCGCCACCGGCGGCACCAGCATCATCGACCCCGACGGCGCCGCACCCGTGTTCGAGGTGCCCATCACCGACCCGACCACGCTCGAGAGCTGCAACTTCAGCGGCTCCGCCGGCACCGAGCGCTGCACGCCGTAGTGCCCTCTCGCCTCGCCGCCGTCGACCTCACCCAGACGCTCGGCCGGAAGGAGGAGGAGCGCCGGCTCGAGTCGGCGCAGGTCCGCCTCCTCCAGCTGCGCCTGACCCTGGGGGGGCAGATCGGCGGGGGCCGCCTCGGTCCGCCGGTGTGCGTGCTGTTCGAGGGCTGGGACGCGTCGGGCAAGGGCGGGGCCATCCGCCGCCTCACCGCCCCCCTCGATCCCCGCCACGTGCGGGTGGCCAGCTTCGCGGCCCCCACGCCCGACGAGAAGCGCCACCACTTCCTGCTCCGCTTCAGCCCCGTGCTGCCGGGATGGGGCGGCATGGCCGTGCTCGACCGGACCTGGTACGGCCGTGTCCTGGTCGAGCGGGTGGAGGGCTTCGCCACCGACGAGCAGTGGCAGCGGGCCTACGAGGAGATCGTCTCCCACGAGCGCACCCTGGCGGCGGAGGGGATGATCATCGTCAAGTTCTGGCTGCACATCTCGGACGAGGAGCAGCTGGCCCGGTTCGAGCGACGCCGCGACGACCCGCTCAAGGCCTGGAAGCTCACCGAGGAGGACTGGCGCAACCGGGCCCGCCGGCGCCGAGTACGAGGCCGCCGTCGAGGACATGCTGAAGCGGACGGACCACCCTGCGGCCGGCTGGCAGCTCGTCCCCGCCGAGTCGAAGCGCTTCGCCCGCGTGTACGTGATCGAGACCACGATCGCGCTGATCGAGGCCGGCATGCGGGAGCGGGGCATGGAGCCGCCCGAGCCCGAGGCCGTGTCGAACTAGCTAGCCGTTCACGTCGATCCGCTCGGGACCGGTGTAGACGTTGGCGGTCCCGTCGCGCACGAAGCCGACCAGGGTGAGGCCCCGGCGGCGGGCGGCGGAGACGGCCAGGCTCGACGGGGCGGAGACGGCGGCGATCACGGCCAGTCCGGCGACGGCCGCCTTCTGCACGATCTCGAAGCTCACCCGTCCGGAGACGACGAGCACCTCGTCGGTGAGGGGGAGCTGGCCCGCCAGCGCGGCCGCCCCCACCACCTTGTCGACGGCGTTGTGGCGACCCACGTCCTCCCGCACCACCACCGCCTCGCCCGCGGCGGTGAAGCGGCCTGCGGCGTGCAGCCCGCCGGTGCGGTCGAACAGCCGCTGGTCGTCGCGCAGGCGCTCGGGCAGCTCGACGAGGACCGAACGGGCCACGACGGGACCGTGACCCAGGGGTGGGCTGGCCACCTCGAGGTCGTCCACCGAGGCCTTGCCGCAGGTGCCGCAGCTGGCCGACGCCACGAAGCGCCGCTGCGCCGGGAGGGTGGCCGGCGCCCCCCGCAGGGCCACGGTCACGGCGTCGGTCCCCACCCGCACCGCGGCCACGTCGGCCCCCGAGGTGATGATCCCCTCGGTGACCAGCAGGCCCACGGCGAGCTCGGTGTCGTGACCCGGGGTGCGCAGGGTCACCGCCACGTCGAGCTCAGGCCCGCCGGCGAGGGCCAGGCGGACCTGGAGCGGCTCCTCGGTCACCACCCGGTCGGGCCGCTCGAGCGGCCCCTCGGGACGGAGGGCGACCACCTGCACCGAGGTGGTCGGCGGCTTCACGTACCGATGGTGACCGGTGTGCCGGCCCGCTCCACCGTCACCACGGCGTTGTAGTCGGGCGTCTTCGACCCGGGCTCCCGGTGCTCGGGACCGGACTCGATGAGGACGTTGCCCTCGGGCCAGTGCACCTGGAGGCTCTGGCGGGCGAGCCGGGCCAGCCGCACCCGCCCCTGGTAGGTGCCCACCGCCGAGCGCAGCACGATCGGATCGCCGTCGGCCAGCCCGAGCTGCGTCGCGTCGTCCCGGTCCATGAGCACGTCGTCGCGGGAGGCCCCGTTCAGCGGATCGACGGAGGCCTGGACCATGGAGTTGAACTGCCGGCCCCGCCGGGTGCTCACGAGGAACTGCCCGGACGGCAGCTCGGTGTCGGGCGGGCGCGCCGGCACGAAGCGGGCGCGGCCCGACGGCGTGGGGAAGTGGCCGTCGGGAGCGAGGTGGCGCCCGCCGTACTGCACCTGGTCGCCGCTCTGCGACAGGCGCTCGATGCCGGCGTACAGGGGGACGACGTCGGCGATCTCCTGGCGGAGGGCGGCGCCGTCCCGCCACACGAAGTGGGGCGCGAGGTCGGGACGGGACCGGGCCACGACGTCGGCGAAGATCCGCCACTCCGTGCGGGCCTCGCCGACCTGGTGGCCGGGCACCTCCGGCGAGAAGATGATCCGGCGCTCGGTGGTGGTCTCGGTGCCCCCGCCCTCCTGCTCGTAGCGGGTGGCCACCGGGAGGAGCAGCACCTCGCCGTCGGCGTCCGGCGGCACGAGCATCGACGGCGAGACGATCACGTCCTGGTGCACCCGCAGCGGCACCCGCTGGAGCGCACGGTCCACGCGGTGGGGGTCGGGCAGGACCTCGAGGAAGTTGCCCCCCGAGGACCAGAGGACGTCGAGGTCCCCGGCCTCGGCGGCGTCGACCATCTCGGGCGCCGTCAGCCCCGGCGCGTCGGGGACGGGGAAGCCCCACGTGCGGGCGAGGGCGGCGGCGCTCTCCGGCTCGACGGTCACGCCGCCGGGGAGGGCGGTGGCGTAGGCGCCCATCTCGGCGCCACCCTGCACGCCGGAGTGCCCGCGGATGGGCATGAGCCCGGCGCCGTCGCGGCCGACGTTGCCCCGGACCAGGCCCAGGTTCACGAGGGCCCGCACGCCCTCCACGGCCTCGCGGTGCTGGGTGATGCCCATCGACCAGACGATGACCGTGCGCCGCGACGCGGCGTAGAGGTCGGTGAAGGCGCGGACGAGCTGCTCGTCCAGCCCGGCGACGGCCAGCAGGTCGGCCAGCGACTGCTGCCCGAGGTCGGCGACCAGCTCGTCGAAGCCCTCGGTGTGCTCGGCCACGAAGTCGTGGTCGACGGCGTCGCGTTCGAGCAGGAGCTTGAGCACGGCGTTGGCGAAGGCGACGTCACCGCCGGGTCGCACCGGCACGTGGAGGTCGCAGATCTTCGTGCCGAACAGCGCCGACTCGGGGCTCGACGGCACCCAGTAGCGCTCGAGCCCGGGCTCCAGGTAGGGGTTGACCACGGCGACCTTGGCCCCGGCCCGGGTGGCCTCGTAGAGGTACTTCATGAACACCGGCTGGTTGTTGGCCGGGTTCGACCCGACCAGGACGACGAGGTCGGCCTCGAGCACGTCGGCGAACGAGCACGTGGTCGCCGCCGCGCCGATCGTCTCCTTCAGGGCGAGCGTCGAGGGGGCGTGGCAGATGCGGGCGGCGGAGTCCACGTTGGCCACGCCGAGGGCGCGGGCCGCCTTGCCCGCGGCGTAGTACACCTCGTTGGTGATGCCGCGGCTCGTGATGTAGATCGCCGTGCGGTCACCGCCGGCATCGGTCACGGCACCGGCCAGGCGGTCGAGGGCCACGTCCCACGAGACCGGGGTGAAGCCCCGCTCCCCCGCCCGGCGCCGCATCGGCGTCCCGAGGCGACCGAGGGCCCGCAGCTCGGCGCCGGGACGGCCGGCCAGCCCGTCGACGTCGGCCAGGACGGCCGGGTCGAGGGCGTCGGCGGTGTTCAGCTGGAGCAGCTTCAGGCCGCGTGGTGCAGAGGTGGATGCCCTTGATGGTCCAGTCGTGGAAGCCGGTCACGCCCAGGGCGCACCCGTCACAGGCGCCCCGGGACAGGACCCGCCACGCGTAGAGCGGATGGCGGCGGTTCTCCCACACCGTGCGGACGATGTCCCCGGCGTGGTTGGGCTTCTGGTGGCCGATGCCGTTGGGCGACAGGCCGACCCACCGCCGGGGGTGCCAGCGCCAGCTGGTCCGCCTCCTCCGCTCGGCCCGGGGCACCGCTACTCGACCACGGCCGTGGCCGGCGGGGTGAACGGTCCCCAGGTGAAGGCCTCGAGGTAGGGCTCGGGGTCGCCGGTCCACGGCAGGGCCAGGAGCTGATCGGGGCTGCGGCGGCCGGCGACGGCCCGCAGGACCTCGAACGGCTCGAGCGCGAGGCGGGCGGCGGGGTCGTCATCGCCGGAGGTCCAGGTCCGGTCGCCGGCCCGCACCTCGAGGGTCGGCAGGCCGAGGGCGGCGACCCCGTCGAGGAAGCCGGGGACCATGAACTCGAGGCCGACGAGGACGGTCTCGCTGTCGCGGGCGCCGGGGCGGTCGAGCGCGCCGCGCACGTCGTGCTCGTGGATGGCCTGGTCGCCCACCCACTGGTACCCGGCCGTGCCGAAGGCGCCGGCCATGGCCTCGACGGCGGGGGCCACCTCGTTCCACTCGGCCACCACCTCGGCGAGGGGCACCTTCGGCGCGGGCGACCACCTGCCGCGTCGGTCCAGGACTCGGTGGCGATGCCGTCGATCCTGCCGGCGAGGACGTCGGCGCACACGCCGGTCAGGTGGGCGACGACGTCGTGCACCGACCACGCCGGGCAGGCGGGGACGGCGGTGGCCGCGGCGGCGGCGTCGTCCACGTCGGCCACCAGGTCCGTGAGGCGCTGGCGGCCCCCGGCGTAGGCGGCTCCGACATCGGTCACCTGGCCGGTTCTACCACCGGTAGGTTCGCACGGGTGGCCGTGGGGGCGGGGGCGCCGGCACCCGGGGCGACCGTGGCCTGGGGCACGCCGCGCGGGCGGTGGGTGCTCCTGGCCGCCGTGCTGGGTTCGGCCGTCGTCTTCCTCGACACCACGGTGGTGAACGTCGCGCTGCCCACCATCGGCGCGTGACCTCGACACCGAGCTGGCGGGGCTCCAGTGGACCATCAACGGCTACCTGCTGACGCTGGCCGCCCTCATCCTCCTGGGCGGCGCGCTGGGCGACCGCTACGGGCGGCGACTGGTGTTCGTGGTGGGCGTGGTGTGGTTCGCCGTGGCATCGGCCCTCTGCGGCCTGGCGCCGTCGATCGAGGTCCTCATCGCCGCCCGGGCCCTCCAGGGCGTGGGCGGGGCGCTGCTGACACCGGGGAGCCTGGCCCTGCTCCAGGCGTCGTTCGTGCCGGCCGACCGGTCCCGGGCCATCGGGGCGTGGTCGGGTCTGGGCGGGGTGGCCGCGGCCCTCGGGCCGTTCCTCGGCGGGTGGTTGGTCGAGGCCGTGTCGTGGCGGGCGGTGTTCCTCATCAACATCCCCGTGGCGGTGGCCGTCGTCCTGGTGGCGGTCCGCCACGTCCCCGAGAGCCGGGACCCGACCGCCGCGCCGGGGCTCGACGTCACCGGGGCCGTGCTGTCCGCGCTGGGCCTGGCCGGGGTGACGTGGGCGCTCATCGAGGGGCCGGCGGGGGGCGAGGGCATCGGGAGCGCCACGGTGTCCGGGGCGGCGGTGGGCGGCGTCGCCTGCCTGGTGGGCTTCCTCGTGGTCGAGGCCCGCAGCGGCCACCCCATGCTGCCGCTCGACCTGTTCTCCTCGCACCAGTTCACGGCGGCCAACGTGGTGACGTTCGCGGTGTACGCCGCGCTCGGATCGACGACGTTCCTGCTCGTGCTCCAGCTCCAGACCGTGCTCGGGTACTCGCCGTTGGAGGCGGGGCTGGCGCTGTTCCCGGTGACCATCCTGATGCTGTCGCTGTCGGCCCGCTCGGGGGCGCTGGCCACGCGGATCGGCCCGCGGCTGCAGCTGACGGTCGGGCCGCTGCTGGCCGGGGCCGGGTTGCTGGTGCTGAGCCGGGTCGACGCCGGGTCCCAGTGGGCCACGGCGGTGCTGCCGGGGGCGGTGCTGCTCGGGTTGGGGCTGGCGACGACGGTGGCCCCGTTGACCAGCACGGTGCTGGCGGCGGCGTCGGAGCGGCACGCCGGGGTGGCGTCCGGGGTCAACAACGCGGTGGCCCGGGCGGCGGGGCTCGTGGCGGTGGCCGTGCTCCCCGCGGTGGCGGGGATCAGCGGCGCCGACGCCGGCGACCCGGCGGCCTTCTCCGACGGGTTCCGGATCGCCCTCACGCTGGCGGCGGCCCTGTGCGCCGTCGGCGGCGTCCTGGCCGTGACCCTGATCCGCAACGAGCCCCTGGCGGCCCCGGAGGCCGTCCCCGGCGCCCCGCCCGAGCGCCCCGTCCACGCCTGCGGCATCGACGCGCCCCCCTCCGCCAAGCCAGCTAGCGTTTGCGCCGGTCCGCTTCCCCCGAAGAGCGCAGATCCACTCTGTGCGCAGTTGGGTCCACCTGTTGAGCCCCAAGTGCGCAAGGAAGGGGCGGCGGTGGATGCCGACCGTCGCGTGGCCGAGCTGGCGGCCACGCAGCACGCCGTCGTCGGACGACGGCAGATCCTCGCAGCGGGCATGTCGCCCGCCACCTTGAAGCGGCGTGTGGCCGAACGCCGGCTGCAACCGCTCCTCCGCGGCGTCTACGTCATGGCCGGTGCCCCACCGTCGTGGCACCAGCGCCTCCTCGGAGCGTGCATCGCCGCAGGTCCTGCGGCGGCGGCGTCCCATCGTGCCGCGGGCCGCATGTGGGGTCTGCTCGAGGGCGAACAGCCGCTCGAGGTGACCCTGCCCCACCCTCGAGCCCCCCGGATCAGGCACGTCGCCGTCCACCGTTCCACTGACCTGACGGCCGAGCAGATCACCCGTCGGCGAGACATCCCGCTCACGAACCCGCTGCGAACGATGGTGGACCTCGGCCACGTGCTCGGGCCCGAGGAGGTCGAGGACGCGCTCGACCGGGGGTTGATCGCGAGGCTCTTCTCGATCCGGGCGGTCGAGCAGGTGCTCGATCAGTTGGCCCGCAGCGGTCGGTCGGGCTGCGGCGTGCTGCGCCGGGTCCTCGACGACAGAGCCCTCGGTGACCAGCGACCCGATGGGCTGCTCGAGTCCCGCATGGCACGGTTGCTCGAAGAGGGAGGGCTGCCCTCGGCCGCCTTCCAGCACATCGTCCGGGACACCGACGGGCGCTTCGTGGCCAAGGTGGACTTCGCCTACCCGCTGGTCCGCCTCGCGATCGAGGTGGACGGGTGGTCCTCCCACGGCACGCGGGAGGCGTTCCAGAACGACCGCGAGCGTCAGAACCGGCTCGCCACGGCGGGCTGGACGGTGCTCCGCTTCACCTGGCACGACGTCGTGCGGCGTCCCGCCCACGTGGTCCGCAGGCATCCGCCAGTTCTTCGCGCGTTCGGGGCTCACCCCCTGAGCCCTTCTGCGCACAGAGTGTCTTTGGGGGTCAGGCCGGGGTCAAGCCTCGGTCAGGGTGACCAGGTGGTACTCGGGGGGGGTGGATTCGGCGGTGCCGCGGCAGGTGAGGAGGCGGGGGGTGGTGGCGGGGGCGGTGCGGACCCGGGCCGACCAGGTCCGGCCGTCCGCCGCCCGCAGCGCGACCTCGTCGTCACCGGGGGCGAGGCGGCGGCGTCCGGAGGGCACGGGGACCAGGTCGTCGACCCCCCGGAGGCCGAGCTCCTGGCGGGCCAGGATCTCGGCCGCCTGCACGACCATGGGGAAGCACGACCGGCCCCGGTACCGCTCGAGCACGATCTGACCCGCCCGGTAGGCGGCCACCACCCGGGGCCCGTCCTCCGGCGACACCCGCCCGAAGTACAGCCCGTGGGGCAGGCACAGCAGGTTGCCGGCGAAGCGGTCCCCGCCGAGGTGGCTCGACTCCCACACCCGGGGCACGCCGTCCGCCTTCAGCGCCCGCACGACCGGCCGGCCGAGGTCGGCGCAGCACGGGTCGTGGCGCCCGTGGGTGCACACGAGGAACGTGGGTCCCGGCGCCGGCCGCCCGAACCCCTCCCCGCCGGCGGCGAACACCGCGCCCAGGTCGAGGCGGGACAGGTCGCCCACGTCCTTCATCGAGGCCTGACGCAGCCACGGGGCGTCCGGGCCCGAGTCGGCCAGGAGGAGCCGGCGGGTCGACGGCCGCGACCGCCCCGGCCGCCGCACCAGCAGCACCCGCACACCCGCTGCCTTGGCGGCGCCCAGCAGCGGACCGGCCACCTCCGCCGGCAGCTCGCTGCTGGCCAGTGCGTCGTAGCCCCACGCCCCCGCCTGCTCGACCAGCAGCCACCGCCGCACCATCGACGCCGTCCCGAGCAGCGCCTCGCCCTGGGCCCGGGCCTCGTCGGCGCACCGGGTCCGGGACGTCACCCGACGACCTCCAGGAGGCCCTCCCGCACGAGGCGCCGCAGCAGCACCCGCCGGCCGACCCCGTCCAGCTCGTCCCCGAGGTCGCTCCCCCGCACCGAGGGCGCGGCCACCACCCGCCGCAGCACCGGCTCCACCCCGGCGGGCATGCGCAGCGTCCGGTCGGCCAGCACGAGGGCCACCGCGTCGCCTTCCGGCACCACCTCGGGCACCGCCCCGTCCCGCACCCGGAGCACCGTGGCGTCGTCCAGCTCGTCCGACCGCACCACGGAGGCGAACGTGCCGCCGGGGAGCGGGGGGCGACGGTCGGGCGCCGTGGCCCGCACCGCGGCCGCCACCGCCGCCGGATCGGCCGCGGCCGCGGCCACGGCCGCCCCCAGCCGTCCCAGCCACTCGCCCACCGCCGCCTCGAAGCCGGCCTCGTCGTCCGACCACCCGAAGGGCAACGGCGCCTCCACCCCGAGGCCCTCGGCCGCCGGACCCGCCAGCACGGCGTCGAGCACCGACGACCAGGACGTGGCCAGCACGCCGATGGTCAGGTGGATCGACGGCGAGGCCGTGGTGCGGGCCGCGTGCCGGGCTCCCCGGGGCAGGTACATCGTGTCCCCGGGGCCCACCTCGGTGTCGATCACCGGGGCCGCCCCCGCCTCCGGCCCCTCGCCCGGCGCGTACGCCTGCCACGACTTGCGCCCCAGCACCTGGAGGGTGAACACGTCGTGGTCGTCCGCGTGCAGCCCCAGTCCCTGCGCCCCGGCCGGCGTGACGTAGGCGTTGGCCTGCACGGCGTGGCCCAGCACCCGCTCCAGCGACCGGCAGAACCGGGTCAACGGCGGCCAGTACCGGTGGAGGCCCTGGAGGACCAGCGTGGCCCCCTCGGCGAACCGGGCCGCCACCTTGGCGGGGTCGGCCACGTCGTCGAGCGGACGCCCACCCAGGCGCATCCGCCGGGTGTACCGGCCCGGCTCCAACGGGCTGCCGTCCTGCACCAGCCGGAAGGCGGGGAGGCGCAGGACCGTGCCCGTGACCAGTGCGTCGACCGCCTCCAGGCCGAGCAGGTCCTCGAACCCCGCCCCCGGGCTCCGGCACAGCAGCGCCGACCGCCCCCACACCTCCCCGGCGAACCGGTCCACGTCCCCGACGCAGCACGCGCCAGGGCGGCGCGATCGTCGGGGCCGGCGTGCACGTGCACAGGCTCGCGGGATCTGCGAGTCTCGGCCAACCGATCACCAGGAGGACTGTCGTGTCACTGACCGACGAGGACATCAAGACCGAGCTGCACCACGCCGCCCCCCGGGTGCGGGCCGACGAGGACCGCGACGTCGGCGGCAGCGGCGACGCCGACACCGCCGACGAGGGCGACGCGGACACCACGGACACCAAGGACGCCGACACCACCGATTCCAAGGACGCCGACACCACCGATTCGTGACCTGTTCCCGGGTCCCGGGCCGCGACGGCCCGGGACCCGGCGAACCGGCTCCCGCCGAGCCGACCTACCGGTCCTCGGCGGGCGAGGGGTAGTCCGGCGGCTGTTCCGCCTCCGGCGGGTCCTCGAGGATGGTGACCGCGCCCTCCTCCTGGAACGCCCTGCTCTCGTCGTCGGTCCACTCGCCGTAGAGGTACCGCTTGCCACCGTCGACGTAGGTCCACATCCCGGTGCCGTCGCGGTCGATCTCATCGGGCCCGGTGGCCTCCGCGCTCCCACCAGATCTCCGTGGCGTCGTCGATGCCGTTGTAGTCCGTGTACGGCCAGATGTCCTTGTCGCCGAAGGAGATGGACGGGTTGGTGATGGCCCGGTCCGTGGCCGGCAGGTTGAAGAGCCCGTCCCGGAAGGTCTCCGGGGTCAGGTTCGGCCCCGCCACCTGGAGGGCGCTGAAGAACAGCGCCGGCTGCGGGTACAGCACCGGGTTCGTGTCACGGGCGGGCGGCTCCTCGCCCGTCCACCACCGGTAGATGTAGTTGTAGTTCTGCTCGAGCGGGTCGGCCCGGGCGGTGAGGCCGCTCACGCCGAAGGCGTGGGACCACTGCTCCGGGTCGTAGGTGCGGGCGAACACCGTGCTGTCGACCAGGTTCGCTGCCGTCCACCACCCACTCCGGGAAGTACTCCTGCGACGTGGCCGCCTGCGTCAGGTTGGCGGGCGCCACCGGGTCACCCCGGAAGAGGATCGTCGTGACGCCGGCCGCCTTCATGCGGGCCATGATCTGGTCGGCCTGCTCCTGCAGCCGGCCGGGATCGAAGCTGTACGACACCCGTTCGGCGACCTCGACGCCCTTGTCCTCGAGGTCGTTCTGGAAGTTCTCGGCCAGCGTGGCCGACTCCTCGTTGATCTCGAGGTTGACCGAGCCGAAGACCCGCTCCTGGTCGTGCATGGCCTCGTCGCCGGCGAACTCGGCGTTGCGACCGGCGAGCTTCTTCTCGATGTACTCGATGAACGTCAGCCGGGTCTGGTCGGCCATCTTGCCGACGTTGATGACGTAGGGGCTGCGCTCGTCGTACCACTCGGGGAGCCCGCCGCCGAGGCAGCCGACGCAGATCACCTGGCGGGCGGCCAGCTCGTCGGCGAACGCGCTCGTCAGCACCGGGCCGCCCCACACCGCGAAGGGCTCCATGTCGGCGATGGCCTGGGCGTCGGCCCGGGCCGCCTCCTCGTCGATGGCGGTGCCCGTCGCCCGGTACGCCACGAGGTCCACCTCGCGCCCGTAGGTCTGGTAGTAGGTCTGGTAGAGGTCGCGGTAGCCCTGGTAGGTCGCCTCGGTCTCGTCCCCCGTGTCCTCGATGCCCACCGACCCGGTGATCAGGTTGAGGATGGGGTCGTCGTCGATGGGGATGTAGGCCACCACCTTGATGGAGTCCCCGGTCACCCCCGTGGCCGTGTCCCCGCCGTTGTCACCCTCGATGTCGGCGTAGCAGGGCGGCGAGAAGTACGACGGGATCGCGACCCGGCCCCGTTCCTCGTCACACCCATCGGGGAAGGTCACCTCGTCGAGGCGGTCCTGCTCCTCCGCATCCTGGAAGGACAGGACGCCCTCCGGCGCATCGGTGGCCTGCTCGTCCGAGCCCGTGGTCGCCTCGTCGTCGCCGTCGTCGTCACCTCCGGCGAACACGAGCACGCCGGCCACGATGGCGAGGACGGCGAGGATGGCCACCAACGGGCCGTAGCGACGGAGTTGGCGACCGCTGCCCCCTGATCCAGACGGGCGGTCGGTGCTGGGCTGCATGAATGGTTCCCCCTTCGAAGGACGATGCGTTACGAGGACGTGCCCGACCGGGCGATGACCGCCTCGTCGGTCCCCGAGGTAGGAGGCGACGACGTCGGGGTGGTGGAGCACGGCGCCGGGCTCGCCGGCGGCGATGACCCGGCCCTGGTCCATGGCCACCATGCGGTCGCGACACGGCGGTCACGAGGGGCATGTCGTGCTCGATCACCAGGAGGGCCGCACCCAGGCCGTCCCGGATGCGCCGGAGCAGGGGCCCGAGCGCCTCGGTCTCCCGCTGGGCGATGCCGCTCGACGGCTCGTCGAGGAGGACGACCATCGGTCGGTGGGCCACCACGCAGGCGAGGTCGACGATGCGGCGCGAGCCGGTCGACAGCTCCCGCACGAACTTGGTCCGGAACGCCCCGAGGCTCAGCAGGTCGATGAGCTCGTCGACCCGGCGGCGCACCTTCTCCTCGCTGTCGAACACCGTGGGCAGGTGCAGGGCGGCCGACAGCGGGTCGCCCACCTCGATCTCACCGCTCGAGGGCGACGGCGATGGCGTCCTCGACGGTCAGCGCCGGGAAGAGGCGGGCGTCCTGGAACGAGCGGCCGAGGCCGCGGCGGGCCCGGCCGTGCGGGGTCATGTGGGTGATGTCCGTGCCCCCCAGGACCACGGCCCCGCCCTCGGCCGGGGTGAAGCCCGAGATCACGTCGAACAGCGTCGTCTTGCCGGCGCCGTTGGGGCCGATGATCCCGACGATCTCGCCGGGCGCCACCGCCAGGTCCACCAGGTCGAGGGCCCGGATGCCACCGAAGCTGCGGGACAGCTCCCGCACCTCGAGCACCGGGTGGCCGTCGGCGGCGACCACGTCCGTGGCGTGGGACGGCGCCGCCGCCCGGCTGCCGTTCCCGTCGCCGGCCTGGACCTGGGCCGCGGCCGCCGCTCCCTCGAGGAACACCGAGCGCAGCACGTCGGGCCGCTCGAGCAGCTCCGACGTCGGGCCGTGGAAGCGGATCTCGCCCTTCTCCATGAAGTAGGCGGTGGAGGCCACGGTGAGGGCCACGTTCACCGACTGCTCGACGAGGATGATCGTGGTCCCGGCGTCCCGCAGGTCCCGCACCACCTCGAGCAGCTGCTCCACCACGACCGGGGCGAGCCCGAGGGACAGCTCGTCGATCATCAGCAGGCGGGGCTTCGGACAGGAAGGCCATGCCCAGGGCCAGCATCTGCTGCTGGCCGCCCGGAGAGGTTGGCCGCCGGCTCGTCCAGCCGCCGTCCCAGGACGGGGAACAGCTCGAGCACCCTGTCCACGCCCTCACGGGTGGCGGCGTGGTCCCGCCGGGCCATCCACCCGGCGACCCGGAGGTTCTCGCCCACGGACAGCGAGGGGAAGACGCCGGACCCGCCGGGGACCTGGGTGATGCCGAAGGCGGCCACCTCGTTGGGCGGCGCGTGGGTGATCTCGCGGCCGTCGAAGATGACCGCCCCGCGGTCGGCCTCCACCACCCCCGAGATGGCCTTGAGCAGGGTCGACTTGCCCGCCCCGTTCGTGCCGAGCAGGGCCACCACCTCGCCCTCGTCCACCTCGAAGTCCACCCCGAACAGCACCTGCACGTCCGCCGTAGGCCACGTCGAGGCCGCGGACGAGCAGGAGCTTGGACCGGCCCTGGCGCCGCTCGTAGGCCACCTCCGAGCGGGCCGCGGCCGTGGTCCACACCTGGGTGATGTCCGTTGCTCAGCATCCGGCCCGAGCTGGCCACGATGAGGCCGCCGATGAGGAGGACGGGGGCCATGAGCAGCCAGGCCGCCGCGGATGCCCCACCGGTCGGCCGACCGCCCCGATGAGGGGCAGGAGCAACAGCCCGGGTATGACCCAGAGCGAGAACGCGGAGAACCCGATGCGACCGGGCCCGGGACGGGATGGCCAGCGAGCCGCGCGGCCAGGATCCCGGGCAGGAGGCAGGCCAGCCCCGCCGTGAGGCCGCCGTTGATGATGATCCCGAGCCACAGCCACGGCGTGAAGGCGAAGGCGAGCGCCAGCAGCGACGAGACGATGGCGGCGGCGCCGACGAACCGCGTGCACCTTGCCGGGGTCGGCACCGATCAGCTTCGTGGCGATGCTTGGCGCCGACGATCAGACCGACCAGCTGGAAGGGCTCGGTGCAGGCGGCGACGAACCCCCGGGCCCGCTCGTCGAGGCCGAACACCTCCTCGTAGAGCAGCGCCGCCAGGGACACGTACCCGACCAGCCCGGCGGCCAGGAAGGGCATGGCGTACCAGATGCGCCGGAGGCTCTCGATCTTCGACACCATGCGCCAGCCCTCGGCGAACGACGGCGGCTCCTCCTCCGTCAGCACCGCCTCCTCGGCGACGCCCATCGCCCGGCGCTCGTGGGCGCCCCGCACCGGCTCCCGCAGGCGGAAGGCCAGGATCACGAGGATGGCGGTGGGGATGGCGAAGACGATGAACGGCGTCCGCCACCCGAAGCTGAAGGCGAGCATGCCGCCCAGCACCGGTCCCGAGGAACTGCCCGACCGCGTTGGCCGCCCGGTGGAACGAGTACACGCGGGGGCGCACGCCCGGCGGGTAGTAGTCGGCCAGCAGGGAGTTGTGGGTGGGATCGACCACCGCCCGCCCGATCGACGAGCCGCAGCGGACGATGGCCAGCATCACGACGCCGACGGCCAGGCCGGTC
Organism: uncultured Actinomycetes bacterium; assembly: GCA_963839545.1. Classification (GTDB taxonomy): domain Bacteria; phylum Actinomycetota; class Acidimicrobiia; order Acidimicrobiales; family CADCSY01; genus CAWIVE01. Next base: position 2,130,056 of record CAWIVE010000003.1, read on the forward strand.
AGGAGGGAGAAGAGCCCCCACGCGATGGCCCCGGCGATGACGATCGGCACGCGCTTGTGCCGGTCGGCCATGGTGGCGATCGGCACCTGGAGGCCGAAGGCGGCGATGTAGACGATGGCGATCAGGGTCAGCAGGCCCTGGGTGTCGAGGTCGAAGGCGTCCCGGATCTCGGGGAGGAGGATCCCGAACGCGGTGCGGTCGAGCTCGTCCACCACGTTCAGGCCGAAGAGCACGAGCAGGGCGTAGATCGGGCCGTTCCCGGTGAGCGCGTTCAGCCACCGGATCGGGTGGACCAGCCCGCGGGTCCAGTGCATGGGCGGGCCGTCGCCGATGGGCCCGACGCCCATGGACGACTCGAGCGCGCTCGCCCCGTTCTCGCTGTAGTCGCTCATTGACCGGCGACCCCCGTTGCTGCCGGCTCGGGCTCGGCGATCGGCCGCTCCAGGATCTCCGGCTCCTCCGGCACCCGGACGTCGGCCACCAGGCTGGGCACCACGACGCCGCGGCGAGCCGCCACCCACCGGAGGCCCATGTCCCGCACCCGGTAGAGGAGACCCCCGAGGCCCCCCGGCACGGCCAGCAGCACGAACAAGGCGCCGGCCCCGGAGGCCAGGAACAGCCACTCGGGCGGCAGCACGATGTCGATGCCCCGCAGGTAGCTGGCGCCGAGCAGGGCGCCGGGCACCGAGCCGATGCCGCCGATGACCACCATGGTGAAGAGCGCGAAGTTCTGGCCGGGCGCGTACGGCTGGGTGCCGAACGACTGCTGGTGGTGCACGAAGATGCAGCCGGCGAAGCAGGCGATGGCGCCCGAGAGGGCGAAGGCGGAGAGCTTGGCCCGCGTGGGGCTGACCCCGAAGGCGGCGGCCGCCCGCTCGTTCTCGCGGATGGCGATGAGGACCCGTCCCGTGCGGCTCCGGCGCACGCCCCGCACGGCGATCACCACGACACCCAGGCCGGCGAGGGCCAGGTAGTAGATGCGGGTGGGCGAGTCGAGGTCGATGAGCCCCAGGAGCTCAGGGCGCTCGACCCGCGCGGTGGGGATCCAGTCGAAGAACTGCCGGTTCAGGAAGTAGGAGGTGGTGGCCAGGGCGAAGGCGAACGTCACCACCGCGAGGTACAGCCCCCGCACCCGGAGCGCGGGCAGGCCGATGATCACCGCCACGACGGCCCCGACCACCGCGCTCAGCGCGAGCGCCAGCGTCAGGTCGAGCCCCCACTCGGCCGTGGCCTTGCCCCCGATGGCGGCACCGATGCCGAAGAAGGCGATCTGGCCGAGCGACACCTGCCCCGCCCACCCGGTGAGGACGACGAGCGACACCCCGAGGGTGGCGTAGATGAGGATGGCCGAGACGTCGAGCGACGTGGCCGTGCCGAGCAGGTGGGGCAGCACCAGGGCGACGACGGCCAGCAGGGCGGCACCGCCCCACCGGGCCAGGCGCACCTCCGGCAGCCGAGCCAGCTCGGGGGGCACGGGCCGCACCTCCTCCGCGGCCTGCCAGCTCGAGGCGTCGGAGGCCTCGGCGCGGGTGGTCACCCGGCGCCGGGCCACGAGGGCCACGACCACCACGATGGCCAGGATCGGGTCGATGATCGACGGCTTCTCGGGGTTGTTCCAGGCGACGCCCAGCTCGAGCACGCCGAGGGCCACCGCGCTGGCGCAGATGGCCGGCAGGTTGGTGAGCCGGCCCATCATCAGCGCCGCCAGGGACCGCAGGAGGACGGCGAAGCTGAGGGCGTAGCCCACCGGCAGCCCGACGATGCCCGCCCGGAGGAAGATGGCGACGTAGGCGAGGAGCCCGGCGATGGCCCACACGACGGTCTGGAGCCGCCGGACGGGGATCCCGAGGAGGCTGGCCCGGTCGGCGCTGTCGGCGCTCGCCCGGATGGCGATGCCCGCCGCCGTGGCCCGGAGGAACAGGGCCAGGCCGATGATGCACAGCGGGGCCACGACGAGGGCGATCACGTCGTTGGCGTTGAAGATGATCGGCGAGACCTCGAACCGGAGGGAGAACGGCGGGGCGATGCGGGCGGCCAGCACCCGCTCGCCGAAGGCGCGGGGCAGCAGGAGGGCGGCGCCGGCCAGCAGCTGGGACAGCCCGAGGGTGGCCACGGTGAGCAGCAGCCGCGGCGCCTTGAAGAAGCGCCGGATGATCACCAGCTCGATCAGGCCGCCGAGCACGATCGACGCCGCCAGCCCGACCACCAGGGACAACAGGTAGTGCCAGCCCCAGCTGGTGATGAGCAGGACGGCCAGGGTGGTGGGGACGGTGCCCATGTCGCCCTGGGCGAAGTTGAGGATGCGGTTGGCCCGGTAGACGAGGGCCATGCCCAGGGCGACGAGGGCGGTGAGGCCGCCGACGATGACGCCCCGCAGGACCACCCCGGCCGGGGCCGGGAACACGATCTGCTGGAGGACGACGATCAGGACGGCGGGGGCGTAGGCGGGGGCCAGGGCGTCCCACCGCTGGCGCAGGGCGCCCGAGCCGCCCGCACGCGCCCTCGCCGCTGTCGCGCCCGTCGGGGCGGTCACCCCTGGCTCACCCTTGGCTGTCCCCCCTGTGACGTCGGCCACACCTGACCGCGCCGGAACATTCGCAGAGAACTGTCGCGCGCACAAGGAGTGGCGGCCCCTGCGGGCCGCCCCGTCCTAGGCCTGCAAGAGGGGCAGCAGGACCTCGCCGAAGAAGGTCTCCGGCGGGTGGGGCGACGGGGCCACCGCCAGGGAGAAGCACTGGCGCACCAGCCACTCGGCGAGGACCTCGGGGTCCCGACGGGCCAGGCGGCCGGCGTCCATGGCCGAGGCCAGGGCCGGGGCCAGGTAGGCCGACAGGGTGCGCACGTTGTCGGGCAGGTTCTCGAGGAAGCCCACGCCCATCGTCGCCAGCTCGCAGGTGAGGACCCGGTGGAGGACCGGGTTGGTGGCGATGCCGGTCACGATGCCGGACATGAGGCGCACCAGGCCCTCGGCGTCGAGGTCCTCGGGCGGCACCGTCGAGGCGGCCAGCACCCGGCCCACCTCCCGCCGCAGCAGGTGGCGGACGATGACCGGCATGGGGCCGACCTGGCGGTAGACGGTGCCCCGCGACACCCCGAGCTCCCGGGCCACGTCGGGCACGCTCGTGCCGGCCAGGCCGTGGCGGACGATGCAGCGGGCGGCGGCGTCGAGGCAGGCGGAGGTGGACGGGGGCGGCGGCGGCTGGAGCAGCGCCACCTCCGCGAACAGGTCCCCTCCCGGCCCCACGGCCGGTCACCGTACCGAAGGCGGGGGGCCGGGGGCCTCGGGATACCGCCCGCCCCGTGAACCTCCGGTCGAATCGGCGCGAACGCTGGTCACGAGGGCGAAAGGCCCCCGAACCGGCATGTGAAAGGTGTCACGATTGCTAGCTGGCAGCAAGCAGCTGCCGTACAGTTGTTGTCGTGACCACTACCTACGACCCTCAGGCGTTGTCGTGGTTGGCCGGCCAGCTCCGCTGGGAGCGGCTCCTCGACGAGCTCCGCCGGACGGCGGACCACTCCGAGGCGCCCGCCCCTGCCGTCGAGCGCCCCTGGGCCGCGTAGGCCGACGCCCGCCGGCGGGGTTCGCCCCGCCGGTCCCGGCCTGCACGGTGCGCCGGCCGGTCCCCCTGCAGGACCCCGCCCCCCGTGTTCTGTGCGCACGGGGTCCCGACACCTGGGACGGAGCGTGCACAGCGTCCTCTGGGTTCCATCCCCGGCCCCGCGGTCGGGCCCCGTCGCGTCCCGGTTGCTTGACGACGCCCCCGGCGCCGTCCTACGGTCCGTTTGCCATTGCGATCAGGTGTTTGCAGTAGCGAACGCCAGACGGACGAGGATCGGGGAGACCGCCGGTGAAACTGGATCTGCTCTACGAGGTCGACGTGCCGAAGCCGTGGGGGAAGCCCCACCCGTGGGGGCAGCGGGAGGCGGAGCAGCAGGCCTACAAGGACACGCTCGAGCAGATCAAGCTGGCCGACACCCTCGGCTTCTTCACCACCTGGCACGTGGAGCACCACTTCCGCGAGGGCCGGTCCCACTCCCCCGCCCCCGAGGTCATCATCGGCGCCCTGTCGCAGTGCACCGAGAACCTGCGCCTCGGCTTCGGCGTGACCCTCATGCCCCACGCCTTCACCCCCCCGATGCGGGTGGCCGAGAAGGTGGCCACCGCCGACATCCTCTCGGGCGGTCGGGTCGAGTGGGGCACGGGGCGCTCCACGCCGATGGAGCAGATCGCCTTCGGCGTCGACCGTGAGGCCAGCCGGGACCAGTGGAAGGAGGCCATCGAGGCCGTCGTCGGCATGTGGGAGAGCGAGTACTTCGAGTTCCACGGCAAGTTCCTCGACTTCCCCCGCCGCATGGTCACCCCCAAGCCGGTGCAGGACCCGCACCCGCCGCCGTGGATGGCGGCCACCAGCGACGGCAGCGCCGCCGTGGCCGGGAGCCTCGGCCTCGGGCTCCTCTCCTTCTCCATCCTCCAGCCCATCCAGCGGATGGCCCAGCACATCAAGCAGTACCGCGAGGCGGCGGCCAACGCCCGCCCCATCACCCGGGTGAAGAACAACCGGGTGGCGGCCTACACCCTCGTGCACTGCGCCGAGACGATGGAGCAGGCCGAGAAGAACGGCATCTGGGACTCGGTGTGGTGGTGGTACAAGAACCTGGCCGAGTTCACCATCGAGTGGGAGCTCCCCCACCTGAGCGCCGAGGAGCAGGACAAGATCTTCCCGCTCCTGAAGGCGCAGACCACGGGCGACTTCGACCCCCGCGGCTTCAGCGACGCCGACATGATCATGGTGGGCACGCCCGAGCAGTGCCTCGAGAAGATGATCAAGTACGAGGAGCTCGGCGTGGACCAGCTCATCTGCTACGTGCAGTTCGGCCACCTGCCGCACGAGTCGGTCATGAAGACCATCGAGCTGCTCGGTTCCGAGATCATCCCGGAGCTGAAGAAGCGCGAGATCGAGACCGAGGTCCAGGCCGTGACCAAGGTCCCCCGCGACGCCTCCGAGGCCGAGGGCCTGCGCGGCCTCGTCGATTGAGGTGACCCGCACCGACGACTCCCCGGTCCCCGACTACCAGGGGCGGCTCCGGCTCGACGGGCGGTCGTTCGTCGTCATCGGCGCCGGACAGGGCATCGGCCGCCAGGTCACGCACGCCCTGGCCGCGGCCGGTGCCCGCACCGTCTGCGTCGACCGCGAGCCCGACCTGGCCGAGGACGTGGCCGAGGAGGTCGACGGCGTCCCCTGGTCCGGCGACGCCACCGACCGGGCCGAGGTCGAGCGCCTCTTCACCGAGGCCGAGAAGGCGCTCGGCAAGGTCGACGGCATCGTCGACATCGTGGGCATGGCCCGCTACGCCACCCTCCTCGACACCGACGACGAGAGCTGGGCCTGGCACCACGACATCGTCCTGCGCCACGCCTACCTGGCCCTGAACGTCGGGGCCAAGGCCCTGCAGCGGGCCGGGGGTGGGTCGGCGGTGTTCGTGGCCTCGGTGTCCGGCATGACCGCTGCTCCCCTCCACGCCGCCTACGGGGCGGCCAAGGCGGGGCTCATGGCGCTCGTGAAGTCGGCCGCCGTCGAGCTCGGGCCCACCGGCATCCGGGTCAACGCCGTGGCTCCCGGCGCGGTGTGGACGCCGCGGATCTCGGCCCTCCTGGGCGAGGAGGGACGCCAGCGCAACGCCAAGCTCGCCCCGCTGCGCCGGGTCGCGCTGCCCGAGGACATCGCCGCCGCGCTGCTGTTCTTCGCCTCGGACCTGTCCTCGTTCGTCACCGGCCAGACGCTGATCGTGGACGGCGGCGTGAGCGCCAAGTTCCCGTACCCCATGCCCGACGAGGCGTGACGACGCTGCGGCCGGCCGAGGTCGAGCCGTTCCTCCGGGGTGCCGTCTTCCCCCTGCCGCCGGCGACATCGCCTACCCCCGGGCCGACCCGGCCGACAACCGCATCCCCCAGGACACGTGGACCATGGCGTGCATCCCCGCCACCGTGCGCCTCGAGCTCGTGGGCGAGGGCGCCGAGGCGGTGGAGATCGGCTACCGCACCACCACCGACGAGCTCGGCTACCGGGGTCCCGGCGCGGGCACCACCTTCGCCCTGTGGCAGGGCGACGATCCCGTCGACGAGCAGCCCGCTGTCCTCGGCGAGGGCACCGTGCGCTTGCGCCTTGCGTCGGGCACCGAGCCGGCGGTGGTCTACCTCCCGGAGGGCATGCGCCCCACCGTCCAGTCCGTCACCGGGGTCGGCGGTTCGGTGGCGCCCGCCCCGGCCGGCCCCCGCTGGGTGGCCTACGGGGACTCGATCCTCGAGGGCTGGGTGGCCAGCGGGCCGGCCCGCTGCTGGCCGGCGGTGACGGCGCGGTCGCTCGGGCTCGACGTCGTGAACCTCGGCTACGCCGGCGCCGCCCGCGGCGAGATCGCCTCGGCCGAGCAGGTGGCCGCCCTCCCCGCCGACGTCATCTCCATCAGCCACGGGACCAACTGCTGGACCCGCACGCCCCACAGCGTCGGCATGATGCGGGAGACCACCGCCGCCTTCCTCGACGTGGTGCGCGACGGCCACCCGACCACACCGATCGTGGTGGCCAGCCCCGTCCTCCGCCCCGACGCCGAGTCCACGCCCAACCGCCTCGGCGCCACGCTGGTCGACCTGCGGGCGGCGATGGAGGAGGTGGTGCGGGCCCGCATCGACGCCGGCGACGGGGCGCTGACCCTGGCCCCCGGGGGCGACCTGCTGACCGCGGCCCACCTCCCCGACGGCATCCACCCGGGCGACGAGGGCCACGAGCTGCTGGCCGAGGCGTTCGGCGGCGCCGTGGGGGCGGCGTTGGGGGCATCGGGCTGATGGCCCGGCCCGCACCCGCCACCGAGCGGACGGTGGCCCTCCTGAACTTCCTGGCCGCCCGGCCCGACGAGGCGTTCACGCTGTCGGAGCTGTGCCGGCGGCTGGGCCTCAACAAGGCCACCGCCCACGCCATGGTGGCGGCGCTGACCGACGCCGGGTACCTGCTGCGCCACCCCATCGAGCGCACGTACTCGCTCGGGCCCGCGCTCGTGGCGGTGGGCAACGCCGCCGCCGCCCGCCGCTTCGAGGTGGTCGACTACGCCAGGGACGAGATGCGGGCCGTGGCCGAGGCGCTCGACGTGCAGTGCGTGGCCGCCGCCGCCCTGGGCGACGAGATGGTCATCCTCGCCACCAGCGGCCAGCCCCCGCCCCTCGGGGCCGGCGTCCGGGTGGGCGACCGGGTCCCGCTGGTCCCCCCGCTCGGCACCGTCTACATGGCGTGGTCCTCGCCGGCCGAGATCGACCGGTGGCTGCGGCGCCTCGGCCCCACGGCCACCGAGGAGGAGCTGGAGCGCTACCGGCGCACGGTGGCCACCGCCCGGGCCCGGGGCTACTCGGTGGCGCTCGAGCCCGAGGCGCGGCTGCGCCTGGCCCGAGCCCTGCGGGACCGCGACGACGTGGACGCCGTCGTCGAGGACCTCGGCCACGAGGAGTACAACCTGCTCGAGCTCGACCGCACCACCTCCTACCGGGTCAGCGTCATGACGGCGCCCGTGTTCGACGCCGACGGGCACGTGGCCCTCACCCTCAACCTGATCGGCTTCCGCCACCCCCTCCCCGGCGCCGAGGTCCCGGCCGTGGGCGAGCGCCTGCGGGACGCCGGCCTCAACGTCACCCGCACCATCCACGGGCGCGTGCCCGACGCGGCATGACCGGCGACCTCGACGGCCGGGTGGCGGTGGTCACCGGCGCGGGCAGCGGCATCGGCCGGGCGTCGGCCGTCGCCCTGGCCCGGGCGGGAGCGACCGTCGTGGGAGCCGACGTCGACGGCGACGCGGCGGCCGCAACTGCGGCGGCCATCGGCGGAACGGCCCGATCGGCGCAGGTCGACGTGTCCCGCGCCGACGAGGTCGACGAGCTGATCGAGGGCACGTCCCGGGATCTCGGCCGGCTCGACGTGCTGGTCAACAACGCCGGGATCATGCACGAGCAGCTCGTGGCCGACACGACCGAGGAGGAGCTCGACCGCGTCCTCGGCATCAACCTCAAGGGCGTGTTCTTCGGCTGCCGCGCCGCGGCCCGGGTCATGGCCGGCCGGGACGGGAGCATCGTGAACCTGGCGTCGGCGGCGGTCGACATGCCCGCGCCCAAGCTGGCCTGCTACGGCATGTCGAAGGCGGCGGTGGTCCAGCTCACCCGCACGCTGGCCATGGAGCTCGGCGCCGGCGGGGTGCGGGTCAACGCCGTGGCCCCCGGGTTCATCATCACGGCGATCACGGCCCGGCACTTCACCAACCCCGACGGGACGGTGGACGAGGAGCGCAAGGCGGCGGTGACCAAGGGCTTCGGGCGGGTGGCGCCGCTCGGCCGGGTGGGCGAGCCGGAGGACGTGGCCGACGTGGTGCTGTTCCTGGCCTCGGACGCCTCGAGGTACCTGACGGGACAGATCCTGCGCCCCAACGGAGGGATGGCGATGCCGTGGTAGTCGACGTGGACGTCCGGGGCGAGGCCGGCGCCGTGACGCTGGAGGACCCGGAGGACTGCACCGCGTTCTCCGTCCGGGTGCGGGGCGACCGCGCCGGGCTCGGCGCCGCGCTCGAGGCGGCCGGCGTGGGCCGCATGGACGGGGACGAGGCCCTGATCGAGGTGGACGCCGTGCGGCGCATGGCGGCGGGCCGGGTCGGCGACGCCTGGGAGGGCCACCTCGCCGCCATGCTCGACTACGCCGCCACCAAGGGCTGGGTGGCCGACGACGGCCGGTCGATCCGGGCCCACGTGGAGGACACCTAGCCTCGGGCCGTGCTGCGCCGCCGCATGTCCGCCGAGCGGCGCCAGGGCGAGACGGTCAAGCCCCTCGAGCTCTTCTTCGACCTCGTCTTCGTCCTGGGGTTCACCCAGTGCACCGCGCTGATGGTCCACGACCACAGCTGGCAGGGCCTGGCCCGGGGCGTCCTGGTCCTGGCCCTCGTGTGGTGGTCGTGGGTCGGCTTCGCCTGGCTGACGAGCGTCATCGACCCCGAGGAGGGGGCGGTGCGACTCGTGATCTTCGGCGCCATGGCCGGGCTGCTCATCGTGGCCCTCAGCATCCCGGACGCCTACGGCGATCGCGCGGTCCCGTTCGCCGTGGCCTACGGCGTGGTCCGGATCGGGCACATCGCTCTCTACGGCATCGCCAGCCGGGACGATCCCGCCCTCCGCCGCTCGGTGACCGGACTGGGCGTGGGCACCGCCGTCGGGGTGGCCCTCGTCCTCGGGGGCGCGATCTTCCTCGACGGGACCAGCCAGAGCGCCGTGTGGGCCCTCGCCATCCTCCTCGACGGGGTCGAGCCTGCGGTGTTCGGGATGTCGGGCTGGACGCTCGTCCCCCGGCACTTCGCCGAGCGGCACAACCTCGTGATCATCCTCGCCCTCGGCGAGTCGATCGTCGTCCTGGGGGTGGCCGCCGAGGTCGACCTCACGGCGGACGTGATCGCCGCCGCCGTGCTCGGCATCGGCCTCGCCTCGGCGCTCTGGTGGATCTACTTCGACGTCGTCGCCCTGGTCACGGCCCGGCGGCTGGAGCAGGCGCCGGAGGGGCAGGTCCGCAACGTGCTGGCCCGGGACTCCTACTCCTACCTCCACTTCCCGATGGTGGCCGGGATCGTGCTCATGGCCCGGGGGCTGGAGTCGACGCTGGCCCACGTCGGGGACGACCTGGACGCCGTCGCCGCCACCGCCCTCCTCGGCGGCGTGGCCCTGTACCTGCTGGCCCACGTGGCCCTCCGGCTGCGCAACGCCCACACCCTGAGCCGGACCCGGCTCGGCCTCGCGGTGGCGCTGCTGCTCGTGATCCCGGCGGCCACCACCGTCCCCGCCCTCGTCACCGTGGCCGCCCTCAACGTCCCGCTGTGGGCGATGATCGCCTACGAGACCCGCCTCTACGGCGACGGCCGCTACCGCCTGCGCCACGGCCTGGAGGCCTGACCCGACGCTTCATCCCGTTCTGGCCTGCAGAACGGGGCGCTTTCCGCCACGTTCTGCAGGCCAGAACGAATCGGTCGCGGAGCTAGCCGTCCCAGTTGGTGGTGTCGACCCCCAGGGCCTTGATGCCGCGGTGGATCCACTTGGGGTTCATCTGGACCGGGGGCCAGTGGTAGTCCCACATGCGGTTGTCGGCGGTGCCCGTGACGAACAGCTGGGCCTGCTCGGTGGTGATGAGCACGCCCCGACGGGAGACGTGCTTCTCGTAGCGGTCGGCGTGCTCGGCGTCGAGCACGAAGTTCATCGAGTCGCACATCGCCGTGATGTCGACGTTGCCCCAGTCCCAGGGGCTCCGGCTGATGTGGATGAAGAACTCGTCCGGCGAGCGCTCGAGGATCTCGCCGTCCCTGCTCGTGAACGAGATGGGCGTGAAGCAACACGCGCACCACCCCTCCTGGCGCACCTCCTTGCCGGCGAAGGGCGGCATGCGGCTGAACGCCATCGACTCCATGGCGCACCCCACGTAGCTGTGGAACCTCCCGTCGATGAACGCCTTGACCTGGCTCGGGAAGCTGGAGAACGGCTGGAACTTGATGAGGTTGCAGTTCTGGCTGTCCTGGTCGACGACGCAGGCCACGCCGAGCTGGAGCTCCTTGTACGCCTGCACGATCTGCCGCCGGGACAGCCCGGTGGCCTCGTGCACGTCGCGCAGGTTGGGTCCGACACCCTGCTCGCACCAGTGCTCGTACACGCACTGGCGCACCTTGAGGGCGTCCTCGGAGAACTCGAACGGGGCCACGTCCTGAGGCATGCCGCATGGTAGCCACGGGTCCCTGACTGGCCGTCAGCTCAGCCGGGGGAAGCCCGTCGAGGACCGGCGGTACCATCGCCGTCTCCGAGGGGGGAGGCTCTCATGCAGCGGGTGAGCGGACCGGACGCGGCGTTCCTCTACGGGGAGACGCGGAGCTGGCACATGCACGTGTCGAGCATCCTGATGGCCGACCCCTCGACGGCACCCCACGGGTTCACCGTGGAGCGGCTCCGGGAGAACACCGCCAAGCGCATCGAGCAGGTGCCCCAGTTCCGCTGGCGGGTGGTCGAGGTCCCGTTCGGCATCGACAACCCGGTGTTCGTCGAGGACCCGAACTTCGACATCGACTACCACGTCCGCCACGTCGCCGTCCCGAAGCCCGGCGGTCCCCGCCAGCTGGGCGAGCTGGTGGGTGACCTCACCAGCTACAAGCTCGACCGCAGCCGCCCGCTGTGGGAGTTCTGGCTCATCGAGGGGCTCGAGGACGGGCAGGTGGCCGTGCTGGCCAAGGTCCACCACGCCATCATCGACGGCGTCTCGGGCGCCGACCTGGCCACCGTCCTGCTCGACCTCGAGCCCGACCCGCCCGACGACCCCACGCCCCTGCCCGTCGACCGCGGGGAGCGCATCCCGAGCGGCGCCGAGCTCCTCGCCCGGGGGGCGATGACGAACATGATCATGCCCTGGCGCACCGCCCAGTTCGGCGCCCAGCTGGTGCGCCAGGGGCGCACCCTCCTGCGGTTCCGCAGCCGACCGACGCCGCCGGCCCAGCCGTTCCAGGCCCCCCGCACCTCGTTCAACGGCCGCATCAGCCCCAACCGGCGCTTCGCCTACACCACCCTCTCGCTGGCCACCATGAAGGCGGTCAAGAACGCCTTCGGCGTCAAGCTCAACGACGTGGTGCTGGCCGTGTGCGCCGGTGCCCTCCGTCGCTACCTGGCCGACCGCGACGAGCTGCCCGACACGCCCCTCATCGCCCAGGTCCCCGTCTCGACCCGGACCGAGGAGACCAAGCGGGACGTGGGGATGCAGGTGGCGGCCATGTTCGCCCCCCTCGGCACCCACATCGAGGACCCGGTGGAGCGGCTCCACGCCATCCACGAGGGCACCCAGGGGGCCAAGGAGATGCAGCAGGCGATGGCCGCCGACAAGATCATGAACCTGACGGACACCATGTCGCCCGCGCTGGTCGGCCTGGCGGCGCGCATGTACACGGGGGCCCGCCTCGAGGACCGGACCCCACCGGTGTTCAACCTGATCATCTCCAACGTGCCCGGCCCGCCGTTCGACCTCTACATGGCCGGCGCCCGGATCACCGGCATCTACCCGATGGGCCCGCTGCTGTACGGCGCCGGGCTCAACATCACGGTCATGAGCAACGCCACCGGCGTCGACTTCGGCGTGCTCAGCTGCCGGGAGGTCGTCCGCGACCCGTGGGTCATCGCCGACGCCCTGGCCGAGGCGCTCGACGAGCTGGCCCGGGCGGCCGACCTCCCGGCCGAGCCCGCCGAGCCCGCCGAGGCCGCCGCCGGGAGCTAGCGGGCCTTCCTCGAACTCGACGCCGCCAACTCGGGATCGGCAAGCGGCTCCGCGAGCCGACGCCGCCGACCCCTTCCGACCGAGGCCAGAGCCGAGTTACCGACGTCGAGTCGCTCGTCGTCCCGCTAGCGGGGCACGAGCAGGCGGACGGCGAGCTCGAGCTCGTCGCCCACCTCGTCGATGCCGCTCCACCCGCTGACCCAGCCGACGAGGCTGGAGAACCACACGTGGGCCAGCACCTTGACGATCCCGGCCCGGCGCTCGGGATCCATCTCCGTCAGCGGCGCGGAGAGCAGTGACACGAGGATGTCGCTGACCTGGCGCTGGCAGTCCGACACGGCCGGGTCCGGCGTGGAGATGGCGGTCACCAACGCCTCGGCCAGGCGGGGCTCGCGCTCGAGCGCCTCGGTGGCGGCCCGCACGACGGCGACGAGCTGCTCGACGGCGTCGTCCGAGCAGGGCGGGCGCCGGGCCAGCCGGCGCTCGAGGTCGCCCACCCACCCCACGCAGGCGGCGGCCAGCAGGTGGTCCTTGGAGGTGAAGTAGCGGTAGATGGTGCCGAGGGCGACCGAGGCGCGCACAGCCACGTCGCGCATCTGCACCGCGTCGTAGCCACCCTCGGCCGCCAGCGACAGCGCCGCGCTCACCACCCGCTCCCGCCGTGCGGCCTGGCTGCGGGCCAGTGCCGTCTCGGGGGCCGGGTCCAGCGCCATCGGGGCAGGCTAGAAGGCCGGCCCCGGCGCCGACGTCACCGGGACGAGACGGCCTCGCACAGCTCGGCCACGCCGGCCTCGAACCCGCGGGCCAGGTCGGCCACGTCGGGCACGAGGTCGGGGCAGGCCAGGATCCCGACGTCGACGTTGCCGAGGTTGGTCAGCACGGTCACGTTGAGGCCGGAGCCCTCGATGAGCGGGCCCATGGGGTAGGTCGCCTCGAGCGTGGCGCCGGCGATGTAGAGCGGGATCGGCGGGCCGGGGATGCTCGAGACCACCAGGTTGTGGATCGGCGGGTGTCGGTCGGCGAGGCGGGCGCCCGAGTACAGGCGGGCGACGCCGCTGAGGAGCGCCGGAGGCGTCAGCTCGGCCCACTCCGCCAGGGAGTCACCGCCGGCGGCGGCCCGGTCGGCCTTGAGCGCCTTCGTGTGGGTGTTGATGTCCGCGAGCCGCTCCAGCGGATCGTGCAGCTGGACCGGCAGCGGCACGAGCATCACGCTCACCTGCACGCCGAGCTCCACGTCGCCCTCGCCCCGGGCCGAGATGGGCATGGCCGCCACGAGCGGCCCGTCGGGCAGCGCGTCCCGGTCGGCCAGGTAGCCCCGCAGTGACGACGTCGTGGCCGCCAGCAGCACGTCGTTGACGGTGGCGCCGACGGCGGCACCCACGGCCTTGACGTCGCCCAGCGAACGTGCGGCCGAAGGCCACCGAGCGCCGGGCGGTGACCGCACCGGTGAAGGACGTGCGCGGCGCCGAGAAGGGGCGCACCTTCGGGGCGGTCGACGTGCGCCCGGCGCGGGCGACGAGCCCCCGCGCGCTGCCGACGACGGCCGAGGCCACGCGCAGGGGCGACCGGGCCCCCTCGGCCACGGCCCCGGCCAGCAGCGACGCGTCGGACGGCATCGGCTCCGGCTCCCAGGGCGTCTCCGGCGGCGGGACCGGCGCGATCTCCGGGGTGAGGTCGAAGAGCCCGGCCATCAGCTCGGCGCCGGACACGCCGTCGATGGCGGCGTGGTGGATGCGGGTGACGGCGGCGATGCGCCCCCCCTCCAGGCCCTCCACCACGTGCATGTCCCACAGCGGTCGCGCCCGGTCGAGCGGGCGCCCGGCCAGCTCACCGACGAGGGTCTCCAGCTGGGCCCGGGAACCGGGCGCCGGCAGCGCCGACCGGTGCAGGTGGGCGTCGAGGTCGAAGTCGGGGTCCTCGATCCACACCGGGTGGGCGGTCCGGAAGGGCACCTCGACGAGGCGGCGCCGGAACGGCGGCAGCAGGTGGAGTCGTTCGTCGAGCAGGCGGCGCACCTCGGCGAACGGCTCCCGCCCGTCGAGGCTCCCGGGGTCGAGCACCAGGGCGCCGGTGACCTGCATGTGGGTGGACGGCGTCTCGAGGTAGAGGAACGCCGCCTCGGTCCCCGTCAGCCGCTGCACGGGCGGCCCTCCTTCGTCGTCGCGACCGGGGTTCTACACCGGTTGGGCGGCGAGCGCCCGACCGAGTCGCAGCAGCGAGGCGGTGGCACCGCCCAGGGTGAGCTCCAGCTGCTTGGCCCAGAGGAAGTAGCGGTGGAGGGGGTAGTCGCGATCGACCCCGAGGCCGCCGTGCAGGTGCTGCGCGGCATGGACGACGCGCTGGCCGCCCTCCGCGGCCCAGAACTTGGCCACGGCCACCTCGTCGGCCGCCGCCAGGTCCTCGGCCAGGCGCCACGCCGCCTGCCAGGTGGTGAGGCGCACCGCCTCGGTGTCGATGTAGGCGTCGGCCGCGCGCTGGGCGACGGCCTGGAACGTGGCCAGCGGGCGGTCGAACTGCTCACGGGTCTTGGTGTGCTCGGCGGTCAGCTCGAGCGCCTTCTCGCACACGCCCACCGTCGTGGCGCACAGGCCCACCGTGGCCCGCTGCACCACCCAGTCGACGATGCGCTCGCCCCCGCCGACGTCGCCGAGCACGCGGTCCCCGCCCACGCCGGCGCCGTCGAGGGTGAGCTTCGCCTCGGGCAGCCCGCTGGTGGTGTCGAGCCGCTCACGGCTGACGCCCGGGCCCGTGGGATCGACGAGGAACACGCCGATCCCGTCGTCCGTCGCGGCCGGCACCAGCACGAGGTCGGCCACCATCCCCGCCGGGACGCAGAGCTTGACGCCGTCGAGGCGCCAGCCGTCGCCGTCACGCTTCGCCGTGGTGGTGGGGGCCTCCGGGGCCGCGCCCGCCTCGACCAGCGCCGCGGTGAGGATCGTCTCGCCGGTGGCCGCAGTGGGCACGAACGTGGCGCGCTGCTCGTCGGTCCCGAAGGCGGCCACCGGCAGGGCGCCCATGACGATGGACGGCAGCACCGGGAGCGGCGCCACGTGGCGGCCCACCTCCTCGAGGACGAGGCACGCCTCGAGCAGGCCCAGCCCTCCGCCGCCGAGGTCCTCGGGGAGGGCGATGCCCAGGAGGCCCGGCCTCGCCCAGCTCGGCCCAGGTCGCGCGGTCGAAGGGGTCCTCGCCCCCCTCCAGCTGCTTGAGCCGCTCCGGTGTGGTGCGGTCGCCCAGGATGCGCCGGGCGAGGTCCCGGACCGCCTCCTGCTCCTCGTTCAGCCCGAAGTCCACTGCGCTCCTCCTCCGACTACCGGGACCGGGGGAGGCCCAGGCCGAACATGGCGATCAGGTCCCGCTGCACCTCGTTGGCCCCGCCCCCGAAGGTGAGGATGAGCAGGCTCCGGTAGAGCTGCTCGATCTTGCCCTTCAGCACCGCCTCCGGCGACCCCCGTCGGAGGTAGGTGGGCTGGCCGATGATCTCGCCGAGCAGGCGGAAGGCCTCCAGGTAGAACTCGGTGCCGAAGACCTTCGTGGTGGAGGCGTCGGCCGCGTCGAGCTTCCCCTCGGTGGCCGTCCACGCCACCTTCCAGTTGATGAGGCGGAGGAACTCGAGCTTGGCGTGGACCCGGGCCAGGTTGACCTGGACCCACTCCTGGTCGACGACCCGCCGCCCGTCGGGCAGCTCCGTCTGCTGGGCCCAGCGGCGGACGTCGGTGAGGACCCGCTCGATGATGCCCGGCGAGCACAGCGTGACCCGCTCGTGGTTGAGCTGGTTGGTGATCAGGCTCCAGCCGTTGTTCTCGCCCCCGACGAGGCTGGTGGCGGGCACCCGGACGTCCTCGTAGTAGGTGGTGTTGATGTCGTGCTCGCTCATGAGCCGCATGGGCTCGACCTTGAAGCCGGGCGTGTCCGTGGGGACGATGATCATCGAGATGCCCTTGTGCTTCTTCACCTCCGGGTTGGTGCGGGCGGCCAGCCACACGTAGTCGGCGTCGCTCGGCCAGGCTGGTGAAGATCTTCTGGCCGTTGATGACGTACTCGTCGCCGTCGCGCACGGCTCGGGTCTGGAGCGAGGCGAGGTCGGTGCCGGCGTCGGGCTCGGTGTAGCCGATGGCGAAGAGGATCTCGCCCCGCAGGATCTTCGGCAGGAAGAAGTCCTTCTGCTCGTCCGTGCCGAAGTTCATGATCGTCGGGCCGACGGTGTTGATGGTCAGCATCGGCACCGGCGCCCCGGCCCGCATCGACTCGTCGAAGAAGACGAACTGCTCGACGGCCGAGCGGCCCTGGCCGCCGTACTCCTTGGGCCAGCCGATGCCGAGCCAGCCGTCGTCGCCCATCTGGCGCACGATCTTCCGCACGGTGGGGCCGACGCCGTTGCTGTGCGCCAGGTCGTGTTCGTCGGGGGCGAGGAGGCGGTCGTAGTAGGACCGCAGCTCGGAACGGAGCGCCTCCTGCTCCTCGGTGTAGCCGATCCGCATGGTGGCGGACGCTACCGCAGGGCTGATGATGCGTCAGACTGCGGGGATGGAGCTGGGTCTGCATCTCGGGTACTGGATGGCGCAGCCGCCGGCCGACGCGCCGGGGCAGATCGTGGAGGCCGAGCGCCTCGGCTTCGACTCGATCTGGACGGCGGAGGCCTACGGGTCCGACGTCCTCACGCCGCTGGCCTGGTGGGGCGCGTCGACGTCGCGACTCCGGCTCGGGACCGACCTCATGCAGCTGTCGGCCCGCACGCCGACGGCGGCGGCCATGGCCGCGCTGACGATGGACCACCTGTCGGGCGGCCGGTTCGTCCTCGGGCTCGGCGTGTCGGGGCCCCAGGTCGTCGAGGGCTGGTACGGGCAGTCGTTCGCCAAGCCGCTGGCCCGCACCCGGGAGTACGTCGACATCATCCGCAAGGTGCTGGCCCGTGAGGGCCCGGTGACGTACGAGGGCGAGCACTACCCGCTCCCCCGCCCGGGTGGCACGGGCCTGGGCAAGGCGCTCAAGCCCACGGTCCACCCGCTGCGGGCCGACCTGCCCATCGTCCTCGGGGCCGAGGGGCCGAAGAACGTTGCCCTGGCGGCCGAGATCGCCGACGGCTGGTTCCCCATCTACTACTCCCCCGCCAAGGACGCCGACCTCTACGCCCCGTACCTCGACGAGGGCTTCGGCCGCCCGGGCGCCCGGCGAAGGCCGGAGGACTTCGAGGTGATCGCCATGGTCCCGATCGTCGTCAACGACGACGTGGAGGTGGCGGCCGACTCGATGCGCTCGACCCTGGCCCTCTACGTCGGCGGCATGGGCGCCAAGGAGGCCAACTTCCACTTCGACGTGTTCTGCCGCATGGGCTACGAGGCCGAGGCCACGAAGATCCAGGACCTCTACCTCGAGGGGCGCAAGGACGAGGCCGCCGCCGCCGTCCCCACCGCCATGGTCGAGGAGATCGCCCTCGTCGGCCCCCGGCAGAAGATCCGCGACGACCTCGAGGTCTGGAAGGCCTCCCGGGTGACCACCATGCTGGTCAACGGCTCCCCCGAGGTCCTCCAGATGGCCGCCGAGCTGGTCCTCTAGCCCGACCCTCTGGTTCTGGCCTGCAGAAGGCGCTGTTGAAGGGCGCGTTCTGCAGGCCAGACCGGCTCAGTCCTTCGTGGCCGAGGCCCGGAGCTCGTGCTTCAGGACCTTGCCGCTGGCGTTGAGGGGCAGCGCCTCGACCACCGCCACCCGGCGGGGGACCTTGTAGTTGGCCATCCGCTCCCGGGCCCAGGCGATCACCTCGTCGGGGTCCACCGATGCGCCGGGCCGGGGGATGACGAAGGCCATGCCCACCTCGCCCATGCGGTCGTCGGGGACGCCCACCACGGCCACCTGGGCGACGGCGGGGTGGCGGAGCAGCGTCCCCTCGATCTCCGCCGGGTAGGCGTTGAAGCCGCCGACCACGAACATGTCCTTCTTGCGGTCGGTGATGGTGACGTTGCCCTGCTCGTCCATCACCCCGATGTCCCCGGTGTGGAGCCAGCCGAGCTCGTCGATGGCCTCGGCGGTGGCCTCGGGGTCCTCGAAGTAGCCCTGCATGACGTTGTAGCCCCGCGCCACGATCTCGCCCGGCGACCCCCGCTCGACCTCGGTGCCCGAGTCGTCGACGATGCGCACCTCCACGTCGGGGATGGCGCGGCCCGACGTCCGGGAGATGGTCTCCGGGTCGTCGTCCTGCCGGCACATCGTCACCACGCCGGTGGCCTCGGTCAGCCCGTAGGCGGTGAGCACCGTCTCGAAGGTGAGCTCCTCCCGCATGCGCTCGATGAGGGGGACGGGCACCGGCGCGGCGCCGGTCACGGCCAGCCGCAGCGACGAAAGGTCGAGGGAGGCCCGTCCGGGCGCGTCGAGGATGGAGGCGTAGAGCGTGGGCGGTCCCGGCAGCATCGAGATGCGCTCCTCGGCCACCCGGGCCAGGACCGAGGGGACGTCGAACACGGCGTGGGGCACGATCGTCGTCCCCCGCATGACGCAGGCCACGAACCCGGCCTTGTAGCCGAAGGTGTGGAAGAAGGGGTTCACGACGAGGTAGCGGTCGCCCTCCCGCAGCCCCACGATGCGACTCCACGAGTCGAAGGCCCGCAGCGTCTGGCCGTGGGTCGTCACCACGCCCTTGGGCCGACCCGTCGTCCCCGAGGTGAAGATCACGTCCGACGGGTCGTCGGGGCCGACGGCGGCCGAGCGGCGGTCGACCACGGCGTCGTCGACGTCGGCGCCGGCGGCGAGGAAGTCGGCCCACGACGTGGTGCCGCCGGGGGCGTCGCCCCGCAGCACCACCACCTGCTCGACGTCGTCGACGTCCTGGAGCATGGCCACGTAGTCGGTGCCGAGGAACCCGGTCACCGTGAGCACCAGCCGGGCGCCGGACCGGCCGAGCACCCAGGCCGCCTCCTCGCCCTTGAACCGCGTGTTCACGGGGACGAGGACGCCGCCGGCGGCGTGCACGCCGAACGCGGCGACGACCCACTCCCCCACGTTCGGGGCCCAGATGCCGACCCGGTCGCCCGGCGCCACGCCGGCGGCCACGAAGCCCTTGGCCGCCCGTCGCACCTCGTCGGCCAGATCCCGGAAGGACAGGCGGAGGTCCCCGTCGACCAGCGCCTCGGCGTCGCCGTAGCGCTCCGCCGCCACGGTCACCAGCTCGGGCGTGCTGCGCCAGTCCAACGCCTCCCCCACGACCTGACTCTACGTCAGGGGGTGCGGGCCCAGATCTCGATCTCGTCCGCGGCGTGGACGCGACGGAAGTGCTCGAGGAACCACGCCTGCATCGCCGGGCTCCAGCCCGGGTACCGCATCTCGGCCGACACGACCCGCGGCGCGGAACCACCGGCACCGCGACAGCGAGCGGGTGAATGCCTCGAGCGTCGG
Source organism: uncultured Actinomycetes bacterium (assembly GCA_963839545.1). Lineage (GTDB taxonomy): Bacteria > Actinomycetota > Acidimicrobiia > Acidimicrobiales > CADCSY01 > CAWIVE01. The sequence goes on from CAWIVE010000003.1 coordinate 2,149,753, forward strand.
AGGCGGCACCGGGGCGATGCGCCCCTTGACGAAGCCCGTGGCGAACGGGTCGACGGTCGGCTCGTCCCCGTCGACGGCGTAGGCGAACGTCCGGGGGGTCAGGAGGGTGACCTCGGCGGAGTCGCTGACCTGGCGAACCAGTAGGTCTGGACGAGCCGGAAGGCCGAGCCGGCGACCCGCTCGCGATCGGCCTGCGCCTCCACCACCTGGCGGAAGAACGATCGGGGGGCGACCAGGAGGAAGGGACCGAGCAGCGCCGCGCCGGCGAGCGCCAGCACGGCGACGAGGGCCCGCAGCTCCCCCCGGCGGCGGCGATCCACGACCATCCCCACGACGATGGCGGCGACGGCGACGACGGCGGCGATCTTGCAGGCGATCGCCAGTCCCAGGAGGAGGCCCACCACGAGCGGGCGGCGGCCCCGGGGGACGTCGGCCCGCCCCCCGAGGAGGACGGCCAGCGCGGCCAGCAGGAAGACCGTGACCAGCGGCTCGATCAGCAGGTCCGGTGGGCGGCGATGCTCGACCGGAACAGCGCGTACGCCAGCGACGCGACCAGCGCGGCGACGGGGCCGTACCACGGTCGGACGATCCGCCACAGGAGAGCGGCGCTCAGCGCGCCGAGGAGGGCGACGACCACCTTGGCGGCGGTGAAGCCCCAGGTGGCGAACAGGGAGAAGGGGGCCAGCGCGGCGATCACCCCCGGGGGTTGGACGAAGGCGAAGTCGGCGTAGGGGACGTACCCGAGCGTCACGGCCCGGCCTGCGAGGAAGTAGGCGTTCTCGTCGTAGGCCATCAGCCCGAAGCGGTCGAGCTCGATGAGCGGGCGGAGGCGCAGGGCGGCGGCGACGAGCAGCACCCCGACGAAGGCGGCGGTCTCCCACGGCGGCGTCGCAGGTCGAGCAGGCTCGCCGTCGCCCGCCTGGCCCGCGGGCGACGGCGACGGGGAGCCGCGCCTCACCCGGCGGGATGGTAGTGACGCCCCGGTCCGCCCCACCGTCGGTGCACCGGCGCATGACGAACGCTGCGGGCCTACCGTGAGGGCACGACGGAAGAGGGGGGGCCTCATGCCGAAGTACATGCTCGAGGTGCGGTACACCCGAGAGGGCCTGGAGGGCGTGCTCGCCAAGGGGGGCACGGCCAGGGTGGAGGCGGCGACCGCCGCCGCCAAGAGCGCCGGGGGGACGGTCGACGGGTTCTACTTCGCCCTCGGGGAGACCGACGTCTACGTGGTGGCGGACTTCCCGGACAACGCCTCGGCCGCCGCCCTCGCGTTGACGGTGGGCGCCGGGGGCGGCGCGACCGTGCGGACGGTGGCGCTCCTGTCGGCCGAGGAGGTCGATCGAGCGGCGAAGGAGAAGGTCCTGTACCGCCCACCCGGCTCTTGACCGGCCGTCCCGCCTTTGGGCACGCAGACCGCGCCTGTGCCGCGATCCAGGTGCCCAGACGTGGGATCAGGCGTCGCTACTTGGTGCGCCGCCCTGCGTCCAGGGTCAGGACGCCTGCCTGGCCTGGGGTACGCCCTCCACCGCGTGCTCGAACTGGACCACCTGGCGGATCATCTCGCCCCGCCGCATGGCGACGAAGGCCTCGTTGATCTCGCTGATGTGCTTACTGTGACTTCTGAGAATCAAGCGCGCTACATTGATCTTAATTACAAAGCGATTGCCGCCGAAGCTGCTCGTGCAGCCCGGTTATCGGTGATGTTTATGGCGGCTCGACAGAGGCGAGGCGTCCACCAAATTGCTTGCGATTGAGAGTATGGGCCATTCGTTGACAATATCGGCGGGCGATGCCGCAAAAGGTCCTTTGATCCTTAAACGTCGTCCATAAGCCGGACGCAAACCGGAAGCGAAAGCTGCTCTGGCATCCTTAGCTGCTTTCTTCCGACGCGCCTCGACGGGACCGGAACGCTTGGTTGTTGGTAGCTACGTCTGGATCAGGTCTGGTCAGGCTGCGTAAGAGCACGGGCCCGATTGAGGATCAGTGCAATCGCCTTGCGCGTTGCACTCGCCTTATCAGTCGGCGAGCCATTCGATAATGAAACGGTCGGCGTCGTGAATGCAGATCGCGACGAGCCGTTCGTCACCGATCGCGGTAAAGCAGTGTGGCGTCTCGGGTCCGATAACGACAATGTCGCCGGGACCGGCCACGACTTCTTCCCCATCAACCGTCATTGACGCTTGGCCGGAGCGGACGATGCACGTCTCGGAAAAGGGATGCTCATGCAATCCCGGACCTTTCCCTGCCTCGAGGTCACCAACGAAAAAGGAAACGCCAGCGCCGTATTCTCGCCTTCAAACTCAACAGCGGCGATTGCGCCTTCCTGCTGCTCGTCGCGGTGCAGGATGTGGAACATTAGTCGTCATCCTATTGTCCGACGCAAAGTCTGCCTCAGAGGACTGACCGCGTCGATGAGTTGGCTGCAGCCGACACCCAAAACGCTGGTCAGGTGAGGACTCTGCGCAGGCGGGCTCTAGACAGTCATACGTCGAGAGTGCTGACGCCTCTCGTATGAGTAACGCATAGGCGCGTCGCCGCTCGGTCGCCTCGGCCGAATAATGCCCGTGCACCCATCGGTTCTTATTTCCCTTTGGCGCACTTGCGATATTCCGCCGTGCATGCGGCAGCGGCCGTTTGGCATCGCGGGCGACTGGCAATGCTTCGCGGCCCGGACCGCTGACAGCCTCGGTCAAAACAGAATTGAGCCCTGAATTCACCGATGGCCGCCGCGGGGTTACCACTCAGGAATAATCGGAAGTCTGTCGATGAGTTACGGTTTTATGAGGCGTGGTCGTTAAGGAACGCCTCAGCCGGAACAGAGTTTCAGCGCTAGATTGCGCGGAAAGGTAACTCGAGAAGATTTGGAGGAAGTGCGATGACGGTTCGCAAGTTAGCCCTCGGAACCACCCTCCTGCTTTTCGCAACTGGTTCCGCTTCAGCTGTTTTCGTGGTCGGGAAAAAAGGTCCCAGGAACGCTATGACGACTGTCAGATGCAGACGGGCTCTGCTACAAGGGATGCAAGGACGTAAGCGAAGAGAAGAAATGTTACGCTGATTGCGAAAAGCTTTACGAAGAATGCATGTCCGCGGCCGATGCCCCTGTGCAGGAAAAGGACATACCCACTATCAATCGGGAGTCGGGTTCCGGGAAAAAATACGAACTCCAGCCCGTAATGTTTTACTAGACGCGCTTAGCGTCCACGTACTGGCGACACAAATTGTGCAGGCATGGTGGCCTGGTCGGTTGGGTCTAGTGTCGAGCCATGGTTGAACTGTCAATTGACGATAGCGATTGAACATTAAATAGCGGATGAGATCGGTATCGTAACTAACGGTCTCTCCGAGGCAGAGCGATGGCCACGGACAATCGGGACCCCGTTTGGCGGGATTCTCGCTAGCGGACTCGGTTCGAGTCATTCATCGAACGAAGAAGCAATGCAAGGGCTCTACGCCGGCCACGCTCCGCTTCCGAATAGAACCCATGCTTCCAGGCGTTCCGGTTGCCTTTCGGTGCTCCCGGATTAGTCCCGCCGTGCATCCTGCATCGCCGCTTCCCCTTCACGGCAGGCGATTGGCATTGCCTCCCCGAGCGGGTCCGGGCAAGGCAACGCGGCGCACTCGCCAGGCGCTCCGGTTGCATCGGATTGTTCGACGCGTTTTCCATTTTTAACTCCCCCGGCGTGATGGTGGAATTGATCGGCGATGACCGCCTGTCCGCCTTCGTTGACATACACATGCTTGACGGTTTGCTCGCGCGGTTGATGGAGCTTCGCCAGCGCTTCAAGAGAGGTCCTGCAGGCCGACTGGGCTTTGAGCGCGAGCCGCATGTAGCGCTCCATGCCCTCCGGATGCGTACCTATCTTGTTGCCGGCGCGGCGCACCATTTCCGTGAACATCGCGTCCAGCGATACCGCCTGAGCGGCGAGCATGCGGCTGGCAAACGTCAGGTCGCCGTTGGCGGCCTTTTCGACTTCCTCACCCATGACGGTGGTGGCGTCTGCGATGGTCGTGCGCTCGTCCACGTCAAAGACCTGCGCGGCAAAGGTGCCGGCTAGCACCCCGTGCCGGGCGACAGGGTCCAGCGCGATGCGCGCGAGCACATGACCATCCGTTTCGCCCTCGCGCCGCTCTACGCTTAACGCTCCGGGTTTTGTCGGTCCTTGGCCCACCCTAGGCTTGTCCTTCTTCCCCATATTTTCACCTGCCCCAAGTCGCCTAACTAGCCGCTGTGAATATATTCCTAGAGGGGAGCAAATGAAAGGACCTGCTCGTCAGGCGAACGACAAGGCCAAGTGTGGTGGGGGACGTTGGGGGTCGAGGCGAGAGCGCAACAAAGAAATTGTTGCTGAGCGCCGTTGTTCAAGCGAAGTGCCCCGCCAAGACTGCCGTCCAATGCCTCCCTGATTCAAACGCGTCTGCAGGAGGAAAGAGTTGCGGGTGCTCGCAAAGAAATATTCCGCCTCACCGCATTGGAACTCGACCCTAACGAACGCATTATAGGCCCCGAAACGGAAAGTAGAGCCATCTACTCTTAGGTCGTCTGTCGCAGGGGGCTGTGATGGTCACTTTCAAGAAAACGATGTGTCCCGTTCTTCAAACCGAAGTCATCCCGGATGAGGCGCTTCTCCGCGTGAAAGAAGCGATGGTCATCAATTGTCCTGCCTGTGGCGGCCAACACCGTTGGAATCCGGGGCTTCGCAAGTTCGATGCTATAGACGATAGCAACCAAGAGATTTCGGACCATGCCTGGCGGCACGAAGCGAGAGATCTATCAAGGCCAACTCCAGTTGCTAAAATGTCCGACGACGGGAGCTCAGCTATTTCCGGACGGGACCTCGACGAAATGATCGCGACCGTCCAGAATCACATCGCCGCCTCCTAGGTCTCCGGCAGGCAATGGGGCTGGTAATGCGCCCGGCATCGCCACTCCGACGACTGCAGCGCGATCTTGCATCCGCGCTACTTAGCGATGATGCAAAGCACCTCCGGCGCGACTTGATCGCCGATCCTCGCGAGGAGCTTGTCGCGATCGTTTCGGCCACGGCGATGGCACACGTCACATTCTATGCCGATGACGGGCGCCAGCTCGTGAGACAACGTTGGGTCGGCCGGCGAAGGTCTCGAGGCCCGCGGCAATCGCCTCTGGCATCAAGGACCGATACAAGTCTAGCGCTTCCAACAGACGCGACTCTCTCTGGAACTCATGTGCTCGGATCGGCGTTTGGACTCCACGCTCGAGGCAAGCTATGCATCAAGTGCTGTCAGAAGTGAGAGTATTTTCGGCGGCCCGTTTGTCAAACGGCGCCGGCCAATTAATCCAGACCGTCGCCTCGAGCTGTTCTCGCTTATGTCTCGTGGAGACGATCAGGATCGTAAGCCACTCTCCCTCAAGGAGAGTGCCGATCGGCTGGAGATCAGCATCACGAAAGGCGCGGATACTTCGCCGACCAGTCCGCTTGGCGCACCATCATCAATTTGGTCGAACGCCGATCGCAGTAATGAAGGCTGGGGTCTGGAAGCGCAGAAATGCGCTGAAGTTCCCGCGGCGGCCGCCGCACTTGGTGCAGCGGAATGATCGCCGGACCTTCGAGAAGGGCGTGTCAGTGCCCCACCGGATGATCGGCGGGGCGACGGCCCGCAAACAGTCGTCGGATGCGCAGGCCGCAAGCCAAGCGCGTCGCCCACGGGACATCCACCTCAGGGACTCCCCCGTCGCCTTCAGGAACAACCAGCCGGCAGACTCACCTCTTTGATTCCCAATGCGTCCGCCCCGTGGGGAAAGCGCTTTACTAAACAGGTGAGGAACCTGATAGCGAGTGGCCCGTTGGCTAAAGCAAACCACACCGCGACAAGGTGAAGGCGTGGCAAAGACCCCACAGATCGCCTACCGAAGCGTGCCGATTCGATCCTCAATATGTGTTGGCGGTCGTAGGCTTTCCGGTCCTCAAGCGTTAGTGCTCCGCTAATACGCAGCGGCCTTCGCGAAGAATAAGGACTCTACAGTCATCGGTAACGGCAGAGAGCGAACCCTCCTCCGTATCGCACTGTTCGCAAGCGCCTTGCTGATCGCGGGGGAGCGTTCCGGTGCGCTGGCAAAGCCGACTCAGGGGCCGGTAGCGAGCCTGACGGCGTCCCTCCCGGCTCCGGCGCGTGGAGCTCTCGCATCGATCGCGGAAGGTGGCCGTCGCCTGCTTGCGCTTCGCGTATATCTGCGGAGCGAAAAAGGCCTGGAGCAGCGTTGGAGCTGGACCGAGAAAGAGATCGAGGACTACGTCCAATCGCCGGAGTACGCCACCGCACTCGCGGACATCGATAAGGTGCGCAAGGCCTTTGAAGAGGCGAATGACGGGTATTCCTTGAAGGTGAATACGAATGTGCGCAGCCTCGATGACCAGATAGATAGTTGGAACCGCAACGCGTCGGTTGGTAGGGTAGCAAGCAAGCTCGGCGACGACTTCAACAAATGGCTCGGGGCAAAACCCGACGCAACTTCCGCCGACGCCAAAGATTTCTTAAGCAACTGGCAGCCGTCGGGATCCGTGCCTCTCGCCGTGCCCGGCCTGTCCCGCCATGGCCGGGCACGGGCCTTCGATTTCCAGATCCAGAAAGGCGGCGGTATCGTCGCCGGCGCCGGCACCGGAGCGGTGAAAGAGGTCTGGGACAAGGGCGGGTGGACGGAAAAGCTGAAAGCCGCGGTGACGGCTTCGGAAGCTCCGTTCGACGGCCCGCTAGAGACGCCCGCAGAGCCTTGGCATTATGATTATGAGCCCGCCAGTTTCCCTACCGGAAAAGAGACCGGTCGCGCGGCCGCAACAACCGTGATGCCGGCTTCCGACGCGCCACCACCAATCCCCCGTCCTCGCGTCGGTCTAGTCCCAATTGAACCCGCGCTTTCTTCCATGCAGAAAGCTGAGGACGCTTATTCGCGTGGTGATTATGCATTGGCCATTCAGCTCTGGCTGCCGCTGGCTGAGAAAGGAGATTTCACAGCGCAATCCAGCCTCGCAAGCATGTATCGGTACGGTCACGGCGTACCGCAAAGCGATGAGCAATTTCTGAAATGGTATCGGCTGGCATCCGCACAGTGGCGTCAGGAACCGTGGTGGCTGGTTGCTCCAGAAGACAACGAGCCCAGGCAGTTGGCTTTTACCGGCTGTGACCCTGACGCCAAGCCCACGCGTGTATGCGTGGCATTCAGGCTTTCCTGCGACGGGCTGACCGTTGTGTCGGATGCGTTGAACTACATCATTGCGAAACGACTGATCGGCTCTGAGATTTACGACGGAAAAAAAATGACCTTCACCGTAGCGTCAACCGAGGTGCCGCTATCACTCCGTGGCGTCAGCGTCTCAGCCAACGATATGAACAGCGAGTGGGATATGACAGTTGAATATTCGGAGGGTTCGAAAATCTTCGATGCTATGAGGGGACTCCCTGCGCCAGTACCGCTAGCCTTAAAGATTGCGGGCGAAGAATTTGACCTGACTCCGCGCGAGGATAACTGGAGTGTCCTGACAGAATTTGCCAGCGACTGTACTGAATGCTTGTCGAGCGGAGATTGTGCCAACGCCCCGCGCTAACTCACAGAAAGCCAGGACCCGTTTTGTTTGTACCGGCCAGTTGCCGGCATTCACTGCGGTGACGGTTCGTGGAACTTTGTGTGGCTTTCCTGGCACAACGTCCACAATAGAATCTTCGCTCTTCCTCTGATCATGCGTACGTGAAACTGTATTGCTTAGCTGGTTAGGATTGGAGTCGGGTAATGCGAAAAATCATACCGACAGTATTCAGCCTCTTTGCCATCGGATTTATTGCTGTTCTATCCGTTGCCACGTTCGCGGCAGATAATAAGTCAGCCCCCTCCAAAGACGACATTCGCGCCGCCTGCGCTGCGGTGACGGAGGCCTGTCTGGATGCTTGCGAAAAAGCCGTGATGACGGGCCCGGAAAGCAACACCTGCAAGAATGGGTGCGGGAACAAATTCCAAGCTTGCATCGATAGTGTCGCCAGTAAGGGCGGTGGCGTCCTGTCCAACGAGCCAACGGTGGAACGACCGCCGGTCGCGGCAGATAACACTGCGAACCCGAGTGGTGATATTGCAGCGGCCTGCGAAGCGACGCTCGTTGCGTGTGAGGAAGCGTGCGACGCCGCTAAATTCACTGACGCTCAGCGCCAGCAATGCGGCGCGACCTGCGCCGGCGCAAATGACCAATGCACGGGAAGACATCTCCAAGCGAGGAAAGGGGCTGGATGGCGTCGGCAATTTTGGCAACGCAAGTCGTACAAAAAAGACGCCGTAAGATGTCTGGATGGCTACGCTCTCTTCCTTATTCGGTATCTCATCAAAGCAATCGCCAGCACGATGGGTGATGGATGTCACGCCAGATCGCTTTCGCTCTGCTTATGCTTGTCAGTTTTTCCATTCCCGCCGCTGCGGATTGCGTCAGGGGTCTGGCGCTATGCGCACTTGAATGCGATCAGCGAACAAAGCCTGGGACGCCGGACCGTCCGCAATGTGCTCGCGCATGTGTTTCAAACTATCCGAAATGCGAGCGGGTCGAGTTGCTCCAATCCAATACCGGGACCCGCAAGGATAGCCCGGCGACCAAGTTGGCCCCTGTGCAATGAATGACTGAGTCGTCGGCTTGTCGAACGAGGGGCGGCAATCGGTTTTCACGCGCCTACGAGGGCGAATGATCTTAGCAGACGCGCCGACTCGGTCGGGAGCGCGGTGACAGGAGGCTATCTAAACCAACTCGGCTTCAAGACGGGTGCGATTGCATACATGACCGAAATGGGGCCGGATGAGATGCGATGGCTCACGCCTGATGACGCTGCTCGCCTCGGCATCCACTTCGATGAATGGGGATACGAGTTGGAGCCAGTTTCCGGTCTCAGCTCGGATGCGGATTAACGCGAATGCCGACCGTTCTTCCATTTCGTCGTCGAGGAAGGTCGATCGCCAAACCTGTCTTGCTGCTCTGTGCTTATGGAGTGCTGGGTTCAGTGGCGGTAGGCTTCTTTCTAGCTCCCAGCCGAACGATGCCAACGGTCCACCGGCTTGCAGCTCCCTCCCAGGAATCAGTCGTACGGTTGAGCGTGATCGACGGCGATACCATCCGGGATCTATCGACGGGCAGAACCGTTCGACTTGTCGGGTTCAATGCGCCCGAGACGCGGGAGGCGCAGTGCGCCGAAGAGGCCGATCTCGGCGAACGAGCGAAAGCCCGGCTGCAAGAACTGATACGCAGCGGCTGGACGATCGCGACGAGCGCTGGCCTGTCCACCACCGCCTATATCGCGGCGGCCTGCCGATGGCGAGGATGTTGGTTCGACGCTAATCGGCGAGGGCCTGGCGGTGGGCTTCATTTGTGGCGCCACGAGGTGTCCGCCGACGCCGCGGCCTTGGTGCTGAAGCGTCCTATCAGGTCGGATCGGCTTAGCGGGGAACCGTCCCGGTCTCGCGAAAGGCGGTGGAAAGCGCATGCCACAGAAGAAGCACAATCTAGTGGCGGACTAAGCTGGAGGAGCCGCCCCGCAGCGTTTTGGGAAACCGCGGGACGGCCCTTCGCTGTCCGGGGTAACTGCGGTTTGCCCCAAACCTTATTATAATACCTCGATCGATCTAGGGTTGCCTGACACGCGCCTGATATCCAAATAGGAATTCGCCACACAGAAGCAACTCGCGGAACGCTGACCTATGGTGAGCGTTTTGTTAGACATGTCAGACCGGACTTTGTGGTTCTTATTCCTGCTTTTGACTGCGGCATTGCCTATGGGGATGGCGGCGGGCTTTTGGCTCAGCTTCCCGCATGACTGAATTCGAAGTAATTTCATATGGCACTACCGGGATAACGAATGATCGACATCGTCGCGTTGTACCTGACGCACTTGGAGAAAGAGCGCGTCACGCAGCAGATGTATCTTGACGCCATCGAGCGAGAGAAGATTGGTTTTCGCAGCGGAATGCGCGACACCACAGAAGAGGTGAAGGCCCACGCCCGAAAGCTGATCGCCGACCTCGACGAAATGATCGCGACCGTCCAGAATCACATCGCTTCCTAGATCGACGTGCTCTCGGATGGCTCATGGGAAGCCGAGACGATGACGACCAACCGTGAAACGCTCAGCATCGACTTCGATCCGGATGTCCTAGCCGCGCTCGACAAATTCATAGCCGAGCAGGGCCGGCCTCTGACGCGCGCGAGCAGGCCGTTCGCATGATCCTCATCCATGCGCTGATTACCTACGGCATCGCTCCGCTCGACGCGCCGCCGCCGGTCAATCCAAAGGATGCGCATTAAGTTCACGCGTCGTTCCGCAATGTCCTCCGAATTCACAATACAGTGTCGGAACAATTCACCGGGTGTGCGGAAGCACGATGTCCCGTGCTGACTGAGGGAAGGCCAAGGACGAGAGTTTGCCTGTCGGGCTACCTCGACACCCATCGCCGACCAAAGATGCGCGCCAGCGAGTCGGGAACGGGCGCAGGCCTCCCGCGTTTGGCGGAAGACGCGAGCTATATTCAGTTCCTGCGCCTGATTGGCTCAAAATCAAGGCACACGCGCGCCTGAGATGGATCTATATATATACCGTCTTCGGGGAAAGCGCGGAGGCGTCACTTCCGTCACTCATAGGCCTGGCTGCGGTGCGGCCTCAATCCGGAGACTTCCGATGCTGCTCCCCAAGGGCACAACTGTTGCCGTCGCCGACGGCGAAAAATTGAATCTGTTCCGGAATACTGGCGACGAAGCCGGGATTAAGCTGACTGCCTTGCCCCTACCCGCCATTAGCGCGGAGGCCCGCCCAAGCGGCGGCCGTCAGAGCAGCTCGGCCAATCCTGAATCTGGCCAGCCCGGCGAGGACGGGTTTTCTGCCGGGGTCGTGAAATATCTCAACCAACAGGTTCTCAGCGGCAGCATCGACGGGCTTGTTATAGTGGCTGCGCCTCGAGCCTTGGGCGAAATGCGAAAGCACTACCATAAGGCCTTGTCGGCTATATTGAAGGGCGAGATAACGAAAGACCTTACGGGGCATTCCACATCGGACATCGAAAAGGCCGTGACTGCGGCCTAACGGAAGCGGCGAACCAGGTTCGTGGAGCGCCTATGACCCAATCCTTCCGCCGCCTTTCCTTTTCTAGGCGATGCCAACCCGGAAGATATAGTCGTCCACATCGCACGGGCGGGCGGGGCGTCAAAGGCTCGCATGATGATGCCGGTAGTCGCCATCGCCAGAATGGTCAAAGGCAGGACCGTCTAGTCCTATTTCCGGCAGCCCGGTTCACGTGTGACCGACGCACTGGGAGCTACGGGCTCATCCCCATGCAAGCAATTCCACAGGCAGTCGCAAAAGCGGTCGCGGCCGCTGCGCCCCACACGGCCAACTTCGCAATTCGCGCATTCCGCATATGCTGACGGCAAGCGTCCTCGCTTCTATCTCGATCTTGGCGAATGAGCCATTCCTTGGCCAAGCTGCGCTTGGCGCTTCCAAGGCCAAATTCGTTCATTACAACGCGGGTTCGTACTTCCTCTTCGCCAAGAACTCGTAGCTCGGACCAGAACGAGTCTTTTTCCAACATTTCTTGCGCCATCGATGACCTCGGTACCTAGCTATTCGAGAAGGGCTGCTGCTGCCATTGACATCGCGGACCTAGGCCAAGCGTGAACAAAGCGAGCGCCTAGGAATTTCGCGTCGGTCGATCATTTTCTTTAATCGGCTTAGTGCTTGTCCCCTCTCGATTTTGCTCCGTTCAACCCCTCCGTCGCTTAAGACTAAGCTGTCCTCCTGTCAGGCCGTCAATCGGGAATCACCCTAATCTACACCCGCGAACTTTGTGCCAGTCTTCCCGCGGCGAAACAAATGCAAGAACTGAAGGAGGAGTGTTCGATTGACCAAGTTGCTTCTTGTCGGTTGGATACTGTCGCTAGCGGGAGCGGCCTTGTGGACGTATGGATTTCTGGTCACGGGCCATCCGCCCTTTATCGACTGGCAAGCCGCCACTCCTTGGTGGATCGCCGACTATCTTCCAAACGTCGAGGCTGAGTTCGGAATGCTACTCGTCGTGCTCGGTATGATCCCGATCTACTGGCCTCGGAAAGCCTAGCGTCGCGTCAAATAGCCCAGTCAAAGACCGGCGAAGCTTCGCACTGCGAAGAGCATGGCGGAACCGCCCATTGCTACTCCGAGCGCTACCAAAACCAGCACGAGTTTGTCGTCGGGCATGATTCAACCTTAATGCCTTCGCCGCTGCCCGCCGCGTGACTCGTCGCTGATACCCCCGATATCCAATAATCGCTTGCGGAAAAATTCACTCCTTCCGTTCTGACCAGCTACCCGCTACGCCGCACACCGTAAGCCATTGCGACGAAAGGCGAGACACCAATCGCATGATTTCGCTCCTAGCGGTCACTGCAGCGCATTGAGCACACCGCAGATTTACACTGCAGGCGAAAGCAGCCGAGTTAAGGCGCCTTGCCCCCGGATATCACTTCAAAAGCTGGTCGATCGTCCGCCTGAAATGACTTTACAATTTCAAGCATCTTATAAAGGTCTTCCGCAGAGCCATGACCACGTAAGCGCACGCGCTTTTCCAAATCTCGCAACATGCCCTGCCATTCGTCCTTCTCGACGACATGCTGAAGCAACAATATCGTTATAAGTTGATGAAGTAGGAGGCGATCCGCGTGCACCTCCCTTTCGAGGGTTAAAACACGATCAGCAAGATGGTCGGCTAGCTGCTGCAGTTGTTGGTCTGTCGTGCCCGTGAAGCGAACCATTTTCTTACCTTCACGCTAGGCGTCTGGAAGATATTCGCGGGTGTCGTGCGCCCGGCACCGCCAATTGGGAGGCTTGGAGGGCAAATTCGCAGCTCTGCTCCTTCAGCAGCCCGTCACCGGATCGTCTGTTACCGCCGTGCTCCAATCAGCGTCCCTTAACCGCCGAAGACATGGCCTCCATGGAGGGTGCAGACGTGCCGGTTCGGTTCTTCTTCTCCCGGATTTGCCGAGAGGTCAGCATGGAGCTCATCCTCCATCCAGCAGATCGGACATTGCGGAATGCTATCAATAGCCTCCTGGTAACAGGCCAATCGGCTTAACAATTGGGGTGCCGCAATGCAAGGTAGCGGGCCGATTGGACCAATTCCGGAACCTATCATCGGCGCTACTGCCTCGTCTTTCGATTCATCGGCGAACATGGCAGCACCGGTAGAATGCGCCGCGAAGAGAGGCATCCGAGTCCCGACCTGCAACCAAGCCAGCTTACCAACGGCTCTTAATTATCGCTGTGGCCAATCACGCCGGTTTTTAAATACTTTCTGTACAATTTTCACGGTGGATGACCGATGCGTTGTGCGGCGGCCGATTGGCAGCGCGGCTTTTGGCGGCGCCGGTAGTTTCGTCTTCACGGCGGCATAACCATTCTGGGCTCATCGCGCTTTGTCTTTCTGAGCGGCCTCAGTAGCCGAGGGAGTTCAACCAGGCGCCGTGCGGTGACCCGTTGGAGAGCCGGCGCTCGATGCCGCTAACGCGCCTCCGAAGCAGCGCTGGCGCTACCCGTACTTCCACACCGGAATCTTGTGCTTCAGACGGCAAAGGGGTTGCTCGATAAAACCGCTAGGAAACAACGGCACAGCGCAGCCTTGTAGTTGAGGCCACCAAAACGTGGCCGGCCCAAGGGTTTGTTTTTGGCGCGCGCCAAAGGTCACGGACTCGGCACTGGCACATAATTC